>NZ_JAHLMU010000001.1:0-38554 GCF_018919485.1 Psychrobacter sp. TAE2020
AATTGTAAGTATGTTGTTTTTTCTATTGAGTTTCTTATATAAAAAGAGCTAGTATTATCTAACTCATAAGTTATTAATCTTCTTGAGAGTTAATGTCATTCAATGAAAAAAGATTAACAACGGTAATAATCTACGGAGATTAATCATGAAGAAAATAACTTTAGCGGCTTCTGTAATAGCTCTTGGTATGTCTAGTGCTTTTGCTGCTGACGGGCTAATTACTATCAACGGTATGGTTAGTGCCAAAACTTGTGACATTGAGGCAGGAAGTAAAAACATTACTGTAACGCTTCCTACTGTTTCTAAACAAAGTCTCGCAGCAGTGGGTCAGGTTGCTGGCCGTACACCTTTTACTATCAAGTTATCCAACTGCTCTGCAGGAAAAGTAGCTACTTACTTTGAGCCTGGCTCATCAGTTGACTTTAACTCGGGTCGTTTAAAGAACGTCACTGGTAGCGCCACTAACGTTCAAGTTCAACTATTAGGAGATAATAACTTATTTATTCCTGTTCTAGCCGCAGGCTCTAACGGGGTGCAGAGCAACTCGCAGTTAGTAGATGTTTTGGCTCTCGGCAGCGCTAATCTTAATTACTACGCTGAGTACTACGCTACTGGTGCATCAACGGTAGGAACTGTAGGGACTTCAGTGCAATACACTCTTGTTTATCAGTAACTAAAAAACTTAGTAGATTGGAGGAGACAAGAGGGGCATTTAACTTGTCTTTTCCAGTTTATATTTATATAGGAGTAAGTATATGTTCTCAAATCATTGGTTTTATAAGATATGCTTATTCATATTTTTGATTTTCTCTGGTGTAGCAAACGCTGAAATAATTATTCATGGTACTCGTGTCGTCTATCCATCTGATGCGCGTGAAATTACTTTAGAGGTAACTAATGAAGGAGAAAATCCAGCTCTAGTACAAGTTTGGATTGATGAAGGTGACGCCGACTCAACCCCAGATCAATCAAAAGCCCCCTTTGTGATTACCCCTCCTATCGCGCGTGTAGAAGCACAAAAAGGACAATTCTTACGTATAAGCAGTTTGCCGACAGCCAACGCCCTTAGTAAAGATCAAGAAACATTGTTTTGGTTGAATATTTTGGATATCCCCCCTAAGCCAAACTCAAAAAATATGAGTGCAGCGCCAGATAGTTTTTTGCAACTCGCCATTCGCTCGCGAATCAAACTTTTCTATCGACCTAGTAGTATTAAAGAAGATGCCAATTTAGCACCTGGAAAAATTCAATGGACTAATAACGGCAAGGTTTTAGTAATTAAAAACCCAACGCCGTTTTATATAACTATGAGCGCTATAGCTCAGCAGAATCTGGGTGAAAAGGTTGATATTCTACGAGAGGGTTTAATGTTGTCGCCATTTTCTGAGAAGTCAGTGACTCTACTGAATTCAAATGTACAAGGTATGACTTTTACTACGATTAATGATTATGGTGGTAGTGTTACGAACGACATCAAGTAATTATGGTTTTTCAATCAATTAAAAACAGTAACTATGTTTCTTTAATTTTTAAGGGATGATCGGATCATGAAAAATAAAACGAAATCTCGTAAGTACATTAAGAGGAACATAAGCTACTACCTAACTTGTAGTGTCATTAGCTTTAGTATGCCAACCCTAGCGAATGCTAATGAGGGTGATGAAAAACCTTCTTCACCAATCAGCACAGAAGCTGAATTTAGCGCTGATTTTTTGATAGGAGATGCTAAAAAAATTGATATGAATAGATTTACTTATGGCAATCCAGTTTTACCTGGTGAGTATAATTTAGATGTTTATATCAATGGCAGCTGGTTTGGTAAGCACCGTATGTTATTTAAAGCTACTACGGATAACAAGAATTCATATACTTGCTTTACTGACAAGCAGTTACTTGAATACGGTGTAAAAGCGGAAGTTATCCAACAAAAGGCAGAATATGACAGTGGAAGCTGTCAGAAACTTGATGAATGGATTGAGTCATCATTTTATGAGTTTGATAGCTCAAAACTAAGGTTTGATATCTCTATTCCACAAATTGCCATGCAAAAAAACGCCCAAGGTTATGTCGATCCCAGCGTTTGGGACCGTGGTATCAATGCGGCATTCGTCTCTTATAGTGCCAGTGCCTATAAGACTTTCAATGCATCAGAAAACAACAATGACAACACCAATGCGTTTTTATCTTTAAACACAGGGGCGAACGTTGCAGGTTGGCAGTTTCGTCATAATGGACAATGGGTATGGAATGAGTCTGAGAATAGTGACAATAAGTCAAAGTACGAGTCAGTTAGCACCTACGCACAACGCGCCTATCCTGAATACCGCAGTGTACTAACACTCGGCGACAGTTTTACTAATGGTGAAATATTTGATTCGTTTGGTTACCGCGGGGCAGATTTTTCTAGTGATGATCGTATGCTGCCTAATAGCATGGTGGGCTATGCGCCGCGTATCCGTGGCAATGCTAGGACCAATGCTAAGGTTGAAGTGCGTCAACAAGGCCAATTGATTTATCAAACTACGGTTGCTCCTGGCAGCTTTGAGATTAACGATCTATACCCAACAGGATTTGGCGGTGAGCTTGAAGTTTCCATCTTTGAGGCCAGTGGTGAGATTCAAAGGTACGCAATCGCTTATGCCTCAGTAGCTCAAATGCTTCGCCCAGGGATGAGTCGCTATTCAGTGACGGCTGGTCAGTTTCGCGATCGTGATATTGAGCTTGATCCCTTTATTTTTCAGGGTAAGTACCAGCGTGGCATTAATAACTCTGTGACAGCGTATGGCGGCCTACAAGGGTCAGATAATTATGCAGCTCTTACTTTAGGCGGCGCATTTGCAACACCGATTGGTGCTATTGCATTAGATGTGACCCACTCGCAGACTGATTTTGATCAGCGTGATGAAGAGAAAGGACAAAGCTTTCGACTTAGTTATAGTAAGCTAATTACCCCGACAAACACTAATTTAACTTTAGCAGCCTACCGTTATTCTACTGAAGGTTTTTATAAGTTACGTGACGCCTTAATGACACAAGATATTGAGAATAAAGGCGGTGGTAGCTCCTATCTTGGTAAACAGCGTAGTGAATTTCAAATAACTCTAAATCAAGAGCTGCCTAATAATTGGGGTAATATATATGCTACGGGTTCGTGGTCCGATTATTGGAATTTAGATCAAGTAACTAAGCAGTACCAAGTTGGTTATAGTAACAACTATCGTAACGTAAATTACGGACTGTCCGCCATTAATCGTGTTCTTGAAAACCAAATCACTAATCGAAGTGAGAACGATACTGAATATATGCTGAGTTTATCACTGCCGCTCTCTTATAAGGGTAACTCTGCAAACTTCAACTCAATCAGTACTCAGGATAATACGACTATTGGAGTGAGCGGTATGGTAGGAGATCGTTTCAATTATGGAACTTCAATAACCACCGCCTATGGAGAAAACCCCAATGCAAGCATCAACGCTCAGTATCGGACTAACGTTGCTACTGTAGGTGGCTCTTACAGTATCTCAGATCAGTACCAGCAGGCCATGATTTCTGCACGAGGCAATATAGTCGCTCATTCTGAAGGGGTTCTATTTGGTCCAGATCAGGGGCAAACGATGGTATTGGTTTATGCGCCTGAAGCGGCAGGGGCCAAAGTAAATAACACTACAGGATTGACTATAAATAAAGCAGGCTATGCAGTCATTCCTTACGTAACTCCTTATCGCTTGAACGATATTACTTTAGATCCGCAAGGTATGTCGCTTGATGTTGAGTTAGAGGGAACTAGCCAGCGTATTGCCCCTTATGCCGGATCGATTTCAAAAGTTAACTTTGTGACTAAATTAGGTAAGGCCATCTATATTCGTAGCTTAAAGCCAACCGGTGAAACACTGCCTTTTGCCGCTGAAGTACTTAATTCTAAGGGAGAGTATGTCGGTATCGTAGCTCAAGGCAGTTTAGTGTACTTACGTAGTGATACTTTAGCAGACACGGTAACTGTAAAATGGGGTGATAATCAGGACGAGCAATGCAGTATTCAATACGATATAGCCAATCAAGTAGCCGATAGTCAAAAAAACCTAATTATGCTAGAAGGGGTATGTAAATGAGATATAAAAATCTAAACACTCATTTGTTACTGATGGGGTTGCTCGCAGGGTATGCTTTTAGTTCAGAGGCATATGCAGCGTGTACTGCTAGCCAAGGTTTTATGACTCAAGATGTAAGTATGGCGGTTGGCAGAGTGGTGGTTAAGCCAAGTGATCCTGTAGGAAAAATACTGCGTAAGTCCACTTTCTCGATAGCCTCTAATGGCTCAAGCATTACGTGTGATGGTACTGGTTCAGCAACGATTGAAGCCATACTTTTACAGAACTTTCAGTTAAGCCCTTTAGGCAACTCAATATATAATACGAATATTGAAGGGATTGGAATCCGCCTTTATAGAGAAGCTGTAGACGCAACCAATTTTTCGGGGTTTTATCCTTATACTAGGACAGTAGCTGGCAGTACAACCTATACTTTATCACCAGGATTTTTCGTTGTTGAAATTATAAAAACAGCCCCCTCTACCGGTTCTGGAGCGTTGGCTCCAGGAGCCTATAGTAGTTATCGTTTTACTAACAATCGTACTCGTCCGTGGCTAACTAGTGCTGTGTATGGGGACACTATTACCATTGCCTCTTCATCTTGTGAGATACAAGGCAATATAAACAAGATCGTCCAGTTGCCTACTGTCAATAAAACTAACTTTCAAGGAGTAGGATCAACCATAGGAGAACAAGCTTTTGACTTAAATATTCTATGCAACGGTGGCACAAGCCCTGCAGGATTTGAAGAAACCAGTAACATAAGCTTAAACTTCGACTATACCGCTGCCGCTAACACTGTTAATGTTATAGAAAACTCTGCTCCTGCAGCAGAGCGTGCGACAGGTGTAGCGGTTCAATTAGTATCCAATTATAATAATGTTAATAAAGTAATCGCTAAAAATGAAAAAATTGCTTTAGGGTCTTTAACTTCGAACCAGAACATTCAACATAATATTCCGTTGGCTGCTCGCTATTATCAAACCGGTCCTGTTGTCACTCCAGGGAGTGTTAGGTCGGTAGCAACAGTTACCATCCAATATCAATAAGGGAGGTAGCAATGACTTATTCGCTGGATTTCCGTAAACAAGTGTTGCGTAGTATCAGTGAAGGTATGAGCGTTAAACAAGCCGCTGCTTTTTATCAGATAAGTACCAGCACCATACACAGCTGGACAAAAGCACTAGAGTCAAAAAACCGTAGAAATAAACCACCAACCAAAATACTAGATATGATATTACTCAATGATATTGCAGCGTTTCCTAATGACTTTCAGTATCAAAGGGCACAGCGACTAAGCTGTAGTAACTCAGGAGTTTACTACGCTTTAAGAAGGCTAGACATCCAACAAAAAAAGGTAAAAAAAGACCAAAATGGATTAGAAATATTAATAGTTGAACACCATGATCAACCTAAGGAGTACAACAGCAGTAAGTAATAACGGCCAATATTTACTTTGATTTATATCACTTCTTTATAATTTATCAAGCATTTAGTAAAGTCTTAATTATACTTAGACAATAAAAAGACCTCAAGTAACTAATGTTATTGAGGTTTTTTTGTTGTCTAAAGGCTTATAAATAAAGAGATGAGGGTAAGCTAGTTATTTTAAAAAATTTCTGCTAGCTATTTGCTATATATTACTTATCATTGTTCACTTACTCTCCTGCTATTGTCACTTACTGCCCGTTAACTAAGCCGCTATCTACATGGCTTATCCTGTAAACAACGCCAGTTAGTATCTAAGGTTAGTCTATTATTAGCTCCAAAGCACTGCAGCGCTACCATACCGCCTCACCATTTATTTTAATAAAAAAAGGAACATCTCATGATTAACACTAAAATATACAAAGCTGTTTACAAGCTAGCCGAAGAGCTGTTAGAAGCGGACCGAATAGGCGATCAGCCTGCTTTTGATAAGTTTTATGCCGAGCTGCAGGCGTTATGTATCGATAATGAAAATACCGACAAAGATCACCCAGAGCAGTGGGAGACGCTTGCTGACTTCACTGGAGAGTTGGATGAGGCGTTAGTCAAATATCAAAAGGCTTTAGATAAGGCGACGGCGATTAATTCTAAAGATCATATGTCATCGATTGCTTTTTCTATGGCGGTACTACAGATCGAGATGGGTCAAAAAGAAGCCGCTATTAGTAGTTTACAAAATGCCAAAATCAGCGCTAATAAAATCGAAGACCGAGAGTTCAAGGTTGAGATAGATGAGTTACTCAGCAGTTTAGTGGCCGAGTAGCTATAGACTGTGGCTAATTAAGAGCAAATTGAGTCATTGCTATAATACTTGATCTAAGCTCCTCGCATTTTGCAGCGAAGTTGTTTAAGATACGGCTACGAGATCGTGTCAACGGCTTCGTCCAGAATGCTCCTCACTCTAATGAGGATCTCTATCAACATGGAAGTCATTAGGAAAACAATATGAGTTCAATTAATCATGAAGGTCGTGTACTACACGAAGGTTTGAGTAAAAAAATAATGTCTGCTGAGCAAGCAGCGGCTTTTATAAAAAACGATATGAATGTAGGAATGAGTGGCTTCACTGGCGCCGGTTATCCTAAAGCCATACCAGCAGCCTTAGCCAAACATATGGAAGCGGCCCACGCGCGTGGCGAAGATTTCCAAATTGGCCTATTAACTGGGGCTTCTACCGCCACTGAGTGTGATGGCGTATTGGCTGATGCTAAAGGTATCAAATGGCGTACTCCTTATCAATCAGAGCCTGCACTACGTAAACAAATCAATGCAGGTGAAGCCTTATACTTCGATATGCATTTATCCCATGTAGCTCAGCAAAGTACTATTGGATTTTATGGCGATATGCATGTAGCTGTAGTGGAAGTAGCAGGTATCTTGCCTGATGGTCGCCTGATTCCATCAACTTCTATTGGTACGAGCAATGCATGGTTGAATAATGCGGCCAAGATCATTTTAGAAGTCAATGCTCAGCAAAGCTTAATGTTAGAAGGTATGCATGATGTTTATAATGACATTGGTATGCCGCCTAATCGCAAACCCATTCCCCTAGTGACTCCAGGTGGGCGCATCGGCGACCCTTACTTATCTTGTGATTTAGATAAAGTCGTGGCTGTAGTGTTAACCAACTCGCCAGATCGCAATAGCAAGTTTGCTGATCCTGATGAGTGTTCCAATCAAATAGCTAGCCATATCATTGACTTTTTCCATGATGAAGTCAAAAAAGGCCGTCTGCCAGCTAACCTATTGCCTATACAATCTGGGGTAGGTAACGTAGCTAATGCGGTATTGGCTGGATTACAAAATAGCCCGTTTGAGCAGTTAACTGGCTACACTGAAGTTCTGCAAGACGGTATGCTTGATCTAATCATGTCTGGCAAGATGACTATGGCCTCCGCTACTGCATTGTCATTAAGCCCGGATGCACTAAAGACTTTTAATGCCAATATTGCTGACCTACGTGCGCGCATTGTTTTGCGTCCACAAGAGATTACCAACCATCCTGAAGTTGCGCGTCGCTTAGGCGTTCTAGCTATTAATGCGATGATTGAGTGTGACCTCTATGGTAACGTCAACTCCACTCACGTTATGGGCACCAATATGATGAACGGCCTTGGCGGTTCAGGCGACTTTGCCCGTAATGCCTACACTTCATTCTTTGTGTCGCCATCAGTAGCCAAAGATGGTGCTATCTCCTGTATCACCCCGATGGTATCGCATCATGACCATACTGAGCATGATGTTATGGTGATCGTGACTGAGCAAGGGTTAGCCGATTTACGTGGGCTGGCGCCTCGTCAACGTGCGCAAGCAATTATTGATAACTGTGCGCATCCAGATTACCGTCCTATGCTACAAGATTACTTCGATCGTGCCTCTAGCACGGCGGGCATGCAAACGCCGCATATCCTTAATGAGTCATTATCTTGGCATCAACGTTATGTCGAAACTGGCGATATGCGTATCAAATAAGCCTAGCGCTTTTGCTTTTTAAGCCTAGCTAATAAAAAAACGCCTCTTAGCAGATTTTGGCTAAGGGGCGTTTTTTTGTCTTTATCACTAACTATTAAAAAAGCGATGTATAGTGCTAGGCTAAAAGCGTAAGCCTACTATTATCTTGCTATTATTGACTGAGAAGTGACTGATGACTTACTGAGCAGCGCTTGGTTTTAACTACTTTGTGCAGCGGAGGGTAGGCTCTACCACTCATCTTCAAACTCATCTTTAAAATCGGCCAACATAGCGCTAATACGCTCATCTTTTTGCTGCCATATCTGCTCGACCCAAGCGAACATCTGTGCTTTGACAGCGTCATCATTCTCATAGCCACCGTTTTGAATAGCAATAGATAAGGGGCTAGGTATGGTAATGTAGCGGACGTCAACGCCTAGTCGTCTGATATTGCCTTGCCACAAGTCGCTATAACTTGGTACGCCGTCGGGATAGACGATGGTCATGTCCAAAATACCGTCTATATCTGCTCCCAAAGCATTGATAGCCAAGGCCAAACCACCAGCACGCGGTTTGAGTAGGTACTGGTAAGGCGACTGCTGCTTATCACGTTTGCTTGCGGTAAAGCGGGTGCCTTCTAAGTAATTTAGTAAGGTAAAAGGCTTATTTTTTAGCAAGGTACAAGCACGTTTGGCCTCGATAATATCTTGACCTTTTAGCGCTGGGTTTTTGGCAATGGCTTTTTTTGAGTAGCGCCGCATCATTGGAAAGTCTAAGAAGTAAAAGGTCTGACCGACGATAGGAATGTATATCAATTCAAACTTTGTAAAAAACCGCGTCAAAGGCAAACGATCCTGACTAACATACTGTACCACGCTAGTATCTACCCAAGATTGGTGATTGCTGACCAGCAGATATTTACCATTGACGTGTACTTCATCAGGCAGGCTGATACGCCAGTCTTTGTCTGGCAATATGGTATCGATCACCGCATTATTACTATTGATCCAATGATTGGCTATCTTGATCACCGCTTTATCGGCAATAGCAGAGCCAGTAATTATCTTAGTAGCTCCCATCAGCCACACCGGCAAGCTACCGCCAAAGCTGTTAGCTAAAATGACTCCAGTAGCCGTTGCCAACGATAGTACTTTACCCAGTCTAGGGGTACGCTGATGTATATTTTGAAAAATTGGTGCCAATTGCATGTTAGATCCTATCTATACCCAATAGAGGTAGTGGCTAATATCTCAACATGATTTTAACAGATAACGGTCTGTCTTTATGGTGTGAAAGGACTGTGCCTGATGATTGTATTCTAAAATTATTAGGTAATATGGTCTCTGCTAACTTCTAAAAACAATAAATACTAAGCACTAAAAAGCAATTAGGATGTTGGAGTTATCAAAACAATATTAATTATTACATGAAATTTGATGTTTTATAATGGCGTTTATCTATAATTGCTTCTATCTACAACTGTTTTTAACTTCTAACCCCTAAATTATAACTGTGAGTACGCAATTAAATGATAGAGCTTTTAAGCGATCCATCGATATGGCTTGGCTTTTTAACCTTAGTTACCCTTGAGATGGTCTTGGGTATCGATAACTTAGTATTTATTGCTATTTTGGCAAATAAACTGCCACCCCATCAACGTAATAAAGCTCGAAATATCGGTTTGTCACTCGCTCTAGTCATGCGCTTGGGCTTACTGTTCATTATGTCTTGGCTAGTGACATTGACTGAGCCGGTAGTCGAGTATGGGGCATTTGCTCTATCGGTTAGAGATTTAATCTTAGTAGTTGGCGGTGTATTTTTATTGTTTAAAGCTACCCTTGAGCTGCATGAACGCTTAGAGGGCAAACCAGAAAGCAATAGTAAGAGCAAAGTCTATGCTGGCTTCGTCGCTGTAGTGGCGCAAATTGTCATCTTAGATGCTGTGTTCTCGTTCGATGCAGTCATTACTGCTGTCGGCATGGTAGAGCGGCTTGAGGTGATGATGGCAGCCGTTATTGTAGCGATGTTCGTTATGATTATGGCCTCCAAAGCTTTGACGGACTTCGTTGGCCGTCACCCTACGGTGGTGATTCTATGCTTAAGCTTTTTATTGATGATTGGCTTTAGCTTAATCGTTGAGGGGCTGGGCTATCATGTTCCTAAAGGCTATCTATATGCGGCGATTGGTTTCTCTATTCTTATCGAGGCCTTTAACCAGTTTATACAAAGAAACCGTAGCAAATATGAGGCGCAGATCCCGTTGCGAGATAGGGCGGCTGATAGTATATTAATGCTGATGGGTGGCACGGCTCAAGAAAACACTAATAATGAGATGTCGGTAAATGACAGAAGCTTAGCCGCCGCACTGCCTTTTGCACAAGAGGAGCGCTACATGATTAGTGGGGTATTGGCTCTTGGTGAGCGCCAAGTACAGACTATCATGACCCCACGTTCCGAAGTATCTTGGGTCGATATTACTGGTAGTTTGGCATCGATTCGTCATCAAGTATTGTCAACGCCGCACAGCTTATTACCAGTGTGTGAAAAGCGTTTAGACAAGATCTTAGGGGTAATACGAGCTAAAGACATCTTAGCCGCTCTTGAGGATGATCCAAGCGATGTTCATGCCGCTTTAGAGCCTTTATTCACTAAACAGCAGCCGGTATTTGTCTCTGATACTATCGACAATCTACGACTGATCAATCTACTAAAAAATGCTAAAGGCAACTTGGCCGTAGTGATAGATGAGTATGGTCAATTAGCTGGGCTAGTGACGCCACTAGATTTGTTTGAGGCTATCGCTGGCGAGTTCCCTGATGAGGATGAGACTCTAGAGATCGTCAATAAGCAAGACCACTGGGTCGCTGAAGGTACAGTTAGTCTTAACCAATTGCGTCTTGAGTTGCAGGAGTCTAATTTACTCGATGATGTCGAGCAGCTAACCATCGGTGGTTATATAAATTCGCAACTCAAAGGGGCGGCGCAAGTCAATGATCAGATCAGTACTGATGATTATATTTTTACGGTTTTAGAAACCTTGTCATCTAGAATTCTACTAGTAAAAATTGAGAAAGTCGGCCAATAAGTTAAACAGAAGCTAAACAAAAAACAGCATAGTGAAAGACAAAACGAAGTCAATTTATTGGCTTCGTTTTTTTTAATAATGCAGGATGGTAGGGTTGGCTTGAGACTTTTGAAGTACTAAAACAAGTAAGAAAATCATCATAAAAAATTTCCACAACAATTGCAGAGCTTTGTTTTAGTGCAAGGTTATAAGCGCTTAGCTTAATCAATAGCAGCCTGGTTATTGGTTTGTACATAGACCGAGATAGTGAGTATCAATACTCGCTCTTCTCTTTGATTGAGCAGTTCACCGGTATAAGTGATTAGCACCCGTTTGCGCTCAGTCTCAAAATTAATAGCGGTCACCGTCAGTGAGCCGGTCAAGGTATCATCCGGATACACTGGGTGACGAAACTGTAAGTCCTTAATTCCATCACCACCGATCACCTTGATATTCTGCGAAAATATCCTCTCTTCGCAACCAGTGCTCTAAACAGTTTCTTTAGCATGGCATATTGACGGCAGTGACGCTTACGACTACGATTGGTATAGGTAGTTGGATTAGGCCTAAATAAGCTTAAAAAATAAAAGGACTTAAACCATGAAACTATTTAGGATAGCGGCCATAGTTGCTGCAATGGCAATAACCAATATTGCCCAAGCCGAGGTCTATAAGTGGCAAGATGAGCTATGCGATATAAAGGGTAAATTCGATAATAAAAAGTATAGTGCCAAACAAATCAAGAATTCCCATTTTGTACTACGAGCCTTAACCAGCTCCAACTTAAGTAGCTTTTTTCCCCCTATGGACATCAATGCGCTCGATGAGCTATCTATGACAGACATGGATAAGCTAACTAAAGAGTACCAACAAGTTAAGAGTAACGCTGGGCGTCTAGAAGTTGTGCCAGAAGCAAAAGAATATAAGCAACAGCTGCTGAAATCTATCGATGGCGAATATAAACAAAATCGACTAACCATTTTAGCTTATCTAAATCCTAGTGATGCTTTTAAGAAAAGCCCGCCAATGTGTAAGCATTACCTTGAACCTTTGCTGCAAAACGAGACCGCCATTCAGAGTAAGTGGCAGCAGTTTGTCGAAGATAGAATCCAACAGCAGGCACGTCTAAGCGATGATAATGGTGAGTACTATCGGGATCTGGCCACAGAGCGTTACCAAAGAGAAAAAGCAACTGACCCTGCCAAGTATGCCAAAATTGATTTGGTTACTTTCGGTTTTGGCAATTGTGTGAATGATCAGGTCTATCATATCGACCCTGAAAAGGTCTATGACTATCAGCAAAAACTCAATAAAACCCTGTTTGGTAAGAGTTTGACTATAGTTTGTGATGAGCCTTGAGGTTTAGTTTAGGCGTAGGTTTTACACTGAACATCCGCTCTCTTATAGCAACTATTGTGACACTCACATCGCCGGTCAGTCTTGCCCCATAAGCTTTGAGATAGACTCAGATGATGCCTGGTCAAATAATAATTTTTCTAAGTTTGAATATAAGCTAGTGGGCGATAAACTTTATAACGGTTCTGGCGAAAAGCTTATCGAAATGAGGCGTTGTCTTTAAAAAGTAATTTATATCAATTTTTACCGTTAATTAAGGAGTAGCATATGGAAGCTATAGGAATGATTTTGCTATTTATAGGTATGGCTATCGCTTTTATCTATAGCATCAAGCTTATTATCTTAGCTTTTCAAGAATCAATACTTTGGGGTTTATTATATTTATTTCTGCCCTTTGCTAATCTATATTTTATTATTACCCGTTGGGCAAAGTGCCGAGGCCCAGTGCTAAAAAGCTTGCTTTGCATTCCGTTTATTCTTCTAGGGGTTATGCTGATGCCTTTAACCCTTGATTATTAACGGATCGCTATCATTCAAGCGTCCGAAGATCACCGCTAAAGCCAATTCATGGCACAGAATATAGTCAATCTGTCTTTAAAACAGAACGTCAGGTTATCGCTTTTATTTAGGGCTGACTGTATGTAGATAGTCTTAATATGCCCTATTTGAGTCTATTGTTATTGATAAACAATGATAGACTGAAATAGACTCTACTGTGTAGTATAAATACCAATAGAAACTTCATTCAATATTAAGGAGCAGTCATGACCACTCAGCAGCACATTCTAGCTTGTATCGATGGCTCAGCAGTGACTGAGTCTGTCTGTGGCTATGCCGCTTGGTATGCCGAGCGCTTAAATATGCCTGTGGCTTTATTAAATGTGATAGAAGTGCCGGCCTCAGCAAGGCGTGACTTGTCAGGGTCCATAGGAGTGGACAGTCGACAGATATTACTACAAGAGTTATCGCAGATTGACGAGCAGCGAGCCAAGATTGCTAATAGCTATAGTAATGCTTTAATGCAAGATGCCAAAAGCTATATTGAAGATAACTTCACAGTAGCTGTCACGCCTTACCAACGGCGTAGTAAGCTGCTCCCAGCTATTGAACATTTTGACCTTAAGAATCGCGCTATCGTTATGGGCAGGCGCGGGGAGGATCATAAAGACAGTCGTATCAATATCGGTAGTCAAATAGAAACCGTCGCTCGTGCCTCTAGAGTGCCTATTCTTATTTGCTCTGAAACCTTTACTAAGCCCCAATCTTATATGATTGCTTTTGATGCTAGCAAAACTTCTATCAGAGCCATCCATTTAGTAGCGAAAAGTGAAGTGCTAAAAGGTATACCCGGTCATATCGTGATGATAGGTAATAACGATGACAGCTCAAAGAATAGCTTAGCGGCAGCGGCGGCTGAACTATTAGCAGCAGGATTCACCGTCCAATCTCATCATCTGCCATCCACTGATGCGGTAAAAGGTTTATTGGTCTTTCAGAAGCAGCATGACATCGATATTATGGTCATTGGTGCTTATGGACGCTCTAAGTGGCAGCAGCTATTTTTAGGGAGTACCACTACTGAGATTATCGCTAGTACTTCATCGCCAGTTATTTTGGTCAGATAAGACTTTGGTTGTAGTTGAATATAGTTAGTAAGTAAGTATAGTTCGCAAGTGCAGTTAGCAAATATCATTAACACTTATTATAAGGGTTAGCGTGCAATTTCTTATAGCGCTAGCCCTTTTTATTGCCTGCCTTTTTTACCACTCGCTTTTTTATCATTCTACTTCTGCATTGCGGTTAACTTGCAGCATTAGCAAGTAAGCTAACATCAAATCGCTATCCGTGAAAATTTGTTCTGATACTCTTTAGGAGTGAGGGCGGTAGCACGCTTAAATAGTCGAGTAAAAGACGAGATATCGCTGTAACCCACTTGATCGGCAAGAGACTTTATACTGACGTCTTTGGACTCTAACAGACGTTTGGCTTGCTCAATTCGGACTGCCTGAATGTACTCGATAGGACGCATAGCTACGGCTGACTGAAAGCGTCTATTTAGCGTCCGAGTGGTGATATTGACCATAGCCGCCAATTGACTCACTTGTAGCGGTTGCTGAAAATTATTCTCGATATAGTCTTGCACTCGCTTGACCAGTTGATCGGCATGCGGCTTATATAAAGTCACATTAGTATAGCTGTTCTGACTGCCTCTTTTACTATCGATGATCTGGGTTTTAGCCACTTGTGTCGATAGCTCACGTCCACAATAGCGCTCTATTAATAACAGCGCCAAGTCATAAAAAGCACTGCCTCCTGCGGCACAAAATATATTATCCGACTGAGTGACAAACTGGTTTTCTTGTAAATCTACTTCTGGATAATCGCTTTTAAACTTGCTGGCATACCCCCAATGGGTAGTGGCTACTCGTCCTTCTAATAATCCAGCTTTGGCCAACAAAAAAGCCCCGCTACAGTTGCTAGCGATATCAGCTTGTGTATTAGCTAAGCGTATGATGTGCGGTATCAATAACTCGTTTTGTAGCAGTACTTTATCGATAGAGTCGCCGATGGTGGGTATCAATAATAAATCACACCTTCTCACTGCTGCGATATCGCAATGCGCTCGCATAACCAAACGATTGCTACAGCGGATGTCTACGCCGCCCAAACTGGCAATCTGCACTTTAAACCTTGGCGTAACTGGCTGATCCAAAAAACGCTGCCAGCTCACTCCAGTGAATGAAAAAAGATCTAATGCACCAGCCAATACACTGCCTAGCACCCCATCAAATCCTAGAATAACGACCTCAAATGGTTTTATATCGGACATAGCGTATTAACCTTTATAGTTGTTTTTAATCTATGAATTTTTAATTTTATTTCTATCAAATCAGTAGTGAAATAGTACCAACGCTACATAGAAGTTAACGCTTAAATAAAGACTCTCACCGCTATGTTTAAAAAGTGTCCAACACGCTCTAATCATAACCATTATTGTCTTATTTGACTCTGATTATGTCATAAATGACAATACGGTGATGAGCTGAATTAGATTACTATTAGCTAACGACTTATTTTAATAGCACTTTTTAGCCTTTATAGAGAGAAAGTATTATGGCTACAGATACCCTTATTAATGATTTTGAACTGCCGTTCCAACTGTATGATGTCTTGGACACTCAAAACCTTTGCGCTAGTCCAAAGTTTTCCGAGCATAACCGTGAGACTTTTGATGCGGTCTTAGATACCGCTAAAAAGATAGCCACCGATTTATTCTTACCACACAACCGTATAGCCGATCAGAATGAGCCACAGTTTGATGGCACGCGAGTCAGTATGATCGATGAGGTGAAAGTGGCTTTTGATGCCTTTCGAGAGTCAGGATTTATCGCTGGGCGCTATAGCTTTGCAGAGGGTGGTATGCAATTGCCTGAGACAGTGATGACGGCGGTGGCTGGTTACTTTATGGCTGCTAATCCTTCGACTACCGCTTATCCGTTTTTGACTACCGCAGCGATTAATGTGCTGTCGCATTTTGCCAGCGATGAGATCAAAGCGGCCTTTATGCCACGCATGCTCACAGGTGAGTTTACCGGAACGATGGCGTTAACAGAGCCACATGCGGGCTCATCACTGGCTGATATTACCACTACCGCTGTTGCTCAGCAGGATGGCTCCTATCGTATTAAAGGCAGTAAGATCTATATCTCCGGTGGCGATCATGAGTTGTCAGATAATATCGTTCATCTAGTATTGGCCAAGATACCCGGCGGACCAAGCGGAGTCAAAGGCATCTCGCTATTTGCAGTGCCAAAATTTAGACTAGCAGAAGACGGGTCGCTCGGAGTGCGTAATGATGTGCACTTGACGGGTCTGCTACACAAGCTTGGCTATCGTGGCACTACTTCTACATCGCTCAGCTTCGGCGATCAAGGCGAGTGTTATGGCTACTTAATAGGGGAGCCGCACTTCGGTCTACGCTATATGTTTAAGATGATGAATGAGGCGCGTATCGCTGTTGGGTTTGGTGCGGCAATGATTGGCTATCGTGGTTATCAGTATTCGCTAGATTATGCTAAAGATAGGACCCAAGGGCGCATCGCTCCTAATAATAAACCCGAACATGATGCCACCGCCATTATTAATCATGGCGATGTCAAACGTATGCTACTAGCGCAAAAAGCTTATAGCGAAGGGGGTATCTCCTTATGTCTGTATGGCTCTAATCTGATCGATCGCATCAATACTTGTGAGGACGCCACCCTAAAAGCTGAGCTGGCCGAGCTATTAGATTTGCTCACCCCAGTGCTCAAGGCTTGGCCTTCAGAATATGGCCCTAAAGCTAATGATCTAGGCATCCAAGTATTAGGCGGTGCGGGCTACACTCGTGAATATTATGCTGAGCAGTTTTGGCGAGATAATCGTCTTAATCCTATCCACGAAGGTACTAATGGTGTGCAAGCCTTAGACTTGTCATTCCGTAAGCTGTGGCAAAATAACGGCTTAGGTATCCAAATTTTAAAGCGTGAAATCACTAACGATATATTGTCTATTACTACTGCTGAGAGTGGCAAGCTGGCCGCTAAGCTCACGCCTTATATGGGTGACTTGCATCAAGTGTTAGTGCATTTAAGCAAGATACTAGCGACTGAAAAAGCCATTACTTTGACTGGTAATGCGCAAGCACTGATGAATATCTTTGCCACTATAGTAGTCAGTTGGATTTGGATACGCCAAGCTAGTAAAGCTGAGCAACTACTACAAGCCTTACAAGTTGCTGATAAAAAAAGTGCTAGCCATGAGAACACTGATAAGCAAAACTTCTATCAAGGCAAAATCCAAGCGGCTAAATATTTTATCGATTGGGAGTTACCTACCATAAAACGTGATATCGAGCTTTTGACTAACGACAATGCGGTTTGTACAGATATGCAAGCAGCATGGTTTTAAACAGTTTGATTTTATATAGCTTTATTCTAAATAACAGGTTTCTAATACTAAGACTTTGAATACAGTAGTTTTAAACGCCAAGGTTGTAAACACTATTTCCCAGCAGATGTTTTAACAGGCTGGTTTTACGCAAAATAAATTTAAGGGACTAAATAATGACAACGATGAATAAACAATGGCGACTGAAATCCCGACCTATTGGTGAGCCAAATGCTGATACTTGGCAATATAGCGAGACAGTAGTACCAGCTATCAGCGACGGGCAGCTGTTAATCAAAATCGAGTATATCTCTTTGGATCCGGCGATGCGGGGTTGGCTAAACGACGCTAAATCTTATATCGAACCGGTACAAATTGGCGACGTTATGCGTGCCGGCACCGTTGGCCAAGTACTAGAGAGCAAGCATGCTAAATTTGTCGCCGGCGATTATGTCTGTGGTCATGATGGGGTGCAGTCCTATGCGGTCAGCGATGGTACAGGACTCTATAAAGTAGACCCTAATTTAGCGCCTTTGCCTTACTATTTAGGGGTGCTAGGTATGCCAGGAATGACTGGCTATTTTGGCTTATTAAAAACCGGTATGCCAAAAGCTGGCGAGACGGTAGTAGTCTCTGGTGCAGCAGGCGCTGTAGGTAGCGTAGTCGGACAAATCGCTAAGATCAAAGGTTGCCGCGTGGTAGGTATCGCTGGCGGTAGCGAAAAATGCAAATTCTTGGTAGATGAATTAGGCTTCGATGAGGCTATCGATTACAAGAATGATAATGTCAAAAAAGCTTTAAAACGAACTTGTCCCGATGGTGTTGATGTGTTCTATGACAACGTTGGTGGTGATATTTTGGACGACGTGCTTAGCCAGATTAATCTGCATGCTCGCATAGTTATTTGTGGCGCTATCAGCCAGTACAATAACACCACCGCAGTCAAAGGTCCTTCGAACTATTTATCCTTATTAGTCAATCGTGCACGCATGGAAGGCATCGTAGTCTTTGATAATGTTAAAGAGTATCCAACAGCTATGCAAGATATCGCCGGCTGGATAAAGTCTGGTGAGCTCACAGTCAAAGATCATATCATCGAAGGTATCGAGACTTTTCCTGATACCTTAATGATGCTCTTTAATGGTAAGAATTTTGGCAAACTAGTCCTTAAGGTAGGGGAATAAGCTATGACAACCAATGTAATTGAAACTAGCGCATTAGCGACTATGACCGCCTCAAATGTCGCAGGAAAAAGGATATTAATCACTGGTGGTGCCTCTGGTATCGGTGCTGCTAGTGCGTTGCTGCTGGCTAGTCGTGGCGCTAAAGTAGTAATTGGTGATAGGGCTGAGGCACTAGGGGCTGCTGTTGCTGAGCAGGCACAACAAGCTGGCCATAACCTAGTCTTTCACCAAGTAGATGTCACTAGCGCTGATGATGTGCGAGCCTTATTTGCTTTTGCTATGCAACAGCTTGGTGGTCTGGATGTGGTTATCAATAATGCCGGTATTGATCATCAGCCAGCGCCTATGCATGAACTGACTGATGAAGATTTCGATCGCAATATTGCGGTTAATTTAAAAGGTGTTTGGCATTGTATGCGTGCTGCTATCGCTTGCATGGCTCCGAATGGCGGTGGTCATGTGATCAATGTGGCTTCTATAGCTGGGTTGCGTTCAGCGCCTTTACTGTCAGCATATAGCGCTGCTAAACACGGGGTGATGGGCCTGACTAAATCAGCTGCTCATGAATATGCAAGAGTCAATATCCGCTTTAATGCGGTCTGTCCGAGCTTTATCGATACGCCGATGGTACGCCATACTATGGCTAATATGGATGAGCGTGCCCAACAAGCGACCATCAAAGCCAGTCCGCTGCGCCGTTTAGGTACGGTTGATGAAGTATCAGGAGCCATCGCTTGGCTAGCTAGTGATGAGAGTAGCTTTATGAATGGTCATGCCTTTACTTTAGATGGCGGCATGTTGGCTTAAGATCGGCAATGAACTGCTGCACTATTAATAACCTGAGGAATAATAATGAAGGATTTATTTGATCTAACCGGCAGGATTGCTTTAGTGACTGGTGCTAGTCGTGGCATCGGCGAATCTATCGCACGCTTATTAGCCTCTAGAGGGGCCCATGTTATCGTCTCTAGCCGCAAAATCGATGCTTGCCAAGCGGTTGCTGATAGCATCGTTGCTGATGGCGGTAAGGCCAGCGCTTTCGCTTGTCATGTCGGCGAGATGGCACAGATTGACGCTATTTTTGCGCATATAAAAAGTGAATTTGGTCAAATCGATATCCTAGTCAATAATGCCGCTGCTAACCCTTATTATGGTCATATCTTAGATACGGACCAAGCAGCTTTTGATAAGACCGTTGAAGTGAATATTCGTGGCTATTTCTTTATGTCGACAGCAGCTGGCAAAATGATGCGCGAGCAGGGCGGCGGCGTTATTCTAAATACCGCCTCAGTCAACGGTATAGTTGCAGGCGATAAGCAAGGTATCTATTCTATTACTAAAGCGGCGGTTATTAGTATGACTAAGGCTTTTGCCAAAGAATGCGGCCCGCTAAATATCAGAGTCAACGCTTTGTTACCAGGGCTTACTGATACTAAATTTGCCTCAGCGTTAACGGGTAACGATAAAGTGCTGAATATGGCGCTCAGAGCGATCCCATTAGGTCGAGTCGCCGATCCTGATGAAATGGCAGGTACCGTATTGTACTTAGTTTCCGAGGCATCGAGTTATACTACCGGCGCTTGTGTTATCGTCGATGGTGGTATGTTGGCTTAGCCGCTTGATTACTTAATTGATATTTTTTTAAGCTATGCCGTATTAAGAACACCCGCTAGACCATTAAAAGGTTTAGCGGGTGTTGCTATTTATAGAGGCAGATTTCATTAGTTAGTATCTGTTGAGTTTGTCAATTAAAATGCGCCGCTAAGCCCGACAAACACACTAGTTGAATCGTCATTATCACCTTTTAAATGAGTGATACCAGCATTGGCATTAAGCATACCAAAGTTACGAGATAAGCCTAAGGTCATGCCAAAGTTGTCATCGTCAGTGTCGATAGTAGGAGTATTAAAGCTAATGCTTTGTATAGTATTTAAGCGTGCTGAAACGTCGTCACGATCATCACTTAGACGCTTTTGGTAATGTAAATCACCGAAGACATTAAGGTTTTCAGCTAAGCTGTGCTGTGCTTTTACCCCAAGTTTACCATAAGTAGTGTTGTATTTTTGCTCATCGAACTGCATGGCGATACCGGACATCTCTTGCTCTTCTAAGGCATCTATTTTAACCCGATTTACCGTAGCACCAAGATAGGGTGTGAAGCTAGTATTGTTTACTTGCATCGGATAGCCCGCTTGCAAGCTAGCGTAATAGCGCTTGCCGTCAGCATCTGAGTTAAAGTTTTGTTTATTACCACCAAGATTGACCGTGCGTGTGACATCAATGTCCATAGAGCCAAAGCCGATAACACCATTGAGCTGTATACCACCCAATTGCTCGAGAGTATTAGTATGATAAATGCCAAAACCAAGCTCATCAATGCCAATATCGCTAAGACCTGAAGAGACATTTGAGTTATCAAAGTCCTTGCGAGTGATATTGCCGTAGAGACCAGTTACCGCATTTGATAAGTTAGCATGGGCAAAGTCTACCCCTACTAATAATTGCCCATTACCATCACTCTCAAACCCAGCAATATCCTGCTTTTCAATTTCGCCTGTGGCCCATATGCTGCGCGCTACTCTTTGCTCACTGTTTTGAATTTGATTAACGTGAGACTGCAAGCGCTCACTGGTCGCAAGGCCTACTTTGGTCGCAATATGGGGCAGCACGCCAATTTGACTTGGTGCGGTTACTACGGCATTGGCATAGTCAGCCACCAGTTGATGGGCACGGCCAGTAGGGTGGATACCATCGGCAAAAAAGTAAGTTTCATTAGCATCTGGTGTCACTAAATTATTAGGACCACAGAATAATGAGCTATCTATAACTACATTCTTGCTACAAGCTTTTTCAGTCATATTGGTAAAGCCATAAGCTGAAGGTTTAGCAGCAACTTGTTGCAGTAGACTAAACATATCTAGCGGTATGATGTTAGCGCCCGTAGATGCTACGCCATTGAGCATGGCTTGGTTATACTGATTGCTGATAAAAGTGCTTTGGCCTTGTACCACAGCTCCGCCCTTAATGGCATCAGGGGTGAGGCCTATATCCGGAATGTTAGGGACTAAGATATAGTTTGCGCCCTTATCTTTTAGTGCTTTAACCGTTGCAATCTGACTGACTACGGCTGTACCAACGATAGTTTGAGCATTAGCCGGATCTTTAGAAGCTGCCAGTAAGTCATTCGCTCCAGCCCAGACGACATAGAGTCCGTTAGGATCGACCTTATTATTAGTGAGATAATTCCTAACTTGAGTACTAGCCGAAGCCACGGGAATATCAAATCCAAAAGCATCATTAGTAACTTCTGTACCGGCTCTTGCACCACCGATAGCATAGTTATTACCAGTTTGAGGTTTACCGAATTTATTAGCTACCGAGGTTGTCCCGAGCTGCTCAGCAAAAGAGGTCGCCCAAGTATTATCAGGGTTAGTAGTGAATTGAGCACCACCGGGAATAATTGGGCTAAAATAACCGCCGTCTGTCAGGCTATCACCAAAGAATGTAATACTGCTGTACTCGCTAGCATGAGCAATACTAGCGACAGATAAACTGATGGCAAGCATGCTCTTAGTAAGGGCTTTAAGGTTGGCGTGACTAATGAGAGGGCGAGCAGTATTGAGGTTCATAGCGACTTCCTTGTCGTGAGTGTGGCAGGTTTATTATTTGAGTGTAACCAGTTTTTTTTTCAAAAGCTAGCAATGGGTGTGACTGATAAAAATAATATAAACTGAGTCATTTTTATCAGTAGCATTCGGCGATTTGATAACCAACTTAAGTCATGAAAAGTGCTAACACTCTATGCAGATCATCACCCTTTCAACACTGCCGCCATCGCTTGAGCAACATAATCGACATTTTTAACATTGAGGCTGGCCATACACATACGTGAGTCAGAAACTAAATAAACCCCAAACTCGCTCTGTAGGCGCTCGACTTGCTCGGTAGTTAAGCCAGTAAAGCTGAACATTCCATTCTGCCGAGTAATATAGTCAAAATCATAATCAAGGTCAGCAAGCTCGGCTTCTAATATCGACTTGAGCTTGAGGCGCATAGCCTTGATACGGTCACGCATGCTATAGACTTCGCTGACCCATTGCTGATATAAATTATCATCATTCGTAACGATATCGACGACATGACCACCCTGTGCTGGCGGGCTAGTGTAGATGCGGCGTACCACAAAGTTCAGCTGGCCAAATACCCGCTCAGCTTCATCGGCAGTAGGACAAACGACTGATAAACCACCGACTCGCTCACCATATAGCGATAAGTTTTTAGAGAACGAATTACTGACGAATACTGGCAAGCCCATATCGACTGCTTTACAAATGGCATAAGCATCGCTTTCCATATCCTCGCCAAAGCCTTGATAAGCAATATCCATGAAGGGAATAAGCTCAGGTTGCTTAATGACTTTTAGCAGCGTGTCCCATTGCTGTTGGGTCAAGTCCACGCCAGTAGGGTTATGGCAGCAAGGGTGTAGTAATAGCATATCTTGCTTATTAAGCCCTTTCATAAAGTCGATCATCTCATCGAATTTGATACTGCTGCTGGCTTTGTCATAATAAGGGTAACTACCTACTTCGATGTCACAGCCTTCAAAGATAGCAATATGGTTGCTCCACGTCGGATCGCTGACATAACACTTAGACTGTGGTAACCACTCATCGAGGAACTCGGCGCCTACCTTTAAAGCACCAGAGCTGCCAAGGGTGGGGATAGTGGCTACACGGCCTTATTGTAATATTTGAGCGTCTTTGCCAAAAAGTAAATCCTGACAAGCTTGACGATGACCAGGTAGGTCGGCCATAGGTAAATAAGGTCTAGGAGCAATTGGGTTGGCAATGCGCTGTTCAGCAGTTTTTACACAATCAAGTACCGGTAGTTGACCGTTTTCATCATAGTAGATGCCGATACCTAAATTCACTTTATTTGCATTAGGGTCAGCTACGAATTTATCCATAAGACCTAAGATAGGGTCGCCAGCATAGTAATCGATATTTGCAAACATGTTATTTCTATTCCTAGTGTTATTAATAAAATCTATGCATGGAGTTAAGCTGCTTAAGTTAGTTAAAAGCATAAGCCAGATTGATTATTATCTCAATACAAAATCTATCCTATAATGTAGGACGTTTTGAATATTTATCACTAGACTCTGGTGATTACCTAAGGACTTTAACTATGCAGTCAGCTATCAACGCTAAAGTAAGCACTACTATCATTGAGGTTAATAATACCAACAGCTGGTTATTTGTCCCAGCTACTAGGATAGATCGAGTAGCAAAAGCCTTTGCTAGTGAGGCCGATGCAGTTATTATCGATTTAGAAGATGCCGTAGCTCTAGTGGACAAGGCGCAAGCACGCTTGGCAGTAGAAGACTACTATAACAGCCCTGCCTATCAACCGCTTTGGCTGCGAATCAATCAAGCGACTAGTAGCGAGTTTGCCAATGACGTAGCGTTATGCCAGCGACTCCCTAATCTCGCTGGAATAATACTGGCTAAGGCTGAGCAAGCCGCTGATATTGAGCATCTACATCAACAGACTGGCTTAGCGGTTGTGGCGTTAATAGAGACCGCTGTCGGCTTGTATCAGCTAGAAGCTATGGCCAAAGCCTCAGGGTTAGTAGCGTTTAGTTATGGGTTTTTGGACTTGTGCAATGACTTACGAGTACAAGCGGGTACTGCAGCTGCCGATCTCGTCGCCAATCAGTTGCGCTATCAGCTACTAGTTAGCTCCAGAGCTAATCGGCTATCTGCTCCTATTGATAGTATTTATACAGACTTTAACGATGATGCAGGGCTAAAAGATAGAGTGACGTTATGGTCGCAGATGGGGATGTCAGGTATGCTCTGTATCCATCCTAAGCAAGTGGCGATTGTGCAGAAAGCCTTGCAACCAAGCCCTAAAGCATTGAGCTTTGCCCAGCGGGTAGTAGCTGAATTTGAGCGTAGTGGCCAAGCGGTATTTGAGCTAGACGGTAATATGATAGACGCACCAGTACTGCAGCGTTGTCGTCAGCTACTGGCAAGCGCCGATTAGCCTTGTTAGATTGCAGTCTATCCCTAATTAACTATTCCTACTAACTATTAACTATTTTATAAGCGAGCCATGATTTTTATTAGCCCTAGCATTAGCCTTGATGATAATGAGGTTGAGATCACTGCCATACGCTCGCAAGGTGCAGGCGGACAAAACGTTAATAAGGTATCTTCTGCCATCCATCTACGTTTTGATATCAGAGCCTCAAGCCTTAGCGAGGTCAACAAGCAGCGCCTATTAGATAGTAAGGATGGGCGTATCAGCAAAGACGGGGTGCTAATCATCAAAGCGCAGCAGTTTCGCACGCAAGAGAAGAATAAGACTGATGCTTTTGAGCGCTTACAGAGCTTTATAAAAAAAGCCACCCATGTCAATAAAACCCGCAGAGCGACTAAGCCGAGTAGGAATGCTAAGCGCAAAAGAGTAGATAACAAGACTCAGCGCGGTAGGACTAAAGCCTTGCGGGGTAAGGTGGATTTTTAGGCAATATAGCCATCAGCACGCTTATCAATTTTGAGTGCATTTTTTATACTGCTTAACTACAGCAGGCTAAATAACTAAAGCTTAAATAAACATAGGCACTGTTGAGCTTTGAGCCACTGTTATAACGATTAGCGACTACTATAGTTGCTACATTAATCCTCAATGGCTTCAGGCTTAGACATAGAGCGCCAGAGCATGTCGAATAAAGCATCGAAATCATCACTTATGGGCTTGTTGGTTTGACGAAGAATATGCATAAGTCCCAGACGACTGATAAAGCCCATAAATACATCGAACAGAACGTACAACGGGACTTTGTCATTGAGTACACCGCGTCGCTGCCCATCTGTCAAAACACTCAAAAAAGCATCGATAAGTTCCTTGTTCTCGTAAATAGCAATATTGCGAAAGCGCGATACTGATACTGCAGATAGCACCATCACTGCATCAGGATGACTGTCGACAAAGTCTAAACACACCCAAAGCGTTTTTCGCAAGCGCTCTTTTACACTATCAATTCCTTGTAGATGATCCATCATCCTTACAGCTAGCCGCGCCAATACTCTATCCATTATGGTGTAGAGGACGGTTTGCTTGTCACCGAAATACTTGTACAAGGTTTGCAGCGACACGTTGGCGGTATTAGCGATCTGAATCATAGTGACATCTTGGACATCGTAGCCTGCGAACAGATGTCTAACGGCTTTTTCGATCTTGTCTAAAGTTGCCGGTCGCATTGAAGATAGAGGAGCGAGCGGTTCGCTACCTTGGTTACTGTCATTAGCAGCAAGATTCGCTGTGTTATCGATTTGGCTCTTGGTTGGTTTGCCCATTAAGGTACTCACTTTGCTAGTCATATTGGTGCTTATGGCATCATTGTTTAAATGATTAAGAGGATCAGATTCGGGGTTTATTTTAGTATCGACAGGCTAATCGATAGTCATTATAAACAGCCACTTTATTATCAATGATGTGATTAACAATAATATTAACGAATTAAATATTGAACATTAGTTTTTTAATAAGCTAGATTCTAAACAGGTATGATAATAATTAGTTAAGGTAATGTACATTACTATTATAAACTAAATGATTGCGTTAATACTTTTATTTTCCTAATATATGATTTATAAAACGAGCAATTTCATAGTTTATAGCTGGAGAGGTAAACAGTAATTAAGATTACTGTTGGAAAAATATTGATATTAACATGACTGTTTTTAAGCATAGGCAGAAGCCTCTAAAGCAAGTATTGTCGATTTAACCCAGTTAATTCAGCCTAACTAATTCAACCCGATCAAGGATAGATGATATGAGTATTGAACACTTCGCCCCAAACTGGATGACCGAAGAGCATCAAATGGTCCATGATAGCGCCCTTAAGATGTTTAAGTCGTGGGATCATAAAGATGAAGAGTGGCGTGCTAACGGTATGATAGATCGTGCAGCATGGGAAGAGGCTGGTGAGAATGGTTTCTTATGTGCTTCTATGCCAGAAGAATACGGTGGTGGTGGTGGCGATTTCGGTCACGAAGCGGTACTTATCTATGCACAAGCTGAGGCCAATCAAGCAGGTTTCGGTGGTTTAGTGCACTCGGGAATCATTGCCCCTTATATTTTAAACCATGGTACTGAAGAGCAGAGAAAAGCTTGGTTACCTAAAATGGCTTCTGGTGAATATATTGGTGCTATTGCCATGACTGAGCCTGGTACAGGGTCGGATCTACAGAGTATTAAGACTTATGCAGTAAAAGATGGTGACGATTACATCATTAATGGTTCAAAAATATTCATCACTAATGGACAGCATGGCAACTTAGTGATTATCGCTTGTAAGACCGATCGTGAAAAAGGTGCTCAAGGGGTATCGCTAATCGTAGTAGAAACGGATGGCAATCCTGGTTTTGAGCGCGGTCAAAAGCTTAAAAAGAGTGGTCTATCGTCGCAAGATACTTCTGAGCTGTTCTTCAATGACATGCGCGTGCCGCAAAAGAACGTTTTGGGCGGCGTAGAAGGTATGGGCTTTATCCAGCTGATGCAGGAGTTACCACGTGAACGTTTAATCATTGCCTTGACTGGGGTCGGCGCTATGAAATTGGGTATCAACTTGACCTTAGATTACGTCAAAGAACGTGAAGCTTTTGGCAAGCCGATTTGGAAATTCCAAAATACGCGCTTTAAGATGGCTGAGTGTTATGCCCATTACTTAGCTTCGCGCAGTATGTGTGATGCCGCAATTGATGCGTTGTTAGAAAACAAGCTATCGGTACCGCATGCTTCATTGATTAAATATTGGGTCACAGAAAAGCAGTGTGAAGTGTTAGATGAGTGCGTGCAGTTGTTCGGTGGTTACGGCTATATGACTGAATATCCGATTGCTCGTCTACACGCCGATGCTCGAGTGCAAAAAGTCTATGGTGGTACTAACGAGATTATGAAAGAGCTTGCATCGCGCTTTATGTAAGCAAGCTTTCGCTCATTCGAGCGTGTTAATACTAGCGAGACTATTGTATAGCGAGATTGCTACCAACATTAATTGATTGTTGGAGGAAATGGTTTTTCTTCAATGATTTATCGCCTAATGACTTTTAACAATTTTTAATAATCTCTAATGATTTCAAATAATTTTTAACGACTTAACTAATAATGATTTGGCTACTAAGCACTTTACTACTGATCATTTCATCATTAAATAAATACAAAAAGGGATTTTTATGACTGAGACAGCTTATATCTATGACTCCATCCGTACCCCACGTGGTAAAGGGAAGAAAGATGGCTCCCTTTATCAAGCAACTCCTATTTGGCTAGTTCGCACGCTATTAAAAGAAATGCAACAACGTCATAACCTTGATACTAGCTTAGTCGATGACGTGGTACTAGGTTGTGTAACCCCTGTCGGCGAGCAAGGTTCAGATATCGCCCGAGTAGCAGTCCTTGATGCGGGCTGGGCTCAAACGGTAGCAGGAGTGACCTTATCACGTTACTGTGCTTCAGGCCTAGAATCCATCAACCTAGCAGCCGCTAAAGTTATGTCTGGTATGGAAGATATGATAGTCGCAGGCGGTGTTGAATCTATGAGCCGCATCCCTATGGGCTCTGATGGTGGTGCTTGGTATATGGATCCTCGCGTTAATGACGCCACAGGTTTTGTCCCTCAAGGTGTTGGCGCTGACACTTCAGCGACGCTAGAAGGTTTTAGCCGTACCGACGTCGATGAGTTTGCCGCTGAATCACACCGTCGTGCTGCTAATGCTTGGGAGCAGGGCTACTATGACAAATCGGTAGTTGCTGTTAAGGATCTCAACGGCATGTTGCTATTAGACAAAGACGAGACTATCCGTCCTAATACCAATGTTGAAACTCTAGCTGGACTGAATCCCTCATTTGTTATGCCTGGAAAAATGGGCTTTGATAGTACGATATTGAGTAAATATACCACCATCGAAAAAGTCAATCATGTGCATCATGCCGGTAACTCTTCAGGTATCGTCGATGGCGCTTCGCTTTGCTTGATTGGTAATGCCGCTGCTGGTGAAAAAGCAGGTCTAAAACCACGAGCGAAAATTACTATGGCTGCGGTGATAGGCTCTGAGCCGATGATTATGTTGACTGGCCCAACTCCTGCCTGTCAAAAAGCCTTAGATAAAGCAGGTATGAAAGCCTCGGATATCGACTTATGGGAAATCAACGAAGCCTTTGCTGCTGTACCGATGAAAACCGCCAGAGACTTCGGAGTATCGCTAGATATCGTCAACGTTAACGGTGGCGCTATCGCTATGGGACATCCACTTGGGGCAACGGGTGCAATGTTGATGACTACTGTACTTGATGAGCTGGAACGTCGTGACCTTAAAACCGCCATGGTGACGTTGTGTGTCGGTGCTGGGATGGGTATCGCCACTATCATCGAACGAGTTTAATGGCTCTGTAAGTGTTTATTTAATGGGCAATATAGCGACTAATTAGTCAGCCGCAGTTGATTTAGGCCTGATGACTATTTAATTGAACATACTAATTAATTGAATACAGCAAGAATTATAAAAAGGGACATAGAATGACTACAGATAGCGTAAACGATATTAATGCCTTGGTAAATTTTACCGCTACGCGTGATGATGACGGAATCGTTACGGTAATGGTAGATCAAAGCGAGCGCAAAATGAACGTAATTGGTGATGGGTTCACTGAATCTTTTGCTAGTTTGGCCGACAGTTTCGTCAGTGATGAATCTGCCAAAGGGCTAATTCTGACCTCGGCTAAAGACACTTTTATTGTCGGTGCTGATATTGATTCTTTAGGTGATATTAAAACTGCTGAGCAAGCATTTGCGTTGGTTGAAGACCTCAAAGGTAGCCTACGTAAACTTGAGCTGTCCGGTAAGCCAGTAGTCGCTGCGATGACAGGGACTGCCTTAGGAGGTGGTCTTGAGATTGCACTAGCTTGTCATTATCGTATCGCTATTGACTCGCCTAAAACTAAGCTCGGTCTGCCAGAAGTAAAACTAGGCTTACTGCCAGGTGGCGGTGGTACGCAACGCCTACCAAGATTGGTCGGTATTCAAAAAGCGCTTGAGCTAATGACTCAAGGTTCAGAGCTGCGCCCTAATGCAGCAAAAGATATCGGTCTTATCGATGCTACAGCCAGTGATCAAGCTGACATGTTACAGCAAGCTAAGGAGTGGGTCACAGCCAATCCTAAAGCTCAGCAACCTTGGGATGTAAAAGGTTTTAAAATCCCTGGTGGCGATAGCAAAAATCCTAAAGTCGTACAAGTATTCTCTATCGCACCAGCGATGGCCAATCAGAAGTCGCATGGTAATTATCCGGCCATCAAACACATTATGTCGTGTGTGTATGAAGGCTGTATGGTCGATATCGATACTGGTCTAGAAATAGAATCTCGTTATTTCGCCGCTTGTGTACTGTCTCCTGAAGCTAACAATATGATCAATACGCTTTGGACACAGCTTAATAGCATCAAAAAAGGTCAATCGCGTCCCGATGGCTTTGAGAGAACTAAAGTCAGCAAGGTTGCTGTGCTTGGCGCTGGCATGATGGGTGCCGGTATTGCTTATGTATCAGCCAAAGTAGGCATTGAAGTAGTGCTATTAGATAGAGACCTTGAGTCAGCGGATAAAGGTAAACAATACTCTACCAAGATCCTTGATAAAGCTATTAGCCGTGGCCGCTCTACGCCAGAGAAAAAACAAGTGTTATTGGATAAGATTCATACTACTACCTCTTATGATGACCTTGAAGGCTGTGATCTAGTTATCGAAGCAGTATTCGAAGATCGAGATATCAAAGCTGATTGTACGCGTCAAAGTGAAGCAGTCATTCCTAGCAGCGCAGTCTATGCCTCTAACACTTCAACGCTACCTATTACTGGTCTAGCAGAAGTTTCTGAACGTCCAAACCAGTTCATCGGTCTGCATTTCTTCTCACCAGTTGACAAGATGCCACTAGTCGAAATTATTATGGGTGAAAAAACTGACGATGAAACCTTAGCTAAAGCCTTTGATTATGTGTTGCAAATAGGCAAGACGCCCATCGTTGTCAATGACAGCCGCGGTTTCTACACTTCACGTGTATTCGCCACTTATGTATCAGAAGGCATCGCCATGCTAGGCGAAGGTATCCATCCACGTAGCATCGAAGTGGCTGGAATGAAATCGGGTATGCCAATGCCGCCTCTAGCGCTACAAGATGAAGTGACATTGAGTCTAGTGCGTCATATTACTGAGCAAAATAATCGTGATATGGAAGCAGAAGGTAAGCCAGTGGTCATTCATCCTTCTTATAAAGTTATAAAAATTGTCGGAGAAGAGCATGATCGCGAAGGTAGACGCTTCGGCAAAGGTTTTTATGAGTACCCAGAAAATGGCGAAAAGCATTTGTGGCCTGAGTTAACTAACTTATTCCCAACCACCGCAGAACAGCCTTCTCAACAAGACCTAGTCGATCGCTTGATGTTTATTCAAGTCAATGAGTCAGCTAAGTGCTATGAAGAAAACGTAGTGCGCTCTGTTGCAGACACTAATGTCGGCTCTATCTTTGGCTGGGGCTTTGCACCGCAACATGGTGGCACCTTGCAGTTTGTCAATGCTATGGGCGCAGAGAAGTTTGTAGCCCGTAGTCGTGAGCTTGCTAAGCAATATGGTGATCGTTTCGAGCCAGCTAATATTTTGGTAGAGATGGCTGCAAAAGGTGAGGAGTTTGTAGATGCCTAGTACAGATTTATCTACTACGCCATCAGCTATTAGCCAAATGGCGGATTGTCTACAAGGGTTACGAGTCATTGATTTGACTCGTAACTTGCCTGGACCTTTTGCCACTCGTCTGCTAGCTGACTTAGGCGCTGAGGTTATCAAGATTGAGCCAGAGAGTGGCGACCCTGCGCGTGCATTAGGAGGCTTGTTCGAAGCTTTAAATCATGGCAAGACTATCGAGAAGTACGACTTCCGTGATCCTAAAGGTATCGAGGCAATTATAGCTCATATCAAAGATGCTGATGTAATGCTTGATAGCTTTCGTCCTGGGGTGTTAACCGGGATGGGTTTAGATGCTAAGGCCTTGCATGCCATAAATCCTAAGCTAGTCATGGTCTCAATCACAGGTTATGGTTTAGGTGCTGGTAAGGATGCTGAACAGCAAATTAGTCATCAGTGGGCTGATAAAGCCGGCCACGATATCAACTTTATGGCGATGAGTGGGGTGCTCGATCAGTTAAGAACCGCCAAAGGCGAGCAGGCTATGCCTAATGTGCAGTTTGCTGATTTGGCTGGTGGAAGCGATACCGCAGTGATTGCTTTACTAGCTGCGGTATTTAGTGCCCAGCGTACCGGCCAAGGTCGACATGTGGCAGTGAGTATGACTCATAGCTTGTACAACCATATGATCATGCCAAAGGCTACAGGGGCACTAGTGAAGAGCTTCTCAGGGCAAAACCCACCGCCACAGTATGACTTTTTGGGTGGACTGTTACCTTGCTATCGGCTGTATAAAACCGCTGATGACCGCTACATGGCTGTAGGCTCATTAGAGCTAAAGTTTTGGCAAGGCTTGTGTGAGGTATTACATCTGCCTGAGCTAAAAGCTAAGCATTGGCAGCTAGGCGTTATGCCTAATATGCCCGATAGTAAAGAGGCGGCAAAAACAGTCGCTGCGACTTTCGCTAGCCAGCCCCTTAGTCATTGGCAGCAAGCTTTTGAGTCAGCGGATGTTTGTGTGACTCCAGTGCTGAGCTTACAAGAAGCTAAAACGCATCCCTTATTTGCCCATCAGGATCATCACCAAGCAACTTCGGGTTGGCAGGTGATTGGTTAAAAATGGCTTGACTGATAACGGATTGATCAGCAATAGAAAGCAGTTAGCTATTCAATGGCTTCTGGCTCATTGGCTTAGTAAGCATTAGGCTTACTAAGCACAATTTATAAGCAGTTTCAGTTTTAAGTTTAAGGTTTAAGGTTTTATAGTTTTAAAGTTTTAAAGCAGTATACATTTCAACGGATTGAATAATACAGCTAGCCTTCTAAAGAAGAACACCTAAATTAATGGCAACGCTAAGGATAGATTGCAATGGAAAAGTTTTGGACTGACAAATATCCAGAAGGAGTATTAAAGGATGTCGATAGCAACCAGTATTCTTCCTTAACCCATTTGTTCGATGATATGTTTGCCCTTTATGCAGACCAAGAGTTCAGTACCAATATGGGGGTAACTTATAGTTACGCACAGATTGACTCTATCGCTCGTAACATCAGTGCTTGGTTACAAAGCCAAGGTCTAAAAAAAGACGATAAAGTGGCAATAATGATGCCTAACGTCAATCAATATATACCGATTGCAATCGCTATTTTGCGTGCCGGTTATGTTGTCTCTTCGATTAATCCTATGTATAGCGCTCGTGAGCTCAAGCATCAGCTTGAGGATACCGAAGCGTCTATCTTATTTATCTTGGAACCTTTTTGTAGTGTTTTAGAAAAGATTGTCGATGATAGCCATCTAAAAACCGTTGTAGTTAGTAAGATCGGCGATATGCTAGGCTCAGCTAAAGGCACCTTAGTGAACTTAATGGCTAAGCATGTCAAAAAAGCCATACCAGCTCATAACCTCAAGTCTAATAATAACTACAAAGTGACTGATTTTAAGTCAGTAATGTCCGCTGGTAAGTCTCTACCGTACTCAAAGCCTATTCAGCATATCGATGACATAGCGTTTATTCAATATACTGGTGGTACTACAGGGGTCGCTAAGGGGGTGCTATTAACTCACCGTAACGTCGCCTCGGGTACTATGCAATTCGATGCTTGGCTATCACCGACTTATAAAACAATAGCAAGAGGTACCGTAGTCAATTCTATAATTGCCTTACCTCTCTATCATTTCTTTGCCTTTATGGTAGTAATGATAGGCGTTCGTGCTGGCCATCACTTTACTTTAATTACTAACCCTCGGGATATAGATGGTTTTATCAAAACCTTGGCCTCTAGACCCTTCCATATCTTGCCTGCCGTTAATACTTTGTTCCAAGCCCTGATTGAGCATCCTGATATCGAAACCTTGGACTTTTCGCACTTGTTAATCTCCTTATCAGGTGGTATGGCAGCTACTCCGGCCACTTCACAGAAATGGATTGATATGACTGGTACTGCCTTAGTACAAGGCTGGGGCATGACCGAAACAGTTGCTGTTGGCACCCTAAATCCAATCGTCGCCAAAGCGGACTTCACGGGCAAGATTGGTATGCCGCTCCCTGGCGTTGATATGACTATTCGTGATGATGACGAAAATGAACTGCCAATTGGTGAAATCGGCGAGATATGTCTAAAAGGGGACAACGTCACCCAAGGCTATAACAACATGGACAGTTCCTCTTACTTCACTCATGACGGCTATCTTAAGACGGGTGACATTGGGGCGATTGGTGAAGATGGTTACGTCACCTTATATGATCGCAAAAAAGACATGCTCATTGTCAGTGGCTTCAACGTTTTCCCTAACGAAGTAGAAGCGGTGGTTGGCATGCATCCTAAAGTCTCTGAGTGTGGGGTAGTCGGTATCGATTGCCCTAAGCGTGGTCAGACTATCAAGGTATTCGTGGTAAAGTCTGACGCCAATTTAACTGAGCAAGACCTAATACAGCATTGTCAAGAGAACCTAACTGGGTATAAGCGTCCCCGTCATATTGAATTCTGTGCAGAGCTACCTAAGTCTTCAGTGGGTAAAATTCTACGTAATGAACTACGCAAAAAGACCCCGGATGCCGTTTAGGGTAACCCTAGCTATTTAGAATGATGATTGATTGAGGAGAAATGATTTTGGATAAATTTTGGACCAAAAGTTACCCTGAAGGTGTTCGATCCGATGTAGCTTGTGAGCATAAAACATTACTAAATTTCTTTGATTATACTTTTGCTAAATATGCTAAAGATGAACTTAGTACCAATATGGGTGTCACTTATACTTATGAGCAAATTGATCATATATCACAGAATATTGCTGCTTGGCTCCAAAGCTTAGGGATAGCCAAAGGATCTACAGTTGCCATTATGATGCCTAATGTTAATCAGTACTATCCTATAATAGTCGGTATTATTCGTGCTGGCATGGTCCTTACTACTATTAACCCTTTATATACCGGACGAGAGCTCAAGCATCAGCTTAATAATTCAGATGCGCAGGCAATTTTTATCTTAGAGCCGTTTTGTCAAACTTTAGAAAAGATTATCGATGATACTGATGTCAAGACGGTAGTGATTAGTAGCATTGGTGACTTGTTAGGTACGCTAAAGGGTATGGTGGTTAATCTAGCTGCTAAACATATAAAAAAGGCGGTACCTACTCATAATCTTGTTTCTAATGCTAACTACCAAGTAACCGATTTTAAGACGGTAGTAAAACTTGGCCAGCCTTTGCCTTATTCGCGCCCAGTGATCAAGCCTGATGATCTAGCTATTCTGCAATATACTGGTGGTACTACTGGAATGGCCAAAGGTATTCTGGTGACTCACTACAATGTAGTAGTTGCTACTGCACAATTTGAAGAATGGTTTAAGCCGATTTATAAAAAAATCACTCATGATGGGCAAACCAATACTATCATTGCGCTACCGTTATATCATATCTATGCTTTTATTCTTATGCTGCTTGGTATACGTGTCGGTCAACATCTGACCTTAGTGACTAACCCACGTGATATTGATGGCTTTGTAAAGATATTAGGCGAGCGACCGTTTCATATTTTCCCTGCCGTCAATACTTTGTATCAAGCATTACTTGCTAACCCTGAGTTCAAAAATCTCGATTTCTCACAACTACAGTTGTCGCTAGCAGGAGGTATGGCAGCAACGCCCGCTACCGCCAAAAACTGGTATGATACTACTGGTTTACCTATCATCGAAGGGTGGGGTATGTCAGAGGGCTTGGGAGTAGGGACTGCCAACCCGCTTATCAATACTGAATATAATGGCAATATTGGTTTGCCACTTCCAGGCATCGATATCATTATTCGTGATGATGATGGCAAGGTCGTTGGCATTGGTGAAGTAGGTGAGATGTGCATAAAAGGAGACAATATCGTCACTAGTTATCACAAAATAGATAACAGTGAATTTTTTACCGAAGATGGTTATTTAAAAACTGGCGATGTGGCTTCGATGAACGAGCAGGGTTATATCCAAATATATGATCGCAAAAAGGACATGCTGATTGTCAGTGGCTTTAACGTCTTTCCGAATGAGGTTGAAAACGTTATCGAGAGCCATGCAAAAGTTGCTGAATGTTCAGTAGTGGGAGTGGATGATGAGCTACAAGGCCAATCGGTTAAAGCTTATGTAGTCAAATCTGATCAAAGCCTTACTGAACAAGATATTAAGGACTATTGTAAGGAAGACTTAACGGGTTATAAGCGGCCTAGTTATATCGAGTTTATAGATGAATTGCCTAAGTCTACAGTAGGTAAAATCCTACGACATGAATTGCGAAAAAAAGCCAATCAATAAGGTTACGAATCGATCATAAGGATTGTAACTTAGGATAAAACAGCTTATAAAAAGTTATAAAAGGCAATAATTAGTGTTTAGGCTGTAATTCGCCTTGCTGAGCATTGATTAGGTAAAGTTTAAAAATTAGGTTAGGTTCTATAGTCAGGGCTAGTAAGCAAAAGCTATTATTGAAGACTAAGCTTAAGTCATTGTCTGCTTCAGTTAGCGTCATTTTGGGCCATTCGTTTTATTTCAGCGTAGCCAGTTAGCCTCTTGCGCTCAGTATCATTGAATTGATTACGTTCAAGCTCATCTATCTGTGCTTGGGCCTTGCCTGCACTACCAGAATTTTTGATCAGTAGTTGTCGTTGAGCTTGATACTGGTTAAATCTAGCGTCGAAATTAGCTTCCTCTACATCTAATCCAGCTAAACGAGAAGCGGCCGCTTCGACCACTAAGCCACGACGCATGGCGAACAATTCCTCTTTACTAGCGCCTTGAGCTTTCATTTCTGTAGTGCGCTGGGCAAGTTCGCCAAAATCAGCTTGTTTTTGGAAATTTTGCTTGATCTCTCCCTCTGGTAGACGGCTAATATAATCTTCGCGACTGGCCTGTTTCTGTTCGCTAGTTAAGCTATTGTCTTGCTCGATACCTACCATAGCAACGCTATAGTTCTCATAAGTATCTTCCCCACTAAAGAATGCCTTAATAGTTGCAGCATCGAATAGCTGCTGACGCAAGCGATTGATATCTTGACGACGCTGAGCGATCAAATCTAAATCCAGTTTACCTGCTTGGGTAGCCTGTAGTTGCAGACTGCCATAGCTGTCTTGTAGCTTGTCGAGGCCTTTTAGATAGGTCATATATTGGTAAAATATTTGTATGGCTGAGCTGGCTGCCGGCTCAGGGGTATGATGAAGGATATAAGCTTCTACTCTAGCGATAATAGTGGCTTCATTTTCTTCGCCCATAGCGGAGAGGAAGTAGTCAAATAAGCGCCGCAAACCTTCCGTAACTACTAGCTGACTGTTATCATCGATAATGATTTCACCGTCGATATCAGTACTTTGCAAAGAGCGTGGCATAGACTCAAGCTCAGTAGTGAATTCAGCTGACTAATTGCTATTCATTGCTTGAGCATTAGTGCCAGCGCCAAGGCTACCCTCGGTTGAAGAAATTGATATGCTAGTAGACAGGTTATTATCATCGACAACCGCTGTAGTGACTAATTTTGGTTTTAGCCACCAAATAAATGCTGCGAGTAGTGCCAGTACCAACAAGGCAATAATGATAATAGTCCTAGTATTGCGTTTATTATTCATAGTAACGTTATCGTCCTTGTAGTAACTGAATGACCCAACTATTTTGAAGGCCTAATCTTATAATTCGCTGCCAAATGCTTTGCTATTTCAATAGTGTACGACCTTTTTTAATCATGTGCCGCTTTTTAAATAACAAGCAGTTTTTTTAATAAAATACCATTTTTTACAACTACCTCATTAGCTTTTGACGTTAATACTTTAATGACATTTCGCTATTTGTTCATTGGTATACTTTGTAATGAACTCAGGGTCTTTTATCCACACTCCATGCAGATTGCCTTTAGGTGTTTGGGCAGCTCAACTGAGATAAGCTTTGATTCAGTATATAGCCTAGCAAGATGCTTTATAGAAGCATAAGGGGAGTATCTATCTCCTTTAATATGAATAAAAAATACACGGCCCTTGCCAGTTGCAAAATCGCCTTTTATAAAGTCGAAGCGTACCGTTTTTAGCAAATAGCATCCATCTTCCATAAGCCCTTTGGCCTCTTTATTGCCAAAGCCTACTTTATAACTAGGGAAGTAACCATAAGCTGTTGTTAAAGGTTTGGATATCGCTAATACCCGTAAAATCTTTATGCGCTCCCAGCCAAACCATTTTTTAAAGTATAGATTGTCAGTAGCCACGCCGATCATAGGTATATCCGTTAATGCACTATAGATAGTGGCCAGCTGACTTCCTAAGCTATGGCCAAAAAGGTAAGTCGAATCGTGCTCAGAAAATCCTACTAGCTTCGGAATAACATTATCAATAAGGTCTTGATATTTATAATCAACGCTACGATCGACATGAGGAGTGTTTTCGCCGCAGCAAGGGTAATCAGTGCCAATTAGGGTATAGCCTTTAGCCACTAAGTTCTCAAACAGCTTAACGTATTTTCTAAAATGCACACCAGTGGCTGTCATAAACACTAGCGTCGTTTTACGATCTACAGCGGCTATAAACTTATAAATATTGACCTTCACTTGGTGTTTTTGCTTGAAGGTAAACGTAAGCATCGATATTATCCCTGATAAAAAGCTAATAGCTATTAAGACGATTATTTCTAAAAGTACTGTATTTAAAAATAATGAATTTGAGCTGATAAATAGTATTTTATAATTATTAATAAAGCCTATATAAATTAGATAAATATCGGCAGTACAATATTATTT
>NZ_JAHLMU010000001.1:38654-704806 GCF_018919485.1 Psychrobacter sp. TAE2020
ATATAATTTTTTATTCTAGCAATGCCCATCAGTAGTGAAACAGTTAGCAGTGTGAGAGTAATAGACTCTAAAAAACAACCAAAGTCTGTTGTTCTGCTAGTATGGCTAGCTGATAGCTAGTTTTCCCTACCTCTATCTCATTGATGATTGAAGTTGAATGAGTAGCTGTTAAAGTGCTTTTTATAGGATGACTAGCAAGGCCTGTAGCACTAAGCTTGCTTTTTAGAACTGGGATAATAGCACTGTAGTCTATCCCCAATCCTTGAGCCAATTTAGCATTGTGGATTTTTATCATACTTTCTTTTAGCTGCCATAGATATTTGGCCGTGATATCGCGTTGTGACTGGGGCAGAGTGGCTAGTATTAGCAGCTCATTAGCGTGATAATAACGCTGAACAGTCGGCCAAGCAACAAGTTGGGTTTCGATATCGATACCAATTGCACAACGCAAGCTGATAGCTACGGCAACTTTGCTTTGTAAATTATACTGAAAGCGTGGACTGCTATTCACCTGCTTTGAAAAACGTTGAGTATGATCATCGGAGTGACTAAAGCAAACATAATAGCCGCTATTACTAAGACGATAAGGGAATGCTGAGTCATCTAAATGGTCGGTAATATTTAGCTTTTTAAGTAAGTCTTTTAATAAAAGACGTACGCCTTTACGCTGCTGTTGGCGCTTATGATGAGCAACTGCAAGGATAGACAATGGCTGCTGTTGGCTGACCTTGTTCCAGTATAATAAGGGTATATCCCTAGTATTTGGGCAGTCAGAGCAGGGGTCTGGATAGGGTGCTAGCTGGCTGCAGAGGTGACTGCGCAACTGCGGCCACAGTATAACGGGTGCCATTAAAGCAGTACTGATAGTAGCTGTAGCGCACCAGCTCGTAGCCGCTAGTGGCTCATAGCGAATATTATCTAGGGTGATGGCTTCAAGGGTTAGCATGGTTAATGTCTATCAGTAAAGGGTAAGTAGATAGGGAATGTTGACCCCTTTATAACTACATATTGTTAAATGCCTTAGGGTCGCTCTTTAATGAGCCAGTATTAAAAAAAGCCCAGTAATTATCTTACTGGACTTTTATTACTAGATTTTTATTGCTGCACTTTTATCAATTTTATCAATGATTGATTGACTAGTAATTATTAATAAGACAGCTCAGCACGACGATTTAAGGCGTAGGCTTCTTCAGTGTTACCAGCAGCGGCAGGACGTTCTTCGCCATAGCTGATCACTCGGATATTGTTAGCAGAGACACCTTGACTAGCTAAATAAGCACTTGCTGATTGTGCACGGCGCTCACCCAACGCGATGTTATACTCGCGGCTGCCACGCTCATCAGTGTTACCAGCGATAAGGACGCTAGCCGATGGGTTTGAACTTAGTAAGTTGGCGTGTTGATTTAAGATGGCAGCAGCTTGAGGAGTAATCTCACTGCTATCAAAACCGAAATAAACTACCGCTTGTAGATTACTAGCAGCACTGATGACGGCGTCTGAGTTATTAACTAAGGCACCGTTGTTATAGCCTACTTGTCCACCTGGAATACCTAAAGGCGCAATCACAACTTCTGAAGTGGCACGTTTAGTCGCACAACCAGTAGTCAATGCTACGGCTGTTGATAATACTGCTAGAGCAGCAATTTTAGCAAAACGATTATTAGTAGTACCAGTTTGGATAGAATAAGTTGACATGCTTAGCTCCTAAATTCTGAATTGAATTTGTTATTGTTAAAAACCGCTTATAATAAAACCTATACAATCGCTGCTCATAGTAGAGTCGATGTTACGTTATGTAAGTAGTATTACTGTAAATGCCCGCAAAGTCTACTATTAATAGCTTAGACATAGGATGAGATATTTGTAGGCCAAGGCAAGATAGTTATAGCTACTGTTACTATTACTAATAGCAGTAGAATAATGGGATGGTATCAGAGTTTTATTCTGCGCTGTTAATTATAGATAGTTTCTAGCAAAATGGTTAATAACACTCTTTGAAACGGTCTAGTAGCTTGTTTGTTACCAGCGACGTTTATCCCAGTTTTCAGGATTGGCCCAATAGTCACTGTTTAACCAATTAGGTAAGCGTTTATAGTCATAGAGATTGAATTGCCAGAGGACGATATCAGAAGACGATATTTGGCTATCAGTAACTACATCCGTATCCGTAACTACATCAGCAACGATATCAAAGGGAATAAAGCCATAAGTACGTAGGTTAATACTCTGCTGTACGGCAATAATCACATGAGCGGCATACAGATCTCGGTAGCGCATTAGCAGTGGAATATAGGCTGGTAGCAACTCTGCTGTCAAGTTAGGTAGCCAAAAACAAGCCAATTGATAACGGCCGAGCATATTTTGTTTAGCCAGCAGTGGTAAGGTGGTTGCGCTGTATTCTACTAATGGCTGTTGCTGCTTACTGGGTTTAATATTGGCATCAGTCTCAAATAATGACTTAGACTCTAGCTGGCCCAAAGCAGCTTGATCTTCCACTATCCATAATAGCTCAGCGTTAGTGCTAGTATTGCTATCGTTAGCTATTGATGTAGCAGCCTCAGCCGCTAAGGTAGCGGATAGGGCGTTGACATAAGTTTTTAATAGCGGCAGCGTAACAGTAGTTTGCATAGAGCGATTTGTCATAAGAATAGACCATTTTTTTTATGGGTTTAGAGGATAATAATAAGATAAGGTTTTGCCTGCTAAATGCTAAATGCTAAATGCTAAATGCTAAGTACTGATACAGTAAGGTATAAAACTTTATGGTGATAATTTTTCATATTTTATAATGATAAGTTTTTGAAATTTTTTTTATCGGTAATACTATTTATCGTGTCATTGTTCATAACTATTATTTTTTACCAGCGTCATTTTTTATAACTATCCTCTTTTAGTAGGATAAATAATAGCCTAGTTACGCAGTAGTGATGAAAGTTTATATCAGTGCGCTTGAAATGAGAATGTTTAAACCAATTAAGCAATAAGACTATTATTACAAAAAGACTATTATAAAGCTCTAGTAAAGCTAAGATGTGAACTTTACCATTTTAGTCCTTATAACAGCTAGACCTTATCTACAGGCTGTATGGATTGGATATAAAATCATACTATTAATTTCGTTAACGCCATTAATACCTTATAACTATATTAACTTAAATAGGAAACACCATGTCTACTGCTGAGAACGATGCTAACATTATTAACGTTGAAATGCCTGATGTTCCAGCGCATGAGCCTAATGAAAGTAGTCATAAAATTAATCTAAAAGACTATCAGCCACCGAGTTTTGCCGTTGAAACTGTTGATTTAGATATCAAGATATTTGCTGATCACGCTACTGTTGATAGTAAGCTAGTAATGACACGTCAGACAGCAGGAGACTTAATATTATTCGGTGAAGACATTGAGCTATTAGCCATTAACGTTAACGGCCAAGCGCTCGATGAAGGACAGTATCAGCAGCAGGATGGTCAACTGATCATAGCCGATGCACCTGAGCAGTTGACACTAGAGTTGCAAGTACGCCTCAGCCCACAGACTAATACGGCGCTTGAAGGCTTGTATATAGCGGGTAGTGGCAGCGAAACTATGTTTGTCACGCAGTGTGAGCCTGAGGGCTTCCGCAAGATTACTTTTTATCCTGATCGCCCTGATGTGCTAGCGATATTTACCACTCGTCTTGAGGCGGATAAGCGTTATCCCACCTTACTAGGCAATGGTAACTTGGTTGAGCAAGGTGAGGTGGCTGACACCCCTGATCGTCACTATGCAATCTGGCATGATCCTACTAATAAGCCAAGCTACTTGTTCGCTTGCGTCTTCGCTGACTTGGCCGTGCTAACTGACCATCATACGACTAGCGAAGGTCGTGAGGTTACGCTTGAGCTATTTGCCAAAGCCAGTGACATTGATAAGTGTCATGTCGGCATGCAAGCTCTAAAAGACTCAATGGTCTGGGATGAAGTCAATTATGGCCGTGCCTACGACTTAGACCGCTATATGATCGTTGCGGTCAGCCAGTTCAACATGGGGGCTATGGAGAATAAGGGTTTAAATATCTTTAATACGGCTTGTGTATTATCCAGCCCTGAGACTACTACTGATGCCCGCAGTTTTAACGTAAAAGCGGTTATTGCCCATGAATACTTCCATAACTGGACGGGTAACCGCATAACTTGCCGTGATTGGTTTCAACTGTGCCTAAAAGAAGGCTTTACCGTATTTCGTGATCAATCTTTTTCAGCGGATCAACAGTCCAGCGCGGTACAACGCATCGATGATGTGGCCACTCTACGTGCACACCAATTCGCCGAGGATGCTGGGCCATTAGCGCATCCAGTACGTCCTGAAAGCTTCGTTGAGATCAATAACTTTTATACTACTACGGTCTATGAAAAAGGCGCTGAAATCGTTCGTATGTTGGCCAATACTTTAGGGCCTGAGAACTTTCGTAAAGGCACTGACGAGTACTTCCGTCGTTATGATGGACAAGCGGTAACGGTTGAAGACTTCTTATCGGCACTTAGTATTACCGACAGCAAAGTTGAAGACTTTATCGATTGGTATCGTCAGCCTGGAACACCGATGTTGTCAGGGCATCAGCATTATGATAGCGAGACGCAAACGCTGACTATCAGCTTGAGCCAGCAGACTCGTCAGGTACCAAGCTTTGCAGCGCCAAAGCCGTTACCTATACCGGTGGCGACTGCTTTGTTTGACAGAGTGACAGGGGAGATTGTCAGTGAGCGTATGTTACTGCTTGATCAAGCAGAGCAAACCTTTAGCTTCGATAATATTAGCAGCGAACCGATAGTTTCGTTATTACGTGATTTCAGTGCGCCAGTACAGCTTAACTATGATTATCAAGACGAAGACTTAGCATTTTTATTGACTCATGAGACTAATGGCTTCAATCGCTGGCAAGTAACGCAAATGCTAGTCAACCGTATCTTATTACAAGGCAGTAGTGCCAAGAGTAGCCCAGAAGTTTATTTGCAGGCTTTAGCAAAAACTTTACCAGTACTAGCTGCAACTGATGCGATGCTGGCCGCGCGTTTACTCGATATACCTTCAGCGCAAGAGCTAGCAGCAGCCATTAATGCTAACTATGACCCAGTAGTAGTCAAGCAGCAACGTGAAGACTTATATCGTCAGGTGGCTGACTCGCTAAAAGATCAGTGGGTGCTATTATATGGGCAATTACCTCTGCAACCTTATTCAGACAAGCCAGCAGATTTAGGCGCACGAGCATTACGTAATGTAGTGCTTGATATGGCCTTGACCGCACAAGTATCTGGGGCCGAGCAATGGGCGCAGCAGCAGTATGATAATGCCAGCTGTATGACTGAGCGCTTAGGGGCATTAAGGGCCATGGTCAACCATCAGCTAGCCACGGCCGATAAGTATTTGGCCGATTTTTATCAGCGCTTTGTAGATGATGATTTAGTGATAGATCTTTGGTTCAGTGTCCAAGCCTCTAGTAGTCATGTGAGCACTGATACCATCAACACTTTGTTGGCGCATGCTGACTTTGACTGGAACACCCCGAACCGTATACGCTCTGTAATCAGTGCTTTTACTGCGCAGCCTGCAGTATTATGGAGCGCTGAAGGCTTAGATATCTATATTGGCGTGATCAAAAAGCTTGATGATGCTAACCCAGTAATGGCTTCTAGACTATTACAAGTATTAGCCCGTTGGTATACTTTGGTAGAGCCACGTCGTCAACTAGCCCATGACAAACTCAGCGAATTGCAGCAGCAAGCGACTTCCAAACACGTATTGGAGAGCTTGGACAGCGTCCTTGGCGCCGCCGATAAATAATTTATTAGGCTATAAAATTTATTACGATATAAAATTCTAAACGTTAAAAAACCCCCTCTATTAATAATTACTAGAGGGGGTTTTAGTTTAATGCTTGCTAAGTCTAACGGTTAGGCAATACGTCTTTTACCATATCACGTAAGTTATGTAGCGCAGTGACCGTACTTTCCCAATCGAGACAACCATCCGTAATTGAGACACCATACTCTAGTGCGTCCAAATCAGCGGTTAGTTTTTGACTGCCGCCTTTAAGATGACTCTCAATCATCATACCAATGATTGACTGATTGCCATTTTGGATTTGTTCAGCGACATTATTGATAACCATTGGCTGCAAATACGGATCTTTGCCTGAGTTGGCATGGCTTGAGTCGATCATAATCTTGCCGCTGGTTTTGCCTTCAGCTAAAGCGTTCTCTACTTGGGCAACAGCAGTTTCATCATAGTTAGGTTTGCCATTACCGCCACGCAACACCACGTGTGCGTATGGGTTACCTTTAGATTTGATAATTGATACTTTACCGTCTGATGATAAGCCCAAGAAGCTATGGCCTTCTTTGACCGCTTGCATAGCATTAACGGCTACAGTCATGCCGCCATCAGTACCGTTTTTGAAACCTACTGGACAGGATAATCCTGAGCTCATCTCGCGATGGGTTTGGCTCTCAGTAGTGCGAGCACCAATCGCTGACCAGCTGATCAAGTCTTGCATGTATTGGGGGGTATTAGGATCGAGGGCTTCAGTAGCACAAGGCAGCCCTTTTTCATTTAACTCCAATAGTAATTTACGAGCGATACGTAGACCCTTTTCGATATCGAAGCTATCATTCATGTCAGGATCGTTAATCATGCCTTTCCAGCCCACAGTGGTACGTGGCTTTTCAAAATAAACGCGCATCACTACAAAGATACTGTCTTCAATCTCTTTGGCCAATATAGCTAAGCGATCAGCATATTCGTGAGCGGCTTTGATATCATGGATAGAGCAAGGACCAATAACCACAAACAAGCGTTTGTCTTTACCATCTAGGATATCTTGAATGGTATGGCGACCTTTCAGCACTGTTTTATAAGCATCATTTGAAAGAGGAAGCTCAGTTTTTAGCTCAGCGGGAGTGATCAGGGGGATGAACTTTTCAATATTCACGTCATCAATATCTGCGTTATGAGTAGCTGGTGTTGTCATGATTATACGTCGTTTAACTAATTTATAGGGATATTCATTATGCTTTGAAAACCTTGAGTTGACAAGGGCAGTCGGCGACTTTATTGACTCATAACTGGAATGTCAAAACCAAAATTTTGTTATACTTGCCTTTTTATGGTTATACCATTCATAGTAAATCATTACTATTAAGAGTTTTTTATGACTGATTCTATCTCGTATGCTAAAGACACTGAGTTGATTCACCAAGTAACTGATCAACACCTAGCAGGGCCAGTAACGGCAGCTAGGCCATTGGTGATAGGGATAGTAGCCGGTGAAGTATCCGGTGATAGCTTAGGGGCTGACTTTATGCAGCAGATGAATAATCTGCGTGAGGATATTGTCTGGGTTGGCGTCGGTGGCATTAAGATGCAAGCACAAGGTCTGCAAAGTATCTTTCCGTTATCACGTCTAGCGGTGATGGGCTTAGTCGAAGTATTAGCCCAATTGTCTGATCTATTCAAGGCACGGCGTGAGTTACTTACTGCCTTTAAAAATGCCAACATTGATTGGTTCATCGGGATCGATGCCCCTGACTTCAATTTACGGGTCGCTAAAAAACTTAAGCCAAAAGGGGTGTTCTGTGTTCAATATGTCAGCCCTTCGATTTGGGCTTGGCGTGAGTCGCGCATTCATGGTATAAAGGCAGCGACTGACTTAGTGCTATGCTTATTCCCATTTGAGCTGCCGGTATATGAGCGGCACAATCATCCGGCTATCTGTGTTGGACATCCGTTGTTACGCACTATAGAGCATCGCCTAGAAAACACTCCTATCACTCAATTACGTAGTGAACTAGTCTGGCATAATGATGGACTGCAACAGTTTTTTATCGAGCGCTTTGCTGCGGTTAGTCAGCTAGTTTGTGTGATGCCAGGCTCACGGCGTGGAGAAATCACGGCCATTTTGCCGTTGATGCTTGATGGTATTCAAAAGTTAGTGCTGCTAGACCCTGATCTATGTTTTATCATTCCGACTGTCGATCAAAACCATCAGTATATCGTACAGGAAGTGATAGATAAGTGCTCTGAGCAGCTAAGGGCAGCTATTGTAGTCGTCTATGATGAAAGCCAACCTGGCTTTAGCCAACAAGCAATGGCGGCCTCAGATATCATCATACTAGCCTCAGGTACTGCCACCCTTGAAGCGATGTTACTCGAGCGTCCTATGGTAGTAGTTTATCAGCTCAATCAGCTAACTTATCGCATCGTTAAACGTCTTGTAAAAGTATCTTATGTGGCATTGCCTAATATTTTAGCCGATCATGCCATAGTGCCAGAGCTCATCCAAGAGCAGGCTAGTGGTGACAATATTTGCCGGACAGTGATGCAGTTGCTACAGCCGCGCGCCTATCAGGAGCAGCTAAATGCGCTGATTGATACTAAGCAAACTCTGCAACAACAAAGCAATCATGACCCAGCTAGTAGTGTGATTGAGCAATGGTACATAAACAATAATAGCCAATAATGAACAGCCTACAGTAAATAGCCAAAGTCAGAAACCAGCGTAAAAGCTATTAATACTCTTGTCTAAACAAGTATATAAACCCTATGAAAATTACTATTGAGTCTATTGATATAAAAGGTCAGTACATTAATTTGGCCGCGCCTATTGAGCTGACAGGCGAGCTAAAGGTTGCTGAGTTATTAGCTGAGCGGCACAGCCATTCCCTGCAAGATCTATCATCAGTACCGTTACAGATAGGAGTCGATGAGGCAGGTCGGGGGCCGTTGCTGGGTAGTGTCAACGTAGCGGCTGCCATTTTGCCAAGTAAGTGGTCAGGTTTGATTGAGGATCAGCCCTTATTAACGACTCCTTTAGCTATCCTAACTGACTCCAAGCAGCTCAGTGAAAAGAAGCGAGATACTCTCTATCCCTTAGTCCAGCAATATGCCGTGGGCTATATTATTGCCGATATCCCAGCGGCGGTGATCGATCAGCTCAATATCCTACAGGCAACTATGCTTGGCATGCGTCTATGTACTGAGCAGCTATTAATAGCGATATATCAGCAGCTAACCATTGATTTTGCTAACCTTTCTAGTCATGTCCAAACCCAAGTACTATATGATGGTAATCGCTGTCCAGAATTGGACTACCCAACACTCGCTAAGTTAGGTATAGAACAAGCGACTATTGACTGCCAAGCATGGGTCAAAGGTGATGCTCGTCATACTAGTATTGCAGCCGCTAGTATTTTAGCAAAAGTTAGCCGTGATCATAGAATGTATCAATTGGATGCTCAATATCCTGACTATAGCATCGGCAAGCACAAAGGCTATCCCACTGCAGCGCATATGCAAGCTATTCTAGACTATGGGGTGCTACCTGAGCATAGACGTAGCTTCGCACCAATAAAACGAGCACTTTCAGAAAAATAGCCTAAGTAGTATCGATTTTAATTTATAAGTTATTTTGATTTATGAATTATTTTGATTTATGAATTATTTTATATAGTGATCCCGCCTCAGCGAGCACTACTTGCAGGTCTTATATTCTATTCATTAGTAGCTAGAATTTTTTATAGCAATAACTAGTTGCTATTAATAAATTAGCGCCAATAAGTTGGCATAGTTATTGCTGAACTTCAGTTAGCTAATTTATTGCTTTATAGGATAGAAAATGACTCTCAATACCTCTATAAACAGCTTAGTCCCTATCATTTTTTCGATTATGGTTCTAAGCGCTTGTGGTGATGCAGGCGATGCAGATAGTACCTCGACAGCGAATAAAGCACCTAAATCCATAGAGTCAGAGTCAGAGTCAGAATCTGCAAACTCTGCTACAACAGCCTCAAATCCAGTCGTTTCTAAGTCTAAGGCTAGCAATGAATAGCGAGCTGAGGATGAAGAAGTAAATAACGCTATAGCCGATGATAATGCACTAGCAGTTGTAAACGTAGATAATGAAATTAGCCTTGCCCGGTCTAGCTGTGGTCTCAGTGAGGTATCTGCTGATCCAGAACTTGCAAAAATTGCTATCCAACATGCCAATTACATTAATTATGTGTTTGCTAATAGTACCCCGACTGGCTTTAATCCGTATGTGGAAAACGAGATCAGTGATATTGCTGATGTCACAGGTAAGAGCAACTCGTTTTTTAGCGGTGATAGTTTTACTAAGCGCTTGGCTAAGGCAAATTATGCCAATGCCAACAATGGCGTGGCCGAAAACATTGCTTTGACTTTATACTTTAGCTCGTTAGGTAACTTAGTGGCACCGGATATTGCCGCGATGGCAATGACTAAATCCTTGCTTGCTGCGCCTTATCATTTACGCGCATTGATGCTACCGAATTCAAATTTGATCGGTACAGGGATCAGTGCTTATAAGCCATTTAATAGGGAGGCAAGTAAGTATCAAGGCTATGTCCTGGTTACCCATGCCGCAGCGACGCCAGCAGCCAAAAATAATAGCGTTAAAGGTATCTTTACTTATCCTTGTCAAGATGTCAGCGCTACAGTGACCGCACTATATAATGAATCACCGAATCCAGTTAAAGGTACGGGTCGTGATTTGCGAACAGATCCTATAGGACAACCTATCTATATCAACATGCCATCAGCTCAGACGATCAAAGTTAGTAACGTTAAGTTCTATAATGTACAGCGCAAAACAAAGGTAGAAGTTGCTTTGCTTGATTTTTATCAAGACCCGTATAAAGGCACTAATTATCAGCTAGCAGCCACTGAAGCTTTTATTTTACCGCTCACTGATAATCTAAAAAGCTGTGAGCAGGGTAGTAATAAGGGCGGCAACTGTGGCCTATATGGTAATAGTAACTATCAAGTGAGCTTTGATGTATTAGTCGATAATAAGACCTTAATAACTAAAGACTTTACCTTTAGTACTGGTGAGGTAAGTTATTAGTGCCTACTGAACCTTCATAAGTAAACCCTGCTGCTTTGCTTGCTCTATTTTTTATTACTACATTTGGAAACTGGCAAACGATATTAATAGCCGCATTGACGTTAACCATTAAATCAATACTGGTGTTAGTTCTGACGGCTCACATTAGCATTGAGATAAAGTTAAAACGACGAATTAGGTTGTTGTAAAAACTTTCTTTCTTCGACAGTAGATGGTCTATTCAAAGCTTTATTACGATGCGGATAGCGTCCAAATCGTTGGATAATATCTTGATGCCGATGCTCAAAACTCAAAGTGTTGGCATTATTGAGCTCCTCAAACAAGGGGAGATAGCGTTGATGAATAACTAAGGATTCAGAATGCATAAAAGGCATGATCATAAACTGTCGCCATTGCCAAGGGAGCTTATTAAAATGAAATTGGCGAATAGCTTCTTGGGCTAGCACTAAAGCCATAGCGTCTTGCGCAAAAGCCGCCGCCTGATTGCGGCACAAGTTACGTGAGAATTGATCTAAGACAATAATCTCAGCCAAACGTCCAGCCAGTTCAGCATTGGAGTTGTTCAAATACCTGTGTTCTTCGACATAGCGCCAGGGAGCACATTCACCTTGTTTTGCCTGTTGCCAGAGCTTGCCAAATTTATCAGCAATCAGCTTGTCAAAGCTGCTGTCCTGTATAAACCAGTACTGTTTATTATCCTCATCGAACCAAAATTCTAATACTTCACGAGCATTGACATCGAGCTGAGGCAAATTAAGCTGGGTAAAATCAGGTGGATTTGAAGAGCGCGAATAATCGGTTGATAGTGACATAAGCTATTCTATTTAGTATAGGTTTAGTCTACTATAGCGAAAAATATCACTAACTACTATTATCGTATGCTATTAGGTGAATAAACATGACTACCTCACTTGCTCATCAATCTATATCCGTGCCAACCCCTTATTATTTACTCGACGAAGCGGCCATTGTTGCCAATATGCAGATTATTGCTCGACTATGTGAGTTGTCGGGTGCTAAGGCACTATTGGCACTAAAATGCTTTGCTACTTGGGGGGTGTTTGAAGTCATGCAACCTTATTTACACGGCACAACGTCATCGTCATTGAACGAATTGCGCTTGGGCTATGAGACTTTTGGCCATAACTCTCAACACAATAATATTGACACCACTGAAACCCTTGATGGTATTGAACCCCTTAAAAGTGCTGATAAAAAAGAGATGCATGCTTATAGCGTGGCTTATAGTGCCGATGAAATCCCTGAAGTTTTACAATATGCTGATAAGATTATATTTAACTCTATCTCGCAATTAACTGCTTTTAAAGAGCAAGCGGCTGCTAAAAACATACCTGTAGGGCTGCGCTTAAACCCTAAAACCAGTAATTCCTCGTTTATTATCGCTGACCCAGCTCGTCCGTTTAGTCGCCTTGGGGAGCATGATAAAGACAGTATCGTTGCGGTGCTAAAAGATATCACTGGAGTGATGATTCATAATAACTGTGAAAATGACAGCTATCAGGCTTTTAGTGACAGTTTGGCTGATATCGAAGCTAAGTTCGGTGATATTTTCCAACAGTTAGAATGGGTAAGTTTAGGAGGCGGAATTCACTTTATCGCTCCTGATTATCCTCTTGAGCAATTGGCTCAACGTCTAAAAGGCTTTAGTGAAAAATACGGCTTACAAGTCTATTTAGAGCCAGGTGAAGCTAGTATTCATGGCGCTGGAACTTTGGTGACTAGCGTATTAGATACTATGTATAACCAAAAAAACTTAGCGATAGTAGACTCCTCTATTGAAGCGCATATGCTTGATTTGCTGATTTACCGTGAGTCAGCACCAATAGCGGCTATTAATAATCAGCTAATCCACATCGCAGCTCTCGATATTGATCCTACTGATAACGCTCAGACAATGGAGCAAGCGGCAGCTGACAACACTATCATTTATGGTCGCTCTTGTTTAGCAGGAGATATTTTTGGTGAGTATCAGCTGCCAGCTGTTTTGCAGATAGGCGATCAGTTAGCCTTTGCTAATGCTGCTGGTTATACTATGGTCAAAAAGAACTGGTTTAATGGGGTCAATATGCCAGCGATTGTGATACGTCGTCTTGATGGCACTATTGATGTGCAGCGTGAGTTTGATTATCAGGAATATAAAGCAAGTTTGTCTTAATTCTTGATTGTAAGACGTTCGCATGCCATTTATGGTTAATGGCACTGTTTTAATTTAGCTATTAATTATTGCCGATAGGGTAGTAAAAATTGTTATAATCGGCTCGGGCAAAAACAGTGGTTTTTGTTCATCGGGTGCGTGGGTTTTCCTCGGTCTTCCTTTTTAATTCACGCATATCATTCACTAGTTTCTGTTTCGATTGATCAATAACAATGACGACGGCAGGGACACAAAGGAGGATTGTTGCCTTGAACACAACTCAACATAACAAAAACACTAAGCAAGCCAAAAAAGATGTTCTTATCATCGGTGCTGGCGGCGTCGCTCAAGTAGTCGCTCATAAATGTGCGATGCATAACGATGTGCTCGGTGCGATTCATATCGCATCACGTACTTTAGATAAGTGTACTGCTATCGCCCAAAGCGTACAGGACAAAGACAGCTTTAAGCAGCCTGCAACTTTGCACACCCATCAAATCGATGCGCTTAATACCCAAGCATTAATAGCTCTGATAAAAGATATTAATATCCAAATCGTCATCAATGTCGGCTCACCATTTTTGAATATGAGCGTACTAGAAGCTTGTATTGAGACTGGCGTGGCTTATATCGATACCGCTATTCACGAAGACCCCCGTAAGATTTGCGAGACGCCGCCTTGGTACAACAACTACGAGTGGCAGCGTAAACAGCGTTGTGCGGATAATAATATTACTGCCATCTTAGGCGCAGGTTTTGATCCCGGTATGGTCAATGCTTATGCTCGTCTTGGCTATGACATGATGGATGCAGGGTCAGTAACTGATATTGATATTATCGATATTAATGCTGGCAGCCATGGTAAATACTTCGCTACTAACTTCGATCCTGAAATCAATTTCCGGGAGTTCACTGGTACGGTTTATTCATGGCAGGATAGTAAGTGGCAGTCGAATAAGATGTTCGAAGTCAAGCGTACCGACGACCTACCGGTAGTCGGCATACAGAACAGTTACCTTAGCGGCCATGATGAGATCCATTCGTTATCGACTAATTTAGATGTGCCAAACATTCGCTTTTGGATGGGCTTTGGTGAGCATTACATCAATGTTTTCACTGTGCTACAAAGCTTAGGCTTATTATCTGAGCAGCCAGTGACTACCGCTGAAGGCTTAGAAGTTATTCCGTTAAAAGTCGTCAAAGCGGTGCTACCAGACCCAAGCTCATTAGCTGCAAACTATACGGGTAAGACTTGTATTGGTGATAAAGTTAAGGGCAAAAAAGACGGCGTCGATAGCGAGGTATTTATCTATAATATCTCTGATCATAAACAAGCGTTTGAGGCTATGGGCAGTCAAGGCATCTCTTATACTGCTGGCGTGCCACCAGTCGCTGCGGCTATGTTGGTTGCTACTGGTGAGTGGGATGCAGGCAAGATGGTCAACGTCGAAGAGCTCGATGCTAAGCCATTTATTAATTTGCTAAATAAAATTGGCTTGCCAACGCGTATTCAAGATGCTGATGGCGATAGAGCACTAGAGTTCGATATCTAGAGCATTTTGCTGGATTTCTATTGATAAGCAAATAACAGCATCCTATTAAGTTTCGGCTTGATAGGATGCTTTTTTATGACAGGCATTATCCTAAAAATTCCAATAGCTTGATAATGATTGTAAATTCAATCAAGCGTTTCACAAAAAGCTAATGTGTCTGCAAATAACTATATCGATAAATAATTAGCCATTAATAAATAACCATGCATCGATAAATAGAGGTAAAGACTCTACTTTTATATCAGAGCTCTGCGCTATAAGCCATTCGCTATTTTTAATGGTGACCCTTTGCCAATAAATAAGGCATTTTATCCTTGTGATGATCTGACTAGTGGTTGATGCCCTTAGTCCTTATCATCAGTGCCTGACAATCAACAGCCTATTTGGAACTCCCTATCTATGACAAAATCTGATAATAAAGCTGCGGATAACCGAGAAGTTAATCTGAACAGTATTAGAGACTGGCTGATTCGCACTACACAGATTTTTGCCAAATTTGCAATCATCTTGATAGCTTTGGCTTTAGCCTTGTTGTTAGCCAATGCTCTTAATCGGCCACTTTATATCAGCTATTTAATCGTTGGTATGATCGCCGCAGTACTGTTTATCATGCTAATCATGATTGCTATCGAAAACATCGTCTATCGATACCTAAAAAACAGCGTTTGTGGCCAAATTATTATCTATTTATTAGTGGCTTTGATGAGCGTATCGTCCTATTTGTGGGCAACAGGTGAGATTAACAGGATATTCCAAGTCAATCCTAGCAATTTAGCCTTGACCTCAACGCTACTGACCGCTATCGAGTTTTTTAAATACTGTATTATCATTTTATTAAGCAGTTACTTTATCGCTATAGGCTTGTACTTTTTATACCGAGATTCTGATAACCAAGCTGCTAACAACGTAGATAATAGTGATGTTAGCAATGGCAACGCTGGTAAGAGCAATGTTGATGCTACAAGCGCTACTAATCAATCGACTAAAAAATTAACTAGCAAGTTATTATCAGGCGTACTCTTTGCGCTTACTGTGATGCTGTGTTTGTTAGCCGTAGGACGAATATCTAAGTATAGCGACGTTATGATTCAAGCCTTTGCGGTAAACATTGATTTCTACAGCTATCATACTTGCACAGGTAAGGATTTTGAAAATATCGAAGGGGTTTTGTTCTTATCGGCGAGCGATATCTTAGTAGCTAAAAAGACAGGGGCTATGACTTGGCAATTTAACAAAGTCAAATGTGAGCCCTGATGGCTGTAGTCAGTTTCTCTTAAAATAAACGCTTAATAAAAAGTATCTCTACTGCTCTAAACTCTAGCTATTACCTAACTTATTATCATTATCTTCAAGCCTTATCCATAGCGGTGCGCTGATGAGCGGCTTATCCTTGCCAAGAATGTTCGTGCGCTAGACTATGATACTATGCGCTCATCATTTTCTCCCAAAATATCCTGCCCTCTAAAACTGCACTCACTTATGCCCTATAAGTCAAGTGTAAGGAATGTACAGACATGAACAACGAAGTAAACCACGATAACTCTTCCAAAGATGACCTAGCAAACGAGCATTCACTAAACGAGCCATTACCAAATGAGCTCAGTAAAAGCGCACAAACCCCATTTGAGCGCAGTCAGTTTGGGGGCTCGCAACGTCAACCTAAAAGTCTTCATGATGAAAGACCCATCTCGCGCAGTGATTTAAAAAAAGGGGCGCAACAGTTATCCAAAAATGCGGTTGCTCATATTAACTGGAGCGTGTTAATCCTCTCTTCGCTAGTTATTGTTGCTTTCTCAATTTGGGCAATCATTATACCTGAAGGGGCACATACTACTATGCAAATAGTAGTGGATTGGATTGCAACTAACCTCGGTTGGTACTATGTGATTACTATGGTATTAGTCACTGGCTTTGTACTTTGGGTAGCTTTATCCAAAGCCGGTAGCGTACGCCTGGGGCCTGATGATTCACGTCCACAATATAAGCTAGGGACTTGGGTGGCTATGCTATTCGCTGCTGGGGTGGGCATTGATTTGCTGTTCTTCTCAGTAACTGGTCCTGTAGTGCAGTATTTAACGCCGCCAGCAGGGGATAGCGCCAGCGCTGATGCTATGCAAAACGCTGTAGTTTGGACCATGTTCCATTACGGTATCGCTGGCTGGGCGGTATATGCATTACTCGGCATGGCAATGGGCTACTTTGCCTATCGCTGGGATATGCCGTTATCGATTCGAGCGGCGCTCTATCCGCTGTTTGGCAAACGTGTCAATGGCCCAATCGGTCACGGCATTAGTATTTTAGCCTTAGTCGGTACCGTGTTTGGCGTCGCCACTACTATGGGTATCGGGGTAGTCTTACTAAACGTCGGCTTCTCAAAGATCTTTGGGCTAGAGGAAGGTCTCACCTTACAGATTGCTTTAGTTATCGGGGCGGTGGTCTTGACTATCTTGGCGACTACTTCAGGCGTAGATCGTGGTATTCGCTGGATATCTGAGCTGAATCTATGGAGCGCAGTGGCGATGATGGCTTTTATTCTCATCGCTGGCCAGACCGCTTTCTTATTGAATGCGCTGGTTGAAAACTTAGGTCAATTCTTTGTCACTTTGCCTGCTCGGATGTTTAAAACCTTTGCTTACGTGCCTGGTAGTAGCGAATGGATGGGCAGTTGGACTTTATTCTTTTGGGCGTTTTGGTTGGCTTGGGGGCCGTTTGTTGGCGTGTTTTTGGCCCGTATTTCCCGTGGCCGTACTTTACGTGAGTTCGTCATCGCTGCGATTACTGTGCCAGTATTATGTGATTTTATTATTGTGTCCTTCTTCGGTAACTCAGCCCTTTATGAAGTATTACAAGGTAATACTGCCTTTGCCGAACTGGCTATTCAAAGCCCTGAGCGTGGCTGGTATGCCTTGCTTGAGATGTTCCCCGGCGCGAAGTTCTTAGTTATGTTAGCGACCTTTTCAGGATTGCTATTTTATATTACTAGCGCCAACTCAGGGGCAATGGTGATGTCGAATTTCTCTGCCTCTATTCCAGACCCAAGCGAAGATGGCCCGAAATGGCTGCGTATATTTTGGGCAGTACTGACAGCGGTTTTGACTATCTCAATGCTGTTAGCTGGTGGCGTTATCACTATGGAGTATGCGACGCTTATCTTTGCGCTGCCGGTGACTATCATCGTTTACCTAGTGATGTTCTCTTTCTACAAAGCGCTAAAAATAGAGCAAGCCGAGAGCGAGGGTAAGGTGTTACGCCGTCCTTCGATTGCACCTAGTGGTGGTCATATACCAGAGCGCTCATGGACGCAGCGTTTGGGGCAGATGCTGACTTATCCATCCAAACGTGAGTCGATCAAGTTTCTAGAGCGTACTGTACGCCCAGCGCTCGATGATGTCGCCAATGAGTTCCGCCGTCAAGGCTATGATGTGGAGCGTATCAATGCCGATCATGATAAGAATGCGGCAAGCGCAACGGCTTTTGTTGGTAATACTAATATTATTGCCGCCTCGGGGCCGTTACTACGGTTATCGACGGCTGCTATGAACGACTTTTATTATCAAGTGTCTATGGTTAAGACTCCAGCGCCTACTTTTAGTGGCAAAATGGCCGCTGATAGCGATGTCTACTATCGACTTGAGGTCACCACCCAAACAGGTTCGGGCGGCTATGATTTGACCGGATTAAATAAGCAGCAAGTCATTGATGATGTGCTTGAGCAATACCAAGCTTATCTGAATTTTTTGAATGCTCCTGTGGAGAGCGATGAAGGATCGACGACGGCAACGCCTATAGTGGGTAAGGAGTAATAGGGGTAACTAGATAATGAGTAAGATAGCCGCTACTGTCGGGGCTAGCAGTGACATCGCGCATTTATTGATATCTATCGTGATTGTATTCTCATACAAAACTAAGCGAGCTATTGGTTAAAGTACATCATTTATGATTTTTACTCACCTCAAGGTTTCTATACTCATATTTAGCTCACTAAGTATCTCAAATATATGGTATTTGCTTAATAATTAGTACAATATACAATATCAAACTAAAGTTAGTATTTTGTAAATACTTAGCGATTAATTGAGATTATTATTTTAAGGAAACATATGAAAAATGTATTGATTGGTATAGCTTCAGTAGGAGTAATGAGTGCAGCCTTGTCTGGTTGTCAAACCATGCAAAAATCCGTAAATCTTATAACAGATAATATGTATGTTGCTCAGTTACCTGAGAGCTCATCAACTAAGCTTCAGATAGTTACGGATTGGGGTGGTGAGTTTAGTGTTACACCAAACTCTAAAGAATACCGTAGCTCGAAAAAATCAGGTCCAGGCGGAGTGTTAGCAATAAATGGATCTTTAAATCCTAAAGGATTAGCAAAATTATCAGTTCTCCCTTATACCGATAAAGAGAAATTATTTATCTATGAAAATAATTTAAATATGCCTAAGCCTACAGTCGAAGAAAAACGTCTTTATAGTCTGACTGCTAGCACTTCTCCGAATTTTACAGTGACAGAAAGGTACATTGCTCCCAATCAGCCCTTTGCTATTAGATTTAGAGGTAGAGACAGTTTTAGTACATGTAGTGTAGAGGGCACGTTTAACCCTGAAGCGAACAGCAACTATCGTTTAACAGGTGTGTTCGGTCGAAAGTGTGTCGTTATCATTGAGAAGTTTGTCACTAATAGTCGCGGTGAAACTGTTCTTCAAAACGTCAAATTTGATAAGTGATCTCACTACTATTGTAGAAGGTTAATAAGAAAAGATAGTTAATAGGCTGTGCATAATGTTCAGCCTTCCTACGCAAATCACTCAAATAAATCAAATAAAGCGCGCCAGCGAGTAGGGCGATAGCCGCCAAGCGTTTATAGTCCAGCATTACCTGCGTATTGCCAAACCAACCAAAATGATCGACCATTAGCCCTATGATGATTTGTCCAGTGATAATAGCGATAGGCTTATAGCAAAAACTTTAAGTTGCCGATTATTCTAAGCTGATACCCTTGACCGATCAGATAAGCATCAGCCCTCAAAGAACAACTATGCATATCCGTAATAAATTTCAACAAGACGACGATAGAGAGCGATTAGCTTTGATGGGTGACTAGCCTTGCAGGCTAAAAGATAATCTATAGGTGCTATCAAGAAAACAGTAGCATGCCATAATAGATAACTACAACAAACCAATAAACTAAGGAGCTTACATTGCCAAGCGATTTAACCGCAATCACTGAATACTTACTTGAGCTGGATGCACTAAAGCTTATCAATCGCCGTACTTATATTGATGGTGGATTGCGTGTTGAAAACTCAGCTGAGCACTCATGGCATTTAGCGATGGCTTGTTGGTCGATATCTAGAAGTTTTAAGCTTGAGGTATCAGAAGAAAAGCTCCTAAAGCTGGCACTCATCCATGATTTAGGTGAGATTGATGCGGGTGATACGTTTCTCTACGACACTAATAGAAGCATAGCTCATAATGCTGAACGAGAAGGGGTTAAACGTCTTCAGAGCCATCTAGGCAATGGGGTTGGTGATCTTTGTGAGTTATGGGAAGAGCAAGAGACTGGTGATAGCTTAGAGACTAAACTGCTAAAAGTAGTTGATAGGTTATTGCCTTTTTTACATAATATCAATAGCGAAGGCAAGACTTGGCGTGAGCAAGGGGTGAAGAAATCACAAGTACTACAAGCTCATGCCTTTATAGCTGAGGATTTTCCTGAGATTCACTCGTGGATGTTTGCTAATATTAATTCAGCGGTGCAAGCAGGTTGGCTGCTTGATGATGAATTGGTTTAATACAGACAGTAGCTATTGGTTAAAGATAAGGGGTGTCTAAAAACTACCCTGCTTACTAGCAAATTCATTAAATAATCAAATTAGGAGATAATGTCATGGATATGAAAAACATACCTTTTGCTACTACCGATTGGACCCAAGTACCAGCTGTCGAAGTCAAAGGTGAAACAGGTGCAGGCTACTGGAAAACTCTTGAGTTTGACACTATTAATGTACATATGGTTGAGTATTCAGCCGGTTATCTTGCCGATCACTGGTGTGATAAAGGTCATATATTGTTGTGTATCGAAGGCGAGCTAAATACAGAATTAAAAGATGGTCGTACCTTTACTTTAACTACCGGCATGACTTATCAAGTGGCAGATAATACTATAGCGCATCGTTCTTCAACTAAAGATGGCGCTAAGCTATTTATTGTTGATTAATAACTATTGGAAGGTTTAAGAGTCTGCTGCTGGTTAGACAGCATTAGTTAAAATAAGCGATGTTTACTAAGCCGAAGAAAAGTACTGTATAAAAATAATGGAAATCATCAATATGCAACTCGAAATCAACGTCATTGACGCCTTCACTGATAGTGTTTTTAAAGGTAATTCTGCGGCAGTGATTATTACTAACAGTTGGCTAAGCGCTGAGCTAATGCAGTCTATAGCTATGGAGAATAACTTAGCTGAAACCGCCTTTTTAGTAGCGAGTCATTCAGAAGATTTAAGCTCTGAAGACAGGGCTGCTTATGATATTCGCTGGTTCTCACCCCTGACTGAGGTTGATTTTTGTGGTCATGCGACCTTAGCATCAGCTTTTGTATTGTTTAGTAAACATCCTAGTTTAATCAGCATCAGTCTGTCAGCTAAAGCGGTTGGAGTGTTGACTATCGTCCAGACAGCAACTGGCAAAATACAAATGGATTTTCCAAATACTAAACCTGAAAGGATTAGAGATGCTCCTGAGAGTTTATTAGCGGGTCTATCGATTGCTCCTGTTGAAGTCTATCGTAACTCGCAAGCCTATTTTATTATTTACAACGCTGAGTCTGATGTATTGTCTGTAGTTCTTGATAATCAGTCCTTAAAGCAGCTCGCACCATTAAAGTTAGTTGTGACTTGTCTGGCGGACTCCAAGATTTTTGATAAATACGATTTTATCTCTAGATATTTTGTGTTATCTACGGGTAGTGAAGACCCAGTGACGGGATCAATTCATACGGGGTTAGCCCCACTTTGGGCAGAGCGCTTAGGCAAAAACGAGCTGATGGCTTATCAAGCCTCAAGTCGAGGTGGGGTTTTAGACTGTGTAGTAGTAGGAGATAGAGTGCTTATCTCTGGTAATGCGGTTCAATATATGACTGGTATCATTAGCGTTTAAAAGGAAGGTATAGTGCCTGAGTTAAAAACCCTTAGTCTTTTCTTTTTGACGGCACTAGCAGAAATTGTTGGCTGCTACTTGCCTTATCTTTGGCTGCGCGAGGGTAAAAGCATGTGGCTGCTTATTCCTGGCGTGCTAAGTTTGATGGCTTTTGTTTGGTTGCTGACTTTGCATCCAACAGCTGTTGGCAGAGTTTATGCGGCTTACGGTGGGGTATATATTGCTACAGCTATTATGTGGTTATGGGCGGTTAATGGTATTCGACCATCGATGTGGGATATCGTTGGATCTGCTGTTGCTCTATTAGGCATGGCTATCATTATGTTTGCACCACGTGGCTCTTAGCTAATAGCGCTTAGCTATAAGTTATTAAAGCTAACGTTTATCACTGATAAGTGCTTTTAATGAAAACCAGTAATGACAGCTGAGTTGGGCTAAAGCAGCTAAGCTAGCGCTTTAGCACAGCTTTGATTAATGTTTGCCTAGAATGCTACCGCTATCCTCTTTCTTGGCTTGCTTAGCCGCTTTTTTCTCTTTTGCAGTCAGTAACGGCTTCTTTTTGACATTCTTTTTACTGTCTTGTGTTTTACTCATGATTTAGTCCTATTGGATAAAGTTGAACGCTCAAACTATCGGAATGGCTTGTAGCCAAGTAGCGAGGGTTTAAGCTTAATTAAGCTAGTGATAACTAGGTATTATTAAGTATTACAGTGTAGCCTTAAGGGTAAGGATTAGATAGTTATATCTTTATCAACGGATACGGCTTTTATTAATATTTTTATTGCTAGGCCAATCATCAAGTTATCCTAAACTGACGATAGCGTAAGTAAGCGCTTACTTACGGATACCTAGCGATTTGCTATAATAGGCGCGGTAAGCCGGCTATTGGTTTCGGTGCTCACTAATGTATTGGTTGTTATCTGCACTAACCGCTAATACTTCTCACTATTTTGGTTAATTAATTATTATGCGTATTCGTAAACTGTTTAAATTTGAAAATGCTCATATCGTCCGTAATTGTAGCTCAGAGCGTTGTAAACATTCTATTCATGGTCACAGCTATCAGATTGAATTAATCCTTGAGGCGCAGCGTCTAGATCATGGGCAAATGGTTTATGACTTTGGCCTATTAAAGTCGTCAATCAAAGATATTATCGACAGCTTTGACCACGCTATTTGCTTTTGGAGTAAAGATGATCCTGAGTATATTGAAGCTTGTAAGAAGTTCAGCGCCCGTTGGATAAGTCTACCAGTATCCCCTTCTGCTGAGCAATTCTCCCGAGTGATATTCTTTTGGGCGCAGCAAATATTACAACAAACCCAAATGCAAAACGGCGAAGCTGATGTCAGTGTCTATTCGGTCATTGCTCATGAAACGGCGACTGGCTATGCGCAGTGTTTCGCTGCTGATGTCGCTAACGATCAGATGGGTAAATTAGTATTGAGTGACTTTGAGTTTAGCGAGCAAGTCAGTAGTGAATGGCATGATCCACAGCTATATGCCAAGCTCATTAGCGGGGAACGCTTTATCAACCCACAAGTCACTATGCAAGTACAGTTGGATGAGTCTGATGTCTAATCCTAAGTTCACAGAGAATAAAAACTCAATATCGGTAACGTTGCATTCAGAAGCCGATACTAAAGAGTTAGCGGCGAAATTAGCTAAGTTACCTTTAGTAGGTAGCGTTTGGCTGGCTGGTGATTTAGGGGCTGGTAAAACCACTCTAACTCGTTATTGGCTACAAGCCCTAGGTCATCAAGGGCCAGTAAAAAGTCCCACTTATACTTTAGTCGAGCCTTATCATATTAGCCAAAGTGATGGGGTTATTAAGCCAGTTTATCATGCGGATCTATACCGTTTACAAGATCCAGAGGAGCTGTCTTTTATTGGCTTTGATGAGTATTTAGATGAGCCAAATGCGCTAGTCATTATTGAGTGGGCAAGTCGTGCGGACAGTTATTTGCCAGCGCCAAGCTTGTTTATAAATATAGTACAAGGTGGCGCTACGCAGGACACTAAAGAAGCACGTCAAGTTGAGCTACGCTTATCAAAAATAGGGCAGACGCAAGGGCTGGATTTATCGCTGTTAAAGATCTAGCTATTAGGTCACTACGCTATTGGATAAATATGTTAGATAATCCGTTAAATATGACTATCTCAAGTGCGCGCATCAAAAAGCTATCACCGCTGTTGATTAATCAACTATCAGCTGGTGAAGTAGTTACCCGTCCAGCGGCAGTAGTCAAAGAGCTGTTAGAGAATGCCATTGATGCGAAGGCCACTCATATTGAGGTGCGTATTACTCAAGGTGGTATGGGTATGATCGAAGTCGTGGACAACGGCGTTGGCATCCATCCTGATGATATGGTGATGGCGATCACCCGTCATGCCACTAGCAAAGTCGCTGATATTGCTAATCTGCAAGGTATTAGTACCCTTGGGTTTCGTGGCGAGGCATTGGCGGCAACAGCTGCAGTTTCGCGCTTAACCTTGATTAGTAGTCACGATGACAGCGGAGTAGGTCGCCAGTTACAAGTCACTGGTGTATTAGCGGAAGTACCTAAGCTATTACCGGTAGTGCACAATCGCGGTACTACTATTACAGTCAAGGATCTATACTTTAACGTGCCAGCGCGGCGTGGCAATCTTAAGTCTATCGCTACTGAGTTTACCCATATCGAAACTAGCGTCCGTGAGGTGGCTTTAGCTTATGCTGATGTTACGCTCAATCTGTTTCATGACCAAAAAAAACGCTTGTCGCTATCGGCTAATACTAGTAACAATATAAGCCCTAGTCCAGTCTCTAGCTTAAGCTCCATTAGCAGTATTCATAGCCGCCTACATTTAGCGAGGCTTGAGCAAGCGCTCGGTATAGCTTTGACTGATAATGCGTTGCAAGTTAATGTCGATTTAACCGCGCTCGTTCAACAGACCTCAACATCTACGCAGCAGCAGTCAGCAAGTATTAGCGGTTGGTTATGGCCAATTAGCGAGAGTAATGCTCTTAATAACTCCTTGCCAAAGCTGCTGTATATCAATGGTCGTTTAGTCAAGGAGCAGCTGATTAGTAATCAGTTGCGTCAACTAGCGCAAAGCGCTCAGTTTAATCATATTGGTTATGCGCTGTACTTTGAGCTGCCGCTGCATTGGCTCAACCTTAATGTTCATCCTACTAAACAGCGTATTAAGATTAGCTCCTTGAATAACATCATGGCGCATCTGAGTCATGCTATAAGCCTAAGGCTCAAAGGCCTCAGTTCCAGTAATAATGACTCTATAGCTATTAATCAACTAGCTAGCAATCAACTAGCCACTAAGCAACTAGCCACTCAGTCGAAGTCTTTAACTGGCTATTTAACAAACCCCGCAGATAGAGATACTGTGGAGTATCCCGCTAAAAGTGATAGTTCGATAGGGCCGTTATTGATCCAACAACCATCAGCCCAGCTTGTGCAAGAGCCGATAGCGCATTATCAGCACTTGGTAGCGACACCGTTATCAGCAGCGACGGTAGCTACTGATTTATCTATCACTACCGCGGCTACTATAAGCAAGCTTGTAGAGTTACCCCAGTGCTTGGACGTAATCGATAACGTGGAGCAACAACTAGCCCTAAATGAAAAAAATAGCCTAAGTAGACAACCTTGGCTGTTATTTTATACGAAAGGTAAATTGACCTTGGTTAGTCAGCAGCAATGGCAAGCTAGTTTAGCTTTATTGTTTAACTCACACACGCCTACAAGCTATCCTCTATTAGCGGACGCTGCTAGTGTTAATCAGCAACTAGCTCATTATATTGAGCAAATGTCGCAGGCAGATGTGCTAGCATTTAAAGTCGATATTGAGCAGATAGTTACTTTACAAGCGCTAAAATCTATAGAGCGCTCGCAATTAGTAGCATTGATGCTATCATCCCCTTCCTGTTAATCGATTTCTATGACCTGCAAAGGCAAGCTTATGCATCCTTTATCTGCCAATTCATCCCACACCAGTTTTAGTACAGCTGCTAATACCGCCTTGACGGCGCTGCCTCATAACAGCGTCGTTTGTTTGATGGCGCCGACGGCGAGTGGTAAGACAGCGTTGGCGTATGAACTCTATGATAGTGGGCGCTATGAACTGATTTCAGTGGACTCAGCACTAGTATATCGAGATATGAATATCGGTACCGCCAAACCTACAGTGACTGAGCTAAAGCGCTATCCGCACCACTTAGTTGATATCATTGATCCCACCCAAAGTTATAGCGTGGCTGAATTTGTCAGCGACGTCGCTAGACTCATCGATACTTGTCATCAAGCAGGGAAGATACCGTTATTGGTTGGCGGCACTATGATGTATTACATGGCGTTACTTGAAGGATTGTCTCCTGTACCTGATAGCGACGATAAAGTACGTCAGCAAGTCGAGAAATGGCGACAGGAGGCAGGGATTGAGGCGTTGTATGCCTACTTAGGCGAGGTAGATGCTGTGACGCACGCCCGTTTAAAGCCTAGCGATACTCAACGTATTACTCGGGCGCTTGAAGTTTATCAACAGACTAATATACCGATTAGTGAATGGCAACAACAGCCCAAGCAAGCGTTGGCAGACAATCCCAATCAACAGTGGCAAGTACTAGCAGTGATGCCTGATCGTCCGTGGTTGCATCAACGTATTGGTCAACGCCTCGATATCATGTGGGATGACGGACTAGTCGCTGAAGTGATTGCTTTACTTGAGCGTTATCCGTTAACCCCAAGCATGCCTGCTATGCGTTGTGTTGGCTATCGGCAAGTGCTCGAATATTTGGTACGTATCGACCATCCAGTCTTGGCTCAAGCACATTTGGATCGAAATCAGTTTTATCAGGTCTTTGAGCAAAACGAGGCAAATGAGCTATCAATAACAGCAGGTCTATTACCTGAATCTGAGACTAATACCAAGGTCTCAGAGGCTACGGCTGAGGCACTTGCTTGTCAAGAAATGCAAAATAAGGCATTATATTCCACAAGGCAATTAGCAAAACGCCAGTACACTTGGCTACGTAAATTGACTCAGTTACGGTCAACTACTAGCGATAGTGAGCTAAAAACAAAGATACAAGTTTTTAGTAACATGGCAGAAGCTGCCGCTAGCTTGCATAAAGTGTAAGAGTAACGCTTGTTTATACGTTGGCGCTGATGAGGCAAGTTTTTAATAGTGATAGTAAGCGGACAAGAAGTTGCAAATAAGAGCGTTAACAGCTGTTATAATTATCAGCGTTTAATGGCTCAATTAGCAAAATTTTGCTATCCGCTTATTATATAAGCTAATAAATACTACCAACTGCTAGAGCACAATAGCAGCTGGAAACAAGTGGTTACTTAATATCCTTACAATAGTATTATATTAACGATAGAGTAGCCTTGTTCAAGGCCTATTGAGCATTGGAAAATAAGCGTTTAGAAATGGGTACTTAAAAATATCGGCTATTGATAGTGACTATTTTAGCAAAGCTATATTGCAGAAAAAGTGCAAATAAGCTAACGGTCTGTTTAGTATGAGTAGCTGGATTTGTTACACCGTACTTAAGAATAGGGGCGGTTAGTTTTAGTAGCTCCTCAAAATAGTCACTGCTATGATTCAAGGTTCAACAGGCTCTAAAAAGCACTTGCTTATTTAGATACGTTTTACCTATAAAAAATATTTTGTTAGATGCCTATAACCATTATAATTACTAGTGCAGCGCTATAGAATATTCAAGATAACTGATATTTAACCCTATTTAATATTAATATTAATATCAATTATTGTTATTTAGTGATTATTCTCTAAATATGATATCAGAAGCATTGTTTAGCTTTGGCACTTAATGATTAGCATTCGAAACTGAGTATTCACAATATAATTATATAATAATTAGGAGAGATTTCATGTCAAAAGGACAAACTTTACAAGATCCGTTCTTGAACTCACTGCGCAAAGACCGCATTCCTGTTTCTATTTTTTTGGTTAATGGTATTAAGTTACAAGGTCAAATCGAGTCGTTTGATCAATATGTAGTTTTATTGAAGAATACGGTGAGTCAGATGGTGTATAAGCACGCTATTTCTACAGTAGTGCCAGCACGCAATCCACGTACTAGTACTTCTACTACTACCACCACAACTACTGGCAGTGTGCCACCATCAAGCACTCCTAGTAGCTATCAAGGTAGTAATCCTAGTAGTGGTTTTGAACGTGGTAGTAGTCCTAGCACTCCTGCAAGTAGCAGCGGTAGTGGTTTTGAAGAGCGTGGCTTTGGCTCTAACCGTAGTGGCTTTAATCGCGGTGGCTTTAACCAAGGACAAGATCGCGGTTTTGAGCGTGGCGGTTTTGGGCAAGAGCGTAGTTTTGAGCGTGGCGGTTTCGGACAAGAGCGCGGTTTTGAAGGTCCTGCAGATGATTTAGGATTTGAAGATAAGCCTAATGACAGCTCTGATAATAATTCTCAAGGATCAGATAATAGTTAGTAGCTTTCAAAAATGTATAGCGGTTAAACTAATAATTGTACGCATTGAACCTACTATTGTAATAGTAGGTTTTTTTGTGCTTTGATTAGGGCGTGTTGAACATTCACAGTATCTACATATAGTTACTCTAATATCCGTAGCTATTCATATTAGCCTGATTATAGTAAAATACCCTATCGATCACTAATAAATATTGAGTTAATTTATGAGCCATCCGAATCGATCTTTAAGCCACGAACAATATATTACTACTGCCATTGAAGCTATCAATACTGAGCGTGCAGCGCTAACCATTTTGACTGAGCAGATAGATGAGCGTTTTGCTCAAGCCTGCGATGTCATCTTGGACTGCACTGGCCGAGTAGTAGTCACTGGTATGGGTAAATCAGGATTGATCGGTCGCAAAATAGCGGCAACCTTTGCTTCTACAGGTACCCCAGCATTTTTTATGCATCCTGGTGAAGCTGGTCATGGTGATTTAGGCATGCTAGTCAAAGGGGATGTGCTTTTAGCCATTTCTAATTCCGGTGAGTCTGATGAGATAAAAACTTTATTACCGGTGGTCAAACATTTAGGTATTCCGCTAATTAGCATTAGTCGAGATCAGCGCGGGATGTTACCTAGTGCTGCTGATATTATGCTTACTCTAGGTAATTCGCAAGAAGCCTGTCCGCTCAATTTGGCCCCGACTTCGAGTACTACGGCGACTTTGGCATTAGGTGATGCTTTGGCAGTAGCCTTAGTCCATGCTCGTGATTTTACCTCAGAGGATTTTGCCTTATCGCATCCGGCAGGAGCGCTAGGTCGTCAGCTGTTGACTAGAGTTGAAGACTTGATGCATCCTAGCTCCGAGAACTTACCTTTAGTTAATCAGCGCGCGGTACTACAAGAGGCGTTATTTACTATGAGTAATGGTCGTTTGGGCATGACGGTAGTGACAGATGATGACAACAAGGTCGTCGGAGTATTTACTGATGGGGATCTGCGCCGTGGTCTCGAAAAAGGTATTACTCTAAATACCCCAGTGAGTACAGTGATGACTACTCAGCCACGCCAAGTCAATAAAACTATGCGTGCCTCTGATGCTTTGAGCTTAATGAATGAGAATGCTATTAGTCAGCTGCTAGTGATGGATGAGCAGAATCATTTAGAGGCGATTATTACTGTACATGATTTGCTACAAGCGGGCGTTAAATAGGGCTCCAGTGTCTAGACAGGCATTTATGCTGGCAGCCATTAAGGTGATAGTAACTACTACTGTTAATAGCTTATTGTGCTAACTATAATTACAATTATAAGAGACGTATTATGCAGGATTTAATCAAAAAAGCTGGTCAGGTAAAGCTGTTGGTACTAGATGTCGATGGTATACTGTCAAATGGCCAAATTATCTATGACACTAATGGTGTCGAGACTAAAGCGTTTTCAGTACAAGATGGTGTTGGCATTAAGTCGCTCGCACGCTATGGTATTTTGACTGCGATCATCACTGGACGTAATAGCCAGATGGTCGATAAACGGGCTACCGAAATAGGCATTAATTATGTGGTGCAAGGCCGTGATGATAAGCTTGTTGCGCTCACTGAATTATTAGCAAGCTTAGATCAACAGCTTAATATTAGTGCAGCCGACTGTGCTTATATGGGGGATGATTTGCCAGATATAAAAGTGATGCAAACGGTTGGTTTTGCAGCGACGGTACCTAATGCGCACTCTGAGGTGATCAATCGTAGCGATATGGTGACCACCCGCGCTGGTGGTTACGGCGCAGTACGTGAAGTCTGTGACCTAATATTAAAAGGGCATGGTCACTACCAAGACTTTATCGGTCAGTTTACCTTAGATGATCGCTAATCGTCTGTAGATAACCACGGCAACGTTATTAACAACTAATCAGTTGTGGTAGATACTACAAGGTTGTTAGTACTAGCTATTTGTACTTAACATTAGTATTAGCCGTCGCTTAATAAGATACATTTTTCAACTTGGATGGGCTACAGTATTACCCAAGCCTGCATACAGGATAAGCCGTTTTGAATACTCGTGTGTTAATAGTTTTAGCTCTGATCATCGCCGGTATCGCTGGTTGGTTCTTCCAACAGCAAGGCAAGATCTCACCGCCGATAAATATAGAAGCTCCAGAAGTTGACTATGAGGCTACAGATATAAAAGCGGTGCAGACTAATGAACAAGGGGAAACAGAGTATGAGCTGAAGGCTACTTCACTCACTCATAACCCCAAAACCAATGAAGATGTGATGTCCGGAATTACTATGAACTGGAAGCCATCAGATGAGCAGCGCTATATTATCCAATCGGGTACAGCGACTATCAGTCAAGAATCTGGTGATTTGCATTTATATGATGGTTTTAGCTTAGTTAGCGAAGATAAGACTGCCGCTACTGATATCGAACCAATTAAAGTGACAGGACAAGCGCTAAAAGGCAATACTAAATCAAGACAAGTTTATAGCGATCAACCCGTGAAAGTAGAACAAGGATTGAATCGTTTTGAAGCCTCTAGTATGACCGCTAATTTAGAGACGGGCGAATACGAATTTGGACAAGTGGCGGTGACATTCACTCCAGCTAAACGTCAAGACAAAGCGCTATTTTAATAGTTAATGTCCTCAAAGTAAGTAGCCCTTAGTCTAATAAAAGCTCAGCCTAAAAATAGCTATTGGCATCACCTTAGCAGACCCCATTACTAATTATAGAATCCATTACAGAATCAATTACATAAAGAGTAACCATTTATGAAATCAACAATGCTGTCTGCTACACGCCCGCTGTCAATAGTCATGCTATTAACACTACCTTTGTATAGCCATGCCTTGCCTTCAGATGCTAATCAGCCCATTAAGCTATTAGCAGACAAAGCGACTTATAGTGAGCGTACAGGTATTACTAGCTATTCAGGTACAGTGGTTATTACTCAAGGGACCTTTAAGATGACGGCGGATAATATCACCGTAAACTTATCGCAAGGGCGAAGCATCAACTCAGCAGTAGCTACGGGGCGTCCAGCGACTATGCAACAAGTCGTCACTCAAGAAAAAGGTTTGGCTAAAGGCCAAGCCAATAACATTGACTACAATGCGGTCAATGGCATTGTTACTTTGACAGGCAATGCAAAGCTAGTACAAAACGGCGCTAGCTTTGCTGGTAATGTCATTCGTTATAGTCTCAAAGCGGGTGACGTAGAAGCAACGGCTGGCGGTAATCAACGTGTTGAGTTGGTATTCCCACCTAACGCTAATACTAGTCAGAGCAGCTTACGTTAATCATCGTTAACTTGAAACTTGATTTTTGCTATTAGGCTATAGCCAGTAGCACTGCTAATCTTGTCCTGTTTTACGTCCTATTATAAATACCAGTATGAGTATGAGTATAAGTATGAATGATGACCACAACCTCTCTAGCCACCCTGATTCTTTAGTATCCGAACTGGGCACACAGCAATTGGATAGTAATAAGCTTTTAGCCGATGGTAATAGCGAGCCACGCATACGTTTAGTCATGCAAAACTTAGGCAAGCGCTACAGCAAGCGCTGGGTGGTCAAAGACGTTTCTTTTTCTGTGGAGCAAGGCCAAGTAGTAGGATTATTAGGGCCGAACGGTGCTGGCAAGACTACTAGCTTTTACATGGTAGTAGGCTTAGTCAATATGGATAAAGGTCGTGTCACTTTGGGCAAGATGGATTTGTCGAAATATGCTATGCATGAGCGCGCACGTGCTGGTATTGGTTACTTACCACAAGAGGCTTCTATCTTTCGTAAGCTTTCTATCGAAGATAATATTTTAGCTATACTACAGACCCGTAAAGAGCTCTCCGCTAGTGCTCAGCGTGAAGAGCTTGAAAAACTGATCAACGAGTTCAATCTACAGCATGTACGTAAATCGTTAGGGATGAGCGTATCAGGAGGCGAGCGTCGTCGTTGTGAAATTGCTCGTGCCTTAGCTGCCGATCCTAAATTTATTCTATTGGATGAGCCGTTTGCTGGGGTTGATCCTATTTCAGTAGGCGATATAAAAGATGTGATCTTAGCGCTGAAAAACCGCGGTATCGGGGTACTTATTACTGATCATAACGTCCGTGATACTCTCGCTATTTGTGAGAAAGCTTATATAGTTTCAGAAGGAGCGATCATTGCTGAAGGTAAACCAAAAGATATCTTGGATAATGAGTTAGTAAAAAGTGTCTACTTGGGCAAAGACTTTCAGGCCTAAATTTATTTACTGGGTTTATTTTATTCTGCATCAAACTCTAGTTTTATGATGGTTTATTAATAGTAACCTAAACGATGCTTCAGTCTGGCTATAAAGGCTGAGCATCGCATAAAACTTGACTCTTCTGTTTTTATTAGCGTCATATCTTGATTGCTGCTCTCACAATACTTATTAATTATTCTATTGACTGGATAGCTTGATGGGTGGCTTTACTTAATTTTCACCTTCTTAATTTTTTATAATTTGTATAAGGCTTAACGACTATGGCAAAAAACACTAGTAGCTATGTTTGCCAGCATTGCGGTGCTCATTTTGGCAAATGGGCAGGACAGTGCTCTGATTGTGGTGAATGGAATAGCTTAGTCGAAGCACCCAATGTCAGTATGCCGCACCATAATAAAAAAACCCCCAGACCAGCAGCTCGTGCGGCGCCTCGTAATGCTGATGCCAGTAGCTCAACGACTGGCAACTATTCAGGCAATCATAGTGCGGTTATGCCTCTGAATGCGGTTAGTGTCACTTTAGATTCGCGTATGTCGACGGGTATCAGTGAGTTCGATCGAGTACTAGGCGGTGGCTTGGTCGCCGGCTCCGTAGTATTGATAGGCGGTGATCCAGGTATCGGTAAATCAACTATCTTGCTACAAACAGCAACCAATATGGCAAAGGCTGATTCGTTGGCTGGTAGCGCCCTGTATGTCACTGGTGAGGAATCATTAGCGCAAGTAGCTATGCGTGCTAAGCGCTTGGATCTACCAGCGGACAGACTGCGAGTATTAGCAGAGACTAATGTAGAGACTATCTGTGCTGCTCTGACGCAAGAGCAACCAGCTATCGCTATAATTGACTCCATTCAAACTATCTATACTGATGCCATCAATTCAGCGCCAGGTGGGGTGAGTCAAATTCGTGAGTCTGCAGCTATCTTAACTCGCTATGCCAAGCAAACTGGCACAGCATTATTCTTGGTAGGCCATGTGACCAAAGAAGGTACGCTGGCAGGACCTAGAGTACTTGAGCACATGGTTGATACTGTACTGTACTTTGAAGGTCAGTCTGATTCACGCTTTCGGATGATTCGGGCGGTAAAAAACCGTTTCGGTGCGGTCAATGAGCTGGGTATCTTTGGCATGACTGATATGGGTCTTAAAGAAGTCGCTAATCCTTCAGCGATATTTTTAAGCCGCTATGACAAGCCAGTTGCAGGCTCAGTGGTGATGGTCAGTCGTGAAGGCACGCGTCCACTACTAGTAGAAGTACAAGCCTTGGTTGATGACTCACAAGGACAGCCACGACGTATGGCTTTGGGGCTTGATTTTCAGCGCATGTCGATGTTGTTAGCGGTTATGCACCGTCACGGCGGTATCCATACTAGCGGGCAAGATGTCTATGTGAACGTAGTAGGTGGGGTAAAGGTTATAGAAACAGGCTCTGATTTGGCAGTGTTACTAGCTTGCGCTTCTAGCATCAAAGAGCGAGCGCTGCCTTCTTCACTAGCAGTATTCGGTGAAGTAGGGTTGTCTGGCGAGATACGGCCAGTACCTAATGGTCAAGAGCGTTTAAAAGAAGCTATGAAACATGGCTTTACTCATGCCATCGTGCCCAAATCTAATGCACCAGCTGCTAATTCAGCCCAATTTAAAGGTATCACTATTATCGCCGTAGAGCGCTTGGATGATGCTATAGAAAAGGCCTTTGAGCTGTAGTGATTATAGTTCTACTGTTGCTAGCTTTTATAAGTAATGCTTGAATACTTGTCCGATAGCTACTACTGTTGGATAAGTCCTTAAAACAGAAAAACCGCCAAACTTTTCTCTAAGCTTGGCGGTTTTTCTTTAAGTATTACTTTGCTATTAGGACTTATTAACAGTCTAAAAATATTAATAATATAAATAGTCTAAAGACTAGGGTCCTGAAACACGCTCAATAGAAACGTTACCAACCCCTTTACTAGTGATACCTAACTGTTTAGCAGCACCATAAGATAAATCTAACACACGGTTACCACTAAATGGACCACGGTCATTAACTTTTACTACTACAGTCTTACCATTGGTTTTGTTAGTGACTTTGACATAACAGTTCAAAGGTAATGAACGATGCGCCGCCGTCAAACCATTCATATCAAAAGTATCACCACTGGCGGTTTTACGACCATGGAATTTACGACCATACCAAGAAGCGAGACCAGTCTGCTTAAATTTACTCACTGAATTAGACGCAACTGCTGTCAGACGTTCCAACACATCTTCATCATTGCTGAGTCCAGTAGAGTTGCTGGCCAATAACGAGCTATTGAGAGCCAAAGAGCTTGGCTGACGTGCAGATTTTACTAAACTTGATGCATTGTCATGCTGGCGAGTAAGTTCACCGAGTACACGATCAATATGCGAGGCGTTATCTTGAGAAAAGTTGGCAAGCGTAGTTTTTGCTTCGGCGGCATTAGCGCTAGACGCTATTGTTGAGCCAGCGAACAAAAATACTGACGCGGTAAGAAGACCAGATAAACGCTTATTCATATATATACCTCTGTAACCTAGATTGTAAATCCTAATCAATGATCAGCTATGCCTTATTTGGTAGGACAAGTTGAGCTATTCTGCACTTTTATTTTAATCATCACTGATTAAGTTTATAGATAGATAGTACAAAATATAATTAGTTTTGACTTTTAGGTAAGTTTTATAATTCGCTCATCGATGTTGTTAAATTATCAATCGTATAAAAACCAGTATTGCTACTTTTATTACTGTAGTTATAGGCGCTTGATTAGTTAAGCTCTTTGAAATTTCAAAAGCTAACTATACTGATGAGCTCTGACTTGAATATAATTAATTGCTAACTTGATTAGTAAATCTGTATAGGTTCTGTAGCTGAACACTCTAACAGAGGTTAACGCAATTTTTTGTAAAAAACAAGCGCTAGAATCTGTATGCATAAATCAATCACAAATACCAAACTGATGACTTGTAGTAGGAGTAAGTATTATCTAAAGTTTGTAATAACAAAGACTTAGCTAAAGAAATAACCGGAAAGACACAGTGAGAAAGCGCTGACAAATCCAGTAAATATTCATACCAATAAAGGTTTAAAGAGTTTTATTAGTTATGCTGATGCGCTGACCAAGGATCATGATACGACTAATATTAATATAAAGCTACTAAGATAATTTATCTTGCTATAGGTCAATGATTTTTATGCTTAAGTAATTGAATTTATTCAACTATAACTCTAAACTGGTCCTAACTACAACCAAATTAATCAGAGTTTTTTTGGCAATATGTATATATATTTACAACAAAAAGCCCCTAGTATATTTAGTACTAAGGACCTGGAAAATTAATAAGAAAGCCTTTTGTTAACATTTTTTAAGGTATAAAGAGTAGTTTTAAATAGAGCTATAGTTGATTTCTCAACCTTTGAATGTTCAAAAAGTCCCTGTTTAAGTGGTAGTTTAATTACTAGGGAAAGAGTCAAAACTAGCAGCTATTTAGGGGGATGAGTATAGCTACTTGGGCCTATGAGTATGGATAGACATTAACAATCCGAAGCCTGCCATTAAGGTGACAATGGCAGTACCGCCATAGCTTATGAAGGGCAGTGGAACGCCTACTACTGGTAAAATACCGCCAACCATACCAACATTTACAAACACATAAACGAAGAATGACATAGCGACAGCTCCTGCTAATAATCGGCTATAAGTATCAGGATGAGTAAAGGCGATATATAGCGAGCGCCCTAATAAACAGGCATAAAAAAACATTAGTAATATCACACCCAATAGTCCGAATTCTTCAGAAAATGCCGCTATAATAAAGTCAGTATGACCTTCAGGTAAAAAGTGCAAATGCGATTGAGTACCGTCCAGATAACCTTTACCAGTGAGACCTCCTGACCCTATAGCGGTTTTGGATTGGATGATATTCCAGCCAGCACCTTGAGCATCACCCTCGGGGTTAAAGAGTGTTAATACCCGAGTGCGCTGATAGTCATGTAATAAAAACTGCCAAGCGATAGTGACTATAGGTACAGACAAGGCCAAGGCACCAGCGATCATCCACCAAGATAAACCTGCCAGAAATAATACAAACAGTCCGCTTGCTGCTACTAACAGTGAAGTACCTAAATCGGGCTCTTTGGCGATTAGTAAGACTGGTATGACAATAAGTACTAGAACAATCCCCACACTTGAAAATGTTGGTGGTAGATCGCGTTTGGATAAAAACCAAGCACACATCATTGGCATACCCAGTTTCATAAACTCTGAAGGCTGAACACTGCCGAATCCTGGCAAGTTTATCCATCGCTGCGCGCCCATGCGAACTTCACCGATGATATCTACGAGTACTAGCAGTAGTAAACCCAAAACATAAAAGATAGGGGTTAAAGTACGATAGACGCTAGGTGGAATTTGTGCCATAACAAACATAACTATGAAGGCTACACCATAACTAACGATCTGGCGCAAGACCATAGCGTTGTCTTGAATAGAGGCGCTATATAAAATCGTCAAACCAATACAGCAGATGGACAACAACAATAACGTCAACCAAGGATCTATGTGAATCCTTTGCCACAAAGTCGGCTCCGAATGTTGACCAAGATGGTGGCTTTGACGAGAAAATCTGTATTGCAGGTTAGAAGACATAGGCAAAATTTAGCTTAAAATATGGTTATAAAAAAAGTAAAGTCAATAGAACGAGCCTATTAACCAAAATGTAGTCAATTAAGAGCATAACAGTAAAATAAGGTAAACCGTAAAAAAAGCTATCTACAGTTGCGCTTAAATCCTCCTAAAAAGTAACTTTAGCGTAATAAAGTAACGTCATTATAAAAACTATTAGCATTAGTGTTAATAACAAACCCTCTAAGGCTAATTGGCAGGCGATAGTTTCGCTTGCCTGTGAAAAATTTGATAATATCGATTAGATGTTTTTAGTGGTAGTTACCGTCAATGAAAAATGTAAAAAGTGGTGTTAATGTATCGGTGGTTTGGCAAGTGCCAACAGGATTAGCTGCGCGTGCTGCGTTAGCATTTTTAGTCTGTACCACCAGCATCAGTAGTTATGCAGCGGTCTTGAGTGTCGATAACGAACGCCGGATACAAGTTCGTCAGGGTAATAATGATAATAGCAATGCCTATATAACCCCTGCACCATATCGCCAGCAGATAACTGGTGATAATATGCAAGGCCTTATCGAACAAAAACAGCGCCAATATGAATTCGATGCCAAGGTATCAATAGAAGAAAGTAAGCGGGTAAATATTAAGCCGCGTACCCCTAGTTACAACACTAGCTATAGTACTAGTAATAATAGTTATAATACGAGCTATAACAACTATGACGACTTTAGTAGCATGGATTTCAATAGCTGGCTAAATAGCAACCGCTGGCGTGCTCAACAAGTAGCCAGCTATAAAAGTTATCTCACCTCAAGACTTGGAGCGCAGAATGTTCCGCCACTTGAGCAGCTATTAACAACAGCTCGTAGCTGGGACAAATGTGGCTATGAGCCTTATCAGCTACCACCGCAAGAGTTGTGGTCAAACATAGTACCGACGTTACGGCTGTATAGTGACCTAAAAGCTCAAGGTATCTTACCAGCTAGCACTGAAATACGTTCGGTATATCGTAGTCCAAGCCTTAATGCTTGTGCTGGTGGTGCTGACGGCAGCAAACACATGACCGCAGGTGCCATGGATATTTGGGTGCCTGAGTATGAGAGTAGTCCATGGCGTGTTAGTAATATGCAGGACAGTTTGTGTCAGTTTTGGCAGTATCAAGGCAGCGCTTATAACTTTGGTTTAGGATTATATTCAACAGGGGCTATTCATTTAGATACTGAAGGCTATCGAAAGTGGGGTTTTCAGCATGCCAACAGCGCTTCAGCCTGTCGTTACTAATTAGTAAGAGCGACTAACTGTAGTCATGGCTATAGGATAGTAGCTGTCTATTTGAGTACCGCTATTCGGATACCGATATTACTAAGATAAACAATATAAATCATAGACTTAAGTTGGTTTGTTAATTTAAAAGTATTAGCTATTTATTAATCAATATTCAGTGCTAAGCAGTCTGTATTGACTATTATTACCTCATATCAAGAAGTCGTTTTCTATATGATTAGAGGGTCACATTGACGTATAAGTCATATATAACTATAAATATTTCAAACAAATGTGTTTAAATAGCCCATAATAATGGGCTATTTTTTTAAGTTTTATTTATAACTATAGTTTTGCAATAAGTACTTTTTCTCAATAGAGTTGTTGAACTCACAGTAACTTGATTACAATTATAATAAGTGATATCCATGAATGTATTAAGCTTAGGGCTGGCTGATAAGACCGTGCATCAGCAACAAAACTATTATCTATTAAAGGCCAAAGCACTGCGTTTAAGTTTACAGCTTATTATAGTATCAGCGCTAGTGGCAACTTCTGGTTGTTTACCAAAGGATAGTGACAAAGTTGTCGATAATGAAGCTGCACTCGGACAACAAAGAAAGCAAAATATGGAGGAGATAAAAAACAGCATTAATAACTCTTATGCACTTTTAGCTGCTAGAAGTGCTGATATCTGCCCCAAATTGCTGCAAAAGGATATTGATACCAATGTCATAGAGCGAGTGCAGGAAGTCATGGTAGATGACTACTGTGAATATTATCTATATCCAAAAATCGATCAACGTATAACTGTCAAGCTTAGCGATGATAAAATCGAAGCTTTATTGGTAGTACCAAAATTATATAATTTCGCTGATGGCGATTACAAAGTACTCTCTTATGATAAGCATGTGATCCGTTTAGCCTATAACGGAGCTACCTATAAGCCTGAGCGTTTTATTTATGACGTAGTGATTGAGCTTATAGACTAAATGACTACTCAACCTTACAGCGTTAAACCCCTATTGATGTTTAGCGCTAGTCTTGTTCCAAGGATTGTCTTGTCCTACGGTGACGATTAAGAAGTTATTAGGATCTAAAGTATCACGCAAGGTCTTATTCACTTCAGCGAGCTGTACATTATTGATCCGACTCACATAGTTGGTTAAATAATCATCAGGCAGCTTATAGAAGTTCATTGTCCCTAGCAAACCATTGATACCGCTATTACTAGCAAAGCTCATCGGAAAGCTATTCTTTAAATTGTCTGTGGTCAGCTGCATCTCACTAGCCGTTATACCTTGCGCTAAAGTCTCATTAATCACCTTCAAACTAGCATCTATAGCCATACGAGCTTTATCATTACGTGTCGAAAAGCTTATTTGATAAGGTCCACGAGTGAGCATAGGGTTCATCGAGCCAGATATCCCATAAGTATAGCCAAGGTTCTGTCTAATTTCAGTCATCAATCGAGCATTGAAATCACCCCCTGCTAGTACTTCATTACCGACGGCAAAGTTAGTTTGTTGCTGTTGTTCTTTAGGATCAGTAGCGCGCTTACTGCCTAGCTGTCCCATTAGGACGGTAGTTTGACTACTAGGAAAGTCAATATGAATATGCTGACCTTTAGTCAAAGCCCTAGGTTCAGCTAACACGCTGGCTGCTTGGCCTTTAGATAAGTTTGCGGTAATATCTTCAGCGAGCTTTTTGGCTTGATTTACGCTCAAATTACCAGTTATGGCCAATGAAGCATTAGCGGCTACTAAATAACGATCTTTAAAAGCGATTAAGTCTTGTTGTTCGATACTAGGTACACTGGCAAGGGTGCCAGAGGAGGGGTGAGCATAAGGGTGATTACCATATAATGCCTCGTTAAAAGCTAAGCTGGCAAGACTGCCGGGATCTTGTTTTTGTTGCTGAAGGCCGACTAACAGTCGCGCTTTATTACGCGCTAAAGTAGCTTTATCAAAGCTAGGCTCAGTGAGCATCTGAGTCATCAAATCAACAGCTGGCAATAAATGTTCATCATCAGAGAGACTGCGAAGGGAGATAATAAACATATCTTTATAAGCGCTACTGTTTAGATCGATACCTAAAGTCTCGACCGCCCGAGTAAAGTCATTTTCAGCTAACTTTTTGGAGCCTTGCGTCAACATAGTAGCGGTCATACTAGCAATACCAAAACCATCTATACGTAGACTACCATCCCGCGCACTACCTGCATTAAAACGTAAATCAATATCGACAATCGGTAGAGCAGCTGCCCGTACGAAAGAGACGGGAACGCCAGATTGGGTGTTGAAGTGCACAATACTTGGTACAGTAACTTTTAGCGGTTTGGCATTATTGATGCTAGTGAGCGTAGATAAGGCCGCAATAGGCGCACTGTTATCAATCATAGCTGGCGCTCGATAGTCTGTAGCCTCTTCTGCTTGCGCTGGCGTGGCCAAAGTTGTAAGTCCTACTAGCACTGCCATACTAACAGTGGATGCTGTGGTCATTTTTTTATTTTTCATTACTGTCATTATATGGGTCGCCTCATAGCTTTTAACGAGCATAAGCTTTGCTTTGGTTTCTACATTAAAGTAAAGCAAAATGTTATTTAGTTTACCTAGTTTACCTAGTTTACCTAGTTTGGTTAGTTATTAGTATTATCCGCCAAGCCCGCTTTATCAGCGGCTTTTTTGGGGGGTATAATATACATAACCGTCAAGTTATTCTTGACTAGATATTGTTTGCTCACTGCTTTAATATCGGTAACCGATACGCTATCAAGTTTAGCAGGCAAACTTGCCAGTAATCGATCATCTAAGCCAATAGTTTGCAGCGAGCCTATCATCCGTGCTTGTCCTTCCATGCTATCTTGGGCATAAACTAAGCTAGTAACCGTATTAGTCTTGGCACGGCTAATTTCGTCAGGGGCTATTGGGTCTGTGGCTAGTTTGTCAATTTCAGCAGTGATAGCTTGTTGTGCTTGATCCAAACTGACTCCTTCGCGCGGTGTCGCTTGGATCAAGAACAGTCCATCACCGCGATCTAGTAAGTCATAAGAAGTACCAATAGAAGTTAATAAGCCTTGCTCACGTATTAGTCGACTCTCTAGTCGCGCAGACAGACCACCATCTAACACGTCTTGTGCCAATGATAGGGCGTAGGCTTGCTTTTCATTAGCCGCTCCAACAGTTAATAAGCTTGGTACATTATAGCCCATCAATAATACTGGTACTTGCACCGCTTGCTCTGACTCTACCTGCTGGTAACCACGAAAGCCTTTTTGACGGACTGCTGGGCGCTGCGGTAACTTACTGGCTTTAAGCTCACCAAAGTAGCGTTTTGCTTGAGCCAAGACTTCCGTTGGTTCGACATCGCCAACGATTACTAAAGTGGCATTATTAGGCGTATACCAAGTCTTATACCAGTCTTTTAACTCATCAAGCTTAATAGATTGCAGCTCGTTCATCGGCCCAATCACAGACTCCCCTTTTGGGCTATCAGGTAAGGCTAGCAGGCGAAATGATTCGTAAGCTTTGGCTAGCGGATTGTCATCAGTACGTTGACGACGTTCTTCCATAACCACTTGATGCTCTTTGGTAAAAGCGTCCTCATCAAAACGCAAATTCAGCATCCGATCGGCTTCTAATTCTAGCGCTAATGGCAAACGATTAGCCGGAAATAGCTCATAATAGCCAGTATAATCGTAGCTAGTAAAAGCATTATTCACCCCACCAAATTTTGCGATCAGGCGTTCATAGTCATCGCTTGAAACCTTAGCTGTGCCTTTAAACATCATGTGTTCAAGTAAGTGTGAGATGCCGCCTTTATTTAACGGCTCATCAGTAGAGCCCACCTTGTACCAGATCTGAGTCATAACTACGGGCGCACGGTGATCTTCTTTTACAATGATTTTTAGACCATTATCCAGCTGATATTCGTGGCGTCCTGATAAGTCTATAGCTAAGGCAGATGACCCAACATCTGGTGGTGCTACTTTTTGCTGAATAGTTTGATAGTCGGGATGATTTGCATTAAGTTGACTGGTTTGGCAAGCCGCAAGACTAGTAGCAAGCGCTAGAGCACAAGCAATACGTAAAGTTAGAGAAGATGACATAGTATTTTCTACTTATAAAATGACGATTAAAATAAATCTAGCTAAGTACGACGATCAGCTCAATACAATATCATAGAGAGTTTTTGATGTCAGAAATCAAAATAGCTGTTGGTTCAAGCGCTTGCAGAGTGTTACAACCTACAGTTAAAGCAGACAAAGCTACAATAATAAAGCTGGATATTAGCTTACTAGATTTGCTGTACTGAGTTTGGTCATGCCTGGTTAGTTGCCGCCTAAATACTTTATCACTAGCATAGTTTGACTGGGGCCTTAATAAAGAGCGTTGTGGCGTAAATGACATGACCAATCCTGTTTATATAAAATAGTGTTTTAAAGCGCTAAAGGTAGACTCTGTAACTAAGTTTATAAGGCAGCTTATAACGACTTATGTGCGCCGACCATGACACTAGCAGTTGGCTTAAATTCATGAGTAGTACTACAGCCCGTGGCGGATAGGACGGTTGCTGTTAGCAAAAACGCCAAACCTAGATAATTAAGTTTTTTATAAAAATTAGCAGTCAATAACATAAGTTTTCTCAATAGAATAAGGGCTTAACTAGCATAGGCGAAGTTTAGCACGTTCAAGGTCTTAGTTTTGTGTCTGAATCTTAAGAGAAACTATCTTGATTACCCAGCGCATACTCAATAGTTAGCTAATTAGCTGGCTGCGGTTTACTCACTGGTCAGCAAACCAAGCTAAGGTCAATAATATAGCTAAGAATGCGAAATGCAGCTTATAAAATACCTATGAGATTAGCATTGTCAAAAATGAGCGCCAACTGAATTATGCTAAACTAGGCAAAATTATTAGCTATAGATCCGATAGCTTAGAAAATCACTTTAGAATAAACCCATTAATAATAATGCTAACTTGTAGGGCAAATTTATGAATAATCCGAACAACAGCAATCGTGTGGTCATCAATCTCGATGGTAGTCTTGATGATTTAGATGACGATGACATCACCTTACCCAGTTTGCCCACTCAATCAGTAGCTATTGTCGATGAAGCGCTGAGTGAACCGGACTTACCATCTGTATCAGACACTAGTGTTACTAGCACCGCTGCTATTGATACAGGCCTTAGTGATAGCAAGCCTACTGACAATCAAGCACTTGTTGATAGAGGGCTATCTAGTGCTACGGCGGTAGGTAACATAGCTTTAGGCGCGCCACTAATAGCTCCTGAATTCGATAGTAAGCCTGAAGATACAGCGATTAGCGATCATAATGTTGTACAGTCGGCTGTTGCACAAGCGGCTATACCGAAGATGCCTCTGCAAGCGCAGCTAGGTGACAATCTTAGTAGCAGTAGCAGTAGCAGTAGCAGTAGCAGTAGCAGTACTATTAACAGCGTTACTGATAGCATTACTGACAGTAATAGCGCTATAAGCTCAACCACAGCACCAGAAACGCAGAGTGAGGCAGCACAGAGCGATGAACCCCAAGGTCGACAAAAAGGCAGCTGGTTCAATCGCATGAAGTCGGGACTGTCCAAATCACGTAAAAACTTAGCCGGTGGGATGGTCAATATACTTATCGGTGGTAAAGAAATCGATGATGAGCTGTTAGAAGAAGTCGAAGATCAGTTATTGGTTGCTGATATTGGGGTCAATGCGACTAATCGTATTATTAAAAATTTGACTGAACAAACCAATCGTGGTGATTTGATCTATGCCCACTCATTATATAAAGCGTTACAAAATGAGCTAGTTGATATTCTCACTCCTAAAGTAGCTCCGCTAGTGATAGACAGCAGCAAACAGCCTTTTGTTATTTTGGTAGTTGGAGTCAATGGGGTAGGTAAAACGACTACTATCGGTAAGCTTGCCAAACGTCTGCAAGGTGAGGGCAAGTCAGTGATGCTAGCCGCTGGTGATACTTTCCGAGCCGCTGCTACTGAGCAGTTACAGATTTGGGGAGATCGCAATAATATTCCGGTGGTGGCACAAGGTCACGGCTCTGATAGTGCCTCAGTTATTTTTGATGCTATGCAATCAGCCAAAGCAAAAAATATCGATGTGTTGATTGCTGATACTGCTGGGCGTTTGCAGAATAAAACTTATCTTATGAATGAATTAGAAAAAGTAGTGCGTGTCATGCGTAAAGCTGATCCTACTGCGCCACACGAAGGCATGATCGTCCTCGATGCAGGCACTGGTCAAAACGCTATTAATCAAGTGGAGCTGTTTAATAAAGTGGTTCCTCTAACAGGGATTACTATTACTAAATTAGATGGGACGGCTAAAGGAGGCGTAGTATTCAATATCGCTGAAACCACGGATGTGCCTATTCGTTATATCGGGGTTGGTGAGTCAATCGATGATCTACGCGCCTTTAGTCCTAAACAGTTTGTGGCTGCGTTGTTTGAAACTGATGATGTCTAATTTTAGTAGCCTAGTCAACGTTTAACAAGCTGTTCATTTATCATCAATAGGGATGAAGATTATGATCATAACCAGCATAGTGTTAGCGGGCAAAGGTCAAGCTCAAGTAGCTTTCCCTCAGTCTTCTTTATTGATGGCCAGTCATACAATAGACGGTACGGCAAAGCTTATCTGCTGTACTTGGCTACTAGCAGATGAGAGCTGGCAGGACAGTATAAAATTGAGTACTTTGACAAAGCGCTATAATCTCGCTGGCTTGAAGGTTGAATTTATATCGGTGCAACAGTTAGATCCTAGTAATCTAGAGCAGCAATTATTGTTGACGGCTATTGCTCAAATGCAGCAGTATTTACAAGGAGAGCGTCAAGCCTTTGATTTGCCGCTTGATACTAGCCTAGGTACTCCATTCCAACAAAAAGTTTGGCAAGCTTTGCTTGATATCAAGTATGGCGAAACCATTAGTTATGCCATGCTTGCACAAAATGTCGATAATCCTAAAGGGTTTCGGGCGGTTGCTAATGCTAATGGCAAAAATCCGCTAAGCATTATCATTCCTTGTCACCGAGTTATCGCCAGTGACGGTAAGCTTGGTGGCTATACCGGTGGCTTAGATAAAAAACAGTATTTGCTAGCTCTGGAAGGGGTTAGTTGTAGGCTGTAAAATGACTATTGACTAAAGATGATTATAAAAAAAGCCAAACGTTTATAGACGTTTGGCTTTTTTTGTTGCAGGGCAACGATTACTCTTCAAGCTCTGCCATGATAGCATCAGAGAAATTCACATTAGTATAGACGTTTTGCACGTCATCAATGTCCTCTAACATATCAATCATTTTCATCACTTTTTCGGCATCATCAAGGTTATCAATCTCCGCAGTAGTTGCTGGTGACATAGTTACTTCAGCATTATTAGAGATAAGACCCGCTGCATTGAGGGCATCTTTTACTGAGCCAAAGCTCTCTACTTCAGTAATAACCAACAGACTTTCACCATCGTTCTCAATATCTACTGCACCAGCATCGAGAGCCACTAGCATGACTTCATCCTCTAAGCTAACGTCATCAAAGCTAATCTCGCCGCGCTTGTTAAACAAGTAAGCCACTGAGCCTGAAGTCCCTAGATTGCCGTCATGCTTAGTAAAAGCATGGCGTATTTCACTAACAGTGCGATTGAGATTATCGGTCAAGGTTTCCACTAATACGGCCACGCCACCGATTCCGTAGCCTTCATAGTTAACTTCTTCCATATTTTCATTGTCACCACCACCCGTACCACGATCAACTGCTCGATTGATGGTATCTCTAGTCATGTTGACTGACAGCGCTTTTTCGATGACCGCTCGCAGACGTGGGTTTTTATCAGGATCAGGGTCGCCTTGCTTAGCTGCTGAGACGATTTCACGTATAATCTTAGTAAACACTTTACCTTTTACCGCGTCCTGACGGGCTTTACGGTGCTTAATGTTTGCCCATTTTGAATGACCTGCCATACGATATCCTTACTTTATTTAGAAGACGTCTGCCTTACTCAATGCGAGGTCAGGAGAGGCGACTAATTCATTTGCGATAATAGTTAATTATAAAAGCTCAACAGTATCGAGGTTTTATATTTATAGTGACGTTTATATTTATACTTATAAAAATACTTATACAAATAATAATAGACGCTTAGATAGCCTTATAAGTGTTGAGGCATTAGTTATATTTTTAATCTAAGGGCAATGGTGGTGCTTATTGCTTTCACAAGCTTACGCTTGAGTTAACGATTTGTATATTGTTGCAAGCGGTTTTTTGTTACACTGTGGCAAATGAGCTCACAATACAATTGCCGTTATCAATAAAAGTGCTCAATATTATAAACCACTTTTGGGTGTTTTGACCACTATGACCTATTGAAATGGGTCATGACTATCGATGACCACTCACATCATTCAATATCATCAAGACTCTGATATTATGAGATTACTGACTATTCTATGAAGCAGCCGACTACTGAAGCCATCACCCATTTGCGCAATCGCATTCATATTACTATTGAAGGAACTGATACTCATTCGGGTAAGTTTTTCGATATTGTATTATTAATTGCCATTTTAGCTAGTGTGTCGGTGGTAATGCTTGACAGCGTATTATATATGCGCTTGCAATTCGGCACTATATTCTTTTATGCAGAATGGTTCTTTACTATTCTATTTACTATTGAATATGGGTTGAGACTATTTTCTGCCCCCAATCGTTTTCGTTATATGTTTAGCTTCTTTGGGGTAGTGGATTTACTATCAGTATTACCGAGCTATTTAAGTCTGCTATTCGTAGGCGTACAGTATCTATTAGTCATTCGAATATTGCGCATTCTACGGGTATTTCGAGTACTTAAGCTTAAAGCCTACATGCAACAAGCCGGATTTTTGGCCTCTGCACTGAAAACTAGCCAACAAAAAATCACCGTGTTTTTCTTATCTTTGGTCCTGTTAGTGACTATTTTTGGTTCTATTATCTATGTAGTAGAAGGGCCGGAAAATGGCTTTACTAGTATACCTGTATCTATTTACTGGGCAGTAGTGACAGTAACTACCACCGGCTATGGTGATATGTCACCTAAAACCCCAATCGGGCAAGCGATTGCATCTATGGTAATGATAACGGGTTATTCAATCATTGCCGTACCGACAGGTATTTTTACTGCTGAGCTGGCACGTAATATGCGCCCACAGCTAAATCCTATTGCTTGTCCTAACTGTGGTAAATTTGGTCATGCAATAAATGCCGAGTTTTGTGATCGCTGTGGTCATGCGTTGCATATATAGGCCATTATCAACAATTATAGATAATAGTCATGCTAGTTATTAATGCTTATTAATGTTTTTTATCACATCAATAAAGCATCACTAATAGAACGATACTCTCATCACTATAGAGTTGTGGCTAGCTCAGTTGCGATGATTATCATCGATACATAGGGTTATCAAGGGTTATCAAGATATTCGACAACCAATGATGACAGATCAATCTCTACTCCTAAGTTGACTAAATTCCAATACTGTCCTGATACCGTGCGATCGAGCATCATAGTAGTCGCTGAAGGCTGGAACTGACCGAAGTACTTTAATGAGCTGCGCATTTGGGTAATAGCTTCATGGTGTACTTGGCTATGAGCGAAGTCAAACGGCCCTTCTTGGTAAGGGGGGACAGATAACGGTTTAAGGCCGATACTTAACCAAGTCTGGTAAAACTCACCGGGAACGTCTTTGTCGTCATCACGGCGAACACCAAGTGCGATTAAGTCTTGCTCAAGAGCCGTAACATCGCTCGACACAGCATGTTGAGCAAAGCGGCGAAATAGCTTTACTTCACTGTCGCTATAGCTACGAATACCGCCAAAATCATAAGCAATCACACTACCATCCTCTCGAAAAGCAAAGTTGCCAGGATGCGGATCACAGTGCATTCGATATAAGCCAAACAACTGACCGGCGCTAAAATGAAATAAGCGTGTGGCAATTTTTTGCTTGATATTATTATCCCAAGTTGCCGCTACGCTAAGAGATTCGCCCATTTCTTCAGTCAAAGTTAGCACGCGTCTAGCTGAATGGCTATCGATCACTTTAGGAATAATAAGACCATCATCATTGGCATGAAAAGCCCCAAATACTTGTAGGTTATGAGCTTCTTTAGTGTAGTCAAGCTCATCATGTAGACTTTGTCGAATTTCATTGAACAGCTTATCTTGTAATTCACGACTCATATTAAGGACGCCGGCTATCTTTAACGCCATACGTACTTGTTTTAGATCACTATCACAGTTTTCATCGACATCAGGGTATTGAACCTTTACGACTACCTTTTGACCAGAAGGTAAGGTGGCTTTATGCACTTGGCCAATGGAAGCTGCGGCAAAAGGCTGCTGTTCAAAATTGATAAATAGATCACTGATAGGTGCTTTTAGCTCACGCTCAACTTGTGCTTTGATCTGTGAATAAGGCATAGGGGGCGCATCTTTTTGCAGTTTTTCCAGTGCTGTTGCCACTTCAGGTGGAAACACATCTTTATACTGCGATGCGATTTGACCCACTTTCATTACCGCACCTTTCATCTCGCCGAGGGTTTCAGCGATCTGAATACCTACATCCTGCATCAATTCTGAGCGTGCTTGCAAGCGCTTCTCTTCGTCACTAGAGAGGTGCTTTAATGAGTTTTTCGCCGCTTTACCTGCGATACTTGCAGTCATACCAGCGAGTTTCATAAAGCGTTTTCCAGACGACTTTGCCATTCATATCACCATATAGAGGTTTGTTAATTATAGAGTTGCTAGCTTGCAGCATACCGTTTATTTAGTAGCGCTAAACTCATTGCAATACCTAGGTTTGATAGAGCTAATTTTAAGCCATTGGTTTTAAGGGTTGCGCTTTATATAAGTGCAGACCTAGCAAGATCATTGCAAGGACAAACTAAGATATTTTTTAGTTAGCCATTATTCAATTGCTCAGCTAGTTTAGTCAGCCTTTAGCCAATTGACTAGTAGAGTTCAGTGCAAGTTCACTGCGGAACTAGTACAGGACCAATGCAGCATCAGTACAGTAGTAAGTTATCAAGTTAATTAGGGCTTTAAGTTTAGCTGGTATAAGTTAGTTAGCCAGTACTCTAAGGCCATCTGATAACCTAGTGAGCCGAGACCGCTGATAACTCCCACAGCCACATCACTCAAATAAGAATGTTGGCGAAAACTCTCACGAGCATGGACGTTAGATAAGTGCACTTCAATAAATGGCTTCTGAGTTGCCAATAACGCATCTCGTATAGCAACTGAAGTATGAGTAAAGGCAGCAGGATTGATAATAATGGCATCCACTTGCATCTTAGCACCAGTAAGTAAGCCATAATTCTGGATATCATCGACTAGCTTGCCTTCATGATTAGACTGAATACAAATCAGCTCAATATTATGCTCCGCGGCAAGAGTCGTTAAACCGGTCTCAATCTGCGTCAAAGTAGTATGACCATAAATTTCAGGCTCACGTTTGCCCAATAGGTTGAGGTTGACGCCGTTGATTAACAGTAATTTTTGGTTTAGTTTGGGCATATCAGTATCCATACAGTGCTATCGAGTGGGTTATAAGTAAGTTTGCTATTTGAAAGCGTCTATTAATGCTTCAGTTGCGTTAAAGACGATCATTAGAGTCTCAAAACAGAGCAGTAAGGGATAATTGTTATTATTATCAGTCATTAAATAAATAAACGGGCCAGAGAGCAGTGTAAGGGCCATTTGCCTTTGTGACTGCTTATGATAACAGCTCAATTAGCCAAGCATAAAAAAATTACAGGAAAATTTACTAACTCATCTTAAATCATGTTAAAAGGCTTTATGTTACTAAAAACCCGTGCTATGATATTTTTTATGCGATAAATATTGCAAGTTTGTTACTGACAAGATGTGGGCCAGTATTTAAAGGGCCAAGCGGTCAATAATAAATGCGGTAGGACATATCGTCTCATTATTGAGAAGCTGTTTATATTAATTTATTAATGATAAAAGCAGATGTCACTATAACTTTTGAGGTGTTTATTTAAAGTCAGTTATTTTTAAGTAAGCATTACTAAGTTTTTATTTTATGATCTTGGACCCCGTTTATATGCAATGTTGCAAAGGAATTTGGGGCTAAGCACTGTTTTAGGAAGTAATATTATGTCAGATCGCGAACAAGGTATCGTCAAGTGGTTTAATGATTCAAAAGGTTTTGGTTTCATTCAGCGCAATAGCGGTGAAGATATCTTTGTCCATTTCCGCGCTATTCAAGGTGATGGTTATCGCTCTTTAAAAGATGGCGAAAAAGTTGAGTTCAATGTAGTCGAAGGTCAAAAAGGCTTACAAGCTGAAGAAGTTAGAAAAGTAGAAGAATAATCTATTTAGTGGTTATAGCCGTTTTGCCCTAATATTGGCCTAAACTACTGCTATACTACTGTGTCGAGCCTGTCTTAGTTTAGAAAGGTAGCAATGATTGCTGCCTTTTTAATGATCTACAGACAGTTGGGCTCGGCTTTTTTTGGTTTTAAGTAAGCGCTACGTTAGATAAGTGCTACGAGGGCTTAACGAGCCTATTGAATAAATAAGGAAAACTTTTGAGTAATTTTACCACATTCACCGATTTGCCACTCTCAAATGCAACATTACGTGCTGTTAGTGATTTGGGCTTTACTGAACTGACGTCTATTCAAGCGCAAATATTGCCACACACACTGGCTCATCAAGATGCCATTGGACAAGCGCAAACAGGTACTGGTAAGACAGCCACGTTCTTGATTACTATCATGGAAGCGCTGCTTAATCGCCCATTTACTAGTGATGAGCAACGCTATCTAGGCGAGCCGCGTGCTGTAGTTATGGCTCCTACGCGTGAGCTGGCTCAGCAAATCTTTGATGACTGTGTGCAGCTAACCAAATATACCTCTCTACACAGTGTTTGTATTATGGGTGGCACTAACTATGAGACTCAACAGCACGAGCTAGAGCGTCACTATGTTGATATCTTAATCGCCACTCCTGGACGCCTAATTGATCTTATGAATAAAGGTATGGTCTACCTTGATCGAGTCGAAGTTCTAGTGCTTGATGAAGCAGATCGTATGCTCGATATGGGCTTTATTCCTGATATCAAGCGTTTAGTAGGGCGTATGCCTGCCAATACTGAGCGTCAAAGCTTATTGTTTTCTGCCACTTTTAATCAAGATGTTATGAACTTGGCTTATCGCTGGTTACACGAACCCCAGTTCGTGGAGATTGAGCCTGAGCATAAGACTAGCGAGCTAGTCGATCAGCGCTTTTATTTACTAACAGAGAGTCAGAAATTGGCCGCCTTGGAACGTATTATTAATGACAAGGATGTAGAAAAAGTAATCGTTTTTGCCAATCGTAAGGATCAAGTTAAGCGCTTATATCACAAGCTACGTCAAGCGTATAATATAGTCATGTTATCAGGGGATGTGATCCAACAAAAACGTGAAAAATATTTACAGCGTTTTAAGGATGGTCACGCCACAGTCTTAGTAGCTACCGACGTAGCTGGACGTGGTATCCACGTTGATGATGTTAGTCATGTAGTGAACTATACTTTACCTGATCAGCCAGACGATTATGTCCATCGTATTGGTCGTACTGGTCGAGCTGGGCAGACAGGTATTAGTATTAGTTTCGTTAGTGAGGATGATGCCTTTAATATACCAGCCCTTGAGAAGCACTTGGATACTAAGTTCACTCTTGAGCAGTGGCAAGAATAGTAATCTATGGGTATTGAAAACTAAATCCAGTCGCTAACCTAATAAAAAGCCCTCAACGTTGCTGATGACGTTGAGGGCTTTTTAAAATTATTTTTTAAATTTGTTGTTTTGCGAGATATTACTTTTTGCAGCTATTGTTTATGAGAGGAGTAATAGAAGTTAAAGTATTTATTTTTCATTATTTATATGGTCTTTAGTCATACTGCCATCAGTCATATCGTGCATGCTGTGATCCATATTCGGGTCCATATCTTGCTTAGCATCAGCAGCGGCTGGCATATTATGGTTACTATGATCCATAGTTGCATCCATGCCCTGATGCATAGGCATATCTGCCATTTGTGAGTCAGACATAGAAGACATATCATGGCCTCCATGCATAGTAGTCATAGCCAAAGGTACGACGACGACTGCCAATCCTGATATTACCATGATAGCACCATTCAACTGACGCAAGCGCAAACGACCAATTTGGTTGCGCATCCAGCCTACAGTTTTGTGAGTAGCCACCAACATAGGGACGGTACCTAAACCAAAGACAAACATCAATACAGCACCAGTCAAGGGATCATGACCGACAACCGCGATGAGTAGGGCACCATATACTAAACCACAAGGTAAGAACCCCCACAATAGACCAGCAGTCAAAGCTCGTGGGAAAGTAGTCAGAGGGAAGACCTTTTTGCGTAGAGGGGCTAGCGCCTGCCAAAAGCGCATGCCAAAGCGTTCAAGCTTAGTCAAGAAGGGCAAGCCAAGCATAGTCATGCCAACGAAAACTAAGACTAACCCTAGTAGAATCCGTGGAATATTATTACCTACCATTAACGGCGCTAATACGGCAGTACCTAGAAGACCAGCAATCAATCCTAAAGAGGCATAACTGAGCAGACGACCAATATGATAAGTGGCAATCAAAGCTCGGCGCTTGGCAGGGCTGACGTCTTTCATGGATAAACTAAAAGCAGCTACTAGTCCGCCGCACATACCTAAACAATGGGGCGAACCAAAAAACCCCATAAATAATGCCGCGATCAGTAAAGCAGTAGTCATAGAGCATATCTCTTATCATAAACTAGTGTGGTAGGAGCAATATTGCAGCTAATCGTTATCAGTATCAGCTTTTTTTGGCTGAATAGCGTTGTTTTGCAAAGTGGATTGTTGAGTATTAGAGTCAACATCTTTATCAGTAGCTGCTGTATGCATTTGCATAGTCTGGCGACGCTCTTGGCGATCATCTAGGATAATACGCTGCGAGGCATTGTCTAAATCCTCGAACTGATTGGATTTGACCGCATAGCGCACCGCCCAAATAGCCACTACAAATAGCATCAAGCTCAAAGGTATTAACAAGAATATACTGAGCATAGTAGTCCTTTTGGATAGCCGTTCAGCTATAAGTGATAATCTGTATTATACGCCTATTATCTACTGATTGATGAAATGAGCTAAGTAAAAGAAGTCTCTTGCCTAGAGTAGAGTTTCAGACAGAGGTTTGGCAGCCTTGCCTCTAGGGGTTAGTAGCTGCTGAATACTGACTTCTTCAGCGCTACGGCAGTTAGACTGTGGACGTAATACATCACGTAAATAAGCGGCAATTTCATAAACAGCACGTCTTGAATGACTTAAGTTCTGTGCCGGTTGCATCCAATCACGAGGCAAAGGTAGGGGCGCATTGATCGGCGTGCTATTTATATTGTTGAGCGCAAACTGACGTCGTGCACGTGCCATATGATAGCTATCGGTGATCAAATAAATATGATGTAGCGGGATGCGTTTGGCGGTAAATCGGGCATTTTCGCAAGTATTCATACTAGCATTTTCACTGATTAAACCATCTATACCATGTTCCATAAGCCACTGTCCCATCCAAGGTGATTCAGCACCACTAAGCACCACAGGCAGAGGCAAGTCATGATAAGCGCTAGCTAATGTACGTACCCGACTAAGACTATAACGATTCAATATAATGTCGTTATCAGCATCGTTGGTCAGGCCACCACCAAGTATTACATAGGCAGTCGGAGGTGAGCTCATCGCTGCCCCCCTCATAGTAGGCAGCGGCAAATGCTGCAATAGATAAACCACTGCTCTTGAGAACAAAGGAGTAAATAAGCTGATTAGGACAATGATAATAATAGTAGAGCCGAGCACAAAGGTAATATTAATAATACGAAATATCTTGATGGTACGCTCAGCTGAACGCAGATAATAGCGCCATAAACGCAGCGACCAAAGGGATTTAGACTTCATGGTCGCTGGATCCAATTGACCCATCGGCATCAACCCATACAGGCTCACGCGCTAAAGTTATGGCAAATTTCTGATAAATAGAGTCGGCAATATAGGCCTGAGCTCGAGCTACCTCAGTTTGAGTAGCTAGATAGGGGCGGTGATTGGTTAGCACTAAGGCTTGCTTCTGATGAGTAAGGATAGGCTCGATACCGCCACCTTTCAGTCCTGCTTGCTCAATCAACCAACCGGCAGCTACTTTAACTTTGTTATCAGGTAATAAGTAGCCGATGATAGTAGGATAGCTAGCTTTTAGCTCAGTAAATTGTGCTTGCCCAATGACTGGATTCTGAAAAAAGCTACCACAATTGGGTAGCTGTTTAGGGTCTGGAAGTTTTAACTGACGAATATCAATGATAGCCTTCATAACATCTAGTGGCGAAGGATGCAGGCGTCCTTGCTGCTGAGCATAATCTTGTGCGACGGTTTTTACATCGCCATAGCTAGCAGAAACCTTAGTGGCATCAGTATGCAGTCGAAAGCTTACCCGACTGATAAGCCAAGTGTTGGGAGTGCGTTTAAATATGCTGTCGCGATAGCCAAACTGGCAGTCAGCCGCTGACAAGTCATGCCAAGTGTGAGTGGGTAGATGATACGCGCGTACAGACAGCATACAGTCTTCTAGCTGTACGCCATAAGCGCCAATATTCTGTACTGGGGCTGCACCAGTTAAGCCTGGTATTAAGGCTAAATTCTCCAGTCCATACCAGCCTTTATTGACAGTATAAACGACTAAGTCATGCCAGTTCTCACCAGCCATTACTTCGATATCGACATATTCTGCGCTACTATGTAGTACAGTAATACCAGTCATTAAAGGCCGTAATACAATAGCTTTTAGTCGATCAGGCAACAGCACGTTGCTGCCACCAGACAACACTAATAACGACTGCGCCGCCTGGTTACCTATAGCATAGCTGGCCATAAATTCGTCGAGTTGAGTTTCAGTATGGAGAAGCACTGCAGTATCAGCCACACAAGCTAATGCCATAGTATTGAGCTGTGACAAATCAGCATCAGTGCTGATGTTTTGAGCAGTAGAGTCAGAGCACAAAGCAGTGATCATAAGGCGACCTGTTCGATAAGTAAAAATGCTAACGTCGATTGTTATATAGACGGTGTAAAATAAAATAGCGCCCTTCATAACTCTGCGCTATCGAGGTGAGTTTTGCAGCTTATTGTGGCGTATATACCCTGCAAAAAATAGAGCGCTGATAGAACAACTATAGCACTCTAGTATTAAATGCAGTGATGACAATAAGCGCTGACTCAGTAAGGATCAATGCAGAAGTGCTGAACAGGATTGAATTTAACTGGTTTTCCAACTCTCAATCCAAGCTTGAGAACTCGACTCAATACGTCTGATAACTTCTTCAAAGTCATCGGCGTTACCTTGATAGGGATCTGGGACATCATCGCCACTATAAGTAGGGTCTTCTTCACTGAATAAGGCTAGCCGTGCCAGTGGTTTTTTTAATGCGCCATTACTGGCTTCAATGCTATCTTTTATCAGCTGCAAATCTGTTAAGTTTTGCGCATCCATAGCTAAGATAAGATCAAAGTTAGTAAAGTCATCATTAGTCACTTGACGTGCTATTAGCTTGCTAATGTTATAGCCATTAGACTTAGCATGACGCTGCGCACGTATGTCAGGTGAGTGACCTATATGCCAATCGCCTGTACCAGCAGAATCAACTTTCATATCCAGTCCAGCAATCGCCGTCTGCTGACGAAATATCTCTTCGGCGGTAGGCGAGCGGCAAATGTTCCCTAAACAAACCAATAGTACAGAAGAGGGGGCAGAAGCTTTAATCAGCATAAAGTAACCTATTGAGACTTAGGCATGTTTAACAAGCCCTAATCATTATAAAAAATAGACGGCAAATAACCGAGTTCTATAAGGCGGCTTGCCAGCCTAAAATTGAATGCCTAGCGTAACGGTTAATACTAACAATGGCAAGGATAGCTAGCAATCAATTGCGTCACTTATAGCGCTTGTTGAGAGCGCAAAATTACCGGTTTAATAGTCCATAGTATTGAATGATGAACGGCCTAAACTACTTAGATAGTTAATATTGTTAATTAAAAAAGTCTATCGGTTAAAAAATGATGTCCATTAAAACAGTTGGTTCTAATAGACAGGGTATTAAAAATATAGAGGATTAACTAGACAAATTGCCAATAACAGACATTAAGCTAGTCTTGATCATTTCTGAAGCGCTGCAAATCACGACGTTGCTTTTTGTTGGGCTTATTGTCAGGGCGAGCAAGGTTAGCAAGCTTACGCTGTTCGGCATAGTAGGCTCGGCGTTCTTCACTCTCTTCAGTTTCTGAATATAACACTTGCGCCGCAGTTGCATTGCCACGTTGCACAGTTAAGGCTTCGACTATTATCGTCTTCTCAGTCATAGCTGTCGCAGAGCCTTGACGAATCTGCAGCTCATCACCAACAGCAATCTCTTTACTGGTTTTGACTCGGCTGCCTGCATAATGTACGCGCCCGCTTTCGATAGCTTCTTTAGCAAGGTTACGAGTACGATAAAAACGCGCTGCCCATAGCCACTTATCGATACGCATGCGTACTTCATTAGGTTGACTATGACTAGGCTGATCATGATTTTTATTATGTTTTTTCATCAAAACCTCACTGATATCAATAAACTATATTCATAATGGTGTTTTATTTAGCAATTAAAAGAGGGGCTGCTTTTCAAAAATCCATTTTATTAAAAATAATGATGAATTATTACTAATCTAAACTCTTAGCATTAATAACTTAAAAATAAGCCTAGCGAATTTATAAAAATTATATCCACTAGACTTATTCAAACCTAAAATATTTATATAAATAGCTGTTTTCAAAGACTATTTCAAGAATAATCGATAGCCAATGTTATCATTAAGTAAAGTACAGTCATAGCCGATATCAAGAAGGGCATCTTGTAGCTGGCGTGAGTTACTCTCTGAAGCTTGCAAGCCTACTAACACTCGACCTTCGGCAGCCCCATGATTGCGATAGTGGAATAAAGTAATATTAAAATCATTGCCCAGCTTTTCTAAAAAGCTAAGCAAAGCGCCCGGACGCTCAGGGAAAGAAATCTTTAATAGTTGTTCATTCTCTACATGAGCATGGCCACCAATCAGATGGCGAATATGAGATTTAGCGATATCATCATCGGTTAAGTCATGAGCGGTATAGCCATCTTCCAATAATTGCGCTCTGATAATTTGCTGCTCTTTTTCGCCTTCTTTTAAAGCGATGCCGACGAAGATTGCTGCAGGGTCCATTGAATCTGGTGACTGTCTGTTATCAGCACGGTAATTGAATTCAGTGATGTTACGACCATGCAAGCTACGGCAGAAATCTAAAAATGCCCCTGTTTTTTCGGGAATAGTGACCGCAAAGATAGCTTCTTTTTTCTCACCAATTTCAGTACGCTCAGCAATATAGCGCAAGCGATCGAAATTCATATTAGCGCCGCAGATAATGCCTACGCAGTTTTTATGTTGTAGGTCATGAGCTTTGATATATTTCTTCATGCCAGCAACAGATAATGCGCCAGCTGGCTCGACGATACTGCGGTTTTCTTCAAATACATCTTTGATAGCCGCGCAGACTTCATCATTAGTACAAGTAATCACTTCAGGCTCTACTACTGGCCCTGAGTTATCGCTCTTTTGCATACGCACAACATCAAAAGGCAGTTCACCGATTTGAGCAACTGCTACTCCATCGACGAATAAGCCGACTTGTTCGAGTTTTACTCTGCTACCAGCTTCCAAAGCAGCTTTTAGACAAGCGGATTGCTCAGCTTCTACAGCAATAACTTTGACGTGTGGCGCTACTTCGCCCAAAAAGGCAGCAATACCTGAGATAAGACCGCCACCACCTACTGCTACGAAGACATAATCCATATTACGCCATTGTTGAGTCAGCTCAAGGCCAATAGTACCTTGTCCGGCGATCACTAGCTCGTCATCGTATGGCGGTACAAAGGTTAGTCCCTCCCTCTCAGCACGGCCAATGGCATAGCGGTTAGCTTCATCAAAGCTGTCGCCATATAAGTCAACATTACCGCCAAGTGCTTTAACGGCATCGACTTTAATATCAGGAGTAGTCGTTGGCATCACAATAATATTTTTTAAATTAAGCTTGCGAGCAGAGTAGGCGACGCCTTGAGCATGGTTACCGGCTGAAGCACAAATAACGCCGCGCGCTTTTTGTTGTTCACTCAACTGACTGATACGGTTATAAGCACCCCGTAATTTGAAGGAAAAAACCGGCTGCAAGTCTTCACGCTTTAGGCGAATGTCATTGTTATAGCGCTGGGTAAGCTTAGGTGCAGCCTCAAGTGGGGTTTGGATGGCAACATCATAAACAGTGGCTTGTAAAATAGCTCGTACCCAATGTGACAGCATAGTGGTTCCTAATCTCAGTGATGAATTAACAGGCGATAAGTTAGTATAAAAAATAAATAGATTAGATTATGCTGATTCCTATCATGTTGCAAGGTTTGCGCACAAAATTATTTATCATAGTGGGTTCGTTAGAAGATTGAGCTGACATCAAGCGTAGCCATCGTTTATCGCTATCAGTTATAATAGCCAGGAATTCGCCAACAGCATTCATCCCACTTCTATTCCGCCAAGGACCTATCATGAGTGATCAGCACGCACAAAAGCAAGCCGCTGCCAAAGCCGCACTACAATACATAGAAGAAGATATGATATTGGGTGTAGGGACAGGTAGTACGGTCAATTGTCTGATTGAATTATTACCTACAATCAGGCTAGCCGGTGCGGTTGCCAGCTCGCAAGTGACCGAAGACAAGCTGCGTGCGCTTGGCATTGATATTATCGACTTAAACTTTGCTGGTACTCTAGATGTCTATATCGATGGTGCCGATGAAGTTAATGCCAATTTACAACTGATTAAAGGCGGTGGTGGCGCATTGACTCGTGAAAAAATAGTCGCCGCCGCCTCAAAAAAATTCATTTGTATGGTTGATGACAGTAAGAGCGTCGAGATATTAGGGCGCGAGTTCCCGGTCCCTATCGAAGTATTGCCACAAGCACGATCTTATGTGGCTAGGCAGTTAGCACAGATGGGTGCAGAACCAGTATATCGTGAAGACTTTATTACCGATTATGGTAATGTTATATTGGATACTTATGACTTAGATGTTAGTGATCCAAGCGCACTGGAACAGCAACTAAACAATATCGTTGGAGTAGTCTGCAACGGTATCTTTGCGGCCAATCAAGCCGATGTTTTATTAAAGGCAAGTAGCAATGGGGTACAAACCTTAATGCGTTAAGGCTGTATATTCTAAGGCTACAAGGCGTTAAAGTGATAAGAATTTTATAAAACCAAACGTTTTATATAAGATATTTAAACCATAAAAAGGCAGACTACAGCAACAGTCTGCCTTTTTATTTATGGTACTGGGTTACTAGATTGTGTTATTGTCTTAGAGATTTTATAGATTGCCAATATTATTTTATATGCTGTCAGTATTAGGGAATCACTTTATACAGACAACTTAATTTTATCTTTTAATAAAAATTCCATCAAAGCCTTTTGGGCATGTAGACGGTTTTCAGCCTCATCCCAGACTACTGAGCGTGGATCATCGAGCATATCATGAGAAATCTCTTCGCCACGATGTGCAGGCAAGCAATGCATAAACAAAACCTCAGGATCGGCTTTATCTAATAATGATGGCGTAACTTGGTAAGGGGCGAATCTACGGGCGCGAGTATTCTGTTCTGACTCTTGACCCATACTGGCCCAGACATCCGTCACAATTAAATTAGAATCTTTTGCCGCATCTTGTACGTTCTCGACTAAGCTGACGCAATGTGAAAAGCGTTTCATAAGGACAGCATCTGGTTCAAAACCATAAGGCGCTGCTATTCTTAGCTCAAAACCAAATTGATGGGCAGCTTGCATAAATGAGGCACACATATTATTGCCATCACCAACCCAAGTGACGATTTTATTTTCAATACTACCGCGATGCTCATAATAAGTCTGCATATCAGCAAGCAACTGGCAAGGATGAAACTCATCGGTCAAAGCATTGATAATAGGCACACTTGAGTATTCAGCAAAGGTTTCAACCTTTTCATGGCCAAAGGTACGAATCATAATAATATCGACCATACTAGAGATGACTCGAGCTGAGTCCTCAAGCGGCTCGCCACGGCCCAACTGAGTATCATTGGGTGATAAAAATATCGCACTACCACCGAATTGACCCATCCCAGTCTCAAATGAGATACGAGTACGAGTAGAGGATTTCTCAAAGATCATACCTAGAGTACGACCAACGAAAGGTTGATAAATCTCACCAGCATGCTGCATTTTGCGCAGTTCGCTGGCACGTTTGATTAGATTTTCTAGTTCTTGTTTACTCAAATCAGATAAGGTCAAAAAATGGCGCAAGCTCATAGCAATCCTAGCAGTCGATCACGATCAGTGAAATAAAACGTTATCAGTAGTCAATAATTACTGCAGCTGTCAGCCTGTAACCAAAGCATTTTGCAGGTAAGTGGCCATAGAATATACAGCCGGACTATAACGATAACAAACTTTTAGTATAGCGGAATTACTTTTAATGTAAACGCCCAATTTAAATCCAATTTATAAGCTCGAGCAGACCCGTCGTTCCGGACGTAAACTAAGCCTACATAGTAGCTCGTAGCCAATAGTGCCAGCGTATGCTGCTACTTCATCGACATGAGGAGCGTCACCCCAAAGTACTACTTGACTGTCCAAAGCGATGTTCTCAGGAATAGCACTGATATCGATGGTGATCATATCCATAGCTACTCGCCCCCGTATAGCACAGCGATAGCTTTTTCCGCTGCTGGAATCTATTACGCAGACCTCAGCACAGTCAGCCACTACGCGCGGATAGCCGTCGCCATAGCCAATGCTGACTAGCGCCGTCTTAGTATCTTGCTCGGCGAGCCAGTGGCTACCATAGCCGATAGCGGTGCCAGCTTTGACAGTTTGTATCGCCATAATCCTTGCGCTAAAATTCATAGCTGGTTGCAAGTTAAGCTTATCAGCCCGTTTGTCAACTACGGGTGAGCTACCATATAACATGATGCCCGGACGTACCCAATCATAATGATGCTCAGGAAAGTTTACTATCCCAGCTGAGTTACATAATGAGGCTTTAATATCAGCGCTGACAGTCTGCTTTAGCACTCCTAATACTGCTGAAAAACACTGTATTTGCTTAGCATTTAGCGGATGCTCGCCGTTGTCAGCATTGGCAAAGTGAGTAGTCAAAATGAGCTGGTAGCCTACACGATGCAGCTGTTTTGCGACCTCAACGATAATATCGTCAGCGAAGCCTAAGCGATTCATCCCAGTATTGTATTTCAACCATACTGTGCGCGTAGGACTATCGGTATCAGGCACATTATCTAGTGCCCACTGAAGCTGAGGCAGATGATGTATCACGCAACTAAAGTCATTATCAATAGCCTGCTGCCATTCATCGGCGCTAAACACTCCTTCGATTAAGCCTACAGTCTTATGCCAACCTAACTGTCTGGCCTCTAATGCTTCAGTAAAGCTAGCAAGACCGATACCGTCTGCCTGCTGTAATGCGGGCAGCGCCACCGCAATACCATGGCCATAAGCATTAGCTTTTACCATCGCTAACACTTTAGATTTTGGCGCTAGTTTCTTCACTTGCATTAGGTTGTGGGTTAGGGCATCAGGCTTGATCATTACGGTAGCAGTACGCATAGTAGACTTCTTGTATTGCAGTATTTTAACCTAGCGGGTAGTCAAAGCTGTTCTCGTTGACAGCGATTTACTTTCGATAGCAACTGCTGGTGGTAGACGGAGATTATAAACGGAGTATCGCTAAAGCTAGCTCTATCATCATGGTTGTTTATTTTGACCATAACCTATCATCAAAACTATTTATTTTAATGATTATTCGTCGTCGAAAGTAACCCCCTGATAGTACTCGGGAGTAAGGTTAGTAAAGCGTGTATATTGACCTTCAAAGGCTAAGCGTAGAGTACCGATAGGACCATTACGTTGCTTACCGATAATGACTTCAGCGACGCCTTTATGATCTGTGTTTTCGTTATAGACTTCATCGCGATAAATAAACATAATCAAATCGGCATCCTGCTCAATAGCACCAGACTCACGCAAATCTGACATGATTGGCCGTTTGTTTGGACGATTTTCCAGACTACGGTTAAGCTGCGATAAGGCGATAACTGGACATTCAAGCTCACGTGCTAAGGCTTTAAGACTGCGTGAGATCTCCGAGATTTCTCCTACACGGTTACCGTCTAGATTAGGGACTTTCATTAATTGTAAATAATCGACAATGATGGCGCCTAACTTGCCATCATGGTTTTTGGCGATACGGCGACAGCGTGAGCGTAGTTCCGAAGGAGGGAGCGCTGTACTGTCATCGATGTATAAGTGTTTGGATTGTAGATGTTGAATAGCATTCATCATCTTTGCCCATTCGTCCTCGTTCATCTGTCCTGAGCGCAAATGAGTCTGATTGATCGCACCCCACGAGGACAGTAAACGCATGACGATAGACTCGGCAGGCATCTCCATCGAGAACACTACTACGGGTAGATTCTCGTTAAATAGTACCCCTTCGGCTAAGTTCATTGCAAAAGTAGTCTTACCCATAGATGGGCGGGCGGCAACAATCACTAAGTCACCGGCCTGCAAGCCTTGAGTCTTATTATTGAGCTCAGTAAACGGGGTCTGTAAGCCAATCATGCCATCAGGATTGGACTTAAGCTCTTGAATCTTATCAATAACGTTTGTCAATACGGCGGTGATACCGACTGGTCCTCGCTGTTCTGCGCGTTTATTATGTTGCTCGTTAATACTAAAGATAGTCGCTTCGACGCTATCCAAAATATCACTAACCGATTGGTCTTTTGGATTATACGCTAGGCTAAGCATCTCATTACCAGTGGTTATCAGCTGGCGCAAAGTAGATAGCTCACGAACTCGCTGGGCATAGGCGGTCAAGTTAAATAGGGTCGCTGGGCTTTGACTCAATATATCGGCCAAATAGCTATCTCCACCGGCGCTTTTGAGTAGCTTTTGTGCCTCTAACCAGTCATGCACCATCACTGTGTCATAAGGCTCGTTTACCGCTGCTAAGTGAGCAATAGCCGCAAAAATGTGCTGATGGCGGCCAGCATAGAAGTCGTCTTTGGTGACGATATCTGCAATCTTGTCATAAGCCTCTTCAATACTCATCAGTGAGGCTAACAACGCCTTTTCGATATCAATATTGTGTGGCGGTTGTTGATTGAGCAAGTCGTCGGTTTTATCAGTGTCTGCCATGAGTACCCAGTTGTTAGAGTCAGTTTTAGACTCGATTTTTAAATTCAGTTTTTATAGTTGGTTTTTAAAGTCGTTTGCAACATTATTAGCGCTGAAGTACGGCTAGAGCTATAGAAAATAAATAGTACGTTACTATAAAAAAACCAATAATAGCTGTACCAAAACAGCGCTTAGCATACTGTTAATAGATGATACAATCAAAAGCGAAAGCTTAACACATTATGCCATTTTAAAGCCTGCTGTTAGTAAGTTTATATAGATCAGCGAGTCGCTATTCAATGCTAAACCCTGAAGCCTATCATGTTATAGAAGAATAAAAACCAGTTAAAAAAATTTACCATACATAGCAAAAATAAGGATTATTTTTATGAGCAAATTACCGTTACTCATTACCACTGGCGAGCCTGCTGGTATTGGTATGGATGTAGTACTACTGTTAGCAGAAGCGGGTAAGCTGCAAGATTTTGATCGACCTATTTGGGTAACAGCAGAAGCGGAAGCTATGCAAGCCCGTGCCGATAAGTTGCTAGCTGCTGGGGTACTAAGCCGTTGTCCGTCTTGGCAGACAGTAGCGGCAGAAGGTAACACTAAATTAGATACTGAGGAACTGATAGCGCAGATAGCGCAGCAGCCGACTACTGATAAGGCATTCATCTTACTTGACATCGCTTGCGGTGCCCCAGTTGTTGCGGGTCAAATTGATATTAATAATGCCATTATGGTCGCACGGCAGTTAGAGATAGCGCATCAGCTGGCTATCAACAATACGGTAGCGGCTATCGTTACAGGGCCGTTGCAAAAATCGGCCTTGATCGATGCTGGTATCAAGCTATTAGACGGTACGATGTTTAGCGGTCACACTGAGTTTTTTATGCAGCAAAGTGGCTGTGATAAAGTCGTTATGATGCTAGCCAATCAATCGATGAAAGTCGCTTTAGTGACTACCCATTTAGCGCTCAAAGATGTACCGGCTGCTATTACTAGCCAAAACGTTAGGCAAACCGTACAAATTGTCCTCGATGATATGCGTACAAAATTTGGCTTGGCCGCGCCACGTATTTTAGTCTGTGGCCTTAATCCGCATGCCGGTGAGGGTGGGCATCTGGGTATGGAAGAGATTGAAATTATCAATCCGGTATTGCAAGAGTTTATAGCTGCTGGGGTTAATATTTCACAGGCTATGCCGGCAGATACTTTATTTACGCCTAGACATCTAGCTGAATGTGATGCTGTTATCGCTATGTTCCATGATCAGGGACTGCCTGTACTTAAGTCGCACGGCTTTGGTGATACCGTTAATTTGACTTTAGGTCTGCCTTATATTCGTACTTCCGTCGATCATGGTACTGCGCTTGATTTGGCTGGTGGTGTCGGCGCTAGTTCTACTAGTCTTTATCAGGCGCTGGTGATGGCTGATGAGATGGCAAACAAAGCCTTAGCGGTGTATTAATAGTTATTTTTTGATATATATAAATCAATAGTTTCGCTACAATGCAGGCAGCTTTCGAGCTGTGTTATAATTTGACACCGATAACTGCTAAGCTTTTGAAGGCAAGTTAGTGCAAAAACCATTTTATTATATTAAGTAAGAAACCTTTATGTCTAAACCTTCGTTTGATGCCAAAACCCTTGCCAATAGTCTGCGTACCGCCAAACACCAACCTCGCAAGCGCTTTGGACAGAATTTCTTGCATGATGCTAGTGTTATTCGTCAAATCATCGATAGCATACGTCTTGAGCGTGATGATAATTTAATCGAAATCGGCCCCGGTATGGGAGCGTTGACTGAGCCATTGTTAGCTGAAGTCGATGCGATGACTGTAGTTGAGCTGGATCGTGATTTAGCCGATAGTTTGCGCATACGTATTGGTGCCAATAGCCACCCTAACTTTGAGATCATCAAAGCTAATGCTATGCACGTAGATTATCGTGAGTTATATAGTAGTGAGCGTGGCAAGCTAAGAGTAGTAGGAAACTTACCTTATAATATTTCTACGCCGATATTGTTCCATCTGCTTAGCTACGCTGATGTCATTGAAGATATGCATTTTATGCTTCAAAAAGAAGTCGTTGAGCGCATCACTGCTGACGTCGGTAGTAAGACTTACGGACGCTTGTCAGTAATTATGCAGTATTATTGTGATACTGATTATCTATTAACCGTTCCGCGTGGTGCCTTTAATCCACCGCCTAAAGTCACTAGTGCTGTTTTTCGCCTGACCCCACACGTCGATAAGCCAATAGTAGCTGCCGACGAAGATTATTTTGCCATAGTAGTGCGCGAGACCTTTAACCATCGTCGCAAAACACTACGGGCTATCTTCAAAAAATCAACACTATTACCAACCCTTAGCGAGCAAGACTTCGCTGCTTGTAGTATTGATCCCCAAGCTCGTCCAGAGACACTTAGTGTCAGAGATTTTGTGGCTTTGACCAATCAAGCGAAGCAAGTAGAGCTACATTTACCGCTGACTCAAGACTAAGATTAATAGCAAAGCGCCGGCAAAGGCTAGTTGCTTATAAGAGCAGGTTGATTGCATTACTGTGATTTAGATTTAATTTTATGATTATTACTTATCCACTTTTAGATTTTGAGGCACTATGAGTTTTCGCCACCAATATGTCATCGGCGACCTACAAGGTTGCTATGGCGCCTATCAACAGCTGCTTAAAGCTTTAGATTTCGATCCCAAGCAAGATAAATTATGGTTTACCGGTGACTTAGTAGCGCGCGGTGAGGATTCACTCGCAACTCTACGTGATGTGAAAGTGTTGTGCGAGACTGGCGCGGCGGCTACGGTATTAGGTAATCATGATCTTAATCTATTAGCAGTATGGCTAGGCGCTACTAAGATGAAAAAAAAGGATAAGACGGCGCCTATCTTTGCTGCAGATGATAAAAATGAATTGTTAAATTGGTTGCGCCATCAGCCTCTGTTGGCCTATCCAGATGCCCATACAGTATTAGTACATGCTGGTATTCCACCGCATTGGAGTATTGTACAAGCAGCAGACTATGCGCGGCAGCTAGAGGGACAGTTGCAAGGCAGTCTCAAACAGCTTGGGCGTCTTTTGCCGCATCTATATAGTAAGAGCGCGGATAACTGGCATGCTGGAATAAATGGCTTTACCAAGATGCGTGCTATCGCTAATTACTTCACGCGTATGCGCTTATGTCAGCAGGATGGGGGATTGGAGTTTACTTTCACCTCCGGCCTTGACCAGGTTATTCCAACAGGTTATCTACCTTGGTTTGCCTGGCAAGTTCCGCGTGAGCGCAAAATACTTTTTGGCCATTGGGCGGCGCTTAAGGGCACTATTGACTTACCTCATGCACGAGCACTAGATGGCGGTTGTGTTTGGGGTAATTACTTATTAGCTTATCGCCTAGGTGACGGCAAAGTAATTACCTCAAGCGCTCATTGTCCAAAGCCTTAAGCACTTAGTGGTTACTTGTTAGTTATTATAGTATTTAAGCCTCTAATCCTTTTAATTAAAGGCTAATTATCACTTAATGCCAGTTTTAGGCCAATTAATCAGGTAGTTTAGGGGGCTTACTAGGTTTAGGTAAAGGGGTTTTGGCATCACCGCTAGCTTTATGATCAGCAGCTACCGGCTGGCCAGTATTGGCATTTGCCCCCAAGGTTTTAGTGATCTGATCGTACTGAATATCATCAGTATAAGGAACGCTATTTAGTTCCTCATCTATTAGACCATCGTCTAAATCTACAATCTTCTTAGGGGACGCCGTAGCTTTTATAGTCTGCTTGCTGTCGCTTGGCTGCTGGTCATAATTAATGTTAGTGTTAGATTGTATTCCTTGGGCCACTACTTTGACAATATCTGGTGATATCTTGACATCAGATAAGCGTCTAACCACATAGTTATTAGGAATAGGTTTATTACCTTGTTGTGTAGAGCTATCCTCAAAAATCATACGACCTTGACTGTCAATCTGTGCATACTTCATAGGCTTATCACGCGGCCAAAAAAAGTCTGAGGGATGGCTAAAGATATGACTAACAACCAGTTGGGTCAAGCGTCCCCATTCAAAGAAACGCACTTCTTTAGATCGTAGAGCCACGAACAGTGCCAGCGAAAAGCTAACCATCAAGTTAACCATGCCGATCAAAGCTACCCCTAAAATAGACATTAAAATCAATGGCCAGCTCACTTGAGACGATGAAATATTGAATAATCCATGGGCCAAATTCGCTGAAGCAAAGGCAATATGGCGTATATCAATCGGTAAGCCAAGGATATAGCCAACAGTAGCTGTACTTCCTAAGAATACTCCAAAGATAAAGTTACCCATGATAGCGCCTAGGTTGGCCTCCACAAAACCACTCAAGCGCTCTAGCCACGACCGCGGTAACAGATACTTTAGTAACCAATGACGACGAATACGTGGGCCAATTTGATTGTAAACCGCTAAGTTATCGTAGTATCCAGCAATAAGTCCCGATAAAAATAAATAGACCCCAGCGATAGCCGCATGCGGTAGAGCAAGCGAATGAAAAGGATCGAGGTCATGCAGTAAGTGTGCTGCCTTGTTAGTGTTAATCATTGGCGCACCAGTATATTGCAACCACGCATAGGAGATTATCAATGCTACCGGAACCGCTAGCATGACGTTACCCATAATGGCGATGAACTGAGTGCGCAGGATATCCACTACTAATTCTGACAATTTAGTCAACTGATGTGATTTTTTGCCAGAGCTGTCTGAGATAGTAGAAGCAATAGCCGCCGCCGTCATCGCTGGCTGTTTAGTGGCTACTGTGCCATGAACCACATAAATAAAGACAAAGCCTAAGCCATAAATCATACTATTAATAAATGCTCGTCCTATAGGGGCAAGAGCAAGATGATAAGCTAGTATCTTTAAGGTAGCCATAAAAGCGATAATAAGGCCACCGATAGAGGCCTTTTGAAACATTTTTCGATAGCCGGCTTTATCGGTACTAATATAGTTTGCGCCAACACGACTAGCATTTTCCGTCACTTTACGCGAGAGCAGCTTAGTACTGTTATCAATCAGATAGCCTATGCTATAGCGACGATTAGCCGTTTCAATTAAGGCTTGAATCATCTCAATAATAGCGTGATCACGCTTTTGAGAGTGATCAGCAACCAGCTCAGTTAGGATGCGTACACGCTGTAGACTTTGATCCAGGCGCAACATCATATTAGTCAAATGGATAGAGATACCCGTCTTATAGATACGTTTGCGTATGGTAGAGACAATATCTTCACACTGCTCCAACATCACTAGTAAAGGGGCTGGACTGATCGCTTGTTCAGGAGTAATGTCAGTTAAAGTATCCAGCTCATGCGCTTCTCGATATTGATTAACGAACAAGACGGCTTCTTGATTTTGGGCGACAAAAGCAGCTGAATAGTTTAGTATTTCAGGATAGGCTTCCATCAAATCAGGGTGGAGGCCAATACCGCTAATTCGATAGGATAAAATAACTATAGCGTTAAGAATACTATTCTTAACAGAAGCTACTAAATTTAGTTGATCATCTTTTATTTTTAATAAACTGACCAACTCATCCCATTTTTGTTTTTCGACGTTTGCCAGCCAGCGCTCATCTTGAGGTTTATCAAACAGATAGCCGACCAATTCTACTACAGAATCATCTTGTGGTAATAACGGCAAAAACCGATGACCAATCAAGCGGCGAAGACTACTAAAAAAACCTTGATCCGACATAATGCCGGTATCAGTATAAAGAGCAATTTGGCGGTATTGGATAATTAGCTTCAATACAAAGCTGGCAATACCATTACCATATTCTGGATGCTTATGCAAAATATCAATAAGCGCCTGCAGCTTTTCATTGGCCAGAGCAGGCTCTTTGTCTCCTGCTCTTAGGTGATCAATTAAGCGTTTAAGAATGGCCGCATCGGGTACTTCACTCAAAGCAGTAATCTGCTGTAAAATGCGTTTTAACTCTGACACATTAGACCCTTTATTGTAGTTACCTTACGGTAGATATATGGCTTTTTAGGGATGTTATTCAGTACGACTGTCGGCTTCATTCTAAGCTGAATATCACAATGATAGTTAATTATTTTGTTAGTAGTTGTTTTATTAGGCTTTATTCTATAAACCATAGTTTTGAGAGCAAAAAAAGGACAGTAATTATACTGTCCTCATTATTATATGCTTATAAAATACCTACCGTGTTAAACGGCTAAGCTTTGATTAACTAGCAGTCACATTAAAGTATTCAAGATCAAAATTCATCATTGGATCACTGCCGGCTTTAACCATCTGTGCATGGGCATCAATACGTGGCAAGATACGACCAACGAAGTAATCAGCTAGCTTGGCTTTATCGCTATAGAACTTACCTTGTTTGCCATCAGCAGCTTCTACCATCATCGCAAACATATACGAGTAGCATAAATAGCCAACCGCATGCATGTAGTCAACAGCACAGCCATTGATTTCATTTTTGCGAGTGCCGATATTGGTAAGCACCGTGCTAGTAAGTTCTTCAACGGTATCTGCTGCCGCTAAAGTCGCTTGTTTGATACCGTGATCTGAGGTCATTGCTGCCACATAATCGCGAATCTCACCTAAGAAATTGGCAATATATTTGCCCTCATTGCGAGCCACTTTACGACCCAATAGATCCAGCGCTTGAATACCATTAGCACCTTCATAGATTTGAGCAATACGGGTATCACGGACGATCTGCTCCATACCCCATTCGCGTACATAACCATGGCCACCAAACACTTGCTGGCAGTCAATAGTAGCTTCCAAGGCCTTATCAGTTAAGAATGCTTTGGCAATCGGGGTCAATAATGCCACCCGAGCCGCTGCGGTTTTAGCGACTTCTGGATCGCTACTGAACTTTTCAATATCAAGCTGTTGAGCCACATACATAGCAAAGCAACGTGAGGCTTCTGAATTGGCTTTAGCATTCAATAGCATACGGCGAACATCGGCATGGTGAATGATGGCGTCAGCAGGCTTTTCAGGGCTTTGTAATTGCGTATCGCTACGACCTTGAGCACGATCAAGCGCATATAATGCCGCATTTTGATAGGCAAGCTCAGTACCCCCTAGTCCTTGTAGACCCATAGTAACGCGCTCGTAGTTCATCATAATAAACATAGAAGATAAGCCGGTATTTTCAGCGCCGATCATCCAGCCCTTAGCACCATCAAAGTTCATTACACAAGTGGCAGAAGCCTTGATGCCCATCTTGTGCTCGATAGAACCTACCGCTAGCGTGTTGCGAGCGCCTAAGCTACCATCTTCTTTAACCAAGAATTTAGGCACTACAAATAACGAAATGCCTTTTGAGCCAGAAGGCGCATTAGGGGTCTTGGCCAATACTAGATGAATGATATTATCGGTAAGATCATGTTCACCACCTGTGATAAATATCTTAGTACCAGAGATGTTAAAGCTGCCGTCGTCATTAGGCTCAGCTTTGGTTTTGATGATACCTAAGTCAGTACCGGCATGTGGCTCAGTTAAGCACATAGTCCCTGACCATTCACCAGCATACATTTTCTCTAAATAGATTTCCTTGATCTCATCTGAGGCAGCGGCATTCATACACATAGTCGCGCCAACGGTCAGGTTAGGGTACAGCGCAAACGACTGATTACTAGTGAACATCATCTCTTCAGTCAGCATAGTAACCATTTTTGGAAAACCTTGACCACCGTATTCAGGGTTGCCTCCCAATCCTACCCAACCAGACTCAGCATATTGTTTATAAGCTTCTTTAAAGCCTTGAGGTGTAGTGACTACGCCATCCCCTTGAAAAGTAGCGCCTTCTTCATCACCGCTACGATTGATAGGCAGTAAGACGTTCTTGGATAGTTTGGCCATTTCTTCCAAAATCATATCGACTGTTTCCATATCGACATGAGAAAGCTTATCGTTATTTTGCCAAAGTTCATGAGCTTTGAAAACGTCCGTTAAAATAAAACGCATGTCATTAAGGGGTGCATTATAAACAGACATAAAAAATCCTTTTGTTTACTATAAATAAAATGAGGGCGCTTACAGTTAATGCTTAGATAATAGGGGTTTATAATAGCAATGAATAGTCATCAACTGAGTATCAACAGAGAGCGCAAACTATAAATAAAGTTTATCAAATTAGCGTATAAACGTGTGTATCTCTTCGTGAATTACGAGTGTACTAAAAGTTATCAATTGACCTTGTATTAACTAAAAATAGCTTAAGGCAGGGCACTGCTAATAAAGAGTTTCTAACTCTAGATCAAGCTTGATGAGGTTAGTAGCAGCTAACGCTATGGGCAGCACCGCCTAACAAAATCGGCAACATACCTAAGTATATTGCCGATGCGTGTATTGACAGTAATAAAGTGTTTAATAGCTTTTATTAAGATAAAGGCTATTGGTAGCTTGAATGATCAATTAAAAAGTAAACTGTTCAACATCCATACTCATGTAGGGTTCAACGCCAGTAGCGATACGCTCAGCATAAGTAGTCGTACGTGGTAACAGTTTAGCGAAGTAGAACTGCGCCGTCTTCATTTTGGCATCATAGAAGTCATGCTCACTGTTGCCATTAGCAATTTCAGTCTGAGCAACCAATGCCATACGCGCCCATAAGTAGGCTAAAGTCACATAGCCACTGAAGTACATATAGTCGACAGCAGCGCCACCTACCGCCTCAGGATTTTCTTCAGCTTGCTTAGCAATATCTATGGTCAATTCGCCCCATTGCTTGATATGTTTGATAAGCGATGCGGTAAATTGATTCATAGCACTGTTATTTTCATTGTCATCACAGAACTGTTGGATAACTTTAGTAAAGTTAGCCAATAGCTTGCCTTGTGATCCTAGTACTTTACGACCGATCAAATCAAGAGATTGAATCTGGGTTGTGCCCTCGTAAATGCAGGCAATAGTAGTGTCACGAACGTTTTGCTCAAGACCATATTCTACACAGTAGCCACTACCACCTAAGGCTTGTACGCCGTGGTGAGCAGACTCAAGCCCTGTTTCAGTTAAGAAAGCCTTACCGATAGGGGTGAGTAATGACAGCATCTGATTGGCATATTCAAGAGCTTCGCCTTCGCCTTTGGCTACAGTGTCTGCAAATTGAGACATATAGCAGATCAAAGCGCGACCGCCTTCTGCAAAAGCTTTAGTCGTCAATAGCATGTCACGAACAGCAGGATGTACAATAATAGGATCGGCAGGTTTTGCAGGGAATTTAGCACCGTCTAAAGAACGAAAGGCCAAACGCTCTTTGGCGAAAGACAAAGCACCTTGGAAAGCATATTGAGAGGCAGTAACCCCTTGAATAGCCGTACCAATTCGAGCCACATTCATAAAGGTAAACATGCAGTTTAAGCCACGATTTTCTTCACCAATTAGATAACCCTTGGCACTGTCATAGTTGATGACACAAGTGGCTGATGCTTTGATACCCATCTTGTGCTCAATTGAGCCACAAGAGACCGCATTACGTACACCCAGGCTACCATCATCATTGACCATGAACTTTGGTACTATAAATAATGACAATCCTTTAGTACCTGCTGGTGCACTTGGCAAGCGCGCCAAAACGATATGGATAATATTCTCAGACATGTCATGCTCGCCTGCAGAAATCCAAATCTTACCGCCAGTAATATTGTAGCTGCCATCATCATTAGGCTCAGCTTTACTGCGCACTAAATTCAGATCAGAACCACATTGCGGCTCGGTCAGACACATGACGCCTGTCCATTCACCTGCCACTAATTTAGGTAAGTATTTTTGTTTTTGTTCATCAGTACCATGATGCTCAAGCGTAGACACGCAACCCTCCGATAGACCAGGATACATACCGAACGACCAGTTGGCAGTACCCACGAATTCAGAGATAGCTGAGTTAAGAGAGGCTGGCATGGCTTGACCACCGAACTCTTCTTCAGCGGTTAAAGAGGTGAAGCCCAAATCACAATACTGCTTATAAGCTTCCTTAAAGCCTTTAGGAGTTGTCACTTCACCATTATTAAAATGACAGCCCTCAGCATCACCACTCTGATTCAACGGTGACAGCTCATTCTCAGCAAAGCTGGCGGCTGTTTCGAGGTAGCTGTCTACGATGTCGGCTTCAATATGAGAAAAGGCGGCGATCGATTGGTAATGGGCAGTAGTATTTAGAAGTTCATGCATGACAAATTTCATGTCGCGTAGGGGGGCTTTATATTGCATAATTTCCTGTCCTTTATTAGGGATATGTCTGCTTACAATTAGAGCGTTGTAACTGCTATTTAAGGGATTATTAATAGAAAGTAATAACTCTAGGACTAGGGGTTATCAATAGTCACAAACGATCGTAACGATGATTATAAAAATGAATCACCGCCAATAAGGCTAGCAAAATTAATAAAGATAACGATTGGGAGTGATAACTCAGGCCTATGGCTTTGATCTATTAAAATTCAGTCTGTTCATCAGCTTGTGGCAATATACGATAATGAATTCATTATAAAAGATAGGCGTTCGCAGAGAATTATACAAGTTGGTAGGTAAAACTGATAAGTCATCAACCCGACTTGCATCCTATTTTGCAAGCCCGATGAAATCTTAAGTGCGAATATAAAACGATTGACATGATCAAAATTTACTATCACTGTTAGTAGGTAATAGCACAGGATTAAGTAAGCATATATCGGCTAAAATAATAAAAGTATTAACCTTATAGGATTCGACATTAACGAAAATTGATCTGCTCAGTTAACATTCTAGTAGCGGATAAGTAAGGTATTGGAGGACTAAAACAATACCCTTGACCGTAGAGACAGCCCATGTTTAATAGTAGATCCCGCTGTTGCTCAGTTTCAATACCTTCCGCAATAACTACCATATCTAGCGCTATAGCTAAGTCTAAAATGGCTTTAACAATAGCTTGCTGAGTCCTGCTATTTACCATTTTTAAAATAAAGCTTTTGTCTATTTTTATAATATCAAAAGGATACTCTTGTAGGTAGCTCAAAGAAGAATAACCAGTACCAAAATCATCAAGTGCTAGACCCACTCCTAAAGTTTTGAGTTGCTCAAGCTGCTTTTTGACATTAGCATGACCCAGCATTAATGAAGACTCAGTAATCTCAATATTTAATTGGGTAGGATTAATTAATTTTTTACTAAACAAATCACTAAGGAAGTTGTAAAAATCGGTATGACTAAACTCCATGGCATCAGCATTAATACAGATATTTTTGTGAAAGCCCAGATTTTCCCAAGCTTGCAAATGCTTAGTAATTTGCACAGCCATTTGACAGAATAGCTCAAATGAGAGTTTGTACTTAATGATAGCATCAATAAAGTGACAAGGTTTTAGCAGTCCACGAGTAGGATGTTGCCATCGCACTAAGGCCTCGAAGCCGATAATTTCACCAGTACTTAAATTCACTTTAGGCTGATAATAAGGTACAAACTGACACTTCTGTATAGCCACGCGCAGCTCTGCTTCGAGCTGTAAGCTGTCAGAGATAAACCGATCCAAATCGGCATGATACCAGCAGATATCGTCGACTTTACTCTCCCTGACATACTGTAGCGCTTTTTCAGCTTTAGTCAGTAGCCCTATAAGCTGATTATCATTCTTAGGATAATGACTAATACCTATGGACAGCTGTAAATAAATATTAATTTTTTTAAAGGAGCTATTATCTACCAAGCCGTTAAAGTCTACTATCTCATCTCTGTGATAGGCATTTATCAGTTGGTCTTTTGAACAACAGTCTACTATGAAGGGTTGTTGACAAACTTGCATTAATCTATCCAGTTGATGACTCACTTGGCTCTTGTGACAGCCGTCAAATAGTAAGACAAAATCATCAGAACCAAAATGGGCAAAAAATTTTAGATGTTTTAGTTTTATATCATTAACCCGCTCTACAAATTCTATTATTAAATTATTGCCCTGAGTAAGCCCTATACTAGAGGCAAGGGTGCGATAACGATTAATATTGAAGCGCACAATGAATATTTCACTGCTATTGTCTAATAACAAGTGATTGGCTTGACTTAGGAATACTTTGCGTTTAGGTAACCCTGTTAGTGGATCAAAGTTTAGTAAATGAGTGAGTTTTTCCTTATCTTTAACTAGTGCTGAGATGTCACGAAACATACCTATAAAATACACTTGATCATCAATAGTCATTTGACGATAAGTAACATAGCAATTGAGTGTCTGACCATAACGATTGGCTATTGAAACATTATTTGCATAAAGGCCAGTACTACGCAAATCACCAATCATGTCGTTTAAAACAGTGCCATCTCGTAGGGATAAAAATTCAGTGGCGTAAACCCCAAGAGGTCGATTTAACAAAAACTCTGAGTTGTACCCAACCATAACCTCGAAAGCACGGTTAACTGATAAGTAATGAAGATCGGCGTCTAATATAGAGATAGCATTATCGTGTTCTTCGCAAAATTGGGCTAGCAACTGCTGCTTAATTGAATCGGTGATAGGGGATGGTGTACTCATAATCTTTGCTCATGGGATGACAGAGTTTAAACAGAGTTACTCTAAATATCGTTATTAAAAATCTACTGAAAGTATAGTAATTGTAAATAAAAGTTCAATAGATGGATATAAAAACCTGGCAGGCCATAATCAGTGTTAAATAGTTGCTATAGGTCGCTAAGGGCGTGCAAGGTCGCCAGTGCTACGATAGGGGCAGTTTCAGTTCGTAATACACGTGTACCAATTTGCCAAGCTGCAAAACCAACCTGCTGTGCTTGCTGACACTCATCAGTACTGAGACCCCCTTCAGGCCCAACTAGTAAGTTGATATAAGGCAGTGGCTTCGCTAAGACATTACACAAAGTAGTTGGCATCAAAGGTTGGGCTACTGCGGGTACACTGAGCATTAAGGATAAGTCTGCTTGCTGCTGTAATTGCTGGTAATAAGGATCTTGACTGAGCGCTGTCATTGCAGAGCCTACGGCTATTTGGTTGCCTATGACCTTGCTAGGATGACTATCAGAGCGGCCATTTGTAGTATTATCCACACTTGGCTTGGCTAGCGTTTGCAACCAAGCATCGATAGACACTGGTGCGATGATAAGGGGCGGCCTATTTAATCCGCACTGCTCACAAGCGGCAATAGCGACTTGCTGCCAGTGTGCCACCTTTTTATCTACTTGCAGGGGTTTTAGATGGACCTCCCCATGATGACTACTCAACAGTTGAATGGCGGTCACCCCAAGCTCAGTTGACTTTTGAATAGCATAATCCATACGCTCACCGCGACTAATGACTAAGCCAATCTTACTTATAAACGGTGCAGTACGGTCATCAGTGTTGTGAGTGAGTAAAATAGCGGTCGCTTGTTTTTTGCTTATAGTAGCCAGCTCTACCAGATACTCGCCACCAAAACCATCAAATAGTATACCTCGCTCACCACTGTTAGCACGCAGTACACGGCACCAATGATGAGTGATAGTCTCAGTCAGAATAAGGCTGGCACCAATTACTAGGGTGTTTAGTTTGGGATAATGAGGCCGATTATTGTTATGATCTTCAGGCTTATTATTGTCTTTATTAATATCATCTAGGTTAGCTGCATAGAAAAAACGTCGCACTTTATCTTATTCCTATTATTAATATAAAAAGGGATTTAATATTCTGTATACAATACCTTACCGCTAATCGAATAACAAATTATTAGTAGCTATCCCAAGTGGGGTATTGAGTATTGGCACTGACATTTATAGTGTTGTTACTAGGCTGTTAGATCACCACTCATAAAAAAACTGGCGCTCCTAAGAGTACCAGTTGTTTTAAACATTGTATTACAGCCTATTTATAACCGCAACTTTAAAACGCCAATGCAGAAGCGAGACCTAAAGCTTCGACTAAGCGCTTGTTAGGCTCGACTTTGTTCATGCTATAAAAGTGCATCGCTGGCACACCCTCACTAATTAAACGCTCACAAAGGCGATAAACAACTTCAAAGCCAAACTCACGAATAGCTTTGCTATCGTCACCAAAATCAGCCAACTGCTTGCGCACATAGCGCGGAATATCAGCACCACAACTGTCAGCAAAACGTATCAAATTGCTAGAGTTAGTGATAGGCATGATACCTGCGACTAGTGGTTGAGCTGCTGTGTCAATGCCGCGTTGCTCTACGGCATCACGCAAATAAAGATAGCTATCAGCGTTGTAGAAGAACTGAGTAATAGCCGCATTAGCACCTGCTTGGTATTTATTGACTAAGTTATCAATATCTAATAAAAAGCTACGTGCTTGTGGATGCATCTCAGGGTAGGCTGCCACTTCTATATGGAAATAGTCGCCTGAATGTTCACGAATGAACTGGACTAAGTCCACCGCAAAAGGCAGCTCTCCCATACCGACTTGACCTGAAGGTAAGTCGCCACGTAAAGCAACGAGACGATCGATACCTAAGCTTTTATATAAGTCTAACAGCTCAGAAATTTCGCTTTTATCATCACCGATGCAAGAGATATGCGGGGCGACTGGCGTTTTGCTGCGCACGCATAAATCTTTTACTATCTCTAAAGTACGACTACGAGTTGAGCCGCCCGCACCATAAGTGACGGAAAAATACTTTGGTGCAAGCTTATTGAGCTGATCAAAAGTACTCAGCAGTTTCTCATGCCCTTGTGCAGACTTAGCAGGGAAAAACTCAAAAGAAACGGCAGGCTTACTCACAGTCGTGCTCCTTAGTATTTATAGGTTTCAGGCTTGAAAGGTCCTTCGACAGGTACCCCTAAGTATTCAGCTTGCTTGTTGGTCAACTTAGTTAGCGTACCATTGAAGCCCGCAACCATTGCCGCAGCTACTTCTTCGTCAAGCTTCTTCGGTAGCACTCTAACATACAAATTATCAGAGCGCTCATCGACAGGTAAGTCGGCAAACTTTTCTTCAAATAGATACATTTGCGCCAACACTTGGTTAGCGAATGATCCGTCCATTACTCTTGATGGGTGACCGGTGGCGTTACCTAAATTCACCAAACGACCTTCAGCTAACAAAATCAAATAGTCATTGACATCGTCTGAACGGAAGATTTGATGAACTTGGGGCTTAACTTCAGCCCAGCGCCAATTATCACGCATAAACTGCGTATCAATTTCGGTATCGAAGTGACCGATATTACAAACCACAGCGCCTGGCTTCAACGCCGCTAGCATATGTTTGTCACAGACGTGATAGTTACCAGTAGTAGTAACAATCATGTCAGTATCTTCTAGTAGACGGGTATTAATGTTTTCTGCGCCGCCAGTGTTGTCACCATTAATATAAGGCGATAAGACTTCGTAGCCATCCATACAAGCTTGCATAGCGCAGATAGGATCAACTTCTGATACCCGTACGATCATACCTTCTTGACGTAAGCTCTGCGCAGAACCTTTACCCACATCGCCATAACCGATAACTAGGGCGCGACGACCAGCTAGGAACATATCGGTACCACGTTTGATGGCATCGTTTAAGCTATGACGGCAACCGTATTTGTTGTCATTCTTAGACTTGGTAACAGCATCATTGACGTTGATAGCAGGTACTTTTAGCGTGCCTTTATTGAGCATGTCAAGCAAGCGATGCACACCAGTAGTAGTCTCTTCAGAGATACCATGGACGTTATCCAGCAGTTGTGGGTACTCATTATGGATAAGAGCGGTTAAATCACCACCATCATCTAAAATTAAGTTGGCATCCCAAAGTTGACCTGATTCTTCGCCGCCCACATATAGCTGTTGACGCAAGCACCATTCGTATTCTTCGTCAGTTTCGCCTTTCCAAGCAAATACTGGAGTACCAGCAGCAGCAACAGCAGCAGCAGCATGATCTTGGGTTGAGAAGATGTTACATGAAGTCCAACGCACTTCAGCACCAAGAGCAATCAAGGTCTCGATAAGTACAGCGGTTTGGATAGTCATGTGGATACAGCCGACGATTTTAGCGCCTTGTAGTGGCTGATCAGCTTGATAGCGACGACGCAAACCCATAAGGGCAGGCATTTCAGCTTCGGCAAGGGTGATTTCACGACGACCATATTCCGCTAAGCTAATGTCAGCAACTTTATAGTCCGTGAAAGTAGGGTCTAGCGTGTGGACAGATGGTATATTAGACACTGCGTCCATCATATGCTCCTATCAGTAATAAATGAATGATAAAAAGAATAAAACGCAGGTGCCGTTATTTGCGCTGTCTAATAACTATCTATTAAACAGTACCGAGCCTAACATAACTAATAATTAACAGGCCTTTAGTACTTAAATGCCTTGATTACTGGGTATGGTGCAACACCTCTCGGAGGTCGTTATTGTAAAGTATGACAGACCGTTTGTCACCTATTGGCTAGTATAAATAGTTAGCGATTATGTTGATAAATCGTGTCAATCGTTATTGATATTAACCAACAGCCATAAAAAAGGCCATCGATTGATGACCTTTTTGATTAGTAATACAAGTTTTAGTTAAGATTAAATGAGCCTAGAACCAGTTATAGGTTAGTGAGGTGAAGAAGTTGGTGCCGTCTTGGTTGTAACGTGAAGCATATTCACCGAAGCTTTCGTTAGTTGAGTAGTCAACGTTGGTTAAGTTATTAATACGGCTGGTCCAAGTAAGGTTTGGGCTAAGATAATAATTACCGCTAATGTTGAACAGCGTATAGTCATCAATAAAAGTACTGTTGTCTGCTACATTATAAGTTTTACCAACATATTCCGCTTCAGTACGAATATCAAAGTCTGCAGCTCGGTAGCCTATATATATTAAGCCAGTATTTTTAGGACGGTATACTAATTGCTTGCCTTTATTAATTCCTGAACGCTCTTCTGCTTCAGTGCGAGTATATTGACCACCTAACAAGATATTACTTAGCTGCCAGTCTGAGGTAAAGCTATACCCTGATAGTTTTGCTTCATCAATATTAAGTGCTTGATACTTGTTAATACTATCAATGTATCTGTTATCAATAAGATTATCGACATCACTATTAAAGGCGGTCAGACGGGTATTCTGTACAGCAGTGTTAGACTCAATAAAGACTTCTACATTTTTGCTCTTCTCAACTTTTAAGTCTTCATTTGGAACGTAATACTCACTTTCAATATATAAATCATTTAGAGTAGGCGCTCTATAACCAGTAGCAAAGCTAGTACCAAGACGTAGACTAGGAGCTAGTTTTACGGCATAACCAAAACCAAAAGTGGTTTCATTGCCAAACTGCGAATTATCATCAAAGCGAACATTAGCTTGAAAATCGAAAGCATCTTCATTGACTTGATAACCAGCAAAGCCACTCTTAATATCACGATCATTGACTTTATACTGATCTTTACCGCTACTACTAGGAGTGTTATCTGTGAGCTCTACTTCCTGCTGTAACCATTCTGCACCCGCTTGAAAATGTCCTACAGGTAATTTGTAGCTGCTTATCAAGTTCACTTGTTTTTGTTTGGTTTCAAAGGCATCACCAACTTTATTATCTAGTTTATCTAAGCTCTGACCTGCTGACAAACGCACGGTTAGCTTATCATTTTCATATTGTGAGAATGCTGACACTAAACCGTTTTCTTGATCAATTTCTGCGTTAGGCCCTGGTCCAAAACTGAAGTTATCAAACTCAGTAGTCGACTTAGCGAAAAGCCCAGTTGCGCCTACACTGATATTTTCAGTTAAAGGTATGCTAGCATTTAAAGCAAAATTATTACTTTTAAAGCCATCATCATCTGCATCATTACCTGGTCGGTTTTCAAGAGCGCTGATACCTTTGGTTTGGTTGCGATTGGCAGAAAGACTAAGTTTTGCACCTTGAGCATTGGCAAACTGAGCGGCTGCACCATATACATAGTGGTCATGTGAGCCAACACCAGCAGTAACTGAAAAGTTGGTTTGCTCAACATCGCTACCTTTAGTAAATATTTGTATAACGCCACCCATAGCGTCAGAACCATAAATACTAGATCCTGAAGCACCATATAATATTTCGATGCGATCAATTTGGTCAGCAGGAAGCAGGCCTAAAGCGGGTTGCCCAGATGACATTGAGCCATAACGGATGCCGTCTATTAATACTAATACACGCTTACTGTCATAACCACGAAGATAGAAGTTACTATTAGTGCCCATACCGCCATCTTGTTTAATGCTAAACCCAGGCTGACGTCGCAAAACTTCCATCACAGTCTGACCTTGGAAACGTCGAAGCTCTTCTTTATTAACTACCCGAGTTTGCGCAATAACATTGCTAGTTTTAGTCGGGGTACGAGTAGCCGTTACTATGATTTCATCTAGCTCGACTTGTGGTAGATCATTATCGCTAACGCTATCTAACTCAGTAGTCGCTGCACTAGCACTCATGACAAATACGCCAAATGCGCTTAAAATACATAATCTAAGATAAGTAGTTGAAGAAGAACGTGATAAAACCATAGAAATTTCCAAAGCAATAAAAGTAAGAAATAAGCCAAAAAGTAACAAACTTAAGGCTAAAATTTACAAAAAATAGTAGAAAAGCAAAACTACGTTTATTATCCACAAAAAACACTAAGTTATAAACTACTTTAAGCTAATTTTTATTCACTATAAGATGAAAGAAATTCATTAAACTAGGCTAAATCAGTGGATCAGTAAGCTACTGATAATAATGGTCGTAGAGCTTGAATGATATTCATGGTATTGATATGAAGATTTAATAGCTTATTGAGACTGCAAACGCTGCTAGCCACTATAAAACGTCACATATAAAACATCACAATCAGAATGACTATGGCAAACAATAGTTGCTATCATAGCTATGAGATTTATAATCAGCTAATCGTATTACTTTATTAACTTAAGAGGTTTGTTTTGTCTATTCAGTGTCACTTAAAACCTAGCACAGTAACTCCTAGCACAGTAACTACAGTCACTTTATTAATAAGAAAGCCTGTGTTGCTGGGCTTACTGCTACTGACTCTACTGTTCAGTCTGTTACCGACTAGTACCTTTGCTGCTGAGGCTAGTCTGTTAGGAGTGGGTGGTGGGAGTACAGAAGAAAGCGAACGCACGCCAATACCAGACTCATTTGGGCGAGATACCCCAAGACATACGGTACAAGGATTTATTAGTGCGCTAGGCGAAAACGACTATTTGCTTGCCAGCAATTATCTTAATCTTTCTAAATCTGATAACCCGGCGACCATGGGGCGTCAACTGAAACGTGCGCTCGATGCTGGTGGACGTTTTTTACCAGATCTACAGCTGAGTAACTCCCCTGAAGGGTATTTGAGTGATCAGCTGCTACCTAACCAAGAAAAAGTAGGTACCATTAATATCGATGACAAAAGTGTACCTATCTTATTGGAACGTGTAGTCTCCAAAAAAGGTGAGCAATACTGGCAGTTTTCTGCCGAAACGTTAACTTCAATACCTGAGGTACTAGAAAATACTGAGCCGACATTAGTATCTCAATATACTCTTGATTCAATTGATGGCCAAAAGTTATTTGGCTATCAGCTTACTGATTTGGTTGCCGCACTAGTACTGACACTAGGTAGTTTCTTACTGACTTATATCATGGTGTGGTTGTGGTATCACGTTTTAAGAATTGTTTATCCTTATATACGTAGTGATCCGTTACCCTTACCTAACAAGATAATCCTGCCACTGTCAGTAGTGATTATGGCGCTAATTCTGTCGGAGATAATGGTTTATGCTGGCATATCGGTGACCCTACGTGAGCCTATCAATCGTTTTACTGAAATAGCATCATGGCTGGCAATAACTTGGTTACTATTACGCATGGTTGACGTTATTTTTAGCCGTGCTGTCAATTTAAGTTATAGAAAGAACTATATTGAGCGAGTGTCGATATTAGGTCTGCTGCGTAAAGTGGTTAAAGCGTTATTATTAATCTTTGCTGTTATTGTGATATTTGGCAACTTAGGTTTTGATCTGACTACTGGTATTGCAGCCTTAGGGGTAGGGGGTTTAGCCTTAGCTTTGGGTGCGCAAAAGACTATCGAGAATCTAGTCGGTAGTGTAGTGGTAGTCGCTGATTCGCCCGTACGCATAGGCGATTATTGTAAGTTCGGCACCTATGAAGGTACCGTTATTGATATCGGTATTCGCTCTTCGCGAGTGCGCACGCTAAACCGTACGGTAGTGACTGTGCCTAATGGTGACTTTTCATCAATGCAGATTGAAAATTTCAACTCGCGAGATATGTTCCATTTTTTGCATAACTTATATATTAAGCGCAATGCTGACATCGATGTAGTGTTCGAGATGGTCAATGATTTGCATAAGCTACTAGGTGAGCATGAACTAACCAATGAAGAGTGGAATCAGGCCCATATTTTAGAGCTGCGTCAAGACTGTTACGTCATCCAGTTACGAGCTTATGTCAACTCAGCTGATGTGATCGAGTTTTACGGAAAACAAGATATATTATTAGTTGATGTGTTAAGCCGAGTCAAAAAATATAATGTCGAACATGCGCTACCCACACAGCAACTAGTTATTGACCAAAATAACCTCAGAGACTCTAATAATAGTAACAATGACAGCACTGATTCCATGGAGCATTTATTAACTGAAGATGCTGATATGGATGATAAGCAACAGGCTAATACTACAGATGCTAATAATGGTGTTGATAGTATTGATAGCACTGAAAGTAGCGCAAGCAAAGGTAATAATAAGCAGACGCATAAGCTAGAAAAAAAGAATAGTATTATAGACAAATCAAAGAAAATAAATAGTCTAATATTGGCAAAACGTAAATTTAAGAAGCTTAAAATTACTCATAAACAGCATGCCAAAAGAAACAGCCTGTCGATGTGGAATCAGCCTTGGCGCTGATATTATGACAGTAACGCTTGCACTGTTAATGAAGATAGCTATAAGGGTTTTAAGGGCTTTAACTTTAGTGAGCAATGCTGATAACGGCAGTCAAAGTTGCTATAAACTCAGCATCACTCATAACTGCCAAAGCTAAAAAAAGGACTGCCTATAGCAGTCCTTTTTAGATAATCAAATAGCCAGTTATTCACCTTCTGGTTTAGACTTCTTTAACAGTACTAATACTGCACCATTGCCACCATCTTTTGGTGGCGCTGAACAAAAAGCTAGCACTTCTGGCAGCTGACGTAACCAACCGTTGACACAAGTTTTTAGAATAGCTTCGCTGCCTTTGCCATGAACGATTTTTACTAAGGTTTCGTTATTTTGCTTGGCTTGGCTGAGCAGTTGGGTCATAGCTGCACGAGCTTCTTCAATAGTACAGCCATGAATGTCTACGGCATCATACCAGCGTAGTTTGCCCTGCTTTAATTGAGTAAATACTTTATTCTGTAGGGAGGGCTGCTTATAAGACAAGATTGATTCAGCGGCAACCGGATTAAGTAGAGCTTGCATGTCTGATAAAGCGGCTCCTAACTCAGCGGCTTCACTACCTTGAGCAGCAGCACGCTTTGAGAGAGTAGCTGCATCCGGCTTACTAGTTTTGGTAGCTCCAGTAACCGAGCGTACATTTTTATCTTCTAGCTGATTAACGCCATGCATAGCTTGCATGAACAGTACTTTGTCATCGTCGACATGCTCACTATCTAGCTGTTTAACGGTTCTTTTGACTTGCTTTTGGGTCAATAGCGATACAGGTTCTGTAGGCTTTTGATTGTCGCCGTCAGCAGCTGAAGTGTCACGACCTTTATTCAGCTGTCCTTTTAACTCTTTAAGCTGATCTTGCATTTCTTTTGAAAATAGAGAATTTGACATAATGATTAAGGGTTCTATTTGATTAATGAAGGTTTTGGTTTATAAATAAGCTAATTTACAAATATTTTAGGCTATAAACTGCTAATTTTATAAGTGGTTTAGCGCTTAAAGATATAGCCAGTATTATAGTTACTGATAGTTTATCAACATTATGCTATTGACCTGATAAGCCATACTTTACGCTTGTGTGGCAACGCTCGCAAGTAAGGATTGTAAAGCATTACCAGGATGATTAGTTTTCATAAACTGCTCACCGATCAAAAAGTGTTGGATACCGTGCTTGAACATCAAGCGCATATCGTCAGCACCATGAATACCACTTTCAGTAACGATTACCGCTTGTTGGTTAGTATCTTCAGCCTTTAAGGTCTGCAGCAGGGTATTTTTTAGCTTAACCGTATTTTGTAAGTCTACCGAAAAGGTATTCAAATCACGATTATTAATACCGTAGATATTGTGTGACGATCGTGGCAACTTTAAGGCACGTTCTAGCTCATTGGCTGTATGCACTTCTATTAATACATCCATGCCGAGCTTAATACTCAAAGTTTGTAGCTCAAGGGCTTGTTTGTCATCGAGACAGGCCATAATCAATAAAATACAGTCAGCGCCAAGCAAATACGACTGATAAATCTGATACTCATCAATCATAAAGTCTTTACGCAGTACTGGGAGGTTGCAAGCGGCACGTGCTTGGATCAAATAGCTATCATTGCCTTGAAAATAGTCACGATCGGTCAATACTGATAAGCAGCTAGCGCCTGCTTGTTCATACTGCTGAGCAAAATCAGCTGGAGCAAAATTATGATTAATAATCCCTTTAGAAGGCGAAGCTTTTTTTATTTCAGCGATGATTCCTAGGTCCGATGTGCGCAAAGCCTCAGCGAAACCACGGCGTGGATGCTTGTCAGAAGCGACTTGTGCTTTTAAGTCTGCTAGCGATAGCTCACTGCTGGCAGCAGCAACTTCCTCGACTTTAGTGGCTACAATACGTTGTAATACTGAGGGGATAGCAGCGTTGGTCGTTGAGCTGGCGGTCATAGTAATGTCCAAATATTGATTAATTATCATATAAATAGCTAGGTGAGATAGTTTTACTACTGGCGCTTAGCTTGCAGTGTATGCGTTAAGGCTGCGCTAGCTAAGTTTTAACTGCCTAGTATTGAGCTAGCTAGGATTCAGCCGCTAACTGTTGAGTGTAAGCGGCTAATGATTCAAGCTTAAGCAAGGCGCTTCCGTTTTGAATAACGCTTTGTGCTTGGCTAACCCCATTGGCATAGTTGCTGGCTAGACCTGCTGTATAGATTGCCGCTCCTGCATTAAGGGCAATCATATCACGGGCTTTGAGTACCGCGCGCTCATGAGTGTCAGTACCTGATAAGGCGGCGCGGATCAACTCTAAGCTCTGCTGTGGCGAGTCTATATCCAGTCCAATCAACGTCTGTGATTCGATACCGGCATCTTCTGGCATTAAATCATAAACTGATATTTCACCATCTTTTAATTCAGCAACTGTCGTTGAAGTGGCTAGACTGATTTCATCCAAGCCGTCTTTGGCACCAACCACCATCACGTGGCGTGCGCCTAAGTTTCGCATCACTTTTGCTATCGGCTCACACAGTTGTGCCGTGAACACTCCAATCACTAAGTTGGGTACCCCAGCAGGGTTAGTCAAAGGTCCTAAGATATTGAAAATAGTCCGTGCTCTAAGCTCTCTGCGTACTGGATTGGCATAGCGCATAGCACTGTGATGATTGGGGGCGAATAGGAAGCCAATACCTTGGTTCTCAATACAATCCAGCGCTTGTAAGGGTGTTAAAGTGAGACTGACACCCGCTTGTTCCAATAAGTCTGAGCTACCAGACTTAGTCGAGACCCCGCGATTACCGTGTTTGGCGACTTGCGCACCAGCAGCAGCAGCCACTAAGGCCGAAGCAGTAGAGACATTAAATAAATTAGCTCCATCACCGCCAGTACCGACAATATCTACCAAGTGATCACAAGCACTAGGGCTAATATTGGCGGCCAAAGCACGCATAGCACTAGCCGCTGCAGTGATCTCGTCAATTGACTCACCCTTCATGCGCAGACCAGTTAAGATAGCACCCATCATAGCGTTGCTACATTTGCCTTGCATGATCACTAACATCACTTGATGCATCTCATCAAAGGTCAAATCAATACGTTGTAATATCCGATCTAAAGCCGAGGAGAGTAACTTATGAATTTGCTCCTCGGAGTGCTGGGCGATATCTTCCGCTGTGGTTTGATGTTGATTACTAGTAGTCGTTGAAATATTAGCAGGGCTCATAAAGTCTCATTTATCATTTTTATTGAAAGTTCAGTAGCTCAATAGTTGCACAATTTAGAATAATTAACTGACTTGTGGTAATTGATCAGTGCTTAATACTGCTAAATTATGTATTTGCAAAAAATTATTGAGCAGCTGATAGCCAGCTTCGCTTAAGATGGATTCAGGGTGGAACTGTACCCCTTCGATAGGGTAAGTCTTATGACGGACGCCCATTATTTCTTCAATACTACCATCAGTATTTTCAGTCCACGCGGTCATTTCTAAACAGTCCGGCAAACTGTCTTTATTAACAACTAAGGAGTGATAACGAGTGAATTCTGAAGGGTTAGGGAGATCAGCGAATACCCCTTGACCATTATGATAAACCGATGATAAACGCCCGTGCATTACTGCACCTGCCTTACCGACTTGACCACCAAATAGTTGGCCGATAGCTTGATGACCTAAACAAATCCCTAAAATAGGAACAATGCCTTTAAAGGTATCAATAATCTCTAATGAGATACCAGCACGATCAGGGTCACAAGGACCGGGACCGATGACAATAATATCAGGTGCTAGCGTTTGGATTTGTTCGATAGTGACCTGATCATTACGCCAAACAGTGATGTTCTGCTGCAATTCGCCAAAGTACTGTACAATGTTATAGGTAAAGCTGTCGTAATTATCGATCATCAAAATCATCAGAGTTTCAACTTTTATTGGATTTTATACTAGGACACTAGGGTGGTGACAATATAGGTTTGTGAATTTGTCATTTATCAAACACTCTTAAGTATCTTACCATCATTTTGTAGCCTAGCAAATGTAGTGCTAATGAAAGTACTTATTTTGTTTAACTAATTATTAGTAGACCTATATCATAAAGCCTGTAGTTATCCAAAGGATGAAAGTAACCATATTAAAACAAAGTTATTGAAGTAATATTGCTGAGGTAGTGGCAATTAAATGCTTAATGCAACATGATAAGTCGCAACAGTATACGCACCAATCTAGTGCAGTTTATATGGCTGGTCTTATCATTTTTGTGCATTTACTCGGATAATTAGTGCTAATTTGGGTCTTTATAGAGCGGGTCATGATAGTGTCTCGGGACGTACTAGCAGGTTTAGTAAGCGTATTATTAATAAAAAGAGGTAAATAAAGGGCTTTTATCTCTTTTTATTATGGATTGGCATAATGTTTGCTCTATTATATTTGATATTTGATTATATATCGAAGACTGCTATATAGAATATAGTTAGTAACCGTGATTTACTCCTAGCCACTACCAAGATTTTTACTACTGAAGGCTAGTCAATTATTACTGAGTCGATAACAACTCAACATTATCGCTCATATATTGCTAAAATAATGTCAGATTTTAAAATAGAAAGACCGCAAGTAACATTATAACCACTACTATGGAGATTATTCATGTCGAATAAATTACTAGATCTTATCAAGTCCTCTAACGCTAAATGGGTTGATTTTCGCTTTACTGATACTCGGGGTAAAGAACATCACATGAGCTTTCCTGCTCATAGTGTTGATGAAGAGGTCATGGAAGATGGCAAGATGTTTGATGGTTCTTCTATTGCTGGCTGGAAGGGTATAGAAGCCTCTGATATGATCTTGCGTCCTGACCCAGAGACGGCATTTCTTGATCCGTTCTTCGATGCCGTTACTGTGGTCGTCACTTGCGATATTATCGAGCCATCAACGCTACAAGGCTATGATCGTGATCCACGTTCTATCGCCCGCCGTGCTGAAGAATATTTAAAGTCGACTGGCATTGGTGACACCGCTTATTTCGGTCCTGAGCCTGAATTCTTTATCTTTGATGAAGTGAAATGGTCGATTGAGATGTCTGGAGTTAGCCATGAAATTATCGCTGAAGAAGCGGCATGGTCAACTAATAAAGATTATGAGTGGGGCAACATGGGACATCGTCCACGCGTCAAAGGCGGCTATGTACCAGTACCACCAATTGATAGCTCACATGATATGCGCGCAGTTATGTGTGAGCGTATTGAAGAGATCATTGGTGAGGGTAGTGTTGAAGTTCATCATCATGAAGTCGCTCCTTGTCAGGCAGAGATTGGAGTAGCATTTAATACTTTGGTCAAAAAAGCCGATGAAGTACAACAGCTAAAGTACGTTGTACATAACGTAGCCCATCAGTTCGGTAAAACGGCTACCTTTATGCCGAAACCTGTCGTTGGTGATAATGGTTCAGGCATGCATGTGCATATTTCTATCTCAAAAGATGGGGTAAACACTTTTGCTGGTGATGAATATGCCGGTTTATCAGAATCAGCATTATACTTCATCGGTGGTATTATCAAGCATGCTCGTGCATTGAATGCCATTACCAACCCATCGACTAACAGCTATAAGCGTCTAGTGCCACACTACGAAGCGCCTATTAAATTGGCGTATTCAGCATCTAACCGCTCAGCATCTATTCGTATTCCACACGTTAGTAGCCCAAAAGCAGTTCGTGTCGAAGCACGTTTCCCTGACCCTGCAGCGAACCCGTATTTGACTTTTGCGGCACTGCTAATGGCAGGTCTTGATGGTATTCAGAATAAAATGCATCCAGGCGAAGCGGCAGATAAGAACTTGTATGACTTGCCACCAGAGGAAGAAGCACAAATTCCAACAGTTGCTGAAAGCTTAGAAGTGGCTCTACAAGCTTTAAGAGATGATAATGAATTCTTATTAAAAGGTGATGTATTCACTAAAGACATGCTAGAAGCCTTTATCGCTCTAAAAGAAGAAGAAGTGCAGCGTGTCAATGTTACTGTGCATCCAGTAGAGTTTGACTTGTACTATAGCTGTTAGTTAATTAGTAGCTAATACTTTAAGTCACTGTCTTTAATTCATTGTCTTTAAGTCATAGTAATGAACAAAAACCAGCTGAGCGAGTCTTGGCTGGTTTTTTTATGCCTATTGATAAAAGCAGTCTGCACTATTTTTAATTTACATTTTGTCTAGAAAAGCGCTTTGATTTTAGTGGCATAATTAGCTGGTAGTAGTGCCTAGGGGCAAAAGATCAATATGCCTAGTAAGCGCTTTATTACTAATAGCTTTGAGCCCTTATAACCAAGCTAGTAATATATATAAATTAGTTTATGGAGTTTGCTATATCCAGCTTAATAACCAGCTTAGAATATAATGAGGTTGGCAGGTTTATAACTGGGTGAACTTAATGGAGGGGGGATAATATGTGGAATGAACGTTATAGCGAGTCTCAATATATCTTTGGTACAGAACCAAATGATTTTTTAAAGCAGTCGTTTCAGCGCATAAAAGCGGGTGGAAGGGTACTATGTTTGGCTGAAGGAGAGGGTAGGAACGCAGTGTTTTTAGCCCAAAATGGCTATCAAGTTACTGGTGTTGATTTATCGATAGTAGGCTTAAATAAAGCACAGCAATTGGCTAAAGATAAAGGGGTCACTTTAATCACCCAAGTTGCCGACCTTAATGATTATGATTTTGGAGTACAACAGTGGGATGGCATTGTTTCTATTTGGGCGCATATGCCGACGGTGGTTCGCCAGCGTGTACATAGCCAAATTGCATCAGCATTAAAGCCGGGCGGAGTATTTATCGTTGAAGCTTACACTGAACAACAGCTTATGATGGAGGCGGTCGGCGGGCCAACAGCTAGCGAAAAAGATCGTTTTGGATCGCTTGCCACTTTGCAGTATGAGCTGGCAGAACTTGAGCAGCTATTCGGGGTTGAAAGGCAACGTATGATTTCAGAAGGTAATCGTCATCAAGGTGTCAGTGCCGTGGTACAGTTTATTGCTTATAAGCGCTAACTGTATTAATGCTGACTGTTAGGTTTAAGGTGACTCTTATTCAAAATAAACACTAACACTGCCCCTAAAATAATAGCACTAGCTATGACAAAGCGCAGCGTTAATTGCTCAGATAAAAATAAAACCCCAGCAATAGCGGCCATTACCGGCACACAAAACTGGACTACAGCTGCTTGAGTGCTTTTTAATAACGGCATCGCCATATACCAGATACTATAACCAATACCGGATGTAATCGCACCGGATACCGCTGCTAAAAGTATGCCCTCTGCACTTATATTATCCAGATAGCTTACCGCCACTAAGAATAATATAGGAACAGCCACTAAGCTTCGGATAAAGTTAAAGCCTGTAGCACGCAGTGGCGATATACAAGCTTGGCCACGGATACTATATACGCCCCATGCAACGCCGCTGATAGCCATAATTGCCGCGCCAGATAATGACGGTACAGCAGCTGAGGGTAGCATTAGATAAATAAAGCCTACTACCGCCACCACAAAAGCTGCCCACTGGAAGGCGCTCAACTGCTCTTTTTTAAAAATACCCCAGCCAATCATTGTTAATTGTACGGCTGCGAACAAGATAAGGGCGCCAGTGCCTGTATCTAGCTCTACGTAAGCTAGTGAAAAGCAAAGCGCATAGATCACCAAACTGATACTACTAAGCCAGCTACCTTTATCTTTTAAAATAGCGCGGTTATCAAGATTTTTATTCACCATACTTTGGCGAGTTAGGCGGCGTGCGTGTATGGTCATAATCAGCATAAGGCAGACCGCACCCCCTAGCAGACGAATAATGGTAAAGCTCCAAGCATCAATATATCCTTCTGCCAAGGCCATCCTACAAAAGAGTGAGTTAGCAGCAAAAGCAATCAACGCAATAATCGTGTATAACGTGGCTTTCAAAAATAATCCTTACAGTAATAGGGCCAAATGATGACTATCAATGTTTATTAATAGGGGTGACTATCTTAACAATAATAACCAATTACTCAACAGGATTTATAATAATCAGGCAGATTTTAGCGACAATAAAGTGCCCAACTAGTCATGATTTCTCTGAGACTAGGCGGCTTTATACCAATCAATCTTACGAGTCATTATCATCACGCAGGCTAGCAGCACAAAGCAGAACACGGCACCTAGTAATAGATTCAAATCCTCTGTGGTTAAGATGCCATAAAACGCTGCATACAGTCCGGCCAATATAGCGGTAAAAATAACGGCGCGTTTGAGGCTATCGAGCACATAATAGCTGTACCAGCCGATGAGACCAACACAAGCACTAGCAGCGATAGCATAAGCTTGCCAAAAAGCAATTTGCTCGGCGAGTGGTAGTAATAAAACGTAAAACACTAATAGTGCGCAGCCCACCAGCAAGTACTGGATAGGGTGAATACGGCTCGACTTGATTATTTCAAACAAAAAGAAAGTGCCGAATGAGACTAGTATTAGCAATAAGGCGTATTTCATAGTCCGTTCAGTTTGTAGATAGACGTCGTTGGGTTCAGCAAAACTCACTCCAAAGCTATTTAGGCTACCATTGATGCTATCGACTGAGCCAGCTGCTGCTTCTACAGCAATAGTGGCTTCATCATAGGAGCTGCCTGCTGCAAAAGGCGCAGTACTTATCACCTGACACTGGTTATTAGCGGTACTTAAGCATTGTGATAGGTACTGATTATTAGCAACAGTGAGATATTGATTCTGCCAATTAGCCTTAAAACCATCGGCGCTAAAGCTCTTAGTATTAGGTAAGGCCTTGCCAATAAAATTAGGCGTGTCCCAGTTGCTAAGCATAGTCAGCTCAAAGTTCTGCCCAGTCGGTACAGTATTTAAACTGCTTATACCTACTAATGGTAAATCAATCAGCATTTCGATCGGCTGGTTTTTGTTTTCAACAGTAGAGGTTTTACTGCTATTTGATGCAGCTGTTTGGGTCGGTGAGTTGGCAAGATTTTGCGTAGCTAATTGAGTTAAGACAGTATCAGGAAGTGCCACTTCAACATAAGACAAACCTTTAATCATGGAGTTTTGTGGATAAGTAGCTTTGATCGTATGTTTATTGATCATTACTGTCGGCAACGTCGCTACACCGCGTAAGTCTGACACTGGAATAATCAATTTTGCCTGCTCCCAATGACTAACCGCTTGGAATGAGCGTAAGGCATTTTTATCAGCTGTCACTGCTGCTGTAGTAATGCCCTGCTGATCTTGTTTAGATAGCTCTGATAAATCCGATAAATATGAAAGGTTCGAAGAGGGTTCGGCTAATGAGTAACGTTGCTTAAATTGTAGCTCACTGTTATAGCTAGTCGCATGATAAATACTGCGTTTATAAGTGTCGGTATTCACCATAATACTTTGGCTGGCTTGAGTTTGCGCGGCAAAGATAGCGTCAATCTTAGAGTAAGGCGCTGCACATTTAACGGACTGGGTTTCAGCATCTAGCAAGCATTCTGGGGTCACGGTCGTGGGAATAGCGATAAAGGGGGTGATGACTTGTTGTGGATAAACGTGCTGCTCAGCAATCTCTGCAATGACTGAGTCGGCGTAGCTTTGGCGCTCGTAGATAACAGAGCTAAATATAGTGAGACCAATGGCAAAGATAATGCATAAGCCTGCGATAATACCCAGTTTTATAGTAAGTGTTTTTTGCATAGCAGTTCCTCAGGTTGACCTTTTGCTGTTAGCAAGGGTCAATACAGTCGATTGATTTGACTATAATTTTAGAGAGGCCATAAAGAAAAACCATGCAAAAAAGATGAATAGTTTATGGAAATGACTTAGGGTGATTTCACTTATAATTAGGTCTTTCTAAATAAGATACAATTGTTTTAAAACAAGTGAAATGGCAGCAGAACACATGACCTATTCAGCAGATTTTCGAGCACAAGTGATGAAAATCGTCAAAAAAAAGACATGAGTATCCATCAGGCTTGTACTTTGTATAATGTTAGCAAAACTGTATTACAGTGCTGGCAAAAGTGGTATTCAATTGGGCTATGCTCAATAGTGATAGACATAAAGATGAGTTTTTATAATGGGATATGTGTGGAAATGCCTTATAAATCTGATGTTTGATATAACAATTAATTTCCATCTATCTAGAAATTATAGAACAGATTAAAGACGAAGCATACAGTGATATTATCCCATGATAAGTATAGAGGGGTAATATTTTATACTAATATATATTAGTTTTATCAAACAAGAAGGTTATTAGGTCTATGACGAAATCTTTATTAATTTTGTTAGTATTAGGAATAGTCCAAACTAGTGGTGCTACTGAAATAACCTTTCAACCTAATAATACCTTGGCTCATATTACTAATAGCTCTATTTCTAAAAACTATGGTTCTACGAAGGAAATCTATAGCAGTAATGACGGTGGATACATTTCTAGCAATGATGAAATAACTCAAGCTATTGATAATTTAGGTGCTCCTTCCAAACAGAAAAAAGCTACACCCACACCTAGTTTAGATGAAATGAGAAAATGGGCAGAACAAGGTAGTACAGAATATCAAAATAAAGTTGGATTGATATACTACTATGGTAAAGATGTTCGTCAAGACCTTATATTAGCAAGAAGGATGTTCCAAAAAGCAGCTAATCAAGGAGATATGTATGGTCAAGGTTTTCTTGGTTATTTCTATGAAAGAGGTTTGGGTGGGCTTCGCCAAAACAAAGCTAAAGCTAAAGAACTGTATGGAAAAGTTTGTGAAAAAGGTAATAGTGGTGGTTGTAGCGAATACAGAAGACTGAATGAGAACGGCTATTGATAATCTAACGAAACCTTTATAAGGCTATCAGATCCTTTTTAAGAACTCATAATATATTTAATGCATAGACATAAGAATACTAATTAAAGGCCTTGTATCGATAGTTACAACTGGCAAGGTAAAAACGTACCAACTTCCTTATCGATGATTGTCATGGATATGAGGGCGGATGTAGCAAAGCACTGCTTTGCCCCAACCTATTCATTGGTAGTAGCGAAAATAATAAAGGTTATAGCATTGACTAGGGTGATGGCGCATTATTGGATAGCAGAGGCTAGCAGCTTTAATTAATGATAAAATAGCCTAAGTAAATATCATTATTAAATTCAATTTTGCATCTATAAATCAATTTGCTATTTCAATTTTCACTTTGTCAGCTAATGCAATTCTCTTAGCCACCGCGCTACCTGCTGGACTCGTTGTTGTCGATCACCGCCAATGCGCCGAAAGTCTTTATTATAATAGTTAAGCTCATTTTCAAAGCGTGTCGTTATTGCTTGGCGATCATAAGGGCTGTCACGTAGATCATCGGCAACCCATGGGATGTCGACCTCAGTCAGTAAAATTAAATCATAACGATGGGCTAGTGCGGCTTGGCTCAGAGCCTTTGGACAGTCACCATAATACCAGTTGGCATAAATCATTAGCTCAAATAGACTAGTATCACAAAACAGATAGCGCTGCTGTGCTGTGTTTTTATCTATAGCTTGCGCTGCTAGCTCATCTTGCTGGTTTTGAATAACTTGTGCACCTTGTATAGCTTCGAGTGCCAGCTGATTTTCTACAGCTATTTGGCCTTGGGCGATAGGTAATAAATCCTCCCAAGTACAAGTCTGCTGCTCAGTATTCCACTTTTTTTGCAAGTAAGTGCGCATGTATTCAGGCACCCAAGGACTAGAAAAATGCGCCGCCAAATCACGACACAAAGTAGTCTTTCCAGTACTTTCTGCACCTAAAATTGCGACTTTAGTTACCGACTTAAGCGTATGCTGTTCCAAATTGTACAGAGTAACGTCGTTGCCATTCATAGTAAGCCCAAACTGCAATGAGAGTGAACACTACATACTGTAGCGCGGTAAAAGTAAGGCCTTTATAAAAGTATAACGGTACTGAAATAGTGTCAGCCACTATCCATATCAGCCAATGCTCAATTTTGCGTTTAGCCATCAGCCACATTGCCATCAAGAACAGTGCTGTGGTCAGCATATCGGTATAATCTACCCAAGTAAATAAGTGCATACCGAGTACGGCGCCGTCAAAACTGAAGTTATTATTGATAACTGGACGGAAATAATAAACCAGTGCTACAAAAGCAACAGTCACGCTGGCTAGTAAGGTCAGGATGGGCAAGTCACCAGCTTGAATACGCTCGATAGTAATATTATTTTGCTCACCGTCAGTTTTATTCTTTGACCAATTAAACCAGCCGTATATACCCATAGCTGTATAGTAAGCGTTGATAAACATATCGCCAAACAATTGCCATTGCCAAAGTAAATATACAAAAACTGCGGTGCTGATGATACCAATAGGGAAGACCAACACATTCAGCCTGCTGGCGAGTAACACACTAGCGACACCGAATATCACCGCTACTATCTCTAATCCAATAAATAGTACAGGGTAGTCAGCATACTGACCAAAGAGCCAGTTTAAAAGTTCTAACATTGCTTTTCCTAATTTTTATTATTTACCAAGCTTTAAGAGCTTCGATTATAGCTTAACTGCCGTAGAAGTAGGCTCTGCTTTGCTAATTATTAACGCCAATCTGATTATTTGTAACAAACTATTAGAAAAATAGTATTATTCAGGCATAATAAAGACATTAAATTTAAGTTTACAGTTATTCACCCATTGTTATTAACCGAAAGTAGACTTGTGCTATTTTCTCCCTTTTTGAGCATTATTTGTAGTAGACAAGGAAGCTTTATTATGACGACTTGTATAACTGGCACTGGCCTGTACATTCCCCCTTATAGCATCAGTAACGAAGAATTGGTTACCTCCTTTAATCAGTATGTCGATAATTATAATGAGCAACATGCAGACGAGATAGCTAATGAGACTATATCTGCTTTGCAACCCTCTTCTGCTGAATTTATAGAAAAAGTATCAGGTATCAAATCACGTTACGTAATGGAAAAAGAGGGTATTTTAAACCCTGAAATTATGGCTCCCGTTATTGCCTATCGTAATTTGGGTGAAGAGCTGTCAGTAATGGCTGAAATGGGGGCAGCAGCCCTTAGGGATGCGCTAAAAGACGCTGGTTTAGAAGCTAACGATCTAGATGGTATTATCCTCGCTTGCTCAAACTTCCAGCGCACTTATCCTGCCGTTGCCATCGAAATTCAGAATGAAATCGGCATGATTGGTGGCTTTGCTTACGACATGAACGTTGCTTGTAGTGCCGCCACTTTTGGTCTCTCGCAAGCGCACGGCTCTATCGTATCAGGTTTGGCTAAGCGCATTGCTGTGGTCAACGTTGAGATTACCTCAGCGCATCTTAACTGGCGTAACCGTGATAGCCACTTTATCTTTGGTGATGTCGCTACTGCTTGTATCGTAGAAGATCTAGATACGCCAAAAGGTTATGAGATACTGAACGCTAAGCTGTTTACTGAGTTCTCTACTAACATCAAAAACGAATATGGCTTTATGGATCGCTCAGAATTTTTAGCAGCTGAAACCCAAATGTATCCTGACTTAAAAGAGCCGGTTACTGATAAGCTGTTTCTGCAAAATGGTCGTAAAGTATTCCGTGAAGTCTGTCCAAAAGTGTCACAAATAATTCTTGAGCATTTGCAGGACAACGAGATACCAGCTAGCGATATAAAAATGATGTGGCTACATCAAGCTAATGCCAATATGCTCGATTTGATATTACGCACCGTTATGGGCAAAGAAGCCGATAAGTCTATTGTGCCAAGTGTCATTGCTGAATTTGCCAATACTAGTTCATCTAGCCCTATGGTGGTATTCCATCGTTATAAAGATGACTTACAATCAGGTGATTTGGGTGTTATTTGCTCATTCGGTGCTGGTTACTCGATTGGTTCAGTATTAGTCAAAAAGGTCTAAATAGCCATTTTTGCTATCGATCTATGCTGAATATGGAAATAGCTGAGAGCATTCTTGGCTATTTTTTTTGCTTTAAATTTTTCTACGGAGCTAATGTTTAGGGGTATCGCACGATATAAACAGCAAGTTTACGTAGTGATTTTAATTTAGCAGCAAAAATTTGCTATAATTGCTCCCTTATTTCCCTTATCTAATTAAAAGATCTGTTATGAAAGAATCCCTGCGCCTGCGTTTAGACCAAATGGTAGACCGTTATGAAGAGGTTACCGCTTTATTATCTGACCCTGGAATTATTAGTGATAATAATAAATTCCGTGAGCTATCGGTTGAACATAGTGACTTGATGGATATCACTACGTTATGGCTTAACTACGGGCGCGCGGAAAAAGACCAGGCTGATGCTGAAATGATGTTAGCTGAGGCCTCAGATCCTGATATGAAAGAGATGATGCAGGATGAGATTGATAGCGCTCGCGACACTATCGTTGAGATGGAAGAAGCGCTCAACGTGATGATGCTTCCTAAAGACCCTAATGATAAAGTGCCAGCGTTTCTAGAGATTCGTGCTGGTACTGGTGGTGATGAAGCGGCGATTTTCTCTGGTGACTTGTTCCGTATGTACCAAAAGTATGCCCAAACGCAAGGCTGGACAGTTGAGGTATTATCAGCCAACGAAGGTGAGCATGGTGGTTATAAAGAAATCATCACTCGCGTCTCTGGCAATAGCGTTTATGGACGCTTAAAGTTTGAATCTGGCGTACATCGGGTACAACGAGTACCTGAAACTGAAAGCCAAGGCCGCGTGCATACCTCAGCTTGTACAGTTGCCGTAATGCCGGAAGTTGAGATTGATGATACCGTTGATCTAAATCCTGCTGATATTCGCTTTGATACCTTTCGCTCAAGTGGCGCAGGTGGTCAGCACGTTAACACTACCGATTCAGCAGTACGCTTAACCCATATTCCGACGGGTACTGTGGTAGAGTGTCAGCAAGAACGTAGCCAGCACAAAAACCGTGCGCAAGCTATGAAGATGCTGATTTCAAAAATTCAGCAAGTTAAAGTACAAGCGCAAGTAGATGCTGCCGATACTATTCGTCGAGATTTGGTCGGTAGTGGTGATCGCAGTGAACGTATTCGTACTTACAACTTCCCGCAAGGACGTATGACTGATCATCGTATTAACTTGACGCTATATAAGCTTGATGCCATTTTAGAAGGTGATATGGATGAGTTGCTTGATGCGTTATTACGTGAGCACCAAGCAGATCTTATGGCCAGCATCGGTGGTGAGCAATAACGTTTTTAGGGTAATTAGCGTTAAAGATATAAGTGTTGTTATAGTAAACTGGCTTCTAAACCCATCCGTATTTTGTAGGTGAGAAATATAATGAAGAATCGTCTGGTTTTATTTATTATTGGTTTATGCTCTTTACTATTTATATCTGCATGCCAAACCTCGCCAGTGATCGATCATCAGAATGACTCTACCTCTTCTTCTGAGAATCTTGTAAAAGAATGTCTCGCTAAAGGCGGTGAGTACATAAAGCAAGGCAGACTACAGATGCACAGGTGTGTCATGCAGTTTTCAGATGAAGGCAAGTCCTGTAGTGACAGTTCTGACTGTCAAGGAAGTTGCTTAAGTTCAAAGTTAGATAGTGAGCCGGGCAAAGCCAATCAAGTTGGAACCTGTGCGGCTAATGATAGTCCTTTCGGTTGTCGTCAACTTATTGAAGGTGGCATTACCAAAGGGACTTTGTGTATAGATTAATAATATAGTTTTCCAAAACTAAAACTTAACTTGTCAAATTTTGAGAATTTTATGTCAAAGAACAGCAATCAGAACAATCAAGCCTCCGATGAGCAAGCGCCAACCCTAGAAGAAGCCAATGAGCTTATCGCTCAACTACAAGCTAAACTAGATGACATAACTGCCTCAGGCAAACAGCCTTATCCTAATCAGTTTAAACGTACTGATTATGCGCAAGACTTGCAAACAGCCTTTGAGGGTATCTCTAAGCAAGAGATCGAAGAAAAAGCAGCTAATGGCGAAAAGACTCAGGTGAATGTGGCTGGTCGAGTGATGCTCAACCGTGGCTCGTTTATCGTCATTCAAGATATGAGTGGCCGTATTCAGTTATATGTAGCTCGCAAAGAGTTAGATCCGGAGACCCTAGCTAGTATAAAGTCGCTAGATCTAGGCGATATAGTGGGTATCTCAGGCTATATCGGTCGCTCAGGCAAAGGCGATTTATATGTGCATATCGAAGCGTTTAATCTGCTAACCAAATCATTACGCCCCATGCCAAATAAGTTTCATGGTCTAGCGGATGTTGAGGCTCGCTATCGTAATCGCCATCTCGACTTGATGACTAATGAGACTACCCGCGATACTTTTATGATTCGTAGTCAAGTGATCAGTGGTATTCGTCAATTTATGCTTAATGAGCGTTTTATGGAAGTCGAAACGCCAATGATGCATCCTATCCCAGGTGGTGCTGTAGCACGCCCGTTCGAAACTCATCACAACGCCCTTGATATGCCATTATATTTGCGCATCGCTCCTGAATTGTATCTAAAACGCTTAGTGATTGGTGGTTTTGAAAAAGTATTCGAAATCAACCGCAGCTTCCGTAACGAAGGCATCTCTACTCGTCACAATCCTGAATTTACTATGATTGAGTTTTATCAGGCTTACGCTGACTATCATGACTTAATGGATTTGACTGAGCGTTTGTTTAGTGAGTTAGCCACCAATATCTTAGGTAGCACTGAAATCACTTATCAAGAAGAAACCATCAGTTTACAAGCACCCTTTGCGCGAGTAACAATGTCTGAGGCTATTGCCCAATATGCTGAAGGCTTTGACATTGCTCAGATCGATAATCGTGATTACTTGGCAGACTATGTAGCCAATACGCTGAGACAGCCAGTAAAAGAGGTGTTTGGCGTAGGTAAACTGAAGACTATCGTCTTTGAAGAAACCGCTGAGCATCAACTGCGTCAGCCGACCTTTATTACTGAGTATCCAGCTGAAACTTCGCCATTAGCGCGCCGTAGTGATGATAATCCTGAGATTACCGATCGCTTTGAGCTGTTCATTGGTGGCCGTGAGTTGGCCAATGGCTTTAGTGAGCTTAATGATCCTGCTGATCAGGCTGAGCGTTTCCGTGGTCAAGTTGCTGAAAAAGATGCTGGTGATGATGAAGCTATGCATTTTGACGCTGACTATATCGAAGCCTTATCTTATGGTTTAGCACCAACGGCAGGTGAGGGTATCGGTATTGATCGCTTAGTAATGCTATTTACTGATTCTGCTAGTATTCGTGATGTTATTCTGTTCCCCCATATGCGTCGCAAAGCTGACTAATAATTAGCAATAAGCTTAAAACAATCGGAAGCGGTAACCGCAACAAGTCAGACGAAAGTGCTGGCTTTTTGCTATAATGAGCACTCAAAAATAGTACTCCAGTAGCCTAATTTAATTATCGTCAATTGGTAAAATGGACAGATATGACCCAGCAATATCAAGTATTAGCCCGTAAATATCGACCCAAAAACTTTCATGAATTGATTGGGCAAACTCATGTGTCGCAAGCGTTGATTAACGCTATTGACTATAATCGTTTGCATCATGCTTATCTATTTACTGGTACGCGTGGGGTGGGTAAGACTACTATCGCCCGTATTCTATCTAAGTGTCTCAACTGCGATACGGGCGTGACTAGTACCCCTTGTGGCGTCTGCGATAACTGCGTAGCGATTGACCAGGGTCGTTTTATCGACTTAATTGAGATCGATGCGGCGTCTCGTACTAAAGTTGAGGATACTCGTGAGCTGTTAGATAACGTGCCGTATGCGCCGAGCCAAGGTCGCTATAAGGTCTACCTCATTGATGAAGTGCACATGTTATCGACGCACAGCTTTAATGCACTGCTCAAAACGCTTGAAGAACCTCCTGAGCATGTAAAGTTTCTATTAGCGACTACTGATCCGCAAAAGCTGCCTATTACTATTATTTCGCGCTGCCTACAGTTTGTATTGCGCCCATTGCCACAGACTTTGCTTAGTGAGCACTTGGCTAACCTCTTAACTCTAGAGCATGTTGACTATACTCAACCAGCCCTTTGGCAATTGGCTAGTGCTGCCAAAGGCTCAGTACGTGATGCGTTATCTTTGACCGATCAGGCGATTGCCTTTGGTAAAGGGGCGCTCGATGATGTGACTGTGAATGAGATGCTCGGTCTGATCGACGCTGCAGACTTAGTACGTTTGATTACTGATATCTATAACCATGATAAGTCGGCAGTAGCAGCTCATATCGAGCAAATGCGGGCGCAGATGGTTGATGCTTCGAGTATGTTTGATGGACTCGCTGAACTGTTGCATCAATTGGCATTGACTCAGCTATTACCTGAAGTCGCCTTAAATGTAAATGAGGCGCAAGCTGAGACTATCAATACTCTAGCGCAGCACATCAGTCCTGATGTGTTGCAGCTGTATTATGAGATTGTGGTGCAAGCACGTGAGGGTATTAAGCTGGCTAGTACCCCAATGCAAGCGCTAGAAATGTGTATTCTACGTTTGTTGGCCTTTCGACCTTTGCCTGTTGATGAGATAGTAGCTTATCAAGCTAATCAAGACAGCCGTGCTATTAATAACAATGTGGTCAATGGCGATGCTAATACTGGTGCGGTTACTAATAACGCTACTGCTACCATTAACGCTAGTGAACAAGTTAACTCAATAGCTGAATTACAAGTTTATGATATTGACCATCAAAATATCGACTATCAAAATCCTGATACCTTGATTATAGATGGCTCAGTTGTAGACAACATAGTTTCCGATTACTCAGTAGTAGATGACTATCAGCATAGCTCGATAAACCAGGCGCTAGCAGCTGATAATGCTAATAACTTAATGAGTTCGCCCTTAGAAGAGGGTAGTGTTTTAAAGGATAGATACGCTGATGAAGATAGCTATTTCTTAGCGGAGAATGCTGCTAAGCATCTTCAGCAAAGTGCAGCTATTGTTGATAAGGCTATGGTGAACACTGAAATAGCCAGTGAATCGACTGTTGATACTGATACTGCTGTTAATAATAGGCACTCTACTGACGGCCTAAACCACTCAATATACAATATGGATTCAGTTGCTAGTAATAGCTTGGAACTCGAGCCAGCTGTTCAGTCTGAACCAACTATTGAGCCTAGCGTGGTTGCTGAATTTGAGTTAGTTACTGAGTCAATAACAGCGGCTAAGCCTACGCTAGCGCCTACTGCTACTTCCAGGTTGGCAGTTGCCGCTGAAGCCATAATTGTAGATAAGTCATTTATTAATCCTAAGCTAGTGGCTAATGCTGAAGTGGATAGTAAACCTACAGATACTAGTGTTGAGCTTAGCCCAAATGATTCTCATGGTGCGATTTCGATAAATGACCCCCGTATTTTGTTACGCTGTGCCACGCAGTCGCTGACAGGAGAATGGAACGCTGAAAAGTGGGATTACTGGTTACAAAGCGCTCGTGAACAGAATAGCTTGGCCGAAGATGAGCGTGCCCTTGCTCGCCAAGGAATGATGACTGGTCTGTGCAATGGCAAAGCCACTTTTATTACTACGGTAGACAGTAAGCATTTACAAGCTACCTTTGAGCAGTTGGCTGCCAAATTACAACAACAGTTTTCTCAAGCTGATATTAGTCTGCGAATAGACAACAGCCTTAACGAAGTAAAAGATAAGACCCCAGAGAGTCGTCAACAGCTGAGGTTAGAGCAAGCTTCTTTAGCGGCACAAGAGTTGTTATTACAATCACCAGTTATGCAGCATTTATTAGAACGTCAGCAAGGAAAAATGGGTAAGGTTAAGTTAACTTAAATAGTCACTGCTGTTGTTGGAAGTGTTGTTATATAGTATTTATCTTGCTAATATTCCTGTATTCAAATCTAGAATATTTTATTTGTAAGCTATCTTGCTGATTATTATACATTTTTATTTTTGGAAAATTATTTATTGTACTTCCTAGATATATTTAAAATAGGTGTGCCGAATAAAATTCGGCTATAATGGTTAAGTTATATTAAATACTAAAAAATAGCTCAGGTGACATTATGTTAGATAATTTACGTGGTATGGCCGTGTTCGCCAGTGTAGTCGGACACGGCTCTTTTAGTGGCTCAGCTCGCGAACTTGGCATCACTACTAGTGCCGTTAGTCAGCAGATTCGCTCGTTAGAGAATGAGCTAGGCGTAGTGCTATTACATCGCTCAACTCGTAAGCTTAGCTTAACAGAAGCGGGTGAAAGCTTTTACGAAGCAGCAAAGGATGTGGTCAGCGCCGCAGAACAAGGGCGTATCAAAGTCAATCAACTGCGTGATGAGTTGGCTGGCAGTTTACGGATTTCGACTACCCCTGAGTTAGGGGTTAATCATATTTTGCCAGCGTTATCGACTTGGATGGCTGCGCACGATGATTTAAGTATTACTTATCTAGCAGATAACCGCTACATAGATATGATTGATGAACGCATTGATATTGCTATTCGTATGAGCCCTAGTATCAATGATTCGACGTTAAGCAGTCATCCTTTGACTGATGTACGCCAGCTATTGGTTGCCTCACCGCAATATTTGCGTAATCATAATAAGATAGAAACCCCAAAAGATTTAAACGACCATCAGCTTATTTGTATCGATATTATGAAAGATACTAACCAAGTTGATCTGGCTCAGACTGAAACTGGCAAAAAGACTCGCACTAAGATGAAATCACGTATTCATACTAATAATGTGTTTATGGCGACTACTTTGGCTAGAGAAGGTCATGGTTTAGTGAGAATGATGGAAATGGATATCAAAAAAGAATTAGAAAGTGGTGAGTTGGTTGAAGTATTAACTGGCTATCAGTTACCTAGTTTTGTGCTTTATGCGGTTACTCTCAATCGTGATCAGCAACCTGCCAAAATCACTCGCTGTTTAGAAGTATTAAAAAAGTATTTTCATGCTAGCTAAGTGACGCAGGTTCAATAGTTTAAATAGAAAAAAGCCTGTAGATAACTTACTATCTACAGGCTTTTTCTTACTAACTTTTTATAATGGTTTTTAATATTGATACTGATGTTTGCTAAAATTTTTTACTATGACGATTGACTACAGATGTTTGATAGTAAGCTCTATCTGCTAGCTATTAAATAAGTTTAGTAATAAGTGTGCTTAGCATTTTAACATTGTCGCCTGTAAACTCTTTATACGAGTGGCTTTAATAAACTAAGCAAACGCTCAACTACTTGCTCGCTCTCGTCACGACTAATATTCAGAGTCGGTAGCAGACGTATAACATGGCCGCCGGTGACATTGATAATTAGCTGCTGCTCATCACGGGCCAAGTCAACTAGCTGACTGCAATCCATAGTTTCGGGCAGGACGATACCTATCATAGTACCAGCACCGCGACTACTAACCCCATACTGTTTTAACTCAGTGGTGATACTATCACGGATAAAGTGACCTTCAGTAACTGAATTTTCCATGATACCAGTAGTGCGTAATACTTCATATACGCTATGCACAACGCGACTAGCTAGTGGTGTACCGCCATAAGTAGAGCCGTGACTACCAGCACCAAATAATCCATTCGCGCGCCCACGAACCATACAAGCACCTACTGGGAAACCGTTACCTAAACCTTTGGCAGTAGTCAACACATCAGGACGAGCGTTACTATGCTGGTAAGCAAAGTACTTACCAGTACGGCCATTACCAGTCTGTACTTCATCGATCATAAATAGCCAGTCATGAGTATCACAAGCTGCTTGCAGTTGTTCTAAATACTTAAAGCCATTAGCAGCAGTATTGAGTCCGCCTTCACCTTGGATAGGCTCAACAAATATGGCACATATATCATCGTGGTCAATAGCGGCTTGCTCGACAGCTGCTATATCACCAAAAGGTATACGAATAAAGTCATCATCTAAAGTAAAAAAACCTTCGCGCGCTTTTGGGTTGGCAGTCGCTGACAGTGATAGCAAAGTACGGCCATGGAACGACTGCTCCATAACGATTACTTTAGGCTGCTTGAAACCTCTATTATAGGCGTACAGTCGTGCCATTTTGAGTGCAGCTTCATTAGCTTCTGCGCCGCTATTAGCAAAGAATACGCTATCCATTTGTGCAGCAGTACATAAGGATTCGCCAGCGCGCTCTTGCCAGTCAATACCAAATAAGTTGCTAGTATGAATAAGAGTTGCCGCTTGCTGCTGAATGGCCTCTGTCACTTGCGGATGACAATGGCCTAAGCCACATACCGCGATACCAGTCAGCGCATCTAGATAGGGAGTATCGTTCTGAGTGTAGAGCCAGCTGCCCGCACCACGAGTAAAGCTGATTGGCTGACGATTATAAGTGGGCATCAGGTAAGTCGCTGACATACAAACATCCTTGTGATGAAAAACATTAGATTATTAGAGGGATAAAATAGCTGCTAATATAAGCACAGTTATTAACGGTAGGGCATTACTCTATTTACAGCAAGCGAGTTAAAGCTCATCAGAAAACGGGGTAGTTTCTGCAGGTAGGGTATATTCTTCACTGGCCCAAGCCCCTAGATCAATAAGCTTACAACGCTCACTACAAAACGGCTTTGAAGTGTTGCCTTGCCATGCCGTTTTAGTACCGCAGCGCGGACAAGGATAAGTTTTAGGCAAAGTTTCAGGTGTGGTGGTCATATAGCTGAGAATATCCTCATAGTTAAGATAGAAAGTGTCATCAGATAATAGCAGTGGTTATAATAGCACGCGCTTATCAAAAGACAAATATAGCCTAATTAACCAAACTATTTTTATAGTGCAGTTAGCAATAGTAGCTAAGCTTTAGCTCTAAGCATTAATTATAAAATATAGTATCGCAAGCTATTCGATGAATGAATTGCAAGGAACTTCGATCAAAAATAGCCTAAGTAGAATAAACGCACTTAAAATAAAGTGGTTTTTCTAAAATGTAAGATGATTTTATAATGCCAACAATATAGAAATATTAAGATAGTTGCTATAAGAAATAGCCTAAGTAAATAAAATAACTTCAAAAAAAACCGTTCCAAAAAGAGGAACGGCAAAATTCAGTGAATAATATAGTATTTAACTATAAAAAAGGTTTAACTAAATTATTTGAATTAGTGTGTGCATTAAGTACCGTTAGAAAAGTATAGGCACCAATGAACTTTCGACTAATAAACATAAACTCTTTTGGTGGTAGATTAAACTCAAATGATTGCATAGCACGTTGAGCTTTTGCTGAAATACGAGAATGCAATTTACTATTAGCCCAAATATAACGTTTACTATCGTCTAAACAGTTAGAGGGAATATCAGGGTTAGTGTCAGGATTACTAAAAGGCTCAGTCGCCAATAAAAATAACGTGGCGATATCAGAGCTTACCTTGTCGCTCATACTGTCAAAGAAGTCGTAACCAGTCATCGCCGTTCTCATAGCTTGATGATCATGATGGTAGCCGGCACGTAGTAGGCCATGTGCAATAGTCAGGAGTTGAGTATCAAACTGACGTATCGCCCCAAAGTCTAATAATACTAGCTTATCTTGCTCTTGAGGGTCATTCTCATCAGCAATACGCACTAAATAATTACCAAAGTTTGGATCCGTTTGCATCTCACCCCAGACAAAAATTTCTTGCATCATGATTTCTATCGCCGCTTGACCAATAGCACTGCGACGCTCATTAGGTAGGAGTTTCAGGGTCTCTGAAGTTACTGAAACACCAGCCTCATAGCTCATACACAAAAGATACTTGCTAGAGTAATCTCGATTAATTTTTGGTACTGAGTATCGCGGATCGTTTGCTAAACGTTGATAAAAACGTTCTGTAGTAGCAGCTTCAATCGTATAATCAACTTCCACATGTAGTAAGTCGCGAATCTCTTCAAACCAAGTATCCAGCGCTCGAGTCTGTGGCACAGCATTACTGACTTTTAATAGACGCTTAAACAGCGCTAAGTCAGAATCAATAGCATCGGCAACACCTGGATATTGAATCTTTAAAACAACATCTTCACCTGTTGCAATGACGGTTGCACGATGTACTTGAGCGAGAGAAGCAGTACCGATAGGCGTGTGGTTAACTTCAAGCTCATCCAGTTTACTCCCCAGAGTACGACGTAACGTTTGCTCAATTTTTGGCCATGCTAAAATAGCAGTATCATCATTGAGAGTTTGCAGAGCACGAGTGATCTCAGGGGGCAGCACATGCTCGCCATACATAGCTAGCATTTGACCTATCTTGACTACTGAGCCTTTTAATTTACCTAGCTCTTGAGCCACATAATTTGCCTGCGCTTCCATAAACACTTGGTTACGTGCTGAACGAGCTTTTTTATCCAAAAACATTCCCGAAACGCTGTTACCTGCCCAGCGTCGTCCGATGTTTAAAGAGGTTTTAGCAATCGACATGCGACGTTCAAACCCTGAGGTTTTCAGGCTATCGATGGACTGCTTATTGTCAGTAGGTTTAGACGTATCATTTGCCATAAGTATCAGGTATTTGTCAGAGTAAGAATGATTTGTGGGTCAGAGACTCACAATACAAGGGAGCGATGACGCCAATATACAAAATTGTATCACACTAAATGCCATAGATTGACCGAAGGTAACAAGTGCTCAACAGGCTTTAAAATAATACTGTTAAGCACTGATAATCTAGAGGTGTCTACTTATGTAATTTCAATACCTCTTAGCCATAAAAGACGCTTTAATTCGCCACTTACTTTACTAAAGCAGCAGTCTTGTTTTGCTAGTGAACTAAACAAGCTCACGGGCAATAGCATGATGACCAATATCGCGACGATAGTGTGCACCGTCAAAACTAATCGCCCCAGTGACCATTAAGGCTGCTTGCTGAGCCTCTGAAATACTATCCGCAAGTGCAGTGACGCATAATACACGCCCGCCGTTAGTCGTTACCTCTTTGCTATTAGCATCATCATTATTTACGGTTTGGGTATTATCAGAGAAAGTAGTGCCTGCATGAAAAACTTTTACTGCTGGAATATCGGCATCCACAAGCTTGGGTAATCCTGATATCACATCACCTTTAGAGGAACTTTCAGGATAACCTTTGGAAGCAACCACAATACCTAGAGCGGGGCGTGGGTCCCATTTTGCTTGACTAGGTAATTCACCTGCCAGTCCTTGAGTCACTAAGTCAACCATCGATGACTGTAAACGCATCAGTATAGGTTGAGTTTCAGGATCGCCTAATCGACAATTAAACTCAATAATCGAAGGGTTGCCAGCGTCATCAATCATCAGACCGGCATACAAAAACCCAGTATAAGGATGGCCGGCAGCATTCATGGCATCGACAACTGGCTGAATAACTTGCGCCATGACTTTATCATGCACTTCGTCAGTAACCACTGGCGCTGGAGAGTAAGCACCCATGCCGCCGGTATTTGGTCCAGTATCACCCTCAAAGGCTCGTTTATGATCTTGGCTAGTAGCCATTGGTAGAATGTTATTGCCATCAATCATACAAATAAAGCTGGCCTCTTCGCCAATTAAGAACTGCTCAATCACCACACAGCTGCCAGCATCACCAAACTTATTGTCAGCTAGCATGTCATCGATAGCTTGATGTGCCTGCTCGACGGTCTCAGCAACAATGACGCCCTTGCCAGCCGCGAGTCCATCAGCCTTTATCACAATAGGAGCACCTTGCTGATCGACGTAAGCTTTGGCCGCTACGGGATCAGTAAAACCTTGGTAAGCGGCAGTGGGAATATTGTTCTGTTCCATAAACTCTTTAGCAAAAGTTTTAGAGCCTTCTAATTGCGCACAGTAAGCGCTTGGACCCCAAGCCTTAATTCCGGCAGTACGACAAGCATCTACTATACCTGTAACTAACGGAGCTTCTGGGCCGACAATAACCATATCAATGGCATTATTTTGGCAAAAATCAATAACAGCACTGTGCTCGCCAGCAATTGAGTCACTAACAGCGACTTCTAAAATGACATTTTCACATTTTGGTTCAAGGGCAGTACCTGCGTTACCTGGAGTAACATAAACTCGTTGTACCTTTTTATCTTTGGCACATTGCCATGCTAAAGCGTGTTCACGTCCACCTGCGCCAATTACCAAAATATTCATCATGCGTTTTGCCCTTAATGCTGAGAGTTTAACTACTGGGTATTTAACTACTGAGTGTTTAAATGCTGAGTTCTAAAATTCTAAACTATTAAGATATTACGTATTAAAATGTCGAGCTTTCTTATAATTATGTCATTATGTCAAAATCGATGGCTTCTCAGGTTACCGTAGAGAGTTGCCGCTAATCAGCTTGGCGTATTCTAGCAAAAAACTGATCTCAATTACTATGTGTATTCGTAGGAAAGCGTGTAATAGCAATAAGTTTAAGACATTAATCATAATATCCATATTGTATGATGGTGAATCGCTCGAAAACCAAATAATATGACTACTGATAATTATTGCTAATAAATGCCTAGTCGTAGCATAGAGCGCAGATATAGGTTAGGATTTATCTAGGTGGTTTTTTTACATTGCGTTATAAACGGCAATAGTTGCAAACGCCCCTTACTGTTTTGAGCAACAGTCTCATTAATAGCAGTATCATTAATAAAGGTTATGAGAGCAAAGCTCATTCATGAAATGATGTTGTAAGCGTTAGCTATGGCAATAGCTGGGTTACACTTTAGAAGCAGGATCATAATTATCTCTATTCAATAATAACCAGATAACTGTTCGAACAGCAAGAAAGTAACGACAGTTAGTAGAAAGATAGAGAAAATGAGGTTTGATTCTAAGCAATTGTCTGAGAATAACTAACAAGATTCTTGAGCAATACTTAGTCTTGAGCAAAAAAAAGCTATGAATTATGAGCATGGATAGCATTATTCATACTAACCCAAAAATAAATTAATAAATTATAACAAGGACAACTGTTATGCCCAACTCACTTAATATCTCAGCAGAACGTATTGGCCAAATAAGCGATATTGCTACCAGCTACGTACAAAAAGACAAATCGCTAGTTGATTATTTTTTGCAGAGCTATTATCGACCATTACATAACGAGATTGCAGATGATATTAGTGATGTAGATTTAGCAGGGATGGGTCTACACCATTTTACTTTACTCAAAGCTTATGACGGCAGCAAGCCGCAATTGGCTATCCTAAATCCTATTGCGGAGGAACAGCATTTTCATAGTTCGCATACTGTAGTGCAAATAGTGGCTTATGATCGACCATTTTTGGTAGATAGTTTACTGATGAGCCTTGAAGATCAGGGTATCGACGTGCATCGTATATATAACACTATTGTCAGTATCAAGCGCGATGAAGAAGGTCATATCACTCAAATTGATAGTGCGCCTGAGAGTGGCACTTCACATATGTCACTAATCCATTTTGAGATTGCTTATCAAGATGATGATGAGTTAGTGATGTTACATAAATTATTATTAGAAAAAGTTGACACTTTAGATGTCGTCGTCGGTGATTGGGAGCAAATGCAGTCGCAGTTAACTACTATCAAAGCCGAGTTGACTAAGCAAGCTTTACCAGAGTTATTCTATTCTAAGCAAGAAATACAAGCATTTCTAGACTGGATATCTGATGATCACTTTATATTCTTAGGGTTTAGAGAGTATCGTTTAGAAGGGCAAGATACTGAAAAAGGCGCTGACCTAGAGCTGTTTGCGATTGGCAATAGTGGCTTAGGATTATTACGTGGTGCTGATGAAGATAAGATCTCTGAGAGCTTTCATCAATTACCTGCTAATTTAAAACAGCTGCTAACTGAGCCACGAGTATTGATGCTCTCTAAATCAAGTCGTGTATCACCAATTCATCGTTCAGTATATATGGACTTTTTGGGTATCCATAAGTTTGATGACCAAGGTAAGTTAATTGGTGAGTATCGCTTTATCGGGCTTTTGACCTCACAGGCGTATCAGCTTACGGTAAAACAAATTCCGCTATTGCGTGAAAAAGCTAACAAGATCATGGCGATGTCAGATCTACCACGCAATGGACATGCTTATCATAAAATGATGCATGTGATCAATACTTTGCCACGTGATGACTTATTCCAAGCCAGCGTTGAAGAGCTGTATCCTATTGTTTATGGTATTAGCCAATTGCAAGATAGCAAGAGTCTACGCCTATTTAGCCGAGTAGATCACTACCAACGTTTTGTCTCCTGTTTGGTATATATACCACGTGATAAATTCAATACTGAGTTACGTATAAAAGTTCAAAAAGTATTAGAAGCGGCTTATGGTGGCACTTCATCAGGCTTCACTACTGAGTTTAATGAGTCTGAGCACGCCCGCGTTCATGTGCATGTACGCACAGTACCAGGGGAAGTTAATACTGTTGATAATAGTGACCTAGAGGTCGAGCTATCAGCATTGATGGAATCATGGCAAGATAATTATCAGCAAGTGATGCTCGATAATGTCGGTGAACAGCAGGCCAATGCATTACAGCGCCGTTTTTTAAACTATATCCCTGCTGCTTACCAAGAGCGTTTTGATGCTAGAACAGCAGTCGAAGATACTAAGCGCTTAGCGGGCTTAAATGATGAATCACCAATGCTATGGCATTTGTATAAGTCAACGGGTGACGCTAGTAATCAGCTGCATCTAAAACTATATGGCCGTCAACAACCAGTAATATTGTCTAAAGTTTTACCAGTACTAGAGAACTTTGGGGTGTCAGTCATCTCAGCGCAAACTTATGAGTTTGATCTACCAGAGCAGTCAATCTGGATGCAAGAATACGAGCTAAACTTAGAGCATGTTGATACTATCGATATGCGTGTTGTGCGTGTTCAGTTTGAGGACAGTCTAAAAGAGATATGGGCAGGACGTGTCGAAAGCGATAGTTTTAATGAGCTAGTACTAATTACTAAACTTGATACTTATGAAGTAGTTATATTGCGCGCTTTATCGAGTTATATGCGCCAAGCTAGAGCACCGTTTTCTAGCGCTTATGTGCAGCAAACCCTGGTCAAATATAGCGCTATTAGTGTGGCATTAGTTAGTCTGTTCGATGCGCGTATGAACCCTAAGTATGCCGAGCATGATAGTAGTGTACGCACTGAGAAAGTGACAGAAATTCAGCAACAGCTAACAGCAGCGCTAGTCGAAGTTGATAGCTTAGATGAAGATCGTATCTTGCGTTGGTATGTAGATTTAATTAACGCTATGATACGCACTAACTTTTATCAGACTGATGGCGATGGTCAGCGCAAAGATAGATTATCCTTTAAGTTCTTAGCGGCTGATATTCCGAATCTACCTAAACCTAAGCTGATGTTTGAGATATTTGTCTATTCACCGCGTGTTGAAGCGGTACATATGCGTGGCGGCAAAGCGGCGCGTGGTGGCCTGCGTTGGTCGGATCGAATGGAAGATTTCCGTACGGAAGTATTGGGCCTAGTGAAAGCACAAATGGTCAAAAATGCGGTAATCGTACCAGTCGGTTCTAAGGGCGGCTTCATTGTCAAAACTAAGACTATTGCTGATGGTCGTGAAGCCTTCCAAGCAGAAGGTATTGCTTGCTATCAGACGTTCTTACGTGGGATGCTCGACGTCACCGATAATATTATTGACGGTAATATCGTCCCGCCAGCCAATACAGTGCGTCATGATGAAGACGATCCCTACTTAGTAGTCGCGGCTGACAAAGGGACAGCTAGTTTCTCTGATATTGCCAACGCTATATCTACTGAATATAACTTTTGGCTCGATGATGCCTTTGCCTCTGGTGGCTCAGTCGGTTATGACCATAAAGCTATGGGTATTACCGCTCGTGGTGGTTGGGAGTCAGTGAAACGTCACTTCCGTATGCGCGGTATGGATATTCAAAACCGTGATGACTTTACCGTCGTCGGCATCGGCGATATGAGCGGTGATGTATTCGGTAACGGTATGCTGCAATCGACTCATACTAAGCTGGTTGCCGCCTTTAACCACCTGCATATCTTTATAGATCCTAATCCTAATCCTGAAGACTCTTATGCTGAGCGCGCGCGCTTATTCAATACGCCGCGCTCTACTTGGGATGACTATGAGAAGTCACTAATTAGCCAAGGTGGTGGGGTGTTCTCACGTAACGATAAAATCATCACTATTAGTGCCGAGATGAAACAGCTGTTTGATATTAGCGCTGATACTCTAGCGCCGAACGACTTTATTAGCGCATTGCTTCTTGCTCCCGTTGATTTGATTTGGAATGGCGGTATTGGTACTTATGTCAAAAGTGCTAACGAGAGCCACGCTGATGTTGGTGACCGAGCTAACGACGCACTACGCGTTGACGGTGGCCAGCTACGTACTGCAGTGGTCGGTGAGGGTGGTAACTTAGGTTTCACTCAACAAGGTCGTATCGAATATGCGCAAACAGGGGGACGCATCTATACCGACGCTATCGATAACTCAGGTGGCGTAAACTGCTCAGATCATGAGGTCAATATCAAAATTTTACTCGGTAAAGTTGTCGAGCAAGGTGATATGACCCTTAAGCAGCGTAATGAGCTACTAGAAAGTATGACGGATACAGTCGCACAGTTAGTACTGCGTCAAAACTATCTACAACCACAAGCTATCGAGCTAAGCCATCTGCGAGCAGCGGCTAACTTGAGCGATCATCAGCGCTTTATTCAGCTGTTAGAATCTGAGCAACGCTTAGACCGAGCGATTGAATACTTGCCAGCAGATGAAGAGATTGCTCGACGTCAAAAAGCAGGAACTGGTTTGACTAACCCAGAACTAGCGGTAGTCATGGCTTATGGCAAGATGTGGATTTACGATAGTTTATTATTGTCTGACTTACCTGATGACCCGTACTTCGTCAATGAACTGCGCAAGTACTTCCCTGATGAGCTAGTTGGACGCTTCTTTGGTGAGATGACAGAGCATCGCTTACATCGTGAGATTATTAGTACTTATTTAACCAACAGTGTGGTCAACCGTCTAGGTATTGAAGCGCTATTCCGACTCTATGAGGAAACCGGACAAACCTTAGATACTATTATTCGTGCTTATGCCATTACTCGTGATGTGTTTGAAGTATCCACCGCATGGAAAATGCTAGAAGCCTTGGATAATAAAGTCGATGCTAAGCTGCTACTCAATCTCGAGCTACGCCTGCGTGATGCGCTTGAGCGTGGGGTAGTGTGGTTCATCAATGCCTTTGGTCAAGAGTTACAAGTGACGGATATGATTGACCGCTTCGTCGGTAGTGTCAATAAACTGACTAAAGTAGGCGGCTTTATTGAGCAGCAGTACGCTCAATACTTGCAGGAAGATACCGCCAGCTTAACTAAAGATGGCCTATCTGATAAGGATGCAGCGCTGTTCGCTATGTTGCCCTATCATGTTGATGCTCTGGATGCAGCCTTACTTGCTGAGCAGTATGAGCGCCCTGTCGATGAGATTGCTTCGCTATACTTTGAAGCCTATCGGGTGTTACAACTTGATTGGATGATGGATAATATTGCTACTCTACCACAGCAAGACTATTGGGATCGCCGTGCTCGTCATGCGCTAGTGAATGAGCTATCACGTAGCTTACGTATGCTTATGGATGCGCTGTTATCTCAGCCTGACGCTAAGCAAGCCTTTAGTGACTGGAAGTCTCGTCATCAAGCGCAGCTAGAGTCAGTGACTATCGAGATGCAAAAATTAGATGGCAATGATGAGCAAGCTATTAGCTTATCAGCACTGTCAGTATTAATGAGTGAGCTGAGCGGGCTAGTTACTAAGTAAGGATTGCTTAGTGAATTTAGTGATTAATGGATCTAAAAAAACCACTCTTATGATAAGGGTGGTTTTTTATTGTTTAATAATTAAAGCACAAAATAATTAATCCAACTCAATCAACGTAGCTAAATCAAACCTCTTACCTTGCTTTTCTACCCATACTTTATTGCCTTCATCACGGTAACTATCAAACTGTGGCGCTAATACCATATTGGCTCGGTCATCGATAAAGCCAAATTTGCCATCTTGCTTGTAAGCATAAAGCTGATGGTATAGCAGTTTTACGATAGCTGACTCTGATGACAAAATCACTTTACCTTCAGCGTCAATAATTTGGGCACTAACGATGTTATTCTTGATGTCTTCAGTCATCCCAGTAGCTGTACTACCTTCGATTAAATCACTACGTAAAAATAGTATCGAATTCAAAAACCCACTATTAAAAGTTTCAATATTTTGATTGGCTGTAAAAGGGATAATAACACTGGCATTTTGATCGAGGAGGGCCGTTTGCCGTTGCATTTTTGAAGTAAATGCTTTTGTAGAAACCGCTTGCAAATATAACGGCTGACCAGTACAAGCGTTTAGTGGTTGTAAATCATCGTACTGCTGCGCAATGACCCAGTTACCTTGATCATCAAGCAAACCAGCTTTACTTATTGTGCCAGCATCCACTACAGAATTAATCAAAAAATAATCATGATCGTCATTGCTATCATAATGAGCGTGACTGATAGCAGCGGCTGTAAGATTGAGTGGTACATCGACTGCTTTGATGAGTTGCTGGGTTGGTTGCACATAACGATAATTGCCGTAGCCGTTGTCAATTCTACGTTGTTGTGGTTTTTTATTGTTTTTCATTGCTGGATATATCCAATAGCCATCGCGATCAATAATACCTTGGTCAGTAGCGCCATTTGGCATATTAACACTGACAATAAAGCTAGTATAAATATCAGGTTCAATCGCAATAGCATCGTAAGCAAAAGGTACAATTATCTCGCCAGCAGCATTCACGACACCTGTTTTTTTACCTTTTGCTGTGTCTTTACTAGCGATCAAATACTTATTCATTAAACCATAAGCATCCGTTAAACCAGCTAATAAAACGTTGCTATTTAAATCTTGCAGCTGTTGACTGTTATCTTCTAAAGTGAATAGCTTATCAGCGAATCGCTCGTTATTATTCTCAATACGCTCAAAATAACTATTAGGTAAATAACCCGCACAATTAATAGTTGCCTGCGCTGAGGTAGCAACGAGCATAGAGGCCACCACCGTTAAGCAAAACACACTAATAGGTAGGACATTAGCGTAGAAGCTATCGATGAGTTTCTTTATAAGCATATCCATATAAAAGCCTTTCTAGCTAGATTCTTAAAGTTGTTACTTCATCAACTGATAATTTTATGACAGCCCTGACCACTGATTTCACTATAGCCACCAGAGAGTTTTTTGACCTGAATTTGGGTCAATATACGCTCCTTTAACGCTTGAACGTGAGAGATGACCCCGATTAATTTACCTTCTTGCTGCAAGCTAGTCAAAGTATCGAGGGCGATATCGAGTGATTCGTCATCCAGCGTACCAAAGCCTTCATCAAGGAAGAGCGAATCGACACGAATATTATGACTGGCCATTTGCGACAATCCAAGCGCTAGGGCAAGGCTGATAATAAAGCCTTCGCCGCCGGACAGGTTCTTGGTGCTGCGCACTTCGCCACCTTGATAGTTGTCGATGACATTGAGTTCTAACGCATTATTATCGTCACGAATCAGCAGATAGCGGTCGCTCATCTTATGCAGCTGAGTATTAGCATGGCGAACCATAATATCAAAGGTTAGGCCTTGAGCAAAGGTACGGTATTTTTTACCATCGGCCGAACCAATTAGCTTATGTAGCTGTTGCCATACTTGCAGCTTTTGTTTTTGTTCGTCAATAGCCTGACGTTTGTGTTGTTGAGCGCTTTTTTTGTCATTATTGTCTTTGAGCTGCCTACTTATCGCCCCAATCATTTCACTCAATCGAGTATTGCTGTCCTGCATTTGCTGTTGTTCGGCAGCAAGTGTGGCTCGGTCAGCCACAGTCAGTGGGGTGTCCAGCTTATGCTTGAGCGCTCGGCACGTTTGAGTCAGTAATGACTGTACTTGCTGCAGCTGGTTATCGATACTTTGCTGGCGATGAGTAAGCTCGCTGCGCTGTTCTAAAGGTAAGCGCGCCGCCACAAAAGCCGCTTCATCCGTGAACTGCGATGCTGCTAACACAGTTGCAAAAGCCTGTTGTTGAGCTTGCATAGTCTGAGTAGCTGTCTGTAGCTGTGCAATCAGCTGCTGCTGCTTTTCTTCTAATTGTGCTAATGCTTGCGCCGTATTGTCATGCAGTCTTTGCGCAGCTACTTGCTCAGTAGTGGCCTGTGCAACTAACAAGCGTAACCGACTTTCCTCTTGATCAGGGTGTTTATCGTCAAACTTCTGCTTTCTGTCCTGCCGTAATTGGTTCAATAACTCAGTCTGCTGTTTGATAGTCTCGCTGAGCTTATCAAGCTCCGCCGTATCTTTGTCAAGCTGCATCTGTTGGGTTTTTATCTGAGCGTTTAGGCTGCTAAGGCTAGTAAACAGCGTTTGCTGGGACTGTTTTTTGCTATTGAATAGCTTTTTTAACTGTACTAAGCCGCTACGGTATTGGCGCAACTGCTCTATATAATCGTCAGCCTCTGCCGCATCGACAAGCATTTGTTGATCGATACTAGTGCTTAGTAGCGGTAAAACTGTTGGTAAAGTATTAGAAACAGTATCCACTGCAAAAGAATCGCTTGTTAGCTCTGCAACATAGCTGCTTAGGGGGTACTTAGCGAGTAAAGATTGAACGGTGCTACTGACTGTTGCCAGCTCATAGAAGTTATTTTCTATAGTGCTATCTATAGTTGCGGTTTTTTGCAAACTAAGTTTTAGATCGCTTTCAATCGCACTGATATCCGCTGCCAGCTTATAGTACTGCTGCTCCTTGGTTTCGATAACTTTACTGCTCTGTGTCAGGGAGCTGGTGAGGTTTTCATATTGAGCTAGCACAGCTCTAATAGCGTTGCGTTGCTCAGCGAGCTGTTGCTGCATGGTGTTTATTAACGCTAACGAGGTAGCATGATCAGTGATGATGGCAGTTGCTACTTCGCCCTCTAGCTGTTGGCGTAGGGCCGCCATATCAGCAGCTATGGTGGTTAACGGCGCAATGATAGTTGATACTGAAGTTGGTAATGAGGCTAATACAGGGGTTTGAGTGGCTATTATCTGTTCAATGTCACCAGCTAAAGCCTTGACTTGATTATATAAAGGGGTTAATTGCTGCTGCTGTTGCACAATGCTAGTTTGCTTAGTGGCATAGTCGATACGATGCGCTGATAAGGTATGCTGTAAGCTATCGAGAAGCTTATCTAATTCATTCAGCTGATGCTTAGTCTGCATAGTTGGCGACAGCTGATTACTGTTGTCACTGTCTTTGCCAGTTTCTAAAAAGGGATGATGCTTAGCGTACGGGTGCTCAGTAGCACCACAAAGTGGGCATGGGCTATGCTCTTCTAACTCGACAATATAATCTTCGAGCTTAGCGACTCTTTGTAGCAAGTCTAAGTGCTGCTGTTTATCTTGGCGTTTGAGCTTAGTCTCAGTAATGGCCGACTCGCCTTTGCTGATTAGTTGCTCGATAATTAGCAGTTGATCATTAATTATGGGTAGCGCTGAGTTTATAGCATTGATTTGTTCGGATAGCTGCGTTAACTGTTGGATCTTAGCTTTTATTTGCTCAACTTGACTACCGCTATGCTCAATTTGCTCTTGCTCAGTCCGTCTATCAGCTAGTGATTTATTAGCTAGCAAGGCAGCTTGTTGCTGCTGTAATTCACTAAGCTGCTGGCGAGCTGTAGCTATTGCCAATTGCTCTACCGCTTGCTGCTCAGCTAGTTTAGCAAGTTGCTGCTGATAGTGTTTCGCTTGAGCGTCAACAGCCTTTTTAGCTTGTGCTTGGCTGATGTTATCTTGTAATAAAGCTTTTAAACGGCTGCAATTACTATCAAAAATAGCGGTATCCGTATCAAGGTCGCTAAGTTGACTATTGGCCTCAAGATACTTATCAGTACTCGCCAGCTGCGCCTGATTATTGACTTGCTGCTGTTGGTTATTAACAAGCTCTGCCGCTTGGCATTGCAGGTTAGTAGATAGAGTATCTTGACGTTGGTTATAATCACTCAAGCTATGTGCTTGCTGTCTTATATCCGCATCTAAGGCACGTACTTTTATGATAATAGGCAAAGTTGTTTGTAGTTCGTTATCAGCTTGAGTTTGTAGATGGTGCACAGTAGTGAGACGATTAGCCGCTTGTTGTAAGCTAACTTGTTGCCCAGCAAGCTGGCTGGTAATCAGCTGCTGTTGAGCAGTTAAATGCTTTGTATTATCACGACTGTTAACTAACTGACTGTATTGACTATCAATTTCTAGCGCTTTATTAGCGGCTGCTAGACGAGTAGCATCAGGGATAAAAGCTTGCTGGGCTTGCTTAGCTTGCTCAAGCTCAGTGCTAAAATTCAGTTGCTTTTGCTGTAACTCATGCACAGCATCCAGCCAATTAAGCTGCTCATTTAACTGCTTAAAGGTGTGTTGCTGCGCTGTCAGAGTGGTCTGATGGGTAGTTAAGGTGTGCTTAAGCTCAGCCTCTTGAGCGCTATCTAATAGGCTCAAGCCCTCAAGACCGAATTGCAGCTTGCTTAGAATATCTTCTTCAGAGCGTTTTTTTTCATGGACGTGCTCGGAGATAGTAGCGTAGATATCAGTCCCGGTTATCTTCTCTAAAATATCAGCTCGCTCATCAGCTTTAGCCTTCAAAAATGCTGAAAAGCTACCTTGCGCCAATAGAATGGAGCGGGTGAATTGTTGAAAATCCATGCGTGTTAGCTCAATGATTTTCTCTTTAGTACGTGATAGCTTGGTCTCTAAAATCTCATCATCTTTGGCTGGCTCCTCAAGGTTTAGCTTAGCAATCTCATGAGTAGCGTCTTGTAATTTACCATCTGACTTACCATAAGCTCGACGCTGACCCCAACGGCAGCGATACTGACTGCCATTGAGAGCAATAACCACTTCAGCGAAACAGTCTGCAGTCTGCCGAGTCATCACCTCATTGCTGCTTTTACTAATACTATTAATCCTTGGCGTTTCCCCATACAAGGCTAAACAAATAGCGTCTAGAATAGTCGTCTTGCCAGCGCCAGTCTGCCCAGTAATAGCAAAAATACCTTCGTTAATAAAAGCAGGATCGGCAAAGTCGATATACCATTCGCCCTTAAGAGAGTTTAGGTTTTTTAGTCGCAGTTCGATTAGGCGCATGGTGAGGTCTTATGGTTTTAGAGTTATATTAAAGGTATCAAAGTATCAAAGGCTTTATGGTTGATTATTCCGCCCGACTGTCAGCATGATAAATATTATGCAGTATTTGCTGATAAGCATCCCGTAATGAGTCTTTCTGAGTTTCAGCCACCTCATGGGTAGTTAGACAACGCTCAAACACTTCAAGTTCATTAAGATCTTGCAAGGCCTCTGAGGTTTGCTCTTGGTTAAGCACTTTATTATAAGTACGAGTGTTTTTGATTTTTAACACCTCGAACGCTAAGCCCTCTACCATCGCTTGTACTTCTTCACGCAGCTCGCTGACGATCTCATCGCCAGTATAAATAATCTCTAGCCAAATCGGTTGTAACTGAGTCATAGCTTTAATAGTTGTGGCAATAGTTTGCAGGTCACCGGAGACTTGCGCTAACTTTTGAAAGCAGGGAATAGGTAGCGTGATAATTTGCATCTTATTACCATCGTTAAAATGCAGAGTTTTACTATTAGCAGGGTTAGTAAGCGAAACAGAATTTTCTTCTGCTCGATTACTATGTAGCTCTTTAGCTATGCTCTCACTACTGTTAACATCCTCTGTTTCTTCGAAGCCAAATAAATCGTCCATCAGGGCCGTAGAGTTATTAATGACTTTTTTGATCTTTTTTTCCGTAAGTTTAATAGTATTTTTAACAACGTTATGACCTGCTTTTGCAACTAAATCTTCATCAGTAACAAGGTTTTTCACGTCACCAAACTGTACTAATAAAACTTGTTTTTGCTGGCGAGCTTCGCCAAAACCCATCGCAATGGGTGAGCCTGAATAGCGAATATGCTCACAGCCACCGACTCGTTGCGGCACATGGAGATGACCAAGGGCGACATAATCAAAGCAATTATCGAACATCTCAGCAGAGATCTTACCTAGATTACCCACATAAAGGTCACGCACGCCATCATCTTCGGTGGTCTTACTGCCAGCGGCAAATAGATGTCCTGTGGCAATAATAGGAATGTGGCGCTTATAAGTATCAATTAACTGCTGTTGGCAAGCTTTAGCGATACTAGCCACTTCATCGTAATGGGCACGGATACCAGCGATGACATTAGCGTCTTTGCTGTCAGCTGACTCACCAGGCTTACTACCACGCACATCACGGTCGCGTAAATAAGGCACAGCAGCGATGATGCAAAGTGGGTCGCCATGATGGTCTTCTAGCAGCAGCACTTCTTGATGCAAGTCCTCACAAGCTGTGCCGATGACATGGACGTTTAAAAACTTCAATACCTTGCTTGGCGCATCCAAGAAAGTCGGCGAATCATGATTGCCAGCAACTATAACGATATGCTGGCAGCATAAGGTTGAGACTTTACCTAAAAACTCATAGTACAGCGCTTGCGCTTTGTTACTAGGCGTCATAGTGTCAAAGATGTCACCAGCAACGATCAAGACGTCTACTTGCTGCGCACTGATAGTCTGTTGCAGCCAAGTTAAAAACGCTTCAAATTCTTCATAACGCATACGCCCATACAATCTACGCCCCAAATGCCAGTCCGAGGTGTGCAGCACGGTTAAGGGTTTGCAGTCAGTAGTTGAAGATGACGAGATGGCAGTGGCAAGTGAGGGCATAAGAGGGCTATTATTAAAGTTAATATAAAGGCTTTATTCTAGCAAGAATTAGCGGGATTTGCTGGGCTTGCTAGGCTATAGTAAGAATCATAATATGACTAAGCTTATATTTAGTAAGCTTCCTTAATAACGAAAAGAGCTGTTATTCATAATAAAAAGAACTATCGTGCAAAAGCGCAATAGTTCTTTTTTAAAATTTAGATATAAACTTATTTATGGGCAACCTGTTTTAGTGGCAATGATAACCTTGTGTTTTCGAATTGTGACAGCCAGAGGAGTTAGTACGTCCGCTAGTAGCAAAGGCTGAAGTAGCGAATGTGAGAGTAAGCAGCACAACCATTATTTTTTTCATAACTATAGAGCCTTTGATATTGAAGTTAACCTCAGACTCTAACATGGAACTGGCAATTAGCAAGATAATAAAAAACCACATCCGCTTAACGACGGAGGTGGTTTTTTATAACTGGGTTTCATGAGTAAGCTAATTAATAATTAACTGCTCTAAACTATCAGCTTGTTTTTGATCAGCAAGATTAGCCACCATTGAGAGGGCATGGGCTTGCTGGCGTGCAGGGTGGTTAGCTAGCAATTCATCCTTTGGAGTAGCAGCCGTGCCTTCACGTAGCCAATTATCAGCAGTATCACTAGGGTCGTGCTGCTGTTCATTTAGCTTGTACCAAGCTAAGTCATGATGTAGCGCCACGACATCACCCATGATCAATAATGCTGGGGTTGGCAGTTGGTTTTTCTCTTGTAGCTCGTTGATTGTCGCCAGAGTCCCCGTTAGCACTTGCTGATTGGACATACTGGCATTAGAGACGATAGCAATAGGGGTATCGCTACTGCGACCTGCTTCAATTAAGCCTTCAGTCAACCGTGCCAGCGAATGCAGGCCCATATAGAATACGACGGTCTCATCAGTGTTAAGAAAGCTTTTAAAATTATTATTAGGCGCGCCCGCTTTTAAGAATCCAGTGACAAAACGTACTGACTGCGAATGATCACGATGAGTCAGTGGAATGCCAGCATAGCTAGCAGCGGCATTAGCAGCGGTGATACCGGGCACTACTTGATAAGGGATATTGTGCGCCCGTAAGCTCTCAATCTCTTCACCACCACGTCCGAAAATAAAGGGATCGCCCCCTTTTAGCCGTACTACCCGCCGACCTTTTTTAGCTTCATTGACTAACAATTCATTAATACCAAGCTGTGCTACTGCATGATTGCTACGTTTTTTACCAACGAATACTTTATCAGCATCACGGCGGCAGAGGTCTAATACTTGCGGAGACACGAGAGCATCATAAAAGACGATATCGGCTTGTTGCATTAAACGTAAGGCTTTAAAGGTTAATAACTCTGGATCACCAGGGCCGGCACCAACGATATAGACTTCACCCACTAGCTGCACAGCTTTAGTGGCTGTATGGTTATGACTGTCACCGTCACTGTGATGAACACCATTACCTTCTAACCGTGAAGGGGCGCTACTTGAGCTGGTTGTTTCGGCTGACGAATCAAAGTGTTGGTCAGACTGTTGAGGATCATTATTATCGATAGCCTTGCTACTAAGCAAACTGTCTTTAACGATCTGTGCTGCCGTACTGTCTAAGTCAGCTTGCAGTTGCGCTGCGGCTTGGGTTTCATTACCAGCGAACATCAACTCACTAACTTGTCCTTCAAAGGCGCGCTCCCAAAACTGCCTACGACCAGTAAGAGTAGGAATTTTGGTCTTAACTTCTGCGCGAAAGTCTCCAGCCAGCTTAGCCAGTTTGCCATAGCCTTGCGGAATTAGAGTCTCAAGTCTGGCACGTAATAAACGCGCTAATACCGGTGCTTTGCCGTTGGATGAGATACCAATCACAATCGGATTGCGATCGACGATAGCTGGGAAAATAAAATCACATAAATGCGGGGTATCAACGACGTTGACCGGAATATTAAGCTCAGTGGCATCAGCATGAACTTGATGATTGAGGGCTTCGTCATCGGTTCCAGCAATGATGACACGTGCGCCGACCATATAAGACTTGTGATAATTTTCAAATATTAACTGGTGATGGCTTTGTGTTGCCGCCCTTTTATTATTACTCAGTAATGCTTGTAACTCAGGGCAAATGCTAGGCGCAAGGATAGTGATAGCAGCACCTGCACGGCTGAGCAAATCTGCCTTACGTAGTGCCACATCACCGCCGCCGACGATAAGCACTTTGCGACCTGCTAATTTAAAAAACAGCGGAAAGGTATTCATAGTATTTAAAATTCACATTTTAATAGGATTTAATTTATATCGCTATTATGGAGCATAGCTGGCATAGGCTCATCTAGTGAATTGGCATTAGCATAGTCATTATTGGGATATTAAAAGCGATTTTTGATAATAAAGGGAATAGCTAAGCTATAAAAAACGAGCGTAGATAAGGGGTGAGCGCCATATAGACCTATGTATTTTCAGCCCTAATCGACATAAAGAAGGGCATATTACGCTACTAGTAATATACCCTTCTGATTCAGCACAACGGTTAAGCACAACGGTTAAGAAAAATTAGCTTAGATATATTTAAGCTGTAGCTTGTTCAGCCTCTTTTTTATCACTAGCTTGCTTAATTCTAGTCAAAATCTCTTTGATACCCGATGCTGGCATATAAGTTGGCACGGCATAAGTATCGCTAACTTCTTTAGCCGCCGCTTTAGCCATGCTATCGAAATCACTAGTTTGCATGCCTTTGACTGTAGGATCGATGTTCACAGTCGCTAGTAACTCTCTAACCTTAGCGATTAGGTTATTCGCTATGTCACCGTCACTACTACCTACCTTGCCACTCTCAACGATACCAATTTTTTTCGCCAGAATTGCCAAGCGTTTTTCACTAGCTTTACGGTTTAGATCTAATACGTAAGGCAAAACAATAGCATTGGCACGACCATGAGGAATACCGTAATGTGCGCCTAATTGGTGAGCGATAGCATGAACGTAACCTAAACCAGCTTTGTTAAAAGCAATGCCACCGTAATGTGCGGCAATACCCATCTCTTCGCGAGCTTTTATATTGGTACCATCCTTATAAGCTATTGGTAGATACTCCATCACCCCTTTAGTCGCAGACGCCGCATAGTAGTCCGTTTCAGCGCCAGCATTAACACTCATCCATGCCTCTAACGCATGAGTGAGCACATCGATACCAGTGTCAGCAGTGATATGGGGTGGCATACCTTGCATAATAGCTGGATCGATAGCGGCAGCCAACGGCACCATTTTTGGATCGATAGAAATGGCTTTTTGATGAGTCTTATCGTCGGATACTACGGCACCGATAGTTGCCTCTGAGCCAGTGCCTGCTGTCGTAGGGATGCAGTACAATGGCATACAAGGCTTACGGGCTTTGAATAATCCAATCAGCTGTTTTGGCTGACAGTTATTACCTTGACTCATAGCAATCATTTTTGCAGCATCAATGACTGAACCGCCACCGATAGCTAGCACAGCGTCGCAATTGGCATTTTTAGACTGGCGTAAACCATCTTCAACCACTTTAAAAGTAGGATCAGGGGTGATGCCATCATAAATAACATACTCAATATTATGAGCTTGCAGATAGTCGGTAACTTTTGCCGGTACGCCAAGCTTATTAAGCACTGCATCAGTAACGATAAATACCTTAGTGCCGCCTTCATTGATAATCATGTCACACAGCTCGTGACAAGACTTATCACCGACGAATAGTAGCGGTCGGGGCATAGGTATGACCATTGAGAACACTTTTAGTACTTTAGCTCTAGTCTTAGCAACGGCTAAATAGCCGGCATGTTGCAAGATGTCATTATTCATTATTTTAGAGATACTACTGCGGTTTTGGCTAGCCATAAAGGAATCCTTTTTTAATGCTGTGGTTAGTAGTAATAGCTGACTATTGTTTTAGCTTATTATTTTAACTTATTGTGCCATTAAACTATGGCTAATGTGGTTATTAGTGCGGACTGATGTGTTCTTATGAAAATAGTTATAAGTTTTCACCAATTAACTGAGGTAAGCTGAGTTAAAACAGCTCATAATCTTAGTATTAAAGTATTGTATTAGAGTAATAAAGGCAGTGACTATGAACTTTAGCAATGTTTTGATGGTTTTAAAAAAGTCAGGCACTATTTTTGGGCTGATATTTGGCTCGCTGATCAGTACGCAAGCGCTGGCAGAATGTGAACTAGACGCAGGGTATAAGCTATCGCAAGGTGTTGAATTTGACGAATATTGCTCGTTTAATGAAGATCTGGCTCCTATTGTAAAAAACAGCAAATATGGCTTCGTTAACCGAAAAGGCGTAATAAAAATCAAACCGGAATACGATTTATTAGGAGCTTTTGTCGAAGGTTTAGCCAGTATACATAACCACGAAAAATCAGGTTATATAGACACAAAAGGTGAAGTAATAATACCTTTTATCTACGATAGCACTTACCCGTTTGAAGAGGGCTTAGCTGTGGTTGAGGTCGATAGCAAAAGAGGGGTTGTCGATAAACAGGGACAAGTGATTATTCCAATAATATACGATGATTTAATTGGTTTTTCTGAGGGATTGTCTGCCGTAGAGATGAAGGGAAAGTATGGCTACATTGACATTAATAATAAACTGATTATTCCTTATGACTATGATTCTACTATTTCTTTTAAAGAGGGATTGGCGGCAGTTGAAAAAAATGAAAAATTTGGATTTATTGATAGGTTAAATAACATCGTTATACCTATCGAGTATGATAGCGTAACTTGGTTTTCAGGTACTTTAGCAGTCGTTAACCATGATAATAAGTTTATGATCATTGATAGATCAAATAGGGTAGTCAAAGAGCTCAATCATAGCGTGGTTTTCCCTTTTGTTAATGGATTAGCGCTTGTTTATAATAATGGTCAAGATAACCAAGGCAAACATGGATTTATTGATATAAAGGGAGAGATTAAAATCCCTCTAATATATGATGATATTCCTTTTGCCTATCCCTTTGCTGATGGCACGGCTCATGTGCAAAAAGATGGGGAGTGGTTCTACATCGATAGAGCAGGAAAACGATTAAAGTAATAAATTTTAAATAAAAAAAGCCTTTTCGTCATGAAAAGGCTTTTAGCGTTCAGTAATAGGGAAAACTTACAGCTGAGTATGCAAACCACATTCGCGATGCTCTTCTACTTTAGTAGGATCAAAGTAGTCAAACTCGTTTGGCAAATCATTTTCTTGAAGGTAAACATCTAGATCGGCGTCGGTTTTTTCAAACAGCGGTGCAACTTTTAACACCCCATCTTTAGACAAACTAAGCACATCAAGCCCTTGACGGAATTCGGTTTGATCTTTACGAATGGCGTTAAACCAAACGTCAGGCTTTAGCTCATTAAGCGCACGGCGAAATGGCTCAAGCTTCACTTGATCAGTGAACTCGTCATGGAGTGGATTATCAATACCAGGAATACCTTCCATAGTGACGTCACGATGGGCAGAAGTTTGCTTAGGAATATAAGTGATGACGTTAAGGTTTAAGTCACTGATAACTTTATTAGCAAATTTATAAGTCGCGTCAGTGTTATAGCCTGAATCTACCCATAGTACAGTGATGTCTGGGCGCTGTTTGGCTACTAAGTGCAAAATCGCTGACTCATAAGGGCGGAAGTTGGTAGTGATAATTGGGTTTTTGGCTTGGCTTAGCGCCCATTCGACGATTTGCTCAGGTGACTTACCTTGTAGCTGTTGATTGGCTTGATCGATATCTAGACTAGGGTGTAGCTGACTCATTATATGATCCTTGATTTAGGGTAAATTAAAATTAATGGTTATTACTATAAATAATTTATGCTATTAAGATTAGTAGCTCGTTGATAGCAAAGTTAGTCATAAAAATAGGGTTTCTAAATAATCTAGCCATTAGCGAACATAGGCAAGGCAGCTGCATTTTGACCATCATAGCTACTAGCCAGCGCAGTAAAGGCTTGGCTTATATCTGATTTCAAATCATGCTCGCTTAATACAAAGCTGTCGACTCCGACTCGTAATAGATAAGCAATTTGATCACGGCCAAAGGCACCAGCGATGCGAATCTCACCTTGATAACCTAGTTGGCGCAAAGTTTGTACAAAACTAAAATCACGGCCATCAGCAAACAGTGGTACGTGAATGACAATCAAGGCCTGCTGTAGTAAAAACTCGCTCAATCCAGCTAATGCATCAGCATCCGTATTGGAGGTCAACCAAATGCCTAGGCGACTGCTATGATGAGCTAGCAACTCGTAAACTTCATGCAGTAGACCGCCTGCCAGCGCACCTTTGCTATCTAATAAATCAGTCAGTGGTACTAATACGTCGAGTTTTTCTTGTTTGTGCAGCAACTCAAGCAAAGTCACGTGAGCCAAGGCAATACCATCAGGCAGATCAGCGGTAGTTAGCGCTTGCCAGCGATCTTGGCCGCTAATATCGACCCCAGTGCTGTTGAAGATGTGATGATTACCCATAGACCTTCTCCTTAAATGGGGCAATGCCTACGCGATTAATCACTTCGCCAAAGCCCTCAACCTCGTTGTCACTATTAGCACGTATCTCAAGATACACGTCTAAAATAGTCTGTAGAGTGCTAGCGACGTCAGAGGCTGGAACCGCTTTACCTAGTATTTTACCTAATTTGGCATCATCGCTAGAATTACCGCCCAAGCTGATTTGATACCAGTGCTCGCCTTTTTTATCTACCCCTAAGATACCTATATCGCCAACATGGTGATGAGCACAAGCGTTCATACAGCCCGACATATTGAGACGTATATCACCTAAGTCATATAAGTAGTCAAGATCATTGAACTGTTTTTCGATTTGTTCAGCGATATTGTGAGTGGTAGCATTGGCAAGTGAGCAATAATCCCAGCCAGGGCAGACAATCATATCGGTTAAAGTATTGATATTAGCGCGGGCTAAATGCAGCTTATCTAACTGCTGCCATAACTCATATAAGTGACTAACTTGTACGTCAGCGAATACCAAATTTTGCTGATACGTGCCACGTAGCTCACCAAAGCTATATTGGTCAGACAAGTCAGCTAAGGCGTCCATCTGCGCATCACTGACATCGCCGGAGGGCACATAGCGACCGTCGACTAAGCCGGCTTTTAGAGAGATCACTACCGCACGATAGCCGCCTATTTTATGAGCGACTGTATTTTGAGTGTACCAATTACTAAAACCTTTATTTTCACTCAGTAGCTTTTGCAGCTCAGACTGTACTTGTAGCGCATCAATTGCTACGTAATCAGGTGCACTAAAGAAGCTGCTAGCCGTGGCGAAGTTGTCTGCTGTCAATGTTAAAGCGCCATCTTTAGTATGGGCTTGCCATTCAGCATCGACCAACTTAGCAAACTCACGGCCACCCATGCTCTCTACTAATATCTTGATACGAGCTTTATATTTATTATCACGGCGACCGTGCAAGTTATATACCCGCAAAATAGCGTCTAGATAGCTCAGTAGATGCTTACGTGGTAAGAACTCATTGATCACTTTACCAATCACTGGCGTACGACCCAAACCACCGCCAACTATCACTTCAAAGCCAATCTCGCCGGCGTCATTGGTTTTCACATGTAAGCCAACATCATGAACTTGGGTAGCAGCACGGTCATTCTCAGTACCGATAACCGCAATCTTAAACTTGCGGGGTAAAAAGGCAAACTCAGGATGAAAGGTTGACCACTGACGGATAATCTCACAATAAGGACGGGGATCAGCAATTTCTGCTTGATGAATACCAGCGTAAGGGTCCGTAGTGGTATTGCGAATACAGTTGCCAGAAGTCTGAATGGCGTGCATCTGTACGGTCGCAAGCTCAGCTAAAATATCGGGTACATCTTCTAATTTTGGCCAGTTAAGCTGGATATTAGTACGAGTCGTGAAGTGGCCATAGCCTTTGTCATATTTACGAGTGATTTCTGCTAATTTGCGCAATTGATAGCTGGCAAGCAGACCATAAGGAATGGCGATACGCAGCATAGGTGCATAGCGCTGAATATAGAGGCCATTCTGCAAACGCAGTGGCAAAAACTGCTCTTCTGGCAGCTCACCTTTTAAGAAGCGTTGAGTCTGGTCGCGAAATTGGGCAACCCGTTCCTCAACCAAAGCTTGATCAGCATAATTATATTGATACATGACGTACTCTCAATTTCGAATTTTAGAATAAAAGGCAGTGTGCAATCGATACAAGCTTCACAGACAATAAGTTTATGAATGCAAGCTTTAGCAGTAATAGCTTTATAAGGGTATAAAATTTGCTAAATAGCTAATTCAAAAGTAGCTAATCCAAAGTATCTGAATTAAAAAGTAGCTGAAACAAAAAAACAGCATCAGCAAAAACTAGATAAGCGCGTCTTCAATAGGGTGTCAAATTAACTTAGCTTCACATCATATAAGCTTACGACTCAAATTATAAATTCCTTTAAGTCATATCTATAGTAAAACACAGCATAAATTTTCATAACGAAAATTAGGTAGCCTATGTACATCTTCTATAGCCAATAGCATCATCTGAGACATTATTGATCACTAGCCAGCTTTTATAGTCGCCTAATAGCTGTGTTAGTGGTGCTGTGGTTAGTTTTATCTTCAGTGCTATCCCTACTATTATTATAATCGCCATCCAATTTAAGGTTCTAAAGACTACTATGACACAACCTACAGCCGCTCAAAATTCGCAAACATCAACCTCAGTGCAGCATCCTAATCTAGTACCTCCGCATGGCAGTAGCGAGTTAAAGCCTTTATTATTAACTGGTGATGCTCGCACTCAAGCGCTAGAACTGGCCAGCACTTTGCCACAGATAACCCTGAGCTCACGTGAGCGTGGTGATTTGATCATGCTAGGTATTGGCGGTTTTACTCCCCTTAATGGCTTTATGAATCAAGCCGATTGGCAAGGTGTAGTCGATAATATGCGCTTACAAACAGGAGCTAATGCTGGCTTGTTTTGGCCTATTCCTATTACCTTGTCTGCGCCAAAAACAATCGCTGATACTCTGAACAACGGCGATAAAGTGGCGCTAGTGGCAGAGGATGGCGAGATTATGGGGCTGTTAACAGTAGAAGAAACTTATACTATTGATAAGCTGCGCGAGTGCCAGCAAGTCTTTACGACTACTGATAGTGAGCATCCGGGTGTACAGCAAGTGCTTAGCCAAAATGAAGTTAATATCGCCGGTCAAGTTGAGGTGTTGAGCGAGGGTGAGTTTCCAACGCTATACCCTGAAACCTATAAAACCCCTGAGCAAACCCGCCAACTCCTTACCGATAAAGGCTGGAAAACGGTTGCAGCCTTCCAAACTCGTAACCCTATGCATCGCTCGCATGAGTATTTAGCTAAGATTGCCATTGAGATTTGTGATGGGGTATTAGTGCATTCACTGTTAGGAGCGCTTAAGCCCGGTGATATTCCAGCTGAAGTACGTCAAGAGGCGATCAAGGCTTTGATTGACAACTATTTTAAAGCGGATACCGTTATCCAAGCCGGCTATCCACTAGACATGCGCTATGCTGGGCCACGTGAAGCTTTATTACATGCGCTCTTTCGCCAAAACTATGGCTGTAGTCATCTAATCGTTGGTCGTGACCATGCTGGTGTTGGCGATTATTATGGGGCTTTTGATGCGCAAACCATCTTTGAGAAGTTAGAAAAAGACGATTTATTAACGCAACCATTAAAGATAGATTGGACGTTTTGGTGTAACGCTTGTGGGGCGATGGCCTCAAGTAAAACTTGTCCGCATGATGCGAGTCAACATGTCAAAGTATCAGGAACCAAACTGCGTAAAGCGTTATCAGAAGATGAAGAAGTACCCGATAACTTCAGCCGCCCTGAAGTGTTGGATATTTTACGTAGCTACTATGCCAGTATTGCCCGTGAGGAACGTACTGAAGTTAAACTAGTAGGGGCTTCTGCGTTATAATTTAACGAAATTTATTACAGCCTAAAGCATAAAAAAGGTGTCAGACTTAACGTTTGACACCTTTTTTCGGTTATAGATTTGCCTAGCTATAAGTTAGCTAACGGCCAAATTCCCAGTAAGCTTTTGATAATCACCGGCCAAAGTAGCGCCCCCTGAGCAGAAGTAATTGAGTGCCCGTTTATCTTCACTATCAATAGTAAGCTGCCCGTCTTTAAACTGCAAAAAAACCAGGCTGTCATTAGCCATAGTCTGAAAAATAATGCCATGAGCATTATCCTGACCCATCAAAGTAGCTTGGCCTTCATAGCTACAGCTCGCCTGCTTAATATCGGTACGGGCACGTACCTTTATATTGATTGCTTCGCTACCATTGGCGCTTATCATCACCGCAATCCAGTCGTAACCTTGGGCTCGTTGGGCATAGCCTGTAGAGACATAATCACCGAGTGCCACTTGCACCGCTGGAGAGAGGGTAGTTTGAGCTTGCGCAGCAGACTCAATAGCTGGCTTTACCATAGTCGAGGTTGCGGTACTTTGCATAGTGGGAGAGACACTATTACAAGCGCTTAATGCAGTGAGAGCAGTAACAGCCAAAGTCAGCGCAGCCACTGAGGAAGGTAATGAAGGTAACGATAGAGTTTTGATCATATAAATGCCCTGCTAAACGTAAGAATAGCGCGTCTGTAAGTAGTGGAAGGTAGCTATAAAATTCAGTTGTAATGCTGATTGACTAAAGGTGAATAATTATAATCCCTTCATTAAATAAAGTAGTTAAGAAAAGGTAGTTAAACCCAGCTATTAAGCAAGCTTATTCAAGACAATTATTATGCCATAACCTTCATTATAAGCTATCTGAGAGCTAGATTATCAGCTTATTGAATAACGACTATACAAACTAGAATAATGAAGTATATCTAATAGTATCCTTATGCCAAGTTAATAAATTGATACGCATTTTTGTCACTAAGAGTAATACGAACAAACTGCTAGCATAGCTTCTATGGCTCATAGCGTCATTACGCCTTGTGCTGTATTTTTATCTTTTAATTTATCCTCTAGTAATAATTTTAATAAAAACAGTCCAATGAGTTTACAACATAAATCTAACCTTATAGAGAATGACCATGCAATCTGCTATTAAAGCGCTCAACGTATTACGTCATGCTAATAAATCTTTAAAATCCAATCAGAGCAGTATTTTACCGCGCACGCTGATGGCGAGTGGTGCACTGACAATGGCAGTGCTCGTTACCGGCTGTAACCCGACCCAAGCTACACAAGACGATAAGGCGGCAAGTGAGACTAGTTCTACGGTAGATAAAAACCAAGATATCAGCTTACTCAACGTCTCTTACGATGTATCGCGCGACTTTTATAAGGAATATAACCCTCTATTTAGTAGTGCTTATAAAGCTCAATTTCCAGATAGTACTGTTGATATCAAGCAGTCTCATGGTGGCGCCAGCAAGCAGGCACTATCAGTTGCCAATGGTTTGCAGGCTGATGTAGTGACCTTGAACCAAGAAAGCGATATGAACATGCTGGTTGAGAAAGGCTTAGTCAAGACCGATTGGCGCGAAGCTTTCCCTGATAACGCCGTCCCTTATACGACTACTATGATACTTCTGGTTCGTAAAGGCAATCCAAAGCAGATCAAAGACTGGCAGGATTTAGCAAGATCGGATGTCGAAGTCGTTATGCCCAATCCTAAGACTAGTGGCACCGCCAGATATGCCTTTTTGGGAGCTTATGGCGCCGCATTGCATCAATTCAAAGAGCCAGTCAATCAACCGCAAAAGACCGACGATTTTATGAAAAAAGTGTTGGGGAATGTGGTTACTTATGACAACGGGGCGCGTGCAGCAACTACTAGCTTTACTCAGCGTGGTCTCGGTGATGTGCTAATCACTACTGAAAATGAGGCGCATTTGGTAGCAACGCAGCATGCCAAAGGTCAAGTCGAGGTTATTTATCCTAGCTACTCAATTACTATCCATAATCCTGTTGCTGTGGTCAGTGCAGTGACTGACAAAAAAGGTTCCACTGAAGCAGCAACCACTTATCTTAAAGCGCTTTGGGATAAACCTGCTCAAGAATTAATGGCTAAGATGTATTTGCGACCTAGCGATAAAAAGATTTTAGCTGCTCATGCAGGTACCTTACAAAATATTCAAACCTTTGAGCCCGTTGAAGTTTTTGGTGATTGGGATAGCATCATGGATAAGTTTTTTGTAGATGGTGCGCTGTTTGATAAGCTAGCCGTGCAACCGAAAAAATAACGATCAGTCTCAATTTATCTCTTGTTAACCAAGCAGGGTGCTACCAATGGGATAGACAAGTGTAATAACCACGACCTGAGTACCTCTATACACTCAGTATCGCGTAAAGACACTTTGATATTCCATTTTGGCAGAAACATACGCATATTCATCATTAAAGATAATAAGCTGACGCTGTTAGCATACCTGCATTACTTAACAAACATCTTTGAGGCCGTTATGACATCTAATACAGCAAGCTATCAGCACAAAAAAAAGACCCTGAGCACCTTAAGTATTGTAGGTGTAGCGCTTAGCCTAGGACTTGCTGGCTGTAGCAATAACGATAAAGTCGATACGGCTGCCAAGACTGATGATGCGTCAACCGCCGCTCAAAATATTGAGCTGTTAAACGTCTCTTATGATGTAGCACGTGACTTTTATAAAGACTATAACCCCCTGTTTATCGAACACTATAAAGCTGAAAACCCAGATGTAAACATCACTGTCAACCAGTCTCATGGGGGTTCAAGCAAGCAAGCGTTATCAGTTGCTAATGGACTACAAGCAGATGTCGCTACTATGAATCAAGGTTCAGATATTGAGTTACTTGAGCAAAAAGGCTTGGTAGCTAGTGATTGGGAAGGGCAGTTTCCTGATAATGCCGTGCCTTTTACTAGTACTATCGTATTCTTAGTGCGTAAAGACAATCCAAAAAATATCAAGGACTGGGAAGATTTGACTCAATCGGGTGTCGAAATTGTAATGGCCAATCCAAAAGTAACTGGTAATGGTCGCTATGCTTTCTTAGGCGCTTATGGTTATGGTCTGCATGCTTTTAATAAAGATGAAGCCAAAACTAAGAGCTACGTTAAAGACATGCTCAAAAACGTAAAAGTTTATGAAAGTGGTGGTCGTGCGGCCACTACTACTTTTGTCCAACGTGGTATTGGCGATGTATTAGTCACTTTTGAGAATGAAGCTAACCTTGCCGCTACCCAATTTGGCGTAGGTAAAGTAGACATCATTTATCCTAAGTACTCTATCAAGTCAGAGAGCCCAGTTGCTATCGTTAACAGTGTGACTGATAAAAAAGGCACTACTGCTGCCGCAAAAGCTTATCTTGACTATTTATGGAGCGAGCCAGCTCAGCAACTAGCTGCTGATCTTTACTTACGTCCAAGTGTTAAAAGCGTGCTAGATAAAAACGGTGATAAATTGCCAGCAATCGAAACTTTCCGTCCAAATGATACCTTTGGCTCATGGGATGAGATCATGGGTACTTTCTTTAGTGACGGCGGTGTGTTTGATAAGTTAGCGGTGAACGCCCCGCAGTAGGTTTTAGACAGCCGGTCAATAGTCTTATTCTAAAAACAGTATTGTTGCAAAAATAGAATAAACCCCCTAAAGGACATGGCCACTCGCGCTATGTCCTTTATACCGTAACCATACTAATAATAAACTTGATATGACATGGTCTTGACAATAAGTACCATCAGATAGGCAACAGGACATTACTATGAGTGCAACTAGATCTTCGGCCAACAAGCCTAGTCACAAAAGAGGCTGGCTGACACGTCTGCGCCAACGCAATGTGCTGCCAGGTTTTGGGCTGAGCATGGGCATCACAGTGTTTAGCTTATCGTTATTGGTGGTATTACCCTTTGCGATGATGGCTTATACCACCACTCAGATGGGTTGGACGGGTTTTTGGTCAACTATTAGTCAGCCGCAAGTCGCCGCCGCTATTAAGCTGAGTTTATGGATGTCATTTTTAGCCATGTTAACCAATATGGTATTCGGTACTTTAGTGGCGTGGGTATTAGTACGTTATGAGTTCTGGGGCAAATCTTTAATCAATGCTTTAGTGGATCTACCCTTTGCGCTCCCGACAGCCGTTACGGGTATCTCCCTTGCTACGCTTTATGCACCAAATGGTCTTATTGGTCAATGGTTCGATAAAGTTGGTATTCAAGTGGCATTCACGCCGATAGGGATATGGCTAGCGCTAGTTGTGGTGAGCTTTCCATTCATTGTCCGCGCTGTACAGCCGGTACTAGCAGAGTTGTCAGTTGAGTTTGAAGAGGCTGCTGCGGTACTAGGTGCCAACCGCTTTGAAACTTTTCAAAAAGTAATATTACCAGAGCTGTTGCCCGCATTATTAATGGGCGCAGGTATGATGTTTGCGCGTGCTACCGGTGAATACGGTTCTGTTATTTTTATTGCCGGTAATATACCGATGGAATCTGAGATTTTACCTATTATTATCATCAGTAAGCTTGAGCAATTTGATATTCAAGGTGCATCGGCAGTAGCGTTATTTATGCTGCTGATCTCCTTTGTTATCTTATTAACGATCAATATAGTGCAGTGGAAACTGTCACGCCGCGTAGGAGCTCGCTAAGATGCAAATAGCCAATAGCTACGATTATCAAAGCAATCCTGCGACCAAAGATACGCCATGGATTAGACGTCTATTTATTACTATTGCTGTCTTATTTATGATTATCATGTTGGTTTTTCCGCTACTGGCGGTGTTCTACGAAGCGCTTAAAAATGGTTGGGCATTGTATATTGCTTCTCTTGTAGAGCCTGAAGCCTTACAAGCTATTAAGCTGACCTTAATTACTGCGGCTATTGTAGTACCGATTAATATGGTGATGGGGGTGGCAATTGCTTGGTTAGTCACTCGTTATCAATTTAAAGGTAAGCAGCTAGTCACCACTTTACTTGATTTACCCTTTTCAGTGTCACCAGTAGTTGCAGGGCTAATGTTTATCTTGCTATTCGGTCTTAACTCTCCTATCGGCGGCTGGCTCGAAGGCATGGGGTTCCAAGTTATTTTTGCGGTGCCTGGGATTATTTTAGCCACTTTATTCGTCACCTTCCCCTTTGTAGCACGTGAGCTAATACCTTTGATGCAATCTCAAGGTGATTCTGAGGAACAAGCCGCTTTGACACTAGGCGCTAGCGGTTGGCAGACATTCTGGCATATTACTTTGCCTAATATTAAGTGGGCCTTGTTATATGGGTTGATTTTGACTAATGCGCGAGCTATGGGTGAGTTTGGTGCGGTTAGTGTAGTATCCGGTCACATCCGCGGTGAGACTAACACTATGCCGCTGTTGGTAGAGATTGCTTATAATGATTATAACTTTACTGCCGCTTTCGCTTTATCCAGTATATTGGCAGCCTTAGCCTTAGTGACGCTATTAGTTCAGCAAGTCATGACCAACCTGCAAGATCGTAAATTTGCTAAATCTGAGCGTTTAGTCAGTGCGCCTGAGCTACCAGTAAGCGCCAATGCGACCGTTGATTTAAAGAGTCCTACTGACTCCCAGAAGTAGTTAACGGCCTAGTGAGCTACCCGTATCAATGAGTGGCAGGCATGACTAAAGACTATGACTTAACAAACCTAAGAATAGCAACCGATATGAGTATTGAAACATGAGTATTGAAATTAGAAATGTGAATAAAAGCTTTGGTGACTTCAATGCGCTAAACGACATTAATATCACTGTGCCTACGGGCAAGCTAACCACGCTATTAGGTCCTTCAGGCTGTGGTAAAACGACTTTGCTACGTATTATTGCTGGACTTGAATACGCCGACTCTGGACAGATATTATTCGATGAGCTTGAGGTGACTAATACCCCAGTACAAAAGCGTAATATCGGCTTTATGTTTCAGCATTATGCATTATTTCGTCATAAAAATATCGCTGATAATGTCGCCTTTGGGCTGACACTACTGCCAAAAGCTGAGCGACCTAATAAGGCAGATATTAACAAGCGAGTAGCGGAGCTGTTGGAGTTAGTACAACTGCCGCAAGTGGCCAATGCCTATCCACATCAATTGTCTGGTGGTCAACGTCAGCGTATTGCTCTAGCACGTGCCTTAGCCGTAAAACCTAAGCTGTTGCTGTTGGATGAGCCGTTTGGCGCGCTCGATGCCAAAGTACGTAAAGAGCTGCGTAGTTGGCTGAAGAATATTCATCACGAGCTAGGGATTACTAGCATTATGGTTACTCATGATCAAGAAGAGGCACGTGCGGTGTCCGATGAAATCGTAGTAATGAATCATGGCCGTGTTGAGCAAGTAGGCACCTCAGAAGAGCTGATTCATAATCCTACTAACGCCTTTGTCAGTGACTTCTTAGACATAGTGTGATTTAGGCATAGTCTGATGTTGGCCTTTAGTAGAAACTGTTAATATAAACTATCGAGCATAACCTGATTCCCATAAAAAAAGACCTAAGTTATTAGGTCTTTTTTGTTAGCTGTCATCACAACAAATAGATAGTTATTGGTCACTCATGATATCTTTTTGTTCTGATAACGCTTGATAAGTAGTCTCTAATATATCTTGACACCACTGAGGCAAGTCATCAGACATCTCATACCACATCCAAGTGCCTTCTCGAACGGCATTTAAGATACCCAGTTTTTTGAGGTGGTTTAAGTGTCGTGATATCGTTGGCTGTGGCTGTTCAAGCATCTCCACTAATTCACCGACACAACGAGCTTCTTTTTGGAATAAGATTTGGAATAGTTTCAAACGAGTAGGATCAGATAGCACTTTAAACAACTCAATAGGGTGTATAGTCAACTCAATTGGTTGTACAGTAAAGTTATCATCAGACATAGAGCATCTCCAAATGTAGTTTTCAACCTGCATATGCGTTTCAGTTTAGTTGCCATAACCATTAAAAATCAACCTACCAATTGATAATTGAACTGCCAAGTTTTTAATGGATTAGCAACTATATATTTAATAAATATGTGCATTAATTATCATGGTAATAGACGATCTATTGACTACTTCAGAGTCTAAAAGAGAGTCAGTGGGTAGTGTAAGCAGTTGCAAATGTTAATAGGCTAACTAATATAGCAAATTCTGCAGCCAATTATTATTAAGTTTCGCAATTTTAGGACATTTATTACCATTCATCAAAGTATCGTTACCTTTCATCGCCTAAAAACCTTCTATTCTCACATAAAGGAATATTAGTAACACATCATCTTAATAATAGGTGTCGAATGGTGGCACTGATTTAGAATTAGTATTGATTATAGTGGGCTGATAGTTGATTTCATTTAAATAATCAATCATAAACACCATGCTGATTCAATTGGTTAAAAGCTATTGTAAATAGTAATAATTATCGTTATTATAAACATTATGAGATATAAATAAATAACAAGTCAGGATAGTGTAGGGGAAAGTCCATGTACGTATGTATCTGTAATAGCGTAAAAGAAAAACAAGTTCAGGTAGCCATTGCTTCTGGTATTGATACCCTTGATGGTCTAAAAGACACGCTTGATGTAGCTACGTGTTGTGGATGCTGTGAACCTATGGTGAATGATTATTTAGAAGCGCACCACGCTAAGCTCGATATTTTAGCCTATGCGATTTGATTATGGCTAATCAGGTCTATAAATAAATGTATTAAATACCAGCGCTAAAAATAGTATTGCTTGTACCGCCTTTTACTCACCCTGAGTTGGGCGGTTATTTTATGGCTAAAAGCATACTTCGTTAACATTGTAAAATCAGTACTATATGTAGAATTAGTTATCATTGCCAACTGAAATCTTATTCTTAGTGCATTAGCGCTACGCCCCTGACAGCATCTATGTGTTACTATATCGTCCTAAGATATATAATATGACAGGGGAGCAACGTTATGATAGGCAGCCAAAAAGTTATTGATTATTTAAACTTTTTAATAGGGGGAGAGCTAGCGGCTCGTGACCAATACTTTATCCATTCTGAGATGTATGCTGAATGGCACTATGGTAAGTTATATGATCGTATTCATCACGAGATGGAAGACGAAACCCTGCACGCCCAAGCCATCATTCGTCGTATTCTAATGCTTAGCGGCACGCCAAATATGAGTGTCAATGCTATTAATATTGGCAAAACTGTTCCTGAAATGTTACAGCTCGATCTTAATCTTGAGTATGAAGTACAACAACATCTCAAAGAGGGTATCGCTATTTGTGAACAAGAGCACGACTATGTGACTCGTGATATGTTAGTTGAGCAGCTAAGAGATACTGAAGAAGACCATGCTCATTGGCTTGAGCAGCAGTTACGTCTTATCGATATGATTGGCCTGCCTAATTATCTACAGAGCCAAATGGCTGAAGTACCACCAAAGCTAGTTTAGTTGACGTTTGATAGATAACTGGCCTAGTAGATACCAAGATAGCTAGTCATTGGGTGATAATTAGTAAGGAGAGAGAGAATGAGAGGCGATAAAGAAGTTATTCGTGCAATGAATAAAGTGTTAGGGCAGTCATTGATTGCTATTAACCAATATTTTTTACATGCTCGTATCGCTCGGCATTGGGGACTTGAATCCCTAAATGACAATTTCTATAAGCAGTCTATTGCTGAGATGAAATGGTCCGACGAGCTGATTAGTCGTATATTATTATTAGGTGGTCTGCCCAATTTACAGGATTTAGGTAAGATGTTCATCGCTGAAGATGTAGCTGAGATGATCGACTGTAACTTACGTCTAGAACAGCAAAAGTTCGATATCATTACTGATGCGGTCAGCCTATGTGAAGAGCATAAGGATTATGTTTCTCGCCAGCTACTAGTCAAGCTTAAAGATGGTAATGAAGAATATGATGATTGGTTGGACACTCAACAAGACCTGATTATTAGTATCGGGATACAGAACTATATTCAGTCACAAATTGATGACGATACGCCATAGACAAAAGGGCGCGCGCTATATTCTATTAGCGGCAAGTGCCGCTCTAGCTATATTTAATTGCTCGTATCTATAGGCTTATCCAATCAAAAAAGGCCAATATCAGCATTAGCGCTGATATTGGCCTTTTTATGACCTTTAATACAGCCCGCGACCATCTTCAGGTTTTAGACGTAAAAAATGCAGCCCCGAGATTATGGTTACGATGCCTAGTATCCAATAAGTCATCTGAAAAGCCGTCAGAACATCGAGTTGTAAGCGCTCACTTAGCAAGCTCAGTAGAGCTGCACCGCTGGCAATACCGAAACTGATTGCCAACTGCTGATTGACCGCCATAAGACTATTGCCGCTACTGATTTGCTGACCTTGTAAATCGCCGATAGTGATAGTATTCATCGCGCTAAATTGCATAGAGTTGCAAGCACCCATTAATGTTAGTACCGGAATGAACCAAGGCCATTGTGAGGCATCACCAAACTGTGCCAAAACAATAATTAGCAGGCCTAATAGCAGGGTATTGTAGACCAATACCCTGCGATAGCTATAACGTTGGATAAGCTTACTGACAAAGGGCTTAACCCCGATAGCACCAACAGCAATAGGCGCTAATAGCCACCCTGCCTGCGAAGGTGAATACTTAAACACTACTTGTAATAATAAGGGTAATAAAAACGGCACAGCACTAATACCAAAGCGAGTAAATAAGTTGCCGACGATACCAATCCGAAAGGTGCGAATGCTGAATAAGCTTAAGGGAAATAATGGCTGCTGGTAGCGCTTGGCATGCCATATATAGCCGATTAGGAATAACCCTGCACCAAGTGCTAATAGCAACCCATAAAATCCACGTCCAGCTTGTGAACCAAGCTCGACTGCTAAGGTCAGGCCACAAGCGGCTAAAGCAAATAACACAAAGCCACGCCAGTCTAAACCTTCAGTTTCCTCAAATAGGGCTGGTACCAACTTTTTGCCTAAAATAAAACCAACCACACCCATCGGCACATTAATCAAAAATATCCAATGCCAGCTGGCGTATTGCACTATATAGCCGCCAAGCAAGGGACCGACTAATGGAGCGATTAAGGCAGGAATAACCGCAAAGTTCATAACGGTTAGTAGTTTATTACGAGGGTAGGATTTGACTAGTATTAAGCGTGCGACTGGCGTCATCATCGCTCCGCCAATACCTTGTACGATACGTGCACCAATCAAAAAATCTAAATTAGGGGCAGTAGCACAGAGTATAGAGCCAATACAGAATACGATAATAGCCGATAAGAATACTCGTCGAGTGCCATATTTATCCGCTAAAAAGCCACTAATAGGAATAAATATCGCCAAAGTCAAAGCATAGCTGATGACTGCCCATTGCATCTTTAAGGGTGACTCACCTAGTGCTTTTGCCATTTGCGGCAAGGCAGTATTTAGGATAGTTGCATCCAAAATCTGCATAAATAATGCCACCGCTAACACATAGGGCAGGTATTTACTTTGTGTTGCGCTTAGCGTCACCATATTGATATCACCACCGCAGCGGCAGCATACAAGCTTTCGCGCAGTCTATTTAGAAAAAATTTATAAAATATTCTGTAGTATAAGAATAACTCTGCAGTAATTAAAGATGAGCAAAGTAACGGTTTGCTGTAGTGCTAAGTATCACTATGAAATCACAGCTTAGTAAAGAGCAACTGGGCTATCGTTTAGAAACACCTACATTACTTACATCAGCGCACTTTATTGCGGAGTCCAGCACTCGCTATAGTAGGGCAGTGATTATTTAGATTTTTGCTGATAGCTAGCTTTTACGGTATATATGTTCTCTTTGGTTTTCATTATAAATACACTCTCAGGCCAACAGCTAACGCTAATAAACCAGCTTAATAAACCCCAGCAGTTAACAACGATACAAATAATAGGATTTTTTATGAGTAATGATAACCAGCAAACTAGTACCACTCAAGAGGCTGCTTATACGCCTGCTAAAGTCTGGACTAATGATAAAGAAAATGGTGGCAAGTTCGCTAGCACTAATAGTCCGACTGCCGGATCACGTCATCAGCAAAATCTACCAGTAGGCGATGCGCCGTTGCAGTTGTACTCATTGAACACCCCTAATGGAGTTAAAGTAAATATTCTATTAGAAGAGCTTAGCGAGTTAGGTATAAAACAAGCGGCCTATGACGCTTATAAAATAGACATCTCTGCAGGCGATCAGTTTGGCTCTGATTTTGTCGCTATAAACCCTAACTCTAAGATTCCAGCCTTAGTCGATCACTCTGTAACTGATGAGCAAGGTCAGCCTATAGCTTTATTTGAATCAGGCTCTATCTTATTGTACTTAGCGGAGAAGTTTGAGAGATTTGTACCGCTACAAAGCGATAAGCAGCAAGCTGCAGCAAGAGCTAAGTGTTTGTCTTGGCTAATGTGGCAGATGGGTAGTGCTCCCTACTTAGGAGGCGGTTTTGGACATTTTTATACTTATGCGCCAGAGCCAATGGAATATCCTATCAACCGTTTCACTATGGAAACTAAGCGTCAGCTAGATGTTCTAGACCAACATTTAGCAACTAGCACTTATATGTGTGGCGATGATGAGTCAGATTATAATATTGCAGATATTATCATTTGGGCTTGGTATGGTCAGTTAGCGCTCGGCAAGCTCTATGATGCCGCTGAATTCCTACAAGTAGCTGACTACAAAAACCTACAGCGATGGGCGCAAACCATAGCGGATCGTCCCGCGGTCAAACGCGCAGTGGACTTAGAGCTACAGCCTATTAGCTAAGGCAAAGGTTTGGTTTATCATTAAACTCTAGTGGCTAATAGACTAGGGCTATTAACAAACTAGGGTTAGTAAATAACCAGCTATGTTTAATGGTTATTATCAGATAGTTATGGTTATTGAGCCATAAAATAACCACTAGAGTTAACTATCAACCAGCAGTCACCCTGAGGCTAATAGACGGTATATCGTTCTATTGGCCTTAATTGGTTGATAGAGTAGAAACTAGCGCTGAGATCTGCATAATATTCGTTATCTCAAATATTTAGATACTCAAATACTTACATTATGAAACATAGATATAACAGATAGAAACATGGATAAGTTAAGATGAGTGCCTAATCTTATGAGAAAGTCAGCATTTATAATAAGCTGACCCTATTTAGTCTAATTGCGAGGCCAGTGATGCTAACTATCGACCCTAATACTAGATGGCGTAACCTTAGTCTGAAGTTACTAGCTGCCATCGGCACTATCATGATTAGCCCCCTAAGCATAGCTGCGACCCCAGTAGAGTTAGTCAACCAAGATTGGCAAGTAGTTTGTGATAATACCCGCACTTGTCGTATCGCAGGCTATCAAACGGATTTCACTAGTGACTTTCCAGCGTCTATATTATTGACTCGTCAAGCAGGTAATAAAGCTGAAATAACGGGCGAGATTAAGCTCGGTGGTGACAAAAACGGCTCTAATAAAGCGCTACTAGAATTAGGTAATCGTCATCGGGTGTCCTTATTTATTAATGGCAAAGACTTAGGGGAGACCACGTCCTCATCATTGGGAGCGGGCTATGCAGCTCTTTCTAGTAGCCAAGTCAAAACCTTATTAGACTCTCTTACTAAATCTAGTAAGATTGAGCTGGTAGTGCGTAACTCACGCTGGCAAGTATCAGATCATGGCGCTACAGCTGTCATGCTAAAAGCTGATGAGGTACAAGGGCGAGTAGGAACGCCAAGCGCCTTGCTTAATCCAAAACCTAATAAGCTTAATAGTAATGTGTTAGCAGCTGTAGATGCCCCGCAGCTAAACTTAGTGCTTCCTAACCCAGTTGCTGACACCAATAGTAATAAAAGCTTTAGCCTCAAATCTTCGCAATTGAGCGCTATAGTGAAAGGCACGATTAAAGATGTAAGCAATGATTGCCCAAAACTGTATAACAAAAACCCATGGAAGGTTAAACGTCTAAATAGCAATCAATTACTAGCGCAACATAACTGCTGGTCAGGTGCTTACAACACTGGCGATGGTATGTGGGTAATGAATGACCGTCACCCTTATAATCCAAAACTAGTCACTACTGCTGCTACTACTTACGATGACAAAGGTATTATCAGTTCAGTACAAAAGGGGCGTGGTATCGGCGACTGTTTGACTATTACTGAATGGGTATGGACCGGGAAAGGCTTTGCTAAAAGTAAGGAAGGTACTACGGGTCTTTGTCGTTTAATAGCTGAGGGTGGTGCTTGGTGGCTACCCACTTTAGTATCGCAAGTAAGACGTTAAAAGGATTTCTGTCCTCACTACGAGTAAGACTACGAGCAATCGATCTGGTGTGGCAGACTGGCAAAGTAGTACTTTGCTAACTCACTCTGCAAGGTGGTTGCTAAAAAACACTAGAAGTTAAAACACTATTATTGAGCTAGGCTTTACGGTTTAACAACCGCTTTTAACTTAAAGATTAAAATATATAAGTATAATGTATTTATTATGCTATACTACGTCGCCACGTTAGCTTAGGTTGACGTGAATTATGAGATTGATAACATCGCCTACGATTTTGGGTCTGGGATGACCAAGAGTAATTGTTGCCGATGATTTTGTGTACTTAAATAACGCTTTAACACTAGGGTTATTTTTGACTCATATCTTATCTACTAATCCTATGTGATGGATTAAATTGATTGTTATTTGCTACTACTTGCTTTGGATAAAGCTATTGTAGTTTGACTGTGACAAGCAAGGATAAGACACTCGGCACTACCACCAAAATACGTCAGACGCCATGCAGAGCCTTTATTGATGATTTTCAATAAACACTTTACATGATGAACGGTTATCAGTGGTATGCATCAAGTTCGCTGAATTTGCAGCGGCTTACTCTACCAAGGATTCTCATGACTGACATCTTATCTACAATCGCTGCACAAAACGGTATTATCGAAGACACTACTGCCCAAGATACGGCAACTACAGATACTACTGCACAAGCTACTGATGCTAGCACTTCTGAAGCCAACTCTGAAGAAAATCAAACCACTTTTGCTGATCTTAATATTGCCAAGCCAATTCTTGCTGCACTTGAGCGTAGTGGTTACACCAACCCAACTCCTATTCAGGCACAAGCTATTCCTTTTGCTCTAGAAGGTCGTGACTTACTATTGTCTGCGCAAACAGGTAGTGGTAAAACAGCTGCATTCGTGATCCCAGTACTTGATCGCTTGAGCCGTGCTACTAGCTTTGACAAACTAACTAAAGCCCTTATCCTAACGCCAACACGTGAGCTTGCTCAGCAAGTACATGATAGCGTACGTACTTATTCTAAAGATATGCGTGGTCTATTTTGTGTGCCCTTAGTTGGTGGCGCTCCTTATAACGGTCAGATTACTGCTCTAAAAAAGGGTGTACAAGTTATCGTTGCGACTCCTGGTCGTCTACTTGACCATATCAATGCTGGTCGCGTTGACTTATCAAACCTTGAAGTACTAGTACTTGACGAAGCAGATCGCATGCTTGATATGGGTTTTGCTGATGATATCAGTGACATCTTACGCGCAGCTCCTACTAATCGTCAGACTATTATGTGTTCTGCAACTTGGGATGGTCCTGTTGGCAAAATCGCAGCTACCTTTACTACTAACCCAGAACGCGTTGCTATCAAAGTTGAATCTGCTCACATCGATGAGACAGTGTATTACTGTGATGACTTCAATCATAAAAACAAAATCTTAGACAAAATCGTTTGTCAACAAGACGTTGATCAGGTAATCATCTTCGCAGCTACTAAACGCAGCACTGAAAAGCTAGCTAAACAGCTACAAGAAGATGGTCATAAAGCTAGCTTCTTACATGGTGATTTGCCACAAAGTAAGCGTAACCGTATCGTGCAAGACTTACGTAACGGCAAATGCAAAATCTTAGTAGCAACTGATGTCGCTGCTCGTGGTCTTGACGTTCCAGCACTATCACACGTTATTAACTACGACTTACCACGCCAAACTGAAGATTACGTTCATCGTATCGGTCGTTGTGGTCGTGCTGGCCGTAGTGGTGTAGCTATCAGCTTATGTAGCATGGATGATCGTCCACAGTTAAATGCTATCAACCGCTATCTTAACCGCAAAATGGAAGTATCAGTCATTGAAGGCTTAGAGCCTAAAAAGACTTATGTACCAAGCGAAAATAAAGGTAATGGTCGTGGCCGTGGTCGTGGTCGTTCAGCAGGCGGCGGTAATGGTCAAGGCCGTGGTCGTCCAGCTGGTGGTGGCTATGCAGGTAAGCCTAGTGGCAGCAGTCCTCAAGGCCGTGGTCGTTCAAGCGATAGCAGCAGCGCTACTGGTCAACGTGCCAGCAACGACAGCGGTTATCAAGGTAAGCCACGTGATGCATCAGGTAAGCCTAATGATCGCTTTGGCGGCAAACCTTATCAAGGCAAACGTACTGACGGCACTAGCGCCCCACGTGGCGAACGCGCTGCAACTGGTCGTGGTCGTCCAAGTGGTAGCCAAGGTCGTCCAGCTAGCCGTTCAGGTGCAGGTAGCGCCGGCCAAGGCCGTCCTGCAGGCAACAACCGTAACAAAAACTCTTAATTAAAGGTTATTTAATGACTGATAATATTTCAGTCATTAAATAACCTTTATAGTGAGTCAGAAAAGCCAGATAATTATTATCTGGCTTTTTTTGGCTTTAAATTCCAGTAACTAGGAGTAGTCTTGCGCTATTTTGAAATAGATAGCTATAGTTAAAAAATGCTTCATGGACTAATAGCAGCCCCTTGCACCCAAGTTTAACCTTGATTATACTGCCAACTTTTATTACCTTTTGTCCCTTTTATCTAGCTTGCATATGGAACGCTAAGATGTTCATGATTTCGTCATCATTTACTGCTTCACAGATCGACAGCTTGCCGGTTGCCTTTGGCATTATCATGGCCATTATTGGCTTAGTGTTTTATACCCAAGGATTACCTGGTAAGTTTTGGCGACGTTTTTATGCGCTGTTGCCAGGTATTGTTCTGTGCTGCTTCATACCGGCAACGTTGAATAGTCTGGGGGTTTTTGCTGACGGCATAGGCTCACAGATTTATGGTTTTACGGCGACTTATTTACTGCCCGCTAGTTTACTATTGATGACCCTATCCATGGATGTACCAAAGATATTGGGTCTTGGTTGGAAAGCTATTGCTATGTTTATGGCGGCAACAGTCGCTATCATTATTAGTGGACCTATAAGCTTGGGTTTGGCTAAGTGGGTGTCGCCTGAGATGTTTACCGACGATACGCTATGGCGTGGCTTTTCAGCAGTAGCGGGCAGTTGGATAGGGGGTGCTGCTAATCAAGCCGCGATGAAAGAGCTGTTTGGGGTCAGCGACGATCTGTTTGGCATGATGATTTTGGTAGATACTACTAACGCTTCACTGTGGTTATTGATTATCTTAGTGCTCGCAAAGCATAGCGATAAAATAGATCGACTGTTGAAGGCGGATACTAGCAGCATTGAAAGAGTCATTCAGGCGGTCGAAAGCTATGAGCGCGATAATGAGCGACCGGCAACCTTGAATGACTTGATGGTGCTGTTTGGCTTATGTTTTGCAATGGTAGGGGTTGCGCACTTCATCGGTGGGCAGATTGCTGAGTTTTTTGCGCCTTATAGTTGGGCGGTACAATACAGCTTTGCTAGCTCGTTCTTTTGGATGGTAGTGATCATTACCATAATAGGCGTTATATTCTCTTTTACTAAGATTCGTAGGCTCGACCACGTGGGCGCCTCTAAAATAGGCACAGTGTTCATATTTGTGTTAATTGCCGCTATCGGTATGCAGATTAATTTGGCGGGCATAGTCTCGCAATGGCGATTACTACTGATCGGCTTAGTGTGGATGACTATCCATGTGATTATTATTTTTATTGTTGCTAGAATTATCCGTGCGCCGTTTTTCTTTTTAGCTGTTGGTTCCAATGCTAATACTGGTGGCGCCTCGTCAGCGCCAATTGTGGCTACTGCTTTTCATCCGTCATTGGCACCTGTCGGAGTGTTTTTAGGTATTCTTGGTTATGCTATGGGTACTTTTGGTGGTTATATCAGTACTCAGTTAATGCGTCTAGTGGTGACTTGAGCTGTTGATATATCGCTACTAGATCATTTTAGAATAAATTCAAATGAGCAGGAACTTAAAATCCATAGTCCATAGTCCATAGTCCATAGTCGCATTTTTTAAGATAATGCAAACCATAAAACTAATACTTGCTATTAATGTAACAGCTTAGTTTTATGGTTTAGAAGATTATTTGCGACCATGTTTGTCGCCTTGTTTATGACCCCCTCATTTTTAACTGAGTAGTCAGTTTTTACTTAGTTTTTGGGCCTAATATTTAGTGGCCACAGCATGACGTAAACCGATTCAAGTTTCTATAATCAGCACTATTTTAATAGGTACCGCACACAACCACTGTATACCGCTAGTACTGAAGAAACTATATTCATCACATGAGCTAATAAGAGCGGTAAAATCATTACCAGTTAAATCTTGTATTGCTTCTTCATCGCAACTATCAGCCACAGCACACCATACTGGTGTATCACCTCTTTCTAACAGAGTACGAGTTAGAAGACTTCCTGTCAGTTCACTCTTTGGCATAAAAACTCCAGATAATTTTCAGCTTACTATTCAATTAAAGCTTCAACCTATTAATGTTAGTTTTAATAATTAACAATAATTAATTGATAGTTAAGACTATCATAAGTAAGAAACTCAATATAATATAGCGATATTAATAATTTGGAGCAATACAAATATATTTTATTGGACTATGACTAATAAAATATAGGAAATACATAAAAATATAGATACTATTGTTGGGAGAAACCGTAGTAAGTAGTCGTATTTTAGTCAGGCCTTTAAACGGGCTTACGATATATTATCCAGAGAATACCGTCAGCGATATCAAAGCTAATTAAGACAATAAGTGACTAAAAATAGCCGCATAAACTAAGACGTTATCGCTACAGTTGGCCAAGCTGATGCCGTATACTGATTATCTTAGGTGTGAGTTACCAGACCTAAGGATGCCCATGGATGAGCGTTATAAAATCAATATAGGGAGATATCTATGTTAGGAAAGATGATGTACCAGCCGTTGCTGCTTAGTGGTTTGATCGAGCATGCGGCTCAGTATCATGGTGATACCGCCGTGTTATCGAAAGAGGTAGATGGGACGGTGACTCATAGTGATTGGCTCACAGTTTCTAATAACGCGAAGCGAATGGCAAATGCCTTAGCGGCATTGGGCCTAAAGTCGGCAGATCGAATAGCTACTTTAGCTTGGAATAACCGCCGCCATTTAGAGGCTTGGTATGCTATCTCTGGTAGTGGCATGATCTGTCATACTATCAATCCACGCTTGTTCCCCGAGCAGCTCAGCTACATTGTTAATGACGCCGATGACCAAGCTCTGTTCTTTGATATTACATTTTTGCCGCTGATTGTGGCTATTAAAGACGGTCTCAAAGGCATTAAGCACTTTATATGTTTAGGGGCTCGCGATGATAAAGTGTTAGCACAACTGCCTGAAACTCTATTTTTTGATGAACTATTAGAGCAAAGCTCTCCTGATTTTGATTGGCCACAGTTCGATGAAACTACGGCGAGCTCGCTATGCTATACCTCGGGGACTACTGGTAATCCTAAAGGCATCTTATACACCCATCGCTCCTCAGTACTGCATGCTATAGCTTTGTGTATGCCTGATGTCTCATCACTGTCTGCTCAAGATGTGTTGCTACCAGTCGTGCCCATGTTCCATGTCAATGCTTGGGGAACTCCTTATGCGGCAGCGCTCACCGGCTGCTCTTTAATACTGCCAGGGCCTAATCTAGATGGTGACAGCTTAGTGTCTCTGATTGATGATTATAAAGTGACAGTGGCTCTAGGAGTACCAACGATCTGGCAAAGCTTACTGACAGCTGCCAAGAATAGCGGTAGCAAACTCAATAGTATGACTCGAACGATTGTCGGCGGCGCAGCTTGCCCACCATCAGTGATTAAGACTTTTCGAGAGAATTTCAATTGTGACGCTATTCACGGTTGGGGCATGACCGAAACTAGCCCTCTTGGCACTATGAACCAGATAAAGGCTAAGCATAAATCACTTAGTGATAGTGAGATGAATAGTTTACGCGAATCGCAAGGTCGTCCTCCCTATGGGATACAAATACGCTTGATGGACACTGAGTATCCAAAGCAAGCAGTCGCTGAGGATGGGCATTCTCAAGGTAACTTGCAAGCTCGTGGACATTGGGTGATTAGTGATTATTTCACTGAGAGTCCAGAGGCCATTACCGAAGATGGCTGGTTCGATACTGGTGATATTGCTACCATTGATACTGATGGTTATATGAATATTCGTGATCGAGCTAAGGACTTAATAAAGTCGGGCGGTGAGTGGATATCCTCTGTAGAGCTGGAAAATATCGCTGTAGAACATCCGCAAATTAAGATGGCTGCTGCTATTGCTGCTAAACACACCCGATGGGGTGAGCGTCCAGTATTGATCGTAGTAAAAGAGCAGGGCTCTAGTGTTGAGGAAGCACAAATTCTAGAGTTTTATAATGGGCGCGTTGCTAGTTGGCAAATACCGGATAAAGTCATCTTTGTCGATAATATCGTTTTGAATGGTGCTGGCAAGATGGTAAAAAATGATTTGCGTAGAGAGTATGGTAACGTGCTGCTTGATTAGAGTCATCTGACCAATAAGGTTAACCTATAAAGTTGAATAAGAGTTTTCTAAACTAAAGTCTTCAAAGCTCTATTATAAAAAAAGCCTGCAATTTTGTAGGCTTTTTTATATTTATTTTAGCGCTGATTTAATAGTTGAGTAATAATAAGCGCTAAGCACCAGTCTTATTAGGGCTAGAGTAATAAAAGTAATAGGCAACACTACCTAATATGCTTAATATTCAATTCCTAAATGCTTATCATAAATACTTATCCTGAGTGCTTATATAGTCCATTGATCACTAACAATAGCGACTAGATAAGGCTTACCTTTATAGTCAGCAAAGACTAAGCGTATGGCTCGCCAATCCATCCCAGAGTACTTGTCGCTACCAGGATGATAAAATTCAACAAAATCATGGTTCTTATAAATATCGGTTAGATTATTTAAGCTGTTGCCAAAGCCCTGGAACTGGTTAATTGTAGGCGCGGTTGCTTGGTACTTACTAGCATCAACCCAAGCAGTCAAATAAGCTGGCAGCGGGGTTATATAGAGGTCGCCAGTACCGTCTTGCTGTCCCCAAGTAAACTTAATTTTAGAGGCTTTAAGATACTGAGTGAATTGAGCACGGCTAAAAACCTTATCACTCTTGAGGTCAACATAAGCATACATCGAGAAGCGCACACCACGAGTTGGATGAATGAGGGGTGCAACGGCCTGATAGTTTTTATAAGCAAGCGCTTGCTTGATATAAATAGCATCCTGCATTACTTGCTGCTGGCTAGGAGTTACCGTAGTATTGGATAAATAATCACCGCTGTCCTCAGGGCCAAAAGTAGCATAGACGCTTATGGGAGCGAGTATCCATAACAGTAAATAGGTTTTTGAATTTGGCATAAGTCTCCTTTAACTATCCCAATAACCATCGGGAGCCTTAGGTAGTTCAACTAGAGTACGGCGTAACGCCTCTGACCACTGATGGCGAATAGTATTAAAATACTCATCGTTGTCATCAATACGGCGGCCTTTAGGTAGTTTTAGACTGTCATTTTCATACAACAAAAAATCTATGGGCATACCTACTGATAGGTTTGAGTGAATAGTGGAGTCAAAAGACAGCATCAAAGCTCGGGCTGCATGTCTGGGATCCGTAGCATAGCTTACCGACCTATCAAGGATAGGCTTACCATATTTACTTTCTCCCAATTGGAAGAACGGTGTATCTTCAGTGGCTCGAATACAATTGCCTTCAGGATAAATCCTATACAGCTCAGGAGACTGCCCCTTAATTTGCCCCCCCAGCATAAAGGAGCTAGTGAACGCGCCATCAGTACTTGCATTAGCTACTGATTTTGCATGATTCATAATAGAGCGCATACATTCACCGACCATTTGTGCAGCGTCAAACAAGGTAATCACTGTATTGATATTAGGCTCAGCACGCTGATCGATATCATTTTGTAATTTAGTAAAGACTGCTTGCGAGGTGGCGAGACTGCCCGCGGTCTGTAGTACTATAAAGCGCTCACCTTCGATACCATATTGATAGATTTTTTTAAAGGTTGATATATGATCAACACCAGCATTGGTACGAGTATCACTTGCGAAAACCATGCCGTCTTTTAAGCGAATAGCCGCACAATAAGTCATATAAACACCTAGTAAAGTTGTAGTCAAAAAATAATATAGGTTAAGATAATCTGGTCACTAGCACTTGACTATAAAGATTCTCATAGCCGCCACCCATCCGTACACCGCGTACTGGCGCGGTATCTAAGTAGTCGCGCCCAATAGCGACATAGACATGTGAGCTGGGCTGGAATAACTGGTTTGAGATGTCAAAAGTATACCAGTAGCCATCTAACCAAGCTTCTGCCCAAGCGTGGCTGGCCATATGGTTTTCGGTATCATCATATAAGTAGCCCGACACATAGCGTGCCGGAATTTGTTGATCTCGTAGGCAACTTACAAACACATGAGTATGATCTTGGCATACACCAGCACTAATCGCAAAAGACTCAGCAGCGGTAGTGCCTACATGAGTCACATCTTTGACAAAAGGCATTCTCATTATAAGCTCATTGGCCAGTTTTGTTAGACTATCATGAGTGACCGTTTTTAGATGAGGCGCTGCGAAATCACGCATCTCCTGAGAGCATTTGGTCAATGGCGTCTGCACGGTAAATAGTAAGTAGGGCACATTATCCATATCCTCTAAGTACTCCGTTTCGGTATTAATCTCGACGATACCAGAGGCCTGCATTTGCAAATTATTGTGAGCTTCGTTACGACTTAGGGTCAACCAATCGTTACCAAAGCCGTCTTTTTGATTGGTAGCTACTTTGGGCAGCATCACATCCCATTTATGAATAGTTTGATGGGGTAGTTGCATAGGAGTCATGCGTATATACTGTACGCTGCGCTGAGCCAATTCTTCATAGTAATAGTTGGTCTGATGACTGATTTGTAATTTCATAATAGCATCCTTGTTTTTTATAGTAGGCTTAAGTTGATGACGCATTTAAATTACGAAGTCGTTAAATAGTAGCTCAATATTTAGCGTTAATAACGGCACTAAACCCCTTGGCGTAGAATCAGATTGAACTCTTTGCTAATAAGATTGAAATCACTAAATCGTTTAGATTTAATCATCTGATTGGTCAGACGGATTAGCTCACGCCAGCGCGTATTTTCCGGTAGCTCATTAATCCAGTGCTTAAACTGAAGACTGACTTCCATGGAGTTTTCATCTAATAACACCGCTCGTTCAAGCTGCTCAAAGTGGCGTCCTAATTGCCAAAAACAAGTTACTGTAGAATGCTCTTGTTTCATAGCCGCATTACAAGCGTAGAGCTGCAAGGTTGCCGCCCGATAAGTACCTGCACTGCTGAGTCGCTTGATCAGGTTATAGAGCTCGGCAGTATCTTTGCCAAGAACCCCTTTAGCCTCTTGCACATTAGCCTCAATCGACTGTACTACGTTAGGTATTATTTCTTGCTCAAGATTAGTCATTATTTGCGCTTTCATAGTTTTGAGCGGTGCTTCTACATCAGCCTTAAAGCCCAGACAACTAACCAAATGCTGCACTTGTGATTTTTCAAGATCGCCTTTAATCAGCTGCTTCATTATGCTGTCGTAATAGTATAGACGCTCGCCGTATCTACCCAGCCATATTAGATGACTAGCGGTAGACAATAGTAGTATCATCGGCGCATCATCTAGATGATCATAGCCTGCCTCTATTGGCTGTAAGCGATCATAGTATTCAGGGTGACTAGTAGTATTTTTCTCTAATAGCTTATTAGTCTTGCCAGCTTGCCTATTACTTGCGGGGCTAGCGTCCACGTTACTTTGGTTTAAATCTGTATCATCAATAACCCAAGTGTCTTTGATACCACCACCTTGAGAGGAGTTGACTACTAGTGAGCCCTCAACCATAGCTACCCGAGTCAAGCCACCGGGCACTATATCTACTGAACCATCGCCATGACTCAAAACAAAGGGACGTAAGTCAATATGACGTGGTGCAACACCATCGCTGACGGCAGTAGGGTTAGTTGATAGCGAAATCGTCGGCTGAGCAATAAAGCCGCTTGGATTTTCAAGCAAGCGTAAACGATAGTCTTCAATTTCTTCTTTACTAGAAGTTGGGCCAATGAGCATACCGTAGCCCCCTGATCCTTGAGTCTCTTTTACCACTAGCTTGTCTAAATTATCGAGCACATATTTGAGCTCATCAGGTTTACGACATTGATAAGTTTCAATATTCGGTAAGATAGCTTCTTCACCTAAATAGAACTTAATCATATCGGGAACGAACGGATACAAGCTCTTATCATCAGCCACACCAGTACCAGGAGCATTGACGATAACGACATTACCAGCTCGATAGGCACTCATCAGTCCTGATACCCCTAATATAGAGTTGGACTGGAAGGCTAAAGGATCGATATAAGGATCATCAATGCGGCGATAAATCACATCAACTTGTACTTTGCCGCGAATACCTTGCATATAAACTTTGCTATCTTCCACTACTAAGTCATAGCCATGGACTAGCGGTACATTCATCTCATGCGCCAAAAAGGCATGCTCATAATAAGCACTATTAAAGCGCCCTGGCGTTAAGATGACAATCTGAGGATCATACTTGCTGGTTGAGCTAGCTAGACATTTCTTCAATCGATTTGGATAGTCGCTGATGCCTAGGATAGGGGTCTTAGTAAACATATCCGATAATAGGGTTTCTGAGATATTCCGGCTCTCGAGCATATAAGAGACACCAGAGGGCGTACGCAAGTTATCCTCTAATACACAAAAGGTACCTGTTTCATCTCGAATCAAGTCGATACCACTGATATGAGAGTAAATAGGCTTGTCAAGTTCGATGCCCATCATCCAAGGCTCATAGCAGCCGCTAGCATAGACATAGCTGGCAGGAACAACACCAGCCTTCATGATAGCTTGATCATGATAGATATCGTGCAAGAATGCGTTGAGCGCGGTGATACGTTGTTTACAGCCTTTTTCTATCAGCTGCCACTCGCTAGCGGCGATGATACGAGGAATAATATCAAACGGAATCATACGCTCGATATTTTTGGCATCGCTATATACCGTAAAGGTAACGCCTTTACGATAAAAGATGTTTTCGGCTTGTTCATTCAGGTGGTTAAGGGCGTCACTATTGATATTATCTAGCCAATCACCTACCGCCTTGGCTACTGGGCGGTATTGGCCATCGGCTATTTTTAATTCATCAAAACTCTCAAGCTTTTTTCTAGGGTGTGGCGCAGAATCTTTGGCAGCGTTTATTTTAGTAGTGGTTATAGTGGCTTGGCTCTGCTGCTGATTATTTTTGCTGTCTGTTACAGACTGGCTTTGGGATTGACTCTGAGTTGATTTTTTATTCATAAATACCTCACACATCCTTGGCAAAGTTATACATTGTTATAGTAGATGAGGTTACCGCTATTTTATGCTTAATAGCGGCGACAACGTCCGTGTCCTATGTTGACTATACAACGTCTATAGGGCATTACACAACAAGCGTTTGATGGTTTAAGGTTGCCACAGATACGATAAAGTACAAATATATCGTGAAGATTTAAATTACCTGTAGTTTGTTATCGGCTATTTATACTAATGCTCAAAATTTTGTTTTTATAACCGCTATCTACAGACAGCTATAGGATGAGGAGTATCGATAGTACGAATGGTACCAACAGTCATACTCCCTCTATATATAGGCCTCAGTGTTGTGGCGGGTAGGCTGACATTGAAGCGTCTTACACTCTAGACTATTAACCATGGTTTTCTGTAAAGCGGCCATGATCTTTGCCTAATTGAAGCCTTATACCGTCCACTGATCATTGACGATAGCCACTAAATAACGCTTACCTTGATACTCATCAAACACTAAGCGCATACCACGCCAGTCCATACCGTTAGATTTCTCGCTACCTTTACGATAGAAATCAACCACATCTAAGTCTGGGTAGGTGTCGTTGATATTGTTAATCATATTGCCTCTAGACTCAAACTTATTAACGGTTATACGGGCTTCATTGAACTTACTGCCATCGACCCAAGTGTCTAAGTACGTTGGTAATGACACAATAAATAGCTCACCAGCACCGTCCAGATCACCCCAAGTAAAGCGGATTTTGGACTGCTGCAAGTACTGGGCGAATTGGGCACGACTAAAGACTTTGTCAGAATCTAGACGTACATAAGCATACATCGACAATCGCACACCACGAGTGGGGTGAATATCATCGATGATGTCAGCATAATTTTGGCTGGCAAGCGCACGCTGGATATGTAGCGCTTGCTCAGTAAGGGTTTTCTGGCTAGCGCTAGCTGGTGGTTGAGATGGAATAGACGTGCTTTCATCATTTATGCTGGTATCGGTAGCAGGTACTGATTGACAGCCGGTAGCCAACATTAATAACGCTGTGCAGCTGCTAGTGGCTAGTTTATAACAAGGTAATGTTTTCATAACGATATCCTTAGAGTCAATGGATCGCACTAAACCTTACTAATACCATTATGCAGCAGATTAAGGAAGTAGCTATACTGTAACTAGGGCTTATGAAGTCATAAATTGTGTTGGGTGGATAACATTATGCAAAAATACATATTGTATGTGTTAGTAGCAATCATTGGCACCGGAATAGCAGTTAATGCCATAGCCAATGATGTAGAGCTGCAACAGAGACTTACGGCGATGAAAGTAGCTACTATCGAAAAGATGTATCAGCAAGATGTCAGTACCGAAGGTATGGATAATCCTATAGTTTTGCAGCAATATAGCAATCCGGAGCTAAAAGCTGCATTTCAGCTTGCAGACGATTATTTCGATAGAGAACAGCTGAACTGTGGTATCGATTATGATGTGCTATGGGATTCTCAAGATCCTGATTATTCACAAAACAAACAGTTCGCTGTGACTGAGCAAGGTCTAGTTAAAGTTAGCTTAGCGCAAGGCAGCAATATTTATTATGAATTATCTTGTGATGATAGTGTTTGCAAAATAGCTGACGTGGTTTTAGTGAAGAATATTTCTCTAAAAGCTCATTTGCTACAGAGCTGTCAGTAAAGATCAGATTATCTAAATAATGAATAATGAATAATGAATAATGAATAATGAATAATGAATGATAAGCCCAAAATTTATATGTGGCTTAGATATAAAGTGTTTTACTGTTATTCATGCAGTCAGCGAAGCATATGAGCTAAGGCTTAATACAGCCGTTAATTATAAGCAAATGTCATATAAGAAGTAAAAAGCCTTATAGAATAGCTATTAACAAACTTATAGAAACCGTTAGTTTGTTTTCGCATAATGTATATTATGTTAAATAGACAGTACCTGATGATAAGTCACGGGATTATAATTATATAATAAATCCTTATCAAGATTGGTTGATGACTACTTAACCATAATATGTATTGCTTGTTTAAATGACCATTATAACCATCATTGATATAATTACTAACTGATATATCTTGAAGCCTTAATGTATAGAGTCTTCATATATCCTAGTGTATCCGTAATCGATTAATGTATTAATTCAAGTCGCTAATAGCCTCTATATATATTACAGAAGCCTATTGTAGATATGTTGTAAATACAGTAATTTTACTATTCATTCAGAGTTAATCTGTTTGGTAAGCTTGCTTTGCTCATCAATGCTAAGCTTATTACCTGCACAAGACCTATCAAGCCCTTCGCATAGATTCTCATTTCTAATCATCACCTAACAATCAAATTCCCTATCATTCGATTGTTGGCATCTCAGTCAGTCCTAGTCTAGGCACACCTTATAGTTGCTAGTTTCATAGCTAACTACGTTGCAATACGTTTTTATTTAGAGTCACCAAAAAAGCTCTCTAAATAAATGAAACATTCATCGATCTTGTCTAACCTCTCTCATTCTTCCTGAAACATCTTAATTTAAAGTACTATGTTGATACTTTGCAAATTTGCACAGAACAGTACTATGACCCTGATTAAACAATTCTGTGCGAGTACACGAGCATGATTTTTGTCAAAAATACGCTCAATCGAATGCTAGATAAAGCATTCCTCTTATACTAACCCCAATTATTTGACCAAAATAAAGAATAATAACAACCTAAACCGCAATAAACACATGGCCTACTCCTCATTCAGTCGTTATACTACAATTATCCCCAAGGTAACCTTGGGGATAATTGTAGTATAATGTCTATTACTTGAAAGGTTTTCTAACTTATCTAATAAGTAACAGTGTCCATATTAGTGTCCAATAGCTATCTATATTTTCTAGAAGGCACTTTCCAAGATTTATAAAACAGGCACAAAGATTATTCTAAATCTCAATATAGAAATAATAGCCTAACACTCACTACTTACCTTGCTTATAAAGCTTACGGATATACATCATGGCTGTCGACAACTTAAATGATATTAATAAACTTGAATGCCGAGATAACGATTATTCAGTAAGTATTTCAGGTATTGCTGGTTTAAGTGTGCGCATCTACCCAAACGGCAAAAAAGAATATTACCTTCGTTATACCCATCCACATATCGATGGTAAGCGACCTAGAATGATGCTCGGCAAGATCAATGATATTAGTTTATATGAGGTGAAATATAAAGCCGAGTCCATACTCAACATGGTTGCAAAGGGTGTTGACCCTAAGGCTTTACAGCAACATCAACAAGTGAATAAATATGCCCATCTAAAAAACGCCACGTTTGCTGAGGTTGCCCAAGCTTGGCGAGACCATAAGACATTAAGTAGTCATAAAGGTAAATCTAAACTCTCATTCAGTGAGTCGACACTGGAATATTGGGATCTATGTCTAGGATATATGTGTCGCGAGATTGGCGACTTAAGAATGAACGATATCACCAGCGAGATGATATTAACTGTGTGTGAGGCTATTCAAAATAATGAAAATCAAGCAGCCTTCGTTGGTGCTAGCACTCGTCTTTATACGGAAAAAGTATTTTCATTCGCTGTCGCAAGAGGATTATGCGATAGAAACGTAGCTATTGATACACGTGGCGAGCTAGCACCTGCCAGCTCAGGCAACCACTTACCAGCTATTACCAAACCTGATCAGTTTGCCACCCTCCTGAATGATATGTCCAATTTCAAAGGGGCAAATAAAATCACTTTGGAGGCAATGAATCTACTGCCCTATGTGTTCGTGCGTAGTATCGATTTGCGGTCTATGCGCTGGCAAGATATAGATTGGGATAACAAGCTATGGGGGTTTTCCCCAACAAAAGGCGAAGGTCGTGATGACATGGTATCGCAATTGGTCGTACCATTAGCCACTCAGGTGATTCAACGTTTACGCAGCATTCAAGCAGCCACAGGTCATAATGAATATGTGTTTGCATCGATGCGCGCCTCATGTAATCCTTATATTAGTAAAGCAGCGCTAGTACAAGTATTTCATAGACTTGGCTATAAAGAGGTTCAATGTGCTCATGGCTTTCGGGCATCAGCTAAAACCTTGCTTATGGAACAACCTGAGTTACGCTATTCGGATATCGTAACAGAGTTACAGCTGGGCCATAGGATAAAAGACACGCATGGCGGTGCTTATAATCGACTAGATGAGATCGATACTCGAGTACGAATGATGCAAGACTGGGCTAACTATATAGATAAACTACGAGATTTTCCTAAAAAGGAACCTTAGTACTTTGTAGATGAGAATACGTTTAAATTGGGAGTTTGATAACTATGTTCCCTATATAGATTAATCTGCTTTCTAGATACGATTGGAAAGTTCAAAATACTATTAAATAAACTATTGCATGACTGCGAGTCATATTATTGCTGAGCTACCGCCTTATATAAGCTTACCATATAGTGTAAGGATATCGCTAATCTGGTATTGTAGCTAAATTTATAAACCAGCACTAATTATGTTAAAGGCAGATAAAACACCACCAAATGCCGATTTTTTATTGGCTATAGAAAATAGAACAAAGGTATACCCTAGTTATGGATCTAAAACAGATTAAGGCTTTTGTTGCAATCGCTGAATTACAGAGTTTTAGCGCGGCTGCCAAGACCACAGGGCTATCACAGCCAAGTCTCAGTCGGCTGTTAAAACAGCTGGAAGCTGATATTGGTGTCGAGCTCATTAATCGTTATCACCGACCACTACAGATGACAGAAGCTGGACTGTTTTTTTATGACAAAGTAAGCGCTGTACTGACCGAGCTGTCAACTATTACTAATATGACTCAGCGGCTGGCAGCACCTAACGCAACGCTCAATATTGGCTTTGTCCCCTCAGTACTCTACGGTCTGCTGCCAGAAGTTATCGCCACCCTAAAGCAACATAGCACTAGTCGCAGTGACAATAATAACAGCAATAGTGATAGCTCCAATAAAGAGTGTAAACCCTCAAAACTTGCCAGTACCGACTACCCTACTGATATCGAAGTCAACCTTAAGGATATCAGTTCCTACCAACAAGTTGAGGCGCTAAAATCGGGTGAGATCGACGTAGGTTTTAGCCGATTCCCTCATCAGGATCCATGGATTCAGCAGATTTTGTTACGCCATGAGCGTTATGTAGTCGCTTTGCCAAAAGCGCATCCTCTAGCTCACACTAAAGACCAGCGTTTGATTGATTTGGTCAATAACCGCTTGATTCTATATCATCAAACTCACTTGCCAGCGCAGATAACTGACATAACCGACATAAGTGCTGGCGCTTTTACAGTTAGTACAACAGCCACTCACAACGACCAGCCTACAGTGCCTAACGCCAACCGCACTAAGACTACGGCGGCTCATAGTGTGACTGAACCTTTATTAAACTTGTTTGCTCAATACGGTATCACCCCATTTGCTACCACTAAGGTGAGTGATTTACAAGTGGCGCTGGGGCTAGTCGCTGCCGGTGAAGGGATTACTTTAGTGCCTGCCAGCTTGCAAAACATGCGTACTGATCAGATTAGCTATCAGCGTCTGATTCACGAAAATGTCACTTCCCCTATTTATCTACATACCCTAAAAGACTTTAGCCATCCTAAAGTTCCTAACTTATTAAACGCTATTTATGAAGTCTATGAGAAGCGTGGTATCACTTATCGGCGGCAGCAGTTTGTCTAAAAATTAAGCACTCAAAACGGATAGTTGGTTTAAACCACGAAAATAATTATTATCCTTAATTAAGTGCGCTATGCTAAAGTTACCACTATTTTTATTTATTGATAAACTTTAATCGGCAAAAATTACTAGCAAGCTCTCACAGGTCAGTGATAGCTTGCCATATTTTATATTTGGGGTACTCATGACCACACAACGACTCAACAATCCAGATGCAACAGCCAGTACTGCACAAGAAGGCTTTAGCTGGCGTATATTTGGGCCTGGAATTTTGATGGCGACAGCAGCTATTGGTGGCTCGCATTTGATTTCATCGACACAAGCGGGCGCAATCTACGGCTGGCAGTTGGCTATCATGATTATTTTAGCTAACGTCTTTAAATATCCATTCTTTCGTTTCGGTACAGATTATGTCTATGATACTGGCGAGAGTCTAATTGCCGGTTATGCCAAACGCTCAAAAGCCTATCTTTGGATCTACTTTATTCTCTCTGTCCTGTCGGCAGTGATTAGTACTGGTGCCGTATCCTTGATTGCTGCAGTGATCTTAGGCTTTATGCTACCCGCCTCTATTGGCTTGTCAACGATTGCCTTGGCACTGATAGTAACCGCGGTATGCTGGGTATTTTTGATAGCGGGTCACTATAAGCTGCTCGATGGGCTAACCAAATGGATTATGATTGCGTTGACTACCGCAACCCTAGCAGCGGTAATTATCGCCGCTGGCAAGCCAACGGTAGTGACTCCAGACTTTATAGCCGCTTCTCCTTGGAACTTAGCGACCTTGGGTTTCATTGTAGCGCTAATGGGCTGGATGCCAGCGCCACTTGAGTTTGCGGCAATTACTTCTATGTGGACTTCAGCTAAGAGAAAAGCTGATAATACGACTAAGCGTCAAGGACTGCTTGATTTCAACGTTGGCTATTCGATCTCTGCTATTTTGGCACTATTCTTTTTAGCACTAGGGGTATTTGTACAGTACGGTTCTGGTCAAGAGATACAGATCGCCGGCGGTGCTTACATCGACCAGCTTATTAGTATGTATACCAACACTATTGGTGAATGGTCTCGACTGCTAGTCGCCTTCGTAGCCTTTATGTGCATGTTCGGTACTACCATTACTTGTGCAGATGGCTACGGACGTGCCAATGCCGAGTGCTGGCGCTTGTTAAAAGGTGAAAGTGAGATCAATAAGAAACAAGTCGCCTTTTGGACCACTTATGCTATCGGTGGCGGCTTAGTTATCATTAGTTTCTTCGCAGGACAGTTAGGCACTATGCTGAAATTCGCTATGATATCTGCCTTTGTTTCGGCGCCTATTTTTGGTTGGCTTAACTACTCATTGGTTAAGAGCCATCAAAAACTATCACCCGGTATGAATGCTCTATCGATTGCTGGCTTGATATTCTTAGGCGGTTTTGCTCTGTTGTTCCTAGCCAATTTTGCTGGGCTATTTGCTTAGGCCTTTATTGCTCACGTCGCCTAACAAAGTAATCTAACCTTCTATTAATCAAAGCCCCTTTAGCTTAGTTAGCTATAGGGGCTTTTTTATTCAATTGTCCAGTATCCACTGAGTACTGGTCTTTTCATTAGTAATATTGATATTAGTAGGCAGCTTCTCTAAGTCTCTACAGATACACGAGGGTTAATTGTAACTAGATGTAAATCTTGTCTAACTATTATCCCCTCCATTTTGGTTGTTATGAATAAAGCAGACATTAAACAACTGTTTTATAGATATAATTATTCATAAAACGGATAGATTAATTTTTTTTAAATAGTTAATAGTTATTTATTAAACAATAGCTCTTTAATAGCTCTTTAAAAGTGCTTGGATTATCTATAGTCTAAAGGTATTCAGGCATTGTACAGATACCCTACACCTAGCCCACTTTATCGTTATATTAAAAATATACCGTGTTAAAAAAGCTTATATTAAAACCAGCTAAGGATTATAAAATGACTTCAATTTCAGCAGGCGCGCGCTTTCGTAATGCCATGCAACAGCAAAACACTAACAACCAACCCCTACAAATCGTCGGTACTATCAATGCTTATACGGCTATGATGGCCACTCAAGCTGGTCATAAAGCTATATACCTTTCTGGTGCTGGCGTAGCCAATGCTTCATTTGGTCTACCAGACTTAGGTATGACTAGCCTAGATAATGTATTAGAGGATGCCCGTCGTATTACTGACGCGGTCGACACCCCTTTACTAGTAGATATCGATACTGGCTTTGGTGGTGCATTTAATATTGCACAGACCATCAGAAAAATGGAAAAAGCTGGGGTTGCAGCCGTGCATATCGAAGACCAAGTAGCTCAAAAGCGCTGTGGTCATCGCCCTAATAAAGAAATCGTCAGTATCGCTGAGATGGTCGATCGCCTAAAGGCAGCTATGGATGCCAAAACTGACGAGAATTTTGTAGTGATGGCCCGTACTGATGCTTTATCGGTTGAAGGGTTAGATGCTGCTGTTGAACGTGCACTGGCCTTTCAAGAAGCGGGGGCGGATATGATCTTTGCTGAAGCTTTGACTGATATCGAGATGTATCGTAAGTTCACTGATGTGTTAGATATTCCAGTACTAGCTAACATGACGGAATTTGGTCAGACGGATCTTTATACTACTGAGCAGCTACAAGGCGTTGGTGTTGATATGGTGTTATATCCATTGTCAGCCTTTCGAGCGATGAACAAAGCCGCCTTGAACGTCTATCAGCATATTCTCTCTGATGGCACCCAAGACAAAGTCGTCGATACTATGCAAACCCGTATGGAGCTTTATCATTTCTTAAACTATCATGAGTTCGAGCAAACTTTAGACAAACTATTTGCCGATAATAAATAAACGACTCATTTTACTAGCAGCAGTCTACTAGTAGCAGTAAACCGTACTATTCAAGCGCTGATTTAATCATAGACGACCGTACTCAGCGCTTGACCTAACAGCAAGTAACCGTTTTTACTTACCCTAAGCTACCAACAAAAGGAATTTACCATGGCAGCACACCAAGCAGGACAAAAGGAACTCTCAGGCGCAGGTCTTCGTGGTCAAGTCGCAGGCAAAACAGCATTATCTACAGTCGGAAAATCAGGCTCTGGTCTGACTTATCGTGGTTACGATGTCTCAGAGCTGGCAGACAAGTGCATCTTTGAAGAAGTCGCTTATCTATTGCTATACGGCAATCTACCGACTCAAGCTGAGCTGGATGCTTATCAAGCTAAGCTTAAAAAGCTACGTGGCCTACCACAGCCGTTAAAAGACGTACTTGAGCGTATCCCAAGCGATGCGCATCCGATGGATGTATTGCGTACTGGTTGCTCTATGCTGGGTAACCTTGAGACTGAAATAGCTTTTGCCGAAGAAAACGATCAAGCTGATCGTATGCTAGCGGTTTTCCCTTCTATTATTAACTACTGGTATCGCTTCACTCATGACAATGAGCGTATCGAAACTGAGACTGATGATGACACTATCGGTGGTCACTTCCTACATCTGCTTAAAGGTGAAAAGCCAAACGAGCTGCACGAAAAGGTTATGAACGTCTCTTTGATTCTTTATGCTGAGCATGAGTTCAATGCCTCAACCTTTACTGCTCGTGTCTGTGCTTCTACTTTATCTGACATTCATTCTTGTATCACTGGTGCCATTGGTTCTTTACGGGGTCACTTGCATGGCGGTGCTAATGAGGCAGCAATGGATATGATTGCTGGCTTTAACTCAGCAGATGAAGCAGAAACGGAAATGATGGCTATGCTGGCGCGTAAAGATAAGATTATGGGCTTTGGTCATGCGATTTATAACGAATCAGATCCACGTAACGTGGTCATCAAGGGCTGGGCTGAGAAACTAGCAGCAGACGTTGGTGATGAGGTGCTCTACCCTGTATCTGTACGCTGTGAAGAAGTCATGTGGCGTGAGAAAAAACTGTTCTGTAACGCAGATTTCTTCCATGCGTCAGCCTATCACTTCATGGGTATTCCAACTAAGCTGTTCACCCCTATCTTTGTCTGCTCGCGCCTAACGGGTTGGGCCTCGCATGTGTTTGAACAGCGGGCTAATAACCGTATCATTCGCCCAAGTGCCGAGTATATCGGTGAAGAATTGCGTTATGTGCCGGATATTAGTGCTCGTTAATAGTTCGCAGTAAAGCAATAGGTTGCTTAATGGTAGGGTGTGCCCCGCGCGCCCTACCGCTATTGTCAGCTATTTATAACGTTTTTTTAGCAAAGACTTATTTAACAATTCACAATGACTTTGCTAAAAGAATTACTCTTTTATTATATTTTCTTCACATTCCAAACAGCTAACTGCCAAAGGTGACTTATGGACAACGCTCTAGTACAACCGATGAACGACCACTTCAAAAAGCCTTTACCTGATACCGAGCTGCATTATTTTGATACTCGCGAAGCCGTTGAAAATATTCAGGCTGGCGCGTATGACAAGCTCCCGTTTTGCTCAAAGGTATTGTGCGAAAACTTAGTGCGTCGTTGCCCACCAGAGGATTTAACCGCTGCGCTAAAACAACATATCGAAGGTAAGCAAGATCTTGATTTTCCTTGGTATCCTGCGCGTGTAGTTTGTCATGATATTTTAGGTCAAACTGCGTTTGTAGATTTAGCCGGCCTACGGGATGCTATCGCTGAGCAAGGTGGCGATCCTTCGAAAGTTAATCCTATCGTACCCACTCAATTAATCGTTGACCACTCCTTAGCTGTTGAACATGCAGGCTTTGAAGAAGATGCTTTTGAAAAAAACCGAGCTATCGAAGAGCGTCGTAACGATGACCGTTTTCACTTTATCAACTGGTGTCAGTATGCCTTTGATAACGTCAACGTAGTGCCACCTGGTAATGGCATTATGCATCAAATTAACCTTGAGAAGATGTCACCTGTTGTACAAGTAGCTAAGGGTAAAGACGGCTATAAAGTTGCCTTTGCGGATACGCTAGTTGGTACTGACAGCCATACACCAATGGTTGATGCCTTAGGGGTGATCTCTATCGGTGTTGGTGGCTTAGAAGCTGAAAGCGTGATGCTCGGTAATCCTTCCTATATGCGCCTGCCAGATTACGTTGGTGTCAAACTCACCGGTAAATTGCAAAAAGGTATAACGGGTACCGATTTAGTACTCGCAATGACCGAATTCTTACGTGATGCTGGAGTGGTTTCGACTTATATCGAATTCTTCGGTGAAGGTGCTCGCCAGCTCAGCGTTGGTGATCGTGCTTCTATCTCCAACATGACCCCTGAATATGGCGCGACCGCAGCGATGTTCTATATCGATGAGCAAACCATCGATTATTTACGCTTGACTGGTCGTAGCGAAGCACAAATCAAACTAGTCGAGCAGTACGCTAAGCAAACTGGCCTATGGGCTGATGGCATGGAAAAAGCCGAATACGCCCGTGTGCTTGAGTTTGATTTGTCAGCAGTAGTACGGAATATGGCCGGTCCCTCGCGTCCACATGCTCGGGTATCAACGACCGACTTAGTCGCTAAAGGTATCGCCCACGGCGCTGATGAAAAACTACCAGAGCCAAAAGACGGTATGATGCCAGACGGCGCGGTTATTATTGCAGCTATCACTAGCTGTACTAATACTTCCAACCCACGCAATATGGTGGCTGCTGGACTAGTCGCTCGTAATGCTAATGAAAAAGGTCTATTGCGTAAGCCTTGGGTGAAGTCCTCTTTAGCCCCTGGTTCTAAGACCGTAAAAATGTATCTAGAAGAAGCTGGTCTGATGTCTGAGCTACAACAGATTGGATTCGATGTGGTGGGCTTTGCTTGTACTACTTGTAATGGTATGAGTGGCGCACTCGACCCTGATATCGAAAAAGAGATTATCGATAACGACTTGTTTACTACGGCTGTGTTATCGGGTAACCGTAACTTTGATGGTCGTATCCATCCTTATGCTAAGCAAGCATTCTTAGCATCACCGCCATTGGTTATCGCTTATGCTATCGCTGGTAATATTCGCTTTGATATCGAAAAAGACTCATTAGGCCAAGACCAAAACGGTAATGATGTTTATCTAAAAGACATCTGGTTCGATGATGATGAAGTTGATGCTATCGTTGCCGCAGCCGTGAAACCCGAACAGTTCAATGCGGTGTATATACCGATGTTCGATGAAGCCAAAAAAGATACAGGCAAAGCTTTAAGCCCACTATACAACTGGCGTGAGCAAACCACTTATATCCGTCGTCCGCCGTATTGGGAAGGCAAAATGGCAGCGATGAATAAGCTAAAAGGCATGCGCCCATTAGCGGTACTTGGTGATAACATCACCACCGACCATTTGTCACCGTCTAATGCTATCTTAGGGGATTCAGCGGCTGGCGAGTATCTTGACACTATGGGTCTACCTTCTGAGGACTATAACTCTTATGCCACCCATCGCGGTGATCACTTAACAGCTCAACGTGCTACTTTTGCCAATCCTAAACTGCTTAATGAAATGGTACGTGATGGCAGTGATAATAAGAGCGGTGATGTTATTCAAGGCTCGCTAGCTCGTGTTGAGCCCGAAGGTCAAGTTATGCGCATGTGGGAAGCCATTGAAACCTATATGAACCGTAATCAGCCGCTTATCATTATCGCAGGTGATGGCTATGGTCAAGGCTCAAGCCGTGACTGGGCTGCTAAAGGCGTGCGTTTAGCCGGGGTGGAAGTAGTGGTCGCTGAGGACTTTGAGCGCATTCACCGTCAAAACTTAGTCGGTATGGGTGCTCTGCCCCTACAGTTCGAAAAAGGCGTTACGCGCAATACGCTTAATATCGACGGTACCGAAGTATTTGATGTGACCGGTGAAGTATCTGCTGGCGGTATGATGACGCTAGTGATTAACCGTACTGACGGCAGCAAAACAGAAGTGCCTATCATCTGCCGTTTAGATACTGCTGATGAAGTAAAGATGTATAACGCTGGCGGTATGCTGCAGCGTTTTGCTAAAGAGTTTATCGATGGTACGTTAGATATTGCTTAGTTTTTTAGCACTCTAAGCTGATAAATACAAAGGAGCCGATGTTGTATAGTTTATATGGCATCGGTTTTTTAATTTTAGTCATCAATAAACATTGGTATCTATTATTGAAATTAACGTTATAAAATTAATATGCTGGGCTAAAGGTATAGCCTACAAAAATTAAGGATTTTTCAGCGGGTGAAGTGACATAAAGATTTTTATAATTTGGGATTAATAAATGAAGTGCTTAGTATTAATGATTTTATTATTCTGTAGTTCATGCTTTGCAAAAGAGATGAATACAGCTACTGCACATTATAATTTTGCAACAAAAGCAATAAGAAGCTTAGATAGTTCAATGACTGATTGTGATTCATATGCACTCCAAGACCCTGAAACAGAATGGATATGCGGTAGTTATGCTCAAGAACATCAGGGTTTTATAAATGATTGGGAAGCTTTGACACAGTCATTTAACCATAAACTAATACAGCATTCTGATTGGTCAGTTTTTTATAATGCTGACGATTCAGTAGATTTCTATGGTAAGACATATTATTTCAATGAAACTGAGATGCTTGTTGCATTTGACCCCTCAGAAACAGGAAGAGAAATTTTTATAGGTGTAAGTCCTCAGGTTTTTTCATTAATTTCTAGCGCTGATAAATACGTTGAAACAACGCCAAATATACCAAAGACGACTTCTTCGCAATCCGATCTGCATGGAAACTATAACTGTAAAAACTTTAGTAGCCAGGCTGAAGCAATACAATTTTTCACATCTAATGGGTTCAACTCTAATTATGACCCATATAACTTAGATGCTGATAACAATGGTATTCCCTGTGAAGTCTTTCAAAAAAATAGCAGTTATTCAAACCAGTGTTCTACAGGCGAATACTGGGTTAATTCTTACGTAAGAAAAAATGGTACTAAAGTTAGAGATCATTGTAGAAAAAGACGATAAAAACTTTAGTTGAACTAGGTTGGATTCTTAAACATAGGCCTTATTTTGCCAATCGTTATGCTCAACTCATAGTTAGTTTAAGAGTTGATTTTGCAATATATAAACTGACTACTTTAGGATAGATAACATGAAAATAATTAATTTTTCAGAGGCTAATAATGATCTAAAAGTAATTTTAGATGCTGTATGTGACTACGATAAAATAATGACTATCGAACGTCCTAAAGCAGACGATGCGGTAATTATGTCGCTTAAACATTATGATAGTTTGATGGAAACGCTGTATTTACTTAAGTCGCCCGCTAACGTTGCTCATTTAGCTAAGTCTATTGCACAGTATCGATCTAGTGATCGGATTAGAAATTAATGTAATGACAGAAATTCATCAATAGAAAGCACTTTCGTTTTAGAACCAACATAAGCGTAGCATGCTCTAGTTTTTTGCCTAAAGTTATAGTCATCTGAGATAACATAGTCAAAGTGCCAAGCAGTTCCAGCATGAGCTGCATCACGCATAGATGCAGCATGGAAACCTTTTTTATTAGTATCATTTTGAAATTTGTCAGGATAATAGCCTATCCAATTAAGAAAGTTAAAAAAGAATTCAATTTTTGTTTCTATATTGTTTTCATTGAATTGAAATATATTTATAAAGTGAGGGTCGTAATCACATAGAGCTTTGATAGCAACGAACATAGCTTGTTCAGCTTCTATTGCCTTAACTTCGGTATCTATTTTGATATACTGTCTAAACTTAACTGGGTCAAAGTCTAGTAGCTCATCACTTATACTGGAAAAATATTTTATTGTAAAACCAGCTGCTTTTTTTGAAATATATTTATTTGCTCTTATCATTATTGGTAATCGTTCATTGAGATAAGAAAATGGCATGTCAATAGCTTCGCTAAGCATATTATTAAAACTGTCCTTAGTAGTTATTCCAACATTGATACCGTTTAGCTTCTTGATAAAATTTTTAGCACTGAAATGTATTTTTTTAGAGAACTTATTTTCATATGACTTGACAAAATTTTCGTAAATATTAGTCACGTCGTGTTCATCGAGTGTGAATATACTGTTCAAGTAAATCGCATTTAACAACTTTAAAGTTTTCAGATGTTCTTCGATATAGTCTTTATTACCTATATTATATATTTCACTTAAAGTTACACGTGAGTAAACTATAGTATATTCCTTAGAAATCAGTAATTTTAGTAGTTGTACAAACTTTAAATCATTTGCATATAGCTTATTGATTCTCAACTCTGTTAAAACATTTTGGTCTAAATAAATTGTTTTCTTGGTTTCAACCATAGTTAAATTTTTCCAATGTAATTGATATCACTATAATAGCATTAATAAAAAAGGACTCCATCAATGACCCTACCAAAATTCGCCCCGCAAATCTCTGTCCCTGCTACTTATATGCGGGGCGGCACCTCAAAAGGCACGTTTTTTAAACTATCTGACTTACCTGAGCGTTGCCAAGTGGCTGGCGAGGCTCGTGATAAGTTTTTGCTACGAGTTATTGGTAGCCCTGACCCTTACGGTAAGCAAATCGATGGCTTGGGTAATGGTAGCTCAAGTACTTCTAAGACGGTGATCTTGTCCAAGTCAGAAAAGAATGATCACGATGTCAATTACCTGTTTGGCCAAGTCAATATCGCCAAGCCAATGATAGATTGGGCAGGCAACTGTGGTAATTTGACGGCGGCGGTTGGTGCTTGTGCTATTAATATGGGTTTAGTCGCTGCGCAGAAAATTGCTGACAGTGCCGCTAGCGGTATCTGTGAAGTACGGATTTGGCAGCAGAACATCAGTAAAACTATTATCGCTTACGTGCCTGTCTATCTAGATACCCAAGGCAAGGTACAAGTACAAGAAACCGGCGACTTTGAACTCGATGGCGTCACCTTCCCTGCTGCTGAGGTCAAAATTGAATTTATCGACCCTGTCGACTCATCAAGTGCTATGTTTCCCACGGGCAATCTAGTCGATGATTTCGATGTCTCAGGTTGTGGTCTAAATGCGGATAGTGTCAAAGCGACCTTTATTAGCGCAGGTATTCCGACTATTTTTCTTAAGGCTGAAGACTTAGGATTAACCGGTACTGAGCTGCAAAGTGAGGTTAATAGTGACAGCCAACTAATAGCTAAGCTTGAGAAAATCCGTGCTAAAGGCGGTGTAGCAATGGGGTTGTTTAAAAAGGTGGAAGACGCGCAAACCAGTCAGCACATGCCAAAACTGGCATGGATAGCGCCAGCAACAAGCTATAGCGCCTCTAGCGGTAAAGCCGTCTCAGCTGACGATATTGATTTAGTAGTACGGGCGATGAGTATGGGGCAGATGCATCATGCGATGATGGGCACGGCAGCGGTCGCTATTGCCGCAGCAGCAACTACCCAAGGTACGTTAGTTAACCAATCTGCTGGTGCTGGCGAGCTTAACGAAGTGCGTTTTGGCCATCCCTCAGGTACGCTACTAGTTGGTGGTAAGACTGAGCAAGTCGATGGACGCTGGCAAGCCAAAAAAGTATCGATGAGCCGCTCGGCACGACGTATTATGGTCGGTGAAGTCTTTGTCGCAGCAGATGCTTTTTAGCTTTTGCTTTTAGCTGGGCCTAACTATGCCTAACATTTTAAATATGCTTGATTAATCTAATAGCTACTACCATAAAGGGATTGCCAATAAGCGGTCCCTTTACAGTTTATTAGTCCTAGACCGTTTTTTTAGCTTAAAATTATTGTTTAAGAGCCGCTATTGCTTGCTCATTATAGTGGCTATATTGAGTAGCTCATGTTGCCTACTAGCCTTATGGCTATATTTTCGGAAAAAAGTATAGGATAATGCTATTTACCATCAAGCTAGTTATTGACCATTTTCGGGTTTAGCTCGCTAGTTATTGACTAGCACTATGCCACATCAGCGCTAGCCCCTATTTAAATACTGAGATTTGTACAGCCGACGCTATGCCAACAACCCCTGAACTTAGTAAATCACCATTCGATAAAAAGCCACCAGTCAAAAAAACTGAGCGTCGGGCTTTGTTGTGGGATATCCTCAAAAAGCTGGCGGTATTTGCTGCGCCTTATAAAATCTTAATTATTGCCACTTTAGTTTTGACGGTGCTTGGCTCATTTACCGCGCAGGTCAACGCTTTTGTATTACGTTATACCGTAGATACTTTAACTGAGATTACTACCCTTGCTGACCCTTGGCAGGCAGGTTTACGGATGCTAGGTATCATCAGTGCAGTACTATTGACCAAAGAAGTGCTATCGATATTCGTCTCTTTTGGTCAGCGCTATTTCGGTGAAAAGATTCGGATTAACCTATCACGCGACTTATCTCAAAAGATAATTGAGCGCATTCTTACCTATCGCATGGCGTTTTATACCAGTAGTGAAAATGACAGTGGTAAATTGCAAACCCGTATTGATTATGGCGTTAGCAGTCTAACCAGTCTTGTGCAAAACTTTTTTATCGATATGCTACCCCTGTTTGCCAGCGCTATTGTATCGCTGGTCATTATGTTTTCGACCAACTTTTGGATCGGTCTGGTTGGTCTTATTATCATTCCAATTTACTTTTTTATCAGTCAAAAACAAGCGCGGCGTCTGCAAGGGTTTCGTCGAGAGATGCGTGGTTTTCGAGAAGCTAAAAGTGGCTTAGTTATCTCTCTGATTAATTCGATAAGCGTGGTCAAGTCATTCGTTCGTGAGTCAATTGAAGCGGATAAGCATCTAAAAATTCAAAAAGATATGACCGATAATCAGCTTAGAATTCGTAGTATTGGCTTTATTTATGACGCCATTAAAACCTTTATTGAGCAGATCGGGGTAGTCGTTATCATCCTACTGACCGCCTACTTTGTATTAAAGGGTGAGATGACTATCGGTATGATTCTATTTCATGTGCTACTGTTTCAAAACGTCGCTGCTCCTATCCGTCAATTACATCGTATCTATGACCAAATCAATAACGCCTTAACTTATGCTGAAGGGTTCTTTGAGATATTAGAAGATGATGATCAAGTCGAAACTATAGAGGGTATGAGTGGTAAGGATCTTAAAGGCCATATTGAGCTAAAACACGTTAATTTTACTTATCCTAATGGCACTCAAGCGCTAAAAGACGTCAGCTTTACTATCAAACCCAATCGTATTACCGCCTTGGTAGGTCTAAGTGGCGCCGGCAAGAGTACGATTATCAGCTTACTGGTTAAGTTCTATCAACCGGATTCTGGCACAATCTGCTTAGATGGTCATGATCTAGCAGATTGTGATACTCATGAATTGCGCCAGCGTATTGGCTTAGTGCTACAAAGCAATCATATTTTTTCAGGCACTATCAGCGAAAATATCCGCTATGGCGATATTGATGCGAGCGATGATGATATTGTTATCGCTGCTAAAAAAGCCTCTATTCATGATCAAATTATGCAACTACCTAAAGGTTATATGAGTACCGCAAAGTCACTATCAGGTGGGCAACAGCAGCGTATCGCCTTGGCTCGAATGTTTTTAAAAGATCCCCCGATCGTGTTTCTTGATGAGCCTACCGCCAGTCTAGATGCAATCGCTAGTCAGCAAGTCAAAAAAAGCTTAGATCTGATCAAAAAAGATCGTACGGTAATTATGGTCTCGCACAATATCGCTCAGATTATCGATGCTGATGACTTAGTAGTGATCGAAGATGGCCGAGTGGTCGAGACAGGTACTCATGAAGAGCTATACAGCAAGCGTGGTAAGTACTATGAAATCTTTAGCGCCATGTCTGATAGCCTAAACTTAGATAAAATCAGCCAAACCTTAAATAGTTAATCTATGCTGAAGAACTATGCTTAAGGCATAGGCATATGAACCCTATCGTTTATGGCGCTATAATAGTTATCGACAGCTTTTTAAAGGCTTTGATTATTTTTCATCCTTTTTACGGTTGTTTACCTTATAGCCCTAGCGTTTAACAGATCAAAATTTTTTAAGAGCCCTAGACCCTATCTTTCCATTGCTAAAAGCCAGCTAATTATGACTTGTGAATTTTCTCTAAAAACCTTTGATGAGCTGACTTCAGTTGATATCTATCACATCCTAAAAGCACGTTCGCAAGTGTTCGTAGTGGAACAAAACTGCCCTTATCAGGATATGGACGAGCTTGATTTTGATTGTCTGCATTTAGTCGCCCATAACAACGAAGCCTTAGTGGGCTATTGCCGAATTATTCCGCCTGAGTTCAATAGAATGAAGTCTAACTTGTCGGTGAATAACGATCCGAGGGCAGCAGCGGCTATGCCGGCGATTGGTAGAGTGCTAGTGTTAGCGCAGTATCGTAGTCAGGGCTTGGCTCGGCAAATAATGACTGAGGCTATTAAGTACTGCCGCAAAAAATACGGTAAAAAGCCGATCATCATCTCAGCGCAGACTTATCTGATTGATTTTTATCAGTCGTTAGGCTTCGTTCCTGAAGGTGCGTATTATCTAGAAGATGGCATTGAACACGTCAAGATGGTATTAAACATCACTAAAAAAACGAAAGTAAAGAAACAAGGTTCAGATACCTCCAATGCGTCCACAATATTAGGAATTCTGCTGCTAATATTAAGCGTGTCATTCATCGCAGGACTTATATATTTGATGATTTAGTTTGGAGTTTTAGTTTGATGAATTGAGCTGCCAGTTTTACTACTTTATATAGCGTGTTTATTGAACGTATACTTTATTAACAATGAGAACCCAAAGCTATGGCAACTACTAGCAGTGACCAGCAAAAGCCTTTCCCCTCTTTAACTATGCCAACGGTACTATGGCGATTATCTGCATTTGCTGAGTTAACGGGCTATCAGGTTTACCATATTATTCAAGCCCGTGAACAAGTCTTTGTAAAAGATCAAAACTGCTCCTATGTTGATGCCGATGGTGTTGACTTTGCAGCACTGCATTTATGCGCTTATCAACAGCATGCTGCCAATAGCTCAAGTAGTAACGCAAACCTTGAATTACAGCTACTGGCTTATTGTCGCATAATTCCGCCAACCGTTACTGCTGACGGCTTTCCCCATATTGGACGGGTATTAGTTTTAGCGGACTATCGCGGTCATGGGCTGGCACGTCAATTGATGCTAAAAGCTATCGATTACTGTCATAATCAGTTCTGTAACCAGCCTATTCATATCTCAGCACAAACTTATTTGATTGAATTTTATCAAACATTAGGGTTTGTCTGTATAGGCGATGTCTATAGCAATGATAGTATCGAGCACGTCAACATGGTTCTAGCGGCACTTTAACGGCAAAGGCTGCTTTAGTGGCCTTAAGTCTCTTCCACTCTAAGTATGGTTTATGCGCATTCTCTTACGGTTTGGTCTCTCACAGCCTAGCCCTTTATAGCTTAGCCCCTTATAGCCTAGTCTTTTACACTACGTCACTGTCGCTCGATGTTGAGTATGCTATTTTTAATTAAGCTATAGCCCTTTCAAAATAAATAGAATCGTTTTTTCTGCAGTATTTTATCGTTTTAAATTGAATCGACTATATGCTTTTAAATAAGGGTTAGAGATGGCCGTCATAGCGGTTATCACCACTCATGGATGAGGAAATGACTATGTCAACTATATCAAGCGCTACTGTTGAGAGTAATGTGCGTCCGGAATATGATTTAGAGATTCAAAAAATTGCTGATTATGTCATAAATTACTCTATAGATAACGACTCACCCAATAGCGCTGATGCTTGGCAAACGGCACGCTATTGTCTAATGGATACTATCGGCTGTGGTCTGCTAGCGCTGCGCTTCCCTGAATGTACTAAGCACTTGGGGCCTAATTGTGCCGATCAGATTACTCCCAATGGATCGCGCGTCCCAGGCACCTCTTATCGACTCGATCCAGTAAAAGCGGCTTTTGATATTGGTTGTATTGTGCGCTGGTTGGATTATAACGACACTTGGCTAGCGGCCGAATGGGGTCATCCTTCAGACAATCTAGGTGGTATTTTAGCCGTAGCCGACTTTATCAGTCAGCAAAACATCAGCAAAGGCCACAGCCCACTTAAGATGCGTGATGTATTAGAAGCTATGATTATGGCGCATGAGATTCAAGGGGTGATTGCGCTAGAGAACTCCTTTAACCGAGTAGGTTTAGATCACGTGTTCTTAGTCAAGCTAGCCTCAACTGCTGTCGTTGCCAAACTCTATAACTTACCACGCGAGCGTATCATGGCTGCTATCTCGCAAGCACTGGTCGATGGCCAAGCGCTACGTACTTACCGTCATGCTCCTAACGCTGGCAGCCGTAAGTCTTGGGCAGCAGGCGATGCCACTAGTCGGGCGGTACGCTTAGTCGATATCACTAGTCGAGGTGAGATGGGTATCCCAGGAGCATTGTCTGCACCGCAGTGGGGGTTTTATGATGTGCTATTTAGCCACACCAATAAGGACTTAGCGACTAAGCCTGAAGCGGAACGTCGCTTTAGCTTTCAGCGTGAGTTCGGCAGTTATGTGATGGAAAACATCCTCTTCAAATTAAGCTTTCCTGCTGAATTTCATGCACAAACCGCTTGTGAGGCGGCAGTAATCCTCTATCCGCAAATAGAAGATAGAATCGATGAGGTCGACAGGATAGTATTGACGACTCACGAGTCAGCGATTCGTATCATCTCTAAAGAAGGGACTTTAAATAATCCAGCAGATCGTGACCATTGTTTGCAGTATATGGTAGCAGTAGCCCTGTTAACTGGTGATCTGATGGCGGAGAATTATGAAGATGACTATCATGCTCAGCATCATTTACTGATAGATTCGCTGCGTCGAAAAATGGAGGTTATCGAAGATGAGGGCTACTCTAAAGACTATCATGATCCTAATAAGCGCTCCATTGCTAACGCTATCCAAGTATTCTTTAAAGATGGCAGCAGCACCGACAAAGTAGCTATTGAGTATCCAATCGGTCATAAACGCCGGCGCATTGAGGGTATTCCAGTGCTAGAGGCGAAGTTTCAGTCCAGTTTAGCTACCCGCTTCGTTGAAGGGCGTTGTCAGGAGATCATCACCTTATGCGACGATCAAGTTGCCTTAGAGCAAACCCCAGTGAATGAGTTTATGGACAAATTTGTGATCAACTAGGTGGTTTTAAATCAGACATAGCCAAGCGCTAATTCATTCAACGTCTATAGAGACTTAAGGCTAATAAAAAGTTAATAATAAAATAAGAAGGGTCTGCTTTATTAAAAGCAGACCCTTTACGCATTACACATAGCCAAGAACGATCCTACCAAGGTATTGATTCCCCTGCCCAATCGACGAAGCTTCCGGATTGAGCAGCGCTCATGCCAGATAATACCTCTAGCAAACAATCAGCGCTGTAGGCTGGCGAGAACAGATGACCTTCCGCTACGTTCGCTTGAAAAGGTGCCGACAGCTGAGTATTGACCGTACCCGGCTGCATCACTACTACACAAGCTTGCTTTAGGGCGCGTCCCCATTCAATGCTTAAGTTCTTCATACCCATATTCAGTGCCGCTTTACTCATCCGATAGCTGTACCAGCCGCCCACTTGATTGTCGCTAATACTACCGACTCGCGCCGATATAGTGGCAAAAATAGCTGGCTGCTCATCGCTACGTTCAGCTTTCGCTAGTAGCGGCTTGATATGTTTAGCAATAAGCAGTCCAGCTAAGGCATTGATCTGCATGTTTTGTAAAAAGAAATCGGTCTCAACTTGTCTAAGAGCTTTTTCTGGTTGCGCCTGTTCAGTATGCAATAGTCCAACACAGTTCACCACCCAATCAAGATGATCACTGTGTTGCTTAATCTGCTCTACCGCCTGCTTGATGCTATCCTCGCTACCCACGTCCATCGGTAGCCATTGTAGATTATCTGCCTCGATCTCCGGCACACTATTATGGTAAGTGGCAAACACTCGAATACCAGCCCTAGCACCAGCACCTTGCTCATTAGCGGTAGCTTCTATCAGTTGCTCGACCATAGCTCGACCGATACCACCGGTACCACCGATAATCAGATAGGTTTTATTATTAGTATTAATCATAATGATTTCCTTATTAAGGATAGGTTAGTGATGACAAGTTAGTAGCGATAAGTCATTAGTTGCTGGTCTTTATTAATTATACTGCTGTTGCTTATGAACCTTTAAGCTATCTTAGAGTGCTAGCTGCTGATATATAGCAAAAAACCTATAAATCATCTTGGTTCTATTACCATAGCAAACCCTTGTACATATTGATGTTGTTTGCCCGTTGGTTATGTATCTAACTCAGAGTATTAATACAAAACAAGTAAATAGCAGGCTACTAATTAAAGCTACGGCCAATAAAAAAGCCGCCCTAGTAAGGCGACTTTTTTATTAACTTATTTATCTAAAATATAAGAAATGCTGTCATTAAGTCAATTAATGAGCGGATTCTTTTGGTCCTACAGGCACTTCTTTATGATCAACATCGAATAATTTGCCTTCTGTGAAGTAATCGCCTTCTGTCAATTCTATGATGACAGCAGGACGTACAGAACGGTCTTCAGTACCAGCGGCGAATACCGACTGATTCTCTGAATTACCAAGTTTAAGATGGTTGAACAATAAGTTTAGAGCAATAGCCATGATCGCAGTAGAGCTGATACCTGAATGGAAAATAGTAGCAAACCAGTCTGGGAATTGATCATAGAATGCAGGAGCAGCAATTGGCAACATACCAAAGCCGATTGAAGTAGCAACAATGATTAAGTTCATGTTATTAGTATAGCTAACTTGCGCTAGGGTACGGATACCACTAGCCGCTACTGTACCGAATAGAACGATACCAGCGCCGCCTAGTACCGCAGTAGGAACAGTAGCAATCACACGTCCCATCAACGGCATCAAGCCTAACACTACCAAGATAACACCAGCAGCAGCAACTACAAAACGACTCTTAACGTTAGTAACGGCAACTAAGCCAACGTTTTGTGCAAAAGCACTTTGAGTGAATGAGCCGAACATTGGCGCAACGATACTTGAAACCATATCAGCACGTAGGCCATCACCTAGACGTTTTGAGTCGATCTTAGTATCAATGATGTCACCAACCGCTAGGATGTCTGCTGAAGTTTCTACTAAGATCACTAGTACTACAATGAACATAGAGATGATAGCAGCAAGCTCAAAGGTAGGAGCACCAAAATGGAATGGTGTAGGAAAAGCAAAGATAGGTCCGGTCATAACATTAGAGAAATCAACCATACCTACTGCCCAAGCGGCAATAGTACCGATAACCATCGCTAGCAGTATCGATAAGCGACTGATAGCTGCATTACCCAATTTGCTCAATAGCAATACTAAAGCTAGCGTAAACGCTGCTAAGCCGATGTTAGCCATACTACCAAAGTCAGGAGCCTTGCTATTGCCACCCATAGCCCAACGTGCCGCTACTGGCATCAAAGTCAGACCAATAGTGGTAATAACCGCACCAGTAACTAATGGTGGAAAGAACTTAATAATCTTGGAGAAGATTGGAGTAATTAAAAGCCCGAGTGCCGAGGCAGCTATTACCGCACCAAATACTGAAGGAAGTCCGCCTCCTGAGGTCACAATGGCGACGATAGTTGCCACACTAGCGAATGATACGCCCTGTACTAATGGGAGCTGACAACCAAAAAATGGAATGCCAAGAGTTTGTAATAAAGTCGCTAAACCACCAATAAATAGTGAAGCAGCAATAAGAAGTCCGATCTCTGCTGGACCTAAACCTGCAGCTTGACCGACAATAAGAGGTACAGCAATGATTCCGCCATACATAGTTAGTACGTGTTGAAAGCCATAAGCGATATTGGCTACAAGACCTAGATTCTCATCTTCTGGGCGTTCAAACGTTGGTTGAGAGGTAGATTTGATGTCCATAAATAGGCGTGCTCCCTGCAGGTTATGCTTGTAATATGTCCAAACTGACACATAGTGCATTAGGTTGAAAAAATAAATTATGAGTCATCTTGTTATAGCAGAGCTATAGCAAGAACCATTAAATATCTATGAGTATTGGGTGTTGCTATCGAATCGAACTATAAATTTTTTAATACTACTAAACTTTAAAAATTGCTCATCAGCCACGCTCAACATAAAAAAGGAGGAGTAGCTCCTTTCAATCAGGACGATAGCTGGTATGGATTTACAATTAGAATATTTTTAGATGATTTTTCTAGGTAATTACATTAGGTATTTAACTTAACTGATTATCGTGTTCGTTGTTCCAGAAGGATAAAAAGGGCTTTACGAATAGTCGATGCAGGTCAATCAAAAATATGTTTTGTTATCAACAATAGATAGCAATCTAACAGATTATCTGTCTATTGTGTTCATTTTAGTTTTGCTAGATCGGTTGCTCAGTTTTAGGATAACGCTTATTGCTAATAACCGCTAGTAGTTTTTTGACCATATGGTCAACTTTTTGAGATATTTAGCCATTTAGGGTGATTTATTTAGTTAGATTATAACTATTCACTATGAGTTACAATAGAGAAGCAAGCAAATATCTACTATCTACTCAAACATTACTATACGGATATCCCTTCGTTATGTTATCACCCCAAGACCAATTAACTGAACTGGTGCGCACCCTTGAGACTGAGCAGCATGTTTTTGCGACTGATCCCCTACTAGTGACCGAAAAGCTGCAAGTAGAAGAAGGTACTGTTCTACAAAAGTTACATCGGCGTGCTTCACGCATAGACAGCAACGGCGCTCTGGCAGGAGTTTTAGGCAAGATAGAAGGACGCCTCAAAGGTATTATGGTCATCATGAGTGTGATCTGGTGCGTGTCTGGTTTTTTTGGCTTGTTTACCTTACTCCAAGCCAATGTGGTTAATTTCTTTTATGTGCTAGTTTGTTTGCTGGGTTTTCATACTATTATGCTAGTAGGCTGGCTAGTAATGACTTTAATCAATCAAAGCAAGCACTCCTCCAATTGGTTTGCCAGTTTTGTGAGTCCCAGTTATTTAATCCGTGGTAAAGACGATGTTACCCAAGCCGCCGTGAGCTTGTATGAGCAGCAGTTGCAACATAGCGGTATGCGCTGGTATCTAGGTCGTTTCAGTCATCAGCTCTGGCTGGCTACTTTGACTGGTATGCTGCTAGCGATTATATTTTTATTAATTGTTCGTCAGTATAGTTTTAGCTGGGAGTCTACCTTGCTCTCAGATCAAGCGTTGATCACTTTGACTCGAGTGCTAGGTTGGCTGCCTAGTATGGTTGGCTTCGATGTGCCTAATGATGCGGCAATCGTCCAAAGCCGCCTAGTCACTGATACCCTGCCCTTAGCTATTGCTCGGCAATGGGCAGGGTTATTGATTGGTAGCCTGCTGATGTATGGCATCGTACCACGGGCGCTGGCATGGGCATTCTGTGCGCTGATGTTCCGTAGCAAAAAGATGCGCTTAGATATCAAAATAGCTTATTATCAAAAGATAATAAACTTTTGGCAGCGCCAAGTGATAGATGTTGATGACTTTGTGGCAGTGGCTGCGCCTATAGCTCCTAAAGCAGTAGTTAGCAGTGCCGCTAAGCTAGTGGCTCTGCTTGAGTATCCGACTGACAACCCTCTATGGTGGCAAGCGGGGCTCAACTACTATGATGGCCCTATTGAAGCTGTCGAGGATTTCGGTATTATTGACGATCGTGAGGACTTGGCACGGTTAACTACTCATCTAGACCAACATCCGCTCCAAGTGCTTTTAGGCATCCATGATAAGGCCTTACCAGATCGAGGAGCACTTCGAAAATTGGATCAAATTGCGGCGCATGCTCAACACGGGGTTATAGTGCAGCTGTTGAATAATCAAACGCTTGAAACTAATGCTGATGCGAGCAGGAGCACCTTTAACAATGTCCGATATCAACAGTGGCAAACCGCCCTTGCAGCAAGGAAAATTGGCTTAGTAGCTGGCTAGTAACTGGGATGCTGCCATAGACTTAGCAGATGACCCAAGCGCCTATAACTTATACTGGTCTTTTAGAGTCTCAAGCTGCATATTAAAACAACTGGGTTAGCTAGTACTCTTAGGTAGAATGGGATGAAATGATATGGCAGAGTCAGATAACGGTATCAGTTTGGGTCAGTATAGTCAGACTTTAGAGGGGGTTAAAGACACACTGAATCAGAGCATCTTGTCTATTGCTCCTGAAGCTTGGCAGTCGTCATTGACTAGCATTTTGCCTGCCCATTGGCAAGAGTGGCTGTTACCCTTGATGGGTGGGCCGTTTTTTTTATTATTCTTAGCAGAATGGTCTTATCAAGCGCGTCGCGGTGATAGTAGCGCCTTTCACTGGCGTCGAGCAGTAACCAATTTTAGTCTAGGCGGCTCTTATTTGAGCTTTGAGTTGATTGTGCAAGCGCTTATTGTGCTGCCAATATGTCTATGGCTATACCAGTATCGGCTATTTACTATTGAAGTTACTTGGCTGAGCGCTATTCCTATTTTTATTGCAGTGGAGTTTAGTTACTATTGGTTTCATCGCAGCTCACATAGAGTGAATTGGTTTTGGTCAGCGCATGTGGTGCATCACTCTGATGATCAGATGAACTTATCGACAGCGATGCGTCAAAGCTTACTGTATTCAGTCACTGGTTGGTGGCTGTTCTTTCTACCGCTAATGCTGCTTGGCGTGCATCCTGTCTGGGTATTTTTCTTCTACGCTATTGACTTAATTTATCAATTCTTTATTCATACTGAAACGGTAGGAAAACTCCCCAAATGGGTCGAATATATTTTTGATACCCCTTCTAACCATCGGGCCCATCATGGTACTAATGGGGAGTATATTGACAAAAACTACGGTGGCGTCATTATACTATTTGACCGCTGGTTCGGAACTTATGTCGAAGAAGATACTATTAACAACCCAGTGCGTTATGGTGCAGTTGGCGAGACCAGTAATGATAATATTTTTCAGCTTATTTTTGCCGTATTTTATCGAATGTGGCAGCAGTTCTTTCTTGCTAAGGGGCTAAAGAATAAAGTAAAAGTATTATTTAGCCCACCTGGTGCGGTTTAGCAGCGGTTCTCATGTTTTTATTGGCATTGTTTGATACCTTAATCTTCTATACTTAATCAACATTTGCCGTTATTAATCTATAGCTATATTTACCCGATTTTACGGTAAAATTGCTATAACGCTTTTCATTTACTATAAGAAATTATTATGAATAACAATAATCAGTCGACTGATAAATCAAAAGGGCTATTCGCCGATAAAGCCCTAAAAAGTGATGCTGTCGCTGTAGAGAATACCAGCTTATTAAAGCCTACTGCTGCCGATAATAGCTATAGTAATAACGATGTTAGTGCTCACTACTCAGAACCGCTATCGTCCTCTTCCTTATCCCCTGCATTAGTTTCTACTAATGCTAATGCTGAATGGTCAGAAAAATCACCGATGACTAAAAAAACCATTGCTAACGGCGAAGCGCTAAAGCTTGCCGTTGTTGGTCATACTAATACTGGCAAAACCTCAATACTGCGCACCTTACTCAGAGATGTGTATTTTGGTGAAGTCAAAAATGAAGCAGCGACTACTCGCCATGTTGAGCGGGCGCAGTTAACCGATAGCCAGACGGGCGAAGTACTAGTGGCTTTGTATGATACCCCAGGGTTAGAAGATGCTTCGGGTCTGATGGATTGGCTAGAGGACAACACTGCCAGTCGTCGTGATGGTATCGAGCGCTTGCAGCAGTTCTTAGCCGCAGATATCGCGCAAGGCGCTGAGCGCATAGACGGCTCTGTTTATCAAGACTACAGTCAAGAAGCTAAAGTGATTCGCCAAGTGCTGGCAAGTGATATGGCCATCTATGTTGTCGATGCTCGAGAGCCAGTATTAGGTAAATATAAAGATGAATTGGCTATCTTATCTTGGGCGGCGATTCCGGTCATGCCGGTGTTTAACTTCACCGATAGCCAAGATGCCAATATTGATGATTGGCAGACGATGCTGGCACGACGTAACTTGCATATCTCTACCCGCTTTGACTCAGTAGCCTTTGAGTTTGAGGATGAAATGCACTTGTGGCAGAATCTCGCCACTATGCTTACCCACTCTGAGATGCTTGAGCAACTGATGGACAGTCGAGCTGCTGATTGGGCGCGTCTGTATGATGAAGCTAATATTATTATTGCTGACTTTCTGCTCAACGTGGCGGCTTTTGTACGAGAGATCAATGAAGACGATGATCCGATGCCAGTGTTAACGCAGATGCAAGAAGCCGTGCGTCAAAGCGAAAGGACTATGCAAAATAAATTGTTAAACTCCTACAAGTTTTATGATAATGCAGTAGCAGCAACGCCGCTTGAATTAAAAGCTTACCAGCAAGATCCATTCGATCCTGAATTACTAAAAACTTACGGTATTCGCACTACCTCAGGTGCCGCAGCAGGCGCACTATTAGGATTAGGGATAGATGCGGCAGCGTTAGGGACTACCTTAGGACTAGGAGCCGCTTTGGGTGGTCTCGCTGGTGGGTTGTTGTCTAACACTAGTAGTATCGCCGACAAGCTCACCGGGGTGAAACGCTTATATATTGATCCTGCTACTTTGACCTTATTAGCGACCAGAGCGATGGATCTACTGACAGCTCTACGCCATCGTGGTCATGCGGCGACTGATGCCACCCAAATGCTATATCAAGATGATGGTACTACTACCCACAGCAGCAACCCTACTCAAAGCGATGATGCTAAAAATGACAGTGCTGATAATCATTCAATCACTCCATGGCCGAGCCATAAATTACCTAGCGAGCTAAAAAAAGCCCGAGGTAAGCCGCAATGGTCATCGTTGAGCAGTGGTAAGTCGGAGTTAGCGCAGAGCTTACGAATGGATGCTACTTGGTCCCTAGCTAATAAACTTGAAGCTCACAAGCTGGCAGGTGACTAGCTTAACGGCTTAATGGCTTAATGAATTAGCAACTTAATAGCTTATCAATAACTTAGCAGCCTACTTTAGTAATTCACTCAAGGCTTTAGTACCACGGATATCGGTTTGTTGTAAGTAGACCGAATACAAGGGATAGCGTTTAAAGCTATTCTCAATATCCTTCACTATCTGCTGCTGTCTATCGGCACGTTGCTGCCAAAAGTTATCTGTTTGTACAGGATCTATAAGTTGGTTGATCACTATAGCCGCTGGCGTGAGTTTTGCGGCTTCCAACTGCTCGATAGCTCGCCTGGTTTCTGCTAAAGGTAGAATATCGGCGGTCATCACTAATAAGATAGCCGTCTGAGTACGCTCATGTAATAGCTGTCCTGCCTGACGAAATAGCTCTTTACGCTTCTCTAATACTGCTACGGCTTGCTCCCAGCGATCGGGTTTGTGCTTCTGAAAGGGATTGGCCAAGTCTTTATGGTTATTGGCTTTACTAGCCGCTATCTTATTAGAGTTACTATCTAAATGAGTAGCCACTGAGCGTAACTTGGCTTGTCGTCGTTGCTGCGCTAATAATCCATCTGTCCATGCTCCCATCATCTCAGGCAACACTAACAGCCGCAAGGTATGTCCTGTTGGCGCAGTATCGAATATTATGTGTTGATAACCAGCGTCAGCAGCAGCTACTAAATGCTGGCACATAGACTCTAACATCGCTGCTTCTTGTGCTCCTGGCGCTGACTTTGATAGCTGTAGATGCTCACGTATTTTGGGCATCATTTCGGGATTGGCATAAGCCCTGATAGTACGTTCAACTTGGGCAAAGTGGGCGTCAACGATAATATCGGGATTGAGCTCAATAGCATCGAGATAAGGGCTGATTGCTGTTTTTTCATTATTGAGCTTAGTATTTAGCACATCACCTAGGCTATGCGCAGGATCAGTTGAGATAATAAGGGTTCTTTTGTGTTTAGCGGCGAATTGGCTGGCGAGTGCTGCCGCAGTAGTAGTCTTTCCTACCCCGCCTTTGCCACCAACGAAGATAATTGGCTGTGCTGATAATTGGGTAACTAAGTTGTCTAAGGATTGTAGGGCCATAGGGTAATCTCTTTATTATATTTATAATTAGGCTAAGCAATTAGGCTAAGCTTAAATTTTTACGGCGGTGCTTATTGCTAGCTAAGGTTGACTTACTCTGCTTGTGGGCTATGCATAGTAGCTAACATCACTAGCAGCAACCAACATGGTCAAACGGACATCTATCCATACCCATACGCGTATGCCATTCATGGAAGTTCTCTAAGAACAGCGGCTGCAATTCTAAGGTATAAAAGCTCGCTGGATTATCAATCCCTAAGCTCTCAGCAAACATTAGCAGCATAAAGAAATCTTCTTCATCACGTGCTGCTCGCGCCATAGTTTGTCGATAAGGGGCATGATAGAACTCATTAAGCCCTGCCGAAAAGCGTTGCCACCAAGTTGAGCTGTTAGTGGTTATAGGGGTTATATCGTCTGCGCTATCAGCTGGCAGGTCTGATAAAGGATCAAAACCCTCTGAAGTCTCAAAGACACCACTTATCAAATTGTCATCATCTTTATTATGCATAATTGACCCTAATTATTCATGTTTTTAGCTAATATAGCATTTTGTGCTCTATATCCGTATAGCTATCAGTCGCTAAGTGATTGGTATTTTATTTATTCTGTTTCTAAATCTCTCAATCTACCTGTCTATCAATTTATCTATATATCATGCCTGCTTTTATTGAGCATAAAAAACGCCAGCAACTGCCAGCGTTTTTCTGTTACAACCCTTTATTTAACTAAGGGTTAACTGGTTTTCTTACCCTTATAGGTCGACCACTCACGGCGCAGTACCGAAAAGCTCTCAAAAGTGACTAATACTGAAGCAATAAGAATGACTATATCCATAATAATCAATAGCCAGTTGCCCTCATCATAGAAAGTTTTCAGCTGAATCAATAACGCAAGTAAAGTCATTACTAATAAGAAGCACAGTGGTGCTAAGGTGTACCAAACCGGCTTACCTTTGCGTAATAGGATAACCGTAACCACCATTAAGGTTAAGGCCGCCATCAACTGGTTAGTCGTTCCGAACAATGGCCAGATAATCATGCCACCAGCACCATCAATACCGCCAGCGCCGAAGGCTAATAGCAGACAGGTTCCTACGGCTAAGAAGGTCGCTACTGAGCCTTTATTCAATATTGGCAAGTTATAAAATTCGCCAAATTCTTGGAAAATATAGCGTTGTAGTCGTACGCCAGTATCCATAGTCGTACCAGCAAACAATGCCGCCATAACGGTAAGCATAGTTTGTGATAATACCATGTCGATACCAACACCATTACTCAAGATAGTAGCACCACCGTCGATAAAGGCACCGATAGAGCCATCACCGAAGTTTTGATAAACCGCTTGCCAATCCCCTAGGGTGGCAAATCCAGCAGTAGCCGCTAGAATAGCACCAAGGGCTAACATGCCCTCGCCTAAAGCTCCGAAATAGCCAACAAAACGGGTATCTTCTTCTTTATCAATTTGCTTAGAAGTAGTCCCCGTAGCTACTAGGCCATGGAAGCCTGAAATAGCTCCACAAGCAATAGTAACAAACAACAATGGCACGATAGAAGGCGCGCTCATCGGTAAGTTAGTATTGATTGCTGGCGCAACAATGTCAGGAGTTGAGATAAATATAGCGGCGTATAGTAAGATTAGACCGACGAACAGCTGTAAGCCATTAATATAATCGCGTGGCTGTAATAGCATCCATACAGGTAATAGCGAAGCTACTGCTGCATAAGCAAACAAGATAATGATCCAAACCGCATTATCAGGTAGTCCCATGATAGTTTCTGGCAATACGACTGGGAACATAGGCCCTAAATAGATAAGACCATATAAAGCAATCACCCCAATGATGGAGACCCAAACCAAATTCATGTTATAGCGATAAATACATTGACCAATGATAAAGGCCACGACTAATGCGCCCCACACTGGCAATACTGCTGACGGTGTCTTAATCATCATATTAGCGATAGCCACACCGAATACGGCGTTGACCATTAATAATAATAAGAAAATAACTACCATCATTAAGCTGCGGACGCGCGTGCCCATAACTGTACCAGCGATCGAGCCGATAGACTGACCTCGGTTACGCATACTGGCCCAAATGGCAGACATATCATGAACGCCCGCCATAAAAATAGTACCAAAAACCACCCAAATAACTGCTGGTAACCAACCCCAAATGACCGCAATAGCTGGACCAATGATCGGTGCTGCTCCAGCGACTGAAGTAAAATGGTGGCCCCATAATACAAACTTGTTAGTAGGAACGTAATCCACTCCATCTTTCATAGTATGGGCTGGCGTGGCAATACTGTTATCTAATCCTAGAATCTTACTGGCTATGAACTTTGAGTAAAAAGCATAACCACATAGCATCAAAGCGACGCCAACTATTAACACGATGGCACTATTCATTCCTTTGCTCCTTTTATTTTATCTTTTCCTAGATAATGGGGAAATAGTTTGGAAACAGTGTTTTGCCTATTACTATATTCTATTGTGCTTATCATTTTTCTGCATAGCTAACCGCTGATAAAAGGCAACTGCCCTATTTATACTAGTAGCTAAATACTGAAGTTGTCTTTTTGGGGTATTGCGCTATGCAGGAGTTATTATTTTGCCATGTAAACTTTGGCGATTAAAATCTTGCAAGTATGATAAGTTATGATAATGATTTATTATGGTGAACTACTAAGTGCATAATAGCCGATAGTTAACAAACCACGAAAAAATTTAAGCTATAATTACAGTAATTTATTAATGTATTCGCACTTATTCAATGCTATCAACCTAGGAGTAATCAGCTGCTGATTGGTAAATCAGCGTTGACTGGGATTGTAACTGATATGACAAAAAATGTAACGCTATTAAGTCAGTAAACGGTATCATTGCATACAACAACTAAAGAACCTTCGACATAGGCAGCATAATGGCACATTATTTTGGATTCATACCTTCAGACGAGCTAAAGATACTGATTAAAGAAGCAGAACAAATTATCGAATCTAAGCAATCGGTAGATTACTACCCTTATCGTGATGTGTTGACTAAACAGACGGCTAAGGATCTTATTGATAACTTGTTAGTAGGGTTGATTGATAATATCCCCAATCCTGAGCGTCAGGCAGCAATGAGCAAAATTATTATCACTATCGAAAAAGCTGCTGATACTCTGCTTAATATTCTGTTGGGTAAAGAGAACAACGAAGAAGTCATGCCTAGTTTTAACTTCCTAAAAGATAAAGCTACTTTCATTGATAACGAAGGGTGTAGTCGTGTTGGCTTTAAGCTTACTGAGCAACAAGCTCAAAAGATTGTCGAAGGTTTTGCTGCTGTGACCCCAGAGAGTGTCGATGCAGTAAAATTTAGAGCCGCGCTTGAGACTATGAATGAGGCAACGCTAACTCACTTCATTACCCGCTTTGCTGAAACTCTCAAGTTAGGAATGATAAAACGCAAGTCTGTGCCGATGGCTAAAGCGGCAATCGACAAAGGCATGAGCATGGCCCTAAATAAACTGCTACCGGATCTACCAGATACTTCAATGAATCGCTTGGCAAATTACTATCGGCCTTTTATCGTCGAAAAGTCTCAATAGAGCGCTCAGCTAAAACCATACTAATTTTGCTTGAATAGTGATGTTTATTAGGAAAATCACTTAAACCTTGCTAAAATAAGCAGCACTTTTTACCGAAGGCGCACCCTATGACTCAGATCAGTAATCAAGAAATCGAACAGACTCTACGTAACTCAGAATGTCTTATCAGTAGTATCGAAGTTGCAGCAGCATATGAGCGCCTTGCCGCGCAGCTTAATCTACATTATGTGGGTCTTAACCCAATCGTAATGGTAATAATGAATGGTGGTTTGATTCCTGCTGGACAACTACTTACTCATCTAACCTTTTACCATCGTATGCACTATATCCATGCTTCTCGTTATCGTGATAACCAAGGTACTAATGAGCTTGATTGGAAATTTAAGCCTGACGTCAATATTGCAGGCGAGCATGTATTACTGATTGATGATATCTTTGATGAAGGCATCACTTTAAAAACAATCGTTGAGGAACTAGGTAAAGAAAGCCCTGCTTCTATCGAAACTTGTGTGCTACTTAATAAGAAGCATGACCGTAAAGTGAATGATTTTGACGTTGATTTTGTTGGTATTGAAGTCGCTGATCGTTATGTCTACGGCTGTGGTATGGATTTTCATGGTTACTTGCGTCATTTACCAGGCATCTATGCCATTAAAGAAGACAAATTATAAAATTAAGTATTAATAATTAAAAAAGCATCCGTTTTGGATGCTTTTTTTTGCTTTATTTTAAGACTTATTGCTAACAATAATGGCTACTGACCATAAAGCGCTAGGATTTTATCTACAGGTAGTAGTGAGCCAATGTCTCTCACTGCAAAGAAATAGTTAAGTTGCGATCTGCGTTCCTTCCTTGAGGTTAGTAATAACTAACTTACTAGGTGTATAAGTGGCGTTCTCAACTAGCTTTACTGCTGCTTTAAACCAATACATTGCTATTTCTAACCCTAGTTTATAGTCTGTATTTTTTCGAACTGTAGTCCGAGACCGGTTTGGCGAACTGTTGGGGTATTGAGGGCATGAGTAAAAGCTGAACTAGTACTGAATATAGATATTTTTTGTTTAGCACGAGTGACCGCCGTATAGATTAGTTCTTGGCTCAGTAATCGCCCATTACTGTCATCGAAACTTATCGCCACATGTTCAAACTCTGACCCTTGTGATTTATGAATAGTCATAGCATAAGCTGTGGCAATCATCTCATCGCTAAACATATTAATGGCTATGCCTTGGGCTTTGTTCTCAAAGAACACTTGCAACTGCCCTGCCTGAGTTTGCATACAGATCCCTATATCACCATTGAACAATCCTAGCTCATAGTTGTTCTGTAGTATCATTATCGGACGACCATGATACCAAGAGGACTTTGACAACGGCAGTTTGAGCTTAAATTTATGCTGTTCGCTCAGATAATGATTGATGTTATGATCGCCACAATGCCCATGATGACCGGCTGTAAGAATGCGAAAATTATTTAACGAGGCTATTAAATCGTTGAAATCTTCTCTTATACTATCATTTGGCACGGATTTCGCTAATTGAGCCTTTTTTAGAGAACTTTTTGATTTGTTCATATAATTTTCGTAATTTTGAGTTAACATACTTAAAAATTCATAATTGCCTAGGCTATTTTTTGTATGAATAGATATGAACAACTGTTGTTGCTCAGATTGAGACTCTGCTTGTCGACGTAGATGATGAAAGCTTAGCGCTTGATTGTTATTTATCAGTTGCCAAACTTCCTGCATATTCTTATCGTCTTGATTGATCAGCCGCGCAAGTTGTCCGATCCCAGAATCATCAGTAAAGCGTCTACTAAGAGTTAACCTTTGACTAACCTCTTGCAGCGCTGGTAACTGGCATAGATCAGCTAATACCGCGCCAGCATCTACCGCCGCAAGCTGGTTAGCATCACCTAATAGAATAAGTCTAGCGTTCGGCTTTACAGCGCTGACTAAATGATTGGCCAACTCCACCCCAAGCATAGAAGCCTCATCAACAATGATAATGTCTTCGCTTAGTGGATTGTCACTGTTATAGCGAGGCTGCCCACCTTGGCCGATACCCAGCAGTCGATGTATAGTCTTAGCCTCTGGCAGCTGCATCTGAATGCCTGCTTGCTGTATGGCATCTTGCAACGACTCTTGCATGCGCTGAGCAGCTTTACCAGTTGGCGCGGCTAAAGCAAGATTGGCCTTGTTGCTATCCCCTGCCCTTGTAGGATCTGATAGTTGTGCTTGTTGTAGCGCAATTACTAATTGAGCTACAGTAAAAGTCTTACCCGTGCCAGGTCCACCGGTGATAATACTAAAAGCCGATTGATTGGCCATATGGATAGCTTGTTGTTGTTCGGGATTGAGGGAAGCATTAAGCGTTATAGGCAGTGCTGGCACTTGTTGCTGCTTAATGCGCATAATATTCTCAGCTAAAGCGAACTCTGCTTGCCAAGTGCGATGTAGCCATAAGGTGACTTGGATAGGGTCATCACCTAATCTGCTCTGTACTTGCCACACTATAGGCCGATCATTTTCTTTTTTTGCTTGGCTAAAAAGGAGTTGTTGGTTTAGTATATTTGTAAATTTGCTTAGGCTATTTTTTGATGAATCACTATAGTGCGCTAGCTGTTGCAACTGCTTATAAAGTCCTAAGCAAACTTGATAATGCTGCTGCAATATTTGCAGCTCATACTTAGGCAAAGTGGACTGTAATACGGTCTTAACCCATAACTCACTATCTGACTGCATCAACAAGTCTACAGAAACTAGCTCGCTAGCAAAGCTGCCTTGTGCCTGCGACAATAAAGGCTGGAGTAAAGGTTGCATAAGCTGCTGTTGCCAGAGGTATAGACTATCAAAGCTAGTCTGTCGGTCCTGCAGGTCATCGCTTATAGCAGCAGTATTAACAGAAGCATTATCTGTCTCGGCATTTAATACTAATACTGTATGACCTTCCTCTAAGCGCTGTACTAGCAGCGCAAATATGGCAGTGAATAGATAGTCTTGGCTAGTATTATCGGCCTTAGCTAGAGCAGTGCTTACTGATGGTGAAGGTTGCAACTGGCCTTTATAAGCGCTTTGGGTTTGCGCTCGACGCTGTAGTAAATAGTCGCTAACAGTCAGCGCCCAACTGCTACTAACACTACCCGCTTCAACCGAGCTTTGCCCACGACTTATTAGCGGTGATTGAACTACAGAAACGGAGCTAGCTGCAAGCTTAGTCGATGTTTTTTTCGCTGCATTGGTCGATGGCTTGATTAATAATTGCTTATCTGCTGATTGAGTCATTATGGGTCCGTAGTTAATAGTGCTGTGGCTTATTTTTAACTGCTTTAAGAGCTATTTTTTCTTCAGTAGCACTGGTAGAATGCTGACCTCGTGCTTATTCGTTATAAACCAACTGAGCCTAACTGCTTGGCGTACCAAACATCTCATCCAAGGCTTGTATCAGCGTAAAGGGAACATCCCACTTGATACGTCCGTAGTTATGAACACCTAGCGAATCAATACCTCGTAAAAACACATACTCTACTGCGCCCAGATAGCTAGTTTCGTTACCCGAATAACCCTCTATACGCAGACGCAAAAATCTATGCAAGGCCACTTGATAGATGGCAGCTTGTAGCCAATACCCTGCTTTGTTCATTGCGGCACTTAAGCTTTCATCATTATAATTGCTTAGGCTATCTCCTAAGTAATTACTCTTATAGTCTAATACATGATACTTGCCAGCATACTCATAAACTAAGTCGATCTCACCGCGCAAATAGCGGTAGATATAGCTAGAATACTGGCTATCAAGAGTAATATGCTTTTCTGGCTCGTCCGGTAAGTGCTGGCTAAAGACCTCATTGATATGCTCAGGCATAAAGTCTGCTGCCAGACCCATATTGAAACTCAATTCTGCAATACGTTGATCAGTCCTGATAGCCTGCAAAGGCTGACCAGAGGCTAGTAAAGGCGCCGCTAAGATATCGCTGACCCAAGCTATTAGTTCATTATGTGCGGCTGCTAGCGCTAGATCTTGTGTCGCTTTATCCGAGTCATCATCACTCTGAATTTGAGTGTCTGACCTTGGCGCTTTATTTTGTAATAGCCGCTGTTGCTGTTCAGCGCTGCTATAACTGCTAGGCAGCTGGTACTGACGAATACCTTGGTCAATAATCGCTGACCACTTGCTAGGGTTATTAAAATCTATCTTCTCAAAAATCTCATGCAAAAAAGTACCCGCATTAGCGCCTTTTATAAATCGAAAGCGAATATTGTCTGCGCTAATTTCATTGCTATCTTTATCACTGCTGCTATCACTACTGTCGTTATCAATATTGGCATTAGCATTGATATCAGCCGTTAGCGACGACCGACCACTGCTATCAGCCTGCTTGTTAGACCATAAGCTTAAACTATCGGTTAGATCTAAATCGTCCTCTATATTGTCATCAAAAATAGCTAAAGCTTTGCTCTGTTCGCCAAGCTGACGCGATAAAGCCGTAAAGCTAGTCTTAGCCCAACCTTTAAACGAGTTACGTTGTATTTGCGCATAGGCAGTCTGATAATCGATACGCAGTGCGCTATCAGCACTAACTAGCGACTCAGGGTTAGCGGTACTTTTAGAGGCGTAACTGCTGCTAATAATGGCTTCAGCTACAGGCTGAATAGCAGCATATTCTAGCCAGCTAATATAAGGCTGTAATCTATCTGGTAGTACAAACTTGTGATCCTCACAACTCAACCATTGCAGACTTGGCTTCCGCTCTGCATCTGTTTTGTTATAACCATCCTTAAATACCATGTACAGCTGCTCACTGGCCCGAGTAAAAGCAACATAGGCCAGTCGTCTGAACTCTTCATAGTTCTCAGTCGTTTCAAATTGTGCATAGTAGTCTTTGGCGGTTTCGCCTTTAGCTGATTTACTATGCAGCTTTCCTTTACTAGCAGATAAGCGGCGCTCGGTATTATTATCCTCAATATCATAGTCATATAGAAATAGATTATGAGCGCTACGACCGCCAGCCTTAGGGCTAGCACTATCCATACCGATCACATAGACAATCGGGAACTCTAAGCCTTTGGACTTATGGATAGTCATTAGCTGTACGCCCGACTCTGTTGGCAGTGGCTGCTGCTGTGCCCACTCTGGCGTTCGACTACTATGCATATTTTTTTTATACCATGCTAGTAGCTCATGCTCACCGATGTGCATGCCATGCTGCGCTAAGATATCTAGCAGTTGACGCAAATCCATTATATAGCGTGCGCCGTCTTCTAAGTCGGCAAGACCGACCCAAACGTTTTGGCTTTTGGCTTGCTGAGTAGACAGCTGCAGGTTTTGCTCAACCATAGGGTTACGAGCAAACAGGTAATGCAATGCTGACAACACCCCATTATGCTGCCAATACGACGCTGCGGTCTTTAAATACAACTGGAAGTCTTGATAGCGCTGTTTTAGGGCTATTTGCTCGCTAGTCATAGCAGTAGAGCTATCGTCCTCATCTATCATTAGCGCTTGCACGTCAGTTAAGCTCAACTGATAGAAATTACTAGTCAATAGCCGATTAATAATATCTCGGCGCTGTGGGCGTAGCATAGCCTCTAATAAGGCAGCTAAATCAGCGGCAATAGCCGTATCGAAGACGTTTTTTTCTGCGGTCTCTAAGGTAGATACTCCCAGCTTACTGAGCATATCCTCGACTTGTTTTAACTCTTGCTTGCGGCGTCCTAGTACCCCGATATCATTTGGCTTGATAGCTCGACCATCAATAGTTTGCTTACTGGCTAGTAATGCCGCTATATGCAACGCTGTGAGCTCGCAAGCATCGTACTTAGCTTGCTTATCGTAAGGCAGATGGATCACACTCACTGGGCTATTAGCTAGAATAGGATAAGGCGCTAACGGCGCTATTGAGGATTGATCTCCCTCAGTTTGCCACGAGAGCCGCGAATCGAGTTTTGAGGCGGTTATATGTTGATAATAGATACTATTACCTAACTGCGCTAATTGGCTAGCACCATCAATAACGGCCTGTTTTGACTCAGCTACAGGATTCGGTCTACCAAACCAGTGGTTCAGTGCGGTAACCAAACCTTTATTAGAGCGTCTATTGACATCAAGGCTCATAATGTTGTTTTTATCAAACTTGGCTTTCATGGCGTTATAGTTGGCGACGTCACCACCACGAAAACCATAAATCGCTTGTTTAGGATCCCCTACTAGTAGTAAAAACCCTCGACCAACTTTCTGATTAGTGCTGTCATTACTTTTAGACAAGTAAATACGCTCAATCATGCGCGCCTGTTCGCCATTGATATCTTGAGACTCATCGATAAGTGCTACTGGATAATGATGGCGAATATAACGTGCCAGCCTCTCACCTTGCCTGCCTGATAAAGCTTGGTTTAAGCGCACCATTTGCAAGGCAAAAGTAGTCTCGCGCCTGGCTTCGAGTATTGATGGCAGTTTTTGCCTTACTTTTAATGCTATGTCACGGTTTAGGTTCTCGACTAAAGCATCAAGATATAACTCAATTTGATTGGCATAATCAGTTACTAGTTTTAATGCTTGAATGGTGTTTAGACTAGTAAAAGCTAAACGCTGGGGTTCTTTATTGCCATTAAAGCCCTTGCCACCTTCTTCTTTAGCTAAAAAAGCCAGAGGTAGAGCCTCATAGAACTTCTGGGTTTCGTCATCTAAATGAGCAAAAAATAACTTCCCATTTTTTTGAATAGCAGATTGAATATGAGCAATTCTATCCATTTTAGCGCCTAGACCCGCTGTGCCATGAAACCCTTGAGCCTTACGGTAGTCTTTATCAAAATACGGTTCGACATCCTTTAAATCACCTTGTACAAAATCATCTAAGGCTTGCTGATATGCAGCAAAATCTATCTCGGGCCCCATCTCAACAGTCTCGATAGGCGTTGAGATAAATTGCAACGATTTATTAGCGACATTCAGATGATCAGCTGGTATGGTGAGTCGCTTAGTATGCTGCAATAGCTGATAAACCTGATTGTGCTGGTTATATAAGTAGCTGTGGTGGCCACGCACGACATCATGAATAATACTCTCTAACACTAGCTGTTCTTGATCACTGATTTGGATGCCTTGCTGATGTCCAGTCTCAGCGCTATATTCAGACAGCCACTTTTGTGACAAGCTGTCCAAGGTACCAACGAACAGCTTATCTAAAGTGGTCAAAACCAAAGCGCAGCGTCTAAGAGCGTCAGCTAACGGATACTCTTCCGTATGATCTAGTAGATACTCGAGCAAATAGCTATTGATAGGATCATCGATAAGATCCTTATTGCCTGAGAGCTTAGCTTGATCTTTGAGCCAGTCCTGGCGTTTTTTCTGCTGCTCTATGCTTATCTTTTTGCTAGCTGCATTAGCTAGCTTAGAGTCTCTATCGCTGTTGTCAGCTCTATTATTTAAGCCATTATTCGCGTGTTTAGCGCTGGTATCTTTTAGCTGCGGATAGAGTATTTCTCGAGTAGCCGGGGTAATTGGTAGCTTACTAAACCACTGTAGTAGTTGATAAAAATCAACCAAACGCTCATGGATGCGTTGACGCATCTCTGCAGCAGCTGCCCGAGTAAAAGTAGTGGCGATAATATGTTCAGGAGCCCGTTTTGCCTCAATTAGTAGACGTAGAACAATACCCGTTAAAGTCCAAGTCTTGCCAGTACCCGCTGAGGCTTCTATAAGATACTTACCATTGAGCTTGATACGGATAGCAGGCGGCTGTTCTGATATAGGGGTAGCCTGACAATTGATAGCATGGCTATCTACACTAGTACCTAAGTGATCAGCTGTGGCATTGTTATAGTCATGACCAACTGTCTCTAAGCCATTATCAGTATTATTATTTTGATCCATAAAAATCACTTGTTCAAAGTCTTACGATTAATATCATTATGCATCAGCCGTCAAAAAGCCGTACAAGCATTATGAAGGGCCTTATAACGCCATTAGGGCTTCGTCCATCGCCGCAAATAAAGGCTTTGCTAATGCTGGCAAGGCATCCGCCAGCTTAGTAAAGGCATCTTGCTTATCAAGGATATATTGCCATAATTCATGCTGGGCGCAGCTATCATAAATAATGTCACTGTTATAGCTTGGCCATAACCAACTGTCAAAATCACTGCGCTTAGGCTGATAACTACTATCTGTGGCGGCGTTTACTTTATCAAGATAAGCGACTGCATGGACAGGCAATACCGTCATTGGCGTCCTACCAGCCAAATATGCGAACCTTATCCACTTTAATAACTCTGCTAGGGCTTGGTCATAGGCTATAGGTGCTAGCTGGAAGGTGGTTTTACCTTTAAATTTTTTGTATTCATCGCTACCTTTATTAAAGCGCCAAATACTTCTACCATCGCCAGCCGCGACTTGCTGCGCTGTAGTACGCCTTGCCACTTGCCAATAGATATGAGCTAACCAAAAGCGCAGTAAGTACTGAGTGCGGGCACTGTTAGGTAGGATATTTAGCCACAGTCCAGGGGATAACGGCTCAGCTGACGACGGGTCTGAGCGGTGACTGGCTAGCGGTACTAGGCCTTTAATCTGCAATTGACCATGCAGATTTATATCAGGAGTAGCCACTGTGGTCATAGTCTCAGCACAAGGGGTTAGTAAAGAGCTATGGCCAGTATTAGCACTATCGTTATTAGCATCAATATCGATACCTAGCGCGGCTAACTGCTCAGCAAACTCTTGGCATTGCTGCTGTAGCTTGAGCTGTTGATACTGTAAGGTGGATTGACGTGCCACACCTGCTGGCATCACTGGATCATATAATAGCTTGTTCAAACTTTTAACCGCTAGATTGTCGGCGCCACTAGTATCACTACTGTTATTTTTGTGCAGCTCATCCAACAGTTGTGAATTAACTTCATAAGCCCCCAGCCCTGATAAAGATAAAGGCTCTTGGTGTGCCATTTCATCTTTAGCTGCTACTACGTGTACTCGCTGCTCACGTAAAAAATGCTTAGCAGGGTGACGCACTTGGTAGTACAAATATTGCATATCTACTTGGTTAATTTCAAAACGACTTTCATTACTTTTATTACTTTCGTCGCTACCTTTTGGGACTAGCATAGAAGAATTAATAAGCTCAATACGCTGAGCAATATTGGCGTAATCCTCTTTGCTGGGCAAGTTGACTTTTACTGGGTTAACCCGCTCATCAGTCTGGTACTGCAAGCGCTCAAACACTTCATGCCAAACTCGTGCTGGCGCATTAGTGCTTTGTTGATAGGCTTTTTCTTTTTGCATAGCGTGTGCTAATAAGCTAATAAGGGCTTGTCCACTATCGTCGCTAGCCATTGAATTATCTGCATCCGCTAAAGCAGTTGGCGACTGTACAAACACTTCTTGAGCAAAGGGTAGCGCAGGATGCTGAGTAACCAACCATTGCTCGATTAGCTTAGGTAAATAACGCTGCACTTGCGCAGTCAACGCCCATTCATCAGTATCAGCATCAATGCCCTCATCACCTTCACTATTAGCAGTCACTAACAGCTTGTGGTTAAGCTGCTCGTTTTTTAACGGATCCCACTGCCACTGCACTTCACCTTTTAAAAATTGCAACAGCTCACTTACCGGATTGGCGGGCAAATGCTCATGAGTATCTGTTAGGCGCTGACCATTATAAAAAATCCAGCAAGCATTACGAGCACAGAGTACAGCATCCAAAAATGCGCCATTATCATCGTCTTCACTAAAACGATCACCGCGGCGTGCCAGCCCAGATTTCATCAAGTCATAACGGTTGTCACGGTCACGATTAGGAAACTCGGACAAATCCATATTCAGCATCACTACTAGACCAAAGGGTACGTTACGCAAGGCCCCAAAGCGCCCAAAAGTAATCACCCCTGTCGGCTCAGCACTGACTTGCTGGCTCTCAAGCTCATCTTCAATACTATCCAGCATAAAGCTTAGCTTAAGTGGTAAATTACTAACTTGCGACAGCTTGGCCTCTACTTGACTGGCTTCGAGCTGTAATGACTTCGAGCTACTAGAAGAATCAAAGGCCTCCTCTAGCATAGCGTCCGCTTGGTGGTCACTGTCAGTATGATAATGCTGGTAATGGCGGTTCGCCCTTAAGCTACTCTTAAAGCCATTCATAGCGTTAAAAATAGCCCGCATTGGCCGGGTTTGGTCAAGAGCGCCAAAATACGGATGAATGATGTGGTTCTCAATATTATTGAGCCAATTCTCAGCATTATGCCGAGCTTGAAACTCATAACGGCAATGATTTAAGCCGCTATAGACCCGACATAACGCTTCAACAATCGCCGCATCAGTCAACCCAATCGCTGACATAGGCACGGTTTTTTCGGCTAAGGTATTATCCTGCCAATGCTCGGGGTATAGACAAGTACTAATAGGCGCTTCTGGCATGACTAAACCCAACGCCACCTTATCTAAGGCATGAGAAAAACTAAACCGATAATCATAATCTCCACTATCGAGCGTTTGCTGTAGGTGCGCTTCATCAAAACCGCGTACAAAACCCGCTTGCTCTAGTAAATCACAAGCCCGACTCATCTGCTCATGAGTTAAACCAAGGCTCTCATACAATGGGGGCAGCATCAGCCAATCAAACACTTCAGCCGCTTCAAAGCGCGCACTATCACTACCTAGTAGGCCATAAAAACCACGTATTGCTTCCCACAACTGTCGAATAGACTTATCAACGACGCCAGTTACTTTAGCTGGCAAGCTCAGACCATCTTGCCCTTGTCCATTGACGAATACTGAATTTATGAGTTCATGATGACGATCGACATCAGGTAGTAACACTACAATATCTGATAGATGGCGTGTGCTTCCATCAGTATTTTGCTCATTGAGCCAGCGACCTATCATGCCCCGCAGCACTTCCAGCTGACGTTGTAGGTTATGGCAAGAATGAATACTCAAGCTGTTATCATATTGTGATAATTGCCACTGCCGTGCTTGCTGGTGTTGTTTGCTTTTTAAGCTGTCATCGCTATACCATGCATTATTGTCATTATGGTCATGGTTGTTATCATCAATTCTGCTTAGGCTATTTTCGTCAATAGCGACTTCATCCCTCAGATCAGATTGAAGCTGTTTGCTAAGCGCAGCACTCAAACGCCCAGCAGTAGTCTGTTGCGTAGCCCCTTCATCAAGCATCAATACATCTTGCTGCAAATGTGCCAGCAGACTTAGCGGCTGCTCTATAGTTTGGTCATCCTCAGACTCATCGTCGAACTGATCCTGCCAAGTTAACTTAAAATCTTTATGCTGCTCATTACCCGATAGACTCGCCAGCATGGCAAAAGTCTCACGTGACTGCTTGCCAAGACGTGACAAAAGCGTATGTCCATAATCTCGTAAAAACACACTTTTAGGATTGATCACTTGCTGACGCTGTAACCATTGCTTATCGACGATGTCCGCCCAGAACAGCTGTGATGGATTATAATGCAGTAAGGTAATGTCGATATACTTTGACAGCTGCTGCAAAAAGTCCAGCTCGTTTTGTGGCAACTGCTGAATAGTAAAAATATGCAACTTCTTAGGTAATAGCGCTGGCACGTCTACCCCAGTCTCAAGGCTATCTGCCTTCATAATCTGCCAAAAGCGGGTCTCAATAGAAGCGCGATGCTGATAGACAGCAGAGAATAACAAGCGCCATAAATGCCTCTGAGCGACTTCTAGCTCAGTATAATGGGCAACCAACCATTCAGGTGTCATGCCAGCATTGCTGTCAAACTCTAAGGTCAGCTTATCTTTGGCTGCGATGAGTAGCTCTACATCCACCGCCTGATTGTCAGACCATAGCTTCAACCAATCATCGCGATGGTTTAGATAACGACTAAATACTCGCGAGAAGTCAGTCGCCAATGACCATAAGCGTATATCTTGCTGACTGCGATCTGAGCCTTCATCCAGTAACGCTATTAATAGCGGATATAAAGGGTGCTTATCATCAGCCATAATCTGTGCTTGATAATAAGTAAAGTAACCAAACAGACGCCACTGCATCACCGCCCCAGTCAACACTGCTACTTCTGGCACGGTAACTATCTCTGACGAACGCTGATTGGCTTCTAACCATATATTGTGCTCAGCCAAGACTTTTTGCATCAACGTCCATTGATACTGTCCCCAAAACTTGGTAGTGACTAAAGTGCTAATACCAGCTTGACTGGCAATAGACTTATCCAGCCAATCACCAAGCACCATAGAAGGTACAATAACAATAAACTCTGCAAAAATAGGCTGATCTTTAGACTTATAAGCACTCAGTAAGTGCTCAACTAGACGTTCAGTACGATGCGATTGAATGATAGTAAACATAAATAGGGATCTAATTATAATAATGATAGTAAGTAATAAGCAACGAGTAACTAATAGTAAGCAATTCATAGATAGTCATGTAAGCTAGCTGACTTTATGAGTGAATAGTTTATAAACTAAGTAGCGCTCAAGGCCAAGTTTTACAGTCGTGCCTATTTTGGATTTCTGTTAAAATAGCGCTGTTTAGAACCCAGCAGGCATTATTTGCAGACATTAGTTATTGGTCAATAAAGCGTTTAACTAGTGCTGACTACCGTATAAAACCTGCGTTATGCGGCTACAGTCGTCGCAGGTTTAGTGTGACATTGATAAAGGTTATTTGCTAGGGGGTAGTTAATTATACTAGCCACCATTAGCTAGCTTGCGACATCTGATGTCGTATTAAAAACCAGCCATAGTATAGAATGTAAGCTTATTGAATATTAAAGATGAAGAGCACTCATTATTATGCTAGCTGAGCTTATAGACAATATAATAAATGGTCGCTGCTCTTCTAACTGCTGCTACTCTTCTAAAACTCTGTAATTGCATAACTATAAAGTGATGAGCTCGCCTCTATGAAAAACTATAAGCTGCTATTGGCAGGATTAATCTTATTAGTATTGATGATTTTTGCTGCAGTGTTTGCTTGGCTATGGAGCAGTAATGCAATAAATTCTAACCCATTACCGATTGTGTCCAGTGACTTTATAGCAGCCGTTAATGATAACGAGAATGATGATGCTGATAGCGCTATTAGCCTATTGCATCTACAGGCAGCCGATGTCTCACAAGCCCCTTTAGATGAGGTGATCGTGCGCTTTGAGTCTCGCTATCCTAAAGTAAAAGTATTAGTGCACTACATGCCTACGAACTCACTGCTTACCTTAGCCGATACTACGCTATCAGCGGCCCAACCTTTGCCCTTAGTCTTCAATACCGACATGATTATTACTGATGATAAGCTCAGTGAAACCCAGATAACCGCTTTACAAGCCTTACTCAATAAAGCGCAAGTCAAAGCTGAGCAAACCTTAATCAAAGGCGTCACTTCAGGCAGCGTAGAAAAGGTGATTCACACTACAGTGCAAGCTAGTAGTGATAATAGCAATAGCAATACTCCAGCCAGTATAGCCAAGAGCACCAACAAGGAGACCCGAAATTTAGTGTCGTTTAGCTATGCTCTAAAAGATAAACAAGCAGTACAAGGCGTTATTTTGAACAATAATCCTATAGCGGTTACTTTCCGCAATTTTCTGCTTTCTAGCACGGGCCAAGATATTCTAAAAAAATATAATTATGACAATATCGATGGTTATAAAAGCAGTGTAGATGATTTGTTTAATCCCACATCTCGTAGCAAAGCTGCTAATAATAACGATTCAGTAAAAATCACTGATGCTTTATCCAGCGGTAGATAAATGCTAGTGAATAACGACTATTTATAATCAGCCGATTGCTTTTTTATGATAATTTTCTTACAATAGTCCTCCCTTATGCGCCTATAGCTCAACAGGATAGAGCAGTTGCCTCCTAAGCGATCGATCCGAGTTCGAGTCTTGGTGGGCGCACCAATCATTGTATTTAGACATAACCTCGCATTGACCCCTGCCGTCAAATCCATACAGTTAAACTTGGAAGATTTTAATTACGCAGCTTGACGATAATAGTCAAACCACACTTGTCTTGGCGATTTATAGCCCAAGCCCTTTTGAATCCTAGCTTGGTTATAATACAACTCGATATAGTCAATGATATCACTGATCGCTACAAACCTTGTCTTATGGTCTTGGTGATACACTAGCTCATTCTTTAATGTGCCCCAGAAGCTTTCTATCGGAGCGTTATCAGATGAGCGAGGATTAGCAAGAGTACAGTGGACACTTGCCCGAAGCGCAAGACGGAAAGTTATGCTTGTAGTGGGTGCCCCTGCCGCTCATGGAGCCTGTAAACTGATGCTGCTTGATGATTTTGTGATAGGCATGACTACAATATTGACTGCCTCTATCAGAATGCACAATCAGTCCTTGGCTGGGTCGTTTATTTTTGACGACCATGTTGAGTGCACGGCATACTAAGTCTGCTGTCATGCGCTTATTAATGTCGTAGCCGACTAGCTCTTTGTTCTGTAAATCTTTTAATCCTACTAAGTATAGCCAACCCTCGCTTGTCTAGATATAGGTAATATCACTGACCCAAGACTCATTAGGACGCTTAGCATCAAACTGCTGATCCAACACCTTTGGATAAACCATTTTATTATGGTTTGAGTCCGTGGTGACTTTAAAGCGCGTATGGGGACGGCATTTGATACCATGCCCTTCTTTAATGCGTCGAACTATATATAGGCTAATATCGTGCCCTTGCTCTACCAGCTTTGCGTGCAGTCGATTAGCAGCATAACGTGCTTTTGTTTCACTATGTGCAGCTCTGGCCAGTAGCTCAGACTGGTTACGGTGTATCTGCTGAGCACTTAGGTCGCGATTCGTCCAGTCTTAGTAACTTGAGGGTTTTACGTTTAATACACGGCATATTGGGGCGATGTTAAATATCTGCTGATTGTCTTTAATAAAAGCGTAATTTACGAGCTGTCACTGCGGGCATAGCCCTGTCTTACATCACTAAAACAGTCTCCCAGACTGTTTCTTAACGCTCCTCATTGGCGAAGTACGCCGTCGCCTTTTTTAATATCTCGCGCTCCTCCTCCTCAGCAACTGTAAGATGTCGTTTGAGGCGTCTGTTCTCTTCCATCACGGCCATAAGTTGTGGATCGAAGTACTCAGTCCCTTCAAGCTTGCCTTGGTTGGCTTTGTTCTGCCAGTTTGATAGGGCCTGCATCGTGGTGCCAATCTGCTTTGCAGTAACAGAGATGTTACCGTTATTATCTGCTATCTTATTAACGGCTTCGGCTTTGAATTCGTCGCTGTAGGTTCTTATTTTCTTAGTCATGGTAAACTCCTGTGAATACGCTTGGTTTACCAAGTTCAGGTGTACGGTTTCTTCAGCACAGCTCATTATCAGCATAGATTAGTTTCATCGAAGTCTATGTTATTAAAAGGGGTAGCTAAAAAAACTTACTATCAAACTCACATTATATGCTAGGTCTTTTTTTTGAAGCCTTCCAACCATTTTTTCAACCCAATAATATCAAAAGCTTGTGCCCCGTAACCAATATTGAGCAAATCATCAGGTAAGTACTCATCAAACTTTTCAGTCATCTTAAAAGGTACAGTTTCAGCAAGCTCAGTTGCTGTAGGTAATATCTGACTGGCAAGCTTTTGTAAAAACTGACAAACCTGAACTGAATCGACTCTATTAACACGAATAACACCTGCATATGTTTCAACAGTGAAGTCATCTCGGATAAGCAACGCCGTTAAAGTATTTACAACTTTGTCTCCACGCCACATAAATATATAACTATTGCCATCTTTGTCTACAACAGGCTGATTGTTTAAATCATACCTGTTGAAAGCATCAATACTTTCTGAAAATAATCGTCTTGCCGTCTTGTCAGCAAAATCTAAATGTTGCTCACCAACTTGAATACGGTAAGCACCGTTACTTAATATCTCATACATCTCTTGGCGTACTCGGTCATGTATCGACATGCTACCGCCACCAAAAGCTGGAGGCTTACCACCGCCTTTGACAGAGATGACATCCACCACTTTTTTCTCCATATCAATATTTTTGACTTGCCAGCGTCTGCCACCAAAAATGATATATTGTTCAGGTAATAACATAGTCTCAATTGGTAGAGTGCCAAGCGTTCTATTACCTGTCACAATTCGATATTCTTCTGGTGTTTTGAAAACTGCATAAAAAGTGTAATGGCTAACAATACGCTCACCGACAATGCCTAATACTAATTGCTTATTACCAAGCTGAGTGAGTAGCTGCAACTCTCCCATTTGGCTAAGTAGAGACTTAAAGTGCGCTGGTTGTATTTTTTGAAAGGGTCCTTGCTTGCATAACAAGATATAAAGCTGGTCAGCACGAATACCACCCCATTGAGCGATAGTCGCTAGCACCTGATGCAATAGCGTTGAGAAGTGATATAACTCAGTATCTGCCGGCTCAAACCACTTATCGATAACTAGTAATCTTAGCATTGCAAATGACTGTATTAGCTCAAGACGTAGCTTATCAGTAAGACTAGTATCTTTATCAATCTCTTTTTCAGTAATCAACATTCTAAGTACTGCCGAACCACCACGCCTACCCGAACGCCCAAGCCGTTGCCTAAGACTGGCTACAGAGTGCGGCGCTGTCACTTGCACTACAGTATCAACCTTACCAATATCAACCCCTAGCTCTAAGGTCATAGTACACACAGCGGTAGTCGGCAACTCTTCTTTTTGTAATCGTGTTTCTAAGCTTTCTCTAAGCTCTTTTGACAAGGAGCCGTGATGAGGAAAGAACTCATTTGGAACGATATTGTAATCACACAAATCACTAAGCTCTGTCGCTATCATCTCGGTACGTCTACGGCTATTAGCAAATATTAGATGACTACCGCCACGGCATAATCGGTACAAGTCCGCATAAACTTGCGCCTCGGCAGTATAAGGATACTGAATACCAATATTTTGAGAGTCAGAACTTGCAATATTATTATTTTTAGAACCTGATTCAAGCGATAATTGACTAGGCTCTATGTAACCTTTTACCTGTACTTTAATACTAGCCTTCGCCTCATCATCTTCAATAATGATGCAAGGTAGTGACTGATTAGGCCTTAATAACTGCGGTACGCTTTTTAGATCTCCCAACGTTGCACTCAGCGCTACTCTCGGAATAGGTGTATTTAAACGTTCAGTGACATGCTCAAGCCGCGTCAAAAGAGATAATAAATGCTGACCACGCTCACTACCCAAAAAAGCATGAAACTCATCAATCACAATATATTTTAGGCTACTAAAAGCTTGTTTTACCCACCCTGAATCCCGAATCAATAAAGATTCAAGCGACTCAGGCGTAATCAAAATAATTCCTGATGGCGACTTTTTTTGTTTATTTTTTTTACTCTGTGGACTATCGCTATGCCATGGCGTCACTTGCATATCAAGCAACTCTGCTAGACTCTCAAGCCTTCGATATTGATCATTAATTAGCGCTTTTAGTGGGCTGATATATAAAATACCTACTCCATTACCCTGCCCTTCTTTTTCATATAATCCTATATTTTGGCTATTGTCTGACTTGACGAGAGCGCTACAAGCCGGCAAAAAGAACGCTTCTGTTTTGCCAGCAGCAGTCGCTGCACTAATCAGTACGTCGGTTTTCCCAGATATAATTGGTGCAATAGCCTTAGCTTGTACCTCGCGTAATCCATTCCAACCTTGGTTAAATATCCAACGCTGTATTTGATAATCAAGCTGAAGATGAGCGTCTCTCAAAGATAGTTTCTCGTATTTTTTATTAAGATTATGGTGGTGTATCAGAAAGTATGCTGAGGGAATAGTGAGATCATCCCGAATTCTGTATAAAGGTTTACTAATACGGTCATCAAACATAAAGTAATCTAAAACAGACGTCCAGTCATGAATTGGCATCCTCCGCTTTTTGGATGCCTGCTACATTATTAGACAGATTCTCTTGCCTGTAATGGCTTGGTGTTATGCCATAGTGTTTTTTGAAGGTGCTAGAGAATGCACTGTTATCGATAAAGCCGCTTGCTAGCACGATTTGGCTAATAGGCACAGTAGTATGTTTAAGAATATATTTGGCGTGTTCAAGGCGTAAACGCACGTAATACTGTTGCGGTGAACAACTAAAATTTTTATTAAATACGCGCTGTAATTGTCTACTTGATAATCCAAGATGACGGGCAATATCCTCAACGCTTAAAGGCTCTTCAAGATTGGTTTTCATCAATGTAATAGCATTTATCACATTGGTGTAGCTACTGCTAAGTATTTTTGGTTTGGGCATATGCTGTAAGTAAGTAGGCTCACGTATAGAGGTGATAATAAACATATCTTGTATCTTGGAAACTATGTGATGACCATGATGCTGGTTGATGATATGTAAGGTCATATCCAATGCGCAAGCTCCACCTGAACAAGAGTATAGCTGCGGTGCTATAGTAAATATCTGATCATTAAAAATAACACCCGGATAGCTCTCCTGGGCTACGCTTATGTTTTCCCAATGCAGTGAGACTGCTTGTTGTTCAAGTAAGCCTGCAGCAGCCAATGCTAGTGCCCCTGTACACAAACCCCCAAGTGCAATATTCCGTACTGCCAATCGTTGAATTAAGGCAATGAGTTTACTAGATTTTAAATAGTCTGTTTGGTGTCCTCCGCATACAAATACCAAGTCGCAGGTTGATAAGTATTCAAGTTGTGCAGTATGACTTAATTTAATATCGTTACTACTACTAGTTTTATCATCATCAAGCCCTGCTACCACCCACGAGTATAAAAGTTGCTCGCTCACATAATTTGCCATTCGAAGTGACTCAACGACATTGCTGAACGCTAACATGGAAAAGCCATTGATCAGTAAAAACCCAATACGCCTAGGCTTGTCTGTCATTTTTTTTGTTATCTGAGTCATTTTTTATCGCCTTCAGAGCACACTTCAACAGAGTGCACTTCAACTTCTGGCTAATGTTAAGTTATTTATCTATATGTCCGATTATAAACATAAAATGTCGCTTATGAAAAACTACCTTATCATTTTTACCTCTAGTATCGAAGGTGTTCTTAGTTAATTGTTAGTTAATCGTTAGTTAATTATTGCCTACTCTGGAGACGTATCATGTCAACATCAAAAGACCTTGCTAGCACATTATCTTTAGATGGCTCATTAGATAATCTGCATCTTCCAAGTTTAATCGAAATTAAAAATGGCCAAAAGGTGACGCCAACTTTTAGTCATCAAGAATATGCAAATCGTCATGAGAAACTGCGTGAGTATTTAGATAACCAGAATATTGCCGCGGTACTTTTTACCTCGATACATAACATCAATTACTACTCTGACTTTATATATTGCTCTTTTGGGCGACCTTATGGACTAATCGTTTCTTCAAAAAAAGTCGTATCCATATCAGCCAACATCGATGGTGGACAGCCTTGGCGTCGTACTGTTGGTGACAACAATGTTGTTTATACTGATTGGCAGCGTGATAACTATTTTAAAGCTATTGCTCAACAAATCCCTAATAACGGTCGTGTAGGTATTGAGTTTGATCATTTACCGATGGATAGCTTTGCCAAGCTTAAAGCTATCTTACCCAATATAGAGTTTGTTGATATTAGTTTAGCATGTATGACCATGAGAATGATTAAGTCCTCTCAAGAGATAGCGCTCATAACTAAGGGCGCTCAGGTCTGTGATATTGGTGGTGCTGCATTAGTGCAAGCGGTTTATGATGGTGTGCCTGAATACGAAGTTGCATTGGCGTCTACACAAGCTATGGTTAGAGCTATTGGTGAGCAGTTTGGTCACGTTGAGCTCATGGATACATGGACATGGTTTCAGTCAGGTATTAATACGGATGGTGCTCATAATCCCGTGACCAATCGCCAGGTCCAATCGGGTGATATATTGAGCCTTAACTGTTTTTCTATGATAGCAGGCTACTATACCGCGCTTGAACGCACTTTGTTCTTGGATAAATGTGATGCAGACTCATTACGCTACTGGCAGATAAATTGTGAAGTACATGAAGCAGGACTTGAACTTATCAAACCGGGCGTGCGCTGCTGTGATATCGCACATGAGTTGAATAAAATTTATGCAAAATATGACTTATTAGAAAAACGTAGTTTTGGTTATGGCCATTCTTTTGGTGTACTCAGCCACTATTATGGACGCGAGGCAGGACTTGAGCTACGTGAAGATATTGAAACCGTGCTTGAGCCAGGTATGGTCGTCTCTATGGAGCCGATGATCATGATCCCAGAGGGTATGCCGGGTGCTGGCGGTTATCGAGAGCATGATATTTTAGTCATCAATGAGACGGGTGCTGATAATATCACAGGCTTTAAGTACGGTCCTGAGTACAACATTATCGGTCGTTAATATATAGGTGCTTCCAACAAATACTGTCTATATTGAGTGGGCTTACTAGATATAAGTTTTTTATTTTAAGCTCACCAACATAGATGATGCGCCATCTATATCATTGTTTTCACCTTTTACTTATTAAGGAAATAACATTATGGACTGGTTTCTTAACAGCTGGACGTTGTTTTGGTTTTCGACCATTAATGTACTGACACTATTACTGGCAGTGAGTTATTTCTTCGTAGAGCGTCATAACAAATAATGTAGTAAACGTTACGAGGGATCGACATGTTTATTAATTGGATGATATTGTTAGCAGCAATTGCGCTTCTCATTTTATTGGCTAGTAAAGCGGCAAAAGTCATGTCAGCAGATGACGAAAGCGGTTTTTTAGTAGCCGGTCGCTCATTAGGGCCTTTTGTCATGGCAGGGACTGTCGTGGCGACTGGATTTAGTGGTTGGGGCTTTATGGGTTCACCTGGTGCCGCCTACCAATACGGAACGATTGAGCTTTTGGGGAATTTCTTTTTTGCACCAGCCATGGTAGTCGCCGTATTATTCTTTGCGGTTTATTTGCGAAATAGAGCCGAGAAGATGGGTAGTAGTACCATTCCTGAATTTATCGTTAATTTGCACTGTAATGATCGAAATTCAGCATCTGCTCGCACTTTACGTATTATCACGTCTTTGGGCATGATTATATTTTTGACCGTGTTTTTAACGGCACAGGTTAGAGCACTTGGTATGTTGGGTAGTAGCTGGCTCGGTATTTCACCGCTGTTTGCTTCTGCGCTTTTACTGGTGATTATTACTATTTATACCATGGCAGGCGGATTGCTTGCTGTTGCTTGGACCGATACTTTTATGGTGATTGGGATGACAATCGCTGCCATTTACATCGTGTTTCAGGTGTTCACCGACATTCCATTAGCAGATATGATAACTCAGCTGAATGCAATAGATCCAAACCTCGTTAATCCAGAGACCTCTAACCCTTATGGTGATTCGAGATCCTCTGTTTTTCTAGTATTTGTCTATGCGCTTATCTTTAGTACCGCACTACCTTATATGTCAGTACGTTTTTTGGCGATGAAATCTAATATCAGCATTGCCAAAACAGGGTTTTATACGGCCGTTCTAGGGTGTATTTTAAGTTTGGTGCCTATCGTTGGCTTATATGTTCGTATCAAAAACCCAAATCTTCTCAATCCTGATGAAGCAATGCCTTGGTATTTAGCCAATGCTATTCCAAGTGTAGTGGGTAGTGTGATCACTTTGTTTATTCTATTTGCTATGAAGTCTACAGCAAACTCTATTATGCATACCTTATCAACGGCTGCCTCACATGATTTGCGTTTGGCTATATTTGACAATAAACCTCGCACTGACGCTGAGCTATTAACGCTGAATAGGTTGTGGGTCGCTATCATGGCTGCTATCGCTTTCATTTCTACCTTCTTCTTACCTGAAGCGATGCTTAGCTTTTTGGGGATATTCTCTAGTGGCACCTTAATGGCAGCCTTATCTGGCGTACTTTTGGTTACTATTTTTTATAAAGGCTCAACGATAGGTGCTATTGCTTCTATTATTGTCGGTGCTGTTTGTAGTAGTTATCTGTTGACGTCAGGTATTGTTGGCTGGGTAGAGGGACCGCTGATAGGGTCAGCTGCATCAGCCATAACTTACGTGGTCATTGGCGTGTTGGTACCTAATAATAAAAATGAGGCCATCGTTACCTAAGCATCGTTACCTAAGCATCGTTACCTAAGCATCGTTACCTAAGCATCGTTACCTAAGATAATTTGTTTTAGCAGCATATAGCGCAACGTTTTTCTAAAAAATAACTGGTTAACAAAAGTAATTGGTTAAAATAATAATTAACAATATAAGGATAAACAATCATGCAAAAACTACATAGTAACCAACGTATGAGCAAAATCGCTATTCATAATAAGACCATTTATTTATGTGGTCAAGTGGGCAATCCTGAAGAGGATATAGCAGCGCAGACTTTGACTTGCCTAGAGAGAGTTGAAGCCTTGCTAAACGAGGTTGGTAGCGATAAATCAAAAATGTTATCGGCTCTAGTTTGGGTTAAAAGTATGTCAGATTTTGCAGCAATGAATGAAGTTTGGGATAAGTGGTTTGAAGGCATAGTGCCGCCAATTCGTTCTTGCGGTGAGTCGGCTTTATCGAGCCCCGAGTTATTAGTAGAAGTCACTATCATAGCCGCTGAGTAACTTGCCAATGGTAGTACTACTATAAAACAAAAGGGCATTATGGTTAATGTTATGTCCTTTTTCGATAATCATTGAAGTCAAGAGTAGGATGGCGGATGTACGTTAACCTCTCATTTTTTAAGATATATTGTTGTAGCACAGCGTTGCGTTTTTTATATGCCAAGCTACTTTTTATAAATATTAATAGCTAATACGTTTTTTCAGAATACACCAAGATGTATTAATGCTATTCATACTAGCCAAATGAGAGTACTTATGGACATACAAAATTTTGACATACATATTATAGGTGGTGGCGTCATTGGTTTGACGACAGCGGTGACGCTACAAGCGCGAGGGGTAAAAGTAGTCTTGCTTGAGGCCGATGAAATATGTAAAGGCACCTCTTCAGGTAATGCCGGACACCTAGCAACTGAACAAATATTCCCTGTGGCTGATGCTAGCATGCTTCGCCATGTTCCAGCGATGCTGCTTAATCCCACTGGGCCCTTACGACTAGATTGGCGTTATCTACCACGCTTAATGCCATGGGCATTCCAGCTGTTGCTCAATATGCGTGCTGAACCGTTTGACCGTATTCACAAGTCTATATTGAACTTAAATAGTAGCAGCTTAGACGCTTGGCAAAACTTTGCCACACAATTTGATCTTAAGCAGTGGGTTCACACTAGCGGTTCATTGTTGACGATTGAGCAGCCCACCAAACTTAGTATATTGACGGATTATGGCAAACGCCTAAATGATGTTGGCGTGATCAATCACCCTCTAACTAAAGATGAAATCGGCGAATATGAACCCGCTTTAAAGAACGATAATCTTGATGCGCTATACTTCTCTAAAACGGGACACTTTACTAACTTGCAAGCCATTTATAATAGCCTCGCCACTACTTTTCACCAGCTTGGCGGGCATGTGATCGAGCACTGCCACGTTCTTGAGGCGATACCAAATGAAGACAGTATCCTTTTGAAAACTAACCAAGGGGATATGGTAGCTAATAAAGTTGTGCTCTCAGCAGGAGCCTACTCAAAAGCGCTTGCCAAACAGCTGACAGGAGTAAAAGTGCCTCTAGATACTGAGCGCGGTTATCATTTAATGATTCCAAATGAAAGCAAACGCTTAAACATGTCGGTATCGAGCTTAGATCGGCACTTTATAATGACGCCAATGGAGAAAGGTTTACGTTTAGCCGGCACTGTAGAATACGCAGGGCTAGATGCACCGCCTAATATGCAGCGTGCACACAAGCTACTGCAGCATGCACAGCCGATGTTCAAAGAGCCGCTCAATACGGATGATAGTGTACCGTGGATGGGTTTTCGACCAACAACGGTAGACTCATTACCTGTTATCGATAAAATCGGGCGAGTGTTTTTGAACTTTGGTCATCATCATTTAGGGTTAACACAATCAGTGGTTAGTGCGCGTATGATAGCGGAATACTATTTTGATGAGCCGCATACTATTGATCCAAGCGCTTATAAGGTGAGTCGTTTCAAAAAGACTCGTTAAAAGGTGAGTTACTAAGTTTTGTGGTGGTATTTCAGAAAGTATGCTAAGGAAGTAATAATTATCGCTTAGGACATCAATTACTTCCAGCCGTTAGAAAAACCTGCTTCTCAAAGAAGCTCGACAATCACTTGAAAGCATTTGGTTTGATGTTCTTTTATGTCAATTATGGCTACGTCTGATGCCAGCATACTTTTTAAAACACCACCAAAATTATTAGCGACCTATAATCTAAAATCAGCAAGTTCGTCTTCTTCATACATACCATTCATGTCAATATCCATATCAGATGGCATCTCAGGGTTAATAGATACTGAGTTAATAAGTTGATCCCACGAAATAGTTGGGTTTTGATCAATGACAGCCAACATATCCAAAAATGCTTTAATGGTATTACGAGGTGTTCTAAAATAAGCATCACCTATCGTTTGACTACAATGCTGTAAAAAAGCTTGCAAGGACTCATCAGGTACTAGATATTCTGCTTCGTCACCACCTGCATAAACATGACGCAGATTTTTCAGTAAAATATATAGCTCTTCCGGTGTAAGACTTGCTAAATGCAGTGCAGGCGACGAATAGTCGATCACGCCTGCCTGCTTAGCAAAGCTATTATCTGCTAAGCGCGTTTGCAAGGCATCATAGCTATACAATCCTTTACGCGGATCAAGTAAGAACTCAGGCGTACCACCTAACAAAAACCCTAGATGCTCAGCGGTACCTTGCAAACAATCATTTAGAATGCGTAGAATCTGCTCATAATTGGCTTGGCGTGCTTGTGTGCTATTGAGCTTATACAAGTTGACCATTTCATCAAGGTTGACTAACAAACCTTGATAGCCGGCCTGCCGTACGAATAGACTCATGATTTTGAGTGCATCATAAAAAGACGCGTCAGATATGATAGTACGCACACCTAAATCTCGCCTTGCATCAGTCTTAGCTGAGTACTCTGCACGCAGCCATCGAATCGCATTAACCTTTAACTCATCATTATCTTCTTCGTGACCTCGCCAATAAGCTTCAATAACTTTAGCAAAGTCGTAACCGCCAACCAATTCTGTCAATTCAGCTAACTTGTCTTGGATAACATCGCTAATTGCCTCACCTGTACTATCCGCTTGTTTGCGGGCTTCAGTAATAAAACGTTCGACCACACTGGCCAAACCATTACCATCCGGTTTATTACGAGTGGATAGATTGCGCATAAGCTCAGAATATAAGTTTCTTGCTTGTCCTGACGATGCTTGGATGCGCCTATCAGGTGATAAATCAGCATTAACAGTGACCAGCTTACGCTCAAGCGCAATCGCTCTTACCACACTCAAAAAAAAGGTCTTGCCTGAACCATACTCGCCAATAATAAGACGAAACGCCGAGCCACCATCAGCAACGCGCTCAATATCACTTATTAGCGCTCTAAGCTCATTCATACGTCCCACTTGGATATGCTGAATACCAACCTTTGGTGTGACCCCTGCCTTAAGCGATTGAATAATAGCATCGCGCTCTTTTGCTCTAATTTTTTTACTAGTCATTATTTGTCCTTGATAGCTCTATTATTGATTCTTATTTTTAGTACAATGCCTTTAATTCTTCGACAATCTCAAAATCAATCACCACTTCATCCTCATCTTCTAATACTGGTGCATCAACATTATCATACGACCAATCATTAATGGTCTCGATAGCACCATTTATCATTAAGTTTAGTGACTCACACAAGACTTCAGCTTCTTCTCGTTGCCATATCTCTTTACTAATCAGCTGCTGATAAAGCTTACTATGGACATTATCTAAACCTTTAACAATAGACTCATTAATCACATCAACTTTACTACAGTTATTTACCTGTTCATTTGACAGTGACTCACTATTGCTTTGCATATCTTCATCATCTGCCGAAAATATGCTCGCCAGCATTGCTTTAGCGTCGCCTGTCTCGCTTTCATACAAGGCTAATAATTCAGCGTTAAAAATATATGTCTTACTATTATGATCTGAGATGTCAATATCAGCCTCATTACTATTGTCATTAGTCCTCTGCTGCTGTGACAAATTGTTAAATGTTGACGTTTTATTTTTAGCGCTGGTTAAATGATGAATATCATTAACCACTGAATTTTTATCAAGACCTAGAGCCTGATACAACTTTTCAAGTTGTTTAATCTGACTGGGTTCAACATTACCGTTAGCTAAGGCAACTGAAATAATAAAGCGACTGATAAAGCTAATGTGCTTGTCATCAAGTACCACTAACTTTGCCTTTAGACCTGCCATATTAGAGGGACTATTTAAGCGCCATAGTAAATAAGCCTTTAATGACGCTTTTTCAATAGTAGTAAGCTGAGTGTCTTGCTCAATAATCGTCAGTAACGTATCTACCTCTCTTTTATCAACATAGCCATTAATAGTTGCAACCATTGCACCCAATCTGAGTGCCAAACTGATTTGGTGAAATGACATGCTCGGCTCAAAGTCTTTTCCATACCCGCTATCAAATAAAACCACATATCCTTCTGGTTTAAAACTGGTCTGATGGTAACGCTGGTCTGGCACAATACCAAAGCCTGCTAACCCAGCTAAACTTGTAATAATTTCATTATGCTTTTTAGTAAATGTTTTAGGGATTTTATGCGACGACCGCTCGTCCAAATACCCCCATAATTCTTTAGCTGTCGTCAGACCTTCATCATTTTGAATAACAGATTTTGCCCATGCTTTAAATTTTTGTATTATTGGGTATTTTTCTTGATAGCCTTGCTGATGAATAAGCGCTTTTGGTACTAATAAAATAGCATTTATATCTGTTTTATCATTACTATTACGACCTAAATAGCGACTATAGGCGTCTAAAGCATCATTACATTGTTCGGCAACAGTGATCAGCTTTTTGATGGGCGCTTTTAATATACTAGGATCTTGTAGATCATCAAGCGTCAGATCAACGTAACCAATTGAGCGGCTGGCAGCATTATAATTTAATCTTAGTTTGGTTTTATTGGGAGAAACGCTAAGTCCATTTGGATAAGCTTTTTGATATAAAATATCGAACAGATCTTTGAATTCTGATTCACAGCGCTTTGCAGGCGTCCTAAAGTTATATTCATTAGAAAAAATGAGCCACTCCCATGCTAAAGTGGCAGAAATGGGCAGATTTAAGGTTACTGTTTTTGCTAATTGCATTTTAAAGGTTAGGTTGCGACTACTGGCAGGCGGCGGGGAAACTTGGTGTGCTTGTAATCGTTCTTCAAATAGTGGCGAGCGCACAAGTGCCATAAATTCTAAAAAATGGACAGAATAGTTGTGAAACGATGACTGCTTGCCATAAATATTATGCAGACGAAAAGCTTCATTATAAATAGCAATAAACTCATCATCAGACACATCATCTACGCTAATACTTTCAATGACTCTGCGCTCAAGCCCATTGAAGTAGATAAACACATAGCCGATGGGCGTATTGGGATTTGTACGATCAGACGCTAACCAGTCTAAATAAATACCACGACATAAAGCTGAAAGCTGTCCATAAGTTGGCCAGTAACCTAGCGACTCATCACTATAAATAGCTGTCGTATTATGGATAGCTGATGGTGGACTTACTGATAAACGCTCATCTATTAATGATGGCTCAGTACCATAACCCACTAAAGTCTCAAGCTGCCCGCCAAAATAAAAAAAACCTCGTTCAATAGTGCGATTATGAATGGTTATAGACTCATACTTGGTTAACCAGCGACCCTTTGTTTGATTGGAGGAGGTGCTGTATTCCTTTGATCTCACCGATGAGAGAATAAAAGTAGCAAGGTTGTCCACATTATCCAAGTCATCGCTGTCAAAATGATTGTCATCAAAACTATTTTTATCAACACCATTGTCATGGTGCCTATTCTTACGGTTTTGATCATTATGAATAAATTGCACTTCTGCAAATGGTTTTATATCAGGTGGCAAATCTATAAGATGCGTTTTCACCTCATTACTTTTGGCATCATACTTCTCTTTGAATAGCGCCACGACATTTTCGATAAAGTTTTTCATTACCTATAAAACCCATTCTAAGAAAGCTATATAAAAGAGGCGGACAGAACGACTAGAGTTTAAGCATCTTAAGAAAATCATGCTCTGTAATAATATTAATATCGATACCTTCTGCAATCAGCGTCTCTGATTTACGCTGTTTACTACTTTTATCATGTCCATTCAATAATGTTAAGTCTGGTGTACCCACGACTAAATAGTTGAGCTTTTTAGATACACCAGCCTTGACATGAAAACCTTGCCTTGCTGCGATATCGGTAATTTCTATGCGTTTTATAGATAGCTCTCCTGTAAAACAAATATTTAACCCAAAAAATCGCCCTTCCTCATTACCTTCTATAGAGCGGTCTTGAGTAAAGCGCTGCGTACTATTACTATTTTTCGGATGAGATGGCTGATCTGTTAACCAATCCATGATTGAAGCATTATTTTCTCTAAGAATAGTCGCTGTCACAAACCCACACGCTTTAGCATCTTCTAGTGCATCATGATGATCAAAATCATACCGCCATTCTTTGCATACATTAGCAAGATTATATCCCGATGTACTAAATCGCTGGCAAGTGTCACGTACCATGACAGAAGCATCCACCCACTGCCAAGACGGCAGTGGCAAATTATGATCTGATAAGCACTTTGTTATTGCTCTTTGATCAAAATTGGTATAACCAACTACAACATTGTTACCGATAAATTGAATGATACTGCCATAAATATCAAATATAGAAGGAGCATCTTTCACTTGCTTAGTATCGATACCATGAATATCTATATTTATTCGACTAAAGCTAGACTGTGGTCTGATAAGGGTACAGTAGGTATCTATCAATTTACCTTTAATATACTTTGCCATACCTATTTGGCAAATAGAACCGACGTCTGAGTTGGCAGTTTCTACATCAATAGCCACAAAATTCATTATCTATCCTTGTTCAAATAGCGTGTAATATATGAATAATGATAAACTAAAATTGATATTTTTACCTATGTGATTGATAAATACTGACCTAAGTTTAAGCGCAATCAAATCCTCGTCTTTGTATCGAATAAAAAATGTGACCTCTACCGTCAAATACAGTCAAATCCGTAGACATTAACAAAGTATACCAAATCATATTTACCACTGCATAGACACCTTAAAGAATGTAAGCTCAAGGCTAGTATATTAAAAACACACTTACTATTTTTCTTGAAAAGATTATAAATATAGTTTCGCGACTCGAACGACTATAGCCCCATTCAAATGTTGTTAAATTTGTTGTTAAAAATAAATACCTAATAACTATACTCCTTGCCAGTAAAGGACTACGCTATAAAAATCGTTGCGTGGTAGGCGCACCATCGAATATAAGTACAAATAACAAAAAACCCTTGTAAGCTATAGGCTTCAAGGGTTTTTATTATTTAATATAGGCTATCTGTTAGTTATCTACGCTAAAAACGCTTGAGCAACACTAGTTGCTTGAATTATCGATTTAATTTTGCACGAACTATAGCTAAAGGCTCACTTAATTATCAAATTCTATAAAGGTATTAATAATAATAGTGCGTATTTCTTGCCAAACTTCATCATCTGCTAAGAATGGAAACTCTTTAAGCAACTTATTACTCTGGTCGCCTTTATTATTCAATAGACTGCGGATGATCCTATCGGCATAGTCATTAGGCATTTCAAGCACTTCTTTTATAGCCACCCGAGCATAGTCATGTTGCTTAAGATAGCGAGACTCCTCATGCATATCATGTTTTATCACCTGATGAATAATCTTTGATAAGTACTGTACGTGTGGTGTTAGATCTATAAATCGCCATATTGGCTGAGCAATCTTTGTCTGCTTAAAGCTCAAGTTTGAATCAATACCATCAGGATAATGGGTGGGCTGTTTATTAAAACTATAATGACCGCGAAGGGTCTCCATCAATGGTTTTGAAATAGTGTCAAGTATGTTGTCATAAGCCTGACGATCTGAAGCGTGTTCTGCAATAGCTTGCGATATAGGTAGAATAATGGGCTCGTGAATAGCACCGTCACGTCGCAAAATATCGTTAATCAAAAAACGATGTACCCTTCCATTGCCATCTGCCAACGGATGAATATAAACGAAAGCAAATGAAGCAACTGCACTACGCATCGTTGACGACTGCTCATTGGTTTTGCTTATAAAAGTCCTAAGCCCATTAAGCTTGGCTAACAGCTCATCGGCTGGTGGTGCTATATAATGAACAATCTCTTTTAATCCACGAATTTGGGTTTGTCCAACAAATACTGGGGACTGACGAATACCATAGTGCTCAATAATGTTCTTATCACCCAATATTTCCTGCTGTAGCTCTGCTAATAACTTGCCAGTAAGTGGTACTTCTCCTAAACCTGTTCGCCTGGCCATGACATCTGCAAAGCGCTCAATTCGTTTAATAGACTTGCCCTCACCTTCTATGGTGAAGCTGGCGCGACTCTCTCTTAGCGTCATCCATACCGAAGCTCGCATAAGCAGATCTTCACCAAACTCATGATTTAGCTCACTCATCATTGCCCTGATGTTAAGGCTAGCGGCTTGGTTAAACTTCTCTGTTTTGACTAGCATAGGGCAAAAATCAGTAGTTCCTGCAATATTATCATTGATACGCCAACGGCTATTTTTTACTATCTGCGTCGGGTCTGCAGTGACTAATTTTCTGCTATCGAGAGCATTGAAGTAATTTCCACCAATATTTTTCGGTGCATTGAGCGTATTGCCTGTTAGCCATTCATACAAAAATGCACTGCAACGCGCATATTTTCCAGTAGGTTCATTATTTACCCATGTCTGTATATCATTGCCACCGACTTTCTCAAACAGTCGAGCTAACATCTCGAAATGGATAACTTCATGGCGCATATGAAACTGTAAGTGGGCAATAAAGGTATCAGCAGGGCGCATAGTATCCTGATAGATACTGTGTTGAAAATCATCTTTGTTAATAGTTTCTCGGCGGCCGCCAATACTGCTAATAATGTACAAAGGGGCAACCAATTCAATATTGGCAGCTTGTATTAGCCATACTGCACCTATAGGCTCCACTATACTTTGATACATCTCATGTCACTTTCTAATTGTGTAGCGACCATTTTGCATAAAAACGATTATAGTTGCAATGTATCAATTATATAAAGGCTATTCTGCATAAAAACGATTATATAAAGGATCTTTTATTTATAATCTTAGCCATAGGGTTACTTAACGGAGTAACCATTATAAAAATCCATATCAATGCTGGCGGTCAAGGTGCAGGCTGACCGAGCACCACAGGCCATCGATCAGGTGGCGGTCGCGACACTAAACCATCAGGTAAATAAATACTCGAGTGGTCACTAGTTACTCTGCGTACAGCCTATCCTGAAATTTCAGTACTCAGCTTGGTATCGAGCATCAATCGAATAAACGTCTGAAACTGCTTAGGGTTAGACAATAAGTGCATAGTCATATCTTCAAACGTACCTTTAGCATCAAACATAGCATCCTCGGCAGCGTTTGGATAACCGCCCAGCATAATTTGATCCACGCTATTATTGCTAAACTGCTTGACCACAATCTCGTTCTCAGTGACCTTATCCCAAATAGTATTCATAAAGTTCACTTTGTCTTTATCGGTAAAATCCTCACCAGTAAAAACTTGGTTTAAGCTCTCAATAATCTGAGACAGTAGCGCTTCTTGTTTATCCTTGGGTGTTGCTGTACCTGCGCCACTGCCACCATCTAACTGATACTCAGACTTGGCCTCTTGCAACTTTAAGTCCTGCTGGTGTAGCTTTGAGACTCGGTAATGACTCATGACGATATTGGTGAGATCTACCTCCTCTTCATCGTCCAAGCTTTCGCGCAATAGCGGCTGTAGGTTGCGCGCATATAGGCTAAGCTTTTCTAAATCTTTATCGTCATAGTCCACAATTTGCGACATAAACTCATATTGACGGGTAAATGTGCCTAAATCTTTTTTGAATATCTCTAGCGCATCCTGCTCGGTTTTAAAACCTTTATAGTCATTCTCGGCATTAGTAATCAGCACCACATCGCCCGTCGCCTTGGTACGCTCAAGCATTGTCTTGGCATTCTGTGCTTGCTCACGTGCCCGCTTATATTGCTTTTGCCAACGTTCGACCGCCGGCTTGCAGATATTACTAAGCGCAGCATTAGACTTATTCTTGCTATAGAACGCTTCGACAAACTGCTCCACCTCATTCCATAGGAAAATACCGCTAGCACGTAGCTTCTCGTAGAGATCAAACACCTGATCAGGATCGGACACGTCCGCTAAGCTTGCCGTCTCATAATAAGGCTGGAAAGCCTCTAAAATATCTTCAGGATCATTAAAGAAGTCGAGCACAAAGGTACCACTCTCTGCTTTGCCCTTATAAGTACGGTTAAGCCGTGATAATGTCTGCACGCAGTCCACGCCTGTTAGTTTTTTATCAACATACATAGCGCATAATTTGGGCTGATCAAAACCTGTCTGAAACTTATTAGCTACTAGCATCACTTGGTAGTCATCCGTGTCAAAGGCTTTACGTAAATCACGGCCTTTTAAGCCGATATTCATATTATGCTCAGTGAATTTCTCACCAAGTAAGGCGCCGCTATCAGGGTCATTATCGGTAAAGGTAACTTCACCTGAGAACGCTACCATCGCATTGATATTTTTATAACCATATTCAGCGATATAGTTATCAAACGCTAGCTTGTAGCGTACCGCTTCTTTACGGGAACCCGTCACTACCATGGCCTTGGCTTGGCCACCCAGCAAACCTTTAATATTGTCATTAAAGTGCTCAATGATGATTTTTACTTTTTGGGCGATATTATGCTCATGCAGGCGCACCCAATTATTGAGTTTAATCTTAGCGCGGCGGGCATCGACCTCATTATCTTTGGCAGCCAGCTTTTGCTTGAGCTGATAGACCACTTTATAGTTGGTGTAGTTTTTTAGTACATCTAAAATAAAGCCTTCTTCAATCGCTTGGCGCATGGAATAGACATGATAAGCGGCTGGCAGGTTATCTTTAGAGGCTGGCAAGTCAGGATTGGGCAAGCGTCCGAACAGCTCAATAGTCTTGGGCTTAGGCGTGGCCGTAAAGGCATAGTAGCTTAGATTCGGACTGCTACGGCGGGCAGCAAGGGTGGCATCGAGCATATCTTCGCTAGATAGTGGCTTATCCTCATCTGCACTACTCTCAGCATCAATCTCTACATCACCCGAAACTAGCACCTCTTTAAGCTGGCGTGCGGTAGAGCCTGTCTGGGATGAGTGCGCTTCATCGGCGATGATGGCATAACGTCGCGACTTGAGCACGCTTGAGTCTTCAATCGCTTTGAGTACAAACGGAAAGGTTTGAATCGTCACAATGATAATCGGCTGTGAGTTGACCAGTGCGCTCGCCAGCTGTTCCGACTTTGAGCCGTCCCCCTCTTTTCGATTAATCTTGCCCACCACCCCATCCGCATGCTCAAACTGATAGATGGTATCTTGTAGCTGATCATCCAGTACAGTACGGTCCGTAATCACAATCACCGAGTGAAACTGCTTCTCGCCGTCGCTGTTGTATAAAGTCGAGAGCTGATGGGCAGTCCAGGCGATAGAATTGGACTTGCCCGAGCCTGCGCTGTGCTGAATTAAATACTTTTGACCTGCACCCTCTGTAATGGCGGCATTGACCAGTTTAGTCACCACATCCCACTGATGATAGCGCGGGAACATCATGGTCTCGCGTTTGGACTTGCGACCAATCACATCCTCCTCTTCTTCGATCTGCAAATGCATAAAGTGACCGAGAATAGCCAATAGATGGTCTGGGGTCAGTACTTCATTCCATAGATAATCAGTGGCATAGCGACTGCTATCACTAGGCGTATCATTACCCGCACCGCCCTCCGCTGTGCCTTTATTAAACGGCAAGAAATAGGTACTGTCACCTGCCAGCCTTGTGGTCATATAGACTTGGTATTGACTGACCGCAAAATGCACTAATGCACCACGCTTGAACGTTAGCAGCGGTTCAGGCCGCCCCGTATCAGGGTCTTTGGGCAGGCGTGTCTTCTTATACTGAGTAATAGCGTTTTGTACCGACTGCTTAAACTCAGACTTTAGCTCTAGCGTCGTCACCGGCAAGCCATTAATAAACAGCACGATATCGATGCGGTTACGCTTAGCAACCTTGCTGTCTGTTTTACCTTCTGAGCTATCTTTTAAGCTGGCCTTATTCAGTGTATAGGGGCTATAGACAACCTCAGGGACAATACGGCATATATTGGCCTGATAGCGTGCCATAATTTCTGGGTTGAGATCATGCTCAGGCTTGAACTGGCACAAGCTAAAACGCGCATTACGAATCTTTAACTCGTGACGTAGTACCCCCAGCGTGCCATAAGTACGTGAGGCCTTATCGGTTGACTGCTCATCGGCCTTGCTCAGCTGCTTAACTAGGGCAGTGATAAAATGACGCTCAGAGTCGATAGGAAAAGTTTTGCAAAACTTCTCCCACTCTAGCGGCTGAGTCGTCTGCACAAAGTCCAGCACGTCTTGCTCATACAGCGCGGTGTCTGCCTGATAGCCACTAGGACTGCCTAATTGCCAACCGTGTGCTTGCATTTGGCTGACGATATCAGCTTGAAAGACAGATTCGTAGGTGACGTTGTGGGCGTTCGTAGCAGTGCTAGTCTGTGTCATGGCATGGTTCTTATTATTAGTTTGCAGTTATGGATAAGTTATAAATTGGGCTTATGACATCAACCAAACCTTGTCTATCTCAATCACTTGATAGACTTTATCACCAACAGTATGCTCGCCCAATCGCTGCTCATTAGCTATAAGCGCAAAATGCTCGGCATCCCACACATCGTCCATATCGAGGGATTGAGTATAGCGATATTGTGTCCAGTCATAACGGTCTAAATACTTAGCGGTATCTTCGTTATAGTGATGTGAGCTTTTGATCCCTTCATTGGGCTGAACCTCTATAGGACTAAATGTGTTTTGATAAAAATCCTTAAGGTGATCAATAGCGCAAACTACTTGCGAGTGGCTTATCTCATTTTCGAATAGCCAGATTTGTAGATAATAAGTCGAATCCAATTGCTTTAAGGAACTATCCCACGATTCATATATTTTGAGCAGATTGGCAATTAATAGCGTCTTAAGTTCTCCAGTTGGTTCAGGATAGACACTATTGATTAAACTTAGACTAGACCAAGGACGTACCCAAAACTTTACGTAATCACGTTTTGTCTCTTTTAAGCTCTCAATATCTAATGCTTTATTGCGCACGCCCCATTGCTCAATAGCGCGCTTACGGCGATTGATACCTCTTATTTTGCGGTATTTTATTATGTTATTTTTCATAGCTTACTCAATTTTTAATTCCCACCCATCCTCTAATTAGGCGCAACCCAACCCCGAACATCAATCTTACCCGTCACAGCAGCAGATATTAAAGCGGTGCGAGTTTTTTGTAAAATTAGAGTAGTTCTATAGAACTATCAAACCATTCTGCTCGACATTACTTAATTAAATTAGGGATAAACTGACCTTCGAGGTCAATAAGAAATATATATCAAAACTTCTCCTACTCTTGCGGCTGAGTCGTCTGCACAAAGTCCAGCACGTCTTGCTCATACAGCGCCGTCTCCTGCTGATAACCGTTAGGACTGCCCATCTTTCAGCCATGTGCTTGCATTTGAGTAACGATATCGGCTTGGAATATGGATTCGTAGGTGTATTCAGGTTATTGATTTTATAACTATTTCGGATATTTTTTAGCAAGTACATTCTAATTAGAATCATTGATTCATAAATAGCTACCTGCTTTTATAGCTCTCTTCATAACTAGACAATAAAAAGTGTGACATTGAACCTGCTAAATTAACTGCTAATTCAGCATGCCTTGGTTTAGGTTTTACATTGATGACACCTTGCCCATGAGCATCACCAACATTATTACGTAATTGACCCAAGCCATTGACTATACCTGAGCATCCACCAAGGATTTGTTTAAAGATTAAATTCGTCTCGTATTGGCTAGCAGACATCTTTAATAATTCAGAAGTTTTTTTATACAGTTCTGATAAGTCAGTATTTTTCCCATAAGAAATATTCTCAAGGTCTAAAATATGCTTACAGACAGACTCTATTAAACTTCTAGATAAGGTTATTGCTCCTTCTGGATCATTAGCTTTACGTTCAATAGCTTTCTTCCAAATCCCATCGATATAATCAGAGTTTATAACCTCAATAGATTTCCCAAAATCAGGAGTCATTCCTGACTTATCAAACTCTATCGCTTCAATTAAATTTTGAAACTGGCTATATATAAATTCTCTACGTTCTGCATATGAGCCATACTTATACTTTATCATCTGCCAAAACTGGTTTAAATCCCTTGCATGTCTGACAAAATCAGGTGCTAAGGTATTAAATTTTGAATCTAGAATCGTTTTTCTTAATATAATGTAATCGTTATCGCTACTATCACCGCCAGTAGCTCTAGAAATCAAGGTGTTTTGAAGCCCCTGCGCTTGGTCGTAGAGCGTTGGTAAGTCACGTAAGATATTACTCATTATATTCCCTATTATTCTTTATGCCATACACATACTGCACGCTACTATAATTTCTTAGCTTGAAAAGCTTCTTACAATGCTTCAACGTTAGGCTTCACCCAACCCCGAACATTAATCTTACCCGTAACAGCAGCAGATATTAAAGCGGTGCGGCGTTCTTGCATGAGTTGAATGCCTTTTTCTGCACTTTCAGTTAATGCATCAAAATGACTTTGCATTTTATCGAGATAATCAGCTATTTGGTTCTGCTCATTTAATGGCGGTATGAGAGTTTTTGCCTCTTTAATATTATCTTGTCCAATGTTAGGGTCTTTTCTTGTTCCTGCTGCACCAATCATCCAGAAAGGACGATAAAACTCATAGAAACGATGTAAGTAATCAGGTACAAAAGCCTCACTCGGTAATACACCGCACACAGCCTGATTAATAGTCGATTCAAAATTTAATAATGAATGTTTTCCAATCGAGCCAGCACCACCATACATAGCTAGTAATACACTATTTTTAGGCAATAGGGAGCAAGCACTGTCTCTAACTGCTTTTGGTGTAATCATAATTGGTGTTTCATTTAGCTTGCCATTGTTTAAGTCAGTTGTACGAACCCAAGGTATGTGCCCGTCTTCATAATAATCTTCATATTTTGAAGTAGTGGGCGTGCCTCCACTTGTAGTGCTAGCTTTCCATTTCAGCTTAGTAACCTCCCAATGCTCAGGAACCTCTCCCAACCATTCCACCCCAGAATCTTTCATCGGTACATCAGGATTTAAGCCTTTAGTTACGGCATGACTAATAACGGCTTGGCGCTTCTCTTTTAACAGTTGGATAAGGGTTTTCTGTTTTTCGATTAGGGTATCGATTTGGGCGGTTTCATAGTCGAGGAAGTTGGCGATTTGGGTTTGTTCTAAGGCTGACGGTAATATAAGCGGTGATCCTTGTAGCTTATCTGCCGTGTAGTGAGCAATGGTTGCCTTATTACAAATAATACTAATGAAGTCAGCAGCCTTTAAATAATTGATCCAGTAATAAAAGAACCTTGAATCGTTAGTATGTCTAGGACGAACCCTATTAATTGCATTTTGTATGTAGCATTCATCTATCTCATTATTCCAAATAGCAGAGCGACCAACATCCCCACCTTCACTCACTAAAATGTCTTTTTCCTTTAGAAGTAATCTTTTACGTTCATCTGCAGAAAACCACATTGAACCTACGTTCGTAAGATCTATTCCAGATGGCTGTACATTTTGCGCTTTTAAATAAGGTTTCAGTAAATCCGAGTTAGACTTAGGCGTTGTTTGCAGCATTTTTCCTAGAACAACTGTATAACCATACTTAACTTGTGTTGAAATCCAATGTTCAGGAATCTCCCCCAACCATTCAACGCCAGAATCCTTATACTCTGCATACTGCTGATACTTCGCCATTACGAATGCACCTCACCCAACAACTGCATAATCTCACGACTGACTTTATCTAAGTCCGCATCAATCTCAGCCAAAGCACGTGGTGGCTCATACACATAGAAGTGACGGTTAAACGGTATCTCAAAGCCCACGATGCCGACTTCTTCATCGATAGCATCGGTCTTATCCGCATTAATCCACGCATCAGGCACATGCGGCTGCACTTCACGGGCGAAGTAACTTTCAATCAGCTCAGCGGTCGTCACCTCAGGATTCAGCGGCACGTTTTCATAATCTCGCAGGTCGCTGTCGGGTTGGAACTCAACGATTTTGGCTGACTTGTTTGAACTGCTTGGCTTATAGCTAAATGCCCCATAGAGCGGATTGGCAACCTTGACCGTCTTCTTAATGACGGGTTCTGCCTCAGGATTTTTCCAAGTAATGGCATCTAATAGCTGTTTCTTTTCTTTGGTGTCTAAACTGACGTCAGCGTCTTTTAACCCTTGTTTAAATACCTTATCGAACTCATTAAAGTCATCAAATTGTTTATCACCGATGGCTTTTTGTAGGGCTTTGGCTTTAGTCATCAGGGCAAGCTGTGACTGCCATACTTTGGCATTAAGCACGTCTTTGATTTGACTTTCTTTTAGCTCGCTAAAATCCGCCTTAATCATTGCCCGTGCCTCGGCAGTGACCGCTGATAAGTCGCCGTAGCTGTCAGTCGTCCAGTCATTGCCAAAGGCGCTGTAAAGACTAGCCATGACCATATCAAAAGGTTTAGGCGCATAACGCAAGCTATCGATAGCTTCATCAGACAGCTGGGTAGAAAGACGTAGCGGACGCTCAATGGTTAAGCGACGATAGCCAAACTCATGGGTGGCAAAGATTTTACTGGCGAAGGTTTTCGCAGGGTCACTCTTAGGATTGGCAGACTGTCTCCCACGGTTTGACTTTACCTCTTCCGGCTTATCTAATACTCGTGCATCGACCACCTCAAAGTTGCCGAAGCTCTTGGTAATAGTCCTAATATCGTCTTCACTCATCTCATTACGCTTTGAGCCCAGTGACTTACGCATCTTGCTGTATAGATTGCTGCCGTCTATTAGCTGGACTTGACCACGGCGCTCAGGCGCTTTTTTATTGCTTAATATCCAGATATAGGTGGCGATGCCGGTGTTATAGAACATATCGTTTGGCAAGGCTATGATAGCTTCTAACAAGTCAGCCTGTAGGATATAACGGCGAATCTCGCTCTCCCCGCTACCTGCGCCACCGGTGAATAACGGCGAGCCATTTAAGATGATACCGATACGGCTGCCTTGGTTGTCAGCAGCCGTGTTCTGCATCTTGCTAATCAGATGCATCAGGAATAATAGCGAACCATCAGACACGCGCGGCAAGCCCGCCCCAAAGCGACCGTCAAAGCCCTTTTGCGTATGCTCGTCATTGATCTCACCTGATATCTTTTTCCAATCTACCCCAAACGGCGGATTCGATAGCATATAGTCAAACTTTTCAGCGACCAGCTGATCACTAGACAAGGTATTGCCCAGCTTAATATTATTCACCTCCTGCCCTTTGATGAGCATATCGGCTTTACAGATAGCATAGGATTCAGGGTTTAGCTCTTGACCGTAGGTTCGCATCACCGCGTCAGGGTTTAGCTCTAGCACGTATTCCATACCAGAGGATAGGAAGCCGCCCGTACCCGCTGTCGGATCATATATGGTGCGAATGATACCGTCTTTGGTTAGAGCGTCATCGTCCTCCATAAATACCAGAGAAGTAGTCAGGCGCACAATATCGCGCGGAGTAAAATGTTCCCCTGCGGTTTCATTGGAGCTTTCAGCAAAGCGGCGGATCAGCTCTTCAAACACAAAACCCATTTCATGGTTAGAGATAGCTTCGGGACTTAAGTCAGTATTGGCGAACTTCTGCAGCACTTTATAAAGCAAATTAGCATCGGCTAGCTGACCGACAAACTCTTCAAACTTAAAATGCTCAAAGATCTCACGCGCATCTTTAGAGAAGGACTGCACGTAAGTACTCAAGTTATCCTTAATATCACTCTGACCCATCTTACTTAGATCCATGGGCGAGATATTATAGAACGGGCGCTTGCTGGCACGTATTAGGAACTTCTCTTGCGCCTCCTCTGGCAAACCCATTTCAGCGATACGCTGGCTCTCAGCAACAACGTCTGCTTTGGTATCTTCGAGTACACACTCTAGGCGGCGCAATAGCGTAAAGGGTAGGATGATACGGCCGTATTGAGATTGCTTAAAGTCACCACGTAACAGGTCAGCAACTGACCAGATGAAAGCCGCTGTTTGAGAGAAGTTTTTGGTCATCGGTATTGTCTTATTGTTGGTTGAGCAAAGATAAAGGCTTGGGGTTATATGACAGGCTTAAAAATTGGGTCATAGGTAAGGCACGCTGCGATGGTCTACATCGACTTATCATGGCTTTTATTGAGAAGTATCATATAGGTTAGGAGTATTAAGAGGCAAGTCTAATTATAAGCTATGGTCAGATTAAAAAACGGTATAGCATGGTTCAGCGTATAGAATTTTTGCGTGCTCACCAGCGCTCAAAAGAAATAGAGTAATGGATTAGCCTCCTACCTAAAAGCTAGCAATAAGCCCAAATCTAATAGGGTTAATTATAAATTTATTGGCCTATAAGACGACAGAATATTTATAGAAGAATAACCTTTTCTATAAATTAGAAGCGGTAAGTTGCGCCAATTTTAACGATTGGTAACCATTCGATAAAGTTTTTATCTTCTAGTTCAGCTTGAGCTTTTTGAGCAACAGTAGCTGAAGTTGCGCCTACTACTACTTGATCATTTTCATCTCTGATGACGTCATTATTAGTTCCGCCAACTGCACGAACTTCTGCATCAGTTTTACCTAAGTATGCAGCACCGATTTCACCAAACACACCAAAGTTATTAGTGATGTTAGGGCGGAAACCTAGAGTAGCATAAGGAGCTAGTTTGTTGCGATGATCGATAGAACCTTTCAATACGCCTACATCATCTGCTTTGTACTGAACGCCATCAACTTTGTAAACGCCGCCATTAGGGTTAGAAGTAACTTCGATATCGTTGTCAGGAACGATGATACCAGCACCCATAGTGAACCAGTTACCAGCAGGACGTAGTTGAACACCCATGTACGGATTGCTGAAGTCTGAATCAACATCGTAGTTTACGTCGTTAGCATCAAAGTCGCCACCGAATAGATCAGCAACATCGCCACCTGCCCAACCAGCTTGTAATTCAACTTTATCATTTAAGCTAAAGCCAACGTTAGCACCATAACCTAAAGTACCCACTTCAGCACTGATAGAAGCTGGATGAGTTAGAGTGTTAAAGATAGTTTTAGTACCGCCAACTACCGCGCCAGTAGTGTTGCGAATAACACCAGCATCTTGGTAAGTATAAGCAGGTGCAGCTGTAGTGTAAACAATTGGTGCTACTTCACTGTCAACAACAACGATAGGTGCAGCTAGAGCAGCACTTGATGCCAAAACAGCTGCAGTAATAGCAGTATATTTAATAAGTTTCACGGTTATTCTCCTAAAGTATGAAATAGCTAACCCAAAAAAAACGATTATTTTCTTTCTTTTTAAACAATCATTTTGTTGAGCAGATTAAAACAATTTTGATGCAAAAAGTCACCCCTAAAGACGCACTTTTTATTTACCATTATGTAAAGATTACGTATGAATTGTAATCATTACTACGCAAATCTGTAAATATAGGATTTATGGTTACAATACAGTCATAAAGACAATATATGAGTAACTCTATCCTGCACACAGCGAACTATTATTAGGTCTACTATATAATAATTCAATAGCGGTTAAGACATTTTTAATTTTCAACCGCTTAGTTAAGCAATCACAATGGCTCATTATGACTCATTTGTAACTAAGATTTGAATAACAGGGCACAGAATATAGTATTTACAGATCATCAAATGTTGTGATTTGTTAATTAATACAAAAAATGTTACAAATGATTTCTATCAACTCTACATAAGCATTATAGCTTGATAAATCTTGACTTTGAGTCAAGCTTTGTAAACTGGTGCCTAATAATAGTTATAGATTTACACTGTTTTTTAATTTTAAATTAGGACCTACAACCCTCGCTATCGGTGTTGGCCCACTAACAGTCGAGACTAGTATTAACGTACGTATTGCGCACTTAACGCATCGATGCCTAGCCACTCACTCAAAGGATGGGTGGTTTCGGTATAAGGATTATCCAAGTGCTCCTCGATGTAGCTACGGCCTTCAGCAGTTAAGCACTCTGCTAGTGAGCGCGACCACTTTGGACTTTTATCTTTATCAATCAGCAAGGCTCTTACCCCTTCTCTAAAGTCAGGGTTGGCAGCACAATGCACCGCTACATTTAGCTCAAGATACAAGATTTGTTCTAAAGATAGCAGTTTAACTTTATGATACAAGGTATAGGCTAATGCCGCTGTAACTGGACAGCCCTGTCTATAAGTCTGTACCGCTCTCTGCACCCAGCTATCATTAGCAAAATCGCTATCGAACTGTGCCAAAGCTTGATCATCTTGTAGCAAAGCATCAATAGCGGCTAAGCCCCCACTATTCATCAGTCGCTGTATTGGTGACCAATGCATAGCTAATTTGCTTTTTGCTAATTCAACTGTTGGCTGTTTAGCCAGCGCCTCGCTAACGATATTATGCGCAGTCAACACATAACCTGAGTCAAACATCGCTTGCCAATCGCTAGCTAATAGCTGCTGCAACACCGCATCATAATCACTACTAGCAACCCCATACTCAGCAAGATTGCTTAGCAAAGCATCATTGCCATTACACTGCGCGCCAGTCAACCCTAAGAACAGACCGGTTTTGGCCGGCATGTGTTGTAAAAACCAACTGCCAGAGGCATCAGGGAATAAACCAATAGTCATCTCTGGCATGGCAAAACGTGTGCGTTCAGTGACTATTCGATGACTACAAGAGGCCATCAATCCCATACCACCACCCATGATAATACCGTCACCCCAAAGAATTATCGGTTTGGGATAAAAATGCATTTGCCGATAGAGACGATACTCGTTACTAAAGAATTCAGTCGCATAAGGGTTGGGGAACGGTGCGCTATCAGACATACTGTCATAGAGCTTACGGATATCACCACCAGCACAAAAAGCCTTGTCGCCAGCCCCCTTTAATAGGATAGCTACTAGTTGCGACTCGGACTGCCACTGCTCTAACTGCTGTGACAATAAATGGCACATCTCTACACTTAGAGCATTTAGTGACTTAGGGCTGTTCAAAGTCATAATACCAATCAAGTGGCCGCTAGCCGTGGTTTCAGTAGCGAAAAGCACTGCTGCGTTATAGTCACTGTTGCCACTGTGGTCAGTATTGCCATCAACATAATATTTAGGATCGTTTGCTGCGCTCATAATAGCTACCTATCGGTTGTAGAATAAAGTAATCCGTTAAAACTTATAGCCAAAGCCTACTGAAAATAAATAGCTCAGCAAAATCGGCTCCATAAAGGTAGCTTAATAAAAATGCTCAATAAAGGTGTTTAAGGCCATCATCTTGTAGCAGTTGCCGTGAGATGATAACGCGCATAATCTCATTAGTCCCTTCCAATATTTGATGCACTCGCAAATCGCGCACATGACGCTCAAGAGGATAATCATTGAGATAACCGTAGCCGCCGTGTAGCTGTAGAGCTTGGTTAGCCACTTCAAAGCTTAAATCTGTTGATAAGCGTTTTGCCATTGCACAATACACTGACGCTTGTGGATGATTTTCATCAACTTTACTAGCAGCTAGATAGAGCATGTGCCGTGCTGTAATAGTTTGAGTTAGCATATCTGCAAGCTTAAACTGTACCGATTGCAGGCTAGCGATAGGCTTACCGAACTGGCTACGCTCTTTAACATAGCTAGTCGCCGTTTCCAGCGCTGCTTGAGCAGTACCAACCGCGCAAATGCCAATGTTGATACGGCCACCATCCAAGCCTTTCATAGCCATCATAAAACCTTGGCCCTCTTCACCAAGACGATTAGCTACAGGCACTTTGACATTAGTAAAGCTGATGCTTCTAGTTGGCTGAGCTTTCCAGCCCATCTTATGCTCACTTTTACCGTATTCAATGCCGGGACTCTGCGCATCGACAACTAAGGCCGACACCCCTTTTGCACCCGTAGTACCAGTGCGGGCCATTACTACCAAAACGTCAGTAGCCCCCGCCCCTGATATAAAGGCCTTTTCTCCATTTAGGATATAGTAATCGCCTTGTCTGTCAGCTTTAGTACGTAACGAGGCGGCATCAGAACCCGCATCTGCTTCGGTTAGACAATAGCTACCTAACCATTCGCCACTAATCATATTAGGCAGATACTGCTGGCAAAGCGCTGGGCTACCATACTCACCGATCATCCAACTCACCATATTATGGATGCTTAAATAGGCCGCGATTGAGGTATCACCCCAAGCCAGCTCTTCAAACACCATGGCAGAATCCAAGCGTGGTAAACCTAAACCGCCATAATCGAGGTTAGTATATAAGCTCAAAAATCCCAGCTCACCGGTTTTTTTGATGACCTCTACTGGAAAGTAACCTTCACGATCCCAAGTAGCCGCATGCGGTTTTAGCTCTTTTAAGGCGAACTGTTGGGCGGTTTGTTTAAAAGCGATTTGATCAGCTGTCAAAGAAAAATTCATTAGTTGATCCTCAAGCGTATAAGAGCATAGGGAAAAGTCGTTTTAGCTTAATAAAAAGCTCATAAACAGTTATGAGCTTTTTATCAACCTAGTTGCTTATGTGTTTACCATGAGACTGTTTAACTCTAGGCCTATTTAGCATTCAGCTGTTGAGTATATTGTTCGCGCATAACCTTTTTATCATGTTTACCGACTGAAGTTTTTGGCAAGTCAGCGACGAACTGAAACTCGCTAGGTACGCCATATTTAGGAATGATACCTTTGCTAACGGCTTGCTCAGCAATGGCCTTGATGTCATCTGTTTTAGTCTCTTGGCAATCAGGCTTGAGCACGATCAAGGCGACTGGACGCTCGCCCCACTGCTTATCCGCCACCCCAATTACAGCGACATCAGCGACTGAAGGATGTAGCGATAAAATAGTCTCAATCTCAAGCGATGATATCCACTCGCCGCCAGATTTGATGACATCCTTTAGGCGATCAGTAATTTTGATGTAGCCATCAGGGCGCACATAAGCGATATCTTGAGTGTGCATATAACCGTTTTGCCACAGCTCAGTGCCAGCGTCTTGATTTTTAAAATAGCTTTGAGTCAGCCAAGGTGCCCGTAATACTAGCTCGCCAGTATGATCTTTGCCAGTACCTACCGACTCGCCCTTTTCGTTCCAAATTTGTGCATCGACCATCAGTACTGGTTTACCAGACATACAACGACGACTGATATCCTCTTCCTCAGTCATGGCTGGCTCATCAATACTAAACTCAGTCAAACTAATTAGCGGCGCTGTCTCTGACATACCATAACCGGTGTAGACTTCGATATCTTGCGCCAAGGCAGCCTTTGCTACACCTTCAGTCAATCTCGAACCGCCGATAATCATCTTCAGACCATTAAAGCCTACGTTACGATCCTGCGCTTCTTTGAGTACCATTTGCAGTATCGTAGGTACGCAATGGGTAATGCTGACCTTTTCATTAATGATTAAATCCAGCAGCGTATCTGGCGCATAACGCCCTGGATAAACTTGCTTAAGACCGGTCATAGTAGCGGTAAATGGAAAACCCCAAGCATGCACGTGGAACATCGGCGTCATCGGCATATAGACATCGCCATAACTGACCCCTTGTTTATTCGGTAACATGCCTAATGAAGCCGCTTCTGCCATAGTGTGCAGTACCAGTTGACGGTGACTAAAGAACACCCCTTTTGGGTTGCCAGTCGTTCCTGAGGTATAAAAGGTAGTAGCAATAGTATTTTCATCGAAGTCGGCAAACTCAAAGCTGTCATCAGCAGCAGCTAGTAGCGCTTCGTATTCACCAGTCACTCGGTTTTGATTGTCACCGAATACGCCTTCAACAGTTATGCCATTATCATCCAGCCAGATAATATGCTCGATACTAGAGTTCTCAAACTGATAATCTTTTACTAAGGCGGCAAATTCAGAGTTGAGCATCAATACTTTTGGTTTGGCATGATTAATAGTATAGAGCACCTTATCAGGCGATAGGCGTACGTTGACCGTTTGTAGAATATATTGCGACATCGGTACCGCAAAGTAGGCTTCTAAATAACGATGGCTGTCCCAGTCCATCACCGCTACTACATCACCAGCCGCTAGATTCAAATCTGCTAGTACGTTAGCTAAGCGATTGATACGAGTAAAGAACTCTGCATAAGTAAAACGCATTTTGTCGGCATAAACAATTTCTTGCTCTTGAGACACAGTCTTAGCGCGATTTAATAACTGTTTTATGAGGAGCGGGAACTCGTAGGCACAAGGCGCACTATTATAAATACTGGACATGGACTTAACTTCCTTTTTTTAATTATAAATGGATCTATTGATAGTAAGAAACAATAGCGCTGATGTAAAGTAAGCAGGCGTAAACACAGTCAATCCCAGCGTTTGTTTTTCGTAGTGTACTATTGTTTAAGGTTATGATAAGAAACCTCTTATCTAGCGCTATAATAAAGCGCCTTAATACCCTAAAAACAGCTTTTTGCGCTATAACGGTAGCTACTATGCTGACTGTGATTTAGCCAAACGCTTGGTTTTAATCATGCCAAAGCTAGCTACTAATAACGCCAATACTTGCACTAATAGTAATAGCCACACCGTCAGTGACCAGTCTCCTCGTGCATAAGCCAATCCGCATAGCCAAGCACCCATAGTACCGCCTGCATAGTAGGCCATGTAATAAATACCCGATGCCAAAGAGCGTCCGGTTTTGACATTGACTGCAATGTAACTGATGGTTGCGGCCTGAGTAATGAATACTCCTGAAGACATAATAGCCAGTCCTACAACGATAGCCCATAACGGTGTCAATAAAGTCATCAGCACCCCAAGTATTGAGGTCATTACCGCCACTCGCACTGTACGTGCTGAGCCAAATCGACTTAATAAAGTCGTCGATAATGGGGTGATCACCACGCCAATTAAATACACCGCAAAGATATTAGCCAGCTGACCGGTGCTTAAACTGTAGGGGCTATTGGCAAGGTGCAAGTTGATAAAAGTAAAGCAGCCAACCAAAGAAAACAATACACAAAACCCTAGCAAACAAGCGGTCACCACATAGCGATTAGTCAAATGATCGCCTAAAGTCTGCAATGCTGAGCGAAAGTTAGGATTAGCGACAAAGCGCTGTGATGAAGGCAAAGCTTTACCTACCCAGAGTGCCCCTATCAGCGTCATAACCGCCATCACGTAATAGCCATACCGCCAACCGATAAACTCATGTAAATGGCCCAATAAAAAGCGCCCCATAAATCCGCCCAGCACCGACCCTGATACGTAGAATGACATGAGTTTGGTAAGGTCTGATCCTTCGAACTCTTCACCAATATAGGCAATAGTAACGACTGTAATACCCGGTACGGATAATCCCTGCATAAATCGCCACAATCCCATCCAGCCAATACTAGGACTTTGAGCAATTAGTGCAGTGGGAATCGCTAGGAATAATAAAGCCCCAACGATAAAAGACTTGCGCCCTACTGCATCAGATAGCATTCCCAAAAATGGCGACATAATGGCAATCGCCATTACCGTAGCGCCCACGATCATACCAGCTTGTACTTCAGTCGCTGAAAAATCCACCATTAATACCGGCAATACTGCTTGAATGGAATAGACTTGCAAAAAAGCAAACATCCCTATCATACCAATGGTGATCTTCAACATCAGTGAAGGCGAATCGGTTTGCTGTAATAGAGGAGACTTTTGCATATAACTTGTAGAATTATTCACGATGATACTGACTATGTTAGACGCCTGTTATTTAGGCATAGGTGATAGAAATAAGGCGGTAATAGATATGGATTACTACTTATACATTTTTATGATGGTAGCACAATCGCAGCTAAAATCAGGATTCAATGTGTTATGAATATAACCCTATAAAACCATAAAATAGTGCCTGTAGAATGGTCAGCAAAATAGCCTATAAAAATATAACACAAGCGACGTTAGATGTCGTGTTAAAAAACTAGGCTATTGTCTTTCGTTAAGTAACTTCTTAAACTTAAGTTCAACAGGCATCCTACGAACAGTAATGGATTATTTATAGTTTGATGCCTACTCAATAAAAATGAAATCTACTGCAGCCCAAAACCTCAAGTGTCAACACTAACGCTTTATGCAAGGAGCCATTATGAGCAAACCCTTTTTCACACACCGCATAGGTTGAGAACCGTTAATGAAATGCACTCTACACAGATTTTAAAAAACGTCTTTACCATATCTATTTCAGCTTTAAGCTAGAAGCTAGAAGCGTGATATTAGTAAGGGTTTTTAGCCCTGATAGTAGTGGTATCCTGCTGCAGACAATGGCGATGCGATCTGTGGCTGGAGGTAGTATCGTCAAGCAGGAATGCATCCAGACGTTTAGAGCGCACGACATTGGCAAGGCCGATACAAGCGCATAGCAGGAAATAGCTACTAACAAAATAGTTTTCACTAGTTTTGTAGCTATGAATAGTAAGGCAAAAAGCTATTACCACCCTAAATACACTTAGAAAATAATAGTGCAAACAAAAAAAGACGACCGATAATAATCAGTCGTCTTTTTATTTGCAGTAAGCTTAGGATCAGTAACTGCCCTCTACTTTTCAGGTAGGGAGCAAGGCTAGCCTTTACTCACAGCTGGCTTTGCCAGTACGGTGATTGATCGCACCATTAGCCTTTAATAACTTTTGCATCTCTACATGACCGCGGCCACAAGCATAAGAGTAAGCGCTTTGGTTATAGGAGCCTAGTTTGGTATCTTTTGTAGTGGCTACTAGGTTAGGGTTAGCGCCTTTAGATAATAAATACTTTACCGTCTCTAAGCGGTTATTACTGGCAGATACCATGATTAAGGTTTCCCCATCACTCTCTTGAGTTTGGTCATTAAGATCTACTGGCGCTTTAGCGTTGAGCCATTCATATACTTTTTTTACTACGTTAGTATTTTTGCCTAGTGCCGCAGATTTTAGTACATTGTAGACATCGCCTTTATCAGTGGCATAGAGACTAGCGCCTTGGCTGACTAAATAATCCACCATGTCTTCATAGCCGATGAATGCTGCCCACCCTAAAGCCGTTTGGCCCAGATTGCCAGTGTCTTTAACTTCTAGATTTTGGCCATTGCTTACCATATATTTAACCGTAGCTAAATCGCCTTTTTTGACCGCATCAAACCAAGTAGCATCTACGCCTTTAGAGGGCTGAGAATAATAATTGCGATAAGACAGCTTATCCTTATTAACAATATCGAAATTTTCAGCATCGCTAAAACGATAACCTACTTGCGGTACCGGAGCTGTTTTGGATACTGCTACCGTAGCGTTGCTGTTAGCACTAGTGACAGGACTAACATTCGAGCAACCAGTCAACAACATGGCAGCCATGACGGTGGAAACACTGAGTTTGTAAACAATGTTCATAACATAGCCTCAAAAGTTCAATTAAAGGGGAGTGAAAAGCTTGCTCATATAAAAGTCAGCTGTCGGTTATTATCAAATTTTATAGCCGTATAGAGCTAGATTGTAAAGCATAACTGTATAATGCCGCCACAAAACGCTGTATAGCGATTGTTACCCTTATTCTCATTAGCGAGCAATCACGGGTATCATTCAACACTGCTATCTTCTCATTCAATAAGGAATAATAACAATGTCAGATAAAATCTACGACTTAGGTGCTGGGTTTTGGAATATACAAGGCTCGTTTCGCTTAGGCGGCATAATCAATGTGGGCACTCAATGCTCACTAGTACGCTTGTCCTCCGGAGGCTTTGTTTTTTTGGACAGTTATACCCTCACCGATGACGTGCGCAGTCAAGTCATGGCATTAACGGACAATGGTCAAAAGGTAGAAGCGGTATTAAATGTGCATCCTTTTCATACCGTCCACTGTGCCCAAATGGCCAAAGACTTCCCACAAGCAACCTTTTATGGCAGTGAGCGTCATCGCAAACAAGTACCCGCCGTGCAATGGAGCGATGATTTAGTCGAGAGTAAGACCGTTGCCAAGCGCTATTCTGAGCTTGAATTCTCTATGCCAAAGGGTATCTACTATATCTCGCCTAATGAGAAGGTTCATGCAGGCTCGCTACTGGTATATCATCCTGCCAGCCAAAGCTTACATGTCGATGATACTTTTATGAGTCCGCCCTCAAAGTTACTCAAAGCGCTATTACCTGAGTTAATGCTGCATCCGACTACCAAAAAAGCGCTTAAAAACGAAGCCAATGCCGGTAAACAGTATTGCGATTGGGCTACTCAATTAGCGCATCAGTGGCGTGATACTCGGCATTTCTGTGCTGCGCATTCAAGTATGGTTAACTTCGAGGTTGGTAGCTTTGAGCAAGCTCTATTAACGGCAATCGACAAAGCTCGTCCTAAACTTGAACGAGCTTAAATAGGTGCCTTGAGACCAGCCTTGCTTATAGCTAGTAATGATGGCGATTGAGAGCTTGGCGACACTTAACATGATGCATAACGATGCATTGTTATCAGATAAGTTATTATAGAAGTTATTAAAGATAGAGGCCGCTGAAAAGCTGGCCTTTTTATTAGGGCTAACTGGGCTAGAGTACTTGCTGTTAATCAGTGTTTTTCAGTAATAGTTTGCAAAAGTTAATTGGTTCTGTTAAAAAACAGTCCTACTTATAGATAGTAGCTAATCATAAGGTTTAGCTACTATCAAAAGGGATAAATAATCCTCTGTAGCAACAGGTATAACCGTTAGCTTTATATAAGCTACTTTGATTATGCCCCTTTAACTATTAAAAGGATTTAACTATGCAAGTTCGTTTTTTAGCGGTTTCTATTTTAGCAGTAGGTGCTCTAAGTCTCACTGCCTGCAACAACAGCTCTCAAATCATCAAAGGGGCAGCCCCTTCTACTAGCTCAATAAAAGCCGCCTCTACTCATAAAAATAACAAAGACTCTACTCATCCAAGCTGGTCTTATGCTGGTCACACTGGTCCTGAATATTGGGGCGATATTAAAGACGCCAGCGCTTGCTCAATTGGTCAGCAGCAGTCCCCTGTTGATATCACTAAAGTTACCGCAACCAAAACTGAGATTCCTACCATCAATTATCTGAAAACGGCCGACCTGATCATTAATGATAGTGGTCATACTGTGGTATATACTCCCACTACTCAAGATAATACTATTACCCTTAATAACGAACGCTATGAGCTAAAACAGTTCCATTACCATACTCCGAGTGAGCATCAATTCGGTGGGCAAAATTATCCAGCTGAGATACACTTTGTCCATGCCAATAGCGCTGGCAACTTAGCTGTAGTTGGGGTTATGTTAAAGCAAGGGTCAGCTAATAGTACTTTAGCGACACTATTAAACGGCTCTCAATTAAGTGCGGCTAATAAAGTAGATTTTACCGCTCATAACGTTGATTTATCAGCATTGATTCCAGCCATGCCCACGTTTTATCATTACGATGGCTCACTGACCACCCCGCCATGTTCAGAACAAGTCCAGTGGTATGTCACTAAGCAACCGCTTGAGCTTGCCGGCGATCAGCTTGCTATCATGACTGATTTATATGAAGGTAATAACCGACCTGTACAGCCACAAGGCAGCCGTACTGTAGAGCAGATAAGCCAGTAATTGCCGATCTGTGACTATAGACTTGATTAAAAATTAGCATAAAAAAAACGACTTTTATAGTCGTTTTTTTGCTTATGGCCTAAGCGGGCTAGTAGCTAAATGCGTGGGCTATAGATAATATGATAATTCTAAAGCAGTTTTTAAGGACTAACCATCAGCTAGCTCAAAAGCTCAGCAAGTTGCGCCTCATTATTAATAATGTCAGCTAAAGTATAGCGCTCAAGTACACGCATAAACGCAGTCAACGCCTCAAAAAACACCGATTTTAATTGGCACACCGGACTGATAACACAGCCTAGCTTAGATATAGAGGGTAATGCTGTAGTATCTATAAGGATCAGCTCTGAATCTGGTTGCCCTTTGCGTGTTTCATTGTTAGTGGCAGGCACTACAAAACACTCCACTAAAGCAAAATCCGGTTCGATTTGCTTAATCAACACCCCTAAATTAATGTCTTTTGGCGCACATGCTAAACGAATACCCCCATTCTTACCACGCACACTGTCTATATAGCCAAGCTGACCCAACTGATGAATGATCTTAGTAAGATGGCTTTTAGAGATATTATAGCTATCTGCAATATCGCTGATATTGGCTAGCCTATGCGGTTCTGGTTTGACCGCCAAATAAATCAACGAGCGTAGCGCATAGTCACTGTAATTGGTTAGTCGCATCGAGTGACTTCCTTATTAAGTAGTAATCTTTTATTAAATATCTTTTTATGAAATAAGTTTTATTAAGGAGCTGATTATTAAATAGGCGTCAATCAGCCAAATAATCCATCTGGACGTGGACGCGCCAGCAGCGGTAAATAACTAAAGCAAAATAGTACAAAACAGCCAATCCAAGCCCCTTGAGCGAGCATAATCCATAATAGATAATGGCTCATATCGACTAGCGGTAATAGCACTCGACTGACAAACGTTAATATCATCAGGCCAAACATTAATTTGACGCTATTGGGCGGCTTATGAATACTACGTCCAGTATGTCCTAGCGACACTCTAGCCATCATAGAAAGAGTCATCATCCCAACTCCTGCAATCGCTAGGCCATGCACAGCGATACTATGATTAAAGCCAAACCAAGGCTGTAAAGCATATAATAAGAAACTCAAACACATCCCTAAAAATGCGCTAAACAATGACCATAATAAAGGCTTTTGCCAAATACCCGGATGGTACCAGCCTACTAAACGCACAATATTGACTACGGCGACCCCTGAGGCAGTGATAGTCAGTAAATACTTATTAGGATAAAATAAATCCACAATGAAAAAGGCTAAGAAAAATAATAAGCTGGTAATATCCTGCACTTGACTATTACGTACTTTAATAGCTTCTGTACTATCGATATTAAGCCCACGCTCGATAAAGAAGGGTACTACTCGCCTGCCAATAGTCAGCACTAAACCAATGATCAGATAAAACCCTAAATATACTCCCAGCTTAGTGGTTGCCATGTCGGCGCTTATAATACCCCAATAGCACAAGCCATTACCTAAGGTTAGTAGCAACAACTTAGCCAAAATACCCATCTGCTTATATTGCTTAACTTGCAGCACAGCTCGAAAGATAACAAAAGCCATCGACCCTATAAATAACATATCGAACCCTGCCGCTACGTAGAGCAGGCCTGCGCCATGCTCAGCCCCTAGATTTAAACCAAAATCAATACCTAGGCCAAAGGCTAACCAGCTTAAACGTGCCAGCGCCCAACAGCTAAAAATAGCCAGCAGTTTATAGCCATGCGGCATCATCACCCCAGTCCAAGTCTTCACTGCGGTCAATAAAAACCCAGCCACTACTGCTAGAGCATAGCCATATATCATCTCATGGCCATGCCAATATAACGGATTTAGGGTTTGCGCATCAATACCAGTGTGCCCAGTAGATACTAATACCCATAATAGCATCGTAATAATGGCAAATATCGCTGCGGCACTAAAGAATATACGGAAGCTTAAATTAAGGATAGGATGCACAGACTTTGGCGGATGGCTAGGTAACTTGATGGGTTGCATGGCAGTCTTCTTACAATAGATTTTAGCTCGATGCTAGCTTAGTGATAGCTCAATGTTAGCTAGATGCTATAAACACTAGCTTAAATATATATTTTAAATGAATGTTATAGATTATACAATAAGCGCGCACAGGAGTTTAGACAGCCATGGCCTAAATACTCACCTCTCAGCTAGCAAATTAGTAAAGTCTTATGATTTACATCTGCCACACCGCAACTATTAGCGCCACCACTACTATCGCTGTGACATACTTCCTAACTGTAAAATAATCAGGGCTAATGATCTGCGCTTGATAGAGACCGTAATCGACCATGAGCAAACTAATAAAGGCAAAGATGAGCAACGCCATAAAACCAACAGCTGATAATGTCAAAAATCCAAGCCACAATATAAGCGCAACAACATTGCTAGCTATAGGCAGTCTGACCGCCCAGCGGTTATCATCAGTTAAGCTTAAATGATTACCCCACTGTGCGCCTGCCATAAAAGTGGCAATTACTAAGCCATAAACGGCTAAGATATGCTCAGTCTTGCCAAACACTCGTACCGCATCTACTCCCATAATCAACAGGATAGCGCCAGCTATAAACGGAATAGTACCGGCAAAGGTTAAATAAGGGCTAGGTTTTTTCATAAGCTAGTTTCTTTTTATTAATATAGTCAGTTCATGGTAAAAACGATACAGCGAGATTAAGATCAGTTTTTTGCAGCCTCTGTCGGCATAGGCACAGCAAGCCAAAAAAACTCATCCATTCTCGCCTAATAAAGTACTGTATCTATTATATTCGGTATCAACTATAGCGTATTTTATTAATGCTGCCCTTTACTAACTCGGCTTTGGGTTGCTGCAGTCACTGCGGTTGCTGAGGTTATGCTAAATCTTAGATAGCTATTTTAAATAACTATCTTATCCATCAAGTCCATTTATCAATGAATTCATTTTTGGGATCATGCTGCTGGCTTTGTTTTTTTAGATTGAACTGTCTACAACCTCTAGGATCTGCACCTACTCCAGCCAAATATTGCCAATTACCCCAGTTACTGCCGACATCGTAATCAATTAGCTGCTGCTCAAAATAAGTGGCTCCATAGCGCCAATCGAGACCCAACTCATGAATAAAGCAGCTAGCTACTATTTGTCTACCACGATTAGACATATAACCAGTATGATTCAGCTGTTTCATACAAGCGTTAACGATAGGATAAGCGGTTTCGCCATTTTGCCATTGTACTAAACGCTTGTTATTAAAAGTCGTGGTCGGCTTATGCTGGGCAATACCTTGCAATAAGAATAGATTTTTTTGATGGACCACAGCATACCAATAAAAGTACTCACGCCATAGGAGCTCAAACCATATCCAATAAGTTGAGCCATTAGCTATCACCTCACGCTCATACTGACGTAGACGATTGAGCAATACCTTAACCGACAACGAACCATTGGCAAGCCAAGCTGAAAACTTGGTAGAGTGTGTCCACTCATCTAGGGCATTACGAGTGGTCTTATAAGTGCTAGGGGCGTCAGAATCGAAGTAAGTATTTAGGTGAAGTATAGCGTTAGATTCGCCGCCTATAAATTCAGCTGGTGCTTGAAGGTCAAAGGTTTGAGTAGCAGAACTTTGATTATTAGAGCTTTGCGGATCAAAAAACCACTGCCTATTAGTCGCTGTGCTAATAGTCATAGCCTCTGGTAGTGGGGGCAGCGCTGTTGGTGTCGGGCTAATAGCAATATCTTTTGCAGCCGTCAATAAATTATGCTGGGCTTCAACTTTTTTGCGGAATTGAGTAAAGCTTGGCGGCAAGTCTTCGGTAGGCATAACTGCAAACAAAGTAGTAGTTGACTGACTGTGCCATTTTATCTGCGCATATTTGGTCTGTAAGGCCTGATAAGCTTGGTTCTGGGCGTAGTCAGCTGTTTGACTGATGCAGATATCAGTGACTTGTTGCGCTTCAATCAACTGGCATAGCTGACTAAAACTATCTGGCTCTGGCTCTGAGTTTAAATGACGATTTTTTAGATATAACAATCTATTATCAAGGCGCTGTAACGACTGATCTAGATCCGCTAAACTCTCGAGCAAAAACTGCTGGCGGGCCCCGCCCATGTCATCAAAATAATAGGCTTGACTCCAGTTGTTTTGATTGCGGGTATTTAACAACTCCTGCGCATAAACTAATATCAAGCGCCCATCAGTAGAGCTCGCTAACTGCGCAGCCCTTTGCAGAGTAGCATTGTCATTTAGGCGTAGATCATTATGAAATAATACTAGGACCACCTTTTGTCCTAAGCCGTCAGCAGCTAAAGTATTCAACAGGGTATCGACAGGCTGATTTAACATATTTTAAGTTCCTAAAGGCTCAAACGCTGTTAATAAAACAGCTGATTTAAATTATAATATTTAAAAATCTAGCTAGCGCATAAAGCTTGTTAATCCTTCTATCGATTCTAGCCTTTATTGGCAGGATACTGTGTATAAACATTGACTATATTTACACTGACTGCTTAAATGGTCTACACCTAGGAGATTGCCATGACTGAAGTAAACGCTGCTGTTCAAAAACGTAAAATTATCGATAGGTTTTTGATGAAACTTACGCAAGAAGAACCACAAATGTATTATGCCTCGACATCTGATATCGCCCGCAGTCTTTATACCATGATAAAAGAGCATACCAACCGCTTATCAGTAGAAGATCAGGCGCTTGTTAGGCATATGACTATCGAGGAAATACAGGGCTTGTTAGGTTTCCATGCTAAGTAATGTTATGAGTAATGACATAGCAAGTTCAGAATAGAATAGCGTTATTTTTGATAAGGGGCTACTGACAAATTTTGTAAAAAAAGACTACCCAAAGGCAGTCTTTTTTATACTAAAAACTTAATCAAAGTATTTAGAACGGATAATCACGAGGCGTATGTTGCACCGAAATCCAATGCAAAGTAGTGAACTCTTCTAGTACCCATTCACCATTAAAACGGCCAATACCGGAGTTCTTTTCTCCGCCAAAGGGCGCATTACTTTCATCATTAACAGTGATGTCATTAATATGGGTCATGCCCGCCTTGATACCACGAGCAAAGCGTAAGCCTTTTTGCATATCTTCGGTGAATACGGCGCTTGATAAGCCATACTCCGTATCATTAGCGATGACTAAAGCTTCCTGTTCATCTTTGGCACGAATAATTCCGACTAAGGGACCAAAGATTTCATTGCAAGACAAGTCCATATCAGCTGTTACTTCAGTAAAGATATGTGGGGGCACCAGTTGCCCTTTGATTTCACCGCCCATGATCATGTTTGCACCCGCCTCTTTAGCTTTGGCAATTTTATCTTTTAGCGATTCCAACTGTTTTTTATTAATGATCGGACCAATCGCCGTATCTTGCTCATTAGGGTCACCTACTTTTAGCGTCTTAACATGAGCATGAAAACGCGCTACGAAATCGTCGTAAATCTCATCTTCAACGATAATGCGATTGATAGCGATACAGATTTGACCTTGGTGTAAGAACTTACCGAACACCGCCGCCTTGACAGCGTTGTCAATATTGGCATCTTTTAATACCACGAACGGATTATTGCCGCCTAATTCCAATGCTAACTTCTTAATATAATTGCCGCTATTAGCCAGCTCACCAATATGTTTCCCCACTGCCGTTGAGCCAGTAAACGAGACTAAACTTGGCGTATCGTGAGTAACGATGGCATCCCCAATCTCACTACCTGCGCCAACGATGACACTAAGCAAACCTTTAGGGAGACCTGCTTCTTCAAATATTTTGGCTAATAACAAACCGCCAGTAACTGGGGTATCGCTAGCAGGCTTGAGCACTACCGCATTACCAAGCGCTAAGGCTGGAGCAATAGAACGCTGAGTCAGATGGAATGGGAAATTCCATGGACTAATAACAGCAATTACTCCGATAGGCTCACGATAAATAAAATTCTCTTTACCTGGAATCTTTGAAGCGCGAATCTCGCCATGGACACGATTGGGATAACTAGCTGCTTCTACGGTAATCGCTCGAGCACTACTGAACTCTACCATTGCTTTAATACGTGTACTGCCCGACTCTTTTACTAGCCAATCGATAATCTCATCTTGACGTTGATCCAAAATGTCGACCACTTTGTGCATTAAGCTTGCACGCTCCGCAGGCGTTACTTGTGCCCATTGCACTTGAGCCGTCACGGCAGCTTTATAAGCCTGATCGAGCTGTTGTTTATTGGCTTGTTTAATTTCTACTAAAGTTTCACCATTGAACGGGTTAGTGTCAGTATTGATACCTTCGTCCTTACCTTGCTGCCATTCACCAGCAATATACTGTAGCTGAAAATCGCTATAAAGGTCAGTGTTAGGCTTATTGTTTGACATAATGGTTCCTATTTTTATTCAAATTAAATTTATTAGGTAGATATTAATAGTCAGCAAGTATTAACAGTAAGTAGAGGCTATTTGCTTTAGTCATAAACGCTAATGCTTAAGGTGAGAATATTTAGTCCAAAACTCAAAACAAAATATGACAGCGTTTACCATAGCACAGCGCTTACCATAGCAGGATAACTAAATCTAACTTGCTAGACGACTGGTCTAATGCTACCATATACGCTATAAAAACAAGACAGCATTCATACTATTGTTTGTTGAATAAACGTAACTTGTTTACTAATAACACTCAAAGTTTAAAATTTTCAAAGTCTCAAAGTCTCAAAGTGATTTCTTGTTGCAGACAACTACTGTTGCTTATAATTAAAACAATCACTATCTGCTTTAACTATACAAAATAAGGAGGACATAACCTTTATGTCTACTACTAGCATATTACCAGACTCTTTTGCCTCAGATACTAGCCTGTCAAACACTAAAATGCATCTATTGACTACAGGCTACCAGTTGATATCTCAAAAAGGGTTTACAGCTGTCGGCATCAAGCAAATATTAGATACTGCTGGGGTACCTAAAGGCTCCTTCTATCATTACTTTGCCTCCAAAGAAGCCTTTGGTGAAGCCATAATTAGTTACTATTTCACTCGTTATAAGAGACGCCTAGAGATCATCGATGAGCAAGACAGCAGCGCTCAACAGAAACTCTATGACTACTTCCAAAACTGGTATGACACCCAGCAGAATGGCTGTGATCATGAGAAGTGCTTAGTGGTGAAGCTCAGCGCCGAAGTTGCTGATATGTCAGAGCCAATGCGTAAAGTATTGCATCAAGGCTATCAGCAAACCATAAACTGGTTGGCCACCCAAATTAAAGCCGGTTGGCTAGATCACTCCGTGCCTCACCCTGCCAACCGCTCTGCTGAGAGTATAGCGAAGCGTTGGTACTTCGCTTGGTTGGGTGCTAGTTTGATCGCCAAAATCAGTCAGACTGATACACCATTAGCAGAAGTCTGGCAAATGGTTACCGCTGAAATAGGGCGCTAGTAGCGCTTTATTTGCTTAGCTATTTACTCAACCCTTTCATAGTTAGTCCTGTTAGCATTCAATTAGATTTTCTTAACCTAGAGTATCGCTCATATACCCCTACTTAACACTGATTTTTGTTAGGCGTCTATAAGATAGTTTTGTAACTATTAATAAATGACTACTAGACGACCGGTCTAATTAATGTACAATGCGGGCAGATGCAAACAATATGCATAACCTCCATTGAGGATTACCACCCTCATTTAATACTTAACATACTCTTATACCCATTAGGAATCTTATGAATAATTTCCAATATTACAATCCAGTACGCATCGTCTTTGGCGAGAACCAAATCAAACAATTATCAGAATTAGTTCCGACTAATGCTCGCGTACTTATTACTTATGGTGGCGGTTCAGCGCAACGTACTGGCACCTTAGATGAAGTAAAAAACGCTCTATCTGCAAATGGTGAACGTCAAGTATTTGAGTTTGGCGGTATTGAGGCCAACCCAGAATTTACTACTTTGCTAAAAGCGGCTGATATGGTCAATGAGCATAATATTGACTTCTTATTAGCGGTCGGTGGTGGTTCAGTGATTGATGGCAGTAAATTTGTGGCGCTAGTGTCATCACTTACTGAAGAAGATGGCACAGTATCACGTGAACAAGCTTGGGATGCCCTTACTAGTTATTGTAGAAATCTTGATTCTGCTATCGACTTAGGAGCCGTGTTAACTATTCCAGCGACTGGCTCTGAGATGAATTCAGGCGGAGTGATCAACTATAGTGAACGCCAAGCAAAACTACCGTTTGGTAACCCGCTTACCTTCCCTAAATTCTCTATTTTAGACCCTACTAAAACTTTCACCTTACCTGAACGTCAAGTGATGAACGGTGTTGCTGATGCGTTTGTGCATGTGATAGAGCAGTATCTGACTTACCCAGTCAATGCAAAAGTGCAAGATGGCTTCGCTGAGAGCTTGCTAAAAATTCTGATTGAAGAAGGCGCTGCGGTTAAAGCGGATCCAGAAAATTTAGAGACACGTAAAAACCTAATGTGGACCGCAACCATGGCGCTTAATGGCCTGATTGGTACTGGTGTACCACAGGATTGGACAACGCATATGATTGGTCATGAGTTGACCTCATTGCATGCAATCGACCATGCTCGTACTCTAACGATTGTCTTACCATCCGTCATGCGTGAATTGAAGGACAGCAAAAAAGATAAGTTGCTGCAATACGCACGTAATGTCTGGAATATCACTTCTGATGCATCGCAGGATGACGAGGCGACTATTGAGGCGGCTATCGTCCACACCGAAAACTTCTTCCGTGAGCTTGGGCTACCAGTCAGCCTAGCGGACGCTGACTTAGATCAGTCGGCTATTGATCCTATCATCAAGCAGTTAGAGGTGCATAAAATGGTCAAGCTGGGTGAGCATGGTAACAATGACTTAGCAGTGTCACGCCGTATTCTAGAGCGGGCGTTAACTAGTCCTGCTTAACACTAAAGCCTGAAACTATGCGTTTAAAAAGCACTAAATAGTAGCTGCTCACTGGCCAGCAGCTACTAATATTAAATAAACATCACCAGCCATTATAAATAAAATAAGGAGCTTACCATGAGCTTTGATACTCAATTTGAACAACAACAAACCGTCAAATCAAACCGTCAAATCAAACTGGCTAGTCGCCCACATGGCGCACCGACTGCCGATAACTTTGAATTGGCTGTTGGTAGTATTCCTACCCCAAATGAAAGTCAGATGTTATTGCGCACTATATACTTATCGCTTGACCCTTATATGCGCGGACGTATGAGTGATGCTGCCAGCTATGCCGACCCGTTACAGGTAGGGGATGTAATGCTGGGTGGAACTGTGGCGCAGGTAGTCGAGTCTAACTTGGCTAATTTCTCCGTCGGTGACTTAGTAGTATCGAATTCAGGCTGGCAGGACTATAGCGTCAGCGAGGGCGAGGGCGTACTAAAACTCGATAAAGATATGGCCAACCCTTCGTACGGCTTAGGGGTGTTGGGTATGCCCGGCTTTACGGGCTATATGGGTCTGACCGATATTGGTAAGCCGCAAAAAGGCGAAACCTTAGTAGTAGCAGCAGCTACTGGTCCTGTTGGCGCAACCGTCGGTCAAGTCGGTAAGCAGTTAGGTTTACATACTGTAGGCGTGGCTGGCGGGGCAGAAAAATGTGCTTATGCTGTTAATGAATTAGGCTTTGATACTTGTATTGATCATCACGCTGATGACTTTGCCGAGCAGCTAAAAGCTGCCTGCCCACAAGGTATCGATATCTATTATGAAAATGTCGGTGGCAAAGTACTTGATGCGGTATTGCCCTTATTGAATGCTCATGCCCGTATTCCAGTATGTGGCTTAGTATCACAATATAACGCCACTGAGTTGCCAGAAGGTAAAGACCGTTTAGGTTTGCTGATGGGTAATATTCTCAGTAAACGCTTAACGATCAAAGGCTTTATTATCTTTGAAGAATATGGTGACCATTTCCCAGAGTTTCTAAAAACTATGAGTGCTTGGGTCGAGTCTGGCACCGTAAAAACTAAAGAACATCAAGTCGAAGGTTTATCTCAAACGCCACAAGCGTTCTTTGACATGCTAGAGGGTAACAATTTTGGCAAAACAGTAATAAAAGTTGCTGAAGTTAACTAATTTTTAACATTATTCATCAGTAATCACAGTAAAAAACAGCTACGGTTAGTAGTCAGCTTTTATTTATTTTTACAAATACTGCTTACTAACCCTAAAGGTAAATGAATAAAAACTAATAAATAAGGATAAACATGAATATTCTAATGGTACTTACTTCCCATGATCGTCTAGGTGATACTGGTAAAACAACGGGCTTTTGGCTAGAAGAATTTGCCGCCCCTTACTACGCTTTTCTTGACGCTGGAGCAAAGGTTACTATTGCCTCTCCTGCTGGCGGTCAACCGCCACTTGATCCTAGTAGCGATACGCCAGATACGCAAACCAAAGATACCACACGTTTTAAAGACGACACTGATGCTCAACAGCATCTTGCCAATACTAAAAAACTGGCTGATATGAAAGCTGAAGATTTTGATTCAGTATTTTATCCTGGTGGTCACGGTCCACTATGGGACTTAGCAGTTGATAAAGACTCTATCAATTTGATTGAGACTTTTGTTAAGCAAGACAAGCCTGTTGCTTTTGTTTGTCACTCGCCTGCTGCTTTAAAGAATGTCAAAATTGACGGTGAATACTTAGTTAAAGGCAAGACAGTTACTGGCTTTACTAACTCAGAAGAAGAGGCAGTTGGTCTGACTGATGTCGTGCCATTCTTAGTAGAAGATGCGCTAAAAGCTAATGGTGGTAACTATCAAAAGGTCGCTGATTGGCAGTCTTATGTGGTTGAAGATGGTTTATTAATCACCGGACAAAATCCAGCATCATCAGAAGAAGCTGCCAAGCGCTTACTCGCAAGGCTGCAACGTTAATAAAAAGCATTACTGCAACCAAGGCTACTATCATGATCAGACTGCATCATCTTAACCAATCTCGCTCACTGCGTACTTTATGGCTGTTAGAAGAATTGGGCCAACCTTATGAGATTATTAGTCATCAGCGTAATGCGCAGACTAATTTAGCACCCGATAGTTTAAAAGCGGTGCATCCACTAGGTAAATCACCAGTCATCGAGATGGATGGTGAGTTATATTCAGAGTCAGGTGCCATCACTCAGTTATTGATTGAACGCTTTGCACCAGAGCGTTTGCGACCGGCCTCTACAAGCACTGACTATGGCCACTATTTACAATGGATTGATTTTGCTGAAAGTTCGCTAATGGTGCCTTTATTGCTTGAGCTATTCACCAAAAAATCAGGGATAGTCGATAATGCTTTTCTAGATAGTTATATTAGTGAAGAAAAAAATAGACTGCTGAGTTATTTGAACACAGTAGTTAAGGGTAAGTCCTTTATTGTCGGCAATAAGCTTAGTGGTGCTGATTTTATGTTGTCTTTTGATCTAATTATGCTCGCTAAACGCAAGCAATTGGATAATTACCCCCATATCAAACAGTATGCGCTGCAGCTTGCCAGTCTCGATAGCTATCAACGGGCAATGCGTCTAGAAGCTAATCACGATGAAACTCGAGAGTAGAGTTTAAACCTGAACTAGCCACTGTAAGCAAATAAACGCCTAACTAAAAATATGATAAAATAGCTCAAGCGACTCTTGGGCTATTTTTTGTATGGTAGTCGAAAGTTTGTTAAATATTAGACTTTTGCACTGATAGGCTTTCGTTAGCTACTGCTTTATAAGCGAATTTATGCCGTTTTTTTAAAATATAGTGTTTTTAAAGTAGCAGTAAAACGGTCTAATAGAATCATTGTAAGCGCATAGTTTAAGGAACTTGTGGCAACAAATAGCCCTGTCTTTATTCTTTTAAATGGGTCTTAGCTTTACTTTGATAGTATTTTTGCTGATTTTAAAGACTGGCTAAGTCCTTACCTCTTTTCTCTACATAGAATTCTGTACCCTCATGAGTAACGAATATCAGTTTAAGCCGCATGAACAGCCGTTTATGGTGGGCTCGCCTGCTACCCCCGATCATCCTGTGCCCCGCAAGGTACTCTATCTGCTCATCGGTATCTTTATTGGTTTGACCGCCAGCTTTCAAAACGGTCTGTTAGTAGCCAATCTAACTCAAATTCAAGGTGAAATGGGTCTGACCCCAGTCGAAGGTGGCTGGATATCGGTCGCTTATAATATGACTAATGCTTGTATTACCGTCCTGCTATACAAGATACGTCAGCAGTTTGGTATGTCACTATTTAGCAAAATTACTTTATTCTTTTTATTAACCGCCACTAGCATGCAGTGGCTAGTCAGTAGTGGCCTATTAACGACTACTACGGGCATCCAAATTGACTCTTATTATTTAGAAATTGTGGCGAGGGGCTTTAGTGGTGTGGTCGCTAGTGCTATGACTGTGCTATCGATATTTTATTGTCTGCAAGGAATGCCAGCAGCTAAGCGTATTAGTGGCTTAATTTTGGGCTTTGGCTTAGTACAGCTAGGTATTCCGTTATCACGTATTATCTCCCCTTACCTTGCGGTCGACGGTCAGCTAGAGAATCTATTTCTATTTGAGGTAGGCTTAGCGCTGATTTGCTTTGGCTTAATTAATATTCTCGAGCTGCCAGCAGGCATTACCGAAAAGGTATTTGAGAAACTCGATATTTTGAGCTTTGCCTTTTTTGCTAGTGGTTTAGCCGCATTATGCGTATTCTTCGTACAAGGTAGGATTCAATGGTGGAGCACGCCTTGGCTGAGTTATCCCCTTATTATCGCAGTGATTACTATTAGTATTGCGCTATGGATCGAAACTCATCGCAAAAATCCTATGCTACAAGTACGTTGGATGCGTAGCCGCAACATTATTGCTTTTATGATTACTGGTGCAACCATGCGAATTTTGCTGTCTGAGCAGAGCGTGGGCGCAGCAGGATTATTAGCCAACTTAGGCTACGGCAACGATCAATTGATTGCTTTTTATATAGTGGTACTGGCAGCCAGTGTACTAGCTTTAGCGATTAGTGTTTTTCGTACTAATGCGATGGAATTACGCCGACCGGTTATCTTTGCGGTAGCATTGATTGCTTTAGGCGCTTGGATAGACACCGGCGTATCAGTGAACTCAGCGCCTTATATGTTTTATGCCAGTCAGTTTATGATTGCCTTTGCCGCCATTTATTTTATGGGGCCGATGGTGTTTGAGGGTATGTTTCGTGCGCTGGCTAATGGCCCAGCCTACATCATTAGCTTTTCGGTGATCTTTGGTATCTCACAAACTATTGGTGGCCTTGCTGGTGCTGCTGCTATTCAGGCTTTCACTACCATTCGCACTAAGGTACATTATGCCGATATGGTTGGCACTGTAAATTTAGGCGATCCTGCGCTAGCGGGACAAGTGGCAGGGATACGTGGTGGCTTATTGAGCCAAACTACGGATTCAGCACAAGCAAGCGTTGCCGCAGTAGCACGAGTATTACAAGGCGTTCAGCAGCAAGCGACGGTCGCAGCTTATGATGATTTATTCTTTTTGATGGGTAGTATAGCGACTATTACTGTCATTATTCTATTGGTTAATTACTTATATTATCGCTATCATAAAATTAATCCATTGGCTAAAGAGCTGGCTGCCATTGCTAAAATGCGTGAACCAAAATAACGCTAATCACTGTTGGTATACTTTGCCTTACTAGCTATCAATAGTGACTATTGGTTAATGTTTAATAGACCCTATTACTATAGAAGTTACTTTTTATGTTTATTCAAATTTTTAGGAGCGCCTCGTGAGCCCAGATAAAACCAATGGCACTGACAACAAGGGCCAACAAGCTCAGATGCCAACTGACGCTACAGCGCCAAAAGCCCCAATAGAGCCTAGTACTAGTTTAAGCAAAACGGTCATCACACCTACGCAAGACGATAACCTAACAGCAGAATCTAATGAGGTTTCGCCAGCTGCTGTTTCATCAACCACAGAGCCAGTGACCGCTGAAGCTGATCAGCCACCAATGCCACCTAAAGAACCTATCCCTAGTGCTGAAGGCTGGTCTCCTAAAAAGAAGTCTTATCTTAATTTAGGCTTGTTGATTGCGCTGATTATCATTGGGGTAGCACTGATACTCTATGCTTGGAAACTACCGCCTTTCACCCCGACTGTTCAGCAGACTAATAATGCCTTTGTCAAAGGTCAGACTACGGTCATTAGCTCGCAAGTATCAGGCTATGTCACTGAGGTCAATGTGGAAGACTTCGCCAATGTAAAAACTGGTGATCTGCTAATCAAGATAGACGATCGCACTTTTCAGCAGCAGCTAGAACAGGCTCAGGCCAATATTGAAGTAGCAGTCTCTAACCGCTCTAGCAACGAGCAAGATACTGGTACTAGTCAGGCGCAAATCGAGGCGCGCGAGGCTGACTTGTATAGTGCTAAGGTGAGTGTTGATAGCGCTCGAGAAGATGTCAATCGCTATCAAGGCTTGGATTCTATCGGTGCTGTGTCAAAGGCAGAAGTGGCTCATACTAGAGCGCAACTGGCTAAAGCTCAAGCCGCCGTCCAGCAAGCCCAAGCTAATCTACAAGCCGCCAAACAAGCCAGCAAGAAGACCAGCGGTAATCGCTCATCACTAGATGCCAATATTAAAAATGCTGAAGCGGCAGCTAAGCAAGCACAGATTAATTTAGATAATGCTATTATTAGCGCTCCTGAAGCTGGACAGCTCAGTCAAGTCAGTGTGCAAGTAGGACAGTTCGTTAATGCTGGTACTCAGCTGATGTATATTGTGCCAAAAGGCGTATGGATTATTGCCAACTTTAAAGAAACCCAAGTAGCTAATATGAAGATAGGTGAAGGGGCTACGGTTCACGTCGATGCTCTAGGCGGGGTGAAGTTCAGTGGTCGTGTTAGTAATATTTCACCGGCTACTGGCAGCGAGTTCAGTGCTGGCGCTGCTAACCCAGCTACAGGCAACTATATTAAAATAGCTCAGCGTATCCCAGTACGTATTGACTTAGATCAAGGCCAAGCAGGTCTAGCACAGTTGCGTCCTGGTATGTCAGTCTCAGTGGATGTTGATACTAATGCTGGTAATGGTTCTAGTACTGAGGCTGGTACTGCTAACCGCTAAAAGTAGAAAAAATATTGATTATAATTAGCTGTTGGTAAAACTGATTAATAAAAAGCCACTCGATAAGCCTTATTAAAATATGGCTTGAGAGTGGCTTTTTACTGCTAAAAAAATCATTAAAAGTATAGCTTTTAAAGCAAATCATTAGAAACACATCGTTCAAAACAAAGTGTTAAAAATATGCTATTAGCTAACTAGCGCTTGAATGTTTATGGCAATAGACGCTTAGTAGTCCAGTCGGTACTATCCGCATCATGGCTATAGACAATACGGTCGTGTACCCGATTGGCGCGACCTTGCCAAAATTCAATCTCATTAATAGTAATCTCATAGCCACCCCAAAAAGCTGGAGTCGGCACCTTTTCGCCTTGTGGATATTCATTTTGTAGCTGTTCGAACTTATCTTCCATTAGCGCACGGCTAGCAACTACACCACTTTGTGGTTGACTAACCCACGCACCGACTTGGCTGTCATGCGGACGCTTTTGGAAGTATTCAGCTGACTTATCAGCATCAATCTTAGCGACGTGACCACTGATACGAATTTGACGTTCAAGCTCATGCCAGAAGAACAGTACTTCAGCGTTAGGATTTTCGGCGATATCTTGCCCTTTAGCGCTATCATAATTGGTATAAAACACTACGCCCTTGTCGGTAATCTCGCGCATCAGCACAATACGTACGCTTGGCTTTTGGTCAGCACCGCAAGTGGCTAAGCTCATCGCATAAGGTTCTTTTACTTGCTGGTCAGTTGCTTCGTTAACCCAGCTTCTTAGCAGCTCAAATGGAGAGGCTGGCACTGACTGTTGATCGAGAGTACCTTTCTCGTATGACAAACGCTGATCGGTGAAATCCATGCTCATAACTTATCCTTAGTCGGTTATTGATATTATTATTACTAGGTATAAAATACAGCTTGTTCATTATAGCTTATATCATGCAGCTAGTATGATCAGCTGTTAACTTAGCACTGCTTTGATATGATCAGCTAAGCCGTTGGCCATAACATCACACTCTATCTCATCGTCTGATTCAACCATTACTCGGATCATCGGCTCAGTACCTGACTGGCGAATAAGTAGACGGCCACGACCTTTTAAAGTCGCTGTTGCTTTATCAAAAGCGCTCACTAATTCTGCATGAGCAAAAGGGTCTTGCATTTTTGCTAGACGTATATTGACTAGCTTTTGCGGCAATACTTCAAAACCTTCGGTAAGGGCACTCAAAGCCTTATCTTGCTCTTGCATCACGGCTAGTACTTGTAAACCGGCGATAATAGCATCACCAGTACGGCTCTTATCTAAGCACAATATATGTCCTGAGGGCTCGCCACCTAGTATCCAGCCGTTAGCGTCTAGCTCTTGCATTACATAGCGATCGCCGACTTTAGCACGAGTAAAGCCAATACCGAGCTTTTGTAAGGCTAACTCTAAGCCCATGTTACTCATCAAAGTGCCCACTACCCCAGCGGCTTGTTGCTTACCTTGCGTCGCTAATAGATAGAGAATACCATCGCCATCGATTAGGTTGCCCATTTCATCGACCATGACGATACGATCGCCATCACCATCGAGGCCGATACCGACATCAGCATTATATTCTATCACTGCTTTTTGCAAGCCTTCAGGATGGGTAGAACCACAATCAGCATTGATATTGAGACCGTCTGGTTTATTATTGATTGCTATTACTGTAGCGCCAAGCTCACGCAATACTCTAGGCGCTACGCTATAACCTGCTCCATTAGCGCAATCTATCACTACCGTCAAATGAGCCAAATCATATTGATAAGGGAAGCTGCCTTTACAGAATTCTATATAACGGCCTTTTGCATCATCGATACGATGGTTTTTACCTAAGTTTGCCGGATCTACTATGGGCATTAACTCGCTAGCATCTGCGCCATCTGCAGGGCTCATAATGGCCCTTAACTTGTCATTAATAGCGTTTTGCATCTCATCAGTTAGCTTTTTGCCATCTCCTGAAAACAGCTTAATACCGTTATCAAAATAAGGATTATGAGAGGCGGAGATAACTACCCCTGCATCAGCATTAAAACTACGAGTTAAATGAGCGATAGCTGGTGTGGGTAGAGGCCCTAGCATATGTACATCGACCCCAGCAGCATTAAAACCTGCTTGCAGTGCACCTTCAATCACGTAACCTGATAGTCTAGTATCTTTACCAATCACTACGCTAGGTCTACGGCTACTGTTGCTGTTTTCTATAAGCACTTGTCCAGTGACGTAGCCTAGCTTTAAAATAAAATCAGGGGTGATAGGCAACTCACCGAACTTTCCACGAATACCATCAGTACCAAAGTAACTCATTATATTTATATCCTTTTGCTAACTCATAAAAACGCTAAGACCTTGAGCATCAACATACTAAGACCTCTCTTATTAAACTATTTTCTAAATCTACTAGCTTATTAATATTGTTTAAAGCGCTATAGTAGTAATCTGAGTTTAGAATTTTTAAAAAAACCATCATAACCTAAACCGCCAAAAACAACCTCTGTTATTGCTAAAGCTTACTTATTTTACAAAAAAAACAGTCAACAATGTATAAGCATCGTTGACTGTCTGTATCTGAGAGCTAATAAGACCTAACTGACTCGATAATTAGGCGCCTCTTTAGTGATTTGCACATCGTGAACATGCGACTCTTTCATCCCAGCTGAAGTCACTTTGATGAACTGCGGCTTAGTGCGCATATCCTCAATAGTGGCACAACCCGTATAGCCCATCGAGGAGCGCAAGCCACCGACTAATTGATTGACGATACCTGCTACTGGGCCTTTATAAGGCACACGACCTTCGATACCTTCAGGAACCAGTTTTTCGACTCCATCTTTAGCGTCTTGGAAGTAACGGTCTGATGAGCCGTTGTCGCCTGACATAGCTCCTAAACTACCCATACCACGATAAGCTTTGTAATAACGGCCTTGGAATAGCTCAACTTCGCCTGGTGCTTCTTCAGTACCTGCCATTAATGAGCCGACCATAATACAAGAAGCGCCCGCAGCGATAGCTTTAGCCATATCGCCTGAATAACGAATACCGCCATCAGCGATCAGTGGGATACTGTCTTGTAACGCACTAGCCACATTATCGATAGCCGAGATTTGCGGAACACCAATACCAGCAATAATACGAGTAGTACAAATTGAACCAGGACCAATCCCTACTTTTACGGCATCAGCACCAGCATCACGTAACGCTTTAGCGGCATCGCCTGTAGCAATATTGCCACCGATAATTTGAATATGCGGGAAGTTCTTTTTGATCCAAGCAACTTTATCGATCACCCCTCTTGAGTGACCATGTGCGGTGTCAACTATGATGACGTCGACATCAGCACCAACCAAAGCTTCAACGCGCGCTTGAGTATCTGCGCCAGTACCAACTGCTGCGCCAACACGCAGACGACCTTGATCATCTTTACAAGCGTTAGGATTATTTTCGGCTTTGGCAAAGTCGTTAACAGTGATTAAGCCGCGCAGACGGAAGTCGTCATCGATGACAATAACCTTTTCGATGCGATGCTCATGAAGCAGCTTTTTAATATTTTCATTGCTTTCACCTTCATGTACGGTGACTAACTGCTCTTTTGGCGTCATGATATGACTGACTGGCAATGACAGATTGGTTTCAAAACGCCAATCACGATGGGTCACGATACCTACTACTTTATCAGTACCTTTTTCAACTACTGGCACCCCAGAGATATTGTTGTCTTGCGTTAGCTTTAGCAGCTCACCAATAGACATCTCTGGATAGACAGTAATAGGATCTACTACCGTACCTGCTTCGAATTTTTTGACTCGGCGAACTTGGGTTGCCTGCTGAATGATATCCATGTTTTTATGTAGAATACCCATACCGCCTAACTGCGCCATAGTAATGGCCATTTCAGACTCTGTAACCGTATCCATAGCCGCAGAAATTAGCGGTAAGTTCAAGGTGATACTTTTGGTCAGTCGCGTGGTTAAGTTGGCTGTTTTTGGGAGAACTTCAGAATAGGCTGGTAACAATAACACGTCATCAAAAGTGAAGGCTTCATCGACAATACGTAACATACATACCCCTAATAGTGGTTATTTTGATGGGAGGGAGCTTGAGATCAAGATAATAAATTAGAGCGGGTTGAAACAACTGATAATTAATAACGGCTCAATACAGACAGTTACTATTGGTTTTTGCTTAGCCTGACTAGACCTTATGCAAACGATGCTTAGCTACTCATAAGACCAGGCCCAAGCGAAGTAAAACAGTGCTCAATTAATCTATTGTCAGTAGCTATAAGCAAGAAAGCGGCTAATGGCTCACAATGACTTAATTATCCCGCTAAAATAACGCCATATTATAGCAAATATGACGCTTGCTCGCATGCTATATTTTCGCTTGTGCTCAGAGTCTCTAGCTTGCTGTGTTCAATAATATTACCTACAGAGTAATGCTTTTTTGAAAGCTATTGATAGAGCGGGGTTGTAAGTACTCAACACACCCTAATGGCTATTACCTTTAACAATAATACGTTCAACAGGTAAATATGAATTTTGCTCTTTATAGAGGTAGCTTAACATTTGCTCACGCACTGCACACTCTAGGGCCCAAGCATTTGCAGGCCCGTCAGAGGCCAAACTACCCCGCAGCTTGATGGTAGTTTCAGTGACTGATACCGTTAGTAGATCAGGCTCAGTCTCTCCATCCCACAGCTCATTGGCTTTGACTAATTCAAAATACTTCTGACGAATAGCATCAATGTCAGCACCGTAGTCCACATATAAATAAACCACGCAAGTCTGATGCACATCAGTATGTGACCAGTTTTCTATATTTTCAGTGATAAGGTTACGCATCGGTACGATTAAACGGCGTTCATCCCAAGTCTTCAAAATCGCATAGGTATAGCGTAAGTCTTCTATAGTCGTCCACTCGCCATCCATCATCACTGTATCACCAATGCGTATCGGCTGAGTAATAGCCACTTGTAGTCCGGCAATAATATTACCTAAGCTTGGCTGTGCTGCAATACCAATAACCACACCAGCGATACCTGCTGAGGTTAGCAATGTAGTGCCTAGGCCGTCCATATTAGCGAACTCACTGAGCCCAATCCAAAAACTACCAAGAATCATGACAAAGATAAATACTCGTCGAAATACAGAGACATAAGTTCGTCGACTACGTACTTTGTCAAAATCCTCATCACCTAAGTTTTCAATTTGAAAATCTTGATAACGATTGGCAAAGAAATTAATAATACGAATACCTAGCCATAAAGTACTAAATACTAAGCCCACCCAAATTATAGGCCGAGTTGATGACGCTACTGCATCCAGATAAGGAAAGCCGCCAGATACTAAAGTAAATAATAAGGACAGGCTGATGGTAAATGTCAGCGGAACGGTTAGCTTATTGACAAAATCGGTCACTCCATTACGATTGCTATCATGAAAACTTCTACCTTTAGCGTTTAGGTACCAGCTAATAATTTTTCCGGTACCTTTACTAAGTAGCCAACCAAGCCCCACAGTTAATAAGAAAAACAAGGTTAATGCAAAGAACTCCCACAGGGTAATACTAAAGAACTTTAATTTCATCCATGACGGTAGATAGCGTTCAAACTTTTCCGGACGATACTGCTCATACAAATTATCGATATTATCAACAGTTTGTGCGGAAAACACCCAAACTGGAGCGCCATCATCTACCCTCACACGTTGTAAATAAATAGGCACCCGACGTTCACGATAGTCAATATAGCCAAGCTGAATCGAGCGACGAGGCACACCCAAAACACTACTGTCATTACCTATAGGCGGTTCAATCAACCCATCAGGGCGATCAGGTAACTCATCGAACACATAAAGCTTTTTTTCGTTTAACAAAAAGTCTAGACGCTGGCTCAATTCGATAGATCGATTACGCTGCAAATCACTATCAATCAAGTTCATATTGAGCGCATAAGCCGCTAAGTCAAATTGCTGCTTCATAATAGCGGATTGAAAAAACTCCAGAGTCGCTAGCGGCGTTGATAGATTAGCAGGCTTGGCTAACACTGGCAGTCCTGCATTAAGCTCGTTTAATAAGTAGTAGCTTTGGTTATATTCTCCAGAGAGGCCCAAATCTCCTTGCAAACTGCCAGCCTGAGGCACAGCGTTTTTTTCTGCTGGATTGAACATCTCGACAGCAATGTCGGAGGCGCTAACTCCTTTACCTTTGACAGTATCAATTTTTTCTTCGACATACGCAGTGAAGTTATCAGGCTGAGCGCTCAACTTATCAGCTGAGCTGTTTTGAGGATATTGTGTACTATTTGCAGCCTCATTGTCTGCATATGCTGGTGCGCAGACTAAGCTCGATAGTAGTAGGCTAAAACTTAGCCACTGTAGCAGATAGCTTAGGCCTTGCCTAAGGTTAGCGTCATTGTTATTAATTTCATCGATAGATTTATTAGAGATAGGCATGTGCTGAGTATTTTTTTGAAAGGCTTGGATGTAAATTAAAGGAGTACGCCAAAAAAAGCCAGCATTAAGCTGACCTTATTTGTTAGTTGGCGTCTATCAAAATTCGCAGTAGCTAAGCCGAAGTTTTCACTAAAAGGCAAAGCTAAAGGGTAACTATTACCTTGAGCTCATTAAGCACGTCGCCATGTAGTACCGCTACGGCTGTCTTCTAACTCAATACCAGCGTCTTTTAGCTGCACCCGAATCTCATCGGCACGCGCAAAATCTTTATTACTTTTGGCATTGGTCCGTTCAATGATCAAATCATTGATAACGCCATCAGTGAGACTGTCATCGACCTTATCACCAATCACGGCTTGCAAAAACTGCTGTACTGGTTGCTGTAATATGTTTAACACTTGGGCTAAAGCTTTAAGCTGCTGCGCGCCCTGCCAAGCATTAACGACATCCTCAGCTTTGATAGCTTTATTAATATCACGTGCCAGCCCAAACAGTATGCTAGTAGCCGCCGAGCTATTAAAATCATCATTCATCGCCGCTATAAAGTCTCGTCCAGCTTTACTAGCATAAGCGCTATTGATAATAGCTTCATCGAGCACCAATGGCTCATTGCGCAGCTGCTCAGCATTTTTTAAGGCTTGATATAATCTACTTAGGCTATTATGAGCGTCATCTAAAGCCACATCTGAAAAGTTCACTTGGCTACGATAATGGCTCGATAATAAGAAAAATCTTACTGTTTCAGGTAAATATCTAGCCATGACCTCACGAATGGTAAAGAAATTGCCTAGCGACTTGGACATCTTTTCGCCATCAACGTTAATAAAGCCGACGTGCATCCAGTTGCGTGCATACTCACAGCCAGTGCTGGCCTCTGATTGAGCAATCTCATTCTCATGATGCGGGAACTGTAAGTCATGACCACCGCCATGAATATCAAAAGTATTACCTAAGCATTTGATCGACATCGCTGAACACTCAATATGCCAGCCTGGACGTCCTTGCCCCCAAGGGGATGCCCACTGCGGCTCGTTTGGTTTTGCCGCTTTCCATAACACAAAGTCAAATGGGTTGCGTTTAACGGTTTCAACTTCTACTCGTGAGCCAGCTTGCATCTCATCAAGATTGCGTTTGGAGAGTTTGCCATAATCAGCAAAGCTATCAACCGCATAATAAACATCACCGTTATCTGCCGCATAAGCATAGTTGCCATTAATCAAAATCTCGATCATCTGCTGCATATTATTGATATGATCAGTCGCGCGAGGCTCAGCATCCGGTGCTAGGCAACCAAGAGCATCAGCATCCTCATGCATCGCTTCGATAAAGCGTTGAGTCAAGGCCGCAATATCTTCCTTATTTTCTAGCGCACGGGCGATAATTTTGTCGTCTATATCAGTAATATTACGTACATAGTTGACCTTATAACCCAATTGCGCCAACCAGCGTACTACCATATCGAAAGCGACCATCACTCGGGCATGACCAATATGACAATAATCATAAACCGTCATTCCACACACATACATGCCCACTTTACCGGTGTTAAGCGCTGTGAAATTCTGCTTTGCTCCTGTCATCGAATCATAAATAGACAGCTGCGACATGGCATCGGCAAGAGGTGTGGTGATCATAAAATAGCCTTGTAAGTGAAAGTATTATTAAGAACAATATTAATGATAATAAAAAGTAAAGTACTAGCAGTTTACTATAAAGTCGTTAACTAGACGCTATTTGCGTGAACTTAAGCGCCTTAAAGCTGTTACCCTACTTTAATAGCAATGTATCTTAGCGAAAATAGCATTAAAATACTACAATGGTAGTGATAGTGCTAAACATCGACTGATAAATAGCTAATCATAAACAAATAAGGAATAATAATGGGCAATCGCTTAAGCAAAATTTATACTCGTACCGGAGATGATGGTACTACTGGCATGGCAGATGGTAGCCGTGTAAGCAAGGCTGATGACTTATTCAGTGTAATGGGTGATATCGACGAGCTTAACTCACATATCGGCTTAGTACGCGCTCACTTTGGCAATGCTATCGCCAATAGCTGTTTACCTGAGCGTTTACAACAGCAAGCTGCTACTGATTTTAATCAAGCATTAGTCGTTATCCAGCATTTACTATTCAATATCGGTGGTGAGCTGGCAATGCCTGAGTATGAAGGTATTAATGCCACTCACATCGACTGGCTAGAGCAGCAAATCGATGCCATGAATGACCATTTACCGCCGCTAAAAGATTTTATCTTACCCACAGGCTCGCTGTTAGTCAGCCAACTGCATGTCGCTCGTACGGTTTGCCGCCGTGCTGAACGCCAAGCGGTGGTGTTACAACAGCAGAGTCCACAAGCCATTCGTAGTACAGCGGTAAGTTTAGTCAACCGCTTATCGGACTGGTTGTTTGTAGCAGCAAGATTCTGTACCGATCCTAAACAAGTCTCTGAGGTATTGTGGGATAACCAAGTATTACAGAACTTGCCTAACCAACAAAATTAATTTAAAGCTACTAGCACTGATGGCTTGAATAACTGTATAAGTACTGCATAAGTATAAGCCATAAAAAATGCTCACAACCTTTATAAGGGTTGCGAGCATTTTTTATGGCTTAAGATAACTATTAACTTAACGCTTAATTGATACTACCAACATAAGCGCTAAGCCATTAACACCGATCATCAAAACCTATTACTAAAACCATCAATCGATAGTGGTTAATCAGCTATTGATAGCTTACTAATAAACCGCACTTCCATCTTCAATGATTACCATATCGATACTGTCATCTTTAGGTGCAGTAGCTGGAGCCTTAGTACTAGTACTACTGCTGGCGCTAGGAGACGCGGCTGGGCTACTAGTTTGTGGTTTGCTTGGCGTACTGCTCTGTCCACTGTCTTGATTAATCTTTGGCGGCGTTACTGGCTGAACCGGACGCACAGGCTGTACTGGACGCGTAGCTTCAAGCGGTCTTACTACTTGCGGCTTCGGACGTTCAACACGATTGTTGTTTCTTTGCGCGGCGCCTTCACTACGACGTTCGGTCTGCTGTTGTTGACGCTGAGCTCTTTGGTCTTCAATAACTGACTTCACTGCAGAACCTGCCATGACTTCAGACACTATAGTTACTAGCGTAGACTCTCCAGCGATACGAGCTTGGATTTGTCCATCTTTAGCAGCTACTACATAAGTAAAGGCATCATCGACCAACATATTATTATTGATACGAATATTGGCTTGAGCCAAACGAGTTTGTAAGCTTGGTTGATTATTAGCGGCTTGTAACTGACTGGCTTGATACAGGTCTTCGCTAGACAAAGTCATACTAACACTAGCTTGACAAGTAGTCATACCGTTAGCATTGGGTGCTTGCAGTACTGCTGCATTTTGCACATCGATCAAAATACCATTAACTTTACTAGTGACTGAACTAGGGTCAACACTGACTTCTACCGCATTAGCATAGCTAGTAGATAAGCTCTGGGCTTGCTGGTTTAGAGTGTTTTTTAATGCACTTCTCAGGCGATCTTGTACCAGCGGATTATCACAGGCGATTACAGGAGCTACTGCACCATCATTGACTACTACTGCTTCCTCAGTATTATCAAGCTCTTCTTGATCCACTTTTTCTGAGCGATTGCACCCAGCGACGGCCAAACTGCATAATAAACCAATACCGGCAACTTGTGACCATTTGATTATGCTATTACTCGCTGTACTCATACTTATCTTGCTCCTGATTTTACCATTTGCGCTACTATCGTCAGTGCTTGGTTTCATAGTTGTTGACTAGCTTTATAGTCGTAGATTGATTCATTAGTCATTAGACTAAGTACTGATCTAAGCTTACTAAAAGTTTTGCACTTATCAAAGCTGCAATGATAGGGCTTAAAATCACGCCATTATACGGTGTTTGACACAGATGTTCATTACCCTAGCTTAAAGATATAGAAATAAATACAGTCAATAGTCACAAAACAGACTAATAGTTGCAAAAACATAACAAACTATTGATTAGATTGCCATAATAATTTCATTTATAAACGCTAAACTTTATTTATGGTTTGATTAAACTCAGTCGCTTTCTACTTTTTAGCAGAGAAATAAAGCGGATATCAAGCGTTAACTATTAGTACTTTATCCTTGACGGCTGAGTGTCAGACCCCCTACTCCTTAACCCCTGACTATACCCTTATGATAGAGCTTGCCAATACCCAACTTCTAGGTCATCGTGGTGCACGCTATGAAGCACTAGAGAACAGCTTTTCCGGCTTTGAACATGCTAATCGCTTAAAGCGGCATGGCTTAGCAGGTATTGAGTTCGATGTGCAGTTGACCGCTGATGGACACTTAGTGATCTTCCATGATGATACCCTACAGCGCCTGTGTGGACTACAATCTCGTATTGACCAAATGAGTTTAATGGAGATTCAACGTCACTTGCAGCTAGGTCATCAAATCATCACTTTAGACCAGCTGGCACAAGCCTTAGCGATAGCACCTCCAGCAAAAATAACGCATACATTGACATCGACATCCTCGCTGGTAGAGCCACAAAAAAAGCGGCTTAATAATTTATTGGAGGTAGCCGACCTTAGTGCTATTAAGACCAGCTCCAACCCTTTAGTCAAAACCATGCAACTGCTAACTCAGTTCACTCATATTGAGTTGGAAATAAAAACTCATAGCCGAACCAATCATCCAAAATTGGTACATGCCTTATGCCGCTATTTAATTGACAGTCCTTTAGCTCGCCTACCCATTGTGCTCACTAGCTTCGATGTAGAACTGTTAGCTCAGCTACAACGCAATAAACTATTAGCACCTATGGCACGTGGCTTACTAGTACGTGACGCCAAGCTGTTGAACCGTGCACCCCATACCGCTTTACAACTTGGCTGCAGCAGCTTAGGTATCCATTACTTACTACTCAACAAACAAGTGATCGATTACTGCCACCGTTATGATTTGCGGGTAAGCGCTTGGACTGTCAACGATATTGCATTTGCTAAACAGCTGGTTCACTGGCAAGTCGATGCCATTATTACCGATATCCCCAGTCAACTATTAATATAGAATGCTGCTGCTTGCTAATGACTTGTTTGACATGCATTATTTAGCTGATAAATAACCGATAACTTTTCTTAAACGGTTAACCGCTGTCTATAACAGTTTAATAATTATCAGCGTTAATTGGTTAACATATCTGCATAATCGATTACATATTCGCCTAATTGCTGATAGCTAATAAGATACTAGTTATATATATTGCCTTATTCATACAAGCTATTGTTATTTAGCAATATTTTTCTAGTGTATAGGTGTTCACTTTCTATCAATTTTAGAGTAATATAGAGGCTGAAACTAATACCGTAAGGGATATTATATGATTGCAAAAACAGCAATGGGCTTACCGCTCAAAGGCTTACGTTTGGCTATCAAATCTAGCGACACACTTATTCAGACTGCTGGTACTCAGGCACTACGCCTAAAGACTTGGTTTGAAGAAGGCAAAGCCAATGAAGCTGCTAGCGAGCAGCCTACCGCAACTAGTAACGTTAATGAGCTGTCTCCCGCTAATGATGACACTAGTATTAATACTAAGACTAGCGCCGGTACTAGCGACAACAATAATGCTCTCTCTACTGAGGAGCCTATTGATATTCGTGAGCTTGAATTTAAAAGAGCACCGATTAACTGGATTCCAGCCACTATTTTGATAACCACACCAATTGCTGCTGCAGTTATTACTCCGTGGTATCTATTTACCCATCAAGTTAGTGCGCCTGTTTGGGGCGTATTTGGTGCGTTTATGGTATGGACGGGTATCAGCATTACTGCGGGCTATCACCGTCTGCTTGCTCACCGCGCCTATAAAGCTCATCCTATAGTAAAAAACTTTTTATTGTTAGGCTCAACCCTAGCAGTGCAAGGTTCAGCATTTGATTGGGTATCTGGTCACCGTAGTCATCATCGTCATGTTGATGATCGCATGGATGATCCATATTCAGCGAAGCGTGGATTTTTCTTCAGTCATATTGGTTGGATGTTAAAGAACTATCCTAGTGGTAAGTTTGATTACAAAAACATTCCAGACTTGACTAAAGATAGAACTTTGCAGATTCAACATAAGTACTATGGTCTCTGGGTACTAGCGGCTAACGTCGGTTTAGTAGCAGCGATTGGCTGGTTGATAGGTGATGTATGGGGAACTTTAGTACTAGCGGGCTTGTTGCGCTTAGTATTGACTCACCACTTCACTTTCTTTATTAACTCGTTATGTCATATGTTTGGCTCACGTCCTTACACTGATACTAACACTGCCCGTGATAACTTCTTCTTAGCTCTGTTTACTTGGGGTGAAGGCTATCACAACTATCATCATTTCTTCCAATACGACTATCGTAATGGGGTTAAATGGTGGCAGTATGATCCAACTAAATGGTTGATTGCTGGATTATCAAAAGTTGGTTTGACTACTGAGTTGCGTACTATTGATGATACAACTATCAAGCATGCTGAAGTACAAATGCAGTTCAAAAAAGCACAGCAACAGATCGATACGGTCAATGCTGGTGGCGTAGATGTTCCCCATGCTATGAAGACCTTTCAAGATCGTATCAAGTTTGAATTTGAAGCCTTTACTCAGACCGTCGAAGAATGGCAAGCGCTAAAAGCAAAAGCTATTGAGATGAAAAAGACTGAGTTTGCTGATCGCTTACATGAAGTCGATGATAAGCTTAAGCATGAGTATGCTAATATCGAACAGAAGATCCATGAGCATAATGACAACTTAAAAGTGGCTTTCCGCTCTATCGGTCATAACAGCAAAGCCGCTTAGCTCTAATATAAGTTAAGCTTTGGATATTTTAAAAACCTCCTATCTTCAAGAGCTAGGAGGTTTTTTATGGCCTATTTTTTATAGTTAGTGTTGTTAACAAGCAGTATTATTAATAAGTAGCTTTTTTAAGGAGTCCTTTTATAAGTACGCTGTCAGTCGCTATGTTTACTCAATCTATTGACCTACAACGTCTCACTAAACTATCCATGCTTAGTCTATTGTCTGTAACAGCGCTTTAATTAACTAAACGCTATCCACAGTGCTTAGATAACAACACATGATTGCTTAGGCTATGTATCATTAATGCTTAGTTAATTATAAACCAGCAACCAGTTATGCCTGATCAAACATGCCCTAGAAATATGGCTATGTTATAGTAGTTTTATTCACTAATACTTCTATAACGGATTGTTGCTATGCGCTACCAAAATACTTATGTCAACTTAGACCCGCGCCTTTATAATCGTCAGCCTCCTGTCCCCTTGAATAACCCACGTATAGGTCATTTCAATACTCAGGTAGCTGAGCAATTGGGCTGGACAGAAGATAGCGACTTGATGACACGCTGGGTTGATATTCTGGCTGGTCATTACCTACCTGCTGAGTTTGAACCGCTAGCTATGGCTTATGCCGGTCACCAGTTTGGACAATGGGCAGGACAATTAGGTGATGGTCGTGGCTTGCTGATGGCGCAAGTAATTGATAATAATGACAAGCGGCAAGACCTGCATCTAAAAGGTTGTGGTCTGACGCCCTACTCGCGGATGGGTGATGGCCGTGCGGTATTACGCAGTACTATTCGTGAGTACTTATGTGGCCATGCGCTCAACCAACTGGATATTCCCTCCTCTAATGCACTAGGCTTCGTGGTAACTGACACACCTGTACGCCGTGAACGTGTCGAGGCTGGTGCGGCACTGATGCGAGTCGCTGATACTCATATTCGCCTTGGTCATATTGAATGGATTGCTAGCTTCGCCCCTGACCTGCTCAGCGAATTCACCGATTATATGATCGACAGCTGTTATCCTGAGTGCCGTGATAGCGAACAACCAGTATTGGCTTTTTTGCAGTCCGTAGTCGAGCGTAATGCACGAATGATTGCTGATTGGCAACTGATTGGCTTTGCTCATGGAGTGATGAATACCGATAATTTATCAATTACTGGTAGCACTCTAGATTTCGGACCATTTGGCTTTATGGAACGCTTTAATCCGGCATGGATCAACAATCACTCCGATCATAGCGGGCGCTATGCTTATCAAAACCAGCCCGCTATTGGACACTGGAATCTTAGCGTTTGGCTGCCACACTTTATGCGTCTAACTCACGCTGGCGTTACTCGTGAAAGCTTGGATGACTGTTTATCAGTATATGAGCCAACATTTATGCAGCATTATCAGCAAGGGCTATGTCGTAAGCTAGGACTGCCCCACGAGTCTGAGAGCTTGCGTTTGGCATTTGAGTTTTTGACATTGCTGGAGGATAATCTGCTGGATTATACTAATAGCTTTCGTGCCTTGTTAGCTATAGTCGACGCCGTTAACTATCCCTATGAGCAGCAACTACTGACTACCCTAATAGCAGAGCTTACGGGTGAAGCATTAAGCGTTTGGCAACAGTGGCATAAGCGTTATCTGCTACAACTACAGCAAGTGGATAACCAGCAAGTGTTAACTGCCCTACAAAAAAATAACCCTGTTTATATACTGCGTAATAGTATGGCACAGCGTGCTATTGATGCAGCCGAGCAAGGACAGTTTGCTGAAGTTGAGCGTCTGTATCAGTTATTGGCTAACCCTTATCAAGTACAAGCGATTGCCGTTGACTCTGATAGTACTGCGCCAGCCCCAAATGCTGTACAGCAGCCAATAAGCTGTTCGTCTTAGTCGTAGTTATTTACACTTAACTTTAGCTGATAACAACAATATTTGTCAGCTTACTAGATATTATGTTTAACTGATGATACGAACTACTATAACTTTGAGAAGCAGCTTATTATTGTGCAAAGTTTTAGTGATAAGTTGATCAATATAAGTTGCATCTTATTTTATCGTCGACTAGTCACTGACTTGACAATAATGCTAGACTGATTTGACAATAATGCTAGAATAGTTATTTTTTCGGCGTCCTACTTGTTTATGACGCGCTTCTAGTATGTTTTAGCCTCATTATTTCATCATCCGCTCATTGCAGTAATTATTTATAAAGGTTAGCTCGCTACAACTGTTAACTGACTATGACAGCTAGGCTTACTTCATTTCCACCTTAATTTATTTTAACAATGGCAACTACTATGAATGACGATAATCATCTAAATACCGACAAAGAACAATTTGAACAAGCGGCGCTCCATTATCATGAGTTTCCAAGACCGGGTAAAATTTCAGTCACCCCTATCAAGCAATTAGCTAACCAACGTGATCTAGCCTTGGCTTATTCACCAGGGGTGGCAGTACCTTGTCTAGAGATTGAAAGAGATCCAAAACTAGCCGCTAGATATACCGCTCGTGCTAACCTAGTTGGTGTTATCACTAACGGTACTGCTGTGCTTGGTCTAGGTAATATTGGACCATTGGCTTCTAAGCCAGTCATGGAAGGTAAAGGCGTATTATTCAAAAAGTTCGCTGGTATCGATGTTTTCGATCTAGAAATAGCACAGAATGATCCTGACAAATTTATCGAAGCGGTTGCCGCTCTTGAGCCGACCTTTGGTGGTATCAACTTAGAAGATATCAAAGCGCCAGAATGTTTTAAAATTGAGCGCGAATTACGTAAGCGCATGAATATTCCAGTATTCCATGATGACCAGCATGGTACTTCTATCATTGTTGCTGCGGCTATGCTCAACGCTTTGACTCTTATCGATAAAAAAATCGAAGATATCAAAATCGTTTGTTCTGGTGCCGGTGCTGCCGCTATCTCTTGCCTAGATATTATTTGTGCCCTTGGGGTCAACAAAGAGAACTTATATGTCTCTGACTCTCGTGGCATCATCACGACTAGTCGTGAAAACTTAGACGAAACTAAGCAGCGGTACGCTCGTGATACTCAGGCTACTAACATCGATGAGATCATGGACGATGTCGATATGTTCTTAGGTTTATCTATGCCAGGAACTATTACTGCTGATATGGTTCGCCGCATGGCAAAAGATCCTATCATCTTTGCTCTTGCCAATCCAACACCAGAGATTATGCCAGAAGAAGCACATGCCGTTCGTCCTGACGTTATCATGGCTACTGGTCGCTCGGATTATCCTAACCAAGTTAACAATGCATTGTGCTTCCCTTATATTTTCCGTGGTGCGCTAGATGTCGGTGCAACTACAGTTAACGAAGAGATGAAAATCGCTTGTGTCCTTGCAATCGCTGCTATGGCCCATGTCGAAGCTACGCCAACAGCCAACGTCAAAAGCCTCGAGACGGTTAAGAGCTTCGGTCGTGAATATCTAATTCCAGGACCTCTAGAGCCAAACTTAATCATCGAGATTGCCTCTGCTGTCGCTCAAGCCGCTATGGATTCAGGTGTAGCGACGCTACCAATTGAGGACATGCAAGCCTATCGTCAGCGTCTATCTGAGTTTGTCTATAACTCAGCATTCGTCATGAAGCCTGTTTTTGCTCGCGCTAAATCTGGCCCTAAACGTATTGTGTACTGTGAAGGCGAAGATAATAACGTTCTGCTTGCTGTACAAGTTGTCGTCGATGAAAAATTGGCACAACCTATTTTAATCGGTCGTCCAGCGATTATCGAAAACAATATCAAGCGTCTAGGTCTGCGTCTAAAAGATGGTGGTAACATTACTATCGTCAATATCGATGATGATGAGCGCTATAAAGACTACTGGCAGCGTTACTACGAGCAAAATAAGCGTCGTGGTGTCAGTATCGAACTGGCTCGTCGTGATGTGCGTCGTAAGACTTCTCTTATCGGGGCTTTACTAGTAGAAAATGGCGATGCTGATGGCATGATTTGTGGTACCTTTAGCCATTATCAGCTACATCTACAATATGTTGAAAGCGTTATTGGCAAAAAACAAGGCGTCAAAGACTTTTATGCGATGAACGCCGTATTGATGCAAGACCGTAATATCTTTATTGCTGATACTTATATCCATGAAGATCCTACTGCTGAGCAATTGGCTGAAATGACTGTATTGGCTGCCAATCAGCTGCATCGCTTCGGGATTGTCCCACGAGTTGCTTTAGTATCACACTCCAGCTATGGTACTTCAAACCGAGCTAGTGCGGTAAAAATGCGCAAAGTATTCCAATTGTTATTAGACATGAAAGTGGACTTTGAGTTTGATGGCGAAATGCAAGGCGATGCCGCCTTAAATGAGCACATCCGTCTAGAAGATTTCCCATCAACTAGATTTAAGGGTGCGGCAAACTTACTCATCTTGCCAACTTTAGATGCAGCAAACATTGCCTTTAACTTACTCAAAACAGCAACCAATAGCACCTCTATTGGCCCTATCCTATTAGGTGCAAACAAGCCGGTGCATATCTTAACCCCTTCAGCAACCGCTCGCCGTATCGTCAATATGACTGCACTTGCTGTAACGGAAGCTCAAGACTTAGAAAACGAACAGCAATAGTAGTTGTTAGATAGTCATAATTTATAGGCTCAAAAGCAGCTAGCGTTTTAAACCTTAGCTGTCTGTTATAATAAAGCCAGTCAACGTCATTATACTTGATGCCGTTGGTTGGCTTTTTTTTGCTTACTATTTGTTATTTATTTTAAAACCCAATGACAAGAGGTTGAGATGCAAGTTTATCTGGTTGGTGGTGCGGTACGTGATCAGCTATTAGGACGCCCAATAAAGGACAAAGACTTTGTAGTAGTAGGGACAACAGTAGCCGCAATGTTGACAGCAGGGTTTCAACAAGTCGGTGCTGACTTTCCAGTATTTTTGCACCCAGTTACTCATGAAGAGTATGCGCTAGCCCGTACTGAGCGTAAACAAGGTCATGGCTATCAGGGTTTTAAGGTGCATGCCAGCAGTGAAGTTACGCTAAAGGAGGATTTGCAGCGTCGTGATCTGACGGTTAATGCTATGGCCATTGAAGTGACTAGCTTAGCTGACGACACCCCTATCACTGATACAGTGGTTGATTACTATGGCGGTCTAGAAGATATGGCTACTAAGACTTTACGCCATGTTTCAGAGGCTTTTAGTGAAGATCCGCTACGAGTACTTAGGACAGCGCGCTTTTATAGCCGCTATTACGACTTAGGCTTTACCATAGCCGATGAAACGCTAGAATTAATGACCCAACTGGTCAGCTCAGGCGAGCTTACGCATTTAAGCGCAGAGCGAATTTGGCAAGAGTCTAGTCGCGCTACGATGCAAGACTCACCCCAAGTCTACTGGCAACAACTGTTCGATATTGGCGCTTTGGTTGATTATTTTGCGCCTTTACAGCAAGCTTGGAGTCACACTCATATCCGCGAAACGGTTCAAACTGCCTTATACTTTGCTGGGCAGATGCAATTGAACTTGTCTCAGCGTTGGGCACTATTAATGGCGAGTGTTGATCCCTCCTTATTCGCTACCATTAATGACTACAATGCTAAACAAGATAATGACCTTAGCAATAGTGAAAATAAGCGTGAAAGTTATGCTGCTACTGCCAAAGCTGTAACTGATATTATCCACACTAGTGATAGTGCTAAAGTACCTAAAGCCCAGACCCAATTCGCTAGTCTATTCGTGCAACAAGCACACAAACTAGCCATCATTAACCAGCTAAGCGCCGCTGAAAAAATTGATCTGATTCAAGCTTGTAGTGCGCATAAAGACCCTAATAAGCTCTCACAATTATTAGTCACTAGCCAACTGCTACAGCTGGCACAGCAACATCGACAAACTATGCTAGCCGTCAATAGCTTTCATGCGATCACTATGGACAGTATAGACCCACAGCTTAAGGGCGCTGCTATTGGTGCGGCGTTACGCCAAACCCGTATTGAACACTTACAAGCAGCAAGCAGTCAGACGTCGCTATGAGTCTTATAGAGCCACTAACGCCTTATGACAATGGGGCGGCTCATCGTCAGCCTCCTGTAAACCACGCTGATAATGCAGCAGTGATGCTAGTTACTGGTAGCGCTAAACGCATTGGTGCATCTATTGTGCAAGCTGCCCACGCTGAAGGCTATCGAGTTATCATTCACTGTAATAGCAGCCGAGCAGCAGCCGACGTCTTAGCTGGCAAGCTCAATCAGCAGCGTACTGATAGCGCCCTAGTACTAGTTGCCGACTTAGCACTAGTCAATGACTCTGTTAGCTTAAGCGAATTTAGCCAAACAGTGATTGCAGCTTTTGGACAGTTGGATGTGCTAGTACATAATGCATCACGGTTTTATCCGACCCCTATCGCTACTATCGATGCTCAGCACTGGGATGAGCTGTTTTTAACTAATGCCAAAGCGCCTTTATTACTCAGTCAAGCACTACTGCCCTACCTGCAGGCTCAGCAAGGCTGCATTATCAGTCTGTTAGACATTCATGCGCATGACAAGCCCTTTAATGGTTACAGCCTATACAACATGGCTAAGGCGGCTCAACACATGATGGTACAGTCGCTAGCATTAGAACTAGCTCCTTTGGTCAGAGTCAATGGCGTAGCTCCTGGAGTCAATATCCTACCGGATGCCAATAGTGATCAAGCGCTTGATAAAACTCAGCAACCTCATATCATCGCCTCTATCCCTCTGCAACGTATCGGTAGCCCAGCAGATATTGCCCAGAGCGTGCTTTTTTTGGCACAAGCCGGCTATATTACTGGGCATATCATTAACGTCGATGGGGGTCGTAGTTTGACTCTAGCAGGCGGTTAAGCTAAAAAATCAGTTATTATCTAATAATATTGCCTTAGAGCGTATCTTTTACTTGAAAAGTTGAAAAAATCAGGTATCATTAGCCGTCTGACGTTAGGGCCCATAGCTCAGTTGGTTAGAGCAGAGGACTCATAATCCTTTGGTCGTAGGTTCAAGTCCTACTGGGCCCACCACATATTGAATCAGGCTTGTTCGCAGCGATGCGGCAAGCCTTTTTTTATGGGGTTTCACAAGATTTAAGAATACCTCGGTGTATGGCGAACCATATAGAATATTGGTATATTTGTTGGCATAGATTATACCAACATGCCATTAACTCATACTATTATCAACAAACTAACCCCAAGCGAAAAATGCACCCTCAGCCACCCTGATAAGCACAGTGATGGCGATGGTCTCCAACTATGGGTAAGACATACAGATAACAAAGTCTGGATCAGCGCTTATCGCTGGCAGGGTAAGCAGCAGTCGCTCACCTGAGGTAAATACCCCGTAATCACACTGCAGTAAGCACGCCAACGTAACCTAGAAGTAAAGCAACTGATTCACGAAAATATTAACCCAAAAGATAAGAAGAAAGAAAAAATCGCAGAACAAGATGGGTCAAGACTTTTTGATACCATTGCTCAAGCGTGGTATGCAGATCGTAAAACATTTTTAGCCACCAGTACGTTTAGTCGTAACTATTCAGCCTACATGTTTGACGTTAAACCAGTTATCGGCTATAAACTAATCGATGACATTACATCGCCTGATATTTTGAAGATTGTTAAAAATATTGAGGCCCGTGGTGCTAATGAAATGGCGCGACGCATCATGGCAGAAGTGGGCCAAATATTTAAACACGCTATAAAAACTGGTTTAGCTACATACAATCCTGCATCTGATCTATTCGCGGCTATTAAACCGCATAAAACTAAAAATCATAGCCGTATTTCTTCAAAAGAACTGCCTAAGCTTTCAAGTGACATTGATAACTATACTGGCCATATCACAGTCAAATTAGGTCTATGGTTCCTATGCTACACGTTCGTGCGTACCAATGAACTTAGGTTCATGGAATGGGCAGAAATTGACTGGAACGATAATACTTGACGCATACCCGCGGACAAAATGAAAATGGATAAGCCGCACATTGCGCCTCTTGCACCACAGGTAATAGATATATTACAACAAATTAAAGAGCTGAATTTTTCAGAGCAGTATGTATTCTACAACCCTTCAACTCGCAAACCTTACAGCCAAAATGCTTTTATTAACGTGAGCTATGCTTAAGAAGCCATAAACATTAACTTAGAAGATTGTAATTTTAAAGAATTTTTATTTACTGTTTATTTTTATTAGGGGTTGTTTTTGAAATTAATATCGATAGCGAGGAATGATTTAATGCTAAAGTAGATCAAATATTAATCTAAACTATAACTTGTTGGGTGGTAAACAACCCAATACTATAGTGTCCGGAAGATCATTAAGATCTTCATATGCCATGGACTTATTTTACTCTGATGATTCGAAAAGACCCTAAATGCTATTGTTTATATATAGTGGATCCACTTTTAAAAGAATACAGTGCTACTGGTGATAATTGTTCTCAGCCCCTGTCTGCGTAGGCACAGCAAACAATAAAAATTAATACCAGTAGCGCCTTATAACGTTTGTATTTCTTTTATTTAGGACTGACTATAGTGTAGAAGACTGAGGTATGAAATTCACTTTTCTTAGGTTATGTTGTTAATATTAGGATTTGATTTTAATAAAGAACTTTTATTATTTAACTAATATAATTAAGTTATAGCCGTTTAAAATAATTAAGAACAACTTCCATCAAGTTAATCGATAATACAGGTGTGCTATAAATACACACACATCGGCGAACCGGCGACAGGGTCGGTAATCATTTTAACTTGCACATCGAATATGTCAGCAAGCATCCCCTCCGTCATCACCTCATGAGGGCTGCCCATAATTTGCAGTTCGCCTGATTTCAGTACCACTAACACATCACAATATCTCGCCGCTTGGTTAAGATCATGTAGCACAACGATAATGCTTTTGCCCTTGTCTTTTAATGCCCGAATGAGCCGCATCAGCTCTATTTGATAGGAGATATCTAGATAAGTGGTAGGTTCATCGAGCATAATAATATCAGTGTCCTGCGCTAAAATCATCGCAATCCAAGCGCGCTGCTGTTGTCCGCCTGACAAAGCTTCGAGTGGCGTATCAGCCAAAGAAACAATGGACATCTCGTCCATAACGCTATCTACTATCTGGTTATCTATAGCACTCAGCTTACCCCAATGCGAGACATAAGGCGTCCTACCATATTCAACCAACTGTCTGACACTCAAGCCTTCAGGATTGGTCTGCACTTGTGGTAATACCGATATCTGACGGGCAATTTGCCGATTATTTAACTGTGCCATATTTTGTTTTCTAAGTAAAATACTGCCCGATTGCGGTTGAATCAAGCGGCATAAACCTTTTAATAGTGTCGATTTTCCGCAACCATTTGGACCAATGAGTCCAATGACTTTATTTTCTGGCAACTCAAGTGACAGATTTTTGATAATACGTTGACCATCATGGTAGCCAAGCTGAAGTTCATTCACTGATAGCATCACCACCCCTTATAGCGCGATAGCAAAAAGATAAAATACGGCGCACCAATCACCGAGGTTAAAACGCCAGCTGGTAATTCAATAGGCGCAAATAGACTGCGTGCCAATACTTCTGCGGTGACTAAAATGATAGCGCCTATTAGCGCCGACGCTGGTAGTAAGATGCGGTGCTGATGCCCAAAGAGCAATCGTGCGATATGCGGCGCGAGTAAACCAATAAAACTGACTGTTCCTGCCACCGATACCGCCAAACTAGCAATAACGACCGCGACTAATAACGTGTTAAATTCTAGGGATTTTACTGATACACCAAGATGATACGCTGTCTCCTCACCAAGCCCTAGCACATCCAAATGCCACGCTAAATACATACTGATGACCATCAATACAGCAAATATTATCGTTAACATTGGAATATGTTGCCAGCTGCGTCCCCATAAACTACCCGTTAACCAAATCATCGCAGTGTTAATTTCAACCGGATAAATCACCAGTAAAAAATTAATCCCGCTGGCTAAAAAGGCACTAATGGCGACGCCAATCAGTGCCAAGCGTGCTGGCGTAGGCTGAGATATTTGTGCCAATAGAATAATAAAACAAAACGCCAATAAGCCGCCAAGTAAGGCTGCGACAGATATCCACCACGTTGGGGCGGCAGGAAGCATAACCAATAACAAAGTCGCGCAGAACCCTGCGCCAGCACTGATACCCATTAAGTCAGGTGATGCTAACGGGTTGCGAATGACCCCTTGTACTAAAGAGCCTGACAGACCAAGACTTGCGCCCACCAATATGGCCAATAGCGTGCGCGGCAATCGATGCTGCCAGACAATAAAATCTTTGTCACCGCTAAATCCTTGCTGTAAATGCTGCCAGATTTGTCCTAGCGTTAATTCACTGGCACCAAAGAATATACTGCTAATACTTAGTATAAATAGCAGCACTATAATTAGTCCCACCGCCCTACTTGCTGATTTACGAGCAAATAATGAGTGTAAGAGCGATGCAGAAGCGTTGGTTCTTATTGTCATTTGTTGCTTACTTTTATTGCTTGATAAAATATTGAATCGCCTTTAGTTAAGATAAGCACAAAATTAGCGGTCTTGATTAACTATCGAGTCGTCGTCTACATGCCAGCGCGATAAAAACTGGCGTTCCAATCAGTGCTGTTAATAAGCCTACTGGTGTCTCTGCGGGATACGCAACCGCCCGTGATAAGACATCTGCCCATACCATCAATATACTGCCAAGCAGCATGGATAATGGTAAAAGCTGCTCATAAGCCATATTCGACACTTGTTTTAATAAACGCTTAGCAACATGTGGGACAATCAAACCTACAAACGCAATGGGACCTGCTACCGCCACACTGACCGCCGTTAATATAGTAATCAATGCCCCGCACGACCATTGCAATGCTCGCAAGTTTATCCCAAGACTGCTCGCCACCTCATCGCCCAGCACCAAGACATTTAATTTAGGTGATAGCCACCAGCCATAACACAAGGTCAGCAGCGATATAATTGCAAGCATAGGAATAGACTCCCAGCGCGTATTGGCAATAGAGCCAGCTAGCCAATACAATACCCCATACGCCTGCTCATCCGTGGTAATCAGCGCCGCTCGCGTCAGACCGACAAGCAACGCATTAATAGCCACGCCCGATAAAATAAGACGGACAGGATGCACCGGACGACCAGAAAAGTAACCTGCCAATCCTGCAACGAGGGCGCAAGAAAGAACTGCGCCGACCATCGCTTGCAAAAAGGTCGAGGTTAAAAAGGTAAATCCCAAACCAATAGAGGATAAAGCAACCACACACGCTGCCCCTGCATTGATACCCAATACCGCAGGAGACGCCAGTGAATTTCGCGTCATCACCTGCATCAGCAGTCCAGCTACCGCCAAATTAGCACCGACTATAATAGCCACGAGCACGCGCGGCAGACGGATTTCTATTAATAATTGCGCGGTTAGCGACGCTTGACCATTATGCTGCATCAATAAGGACATTAAATCCGTTAATGACAGTGAAAATTTTGAATACGCCGTTAATCCTTGCCAGCAGCCAATCAGTAAAATGACTAATAGCCCGCACCACAATAGCGCCCGTGTTATCGGGCGCTTTACAATAGAAGGTTTAAGTGAGATAGAAGATGAATGGCTCAGTTTCGTTTCAACCATAAAAGCCGCCCTGCTTTAAAAAGACAGTAGTACGATCACTCATTAATTCGGCTCTTCTACAGAAGAACTTGAACTTTCTTTTCCTTGGCTCGATGCAATCTTAAGCAGCTCAGCTGTCATGTATTCAGCAGACTGCATGCTGCGATTGAGCGCCCAGTAATTGGGATCGACTTCAATAACCTGATTCTTTTTGACCGCTGTTAGCTGATTGAATAAAGGTGAAGATTTCCATTCATCGTAAATGGTGTGCTCGTTATAACGCCCAATTAACAGCCAATCAGGATTAGCCGCTAATAACTGCTCGAGACTGGTCGCGATATACGCCTCGCTTGTTTGCTCAGGTATCGGGCTTTTGATATTCAGATGAGTAAGTAAACTACCAGCGTACGAGCTTGGGCCATGCAGCCACATGCCTTTATCACTGATAATCGCAAACTGAACGCTGTGGTTAGCAAGTGGGGTTATTGCTAATTGCGACTTTAAATCTGCCATCTTTTTTAGATGCGTATTAATAACCTGCGACATTTTTTGATCTTGATGTACGATATGCCCGACCAACTGCGCTGTCTGGATATTATCTACATAACTCTCGCCGCGACTTTTGAGTACAACAGAAGGTGCAATGCGATTAAGCTCATCAGCGATGACTGTATGGCGCTCATCATCAGCAATGATAAGATCAGGTTTTAAATCGGCGATGGCTTCAAGGCTTGGCTGATAGCGTGAACCGACAGAGGTGTAATCCGAGAGTTGTTTGCTAAATTCGGCAATAATACTGTCAGGTTTATTATCATCGGCAATACCAACTGGCGTAAGACCTAGCGCTAACGCATCCCCTAAAAATGAATATTCCAAAACCACAATACGCTTCGGGTCATTCGGATAGTTACTTAGATTGGGCAAACGCACTTTGATTTCTTCATCGGTTAGCAGAAGCACGCCATTATTGTCGCTCATGTCACGACTGTCATTTGATTGAGTAACAGCAGATTGTGATGCGCTATTATCAGCATTTAATGATGGCGTTGCTGTAGCATTGTTTTTTTGATTCATAATAAAAACAATACCGCCAACCACAATCAATACGATGACCAGCAAGGGTAAAATAAGCGTGAGCTTTGGACGTTGATTCATAAACAACCTGTCTTACTATCATGAAATGGATCGAGCGCTAGGAACATAAGAGTTTGGCGTTAACACTTGCTCGTTAAAACTCATAGTTATACGTTAACAGCCACGTTCTTGGCGCACCAAGCCCAATTTGATTTTTGCCCGAGATGCCATTAGTAGCCCCTAGCGCATATTCTTTATCTAGAGCGTTATTTAGATTCAACTGCAGGTTATGTTTGCCCATGCTATAGGCGGTCATTAAATCTACGGTCGTATAACCCGCTAGCTCGACTGCCTCTGCATCTCCGGCATAGCGATCACTGATATAGTTCACACCACCGCCAATACGCCATTGATCCGAAGGTTGATAAGCGGTCCATAATGAAAACGTTTGGTTCGGTACATCGTTTGGCGTCAATCCCGTTTTTTTATCTTCTGCATCAATATAGCTATAACCTGCAGACACATCCCAGTTATCACGTAGCTTACCTCGTGCCTCAAGCTCTAGCCCTTGATGACGAAACTCATCTTTATCCGTCACTTCGCGATTGTCATTGGTTTTTGGGTCTTCTTTATCAATGCGATAGAGAGAAGCATTGAGCATAATATCGTCATTATTTAGATAAGTTTTAACCCCAATCTCTTTTAGGTCAGTCTGATAAAGCGCGCCCAATTTTGGATTGATAAACGTTCCAGAATAAGGCAACTGCCATGAACGCGCTACGGTGGCATAAGCGGAGGTGGCGTCATTAAACTTATAGACGACGCCTGTGCGGTAGCTGAATTTGTCGTCGTTAAGTTCACTATCCTTACCATTAGCGCTTTGACTCAAGCGCATATTGTCATAGCGGACGTTACCCACCAGTGACCAGTCGCCAATATGATAGACATCTTGGGCAAAGACACCAACACTTTGAGTGCTATTTTTACGAAATGCGGGAAAACCTGGGTTAGGTGTTGCGCCAGCACTTGGGTTGGTTGCGGATGTGGGCGGTACATTTTTGTCGGTCGCAAGGGTTAAATCAATATCGATATCATTGTAATCAGCACCAAATAGCAGCTCATGATTATCAAGATTCCAAGCCAGCTCGGACTGCAACGTCTTGGTCGTGCGTGGATCATAACCAAAATTATTGACGGTGCGTTCAACCTTATCATTGACCACATCAGCAGATGATTGACGGGTGCCTTTTTGCTCTAAGTTGATATGGCTGTATGAAGCGCGGTTTGTCCATTTAACATTTTCATTTATATCGAACTCATGATTGACATTGGCATGCCAAGTGTCTGAATCTTGGTAATCATTGGTGCCGCCATAAAAGGTATTAGACGGTACGTCAACCGGCTTACCATTTTTGGAAGGGACACCGCGATAAGGCACAAGGTGCTGGCGCATAAAATCAAGGGAGAAGTCGAGCGTTTGCTGGTCAGTCGGTTGCCAGCGCACTGTTGGTGCGATAAAGATATCGTTTGAATCGACATGATCGACGTATGAGTCACTACGGCGATATTCGGCATTGATACGCGCATTGACAGTATCTGATAATTTATGCGAGCTATCGATGCGCGCCACCGCTAAGCCATCGCTACCCACTTGTGCTTGCACTTTATCAAAGTCATCGCCTTCCGCTTTTTTAGTAACGAGATTAATAATGCCGCCAGCACTGCCGCGACCATATAATGCACCTGCGGGACCTTTGACTACTTCTACGCGCTCGACATTGGCAAGGCTACGATAGGACTGCAATTTGCCATCATCCCGCATACCATCGCTATACACATCATTTAAACCATTAAATCCGCGCATGACAAACTCATCTCGGCTGCCTTCACCAAGCGTATTGTTCAAACCAGCCACGCCTTTCATAGCGTCCATCACACGCAACGCCCCCCTGTCCTCTAGCTCTGTCTTGGTGACTACTGATACTGACTGCGGCACATCCAACCACTCGGTCTGCGTCTTGGTCCCTGACATTGGGGCATAAGCGGCATAACCTTCATATTTTTTGGCTGTGACCACGATGGGTGCAAGCGTTGTTGTTGGCAGTATGATTGATGGCTGTATAGCGGTCTCTTGAGCAACAACCTGTTGACTCACCGCCATAATTAGACCAGTTGTTAGCATGGTTAGGAATAATTGGGCACGAACCGCAGTCACGAGTCGCTTAGGTTGATGGTGAGACATAGTTAGGTCCATAGAGTTTTTAATTAATAAGCGGGGTTGTTAGCGGTTTAGTATCAATAGTTATTAATCGAAATTTATAATAATCTATTCATACGAATGATAATAATTTTGCAAATGATAACCATTAATGTTTATAATTGCAACGTTTTAGTAACATTATTCATCCTTACCTGATATAGATACCTGCTAAATAATTGGAATTATTATGGTTATTATTTTTAAACGTTCTGCACTTTGCCTTGCTATGCTTTGTATTTATCAACAAAGTAGTGCTGAAGTGATGCCTGTTGGCAAAAAAATGAGCATTGAGGCGCGTTCAGATACTGCTACCACAAGCAGTGTCATTAGCTCAGACAATCCCAACGATAAAGCAGCAATGCAAGTACCCTCTTTTATCGCAGCGCCAATCGTAGTTACTGCGGACACATTAGGCAATTCTAGTGCTAATGAGGTAAAAGCATTTGCCGGAAATCGGACGGTGATTGACAACGATTTCATTAAAAAAACCGTGAGTAACTCGATTGATGGTGCATTACAGTTTATCCCAGGTGTCAAAATTGATGACGAAACAGGTACGGGTGTGTTGCCTAATATTTCCATTCGTGGTTTACATGCCAGCCGCAGTGGACAAGCGCAATTTTTGATGGATGGCATTCCTTTAACCTTGGCACCTTACGGTCATACTGGTCAGTCTATTTTTCCAGCAACGCTTGATAATCTTGAACGCATTGATATCGTACGCGGCGGTGCTGCTACTCAATACGGTCCAAATAATGTCGGTGGGGTAATTAACCTGATCACCAAACCTATTGCCAATGACACCCAAACTGAGATTGGCACCAATTTAACTATATTTGAGAAAAATGGTAAGCCGTTGACCAGTTTATACGCGCGGCACAGTCGCTGGTTAAATGACAAGTTAGGTGTACAGCTAGAAGCCAATAGTATTAAAGGTGATAGCTTTAGAGATCACTCAGATACTGAAGTCACCAACTTGCAAGCGAAAGCCCTTTGGTATATTGATGACAATCAAGAACTAGAAGGTTTTTTGCAATACTATGATGCTGACACAGAAATGCCAGGTGCGCTCTCGCCTTCTGCTTATGACCAAAATATCGAACAGAGCCAGCGCCCATTCGAAGCCTATCAAGGCAAATCAACGCGCTGGCACGCTAAATACAAAAACTACTTAGATATCGGCGACCAAGCGGTCTTAGACCTGACGACTTTTGGACATCATGCCACTCGTAACTTTGAATGGGGGTTTAATTCACAAGCTAACCAGCAAGGCGTACATTGGGCAGACCCTGCTATTGCAGCCGACAGCCTGCGTACCTCCCCTCGTGAGTTCAATGTCTATGGCGTAGAGCCGAAATTTTCTATTAAATTTGGTGATACTAAAAACACTAAACACCACCTAATTAGTGGCGTACGCTACGTCAATGAAGATATCGATTATAAACTGACCCAAACCAAGCTTGCGGGTGGTACGACCACCACACCCCGTGACTGGAACCTACAAACGGATGCATGGGCCGCTTATCTTAGCGATGAAATGAGCTTTCTGGATGAGCGCCTAAAAATCACCCCCGGTATTCGTTATGAAAATGCAAAAATGTCGTTTAATGATGCTGGCAATAACACGCAAACAGACAATACCATTACGGAATGGCTACCTGGACTCACCACATCTTATGCCTTAAACAAATCGGATGATAATCTATGGCTGATTTATGCCAATGCGCAGAAATCTCTGAGAACACCGCAAATTGCTGATATTCGCGGTAACGGTGAAGAAGGTAGCGAGCTGGCATGGAACTATGAAGTAGGTACACGCTATACCACCGACAATCTGCAAGCCAACTTGGGGCTGTATCGCATAGACTTTAAAGACCAATTACAATGGAATAGCCGCGATCAAAGCTTCGATAATGTCGGCCGTACGCTACATCAAGGTTTAGAGACTGCGATTACTTATAGTCCAAAAACATTCAAAAACCTAGATGTTGGTCTTAGCTACAATTATCTAGACGCCACGCTGCAAGAAGGAAAAGACAAAGGCAATCAATTGCCATACAGCTCGCCGCATCAGTTGGGCTGGCATGCCAGTTATAAGTATCAAGATTATAACGCCACCTTATCTGGTGTCTACTACGACAAAGCCTATGCCGATAATGCCAATACAGTAGCGGAGAGCAAAGACGGCGGTATTGGGGAGACACCTGCCTATCAAGTTTGGAACTTGAATCTACAAAAAACTTTGCAAGACACGAAGAGCGAAAAACTGTCTGTTCAGTTCGGTATTAATAATTTATTTGATGAACAGTATTATTTCCGAGGTATCGATACCAGTCCAGTTGGTCGCTATCCTGCGCCCGGACGTTCATACAAGTTAGGGCTCAACTATCAGTTTTAGGGCTTAATAAACTCTAATCCTTAAATGCCTCAAAATGATAAAAGCAAATCTATTTCAGATTTGCTTTTATTTTAAAAGAACAGTGATACCTACTTAGCGCTTTTATTAGTTTTGTCTTCTTGCCAACTAACTATAAACCATATTACGAAACATATTGCAAAACACATTATGAAATAAAGTCACTCTCTATGTTAGTAATAGAAAGCGGCTGAGCTGCCCGTCATCAAATCCCTTTTCAAAAAACTTGCTAGATTTTCGTCACTAATTGCGTAATATTTTCATATTTTACTTGTAAATGATTCTCATTATCAATATGATTACGATCAAGAAAATATTGTCATGCTTATTTTTATTGGTAGTTCATTATAAGAGGAAAGCTTTATGTCCTATGCGGCCGTTCTCATCACTCATGTGGTCAACGATGCAGTTATTGAAGGTTTTATCCCCGCCTTATTAAACTTAAGACACAATCCTGATAGCCCATTGATTATCATAACTGATCACAAAGAGGTGCATATGGATGCGTTAATAGCGACGCCTTTAGGGGCGCAAATCAGTATCCTTGAATGCGATGTGTTTAACCCTCTAGCGATCATTGACACCTTAAATAGTCATCATATCCTGCCCAATCTGGTTTTTAGCAATAGCGACCATCTACAAGCCGCAACCGCTGTCGTCGCTGACTTCTTCTATTTGCCTAGTAAAGACTGGCGTCACTGCTTGGTCTTTAAAGACAAATACTTAATGAGAAAACAACTGCATTCTACTCACTTATATCAAGCCGACTATCAGCTGCTAAGCACCAAAAATTTATATCTTGATAATCTTGCCGTCAGCTTTCCTATTGTCGCCAAACCCAAGCAAGGTGTCGCTAGCATGGACGTTCAGCTTTGTATGGATAAAAATGAGCTACTCAGCTATTGCCAAGATTTTTGGCAGTCAAAGACCCTGCCTATTTTGGTTGAGTCCTATATTGCTGGGAGCTTAATTACGTTAGAGACACTTGGAGATGGCGAGCGCTTGGTGGCTGTGGGCGGCTTTGAGGTGACATTGACCGAACCGCCACATTTTGTAGAGCTTGATGCGGTTTGGAATACGCCATTATGTTTACAGTACCGTGAGCGCTGTTTATCGATTCTGCAAGATATCGGTGTTGGGCTTGGCGTCTGTCACAGTGAGTTTATTATTACCCCTAAAGGCGAGGTGCATTTGGTTGAAATCAATTATCGTAGCATCGGCGATGGTAGAGAGTTTTTATTACATGGTATGGCGCACTACCCTTGGTTTGATACCATCGTTAGATTGCATCAAGGGGTCAGCATTGCTGAGTTAGAGGCAGTGTTCGGGCAGCTCGCCATCAGTACGCATGCACGCATTCATTACATTACTGCCCCTCAATCAGGCACTATTTGCGCGGCACCCAGCCCATTTAATAAACAAGAGCAACAAACAGTCATCATCCATCAACCTTTAAAAAAGCAGCATCAAACCATTCAAATCACCCACTCTAATAAAGACTATTTGAGCCGATTACTGGCTTATTCTGATTGCGCCAACACTATGAATAACGTGCTAAATGATGCTATAGCAAATTTGCAGTGGCAGTTTGAATCGTAAGTCGTTGTTACTCACTTTTTACCTATTCAACTTTTAGCTTCTAACTTGTTATATTTCGAGAGTTTATAATGGATAAGCAGTATATTACCGAACGCTTTATTAACACCTGCATCCGTGAAGATGTCTATGGACTGCTATCAGATAATGCAGTTATCCAAACAGAATTTGATATTCCTAATCTGCCAGAGACGTTAAAACAGCAAACGTTGTGGTTAGAGATAACCTCACCCAAACAAACCAATTGGTTGCCGATTATAGCCAGTGACTATATGCAATATTGGCAACTTGCCAGCCCAGTGTGGCTTCAAAAAAACTCAGACGGTTACATTATCAAGCATGACTATGAGGATTTTGTCGCAATTCTCAAACAATTGTCAGGTGCCTCTGAGACCGCACTTGACAGCTATCTGCTTGAGCTTGATTGTGCCACCGAACACCGAGCGTTAGCACGCCAAGGGTTTGAGTCTCAGCATAGCCAGCTTGTGCGCAATATTAATGAATACCCAAGTTGGTCTGAGCGCTTGCTATACGCCGATCAAGTCGCCTCGTATTTAGATCACCCTTACTATCCGACTGCCCGCGCCAAGCTTGGTCTGGACGCAGCGGACATCGCAGCTTACAGTCCAGAATTTGCGCCAACCTTTAGTCTATATTGGGTTGCTATATCTAAAGCGCTAAGTACCGTCAGCGCCAAGCTGCCTAATATTTGGCCAAGTTTTGCAGATGTCGGTCTCAATCCTGACCTCCAACAGACGCACCATCTATTTCCCATACATCCGTTAACGCTGCCGCTGCTGCAACAACATGCTCTCAAGGATGATACTGGGCAACTTATATTGGCACCCAAGTCTGCGCTAAGCGTACAACCGACCTTATCTGTGCGTACGGTAGTGTGCTGTGCTGACTCAAATATTCATATTAAAGTACCGCTCATCGTCCGCACCTTAGGCAATAAAAACGTACGCTTAATTAAGTCCTCAACCATTTATGATGGTTACTGGTTTCAACGCACCTTACAGCTGATTGCAGAAAAGGATGTCGCGCTGCAAGGGTATTACGCGCATTGCGATGAAAGCCTAGGTGGTCATATGGGCGATGATAAAACCCTCGCCTTTATCGTGAGGCGCTATGATGATATCAATTTAACGGATAAAACCCCTGTACCTGTGGCAGCATTTGGCAGTGTCATGCCTGATGATCGTCCTTTTATTAGTCACTTAATCGATATCTTTTATGATGGTGATAGTCGGCGTTGGTTAAAAGAGTACATTGCCCTGTTATGCCATGTCCATTTGATCCTATGGATCAAATATGGCATTGCGTTAGAAGCCAATCAGCAAAATGCCGTGATTGTATTTGATCAACATAGCTGCACGATGACCTTGCTTATGAAAGACAATGATTCTGCGCGCCTTTATCCGCCACGATTTAACGCTGCCATGACACAAATTGGTTTAAGCAATGTGATAGATATCAACGCTATTAATAACATCAAAGATATTAAAGACCAACGTATCGTTGTTGAGGATGAGTTGGCGTTGGCGCAGATGTTTTTGACCATTACGCTCCAGCTAGACATTGTTGCGATTATTGAGATGATGAGCAACCATGACATCATCAACCGTAATGACGCATATCAAATCTTAACAGACGGTATTGATGCGACATTACATAGTCTTTCTGTACGAGGTTATGATACCCACCTTGCACAGAAAGTCTTATTAGAAAACCAGCATTGGTATATTAAATACTTGTTGTGTGCTGGCAGTCTGTTATCAAAAGAGGAGTCTGGCGCGACAGATATTAATAAGTTTTATGGCAAATCAGCGCCCAATACCTTAAAACTTATGCAGCAACTCAATCAGGATTCATAATGAGCTATCGAATTATGGTGGCAATCGTCCTATGTTGTCACTACATGTCCGCGTTTTCTGCCTTAGGGATGCCTTTGTTTTTGCCAATCATGCTCCAAGAGCTGGATGCACCATTGCAATCAGGCTGGGTTGGTTTGCTGTTTATACTACCGGCCCTAATGACTGCCGTCGCTGCTAGGTATTGGGGACATTTCGCCGATACGTATGGTCGTAAGACATCCCTGTTACGGGCGGAGCTAGGGTTGGCAGTAGGGTTCTTAATATGCGGATTTTCTCAGTCTTTATGGCAGCTCATCATAGGGCTAAGTATTCAAGGGCTATTTGGTGGGACGATGGCAGCCTCAAACGCGTATTTAGCAACTAGTATTACTGATAAGAACGCCTTAAAACAGGTTTTGAATTTCACTCAATTCTCAGCACGGCTTGCCCTCATTACCGCCCCGATTGGGCTGGGATTTTTGGTATACCATTACGAGGTGTTAAGTTTATATCGGGTGTTAGCCATACTGCCTTTATTGGCATTATTACTCAGCTGTTGGCTCAAAAAAGACGTCGTCTCAGCAGACACTATCGTCACAGAATCAAATACTATTGCGTTGCCAAAAGCATCTACAGAAACTAAAAGCAGTGACAAAGCCAAAAGCGATAAGAAAGAGGCGCACCAATCAGCGCAAGGCCTAACGGGCGCTACTTTTTTTGCCAATCCTTATCTATTTATATCGGTGCTACAGTTTTTCTTAGCATTCTGTATGGTAGCGACTTTCCCATACTTTTTGCCATTTGCCAAAACTTTTGGGCTTAGCACCTCTCAAATAGGACAGTTATATGCTATGCCTCATGTGATGTATCTGATCTGCCAGCTGCTATATGGACGCATCAGCCATCGCCTGCCAGCAGCATCACTCAACCTTGGTTTTGCGGTATTGGCGGGTGCAGTCTTGCTGCATTTGACGGATTATCTTCCCTTGATTTGGTTAGCCAGGATGCTATTTGGCGTAGGCATGTTTATGTGCTACCAAAGCCTGCATACAAAAATGGCGGATACCAATCAGTCTAAGCATAGCGGCAAAATATTCTCCAGATACGATGCGCTATCAAAATGGGGCGGCGTACTAGCAGGATTGGTGGTCACCTTATTCGTACCGATATTTGGTCTGCTCTCTCCATTTATTCTCTCAGCAGTGATGGCAGTTATCGCGATAATAACCATCAAAATGTATCAACGCCACGCGACAGACGCTAAAAACCACACTTACTCTAAAAACATCTAAAAAAAGACATCACTTATGAAACCAGACAATTCACTATCAAATAACTCGATACCAAGTTGCTTAATGCCTAGTAAATCAGTAGCAAATAATCCAGTGCCAAGCCTGTTTTCGCAATACTATCAGTATAAGTCTGAGCAGCATGCACTGATGAATATCATCAATTGTTATCTTCGTGAGTTTGCCATCCCCAATCAAGACCTGCGCATTGATGAGTCTTCTGACGATTTGCCACTGTGCTTACGTGATAACCGCGTCTGCCCGAGCGAGCGACTACTGACGATTCGATTTCCTTTGGCTAACGATGTCTCTTCTTCTGCAAAAATTGTATTGCCAGCGACATATTTTAGTCGCTTGGGGAAATGCCAACCGAGCGGAGCACCTTGGCTAAAAGCAGACAATCAGTCGTGGGGGTGCCTCAACATTCATCAATTGATAGATTATCTACACAGCTATATTGCTACGCGTTATCAAATTGACCTCAACCAAGAGCTAAAGCATCAGATTGATAATAGTATCAGCGTGACTACCGCTTTTTTGCAGACTTCTGCCAAACACGTCACTAGTTACCATCACGATGTACAGGAAGATAAATCTACCGTTAATGGCTATATAGATAGTGAACAGGCATTACTTTGGGGTCATGCGTATCACCCATCGCCGAAAAGCCGGCAAGGGGTCGATATGACATCTTTATTGGCGCACTCGCCCGAAACTCAAAGTCAGTTCGCCTTATTTTGGTTTAAAGTTGATTCCTCCCTCGTCAGCTATATTGGCAAAGACACCAAAACCGTACTGCACAATATCGCTCGCACGTTACTTGCTGATTCTGGCGACTTACTAGAGTCTGTTCATTCAGACACTGATAGTTTCAGTACTGATAGCGACACCGATTGGGTTTACTACCCTTGTCATCCTTGGGAAGCTGATGGCATCTTGGCAAATCCGACCATTAAGCGGGCAATCGCATCAGGATATATGATACCACTTGGTCTGACTGGTAAGGCGGTGTCTCCAACCTCATCGGTGCGCACCTTATATCATGACCAGCTGTCACATTTCATAAAATGCTCTATTCATGTTCGTCTGACCAATTGCATCCGCAAAAACGCTTGGTATGAGCTACACAGCGCCGTGTATCTAAATGATATTTTAGAAAAAATTGATTATAGTAAGCGCTTGACCGCGCCAGCTTTTAAACTGATGTTAGAGCCGGGTGCCGCAACCCTTGATATGACCACCAAGTTCCCAGATGATGATGCCAAATCAACTCAGTTTATTACTGAAGCCTTTGGCATGTTGTTTCGAGAGTCTTTTACTACTGATGACATTAAATACCTTACGCCGCAAGTTGCTGCCGCCTTATTTACGGAAGATAGGTTTGGAGACAGCGTCATCGAGCGCCAGCTACAACAACATTGTATCCACACTGGTCAAAGTAATCATGATAAACCAGCTTATGACACTCTAGCCTGTTTATGGTTCAATCGTTATGCCAATACTTTAATTGACGGCACGTTTGATTACTTCTTCAATCATGGCGTTGTGTTCGAGCCGCATTTACAAAACACAGTAATTGGCTTTCATCAAGGTCTGCCTACATGCGTTTGGATTCGAGATCTTGAAGGCACCAAATTGGTTGATACGATGTGGGCACTTGATAAGGCGACCGGTTTATCTGAGCGTTGCAAACAGTCCATCCGCTACTCTAAAGTGGCAGGATGGTCACGTATTGCTTATTGCATTTTTGTTAACAATCTTAGTGAGGCCATCTTTTATTTATGCCGAGGCGCGCAATCAGCGGAGACTCTAGAGGGGCTACTTTGGCAGCATGTCAAAGATATATTAATGAATTGGCAGCTGGTATATGGCACTCAACCTGAAATTCAGGCGTTATTAGCGGGTGGCAGCTTGCCAAGTAAGACCAATTATAAAACTCGATTATTCATGCTTGCAGATAAACATTCCGACTACGTTATACTTCCTTGCCCATGGCAGCCCTCTGCGCTCAATGATAATAACAGCCATAACTCTAATAAAAAAACTCAGCTGAATCAAACTCAAAGGTATGCCTAAAATGACAATAAACGCGATGACAGACGGCACAACAACATACTCAATCGAGACATCAGATAAACACCTACTTCCTCCAAAAATAATTGACTGTGTTCACAATTATGGTGCGCAGCCGTCACCGCTCTGTGCGTATATTTATGACTTGGAAGCTCTAGAAGAACGTATAACGTCTATGAAGCGCTGCTTGCCTGATAATACGCAGCTGTTTTATGCCATCAAAGCCAACGCTGAGCCTGAGATATTATCAACATTGGCAGACCATGTGGATGGTTTTGAGGCAGCATCTGCAGGTGAGCTCAATTGGCTGCAGGCCCACCAACCAAACCATCCTATTATTTTTGGTGGACCGGGGAAGCTTACCTCAGACTTGCAACAAGCTATACAACAGCAAATCGATACCATTCATGTAGAAAGTCTGGTTGAGCTAACTAGAATCCAAACCTTAAGTCAATCCTTGAAGCTTCCCGTCCGTATATTCTTAAGGATGAATATTGATATTGGTGATATCGGTAGCAGTAAGCTAGTGATGGGCGGCAAGCCTACACCCTTTGGATTGGATGAAACCCATCTCAAGCAGGCGTTAAGCATCATAGACTCAAGCCCTTTTATTGAGTTCTGTGGGTTTCATTTTCATTTAATGTCGCATCAATTATCAGTCGAGCGCCATCTGCTGTTAATGCAGCGCTATATAGATATGGTCAAGAAATGGCAGCACAATTATCAGTCGTTGCCCTCATCACTGACCATCAATGTGGGCGGCGGCATCGGTATTCACTATGACCAGCATCCGCAGCATTTTGATTGGGAAGTATTCTGTCAACAGCTTGCGAGTACCTTAACATCAAATCCTCAGTTTACTTTAAGGTTTGAGATTGGACGTTTTATCACCGCGCTCTGTGGTTATTATGTCATGGAGGTATTGGATATTAAAAAAAATCTTGGCGAGACATTTGTGATTGGTCATGGCGGCACGCATCACTTTAGAACGCCCGCCGCGCAGCAGCACAATCATCCTTTTTTCATCGTGCCGCGCCCCGTTAGCAAAGCAATGGAAAACAAGTTGCAAGAAGATCTGATAGAGCAAGCCGCTATCACTAACACTAGGGCAACCATTGTCGGTCAGCTTTGTACTCCCAAAGACATACTGGCAAAAGACCAATGGATTAAAGCGTTGAATATCGGCGATTACCTAGCTTTTATATTAGCAGGCGCTTATGCTTGGAATATCTCTCACCAAAATTTTCTAATGCATCAGCCACCCAAAATGATTTTTTTATAAAAGGGTAAGGCCAATTTAATCTATAAAGGAAAATGGGCGTCTTTGCTATGCGCAGTTAATAATTAGGAAAGAATAAAGCCGGTTTAAGTGGGACAGTCCGGCGGGTAAGCTTATGGCAAAAATAGAATCTCAAAGTCGTTGAATAAAAAATTATAAATATAAGAAAGCTAATGATGCGCATAAGACCCGTGAAAACCTATTAAACCGTAATTTTAGCCCATCTGCGCCTAAACAAGTATAGACAGGTGATGTCACCCATATTCGCATCAAAGGCGGCTAGTGGTATCTAGCCATTTTTAGGTTTGTATGCCCGTCGAGCGATAGGCTTTGCCGTGTAAGACTCACTTGGTAGTATGCTGACCGCTGAAGACTCTTTAGGAGCTTTAAGACTAAGTAGATGTCAAAGGGTGGTTATGAGAATATCGCTGAGGCTAAAAGCGCCATGATCGATTATATCTAGGGATATTATCAAACCGTGAGACCACACCGTTTTAATGATTATTTGCCACAAGCAGAAAAAGAGAGACGTTACTTTAACAAAAACCTCTTATCAACCGTCCTAAATTAGTTGGCCACTACAACTCTTGTATTACGTCGCTGCAAAATTAAGCGCTCCCATCCTAGTAGCACTCACTATATTTAAGACTGTCCATGATTTATAGAGGCTGAAATATCGGTTGATCTTAGGCTTTAAAGCGGGTTGCCTTATTTAGTTGTATGACCTAGACTCTACTAGCCATGACTTTTAGTAAAGTTATTACTATTAAGGATAGTTATATCAATAAAATTTAAAAATATTTGAATAATTAAGTAGTTAGATAAAAATCGCCCAGTATTATTAAGGGTAATCATAATAAATTAAGGAAGAATAAAAAATGAAAATAGTAATCTTAGAATCTCTAGGAATTAGTGATGAAGAGTTAAATATAATAACAAAACCTTTAACCGATAGTGGTCATGAGTTAGTTGTGTATGACGACGGAAAATTAGATGATGAGACTATCAAGGTAAGAATTAAAGATGCAGAGATTTTAGTACTAGCTAATACGCCACTGAGTAGCGATGTGATCGATGCTGCCGAAAAACTAACTTATATTTCAATCGCTTTCACTGGTTATAATCATATCGATTTAGCAAAATGTAAAGAAAAAGGCATTAAAGTCTCAAATGCTGCAGGTTACAGCACAAACTCTGTAGCAGAGCTCACTTTTGGCCTAATAACCGCTCTATTACGCAATATTATCCCTTTAGATGCAGTCACTAGAGAGGGCGGTACAAAGACTGGCTACAAACAGACTGATTTAAACGGTAAAACTTTGGGCATATTAGGGACTGGCGATATCGGTAGCGCAGTAGCTAAATTAGGTTTGGCTTACGGCTGCCAAGTCATTGCTTATAACAGAAGCGTAAATGCAGAACTGATAGAGAAAGGGGTAGAATACAAGGCATTAGATGATGTGTTAAAAACAAGTGATATTGTCACCCTTCATATCCCCCTAACCAATGACACCACGAGCTTGATTGATACAGACAAGCTGGCATTGATGAAAACCAGTTCATTGTTAATCAACACTGCTGTTGGGCCAATCGTTGATAATGATGCATTAGCAGCAGCACTGCACGCTGGCACAATCGCTGGTGCTGGCTTAGATAGAGTAGATATGGAGCCACCAGTTCCCACAGACTATCCTATCCTAAACGCTCCGAATACGGTTCTTGTCCCGCATATCGGCTATGCAACAGAGGAAGCTATGATCAGAAGAGCCAGAATTACCTTTAACAATATTAGCAAATGGGAAAAAGGCCAACAAGAAAACATAGTGCTCTAAAACAGCTCAAAACAAACCTATCGTCACGGTAGGTTTGTTTTATTGAGTATAATAAACAGAGGTTATAGGAAGGAAGTTTTCCACATAAAATAAGCGCATCATTCAATAATAAATAACCCGCTGAGCGAGCCATAAAGCTATTAATGGACTACGCCGCCTATCCCGACATTACGCAATGTTAGCCAATACTATCAACTATAGTGCCATCACTGTAAATGCGCATACCACTATCCATCATCACTTTGCTTTTATCTAAACCTTTAATATCATTAGCAATAAATTTATCTGCAATCCCCTTAGCTATAACTCTAGTTTCCGTTTCTATAAACTCGTAGTATAGGCTTTTTTATAACGGGTATTAAGGGTATGCACGCCTACTTGATGATCTTTTCACACTGCTATATGCTCCTAAGTTTTAAGCTATAGTCCTATGATAACCATAATTAAAAAAGGATATAAAGATGCCCGTACAAGCAAAAATACTAGCAGGAGTCTACTCCGACTCAATGACTCTAATGACCCTCTCAACTCAGGTTAACAAGCTACCGGGTGTGCAAAAAGCCATGATTGGCATGGGTACTGCGATGAATAAAGCCGTTATCAGCGATGTTGGCCTGATGACTCCTGAAGTTGAAGCAGCATCAACTGGTGACATGATTTACACTGTAGAATGCGCCACTAAAGAGATATGCGCTGAAGTATTAATAAAGATAGATGAGTTACGCACGGCTACCATATCTGGTCAAGCACAACAAACCTCTTACCGCTCGCTTGATAAAGCTGTCAAAGACACTGACTCTAGCTTAGTTATTATCTCAGTACCTGGTGAATACGCTGCTGCCGAGGCTCAAAAGGCGTTAGATAAAGATAAAAACGTTATGATATTCAGTGACAATATCACTGTTGAAGATGAGTTAGCACTTAAACAGTTTGCCCATAAAAAAGGGTTGCTGGTCATGGGACCAGACTGTGGCACGGCTATTATCAATAATGTTGGCTTGTGTTTTGCAAACGCGGTTAACAGTGGTCTAATCGGTGTGGTCGCAGCTTCTGGCACAGGAGCTCAAGAACTCAGCGTACAAGTTGATACTTTAGGCGGTGGTATCAGCCAACTCATCGGGGTTGGTGGACGTGATTTATCGGAAGATATTGGTGGCATCATGATGATTGATGGGCTAAATATGCTAGCTCAGGATCATCAAACTAAAGTCATCGTCCTAGTCTCAAAACCACCAGCAGCGTCAATTGCTAATAAAGTACTGGAAGTCGCTAAAAATATTGATAAGCCTGTAGTGATTTGCTTTATTGGTAATGACGAAACAGAAAATGACACTAATCTGCACTTCGCCAATAACACCTTAGAAGCTGCAAAAAAAGCGGTTCAAGCAGCTGGTATAGCTGTTGATAATGATAGTAAAAGCTACGACTTCGACTATGAAAACATCAGATCATCCTTTAGCAAAAGTCAAAAATTTATTCGCGGTGTATTCTGTGGTGGCACTATCTGCGATGAAGTGTTTTATGTATTAAAAAATTCGACTGAGCATCTTACTGGTAAAGCTGTCAGTAATGTTGCAAAAAAAGCCAAGGAACAATTAGCTATTGGGGCAACTAGCTACGATAACGCACTACTTGATATGGGTTCTGATGAATTCACTAGTGGCAGACCCCATCCAATGATTGATCCAACTGCTCGTAATGCTCGACTTATCAAAGAAGCACGAGATTCCCAAACAGCCGTTTTACTACTCGACTTCGTATTGGGATATGGCGCAAGCGATGACCCAGTTGGCGCTGCGGCTGACTCAATCAAGCAAGCCTATTCACAGGCGAAAAAAGATCAGCGCTCGCTACAAATCATCGCCTACGTACTCGGCACCAACCGAGACCCACAAGATAAGCGAAGCCAGATTAAGCAACTAACAGATTTAGGGGTTCATGTGGTCGATTCGGTGGTCGATATGGGTAATATTGCCTTAAAAATGCTACCTAGATAATAATTAAAACCTAATAATGTAGTAACCAATACCAAAGAAAAGGAAGAAAAACATGTCATTATTTGGTAAAAAAGCTAGAGATATGGCGATTATAAACGTTGGTCTTATCTCATTCGCCAGCGATATTGAGAAACAAGGGGCAAGCGCTCTTCAAGTTAATTGGACACCGCCGCGTAAGTATTCTCAGGAAGTGCAAGATGCGCTAAAAAAACTTCAGCAGCCAGACATAGCCGCTAAAATAAAGGCTGCTAATCAACAAGTAGTTGAAAAAATCACTCAGTCACATCAAGTACTGACAGGTTACGAGCAAGCCATTAATGTGGTGCCCGGCATGACCAAGACTATGGTTCTACACGCAGGACCTCCCATTGAATGGGAAGCTATGTGCGGAGCCATGCGCGGTGCTGTTACTGGTGCCATCGTCTTTGAAGGCCTAGCAAAAACTGTTGAAGAGGCTGAAGAAGTTGCCGCTTCAGGGGGTGTCCAGTTCTCGCCCTGCCACGAGCATGACTGTGTTGGCTCAATGGCTGGTGTAACTTCAGCATCCATGTACATGCATGTGGTTAACAACAAGACTTATGGTAATGTCTCTTATACTAACTTATCTGAACAACTTGCAAAAATTCTGCGCATGGGCGCTAATGATCAATCAGTTATTGACCGACTAAACTGGATGCGTGATGTCCACGGTCCAATACTATCAGCCGCTATGAAACTCGCTGGTGAAATTGATCTGCGCCTTCTACTATCTCAAGCAATCCATATGGGCGACGAAGATCACAACCGTAACTTTGCTGGTTCATTGCTACTCATGCAAGAACTTGCCCCTTACATTATTCAGACTGATTTTACAGATGAGCAGAAAAAGGAGGTGTTTGAGTTTGTAAAATCAAGCGACTATTTCTCCGGTCCAACTTGGATGGCCGTGTGTAAAAACGCCATGGACGCCGCTCATGGTGTAGAGAACAGCACTATCGTCACTACTATGTGCCGCAACGGTACTGAGTTTGGTATTCGCGTCTCGCATATGGAAGGATTCCAGTGGATTACTGGACCCGCTCAGCAAGTCATGGGTCCCATGTTTGCCGGCTACAAGCCAGAAGACTCAGGTCTTGATATTGGTGATAGCTCAATTACTGAAACTTTTGGTATTGGTGGGTTCGCCATGGCGGCTGCTCCGGCAATTATTCCTTTGGTCGGTGGTACTGTCGAAGACGCCCTAAATTACTCTAAAGATATGATGGAGATTACCACTGGGACTAACCCTAATATTACGATTCCCATTCTCAACTTTCGTGGTCTTGCAACAGGTATTGATGTCATCAAAATCATTGAAACTGGCATATCGCCTATTATTAACACCGCCATCGCTCATAAAGACGCTGGTATTGGTATGATTGGCGCTGGTCTGGTTAACCCACCGTTTGAAGTGTTTGAAAAAGCAATCGTTAAGTTGGCAGCTTCAATTAACTAAGTAATTAATCGGTGTAACTGGCTTTGACTTCATTAATAGTAAACTCACCAACAGGCCTGTTTATATAAAATGCGATTTATTGCCATCACAGCCGATAGTGCTTGGCGCACAGCGCTTCAGACCTCAAAAACGGCTACGGTTAACAGTGTTTTTCATGGCGCTGTTAATTTGCAAATTGCTAGTGGTGAGCTGCTAAGCATTTTTCCAGCCAATAGCCCAAACGCACCAAGTGGTTTGATAGCTTCACATAGCCCTGGTCAAAAATTAGGCGCTGTTGGTGAAACCGTTCACCTTTCCCCAACCGCTATTACTTTTAACAGCGTCATTCTGGTACTAGATAGCTGCCAATTTGTGACAAACCGTTTAGATCACTGTCAATTGCCCTTACCAAGGCAACATTATCTAGAACAATTTGCACAACACCTACAAGCTCAGGCGAAAAAAGGCAGCTTTTATGGTGCTATGCCCGGCGACGTGTTTAATAGTGCTCAAGTCGCTAGACTTGAAAGAGGACGTGCGCAACTAAAGCAAGCTTGGGTCCAATCAGCATCTAAAGATATTGCTTACGCAACTAAGCAATTGATTGGCCTTGGCATTGGGCTAACTCCTTCAGGTGATGACTATCTACTAGGGCTGCTGTTGGTTCTAAATCATTCAGTAGCTTGTAATAGTATCAATTTAGCCACTATAAAGCAGGCGGTTGTAGACAATATCAAAACAACAACTGAGGTTAGTCAAGCCTGTTTATATGCTGGTCTTGACTGCCGCTACAGCGCACCACTGCGCGAGCTATTTATTGCCATTACTAGTCAAAATAATGCGTTTGAGCAGGCATTACAAACGGTACTGGCGCACGGTGCTACCTCAGGTCAAGATACTTGCGTTGGTATGCTTGATGCTTGGATATTACTACAGAACATTGCTGCAAAGGACGATGGCTAGAAGTGGCTATATCAATAAAAAAATGATACCGACGTAAATAAGTGGTAAGGAAAATATCTTAAGGACCATAAACTAGTCTACATGATCGGCACGGCAGCTCACTTTGCAACAGGTATGGGTTTTATCAGGATTTTTGATGATCGTTATTAGTGCCCTATTCGACTATTCAGGATCGGTTCTGCATAGCCAATGATTGGAGGCGCTAATATAAGATAGGCGCAGTGTTGTATTACCTGCTTGGCAAAATGAGTACTAAAAAATAAGTACTCATCATAAAAAAATAGCAGAAATTAGAAAGCTAAGGAGTAATTATTGTTCCAGCGTGTTCGGCTATAATAGCTTCAATTTCATTTAGCTCTCCAATCATGGCATTATTACCTGAATGCTTTACGAACTGCTGGGCGGCCTTAACTTTTGGTAGCATACTGCCAGCTCCAAACTGACCATCGTCTATATAGCGTGTGATGTCATCACTGCTAACCCTGTTTAAGGCAGTCTCTTTAGGGGTACCAAATCCCAGCATAACAGTCGACACTGTCGTCAATATAATAAATTGGTCAGCCCCTAAAAGTTCAGCTATCAAAGCTGCTGAAGAATCTTTATCAATCACCGCTTCTATACCTTGCAAGCTATTATCAGCTTGCTTGATGACTGGTATTCCACCACCCCCTGCGACAATGGGTATTATTCCTGCGTTTATTAAAGCTCTGATTGCGTTGGTCTCAACTATTGTAACCGGTGCTGGTGAAGGCACAACACGTCGCCAGCCACGGCCAGAATCTTCATGGAAAGTATAACCTTGTCCATCAGCAGCATTTATTGCTTCATCTTTAGAGTTATAAAATGGACCTATTGGCTTATCTGGACTAAGAAACTTTGGATCATCTTTATTAACAACCATCTGGGTAGTTATAGAAACAGCCTGTTTATTAAGATTATTTTTTTGAAACTCATTATTTAATGCTTGCTGCAACCAATAACCAATTGAACCTTGCGTCATCGCGACACAAGTATCTAGTGGCAAGGCAGGTATCTCTTTAGAGTCAATGGCGTGCTGTGCAAGTAGTATATTACCAACCTGCGGTCCATTACCGTGGACTATGATCAGCTGATGACCTTGGCTAACGATTGCAGCTAGCTTTACTGCAGTCTCGCAAGCTACTGCCTTTTGAGCAGTGGCTGATGCCTCGCCTTTGCGCTGCAATGCATTTCCACCTAATGCTACGACAATTATTGCCATCAATGCCTCCGTTTCTTTTTAATATTTAGGGTTTTTATACTTTACTTCCGGTCTGTGTTCAAAATTATCTATGATTATTTTCAGTACTAAAAACTTTATATAAAAGCTACTTTACAGGCGAGCTTGTGATGTCTTATATTTTCATTGCCTTGTTAGTACTGCGATACAAATAGTGAGTTTGTGAATACAGGTCAGTATTGAAATCATCCTAATACTTACTCCATCGCTTTAATAATGCTAAAGTTTGAAATAAACAAAGTTCAAGCGTGGAGGTAATAAACCGCCCAAACTTAACCATAGCCACTCATAATTTTCATGGAGTCTATAGCTCTCAATTCGACTAGTCAACCCAGTATTTATTTAAATAAACTGTTGATATATTGGTGGGTATAAAGAACTCATTAATAACTAGCACTCTTTAACATTAGTTGGTTAAATAATACGTTCGAGCCCTACTACAAGCCGCATATTAGCAATAGCAAAAAAGGCTTATATAACTATGTAAGCCCTTTTTTTATGGGTGTTTATGAGGATTGTAAGCGGTGTAAATATATAGCGGAACTTATCCTAAAATGCCTTTAACTCGTATTGACATTAATAAGCGCAGCTTTATTATAGTAGGTGATTAATTTAGTATAGCTAATAATAGGTTGTAGTAAATATAGAGCGTTTATAACCTAACTATCAATGATTTAGATACTTACGATGTTGTCTAAATACTTAAGATGTTGTTCATAAAAATCGATAGTAAAAAACTATAATTTTATTATTTCAAATCCAGTAATCATTATATTAATAAAAATTAAAGTTAAGATTAAAGCAAAAATAAAAATAAAAAAAACCGAATGCTATTTAACAATAACATTCGGGTGTTTTATGGGTGTTTTATAGAGTTAGAAAGAAGTACGGCGATAGGTGCGATATTTAGGTAACCAGAAATTAGCTTTTAATCGACGTTCAAAATTTTCTGCCGTTATAGGCAAAGCCAATTTATCTTCGATCGCTTGTAGAGCAACGGCATAGGCTACTTTTTCACTGATCTCTCTGATATATTTAATTGGCGGTAATATTGCACCAGGTGCTTTGTCATACTCGATTGAGATATCTGCAAGTGCTTGGCTAGCAGCCGTTAGCATATTATCACTGATACCCGTCGCACGTGAGGCTAAAACACCTAAGCCAATACCTGGGAAGATATAGCTGTTGTTACACTGAGAAACCTCAAAAGATTGACCTTCAAAAGTCGTATTAGGGAAAGGACTACCCGTTGCAACAATAGCTTTACCACGACTCCAGTTAGTCACTTCTTGCGGAGTAGCTTCAATACGAGACGTTGGATTTGAAAGTGGTAACACAATTGGATTTTCAGTATTAGCACATAAGGCTTCGACTATCTCTTGTGTAAATAAACCTTTTTGTCCGCTTACGCCGAATAATACCGTTATTTTCGCTTGTTTAACCACTTGCTCTAAGCCAAGTTTCTGACTCTTATCCCAACTTACGATATCTGATTCTTTTTGCACTAACGGTGCTTGGAATTTTTGCAGCTCTGTCATGCTATCGGTTAGTAAGCCATAGCGGTCAACCATAAACACTTGTTTACGTGCCTGCTCTTCAGTTAAACCTTCACGCTGCATTTGGCGAATGATATGCTCGGCGATACCACAACCTGCTGAACCTGCACCTAAGAATGCTATTCTTTGCTCACTAAGTTTTTGACCTTTATTTAAACACGCTGCAATCAAGGTACCAACTGAAACCGCAGCAGTGCCTTGGATATCATCATTGAAGCAACATAGTTGATCACGATATCTGTTCAATAACGGGGTAGCGTTTTCTTGAGCGAAATCTTCAAATTGTAATAATACTTCTGGCCAACGACGTTTAACAGCTTGAATAAACAAGTCTACAAACTCATTATACTCATCGCCAGAAATACGTGGGTTTCTCCAACCCATATATAAAGGATCGTCGATTAACTGTTGGTTATTAGTACCTACATCTAATAAGATTGGCAAGCAATAGGCAGGACTGATACCACCACAAGCCGTATATAGAGATAACTTACCAATTGGAATTCCCATTCCTCCAATGCCTTGGTCTCCTAAGCCTAAGATACGCTCACCGTCAGTAACCACGATCACTTTTACTTTTTGTTTAGTGGCGTTTTGTAGCATATCATCGATTTTATGGCGCTCAGGGTAAGAGATGAATAAGCCACGTTTACGGCGATAAATTTGAGAGAATTTCTCACAAGCTTGGCCTACCGTTGGTGTATATATCAACGGCATAACTTCCTCGATATGCTGCTCAATCAAATGATGAAATAACGTCTCATTTGTATCTTGGATATTACGCAAATAGATATGCTTATCCATATCACTAGTAAATGAGGAAAGCTGATGGTAAGCGCGTAATGATTGCTCTTCGATAGTCTCAATAGTATGAGGTAGTAAACCAGTTAAATTAAAGCTATCACGTTCTTCTGACGAAAAAGCGCTACCTTTGTTTAATAAAGAGGTTTCTAATAATGCTGGCCCAGCAAAGGGAATATATAACGGACGTTTGTTTGACATAATAAAATCTTCTTAGTGAGGCTTATAGTGGTGGTTAGAGTAAGGGTTTAAATATTTTTATCAATGGTCTAAATAATAGAAATTATTTAAATTTATATTTTTCTTTAGCATTTTTAAAATAATTTAAACCAACACGTTCAAGGGCTGATACCAATAAAAATTTAAATTTTCTTTATTATTAGGGTGTGCTGAATACCTGCAAATAGGCACTACTGATAGCTATTTATTAAAGCTGTAATCTAGTCTGAGTAAAAAACGCAGATAATGCAGATGCACAGGCTAGCTGCTTTTATATAAACCGTACGGCGAATAGACTAATTTCAGCATCAGCCCCTTCTTAAATGCAACTGAGGCTAGACCTGTTTTTACGGCTACTTTGCTAAAACCACCTGCTTAAACGACTAAACTAGATATTCTTAACTTACTAATATTAATAAAGCAGCGCCTAAAAAATGATCTGTGTTAGTGCCGTGTTCGAAGGATCAAGCAGACTCTAATGATGTACTTAATTTAGGTATGATTTATTTGCTGTGCACATATACAGATCAAACTTAACCATATCATTAAGATTTTGGAATTTTTGCGTGGTCATATTTCTATTGGACTAGTTTGAGTGAAGAAAGGCTGGGCGGGTGTGAAAGCCAAGCTTTTGATTGCAAGCGACCTAATACCAATTTGTATGCCAATTCTAATTGAGCAGCAGTGTTGGCCGAATAACTTGGCTAACCTAAAGTATTATATTCTAATTTATGATGAAGGCAACTGGTAATCCCGCTAAAAACAACAACGCTTAGCAGTAGAGATTTATTTCCAGACTACCAGCAAGTGAACACTATAAAAACATTACGCTTTACTGATAACCAAATCGTCAATATTTTAAACCAGCATAACGGGATATGCTTATGACTTTGCTGTGAACTTATCATAGGGAAAATCAGATTTTAGTTGCTATTATTCATCAGCTTTATCAAATAGTTTATCAATAGGTTTGCTATGAATAGTGGAGCTATTAAACATAGACTTATTGCCAGTATCGTCTTCTGTCCAAAAGTTAATATTGAACTGAGCATCCTCACTTAACACTACCCTATGCCAATATTCAGGTGGACTGACGGCAAATTGTCCGGCTTCAATCACTATGGTTTGCTCAGGTTCAGTAGCCGCTTCATCAGCAAACCCATAAAAAGTAACTGTACCTTGCATCACGCAAATTTGACCAAACACCCCTTTAGCTGTGTTGTGATGATTTAATAAAGCTTTAGGAACTTTATTTTTAGTAAAAAAGTGCGTAGAACGCTTGATTTTCCAGTGACTTGGGATGATTTGACGGCTCATGGTAAATCCTTGGTTGCTAATGTCCAGTTATAGCATTTTGGTTATTAAGGGCTGGTTATTAGCGGTTAGTTATTGGGTTATTATGATTCGGTGGTGTTGATTAAGGTAGTATTCAATGACTAACAGCGATCACCATTATCTGGCTACGTCGATAATACTATAACCGATTCGAAAGGTTTAATTAACGCCGCTCCTCTAAATGCTTAATATCATCTGGACTTGCCTCATAGACAGCATCAAGTTCAGCCTCAGTAAGATACTTTTCGCTAATAGGAAACAGTTCACGCTCTTCAAAACGCAGATGATCATATAGTAGATTAGCAAGCTGTCGAACCTGAGCAACCGTAGGCAAACTTGCCTTACTCTGTAAAGAGGCTTCAATATCCGTTATTAATTTACCTAGTGCCTTATGCTGTGTAGCTAGCTCGTCAAGTACAGAGGCGACTTCTGGTTGGGTGTTACGATAAGGATGCAAGCCCTTAACAATCAAATCATCTTCTAGTTTAAAGTGGTCATGCATCTCACCCATATAACAGCACAGTGCTTGCCAGTGCTCAGCAATCTGCTGCGGATTGTCAGCACACTCTTTGCCGTGACGCCCCAGATTTAAACCAAGATGATGCTGACGCGATAAAGGCTGTAATTGATTGGCACGTTTCATAAATTAACTCCTAGAAGGCTTTATTGATGTCACAATGTAGTGATAGGCATCATCTTACTGTTGACTTGGTTTGGAAAATCATTCCCTATCAAACGCTCTATCTGCTATTGCCACCATTAGGCAAACTCTTACCTATAGGCTACTACACTTGGACTGTATATTACCCTCACCCTAGAATCGAGTGGTTGATTATCATCTAGTTATTCAGTCATCTAGTTATTTAGCCCTCTAGATTAGTGAATATGCGCTGATACTCTTAGATCATAGACTAGTAGACCTATCAACTTAGCCTTAGTATACCTTAATAACACTTAAACGATAAGGTCAGGAAAAGCTCTTTAGTAGTGTTGATTCAGAAGCAGTATTTTATGAGTCTGAAGTATTTTTAGGGGATCCAATAGCCAGTTTTTCGGCAATCGCCAGCAAGCCTTCTATTGTTTTACAACTCTCCTCAGCAAGACTTATGTTGCCGAATATCATAGTCATCGATAGTGTTAGATTATAGTGACAAGTAACTTTTAATAGCAGCAAAAAGGGTTGTTTACATTAAGCGCAATATAGTGTGAACAACTCTTTTGCTGTTTAGCATTGCATGGTTTAGCACCGTACTGTTTAGCACTTTAGTGTTTAACGTCATAATTACTATGCTTTACTCAATAAAGTCGTTTGATAACTTATTAACTGCTATCAGACCAGCTCATTACGCAAAGCCGTTTTAAGAACTTTGCCAATGGCGTTACAAGGAAGCGACTCTACTATCTCTAAGCGTTCAACTTGTTTGAAATCTGCTATGCCTTTTCATCACGAAGGTAAGTACTGATAGATTCAAGATCAAGCTGTTGATCAGTTTTAACGACTACAAAAGCACAAACACGCTCACCAAGAATATCATCAGGAGCACCTACGATCGCCACATCGGCAATAGGCGGATGAGCAGCGTGAGCTTCAAGAGCTGCGTAAAGAGAATAAGCGTTTAAGGATGGAGCGCGATATTCTAAAAAAGGCTTCTGCTCTGCTGGCCTTGGACAGCCTGAACGGCTATCGCTAATCAGTCAGCTGGTAGAGCAAGACAAACGGATCAGTAAAAGTCTTCTGTATAAGCTATTTGGCGTGATGAAAAGCAGTTACTACTATAGCATACAGCCCAAGTCCATCAGTCTTGAAACCGTCAAGCACAAGGCATTAATTCGTAAATATTTAACGACTCAAAGTAATCGGCTGGCGCTCGCACTATTATCGCTATTCTGTGGAATGAGCACAGTATTATGCCAACGCGTTACTTAGCAAGCAATCTTATGAAAAGTATAAAACTCAGAAGCTGTCAGCCTAAGACGCACAAGTATAAGCATGCTAATCAAGAACATAGAACCCATGCCAATATTTTAGACCGCAACTTTAGCCCAATTGCGCGCAATTAAGTCTGGACGGGCGATGTCACCTATATTCGTATCAAAGGCGGCTGGTGGTTTTAGATTTTTATGCCAGACGTATAGTGGGCTTTGCCGTCTCAGATTCCCCTGATAGTATACTTACCCGTAAAGCACTACAGATGGCGTATTACACGAGACTCAAACCCAGCAATGTACTATTTCACTCAGATCAGGGGGCGCATTACACCAGCAAGACATTCGCTGAATCCGTGGCGAGTTGTGACGGTATGATACCAAGCATGAGTCGTCGTGGTAATCCACTACCGGCATAGCTCTCCGTCTTGCACTCGGACAAGGCAGTGCTTTGCTAATCCTCGCTCATAGGACAACGCACTAACTGAGCGCTTCTTTAGAAGCTTTAAGACTGAATGGATGCCAAAGGGTGGTTACGAAGATATCGCTGAAGCCAAACAAGCTATTTGTGATTATATATGGGGCTATTATCAAACCGTGAGATCGCACAGTTTCAATGATTATTTAACACCGCTAGAAAAAGAGAAACACTACTTTAACAAAAACCTCTTATCAGGTGTCCTAATTTAGTTGACCACTACAAGTGCAACCGAAGCTATGACATTAGAGGATAAGGAATGGAAAATAGAGATCTGCACCATAAAGCGCTGAATAAAGCATTAAAACCAATATCAGCGATGCGACCGGCAACTTTAGATAAGCTTGAAAAAGCAGTGCTACTGTTATTCTCGAATCATGATCCTACTGAAGTCAGCATGATACAGGTAGCTCGTACAGCAAATATGTCATTAAAGACTCTGTATAACTATTTTGGTGACAAGCAAACCATCATTTATACTATTTTAAATAGAGTATTAGGCCGTCTAGCAATTCGTATGATTGATTATTTGCAAGGTATCGAGAGCGTTAGAGATCGTCTTCGTAAAACGCTTTGGATGTTCTTTGATTTTATTGATAAAATCCCAGATGCTATAATAGTATTGTCCACAGCAGTGCCCGCCTCTCGTTATCGAGAGATAGCTATTTATGATAATAAAGAGTTGGTTGATTCTTTTATGCAAGTATTAGGCGATGGACAGCAACAAGGTATATTGAATGACACTGTGCCTTTGTTCGTTTTATTCGATGTGTTTATAGCTTTTATTAGCCGCTTAGGACTCATGCATATCATACGCAAAAAGCCAGATTCCCTGAATGAGAACTTTGATGGGCTATTTACTATTTTATGGCGGGCTATTAGCAATCCTGAAATAGATTAATATAACCACTATAAAATATTAGCTTAACAATTGAAGGGCTACTGAGATCAATTTTGTGCAGCCTCTAGAAACGCAGCACACAAGGAAAGTTTATACCAGCAGCATGCTGTAATGGATGGTTTCTTTTTATTTAGGATTAACTTTAGTAAAAAATATAAATATCCTGTAACTTGGTCTAAAAAATAAAACCTTAGCAATTACTTGCTAAGGTTTTATCAGTTTCAATGACTTAAGTCACTAATTAACGTAAGTCACTACTTAACGTAAATCATCAACGACCGCCAACATAGCGACTAACGAGGCTTCGCCTAATTTAATACAGCGCTCTGGCGACCAACCGGTATCAGCATCGGGAAGGTTATTATTATCTATAAATGGCATCTCCAAAGTATTAGCGAGACAGTCAAAACGTTCGGCAACCCAGTGAGTGGCGAGAGTCATATTAGCTTTACCCGGTGCATCAACCTGATAGCCTTCTTTAGTCTGAAAGTCGGCACTGGCTAGTTTTAACACTTCTGCAAATCTATCGCGTAGACCTGCAAGGCGGTCATTATAACTCGGCGTACCTTGAGAGCCAGCAAGGAATACAAAAGGTATTTCTTCATCACCGTGCACATCATAAAACAGATCAACACCAGTATCTTCCATTTTATTAATCACATGAAAAACTTCAGGGCTCTCTTCTAAACTTGGGTCTGACCAAGCACGGTTTAGATTAGTGCCGACTGCGTTAGTCCGCAGATGACCACGTACACTACCATCAGGATTCATATTAGGCACAACGTAGAAGTTAGCCTTGTCTAATAGCAACTTAGCAGTAGCATTATCACTATCTAACAAGCTATGCAGCAGACCTTCGACTAACCATTCCGCCATAGTCTCACCAGGATGCTGACGAGCCGTAATCCAAATATTGCGCTTGCTTTCACTATCGCTATCGTCATCACTAATTTTAACTAAAGTTAAGTCGCGCTTATCCAAGGTCTCGCCTAAATGCTCTAAAGTCACTAACGGATGCATTTGTACAGCAGCTAATAAATCTTGATGACGCTCGTAACTATACGGGGCAAAAAAAGCAATTTGAATGGTTTCACATTCCATATCTACCATTATGGTTAGCTTGCCGTCTTTATAAGAGGTGGGCAGACGGAACCAATATTCACGATCGTATGAGGCCACTGCTTGATAATTATCCCATCCTGCTGGGAATGCTGCTTGCCCTGCGTTGAGAATATTAAGCACATATTGCTCATCGATCTGTCCGGTTATACGAAAGTTAAACCATTGAAAAAACTCGCCGCCAACGTCTGGACGAATAGCCAATTGGATATTTTTTTTATCTTCTAAGCTAATGACTTCAATATTACCGGCATCAAAATTAGCACTGATATGCATGATTTTTCCTTAATTAGTTATTGTCATAAATTAGAGGGTACGGGCCAGCAGAATCCTTGTATTGCTACTAAACCTTGAACTTGGGTAAGCAAGTCATGACTCAAGTTATAAAAAGATTCGCTGTCTATTACTCAATTAGATTGAACGAAATTAACTATAGCCCAACCAATCGAATCAGCTATTGTAGCTGATAAGCTTAGGTTACCGAAACCCTGTTGGCTAGATAGTAATAACCACTAGTAAACGAAACGGCAAGTGCCCGAAATAGTCCTGTTAAAAGATAACCACATCATCAGCCTCTTGCCATGGCTGAAACTTAGTCATAGCTTGTAGAAACAAGGGGTGCTGTAACCAGTGTTGTAACCATAGCTGTAGCTTTGGGTAAGGTAGACTATAAAAAACCTGACGATCTACATGAGCGAATTGGCGCACAAAAGGCATTATGCCAATATCAGCAATACTTGGACTGCTGCCTAACAGGTAAGCATTTTTAGTCAATAGCGATTCTAGAAGCTGTAAAAAGACCTCACCTTGTTGCCGATATTCTATCTGCGTCATCTCAGGATGACGATCGGCATACTTATAGCGATTGAGCCAATGTTTAAAGTCATTATCGTTTTGTTCGATCAAGGCCTTAGCTTGCAGGGAAACGCATGCTACCAAAAGCCCTTGCGGGTCTTGCTGCTCAAGCGCCCATCTCATTATCTCCACGCTCTCTGCAATCACCGTACCATCAACGAGCTGTAACACTGGCACAGTGCCTTTCGGGCTAATCTCAAGCATCTGAGCTGGCTTGTTCTTTAGCACTATCTCCCGCAGCTCTACTGGTAACTCAGCAAATAGTAAACCAAGACGGGCGCGCATAGCATAAGGACAGCGACGAAAAGAGTACAGCAGAGGAAGTGAGGAAGTCATAGCTAAAACAGAGCTCATAGAAAGTTACCGCCGTTAAAACAAAATGAATGAGGATAAAGAGTCCGCAAAATGGTTTAAGCACTCAGTTATTAACCAGCAACTATTGAAAAAATAGCTTTTATAGCTTAGGCTCAATTCTGCTTGACAATAACTGATGATTTATCATTACAATAGCCCTATCTAGGGTCATAATCTCTGGTTAATCATCAAACTATAAAGGCCATCTAGTTCACTGGCAATAGCACTACTTTTACTAAATTAGCATAGCTTAACGCTTAGGCTATTACTCACAAACTGTCACTTGCAGACTATTATTTGCAAACTATCATTTGCAGACTTTCAAATCACAAGCACTACTGATAACTCAACGCTATAGAGGCTTATAATGACCACATATATACTTGATACAGAAACCACGGGCCTTATTGAACCACACATGACTGAAGCGGCCTACTCTATTATTGATTTAAATAATGGTAAGGTAGCAGTATTGCAAGAGCCACGAGCTAAGCGTTTTAACCCTCTAAAAGAAATCAGCTTAGGGTCTATGGCGATATCACATATATGTGAGGAGGATATCGCCAATGAGTCCCCTCATACAGACTTTAAACTACCTAGCAATGTCGAGTACTTAGTAGGTCATAATATCGATTTTGATATGCAGGTTTTACATAATGCTGGCGTCACACATACGCCTAAATTGATATGTACTTTTGCTATGGCAAGCCATCTGCTACCTGCCCTCGATAGCCATAAGCTAGTATCTCTACTTTATTACTTCCATCGTGATATCGCTCGCACTCAAGCAAAGCAAGCACACGCTGCTATTGCTGATATTTACTTCACTCAGCTAGTGCTTAGCAGTCTAATTGACTTAGCTAATAATCAAGGTCATGCCATCACTGACATAGCTAGCTTATATGACTTTAGCCAGAAGGCCCGTATACCTACTCACTTGAGTTTTGGTAAACATAAAGGCGAGGCTATTGCAGATTTAGCGAGCAGTTCTGATGGGGCGGGCTATCTTAAATGGCTGCTCAAGCAGGACAGTGTCGATCCCTACTTAGCTCAAGCTTGCAAGCAGGCATTGTAATTGTAGCAATCGTTATCAATAGAGTTATGCAGCAAGTTTTATTACTACCAACTGTATTTTTTATAGAGCTTAGCCGCTTGTACAATGGCTATTTATAAGCCAACAACGTAGCAAGCAAACCCTATAATAATTTTATGTCAGTACTATAGCAGCGCCTGTGTCTTGAGCAGCGCCTGTGTCTTGGCTAGGGAAATCGCATAAAAAAAGCCTTGCGTATAGCAAGGCTTTGTCTAACTCTCAAACAACTAATCTTTGTTACGAGCTTGTTTAATAGTTTTAGCCGCTGATTCCATAGTATCAGCTGCTATATCAGCTAGTGTTCCGACAACCCCTTTAGCCTTCGTAGTAGCAGCTTCAACTAAAGAAGTCTTACCCTCTTCATTGGATTTTTTAGACTCTTTGTCATCTTTATCATCAGATTTATTAGACTCTGTATTATCTTTATCGTCTGACTTGTTTGATTCTTTACTATCTTTATCGTCTGACTTGTTTGATTCTTTACTATCTTTATCGTCTGACTTGTTTGATTCTTTACTATCTTTAGCATCCGACTTCGTAGTGTCTTTGTTCTCTTTAGCATTAGACTTATGAGTGTCTTTATTATCCTTAGCTTCTGACCCTTTGTTTCCTTCACTATCAGTATGCTTCTTATCATCCATAGATTCAGTATTGCTCATGATTTAATACCTCTGGTTTAATTGTTTTTAGTTTTGTAGTGCTAGTCCTAAGCTTACTACCTTACTTCTTCAGCTGTCTGTATCTCATAAGTTTCAATAGGTAAATTATGTTTACTCAACTTAAGGTATTTTTATACTTTTATTTTAGCCTATTAACAATCATTCTATTACTACAGATGACTTGTATCAAGGTAGTTTTGATCAGAATTTAAAAAACGCTTCAAGCCTTAAACAGTTGCCCTATGTAGCTATTTTCTTATTAATATAATCTGCCAATATAGTTTAATAAGTTAAAGATAAACTACTGCTTTAAGCCACCTAATCATTTAGCTTCTAAGCACCAGTCTACTAATACTAGATATCTTTTTTTAGTATCCAAATCATTAGGACATATTGAAAAACAAAAACCCTTCACCCTATCTAGGTAGTGGCGCTAAGGGTTTTTTGTACTTTTTATTTTATTAAATGGACACTTGCAAAAGTATGCTCGCAATCTATAGGGAGAGCATGATTATTGCCAGTACAAAAGATTAACATTATTCTTAACGAGTTACAAAATTGATGCCAAACTGACCATTGTCGCCAATGAATCATAATTAATTTTATGGCAGAATTATCATTAATTTAGCTTGCTTATTATTAATATTAAGGCCTGTTGAACAGCAATTGATCATTAAAAATCGGTCAACTTTTAGCAAATAGTTTAACGCTAAGCTGGCTTAAATTAGGCGAAGGATAATAGCCTATTAAAAATATTAATTAAAAAGGGATAAGCGTGACCTCAATAACAGAACTAAGCTTAAATGGTGAGCCTCTGTATATAGAGCCAGAATATATACAACCAAATAAATTTGCTGATTATTTATCTATTCATCAGCAATATGCTTTATTTTTGGATATAGATGGCACGCTTGCAGAGTTTACAGTAAATCCGAAGGATAGCTTTATCCCCAAATCAACCTTAATGCTTTTGCGAAGAATACAAGATCAAGGCGTTGAAATCGCTTTTGTAACTGGGCGAAGTCTTACTGAAGCAAGGCAAATGCTGCGTTTTATATCCGCTTCGATTGCTGCTACTCATGGCCTAGAAGTAGCTTTTGAAACTAGCAAGCACCAGCAATGTGACAATGATACCAACAATAAAAATACTAGAGCTGCGCAGGTGAATGTCGTTGAGCTCGATGAGATAAGGCAAGCTATTACTCAATCGTGTCTGTCCTATCAGGGTTTCACTATAGAAGATAAACCTTATTCTGTCGCTCTACACTATCGGCAAAACCCTGCTTTAGCACAAGTGGCTTATAGCATTACGTCAATAGCATTGAAGAATTATTCTGACTGGCTATTAAAACCCGGTAAATATGTTTGGGAGATAGTGCCAAAAGGGGTAGATAAAGGCACAGCAATTTTAACTTTGTTAAAGACGATGCAGACCAACACTAGCCTTTGTCCTATATTTATTGGTGATGACTTTACTGATGAGGCAGGTTTTATAGCAGTACAAGGTGAAGAGGATATGCTAGATAGATCAATAAAGACAAGCAGATTAATAGAAGACTGCCAAGACTCAATAAAGGGTATGGGTATTAAAGTGGGTAGTGAGCCAAGTGGTGCAAACTATTATGTGCGTAACATTGAAGAAGTAAGTTTTTTACTTGAGAGTTTTTTAACCTTTTGCCAAAAACGTAGCGTTTTACCCGCTGATTTAGTAGACGCTTACTGACCCTAAAACTGCCAAAAAGTAATGAGATATCCTATATGAGCCGTTTAATTATGTTATCCAACCGAGTAAAAATGCCTGACAATAATCCAATAGCAGGCGGGCTGGCAGTAGCATTGCACGAAATACTTATAGGTAATTCGAATATCTGGATGGGCTGGAACGGTGAAATCATCGAAACTAAAGGTGGCGGTAATGATGCTTGTGACGACTCTATTACCAGTGGATTTAGCAATAGTAAACAAACCGTTTCCATAAGTAATAATTTAGCAAGCACTGAGAAGCAGCCAGCTAATACTACAATTACTTATATTACTACTGCTCTAAACACTCAACAATATCAACGTTTTTACTGCGGTTTTGCCAATAATGTGCTGTGGCCACTATTACATGAGCGACTCGATTTAATCAGCCAAGCAGCACAAGACTATGCAGGCTATCAGCAGATAAACCGTCTTTTTGCTAGACAATTAAAGAAGACTATTGAGCCTGACGATGTAATTTGGGTACATGATTATCATTTTTTAAGTGTCGCATATTATTGTCGACAGCTAGGAATTAATAATCGTATCGGGTTTTTTTTGCACATTCCATTTGTTGCCTTATCGTTTTGGCAGCAGCTTGATGAAAGTGCCGAATTAATTAAGCATCTTGCTCACTACGATGTTATTGGTACTCAAACTCAACAAGATAAAACCAACTGTCTTAAAGTCGTACAGCATTATCTACCAGAGCGTCTTTTAGCTAATGCTTCAATAAACCCTAAGCAAGATTTTGCAAGCTCAACTGCTGTGCAGCTCATGATTGACCTAGGCTTAGACAGCTCGCACTGCTTATCGATTGATGCCTATCCAATCGGAGTTAATGTAAACAAAATTCAGCAACAGATTATTAACTCATCCGCTCACTTACTGGCAAAGTCCACAATATATACTCAAAAGAAACAGCTTGTAAAACAAGCTACCCAACAGATTATTGCTGTAGATAGGATTGATCATTCTAAGGGCTTATTAGAGCGTTTCTCAGCATATCGCTGTTTTTTACAGCAATATCCAACTTATCAAAATCAGCTAAAGTTGTTACAAATTGCTTGTCCTAGTCGCTTAGCTCTCCCCGTCTATCAGCAGCTTTATAACAGTGTCAAACAAGTAGTGGATAATGTGAATCAGCAATTTTTGCCTAGTGAACCTACTATGAGTTATTTTAAAACTGAGGCTTTAGAAACTGACCATCCTATAGATAATTGGCAGGCGATTACCTATAGCGAAGAGGTATTAAGCCATAACACTTTGATGACAGCGTTTTGGCATAGCGATATTGGTTGGGTAAATTCGCTTAAGGATGGAATGAATCTGGTTGCTAAAGAATACATTGCTGCCCAAAATCCCGATAATCCTGGAGTGTTGTTATTGTCACGATATGCAGGGGCGGCTGAGCAGATGCAGGCAGCGGTCATTATCGATCCACATCAGCCTAAAAGTATAATACAGGGTTTAAAGACTGCCTTAGAGATGCCATTAGTGCAGCGAAAGGCCCGTTATCAGACGTTGTTACAAGGCTTGCAGCAGGATGATTTATACGCTTGGCAACAAAAATTCTTAGATAAACTGTATTTGAAATGCCCAGTATCGTAGATCGCTTATATTCGAGGTAGCTTATATTTGAGATAGCTTTTATTTAGCATAGCTTAAGTCATAAGCACAGATAGTAGACTGCTAGTAAATGTGCGCTTACCACCCAAACGGGTGATGAATAAAAATTAGGAAGTCCTTATGTCACGCTCCGCTGCCCCAAATTCCTTGTTACTAGACATTAAACTAGCTATAGAGCACATTATATCTATTGATAAGCAAACGGTTAATGACTCAATTAATGGCTCAGTTAATGACTCAGTTAATGACTCAGTTAACGACTCAGTTATTAACGATAAATTACGCCACGATATATTGAATACTTTAGTGCGTTATAGCGATAGAATTCCTCATCCTGCCAGCTCAATTGGTACTAGTACTGGCATTAGCAATAGCGATGCAAGTGAAAATAAGGATAAAACCAACTCACCTACCTTGATACGTTGGCAAATTTTGGCTTATGTTGCCGGTATTGATTTAACCATTGCGAAATGGTTTGAATCACACTTGGATGCTTTAAGTATCTTGCATGAAGTGGGCTATGACCAACCAACAGTAGGGCTATGGGCGGTTTGGGCATCAGAAGGTAATTGCGATCCTATAACTTATCAGCAAGGCCCAACTAGCGGTATTAGCAGTGGCACTAAAACTTGGTGTTCAGGGGCAAATATTGTCGATTATGGGCTAATGACTTATCGAGATCAGCATGGTGATTCGCAACTGCTGGTAGTAGATATGCAGCAAAGTGGCATTGAGAGTGACAATAGTGGTTGGCAAGCGGTCGGTATGCAAGCTACTGATACGGCGAGTATAAAGCTCAATAAGGTGGTAGCCAATAATGTTGGAGCGGCCAATGCTTATCTAGATCGTGTGGGATTTTGGCATGGAGCAGCAGGGGTTGCTGCATGTTGGTATGGTGCAGCAGCTACCCTAGCCGGCTATCTAATAACCGCTTATCAGCAGAAGCCTAACGACTATAAGGCTATGTATTTGGGGCAGATCGGCACAGCATTGGCGGTTACTCAGCAATATTTTTATCATGTCGCTGACTTGCTAACTAGCCAACCAAACACTAGCCACCAACTTGCAATTCGCCAGTTAAGAGCAAACGTCGAACAGCTGGCCCGTTTAGTAGTAGAGAGCGTCGGGCAAGCTTTGGGAGCAGCACCGTTTTGTGGTAACGCCCACTTTGCTAGGTTAGCCGCAGATTTAGCAGTGTTTATTCGCCAAAGTCATGGCGCCTTTGATTTACAGAAAATTGGTGAATTAACTAGCGATACAACCGGTCATTTAACTGAGGAGCAAGATAACATATGGCAACTATAACTTCTGATATGGCCATAGTTAGCCATATGATCCATCAGCACCAAGCAGCTGAACCTAACCATCCAATCGTTGGCGACCGAGTTATTGAAGGTGAAGGTACTAGCCAACAACTTTGGCAGAACTGGCAAGGCTTGCACGATTTACCTCGAGTAAAGATTAGCGATAGCTTTCCCTCACCCCAGCGTGTCTGTATTTTTGCGCCTCATCCTGATGACGAAATATTAGGCTGTGGCGGTCTGTTACAACAGTTGGTAGCTAATGGCAATGCTATCTTACTAGTGTACGTAACCAACGGCACCCAAAGCCATCCAAATTCGCAGGTTTATCCTCCGCAAAAGCTTAATATCATTCGCCCGCAAGAAAGCTTTGCAGCATTAGAAGTACTGAATATCGCTCAGCAAGTGACTACTGTCGCCCTAGATTTAACCGATGGCGAAGTGTTTTTCCAGCAAGACCAATTTAAAGAAAAATTAACCGCTATTATCAGGCCTGACGATATTTTAGTGACCCCTTTTATCCACGACGGTCATCCTGATCACGAGGCTACGGGGCAAGTAGTCGCTGCATTCGCCAAGCAGCAGCAGTTAGCCTGTTACCAGGTTTTGATTTGGGCATGGCATTGGGCTAAACCTGCTGATAGCCGCATACCTTGGCACTGTGCCCTTAGCGTCGATTTAACTGCTGAGCAATTACAGCGTAAAACTCAAGCTATCAATTGCTTTAAAAGCCAGATTAGTATTGATGACAGTACCGGCAACTTGCCTATTTTATCAGCGCAAACTATCGCTAGAATTAGCCAGCCTTGGGAGGTTTATTTATATGAGTCACCAGTTTGAACCTAGTCTTACTAAGCATGGCGAGGTTGTTGATAGCGTGAAGGTTGTTGATAGCGTAAAGGTTGTTGATAGCGTGAAGGCTATTGACAGTATAAAAGCTAATAAAACAACTCCGGCTGACTGTAACCAATCGGGTGCTAAGTCCGCTAGCCCTTCTAGTTATAATGTAGACGCCTATTTAGAAACCTATTCAGAAACTTATTTTGACGAGCTATATAGTGACAATACTGACCCTTGGCAGTACCAGACTCGCTGGTATGAAAAACGCAAACGTGATATTTGCCTAGCAGTGCTACCCTTAGCTCGTTATGGTAATGGGATCGAGTTAGGATGCGGTAATGGGGTGTTTAGCGAGTTACTTGCCGATCGTTGTCAGGCTCTAGTTAGCGTGGATGGCAACACTCATGCCGTGCAGCTCGCTGCACAACGATTAGCGAGTATGCCCCATGTTAAGGTAATACAAGCAGTTATTCCTAGCGCCCTAGTGACTTTGACCACTGGGATTGTGGATGCTGACGGTTTATCCGATGACTCAAGTGCTTATAAACCCGCCTTTGATTTGATAGTTATTAGCGAGATTTTATATTATCTATCGCCAGATGATATTCATAAGGTTATCGCTTGGATTAAGCAAAACTTAGCCATAGGCGGTACTTTATTATGCTGTCATTGGCGCTATGCTATCGATGGCTTTGCGATGACCGGTGAGACAGTACATCAACGCTTACACCAAGCATTTAACGCAGTAAATAATGCCAATACTCTAAGCAAGACTAACAATCAAGAAAACAATTCAAAAAATTCAAACAACCAAGAAAACCAGCCTACGACATTTAGTCATCAAAGCCAGGTTATAGATAGCGATTTTTTATTGGACGTATGGCAAAACTCTTTAGATTCGGTCGCTAGGCAAGAAAACTTAATATGATTGCATGGCTGCATGATTGCATGAACGTGTATCAGTGGCTAGCCCCTTAACAACCCAATGGATAATATAAAACTCCTAATGAAGCCTACAGCTATAGCTATTGTGATTCCGGCTCATAACGAAGTACAGACCATTAGCGCATGCTTAGCGTCAGTACAGATCGCCATTGAGCAACTGCCCTCACTTATCAGCGCATCTGTGCTAGTCGTTTTAGACAGTTGCACTGATAGCACCTTGGCAATAGTCAAAACCTCAGGGGTTGACTATATAAGCTGTGAGGAGCGTTGTGTGGGACGAACGCGAGATTTGGGTATTCGCAATGCGATAGCTACTGGAGCCACTTGGCTTGCTTGTACCGATGCAGACTCGATAGTGAGCGCGGATTGGTTAAAGCAGCAAATCATTCATATTGCTCAACAGCCCACTGATATGATTTGTGGCGTGGTTAGCGTTGATAGCTGGGCACATTTAACGCAGCAAACGCGCGAGGATTATGCCGCTCATTATCAAGATATAATGGGACATCGCCATATTCATGGGGCAAATTTAAGCTTTAGCGCTGAGGCTTATCTCGCTGTGGGTGGTTTTAGTCCCTTAGCTTGCCATGAAGACGTGGATTTAGTTAGAAAATTTGAGGCTCGAAATTATGCCATTACTTGGAGTAATAAAGTACGAGTGATTACTAGTAGCCGCTTACAAGCTCGAGCCACCGAAGGCTTTGCCAATTTTTTAAGCAACTTAGAAAAAAGGAACTCACGATAGCTATTTATAACATCCGTATATTACAGTGATTATAAAGCCTGATGGGTTTGAAAAATAATTCTTTAGAAACCAGTTAGTTAAGAGCTTAGTCTGTTGAGAGTTTAGTCAGTTGCAAAACCTAGTGAGCGGCTCAACTGCTTATGATAAGCACTGTCATTTAACTGTAGTGGCTAAGTATTGATTTAGTCTAAACTAACAATGGAAATTGATAAATTGCAGCATATATAATCGTGCTTATTAGTACAGCCACCACACTGAACCGAATCTGATAAAGCTGGGCCGTTGACCAATCTAGTTGCCAGTTAATGTTATGTCTCGCCGTTAACCACTCTGTCACACTAATGGCTACCGTCAGCCATAATAAGCCTACTAAATAGCCTCCCAACACATCACTCAAGTAATGCTCATTGAGCAAAACTCTACTCAATCCTACTAATATAGAAAAAAACACAGTAAACACTAAGATACGAACTTGCCTGGCAAAGCTTTGGCTAAACCGAATAGCCATATAAGCTATAAACCCGTACATAGCCATAGTAGCCGTCGCATGTCCGCTCGGAAATGAGTAGGTGCGCTCAAACAATAGAATATCTACTGGTCGCTGGCGATGAAATAACATTTTACTCAAAAAGGTAAAGGCCGTGCTGCCTATGATAGCTATCAGCAAGCCAATTAATAGGTAGCGTTGGTTTATTTTCCAGCATAGCAATGCGGTCAAAAACACTATTAAACAAGTAATAGGGGTCGAAGCTAAGCTAGTAATAGGAATAAAAAAATTAACTACTGATGAGCCACTTAGCAGACTCATCTGTTGTGATACCCAATAATCGATCGCTACTATAGAGTCCGCGTTAACGACATCTTCAACCAGTCCGACGAACAACGCTAAAGTATAGCCCATCACTAAAAATAATAGCGTGAGCGGCAATCCCTGAAAGTGCTGAACATGAAGCCTTTGCCAGAAAAAATTATATAGCTTTGGATAGCTAATTTTTAATAGTAGCAGCCGTTTACTCAAGCCAAAATACTGCTCTAACCTTAGCCAGTATTGTAGAGCTTTTTTAAATACTCGCCCTGCATAGCCAATAATAGCGTATTGCAAAATCCATAAAACAATAATCACTAATAAAAGCAGACTCACTAAGCTAAATAACTGCTGATTTGTTTGAATTAGGGTAATCATGGATAACCGAACTTCCTTTTTGCACTCTCTATCACCTAGCTAGTAATACAGAAAATTTATATTATTGGCACACTGCCACAAGTCTATTTCTATTTCTATTTCTACTGAAACAAAAATACTTATATAGTTAGTTCATTGTAAAAACCAGACTGTGATGTATCTATTCTATTTGGTATCGACTATATATAGCTGGCTATGATATTAATTAATAAAGAAATAATAACCAAGTTGAACACAAAAGCGATAATACTATGCAGAGTAGCAAGCTCTCTACCGGCTGTTGAAGTAAAAGCAATATCAGCCGTTTGCCCGGAAGTACCGATAGCCACTGCGCAATAAAAGAAGTCTTCAAACTTAGCACTGATCAGCCTAGGGTCATCCTCGCTATGGCTCTTATCCTCCACTAACGCCTCAGGGAACATAAAAGGTTGTGCAACGCCGCTACGCTGCTCAGAAAAATATAAATAAGCGTATTGCATGGCGAAAACAACTTGAATCATCAGCCAAGTAATAAAGATAGTACTCACAGTAAGCGCAATAGTTAAAATGCGTGCCATGCCCCGATAGTCTTTGCCAATCTGAGTTTGCCTAACAATAGCTAATAAGCAGATTAAACTTGCGATACTAATGAGACTCAAGATAACCAGTTTACCCTCATGCTCTGCGGTCAAATGACTATGAATAGTGTTATCACGCATCATAATAATGATACTAACCATATATATCAAAATGGCACTATCCCAGCCGATGATAAAGCTAGTGCTATAAGAAGCAGACCAAATCATCGATATTATTAAACCGATAAGCATTCCCACTAGTAGGCTACCTATCAGGCGCCAATGACTAACATAAGTGTTTGCTGCTATTGCCATAACATTATCCAAGGTTTATAAATTACGATAGACACCCTACCCCTATTAAGCACTACTTTTAACCAAACGTCTAAACCCATTGAAGATGAGTGGCGTGCTATCTGTTAAGCCTTTATTGCATTAAGGATAGGAGGGCACTTGGTTTGCTTGCCGTGTATAAGCTAACTAAACCCTTAGTCTGCGCTAAGCTTCTCCTATGTCTTATTTCGTATTATAGAGTCATACCAACCAGGTAGCTGACAAAACCAATAAACACAATGTCAGAAATTGACTTAATACCAAGGAATAACCTTATGAAAAACTTATCTATGTTAACCAAATCAGTGATTGTCGCCCTTAGTATTGCAGGTGTAGGAGCGGCTGCTATCGCTGCGCCGGTGGTCAACACTAAAGCAGTAAACAGCTCAATGGCTAGTTCAAGCGAAGCCGTTAGCGCCATGCAAAGTAAAGTTAGCCTAACGCAAGCCATGGCAATTGCCAAACAAAATACTAAAGGCGATGTGGTCAAAGCCCAGTTTGATTATGACGATGACCATGCCAATAAGAATGGGGCGGTAACAGGAGAGTATGAAGTCGAGTTGGTAGCCAACGGCACAGCTTATGAAGTAAAAATCGATGCTAATACTGGCAAAGTTTTAAAGACTAAGCAAGAAACTCTAGATAAAAAGGATATGGCTGAGTATAGCGCCATGAAACAAGCCAAAGTAACGCTCACGAGTGCCATGCAAACCGCAGCACAGAGTCTAAATGGTAAAGTAATAGCAGCTGAGTTCGAGCTAGAAAAAGGTCAGGCTCTTTATGATCTCGAAGTGGTCAAAAGCAATCAGATTTATAAGGTGAGCATAGACGCTAATACGGGTAAAGTATTGAGCAGTCAAGTCGATGTAGAAGACGATGATTAAACAAGGATCAAATCGCATCTATAATATTCATAAATTTTCAGTGCTAATGAGCATTATCAATTAGATCATTGGGCCATCAAAATGATGGTTGTAATCGCACTTTAAAGCTTAGATTGACATCAAGCAGTAGCCGATACCTTAATTATGATGGTATCGGCTACTGCTTTTTTTATTATTGGGGTATTTATATTTTAAAAATAACCTCTAGCCTAACGCCGCTTTTAAAACTAGATATTTCTAAAATCAATACTTCGCAAAATGAGTAATGATTAATTGTTATTGAGTTTGAAATAGCCATAATTATCTTCTAATCTCATGGTCTTTAATACCACACTATCTGATACTGCTGGCCCATTCGGGATTTAATTCAATGGCTAGTCATAAAAATATTTTTGCTCCCTAAGCTGAGCTTAAGGTTGGTTTGTTGTAATAGTTATCACACAAACTATTATGAGAGTGACGATCATGAGCACAAATAATGAAAATAATGCGCTTGAGCCTACTGCTATACCCTTATCTAACGCTCCTATAACTAAGCAAGTACGAGTTTGGGATATCTTAGTAAGAGTTACGCATTGGACAGTAGCTGCTGGTATCATGGCTAACCTACTGTTCACCGAAGACGGTAGCGACCTGCATCAATATGTCGGTTATACGGTCGTAGCCTTAGTGGTTATCCGCCTACTTTGGGGCTTGGTCGGCACACGTTATGCCCGTTTTACTGATTTTTTCCCTACGCCTGTACGCATCAAAAATCACTTAGCTGATCTAAGGCAACGCCGTAACGATGAGCAGCATCTAGGTCATAATCCATTAGCTGCTATTATGGTGCTAGCGTTATGGGCCGTCATTATAGGCTTAGGCATCAGTGGCTATTTAATGGAATCGGAAATTTTAGGCAATAAGGATTTATTGGAGGAAGTTCACGAACTACTCGCTAATAGCTTATATTTGCTTATTCCATTACATATTATATCCGCTATTGTTATGAGTTATTGGCAACGGCAGAACCTTATTAAATCAATGATAACTGGTAATAAGCAAGTAAAAGACCAGCGCTCTACTGTAGAGTAAACCTGTGATGGAGAAATAGATGGCACGCATATTACTAATCGAGGACGATAGCACTATTGCTGAGGGTATAATTGCTGGGCTAAAGAGCCATGGCATGATGGTCGATTGGTTCAGTGATGCCAAGCAAGGTGAAATGGCACTGCAAGATGGCATGTTTGACGCTGTGTTGCTTGACTTGACTTTGCCAAAGGGTGATGGGATGACCGTACTACAACACTGGCGAGCTAAACAGCTAGACACCCCAGTATTGATCATTACTGCTCGCGATGCCATTGCTAATCGAGTGGCTGGATTAAATGCTGGCGCTGATGATTATCTAGTCAAACCTTTTGCCTTAGATGAAGTCGTCGCCCGCCTGCAAGCATTGATGCGTCGGAGTCAAGGACGTAGTCAGCCTGAGATTCACTACGGTGAACTCGTTTATCAGCCGCACAGCCAACAACTGACTTATCAAGGTCAAGCGCTAGAACTAACAATTAAAGAGGTGGCGATATTAGAGCAAATGCTGACGCATCCTAAACAGATTCATAGTCGAGCCAGCTTCGAGGACAAACTCTATGGCTGGCAACAAGACATTGAGAGCAATGCTATTGAAGTCCATATTCATCATTTACGCAAAAAGCTCGGCAACGACTTTATCCTCACCAAACGCGGTATTGGCTACTATCTTAATCCAGCCTATAGCCAAGTCTAATCCTTAGAGTAGGCAAATCTGGCCTAATTATTTTTATCTTTATTCCTACTTGCCATTTTATGATGTGAGTCTATGAAAAGTATCCAGCGACGGTTATTAACCTCCTTACTCATTGGTCTGCCTTTATTATGGCTGCTAACCTCAAGCTTTATTGCGTGGCAGTTATGGCATGAAATTAATGAGATGAATGATACCCAAATTACACAAGTCGCCCGTTACTTAATAGGGGTCTCTGCTGATGATGACGATAAAGATAAACGAGACAATGAAGAGCGCGATAATAAAAACAAAGCTCACCCTATTACCAAAATTTATAATTTAAAAAGCAAGCAGTTATCAGGTGATTTAGGAGACGCTGAGGATGACTATATGGGCTTTGCTATCTGGGATAAACAGGGCCACTTGTTAGCCGCTGACGAAAATGGTCAAGCATTCTCTTTTTTACCAGACCAGCGTGGTTTTTTAGAAGAGAACAACTCTGCTTACCAGCGCCTTAACCCTTTTAGTAAGAGCTGGCGTTTATTTTATGTGCACGATGACTATCACGGTCATAATGATCATGACGGTTCTAATAAGCATGATGGTTCTAATGAGCATGATGGTAGTGATAACAAGCAAAAAGATCGAATCATAGCGGTGGGCCAAAACCTTGACTCACGGCAAAAGATGATCGTTGGCGCTATGTCAGTACAAGTACTACCCATGCTGATTGGGCTGTTTGCTTTTATGAGTCTGGTAGTTTGGTTAATTAAGCGCGGTTTTAAGCCGTTAAGCCAAATCAGTAATGATCTGCAACAACGTCAGCCGCAAGATGATAGTCCTATCACCGCCGATGTCCCGAAAGAGATCCAACCTTTAGTAGCAGCCTTGAACGTATTGTTTATAAAGGTGGCCGATACTTTGGCTCGTGAACAACGTTTTACCGCTGATGCCTCGCATGAACTACGCAGTCCTCTTGCCGCATTAAAGTTACAAGCTGACTTGTTACAACAGCAGCTATTACAGCTATCAACTACCGAAGATGATAATCAGCTTTTTTATCATGCGCAAAAGATCAGCGCTGGTATTGAGCGCGCTACTCATTTAGTCGAGCAACTATTAGTATTAGCCAAAATAGAGCCAGAACAGCACCTACCCCCCGAGCAACTAGTCACACCAGACTGGCTAATGTTGACCGATATTGTGCTCAGCGATGTCAATCGACTGGCTCGTGAAAAGCATATTCAATTAAAGCGCACCGTCCAATGTAATGACCCTAACGCTATATTACCTATAGTCGTTAACCCTATCTTATTCAAACTGTTAATTCGCAATCTACTAGATAATGCCATTCGCTACTGTCCAGAAGGCTGTTTAATCGACCTTCAGTTGGATACTGATAGCATTAAGGTGATTGATAACGGCATTGGCGTAGAGCCTGAAACATTAGCACGCTTAAGCGAACGCTTCTACCGTCCAGCAGGTCAAAGCCAGTTGGGTAGCGGTCTAGGGCTATCAATCGCTAGTAGAATAGCGCAACTTCACGGTCTCAGCTTAATCTTTGCCAATCGCACTGCACCAGCAACAGGCCTTATCGTTACTATTAAACCTGATATAAAAAGCACGATACAAGCCTAATCCGCCTTATCTTAAGATTGAGTTAATATTCACAGCGTATGCTACTCGTATTCCCTAATAACATGCTATGGAGTACAAGCTATGACCTTACCTCTCTTAAGACCCTTATTACTGACTGTCGCTGCTACTTCGTTAGTATTCTTCGGCGGTGTTATTGGCTTGGCTGTACAGTCGACTGAACCTGACAACAGCTCATCAATAGCCAATCTCGTCACTCAAAATACTAAGGGTGATGCTACTTCCTCTAATGCAGTAGCTGCTAAAACAGCCCTAAACTCTCTGTCACCATCCTCATTGACTACGCAATCATCCCTTGCGGCCCTTAGCCCTGCGCAAGCAACAGCTTTGGCTAAAAAAAATTCGCCTAGTTCGCTATTGCAAGCGACGCCTGAGCTTATAAACTATAACGGAATGGTGGCCTACGAAGTGCGCTTAGATAGTGGCACTAGTTACATTGATGCCAATCTAGGTACTGTCCTTAATCCGGTCGCTGCCGATAGCTATGGCGTTGAGGGCGTGGATGACGATGGCTATAAAAATGCCGATTATAAAGATGGCGACTATGAAAATGACCACCATGACAATAAGCACAAAAGCAATAAGCACAGTAAGCGCCAGCACGATGATAAAGACTATAACGACAATGAGCGCTTAATCGCCACTAACTATAAGCCACATGATGAGGATGACTACGATGACTACGATGACTAATAGCAACTCACATTCGCCTCAAACTGCTAGCAAGCCTGTCAATAAGGTAGCCAAAACAGCTAAAAAAGCCGACCCTTTTGTAGCGCTTAAAAGCAGCATTATGATTCTATCAATGGTCGGTACTATGGCAGGGTGGCTATTACTGTTGAACCAAGAGACAGATAACCAATCAGTAGATACCGCCATATTGAGTACTTCTGTTATTGCCGCTAATGAGACGGTGGCTGAGCCGATGCCGATCGTTGATATTAGCCAGCTACGACAAGTCAATGAAGTTCAAGCGGTTGAAGCTGTAACGGTCGTTGCCCGCACGCGCTCTTCTCGATAAAAGCTTATAGACTGTTCTGGGCTAGTCAAGTTAAGCTTGCAGTGACCACTATAATCTCGAACCGTGGCGCTGCTAACCACTGGAGCTATGATATGAAAAACTCCCTACCTAAAGCCAACATACCGCAACTAGTGACTTTTACCTTGCTAGCTATGGGTTGCCATATTCAGATCAGCCTGAATATCACTAGACTGCGTGCACAGTACTCGCAAGCGCTCATAGATCAGCAAGTTGCCTTATTAACCAGCGATGTGCAACAGCAATTGACTGATTGGGAACATACTTTTAGCCGTTTTGATGAGACCAGCGAACTGATGAGGCTTAATAATAATACTGATCAATGGACTACCGTCAGTGCTGAGCTGTTTGCAGTGTTACAAAGTGCTATTTATTTCGTTGCTAAGACTCAAGGTTTAGTAACCCCTACTCTACTTAACTCTATTTGCGCAGCTGGCTATAAGCAGTCATTCGAAACTCTACCCAAACGACCTCTAGTAGCCAAACAAACTAACGCTATTGGGCTTGCTACAGATTCCAGCCAATGCTTACAACGCCCGCGTCTTACTAGCAGTAGCAATGAGTATAGAAGAAATAGTAGCAAGAACAGTAGCAATACTGATGACAACAGTAGCCATCAGTACATCGAACGCATCCAACTGCGCCTATTAGCTAATGGTGAGCATCAAGTATATCTTCCTACAGGAATGGCTCTAGATTTAAATGGTTATGTCAAAGGCTGGTGTGCTATGCAATTGGCCGAGCAAATTAGTAAAAGTCATGACTACCCTATGCCCTGCTTAGTTGATATGGGCGGTGACATAGCTATCGGCGTAGCGGACGACCAAGATATTAACAAACCGATTGTTTGGGGAATTGCGGTTGCTAAAGCGCAGCTTAATACTACTACTGCGCAGGTTGAAAATCAGCAAGATGAAGATGTCGCAATCCTTGCTATTAGCTCCGGTGCTGTAGCTACGTCAGGGCAAGACCATCGGCGCTGGTGGCATAACAATCAGTGGCAACATCATTTAATTGATCCTGATAAAAACGCTCCAGTAGTTAGTGATGTATTAACCGCAACCGTAGTCACTACTAATACTCTGACAGCCGAAGTATATGCCAAATATTGTGTGCTGCTTGGTGTCAAACAGGCGATGGCATGGCTTAAGCAGCACCATATTGCAGCTCTTTTAATCGCTACAGATAATCAGGTTATTGCCTCTCCTGCTATTTTGCCAAATTTAGTGCAGCTAAAGTTAGTGCAGCCAAATTTAATAGCGAGCTAATTTATGCTGGCCAAGATAAAAGCTAGATAAGTTAGAAACTAGTTAAGGTAACCGACAACTATTTTAAAAGACCGATTTTAAGAGACCGATAAGTAGCAGATAACCACCTTGGATAGACAGCCCTTTATAGGAGCACCATCATGCAAACTAATACCCTGATTGACAGTTATAGCCATTCAAGGCTGACAAAAGTCGCTAAGGTTTTATCGGTTGTATTAATTTTGACCCTTGGTATTTTAGGGGGTGGCTATGCCCTTTTGACATGGGGTGAGACGATTTCTCAACTACTGCTAGCCACTGATAAGAACTTTTGGTACTTGTCACGGGCCAGCGGGGTTATTGGCTATAGCCTATTCTGGCTAGCAATGGTGTTCGGTTTATTATTGAGCACTCGTCTAGGTAAGCATCTTAATGCCGCACGAGTATTTGCCTTGCATCAATATCTAAGCTTGATTGCAGTGGGCTTCGCCGCGTTTCATGCTGGTATCTTGTTAGCAGATAACTATCTCAATGTTAACTTATGGCAGGTTCTAGCGCCCTTAGGTTTTCAGACAGACCGTGTCGGTATTGCCTTAGGTCAATTAGGCTTTTGGTTATTATTTATCTGCGCTTTTAGCTTTTATCTTAAGAAATATATTGGTCAGTCAGCATGGCGATGGCTGCACTTTTTAACTTTTAGTGCTTATATGTTGATCAGTATTCACGTATTCATGGTGGGATCTGATAGTCGGGCACTGCCTTTATTATTATTTTACGCAGGCAGTCAGACCGTAGTTTTTTTATTGATAAGCTATCGACTATTAGCGCTAAGACTAGCCAAATAAGTTGCTGAGGAATAATAAGCGACAATGATGGCAACCTTGATAATCGAGCGTTAATTCGGTAGATCAGTTTAAGTAAAGTTAATTAATTTAAAAATTAATGATATACTAAATTATATATTGATAGCTGTTGTTTTGAATGACTTACTGTAGTTTTTCAAAATGTAAACTGCTGGCTTTTATGAGGCTCAAAACTACTAAAGCTATCTAATCTCTTTTATCACTACCAAAGGCACAACTATGAAAACCGCAAATGACTTAGTAAAAATTGCTAAAGCACAGATAACCGACGTTTCACTCGCACAAGCAGAAACAGCTTGCCGTAAAGCCGATGTCATTATCGATGTGCGAGAGCCTAATGAGTACGCTGCTGGCCATATTGAAGGAGCCGTCTCGCTACCTCGTGGAGTGCTCGAATTCAAAATTGCTGATTTGCCTGCCGTTAGCAGTGCCGATACTGATATTTTGATTTACTGCAAGACTGGTGACCGCGCCGCTTTAGCAGCGCAATCGTTAGAAGCGCTTGGCTATAAAAACGTTGTGTCTATTGCAGGTGGTTATGACGCTTGGACTGAAGCTGGCAAGCCTACAACAGCGTCTAATAATGGCCTTGATATTGATTAACCAAGTTAAAAGATTAACTAGTAGTCAGACTACTATTAGATAAAAGCTGATGTTTACTCTGGTAAATATCAGCTTTTTTTGCTTTATTAAATTATTTATGAGCCACTATCTAAATATTAATAAGCCACTAAATATAGCAGCTAACTTAACCCTTACTCTGCGCTAAGCTTCTACTATGTCTAGTTTTTTATAATGGCCTCCTAGCCCTAAAGCAGCTGACAGAACCAGTAATCATATTGTCAGTTATTCATTTAACCTAGGAAGTCAACCGTATGAAAAAACTATCAACCCTAACTAAGTCGGCCATCATCGCTCTGAGTATTATTAGCATTGGTACTGTCGCTATCGCCTCAGGTCAAATTCCTACTATCTCAAACGCTGGCAACAGTGAAGCGGTAGCCATAGCGAAAAGTAAAATCAGCCTTGAGCAAGCGATAACTATTGCCCAAAAGACAGTTAAAGGGGATGTAATAAGTGCTGAGTTTGAGCAAAATAACTACATAGAAGGTAGCAAGTTTGAAATTAAGTCTATTGACGATAATACTGAATATGAAGTAAAAATTGATGCGAGTACAGGTAGTGTATTAAAGACTAGGCAAGAGAAACTCGATCAAGAGGACATAGCAGAATATAACGCTATGAAACAAGCTCAAATCAGTCTTACCCAAGCGCTACAAAAATCCACTCAGAGTGTCAGTGGAAAAGTTATCGAAGCTGAGTTTGATTTAGATAATGGCAAGTCCACTTATGAGATTAAGCTCGCTAAAGGCACCGAAATATATCAAGTCATTGTCGATGCCATGACTGGTGCTATTATTAGCAAGCAGTTAGATGATTAAGGGCTGGCGAGCGCTTACCGATAAGCTGCGAATAGACTCTACCGATAGCTCCAAGTGTATTAGTATAGTGCTTGCAGCTTTTGGCGATCAGAAAAAATATAAATGATTTAATCAGCTGGCTGATAAATACTTATTACAGTTAAAATTAAGGAGGTGTTATGCGCGTGTTATTGGTCGAAGATGATTTAATGATTGGTGAAAGCTTGAGTGAGGCTTTGCAGGATGAAGCCTATACCGTCGATTGGGTAAAAGATGGTCGCCAAGCTATCCTGACTTTAAAGATTCAGCCCTACGACATTATCTTGTTAGATTTAGGGTTGCCTGAAATCGATGGCATAGGGGTATTGACTGTTATTCGTGATGCTAAGATCGATACCCCAGTGCTCATTGTCACGGCCCGCGATGAACTAAAAGACCGGATCGCTGGACTTGATTTAGGGGCAGATGACTATGTGGTTAAGCCCTTTGAGCTGGGAGAGGTTTTTGCGCGGATGCGAGTACTTATTCGCCGTGCGCAAGGCAAAGCAGACAATCAGCTTAGCGTTGCTAACCTTAGCCTCGATACCGCCCACAAACGTGTTGTTATGGATGCCAGCCCCGTTGACTTGACCGCTAAGGAATATATGCTGCTTACCACTTTTATGCTAGCACCCGAAAAAGTAATGTCCAAAACTGAGCTTGAAGACTCGCTATATGGCTGGGGCGGTGAAGTGGAAAGCAATGCTATAGAATTCTTGATTCATAGCTTAAGAAAAAAGCTTGGGCAAAATAGAATAAAAAACGTACGAGGCTTAGGCTGGTATATTAGTAATATTTAAAACGGCCTTCACTGTTTTTATGGTCAATTTTTTATAGTCAATAGAGAAGATTGTCAACATGACGCTGATTCAAAAGCCCTTCAAATCTATGCAGTTTCAGCTGATCTTTTGGCCGGTGCTGTCCTTATTGCTACTAGCCATAGTCGCTGGTGGCTATGGCTTTTGGTACAGCTATAATGAAATCAACGACTTTCAAGATGATAATTTAAAAAATACCTCAGCGTTATTGCAGCAGTCACTCAGCATCAATGCTTTACAGAGTAATAATAGTTCAGATAATAGTGATTTGGTGAAAAACAATATTCACTTTGATACCGATGATGATGACGGTGCCATTACCGTTGATATTATAATGCTAAATATGAAGTCCCCTAATCCTGTAAAGGATTATCAAAATAAAGACAATAAAAAGGACAAGCAGGATCAAGATTATTCAGCACCTATACCTAATGCGTTATTAACTGACATCCCATCAGGAATAAGCGATCAAAAAATAGATGGTCATAGTTGGCGAACTTATAGAGATGATGTCTATATTAAATCCTTTAGTGCTGATGAAAAAGTCGCCCTTATCCTACGTCAGCAGACGGATCTACAAGATGATTTAGCCAAGGCCAGCGCCCTGCAATCTTTTTTACCTCTTATTATTGGCATGGCACTTTTGCTACTTTTACTGCCTTTTATCATGTGGCGAATGATGAAGCCTGTACGCCAATTACACTATGAAATAAGGCAGCGCAACGAGAACGACTTAAACCCATTAAGAATTGAACACCTACCTACTGAGTTATTACCTTTAGCAGAGTCGTTAAATAGGCTACTAGCTCTAGTAAAAGTCAGTATTGAGCGCCAGCAGCGCTTTATCGCTGATGCAGCACACGAACTACGCTCACCACTGACCGCAATATCGTTACAGCTACAACGACTACAGCGCCATGCTCAAGATCCGCTTATGACGGTAGGCTTAGAAAAGCTAGCTGGTAGACTTAGCCGTAATCAAAAGCTGGTGGAACAGCTGTTAACCTTAGCACGGGCAGGTAATATCACTAATCATACTGAGCATACGCTAGTCTCCGTCAAGGCTACTATCGAACAAGTCATTAGCTTGCTGATACCGATTATCGATAGCAAAAATATAGAGTTAACAGTGCAATTATTGACTGACTTCTCAGAGGACGCAGAAGCCACTATAGATGAAACGTCATTATTAATACTGATTAAGAACCTTATCCAAAATGCTATTATCTACAGCCCAGAAAACAGCCAAGTAGCTATTCAACTCTGTCGCTTTGGCCCCATAGCAAAACAGCTAACTAGTGATGATGTCGCTTTATTAGATAGCCTTGGTACTCATGTCATAGGCCTTATAAAGCCCGAACGTTTACCTCACCAACTTGCCGACAGATTAGTATTACAGATTATGGATTCAGGCGCAGGTATTGATCCTGATGATTACAGCAATGCTTTTGAGCCTTTTGTACGACTCAGTCAATTGTCTAAAGCAGTAGAAGCAAGCTCTGAAAAACTTGCCACCAACACACGCTCTGACAGTGCCAGCAACCAGAACAATGCCATAAACGGCAGCGGATTAGGACTATCTATCGTTAAGTCTATTTGTGAGCAAGCAGGTATTGATCTGTTCATGAGTACCTCTATCTTGACTGATGCAAGAACAGGCAGAAATAGTGGGCTATGTGTAAGCTTAGTCTTCTAGAGCAAGCCTCAAAGCTTTTGCAACGGTTTAAACCTTTATACTCGTTAAGATCCTAGATATTGATATTTTTCAGCAGCTACCTTGACACTTTCTTAACAGCTATCTTGATAATTTAGTAACTGCAAAACAGGCAATATGCCATTAAATTTGCTTATCAAGAGAGTGAATCCATAGATGACCCCCACCTTAAAATCTGAATACTCAACGATTGCTACCAATAACGATCCAATGAGCGATGCTTTATCAAAAGTTCCAGCAGTGACTTTGATTTTTTGGCTAATAAAAGTGGCAGCAACGACTCTTGGTGAGACCGCAGGTGACGCTCTGTCAATGTCGATGAATCTAGGATATATCGTCAGTACCGCTATATTCGCTGTCATATTCGCCATCGCAGTCGCCAGCCAAATCAAAGCCAACTCGTTTAATAAATGGTTATATTGGGCAACGATTATTGCCACAACCACTTTAGGCACCACAATAGCAGACTATGTCACCAGATCACTGGGTATCGGTTACGCTGGCGGCTCAGCATTGCTTATAGTTTTGCTCGCAATTTGCTTATTCGCTTGGCAAAGGACTATGGGCAGTATTGCTGTTGATAGCGTTAGCAAGCCTAAAGCTGAAGTGTTTTATTGGACTACTATTATGTTTTCGCAGACTCTTGGTACGGCACTAGGTGACTGGGTTGCGGACTCTAAGGGTATGGGTTATACCACTAGCGCCATTATTTTTGGCACTTTATTAACCCTTATTGCTATAGCGCATTTTACTACTAAGATCTCTAAGACTTTGCTATTTTGGAGCGCGTTTATCCTTACTCGACCCTTAGGTGCAGTATTAGGAGACTTTTTGGATAAGCCTATAGATCATGGTGGCCTTGCTTTAAGTCGCTTTGGGGCGTCGGCGGCACTATTGGTTTTTATTATTGCTTGCCTATTAGTGTTTAAACAAAGAGCCAGTACTAAAGCTCACTGATGGCTTCAAATTCATGTCACTTAACTACAAAAACCGTTAACTATGATGCTTATCGATGCTGGGCGTGCTTGTTTTATACTTTCTCATCGCTAACAAATACACAGGATGAGCGATGGAAGCCAAAAATATTATGGAACCGCCAACCAATTGAGTGGCGGTCATCGTTTCATGATTAAGATAACCAAAAACACTAGCAAAAATAACATCTAAATTATAAATTAAAGAGGCGCGCACATTACCAATTCTATTTTGGAATTTTATTTGTAAAACAGTAGTTATTACTGTGGCAATCACTCCCATATACAGAATGGATAACCAAACCTGCATCGGTAAGTTATTTGGTATTCCTAAGCTCAACGGATAATAGGATAGAAAAAAAACACAAAATAGTGACTGGAAAAATATAAAGCGTAAGCCATCACCGACCTTAGCACTAGGTTCTGAGGAGTCTTTAAAAAAGGACAAATAACCTATTAACAGTATGGATAAAGCAATAGCCAAAGAGGACAAGCCTGCCCACCAATAGCCTATATTGAATTGTTGAAACTTAGGGTTCAAAATAATAATAGCGCCTACTACCCCCAAAGAAATAGAAAATACGTCAATCTTTTCAGGTTTTTTCTTGTATAACACTGAGGTAAATATGATGAGAATGATGGCATTAGTAGAGATTATAAAAGCAGTTGCAGAGGAAGGTAAAAACCTTAAAGCGTTACTTTGACCTACGAACTGTAGCGCTATCAGAAGACCAAAAGCCAAGCTCGCAAGTATTAGCTTCTTATCTACTTTCAATAAGTACTTTATGGCAAAAGGGGTGATAAATAACAGCGCAATGAATGATCTAAAAAAAGCATAAATCCCAGCATCTACTTGGCTTACTGCATTATAAGTTATCGGAAATCCTAAACCCCATATCACTGGAATCAAAAAGATGAGGTAATAACTTTTTCTATTCATACTAGTCATGTTAACCCTGTATTCCTATAAAAAATCTATCCCCGTCTGAATGAGCCTATTGCTTTATCGATAAAATCATAAATAGAGATCGGCGACAGTCGCAATGGCTAATAAATACTTACGCAACTTTATGAGTATTTAGATTATCGAATAAACAGCCAGCCACCTTATAGCTCATATAAAGTGGCTGGCTGTTTATTGAATGGCTACAGTTGCCGCAGCAACTACAGCAACTACAGCAACTACAGCAACTACAGCAACTACAGCAACTACAGCAACTACAGCAACTACAGCAACTACAGCAACTAACAGGGTAAAGCTATTAACAGTGAGCGCTATAGGCCTACTAATAAGCTATTATTTAGCGAATAGTACATGCTTGCTTTTTTGATAAGCCGCTAGTCCATCCTCGCCAAGCTCACGACCAATACCACTTTGCTTAAAGCCACCCCATCCTGCTTCTGGCAGTACAATCTGTTGCTCGTTAATCCAAAAATGACCCGCATTGATTTGCAGAGCCATCTCTAAGGCGCTTGATTGATCAGCGCTAACAATAGTTGCCGCCAAAGCAAACTTACTATCATTGGCTAAACGTAACGCCTCTGCATCATCTCTAAAGGTAGTGCTAACTAGTACTGGCCCAAATATTTCCTCAGTCCATAAGCGACTGGTTTTTGGCACTTTGGTATAAATCGTTGGACTGACAAAATAGCCTGCTCTATTCAATACTTGGCCACCGGTAAGACAAGCAAGATTTTCTTCAGTAGCGATCTGTAAGTAGTTATGTACTTGCTTGAGCTGTTGCTGGCTAACTAACGGGCCCATTTGCGTAGTAGCTGCAAAACCCTCACCAATATTGATATTCTGGGTATGAGTTTTTAATTTTTGGTATAAGGACTCAGCTATGTCGCAGTGTACCAATAGCCTTGAGGTGGCCGAACATATTTGTCCAGCATTAGTAAATATACCGCCAACGATAAGCTCACAAGCCAAGTCTAAATCGGCATCAGCGCGTACCACGATAGCCGATTTACCGCCAAGCTCAAGACTGATATCTTTTATGCCTTTTGCTGCTTGGGTCATGACCTTTTCACCAATTGCATTACTACCAGTGAAAGATATTTTATCGATCAACGTATGGCTAGTCATCGCCGCCCCTACTTCAGCCGCGCCCGGCAAGATATTGACTACCCCTTTTGGTAGGCCGATAGACGACAATATATTGCCTAACATCAATTCTGGTAGCAGAGTGACCTCAGAAGGCTTCAATAGGACTGTGCAGCCTGCTGCTAAGGCTGGCGCTAACTTCCAAGCGCTAGTCACCATAGGGAAATTCCAAGGCACAATAAGCGCACAGACCCCAATAGGTGCATAAGTTTTTAGTAGGCGCACGCTGGATTCAGTGGTTGAGACTTCAGTCCAAGTCTCTTGCTTAGCAATGAGGTTGGCGTAATAGCGATAGCTAGCAATAGCATCACTAGCATCTATTTTTGCCTCTTCAACAGGCTTGCCATTGTTCAAAACTGATAGGGCCACTACCTTGTCGAATCGCTCCTCCAGTGCATCTGCAATAGCATGCAAATAACGGGCACGTTCGCTTACTGTGGTTTGTGACCAACTAGCCAAGGCAGCAGTAGCGGCCGTAACAGCAGCCTCTACATGAGCTGTAGTAGATAATCGTGTCTTAGCAATGACTTGCCCTACACTTGGATCGTATAGGCAATGCACATTGTCACTATTACTGTTACTGTCACTTTCATCGGATAATGGCGCTACCGTCACCCACTCGCCATCTATGTAAGCGGCATTTAATACTAGCTCATTTTTGAGGGTATTAAATGCCGCTTCTCTGCTTATAGCGGATATAGAGCTATCTGTAGTCATATTCATAATTGGATATTACCTATAATGATGTTATTAGAATCAGCAGCTATACTAGTAGCCGATTTGATTTTAGTAGTTGTGCGATCAAATCGGCTGGCGTAAAGGCTATAGTTCAGTGCGATTAATACAGTAGATGAGCTACTGAGGTAATAACCACTAAGCTAATAATAGTACGAAGAATAAAGATAATAAAAAGCTCTAGAATATTGAGCTTAATATTCGATTTCAAGATTAGAGCGCCAACCTCAGACATATAAATAATCTGAGTAATAGAAGCCGCACCCACGATAAACCGTGTCATCTCACTCTCGATACTTTTACCAACCAATGCAGGCAGGTACATATCCGCGAAGCCCATAATCATAGCAGGAGCGGCCTCTGCGGCTTCTGGAATCATTAGTAACTCAAGCACGGGTACTAAAGGTGTTGCTAACCAATCGAACACTGGCGTATATTCAGCCAAACCGAGGCCAATAGTCCCGATAGCAAAGATAACCGGAATAAGTCCAAAGTAGATATCAAACAAGTTTTTTAGACTGTTTTTGAATACGCTAGCTAAGCTTGGCATAGAGTGTGCGCGGGTTACTGCTCGATTCAGCGCCCATTGATACATACTGTATTGAGCTGGGATTTCTTCATCGAGCAAGCTTTTACCAGAATGATAGGTATCTGGCTTAAGTGATAAAGGCGGTATGCGCGGCATAATGATAGCTGCTATAAAGCCAGTCAATGCTACAGTCAAATAAAAGTAAACGAAATTATTGTCGACGCCGATAGTTTTAGCAACCACGTAGGTAAAGGCGATAGAGGTTACTGAAAAGGTAGTAGCAATAATAGCGGCTTCGCGCAGACTATAAAAGCTTTTGTCATACTCTTGCATAGTGACGAGCAGACCAATAGAGGCTGCCCCAAACCAAGAAGACATAGCATCTACTGCCGAGCGTCCAGGTAATTTAAACAGCTTAACAAATACCTTGCTGGCTAGAGTTCCCAAAAATTCCATTAAACCAAAATCAGTCAAAAACGGCAGTGATAAAATCGCAAAGAAGAATAACGGAATTAGAATCGGAACCAAATCCTCAAAAATAACCCCACCAGTATTACGATTGATAAGAAACTCAGGACCTATCTGTAAAAAAATCATCCAAGCAAATGAGGTTCCTAAAAGACGTGCTGCCAGCCAAAACCAATCGACATCGAACATCCCTTTTATTAGAGAACCCTCAGGTAAATTAGGCCGCAAGACTTTCATTACCAAGGCCCCTACAGATGATATCGACACTATGGCTAATACCACATAAACAACTGCAGTCCCTAAAATCCCTTGTAGAGTATCAGTTAGAACCCCTAATAAAATAGTGATCTTGCCATCCCACTGAAACGGAATAATAAATAACGCAATACCTAAGGCTGAGAATAATATAAACTTCCAAAAAGCTCCTTGCCACTGCTTACCTTGTGGTGTTTCTGGATCGACAGCACTATTCCCTAACACTGGCTGCTGCGACTTATTAACATGATTTGTCATCTACTTCCTCCTTGATAGGCGATGACCGCCAATTTTTCCCTTTAGCTGTTTGACCAATTCCTGGATTGAGCGAATTAGTCGGATCCAAATCTTTATAAAAAAAGCTTAAGGCAGACTTAGCATGATAAACATGACCTACGTTATGTTCAGCGGGGTATTCAATATGGCGCTGATCATAAAAATCTAGTAGGGCTTGCTTAAACTCTTTTGCATCCACATCAGGCTGTAACAGATAATCTTGATGCATCACATGACAAAAGAAGTGACCGAGATAAAAGCACTGTTTTACTTGACCTTGTAAATTTTTAGGCAGCACTTCATCCCAGTCTAAGGCGTTTCTAGGTAGCGCAATGTCTGTTGATAGCAATTGGCCAAAGTCACTTTGATGTAAATGATAATAACGAAACATAGCGGCTGTTGCGGCGCTGCGAAATATCAATAACGCTTGCCCCTCTTTAGATGTGCAGACATACAACTGGCCTTGATATTGCTGGATATGCGCCTGCAAAAAGCTTTGAGCTGCTTCGATATGTTCATCGGCTACTTTAATGATTAAATGATAATTATAGGCTAGTGATTGGCGCGAGAGCGACTTAGGAAGGGCGGCAGGCATAAATACTGAGACTAGCTGTAGCAGGCGATCTGGCAGAGTCTTTGGCAAGTGCCACTTTTCTAAGTAATAGCCTACTTGCGCTTGCAAACGATATAAAGCACCTATCTTGCTAGCAGGTAATTGACTCATACTCAGGCAAGTATCACGACCGTAACGCAAAGTGATGGCGTTATAGTCTTTATGCATATATTCAGCAAATACTGGCAAACGCAGCTCACTTTTTAACCAAGCTTGTCGCAACGCAGTTAGGCTCTCAGCGCTGTCAGTAGATATATAGAAGGTTTGCTCTTGAGTAGTTTTAGGAAATGTCGCTACCCTGACTGCAAACACAATTAACTTGCCAGCGGAGCCAGCAGCTTCGAATAGACCTTTAGGATCATTATTATATCTTGCTGGAGTCGCAGCATCACAATCGCGTACCACAGTTTGATAATGCTGATTAGCACTAGCTCTATTGCTTATTGAACGATCCGTTATCACCGTATCAGTTGATAGAGAATCTATCGACGAAGCATCGACTTTTTCATCAAAGCGACTAGGCTGCTCAAACTGGCCAAACTGTAGGTTATTTAGTATCTGCTCTGGATCGTCACCAAGCTCTATCCCTAAATGATTGATAAGCTCAAACTGACCTGAGGCATTGCGTCTAGCATACAGCGCCATCTCAGTATAAGCTGGACCACGCTGAACTAGCATGCCACCTGAGCTATTACAAATACCGCCGATAATAGAAGCTCCGACACAGCTAGAGCCCAGCACAGAATGCGGCTCACGGCCTAGCGGGGCTAAGATAGTCTCTAACTGTTGTAAGGTTGCCGCTGGTAGTGCAATAGCTTCTGTAGCATTATTCAGTAGATGAATACCTTTTAAAGACTGCATAGAAATCACTACTACTGGCCGATCATAGTCACCAAATGGAGTAGAACCCCCAGTCAGTCCAGTGTTCGCCGCTTGGGCAATAATAATAACGTCTGCTGCGGCACAACTATTGATAACGCGCCACAGCATCACTAAAGATTGCGGAATGATAACCGCCAATAGAGGCGGTGTAGACTCATTCACCATACCTTTAGCATAGGCTTGCTGCTGGCTAGGTTTTGTGAGCACATTTTTGTGCCCAACAATATCAGCGAGGTCTATTAATAAGCGAGACGAGTTATTAGCTTGGGACACTATAGACGCTCTTCCTTGATCGACTAGGGTTCAATATAACTGGCACAACTCGCATAACCAGCGTGGTAAGAATAGCCAGCACAACTAATACCGATAACTAGCTAAAATAGGTAAACGACTCACCCATTTCAGCGATGAAAGTATCAGCCTCATCGACTTCATAAATAAATGGTTGTTGCCCTGCTAAGTCCTTTTGCAGTGCCTCTATCAATTGCTGTTGGCTAGTGATTCTACGATAGCCCGCGCCAAAGCCAGCTGCTAGAGGCTCAAAATTTGGGGTTTTAATATTGACACCGATAAGCGGCAGTCCGCGCTCTTGCATATAACGGCGAATTTCGCCATAGCCTTGGTTATTCCACAATAATACAATCAAGGGTAACTCCAGCTCAGATGCGCAGATAAGCTCTGCTATAGTAAACTGAATCCCACCATCACCGATCAAACTAATCACTGGATCATTAGTCGCTAATCTAGCTCCAATAGCAGCTGGCAAACCGTAACCCAAAGTGCCGAAGCCGGTTGATGAATTAAACCACTTACGAGTAGCTAGCGCTTCAAAGCCATGATTACCGCTATAGACAGGTTGAGTGGAATCACCGACGATGATCACATCTTTAACATTATCTCTAATCAGTTTTAGCAACGCATTTTGACCCGCAAAGCTGGCTGGCATTTGATCGATCAGTGCTTGTTTGACTTGCTCAACACGTTGCTCAGCTTGATGATTTAGGCCTTTACCTAAGCCTTGCTGTTGCAGGCGCTCACACAATCCACTAATGGCCATTTGCGCATCACCTAATACCGCTATATCCGCTCTAAAGGGACGCTGCAATTGCCCAGCATCGCAGTCAATACGAATCAGAGTGCCGTTAATAGTGAAGCCTTCATCAAACACTACATCGTAGTCCGTCTCACCAAGCTCAGTACCAATAGCTAATACCACATCAGCCCCAGCAATCAGCTCACGACTGGGCGCTAGAGACTGATTACTTCCTAAGCTTAACGGATGAGCTGGTGGCAATAGACCTTTAGCATTTACCGTCAAGAATGTCGGTGCATCGATGAGTTCCGCTAGTTTTTGCGCGTCACTATCTACTGCAGTGCAGCCGCCGCCGTACAACACTACTGGATTCTTTGCCGTTTTTAGACAGCCAATGATGGCATCGAGTTGGCTAGGATGCGGCAAAGGTCGCCTAACTTGCGCTGGCAATCCAGTATTTGCACTAGCATGGCTATTTGCAGATGTGTCAGAGGCTTTAGGAGGCTTAGCAACATGGCTAGCATCAGCAGTGATGATATCGATAGGTAACTGAATATGCACGGGGCCAGGACGCGCGCCGTTGAATAAAGCAAAGGCTTCGGCGATAACTTTCGGTAGTGACTCTGGCTGCCAGATGGTCTTACTAGCTAGCGCCACTTTACTGACCATTCCTTGCTGATCATGCAATTCGTGCAAATGCCCTTCACCACTACCAGTATTACCGATTTTATTCACACTAGAGATCACTAGCATCGGTATAGAGTCAGCAGCAGCTTGCGCCATGGCGGTCATGATGTTGGTCATTCCGGGGCCAGTAATAATAAAACAAACCCCAATTTTGCCAGAAGCACGGTAATAGCCATCAGCCATAAATCCGGCCCCTTGCTCATGGCGCGGCGTGACATGGCGAATGTTGGTATTTGGCAGGCCGCGATAAAGCTCTACAGTATGCACGCCCGGAATACCGAATACCGTCTCTACCCCATAATACTCCAACCACTCTACCAGCAGCTCTCCACAAGTTATTGAAGGCAAAACTGCCGAATTATTGGTTGCCGTAGTGACTATTGACGTTGCTTCCTGCATCGATTGCATGGTAAATCATCCTTGAAATCATTGAGCGTTTAGAGTTGAAATAATGTATTGGGGGTTGGGTTTACGGTTAGTGCTAAGCTGTTGAACAAATGCTTATAGATCATGATGCCGTAGCCAATCATCAATCATAATATTGAGACGCTCTCCTGAGAAACTAGGAAAATGACCACCATGTACGATACGCACAGGTAATGCATTTAGGCGTCTCATGCTATTGGCGTAGTCAGAAATATTGCTGTGCCAAGTATCTTCAATTAGCGGACCGTCGTAAATCAAGTCGCCCGAGATTAATACTCCACTAGCTGCCTCCCAAAGAGCAATACCGCCAGGTGAGTGGCCTGGCGTATGAACCACTTCAAATTGCCGATCACCTAAATCAATCATATCGCCATCTTCAAGCTTAACGATTTTTGCCGGTGCAGGGATCTTATAGCCGCAATGCGCATAAGGAACGGGAGGTAAAGCATCAAACATCTCATCATTTACGAACATATCAGCTAAGGTTCGAGCATTATCTGGTGCCGCTAGAATATCAGCCTCTGCAGCATGTACATGACAACAATCAAACTCGCTAGCTGCACCGATATGATCAAAGTGAGTATGACTGGCGACACCGACCACTTCACGTTCAGCCAGCAGAGCGACATGACGGCGTAAGGGTACAGCACCTAAACCGAAATCTACCAACAAATCACGTTTACTACCTTTTACATGCCAAAGGTTACAGCGAAAAAAAGGTTTGATCCATGGCTCGTCAATCAAGGTAATACCGTCGTTAACATACTGAGTCCGATACCATTTTTCCGCTTCTATCCGTTTTAGAGAACTCTTTTTCATGAGTCATCTCCCTTTAAATTTTGCAGATCTTTCAAATAGTCTTGGTTAGCTCGACTTTCATCAATGCGTGCAAGATTAATGGTCACTATTGATATAGCAGAATCATACCCAAGGCTAGCCAATACTTCTCCATCAGGGCCGGCTACTAAGCTGTGACCGCAGTAATGTAGTTCACCCTCTACACCAGAGCGGTTGATGCAAGCAACAAAGCATTGGTTATCCATCGCTCGGGCACGAACTTGCAGTATCTGACGTTCTGCATTCGGTAGCATATTAGCGGTAGGAGATAGAATGATCTGTGCGCCTGCTTGTGTAAGCTCTCTAGCTATTTCTGGAAATTCATTGTCGTAACAAATCATTATTCCCAAACATCCAAAAGGGGTGTCAACTACGCAGTGCTGGTTACCAGCAGTAAAATGTTCGTTTTCACGGCCCCACAGCTGACGCTTATGATAAGTGGCGATACGCTCACCATTGTTGTTTAACAAAACAGCAGCGTTATTTAACTGGCTATCAGACTGACGTTCAGCAATACCAAATAATATATATAAATCGTACTTAATAGCCAGCTTTGCGACTTGAGTAGAAATTGGTCCATTTACTGGTTCAGCCAAAGTATCAAGGCAGTCGAAAATATTGTATCCAGTTAGAGCCAACTCTGGCATTGCTAGCAAGTCTGCTTTGCCATGCTTCGCTAGTTGACATAGCTGCTCTAAAGCTTCTAAATTGGCAGAAGGATCAGCCCATATAGGGTCGGTTTGCGCCAGCATCAATCTCATGATAATGATTCCTCTTGGTCTGATACCGTAGAAACATTATAGCGAGTAAATAAAGTAGCTCCCAACCAGTAAAGCGCACCAGTGATGATAAATACAGGTAAAGACGCGCCAAACGGTGGAGGAGAAATTATTGCCCAGTAAGCTGCCAGAGATGCGCCAATAAAGTAAGCTGCAATAGCAATCTTAGCAGTGGGTCGTCCTAGCTGATGCTTAGAATTAAGAAGCTGAGCGGTATAACCTTCTTGACCTACTAGATAGTAATCAACAATCATTACTGAAAATGCTGGAATGAAGAGCGCCCCTACTAGTAGTAAGAAGTTCTGAAACTGATCTAAGATACCGGGAATTAGGGCACCAAAAATAGTCACTAAGCCAATTATTAATGCTGGTTTCCAAAAGCTCATATTAGGCGCTATATTCATACAAGATAGAGTAGCGCTATAAACTGCCATAACATTGGTTGTCATCACCGAGAAGAAAATGACTAATGCCGCAGGTAAACCAAAACCAAAATCTGCTAACAAACGCGTAGGATCGTAAGTCTGTTCCATGCCATTGAGTATTGAAAGCCCAGAGATCATAGCCCCTAAGCCCATAGCTACTATGGCTGCCATAAGGTAGCCAAAATACGTGCCCCAAACTGCAACTTTTGCGGTCTTACAGTTACGGTTATAGTCTGCTGCCGACGACATCCAAGAAAACGCAGTAGCAATCACAATATCAAAAGCAATGCCTAAAGTAATTCCATTGCGAGACTCAATTGGCATCTCAAAAAGAGCTGAAACATCATAGTGCTGATTGAGCTGATATAACACCACGACCGTCAAGCCAGCCATTGCTAGTGCTGCCCAGCGTTCGACTAGCTCAATACCAAGATGACCACGTAATACAATCAGTACCACTACGCTCTCACAAAGAATAACAAAGAGTGGTAGATTGCTATAGCCTATAGTAGCCTCAACAGCGTAGTTGAGACTCATACCAGCTAGCAGAGCTTGAATACAGCTCCAAGCAATTAGAACGCACATGTTCACTAATGAGATCATTTGACTGCCGAGTGGCCCATAAGCCCTACGAGTCAACGCCATTGATGGTAGCCCAGTGCGTTGGCCCATAAGGCCAACTAACAGTAATGGAATTGCACCAATTAATGAGCCAATTAGTACAGTCGTTATAGCCATACTGAAGCTTAAGTCAGGTACTAATAGCATACCAGTTAAAATAGTAGTGACTACTATGTTGGCACCGAACCATAGAGCAAATGTACCAATCGAGCTTAAACTGTGACCGGTATCATTTGGTGATAATGTATCTTGGCCAAAAAATGAAGATGGTTTGCTCATTACGGTTTTCCTTAACCGAACTATATGAATACTAGTGCCTCAAATGCACTAGTTACGACAAAACTATCCATAGAAATATCGTATTGAGACCACTATGATAATGCTACAACGCTATAAAATAGGCTTTTACCAGTCACTATCTTCGACCGTCATAGCTGGTCCAATATTAATCAACTCTGGTTAATCAACACTGACTAATAAATAGCCTTAACCTTTTCGTCGTAGCGTACACCGGGCAAAATACACAGCATCTCAAACAGCAAGTTTGCTGCTAATACTGAAGTGTTACCAAAAGGGTCATAAGGCGGTGAGACTTCGACCAAGTCACAACCAACAACGTCAAGACCACGCATACCACGAATGATCTCTATCGCTTGTGGTGAAGTAAGCCCCCCAATTTCCGCCGTACCTGTACCCGGTGCAAAGGCGGGATCAATACCATCAATATCGAAGCTTAAATAGACAGGACCGTCGCCCACTTTTTCTCTAACTTCTGCCATCAGTGGCGTCAATGATTTATACCAGCACTCTTCAGCAGGTACGACACGGAAGCCTTGTTGAGTGGACCAATCAAATTCTTCAGCGCTATAACCGGTACCCCGCAAACCTATCTGCACTACCCGATTACCATCAATTAGGCTTTCTTCAACAGCACGACGAAATGGCGTACCATGAGCAATTTTTTCACCGAACATATCATCATTAATATCAGCATGAGCGTCAATATGCACTAGCCCTACAGGGCCATGTTTCTTTGCCAGAGCTCGTAGAATAGGTAAGGCAATAGTGTGATCGCCACCTAAAGTCAAAGGTATGGCACCATGGCTGACAATTTTTTCTGAGTAAAACTTTTCAATGATATCGATGCTTTTTAGTAAGTTAAAAGTATTGATAGGAACGTCACCAATATCAGCAACTTGCAATGACTCAAAAGGGGCAGCGCGCGTAGCAACATTGTAAGGACGAATCATGCGCGACTCATCACGGATTTGTCTAGGACCCAATCTTGCACCACTACGGTTTGAGGCCCCAATATCTAGTGGAACGCCAACGAAAGCGACATCTAGCCCTTCAGCATCAGCTTGAGTAGGTAGACGCATCATAGAAGCAAAGCCACCAAATCTTGGCATGTCATTACCACTTAACGGTTGATTGAATTCCATTTTCATATCCTTTAGGGTGATTGCAGTCATTAACGCTCATCAAAGTAATTAAATATCTGATATACATTTACAATACCTAAATAACAGCTATCAAACCATGCTAAAGTTCAGAAGTAAACTTCTGATATTCAGTAGTAATCGCATTTTAATACTTATATCCAGAAGTTAATAACTTTCTAAAAATTTCTATATCGATAAATGCTGCACAGGCACACTGAAGCAGCACTAAGTAAATGCGCGGTTTTAGCGTCATAGCGCTAGTCAGTGTTGATCACTGCTAACTCTTGCTAAGTAACATAATCTAGTTGAGGTAAAGCTAATGTTTAATGAATTGATTAGGATAGATGTCAAGACCTTACGTAGTTTTATGGCTATCGTAGAGTGTCAGGGGGTGACCGCTGCCCAATCTCAACTAAATCTCACTACCTCAGTAATCAGTGGTCATCTTTCGCACTTAGAGGATCGATTAAAAATGACGCTTTGTTTGCGAGGTCGTGGTGGCTTTGAGTTGACAGAAGATGGAATCGCCGTTTATGAGGCTTGTTTGAGCTTTCACGATGCGGTAGCTAGTTTTGAGCATCAACTACACTATATCCGGCAGCTGGACTCAGTGCGTGGCGGTCATATTCGTCTATGTCTAGCGGATCAGTTGCCAACATTTTTTTATGATGCCCTGCAACAATGTCTATCCGCTAGCTATGAAGAAAATCCATTAATACATTTCTCTATTGATGTGCAAAGCCCAGAGAATATGCTGGAGAATTTACTTAACAATGAGAGCGATATTGGGGTTGGTTATTTTAGTAGTTTTCCCCCTGCCCTCACTTTTAAGCCTGCCTTTACCGAAAAGCAAGTGGTCTGCTGTGGATCTAAACATCAACTATTTGCTCAAACTGATGCTAGTGAAGCAGAGCAGTTAACTTTTGACAGGCTAGAGCAAGACTACCCTTGGGTTAGAAGAGGCTATGGTGTAGATCATCAAATCAACCATATTCGCCCAAAAACTCTAAGTGCTACTACTTATCATATGGAGGCGACCGCGCAGCTTATCCTTACCGGACATCATGTCGGCTATTTGCCCAATGATTTGGCGAAACGCTATGAAGCGATGGGCCTAATGAGAATACTGTTAGTGGAAGAAGCCAGTTATGATGTGCAACATCATTGGTCCTATCGACAAAATCTACATAAGCAAGTTGCGGAATTTTTAGATCAAATGATTAAGCTGTTATTAGCAGGCACTAGTGCCGGTTACCCAGTAAAAATTTAACCTATAGGCAGTTCTTACTGTCTATTAAAAGACAACATTGATGCGATTATCTATTGTTTTCACCACAATCGGGTTAAACCTGAGTGAGGTAATAAAGGTAGTATGCTAAGGTCTATTAATCGAGTAGTCAGGCACATAGGCAAGTAAGCTAGTCGTTAGCCAACTTATGCCGAACAAGAACTCTGGGACTATAATCAGCGCTGATATTATCAGCGTCAACACTTTTCACTAATAGGGCTTAAAAGCATGGATACCCTCAATATCCTGTACTTAGTAGGTGCATTATTAATCTTCGCTAGCATCATGGCCAGCACTTTATCAGCGCGTTTAGGCGTACCCTTATTACTGTTGTTTTTGGTAGTAGGCATGCTAGCAGGCGAAGATGGTATTTTAGGTATTCATTTCGCAGAATATGCTCTTGCCAACTTTATTGGACAAGCGGCCTTAGCCTGCATCCTGTTGGACGGTGGCCTGCGCACCTCTTTTCAATCCTTTCGAGTTGGCCTTAAACCTGCAGTAGTCTTGGCCACTTGGGGGGTACTCAGCACGGTCTTGGTGTTAGGTGTGTTTGTCACTTGGCTATTAGATGTGGATTGGCGAGTTGGCCTATTGATGGCCGCTATCGTAGGCTCAACGGATGCCGCTGCGGTTTTTTCTCTATTACGTAATGGCGGCGTCAAGCTTAACGATCGAGTCCAAGCGACGCTTGAACTAGAGTCTGGCGCCAACGACCCCTTCGCCATCTTGTTAGTTACTGGCTTGATTGCCCTCAATCTCGATCCTGCTGGTCAAACTGTCTTTGGGTTCTTACTATTACTATTACAGCAGTTAGGCTTTGGCTTGATAGTGGGCTTACTGGCAGGATTTTTATTATCTAAGCTATTACCTAAGCTCCATTTGCCCGAAGGTATGTATGCCATTTTAATAATGTCGGCAGGGCTATCGGTATTTGCTGCGACCAATCTGATAGGCGGCAGTGGCTTTTTGGCCATATATTTGTCTGGGGTCATTATCGGCAATCATAAAGCCCACTCAACTGAGCATGTGCTACGGGTGATGGATAGCTTTGCTTGGTTATCGCAAGCGGTGCTTTTTGTAGTGCTCGGCTTGCTCGTCACCCCTTCTAACGTTATCAATGTTTGGTACTATTCAGTAGCGATTGTGGCCTTTATGATTTTGGTCGCCCGCCCTATCGCTGTTTATACTAGCGTCAAACCGTTTAAGTTTAAAGACAGAGAAATTGCCTTTATTTCTTGGGTAGGTTTACGTGGTGCGGTTCCTATCACCTTGGCTATTCTTCCAGTAATGGCAAGGACAGATAGTGCTTTTATGTTATTCGATATCGCCTTTGGGGTGGTAGTGCTATCGTTAATACTACAAGGGACTACCATCCCATTTATGGCCACCTTATTCAAAGTGCGCATTCCTGCCAATAATGAGCCTAAAGAAGAACATGAAGTTTGGGTATCTGATAAGGCCAGTATTACTTTATACGAGTTTGAAGTAAAGCCAGGTGCGTTCGCTATCGGACGCCACCCTAAGGTAATATCTAGCCGAGTCAGCCCTGATGAGATCAACGTCTTTGCCTTAGTACGGGGGCAAAAATTGGTCCCTGTCAAAGAAGATACTCAGCTGAAATTTGGTGACAATGTTTGGTACGCTATGCAAAGTAATCATGCCAGCCAAATTGCGCAAATCTTTAATGATACAAAATTAGATCGTAGAGCCATTGATGATTTTTATGGTGATTGGCTACTATCACCTAGTGTTAAGCTGGGAGACTTGCCTTTTTTTACCGGTGTAATGGAATCAGACTCGCTTGTTACTACCCTTCGATCCAATGCTGCTAACCCCTCAACCAACATGTGGCAACAGACCGTCGCTCAATATGTGAAAGCAAATCTAGAGATCGCCCCCATTCCAGGCGACACGGTGGCAGTCAATGATGAATGGTCGCTGGTAATCAAAGAGGTCGATAATAAGGGAGCATTGAGAACCATAGGTCTAAAACGGCAAGATCTACCCATGGTCAATTAGCGCTACAAGGCAAAACGAACTGTCATTGGTAAAGCACTGAAGCTATCAACCTTAAAGATATTAATCTTTAAAATCTTTATAAAAATGATAAGTCTGTTCTAAAGATATTATAATAAACTTATTTATAAAAGTAGGTTGCCATCAAGGTTCTTTAACGCTATCGGCTATAATAAAACCCCCTAGATAATAATTATTTAGGGGGTTTTTATGGACACTAATTAAGCTGATTTAAGCCATAGTGATGATAGTCTCTTCGCTCAAGCGTGATTTTGGCAGTAGGGCATTGAAGTCATTTTCAGTACGGTAACCTAGTGACACAACGGCTAATGCCGAATAACCCTTAGTACGCAAATCAAATTCTTCATCAAGAGCCTTTAGATCAACGCCTTCCATGGGTACTGAGTCGATACCTAAAGTTGCGGCACCCAGTAATAATGCACCCATATTTAAATATACTTGCTCAACTAGCCAATGCGGCTCATCTTTATTTTCATAGCGGCGAATATCCAAAAACATTTTACGGACTTCATGCATTTGCTCTTTGAATTTTGGTTCAGCAAAGCGGCCATCGGCATCTTCTTTATCTAGTACGTCTCTTAAGAAAGTTTCATCAGCATCGATGCGACTGCAAAAGACGATAACATGTGAAGCGTCGGTTACTTTTGGCGCATTAAAGGTAAACATGCCGCTAGTACTTTTAGCGATTCTAGCTTTACCAGTGTCATCATCAGCAATCACGAAGTGCCAAGGTTGAATATTGGTACTTGAAGGGCTTAGTCGTAAGATATCTTTTAAGCTCTGAAAGTCCTCGTTAGATATTTTTCTATTAGCATCAAATTCTTTAGTACTATAGCGCCAATTCATTGCTTCAGTGATAGTTTTCATACATTATTCCTATTATTAATTTTTCAAATTTTAAGGGCAATTATCCTTTATCCCATTGTTAATGATAGATAAATGTAGCCCTAAAATTTATGAGATGACGGTCATTTCAGTTATGATAAACTCATCGACCATCCCTTCTGTGACCTTTATATAGTTTTGAAAATGGGGGCTTTGGACATGGTGCTGCAAAAACTCATTATTTTCCCAGACTTCATACACTATAAAATTATCAAGGTTGGCGTTATCTTGGTGCAAGTCATATTGAATGCAACCCTCATCCGATTGTGAAGCTTTGGTTAGTTGCAGCAGCTCAGATTTGACCTGCTCAATATGATTAACTTTAGCTTTAATAGTGGCAACGATAGTGAGAGGCTTGGGGGTTTTCGGGTGCATTAGCGATTCCTATAAGTGAATACTGTTAATTGTAATATTAGTAATTTAAATAGCATTATTTTTAACAATGTAAATTTAACTATCATAATTATTTAGGCTATCGTTGGGTTTGACAGCCCCTAACTCCTACCTTTTTTATCATAAAGCTTGTGGCTATTAACAAAGCGACTGCAACAAACTTTGAGTTTGGTTTTCAAGTTCTGCAATAGCTTTTTTATTTAAGGCATCGGCATGCGGTTGTCCAAATTCACCCTTGGCCTCACCTTGTACACCGTCTTTAATATCGTTATCGAAATACTTACCCGTATCGGTTACAAATTCATCTGAGATAGCGAGTTCAGTTAGGATGTTTGCCCCTTTATCTGCTGATGACCAATGCTCACCATAAGCCTCATTAACCATTTTTGTATTCAGTAGCGAGCCTGGGTTTACTGCGATGACGTTTACATTATCGGCAGCGACTGCTTCGGCTAAAGCCATACTCCACATAGTCAAGGCCAGTTTACTTTGGGCATAAGCCTCTTTATCACTAAGACTTGCTTGTCCTGTGAATGCAGGATAGGATATGGGCACTTGCGCAGCTGAGCTTAAGTTTACGACGCGGGCTTGGCCAGATTTTTTGAGTAGCGGCAATAAAGCATTGGTCAATTCGTAAGGCGCTAAGTAATTGACTACAAAGCGTACGTCGAGCCCCTGTTTAGTGCGTGGAGAAGCAGTAGTATAAATCCCAGCATTATTGATGAGTACATCAAGTCTAGGTAGCTTTTGAGTCACTTCTGCTACCATTTTGTGCACTTGCGTTAAATCTGAGAAATCAGCGACAAACCCACCAATGTTATCTAGGTTATCTAGCGCGGCCCCAGTAGCCACTGCTTTGACTTGAGCAATGACAGTCGCCAGTTTGTCAGCATCTCTGCCATGCAGATACACCTGATGGCCGGCTTCTGCCAATTTCAGTGCTGCAAGTTTACCGATACCATCGGTACTACCAGTAATCAAAATAGTCTTGCTCATCAGTGGTCCTTATTATTTAAATAATGCGTTCTAGTCTATGCTTCGTAACACAACTGATTGTAATGAAAGTGTTGTTATTGGAATACTAGCCAGAGTCGCCCACACTTTGAACCTTGAACCGAAATAGCTAAAAACTCGTTATTTCATTTGTAGGATTTAACCCAATAAATGCAGCTCAACTTTCTCTCCCTAACCGTGCACAATAGCTATCATTTGGCTTAATAAATTGACACAGCACCCAATATCAACGAGGCTTGATGGCGTAATCTATGTATAAGACAAAAAACTAACGGAAGATATCTATGAAAAATACCACCATTGACAGCCTCATCGTATCACCAGTACGAGAAGTGATGAGGGTTATCGCTAAGCAGATCATTACCCCACACTATATCCGTGTTTATCTAACCGCACAGCCCGACACTATTGCCAACATCGCTAAAATGACTGTTGGCTTCAATAATAAAATACTTATTCCAACAGACAAAACCCAACCCCTTGATATAGATGACACTGCCAACCTTACTAAACGTACTTACACCCACCGCGGCGTAGATATTGCCAAACAGCACATTTGGATTGACTTTGTTGCTCATGGTGATCAGGCTCCTGCCTCAAGCTGGGTGTCTCACGCGCAAGTGGGTGACCAACTTGCGGTGCTAATGACACCAAAAAATAAACCGCTTTATCCAGCAGCAGATCACTTTTTATTAGTCGGTGATGCTACTGCTATACCCGTACTTAGTGCGATCCTTGAGAGCTTGCCTAGCACCGCTACGGTTCAATGTATTATCGAGGTTTATGATGAGCAGGACCAACAACACTTACCAACCTTAGCTAAGGTTGAGATGACTTGGTTACATAATCCGCATCCCGAGCAAGGCAGTCAATTAGCTAATACGGTTAAGTCCCTCACCCTACCAACCAGCGAGCAAAGCCGTTTTGCTTATGTTGCAAGTGAGTTCTCATCAGTGAAAGCCATTCGCCACTATCTAAAAAAGGAGCTAGACTGGTCAAAAGATGAGTTGTACGCTTTTTCCTACTGGAAGGCGGGCATTGCTGAAGATAGATCTGCCAAAGATCGCTTAGCAGAAAAAGATAGCGAATAACCTATTTATTCATACGCTAATTCATACCCTCAGAGTTAGCAGTATGCCTATCCCCGAGGGCAAGACATTCTTTTGACTGTGCTAACAGAGCAATACTCAGCTAAGTTATTGTTAAGATAATTTTTATAATAAATTAAAATAGTTGCCGAAGTTACAATTTAATTGAGCGATTACTCAAATATATATTGAGCGTTCGCTCAAAAAAACTTATAGTAGGGGCTATCGACTCGCTTGAAGAGGTGTCATCACTTAAATTGAGTGATCACTCAATTTAAGTAGTGAGCACGAATCAATAACTAACTTTAAGTTGATAGGAGCTATTACTCTTATCAAAATTAGGCTGAATACTATGACTGACTTTACCCTTCACAATAAACAAAGTGCTCCACAACAAAGCCAACAACTACTCGATGTGTCTATCAAAGCATTTGGTATGGTTCCAAACTTACATGCAGTAATGGCTGAAGCACCAGGACTGCTTGAAGGCTACCAACGTCTACATCAATTGTTCCTAGACAGCAGTTTCGATGATGAAGAGACTACGGTAGTGTGGCAAACCATCAATGTTGAACATGCCTGCCATTATTGCGTCCCTGCCCATACTGGTATTGCTAAAAGCATGAAAGTAGATGACGACATCACTACAGCGTTACGTGACGAGACTTCCCTACCAACCGCCCGATTAGAAGCGCTGCGCGACTTTACCCTATCGGTGATCCGTAACCGTGGTGAGGTCGATGAGACAGCGGTGCAAGCATTTTTACAGGCTGGCTATACTAAGCGTCAAGTGCTTGAAGTTATTCTTGGGGCGGCTCAAAAGGTAATGAGCAACTATACCAACCACCTTGCCAATACCCCAATAGATCAACCGTTCCAGAAATTTGAATGGCATAAAGTGGACTAGTCAGGTTGTTAGTTTGAGGCGGTCTTCATCCTATCACTGTTTTAATGCCTTTATTGAAAGTAGTATTGCTTCAAAGACCATTAGGCAGTAGTTTTTTCAATGCTATTGATAAATAACATCTTACCAGAGGTCATATGGAAAGTTCAAAAAAACCACTAAAAATAGATATCGTATCAGATACCTCTTGCCCATGGTGCATCATCGGCTATCGACAACTGGCAAAAGCTCTACAGCAGAGTAATAGTAACTATGAGATTCATTGGCATCCGTTCGAGCTTAATCCAAACATGCCAGCCGAAGGTAAGAATCTACGCCAGCATGGTATGGAAAAGCATAACCGTACTGAAAAACAAGTACAAGAGAGCCGAGATAGAATGACCGCTGCAGGAGCAGAAGTTGGTTTTGAGTTTAATTTTACTACCGATACGCGAGTACATAATACTTTTAACCTGCATCAACTTATCTATTGGGCTGAGCAATACCATCGTGCGAATGATTTAGAGCAGGCTTTATTCACCGCTCATTTTACCAACAATCGTAACCTTTCTGAAAAAGCGGTTCTGGCAGAAATCGCTGCAGAAATCGGCTTGGATGGTACAGAGGCGCTAGCCGTTCTTGAGGATCAACGCTTTGCCAAACAAGTTCGCGAGTCAGAGCAGCATTGGAGCGAACAAGGCATTCAAAGTGTACCGTCGGTTATCTTTGATAATCGTCATCTAGTTAGTGGCGCCCAAGGCGTTGAGAACTATATTGCTGTTCTAGCGCAATTAGCTGAAATAACTGATTAACTTATCCTTCTAAATTATTTGTCTAATCTATCTGGGTAAATTACCTTGCTAAATTATGTTTGTAACTGATATCTGCTCGCCTGCTATACTTTTCTATAGCGTAAGCGCAGCAGGCAAATTTGTATCTAATATCGCTCGTTTTTATAAATTTATCCCTGTCCTCATAGGACATTATCTATGCGCATGGCATCCAACGAAGATGCCATAGCCTCAGCAACATCATGCACAGCACTACTGTCAACTTTGCGCTGTGCAAAGGCGCGTAGTCCCATAACTTCAGCTTGTAATCTTTGACCAAGGAGTACAGGGTTGAGCTGGCTGCCTAGCTCTCCGATCCGCTGAGATTCCATAAAGCTAGTGGTAAAGCGAGACTCTATCTCTGCTAGCATGCTTTCAACTTTAGACAAAGCAGACTCCTCTCTTACTCCCAGCTCTAATAAGCTTTTGACTAGCATACAAGCATTACTTGGTAACACTTGATCACGTAAGCTACCAAGTAAACGTAAATAGGCTGCCAATCCTTGTAGTGGCGAGCTAGGATACTTGCTTAGGCTGCGCTCTAGCTCAGCTATTGCCATGCGAGCATAATAATCGAGGGCTTCTTGAAACAGTCCGTCTTTACTACCAAAAGTGGCGTAGATACTGCCGGGACGCATATCCATTGCTTGCTCTAAATCTTTTAGCGAGGTGGCATGAAAACCTTTTTGCCAGAAAATCTGTAAAGCTTGATCTAAAGAATCTTGTCGATTGTGTAGGGTTGCGCGAGCCATAATTAATTTCCATTTTTCAAAGCCGTAAGCTCATATGATAGATAAGCGCCACTAAACATTCTTGAGTGATTGCTCAATTTTATCTTGACTGGCCAATACAGTCCAGTTTAAGTTTATAAATATCTTTTAAGCTATGGGTTAGCTATAACAACTAGTAATTAAAAAGGATGCTTTATGCCTCAGAATAAACCTCGCTTTATTATTGTTTTTGACGTCAATGAAACTCTCCTCGACATTAGCAGCTTACAGCCCCTATTTGAGCGCGTGTTCGGTGATCAAACGGTTATGAGAGAGTGGTTTGCTCAGTTGGTACTGTACTCACAAACTCTGACTTTATCAGGTCTCTATATACCCTTTAGTGAATTAGCGCTAAGTGTACTATCAATGCTTGGAAAGATTCATAAGATAACCCTTACAGACAGTGATCTTACAGAGTTCAAACAATGCTTGAACAACATGCCAGCCCATCCCGACGTCATTCCGGCACTTATCCGCCTACGTGATGCAGGATTTCGCATGGTCACTCTCACCAACTCAGTAAGTAGCACTTCGCCCACTCTATTAGACAAGGCTGGATTGAGCCAATTTTTTGAGCATAATTTTAGCGTTGAAACCGTCGGTAAGTTTAAGCCAGCGTTCGAAACTTATCAGCTAGTCGCCAACGAGTTGTCCGTAGAGACCTTTGAGTTATGCTTGGTCGCTTGTCATCTTTGGGACATTATAGGAGCGCAAGCTGCCGGTTGCCGAGGTGCGTTTGTCAGTCGGTCTCATAACGCTATTCTTCAAGCGGCGAACATACCTTTGCCAGATTTAACTGCCCAAGATATGACTAGCCTTGCTGCACAAATCATTAGGGAGGAGCAAGCTTAATTGGCTAATTTATCAGACTAGCAGTATAGTGCTGACTGGCTAATGACTGTTGGTTGGCTAGTTAGCTTACTTATATAATGAATACTCAGTGATAGTCATTAGTTTTGGTTAAATTATAGCTATTAAATTTATAGACATTAAATCCATAGCCATTTAGCTTATAGCTTATAGCTTATAGCTTATAGCTTATAGCTTATAGCTTATATCTACTGAGCCTATAGTCTAGTAATGAAATAAATAAAAATATTTTTGGAGTGATGGTCATGAGTGCAGATAGACTAATCAAGTTGTCCGATGCAGAAGAAGCATTGATATTAGATAAATTAAGACTGTATATGCTTGAGGAGTTCGATGTCGATATTGGTAATTTACCAGCACGTTTTTTATTAGATTTCATTATTGAAAGCTTAGGCCCCCATATTTATAATCAAGTGGTTGAAGACATGGAGCCTTGGTTATATGAGCGGTTTACAGTTATTTTAGAAGATATGCATAGCTTTAAAAAACACTGATTCAACGATTCTTAGTATTGGTTTATCTAGCTATAACTAAATATTACCTATAACCAAATAGAAGACAATAAAAATCCAATGCTAGACACTTAGTTTAAAGGTCTAACATTGGATTAATGGTATTTATTTTTTCTTATCCTGCTTTTTTTGGTCTTTCTTATCTTGCTTTTTTTGGTCTTTCTTATCTTGCTTTTTTTGGTCTTTCTTATCTACCTTGCCCTGCTTTTTTTGCTCTTTCTTGTCTATCTTGTCTATCTTGTCCTGCTTTTTTTGCTCTTTCTTGTCTATCTTATCCTGCTTTTTTCGGTCTTTCTTATCTATTTTGTCCTGCTTTTTTTGCTTTTTCTTATCTACCTTGTCCTGCTTTTTTTGCTCTTTCTTATCTATCTTGTCCTGCTTTTTTTGGTCTTTCTTATCTATCTTGTCCTGCTTTTTTTGGTCTTTCTTGTCTACCTTGTCCTGCTTTTTTTGATCTTTCTTGTCAGATTTTACATCACTATTTTTAGAGGAGTTTACTGCATCACTCTTCAGCTTATTATTATCAACCGACTTATTCGACATAATTACAGCCCTCGTTATGATATTGCTTAGTACACCTTGACCCTTGATACTATGTCAGGATTTTTGTTTAGTCAACGCATTGATACAAATGTACACCTCAAACCTGATGCTTATTACGGCGCTCGATAACTAGCCTCAACACTAATAAGTTTTTTGTTATTCGTAGCTTGGTTAAATTCTACTGTCAATCATCAGTGAGTGCTTTGTTGCAGGAACAAAGGTGAATGCGCTATAAATCGTTACTCGACATATTTTCAAAATTGTACGGCATAAATCTGCTGCCACTATCAAGATTTTCGATGCTACTACTAGTTATTACCTTACGATATTATGCTATGGGAATAGATGTTTATACCCTCAATACAAGGATGACTCATGGAAAAGCTTAGAACCACTGATAGCTGTTTCACCAACCTAGCTGATTACGATTTTGATCCACACTATCTAATGGTTGACGATGACGAAGGAGGCCAATTGCGCGTGCACTACTTAGACCACGGACCAAAAGATAATGCTGGGTACTTTCTGCAAGAAGACTAAGGTCAAAAAGCGGCCAAGCTGTTGGTCCAGTTCATTGCTGACAACCCTAAATAATCTACCTTCACGCTATTGCCGTTAACGTAATCCAGAAAAGCGCTTGATGATAAGTATGATGACTAACAGTGCCATAGCGGCAATAGCAGCACCTACAAAGGCGATATTAGGCAGTGTGAGATGAGTAACCGCATAACCACCAAATAATGCCCCAGCACCGATACCTAAATTGATGGTTCCAGAAAACATCGCCATAACCACATCTTGTGCACTATTATCAATAACGATAACTTTGGCTTGCACTGATAATATCAGCAACATGAGTACCATACCCCAAATCAGGGTAACAATGCTGAGTAACCAAATCGAGCTGACCGAAGACAATAGCACGATCATAGAGAACAATAACAGTATAGTAGATACTAGCATCAATCCCTTGTTTGATTTTTCACCCCAACGACTAAATATCACACTGCCCATAAGTCCTGCAACGCCAAACAGCAATAGCACAAAAGTGGCCATATTCTCACTGATTAAGCCCACTTGGCGCATAAAAGGTTCGATATAAGAGTAAGTAGTGTAGTGCGCAGTGAACACTAAGAAAATAAATAAATATAGGCTAACTAATAAGGGATTTTTTAGCAACTCTGGCACTTTTCTAAAGTTCCCATCGAACATACTTGGCAAAGTCGGTAATAACTTGGCTTGTAGAATAAACACTACAAAAGCTACTACTCCAATGCCACCAAAAGTAGCGCGCCAACCCAACCACTGACCTACTAGTCGTCCTATGGGTACGCCAAGCACCATAGCTAGAGAAGTACCCATAGCCAAGATACTCAGAGCTAGAGCTTTTTTACCTTTAGGAGCTATACGCAGTATTATCGCTGCTGTAATCGACCAAAATATCGCATGTGCTAAAGCTATGCCTATTCGGCTAATTAACAGTATCTGATAGCTCCAAGCGAAAACTGACAAAGCATGACTAACGATAAAAACTATGAAAAGTGCTAGTAATAAACGCTTGCGCTCAATTTTTCCGGTTAGTAGCATCAGCGGTAGCGACATAGCGGCAACTATCCAAGCGTATATCGTCAACATCAAGCCAGTTTCAGCGGCAGTGATTGAAAAGTCTTGAGCAATATCGCTCAATAACGCCACAGGGACAAACTCTGTAGTATTAAATATGAAGGCACTAATACCCATCAAAATCATTTGAAAGTATTGGCTGCGCTGCGAGCCTAAGCCCTCTTCAACTTGCTGTTTCATAATATCCAATAAAAGACAAAGTAGCGCATAGCTACAGTTTATAAGGTGAGTTTATTTAAGGTAAATGATAGAGTTGCTATAAACCACAGACTATAGTGAATCTAAGCTTAAAAAGCTACCCCGCCGCAATAAGTACAAGCCTTTTATGGTTAGGGCAATGCCATTAATAGACGCTATAGCCCTAAGCAAAAATTAGTTGTCGCAAACCTTATAGGAGACTCTAACTTATGCTCAGCATAATAAAAGACTGGCGCGAACAGCGTATATTAGACCAAAGTCAGTTTAGCCAATTGGATTGGCTATTAGCGGCGCAAAAAATCCCTATCCTAGATAGATTGACCGAGTCTGAGTTGATTCATTTGTTTGAGCTGGCTACCTTATTGCTGCACGATAAATCAATGGTTGGTGCTCAAGGCTTTGTGATCACCGATGCAGTGAGACAATCGATCGCTTTACAAGCCTGTTTACCTATTTTAAATTTAAGTCTTGAATGGTATGAAGGTTGGTCATCAATTATTATCTATCCTGGGGCTTTTAAAAGCGAAAGCACTACTACTGATGAGTTAGGTATAGTGCACCAGAACAGTCATAGTCGTAGTGGTGAAGCTTGGCTGCGTGGACCAGTTATTCTTTCTTGGCAAGATTCTAAACACTCAGGTAAACGTGATGGTCATAACGTGGTGATTCATGAATTTGTCCATAAGCTCGATATGATAAATGGCCGTGCCAATGGCTTCCCGCCACTACCGGCAAATATGGACCCTGCTAACTGGACTAAGACTATGGAGAGTGGCTTTGCAGACTTTCAACAATACCCCAAGTCTGGACTAGATCGTTATGGTACGACCAACCCAGCTGAGTTTTTTGCAGTTCTCAGCGAAGTATTCTTTGAAACCCCACAAAAACTGGTCGATGCTTATCCTGATATTTATCAAATCATGATGAAGTTTTTTTTACAAGACCCCCTTCAATCAACATCCTAGTTGTTAACATTAAAAACTAGTCTATAAAATTTAAATTCACTGCAGATGCTTATTACCAAAATATAGCAGACTGCTCTGATATAATTGGCATGATCCATTATTGTCAATGCCGCTTTAACTCATGCACAGCTTTTAGGGCTTAGCATAATTTTAGTTTGCTCTCTCAATTTAGCTATAGCAACAGCTACTCATCCTCCTACGTAAAACACCCTTGTGTTTGATAGTCAGCAAATTAACGGTCAGTAAGATTTCAGCAACTTAATTACCTATATTTAACCTCACTAGCTAAAATATGAGCCATATACAAATTTATTAAAATAATTAAACCTGACTAAATGGTCAATTTTTATTATTAAAATCAGTTGCTTAGTAAAAAAAAGTAGCATAAATACACTTAACAATGCTTTACTTTTAATAAAATAGAGTTGTTAGAGTATAGAAAGTATGGTTAACTACTTTAAACCATAAGTAAACGTTTTGTTACTTAGACCGTTAATTAGACACAGTCTGTTATGTTTGGCTGTTAGAAAATATTGACAGTTATTACATGAATTTTTATTCTTTATGACGTTATTGCTATTTCTTATTACTCATTGACACTATATTTATCTATCCCCTAGCGGTCATCATGCGTTTTGACAGGAAGTTAAAACCAGTTTTTACGCGCCGCTATAGCCGAGTCTGCTAGGGAACTAACGACTGTATATAAGGGAGTTACACTGTGCGTTTTAATCTAATAAGCTTACCTACTACTAAACTATCCTTTATCAAACCATTAGCTACTGCAGCATTTGCTGTGATTGCTCTAAGTGGTATGACTAGCGCTAATGCTAAAATGCTGTTTGGTGGTACTAGTATCACTGGCCTATACGGTGATAACTTTAAGTTAACCCCTAACAAAGATGATAACGCTCTAGCAGTGATGACTCTAGAACATGCCTCTACTCATACTTGGGGCGGCGTATTCTTCTTCGTTGACCGCATTCATGGCGATGAAGGTGCTAATGGCAAGGATTTTAGAGAAACTTATGGTGAGATTGCCCCTAAAATTAAGCTTGCCACCTTTGACAATAGCTTTATTAAGCAGGTTAACTTAGCGGGTCAGTATGAGTTTGGCTCAAATAGTGGTGGTTTTAGCCAAGATAACTATCTTATTGGTGTTGGGGCAGACTTAAATGTTCCAATTCCAGGCATGAAATACGCTTCTGCTTCACTATATCAAGTCTTTAACAATAATTCTGGTCCTAATGACGCCAACGATCAACAGATTACTTTGACCTACGGTTGGGAAAAGAATGACTTCGTTGTTGATGGTTATGTAGATTACTCATTTAACAATGATGACCTAAAAGATCAGTTGCATATTAATCCGCAGATTAAATATAACCTACAAAAAACACTAGGTATTGATAATCGCTTAGAAGTCGGTATGGAATACAGCTACTGGAAAAACAAATTCGGTACTGATGAGACCCAAAGTGCTCCAAGTGCCTTGATCAAATATCATTTTTAAGCATTACTATTTAACCACTATTATAAGTGTTTAAAAAGTTAGTTTCAGACAAAGCCCTAGCTAAGTGATAAAACTTGGCTAGGGCTTTGTATTTTTAGATGTCGCTAACGCACTTAAGTTAATAGAGCTGAAATGGCAAAATCTATAATCATTTATGAATTTTTAACAATAGTTGTTGACACGCCAAAAAAACTGCGTATAATATGCCAACATCATCTAGCGATAGTTAGTCGATAGATTAGCGGGAATAGCTCAGTGGTAGAGCATAACCTTGCCAAGGTTGGGGTCGAGAGTTCGAATCTCTTTTCCCGCTCCAAATATGGCTTATGTATCATTAGATGCAAAGCGGAAAGCCCCACTTCTTATAATAAGAAGTGGGGCTTTTTTTGTGCTTATTTTTTGGGGTTGTAGTGGTTTTTATAGTTCGTTAACCAGTCTTATCGTTAACTCTATCTAGTATATTAGAAGACCAAAATGAGCTATGCCAAAGAAACCGTAAGAATTAATTCAGAAGCTTTACACTTTTAGCTACGCATTAACGACAATAAAAAACTGCATCTGTGTTAGTGATTTATAGCCCAAACCCTTTTGAAGACTAATTTTTTCACTCTTTTTTCGCTATAGACTTATTTACTATAACGTCTGTTATGGGAACAAGGGCAGCGTTCAGTATCTATCCATTCGCTATACGAATAAAACAGCTGATTACGGCGTGATTGCTTGCGTTGGCACAACAGGCGATTCATACGATAATGCCTTGGCTGAAACCTTCAACGGGCTATATAAGTCTGAGGTGATTGAGTACCTAAAAGAGTAGTAGCATGGGGTGAACGATGTTGACCTAGCAGCCCTTGAATGGATGGAATGGTTTAGTAAAGCCCGACTGCATAATACTACTGGTTATGTCTCACCTTTTTAGTTTGAAAAGCGGTATTATGATAATTTAACCCTGTCAGGCATTGCTGCTTGACTCAAGTAAACCACTCTCTGATAAAGTCGGGGCGGTTCATTGCAAAAAATCTCGGTTTCGATAGACATGCGCGGCTTAGGTGTAGCCTCACACGATCGTCAGCCTACCAGATCAATACCCTTACGGAGTTCGAACATGATCCTAAAACTTAACGTCAAACTCCATTATCGGCTCTCCGAACCTATGGACCTTTTGCTTCAGATCGAAGCCGCCGATCTTACAGATCAGCGGGTGAGTTCGGCCGAGATTTGGACATCAGACGTTGCGCATTTTTCACGGGTCGCCGCCGATGATGGCATAGGAGAGCGAATTTGGATCCGCGCCGAAGGGGATTTTAGCTGTACTTATATCGCAGAAATTGCCGTTGACCGTCCTGCCTTGGATATATCGACGCTGCCTCAAGCGCCCCTCCATCTTTTGCCCGGAGAGGCAATCAAGCATTTGATGCCGTCTCGCTATTGCCCGTCAGACCAGTTCCAAGCCTTCGTGGACGCAGAGTTTGGCGATCTCACAGGTGGCGCAAGGATTGCCGCAATGCGCGATTGGATCGAGTCGACGTTTAGCTACGTGCCCGGATCGAGCAACGCACAAACTACCGCGCTTGACACCTTCGTTCAACGTCAGGGCGTCTGCCGCGACTTCGCGCATGTTCTCGTGACACTAGCGCGCGCATCGTCGATACCGGCCAGATTCGCCAGCGTTTATGCGCCCGATGTGACGCCACAGGACTTTCATGCCGTGGCAGAGGTCTATCTTGCAGGCAACTGGCACCTCATTGATCCGACTGGCATGGCAGATGCCAACACGATGGCCCGCATCGGTGTTGGATCCGACGCATCCAGTGTCGCGTTCTTAACCGCGTTTGGATCTATAGAATTGGTCAACCAATCGGTATCCGTGACCAGACAAGCTTAAGTTGTCACCCTAGGCATGCGATCCTGCGTTTAAGACAATGGCCGCTAATTTAGTATGCCGTGCACTCAATATGGCAATCGAGAACAAACTACCCAACCAACGGCTGACTGTGCATTCTAATAGAAGCAGTCAGTACTGTAGCCACGCATACCACAAGATCATCAAGCTGTATAAATTGAAAGGCTCAATATTTAAGCGTGGCAATTGCTTTGATAACGTGCCCATAGAAACCTTCTGGGGCATATTAAATAATGAGTTGGTGTCTCACTAAGACTACAAAACAACATTCGAAGTCATCAGCGATATCACTAAGTATATCGAACTAGATTACAATGAGGAATAGCAAAGCACTGCTTTACAGCGACGCAAGACAAAAGCTATGCTCGAAATGGAACTAGGATTTAAAGGGGTTTAGGCTATAAAACACCAAGACAGATATAGTTCGACTTCTATCGTCAGGCTACGTAACCAAAACCCCCTAAGTCAATATACATAGATTTGGCAGCATGGCTGAGTCTAAAAATACTTTATTTTTTAAGAGTTGGTCAACTTTGTAGTAACACATACCATAGCGACCTATCAGCTTACGATAGGCAGCAATTTAATAATTGGCATAGTTGTATATATACATACTTAGGTATTGTTGCCATCTAAGCTAATAACTCCTTTGCTCCCATCACTAACCATAAAAAAACCACACAGCATTCCATATCGTATGGTCTTTAGGCTGAGCAAAGTGAAAGCTAAAACCTCTTGAGCGCTCCCTACTCTATTTGAGCCTCAACTATTTGCGTTAACTCTTGGTAGCTCGTCAAAGTTGTTTGCTTATCCTGCATATCAGCTTTTAACTGCTCTAACTCATCTTGCAATTTTTGGGTTAGATTAGCCTCTAAGTTTTGTTTAATAGCTTTCAGCGAGTCAACCACTAGCCCTACAGAACTAACGAACTCTGTATTCAACTTCTCGAAGACAACCTTAAGAGCCGAATTTAGCTGTCTTTTGAGTTCTCTTCTGTCGTCCTCAGAGCGCACTTCCCCCTTAAAACTGGCACTGGTAATGCTGCCCACATCTCCAATATCCATATTTAACTCAGGGAGCTGTAATTGACTGATGCTCTGGTTAATTAAGTTTTTAAACTGTGCAGGGTCAAAGTCAGCACTTTTAGTATCTAGGCTATCGAGTAGCGACTTTCTAAGCTTGGCTTTGATATCATTAGGATTGACCAATTGTGAAAAAATATATTCAATATCGCTTTCACACTGGTGAGCATAATTGGTAATTTGATCAATAGCGTCACCAGAGGAGACATACTCATAATTGACAGTCTTGGTAATACACTGGGTGCTAGTAGCCCCCCAGGTCCACGGCTTATACCAAGTTGATGTGCTCACCTCATAGGAATCTTCATAGGTATCTGTACCTGTTCGCGTCTTTAGCTCGCTATTTTGTTGGATACCTTGTTTTAACTCACGGCTGATCTCTTTTTGCCGCTCTTGCGCCTCACGAATAGCGGTTTCTATGACGTCTTCTAACTTAGTGCCAATAGCCATAATCTTATTTTGGTACTGCTTTTGCCGCTGCTCTACTTCAGCCATATCACCCTGCTCAAGGGTAATAATACGCTGATTTATTTGCTCATAATATTCATTAAGCCAGTTTTTTAAATTCAGCTTTGCCTCAGGTAACAAACCCGCCTTTTGCTCTGCAATAACCTTTTCTTTGTCAGCCTTAGCTTGTTGATAAGCTTGTTGCAGCGGTACAAAACCGGCAATACGCTGCCAATCCTCTTGAGTAAATTTATAGCCATCCCACTCGTCTTCTGCCATCTCTGTTAGCTGCGCGAAGACATGCTGCATGTTATGGTTCCAGAGGGTTCTATCCCAATTAGCAAACCCATGGGCATAAGTGCTTGATAGCACAGGGGTAGCGATACTGCGTAATATCTCAGCCGTCTTACCCATCCCCGCCTTATCTTTTTCATCAGCTAGTTTACTGATATCATTCTGTGCTCTAGATACAATTCTTTTCTGTAAGTTAGCTTCAGTAGTCGCCAATGAGTCACGATCAAAGCCGTCTTGTTCAATAGCAGAGTCGTATTGACCCGCGACCAAGACTAGACGTTTAATACCTGCTTCAGGCAATTGCTTACTGAGCAAATCCGTATCTGCTGTATCGAGAAAGTTACTCGCACGAGATAGAAAGAACACCACATCACTATTGGCCATCTCTTGTTTGGTACGCTGCGTACGGCTGACTACAGGATCATTCATACCTGGGGTATCAATGATGTTATAGCCTTCCAACTCAGGTAAGGACAGATATAGGCGAATCATCTTAACTAGACCCGTATATTTACCATCATTACCTGCGTAATCATTCAATACCCGCATGATGTCTTCAAGCTCATCACTCTCATGCACATAGTTGCCTTGCTGAATAATAGCTTGAGCATCTATCCCCGCTTCTTCTATCATTAGCATCTGCTCTTTGGCTACTTTTACCTCTTGATAGTCTTGGTTACTTTTAGCCTGCTCAGTGATACGCTGCCAATCCTCAACACTATAAAACTCTACCTCAAGACGTGGCGCTGCGGCATAACTGATGCGAGTGAGGTTAGCCGTTTTAGGTGTCGATGCCTCTGGCAAGACTGGTTTACCATCAAATAGCAGAGCATTCAGAAAGCTACTTTTACCAGCCTTTACCTGACCCATAATAGCGATATTCAGGGTTTGCTCATCTTCTGCGAAACGCTTTAATTTTTCGCCATACATCCCTTTAATATGCTGTAGCTCAGCATAGGATGCAGGGAACTTATCTTGCCAAGGTAAAATATGCGTACTAAGGCTGCTTAAACGCTCTAAGTGGGTATCAAAAGTAGTGGTCATGAAAGAGAGTCCATTCTATATATTAAAATATGTATGCTTATTTGGTAAGAATAATGAAAATAGAGATAAATAATTGATTAGGCATAAGCACTGGCATAAAAACTACACCAGTTATTTAAGTATTTGGGTAAAGGAATAACTAAATATTGAGCTAAATCTTCTGAAGTAGAGATTTTCGTATCTACTAGCCATCCTAAAATAGTACTTTCGATTTTAAAAATTTCTAGTTTCGGCTGTTCATAAAAAAAACCACCAAATGAATTTATTTCATTTCGATGCGAATACTCACCAATTACCTGATTTTTAGAAATAAATTTTTGATGAGCTAAAGTGAACTTGAAACTTTCAAGGGTTGTTAGTTTAATTTTCTTATCTACTGCTAACTTCTCAGCTTTTTGATACAAAACCGATTTTCGAAAATTATCGTCATCAACATCCAGTGCTTTAGTCGCCCAAAAGCTAGCTAAAGTTATGCTATTTTCAGGCACAGAGAAGACATCAGCTACGGCGCTTAGTAGCTCACCCTGACTCTCTGATAAAGGCTGATCAATACGCAATAGTACTAGAGCATCAAATAGCAATGCATCCGTACTATCACTATCTAGCAGACGAATGAGATCTATTATTTGTTGGTCATCTAACCTACTCGCTCTCTCAAGATAATAACCAACATCGGCGTCAATATCCAAAGAGATTAATAGTGAGGTGAAGTATTCACTCTGCAGCTTACTAACTGTCCCAGTATCTGCCAGAAGCGACGCTAAAAAGACGGCATACCATTGGCGAGTTTGTTTATCCACATGCCCAGCCAAACTATGCTTAGGCAATGGATTTAGCTGCGCACTGACCGTTTGTAAAACTTCGAGCATCCTTGATGTTTTTGTTTTATTCATCATCATTAATTCGCAATTATAATGTTTTGAGCATTAATATTGTTCCTATTCTTAAATTCACAATCATTAAATATTCTCGAACTTGTAGTACAGTTATTATAAACAATACTATCTAAAAAAATTGACTTAAAAAATATTGTGTTAGAGCTTGTTAAGTAAAAGTAAATTTTAATATTAGATAAATTACAATTCTTAAATTTTATCGAATATAAATTTGAGTTTATAGAACATATATAAATCTTGTAGAAAAAACTGACATAATTACCACCTTTATATTATATTTACTGTATAGATAGTTAAATTTTTATCAAATAAAAAAATAATTTATTGATACTTTTAATAGGGTCGTTTGCTACTTTTTTGGTGGTTGAATAATAATAATCTGGTCCTGTTGCTTTTTAGGTAGGGTTTTAACATAGTCCGTAAAAATTTTCTGATTCTGACTATTCAGAACTCTGAAATCGATTGTTACGAAATCAGCCTTACTAAGATGCTTTTGTATCTGACTTATCTCGGTTCCCTTTTTAAAGTTAATACCAAAACCGTAGTTTAGACCTTTTATTTCTGAATCTTTCAAATTATTCGTAGTATACATAGCATCTACTGTTTTACCTTTATTAACTCCCTCAGTAATTACCCAATCAGGGTTAGCTCCAAGAGTAGATCCACTATAAGGCTGCATTTTACCTAATACTGGCTCTAATTGTGCTCCAGTTGCTGCTTCGGCTGGTTTAAATTTACCTTGATCCCTTACGTTTAATGTCCCATGAATATCTAAATTGGTTGAATAAGCTTCTACCGTACTCAATCCTGTAGTTTTATCACGGTAAATTATAGTAGTAGTTCTCTTTGTATTGATATCAAATTTACCTGTCGCCCTCAATGACTTTATTGCACTAGTAGTTGGGCCTGTCATGACAGTGCCAGCTACGGCCATTCCTACCGCTTCTTCAAGCTCACCTCTCATTTGACCTGCAAGTCTTGGATTATCTTTTAATGCTTTATTGTAATCACCTTTCCATTGGATGATAGCTGCTCTCATATCTCGACCCGCTTTATTCGGATCGGTTAGTACGTTTATCATTCCTCTAAAGGAATTAGTAATCGCACTTTTTGGATCAGCGGCGAATTCTGCTAAATCATTACCTGCTTTAGCAATGCCAGAGCCTGTAGCAGATCGCTTACCTTGTATATAAGCATTTTGATTAGCAGGACTATTAGGATATTTTTTCATTGCCTCACGAATCAAGATGGCATTATCACGGGTTGTCCATCTACCGTTGATAAAAGTACCATCATCATTCTCAAACGCATCGCCAGCATCCTGCTGCGCCTCTAACTTCTCCTTGTCAATTGCGAGTTGCTCTTGCTGCGCTTTAGCATCATTAGTAGAAGTAATTGGTCTTGGCGTGATAGTCGTGCGCTCTTCCGCAATTGCACCACTGTTTGCCCATTTACCAACGTTAAAGGCACTGTTACCTGTTTTACCGATAACATCAGCAGCGGCTTCTCCTTGACCATTTTGGTGAGCCGCGTCATGGTTAATGACTTCAACCACATTGCTCATACTATCGGTAGCAATATAAGTATCGGTACCATTAATGACGTTGGTTGTGCCTTGGACTCTATTGCCTTCTACATTACGTAAATCTTCAACGAGACTGATTTGTGTGCCATCAGCATCAGTGCCTTGAGTGATAGCAGCATTAAACTGATTGAGGGTGTCTTTATTATCAATACTATTAGTCAGCTCACCTTCTTGTATAGCCTCTACAGTCGCGGCAAGGGTGACCGTATCATCACTCATGCCTGTTTCTAGGTTATTAACCAGTTGAGTGACGTTGTTTTGGGCTTTGCTGATACCTGATTTGTTTAGGCTGTCAGGGTTGCTATTGCCTTTATCAAACAGTCCCGCTGCGATAGAGGGAACGGCTAGTCGAGATATGACAACAAATAAAAAAAGCTACGATACATGAGGTATCGTAGCTTTTTTATTTATTAGAATATTTGGTTCTTATTGGTCGTTTTCTATAAATTTAAACTACATTTAAATACTCGTTCATAAAAAACTCATAAACGTGTTTTTCAGCAAATACTGTCAGGATAACCTTAGAGCTACCTCTCTCCCAATAAAGTAACTGCCATTCATCATTTCCTACTGAATTGACAGTAATACAATTATCGCTTGCTTTGGTATCTCCCAATGACCACGTAGCTATACTACCTAACTCCATCTCGGGATAGATAATCGTCCTATCAAAAGTCTCTTCAGCTAGTCTTACGTTAACTATAAAGTTCTCATAGCTATCTAAAGGCATCAGCATAATACTCATTGCTTTTTTTAATTTTTCACTACTTTCATACCAATGGTTGCGCAGTGGGTGCGTACTCGGATTAATAGTAGGCAAGGGTTTAGCCGTATTTCTATATTGATCTAGAAAAACCTGAACTCTATAAAAGTCAGGTGTATCAGTAGAGATGATTTGATCCTTACTATTTACGACCTTATAAATATATACTTCATTATTTTTTAAAATACTTATGCCATTGTATATTTGAGAGTTCAGCAATCCAACCCTTGAAAAATCAATTTTATAATTGTTGAAAAAAAAACGATCACTCTTCATAGTGCTATTCTGTAGTAGACGCTTTACTTCTTCACTTGATTTCATTTACATAGCCTAATTAGCTCAAGTTTCAATCTAGTCAAATACAACCGCTACTTAATTTGCATATACACATAAGATGATATTTTTCTATCTCTAGTAGGCTCTGTTATGACCTGTATACTTGCGTAGTACTAAATCAAATCCATACCAAAAGTCGCGCATATTTCTATCGTCAGTATTGAATAATATTCCTACTTCTTCATCAATCTCCCAAGTTAATGTCTACGGATTTGACAGCATAGGTCAAAGAATTAAGTTTCTTTAAACAATCATTGCTCTATATAGTTTGGATTATGAATGAACTCTCCAACTATTTTCCCATTAGCATCTACTTTCCAAGCTCCAATAATAGCTGTTGGGGGTACGTCTCCATCAGTAGAGTAGTCAGGATGAATACAATAGACCCAACCATTTGGAAAATTTAACGCTTCTTCAATTTCGCCATTAGTTGGTTTGATTGGCTCTTTGGTGGCTTTATTCATATCTTTTATAATAACCTGATTTTCGAATGACAAAACAATTTCTTTAAGAGGTCGTAGTATATTAGCTTTAATAAGCTTTCCCATGACTAGTATACTTGCGTTGGACTAGGTCAAATTCATACCAAAAGTCATCTATGATCATTTCATTCGTGTTAAACACGATTCTTAGTCCGTTCTCAACTTCCCAGCTCCACCTATAGCCAACATTGATTTCCTTATGATAGATTTCTACATAAGGAAACGGCACAGTTAATACGTAGCTACCTTCCTTATTATATACTTTTGCCAAAAAATCTGTATCATCGGAGTACCTTTCTTTATTAAAAATAAAAAAATAATCGAAATTTTCAATATACACAACATCATTATACTTGAAGTCAATTTCAAAACTTTCTAATAAAGTAGTCTTTTCAAGATCATTGAGCTCCATTTTATTTCCTTATTTCTTTTTTGGTAGGGGTATAGCAGTGCCTATTGGGATCATAACCTTAGATCTATCATCGGGTTTGACCAAAGGTACTACCTGATTACCGCCTCCTTCATAGATTTTACCATCACTACCTTTCTGAGGACCAACTACACTTTCTTGAACTCTCGTACCTGGCAAAATTTGTATTTGCTGTATGTGCGTTTTCTCAGGACCCCAATCAGGAGATTTAACAGCCAAATCTGAATGAACTTGTTCGACGTTCAAAATATCATCTTTTGTAGTATAACCTCCTATTCTATCTGGAAGAACCTGACCTGTCTTAGGATCTATCTGGTTTTTATGAATTGCCATATTTACCGTCAATCCTTCATCTGGAATAATATATGAAGTAATTGGATAGTCAGGATGTTCAGGAGGTTGATATAAAGGATCTCTTACTCCTTTATAAGATGTTGGATCTGCAATCAAGTTATTATTTGAGACGTTGTTAATACCACTAGTACTATTAGACCTATCAGCATAGTTTGTCGGAGGTTGATTATAACCAGTATTGAGATTCAAGCTTGGAGTAGAACTCGAAGGCTTCGTTGTTGTATACCCACCTTCAGGTAAATTGTAATAAGTAATACCATTGATAACCGTAGTATTTGGAGTAGAGTTTACGCCGTTAGTTGAGCTATTTATACTAGACGTTCTATTCGCCTTAGAACGGTTAAAATCATCCTTAATACGATCTGCTTCTGCAATTTTATCATTAACTCGAACATCTGCTTCTGCTTCTCTCAACACCTTATTTGATTCAGCTAAGAGCGCATCGGTTTCAGCCTGCATCTTAATCCACTCTGCATCTCTTTTAGCATTTTCAGCTTGCATTTGAGCGTCATACTTGTCACTTGCCGCTTTCTGCTTATCTTTAGTTGCTTGTAGTTCCGCAGTATAATCTCTAGTGTCAGGCGCATCGTTATTGAAATTATCAAAATAATTATCATTACCTAGGATAGTAGTATTTTGAGAATTAGACTTATTGTTTGAGTTTGGATTATTGCTATTATTAGCGTTATAATCTGCATTGCTATTAGATCTATCAGGTTTTCTGTCAGGATTGCGACTAGGTGGCTTAATCTCAACGCCTACTATTCTACCTTGAACTTTCTTAACGACAACTGCGCCACCTGACGATATAATTGCTGTAGCAGCTTCTAAAGCTATCGCTGTACTTGCTTTGCCTGCATCATAGAAGTCTTGATCTTTATTACCTAAAAGGGAAGCATAGGTAATGTCCTTACCCATATTATAATATTCTGGAGGTAAATTCTTTAGGGCCTTTCCTATTTCGATGGCAACTGCAATTGGATCATCTTTGGTCGCTTGGTACAAAGCCTTAATATTAGCAGGTGCATTAACAATATTTTCTCCAAACTCCTTGAGCGCCGCTTGTGATCCTTTGAAATGAGCCTGTTCTTGGCTTTTATCAATAGCCATGTAGGCCTTAGCAGTGTCATTGTCAACAAACCTTCCAAGATATTGAAATTCCTGCTTCCAAGAAACAGCATAATCAAAGCTCTCAGGATCATTTTCAACAGCCGTAATCAGCGTTATATCATTCTTATCAAGCAGCTGCTTGTTCTCAGCTTGAGTGATAGCATCTTTGCCATTGCCTAGAGCAGGCTTATAGCTATCTATCTCATCTTGATTGGCATCCATACTGGCTGAGACGTTTAAGTCTGCGGCAATACCTGCTAGATTAGCTAATGTTTCACTACTACCGCCTCGTACATGATCAAGCTCATGTGCCGTGGTTTTGATGACATCTTTACGATTACTAGCATCTTGATCTATAGCAACCAGTTGACCATCAGTTGCGCCTTTTGCACGTAGTTCTTGAGTAATTCTTGTGATAATAACATCGACACTGACGCCTGTACTGTCAGCCAATGCTTGTAGAGCAGCTTGACTGTTAAGTAGTCCGTCATAGTCGCCTTGTTGATAGCCTTGTAAGACTGCGCCAATCTCAGGATTGTCTTGAATGGCTTGTGCCATTTTAGCAGGGGCTTTTAGGTCTTGAATGGCTTGAGAGAGGGTTTGGTTTTAATTTAGTGAAATAAAAAAAACTACGATATGAAAATCGTAGCTTTTGAACAAGTTAAACTTTATATGAACTGACATATCGTATGCGAGATAGCTATTTATCAACCGTTTGATAAACTAAACATTTTGTAAAACTAACTCATATACATAAGAGAGCATAGAAACTATTGTTAACTAATAAAGACAGTGAACACTAATCACAGCAATATTTTGATTTGGATCTTCATCTAAAGATACATCTAAACCATTCGATACACTTAATCCATATTTATTATCACTATTTATCAATAAGAAACTCTCACCTGTTGAAGTTCTTTCAAGCTCACCAAATTCGGCAAGATCTATAACCTTGTCTCCAAGGCCATATTTTCCGAGTATTTTACCCTTATACTGATTATCATTATTTGTTTTAAATACATTGATGCAATTGAGCTTCTTATCAGAGTTAAAGAAAAAACTCATTACAATATCATTATTGGTATATTTTTGTTTGTCTTTGCTAAAAACGTCTATATAATCGCCGTTATCTTCAAAATAATAATTTTTGTCAAGTTTCTCTAATGCTTTTCTTACATCGTCACAGTCTTGATTTGAAATAGTAAAACCAGCAATACTTTTACCTGGCACTATATCAGCGCTAAAATCTATTTCATATACACTCATTACTGCACATTCCATGTTCTTCCTTGTATAAAAAAGCAAATTGTATTCATTTCAAATCATGATTATAAACTCTAACTTCTTGAATCTTTTGATCAGGATCATCGTCAACTTCTAAGCCATCTGCTACAAAATAAATACCGTGAATGACCTCTCCATCTTCATCCATTAAGTAGTGAACATCTTCACTATCATCCAAAACTAGAGGGTGTTTTATATCACCGATTCGACTACCTATCTTTACTCCCCCCTCAAACACCTCTCCTTTATAACCCTTACCAGCAATAACTACATCCAAGCTACCCTGTGCGTTAAAACCCAACTTAAGCTCAGGGTTAGAGAAATATATTATATTCCCATTATCGTTAGGAACGATGTACATTAAAACACTTTCATTATCTATATAAATATCTGTAGTCCAAGGTATTTTATTTCCATCAACAACAGTTTTTACTAAAGGTAAAAAATTTTCTATTCTATCTCCAAATTTAATCCCTGCTATTCCTTTTCCTATTTCAGCCTTACCATATATATCTAAGTTACACATTTATTTAATTACCTTGTATTTACCATTGACGTATTGAAGTCTTTGCCCCTGCTGGTTATAGAAAGTTGAGTACTTAGCTGTACCTACAAATGTCTTAGGGTCAATAACATAAATTTTTGTATTACCATAAGCATCTTTTACTGCTGGTCTGATGAAGCCAGCCTTATCTTTTTCTGCTTTTCTAAGTTCAAACTTAATATATTCCCCTTCATGTTGACTTCTTTCTTTAAGCGGAAGATTACTTGTTGATGGACTATGTTGTATCTTTGCTATTTCAGGATGATTGTTTATGGCATAAACTTGAGCATTACCTGAACCTTTGGCCTTTTCTTTTACAGAATTAACATGATAACCATTTATTTCAAAATAGGTTCTAAGTTGTTGCGAGTCCAATCCATACGCATTCGTAGGTTTCAAAGGATTGATATGCTTAGGAATTCCAGCTTCTTTGGCGAGGTATTCTCGATACTCTTGCGGGTTATTATAACGTACATCAACACTAGCTTGGTTAGCGACTTTGACAGTTTTTGCTACTGCTCCAGCTCCTCCAGTTGTCAAAGCTATTACTGCTTCTGTACCAAGTATACTAGATAATTCACCCTGCATTCTTCCTGCTAAAGCAGGATTAGTCAACTTTGCTTTCTCATAATCAGCTTGCCATTTCACTATTGCATTGTTCATAGCAATAGAGGAATCAACAGGATGAAGTATTAATTGCGCTATTGCTTTTACTGAATCAGTAGCGACTGTATCTGGATTTGTGGCAAACGCTATCACACCTTTTGCGATGTTCTTAACGCCAGTTCCTTTTGATGCTTCATGAGCTGCAATGTATGCGTCTCTTTTATTTTTATCATTTGGATATATTAGTTTAGCTTGACCCTGCGCTGAGTATCTGTCACTAGGATGACTACAACTCATGTTAAGACCTGTACCTGTACATCGATATCCAGCTTCATTCTCAAACGCATCGCCAGCATCCTGCTGAGCCTCTAACTTCTCCTTATCACTTGCAAGTTGCTCCTGTTGAGCTTTGGAATCATTAACCGCTGTGATTGGTCTTGGCGTAATCGTCGTGCGCTCCTCCGCGATAGCGCCACTATTCGCCCATTTTCCTAAGTCAAAGGCACTATTGCCCGTTTTACCCATGACATCAGCAGCGGCTTCTCCTTGACCATTTTGATGAGCGGCGTCATGGTTGATGACTTCAACCACATTGCCCATGCTATCTGTACTAAGATAAGTGTCGGTGCGATTGATAACGTTGGTTGTGCCTTGGACTCTGTTACCGTCTACGTCACGTAAATCATCAACGAGACTGATTTGCGTACCCTCAGCGTCAGTACCTTGAGTGATAGCGGTATTAAGCTGATTGAGGGTGTCTTTGTTGTCAACGCTATTAGTCAGCTCACCTTCTTGTATAGCTTCTACGGTGGCGGCAAGATTAACGGTGTTATCACTCATGCCCGTTTCTAAGTTATTGATCAGCTGAGTGACGTTGTTTTTAGCTTTATCAATACCTGATTTATTCAGGCTGTCAGGGTTACTATTGCCTTTGTCTAGTAAGCCTGCTGCGATAGAGGGAACGGCTAATCCTGCGGTGCCAGTGATAGCAGCCACGCCTTTAGTGTTCTTCCCAAGCTCCCTCTGCTCTTTGGCAATCTCCTCTCGACCTGCTTGGGTAAACACTCTAGTATCGATACCCGTATCAACATCAAGGCCACCTGTTTGCATGTCTTTGGTGATGATCTCAGTGTTCAATGCATCACGGTTGACCCCTGCCAAACTGTCATTGCCTGTGCTGGCATCACTAGTGACTACAGCACCTTGTCCAATTGTTGCTTTGGTGACGCTTTCAAAGTCTTGACCCGTGTTCCCCAGTTGAAGACCGACATTGTTAAGACTGACCCCTGTTGCGGTTTTACCTGTGCTGAGACTACCACCGATGCTCTTTTGTTCTTGGGTTGCGGTGTTGACAAGATCTTTAGTGACCAGACTGCCTGTAGTGAAGTTAAGCGTGCCGTTGGTTTGGTTGCCGTCAGCATCAGTTTGGATATTGGCAATGATGCCGCCTGTGTTAATGGTGCTGCCTGCGGTGAGACTGTGGTTGTCACCATTGTAGACAATACCGCTTTGCTCAGCAGCGGTTATACTTTGACTATTGCCTTGGGCTTTATTGGCTCCGATGCTGCCACCGCTTGGGAGGCCGCTATTGAAGTTGATACCTAGATTGCTCCCTGAACTGCTATTGCTACTACTGGCCGTGTTTTGGACGGTCTCAATAGTGAGGTTGTCTGTGGCATAGTCGCCGCCACCTGCGTTGATGCGGCCACCGGTTAAGTTAGTAGTGCCTGCGTAGCCGTCAAAACGACCAACATTGAGCTCACTGTTGGTGTAGGTATTTTCTTGGCTTTGAGATTGGCTTTGCTGGGTGCTGATGCCGACACTGGCATTACCTGTGGTGCTGATACTGCCTGTTTGGCTGTTGGTTTTGCTGCTGCTATCACTGCTACTGGTGTTGGTGCCTGCTTTTAGATTGAGGCTATTTAAGTTATCAACATTAAGCTGTCCGATATTGCCTTGGAGTCCGACACTCGTAAAGTCATCGCCTACAAAGGTAGCGTTAGCGCCATTTAATTCAGTACCTTGCCATTGTCCTTGGGCTTGAGTCTCAGTAGTGGTGGTTCGAGTGTTCTCGGCATTGGCGGTGGCACTAAAGCCTAGGGTGCCAGCAGTGTTAGCAGCGCCAGCGGCGACGCTACCTAAGTTGATTTGGGCATTGGCGAGATTAAGGGTGGCTGCGGCTAGGTTGATCTCGTAGTCTTTAATAGCATCCGAGCTGAGCTCACCTCGTGTGGCGCGATCTTTGGCATCGCTAAGCGCATTCTTGGCAGCGGCAAGCGCTGAGCCTGCTTCTTTAACTTGTTCAGCAGCGCTGATGGTATCTACTGCTGCGTGATGTACGTCAACACTGATTCGAGTGGTGTCGGTTTTATTACTCTGGGTGACGGTTTCGGTGTCCTCAACACCCCCTAAGACGGTGGTCTTAGCGCCAATCAATAAGCTACCTGTCTGTTGATTAGCGTTGAATTTGGCTGCGGTGGTGGTGAGGCTACCATCAGTCATATCACCTAAGACGACGATGTTGTCACTGCTGATAGTGACGCCTTGGTTAGTCCCTGTGGTGGTGGTCTTAGTATCTTCGGTATCGGTACGGACCACAGCGCCAAGTTGTAAGCTGTCGCTGTTCAGCTTGATGCCTTCGCCGCCAATGGCTTCTTTCTGTGCAGTCTCAGTGGTGGTGGTAGTGCTAGTGGCTATCCCTAAGTCAATGTCGTTACCTAGTATGTATGTGCTGCCGCCCGCTTGGGTGGCAGTGAACTGGGTGCCTTGTCAAAAGCAATAAAAATAAGAAGCTTGGCCTGTAGATTTGGGTTCTTTAAAGGTCGTGAAATATGCGAGGCATGGGCTATTTTTCTTTAATAGTTAGCTTTGTGCCTCGTCCCTCGGCAGGGGCAAGTACAGTTTTGCAGTTAGATAAAGAAATCTTATTAAATATGTTTAAGATTCTGGATGTAGCAAGCTCCATTCAGCCTAAATGCTTCATAAAATGCATAATACTTATTTTAATACTGAAAAGCCTCTCCATAATCTCTAAAATCAAAAAAGCCTTCTTGCCTCGACAATAAATGAGCTGCGTATTTATCTATTGCTTCTGCTGGGTTGATAAGCTTCTTAATACTATAAACATCTTGGTCTTGGATAAAAAACATATCCTTTTGAATATGATTAGTAATAGAGAATAATTGAAAGTTCTTCTCTTGCTCTAAACCGTTAAACCTAGTATCGATTAAAGCACGAAGTTGAAAATGAGTGGCATAACTATCGTCATCTTCATAGTCAACTAAAGAAGGCCGTTGAAACTTCTCTTCTAAAAAAGCGACCTTCTTCTTAGCCTCATTTTTCTTTCCTTCAATATCTGGACAAAGAAATACTAACGGTGGATTATTACTAGAGGGCAGGCCACTTGGTGCCACTGGTCCATAGTTTACTCCGTCGGAAATATACCAACCTGCGCTACGCCACAACCATGATTTGATAATCTCTATTGGTAAATTAAATTCATTTTCTTTTGCATCATCAGAGATATAAGGAGAATATCTTAAGTAAATGATAATGCCATTAATATTGATCCCAGACGCTGTGATATCTGAAAATACCTCTGGATTGGCCGTTCTTTGAATAGCATAAAAGAACTCTTCTTTTACACCTGATAAAACCTTATAGGTTTCGGGTTGATTATCTTTGAAAGGAGAAAAAAAATACTCATGAAAACTTTGCTCTTGAGGCTTAGCATCTTTAAAGTTTAGTGAATTAAATTTAATTTTTGTTTCATCTCTATTTTTTATATGAACATCATCGATATTGATTTTATTTAAATCATAGTAAATCTCATCAAACCTACTCAAGACATCGGTATTCATTCTATTTAACTCCTTTTGCTTTGATAAAGATTAAGCCATCTATATGTCATTCATAATTTCTTTGTCATCTTTAAACTATTAGAGAGGCTCTCAATAACGTTTAGACTTTCTGGTATAAATATCCATGTATCAAAACTAACAGCTGTTACATCATCGAAAGAACTTATAACGTCTTTTAACTTAGATTCTAGGACTGGCAAAGAATTATCATTCCAGATAATAAAACACGAAGAACTTAAGTCTAAAGTCAGATTTCTTCTAATATTATTTATATCATCTAGCACAACTTTACTATCGATAGCTTTCCAATCAATCCTTCCGCATCCACTAGACTCAAACGGAAAGGAATTAGTAAATTTTTTTAATATATTTGCTGACTGTTCTGATGTTAAAATTCTAACATTATCAAGAGCTTCAACTGCTTCTTCAAGTAGAATATTCATTGTCTATTACCTATTCAGTTGTTTGAGATAATTTACGAAGTCGACTTCAGTTCCTCCTTCTATTGGAATAGCATATTTTTTCGCGTTTGTTCCTTTGCCGTTTCTAAAATCCTCCACATTAAAATGCAATCCCTTAGTATCATCATAATCTAATCGCCATCTGACTTTACCATCAAGTGATTGGCGACCCACAACCTTACCATACCCCTGGCTGACTTCTAATCTTCCTATTACTGGATTTGAATTACCCATAGGAGCGACATCATCAATCAGTTGAAGTGCTTTATTTCTAGCTTGCTCAAATGATCGTACTGATGGCAACACAATTTCACAACAATTAGCATTGTGTACCCAAAGACCTATTTCACCAATATGATAAGTATGGAAGTCCTGTACTTCAAAGTTATAAACCGTTTCATTCTTATCTAAAGCAGTTTGGCTAATTATTGTCGCAGTAGCTTTACCATGCTTATCAAGTAGCTTCATCCCTGCTTCTAAAATAGATGCCTTACGCCAGCCTTCACCGTCAATCCAAAACGGATGCTCTTCTGTGGTATTGATGGTTTCTTCTAAGCCGTTGTCGTGTTCTATCTTAACTTCAAAGATAGCAGAATTAGGCGTAACCTTGGTGTCAATGACAGGTCGATAATCATATTTGTCACCAAACTCTTCTCTCGACCAAACCAGTTCGCCACGCTCAATAGCTTCAATGGGTTTTGTACCATCTATAGTATGGATTAGCGTGCCTGCGGTAAAGCATACTGTGCCACTACATACCTTACTAAAGTCTAAATTTTTAGCTGCTCCTGCTTGTTTAATAGGAGTACCTGTGATTACAGGTAGATTTGAGCCTATATTTGTAGAAGGCAAGTCAGAAGCTGCACTTTTGCTAGCCTTTCTACTAGCAGCTAGTTTAGCAAGATAAGCAGAACTATACTGCTTGACTACTCTACCTTTATTTGAAATTATAATACCACTTTTGCCTATACTAACGACCATATTGGCAGTTGAACCCGACCCAGCCATCAAAGGCGTAAAAATATGGATTGCAGCATCTTCTACATCAAATCCTAATGTCTTAGACATACTTTTTACGAATTTATCAAAATCTTTCTCTGTTATAGGTCGAGTTTTAGTTCCCCATACATTTTTCATGTCCTCCCACTCGCCAGAGTAACCAGGTACAGTACCGTCGTAGATTCCACCATCATCAAAAGCATCGCCAGCATCCTGCTGAGTCTCTAACTTCTCCTTGTCAATTGCGAGTTGCTCTTGCTGGGCTTTAGCATCGTTAGTAGTTGTGATTGGTTTTGGTGTGATCGTTGTACGCTCTTCTGCAATAGCGCCACTGTTCGCCCACTTGCCTAAGTTAAAGGCACTGTTGCCTGTTTGACCTATCACATCAGCTGCAAATTCTCCTTGACCGTTTTGATGAGCGGCGTCATGGTTGATGACTTCGACCACGTTACCCATACTATCGGTAGCAATATAAGTATCGGTACCATTAATGACGTTGGTTGTGCCTTGGACTCTATTGCCTTCTACATTACGTAGATCATCTACCAGACTGATTTGCGTACCCTCAGCATCAGTGCCTTGGGTGATAGCAGCATTAAGCTGATTGAGGGTGTCTTTGTTGTCAACAGAATTCGTCAGCTCGCCTTCTTGTATGGCTTCTATAGTGGCGGCAAAATTGATAACTTAAAAATAAAAAAAGCTACGATATAAAGATTTATATCGTAGCTTTTGGATATATTATTCGTTGTTGTTAATAGCTTAATATGCATAATAAATTTGCATTATTTCGTTATGATAAAACTACTTATTCATAACTGTCTTACTGTCAAATTTATTCTCTTAAATTATTCAATATAACTAAATTATTATCTGTAAGCAAACTATCATAGTAAACTTTATCATCTTTTAGTTTATTACCATCTTGAAATACAGTGCTAACAAACATTTTGATATTACTCCTCACTACATCACTACTTGCTCTAATGTATAAATTATTAAAATACATTAGATATTTCTCCATAAGTTGCAAATCAAAAATTTTAAAGTTTTCAGAAAACATTGATGCAAAGCTCATCGATTCAAGATCAACAATCATGATTCTAATTAATTCTAAAATAAAACAGTCTGGTATAGTTTTAAATGATGCGCACAAACCGTAATAAGAAGTTAGAGAGATATCTATATCAGACTCTTCACTGTCCTCACCATAATAATAGTTAGAGTTTAATATTGCTTGATGTTTCATCCTATTAAAGTTTATTACTTTTCCATAGTCCAAATCATATATTTCGTAGGGCATAACGAAAACATCGTTTTCAACTTCATCGTTTACTACATCCTCTATACTTATCATTTTTATCCGTTTTCTTTAATGAATGCTTACCAAATTAGTCATCACTTATTTTAAAATTCTGAATGTATATAATTAGTTGATTTGCCAAATTCATGACACCATATAGTTGATGCTGCACCCATAAATTGTAAATAAGATAGCTGACTTTTATCCTTATTTTCTACTCTAACATGAAACTGAATAGCGTCATGAGAACCAGTATTGTTAATCATATGCCAATAATAAAAAACAGTGAAACTATTAGCTGAGAAAGGGTTTTTTGTTTCCATATACTTATATGAACTTGTCAACATAAGATTTTCAATTGACCAATATAACTCATCAGTATCATTGTTTACATTCAAATATATAGTGCCTAAGACGTCTGTTTCAAATTGAATGCATTCAATTTGGTCGGGCGCACCTTTAATTTGGTCGGGCATGTCTTCATCAATATAAAACCTCATAGATAGTATATTTACAATACCATCTACATTAATCTTGTCTTCAAACATATCACTATTGTTCATAATTATTACCTTTTTTGGCTTAATCTTTTAGCATCTTTTATTAGCTTCAGAGCCGTTACAGCATCGGGATCACCTCTAGCTGCTCTATTTGCAATTTCGCCTACTTTCTCATTTCTTAGATAACTTTCGACTTTATTAACATTGCTACCAGTACCACCTCGCGAACGTATTGCGTCTGCTACCGTCTTATCTTTCAAATTTGTTAGATTACCTAAACTCCTCTTACCTTTTCCAGTTAATTTAATGCCTCCATCGCCATCATCATCAGGATCTGGCGGTGTAGAAGCAACTTGCGAAGAACTTCCAAACGCATTCTGCCCGTTACCTCGATCATTACCCTTAGATTTAGCAAGTATAGCATTAGTAGCTTTTCTGACTTCTTCAGCGGCAGCAATAGCATTTTCCTGCGCATTATTCAAACCAGCTTTAACAGTTTCAGAACATATTTCTGTCGCTGCACAACCAGCTATACCTAAACCTGTTAAACCTACTGCTGCTTCTGTAGCGCAGTTTGAGTCGCATTACCTACATTGGTCACTCCAGAAGGATTAGTAGTTGGCGCAATTGAAGATTGATAAACTCTTGATGCTTTGCCTGTTTTTGGGTTCATGACAAAAAAGCTACGATACGTATTAGACATCGTAGCTTTTTAATAAGTTCAATTATTAGTTGCATAGAGTAATAGTTCTACTAACTTATAATATATGACTTGGTAATATAGTTTCATCCAATAATTGATTGAAGCTCTTTTCATCAATCTTTACGGCCTGACTTGTACCAGTCCTTTGCTTCTTCCATAACTCAATAAAATATCGATTATCAATTTCGTATAATATGTAAGGTTCAGATGAGGAGAAATACAAGTATTCCTTCAGTGTTTGGTCAAGGTTTTTAAGCCTAGTGTTTTTATCAATAATTTGATTAAAGTTATAGCTATCGCTCTTTAACTCCTCAAAACTTTGTTTGGTGATCTGTACAATTCGGTCTCTGCCACCATAACCGCCATTCAAAAATATTACGAAATAATAATTTTCAAGATTGTATAAGGCATATACTTCTGGTCTTTTAGAAAAATAAAATATATTTAATGTTCTTTTCATTATAATTACAATATTTTTTAGCGTCGTATTTTTTGACTAGTTTCAATTAACTGTGGATTAGTTGGATCCACTGCAAAAAGTGTATAAAAGGAGTATATAGGGTTAGAAGTACTGTTTATAGTTACACTATTTTTATCGGGATGTTCTATAGATTCTTGTGCGAAACTTTCAATATACAAGCTACTTTTGAGGTTATCTGTTAACTTGATTTGAAAACGTAAACTACCATCTGCATTATAAACAGCTGCATTATTGGGATATTTAAAAAACCACGGATAACTGGTAGCTTGACTAAACTTGCTTGGCTGTTCTTTGTAAATAACAATAAATCCCGTGCGATCGGGTAACAGCTCTATAATGTTGGAGATTGGAATTGAGATTTCTTGACCATCTGCTAGCTTAATAAAACGTTTAGATGAAATTACTTTATGACCTTTACTGAGATGAGTATATAGTCCAGAACCTTTATTCTGATCTAGACTGCTTTCTATAAATAATTGTCCATCATCGCATGTACTTTTAATCAAAACTTCTTCAATCAATGTTTTTTTCATTTTAATGCCTTAACTCTATTTAATGAATCTAAATCTACTTTAAACTGTCCTGGGCTTGCAGCAGGATGGTCTTTAAACTCTACCTGATGCCCACCTCCTGACAAACGTTGTTCAGTAGCGGTACTCCACATGTCACCTACTGTACCTTCACGCACTTTAGTCCCAGTTTTAGCAGTGAAATTAACAACATATAAGTTGCCAGATTTCCACTCTTCAGGAACACCGAGTTTATTACGAACATCTGCAACCGAACCAACAGGTGTATCAGTTGCCCAACCTCCAAGATTCGATGCTGGATTTTCATTATTTCTAGCAGCTTCCTTCATTTTATTTAGCTGGCTCTCATCAACTACCATTTGAAATGTTCTTGGCTCTGTCAATACATGGTCAGTGACAGTTGTACCATTTTGCCAAGCAGGTCTTTGCGTACCCCATCTTTCTAGTTCTCGTACTGAATCCAAACCTAGATTTTCAGCAATTTGGTTGTCATTTATCCATTTAGTATCATCTACACGCTGTAGACCATCTCTATCAGTTACCTGTCCTGCATTAATATTTTCTGCGCGATGTACAACTGGGTTATTAGGCGTTGCAGTAAAATCTCTAATAGCTGAATCACCAAATCCTGAGTTATCCGTATTAACATTATTATCAATACGCTGAGCGTCTATTTCTGCTTTCGAAGCTGCACTATTCACTGTAGTTCTAGGCTTCGGCTTAGTAATATTTGCTACTGCTCCACCTGCACTTAAATCAGCACCTAGCTTAATATAACCAGCAGTTTCTTTAGGCACACCTAATTTATCTAAGGTGGCGGAAGGGACTTGCTCGGTCGGTTTTTTATTATAATTCGACCCACCTGTAGCCATATTGTCTAAACCATTAGCGATTAACACCGCACCTGCTGGACAACCAATTCCTGAAACACACGCTCCTGTACCTACTACTACTTCACCAGCACCAGTAACTGTCTGAGCAACAGGAAGCACTTTCTCATTTAATGTCTTGTCCGATGCTGCCTGAATACTATTGCCACCGCGTAAATCAACCCCACCCCCTCCATTAATAATAGCCTGATTCTTAGATTGCGATTGTTTTTCAAAATCCTTTTGAGAAATTACCTTCGCAGTTGTGGTTGGTTTAGCCTTACCAGGAGTAGGTCCTGTTGTCTTAGCGTTGTAAGGCTGCACCACACCACCAACCCAACTATAGCCATAACTCTTCGTTTCTCCCTTAATAAAATTAACGAGATTAGTATCAGGTTTTTCAATGTTATTGAAATTTTGAGTAATAGTAGTGTACTCTCCAGTAGAAGTAGTCTTCCACAGTCTAGAATCAAAATCTGATGCTATTCCATGGTCGTACATTGCTTTATTAATACCATCCTTACTGGCATTTTTATGAATTTTTACTGTTCTTTTGCTCGTCCATTGTTCGCCATACTTTGTACTATTAGCCCATCGTAGGGCATCCTCTATTTCTTGCAAGGTATAAGGTTTACCATCAGCACGCTTCCAGCCTTTCTCTTTTGCTTTCTTGAGTAAAATATAAGCCAAGTCTTGTTCCTGCGGATGCAACTGTCTATTATTAGCATCCACATTAGTAGCAGTCACTGTACTTGAGGTGTCAAGTCCTGCTGCACTGCCAGCACCTAATAGCGTCAAACTAACCAAACCACTTGCTGTGCCACTAGCGATACTTTCGCTCATGCCTTTATCTACAAGTGCTTTCGCTATCTTCTCTTGTACATCATTAAGCGTTGGCGCAGCGGCAGCGACGCCACCTGTGGTTAGTGCACCCTCAATACTACCAGTACCTAATGCGCCAAGCGCTGTGTGAGCCGCTACTCGGTAAATGCCGCCTTCATCCCATCTCTGTAGTGCCTCTTGCTTTTCTTGAGCGCTCAAAGTCGTGTCAGCTCTAATCGCTTTCATACGATTATTGGCAAAGTCCCCAACCGCCTTCGGTGCTTCCTTACCGAACTCTTTAGTAATCTGCGTCTGCGCCCCAAGCTCCTCAGTGACCTGACTGGCATCAAACACACTCTCAAGCTTGCCGCCAAGAGCTTCACGATTCTCAGTAGTCAGATTACCTTGTGGATCGTTATAGCCACTCACGCCGCCTTTAGTAATACTGCTATCACTGTCACCATCTGTGCCATAACCAAGCCCATTCATAGCAGCTTGTGGTTTGTTATTGGTTTTACCGATACTTAAACCTGCTGAGAATGCATCACCTTCATAGCTTGTGGTGTTTATGACGTCAGTTGAGGTGACGCCTTGTTTAAAGACGATATTGCTCTTGCCATTGGCTTGTGCTTCCTCTGATGTGGTAAACACAGCGCCTTTGAAGTTACCTTTGCCTTCAACGATTAGATCGGCTTCATTGGCGAAGAGGCCTGTTTGTTGTCCGACAATTTTAGAATTCGCATTGATATCGGTCTTAGCACCATTGACAGAGAGACTGGAGCCTTTACCGTTACCCATGAGGTCAACATCTAGGGTAACGCCTGCGCTCTTTTGATTGCTGTCGTAATCGTAAGTGTCTTGTGGCGATTCCATGTTGAGGTTACCACGGATAAGACCTTGGACTTTATCCGTGTTAAAGACCACCCCTTTACCGTTGAGATCGTTACCAATATTAAAGGTGGTGGTGCCACCGACGTTGATTTGGCTGTTGGCATAAGTGACTGAGTCGCTGTTAGCAAACCCTTTGCCTTTATTGGTGTTAAGAAATGGAAAAAGCTACGATTCATGAGAGATTGTAGCTTTTGATTAAGTCTAGTTTTTTTTATATATTGCAAGCTCTATATAGACCACATACTAAAATATACTACTCGACATACGGAACATAGTTATCAAATTCCCAGTGAAAATATTTTGATAAACTAACCAATTGTTCATCTAAGCCTTTATTAAGAGTACTTTTTTTTACTAAGTCCTTGATAAAACAAAGTAAATCATGTTTATTAAATACTTCCATTACGAATATACCTTTCTCTCTGAAGTAAATATTTTTATTTTCAATAATAATCTTATCAGAACTTTTTTCGTAATCATTAACTAAGTTAAAATGATATATATCACTTCCAAGCTCATCACCTAATAGTAAGTTGATCATCAAATTAAAACCATCATAACCTTTTAATTCAAAATCAGCGAAGTCTTGATGATCTTCGAATGATATATATTGTAATGTAAGCATTTTTTAGTCCTTAATATTCAAATGTGCGTTTACGATAACAGATCTTTTCTCAGTTGGCTTAGCACCTATAGGCACTTTACTTCTGTCATAAATTATTTCAATCTGTTCAAAATTAGCTTGTACACCAGTTGTGTTATATTGAGAAGGTCTTTTTGTAGTTGGTGCTCTATAAACTCTCATGCCATCACTACTTACAAAGACATTTGCATCACTTTTACTAACTCGATAACCTGATCCTACCCAGGCTTTACCCATAGCTTCAGCTTCTGCTCGCGTTGCTGTACCCATACCTACGTTACCTTTATTTTTAGATACATTCCTCAACATTCCTGACATTCGAGCCATTTGTTGTATTTCTGCTTGACTAATTTGTCTTGAGGCGATAGACCCAGCACCAGAACCAATGAAACCGCTACCAACGAAAGCAACAAAATATGGATCTTGAATTCCGTCTTGCCAACCTTTTAGATAACCAGAGAAACTACCTTCCATTACTGACATCTGCATTTGATTTAATGCTTTAGGATTACCTTCCGTGAGGTTGCCCATATTTACAATATTTGCGATAAGGATAGGTATCGCGTTCATAAAGTCCTGAATTTCATTCTTACGAACTATAAAATCAGTTTTTTTGGTTAACTTGTTATAAGCAGTGTATCCAATAGTATCTCCCTGTTTATTTACTACCTCAACTAATTGCCATTGGCCGTTACTCATCACCGTAGGGCGATACGTTGCTCCCTGCCCTCTAAATTCATCAATACACCTCGTCCAATTCAAGCATTGATCTTGAAGTTTATTTAAAGCATTTTCCTCAACTGCAACCTTGCTAGTCTCAGCCGCATTTACAGCATCTGTGACATTTCCTGTAGTCGCACCTACAGTTAAACCAACTAAGCTAGTAATGCTACTAATAACATCCTTTTGTTCAGCAGATAGTTCACTTGATTTTTTCTGATAAAGTAGATTAGATAATAGCGGTGCGGTGGCTTCACCTGCACTGGCTGACAAACCACCCGTTAAAGCATCATTGCCAGTAGCGTAGCTAACAGCTGCTCCTAGTAAAGCATGGGCTAGAATATGACCCGCTTGCTGTCCATTGGTCAGTCCATCCGTTTGATCAGCTTCTAGCCCTTTATAATACTGTCCAACCTTGAACGATACTGCTGGACTGACAGCTTTAGCAACATAGCCTGTGACACCATTACTATTCGGTCCGTAAATAGCGCCAGAGACAGCGTCAAACAGTAACCCTTGTTTTTGAACTTTATCTGCTTGCAGTAGCAAATTATCTCTATCAACTGTATTTCCTAACTGATCTTGTTCTTCAGCCTCTTCTCTTAAACCCTGCTCCTTCTTATTAAGCTCCGTCTTAATCTTACGCCGCTCCTGATCAAAGGCTTGGGTGATCTCTACCTGCGCCTCGAGCTCCTCATTAACTCGGGTTTCATCAAACCCATTCTCAAGCGCTCCTGCATACTCCTCTCGATTGTCAGTAGTGATACCACTGTTACCCGCGATACCTGTGATACCTGCACGAGTGGTACTACTATCACTATCCCCATCCGTGCCATAACCTAAACCGTTAGTATTGCCTTGAGGCTTGTTATCTGTCATACCAAGACTGATGCCAACTTGAATAGCATCTCCGTCATAGCTACTGGTGTTCTCTATATCTTGGGTAGTAATGCCGCCTTTGCTGACATATTTGTTTAGACCCAATTCTAGGGCTTTGTCAGTGGTGGTAATCGCCCCACCAATTAAAGTAGTTTTACCACCGACTTCTAGATCAAAGCCGCCATCTCCTTTAAAGATACCCGACTGCTGACCCACGGCTTTATAGTTGGCATTGATATTGGTCTTGCCGCCATTAAGCGATAGACTTGAGCCTGCACCCTCTAGAGCGATATCAGCGGTAAAGCCTATGTTCTTTTGATTGCTATGACAAGCGGTGGTGTCTGAATTTTAAAATAAAAAGCTACTACACACATTTATGTATAGTAGCTTAGTTGGCAGAAATTTTTTTAATAGTCTGAAATCATTATATTGATAAAGATATGATTATATTCATTATTTAAGTTAAACGATTTCTACTAATTTAAAAACATTTCCTACAAAGTGTTTATCTATTATTGCTTTGACCCTATCTGAAACAAACAAGCGATTAGTATATTCAGAAGCCCGAAATATATCAGTATTTTTAATGACGTCTCTCACTAAGACAGCAGTATGTAGTGACATGATTCTACCATCTTCAAAAACATCGTATTCTGATAGTTTTAAATCTAATGCATTACTTAAATGAACATTACAATAATAAAAATACCATGGTTCACCATGATATTCAGCTTCTAAAAAATAGCCACAGTTACCCAATATTCCTGAAAGATCATTTTTCAGGGCTTGAGAAAATACAAAAGTAGGTGCGCCCCATACATGCATAATATTTGGCCATAATGAGGGCCTTATTACTTTACCATCTTCTACTGGTAGATACTCTTCATATTCTTTAAATTCATGAAGTTCAACAGTTTTCCAACCATCTGAAGAAAAATCTGGACTGAAAAATTTATTAGCATTAAAATAGTGATCTAGTTCTTTGGAATCATAATCTACTTCAAAGTTATGAAAATGATCATCTAAATCTGCCTTCAGAATATAATAATTTGTCATAGTCCTGCCTTTCTTTTAATAGAACCATCTTTAATAGCTAAGGCTACATTCTTAAGAACATTTTCAGCCTCGGCCTTGGTAGTAACTGTTCTTAGCTCGTCAACAACGTAATCAGCCATTTTTTTACTATGTAGTCCAGAAGCTCTGTGGTTTAAAGCAAACATATCAGGTGTTGCCCCCCATTGAAAACCATTTTTAGTCATGCCTGTTTTTCGCGAGCCTGAAAGTGCTACACCATTGCTAGGAGCATTTATATCAATTCCTAATTCAGCTAAACGCTTTCTTGCTGGAGCAAATGCTCTTACGTTTCCAGCTACAATATGATGTGCTTCTTCACCATGCCTTAATGCTAAACCTTTAGAAATCATATTAGCACGTAATACCGCAGAAGAAGCAAGACTCGCAGGAGCGGCTAGTATCTCTCCCTTAACAACAGGGCTCAAATAGTTTTCTAATTTTTCTAAACTCTGCAAACCATCTTGGTTAGCTTTATAAGTTGGAGTTTTGCCAATACCATCTTTACCACTATCGATACTATAATAGATGTAATTATCATTATAATACCCACTACTATTGAACATAACAATATCAGATTTTTGTTTTGAACTACTATACTTATCCTTCGGTAGTACTGTTTTGGCATACTGAGCCTTTAGCTTATTATAAGCATTCTCAGCAGTAATTATATCTCCTTTAACTATACGTTTCTCTGCACTTTGAATACCTGATATTGAAAAGCCCAATTCATTTTCAAATCTGTCTAGAATTGCAGCACCCTTGCTATCTAAATGAGATAATGTAACTGCATATAGTATAGTGTTCCAGTATTCCTCAGTTCCTCCTTCTGATTCAGCTAGTTTCTTCGCAACTGAATTCAAAACTTGTATTTCTGATGTATGCAACTTTCTATTATTCGCATCCACATTAGTCGCCGTCACCGTACTTGAGGTATCTAGTCCTGCCGCACTGCTAGCACCTAATAGCGTCAAACTAACCAAACCACTTGCTGTGCCACTAGCGATACTTTCGCTCATGCCTTTATCTACAAGTGCTTTCGCTATTTTCTCTTGGATATTATTAAGCGTCGGTGCAGCAGCAGCAACGCCACCTGTGGTTAAGGCACCTTCAACACTACCAGTACCCAATGCGCCAAGCGCTGTGTGAGCAGCGACTCTATAAACACCACCTTCATCCCATTTTTTAATAGCTTCCAACTTTTCATCAATACTAAGAGTATTATCAGCTTTAATGGCTTGAATACGACTTTCTGAGAAGTCAGCCACCGCTTTAGGCGCTTCCTTACCGAACTCCTTAGTAATCTGATTCTGCGCTTGCAGCTCCTCAGTGACACGAGTGGCATCAAACACACTCTCAAGCTTACCCGCAAGTGCTTGGCTATTGTCTGTAGTGAAAATACCTTGCTCGTCGTTATAACCACTGACGCCCCCTTTGGTGATACTGCTGTCGCTATCACCGTCTGTGCCGTAGCCAATACCATTCATGGTGGCTTGTGGTTTATCTTTGATCTTACCAATACTTAAACCAGCAGAGATCGCATCGCCGTCATAGCTTGTGGTGTTTACGATATCGGTTGAGGTGACGCCTTGTTTAAAGACGATGTTACTCTTGCCATTGGCTTGTGCTTCCTCTGATGTGGTGAAGACGGCGCCTTTGAAGTTACCTTTGCCTTCAACGATTAGATCGGCTTCATTGGCGAAGAGGCCTGTTTGTTGCCCGACAATTTTAGAATTCGCATTGATATTAGTCTTAGCACCATTGACAGAGAGGCTGGAGCCTTTACCGTTACCCATGAGGTCAACATCAAGGTTAAAGCCTGCGCTCTTCTGATTGCTGTCGTACTCGTAAGTATCTTGTGGACTCTCTAAGGTCACATTGCCGCCGATAACGCCTTGGACTTTATCCGTGTTAAAGACCACGCCTTTACCGTTGAGATCGTTACCAATATCAAAGGTGGTGGTGCCACCGACGTTGACTTGGCTATCGGCATAAGTGACTGAGTCGCTGTTGGCATAGCCTTTGCCCCTGCTGGCACTGGCGGTGATACCGACACCGCTACCTGTTGATGCATAGCCCCCAATAGCCGCACTTGAGCTTGAGTTATCACTACGAGTATTGCTGTTTTGTGCCACGGCGTTAATATTTAAGTTGTTATCCGCTTGGAACAGCGCGTCATTGGTGACGTTAAGATTACTGCCATTGATGTTGATGTTGCTATCGGTGCCACCGCCGGTTGCAATAAGGGCTAGGTTATTGGTAGTGATGTTTGAGGCGTGGTTGACCTCAGTGTAGCTTGAGCTGTTTGATTGACTCTTTTGAGTGCCTATAGTGGCTTGGATACGGGTGTTGCCCACGCCTTTGAGATTGCCATCGAGTAGATCGTACCCCGCACTATTGGCCTCGGCAGCTAAGGCTTTTACCTTTAATAACCCAGCAGCGCCTGCCATACCTTTCATACGTACGCTTTGGGTATTGCCACCAGCATCGACTAGGGCGTCAATGCTCTTAGCACTGTCAATCAGGCTGTTGGAAACCGACACCGTTAGACCGCTTTGTTTAAACGTCTGCTCACTTTGATTGGTGTAGACATCTAGGGCGTTATCGATGTTGATCTGTTTGGCGCGGACAATAGTGTTGCCACGCTCCGTGGAATTGATGTCTTTGTCGCTATCAGCGCCCATACCAGCAATCAAGTTACTACCTGTTTGCTGGTATTTACCGCCTGCCGTGATGATGACGTTGCCGTCGATTGCGCCAACATTGCTGGCAGTATGGGTCAAGGAGGTGCTGGTGTTACTTTCATCGGTTTGCTGGCGACCAATGGTGATACTGGCGCCACCTGTGCTAAACATGCCTGACTTTTTCTCTTGCGAGATATTAGTTTTACTTGAGGTGTTCTGGGCGGCTAAGATGCTGACATCACCCTTAGTCGCAATAAGCTGAGTACCACGATCACTGAGGGCGTTAGTGCCTGTGAGGCTGATGTTTTGTCCTGCTTGGATAAATACTTTATCACCCTCAATGTTGCTACTGATGGCGGTATCGCTTTCACTGTTAAAGCGCTCTTGGCTGGTTCTTTTACTTAAGAAGCCACTGCTGCTCATTTTACTGGCGGTTGAGAAGTCTGTGGTGGCGCGTCCCTCTGTGAAGGTGACGTCATTGTCGGCAACGATACTGGTAGTGCCTGTTTGACTGTTTAGGGTAGTGGCAACGCCTGTGACGTTGTTACCTGCTACGGTTAAGTTGCCAAAGCTAGTAACATTACTACCGTTATCTTGGGTCTGACCATCAGTGTAGTAGTTATTGCCATCACCAATGGCACGAACCTCATTGCCTGTATTGATCGCATTGAATTTGACGTCGCCTTTCTCGGAGATGATTTGGGTGTTGCCGCTCTTGTTACTGGCGACCCCTGCGGCAAAGACAACATCATTCTTGGCGGCGATAGATAAGGTGGTTAAGGGATTGCCATCCTCATTCACTTGTCCTTTGAGGCCATCGCCTACGCCAATTGATCCCACTTGGTCAATGCCTGTGCGCGTGGCACTACTTGCGCCAAGCTGATTGCTGGTGCTATAGGTACTACTGGCATTGGTGATGGTATTGGCTTTTAACCCTAGCGTATTATCAGCATAAATAGTAGCGCCGGTGTTGCTAATTTTATCGTCAGCGTTAATCCTAGCATCAGCACCACTTAAGCGACCGCCATTGGTGTTGTTGACGTTATTAGCGTTTACGTTAAGGGTTTTATAACCGTCAATAAGTCCTTGATTGTTGAGGTCTTCCTTGAGATTAATATTGACTTGGGCTGCGGCAATAAAGCTACCATCACCTCTGATCGCACCTTGCTTAGCTCGTACGTAGACTTTGGGGGCAAGCACTGTCTGTGTGCTACCATCGGCAAGCGTGACTTGTTGCTGCTCAAGCCAGACGATGTCACTAGTTAGATTAGCCACTTGGCTTGCTGTGAGGGCGATACCTGGACGTATATTTAGCGTTTGAGCAACACTGATGCCCGCATCCATAAGCCCTTTATACTGCTCGTCCTGATTACTATAGTCACCTAAGTAGTAGCGACCTGTGAGCATCATGATCTGGTCGCGGATATACTGCTGCTCGTAGTAGCCATCCCCCAAACGCTTTTGGGTAATGTTAGGGTCAAGCTTTAGGCGCTGTAGCATATAGTCTGAGGTTAGCCAGTTTTTATAGTTAGCAAAGGCAGGATCCGTCTCTACTAAGTAGCTATTGGTACTATCGGCATCGATAGTGTAGAGGCTGTTATTGGGCAGACTTGTCGCACCATCGACACTTCGAATCTCATCGCCTGATGGGGAGACAGCTACCGTAATTGAGCTATTGTTGGTGGGAGCAGCTCCGCCTTGTAGAGCTGATACTGCTGAGCTATTACCATCGATTTGATTATCAACGGCAATCGTATCTTGTACGGATGGGGATAGATCAGCAAACTCCTTAAATCGCGCTACTGGTAGCTTAATAGTGCTCTCTTGAGAGTCAGTAAAGGCTATTGAGTCATCATTATCACGTTGATGATAGCGCTTAAACCCGCCGCGCCACCGTGACTCACTAAACTGACTAGTACCATTTTGAATAACTAATAGTTTGCCTTCACCATCTAGCTGCTCAAGGGTACTGTTACTTTCATCAAAGTCAATACGACCCCCTGCTAGAATTTGGCTTTTGTCATTGAGGACATAATCAGCATCCAGCGTCATATTACCACCAGCAATGATCTGCGCTGGGGCTGAGTCTAGCACTACGCTTTGTCTTTGACGCTCATTAACTATAATTTTTGTCCAAGCTCTAATCTCAACACGTCCATAACCTTCGTTATAAGCGCGTACCGCATTATCTAGTGCTTCATACTTTTCACTATCTTGCTCCTCCCAACTGTTAAGCTCAGCACCATAAGCTTGCAAGGCAGTATCATACTCTTTTTGCTGCTGCTTATATTGCTCAAGCGCACTATTGTACGCACTGCAAGCTGCACTGGCAGGATCACTACAGCTCTCTTGACCTGTAGGCGGCGTAGGCTTAGTAAGGGTAGGCTCAGGTGGCGCTTCTCTATTGGGCGGGGTCAGCTCAAAGTACGCCCAAACAGGATCACTATTCTTATAATTTAAGGTGCAGACGCTAGTAGGCCCATCATCACAGGTAGTTGCACTAGGTATTGGCGACTGACCCAGCTGACCCTCTTCAATAATATTATCATCGTCCTCAGCATATCTATATTGACCTGCACGGCTCCAAGACTCCCATTTTAATTTATCTAAAGGTATTTTGTTGTCAGTGGCTTTAGGTATGATAAATGTCTTTTGGTTCTCACTGCCTGCAACGTCTTGGATCTCAGTCTTAAACGATAGGTTTTTATTGATCAATTTATCAGCAGTGATTGACATATCACCAAACGATTCGATACGACCACTTAGATTGTTAACTTCTTTGGCATTAGCCGTAACCACGCCCTTGTCATCGATAGCGCCACCAATGGTTAGATTTTGATTACTAAGTATCCATGCATTATCTTGTGCCTTACTATTGGTAACAGTGCCACTTTGGTTATTGATCGTATCAGCAATGATCACCATATTGCCTCTTGAGGCCATAATAGCGCCTTTAGGGTTAGAGCGAGACCCTTGGTTATTTACGGTATTTGCTTTGATTAATACGGTTGTACCATAAATCTTAGCACTGTCATTATCAAGATAATTGGCCTGCAAATTCAAATCATTGGCATTGATTAGGCCTTTATTATGCAAAGTCTCAGTCGCTCTAAGCGCTACGCTATCGCTTACAATCGTGCCAGTACTATCGTTAGTGATATTATTCGCTTGTAGAGTAAGTTTATTACCTGCTTTGAGCTCAGCTTGGTTATTAAATCTACCAAGTGTTTTAATAGAGAGCTGATTATTAACTTGCAGATTATCGCCTGCTTGATGCGTATAATCTTGCTTGAGTGTGATGCTTGCATCGCCTTGACTGATAACAGAGCCTTGAGCATTGCTAAATTTATCAGCGATTAGCGTTATGTCTTTATCGCTTTTAAGCTCACCTTCTGCGTTAGACAGTGCTAAGGTTTGCGCATCAGTACCTATAGTTAATGCGTCTTTACCGTAGATATACCCTTTGGTATTTTGCAGGTCTTGTGAGAGTGATAAATTATTAGTAGTACCACTGATGTACCCTTGGTTATTATTTAAGGTTTTAGCATTGATAGTAATACTTGGCGCTTGTATGCCACCTGTGAAGTTTTTACCCTCCAGCTGATCGCTATTGCTAATTTGCTGCGCGGTAATATTTATCGCTTTATCAGATAATAATAATGAGTTTTTACCGACGTTCTCTACAGTATCAAAGCCAATATCTAATAAGCCTTTGCTACGGATGGTGCCCGAATTATTAGTGAGCGCGCCGTTTGGATTTTCTTGTTTGAGGCTAATTGTTGAATTGGCGTACAGACTACCTTGGGTATTATCAATACTCGATGCCAAGCCATCGATCTGATTGGCAGATACTTCGCTATAGCTTGAATTAATGCGTTTAGCAGCACCTAATGATATTTTATCATCGGCAAAGACTTTGCCATAGCTTAGATCAAGGTTCTCAGTATTTGCATTGAGTTGAATATTTTTAGCTTGCAAGGTGGCTTTGCTTAAATCTAACTCACTACCTACTAGTGTTAAGCTACCAGTAGCAATCGTCTGACCTTGATTGCTTTGTTTATTTTGACTGGTAATGTTCAGATCATATTCATCAGCTGATAAAGTGCCATCCTCACTCATACCAGCAATCATTTTAGAGGTCGCATCTTGCACGGTGTCTTTTGCTTGAATAAAGAGTGTAGTACCCGCAGCTATAGTTGAGTTGTCTAAATTATCTACTCGATCTTTAACCTTTATATCTATCGCTTTAGCGCTACGAACTAGTGCCTTGTTCTGTGAGATGAGCGATTGACTATCAATATCGACATCTTGCTTAGCACTTATAAGGCCTTGGGTGTTATCCAGCTTACCGCTTAGCGTCACACCAAGCGTATCCTCTGCATAAATTTTGCCTTGGGTGTTGTCCAGCTGATTAGCTTTAGTCGTAACCGTTAGACCTTGCATTAGACCTTGAGTATTATTGATATTAGCTTGCGTGATAAGCGTAATATTTTTTTGACTCGCTAAAATACCCGCTGTGTTATCAATCCCTTGCTGACTGGCTATATTAAAACCTTGTTGACTGATTATCTGACCTTGTCTATTGTCAAGTTTCGCTAAATTCCAGTCAGCGTTACTCACTTGTATGCGGCTGTTATCATTGTTCAAACGATTATTTAATTGCTGGTTATCAGTAATGAGCGTATCGACGGCTATGCTCGATTTGTTTAAATTACTAATATCATTTGCTTGTACATTCACCACACCAGTAGCAGTGATTCGCGCATTGCTCGTTGTGTTGTTAATAGTAGTGGCTGTGATTGAGCCATTAGCGGTTACAGGAGTGAGTATAGGAGAGGTTGCGGGCACATCAGGGTTAGGTGATGGGTTTGCAGTATTATCTACAACTTGGGTTTGTGTGCCCGTATTAGCCGTACTAGGCGCTGTATTGACACTTGGCGTCGTCGCGATAGGTTGATTTTCATAAAGCGCTTGCCCAATGATCGCCTGATTTTGATTAATGAGCTTTTGGCTTTGTACTGCTAGCTTACCCGTACCTGTTTGCTCAATAAGACCCGTATTATCTAAAGTGGCAGTCTTTATATTAAGCTGTCCACTACTAATAGTGCCAGAGTTTTCAATACGTTGCTGATTGATCGCTTCAGTTTTGTCAAAGCTACTAATAAGACCTGAGTTAGTTAGGTCTTGACTGTCTAAAGTTATGGTCTTTTGACTGCTGCTGATGGTGCCTGAATTATTGATGCTACCTGTTTTTTTGACATTCAATTCTTCTTTTGAGGATAGCATACCTGAATTAACGAGATTACCGTTGCTATCGAGCTGCAAGCCGCCAACATTGGAGGCGATGATGCTCCCTGCATTGGTGACCCCCATACCTTTGTCAGTGCCGATCAGACGGATCTTGCCGGCGTACATCGCTCCCAACGCTGAAACGTCGAGCGCCACGCCTGTCGCTTGATTGCTTGCAGCACTATTAGGAGTAATAACCGTATCTGCCGCATCGGTCTCATAGCTGACTCGATTGCTACCAGTGATGACATCTAAACTCTTAGCATAGACTGCCGCATTAATCTCCGTGGTTTTGGCGAGGATCTGGGTGTAGTCAGCACCGCTAGTATTTAAGCCCTCACCTTCAACCCGAACCGCACCCTTACTGATATCAAAGCCCATCAAGCGGCCTTGATCCATCAGCGCCTCACCGGTAGTCAAAGTAGTACGCGAGGCATTGATAAAGCCGCAACCGGCGCAAGTGATACCAGCGGGGTTAGCGATAATCAGCTCAGCACGGCCACCAGCAATCTCCGTAAACCCGCTCAAGCGGCTAGGATCGCTTGAATTGACCTCATTAAGGATAACCCGAGCCTCACCGCGTGCTAAATAAGGATTGCCCTCGACCCAACCGGCGAGCTGGGTTTGTGCATTGACGCGACTGTTATTCAAAATAGCGCCATCAGCGCCAACATCGAATTTGCTAAAAACGTTACGCGATACCCCAGCGGCGCTTGGCGATTGAATGTTGACTTGAGTTTTACCGTTTGAGGTATTCAGTATTGTCGCTTGTTGATTGGCCGCCGCATTGCGATCAGCGACTATAGTAGTGCTATCGGCATGAGCGGAGAGGCTGACGCTTGTTGCTACGATAGTGGCAAGACCTAATGACAACAGTACCTGTGAGCGTAGAGTGTCTAATTTGCCACCTTGATAGCTGCCTGCATTACCAGAAGCATTGAGCTGTCCAGACCTTTGACCGTTAATCTGCGAAGCACCAGCCACTTGACTGATATCGCTGCCACCCTCGCTTGCATTACTGGTTTTACCTTGCGATCTAGCGGCTTCGGACACCACCATGAGCATGCCACGGGCCTTGTTAAATACTACTCGATAGCATTGCTTATTCATAAAGATGTCCTTGGATATGTTTTTTGCAAAATAAATATTTTTAAAATTAACTGTGGTTTATATAGTGACGCTTATAGAACAGACTTAATACTGCCAGCCCAAGCTAAAGCCCGTGACCCAGTCTTTATCACTGAAGTTATCTGGCTGAGCTAATGGATAGCCGGCGAACAAGTCGTAACTAGTGCGCAGTGGAGTGACATAACCTTTAACGCCTACTACCCCGCCGACTAAATGATTGCCTAGCAGTAGATCATCTTGTGCTGTATTGTCCAACTTTACATACCCGGCATCGATACCGGCATAGACCGCATGGGGTGTGTTGCCTAGATAAGCACTTAGCTCTTGGCGGATCAGTGCGCCATGATCACCACTCAAGCTGCGCCCACCATCGAAACCGCGCACACTATAACGACCCCCAATGACAAAGCGTTCACTGGGAACTAACGCCTCTGTAGCATACTGCCCCTTTAAGGTAGTTTGGTATCGTAAAGCCTGCTTACCAATAGTCAGCGGACGACTCATATCGACATCGACTTTCACAATCCCAGCACGAGCACTACCTTCATTAAACAAGGCTTCAGGGGGATCTATCGCATCGAAGGCTCCTGTACCACGCTGATAGATAATATCGCCAAGCCATTGGCTCTTTCCAATACTAGTTTCATAACCTACCCCCAGCTTATAGCCTGCAGTACGGCGGCGTTGTACTTCAACTTCGGTATCATCAATATAGTTGTTTTGTTGCTTGGCGAAGCCGCCCGCTTTTAGATAAGTCTTACTGTGACTGTCACGGTGTACTAGCTGGCTGACTAATGCTTCCGTGTTATAAGACTCACCGCTGTAGACATAATCTTGATTGGCACCGGCAACCGTCTGATCATAGTTATAACCGCTGTGTGTGAGCGTCAGTTGAGTATTATCAATGGGTAATACATATCCGACGTTATAACCCCAACTACCATCATTCTTGTCGTTCCCACCATCAAGATCATGGTTATAAGACAGATATAACAAGTCGTTGTGCCAAGTTGGGTTGTCTAGTGACAAAGTAACGTTACCTTGATAGATGCCAGTGCTCTCTTGACCGGAGTCATCGACAGTTGCAGATAAGCGCCAGCGCTTATTTTGTTGCCATTTGACTTGAATATCACTATAGCCCGGTGTACTTATACGGCTGCTAGGACTAATAGAAAAATCAGCATCGGCAGTCGGTACCCGCTTAAAGTTCTCCAGCGCCTGTTCAATATCCCGCACGTTTAATAGATCGCCAGATTGCATCGGCATAGCTGGAGCAAAGTTAGCAGGATTACCGCTATTATCGATATATATTAGTCGACTGGCTTTGACATCTATCGGCGTTATTTGATCAATACGACCAGGGATAACTGTCAGATATAGATTACCGGATTTAAGATTTTGGTTATCAATTAGCACCCGAGTAGTGACATAACCCTGCTCAATGATACGGTTTTGTACCTTAGTGACTAGCTGATTGATATCATTTAAGGCCAGACAACTGCCTATTATAGAAGCCTTGCCTGTCGTAAAAGGGGTTAATGCAAAAGTGAATTTTTCGCTTAATTCACCAATCAAATAGATATTATTAATATCAAAACATGGCATAGCTGCTAAGTCAGTATTTTGCTCATTGGTAGCGGCTAGTGGTGAGGTAACTTCAAAAGGCCGAGTGTCAATAGTAACAGTAGGAGTGCTCAACTGCTGCTGCTTCAAGGCCTCAGTGCGTTGCTGTTGATACTGCTCAGGAGTGATAGCCTGAGCACTTATACTGACCCCAACACTGGCTATGCTGAGAACCAAGTAATGCCAAGCAGCGGTTGTTTTATTATTGCAATTGTGCTTATAGTGGCTTATTTTGGGATTAAAGGTTATTGTGTACATACGTTCACCATAGATATAATAGCGAAATTATGCTCTCAACAACTGTTGATTACAACAATTTTATAATTTTTTTTAACGCTATGCTATTGCTTTTGAACCCTTATTTTTCACAGCTTATTTCTATAGCAATATTAGCGTGTGTTGAGCGTTAGGACACGTTAAGTATTAGAACCTATCGAGCATTAATGAATGAGACGCTAATAATTTTACTACTGAGCATGCATTATGAAAAAAATTGTATTACTAGTCATCACTAGCACAGTAGCAGCTGTCCCTGTCTATGCGGCAAACTATAGTAGTTTTATTGCTCCCAGCTCTTTAGGTAAAGATGTAGAAGTCTTAAATAGTCAGTATAAGCTGGGTCTAAAGAAGCAAAATTGGAATGGCTACAGTAATGCTGGCGCTGGTGCTTGCCAGCTGGATGTTGAAGTCACTAAAGGTAACAAAATCCGCTCCATTAGGATCATCAATAGCGCAAGTTGTCGTTATATAACTAAGTCAAATGTCACTTATAACAGTAAGACCAATACAACCAAAGACTTACTTAGCCAAGTCGATGTTGAAAATATTCAGTTTATTCCGGGTTGCTTTAACTGCCCCTCAACCATTGCGATCAGCGATAACTTGCTGATCGATCGCTCTATAGACCCTTACTACACTAAGTTTGAAATATCAGGTTATAACAAATCTTACTTAGGCTATATTGCCAAGAAGTTGTTCGGTAACCCGGTTGGTGGCAATTACAATGCCATGATGGACATGCTGGAATTAAGAGCCGCGCAAGAGATAGACTTTTACGACCGTAATGCCTTTAAAATACAAGCTATCAAGAGTTATGATCTGCAAGATAAGCCTTTAAGCTACACCCTTATTGTTAAATAGTTTGGGGGCCTGCTACTGTTGACAGTGTCATCCCCGCTGTTCCTGTTCCTGTTCCTGTTCCTCTTCCTGTCCGTGTTCCTATCAGCATTGTTACCTCTATTGCTCCTGTATAGCTCCTAAGCTTTATTCAGCATTTAGTCCCTCAGCTTTTGTCGCATAGATACTCTTATACATTGGCAAGGCGCTAAATAGCATCTTCCCTATCGTAGTACCGCCACCGTTACGGTAATAGTCAGCAAGCTCAGTACTATATTGTCTTATATCAACGCTGTTACTAGCATTAGGTAACTGCGCATCAGCGGGCAAGTTTGGAAACATAGGCTCTTGGCCTCTTAATGGCAGATAGCGCTGTAGAATGTCAGTGCTGATCTGACTGCCAAGCTTAGCTTGACTATCCACTGGCGCATAGCTACGGTTATGATGCCACTGCAACTGACCGCGATTATCGAGGCCATACAGGTCTTGTATTGGCAAGCTTACTAGTGTCTCTGACTCCACTGGCTGTTGTTGCTCTGGCTCATTGCTAGCTTTTTTCATCAGTGCCAATAGCTGCTCAACTAGCACCTTACTAGTAAAGGTCTGATCCTCTGCTGATGCATTACTCAGCTCATCATCTTGGCTTGGGGTGATTAGTTGCGGATACTGTTGAGTGATATCATGATAAAAGCTCTCGGCATAGTCGCTATAAGACTGTTTATAGCTGTCAAGACTACGGGTGCGCCTAATAATTTGAGCGCTTTGTAGCATCGGGGTCAGTTGCTGGGCAGATAATTTAGGGGATAAAGCCGTCAAACTATTCGGCGCTATAAAGTCGAACTGGCTAGCGTCAGCATTGGCGTAGTTATTATCCAAAGCCTTGAGATGCGCTTTGATAACCGCACTGCCAAAACCTTTGGGCAAACTGCCATCGTCCAGCGCTAACTTCAACCATTTGTTCTGCCATTTAGTGCCTAATTTATTATCCAACAGCTCTGAATTAAACAGCGCAAAATTATCAGCCCAAAGATAGATATTGCCGCCCTTAAAATCGATATAAACCGGCTGATTCATACTAGTTTGATTATTGCGCCCTTGATACTGCACACTGCCGAGCATAGTGAATCTGCCAGCTAATGGCTGATAGACGCCTTGAGCGTTAATCGATAACGGTTTGAGTAAATAGGCATCTAGTAGTTGCGCTTTTTTATTATCCGTTACTGAGGCCATATCCTCGTAGTTATCGAACAGCTGCTGATAATAAGGCGATACTACTGCGCCTCGGCTAGCACTAGCTGCAGCAATAGTGCTGCTACTGCTTGTAACTTGATTTTTAGCGCCCTTAATACGGCTAGTCTCAACGATAGTCGCGCCAGCCGCGCCAGAGGTTTCGCTGTTAAGCTTAGCACCCGCTTTTAGCGCTACTGCTGCGTCACGATTATCTATGCTATAGGCTGTGCTTTCACCTTCATCACTATAATCGCCATAACTGCTATCATCTTCAGGATACTGATTGGCATCCCAAGCCAAATAAGCCTCATTACAAGCTAAATAGTTCTGCTTTAGCGCTTGGCGCTGAGATTCATAAGCGCTAGTAGAAATATCTAACTGCTGCGCTTCAGCTTGCACTAATAGATCGGCATAAGCTTGGTCATGAGTATCCTCACAGTAGTCATCGATATAGCCTGTTTTCGCTAAGGGTTGTATAGCCGCTGGCGTTGTATTGCCAGCGCTAAATTGCGCCTCATTACTTATTTCGACATTGCTATGATAGCTAAAAGACTGGCGACGCTGCTGCTGTAGCGCCGTTGCTAGAGCCGTTTTTGCAGCGCTGGGCGTGTTATTAGTGGCTATATTAGCTTGGCTCAAAGCAGTGGACTGGCACCCTGCCAATAACAAGCCGGCGCTTACTAATGCTCCTGTTAGCACTAGGCTAGTGGTTTTAATTGATTGCAAACGAGCTAGAGTAGATGCAGGTGCTATGTTCATTTTTTATCCTTAAAGCATAGTGTTAGACGTAACAGATGACGGGGAGCTGCCGTTAATTAGGTAGCCCCTACCTTTGCTAGTTAGAATCATTGACTATCAAGAGAGATATCCGCATCTTCAGTCTTTACGGCATCAACAGCGTCTATATAGTCTTGGGTAGTTTCATAGGTACTGTCGTCATCATAGCTATAGCGAGCATAGCGCGCTTGTCTCAGTTGCTCTGTGCGTTGGCGCTGGCTAGTTAACCAAGCATTACCATCCATAGCTGGTTGCGAGTTGGGGCCAAACGACTGGGCTAATAATGGCGTTAAGGCATGTTGGTTAAAGCTAGCTTGGTCATAGCGAATTTGATTGAGGACCGCAGTGCGTGCACCCATCAAGTCGCCGCCGATGTTTATAGTCTGCTGTTTGGCCAATAGTCGATCTGCCCGGTCTAAATAGTAATAGTTGACCTGATTAAAGGAGATAGGACCTATAGCTTCTATCAGCTGTAGTAAGGCGCCAACATCAGCGCTTTGGTAGCCCTTATTATAGAGTTGGATTTTATTAATGGCTTTTTTCAGCGCCGCATCATCAGTATATTTATCAGGGTTAGCCTCGACATAGCGGGCTAAAGAGCGGCTGACATATTTGAGCATCTTACCGATCATCTCACCGCTTTGTTGACTACCGAAATAGACTTTTACGGCGCGTTCAGCCCCGACTTCTTTAGCAAAAGCATCGTCACGGATATCGACCGCACTGAAGTTTTCGGCCGACAACTCAGCCATACTATCTGGTATAGCAGCGATCACAGCATCATAAATCACTGCAGAAGGTAACTGTGAGGTAATAGTTTCCGGTAAGCCAAAATTCACAGTATGGCTGCTCATCTGTTCAGGCAAAGGCGTATGTTCAGGGTTGACTAAGGCTACTAAAGGCAGTAGAGCTGAGGGGTCAATAGTGATACGGCTGTTGTTAAAATCGATCGCTAATGGTATCTGCACTGAGGAGCTAAGCGTTGGGGTGCTATAGTCATAGCTATAAACACTTTGCAGCTGTTTTTGCTTAGGCTGATAGTGGCTAACACTATTGAAGGCTAAATGCTTATACTGATATGCATTCATCGCCTCTACTTGCTCTGGCGTACGTTGCAACATACCTAAAGCTATGCCGATCATGCCAGCGAATGGATCGTACGCAGCAGCGCCACCTTGCGTAGCCGCTTGCTGTTTCTGGTTTTGCATCGCCTCATAATCTCTTAGCAGACCCTTTGGATTTAGCCTCCCTAGTCTTGACGAGCTGGCACTGCTGTCCTCCTCGTCTGAGTTATCGCCATAAACGCCGTTTTTATCATAGCCGTACTCATCCAAGCCGCGATTGTCAAAACCATTTACATCATAGCCATCGTAGTCATAACCTTGATAATCATAACCGTCTGTATTGTAGCCATCTTGGTCATAACCCTCTCGATCGTAACCGTCTTGGTCATAGCCATATTGGTTAAAACCATCAGCATCGTATGACTCTGCTTCATCACTATTTATTGCCGCTACCGCAGCAGCGACAGCTGCTTGTGCTGCTTCTACCGCTTCATCGTCAGTATAAGCCTCTGCTGCATAGTCAATATCAGAGTCTACAACACAGACTTCATAAGCGTCATCGTTACTATTGTCATTACAGCTATTTGATTGCGCTGCCTCTAGCTCTGCCCTAGCCTCAGCGACTTGTGCATCAGTATCACTATCACTATCACTATAGTCAGCTGAGTTTTGGTTTTTATAAGCATAAAGCTCGATCATGGTTCGCAGTAAACTACTAGATCCAGCATCGATGCTGTCGGCTTTGGTAAAAGGTACTACCTGATAATGGGCTTGCGCTACCGCCACTTGTTCGCCTGCTAGATGCTGGCGGATGGCGCTAAGCAAACGTGATTTGGCTTGGGATTCGCTATTAGGGTATTTAGTCTGATCAAATAACTGCTGATAGCGTTGATCATTGGCTAACAGCTGAGCATTAAATGCGCTTCCTTGTGCGCTATCGACTTTATTAAAATCAATCATCGCTTGACTAGCGTTTTTCGATGGCGTTGGGCTAGTCTGACAACCTGACAGCACTACAGCGGCGCTACCGAACACTAACAGATAGGCGGCGGTTATTACTGCAGGTTTTTTATTATGAGGGTCAGCTGACTTCCTGAGCTGCCCCTTATAACGACGCTGGAGGTAATGCGTAGGCAATGACATAAAAATCCCTTTATTCATGCTGATAGCTATTTTTGATTACTGTTTTTGACTACTGTTTTTGCTTGCTATTTTTGCTTAATAAGGTCGAACATTCAATGCTCACTAATGAGCTGGGCATTGGTAAAAATTAATAAAAATAGCGTCTATATTGCTATATATAACACATAAAATTACATATTAGTAATTAATAAGCAATACAAAAATACTTATATATTGACTGCTATTACCAGTGGTACAGCAAGGAACATGGCAAGCCGCATTGCAACTAGCTGAACTAGGGTTTTCATGGTGGATAAACGCAGCCAATTATTGAGCTTATAGAGGTAAATAGTCTGATGTATAAACTTCTATCCATAAAAAAAGCATAATCTTTACTAGACAATGCTTTTTGTTAGGCCGTGTTAGCTTTGACTGCCATGAGCTCATAGGAGTCACTCACCATAAGCGAATGTGCTCTTTATTATTTTGGTCTTGAATAACTAGACCGTTATAAAAATTTAAACTAAACCCATCATTATTATCAGTTTTGTAATGATAGCTCCTACTATCGCCTAGATTAATTAACTTATAAACCTCATCACCGCCGATATCTAAATAGCGACCAACATCACCATCTGGCCACTTAATAGTCAGCAGCTCTAAATCTGCGCGGCTACCAAAAATCTTTTTCGCTCGACTATCTATCGATGACTTGACATTAGTTAAAGTTACTAGACACTTTTTATTGGCAATCTGCATCTTATAAGCACAATTATAATAACTAGAAGCTGGGGCTTCTTCTTGTATGAATTCTTCAATTGAAGGGGCGGCTCGTACTTGGGTTACGCTAAACATAACGGCTAAACCCATAGCGGTTGCGAATAGTTTTTTCATAATAATCTCCAGATAGTATTAATAAGGTGACGACCAGGATAAAATTTTATAACAAACTATAGTCTAAGCTTTCACTCATTAATATTACTATTAAACCACTAGCTTTTGAAGTGTTAAGCTGGTTATATATAACGGACAACTCTAGCAGATAAATTGACCTGCCTATCCCTCTCGTAAAAAGGACTTTGCGATGCAAAAACCAAGCTTACAGTCTCAACAGAATCTAGCCTCCATAAAAGCGGCTATTTTTGTTATCAGTAGCTCTTTTTTAATATCAGTATCAGCTAATGCTGCTGTGCCAAGCCATAGCACTATAAACAACAGCGCTATAAATACTAGTGCTATTAACCTAGCTATTATGACTGAGGCTCCGACGTTAGTGTCCGAGACTAAGCGTGTCACACGTGCCGCTCCTAATAGCCTCAAGACTATGCCTGTCACCAGACCAGCTACCGCTAAAGCGGACCAAGCTATTTATTCAAACGATGCTATCGAGCATCCGCTTTGGGCTAAGAACGGTATGGTCGCCAGCCAAGAAGCCTTAGCCTCTGATATTGGCTTACAGATACTCAAACAAGGCGGTAATGCCGTTGATGCTGCAGTAGCCGTAGGCTTTGCGTTAGCGGTAACTCTGCCTCGTGCTGGCAATATCGGCGGTGGGGGCTTTATGATGATTTATGATGCCAAGCAGGGCAAAACTATAGCGCTTGATTACCGTGAAAAAGCACCTAGTAGTGCTACCCGTGATATGTATTTGGATAAAGACGGTAATGCGGTCAGCGACTTGTCCCGCTATCATGGACTAGCAGTAGGTGTCCCAGGAACCGTGGCTGGGCTACTAAAAGCATTAGAGGATCACGGCACTATGAGCCGCGGAAAAGTGATGGCACCAGCGATTGCCTTGGCAGCCAATGGTATTGAAGTGACCCCCGGCTTATCCGAATCTCTAGAGGCCCTAAAAGATCGGATGCAAAAGTGGCCAAGCACTAGCAAGATATTCTTTAAACCTGATGGTAGCCCTTATCAGCCCGGTGAGCGTTTGCGTCAGCCGGAGTTAGCTCAGTCTCTCAAACTCATTGCGGCACAAGGCAATGATGGCTTTTATAAAGGCGATACCGCCCGTAAGCTCGTCAAGGCAGTCAATGAGGCAGGGGGTAGCATGAGCTTGCAAGACTTAGCAGATTATCAAGCCATCGCTCGCCAGCCGGTCACAGGCAACTATCGCGGTTATGATATTGTCTCTATGCCACCACCCTCCTCTGGCGGTATTCACATCGTGCAGATCTTAAATATTTTAGAGGGTTATCCCCTAAAAGACTATGGGCAAAATAGTGCCCAAACTATCCATTTAATGGCCGAAGCAATGCAGTTAGCTTATGCCGATCGCTCAGAGTATTTAGGCGATTCTGACTTTATTGATGTTCCTAGCAGTGGTCTTACCGCTAGACCTTATGCCGATAAGTTACGCCAGTTAATCGATCCCAATAAAGCCACGCCAGCAGCAACTATTAAGGCCAATAATCCGCTCCCTTATGAGAGCGATCAGACAACCCATTTCTCTGTCGTTGATAAAGACGGCAATGCGGTAGCCAATACTTATACCCTTAACTTCTCTTATGGCACCGGTTTAGTCGCTGAAGGTACAGGGATTTTGTTGAATAACGAGATGGATGATTTCTCTGCCAAGTCTGGGGTGCCGAATGCTTATGGATTGATTGGTGGTGAGGCCAATAGCGTTGAAGCTGGCAAGCGTCCCTTGTCTTCTATGAGTCCTACTTTAGTATTCAAAGACAGCAAACCTTATATCGTCACCGGTAGCCCTGGTGGCAGTCGTATTATTACTACTGTTACTCAAATCATCTCTAATGTCATCGACCATGATATGAATATCGCTGAAGCCACTCATGCCCCGCGTATTCATGACCAATGGCTACCCGATGAAATTCGTATCGAAAAAGCGCTTAATGTCGATACTATAAATAAGCTGCAGTCGATGGGACATAAAGTTAGTGCGCAACAAGCTATGGGCTCTACTCAATCTATTATGCTGACCCCAACAGGTATTTACGGCTCATCAGATCCTCGTATTGTTGATGCGGCAGTAGTTGGCTATTAATCGTACGTAATGTGCTTCTAGGTAAATTTGTATTATCGACTAAAAACGCTTGGTTTTTGGTCGATTTTCAGTTAACAATAAATGACAGCTAGAAGTATTTTTGTTGACCAGCAATCTAAGCTCGGTTAAGGGCAAGACCACGAATGCCAGACCGCAAAATAATTATCATCAACCCAGTTAACATAAGCTAGGGAGAGCAGTATGAACCAGAGCGAAAGACCTAATAAAGCCGAATTAGTACAGATGTTTAGTGCCTTTATTAACCCTGAATATGTGATCAGCGACGAAGAAACCCAGCGGCCTTTTGAATGTGATGGCTTGTCTGTTTATTGCGATATGCCGTTAATAGTAGTGTTACCAGATACCGTCGAGCAGATACAGCAAGTGATGCGACTTTGCTATCGCTATCAGATTCCAGTGGTAGCCCGTGGTGCTGGCACTGGCCTTTGTGCTGGAGCGATGCCTAACCCTGATGGGGTGCTGCTAGTACTATCTCGCTTTAAGCATATTCTCGGTATCGACCCTCTTGCCCGTAGCGCACGTTTGCAACCAGGCGTACGTAACTTAGCTATTAGCGAAGCTGCAAGCGCTTTTGGCTTGTACTATGGTCCAGACCCTTCTTCACAAATCGCTTGTACTATAGGTGGTAATGTGGCCGAAAACTCTGGCGGGGTCCATTGCCTTAAATATGGACTAACCGTTCATAACTTATTAAAAGTAGAAATGGTCACCGTTGAAGGCGATTTAATCACTATTGGTAGTGAAGGTTTGGACAGTAATGGCTTCGATCTGATGGCTCTGATTACTGGTTCTGAGGGACTATTAGGAATAGTTACTGAAGTCACCGTCAAGCTATTACCTAGCCCCGAAAAAGCGCAAGTGATTATGGCCGCTTTTGATAACGTGCAGACTGCAGGGGACGCCGTAGGTAGCGTAATTGCCAAAGGTATTATTCCGGCGGGACTTGAGATGATGGACAGCTTAGCTATTATAGCTGCCGAGGCTTTTGTACATGCCGGCTACCCTACTGAATCCAAAGCGCTGCTGCTATGCGAGTTGGATGGTAGCGCCGCTGAAGTTGCTGAGCAAATAAACGAAGTCGAGCAGCTATTTATTGAGCTTGGTGCCACCTCAACTCGAGTGTCTCAAAGTGAGGCGGAGCGTGCTTTATTATGGAAAGGTCGCAAATCGGCTTTCCCAGCCGTAGGACGAATATCAGCCGATTACTACTGCATGGATGGCACCATTCCCCGCAGCCAACTTGCTCATGTATTGACTGAAATGCAAAAAATGTCAGAACACTATGGCTTACGAGTGGCCAACGTCTTTCATGCCGGCGATGGTAATTTACACCCATTAATCTTATTCGATGCCAATGTACCTGGTGATTTTGAAAAAACCGAAGAGTTTGGCGGTCGTATCCTAGAGCTATGCGTAGCTGTGGGGGGCTGTATTACTGGTGAACATGGCGTTGGCATAGAAAAGATTCGCCAGATGAGAGTACAGTTCAACGAGCAAGAGTTAATCCAGTTTCATGCTATCAAACATGCCTTCGATCCTATTGGCACTCTTAATCCAGGTAAAGGTATTCCTGTGCTTAAACATTGTCAAGAGTATCGAGCACTCGATAGAGATAAAAACGAGCCAGCGCATCAGCATCAATCACAGGGAGCGCCAGCATGAGTGATATCAGTCAGCAGCTAATAGAGCAAGTTAAACAAGCTAGTGCTAATCGCACTCCGTTAACCATCACTGGCGGTGGCAGTAAGGATTTTATGGGTCGTCAGTCTCAAGGTGAGCCACTTAGTCTAGCCGGACATAGCGGTATTGTCAGCTACGAGCCGATTGAGCTGGTGCTTACAGCGCGTGCAGGTACACCGTTAGTGGAGATTAATGCCGCTTTAGCTGAGCATAACCAACGACTGGCATTTGAGCCGCCTACCTTTGATGGACGAGCTACTTTAGGCGGTACCTTAGCTTGCCATTTATCCGGCCCAGGACGACCTTGGAACGGCTCAGTAAGAGATCATGTCTTAGGTATTCGCTTAATCAATGGCCGTGCAGAAGAGCTACGCTTTGGCGGGCAAGTGATGAAAAACGTCGCCGGATATGATGTGTCACGCCTGCAGGCTGGGGCTATGGGTACTTTAGGGGTTATTAGTGAGGTCAGTCTAAAAGTGATGCCTAAGCCCGCCGCTACTGTAACCCTTAAACGCGAAATGGATGCTGCACAAGCCATTACCGAGATGAATCGCTTGGCAGGTCAATCTAAGCCGCTAACAGCAGCTTGTTGGATTGACGGCCAGTTATATTTACGCTTAGAAGGGGCAAGCAGTGCCGTTGCCAGTACTGTTAGTCAATGGCAGGGCACTGAACTAGAAGACAGCGATGATCTATGGACTCAGTTACGTGAGCAGCAATTGAGTTACTTCGCTGGTGACAAGCCTTTATGGCGGTTTTCAGTTAATAGTAATGCCGAGCACCTATTGCCCAAGGAAGATTGGCTAATTGATTGGGGTGGCAGTCAGCGTTGGCTGCGTGGGGATTTTGTAGCTGCAGAGTTAGAAGCATTAGCTAACCGTGCTGGTGGGCAAGTCAGTGTTTATCGGGGTGGTGATCGCTTGCAAGAGGTCTTTCATACTCAGCCCGAAGCACTACGTAAGCTACACCAGCGCCTGAAACAAGCCTTCGATCCGAGTGGTATTTTTAATCCCGGTCGTCTCTATAGTTGGATGTAATAAATTAACCTACTCGTTAAGTGTAATAGCTAAATAGCATAAGAGGACATCATGCGTACCCAAATTAATGTGAAGTACCTAGAGCATCCAGACATCCAACAAGCCGACTCCATTTTGCGTAGCTGCGTACACTGTGGATTTTGTAATGCCACTTGCCCTACTTATCAAGAGCTAGGTGATGAGCGCGATGGTCCCCGTGGACGTATTTATTTGATCAAACAAATGCTAGAAACTGGTGAGGTCAGTGAAAAAACCCAGACCCATTTAGACCGCTGTTTAAGCTGCCGTAGTTGCGAGACTACTTGTCCTTCTGGGGTGAAATACGGTCGCTTAGCTGAAATAGGTCGTGACATTATGGAAGATCAGCTGCCGCGACCGATGGATCAAAAGGCGCTGCGTTGGCTGATTCGTAAAGTTCTGCCCTACCCCAATCGCTTTGGGTTCTTCCTACGAATTGGTCAGATGCTGCGAGCATTCTTGCCCCGTAGTTTAAAAACCAAAGTACCAGAGCGACAGCTTAAGCTGTCCTTACCCGTACAACAGCACACTCGCCAAATGTTAGTATTAGCAGGCTGCGCTCAACCTGTAGCCACTCCGAACACCAATATTGTAGCCGCACGAGTGCTAGATAAATTAGGCATCAGCTTACTCACTGCCCCTGAAGCTGGCTGCTGCGGTGCGGTGAGTTATCATCTGTCCGCTCATGAAGAAGGGCTGGCCTTTATGCGCCGTAATATTGACGCTTGGTGGCCTTATATTGAGGCAGGAGTAGAAGCCATTGTCATCAGCGCTTCTGGCTGCGGCTCGATGGTCAAAGAGTATGGCGAAAAACTAAGCCACGACAGTGCTTATGCTGCCAAAGCACAGCGAGTAGGCGAGCTGGCCAAAGATCTAGGCGAGGTATTAGTAAAAGAAGATTTAAGCCAGCTGCAGTTACAAGGCTTAGGCCGTAAAACAGCCGTACACTGCCCTTGCTCACTGCAACATGCTCAGCAGTTAGGCGGCTTAGTCGAGCAAATTTTGCAGCAAGCCGGTGTTGAGCTGACCCGCACCCAAAATGGACATTTATGCTGCGGTTCTGCCGGTACTTACTCGATCCTACAGCCTGAGATGAGCCAGCAACTACTCTCTAATAAGTTACGAGACTTGACTGTTGGCAATCCTGAGCAGATAGTCACTGCTAATATTGGTTGTCAGCTACACTTAGGCACGAAGTCTTCGGTACCAGTGAAGCATTGGATTGAATTGTTAGATCCGCAGTAGGGCTTCCTAGATAAGCTATCGTTGCTATTTAAGCCCTCGATATTATGATGATAGCGAGGGCTTTTTTGTAGCTAGTACTAACAAAAGCTATCACGGCAATTAACTAAAGGCTTTCAAGATTCGCTATTAGGCAATGATCTAACCATTTTTATATCTACTATTTTACTGCCCTCATACCATTCTTCGCTACTCTGTGCACTAGCTACAAAGCCATGCTGTTGATAAAAACTGATAGCCTTAACGTTAGTTGCTAGCACCCATAAATACAGCTTAGCTCGACTATTAGCCGCTAAGATATGGTCTAAAGCGCTGTTCATTAATTTGCTACCCATGCCTTGGCCTTGATAGTCAGGTAAGATGTATAGAGTGGTTATTTCCCACTCACTATCTTTGTTAAAACAACTGATAAACCCTACGACATGCTCACAATCTTCATCATTTTTATCTTGAGCTACCCAAGTGCTCGCTTCAGGATGCGCTATGACTTTTTGCCACATCTCCACTTTGGCTGCTAAGCTATCTTGCTCCTTGATATAAGCGCTTGGCAACAGCTCGCCATAAGCAGCACTCCAGCTAACTAACTGTACTTTGGCAATAGCAAGGCTATCGCTGCTATTTGCTTGGCGAATAGTAAACATTTTTTACTCCCAGTGTTATTGACTACTCTCTATCATCGTTAAAAACAGTTTATCAACATTAGCTTACTATCAAATCACTATCAAATCACTAATGGACTACTAGCCGTAAAGCAGATAATAGACATCACTATTACTCTATTACTCTAGCAGCAAAGTCGCATTAGCCAATCCACTACCTGCATTACCTCAACGTCATATCGGTACTAATATTCAGGCTGATACTTAGGCTGATACTTAGGCCGATACTTAAGCTGATACTTAAGCCGATTCTTAAGCTGATACTTAAGCCGATTCTTAAGCTAAGATTGAGCTTGCTGATCTGACACTGAGTGCCTTGAATTGGTGGCTGTTAGGCGCAAATAATGCTATTATTAGCCGCTAAGATTAAGCCCGTTATCGAGCAACATCAATCAGAACGACTAAGGCTATTATTAGCGTATAGCGGTCTTTACAGACAGCTAAAACACTGATAAATAGCCTTTATTTGCAGTTAGTATAAAGCTGATAGCAGTCATTAACTTTAGCCTTTTTTAACCCTTTAGCAAGAGTATTCTATGGCATTTGTACACCTTGGCATTCACAGTGAATATTCGATTACCGATTCTATCGTACGTATCAAGCCGTTAGTCAAAGCGGCAGCCGCCGATAATCAGCTAGCATTAGCCTTGACTGATTTATCAAACTTGTATGCGACTGTTAAATTCTATCGCGCTTGCTTGAGTGCTGGTATTAAGCCGATCATCGGTAGCGAAATCATTATGGACGATGAAGAGTCGCGTCTGGTGCTATTAGCGATGAACGATGAAGGCTATCAGAATATTACTCGCATTGTATCCTCGGGTTTTACTGAAGGTCGTGCTGACCCTGCCAATCACGGCACCCCTATTGTTAAACGTAGTGAGGTTATCAAGTACGCTGCTGGGGTCATCGTGCTGTTTACCGAAAAGTCAGATGTCGGACAAGCTTTAGTAGGCTCCATGCCAGAAAGAGCGGATGAGCTATTAATAGACTGGCAAGCGGCGTTTGCGGATCGCTTATATTTTGCGATTAAACGGACTAACCGTAGCGGTGAAGATACTTTTATCCAAGCGACTATTCATGCTGGTGCTAAACATCATATTCCTATTATTGCCCATAATGATGTGCGCTTTTTAGAGCAAGATGACTTCGATGCCCATGAAGCTCGTGTCTGTATCGCTGGCTCTTATGTGTTGGCCGATCTTAATCGCCCGCAGACTTATTCAGATGAGCAGTATCTAAAGACGCAAGAGCAAATGCAGCAATTATTTGCAGATATTCCGCAAGTGATTGACAATACTTTGCAATTAGCGACTCGCTGTAACGTGACGCTAGTATTAGGCATTAACGTACTCCCTGAGTTTCCAGTGCCTGAAGGCGAGACTACTGAATCGTTTTTTAGAGCTGAATCGCAGCGTGGTCTTACTCAGCGCTTAGCTAAGCTGTTTCCAGTTGAGGCCCGCAGTGATACTTGGGATAATATTAAACAAAAATACGATGAGCGCTTAGAATATGAGCTGGATGTCATTTTATCGATGGGCTTCCCCGGTTATTTCTTGATCGTTATGGACTTTATTCGTTGGGCAAAAGCCAACGGTGTCCCAGTAGGCCCTGGCCGAGGTTCTGGTGCTGGCTCGTTAGTGGCGTATGCGCTGAATATTACCGATCTTGATCCGATCCATTACGATTTATTATTCGAGCGCTTTTTGAATCCTGAACGGGTATCTATGCCCGATTTCGATATTGACTTTTGTATTGATGGGCGTGATCGAGTGATTGATTATGTCGCTCAAACTTATGGTCGTGACGCGGTTTCGCAGATCATTACTTTCGGTACTATGGCGGCCAAAGCGGTAGTTCGTGATGTGGCGCGGGCGCAAAGCAAGTCCTATTTTCTAGCCAGCAAAATGTCCAAGCTAATACCTAAAACCCCAGGTATCACTCTCAGTCAAGCTTTAGAGCAAGAGCCACAGCTAAAAGACCTTATCTCCAATCCAGACAATATGGATTATGAAGACGCTATTGAAATTTGGGAAATGGCCATTAAGCTTGAAGGTATCTGCCGTAACGTTGGTAAGCATGCTGGTGGGGTCCTTATTGCGCCAAATAAAATAACCGATTTTAGCGCTATCTACTGTGATGATGACGGATCACGGGTTAGCCAATTCGACAAAGATGATGTTGAGGCTGTAGGCTTAGTAAAATTCGACTTTTTAGGGCTACGTAACTTAACAGTAATCGACGCTGCTGTTAAAAATATTAACAAGCGCCGAGTCAATGAAGGCTTAGAGGAGCTGATCCTAGAGGACTTGCCGCTAGATGACAGTAAAGCTTACAAACTACTGCAAGATGCCAAAACTACGGCCGTATTCCAGTTAGAAAGTATGGGCATGAAAAAGTACTTAGCTAAATTGCAGCCGACTAACATCGAAGACGTAATCGCCATGTGTGCGCTTTATCGTCCCGGCCCACTAGATGCCGGTATGGTTGACATGTATATTGATCGTAAGCATGGCCGCGAAGAGGTCATCTATGATCATCCTAATCTAGAGCCTATTTTAGAGAATACTAACGGCGTTATCGTCTATCAAGAACAAGTAATGCAAATATCGCAAGTCATGGCGGGCTATAGCTTAGGCGGTGCTGATATGTTACGCCGAGCGATGGGTAAGAAAAAACCTGAAGAGATGGCCAAGCAGCGTGATATCTTCTTAACGGGCGCTACCGCACAAGGTATCGATGAGGTGACCTCAGGTGGGGTGTTTGACCTAATGGAGAAGTTTGCCGGCTACGGTTTTAACCGCTCGCATTCTGCTGCTTATGGGGTACTGGCTTATCAGACTGCTTATCTCAAGCAATACTACCCTGCCGAGTTTATGGCAGCGGTATTGACTTCAGATATGAACAACACTGACAACGTAGTGTTCTTTATCAATGACTGCCGCGAGAACTTCAATCTTACTGTAGTTAACCCTTCGGTTAACCGTAGTGAATGGCACTTTGTTGCTGATACTCCGACCAACATTATTTACGGTTTAGGCGCTATCAAAGGCGTTGGAGAAGGGGCAGTTGACTCTATTGTGGAAGCTCGCCGCCGCGAGGGTTATTTTAAAGATTTGTATGATTTCTGCCGACGAGTTGATATCAAAAAAGTTAATAAACGTACCCTTGAAGCTTTAGTAAGTGCTGGCTGTTTTGATGATTTTGCAGCGACCTTACGCCCAGACTTGCCAGCAGAGGAAGCCTACGAGATTCGAGGGGCGCTGATGAGTCAACTGCCTAGCGCCGTACAAGCAGCTGAACAGGATCGCCAGAATCGTGAGATCGGCATGATGGATCTATTCGGTGAGATGGATGGCGTAGTCGCCGCCCCACCGTTAGTGATGACCAGTGATCTAATCTGGGGCGATAAGCACCGACTAAAAGCTGAAAAAAACACTTTAGGACTGTACTTAACTGGTCATCCTATTAATGAGTATTTAGAAGAGCTTAAGCACTACACTTCAGGGTTACGCTTAAACAAGCTAACGGATACTGGCTATAACGGTAGCTGCTACTTCGCTGGGTTGGTCATCGATATGGCAAACTTCGGTAATCGTAATGTGATTACCTTAGATGATGGTACTTCAAGATTAGAAGTCAGCTGCTATGCCGAGCGCTTCAATCGAGTCAAAGAGCAACTAAAAGTTGATGAAGTAGTGATCATAAAAGGCAGTATACGTGAGCGTGATGGACGCCTATTCGCCCGTCTTGATAACGCCATGACTATGATCGATGCCCGCTTACGCTGGTTAAAAAAAATCAGTATAAAAATTCATGGTAATGATCTTGAGTTATTGACACAGTTACAACCATTACTAAAAGCCTCGCAAGCGAGTATCATTCCAGCTCCACGCTTAGCTTATGACCAAGATCAAGAGGATCAGGCTAATACCTTCTTTGACCCATCTTTAGGTGGTAGCGTATACGATGAAGCCGGTAACGACTTGATGGCACAAGCGCCAAATCCAGCGCAAGGTAATCACGAATTATCTGAACCTAACTTTGCCACTAACGATGCTCCGATCAATGATAACTGCACTATGCTCGGCTTGAGCGTCTACGCTGATTATGGCATTGCCAATGTGGCATTGTCTGAGCATTGGCGGGTATATCCTAATGATGACAATTTGCAGAAGCTCAAGGAGCTGATTAGTGAAGATAATTTGCACTTTCATTATAGTTAATAGCCTTTAAATGACTATCCAATAATGACTAGTTAAATCGCTGTCGACCTATAGTTAAATAATGGCTAAATATTAAATCTGTTGTAGCCCTCATCAGCCCTTAATAAGTAACCGATGATACTGCTGCTAGTAGCACAGTATTATCAATGACTCTGTTTTATTATACTTGCCTATGTATTATTTTAAATTGACTATACTAAAAGAGTTTATTAGCCGCTAGTTGTTAGCTATTAGTTATTAGTTATTTTTTAAGGTGGTATACCATGTTCGAGTCTCAACTTAGCAATGCCTTTAATAAGCCTTTAGTAGAGGATCAACTGCTGGCAGATAGCTATCAGCTCCTAGATGAAGAGCAGTTTGCAGATATGCGTGAGCTACTTGAAGAGGACTTCGCCGACTTGCTGCGGACTTATTTTATAGACAGTCTGCAACGTATTAAGCTTATGCATTTAGCGCAAGCTAGCAATGACAATGCTGATGGTTTTGAGGCGGCTCATGCGCTAAAAGGAGCCAGTGCTACATTAGGCGCTAAGCGGTTAGAGTTATTATGTGGTCAGCTACAACAGCTTTGTCGTGAGCAGAAACTTGGTGAGCAAGCCGCCCTTATCGAGCAAATATCAGTAGCCTTGCGAGATACTGAACAAGAAATTAACCACCGTTTGGGTTTGTAATACTTATGATTAGTACTTCTGTAGCAGCTACCCCCTCATCTACGTTCACAGTTAGCGACTATCTGTCTTGCTTGCAAGTGGTAATGGTCAATACCACATTACCAGCTAATATCGGCTCAGCAGCACGAGCCATGCATACTATGGGTTTATCTCGACTGACGGTAGTTGATCCTAAGCTCCCGATTGATGAGACTAGTATCTCTCACGCCGCAGGTGGTAGTAAGATCTTAGCAGCAGCCACTATTACTACCACTTTAGAGGCCGCTATTAGCGATTGTCAGTTGGTTTTTGCTGCTAGTAGTCGCAGTCGACACTTACCACGGCCTGTAGTGACACCTAGCCAAGCGGCTAAAATCATGCTGGACTTTATAGATAAGCAAAATGCTATCGATAGCTCTGTAAGTAGTGAGCAAACAGACCTCAGTACCGTTAAGCCAAACATCGCCATTTTATTTGGTCGTGAGGATCGTGGTCTAACCAACGAAGAGCTGGCTTACGCTGACTATCATATTCAGATTGATGCTAACCCTGAATATCCAGTACTCAATGTCGCTTCTGCAGTACAAGTCATTGCTAGCTTTATCTTTACTTACATTCAGAGTCATGTTAATAATAGCAGCCATCACAGCGCTTCTAACGCTGAAGCAGCTGCGCTAGACGATCAGTCAAAACAGCCCATGCTAGATACTTATATACGCCAACAATGGGATGAGCCTGCCATTACTCAACAGCAGTTACAGCAGCTGACTCAGAGTACTACTGAGCTTATGGTTGCGCATGGTCTTGCTAATAGCGATCATTTGAGATCACTACCCTCACGCTTATCTCGTTTAGGTTCACGTATTCAACTTGATCAAAAAGAGTATCAACTACTAAGTGCCTTGATGGCAAAACTTCTAAAAGGCTAGCGCTTATATAAGCTAATGCTTACCAATTTTTTGATCAGCACTGTAAAGGGTTGATATTGTCAGCATGGCCGGTTAATACTGGCGGCACTGTGCAATTGTTAGATTACTAGCAGTTGTACCTCATTTAATAATAAAACGGAGTTAACTATGAAGTGGACAGTCTATTTATCTGGAGAAATTCACAGCGACTGGCGTCAAAAAATTATGCAAGGTGCTAAAGAACATGGCCTCAATATTGATTTCACCTCAGCAGTGACTGAACACGAAGCCAGCGATGCCGCCGGTGATGTATTGGGTAAAGACGAGAACTCGTTCTGGCGCGATCATAAGTCATCAAAGGTTAATTCGATTCGTACCAAAAACTTAATCCAAAAATGTGATATTGCTATCATTCGTTTTGGTGATAAATACAAGCAATGGAATGCAGCATTCGACGCTGGCTGTTGCGCAGCTCTAGGCAAGCCTTATATCACTTTGCATGCTGAGGATATTATCCATCCGCTAAAAGAAGTTGATGCAGCCGCAATGGCATGGGCGCAAACCCCTGAGCAAGTGGTTGAACTGCTAAAATATACTACTAGTGATCATTAATAAGTAGCGTAAGCGCACGCTGTTTGTCAGTTAGGCACTAGTATCCCTGACAAACAGCAACTGCCTTTAGATGAAAGCTAAGTATAAAAAACAGCAGGGGAAACTATAAAGTTTTTCACTCTTCGATCCTAGCATAAGCAACTACATTACTAAGTTTCTACCTTATTGGCCATAGAGCTTGGCGTAATTAATATCTAGCAACCCTACCTATTTATTATACAATCAACAGACCTCTACCCTGATTTTCACTTTGTATCACTCTTCAATTGCTGCTAATTAATAATTCATAGCTGTATTTAATGATGCAAAGCTGCTATAACTAAAAAACTGTAATCAAAAATACGATAGGACGCGTTATGTTATCGCCAACCGCCTTGTTCAAATCATTTGCTCGCATAAAAAAAGATCTCAAAGAAGATATCGATGCAGTGTTTACTCGCGATCCTGCTGCACGCAATAGCTTGGAGGTGGTACTCACCTACCCTGGCATTCATGCGCTGATTCTACATCGCGGCGCCCATTATTTATGGCAACATGATCATAAGCTCTCTGCTCGGGTCATCTCCTACGGTTCACGTATTCTAACTAGTATTGAAATTCACCCTGCTGCCAAAATCGGCAAACGCTTCTTTATCGATCATGGCGTCGGCGTAGTGATCGGTGAGACTGCTGAGATTGGCAACGATGTCACCTTATACCATGGCGTCACTTTAGGGGGAGTGTCATGGAATAATGGTAAACGTCATCCCACTTTAGAAGATGGGGTCATCGTCGGTGCTGGGGCAAAAGTATTAGGACCATTCACGGTCGGTAAAGGCGCTAAAATTGGCTCGAATGCCGTAGTAGTCAAGCCAGTGCCTGCTGGCGCCACTATGGTTGGCAGTGCCGCAAGAATGATATCTGAGCATCATGACGAAAAGGGTAATCCTATCGTCAAAAAGGGTAATGATATCAAGCAACAAGAAGCTGCTGCCCAAGTGAATACTACCGAAGATAATGCTCAAGATGCTAGTAGCGATCAAACGCAAGCTCGCCATCAAAGCGCAGCACGAGCCACTACTTTTCAAGCTTATGGTATCGATCAATCTTCACAAGACCCAGTGGCCGAAGCTTTTGCTAAGATGCTTGAGCATATCCAACAGTCTGAGAACCGTCTTGATCAGCTGCAAGATGCTATGTGCAAGATTGATCCTAACTTTTGCAAAAAAGAATATGACAAGCTGTGCTTACAGGATTTAGATGTGATCGGTCAAAGCGATATGGCGGCAGCCGATGCTAAGCAGAAGTAACTTGAACGTTTATAAGAGGCTGGGCTAAATGCTCAGCCTATTTTTTTGCTATCAATAAAGCACCTATTAATGTGAATTAACGCTGGTCACTAAAGCTAGTAGCTCTAGAACCTGTGCCTATACTCTAACTAGGAAATGTCATGTCTCGTTATCAAAACCGTCTACAAGATAAAGTTATTATTATTACTGGGGCTGCTCAAGGTATGGGTGCGATTCATGCCCGTTTATGCATTGCAGCAGGGGCTAAAGTTGTATTGACCGACCAACAAGCGGATAAGGGTCAACAGTTAGCCGATGAGTTGGGGAACAACGCTTTATTTATTAAGCACGATGTTACTAATGAGCAGGACTGGGCCCAAGTTATCCTTAAAACCGAAGAGACCTTTGGACCCATTAATGTACTAGTAAACAACGCTGGTATTACCAGCTCTAAATCTATCTTAGACACTTCAATTGATGACTACCGCCGCATTATTGATATCAATCAAGTCTCTGTATTCTTAGGTATGAAAGCTGTCATCCCCTCAATGCAAAAAACCAAGCAAGGCTCGATCATCAACATCTCATCTATCAATGGCTTAGTTGGCGGTGCCATTGGCTATACCGACTCTAAGTTCGCCGTACGTGGTATGACTAAAGCAGTTGCTTTGGAGTGTGCGCCTTTTGGTATCCGTGTCAACTCAGTACATCCAGGGGTAATTGCGACACCTATGATTATGCAAGGAGATACCAAAGCAGCTGTAGAAGCTTTTGCCAAAACTATTCCCATGCAGCGTGTCGCAGAGCCGGAAGAAGTGAGTGGCATAGTACTGTTTTTAGCTTCAGATGATTCAAGCTATGCTACTGGCTCAGAGTTTATCGTTGACGGTGGTATCACTGCGCATTGATCAAATAACTAGTTAGCTTTTTAAATAAGCTAGTGCTGGGCTAATGCTTACAACGACTAAAACAGTTCGCTGTCGTTATTCGATCAAATATTACCCTCATTAATCATTTATTTAGTCATTTATGAGGATTTATAAGATATAGTCGAAGCTAGCAACACTTATAAAATACAAATTCATATGAGTAATATTAAGGATGATACGATGCTCAAATTTGGAAGCGCCTTACTGCTTGCTGTAGGTCTTATTTTAACCCCTCTAATCCAAGCGATAGCTGCTGAACGTCAAAGTATTGCTGTATTAATTCCTGGCAAACATAATGACAACGGCTTTATGGAATCCGCCTATCGGGGTTATGAGAAGATTAAAAATGAGCTGGATGTTGATGCCAGTTATGTCTCTAATATATCTGCAACTTCAGATCCAGTACTGTTAACTGACGCTATGCGTAAACTGGCTCAACAAAGCCCCGACATGATTATCGCTCATGGCGGTCAGTGTAATGGTCCGGCAGAAACAGTGAGCAAAGAGTTTCCCGATATTAAATTTGTAGTCATTCAAGGTCATGTACAAGGAAACAATCTGTCGAGCTATGTCGTACGCCAAGAAGATTCAGCTTGGTTAGCGGGTGCACTCGCTGGCTTGACCACCAAATCTAATATTGTTGGTCATATCTCTGGTGCTTGGCCTAAGCCTGGTTTGATGGGTCGTGCTGCCTTTTATGATGGTCTAAAATACGTAAATCCTAATGCCAAGTTTCTGACGTGGTTCACCGGCGATTTAGATAATACTGACATCAATTCAGCAGCAGCCTCAGCAGAGATTTATAAAGGGGCAGATGTTATTTACACTATGCTCAATGCGGGTCGTCAAGGCGCAATTGATGAAATCAAAACTCATGACGGCAAAGTGCGTCACATCGGTAATGTATCTGACTGGACTCAAGTGGATGATAGTTTTGTCGGATCAGCGGTAGCCGATGCTAGCGTTGCTATTCTTAATGCGGCGCAAGATCTAACGACAGGTAAATGGCAACCTAATCAAATACAAGAAATCGGTCTAGGTCAAGGTGACGTAGTTAAATTGGCTTTAGCTGATGATGTATCGCCGGAAGTAAAAGCAAAATTAGACAATTTGGCTGCTAAAATTGTCAGTGGTGATATTACTATTTCAACCACTTTCAGCGGTAAAGAATTTAACCCAGCTACTGGTAACCTTGTCGATCAGTCATTTAAAGAAACTTTGAAAAATTTTAAAAACTAGTTATAGGGCGCGCCTAACTTATGGACTATCGCTGATAGTCTATAAGCTAACCACAGCCAATTCTTCAAATCCTGCACGCTCATGCGCTTTAAAAGGATAACGATCTGAGATCACTATCCAGTCATCAGTATCATTTTCTAGTTCTAATTTCACTAACAAAATATCAATGTCCATCGTCACTTGCCTTATGGCTGATGCTGGGTGTTGACGACACCTATTACAGTTACCCTCTAGCTGTTTAAATAGCTGCTGTAATTTGTGCAAACTCATCGGCGAGCTTAGAATTAGATAAACACACTGATTGATATAATCGGGTTTTGCTTGCTCCAAACTGGCGGTAAAATCAGGATTTTGCAAAGCACTAGACAGTTTTATTTCACCGAGTTCGGTAAGGTTTTTACGAACGGTCATTAAATGCTGTTCAGAGTCATGATTGCTACCCAACGCTAACAACACTGCGGTCACTGTCTGCATTTGCAGCTGCTCAGACGACTGTCTTTTTAGTTTAGCTAGCGCTAATTCTAAAGACACTTGGTCTATATCTTTATGCATTATCAGATTTATCATCAGCAGACTTATCTTCAGCAGCTTTTGCATAGCGGGTAATCTGCACCCCAACTGCGTCTGCTTGTTGTATAGCAGTAGGCTTAGCAACACTCAAAGTAATTTTTTGACAGTCATAGCGAGCGAACAGCCTATCTACCAGTTGCGCAGCTAAGTGCTCAAGCAACTGGGCTTTGATTTCTTGACACCAAACCGTGACATCATCGCAGACCTCTTTATAGCTCAAAGCATCTTTTACCTCATCTGAGAGCGCCGCATTACGAATATCTGTCTCTAAGGCAATATCGATCAAGATTGGCTGATCAATAGTGCGCTCCCAATCGAAAACTCCTATTACTGCTTCTACTTTTAAACCTTTTACAAACACCACATCAGCTTCAGTATGGAACATATTTTTATCCTTATTAGTGACTTACTAACTTTTATCTTATTATGCTTTTATAGTGCTTCATTATTTAAGGCTGCTGTTTTTAACATTTTACTCGGGCGATGACGCCACAAATCAATGCTGAATAATAACAGACCTAACCAAATTAGACCAAATACCGCTAAGCGATGTAAATCAAAATCTTCTTTATAATAGAATACCGCTAAGAAGAAAATAAAGGTCGGGGTCAGATAGTTCATAAAACTGAGAATACTATAAGCCACTTGCTTAGTAGATTTATTAAACAATAATAAGGGTATTAAAGTAATCGGACCTGCCAGCATTAATAGCCAAATATTCGAGCTGAACCAAAAGCCGAGTTGACTGCTCGCTACATCGGCCTGCCAAAACCACCATAAGCATATAGGCAATAGCATAGTAGTCTCAACAAACATAGCATCGACAGCGGTCAGTGGCGTTTGGCGCTGAATAGTACCGTAAGTACTAAAGCTAAAGGCTAAGATCAACGATATCCAAGGCACACTGCCGAGCATGACAACTTGAATCACTACTGATAACAGCGCAAAGCCAATAGCTACCCATTGCAGAGTACGCATACGCTCTTTAAATAAAATCATCGATAGCGCGACCCCAACTAATGGCCCGATGAAATATCCCAGACTGGCTTCTAGTATCTGATCGTTATTGACTGCCCATACATAAGTGAGCCAGTTGATGGCAATAATTATTCCGGATACAAAAGTAAGCGCAATCCATTTTGGATTTTGCTTTAACACGGCAATCCATTGCCAGCGCTTAGTGACCACCAATACTACTAGCAGACAAAGGAACGTCCAAACAATACGATGACCGATAATCTCAGTAGCGTTATAAGCAGCCAATTGCTTGAAGTATAAAGGAAAGGCGCCCCAAATAGAAAAAGCTATTAGCGCAGTGATTATGCCACGTTGAGTGGTCTTGATAGGAGCAACTGGTTTTTTGACAACATTTTGGGTGGTCATAATAAAAAACAACTTCTTAGAGCAAAGCGCGCATCTGATTCAAAAAATGATTAGGAATCAGCTATAAAAACGCTGGATTACTATTGATGAAATGAAAAATAAAAAGCAATGTGCTAATGCCAATATAGACATCAACACATTGCTAACAAAGATATTACGGTTCGAACAATACTCAATAATTGATAGTTAATGGCTGACAGGGCTGTTATTTATTGGCACTGTTATTAGTACTGACATTAGTACTGTTGTCAGCAAATCAATCCGCATCAGCATGATTATCAGCATCGGCGTCAGCACCCCTATCCACTTCGACTGCCATACCGATTTGATTGGCAAGCTCTGCGAAACCTGGGAAGCTAGTGTTAACGGTCTCCACCCCTTCGATGACGATCTGTTTAGAAGCACGCAAGCTAGCAACTGTAAAGCTCATAGCGATACGATGGTCGTGATGTGAGGTAATATGACCACCACCAAATACTGGGTGGCTATTATTTACCACTTGACTGTCACTGCCCTCTACCCCTTGCCCTTGCCCTTGCCCTTGCCCTTCAATGATCAGACCATCTTCGGTAACTGTGCAATCAATACCAAGAGTTTGTAATCCCTCTGCCATCACCGCAATGCGATCTGACTCTTTGACTCTTAGCTCTTTGGCACCAGTCAACACGGTACGACCTTGAGCACAACTAGCAGCAATGAATAATACTGGGAACTCATCGATAGCCAACGGCACTAGCGACTCTGGTATCTCAATGCCAACTAGATTAGAGCTACGAATAGTGATGTCAGCCACTGGCTCACCACCAACGTGAGTCTCATTACTCAAGCTGATATCAGCATTCATGAGCTTAAGAATATCGATAATACCAGTACGAGTTGGATTGATACCTACTTGGGTCAAGGTCAGGGTGCTACCTTTGCTGATAGCTGCTGCCACCATAAAGAACGCTGCCGAGGAGATATCTGCAGGTACTGCAATATCACCACCTATAAGCTTACCACCGCCTTCAACACTAATGCGATTGCCTTGTACTTTTACCTCATAACCAAAGGCGGCTAGCATACGCTCAGTATGGTCACGGCTAACTTCTGGTTGAGTAACCGTAGTCGTCCCTTGCGCCCACAACCCTGCTAATAGTAAGCAAGATTTAATCTGTGCTGAGGCTACTGGCATATTATATTCAATGCCTTGTAGCGGTTCACCGACCTTCGCCCGACCCGTGATGCTCAATGGCGAAGTGCCGCTAGTACCAGTGCTTTGCACTACTGCACCCATTTGGCGTAAAGGCGCAGCCACCCGCTCCATCGGACGCTTGTTTAAGCTAGTATCACCAGTCAATACACTATCGAAGCTTTGTGCTGCTAGAATACCTGCTAGCAGGCGCATACTAGTCCCAGAGTTGCCCATGTAGATAGGAGTTTTGCTAGGCTTTAAGCCATTCATACCAACGCCATGGATAGTCAACTTGCCTTTGTCAGGCCCTTCAATAGTGACCCCCATATCGCGAAAGGCTTGCAAAGTGGCCAGAGCGTCTTCGCCTTCTAGAAAACCAGTAACTTGGGTGACGCCTTCAGCAAGGCTACCTAGCATAATACTGCGATGAGAGATGGACTTATCACCAGGAATGGCGATAGTGCCAGTGACCGTATGACTGGGCGAGATAATGTAAGATGCTGACATGGTAGAGATATCCGTATAAGGAGTGCTGGCTAACATATGGCCAAAATGTCGCCGCGCGGCTTGCGCGCGGCCCAAAAGTCCCATCAGGGCGGTTGAATCTTTATCGATAATAAGCTGACGTATATTCTTCAGGTAACTACTGTATTCATCAAGAGCACTAACTATCGAAGTTTGATTGGCAAAGAATATATCGTGCCACATCTTAGGATCGCTGGCGGCAATACGAGTAAAGTCACGAAAGCCTCCTGCAGCGTAGCGAAACATATTTAAATTGTCGTCATGACTAGCCAATTGGTCGACTAGATTGAACGCTAATAAATGCGGCAAATGACTAGTATGCGCCAGTATCGAATCATGGTGTTCAGCATCCATAGCCATTACTGTCGCGCCAATAGCCTCCCACAGCTGTCGTAGCTTAAAGATGGCTGTACGACTAGTCGTTGGTAGCTCACAGATAATGACGCTGTGATTGACGAATAAATCGCTGCGCCGAGCATGATATCCTGAATTCTCAGCACCCGCAATCGGATGCGCAGGTACTAAACCTATAGGCAATGAGGCAAATACGCTTTGAGCGGCCTCGACCACATTGAGCTTAGTAGAGCACACATCACTGATGATACAATCAGCTGCCAATCGACCGCTGTCTATCAGCGCTTTTATATCGATAAATACCGCTGATACCGCTTGTACTGGTATGGCAATGATGATCAAATCGCTACTAGATGCCACTGCACTTAACTCAGTACTTCCAGCATCTAGCAGTCCTTGCTCTATGGCTTCAGTCAGACTGAGCTGGTCTCTATCGACTGCTACTATTCGTGCGCTCAGCTGCTGGTCTCTTATCGCTTGCGCCACACTAGCACCAATCAAACCTAAACCTATAATGCATACTTGTTGAAACATAGGCGCATTGTCTAGCTGGCGTTTTTTATTGACTAGCGCCGCGACCGCTATGGACGGTTTATCATTATTATTCTGTAGGTTGTGCTCAATGTCGTTATTAATACTATGCTGACTGTTCACGGTTGTTCCCGTTATTCAAACTCACCTCTGTAAGCTTAGTTATAAGTTCAACTACCCGTTTAAATACTAAGTAGTAAGTAGTAAGTAGTAAGTAGTAAGTAGTAAGTATAAATGGCAGTAAAAAGCTACCGCCAGCAAAACCCTAGACGTTATCTTATAATTGAGAATCACTAAGATAAAAAGTCTTGCCAGCTATTAGTCACTGTATTAGCGAATTAATCGTTAACCAATATAGACCGCAAGGTATCAATCAGACGGGTGTTATCTTCGGCTGAACCGACGGTAATACGCAACCAGTTCTCCAAGCCATAGCCTATTAGCGGACGCACAATAACACCTTGCTCGAGCAAAGCTTGGTTGATAACGGCGGCATCTTCTATTTCTACCATGATAAAATTGGCATGCGATTTAACAAAGCCTAAGCCTAACGCATCGAATTGTTTTTTTAGCCAACGCATCTGCCCATCATTGATTCGGCGTACTTCTGTGATAAAATCCTGATCAGATAACGCGGCAGCAGCAGCGGCTAATCCCAAACGACTGACGTTAAAGGGTTGGCGAATACGGTTCAATAGATCTGCTACTGCTGCTGAGCTGAGTGCATAACCAATACGTAATCCTGCCAGCCCGTAAGCTTTAGAAAAAGTACGCACGATAATCACATTATCGAACTCATCCAATAGCGCTCTATTATTACTTTCAGGGCTATATTCGATATAAGCCTCATCTAATACTACTAGTACTGAGGTCGGCAAGCTAGCAACAAACTGGTACAGCTCATCACGATCTAGCTGGGTACCAGTAGGGTTGTTAGGATTCGCAATGAACACAACTTTAGTATTGGGATTGTCTTCTACCGCCTGACGCATAGCTTTTAGATCATGACCGAAACGCTGTGCTGGCACTTCAATACCAGTTGCGCCCTGCATTTTAGCCAACATTGAATACACCACAAAGGCATATTGACTATAGACAATAGCGTCATTAGTACCGACGAAACTGCGTGCTAAAATATCGAGCAAATCGTTAGAACCATTACCCAAAGTAATACATTCAATAGCAACGTTATTAAAATCGGACAATGCTTGCTTGAGATAGTAGCCCTTGCCATCTGGATAACGAGCCAGATTAGACAATTGTTCAGTAATCGCTAACGTCACGTAAGGTGAGCAGCCAGTCGGATTCTCATTACTGGCAAGCTTTACCACATCTGAGACCCCATATTCACGTGTCAACTCTTCAACAGGCTTGCCCGTTTGATAAGCTGCCAGCTCTAGAATGCTGTCATAAGCGGGCGCTGGACGTGTTGAAGGCTGATCAAAATCTTTCGAGGACTGCATAAGTTATCCTTAGATAGTATATCCATCTATGACTGGCTATCAATTACTAGCACTATTTATTATATTTTCCAGCATTACACCGTTTTAAGCTAGCGCTTATAGCACGGCTTTTGGATAGGAGCCTAAAATGCGCACATCTTTTACTAGTGGGCGAATATCAGCGATAGCGGCACTCACGTTAGGGTCTTGAATATGACCATCCATATCGATAAAGAAGACATAAGCCCATTTATTCGGACGCTCAGGACGAGTCTCGATACTAGTCATCGATACCCCATGATACGATAACGGCTTCAATATTTCGATCAGTGCCCCAGCTTTGTCATGAGCTGATACTACGATAGAAGTCTTATCTTGCCCAGAAGGAGCAATTGACTCATGACCAATGATTAAGAATCGGGTGGTGTTGCTAGGGTTATCTTCAATATTGGCATACAACTTATGTAGGTCATATTCTGCTGCGGCAACATCGCCAGCAATAGCGGCTGAATGCCATTCATTTTTTAGACGTCGGGCCGCCTCGCCATTACTAGAAACTGCGACACGCTCGACATTAGGATAATTGACATCTAACCAATGGCGACACTGCGCCAGCGACTGCTGATGTGAATAAATACGGCTAATACCATCTATTTTAGTATGTTCAGCAACTAAAAAATTCTGATGAATAGGTAACTCGACTTCACCAATTATCTTTAGAGTTGAGGATAAGAAGCCATCCAAAGTATGATTGACTACGCCTTCAGAAGAGTTCTCAACGGGTACTACCCCGTACATAGCTGTGCCCGCTTCTACTTCGCGAAAGACGTCAGTAATAGTACTAAGGGGCAAAGTATCAGCCGCTTTGCCAAAGTGCTTTAGAGCAGCGGCGTGGGTAAAGGTTCCTAAAGGCCCTAAAAAGGCAATACGCTGCGGCGCTTCTAAATCGAGACAGACTGACATAATTTCTCGAAACAAACGAGCCATTTTTTCATCCGCTATTGGGCCGATATTACGCGCCATTACCGCCTTTAATACTTGCGCTTCACGCTCAGGACGGTAAAAAATAGGATCACGAGCTGAAGGGTCATCGCTGTTAGCAACTTGAGATTTTTTGACGGTCGCTACTTGTTGAGCCAGCTTTGCACGATCATTAATCAACGTATGAATTTCACAGTCTACCGCGTCGATATCTTGGCGCAGACGATTAAGAAACATTTGCTCAGTTGAAATATTGTTAGAGTCTTCAACGCTTGGATTTGAATTATTATTTTGCTCTGCTGACTGCTCGCTCATTAGCGCATATCCTTTATTATTTCTGTTAACGATTATTAGCTTGCAAGAGACTACTGTGTTTAGCTATTAACATATAATCACCTGACCTTAAAGCATAACTTACTTGTCGCCCCTACTATAACAAAAACTGTGCATAGTGCCCACGGGTAAATAGGCTAAATGCGGTAAACAGCTTAAAATCAGACGCTTTAGCGCTCAGTACTCTATTGGTAGATAAATTAAAGTCTAAACTATGTTAAAGTTTCAAACTATTGCCTGTCAAAGCAATTTTTCTAACAGCGCAAACTTAATAGCAAGCAAAAAAGCAACACTGCTAAAACACTGAATTAATTATACGTTAAGGATTCCCAATGAGCTCACTACAGCAGCTTCGCACTATGACTACTATTGTTGCTGATACTGGCGATATTGCCGCTATTGCACGCCTAAAACCTATCGACGCTACTACTAATCCCAGTTTGATTACCAAAGCACTGCTGCAGCCTGATAACCATGCAATGCTAGCAGATATGATGAATCGTCATCAGGGTAATGTCGATGCGGTTATTGATGCACTAACCATTCAAATTGGTTGCGATATTCTACAGTTGATCGAAGGGCGAGTATCCACTGAGGTGGATGCTAGACTCTCTTATGATACTCAGGCTACTATCAACAAAGCTTTAGATTTTATGGCCGCTTATGATAGAGCCGGTATCGACTCTGAGCGAGTATTGATTAAAATGGCGGCGACTTGGCAAGGTATTGAGGCGGCGCGTTATCTGGAGACCCAAAATATCCATTGCAATTTGACTTTGCTCTTTGGGCAACATCAAGCGATTGCTTGTGCTGATGCTGGAGTGACTTTGATATCGCCATTTGTTGGCCGTATTCTAGACTGGCAAAAACGCCAACAGAATCGTCAAAATGTACCCGCTTCTGATGATATGGGTGTACAGTCGGTCAAGCTTATCTATCAGTATTACAAACAGCATGGCTACAAAACTCAAGTTATGGGGGCCAGCTTCCGTTCTGCTGAGCAAATTCTAGCGCTAGCCGGTTGTGACTTATTGACTATCGCACCGAACTTAATCGATGAGCTAGCAGCAATGGATATTGAGGTTGGTCGTCAGCTATCCCCTACTATATCAACTGATATGGCTATTATGAATAAGGTAAGCTTGACCCATGAGCAGTTCAGCCAAGCCTATCAGCAAGACAAAGTCACCCAAGATTTATTACCTAAAGGTATCGATGGTTTTATCAGTGCACATGATGAGTTGGCGCAGACTTTAGCGGCTATGCGCTAGTTAATCAGCATGGACTTTAACTATAAGCTAAACAGGCTTTCTTATAAATCAGAAAGTGCCCCTATTGGCCTAGCTAAAAGTATTTATAAAGTCTGTACTTAGTCTATATTTCAACTATGATTAGCTGATTATAGACTAACTATAAACTGCCTTTATCAGCCATTATTTCATCTTAATGTAATTACAACACGATAAGCTCAATAAAATAGCACTTTTAATCCACTATAAGCAAAACTTAGTACCCACTTTGCTAGCCAATGTATTATCATACTCGAGTAATACTTACTCACAGGACTGAACTATTGATTTGGTTCTGTTTTAATTAATAAGGATGTTCCATGCTAAAGTCTACCTCCAAAAAACAACCACAAGAAGTTTTTATCCACATCGTTCACAGTAAGCGCCTAAAGCCTTTAAAAAAGCAGCCAGCGGTTAAGTGTATCCAAGCAACAGGCCACATTGATCAACAGTATCTAGCTGAGTTAGCGGGTTCTGATGAGTATATCTCAATCGCCTTTTGTTACAAAAACTATAACGAAGAAGCCAATCCACGCTTAAGTGAAAACGAGAGCTGTGCGGTAATCAGTGTAGCCAAAGCGAAAGAGTTATTACATACTGAAGTTCTAGCCGAAGAAGCTTTGAGCGCGGTAAGTATCATTTTGTTCAGTGCTGTATCACAGACTTTTGGTGGGTTCTTGACCGATGGCGAAACCAACAAGCGTTATGTACTGTCTAAAGGTACAGAGTATGCTGGCTTGTCATCAGTGGTATTATAGAACCCCTATATAGATCTTTTGTAAAGTCATGGCTCTAAGCATATTACTGCTAAGACAATGATTTAAAAACAGTAGATTTATAATAAAAAAGCGCCCTGACTTTATAATCAAGGCGCTTTTTTTGCTTTAGTACTTATGAAATACCTTGAGCTACTACCATTACCAGCTCAAGCTTTTGAAATGGTAGTTATAAAAGACTGTTTTAAATCTTTAGAACCGTATAAACAGGTACTGGAAATTCGCCGTGTAGCGCCACTAAATCTAATAACACTAATGCCCCTACTACTGTATGACCAGCGGATTTGCACAGCTCATAAGCCGTAGTCAAAGTGCCACCAGTTGCCAAAATATCATCGACCAACAGTACACGCTCAGGGGGCAAATTGTTTTGCATCTCTAGCGTATCTTTACCATACTCTAGTGCGTAGGCCTTGTTTGCCACTGGTGGCGGTAGCTTACCCGCCTTACGTAGCAGTATAATGCCTTTTCCCAATCGTCCTGCCAGCAAGCTTGCAAACACAAATCCACGGGCTTCAACAGCCCCTAGACAATCCACCTCCTCCATTAATCCTGCAGGTAGCGACGCCAGCATAGCATCGATAACTGCCTCAACGTGGTTACGTAGTAATGGAGTGATATCATAAAAATCAATGCCCGCTTTAGGGAAGTTAGCTACAGTACGAATGACTTGCCAAAACGGATGATCAGTATTGAGATTATCGGTGTTACGATTAGTCGACGACTCAGATATGGTTTTCGCTTGCTTGTCAGTAGTAGTAACACTCATAATAACCCTTAACTTGGACGGCTTGAATAATTTAAGATTCATCTTACATAAGACAATCTCTTATAAAAGATAAAAATTAACGCTGGATATAATAGCATAATCTTGCGGCTTTTTTTGACGGATAGCGCTAGCTAATACTTGAGAATAAATACGCTCTAAGCCTAGCTGGCACGAAACTATAGCCCAATACAGATATAAAAACATTTTAATGAGTACTCTGCAGTTCCAATATACAACTGTAAACTTAACTTTATATAGCACGGTTATATGCTAAACTGTGGGCGTTTTTATGGTGTAAATTTAGCAAGTAACGCTTTTAAAGCATAATAGTAATTATTGATAGGACGGTGTATGAAACGTTATGAATGTATTGTCTGTGGCTGGATCTATGATGAAGAACTAGGTTGCTCCGAAGAAGGCATCGCCCCTGGAACTAAATGGGAAGATATTCCTGATGATTGGACTTGTCCTGAGTGTGGTGTTGGCAAGTTAGATTTTGAAATGATGGAAATCTAAGTAGATGACATGCTAAGCGGGAGATATCATGATCCATTCGAATAAATCAAGCCAAGATAAGGTTGCCGATGTGGCGACAGGAACAGCTTACTATCCAAATCCTGCATGGGAGAAGTTCGGTGCGCATAATTGGCGTACCTCTGACTTAAGTGAGCACCTTTATCAGGCCATGATCGATATCGGCGATAATATTGAGCTGTGTGTCGAAGCCGGTGGTAATCCAGACCATCCCCCATTATTGATGGTGATGGGTCTAGGCTCACAAATGATCTTTTGGCCAGATGATTTTATCAAGCGTCTGATTAATGCTGGATTTTTTGTGATTCGTTTTGATAATCGTGATATCGGCTTATCCTCTAAAGTTCAAATCGAAGGATTGCCACGAATCAGCCAACTCAAAATGATGCTACGCTTGCAGACAGGTCTATCTAATAAATCAGCACAAGTCGCTTATAATTTGACCGATATGGCAGAGGATACGGTACGTCTGATAAAGGTGTTACAACTAAAAAGAACGCATTTATTAGGAGCGTCGATGGGTGGTATGATTGCCCAGATTGTCGCTGCTCGCTATCCCAGCTTAATAGATCGTATGGTATTGATGTTTACTACTACCAATCGGGCATTTTTAAAGCCACCACGACCTAAGCAGCTCTATACTTTGATTAATAGACCGGAAAGCCATTCTGAACGTGATATTGTTCGGCACAGCGTCTGGTTCATGAAGACTGTAGGGACGCCCGGTCATGTCAATGTCCGTACTGTACGTGAGATTGCCAAGTTACGTTATCAGCGCAACTTTCATCCTTTAGGAACCGTACAGCAACTCAATGCTATCTTATCATCGGGCTCTATTGCGCGTTTTAGTAAGCAAGTCAAAGCCCCGACTATCGTCATTCATGGTAGTGCTGATGGTCTATTGCCCTCCTCGCAAGGTCGGGTAGTAGCTAAGACTATTCCTAAAGCCAGCTTTCATCTGATTGATGGTATGGCTCATGATATCCCTGCCTACTATCAGCCATATTTAGTTGATTTGATAAGCAAGCATTTACTGTACTAATTGCTTAATAGATGCTGCAAATTAAAAAAGGGTGAGACTTATAAACAATCTATAAGTCTCACCCTTTTTTTTGCTGTTAAAAATACTATTATAGAGCTAACCTTAGTGGTTAATCGCAATCGACAACGTTGCCTTGTGTGCCTATACAGATCTTAGTGCCGTTCTTTAGAGTACCGATCCAAGCTTTATCTTGGTTAAAAACAAACATCGAGGCGTTCTCAGCATTTTGAGTCTCCTCACTATTGCTAAAGTTAAACGGAATAACCAACTCACCACCTAAATTTAAGAACCCCCATTTATTATTAATACGTACCCCAGCCAGTCCTTCAGAGAAAGGTCTTACTTCATTGAACGAATAAGTAATCATTATGGTTTTTTGCTCATCAACAAAGCCCCATTTACCGTCTTGCTGATCGGCTTTTAAAGTGGTAAAAGTTTTGGATGTTACTACGGTGGAGCTTGCTAGTGGTTTGTCTATTGCAGATGCCAATGCCGATGCTTGCGCAGACCCCGCCTTAGTATTATTACTATTGGCATTAGCATTAGTATTGTTAGCATTAATACTACTAGGCTCGCTAATAGTATTGCCTTTGCTATCCAGCTTGATATTGACTTTATTCTTACGGGCTTTGGCGACACCATTACTATAGTTATCAATATCACTAAAGGCTGAGGAGAAAGGCACAATAGTTTGATTGCTATTGTCGATCACCCCATAGTTACCGCCTTTTTTGACTACAATACGTCCCTCGGAAGCTGCTCGTGCCCAGCCCCTAGACTCTCCTAACACATCGTATATCAGCGGGATAACGGTTTGACCTTGCATATTGACATAACCAATACGGCCACTACGCTGTACTGGTATTAACCCAGCAGCTATTTTGTCGGCAGCCACTTTTTGATACGCTGATAAATCAACTACCGGCTTGCCTTTACTATCGATAAGAGCTACTGGTGCACCATAATCTTTACTGGCCAAAAAATAACCGTTCATAGAAGTACAAGCGACGTTTTTATAATAACTTTTAGGTGTTTTGCAGCTCGCAGCTTGTGCTGTTGGCAAAGTAAGCACTAACAGCAGCGAACTACTGAGCAGCCATCCTACTGTTGCTTTGAGTGCTAAAGCAGGCATGGATAATCTGGGGTTTTTTGTAGGCTTTAAGGTATAGCATCGAGACATAATAGAACCTAAGCGGAGTGTAGTGCTGGTAAGGTTTATAGGCAATGTAATAATCAGTGTAACCCTTTTAAATATTACAAGCTTAACAAATGTAGACCTCAGTACCCACTTGTATTCTGTAAGGGTGTGACCCTAGGCTTTAGAAACGGTTAGCTATTTGTCGCTAATTGAGCGGGTTGCTTGAACAAAAGCGCTCGACCTTATTGAGCCATATCGAGGCCTATTAATACTAGCCGTCTTTAGCTTTTAGCCGAAAAGGTTTACCATAGGATTTTTTATATCGCTTATTGATAATAGCGGATTCACACGAGGGCAACTTATGGCCGATTCTGCTTCACGCTCTGCTTCTATCGGCTTAGTCATTGGCTGTATTATTTTTGGCTTAGGCAGCTTAATTGTCGCTCATGTCGATATCGGTGGCTGGGCAATGGCGTTTTGGCGACTGGCTATCTCCGGTGTGGTTTTTGCTATCTTAGCAAAAGTGGCCGGCCAACGGCTACCCGCCTCTCGACGAGCTATCGTTTATAGTTTGTTATCTGGCGCATTTCTTGGATTCGATTTAGCGCTTTGGCATGAGAGTATTCATGCTGTTGGACCAGGTATCTCAACCTTACTCAACAGCTTACAAATCTTCTTTTTAGCGGCTATTGGCTTTGTCTATTTCAGCGAACGCCAGTCTATTTTGCAGCTACTCAGCCTCTGCCTAGCTATGCTAGGAGTGGCGATGATTGGCAGCCCTGAATTTGCGCAAAACTCAGCTGCCACTTGGGGGTTTGTCACTGGCATTGTTTCAGGCGCGATGTTAGCGGCCTCGATGACTTTTATTCGTAAGACTCACGATACCGAGCCGACACCGATATTTGTACTGATGCAGCTAATTAGTATTGGTGGGGTACTGGCGATGATAGTACCGATGTTATTATTTGATCAAGGTAATATATTACCTAATAGTTGGTCTGAGCTTGCTTGGGTATTGGTCTATGGCACAGTAATGCAGTGCTTAGCTTGGGGCCTGATTGCTTATTCTATTCCTAAGCTCTCACTAACCTTAGTCGGCTTGCTACTGCTCACTGAGCCGATTGCCGCTTTGGTTATAGACTATAGCTGGCTTGATAAACCGATTAATAGCTTACAGTGGGCCGGCGCTCTACTAACTATGTTTGCTATTTTTTTGGGCTCACTCAAGCCCAAACCTCGGGCCCTAAGACGTTATCGCTTCTTTGCAAAGTTCTATAAGCGTAACTATAAATAATAGGGTTAGGCACAACATCCCTGTTAACCTTATCGGTAATAAAAAAAAGCTTGAATCTAATCAGATTCAAGCTTTTTTCTTTTATAACGGCTACAAGTCTTAGTGATGAATCAGCTTTATAACTCTTAGCCTTTTTGGCGATTAAATAAAGCGTTTAGGATGATAGCGGTCAAAGTTGCTGTACCGATGCCACCCAAATCGAAGCTGCCTAGATGCAAGCTAAAGTTACCTGTACCCATAATTACTGTCACGGCGGCAATAATAAGATTGCTATTCTTACTAAAGTCGATATGGCTGTCTATCCATATTTTAGCACCAGCGATAGCGATCAGACCGAAGACTACAATAGAAGCACCGCCTAATAATGCTGCTGGAATAGTCTGAATGACAGCACCAAACTTCGGTGATAATCCTAACAGAATAGCCACTACCCCAGCTATCACAAATATAGTAGTACTGTAGACTTTAGTGACTGCCATTACCCCGATGTTTTCAGCGTAAGTAGTCACCCCTGTACCGCCAAAACCTGCGGAAAAAGTAGTCGCTAACCCATCTGCAAAGAACGCTTTGCCCATATGAGGGGTTACGCGAGTTTTAGTCATGCCTTCAACCGCTTTGAAATGTCCAAGGTTTTCGGCAATAAGAATAAAGGCGACGGGTGCTATTAATATGATAGCGCTAAGCTCAAAGCGTGGGGTATGAATACTAGGCAAGCCAAACCATGAAGCTGTAGCAACCCCACTAAACTCAATCGGCACCCCAAATCCCATTAGGTTGCTGACGATATAATAGGTGATATAAGACAGTATTAGGCCGACTAGTAATAGTAGGCGTCTGAGCATACCGCGAGTAAATACCGCCACGCCACTAATCAACAGCACCGTAAAAGCTGCCATCCAAGCATCAAATTGGTTGGCAGATACCCCTTGAATAGTCACCGGCGCTAAGTTAAGACCAATGATCATCACAATCGCCCCAGTAACGATAGGCGGCATCAAGCGCTCAATCCAGCCAGTCCCCGTTTTCATCACTAGCAAGCCGACTAAGGCATAAATAATACCACAGACCATAATACCGCCTAAGGCGACATCTAAGTTGTTATTGAAGCCGACGCCTGCATAGGCAGTAACCGCTATCACTGGTCCAATAAAGGCAAAACTAGACCCTAAGTAACTGGGCATACGTCCACCGGTGATGATAAAGAACATCACGGTACAGATACCTGACATTAAGATAGCTAAGTTGGGATCAAAACCCATCAGTAATGGAGCTAGCACCGTCGAGCCGAACATAGCAAAAGTATGTTGCACGCCTAGTAGCAAACTCTTAGAGGGCGGTAGATACTCATTGATACCTACCGGATTACGATCTATATCACCTTTGAACGGTCGCCAAGTAGGGAACCAACGGCCATTTTCAAAATCTGGATTGTCAGTATATTGCCTCTTTGCGCTGCTAATACCAGCATTTTGCAAAGCGTTAGGCTCATTATTAGATGGCCCATTAGATGAATGACTATCTACAGCTTTAGATGAGGATGAATGCTCTGAGGGAGGTGTCATGCGCGCTTTTCCTTTAAGGCTTGATATTATAAAGCGATATCCTTAACTGACATCAAAAGATAACTGGATAAAATTGGCTGGTAACAGTATTGGGCTGGACTGACTAGCCACTATATTACCTATATTGTATGACACTAGCGTATTTTGCTAGCTGTCAACGATTGGATATGCTTAACTAACTCCACTAGGTTGAGTCTTCACAAGGTAAGCATATTTTTCGGCACTGCCATATTTACAGGATGTTACATAATCATAGATGCCGAGCATCATAACGGAATTCAATAATAAACAACAGCTATTATTCACGTGTCTCACGTACTCTTACGTTTAAAAATTTCTATAGACCCTAGCACTAACTTATCTTTTTGCCTGCCTTACAAGCGACTGTTATCGATGCTATTTACTTTGGTATTTATGCTAGTGCTTATACTGATAGCTATGTTAATAGTTAAGTTAACAGTTATGCTGCTATTGATCGTTATATTTGCTAGCTAATTACTGGCTGATGAGCCCCTCAGCTAAACTCTAAAACTGCCCGAAAAACCAGATAAAAAATAAATAATTTTTCAATATAAAGCGGTGTATCATCACCACATTGACTCCCTTTAACTTCTCTTTGGTAATTGACTATGATTAGTGTATTTGATTTATTTAAAATTGGTATTGGTCCATCAAGCTCACATACGGTAGGCCCAATGGTAGCAGCTAATTTATTTTTAGTCTCCCTACTCAAGCAAGCAAAACTGACTGATGTAACCGCTATTGAGATTGAGTTGTACGGCTCTTTAGCGGCAACTGGTAAAGGTCACGCTACCGATACTGCCATACTGTTAGGTTTACTTGGACATAAGCCAAGTACTATTGACACCCGCTTAACAGACCAGTATCTAACGCCGATATTTTCTGAGCAGCAATTGAACTTATCAGGTGAGCATAGCGTCGGCTTTGATATTGAACGCGATATTCGCTGGTACGGTGACACGGTATTGCCTTATCACCCTAACGCTATGACTATTTGCGCTGTATTAGCTGACGGCACTCGCTATCAGCAGACTTATTACTCCGTAGGTGGTGGCTTCGTCATCAATGAAGAAGATGCCAACGATCCTGAGCAAGATAGTGCTGCGCCAACTATTGGTCGCATTCCTTATCCCTTTGATAGCGCCGCAGAGCTACTTGAACAATGCCACCTGCATAACTTAACGGTTAGCGAACTAGTATTAGCCAATGAGTGTCACTATCGCCATAAAGATGAGGTTTATGCTTATCTAGATTCGATTTGGGAGGCGATGCAGGACTGTGTCACTAGAGGTTGTGAAAATGGTGGTATCTTACCAGGTGGCTTAAACGTTAGGCGTCGGGCGCAAGCTCTGCATTTGCAACTTTGTGCCGAAAAAGATCTTCCTGCTACTAAAAGTGATAAATTAGCAGCGATGGATTGGGTAGATTTATATGCCTTGGCGGTTAATGAAGAAAACGCTAATGGGGGCAACGTAGTGACTGCTCCGACTAATGGTGCTGCTGGTATTATCCCAGCAGTCATGCATTACTATCGTGATTTTATCGCCAGCTATAGTAATGATGGCGCGCGTAAATTTTTATTAAACTCTACTGCTATTGGTAGCCTAATTAAGCAAAACGCTTCTATTTCTGGTGCGGAAGTTGGCTGTCAAGGTGAAGTTGGTTCTGCTTGCGCTATGGCGGCTTCTGGTCTAGCTGAGATTATGGGCGGCGATCCTGCCAAGTGCTTAAACGCTGCTGAGATTGGTATTGAACATAACCTAGGTCTAACTTGTGACCCTGTCGGTGGCTTAGTACAAGTACCTTGCATTGAACGTAATGCTATGGGCGCGGTCAAAGCCATCAACGCTGCACGTCTAGCCTGCCGAGGCAATGGAGAGCATTTTGTCTCTTTCGATAAAGTAGTCGAAACTATGAAACAAACTGGCGCTGACATGCTAGATAATTATAAAGAGACTTCACGTGGTGGTCTGGCAGTTTATGCCGATAATCGTATTCCTACTGTCTCTCAAGGGGTCAGTGTCAAATACAGTCAATGCTAATACTTTGTATATTTTCCAAATACTAACAGTATTTTAATATCACAAGATAAGCAAAAAAAGCCTCTAACGAATTAGAGGCTTTTTCTATTGAGCATTGCTGTCAAATATTATAGCTATCAGATTAAACAGTTATCAAATTAAAAACTTATAAATCAAACAGCTATCTAATCAAATAATAACCCAACTTAGGCAATGATTACTCTGCAGTCTTTGAAACCACTTCATTCAAGATCCACATAGGCTTAACCGTACCAGCCGCTTCGTCAGCTACCGCTTCTTGACGTAAGTCTAGGATATAGCGATAGTTTGGCTCATAAGTGAACCCTTGGATGTTACCATTCAAAGTATTGTAGTTCTTTTGATAAGTTTGACGATACTGAATACATTCAGCTTCAACAACATTGCCATCATTAGCAGTATATTCACAGATAGCCTTACGTGGGGCAATCTCTACTTTAAAGCTTGGAATGTTAACGACTTTAACGTTTACAGACTGGCCTTCAACAACCATAGTGCGCTCGTTATCCAAGCCCATAGTAGAACAACCCGCTAATACGAAAGTTGATGCTAATGCTGCTAATACTAATTTTTTCATTATGCTATTCCTCAGTTAATAAATGTTTTATGACTGTTAAATTATCTACATGATCTTTTAGAATGCTTGCTATTGCCAAAACAATTGGCAATAAGCCTTTACCTCGTCAAAAGCTATGTATCTTATTTTTTTGCTGCGATAAGTATAGACCGCTTAAAACCTTGTACTCTATAACTGCTTTGTAATTAAACGTCAAAGTTTGCAACAGCATTCGATCTCAGTCTTATATTTATACCCTTAAACTGGTGCAATAGCAGTTTCTGTTAAACCCTGAATAAGCACTGGGGTTACTTATCTAAAACACCCTGATCAGCTGCGATAATCAGCATTAATCTTCACGTACTCATAAGATAAATCACAAGTATAAACCGTATCACTAGCACTGCCTCGTGCCAAATCAATATGAATAGTAATCTCAGGACGACTCATGACCTCATTACCTGCTTGTTCGTTATAACTAGGTGCTACTACGCCATTCTGACAGATCATCACTTCGTTCAACCATACATCGACTTGTTCTGTATCTAAATCTTCAACGCCAGCGTAACCGACTGCTGCTAATATCCGTCCCCAGTTGGCGTCACTAGCAAAAAATGCAGTCTTAACGAGGGGCGAATGGGCAACGGCATACGCCACATCACAGCACTCTTTAGTAGTCTTACCACTCGTAACTTTAACCGTTATAAACTTAGTAGCCCCTTCTCCATCACGCACAATCAGTTGGGCTAAGCGCACAAAGACAGCCGTTAATGCGCTAAATAACGCTTGGTAATGAGGATGTTCTGGACTATCAATAACCTCAGCGCTGGCTTTACCGGTGGCAATTAGTACACAACAGTCATTAGTCGATGTGTCGCCATCTACGGTAATACGATTAAAGGACTGCTCATTAATGGCAGTGAGCATCTCTTGTAATAGATCAGCTGCGATGTTGGCATCAGTAGCAACATAGCCAAGCATAGTCGCCATGTTGGGACGAATCATTCCTGAGCCTTTAGACATCCCAGTGATATGGTAGCTGATACTACTATCACCACTAGTTATCTCTACTTTTTGGCTGGCTACTTTGGGTATAGTATCAGTAGTACGGATACCGTCAGCAGCGGCTAACCAATTGTCCGCGCCTAGCTGAGACAATGCTGTATCTAGTCCCGCTACTATAGCCTCGCTGTTTAATGGCTCACCAATGACCCCTGTTGAGAATGGTAATACCATTGTCGTATCAACTCCAGCTTTACTGGCTAACGCTTGGCAAATATCCAGTGCACGGCGTTTACCATCAGCACCAGTACCGGCATTGGCGTTACCCGTATTAGTCACTAGATAACGGGGACTATTAGCAGCAAAATGCTCACGCAATACTCGTACTGGCGCTGCACAAAATGCATTTTTGGTAGTGACCACTGCGGTATTAGCGCCTTGCGCAATCTCTATTACCACTAAATCATTGCGGTCTTGGTAACGTACCCCAGCGGCAGTAGCACTTAAAGTAATGCCATCGATAGTATAAATAGTATTTGGTACTGCAACATTGCCAACAGCCATAGTGACTCCTTATTATTGGTAGATTGTTATTAATAAATTATGATTAATAAATTATTTTTAGTGGTCGCTCATTAGTAGGTCTAACTATTTATAGATATAACTGCGCGTAGCTATAGCTAAGAGTAGATATAAGCAGTAATTATTAACAGGAGGCGATCAAAAGTGCTGTTTAGAGTTGACGTCTAACAGCACTAGCTACTATAACTAACTGACCTTGAACTTTATGTCGATAAGGTAACAATTAAGATTTGCTTAAGTCAAACTTTGACCAAATAGGAGCATGATCAGAAGGCTTTTCCATAGCACGTAGCTCATAGCTTATACCAGAGTCTAGACATTGCTCAGTGAGATCTGGGGTACATAAAATATGATCAATTCGCATACCACGTTTAGGCTCGTCATTAAAGCCACGGCTACGATAATCAAACCAGCTATATAGCTCATTGCTTTCTGGATAATGCTGACGATAAGTGTCGATAAGATCACGTGACATTAGTGCTGCATACCATTCGCGCTCCTCTGGCAAAAATGAAGTTTTACCATTTTTGAGCCAACGCTTAGCATTTACTTCACCAATACCAATATCGATATCTTCAGGAGCAATATTCATATCACCCATGACTATTAATGAGCGTCCTTCAGCTTTTAGCGTATCAATATACGCCATCAAATCAGCATAATAAGCACGTTTCATAGGGTATTTAGTCGGATGATCTTGACTCTCACCTTGTGGAAAATAGCCATTAAGCACATCTATCTCACGGCCCTGTAATAGATAACGGCCATGAATAAAACGCTTTTGCGCCTCTTCATCTTCACCAGGAAAGCCTTTTTGCACAAAGATAGGTGGCTCTTTAGACATCAACGCCACGCCATAATGACCCTTTTGTCCAAAGTACTCTACGTGATAACCAAGACCTTCTACATCATCAATAGGGAACTGATCATCATGTACTTTGGTCTCTTGTAGACCTATGACATCAGGGTCGATTATATCGCGTAAAGCCTCTAGCTGATGTGGGCGGGCACGAATACCATTAACATTAAAACTGACAAAACAAGTCATGCATAATCCTATTCTTTTTAGTGGGTTTATTAACAGCGTTTTACTTTAAAAAATATATAATTTTAATGAGCTACTGACATAAACTTTGCTTGGCTCTAGTGGTTAAGCTAAAGTATAAATATTATGGCTGTTATAAGTACTATGACTACCGCTATTGTCTTCTATAATGCTAGTCTGATAGCCAATAATACGCTAAAAACACTAGTAGACACGCCTAATCATTAATATCTATTGAGACACTTTATGACTAATCAAAAAATAAGCAGTACTGCCAATCTATTACTACAAACCACGCCTCTATTCGCCACCGATTACCATATCTATATCAATCATACCGATGCTGGCGGCATAGTCTATCATGCCAATCATTTAGTGTTTTTTGAGAACTGCCGTCGTGACTGGTTTACTAAGATTGGACTTAATACCTATTTTTTGCAAGCTGATGATGGTCAAATCCAACATTTTGTAGTCAGTCAAGCTGAGCTGCAATACCGTAAAGCTATCTTTCTCGATGAAATTATCACTGTGCAAATCGATAAAGTTGACCTAAAACCAGCCAGCATTATATTTTATCAAAGCATTCACCGCCAATCAGCAGTAGCTGATTCACTAGCCACTACCAGTCCTAGTAGCAGCCTGTTAAGTAGCGCTAGAATTGTCATCGCTTGTGTACAAAATCAAATCAAAAGTGAAACGCCTTCGCCAATTGAAAACTCAGCGGATAACCAAGCAGCGACTCAAGCACCAGCAGCTGCCCCTAGTGCCGCGCCTATTAGACCGATTCGAGTACCCAAAAAGCTGCATCATCTCATTGAGCAAGCCATGATTCAGCATGCACAAGGTCAATAGCCGTTGCCAATTCCTGCTGCTATTAATAACCAGCCCTTATTGAGCTTTAGTGAGCTCAGTGCGCGGGGCACAGCTTCCCTAGGATCTCATACTGACAGTAGTATCGGGACTAGTAACGCTGTTGCTAAAACTGGCACTAACGCTGCCAAAGCATCTAAACCTTATAACTTAGCTAGCATTTATAAAGCAGTTAAAAGCTGGTTTGGCAGTTTATGGCGCCAATCACTATCGACCCAGCTACCCTTAGAGACTCAGCGGCCCTTACTACTTGACGGTGCGAATGGTCAGCTATTAGCAGGACAATTGACAGTCTTAACTGGGCCCTCAGGCAGTGGCAAGTCGGTACTGCTACGCTTGCTTGCCGGCCTAACCTCAATCAGTACAGGCGACATTGATCTTAATGGGATTAGTATTTTTGATTCGTCGCCTATCTACTGGCGAGCTCGAGTGGCGTTGCTCAGTCAGCATCCACAGCTAATAGAAGGCAGCGTCCTTGACAATCTACAGCTGCCTTATACTCTAGATGCTCATCATAATCAGCAGTTTGATAAGCAATGGCATCTTAAACAGCTGAGCTATTTGCAGCGCAACGAGCAGTTATTATATCAGTCAACTGCCTACCTATCAGGTGGTGAACGACAATTAGTAAATATCCTGCGATTATTACAATTAGACCCCCAAGTACTGCTATTAGATGAGCCCACGACCGCTTTAGACCCACAGACCGCAGCAGACTTGATTAGACTGTTGCTTAAGTGGCTGCATGATGACTCAAATCGTGCGCTACTATGGATAACTCATGATATCGATAGCATTATGCCGTTTGCTGATAGTCATTGGCAGATGCAAGCGGGGCAGCTGACTAAGCTGGCCTAAATCAGATCTACGATTAAATGTATTTTACAGCTTAAACTCGCCCTGATAAAAATGGCAAACACTTTTGATGATAAGCCCCTATGACTAACACTAATGAGCTGCAAATCTTGCTAACCACTACTGATATAGCTTTGGCCAGCAGCTTAATTTTGCTAGTCATGTTGGTATCTTGGCGCTTACGTTTGCACTTAGGCTCTACTTTGCTGATAGCAGCGGTACGTACTATTGTACAGCTGAGCTTTATAGGGCTGATACTAGCTTGGGTGTTTGCCCGTGAGCAATGGTATGAAGTGCTATTGATTCTAACGATGATGACTTTGATCGCCGGTATTGCTGCCAAAAACCGAGTCCAGCGGGTGTATAAAGGCTTGTTTACGGATACTTTGCTTGCCGTTAGTTTATCAGCAGTCCTAGTAACTACTATTGCTATCACGATAATATTGCAAGTTAGTCCTTGGTACACCCCGCAGTTCATTATTCCGATTCTAGGTCTCATACTGGGCAATTCGCTTACCGCTATCTCTTTGACTAGCAATCAGCTTGTCGAGGCTTTTTATAGTCAGCAGCCACGAATTGAGATGATGCTATCCTTATCCGCCACCCCTTATGAGGCGATACACACTCCGATGCGAGCCGCTATTATCAGCGGTATGACCCCTACTTTGAACTCCATGCTGGTGGTCGGTATTGTTAGTTTACCGGGAATGATGACCGGTCAAATACTTGCGGGTGCTGATCCAAGCCAAGCGGTACGCTATCAAATTGTGACTATGTTTTTGATTTGTGCCAGTAGTACTCTTGGCTGCACTTTGAGCGCGCTACTCACTTATCGCCGATTCTTTAATGCCGATAAGCAATTTGTTCTTCCTTAACTACTGTTATCCGATTTTTATTTAACTTGTTTAAATTATTTAAATTATTTGAAGTTACGTTTTTCTATGATTTTCTAAATACTTGTAAACGCTTGACTGTGAGGACCAACATTACAAAGCCTCCTCACCTTACTGAATGGTAAATATAAAAAATTAATAAAAAAGCCCTGCAAGCTACTTATTGATAATAAATAACTTACAGAGCTTTTGCTTGCTGTTAATCAAAACTAACACCACAATGCTACCGACATCAGCTTATTTTATTGACCACATTTAAGGGAAGATGTTTCATTGCTTGACCAACTATAGACCATGGCAAGCTTGGCACACAAGCCTCATCAACTCCAGACTCAATCGCCGCTACTATAGCTTTAGTGCCAGTATCGGCATCAACTTGAAAAGGTAATGGCTTAGCATTAGTATTGATTTCAGTGCGGATATAACCCGGATAAATCGTCGAGACTTTAATTGGGAGCTTGGTGAGCAGCATATCAGCACGAATCCCTTCTGCTAAATGTGCCAAGCCCGCCTTACTAGCCCCATAAGTGGTCATGTGCTTAGGCAGTCCACGCATAGCGGACATACTCGATATCACTACTAGATGACCGTTATTTTGTGCACGAAATATTTGCATAGCCGCTTCACACTGGGCCAAAGCTGAGATAAAGTTGATTTCAGCAGTACGGCGATTGGTTTCAAACCGACCTTTACCGATCCGGCGACTCTCACCAATACCAGCATTAACGACTACCCGATTTATCTGGCCAAAGTCGCTAGCAAAGCTGTCGAACACTTCGAATATAGCAGCATAATCACTGACATCAAGCTCTCGATACTCAACTCGTATATTAGGATAGTTAGTTTTCAACTCCCCTTTAAGCTGCTCTAAGCGCTCAGTACGCCGTGCACAAATCGCTAAGTTATAGCCCAATTTGGCAAACAATCTTGCCATACCCTCACCTAAGCCTGAGCTGGCACCAGTAATCAACACTGTTTGGTCTTTTCCGACTTGCTTTTTGTTAAGAGTAGCTAGATAACGGGCAGGTTGAATGGCACCAAACGCTTGATCCTTAGTTTGTTTTGCCGCTTGGGTAACCAAGTTCAATAGTTTATGCTGCATGGGCAATCCTTGCTATGTCTGTAGGCAGATAAAGCCTAAAAATGTTGAGTTAAACCGGACATTATAAGGCTTATCATCGAAACAATGAATGCTAGTTGTGTAGTTATGCAGGTATAGCCAGGCCTCTAATTATTGGGCTAGCTGTTTTTGATAAAAACCCCAGTTATCCTACGGCTGGAAAATAGTACTTAGTACTGATTGCTTGATATTGGAGGCTTAGTACTGATTGCTTGATATTGGAGGCTTAGTACTAAGCAGTTACTAATTAATACTAATGTTTAGTCACAAAACTATTACCGGCACTGAACAGATGGCTGTGCTCGTTATACGAGAGTAGTTGTGGCTTTCGTTGGTTAATACTTATAGCAGTAACCCCAGTGTTGACTGAGCTCTGAGTCAATTGATAGGCAGTTGCACTATGCTGCTGCAATAGATGCGCAGTAATGGCTGCAATCACCCCACCTGAGGTAAATACTAATACCGTACTGTCTTGATTAAGATGCGCTAGATGGTCTACTTGCCCACTTAGCTGCTGTAGCGCTTGCTGTGCACGTTGGCTAAATTGTGGCCAGCTCTCCAAGTAATCTTCATCATGATCACCAGCATGCCAGCGTTGCATAGCGATCCCAAACAGCTCACCCAATCGAGACAACGGCTTATTTTCTTGCTTAAGTTCAGCGGCAATCTGAGCTTGCGTAGACAGCGTCGAATTCGACTTGACGAATACATCCTCGTGATTGAATTCATCGAATAGAGGCAATACATAACTTTCAGGGTTCGCTAGATCTAAAATAGCAGTAGAACCCTGATAATCAATGTTGGCTTGGGCTGGCTGATATGATTGCCAAAAGTGCTGTGCTGAATCACGTTGACGCACTAAGCTGCCACTAAAGATGGCATCTATACGCCGCTGACTATTGCCATAATGCTGACCAAGCATCTTAGCTTGGAGTGTCCCAAGCTCTGAGAGCTGATCATAATTCTCTTGTCCAAATGAGGCTTGGCCGTGACGAGCTAAAAGGAGGGTTGTCATAAAGTAGGGCCTATAGTAATTATATTTTTAGAGGAAACTTAGCACTCTTAAGCGATTATTCATCAACTGCTTTAGAACTGTGTTTAGCCGTCGCTGAGATAGACGATGCTGGCGCAAAATAAGCTTTAGGTAATACACTTTTGATTACCGCTTGTAGCGGGCCAGGAAGCTGTTCAATAGTAGTAGCATCAATACCTCTATCTGCTAAGTGTGGCTGCACATAACTCATAAACAGCGCATCGCCTTCATACTTAGCGATCAGTTTAAGGCATTTGGCATGCAAGACATGGACAATAATCCAAAAGTTCTTAAAAGCCGGATTGCTAGTTTGTTTATGGTAAAAACGATAATAGATCTGCTGCACTATACCAGCTAAGCGGAACAAGCCAAACACTTCATAAAAGGTCCAATTGTCTAGCTCTAGGCCCGTCTGGGCAAGATAATACTCAACCACTTCATCACGAGTCATCATACCGGCAAGATGAGTGGGCTGTCGACGCGACTGCTGCATAATAATATTGTCATCGGCCTCAATCCAATACGCCAAGGCACTGCCTAAATCCATTAATGGATCGCCTAAAGTAGCCATTTCCCAATCGAGGACCCCTATCACTTGGGTGGGATCGTCAGCGGCCAAGATGACATTATCGAAGCGCCAATCATTGTGGATGACGCAAGTGTTACTGTCTTTAGGGGTATGGTTAGCTAGCCATTGTCTCACTACAGCGAAACTAGGTACATTCGGGGTCTTGGCTTTGACATAGCGCTTATCCCAACCACTGACTTGACGCTCACAGTAACCCTCACCGCGGCCTAAGGCTACTAGCTCAGGGTGCTGCTGATAATCAACTTGATGCAGCTTAATTAAGGCATCAATGACGTTAGTGCATAGCTCATGAGTTTGACTAGCATCAAAATCTATTTCTTTAGGCAAATTAGCACGAGGAATAATACCTTCCATGCGCTCCATCACATAAAAGTCGGCACCGATAACCGCCTCGTCAGTACACAGAGCAATCATCTTTGGCACGTAAGGATAGACCTCTACTAGCGCTTTTTGTACTGTATATTCCCGTACCATGTCATGCGCTGATTTGGCTTTAGTGCCTTTAGGGGGACGACGTAGAATAAGGTCTTGATTGGCATATTGTAGACGATAAGTCCAGTTTGATGCCCCACCTGAGAACTGAGTAACGACAGGCTCTCCTACTACCTCTACGCCCTGCTCGCGTAGCCATATAGTTACTGCTTGCGCATCAAGCTCCTCGCCTGCACGCACCTCACCGCCTTTATCTAGTACTTTATAGGTCAATGATTTATCGGTGCTATTGGATTTTTGCCTAGTATGGCTGTCGGTAGCTAGGTTTTCGCTACCGTTATTGCCATTGTTATTTGAGCGGCTACTTTGCAGATTGTTATTATTGTCTGACATGTGATAATCCTTACCTCGATGCTAAGCTAACTGCAAATTTTTATTAAAAAAAACGAAATCTAATAAGGGCCAATGAAATCCTATTATTTACTTAGGCTATTTTGCATGAGTTCTTACTGGCTCATCGTAAGGTTGTAGCGGCTATCAAGTTGCTATTATTTAGCTAGTCTTGATAGCGCCATCAGCCTATATTTCGCTTTACTACTTGCGCTTAGAGCTAAAGCCTTGACGCTTAAGCTCCAATTTAGCAATCATAGTTTTATGCACTTCATCAGGGCCATCCGCCAGTCGTAGTGCTCTTGCTTGCGCAAAGAAACCCGGTAGCATAGTATCTTGACAGACTCCCATACCGCCGTATATTTGAATCGCCATATCGACTACTTCTTGCAACATCGTTGGTGCTACTACTTTGATCGCTGATATCTCAGTTAACGCCGCTTTGGTGCCTTGGCTGTCCATCTTTTGCGCAGCATATAAGGTTAGCAGACGCGCCTGATCAATTTTGATACGCGCCTCAGCGATACGCTCGAGATTGCCCCCCAATTGTAGTAATGGCTTACCAAAAGCTGTACGCGTCATACCACGCCCGACAGCCAGCTCTAATGACTTTTCAGCAGCGCCAACACAGCGCATACAATGATGAATCCGACCTGGCCCTAAGCGACCTTGCGCAATCTCAAAACCCATACCTGGCCCACCAATAAAGCTATCTAGCGGCACACGTACATCAACAAAGCTTACCTCGCCATGACCGTGCGGCGCATCATAATCACCGAATACTTTTAGCATCCGCTCTATAATGACACCAGCAGTATTGACGGGCACTAATACCATAGAGTGCTGATGATGACGATCTTTATCTTCGCTAGGGGTATGCGCCATAACGATCAATAAATCAACGGCAGGATCTCCCAAACCAGATGACCACCATTTGCTACCATTAATGATAATCTCATCACCTTCTACTACTGCTGTTGCTTGCATGTTAGTGGCATCACTTGACGCTACCGAGGGCTCTGTCATGCAGAATACTGAGCGTGTCTTGCCTGCTAACAATGGCGTTAACCATCTGTCCTGCTGAATGCTACTGCCGTAACGCCATAATAGCTCCATATTGCCACTATCAGGAGCATTACAATTAAAGATGTGTGGGGCCAATAAACTACGCCCCGTCAACTCGGCAATAGGAGCGTAATCGGTCACTGAAAGACCAGCTCCCAAAATATCATCAGGCAAGAACAAATTCCAAAGACCTGCTTCACGTGCTTGCTGACGTAACTGCTCATACGCTGCTGGCCATTGCCAACTCTTCCAGTTGCCATCAGGATTGAGCTCATGACACTGCTGCCAAAACTGGGCCTCTATTGGCTCGATTTGGGTCGCGATAAAATCTTTTACTTGCTGGTAAATAGCTTGGCCGTGCTCACTAGTAGTGAACATCAAATCATTAGTAGACATGAATAACTTCCTTTTATTCTAGATTAATTATCTTATTGAAGGTTGCTGGGAGGTTGGGTAGCAGTAGCTATTAAAAGCCATTTGAATAATAAGGTATACAGGCGCTTACTGTGGTTGCTCAATCCAGTTATAACATAGCGATTATCATTAAACAGCAAAAAAGGCGCGACTAGTTAGGTCACGCCCTTACAAAATACAAACACTGGGGCTATTAAAAACTAGCACTAATAAAGGCAATTTTTAGTGAGTTTAAAGTTTAAGCTAAAAACACCTTCTGTAATCAATTCTTACTTTAAGATATTGAGACGACTGTTAAAGTCAAAACGGGCTAAGGCCTCTGGTAACTTATCGACTACTATACTCAATGTGGCCTCTGCTGCTTGTGCCAGTCCTATCTTTTCAGCAAAGGTTGGTTTTTGACGTGAGTGCAAAGCATAAACTTCATAATCTTCCATTAGCTCTAAAATATAGCTGTCTGACGTCTGCAAGCTGTCCACTAAGTTAAGATGTAGCGCATCTTCGCCATACCAATGCTCACCAGTAGCCACTTTATCTAAATCTAGCATTGAGCGATAACGGTTTACGAAATGCTTAAATAGCTCATGAGTCTGCTCTAGCTCTTGCTGATATTTGGCACGATCTTCATCGTCATTTTCACCAAAGACAGTTACGGTGCGCTTATAGTCACCAGCAGTGAACTGCTCATAATCTACATCGTGGTTCTTTAACCACTTATGGAAGTTTGGTAACTGCGAAACCACGCCGATAGAACCAACAACTGCAAAGGGAGCTGCTACGATTTTGTCCGCAACACAAGCCATCATATAGCCACCGCTAGCCGCCACTTTATCCACGCATACGGTTAACTTTAAGCCCGCGTCTCTAAGACGAACCAATTGTGCTGCTGCTAGACCATAACCATGGACTATGCCACCTGGTGACTCTAAGCGTATGACGACTTCATCACCTTTATTAGCAGTACTAATTAACGTGCTAATCTCTTCACGTAAATGCTTGACGGCGGAAGCTTTCATATCACCATCGAAATCAAGGACAAAAACTTGCGCACTTGGGGTTTTATTCTTACTTTTATTTTTAGCTTTTAATGCTTGCTTAGCTTTTTTGGCGAGCCCTTTTTTGAGTAGTTTGAGCGCCGCTTTACCTTGAGTGGCCTCAACCAAATCCTCACGATGCTGTTTTTGAGATTCATTAAGATGCATTACTTTTAGTTCGACAGGATTTTTAGGCGGATGAAATAACATCGATAGTATTCCTTAATTAATAGGTTAAATGACAAGGAGCTGCCAAGTTAAAACAGTAATATTTTTAGTGTCAGCATGATATGAGCCCTATATTAAAACTTTTCAAGTCGCTCAGCGATTATTGAAAGCTAAAATATTTTACAGGCATTATTTAGTAGTCAGGAGTTACAAAATGGGCAGATACAGCCTATCCCTACCAGAGGATTCTATCAGTAGAGTTGTATAACAAAAGCACATTAGGCATAATATGCGTTTACACTTATTTTTATGCACTCCATTGTTATGAGTTTGCTGATATGGTGTTTTTTTGCTAATGGCAATTGTCTATATAACGGCTAGCGCTTATTATCGCTAAAATTGCAACGCTTACAAGCAACTAACTCTTCAATTAACTGGCCCTAATCTACAGCGCCAGTTAATTTGAGTGGGTTGAAATCTACTAACGATGGCTGCATTATTGTTCTTTGAATCGAGCAGACAACTGGATAACTATTATTATGACCGACCCTATCACAACCAACAGCATTATAAACCAAACTCAACTCGCCACAGAAAGTGAGATGAGTGTACATAGCGGTTACCGTGATGAATATTGTGGTGCAGTAACCGAAAATCTATTAGAGCAAACCATTACTATCGTCGGTTGGGTACATCGTCGTCGCGATCATGGTGGGGTTATCTTTTTAGACATGCGTGACCGTGCTGGTATTCTACAAGTGGTCGTTGATCCAGATACCCCAGAAGCTTTTGCTACTGCTGATGCTGTACGCCCTGAATATGTACTAAAAATAACTGGCCGTGTACGTCGTCGTTATGAAGGTACCGAAAACGCTACGATGACTAGTGGTCAAATTGAGTTATTGGGTAAAGAAATTGAAGTATTAGCAAAATCTGAAACTCCGCCTTTTCCATTAAATGATGAAAACACTACGGTATCAGAAGATTTGCGTTTGAAATATCGCTACTTAGATATGCGCCGCCCACAAATGCAAGAACGCATGGTATTCCGTGCCAAAGCTACTTCAACTATTCGTCGCTACTTGGACGACCATGGTTTCTTAGACGTCGAAACCCCTATTTTGACCCGTGCTACTCCTGAAGGTGCTCGCGATTATTTAGTACCTTCACGTACGCGTCCAGGTAACTTCTTTGCTTTACCGCAGTCGCCACAGCTGTTTAAACAGCTATTAATGATATCTGGATTTGATCGCTATTATCAAATCGCTAAATGTTTCCGTGATGAAGATTTGCGTGCTGATCGTCAGCCTGAATTTACCCAAGTCGATATCGAAACCTCTTTCTTAGATGAAGAGGGCATCATGGCCATTAACGAAGGCCTGATCAAGCACCTATTTAAGACTATGTTAGACGTTGAGTTTGAACAGTTCCCTCGTATGACTTATGCAGAGGCTATGCGCGACTATGCTTCAGATAAGCCTGACTTACGCATTCCATTAAAATTAGTCGATGTCGCTGATCTAATGCAAAGCGTTGATTTTAAAGTATTTGCTGGTCCTGCTAATGATCCTAAAGGTCGTGTTGCCGCCTTACGTATCCCTAAGGGTGCTTCGATAAGCCGTAAGCAAATCGATGAATACACTAAGTTCGTTGCTATCTATGGCGCGCGTGGTTTGGCTTATATCAAAGTCAACGATGCTAGCAATATCAATAACGGCGTTGATAAAGAGTCTGGCCTACAATCACCAATCATCAAAAACATGACGGATGAAGTACTAGCTAGCTTGATTGAACGTACCCAAGCAGAAGATGGCGATATCATTTTCTTTGGTGCGGATAAAGCTAGTATCGTTAATGACGCTATAGGCGCGCTACGCCAAAAGATCGGCTTAGATCTGCAGATGACTACTTGTGAGTGGGCGCCACTTTGGGTGACTGATTTCCCAATGTTTGAAGAAACTGACGATGGCAAATGGACTTCAATGCATCATCCATTTACTAAGCCTAAAGGGTCTGTTCAAGAGCTAAAAGACAACCCAGCAACCGCCCTATCTATAGCTTATGATATGGTAGTGAATGGTACAGAAGTCGGTGGTGGTAGCTTACGTATCAATACCTTTGATATGCAGCAAGCCGTGCTTGAAGCTCTAGGTATCGGCGAGCAAGAAGCTGAAGACAAATTTGGCTTCTTACTTGATGCCCTAAAATTCGGCGCACCGCCGCATGGTGGTTTAGCTTTTGGTTTAGATCGCTTGATTATGCTGATGGTAGGTGCCAGCTCTATCCGTGATGTCATTGCTTTCCCAAAAACCAAAACTGCTGAGTGTCCCCTAACTCAAGCTCCTGCTGAAGTAGACAGCAAACAGCTTCGTGATTTAGGCATCCGTGTACGAGAAAAAGTACAAGCTGACGCTACTAAATCTGCTGAATAGATAATCTGATTATGCACTATTGTGTTTTACAGTCTCATCTAATAGCTTGTGATTGGTCATGAACCCTTATCACCTGTTCAAATATGTGCCTTTGCCTCTATTACAGGGGCTAGCACATATTGTTGCTTGGATTATCATGCGTATGTCAGACGCAAGTTTGGTACGTACTATTAAAACCAATATAACATTGGCAGATTTCGATTTATCTGAATCACAAAAGCAAAAGTTGACTAAAGCTATCGTTGTCAATCAATGTCTTAGTAGCGTTGAGTCTGTAAAAAGCTGGGCAATGCCTCCTAAATGGAGTATTGAACAGATTCGAAATGTCTATAATAAAGATATTTTGTTGCAAGGACTGGCCAACCATAATGGGATGCTTGCTATCTTGCCACACTTAGGCACTTGGGAGATGATGAATGCTTGGCTGAATCAATTCGGTTCCCCCACTATTATGTATAAGCCTGTTAAGGGCAAACTCATTAATGAGTTTGTACTGCAAGGTCGCCAGCGTCTCAATGCTACTTTAGTCCCTACTGACGGTAGTGGGGTTAAGGCGGTTTTTAAAACGCTAAAACAGGGCGGCTTTAGTATGGTACTGCCTGATCATGTTCCTGAACCTTCAGGTGGTGTAATCGTTCCTTTCTTTGGGGTGGAAACTTTAACTAGCACTTTAGCTTCCAAACTGGCCAACAAAACCAACTGTGCTTTAGTAGGCCTGTCTTGTATTCGTCGTAGCGATGGTCATGGCTTTGATATTCATTGTTATAAATTCGATGATCCAGCATTATATAGCCGCGATTCTGCGGTCTCTACCTATGCTCTTAATCAGGCTATGGAGCGAATGATCAGACCACACTGTAGCCATTATATGTGGGGCTATCGACGTTTTAAGCATATACCTATTTTAGGTAATCCCTATAATAGTGATAAAAAAACAATCGCTGCTTATGTGCTTACTAAGCGTAACAGTACTGTTGACCTAAATCCCCCTATGGATTTAAACAACTAGTTACCCGTTCTATGTGTTTCACTGACGAGTTCTTTATGACTATCAACAGCTCCAAAACCTCTTCCATCATCGAAACTGCTACTGACAATAGCTCAGCTGATCAGCGTTACGTTATCTGTATGAAATGGGGTGATAAGTATGGTGCTGAATATGTCAATCGCCTATACAATATGGTCAGCCGTCATTTAACTTTAAACTTTCAAATGATTTGTCTCACTGATGATACTAGCGGTATCGATGCTGCTATCCGCTGCTATCCTATTCCTGATCTTAACTTACCAGCAGGACCTGAACGAGGCTGGAAAAAGCTGACCACTTTTAAAACTGATTTATATGACTTAAAAGGTGTAGCGCTTTTTTTAGATATCGATATTGTTATTGTTAATAATATCGATGGCTTCTTTACTTACCAAGCCCAGCATGAAGATAGCGTAGTCATTATCCGTGATTGGAAAAAGCCTTGGCGAATGATTGGTAATAGCTCAGTCTATCGTTTTAACGTTGGCATGAATACGTATCCTGACTTACTAAGCAATTTTGAGCGTAATTTTGACACTATCCGCCAACAAGTACGTCATGAACAAGCTTATTTATCCAATTATTTGCGTGAGCATCATCATTTAGAGTATTGGGACAAAACTTGGTGTGTCAGCTTTAAATACCAATGCATGGCTCCTGTACCTTTTAACTTTTTACGCCCACCAAAGCTGCCAAAAGACGCAAAAATTGTGATCTTTCACGGTGAGATAAACCCGCCAGAAGCTATCAATGGTGGTGGTGGAAAATGGTATCGACACGTTAAGCCTAGTCCTTGGTTGCAAGACCATTGGCTATAAAAACTAGAGTAATTATTTAAAGATAAAATGGAGCTTAATTTGGAACTACCGCCTACTGTTGTATTTAACATTGACGATCAGCCTATCACTATTCACGCTTTTAATAGCAGTGAAGCCAAACAAAGTCTGAATAACCAAGCGGTCAACATTATTGCTTCAGGTCCCTCTGCTGCAAACTTGGCATTCTCAGAACTGATAGAGATACCGACTATTTTTGTCAATGGTAGTATTAGTTTACTTGCTCAGCACGATTTTACCCAAGTCGTCGGCTGGGTAATCAGTGATGCCCGCTTTATTAATCATCAGCCAGAGATTCTTAAAAACCATTACACAGGTCAGTCTCTATATGCAACCTTAGCCGTGTTTGAGGCTTTAGCAGCTGCTCATCCTGATATTATGCACAGCTATCATAGTTCAATGCGTATCTTATACCCAGTAGATAGGCCTTGGGGTGTTAAATCAAATAGGCTTTGGTTTAGCAAACTAACTTTTAAGAAAAAATTACTAAATAAAAAGAAGCCCTTATCCTACTTTGTTAATGATCCTAACTTTGTTATTGATAGTAGCCATAAACCTGCTCCTATCGGCGTTTCATTAGATGTGACTTATGGATTTGTAGAAGCCGGTACGGTAGCTTATGTTGCAGCGCAATTGGCTTTTTCTAGGTCTGTGTCTATCATCAATTTATATGGTATCGATTTACTAAACAGTGCTGAGCCTAGATTTTATGAAAATAAAGACAATAGTGCGCCAAGCAAGCTTGATAAAGCTATTACAGACCGTATCGTGCCATCATTCAACCTACTAGGTAAAGTTTATAAAGAACACGGCGTCCCTATTGTCAATCACTCTGCTATTTCTAAAAATTTATTTAATAGTTTTGACTAATAGCTTTGATTAACGACCCCTTATATACCCAAATCGCTGCTATAACCTCCCAGAAAATTTTAGATACTGATCAGCAATATTATTAGGCAGTAGCTGCTGATCAAATGGTGCTTTATAACGTACAGGACTAATCAATGCTGCACTGATTAACTTGGCTAACCCCTCGATATCCCCTACCGCTACTAAGCTTTGCTTAGGCAATAACTCTCTTGGACCAAACGGACAGTCGGTACTGATTACCGCTACAGTTAATGCTTGAGCCTCGACGATGACATAACCAAACCCTTCAAATTTAGAGGTAAGAACTAGCAGTGCTGCCCCTGCTATTAACGGGTAAGGATTTGCTTGAAATCCTAAAAACTTGACACAACCATCAATACCTAGCTGCTTAGCTAGCTGCTTTATTTGTTCTTCAAGTTTGCCACTGCCTACTAATACCAAAGGAATTTTGCGATCTGTTTTAGCATAAGCTTGTAGTAAATCTTGATGACCTTTCATAATATCGAATGATGCCACATGAATGATATATCCATTAATGCTCAGACCAAAATGATTGATATCTGGCGGTTGTGCTGCTGCTTGCTTAATGGCCTTCACATCACACGGATTGTAAATTGTCTTGGTTCTATTAATATTACCTATTAACGCTAATAAATCTTGACGGGCCCCTTCACTAACGCAGCTACACGGATATGCCCCATACACCATTTTTAAATGAGCAATCGTTTGCACAGGTTCGGCTATCAGCTTGTCAGCGAACTGTTTAGAGAGCGCCGTGTGTAATACGTTAATAATATTGGGCAATTGACTATAAGCCATTATCCAATTGAGCTTATAGATATTGACTAGTATTAGATTAGGCTTACCTATATTACCAAGCACATAATGATCGATACGCTTGGCAACTGATTTATAAGCAGTGGCTTGTTCTGAGTGTTGCGGCAAAAGTGGTTCATTATATGGCACGATATGATAATTAACCCGCGGATCTAGTGGCATTTTTTGAGTGTCTTCTAGACAAAGTACATGAACATCATAATCCCTATCTGCATAAGCACGTGCTAGGGTAGTCACCATACGCTCCGCACCGCGACCTTCTAAGGCTTTTAATAGTAGTAGAATAATAGGTTTGGTCATAGAGGCCTTTATATATGAAGTTTTTAAAGTGATGAGATACAGAGCTTGCCAGTTTGAGTTGATTATTATTCAACTATAGAGTGATATTGTTTATTATAATGCTATCAAGTTGCTACAACTATGGCATAAGTAGCTATAAAATCGCGGCTTGGATATAGCTTAATGAGGTACTATTTGTCAAAATGTACCTGTTCGATAATTTAACATTGTATTTCTGAGTAAGGCTTCAATGAAATGACAGCACTTTCAAAATGGCAAAGTAAACTTATTTTACTATTCAAGAGTGAAAGAACTTTCAATGCTCAGGCAATCGTTAGTGAATTCACTAAAAAAACGATTGCCGAGATGAAAGAAACTATTATTACAGAAGCCGTATGTAACACTGATGCGCTGTCTGATAAGCCACGAACTAAAGACTTAATCGCTCATTTAGATAATTTAAAACATCAGTTTATTGGACAATCAGAACTGTGTTTTTACCATGCAACACTGGTGGTACTGCTACGTCGCAATTATAAAACAACAGATATCTTTGCTGAATTTCAAGCCTTGTGGGAAAGTGAGTTTGATTACCTATTAAAGCATTTGTCGCTGCGCTGGATTGTCTCTGCTTGTGATACGTTTATTGATTATTCAGACAATAATAACAGAGCTACTATTTTATTGAATGTCGTTACTTTGGTAAATACTTTAAAAGTTTATGAGACTAAGCAGTTTTTGCAACTAAACGATACTATCGAGCAAACCCCACTACTAACAGATAAAGTCAATGCGCTTTACCACACCCATCTACCTTTATATGACGGACTCGCTTATTTCCGTATCGGTACTGATGACAGTCTAAAAAATATGCGCAGTCGTTATGAAAAGTTTTATGCAGTCGATAAAATGGCGACAACTATGCTACTATTCGTTTTTGATAAACTTCAAAGCAATAACAGTGCGTTTGCTACTCTAAGAGCTCTACACACAGACGAAAAGTCTCAATGGTGGCTAGATTGAGTTTATCAGTTAAATAGGTTTGAATTAGCTTATAGCTTTAAAAACCTATCTCAAACCTATACTAATGCACTTTATCCTTATCTAAATTTATAGAGTATCAAATGTCTACAACATCTCAACCTTTATCTTTCACCAATATGGAAGCTACAGATAGCTTTGTTGTTTGTTGTTTTTATACTGATAGCTATCTCAACCATGCTCTAGCCTTAAAACAATCTTTGGACGACTTTGGCTTAAATTATTACTTTAAGCAAGTTGATGACGCTGGTTATTGGGAAGCCAACACTCGCATCAAGCCGCATTTTATTTTGCAATGCTTACAACAGTTTCCAAATAAAAACATTCTGTATTTAGATGCCGATGCTTTAGTCAAAAAGCCTTTAGATTATTTTAATCATATCACTACTGACGTTGCCTTTTACAAAACTAAAGGTATGCCAGGCATGTCTCATGATTATTTAGCCAGCACTATGTACTTTAGCAACACCCTTAATACTATAAGGCTAGTTGAGCAGTGGATAGAGGAACAAGTAGATGGCAAGCGCACGCAAGTTGATCAAGACAGCCTAGATACTGCTATGGAAAAGCTTGCTGATACCCTATCCGTCGAGCCTCTTAATCCGGGCTACATAAAGATTTTTGATAAAGACTATGACGGAGAGATATACATTGAGCAGTTTCAGGCTAGCCGTGGTCAAACTAAGCTCAAACGTCAAAACATTAGAATCCGTAATCGGATTATTGGTGGCGTCGCACTGTTAGTTATAATAGCGATTGCTAGCTATTTGATAATGAAGTGAAGTAACTTTTATAATCGGTAATAGATAAAATAATACCCGTCTCAATGGGTATAGCTGATAAGAATTGTAGCTCAATATTCAGCTATACTACTTTGCAGAACGGCTAAAAATCTCCCCACTTGTGCTTGCGTGTTTTTATTTCCAATGGTTCTAAAAATTAGCCCTGTGCACATTCAGCATCAGTTAGCTTTGTATAAATGCCAAGTACTTCTCAGCTATAGTAGTAGGTAACAGTGCTTCATCAAAGTCAGCATAAAACTGCTGTGGATCTTGCATTGCCTGACTTAGCTTTTTAGAGATGGCGCTGATATCAGCTTTTGGCATCAAATTGTTCTCCGGTAAAAGCTCTCTTGGGCCAGATGGACAGTCGGTGCTAATAACAGGTACGCCAAGCGCTAGAGCTTCTGCTATTACTAGAGCAAATCCTTCCCAATCTGAGGCTAGCACCTTAAACTTTGCGTGCTTGATATAAGGATAAGGGTTTTCGCAGAAACCTAAGAATACTACCTTATCCGTCAGTCCCAACTGGGTAACTAATTGCTCTATATCTTTTTGTAGCTTTCCTTGGCCTAGTAGCAGTAACGGTAAAGACTGATCAGTTTGTGCATAAGCTTTCAGCAGTATATCGTGGCGCTTAGCTTCTTTAAAGCTACCCACGTGAATGATATAGTTTTGATACTCTGGGACAAAGGCATCGGCTAACTTTTGAATCTCGTATCTATCTATCGGATTATGGATAGCTGCTATTGGAGTAATATCCCCAAACTGGGTTATAAAATCTTCCTTAACCCCAGCACTGACACAGACACAAGGATGCTTAGAATAAGTAGCTATCAATTTTGACTTCAATTGCTGAAGATTATCCGCTTGAGAAAACCTATAATATAATGACAAAGTATTATGAATGACGTAAACAATATTGGGCAATTTACTATAAGAAAAAATACCATCCGAGCGTTCAAGATTCGATAAAACTAGGATAGGATGACCAATTTTTTTGCCTATGTATTGATCAACGGTTCGAGCAATGACCGAATTGCGAATCTTACCTTTAGGTAGCCACCTATAGCGCTCATAGTCAATTAAATGGTAAGTTAAGTTTTCATTTAAGGTAAACTCAACTTTAGAATTAAAGGTTAATACGTGGACATCAAATCCTAATTGATGAAAAGCTGCCCCTATAGTTAATACAAAACGCTCGGCACCTGCGCCTTGTAAAGAGTTGATAGACAAAACGATTTTATCTTTTTTTGATAAGATAGCAGACATCTGGCACTCATTAAATTAAGTTATATTAGATTACTAATTTCGCATGCTACCTTCTTTTAACCATTATTAGTAGCTTCATTGGTAGTTTAACGATTAAATAAACGTGATAGAAACGACTTAGACTCATTTGCCCGAGTTACTTTATTACCTTTATAGCGCTTATGAGTCTTTTTTGGAAAGCTGCCAAAAGGTTGCACTCTATAGTTATCTAACTGGTAACCAGCAGCAAGGGCATCGTTATAATAGCTATCGAACAATTCAATAAGCTCTGATCTAGGGTGCGGTATTACTTTGCCATCAAACCAATGCTCAAAGCCTTCCTTCTCAACTCTTGCTAACGCATATTTATGGCTAAACTGAGTGCCCATATCTGAGTAATGCAGTATTTTGATATCTTCGATTGCCAGCTCTTCTCCATCGACACAGTTATAGCTGTCTTGATACGGTTGCACCAATTGCGCTTTTTCTTTTAGTAAGTCCATCATTTTTTGATGACCGTCAGCATCCATCTTAAGCTGTTCCATAGGCAGGATAACATTTTGTGCTTTACTACAATCCCAGATACAAGTACATAAACGTGTCATATCAGCTTTTGTTTTGGCTGCAACGATAGCTTGCCCAGCAATAGGATGCTGCCATAATTTGGCTAAATCGCCTAAAACAATAACGTCGGCATCCATATATATTGCTCTTCCAGAGTAGTTACAATACTCCGGAACTGCCCAACGAAATCCTGAAAAAGGGGTGGCCCATTTAGTAGTATTCCAGCCCTCACCCGTTTCAGGGTTAGAGTACCAGTAGCTCTGAGGATCACGTGATAGCTGCATCCATACGATTTCAACAGGCGCACTAGTATGTTTATGAATACTGTAGTCCAATACCATCATTTGTTCTAAATCACAGTTATTAGGATCACAACCAACAAATATTCGGATAGTGTCATTGTTCATAAGACGTTCTCATAAGTTTATAACGATATTAGAAAACAAAAAATTATCACATCATGCTTTTACAGACGGCGCAATTATTTAGTCAATAATTGAATTTAGCTATATCTATAAATTTAGATAGAATGATAACTCTGACTATGACTTACTAGCAATAGACTTTATACTATCATCCAAACTATTTAGAGTCGCTCATGACATAGTGTTATGTCGAGCAACCTCAAAATGACTCCAAACCTTTGCATGATAAGAAGAGTTCAAATATGACCCCTGATAACGAACTTCTCTCCAGTTCTACTTCTAAAGATGGTGATTTTAAAGATAGTAGCAATACTGGCAAAAGTAACTTACAGCAATGGCAAAGATTTGGTCTATTGTTATTGGTTTATTTCCTGATTTGGTCAATCGCCCCAGTCTTTCTTGCTAGTAGCGTACCATTCGATGTCAGTGAAGGTATCAACTGGGGCAGCGAATGGCAATGGGGTTATTACAAGCATCCCCCATTTTCATCTTGGGTATTATACAGCTTCTATAAAATTTTTGGTCATGTTGGCCCCTACTTACTCAGCCAGCTCTATGTAATATTAACGCTTTTTTTAGTTTATCAGCTGGGCAAGCAAATTTGGTCACAAGCTATTGCACTGTTGGGCAGCGTGCTGACTTTGGCAGTAGTTTATTATACTTACCCTAGCCTTGAGTTTAATCATAATGTAGCTCAATTTCCTATTTGGGCCGGATTGTATTTAGCTTTTTATCAAGCCTTAACTCGCAACCGTCTAACCGACTGGCTATTACTAGGGGTGTTGGGTGGCCTTGGTATGCTCACTAAGTACAGCGTAGTATTTTTGCTGCTACCGATGGCGCTATACTTGATTCTGCCAAGACAGTGGCCGCTATTAAAACAGCCACAGCCTTGGTTAGCAGCCTTTATTATGCTGGCTATATTTGCACCGCACTTATATTGGCTAGTAAGCCATGACTGGCTGCCCTTCGGTTATGCCAGTGGCCGCGCCCATGATGTGGGTGAAGCTGCCGATAACATTAAGCGTCATTTTAGTTGGCTAAGCTTTATCGTCGCCCAACTAGTGGCTCATATTCCGTTACTGCTGATATTATTATTTAATCGTAAACGCTTATTGGCTATTAGCGACTATAAGCATAGCTTGCCAAAGGGTGCCTCTTTGCTTTGGTATCTTTGGCTGGCTCCTATAGGGGTACTAATCATATTGAGCTTAGTATTTGGCATAGGTCTGCGTGATATGTGGGGTATGCCGATGTGGGCGCTATCAGGACTTCTTGCGGCCTCCTTTATCACCCCTGCCAGCCAAAAGCTAACTACGATCAAGATAACTAAGGCGCTTATTATTTGGTTGATACTCGCTACGGTATTGACAGTGATATACGTAGGGTTTGGTGATAAGATACGCGATAAGCCATCAAGGATGCAATGGCCAGAACAGGCACTTGCGGCACAAGCACAAGCTACTTGGCAGTCTTTGAGTAATTGTCCATTAGACAGTGTATCAGGTGATCGCTGGCTTGGTGCTTTAGTGGCTATGAATAACGGTTTTCCCTCACAAATGATATCAGGCCCTGCTAGCCATTCACCATGGATGAATACTGAGCGCTTACAACAAAACGGTACTCTAGTAATCTGGCAGGAAACTGGTGCTAATACTAATAGTTATAAACAAGACGATATCGTTTTGCCTTTGCTAGAGGAAGTAGCTGTAAGTACGGCTAATCAGCAAGAAAGTGCAACCAACTCTAATTTATTGACTAAGCAACAAGGTCAATGGAGAATGGCTTGGCGAGATACAAATATCACTGAGCCGTTAGCCATAAACTGGGTTGCTTATATTCCCAGCAACTGTGCTAAGTAGCCTATATATCCTAGATAGCCTGTAATCAAAGGCTATCCATCTATTATATTAAGTAGTTACTAATTAGAACCATCACACCCTAATAATAAACCCTCAATCCTCTTTGTAACCTTAACGAGTTTTTCATGTCGCAGGATTATAGTTACTTACCGTACTTGTCTATCATTATGCCAGCCTACAATGATGCTGAAGCGTTACAGGCGTTCTTACCACAAGTATTTGAGTTTGCCGCAGCATTAGCTACGCCTAAAGCCGACGATACTGCTGATAAAAATAACCATAAGCGCCTAAGCTGTGAGATCATCATCGTTGACGATGGTAGTAGTGATCATCTATTAGAAGTAGTGACAACTTTAATGCCGAGTCGGCCTAATAACACTGAGCTGATTTTATTACGTTTATCACGTAACTTTGGTAAAGAGCCAGCGCTGAGTGCTGGGCTTGCCCGAGCAGAAGGTGAGTTAGTAGCAATGATAGATGCCGATGGCCAACATCCTTTGCCAGTATTAGCCCAAATGCTTAGCATGATTGAGCAGTCTAATATTGACATGGTTGCCGGTATTCAGGCTAACCGTCCTCATGAGAGCAAACTGGCTAAAACTTTAAAGCGTAGTTTTTACTTGTTTATCCAAGACCGTCAGCGTTACGAGATTCGCCCCAATGCTGGCGACTTTCGAGTGATGAATCGTAAGGTAGTAATGGCGCTGCGCTCATTGCCTGAGCGTCAACGTTTTATGAAAGGCTTATATGCTTGGGTAGGTTTCAATACGGTTTATTTGCCCTTCACTGCTGATAATCGCGATACTGGCGAGAGTAAGTTTAACTTTGGTAGTCTATTTGAGTTGGCCTTAGTAGGTATTACTTCTTTTTCGCAAAAACCTTTACGCTTGATATCACGTATGGGCTTTATAGTGTCAGCACTAGCTTTTTTATATGGTCTTTACATCGTTATCGAAACCTTATTGTTTGGCAGTGACGTCGCTGGCTGGGCCACTGTTGCCGCTGGCATTATGTTCTCCACTGGTATTCAGCTAGTCTGCATTGGAGTCATTGGCGAATATGTCGGTCGTCTCTACGAAGAAGTAAAACAGCGCCCTTTATACTTAATTGATGAAGCTATTAGTAGCACCGATAACAATAATGGCATAACTCGTGACATCAGCATTAATAGCTATGAGATATCCACTTCTTTAACCAAACAAAACAACGAACAATAATGAATAAAATTGCTATAACTCAGTCAGCATCGCAGCAAGCATTATGGTTTTTAGCTGTTGGTGCTAGTGCAGCTTTAGTGCATTTTTTGATACTTATAAGCGTTGTAAACTTTACTACTGTTGGTCCGGCATGGGCTAATGTTGTCGCCTTTTTAATAGCTTTTATTGTTAGTTTTTTTGGCCATTTTTATCTTACTTTTAGTCAGTCCAACAATAGTACTGATAAACATAGTTTTAATAACGATGACTATGATGGTAATAATTATAATGGCAATAACTATGACTATAAAAAAAATCGTCGTGCCAACGCTAACAAAGCACCTTCATCTTGGCGCCTTTCATTACCAATACTACTAAAATGGTTTGCCAGTTCATTACTGGGTTTTATAGCCAATCAGAGTTTATTTGTCTTAGGACTAAGCTGGTTCGGTGAGCGTTATTACATAATAATATGGTTGGTAGTCACTGGTATTATCACCGTGATGACTTTTGCATTAGGTAAACTTTGGGCATTTAAATCATGAATAACACCTCTCAAAATAATAAGGCTCAAAATAACGTGAGCTCTCCTCCTAATAACGCCCGCGCGGTCATCATTAACGTTGATGACTTAGGACTATCACACGCTGTCAATAAGGCGGTAATACGTTTGGCTGAGCGCGGAATTATTGGTGCTAGTAGCTATATGGTCGGCGGCAATATCAGTGATAGCGATATCACTAAGCTGGCTGAAATGAATGTCGATATTGGTCTCCATTTAGATTTGACTGGTGTCTACCCATCAACGCTAAGTGCTACGCTTAAGTCTTTGATTATAGCTAGCTATTTACGTCGATTAAAACCCATGCAAGTGACTGAGGTTATCCAGCATCAGTTAGATAGTTTTGAAGATAAATTCAATCGTGCGCCAGCATTTATTGATGGTCATCAGCACATTCATCAGTTCCCGATCATACGCGAGCGTTTGATCCAAGAGTTAACTAGCCGTTATGGTAGTAGCAATGATAAGGCAAATAAAAGCTCGCATCATGCTATTAGCGCGCGCGTGACCACTCCTCTTGTTAACGACTTTAAGTCTTGGGTTATCTATTCTCTTGGCGGTCGAGTATGGAATAAACTATGTCGGCAGCATAATATCGCTACTAATGATAAATTCGGTGGGGTTTATGGTTTTGATGTTACTAGCCAGCAGCTAGCAGCCCTATGGGACAAATGGCTGAGTGCAGCTCCACGGACTAGATATCTGCAGCCAGGTTTATATATCGAGTCTTTTACTTTTGAGTCTTCGGGGACTTATGCTCAGTATGGGTCGACCACCCCGCCTATTCATTCTGTACCGTTGTCTTTACCACGTGATGTAACGACTACTTTACTAATGTGCCATCCTGCTGTCCCTGATAATAGCTGGCAAGATGAAATTAAGGGGGCACGTGAGCGCGAATTTGCCTGGTTGATGAGCAATCAATTTGAAGACTTATTACAGCAACAGCAAGTTAGGTTGGTGCGTTGGTCTGATATCGTAGCTATGTAGACTATAATTATTTTTTTACTTTAGCCCAATAAAAAGCCAAGACTCGTAACAAGTCTTGGCTTTTTATTGGCGCTCTTCTTAGCTAAAAAGCTTTAATTAAAAAACTCTAGCTTAACAAACCTAGTTACTAAAGCTTAGTCAATAAAGCTTAACCAGTCCATATATTGCTCGTTGCGGCCATGAACCACATCGAAGTACAAGGTTTGCAGTTTTTCAGTCAATGGGCCACGACCACCGTTACCAATAGTGCGGTCATCGTATTCACGAATAGGAGTGACTTCAGCAGCAGTACCTGTCATAAATATTTCATCGGCTAAGTAAAACTCGTCACGAGTGATACGACGCTCAGTGACTTTAATGCCTAAATCGTTAGCGAATTGAATGATACTACGACGAGTAATACCATCTAAGGCTCCGCCTGCTAGATCTGGTGTATGTAGCTCACCATCTTTGACTAAGAATAAGTTCTCACCTGACCCTTGGCATACATAGCCTTGTGAATCCATCATGATCGCTTCATCATAGCCGTTACGAGTCACTTCACGGTTAGCCATGATAGACACCGGATAGTTACTTGAGGCTTTGGCCTTACACATGGTGACATTTGGCAGATGATGAGTATAAGAGGAAGTCTTGACTCGGATACCATTTTGGATGCCCTCCTCACCAAGATAAGCGCCCCAATGCCAAGCAGCAACCATAGCATTGATACTATTATCATGAGCTGCTAAGCCCAATTTCTCAGCGCCAATCCATATTAATGGACGGATATAGGCTTCTGCTAAGTTATTCTGTTTGACTACATCTTTGTGTGCTTGCTCAAGAGTTGCAGCATCAAAAGGCACTTGCATTTGGAAGATTTTTGCTGAGCCTAACAGACGATCTACATGATCTTTTAGACGAAATACAGCCGTACGCTTATCAGCAGTTTGATAAGCACGAACCCCTTCAAATACGGCGATACCATAGTGCAAACTATGAGTAAGTACATGAATTTTGGCATCGGGCTGATCGATCATCGTGCCATTCATCCAAAGCTTGCCGTCTTGTGTTGCCATGTTCATTCGATATTCCTTATGCTAGCGCTAACGTCTAACTTGTATGTTGAGTTTTATGTTAAGTTTTAATTTTTATCGTGATTTTATTATCTAGTTTACTGCTCGATTGCTTGAGTGCTATAACAGTTAAGCGAGTTATTGTTGCAAGCTGCGAGAGATTATATCACCAGCAGCTATCGCAAATGAAATCTTTTAGTTTACCCTTACAGGGCTTTTATTTATGCTAAACACCCATCAAACGCTGCCACTGACCTTGTACTAAAGTGCGCGTTTCCACCCATAATCCTTCATCTACTAGCAGTGATTGTTCGGAGAGTGCTAACTGATGGCTGGCAGCACGAATACGCAGATAAGCATCAGTCAAGTCTTGACAGATCCCAGTGCTCCAAATACCCAGTAATGCCATTTCCTCAAAGATACGTACGTTATCACTCCATTTGGTCAAGCTAGGATAGTCATGAGAATAAGCCAATACTGCAAACTGCGCTAAGAACTCGATATCAACGATACCGCCTGCATCTTGTTTTAAATGAAACTTACCTTCTTGTTGTTCCCACTGGCTAGTGCCTAAATGCTTTTGCATTTTTATACGCATACTAGTCACTTCTATGCGCACTTCATCTAAGGTGCGTGGCAGCGCTAGTACTTCACGGCGAATATCACAAAAGCGTGCCATCACCCTTTTATCACCACATATTGCCCGTGCACGAACTAGCGCTTGATGCTCCCAAGACCAAGCTTTACTCAACTGATAAGTCTCAAACGCATGACAGGAGACTACCATCATCCCCGCATTGCCAGATGGTCGTAGGCGCATATCTATCTCATAAGCGCGACCATCTCGAGTCTGAGTGTTTAGATAAGTCATTAACTTTTGTGCCAAACGAGCGGCAAACTTCATACCACTAACGGAAGTCTCACCAGTCGTCATGCCCTGCTCTTTTATCTTGTGCAAAAACACTAAGTCTAAATCAGAAGAATAAGAAAGCTCAAGCCCGCCAAGTTTGCCATAGCCGATAATAGCAAAGCCGCAATCGGCCTCTGTTACTGGATCTCCGTCTTGACCAATAGGATAACCATAACGTCTAACTAGCTCAGAAAAACCACGCTCAAGCGCCGCTTCTAATACCACAGCGGCAATAAAAGTCAACGAGTCAGATACTTTCATGATCGGTCTTTCCGCCAGTACATCGCTGGCCGCTACCGCTAACACTTGATTCTTTTTAAACAGCCGTAGTACGCTTAGCAGCTCCTCTTCGTCATCACGCTCTACGCGCAGCAGGCGTTGACGCAATATATCACGCAGCTCAGGCTTATCCGGTAAGTGGCGATAGCGCTGCTGTAGAAAGGTGTCGAGCAATACCGGGTATAGCGCCAGCTCATTAGCAATCCAGGGGCTTGCCGATAGCATGGGAATCAGCTCGACGGTCGCATTGGGATTTTCAGCCAGCATGACTAAGTAGATAGAACGCCGACAAATAGCTTCTAATAAAGTGATCAATCGGGGCAAGGCGGTATTGGCTAGCTGTTGCTGTTGTTGATGAGCAAGCAAGGCATGCAACACTACAGGATAAGCTGCATCCAAACGGGATCTGGCTTCATCACTGAGGTTTGCCACCATTTTTGACTGCCAAAAAGCATCTAACTGCGCTCGGCTCTGTTCCGTCAGCACGGTATCAAGTTGGGCGATTTGCTGAGCAATATTAGCAGGCTCAAGGGTACTGTCTTCTTGCGTTGGCATTTGCCGTTCCGTCACCATACGCTCGAATGGCGCGTTAACATCTTCTCGATGATCATTTAAGGTTACTAACAAGGCCGACCAGTCGGCAAAGCCTAAAGTTAACGCTAGGTTATGCTGCCAAAACTCATCATGAGGTAGTCGCTGGGTCTGCTGATCATTAATAGCCTGAATAGCGTGCTCAAGACGACGCAAAAATCGATAAGCGGCTTGCAGTTTCTCATAAGTCAGCGGCTCGAAGTATTCAAGCTCATACAAAGCTTGCATAGCTTGTAGACAAGACTTGACCTGTAACTGCGGCTGACGTCCACCGTAAATAAGCTGAAAGGCTTGCACAATAAATTCAATATCACGAATACCACCAGCACCCAGCTTAATATTATCCAAATCCTCACGCTGCGCCACTTGATTTTGAATCAAGGATTTCATTTCACGCAGTGCTGAAAACGCACTGTAATCCACATAATAACGAAAAACAAAGGGCTTTATCATTGCCTGTATTTCATCATAAAACGGTGATTCAATTTGACCCACTACTCGCGCCTTCAACCAAGCAAAACGCTCCCATGCACGACCATGATTGCTAAAATATTTCTGTAATGCTGACAGATGAATCGCCAAGTCACTACCGTCGCCCCAAGGACGCAAGCGCATGTCTACTCGAAACACAAAACCGTCAGCCGTATTATTATCAAGCAGCCTAATGACCCCTTGACCTAGACGAGTCATAAAGCGCTTATTATCAATACTACGCGTGCCTTTTAATTTATCCCCATCAGTCTCGCCGCGACCTTGATGGATAAAAATCAGATCAATATCACTGGACAAATTAAGCTCTTGCGCGCCTAATTTTCCCATCGCCATAATAGCCATATCATCGACTTGTGGCTTGCCTTGCGCATTGATAAAAGTGGGTTGACCATACTTAGATACTAACTGCTGATAAGTATAACTCTTGGCAAATAACAGACAGCCATCAGCGAAGTCAGAGAGCTCATCCGTTAATTGTTCAAGCTTAATGAGAGCCAAAGCATCTTGCCAAATCCAACGCATCATCATCAGCATACGTAAATGGCGTAAGCCACTCATCACCTTACTCTCATCAGCCAGCTGATAATTCTCATCTAGAGTATAATCTTGAATCAAATCGTCGATCTGCTGGCGAGTAAGCGTCTGCTCTAATGGGTAGCTGCGTAAAAATGTCTGACAGGATATGGTCCGACTGTCCCATATTTGATAAGCGAACTCACTGGCGGTTTGCAAAACTTGTAGCTGCTCAGGTGTTGGCTGGTAGTCTTTATGACTGGATGTAGCAGAGGACATAGTGACACAAACTCCTGGCGAGATAGTTGAGAATATTGAGATTTAAAATCATTAAAACCATAGTTAAAGCTGAGCTTTGACCAGTAGTGGCACTAATTTTTATTTAAATATTAGTGACCGCAGCAAGCATTATGTTAACTGAACAAAACCTACTAATCGTAGTGGTAAGTGTCTAAGCCTATAATGACCTAAAATTATTCCTAGAAAATTATAAAGACATCTACAGCAACAGTGCTTAGCATAAAATTACTTTTAACAACGTTGACACTCTTGGATTGAACCAGCTTTATGGTAGCATAAATACCCTGAGCATGACCGATCTAGCCGTTGTCTGAGGGTCCATAAAAATACTTAGCCGTAACTTGGTTAAATATTTTGCAACGCTATCTTAAAATAATCCATGCCATGATTCTAAGTGAGTATTCTATGTCGCCTACTAGGCTTAACTCTATAACCAATAATGATTTTTTGCTAAGTAATGTCCGCTTAGAAACCGGCTTTATTTATGATGACCAGCAACAAGTCATCGCTACCCAAACGGCTATTTTTGATATTATAGTCACCAACGGCACTATTCAACAGATAACTAAAAAACCAGCCATAAGCTCTGCCAGCTTACCTAGTAATTCGAATGACGATTTACAGAACTATTCAGACAACGTTGATGCTAACGGTTTGTTGATGCTACCTACTTTTCAAGATATGCACATCCATATCGATAAAACATATTATGGTGGTGCTTGGCAAGCAGCGCCGTGGACTGGCAGTATCAAAGATATGATTAGCTTGGAAGAAAAACTAATTCCTAAGTTATTACCTAACTCGCAACACAGAGCTGAGCTCGCTATCCAACTAATGCAAAGTCACGGCTCTACTTTTGCACGCTGTCATTGCAATGTAGACCCAGTCAGCGGTCTCAAAAGCTTAGAGCACTTGCTATTAGCCTTAGACCATTATAAAGACAGTTTTAACTGGGAAATTGTGGCTTTTCCGCAGCACGGTATTCTCTATTCAAAATCTGAGAGCTTATTACGAGAAGCGGCCCAGATGGACATCGACTTTATCGGTGGTCTTGATCCGACGATTGTAGATGACGATGCGAAAAAGTCTTTAGATATCATGTTCGATATCGCCTTAGATTATGACAAAGGCGTTGATATACATCTGCATGAAGACTTACCCTCTGGCAAAGCGGTCATGGAGCACATGATAAAACGGGTTAAAGAAAACAAAGCTCTACAAGGTAAAACCTTTATCACTCATGCTTATGCTCTGGCAATGCTACCGCCACTAGAGCTTGAGCATCTAGCCGCTGAGTTCGCAGAATATGGTATCGGTATTGTCACTAGTGTGCCTATAGGTCAAAATGCGCTACCTATTCCTACTTTATTGAAACATCACGTTAAAGTGCTAACCGGTACCGATAACTTGATGGATAATTTTTCGCCCTTTGGCTTAGGTGACATGCTACAAAAGGCCAATTTATGCGCGCAACTTTATGGTTGGACTGACGAATATTGTCTAAATCGTGCCTTACAGATGGCTACTAATAATAAGCAAACTTTACCCTTAGATGATCAAGGCCAGCAAGTTTGGCCTTATGTAGGTGCCGATGCTAATTTTATATTAGTCAAAGCCTCTTGTTCAGCGGAAGCGGTCGCCCGTCTACCCAAACGTGAAGCGGTTTATTATCAAGGTAGAGCCATACTTTAGATGCGAGCTTTAATAAAGCCTTAAATAGGCTAGCTGCTCTTAATAGCTCTTAGCAACCTGCTCTAATAAATGCTAGCTAATATTAAAAGCTCATCAAAACCAACAGTTTTTATTATAGGCGATGTTTAGTTAATAAATAATTATTGAACAATTGCCCATCATAGTAAAGCTTTAGAAAAACATAAAACATAAAACATAAAACAAAGGATATTAAAATGAATAATTCACAACAAAATAAACAGATCGTCTTGGCTCAGCATCCTAAAGATCAAGTGAATCAACAGACTTTTAGACTTGAAGATATCGATATGCCTGACTGCCAAGCTGGCGAGGTACTGCTAAAAAGTATCTATGTATCCGTTGATCCGGGTATGCGCGGCTTCATGGATAAAGGCGATAGCGATAATGCGGGTAACAAATTTCCGATTGATAAGGCTATTACTAGTAGAAGTGTGGCACAAGTCATCGATAGTGCTAGTGAAGATTTTAAGAAAGGCGATATCGTTCATGGTCGCTTAGCTTGGAAAAAGTATCAGAGCTTTGCTGTAGATACTCTTGAAAAAGTAGATCCGGATATCGCACCGATTTCAACCGCAGTAAGCATGCTTGGCATACCAGGCTTAGCGGCTTATTTCGGTATGCTAAAAATTGGCCAGATTAAACAAGGTGAAACCGTAGTAGTATCTGGTGCCGCAGGCTCAGTAGGCAGTATCGCCGTACAGATTGCACGCATTAAAGGCTGTAGAGTTATCGGCATTGCTGGCTCTGCTAAAAAGATAGACTATCTACAAGATGACTTAGGCGTAGATAAAGCTATTGATTATCATCAAACTACTGATATGCAAGCGGCTATCAAACAAGCCTGTCCGGATGGTGTCGATGTGTTCTTTGATAATGTCGGTGGTGAGCTATTCGATGCTGTATTCGCTAATATTAATGAGCATGCCCGCATCGCTATCTGTGGGCAAATCGCTGATTATAACCACGGTGAAGTACCACAAGGCCCACGCCCTATGCATCATTTGATCAAAAAAAGCGCTCGTATGGAAGGCTTTGTGGTTTATGATTTTGCCGATGAATTCGATGCTGCTAAACAGCAGCTTAGTCAATGGTATAATGAAGGTAAAATGACCTACAGAGAAAACCTGATAAAAGGTTTTGAAAATATACCTTCAGCCTTTATTGGCTTATTCGAAGGTGAGAATATCGGCAAGCAAATGGTGAAAGTTGCTGATGTCGACACTAATGCTCCAGTCGATACCCAATAAAATAACCACATCACTCTATGAGGCGACACTGCGCTTTGCTTGGGCATCTATCTTTGTCATAATAGACTCAATAACGTTAAAAATGACTTAATAATATTCTTCAGTGACTATTAATAACAATGAACAACCATAAAACCCGACAACTTGTGATGCTACGCTTATGACTACTGTTACTCCGCTATTGTTAATTACCAAAGATCCTAGCCATCCACTCGCTGAGCTAGCATTGCGCTACGCTCGTGCTTTCGTTGAACAAGCGGCTGAAGTAAATACTAGTAATCAAACTCAGATCTCTGACAGCAGTGAGGTCGCTTGTACACCCTTAAAGCTTTTCTTTTATGCGGATGCCGCCCATATAGCCAATCGCCTACGTTGGCAATCTGCCGATCAAGCCAATCTAACCCAACAGTGGCAAGCACTTGCGCAGCGCTATAAGTTACCCTTAGCTGTCTGTGTCAGCACTGCCCTTAGTCGTGGTGTTAGTGATAGCGATAATAGCGCCCGTCATCAATTACAGGGTAATAATGTCGCTCAAGGTTTTGACTTAGTCGGCTTAAGTGATCTGGCTATGATGATGCAAAGTGACTGCCGTCTAATACAGTTTTAGCAAAAATGGCAATCAAGCAATAACCATAACAATGGCAAGCCACATCAAAGCCTAAGTAAGGATAAATAATGAAGTTACTGATTCAGCTGCGTACTCCGACTGAGATGGCAAGCTATGAGGGCTGCGCACTGGCCTTAACCTTAGCGACTTTTGGTCATCAAGTGCAGCTTTATTTAGATGCGCCAGTGTTTGGCTTATTGATGCAGCCTAAATCACGCTTGCACGGCATGATTCAATCGCTAGAATTATATGACATGCCAGCAGCTTGGCTACCTAATGATGTCTTTAGCGGTTGGCTGACAGGTATGGTGCCTATCGACTTAGCTAGCCAGTTAACGCTCATTCCTGAAGTAGTTAATAGCCAAGACTTCGAGCAAATATTAACCTTTTAGGGGTTATTGCAAACCTTATCCCAAGCGCTTTTAGCCTCTCTATTTTGTAAAAACGGACACTTGCATGGCAACTCTATATCAATTACATAGCACGATGGATACCCTAAGAAGCTGTACTAGTGAGATGGCTCTTACTTGGCAGGACGGTGACAGTATTATCTTGCTCGGTTCAACAGTGGCTTTTGTTGCATGGTTAACCGCTTATCTCGATGATGCCGATATAGTAGATATCAAAGCCATCTATGCCTTAGCTGATGATGTGGCGCAACTTAGTAGTGATACCGCAGTTCGACTCAATCTTGATAGCAAGCTCACCGCTATATTGACCGATAGTGAATGGGTGGCTTTGACTCTAGGTGATTATGCTGACAGTCAGCCGTTCGATAAAGTAGTGACTATTGCCTTATGACCGATAAAACCTTAAATGCTGAGGTAACTGGCACGGCTTGTAGCGCGTATAATAGGGACTGTAATAAAAGTGATGCTGAGCTTAGTAACGCCACCCCCTTAGTATTGGACGAAGACGGCCATCTCTGTAATCATAATATTTGGACAGCAGCTATCGCCCAGCAACTCGCCGATACTTTAGAGGTTGAGCTAAGTGGCGAGCATTTAGCCGTTTTACAGCAAGTTCGCAAATTTTTTGATAAATTCAATCATGCTCCTGCTACTCGTCCACTGATCAAATGGCTACAGCAGACCTTACCTGAGCACGACATCAGTAACCAAAAGCTACAGCAGCTATTTAACACTGGATTGGTGGCGCGTCATGTCAATCGCTTAGCTGGTCTACCTAAACCACCAAACTGTTTATAGTTAGTAATTAATAGTTAGTAGTTAGCAGCATTTTATATATACTTTTTCAGCTTCTCTAGATTCAGCTCTCAGCGTAGTTAACTCATCGTTGAACTGGCTTTTTTTAAGCCAGCTCAGTTAAACTCGCTATTTGGCATCATAGACAGTCAAAGTATCATAACCAGTGCTGCGACCGTTGTCACCATTGAAGCCCTGCTGTCGCCATACTTCATAGAGACATATTGCTACGCTGTTAGACAGATTTAAGCTGCGCGAATCAGGCAGCATTGGTAGTCTTAGCCAATTATTAACACCAATGTCTTCTCGTATCTCATCAACTAACCCAGCTGTTTCAGAGCCAAATACTAAAGCGACATTGCTAACATTAGCTTGAGCAGCATCAGCCTGTTCAGTAAAGCTATAATCGTAGAAGGGCTTGCTAAGTTTAGTAGTCAAGGCAGTAATAATGTGACAGTCAGAAGCGATTAGAGCCTGCTTAGCGGCTGCCCAATTATCATGAACTTGCAACTGAGCATATTCATGATAATCAAGCCCTGCTCGACGCAACTTTTTGTCATCTAGCTCAAAACCTAGCGGCTGCACTAAATGTAGTTGCGCACCACTATTAGCACATAATCGAATGATGTTACCAGTATTGCTAGGCATCTTTGGTGCTACTAGCACGATATGAATGGTCATAGAGTTTCCATAAATTAAAAAAAGACCAAAAATTGACAGCTGTAGTATAATGCAAAAATATATTTTATGATGTTGCAAGCTCAGTAACTGTCTATAGAAATTTACAGAGATAGCGATTTAAAGCTGATCACGGTAATCAAAAGTTACAGTTTATTAGTAATAATTACACTTTGATACTTTGCATATTTTTTAACTTTTATTATGATGTCTGTGTCGGATAGCAAGCATATGTTAAGATTGATATTTAATCTCTTCATAGAACTACCTATTCAATATTTGATAAATAATGCTCAAGCAAAGCGCTTAGCGTCATTTGTTTTACCTGCACTATCCATCCATTTTGAGGAAAATATTATGAAAAAAGTAATTATCGCATCTTTAGCTGCTATGTTTGTATTGACTGGTTGTAACACATTCAAAGGTTTTGGCCAAGACGTATCAAGCGCTGGCGATGCCGTAACTGGTACTGCTAAAGAAGTACAGAAAAAAATCTAAGCTACTGCTACTTAGAAGTTATAAAAGGCTTACCATTTGGTAAGCCTTTTTTTGCTTAAAGATACGGCTTAGGCCCCACTATGTGATTTGGTAATCACAGAAACTCTCGCAGGATTTGATTGAGATAGCGCTGACCCAGCTTAGTCGGTTGCAGTCTATCTGTACTAGCGACCAACAAGCCTTGGTTCACCAGCTTATCTACTTTCGCTGCAATGTTTCTATAAGCCAAGCCAGTGCGCTGAGTAAATAATTGCCAACTTACCCCAGTATGCAAGCGTAAGGCATTGAGCATAAACTCACTAACTAATTCGTCACTAGCAATCGTATGCCAGTCAACCATTTTAGGCGCACTTTTCTTGCTTGTATCCGCTATAAAAGAGCTATCTACAGTCAGGTCTGATAAGTGTTGATAAGCAACATAATCTTTCGGTAGTCGTGATTTACTAAAGCGATAAATATCGGGCTGTAGCGATGATGCACCCTTTAATATCGAGCCTGATAGTATATTTGCTAAGCGTTTTGACTGATCATCACTAACCGTCACTTTGCCGTGCGCCCCCGCTCCAATCGCCAAGTAATCACCAAATTGCCAGTAATTCACATTATGACGACAAGGCTGATCTAACCTCCCCGCCCATGCCGATACTTCATAATTGCTATAGCCTAAACTTTGTAGTAGCGCATTGCCTGCCTGCTCAATATCTGCCAAGTCATCCTCATCGGGCAAGATGGGCTGACTTCGATAAAATACTGTATTAGGCTCGATAGTTAGCTGATACCATGAGATATGCGTGGCACCCGTATCATGGGCGGTTTGGATGTCATGTAGCGCCTCAACGAGGGTTTGCTGCGGTAAGCCATGCATCAAGTCTACATTGACTCGGGTAAAGCCAGCTTCGCGTGCAGCTTTAATGGCCGTTACAGCTTGCATAGGATCATGGATACGCCCAAGCGTTACTAGCTTCTCCGCAGAGAAGCTTTGTACTCCTATGGACAATCGATTAATTCCTACCTTTAGATATTCAGCAAACGGCGCGTGCTCTAAGGTTCCGGGATTAGCTTCCATAGTAATTTCGATATCATCAGCAAAGTCAAAGATCTGACGTAATCCAGCAAATAGGCGCTGATATTGCAAAATAGGCAATAACGACGGCGTGCCCCCACCAATAAATATTGAGCTGACCTGACGTCCTTGAGTCAAGGGCTGCTGCAGTTTTGCATCTAGCAGTAGCGCATCTACATACTCATCATATCTCTCATCCAGCGCCTGCTCACTATCCACTGGTAACTCATGTGAATTAAAGTCACAATAAGGGCACTTTTTTACGCACCATGGAATATGAATGTACAGCGCTAGCGGAATATCTAACGCTTTTATAATAGGCAAGCTTGCATTATCTTGCTTAGCCTCAGCTTTATGAATATTGTTATTAGTATCAGGTTGAGATATTGACATAGGATAAACTTATAGTTGCAAGACTGCATTGAGCAGTAGATGTGGCTGGCTAGAGTAACGGCTAAACCAATAAAAGCAAAGCTTTGATGATATTTGATTAATAGTGGTTGTCTGCTAAAAAAACAATGAGTGATAAAGATAAGAGCTGAAATAGGCTATATTGATAACATAACCAGTAACAAACGCTAATACTAACCGTCTACACTTATAGGCAAAATGGTTGGCAGATATTGATAATATTCTAACAACAGTGAAAAAAGGACATCAAGCATGGCGTATTGGTTAATGAAATCTAATCCTAAGTTTTTTGGTATTGACGACCTGCGCCGCATGGGGACTGATACTTGGGACGGCGTACGTAACTATCGTGCCCGAAATTTTATGCGTGATGATATGAAAGTCGGTGATCAAGTGATTTTTTATCATTCAAGCGCCAAACCCTCTGGTGTCGCTGGAATCATGACTATCAGTAAGGCGGGCTACCCTGATCCCAGTCAGTTCCATCCTGAACATCGCCATTATGACCCTATAGCGACCGAAGAACAGCCACGCTGGTATATGGTGGAGGTTACTTTTGAGCAGGCCTTGATAGAAACCTTACCCTTATCTGCTATTAAATTCATACCGGCTCTTGAAGATTCTTTATTACTTAGAAAAGGCTGTCAGCAATTGACGGTTATTCCCCTTGAACCTAAGCACTGGCAAGCGATAATGGATATGGCTGAAAGCTTAGAGTTGTTAGAGGACTATGAATAAGATATAGCTATAAGAATCAATCAGATTTTCTTACTGGTTCGGTTCCTTAGTGAGGGCTTGAACCTTTGACTATAGGCGAATAGTATCAATGTTTTAACTCGCTGAGATAGCCACAGTGTAATTTGTGGTGTAAATTTAGTGAGCTTTTGGATCATTATTTTTATTTACCATAAGCGCTGTTATGGGAATAGTATTTTATGGAAATAATGAACTTTTTGGAGATGGGTTTGCGAGCAGTCATCTTACTTATATGTGCTTGAGTCTGATTACCGCTTAAATAGAACACTCAATATTGAAGCAATAGAAAACCTTAGAAAACATAAGCTTCTTGTTTTTAACTCCTATTACACTATTTTCAGTATAGAAGAGACGGTTAATATATATTGCTTTGAAAAACAAGGTTTAAAATCAACGGTCTATAACATTGAGTCCTAGCCTCATCCAACGAATTGCCTGTTCTTGATGATCGGTTAACGCACTCCAAAGAGCGTCTTCACTAGTGATGGAATACCTATTATCTGTACACTCAACCATCACCTTGTTTTCATGATCGTCTCTCCACTGCTCACTCTGATAGTAAGTTTGAAGCTCAGATAATAATGTACTGGCTTCTAGCCATTTTTCCTGAGCATCTTGCATCTGTTCATTTAGCTCGTGCCAACGCTCATACTTTTTTTGCAGCGCTTGGGCATCAAAAACATCCATTGTATTACTCCAGTCTATAAATATAAAAAAACCAATAAAACCGCTCAGATATATTCATAGCAGCTTCATTGGTTATATTGTATTCAAAGCTAATATATTAGCCAAATACTTTCATACGCTCTTCTACAGGCTGAAACGCTTTTTCGCCTGCTGGCTGATCAATAGAACCGAATACCATTTGAGCGTTCAACTCCCAATCATCAGCGATATTCCATGCATCAGCAACTCTCTGATCGATGACTGGATTATAATGCTGCAAGTTAGCGCCGATATCTAAGCTCGCTAATGCTGTCCAAATCACATATTGATGCATAGCACTGGTCTGATGTGCCCAAATTGGGAACTTATCCGCATATAGAGGTGCTGCTTCTTGCATGTTTCTCACGACGCCTTTGTCCTCGAAGAACAATACTGTCCCCGCACCCGCTCTAAAGCCTACGATTTTATCTTTAGTACCTTGGAACTTCTCGTCATCACCGACGATAACCTTAAGTGTCTCTTCAGTGATGTCCCATAATTTTTTATGATCTTCACCGAATAACACCACGATACGCGCGGACTGTGAGTTAAAAGCGGATGGCGTGTGCAAGACTGCATGCTCAACCAGCTTAACCACTTCATCATTAGAAACGGGTAGCTGATCGCTTAGTGCATAGATAGAACGACGCTTTTCGGCTAGTTGTTGTAAGTCTTTTAAATTTGACATAGTTTTCTCCGTTAGGTTTAAATTAAAATTTATTAAATGATAAAAGTATTAACCCTTAGACTTTAACCTTTAAAGCCTTGAGGTAATTCAGGCGCTGGTAAGCGTTTCATATCTGAGTCCACTTCACCAAAGCGCTCATGACCGTTGTTCCAATCGATAATTGATTGCTCGATCTCTTCCTTACTATCAGCGACGAAGTTCCACCATAGCAGTACTTTTTGATCTAAAGGCTCACCGCCTAAAAACATGACGCGTGTGCCTTTTTTAGCGCTAATTTTCACGTTACGCTTATCGGTAATATCAGCCTCATCAAAGCGAATGAGCTCATCTTGCTGATAGGTTTTGTCTTTAAGCGCAACCTCACCGACGACGACTAATATGCCGTGCTCAAAGCCTTTATACAAGTTAAGGGTCACCTCACTGTCTTGTATAAAATCAACATCGATACCGACTAGCTTTGAGTATTGCAGGGTTGGCGCGGTATAAGTCTCTCTTGCCGTATTAGTATAGCTACCCGTAGTCAAAGTCAATTTGACGTCATTTTCGGTCCACGTTGGCAGCTCAGGATAATGATGAAAGCTGCGTTCAATCTGCTGATCAGTCGGTAGTGCAATCCATAATTGCACGGCATGTAGAGCACGTGCTGCCTCATCTGAGCCACCGTTTTCTGGAAAGACGCTCTGCTCAGTATGACTAATACCTTGGGTCAGACCTGTTCCAGCCGTCATTAGATTGACTTCGTTTTTAGTAATCACTTTCTCATTACCTAAGCTATCTTTGTGCAATACTTCGCCTTCTAACATCCAGGTAAAGGTCTGCAAGTTAGTATGTGGATGACGACCTACCTGTAATCCTGGCTCTTGCTCACCAAACTCAGCGGGGCCTGCATGATCTAAAAAGCACCAAGCACCGATAGGTTCTTTGCCTTTATTAGGGAGCAGGCGCGCAATCAGAATACCGCCAACATCAGCAAGCCTTGGCTCTAGGGTTTGAATACTCATTATCTACCTCTTGTTATCGATTATTAATTGTTTAAAGTAGGCTGGGTTTTTAACCCAGCATCTAGCCTTAGGCCCTATCTTTACTGCATCGGTACTTCCATTAACAATACTCTAGAGTCCTCAGTAGCATCCATTATGAAGCTTTTAGTATCCCAAACGCCTAAACCATCGCGAGTAGCTAAAGTGTTACCGTTAATCGTGACACTACCTTCTAGTACTAACACGTAGACACCATTATTAGCATCTTTCAGGTCATAAGTTTCGGTAACGCCTTTGTCGAAATTACCCATATGGAACCAAGCGTTCTGATGAATCCAAACCCCAGCGTCGTCTGCGTTTGGCGATAGCACTTGGTTGAACTCATTAGCTTTCATGTGCTCATCCATACGCACTTGCTGATAACGCGGTGTCACACCCATTTTGTTAGGTATCACCCAGATTTGTAGGAACTTGACTGGCTCGTTGGCATCACCATTCATCTCACTATGAGTAATACCTGTGCCCGCTGACATGACCTGAATCTCACCAGTTTCGATAATACCTTCGTGACCGATATTATCGCCATGACCAAGCTTGCCAGATAGGGGAATACTGATAATCTCCATATCGCGATGTGAGTGCTGACCAAAGCCTTGACCACCAATTACAAAATCATCGTTAATGACTCGTAGCGCACCAAAGCCCATACGCTCTGGATTAAGATAGTTGGCGAAGCTAAAAGTATGACGGCTTTTAAGCCAACCGTGATCAGCGTTGCCACGAGAGTCGGCGGCATGATAAAGTGTTTTCATAAGTTATCCTTTATAATTGGTTGCTTATTTAAGCTATGGGTCTATTATAATTGTTGACTACATATAGATAAACAATGATTGTTGCAAATGACTATTCTTATTTATAGAACAATAGATGCTTGGAATTAACCTAATATAATAGTCACGCCATAATTCGCGTCACCCATTAGTACCAATAGACAGGTGCAAAAATATTAATTACAAAGAGAGAATAACAATGTCAAATCAGCATACAACGCATTACGATGTGATCGACAATAAAAGCCAAAATCGCTTTGAGATTCATATTGATGATCAAATTGCCTTTGAAGACTATGAGTTTTTTACCACCTCATAAGGTGAGAAGGGTATTGAATATAAGCACACTTTATTACCAGAAGCGCTTAGTGGTCGCGGTATTGCAGGCTACTTAGTTAAGGTTATCTTAGATTGTGCAGCCGCTAGAAAACTGCGCGTAAAGCCAACTTGTCCTTATGTGAAGTCTTACATTGATAAGCATCCAGAATACCAAGCCGATTCGGTGTTTCATGGTGCGAAAGCCTAAGACAATATGCATAAAAAAAGCCATGATAAATCATCATGGCTTTTTACGATTAATGGCATTACTCAGTAACGGTAGAACTTTTATTAACTAATATGCTGTAAGAACTCTGAATTACGTGCTAGTAGTGATAAGTACAACACAGGAATGACAAACAAACCGACTGCCCAATAACTGAGATTCACGTACAGCACCGCACCGAGTAGCGCGCCAATCACAAAGCTGATAACCAATGCCGCGCTATGCCCCAATTTTTTGGCATTATCAGCGCTACGGTTGGCAATATAATCTGACAGACCAATACCCAGTTGAGTCGTATTACCCGTCATTAATACCGTAGGACTCATATGTTTGATGACTGTTTTACTAGCCGTATTACGAATAGCAAGTGCGGTTAAACCTAAGCCACCAGTGATGGCGACGGTTATATCGCCTGCTTTAGTGAAAGGTTGAAAGGACAATCCTGCTATCATAAATGCGCTCAAAAATAGCGCTTCTGCCAAGAACAAATGACTAAGTACTAACGTTTGCCTCTGACTTTTATCAATATATATTTTGGTAATAACTACCGTTATTATAAAAAGTGGCACCGATGCCAGCTTGATCCACAAGCCATCTTCACCTTTAACCAAACCGCTACCAGCCAGTACTAAGTTACCCGTGACATGAGCGGTAAAAAAGCCAAATAAAGTGATAAAGCCAATGGTATCAATCGCCCCACCAACTATCGTTAATAGTATAGGCGCTTGATAGCGTTGCCAAAAGCTTGGTGTCTTACGATCTAGAGTGTTGTTATCAGCGACAGCTTTAGGCACTGGTATTTCCTGCAAAATCCACGAAATCAGTCACAAAGCGCTGTAAGAATTTCTGTGTGCGCGGGCTAACACTACCATCGTCATTTAAGCTGTCAGTTGCACGACTTAAATGAATTTCAGGATCAATCATCATTTTTGCCGAGAGCATTTGCATACTTTTTCTGACATCAAGGCCACTATTAATACCGCCAAAACTGCCTGACGAGGCCGTCACTACCGCAAGTTTTTTATGGGTCCACACGCTTTCTTTATAAGGACGTGAGGCAATATCTACGACATTTTTCAAGGCGGCAGGCATAGTGCGGTTATGCTCTGGTGTGACAATTAATACGGCATCAGCGCCTGTCAGCTGCTGACGCACACGCTCATAGCTATCGATAGCTGTATCATCATAATCCTGATTGTAAAGGGGTAAATCTGCGATATAGACTTCTTTTATAGTCACGCTTTCAGGCATCTGCGACACCATATATTCTGCAAATTTACGATTGATAGATTCTTTTCGCAAGCTGCCAATAATTAAGGCGATGTTTATGGCTGCGCTCATAGCGGCTCCTTGATTATGATGATAAAACGATATTTTATAAGCCATTTACTCTACTATATTCTGCGATGATTACTGTTATCAATTGAATAAGCACCTGCTCCATGAGCAAATATCATCAAGAAACCACCCGCCATCGCAATGTTTTTCATGAAAGGGTTCATCTGTGATTCATCTATCCAGAATTGATGGAAAAGCAGCGCTGATATAATATTGAATCCAACCAGTAAAATAGCAACGAAACGCGCTTTGAAACCAAAGAGAATAGCAAGGCCGCCGAAAAGTTCAACCGCGATAACCAAAGGTAACAGCATCCCAGGCACACCCATTGATTCCATATAACCTTGAGTGGCCGCGTAGCTAGTAATTTTAGTAAAGCCTGAAAAGATAAAAATCATTGATAAAAAAAGGCGTCCAATTGGCGCACTTAACGCTTGCAGTTTGTCCATGGGTTTTCTCCAGTAATAGAATGTTTTTTTAAGCTTTTATTTGATTATGCGACGGTACTATTGTATTCGTTGCTTATAACTAGATAAACCGTGATGATTACAAATATAAGTTCTTATTTAAAGAACAATCAAGAGGTGGTTTACATGGGACAATTAGAAGATATGGCAATGTTTGTGCGTATTGTCGAAGCAGGCAGTATTACCAAGGCTGCCGAGCAACTGAATATCGCAAAATCTGCGGTAAGCCGTCGTTTAAAGGAGTTAGAGACGCGCTTGGGTAGTCAATTGATTAGCCGAACCACGCGTCAATCAAACTTAACCCAAGCCGGTGAGCAGTATTATCAAAAGGTGAACCATATACTCAGTGAAGTGGATGCGCTGAATGAAGAGACAAGTGGTACTCCGACGCGTATCGAAGGAACATTAAAGATGACTGCACCGTTGTCCTTTGGTCTGATGCATTTAAACGATGTTATTGATGAATACGCCAATCAGCATCCTGAGTTAAATTTTGAACTGGATTTTTCTGATCGACATACTGATTTGATTGAGGAGGGATTTGAGTTAGCGATTCGTATTAGAGAGTTGCAAGATTCCAGTTATCAAGCCAAACGTCTAGCACTGATTCATTATGTATTATGCGCCAGTCCCGAATATTTAGAGAGAATGGGTACGCCAAAGACTTTTGACGATCTGACAGAACATGAGTTTGTACAATATGGTATGAGCAAATCTAGCACGATAGAACTGATAGATGAGCAAGGTAAGAAGCATCAAGTAGCCGTAAACGGTAAAATAAAAGCCAATAATGGGGACTTTTTGCGTGAAATGGCAGTCAAAGGTCATGGTATTGCTTTTCTGCCAACTTTTATTACTTATAAAGCCTTAACCAGTGGTGAGCTTGTGCCGATCCTGCAGCAATATCAATTACCCACTTTAAACGCTTATGCGGTCTATCCTAAAAATCGCTTTTTATCGCAGCGTTGTCGTTATTTGATTGATTTTATCGCTGAACGTTTTGGTGATAATCCGTACTGGGATAAGTTTTGATAAGCATTTACGGCTCGACACTTAATAGACAAGCTTAAATGATTACTATACCTGCCATTAATACAATAAGCGCCCGCGATCCCAATGAACCCAATCGACCCTCAACTACGCTAGAGTTATTGTTTGATTTAGTTTATGTGATTGCTGTTTCAGCAGCAGCAAGCGGCCTTTACCAGCGCTTGCTTGAGCATGACTTTTTAGGGTTTTTGACTTTTATCATAGCTTTCTTTATTTTATGGAATGCTTGGACAAGCTTTACTTGGTTTGCCTCAGGGTATGATCCTGATGATTGGTATTATCGTCTTTCCGTGATGATGCAAATGTTTGGCTCATTAATGATCGCAGCCAACATCAATCAGTTTTTTGAGCAAGGACTAACATGGACAGGAGTCACTGGTTACGCGATCATGCGATTGGCCAGCTGTAGCCAGTGGTGGCGCGTGTCTATCGACAAGTAGAAGGTCACAAACGGGTGGCTGGTCGCAGTATTATTGGCTTACTAACGCTACAAAGTGTTTGGATACTTTGGTTGTTTCTACCTGCTTCGATACAAACGCCTGCGTTATTTTTATTTATAGCCGCTGAATTATTGATGCCAATATGGGCGCGTGCCTCACAGAACATCAATTGGCATCCTCATCACATGGCGGAACGTTATGGTCTGTTGACCATTATTGTTTTAGGCGAAGGCGTGCTAGGGGTCAGTAACAGCATTCGAACCTTTTTAGTCAACTCCGATTCTGCTGCTAGCGCTATTATATTATTAGGTTCAAGCCTTGTGGCATTGGTTTTTGCCTTATGGTGGCTCTATTTTACGATCCCGTTTGGTACTATTTTGGACAATGAGCGTCGTCGTTATGATTTATTCTTATTTGGCTATGGGCACTTTTTTTTCGCTACGCTTGCAGCGTTAGGCAGCGCGCTTAATTTAGTGACCGATGCTTGGGCAGATACTCTGAATCGTACGGTCACCCAGCCTTATGCTATGGGATTATTGATGATAATGCTATTTGGCTTTTTAGTGACCCTAACCTTACTTCGAACCTTGATGTGCCGAAAATCAAGTCACAATATGACCGCTCTTATTTTTGCCACCTGTATTATTTTTCTGAGCCATACCGTAGTAGCGCAAGGGCTATCGATCACTTATAGTATTTGGCTAAGCCTGCTCCCGCCTATAATAATGACGTGGTACTTTCATCAAGATAATAAGCAATGGCAAGTGCTAGATATAGCTTAAATATAACCATTTACAGCAAAATTTAACAACGACAATTTTAGTTTTCGATATCATAACTTTCTTTAATTATTTGACTTCTAACCGAATATTTATCCATGAGGATTGTTATGAAAAAACTACTCGCTACGGCCCCTGTTATGTTATTACTAGCTGCTTGTGCTACTAACGCACCTATGACTAGCACTGCTCAAACGACTACTATGTCTTGTCAAGATAATGGTCAAGTTATGGCGGCCTATTCAGCTAATGGTCAAGTTGCCAACCTAAACGTGACTTTGCCTAAAGTTGGTATAAACAATAAAAAAATCACCTTAAATCAAGCAGTGTCTGCTTCTGGCGCACGTTATGTTAATAGTACTGACCCTAAGGTGAGCTATGACTGGCAGGCTAAAGCGGACTATGGTGTCATGAGCTTAAGCATGGCAAACGGTCAGATATATAGCGTCAACCGTAAAATATAAGTATTGATATCAATGCTATCTAATTAAAAGGTCTCGCTACTATAAATACAGGAGCGAGACCTTTTTTATTATACAGTCTTGCTGTTTAGGTAATTCTTTATTTAGGAACTGCGTTTTTAGAGTGTTGGCATGCATATCTCGAGTTGTTAAGGTATACCCCAGTAGTACCGACAAATAAGATCGTTACTTGAGTTAATCAACCACTTAAAATAGACTCCTATAGTGGAACTACTTATAACAGACTATTTTAAGCGTTTATGTTTATTGGAGCTTATTTATGAGCGTCAACCAAAGAGCAGCATGCCAAAAATCATGGTCACAAAATTGCGGCAATTTATGTCTGAAACAGATCAGGCGCGACCTTGATACGTCCACAGTTAATATTCAGTGATAATACTATTAGTGAATAAACAAAAAAGTTCTAACGATAGACTCATTATCATTTAATTATTTTACTATTAAGGTATAACTTAATAATAATTATAGTCACTTTATCAAGTCCTGATTGGCAATAGCTCAGAGTGCAGGCAAACTTATTAACCACTCGATAGGTGTTAACTCTGCTATTAAAGTAGACTACTATATTGTTGGTAAAGTTAGTGGCAGTCTAGATAATTTAGAGTTTTTTGATATTAAATACCTTAATGACTCAGGAATTGAGACTATAAACCACTTTTGCAGGTAGCTTAAAAGATAAGCAAGCAGGCTCACTTTGCAAAGCTTTGTTGAAAACGTTGACATCATAGCGTAGCTTGTTTACCATCGTGCCTAGTTATCATTTTGATGATCTGTTAGCTTTCGACCTGTCAATTCACTCTTTGAATTGACGGGTTATTTTTATTTTAGTGACTAGCAGTTTTGGTACTTGGTAGTTAATGCTATAAAATTACTGATACTGTTTCTATTATACTCACTGTTATAGCGTGCCAGCAGTGACTGTACTCGACTTTTAAGGTCAAACCTTAATATTAACCATCTATAACCATCGTAAATAATGAAAAGTTGCTAACCATGGCTTTGCCGATATCCTTTACCGATTTTAAGAGCTATAGCTTACGCTTAGGCGTACTAGCGCTACCTATCTTAGTTACCCAGTTTTGCCAAGCCGCACTTGGTGTCGTCGACGCTATCATGGCTGGACAAGTCTCTGCCCTTGATTTGGCTGCAGTCGCTGTCGGCTCAGGTATTTGGCTGCCGCTATTTCTCCTAGCAACCGGAATTTTGATTGCCACGACCCCACTTATTGGCGAGGCAATAGGCCAAAACAACCAACATCAAGTCCCGCACATTACCCAGCAATCCTTATGGACAGCGGCAGTAATCGGTATTGTTGGTTTTATTATTGTCAATCTCATGCCCAATGTACTGGCGCTTATGGGCGTCCCAGAAAACATCCAACCTATAGCCGCACAATACTTACATGGCGTGTCCTTTGGTTTCCCTGCTATGGCAGTGTATGCCGTGCTACGCAGCTACTGCGAGGCGCTTGGTCGTCCGGAGCCAGTGACCGTTATCAGTATAATTGGCTTATTAGCAGATATCCCACTCAACTATATTTTTATTCATGGACTTTATGGCATGCCTGAGATGGGCGGCGCTGGTTGCGGGATTGCCACGGCTATTGTGTTATGGATAACCGTATTACTATTAGCCGCTTATACTGCCTTTACTAAACGTCAGCAATTTGCCAAAACCCGGTTCTTTCAAAACTTTACGGCGCCTAATCGTGTGCAGATCACTAAGCTACTTAAGTTAGGGATACCTATTGGTATTTCTATCTTCTTTGAAGCTAGTCTTTTTAGCTTAGGAGCAATCATTATCAGTCCCTTAGGGGAGATAGCTACTGCCTCGCACCAAGTGGCGCTATCGGTGACCGGTCAGCTGTTTATGATACCTATTTCCGTAGCTATGGCCCTAACTATCATGGTCTCTAATCGCTTCGGTGGGAAGAACCTGCTGGCGCTACGCCATGTCCAAACTACCGGGCTTATCTGGACTATCCTTATCGCTCTCACTTGTATGCTAGGAATTTGGTTATTTAGACCTTATTTAGCAGCTGCCTTCACTGACAACCCACAAGTACGGGCGCAAGCGATGCACCTATTAATCTTTGCCCTAGCTTATCAGTTGTTTGATGGCTGGCAGGTTAATATCGCCGGCATCCTACGTGGCATGCAAGACACTACTGTCCCTATGTGGGTGACGCTGTTTTGCTATTGGATAGTGGCGTTGCCATTAGGTATTTATTTAGTACGCTATACTAATATAGGGGCGCAAGGCTTTTGGATGGCACTAATTACTGGTCTATTTTTATCTTCAATTCTACTGACGCTACGTTTACGCTATCAACAAAAACGCTTACAAAGCCAATGGGCTTAGAGCGCAGATGACCCTTATCGACATCTATGGCAATCATAGAGTCCTGAAGTTGTAAATAGTCAACTATTGTAAATAAAAGTCGTTGTGCCATGGGGTGCAGCGGCTTTTTTTAGCAGTGACTGTAAAATAGATTTCTTACTAGGCTATCAGTCTCAGTAAAACAGCTGCTAATCAATGCTAGCGCTACTCAGTCAGTTAGACTATGATAAATGCAGAGATGTTGATGGTCTTAAGTTACGGAGCTGAGCGATGTGTTTTGACACACGCCTACATCTAGAGCTTTAAAAATGCTACAACACTAAGCTAAATTCTAGCAATAGTTAAGCGGTCGTTAAAATTATGTAAAAAACCCAGTTAACAACTGTACATTGATTGCTCATTGAGACGAATATAGGTATCATGAGCAATTGCTTAAACTATATCTTGTTACACTATTGAGCCCATTGCTCTTTTGATGACGAAGTTGTTAATTAGCAGCCTTTTTAAATCGCTTTTTTAAGTAATCACCTTTGTTTTTTCTTATAATCTTTTTAACCTCAGTATAAGGTCTTATAAAAACTATGGATATTGAAAAAATACGCACCCTAATAGCGCTCATGGAAGAGAACGAACTAGTCAATCTAGAAGTTAGTTCAGACGATGAGCATATCAGTTTAACTCGTCATTATGAGGCCCCTGCTCCAACCATGATGGCTGCACCTACTGCTGGTGTAGCACCAGTAGCGGCTACTACAAAACCTGCTGCTAAAGCGGGTAAGGTTGAAAACTCGCCAATGGTCGGTGTGTTTTATTCAGCTCCTACTCCTAATGATCCACCGTTTGTAAAGGTTGGTCAGCAGGTTAAAGCTGGTGACACTATTGGTATCATCGAAGCTATGAAAATCATGAACCCACTTGAAGCTACTCAGAGCGGTATCATCGATGAAATCTTAGTGGATAACTCTGAGGTTGTACAGTTTGGTCAGCCCGTTGTACGCTATAAAGCTTAAGCTTTAGTGCCTTGGGTTAATACTAGTTATTAACCCTAAGTCTATAGATAAGCCAAATAGTACCTGCCCGACTCTACCTTTATGATTGATAAGGTGTTACCGAGGTTGCTGTGTTAAACGCTAGGGTCTCATGGCCCCTGTACACTGTGACTGGCAACCAGTGACAACCGTATCAGTCAACTCCGCTTTGACAAGGATGACCCCATGATAAAAAAACTGCTCATCGCCAACCGAGGTGAGATTGCCCTACGTATCGTTCGCGCTTGTAAAGCGCTTGGTATCGAAACTGTAGGCGTCTACTCTACTGCTGACGAAAATCTAATGCATCTACGTTTCGTTGACGAAGCCATATGTATTGGTAAACCTAATGCCAATCAGAGCTATCTCGATATCAGTACTATTTTGACTGCTGCTGAAATCTCTGGTGCGGATGCTGTCCATCCCGGCTATGGTTTTTTAGCCGAAAGTGCTGAATTTGCTGAGCGTGTTGAGGAAGCAGGGTTAACCTTTGTCGGTCCTAATGCTGATCATATTCGCCTAATGGGCAATAAGGTCTCAGCTATCAATGCCATGAAAAAAGCTGGCGTGCCTACCGTACCCGGTTCAGTGGGTGCGGTTACTATACATAATGCTGAAGAGCAAGCCCGTAACATCGGTTTTCCACTATTGATCAAAGCAGCCTCTGGCGGCGGTGGTCGTGGTATGCGTGTTGTTGAACGTTTTGACGAGGTAGTCAGTCAAGTACAAGCCGCCAAGCAAGAAGCAGAGCTCTGGTTCGGTGACGACACAGTCTATATGGAACGCTATCTACAAAACCCACGTCACGTCGAAATCCAAGTGCTGGGGGATGGTAACGGTAATGCTATCCATCTGTATGATCGTGATTGTTCACTACAGCGTCGCCATCAAAAAGTACTAGAAGAAGCCCCTGCTCCTGATATCCCTGATGATGTACGTCAGCCTATCTTAGATGCTTGTGTCAAAGCTTGTGAGTTAGTTAAATATCGCGGTGCTGGTACTTTTGAATTCTTATTTGAGAATGATCAATTTTTCTTTATTGAAATGAATACTCGGGTTCAGGTCGAGCATCCTATCACTGAGATGATTACAGGTATTGATGTAGTCGTTGAACAGCTGAAAATTGCAGCGGGTTATGGATTATCTTATCGCCAGAGTGATATTGAGATTCAAGGCCACGCTATTGAATGTCGTATCAATGCTGAAGATGCTACTACTTTTGCTCCTTCACCAGGTACAGTTACTCAGTTGTTTGCCCCTAGCGGAGCCGGCGTGCGTTTTGACTCTCATCTATACCCAGGCTATGAGATTCCTAGCTATTATGACTCGTTGATTGGCAAGCTTATTTGCCATGGTCAGACTCGTCAACAAGCTATAGCCAAGACCTTACATGCTCTAGATGAGTTAATCATCGAAGGGATCAAAACCAACGTTCCTCTGCATCGTGATGTTATTTTATCTGACGAAAATTTTGTTGAAAGAGCGCAGAATATTCATTATTTAGAAAAAGAACTATTGAAGCCAAAAGAACCTAAAAAAACGGCTTAATTACCTGTTGATTAGGTAGTGTCGAAAATTCATAAGTAGATACTGTTGATTAATAGGCTTTAAATAAAAAAACCACTATCTCTAGTAGATAGCGGTTTTTTATTGTCTGGCATATTGTTTGAACTACTAAATTTTAACTTTACTATTGTAAGGAATCATAGCCTTATTATGGCCATTAATATTAACTTACTTATAGAAAATGCTTTGCTTTTAAAAATTACTTTGCTATGAAAAATTACTCTGGTTATACAAGTTAAGCTGTTTATTAGAACACTTAAGGCAGTACTCTATAAAAGTCCATAAAACATTCCTCACCTTCAGAATCTGCACACCACTGCATATTATTACCATCATGCTTTAAAAAAGCTATCAAAGCATCGTTAGTTTGATCCACTTGATTGCCCGAACAGTCGGGCTGATTATTATCATAGGTAGTTTTCATAGCGATAATAGGCAAGCCCTCTTCGCGATGGGTAATTAGATAGCGGCCATAAGTAAGCTCTTTACCGCTAACGGCTAACATCTCATTGTCTGCACCGAAATTATATAACTCGCGGCATTGATTATTGCGTACTGAAGCCGCTTTGATGTTTTGGCTAGCTATGATCTTAGCGTTATCACTTATGAGCATGCCATCAGGCGTAGGTTTGACGATACGACGCTCACTGCGGTCAAATACCCCCTCGGCTACCTCGTTGGTTGATTCGCTACCAAGCGCTTTGCCAGCGCTCAGCTCTGGCTTCTCAGCAGCTTTTGCTATATTTGCTACTCGCTCGCTCATCGCCTGCGTCCTCTCTAGATCAATCTCCCACTGCCCAGCAATTGCGGGACTAATATGAGTAGTAATCACTGCTTGGCTGACTTGCTCACCGGCAGTTGGAAAAGTTGACAAGATACCAGCTAAGGTAAAAGAAGCAAAAGAGAGCGGTTCCATAATTAACCTTTTTATTTATACTAAGAGATCATCCGCTTAATAGCGTAAGTCCTACACCACAAAAACACAAGTAACATTATGCTATTAGCCACTAGCGGTAAACTACAGCTTTAAGCTTGCCTTTACTAGGTATAGCAACCTTAGCCAAAATCAGTCTACAGACATAAACTTGGCTGGCTTAAGACAAAAAAATAACGCCCCATCTTAAGCGGGTTTAAGGCTTGCGATAGAGCGTTATATTTATAGCTATTACCGTAACTACAGTAATGGCTATACTTTTAACGACGCTTTTAACTGTATTGCTAGTTGAAAGCAACTAGAACACTAGCTAAAAGTTAATATTTTACTTTAAGCGGCCGCTTTGCTAGTTGCTTGTGCAAAGGCTGATAAGGCGCCTTTTAGCATAGCGGATACTGTGCTGCTACAAGTGCCGATACCTGAGTAGACGTCGCCATCTACATTAAGCTGGATATAAGCTGCGGCATTAGCATTGGTTTTGTTATCGCTATTGTTGTCATCATCAATGCTATTACCATTGCTGGCACTATGCTGCGGATTAATCGCATGCTCTGCATAGTTGATGATGTGTAACGACTTACCAGTGTGCTGGGCTAAGCCATTAATAAATGAGGATAGAGGCCCATTACCAGTGCCTTCAATAGTGATGGTCTCACTGTTCATCTGTACTTGACCGTTAAAGAACACTTCACCGGCTTTATTATTAACGCTGTAATCCAGTAAATCAAAATCACCTTGCTGCAAATAAGTGTTTTCGAAAGTCTGCAAGATCTCATCATTTTGCAACTCGCGCGCGGTGCTTTCTGCTTGCTTTTGCACGACACCACTAAAGTCGATTTGCATCCAGCGTGGCAAGTTAAAGCCGTAATTGCGCTGTAAAATATAAGCCACGCCGCCTTTACCTGATTGGCTGTTAATACGCACTACATCTTGATAGCTGCGACCTATGTGTGCAGGATCTATTGGTAGATAAGCGACGTCCCAAACGTTATCCGTTTGCTCTTTATGCTGCTCATTATAATCAAGAGATTTCTTGATAGCGTCCTGATGCGAGCCGCTAAAGGCGGTAAATACTAGCTCACCAACATACGGATGGCGTGGGTGCACTGGCAAGTTATTACACTCGCTCACCACTTGCACGATCTCACTCATGTCACTGAAATCCAGCTCTGGATCTATGCCTTGGCTAAATAAGTTCATAGCCATGACCATGATATCCATATTACCAGTACGCTCACCATTACCTAATAGTGTGCCCTCGATACGATCAGCACCAGCAAGTACACCAAGCTCAGCGGCAGCTACTGCACAGCCACGGTCATTATGAGTATGGAGACTGATAGTCACGTGCTCGCGTTTGGCAAGGTGGCGACAGAAGTATTCAACTTGATCGGCGAAGACGTTAGGCATAGAAGCCTCAACCGTCGCTGGCAAGTTCAAAATCACCTCTTGACCAGTTTCAGGTTTCCAAACTTCACAAACCGCATCACAAACTTCTACTGCATACTCAGTTTCGGTTTGGCTAAAGCTCTCAGGCGAATACTGAAATACCCACTCAGTTTCAGGATATTTGGCCGCATATTGTACTAATAGATTAGCACCTGCTATAGCAATTTCTTTAATCTCAGCCTTATCTTTGCCGTAGACTTTTTCACGCTGGATACGACAAGTGGAATTATAAACATGGACGATAGCACGCTTAGCACCAGCTAAGGATTCAAAAGTGCGAGCGATCAAATGCTCACGGGCTTGCACTAATACTTGCAAAGTTACATCTTCAGGAACATGGTTCTCTTCGATCAACTTTCGAGCAAAATCAAACTCCACTTGCGCCGCCGACGGAAAACCAATTTCAATCTCTTTAAAACCAACACCAACTAATGTCTTAAAGAAACGCATTTTTTGTTCGATAGTCATCGGATCAATCAAAGCTTGGTTACCGTCACGCAGATCTACGCTTGCCCAGATTGGCGACTTTTCAAGGGTTTTACTCGGCCAAGTGCGATCTGGTAATGAAGGCGTAAAAGCGAATGGACGATATTTTTGAAAATCAAAAGCCGCATGTTTTGGGCTGATCTTTGCAGAAGTAGATTTAGCATGATGTGGGGCTTGTTGAGACATAATCAATCCTTAGATAAGGTAGCAAGTTGCGTAGGTTTTACTACCGTTGTAATTTAAATAGTGAGGCTATCATACGAGATAATAAAAGTTTATACGATTATAATAGCAAAGTTTATTAAGTGAAAAACTGCTTAATTTGACTTAATATAGCACCATATTAGTGATAAACATCGACTTAAGCATTATAATTAGCTAAATCCGCTAAAATTAAGTCTCGTAATGCAAAGTAATGATAAAAGCAGCCAACTATCTATAATTATTGATGAGACTGATAAGCAGTTATTGCGTTTATTACAGACTGACGCAAGAATGAGTATCACTGAGCTTGCCGAACAAGTCAACCTGTCCGCTACTCCTTGTGCAAGACGAGTTAAGCGCTTAGAAGACAGCGGTATTATTACCGGCTATCACTTGCAGACTGATGCGCAAAAGCTCGGTTATCCCCTAGCTATTTTTATCTCTGTTAGTATGGATCGTCATACCGCAGAGCGCTTTGAGCAGTTCGAAAGCAAGGTAAAAAGCTTCGATGAAGTGATTAGCTGTAGTATCGTTACTGGGCGTAGCGAAGACTATTTGATTAAAGTACGCGTACGCGACATGGCCCATTATGAAGAGTTTTTATTGCATAGACTCAATCGCATTGAAGGAGTCGCACAAGTACATACTAGTTTTGAGCTACGTGAGATATTCACTAGAAGTATAGTCAGCGCGAACTAACTTTGCAGAGTTTACAAAGTAAATTGCAATCCGCTAGATAAACTTATCGATGACAGCGTGGTATTGTCAGCTAGCAACTAGCGGTATAAGGCGTCAGCAATCAGTCTTGCTCTATACGCTGCGGCTGGCGACGAAATAATAGCAGCAACACTACACCTATCACTAAGCCGACACCAGCAACTAGTAAACCTGCATTAAAGTTATCATCCTTTCCTGCCAACGCTACAGTCACTAAGGGCCCGACAAACTGACCTGCCGCATAAGCTAAAGTCGCCATTCCCATCAGTAAATTTGAAAAGGCAGGATTGATATTCTTAATAATATTAAGGGTCATCGATACCATACCGGCGAAGCTCAAGCCCAAGATAACCGCATTGCTATATAACCCTAGCGCCCCATCGAATAATGAAGGGATGAACATACCGATAGCTTGCAGTACGGTCAGACCAATCAAGGTGTTAATCTCGCCAATGCGTTTGGCAAGTGCACCCCAAAGTGGATTAGAGAGCATCGCAAAGATACCTACTATCAGCCAAATGAGTAGCCCAGCGTAAGTTTGATTAGCGAGCTGTTGCGTCGCCATGACTGGCAAAAAGGTCGCTGAAGTAATATAACCGAACCCAGCCAGCACATAGCTACCAGCTAATAGAGCAATAGCTTTAGTATGCCCTACTACTGCCTCGTATAATGAGCGCTTAAAATTAAAATAGGTTTGTTTTATAGAAGGGTATTTAATATCAGCGGTTAACTTAGTTGCGTCTGTCTTTATAGGGCGTATTGCATATAACAATACTAATAGCGGCAGACTAGTTATCCCAGCAACTAGCCAGATCACATTGAAATGGTAGCCCAACGTCAATAGCCACCAAGTCAAGATAGCAGAGGCGCTGATTCCTGTACCGATCCCAGCATAATGCACCGTTGATAGCAAAGAGCGTCGTGCTGGACTGAACTTTTGAATTATAAAAGACGAGCCCAATATCAGACCGATGCCACTAGCAATGCCTGCTAGCAGACGAATAATATACCATAAGCTCAAGGGCAGATGCGGTGTCACCAGCAGTGTCGTAGAGACTATACTGACAATCATACCCATCATTAACGCTTGCCAAGTAAGGCGCTGCGGTACAAACATCGCAATCAGCGCCCCGATAAAGTAGCCGATATAATTGATCGATGCTAGCCAGCCTGCAATAGTAGTCGACAGCGTTAGCTGAGTCATAATATCGGGCAAAGTGGCGGTAAATAAGAAGCGACCATAACCCATCGCCACAGCCAGACAGTATAGTCCTATCCAAGCAATGGCGGTTTGGTTAGTAATAGTTGGTATGATAGAGCGGCGAGATATAGTCGTCATGATAGACCCAGTTTATTCCAACTCACAGCAATCAGCGCAGTATCTTGGTTTTGAATAATTTAGTATCAATATCTTAGTACTGATAACTTGCTATTAGTAGTTTAGTATCAATACCTTAGCATTGATATTGCCAACACTTCGATAGGACCACCCTTTGACTAAGAAGCAATAAATTTCGACGCAGTCATTACTGAGTCATTTTGTCCTAACATCGCTACCCGATTATCGCTAAACATATCCATATCTGGAGCTAAAGTACGCATAAAACGGTCAAAATATAACAGCTGCTTAGTCAATAGCGCAAAGTCACGTGGGAAATGGATACCATGACGTTTACCGACATCGACGATCTCAAGCATCATTTTATTGAGCTCATCCGCTTGCTCTTTTACATTAATAGGCACACCATTAGTGAAGCTAATATCTTCCGCCATAATAGTCTTCATCATTCGCTGCAAGTCTTCCGCTAAAGCAGACACATCTACTTGTTTATGTTTATGAGTCATCTCCATATCGATCATGTGCTGAGCCATAGCCTGATAATCGTTAGTTTGTAAAGCTTGCATCATGCCCATACAAGCACGCCAGCTCTCAGCCTTTAATTTACCAACAATACCGAAATCCAAAAAGCCAATACGGCCATCAGTTAACAGCATTAGATTACCAGCATGTAAATCGGCGTGGAAACTATTGCATAGCATCAAACTGGCAAACCAAGTATTGAGAGTATCGGCCATCACTTGCGCAGGATCACTGCAATACTGACGCATGGCTGTTTCATCGACCATAGAGATGCCACGCAAGCGGCTCATAGTTAATACGCGCTTAGTAGTGAATTCATCATAGACTTTTGGCGCAATAACTCGTGTATTACCTGACACCGCCAAAAACTGCTGAAAGTCGCGAATGTTTTGCGCTTCGGCAATAAAGTCGGTTTCCGCCAACATGCGCAAACGAATCTCATCAATAATCGGCGCAATACTAGCGAACTTCATCGAAGGCATCATAAGCTCAAGCATTTTAGTCACTGCATGCAGCACCCCTAAGTCAGTCTGCATAATAGTTTCGACATCAGGCTTTTGCACCTTTAATACTACTTCATCACCGTTATGCAGCCGTGCCGCATGAACTTGGGCAATAGAAGCCGATGCAAGGGGTTCTTTATCGATATACGCGAACTGATCGGCTAGCGTTTGACCATAGACGGCTAGCTCTGCGGTTAATACTTGCTCGATATAAGCATAAGACAGTGGCGTAGTCTGATCTAAACAGCTTTGAAAAGCTTCGACATATTCACGCGGAAATAACGAGGGCGTACTGGCAATAAACTGACCTATTTTGATATAAGTGGTGCCTAACTGTTCAAAAGTTTCTTTTAATAATTGCGCATCAGGTTTTTCACCAGTAGCGACTCGGAACGCAGATAGTCCTGCTACGCTGGCGGTCTGACGAATACGATTCATCACATTAAAGGTGTGTTTTAATAAGTGGGGGCGATGAATTTTCATAAAGGACAACTTTATTAATAAGAGAGATAATAGAATGACTGCTCAATGAGTTAGGCGGTCATAATCGCTATTGATAAAACTATGATAATAATCGATAAAAAAGGCTAGTAGCAAACATAGCTTAAAGAACTTAGTTTAAAACATAGTTCAAAAATATAAGCTTAAAAACATATCTTAAAAATCCGAGCTTAAGCTTAGTAGACGTAGCTAACACTAAGTTAACTCACGGCACACCGCACAGTGCTCATCGAGTCGATAACCCATCAGCCGTTGCTGCATGCGGCTACCATCCCATAATAACAGCTTGCCTGCTAGCGGGTTTTTACTCAAGCCTAAATATTGTAAGGCAGCATTAGCCTGTAGGCTACCCATAATTACAGTAGTACTAGCTAACACCCCTGAATTGGCACAAGTTCGCTCATCTGCTGTCTGTTCATCTTGATTACTAGCGGCTGCATTAGCAACCGTAGCATCACCAAATACACAATGGTAACAGCCGGTATTTAATTGCGGCTCGAACAGTGCCAACTGTCCCTCCATCGCTATGGCTGAGGCAGATAATAACGGAATTTTATAGCGCACACTAATGCGATTAATGATATCACGAGTAGCGAAATTATCAGTGCAGTCTAATAACAGATCAGGTAAGCCTGAAGCCATATCAAGTAGCTCATAAGCATTGTCTATGCTGAGACGCGCAACGGTTCCACAAGCCTTTATCAACGGGTTAATAGTGTTTAACATCTTCGCTGCAGTCAACGCTTTGGCTTGACCAATATCTTCTGGCAAAAACAAAGTCTGACGTTGTAAGTTGCTGGCCTCAATCACATCGTCATCTATTAGATGCAGTTGCCCAAGACCTGCCCGTACTAAAGTTTCTGAAGCTGGGCAGCCAAGGCCACCAGCGCCAATCATCACGATACGTGCAGACTTTAGACGCAGCTGAGCGTCAATATCCCAACCATCGAGCAATATTTGCCGAGTATAGCGAAGTAGCTCATCATCGGTTAGCGACTGATTATCTGTTGACTGCATCATATTGAGTACCAAAGCTAATAATAGAAGAACTAAGCTTAGAAGCTTGACTAAAAAACTGTGCTGCAAAAATAAGCTTAAAGCTTGTCGTTAAAAGGGATTTTTCAAAAAAGCAGTTAAGGAACAAGCTGCCCAAGCGTTACCCTATCGTTACCGCCAAAATCCTTAACGGTTTGCACGCTATCAAAACCGCTATCAACCAACAATTGGCGCACAGCTAATCCTTGATCAAAACCATGCTCGATAGCTAGTAGGCCACCGAGTTGTAGATATTGCGGGGCCTGTTGTACTATATGCTCTATATCTGCCAAACCCTTGTTGGCCGCACTCAAAGCACTGATTGGTTCTGCTTGTAAGCGGGCTAAATGCTCATCGGCTTCATCTATATAAGGGGGGTTAGAGACGATAATATCAAACAGCTGGCTGGCATCAGTAGACAGTTCACTATACCAACGACTAGGCACAAACTTAATATTGTCAATACTGTTTAGCTGAGCATTAGCAGTAGCTACTTTTAGTGCCTCTAGCGAAAGATCAACGGCCACAACTTGAAAGTTGGCTCGCTTTAATTCGTGAGCCAGGCTAATAGCAATACACCCTGAACCCGTACCTAAATCAAGTAGTCGTTTCGGTATTACTGTATGGGCTTGCGTATTTGCAGAGTTAATCTTGTGCTGAGCATTTATCCAGTCAAGCACTTGCTCAACCAAAACCTCAGTATCTGGTCTCGGGATAAGGGTATGCTCATTAACTTGGAAGCTAAGCGACCAAAACTCCTGCTGACCAGTTAGATAAGCTAGTGGTATGCCCTGCTCCATCTTAGTCACGCCAGCATTAAATTGGGCAAGCTCGCTAACTGTGAGGTGATAGTGTTCATCAGTGATCAAAAATAACGCTGGCTTATCGATGACATAAAGCAGCCAATCAGTAAACCAAAACGCTGGCACGGCTAACGCTTTAGCCGTGGTTGCTGCCTGCTGTTTGATTTGCTGAACGCTAAGCATAGTCATAGTCATAGTTGGCTCTTAACTACTGAACAGTTAATGTTGATATTTCTCTTAATATTGCTGTTAATATTCATGTAGATATCTAGGTTAATATCCATATTAATATCTATAGCAATAATGAGCTACTCTGATGCGCGCGGTAGCTCATTAGTTTTGGTCAATAAAGAGTCGTCATTATCATAAATATCATCGTTATCGCCAATGACGACATGTTTATCAACTAAATAAATCAGTATCAAAACAGGTATACCAATTAAAAAAGTAATTAAGAAGAAGTTAGCAAAGCCCACATTATCTGAAATACCACCAGAATAGCCGCCTAGCACTTTTGGAAACAGCGTCATTAATGACGAAAATATAGCGTATTGCACAGCCGTAAACTTAACAGAAGTTAATGCGGATAAAAAGGCAATAAACACTGCAGTAGCAAAGCCTGCCGCTAAGTTATCAACAACCACTGCCAAGTACATATAATTCATGTCCCCTGGATGATAGGTTAATAAAATAAATAACAAATTAGTGGTACTCGATGCTATGGCACCAATGAGCATTACATGCATCATTTTCATTTTTTGAGCGACCAGACCGCCTAAAAAACCACCTCCAATCGTCATAAACAAGCCTAAGAACTTGACCGCATCAGCGATCTGAATCTTAGTGAAGCCCATTTTGGCGTAGAAAACGTTCGATAGATTACCCGCTACAATATCTGACACTCGGTAAAAACCTATCAGTAATAATAGTAGTATTGCTTGCTTGCCATAACGTCGAAAGAAATCAGCGATAGGGTCTACCCATAAGCGTTTTGCGACTTCTTTTTTGGCTAGTCCAACCGCTATAAGCGCATACCCAACAGCAGTAGCTACAGCCAAACTACCTAGCAATCTCACCACTTCTATTAAGAACTTTAGAAACACCCCTTCAGCTTCGTCAAATACTTTACCTATCACTACAAAAGCAGCTATAAACGCCACAACCGATAAGATAAATAGAAATAATATTCTAATATTATCATTACGAGACTGTACAACTGAGGCCACTTTGTTAACTATTTTAGGTTGGTTTAACAGAAAATATATCAATAAAAAGGGTGCACATGCGGTCACAATTAAGAAGTACGTATTTATAGCAGGCAAAAATTCATCCGGTATTAAGGTTAGAGGTCTATTCAATAACCTAGTAGAAAAGGTACTTATAAATACTGGTAGTCCATAAATAATCCCTGGAATGAGCAAAAAAGCAGCATAGATAGAAAAGGCCTTTAGGTTTCTTTTTTGCTTATTTAGTTGCAACGTTTCGGCAGTTGGCTCGTAAATAGCAAAAGTAGTTAGTAGCCCAACTGACATTACAGCCATCATCGTATAGTAAGTATTGCGCCAAGCCTCATAGTTGTAAAGCTGCTCAGATGAGCCAAAATAACTGGCCAAATATAGTGCGCCTGCTCCTGCAACGATCATACCAATACGATAGCCGGCCACGTACACTGAGGATAAGGTGGCTTGTAATTCAGCCTCTGCTAACTCAATACGATAAGAGTCAACTACGATGTCTTGAGTGGCTGATGAAAAACCTAGTAAAACTGCACCCAGCGCCATAACCCAAAGTACATTCTCAACCACAGGATCGACACTAGCCATAATAAAAATAGCAACCAATATCATCAGCTGTGAGACAAACATCCACGCCCGACGCCTACCTAACCATTTGGTCAAAAATGGCAATGGCATAGAGTCTATTAGAGGTGCCCAAATAAACTTAAAAGAATAACCCAGTCCTGCCCAACCAAACATGGTTATGACACCGGTTTCAAGGCCCGCTTCACTAAGCCATAATGATAAGCTTGAAAAAACTAATAGAATAGGTACGCCTGCTGAAAAGCCAAGAAATAGTATGATCATGACCCGAATATCTGAAAAAGACTTAAACGCGTCAGACCAAGATTTTTTAGCAACTGGCGGAGTAGATTGAACAGCAGACATAATGACTCGCTAAAATTTGCAACAAAGAACACAACAGGACGTAACTTTTATCATCTACTCATTATCTATGAGATGGTTATACTAATGATAAAACAACTGACGCTGCACTAAAAAAACAGGACTTATGACAAAATTGAATTATGGTACTTGAGAACGCTTATTTTGACTAGACTTTATAGCGATATATTTGCACTAGCAAGCTTATAGGAGCTCTATTTGTGTTTTATCTATCATAGCCGTAACACCATGTAGCATAAACTTGCGCCAATGTTGATAGTCACATTTCATCTCGCTCTATTTCGAGGTAACACACAAGCCACTACTTCAGACAATAACTATCCTCTAAACAACGATTGATAATTTAAAACATATAATTATTATATATTAGTTTTATAAATCGAAATAACTCTATAATATGTAGTGATCGATAACGATAGCGACTCAGGCTATTTTTTATTAAAGTAGCCTATTTAATTTTCACAAAGGAGAAGGCAGATGAGTAATTCGACCTCTAACGATACTAGCAGCAATACCGCCTACAATCTTGGCGATGGCCAAGGTCCGACCATACATAGTGAAAACGTTGATCAATCACAAGCTCCGCAACGCCCTAGCATGGGTGGCTGTCCAGTTATGCATCAAGCCCATACTACTCATGCCTCTACAGCGACAGACTGGTGGCCTAATGCTCTAAATTTAGATATCTTACATCAGCAAGATCACAAAACAGACCCAATGGGTGCTGATTTTGATTATGCTGAAGCTTTTAAACAGTTAGATCTAGAAGCCGTTAAACAAGACCTCAAAGATTTAATGACTGACTCACAACAGTGGTGGCCAGCAGATTGGGGGCATTACGGTGGTCTAATGATTCGTATGGCTTGGCATTCAGCTGGTACTTATCGTAACTCAGATGGTCGCGGTGGTGCGAGCACTGGTAATCAGCGTTTTGCCCCCCTTAACAGCTGGCCGGATAACGTCAATTTAGATAAAGCTCGTCGTTTGCTTTGGCCAATGAAGAAAAAATATGGTAATAAGTTGTCTTGGGCCGATCTTATGATTTTAGCTGGTAACATGGCTTATGAGTCAATGGGCTTCAAAACTTTAGGTTTCGCTGGTGGTCGTGCTGATATCTGGCATCCAGAAAAAGATATCTATTGGGGTTCTGAACGTGAATGGCTCGCTGCAACTAAAAATCGCTATGACGATGATACTGTGCGTACCTCACTCGAAAACCCACTAGCTGCGGTACAAATGGGTCTAATTTATGTTAACCCTGAAGGTGTTGATGGTAACCCTGATCCCCTAAAAACTGCCCAAGATATTCGCACTACATTTGCGCGTATGTCGATGAATGATGAAGAGACTGTGGCTTTAACTGCTGGTGGTCACACCGTTGGTAAATGTCATGGTAACGGCGATGCCACTGTTCTAGAAGATGAGCCTGAAGCTGCTGGTATCAATGAGCAAGGTCTAGGCTGGCGTAACCCTAACGGTAGTGGCAACGCAGGCGATACCGTTTCTAGTGGTATCGAGGGCGCTTGGACGACTCATCCTACCCAATGGGATTATGAGTACTTTGAACTGCTATTCAATCATAACTGGGAGCTAACTAAGAGTCCAGCAGGCGCATGGCAATGGGAACCTACTGATATTAAAGAAGAAGACAAACCTTTAGATGCTCATGATCCTAGCATACGCCGCAACCCTATCATGACTGATGCCGATATGGCGATGATTAAAGATCCTGCTTATCGTAAGATTTCAGAGAACTTTCATCAAAACCCAGAATACTTCGATGAAGTATTTGCTAAAGCTTGGTTCAAATTGACTCACCGTGACTTAGGGCCAAAATCACGTTATTTAGGGGCTGACGTCCCAGCTGAAGATTTTATTTGGCAAGATCCTATCCCAGCAAGCAACGCTGACTTGAGCGCTGACGATATCGCCAACCTAAAAGCAGAAATTTTGGCAAATATCGACAATGACACTTTTAGTCGTCGTGAACTAATCATCACGGCTTGGGATAGCGCTCGTACTTTCCGTGGTTCTGACATTCGTGGCGGTGCTAATGGTGCTCGAATTAGCTTAGCACCCCAAAAAGACTGGGTCGCTAATGAGCCTGAGCAATTGCAACGTGTACTTGCGGCTTTGACTAACATTCAGACTGCTTTTAGCAAAGAAGTCAGTTTAGCTGACCTTATCGTATTAGCCGGTAACACTGCTATTGAGCAAGCAGCTGCTGAAGCTGGAGTAGAGACTAGCATACCCTTCAGTGCTTGGCGTGGCGATGCAACTGATGAAATGACTGATAGTGAGTCATTTGACGACCTTGAGCCCCGCCATGATGGCTACCGCAACTGGGTAAAAGAAAACTATGCTGTGTCACCTGAAGAGATGTTACTTGATCGTACTCAGTTGATGGGACTCACTGCTCCTGAAATGACCGTCCTCATCGGTGGTATGCGTGTCCTAGATACTAACTATGATCATGAGCAGCATGGGGTCTTCACTGACCGTGCTGGCGTGCTTAGCAATGATTTCTTCGTTAACTTAACGGATATGAATCTTACTTGGCACCCCCTCAATAACAATGGTGACGCAGGGCATACGGCCAACTTGTATGAAATACGCGAGCGCGGTACTGGTAAAGTTAAATGGCAAGCTACTCGTGTCGACTTAGTGTTTGGATCTAACTCTATCTTGCGTTCTTACGCTGAGTTATATGCCCAAGACGACAACTTAGGAAAATTTGTCAATGACTTCACTAAAGCTTGGAACAAAGTAATGAATGCAGATCGCTTTTAATCGATAGCACTCCGTTACTACTTAACGTTAACTAAAACAGCCACCTTACTTAAGGTGGCTGTTTTTTTATTAAAAAACTTCTCTTAGTACTGCTTAGCTTAAAACATTAGCCTTCTTAACAGCTCATCCTTGTTAAAATTATATATTCCAAAATAATATAAGCAGATATCTTTTTATTATATACAAGAATAATAACTTTGTTTTACACTAGGCGCTGGTTGCGTTTGAGTTAAAGGGTATGCCACAGTCGACCCTCAACCTACTGAATGATATCCATAGTTGCTGATAAGCATAAATAGCTACTAACGCATTTAATAAGCACTAATTAACAAACACTATTTTATAAGAAATAATCAACAAGCACTAATTAATAGGAAGTAACATGGCAATCGATGTAGTAGTCAATCAGCGGCATCTACAGATTCAACTTAAGCAGTTGGAGACGGTATGGCATACGGTCATAAATGGTTATAATTTAAGCCAAGCAGCGATAGTGCTGCACACCAGTCAATCGAGCTTATCTAAGCATATTGCTGCGCTGGAAAACCAACTCAAAACTGAAGTATTCGTTCGTCAAGGCAAACGGCTTACTGGCCTGACCACTATGGGTACTGCCCTGCTACCCCATATTGAAGCCATATTTGCTGAAATACGTACCATTGAGAACTTAAGCCTTGATTTTAATAACCCTAATACGGGTACTTTAACGATTGCCACTACTCATACCCAAGCACGCTATGTATTACCGCAAGTGGTCAAAGAGTTTAAAGCGCGCTTTCCAAAGGTAAACCTAATACTACAACAAGCAGATCCCGAGACTATCGCCCAAATGGTTATTCGTGGCCAAGCTGATATTGGTATCGCTACTGAATCCTTACTACATAATAATTATCTACGCTGCTATCGTTATTATGATTGGTCACATCGTATTATTTTGCCTAGTGACCATGAGCTTGCAGGTGCCGAGAGTATTGACTTACCGACGCTTGCCAGTTATCCGATCGTCACTTATCATGGTGGATTTACCGGTCGCGGAGCTATTGATAAAACTTTTGAAGCAGCTGGTCTAGAGCCTGATATTGTACTAGCGGCGCTCGACGCAGACGTGATTAGTACTTATGTAGGACTGGGCTTGGGGATTGGTATTATCGCTGAAATGGCCTTTGAGCCTAGTCATTACCATAACCTCACTGCTATTCCAGTTGATCACTTTGGCCGCTTTACTAGTTGGATGGCGGTACGTGATGATGCCGAAATTCGTCAATATGGACGTGCTTTTATAGAGCTCTGTCAAAAGCAGTTTGATCATAAAGGTGAAATTTAATAGCTGCTATTTGGGTAGCGGTTGATGGACTATAAGCGGCTAATGTTAAAAATTAAGGTCTCGCTATTTGTTGATAGTGAGACCTTTTTTTGATATTTATAAGCTGTACACTGTAAAACCTTAAGGTAAAAGTCGCTTAAATTAGTCACTGCAGCCTACTAATTTATTAAATCTTATTAAGAATTGTTATCATAATGAACCCTGTCCTTTATATCTATAATAACTGCCCCATTATGTTAAGGGTTAAGCGCTCAAAGCTCTCAATAGACGGTATATCAAAGACCGCCACAATAAGCTAGGAAACGCTTTTAATCCCATAGCAATGTCATCACTATTATCTGGTGGAAACTGACATTATAAAAATAGGTAAGTTATGAACACTACTATCCCTTTATCCTTTTTAGATTTAGCCCCTGTGCCAACGGGTAGCACCATCGCTGACGGTATAGCGCAAACCGTTGAAATTGCCAAAAAATCTGAGCAGGTTGGCTTAAACCGTTATTGGATGGCAGAACACCATAATATGGCTGGTATTGCTAGTGCGGCAACTTCAGTCTTGCTATCGCACATTGGTAGCCAAACACAAAGTATTCGCATTGGCTCCGGCGGTATCATGCTGCCAAACCATGCACCCTTAGTAGTCGCCGAACAGTTCGGCACTCTAAAAGCACTATATGGTGATCGTATCGATTTAGGTCTGGGCCGGGCACCTGGTACTGACGGCGCTACTTTTCAAGCATTACGTCGGCAGATGAGCGATGCTGAGCGTTTCCCTAATGACGTTCAAGAATTATTATATCTACTAGGCGACGATACTGATGACAGTCCAGTACAAGCCTTTCCTGGTGCTAAATCGAATATACCGCTCTGGATTTTGGGCTCATCATTATTTGGCGCAACTTTAGCCGCGCATTTAGGACTACCGTACGTTTTTGCCTCACATTTTGCCCCGCAAATGCTAGAGCATGCTATCACCGCTTATCGTGAACAGTTCAAACCCTCAGCTTATCTTAATAAGCCTTATGTAATGCTAGCGGCCAATGTATTACTAGCTGATGATGACGCTACTGCGAACTATCACTTTAGCTCAGCGCAGCAAAGCTTTGTACGCTTACGTCGCAATGAGCGTGGGCAAATGCCCAAGCCAGTATACGACATGGATAGCATTTGGAATCCAAGTGAAAAAGCAATGGTAGATAGTGCGTTATCAGTATCCTTTGTCGGTTCAGTGGCAACTGTACAGCCTAAGCTTGCTGATTTTATAGCCAAATATCAGCCTGACGAGTTGATTGTCACGGCTAATATTTATGATCAAGCAGCACGCCTACACTCACTTGAACTTATACCGATGCTAAACTTATTTACTTTACACTCTCCTACAGCCACAGCATAATCATTAGTCAATGATGCAAAACCAAATAAACAATCAGTAATGACCAGCAGTTAGTTTGTGCGTTAAGCTATTAAAAACCTCCTAATCTCCAGTGATTAGGAGGTTTTTTATTTACCCCACTATAAAACCTGCTAAATTCATACCGTGATCTAGCGCCTCTTGTCAGGCCACCATAGTAGCCTAGTAAGTCTTAGACAAAGACTAAGCCATCTTCGGTATAGTGCGCTTTGATATCGACGTTATAAACCTGACTTAACTGCGCTCGACTCATTACGGTATCGGGAGACCCTTGTGCGACTACCTTACCCTCGTTCAGTAGCACTACCTCGTCAGTATAACGATGCGCATGGGTCAGATCATGCAATACCACTAAGATGCTTTTACGCTGATGACGTACTAAGCCGTGCAGATATTTTAATAAAAAGCGCTGATGACGGATATCTAAGTGATTGGTAGGCTCATCGAACATCATAACTTGAGTATCTTGCATTAGCGCACGCACAATAGCTAAGCGTTGCTTTTCACCACCTGATAAAGTCTGTACCCGAGAAGTTATTAGGTTATTGAGCTCAAAGTCTTGTAGTAAATTTTTGGCATGACTGATGTGCTGAGATTTTGGCTGCTGATACCAAGCGAGGTTGGGCGACACTCCTAATAATACATAATCGAGCACGGTCAAGGGTAGCTCAAAACGCTCATGCTGCCCCACCCAAGCAATATGCCCCTGATGCATCACCTCAGTGATCGACTGGCCTTGCACCCTAATCTGCCCATCATTGGTTAGTCCAGAGCCCGTATGTTGACCCAAAATAGCGTGTAACAAGGTACTTTTACCCGCGCCATTAGGCCCTATAAAAGCGATTAGCTTTTGACTAGGAAGCGTCAACTTATCGACACTTAACAGTATTTTTTTGCCATGAGTAATACGAATATCTTGCATAGTTAACAGCGCACTGGACTCGCAACTTACCAAAGCTTTAGGTTTTAAAGGGGTAAAAAACGACTTAAACATAACTCACTATCCTGCGTCAGCGACGGCTACTACGTACGAACAGCCAAATAAAGAAGGGGCCACCAAGCAGCGCCAATACAACACCTACAGGGACATCGATCGGATAAGCAACGTGCCGCGCCATACCATCGATAATCAGTAGCAGCATAGCCCCTAACCACCCTGACCAAATCATTAACCGCATGCGGCCGCCACCGAACAAAATAGCCAAAAGATTTGGCACCATCATACCAATGAATCCAATTACTCCTGCCAAAGATACTGCTGCGCCCGTCAATAACGCCGAAGCAATAACCACCATACAACGCGTTAACCCTACTTTGATACCCAAAGATTTTGCGGCCATTTCACCAAGCATTAACCCATCAAGCTGACGACCTAATGGCAACAAGATAACCAAACCCAATATCATAGAAAAGATTGAATAGCGCAGGGGCACGAAGCCTGCCTCCGCCATACTTCCAGATAGCCAATTGGTAGCACTTCTAAGAACCATATCATCTGACATAAATAAAATCAGACTGACCACGGCGGCACAAAATGCACTGATGACAAACCCTAAGATTAATAGCCCCATTTGACCGCCCCCTAACCAGCGATGACAGGCAAGAATGAATAAGCAAACCAACACGCTGCCTGTAAAGGCCGCCAACGGTATACCGACACCACCGTAGCCTAATGCTAGAACTAGTACTACCCCCAGCGCCGCCCCACCCGAAGTACCGATAAGACTAGGGTCTGCTAGTGGATTCTCGAACAAAGCTTGCAGCGCTGCCCCACTAACTGACAACGCCATCCCCACCAGCAGAGCGGTCGCCACACGGGGATAACGTAAGTGCCAAATGGTCTCATCAAGGCCAGTCGGGCTCGACCATTTACCAAAGCCAATACCTAGCGCTAACCAAATCAGCAGCACCGAGCCTAAAGCGGCAATCAGGTAATAGATTCTGTATTTGTATTTTGTGGCTGACACAGGAGTAGTTGTGGTTAGTGTATTTGCCATACTAGCTATCGTCTTATTTGAAAGTAGAAATAAAATGCTGCAATAATGGAATTTATAACCGCGAAATCAACGCCATGCCCAATTCACTAGATTCACTAGATTCACTAGAAACTGTTGTAGAAGAGTCGTTTTAGCGCAACCAATAGCAATAACCGACTAAAAGTGCAGTATTAAATCCATAGACTGTGCCGAAATCCTAATGATTGAGCGTTAAGTTGGTTACTTGCCAGTAGCGTTAAGCTTTTTGAGCACTTGCGGTGAGTCTAAGCTGTAACGCAAAAACTCATCGGCTGGCCAAAAATGTACCCCGCCACTTTGACCAGCTGCACTAGCGGCAATCTCCGGACGATGACTAAATTTATTAACTCCGCCAACTACTGCTCGGTTATGATCGGCAATAATAATGACATCAGGTTTGGCCGCTAGCCACCCTTCGCGCGACATCGGCTTTAATCCTGAGACATTGGCTGCATTGATCCCCCCTGCGCGTCGAATTAGCTCATCGCCGACTGTACCTTTACCCGCTACAATACGACCGTCATAGCTAAGTAAATAACGCTTGCCTGTGTGCTTCATTGGACTCATACCTTTGCTCCAGCTGTTAGCAAGCGTAGCACCTTGGGACTTTTTGCCGATGTAGATCCCAATAGCTTTGATACTGCTAGCGAAGTAATCTACGCCTTCTTTAGGGGCGACGTTTACCGCTTTAACATTGAGACCATTCAAGCGTTGATAGACACTAACTGGCTGTACCATGTAACTACCAAGCACTAAGTCGGGCTCGACAGCCAATACAGACTCAGCAGTGATGTTGCGATGCATACCAACTGCTGGAACCTTGTTTAAGGCCGGATTGCTATTAGTAGCATCTTTACCGACTATTTTGCTGGTATTGCCTAAGGCGACAATCACATCGGCGACGTCAGGACTCATGGCCACAATGCGATCATAAGCTTGAGCTGACAAGGTCGGTAGCGTAAAAGCACTAACTAGTAGCACCGCTATTAGCGGGCGTTTAAGATAAAAATCAGATTTTGGCATAGGCTGGTGATCTGTACTGAATGGAACTAAGGACATAGCAGCGCACTCTCAATAGCAAGTTTCAGTGCGTTTGAATCCTGCGTAGTTGAGGATTGCGCATACTTGGCAACAATGTTTGCGGTGATGGTTCGCCATGCTTCAAGCTCAGGCGTACCCTCAATACGTTGACCAAATAAACTGAAGATACTAACCCCCTTATTATCGAAGCCCTCAATACAAGTTACGACACCGTCTTTAGTTGGACGTTTAACGCACCATACTTGCCCCAAGGCTTGGTCTTTAAGGTGCAAAGTAAAATTATTATGGCTTTTATCAAGGACATTAAACCAGTCACCAATACGTTTTAGCGTATGCACTGTCCCAGTCTGAATCTGTACCATACCGCTATTACCGACGAAAATCATAATCGGACACGCACTATCACGCGCTTGCTCAAAAGTAGCAACGACGGCGTCGATACTTAGCGGATAGGCACTGTGCTCAGGAGCTTGTCGATAGCTGCTAGCACGATCAATCTGTAACTTGTTTAGTAAATAATAAAATTGATGGACATCTGTCATTTTGCGCCATCTGCGCTGTAACTCATCACGCTTATCAGCAGATAGTACTTTGTATTGCCACTCTTCAAGCTCATCTTTTACTTCTAAAGTTAGCTCACGATCAGTGACGGTGGCAATCTGCTGCTCAACCATATCTTGCCAGCGCATAACCGCATCTTGTGACATATCCCGTAAGTAGACCTTATCAATAGCGTCACCTTGCTCATTATAAAACTGGATACTATAAGAGGGTTTGTCTGCGCGGCTGGTATCACTCACGGCTAGCATGTAGCGCCAACGCCACATAAAAAAACGCAAATCCAGACCGCCAATATTAAGGGCTATGCCCATCTTTTCACCGAGCTTGAGGTTATGATACTGGCCTTGTTTTTCGTGTACTGCTAACTCGTTTCTTACGATACTCTCGACTTGGCTAAAGGTCTCCAATTGCTCCAGTACCGCTTTGCATTGGTCGCCCATATACTCACTATTAGGCGATGCCGACATCAGCTCAAATTCACTTACCCCTAAACTGAACGCACCTTCGGTTGGAAATAGCATTGAGGTTTGCGATTTTTTATCTTGATAAGCTTGCCAAAGGGCATTGTCTTTTTTGGACAATGACAGGGTAACTGTAGATACTTGGGGTAAGGGGTTGCTCATAGGATTATCCATAAAAATTCAATAACTATAATTTGAGTGAAAGATTTTACGTGAAAGAGATGATGAACTATCTTTGTATTTTATAAGAGTCAGCGGTGTATACATACGACTGTAGTTTAGAATAATTTATTAATCTTTTAATAATAATAGCTGCTATTTCTGTAGGCACAGCCGTAATGCACTTAACTTAAGTCATATTATGACCGTATTTTTTATAAATGCAAATGATAATTATTATTATTTATATATTGATAATAGTTATCATTTGCATTATTATATTGCTGATTGTTACTCACTATATCCAGTTCTGTAACCTATTTCTTCTGCATCGTTTTTTATATAAGACTGATGAGTCAAAGCTAATATTTAATAAATATCCTTCCCTAACTTTCACCTATTACTTGGTTTTTTATTCATGCTGACTCTCCTATTAAAGCTCCCCAAAAGCCCCGCTAGTACGGCAGAATCTATCCTATACCCCCCATTATATCGGCATCCATTAGCGCTCGGGATTGCCTTAGCATTTACTACGCTGGTGCCATTATCAGCGAATGCGGCCCCCTTAGTATCTGGTAGCCCTGCAATGAATAGCCCTATACCAGCAATTTTGGGCAATGTGACCCCTACGCAGGTGAATCTCGACCTAGACATACCAAAGGTAGAATTGGAAACTATTGTTGTTACTGCTACCCGTTCAAAGCGAGCATTAAGCGATGCTCCCGTTACCGTACAAGTGCTCAGTCGACAAAAACTAGATGACAATCAGGCGCATAGTCTAAAAGATGCTCTGGCCTTATTACCCAACGTCTACCTACGTGAAGTGCATGGTAAGACCGGTTATGAGGTGAGTATGCAAGGCTTCAGCGGGGATCAAGTATTAGTACTGATTGATGGCTTGCCTATCACCGCCAGTACGGGCTCGACAGTCAATCTAAATCAGTATATGACTATGGATATCGAGCAGATCGAAATCGTCCAAGGTGCAGCCTCCGCACAGTTTGGTAGCTCTGCGATGGGTGGCGTTATTAATATCATCACCAAACCCATTAGTACTACTAGAGCACACTTCACTACGGAGGTGGCGACTAACGGTAAGCAGAATCCATCTGGTAATAGTATTGCTGCCAATAAGCGTTATGTAGAAGCCAGTATTGAAGGCGCATTGGATAAAGGTAATCGTATACACGCCAGATTGTCCGGCTCCTATTTAGATAATGCGGGCCTGAGTGTAGACAATGAGGGCTGGCCACGGCTAAAAGACGCCAGCGAGCAGTCACAAGTTAGTGCCCGTTTAACTTATAGCCCTGATGGAGCTAATAATAGTGGGGCAGGAGCTGAGGCAAAAGATAAGCAGCTTTTTAGTCATTCAGAGTATTGGTTAGAGGCCAGTCATTATAAAGAAGATGACGTTAGCCGTTTTAATTACTATGTCGCCCCACGCAATTTAGCCCAGCAAAGGAATGAAGACATCACTAAGCAGCGCTTTAGTATCGGGGCGCGTACAGATATAAGTCCAACGGACCCTGATGGCGTACGTAGCAAAACTTATAAACTGTCCGCGCAGGCGCTGTATGAAGACTATCAAAGCCTCTCTAATACCAAAACTCAGCAAACTCTTACTAGTACCCGCGATGCTGACATCAGTACTGCCCTCGCTCAGGCTCAGCTTGACTTCCCAGCATGGGCGATATCCGATGACAATATCCATTTGCTACAAGTGGGTGGACAAGTGCAGCAAGATAAACTCAGTCAAACTAACAATAAAATTAATGAGCTGACGCAAGATCAGGTCAGCCGTGATGTAGGCGAGATTTATCTACAAGATGACTGGTTAGTTGGTAATAACTGGGAAATACTTAGCGGCATTCGCTATCAAAACGATGAGGACTTCGGCGATCATCTCGCACCAAAAGTGGCGCTTAAGTACAACCATTTAGACAGTCATGGTCGTGACCACATCTTGCGCGCCAGTATCGGTGGCGGTTATCGCGTGCCCAATCTAAAAGAGCGCTACTACGTATTTGACCATAGTAATTTAGGCTATAAAGTCATGGGCAACCCTGAGCTACAACCTGAGACCTCAACCAGCTATCAAGTCGGCTACCAAGGTCAACTTAGCCCTACCCTCAATCTGAGTATCAATGGCTTTTATAATGATATAGAGGACTTGATCCAAACCGATAAAGATAACGCAAGCTTTGAAGATAACATTGCTATTTATAAATTTAAGAATGTCAATAGTGCTAAGACTTATGGCGGTGATATCGGTGTTGACTGGCAACTAGATAAGCGTACCAAACTAAACGCCAGCTACGCCTATATCAGTACTAATAATAAGCTCACAGATACTGAGCTGACTTATAAGCCTAACCACAAGGCCATGCTAGCACTCGATTACCGTATCAATAACAAATTACAGCTGATACCTCGTCTCAGTTATGAATCTAAGCAGCTGATCAGCACTAGCGATCAGAGTTATTCACCGTCGTGGTGGACGCTGGATACTAAGCTCAACTATGACGCCAATGCCCACTTAAGCTTGTATGGCGCTATTAATAATATCTTCGATGTCCAACGTGATATCCGTGACCCTTCTGACTATCGTCCACTCGATAACCGCGAGTGGTTACTGGGCGCCAGCTATCATTGGTAGCGCCATCTTATCTCTAAGCTTAATCAGCTGTGGCGACAGTAGCGATGACAGCAGCAGCAATAATAGTGGCAGGGGCAGTAATGGCGGAGGCGCTATGCCACCTGATAGCAACCCAAGTTTTAGTCAAACGGCAACTTGGACGGTCACAGACTTCTCTGCTGAAGCTATGTCTTGTTATAATTTTGACACCCAAGTAGCTAGCGATTGTAGCGATAACAACTGGGATATTAAGCTTGAAAATCAACCTCGTGGTATCAAATTATGGTCGAATAGTGGGGGTTCTGGAACAGGTGACGGTGGTGTATTTGGTCCTATGGATTGGTCTGACTTGGTTCGCTATGACAATGGAACGCAAGACTCGGTTAGCGGTCATGATATCACTATGCATTATAATGCAGATCATAGTGGTGGTATCTTTGATCAGCAGCCTTGGTATAAATATAACTTAAAGGGTATGCACCAGTTATATCCGAATAATCAGGTTTATCTTATTACTAGCGATAGCGGCAGCCCTGCGGTTGAGAGCAGCATTTTACAGCCTATTTATGCTATGCAAATTGTTAACTACTATAATGATAGTGGCGCATCAGGATATCCAACTGTGCACTGGATTGATACTGCCTTGTTTAACAAAGTACAGAGCCAAACTATCAATACCTCTAATAAGGATGACTGGCTCTACTTTGATCTAGCCACTGAACAGACCACTACTGATAAAAATGGTGCTTGGCAAGTAGGCTTTAAGCGCAGCGATGTTATCTTAAACGGTGGCGACTCAGGTACTAGAAAGATCGGCGGTTATCTCGCTGCTACCCCTACAGGCTCCTATGATGGCCAAGGCAAACTTATTGCTCATAAACTTAACTTAGACTTTGGTTGGTACACTTATAGTGGTGTAACGCATCAACTGACTGCAAAAGCTATTAACGATAGTCAAGGCGTATTGCTCAGATCAGCAGCAAGCAACAGTTATGCCCGTGTAAGTCTGGATAAAATCAACTATCCTAATGTTACAGGAACAACTCCTAGCTCATGGGTATTCAATATTGATATTCAGCCAGCGAAGTAACCCCCATACAATAGCTTGAGACTGCCAAACCCTACACTTAAAGCTATAAGATGGGAGCTAAAGCAAAAAAAACCAGTATCGTTATTGAGTGCGATACTGGTTTTTACTGATAGGGGTCTGTGTTAACTCTATAAGCGCTACATTAGGCCAAAGCCGCGCAATATAGCCGCACCAATCGCCATACCAAACATGCCAATTACCGTAGTAAATCCTAAAATATTAGCCGCCAAGGTATCGTTACCACCCATCGCTTTGGCCATTACATAGCTGGCGGCGGCAGTGGGTGACGCTACCATCAAAAATAATACCCCCATATGCACCCCAGATAACCCAAAGCCTAACCCGACTGCGATCGCTAGTAGAGGCGCAACCACAATACGACCCACACTAGCCTGCATGGACAATCCTGAAGGGCTAAGCATAGCCTTCAAATCAATACTGGCCCCTGCACAAATCAATGCTAAAGGTAACGCTACGGCAGCCAGCAAATCACCAGTGGTATGAATGACGCCCGTTATAGGCGGTAACGCTAGTGCTTTATAGGCAAAAGCTGCTAGCAAGGCAATCATTAGCGGATTAGTCGCTAACTTTTTAGCAATCATTAGGCCACGACTGATCCAAGTGTCATTAACACTTTTGGACACCCGACTCAAAGTAATGACTGCTAAAATATTAAATAGTATCGTTACAATGCCCATATACACGGCACCGATACTTAATCCTATTTCGCCATAAGCATTGGCCACAGTAGCTAGACCGATAATGGCCATGTTACTACGGAATATACCTTGAACGAAAACCCCTTGGTCAGCAGGCGCATTAATGAAGCGCTTGGCATAAGCCTCGGAGCCAAAAAACAGAATAAAAGTAATAATAATACCAGCAATGATCAGAGTCACTTGTTTGGCATAATCAACTTCACTGTCAACCACACTAAAGAATAATAAGGCTGGCAGGCAATAGTTAAAGACAAAACCTGATGCTTGGTCAATGAAGGCTTGACTGGCTTGTCCTTTGCGACGCATAAAAAAACCCAACCCCATTAGAGTAAGGTTGGGCAGTACAATAGTAATCGCAAAAACAATAGCAGCGGTCATATATAGGCTCAGATCAATAAGGTAGCTTACAATATAAAATCATAGTATAAAATAAAAGTATAAAAAAGCCATCGTTACTGATAACTGGACTGAGTACCAAAAAGCTTAGACACTAAATACCAGCTTGGCGCAATAGTAACTATAATTGACTCTAATAAATAATGCGCCTTTATCATAACGATAAAGACGCACTCTATACTACCATTATTAGGCTTTTATTAAGACCCTAAAGCAGCTTTGGCTTTTTTCTGTTTTTTGACAGTCATCGCCAGCAATTGAATAGCGGCTGGTGTCACGCCACTTACTCGGCTAGCCTGCGCTAAAGTTGCCGGACGTACTTGGCTTAGCTTTTGTACCACTTCATTGGACAAGCCTGACACTACGCTATAGTCAAAATCTACTGGTAGCGCCGTGTTCTCAAGCCGTTTCATCTGCTCGATATCTTCTTGTTGACGGTCAATGTAGCCGGCATATTTGACCGATATTTCAATCTGCTCACCGACTTGGGTGGCCACTTGGGAATCAGTGATAGTCGCGATATCAGCGAAGTGTATTTGGGGGCGCTTGAGCAAATCATAAGCAGTTGATTCTTTCGATAGTACTTCACCAGTCTGCTCAGTAACTTGCTTGCCTAACGCATTGCTTGGCGTTGCCCACATGTCTTTTAAACGCGCTGTTTCAGTACTGATAGCGTCCATTTTTTCTTCATAAGCTTGCCAGCGTGTATCATCGACTAAGCCTAATTTTCGACCAATTTCTGTCAAACGCTGATCGGCGTTATCTTCACGTAGCAGTAGACGATATTCAGCTCGGCTAGTAAACATCCGATACGGCTCAGTAGTCCCATGAGTGATTAGATCGTCGACTAGCACACCTAAATAAGCTTGATCACGACGCGGGGTCCAAGTATCGAACTCGCTATTATTGCTAGTCACTAACGCCGCGTTAGTTCCTGCCAGTAGCCCTTGCACGCCAGCCTCTTCATAGCCAGTAGTGCCGTTGATTTGACCGGCGAAGTACAGCCCATCGATAGACTTAGTCTCTAAGGTTGGCTTTAGGTTTTGTGGATCAAAGTAGTCATATTCAATGGCATAGCCCGGACGTGTAATATGGGCATTCTCTAGGCCTTTCATACTATGAATAAACTCTAGTTGCACATCGAACGGCAAGCTAGTGGAGATACCATTTGGATATAGCTCGTGAGTAGTTAAGCCTTCAGGCTCGATAAATATCTGATGGCTGTCTTTATCTGCAAAGCGATGTATCTTGTCTTCGATAGACGGGCAGTAGCGTGGTCCTACGCCTTCTATTTTTCCCGAAAACATCGGCGAGCGATCTAAATTTTCACGAATGATGTCGTGAGTACGCGCGTTAGTATGCGTAATATAACAATTGACTTGTTGTGGGTGCATGGAGACGTCACCCATATAACTCATCACTGGCAATGGGGTATCACCAGGCTGAACGCTCATCACACTAAAATCAACACTACGCGCATCAATACGTGCTGGCGTGCCGGTTTTGAGACGGCCTACTGGTAGCTTTAGTTCACGCAAACGATCGGCGAGCTTAATGGAAGGCTGATCCCCTGCTCGTCCGCCTTTTGAGTTCTCTAAACCAATATGTATCACCCCGCCTAGAAAAGTTCCTGTAGTCAAAACAACGGTTTCCGTTTTGAAGATAATACCAGTAGAAGTCACTACTGCAGTGGCGCGACCGTTTTCTACTAAAATATCATCAGCGGCTTGCTGGAATATATCGAGATTGGCTTGATTCTCCAGAGTATGACGGATAGCGGCTTTGAATAGGACGCGATCGGCCTGCGCACGGGTCGCTCGTACCGCAGCACCTTTACGACTGTTCAATACTCGAAACTGAATACCAGACTTGTCAGTAGCTAGTGCCATAGCGCCACCAAGCGCATCGATTTCACGCACTAGATGCGATTTTCCGATACCGCCAATAGCTGGATTACAGCTCATCTGCCCAAGCGTCTCAATATTATGAGTCAATAGCAAAGTCTGCGCCCCCATACGTGCAGCCGCTAATGCCGCTTCTGTTCCGGCATGACCACCACCGATCACTACCACATCGTAAATTTTTGGGTATTGCATGTTTGCCTCGCTTGATTGGCTATACGGTACTACTATAAATTCCAGCCATTATTTAGCTGATACCTTATTGAGTATTAGATAAGCGTCAATCGTATGTAAAAAATAGATAACCATTAATTATAGCAATTTTTGTCACTATACTGGTAATAACTATAAGACTGATTATAAAAACTATCTTTATAGCAAACCGTATGTAATAGACAGCATGATTATGAGCAGTAGCAGAATGAACCTTCGTAGCAAAAATCTCAGCGCTATAACTGATATTGCCCTAAACTATAGCGCTATGAACTATAACTTCTTAAATCATAGCAGTGTAAACAATACCCTTATAATTTAGCCATCAAAAATCATTGCTGTTATCAGTATCATCAAAGCCATTACTCATACCAGTGCCCATAGAAGCCACGCTATCCGGTTGACTGGCCACCATATGCTGGCTGCCATAACCTTCAGGATTAATTTGTAAATAAGCGTTCATCTCACCTATAGCATCACCATCATCACTTAGCAAAATTTGTGCTTTAATGATATCAACTGGCGGAAAAGGTAAATTTTTCAACAGAGCTAAGCGTTGCTGATTATCACCCTTATCAACGACCATCTCGATTAACTGACGCACATCAATAGGCAAATCTGGTGTACTCTGAGCTAGCAAAGCCAAATGATAAGCGCCCGCTGCATCTTGATCGGCAACCACCCGACGTTCAATCGCTAAATAAGTGGCTTCAGTTGCACCCCCTGCTACACTGAGCTGATGAATACATTTCAGTGCTGAATTCGCTTCATTATCAGCAATATCAATGATACGTGTTGAATCCAGTTTTAGCCGTTCACGTCGAATCTCTATAGCTTGTTGTGCGCTATCGTCTTGAGTATTAGCTTGGTGCTCACTAGCTTGGCTAGTCATATCAGTAGTTTGGTTAGTCATTGATGCCTCTTATTATTTATTCTGTGTTAATGCACTAATTATCTTATGCCCTATATGGGGTTATAAGCCATAAAAACAATAAACCCCGCCAGCTTGGTACTCATAGCAAAAAGCCCAAGCAATCATTAGCAGATCACTTGGGCTTACTACAGATTACTTAGGCTTAATACTTAGGTCTGTCACTTGTGCTTAGCTTTATTAACCCTTAAAAAACAGCTATTCAAGTACTATAAAACGCACAAACAATCTTACTCAAATTAAGCAGCTGGGCTATTAGCTTCAACTAAAGGCTTAAGCTCACCTGATTGATACATTTGCAAGATAATATCAGAACCACCCATCAATTCACCACCAATCCACAATTGTGGAAAAGTTGGCCAGTTAGCTACTTTAGGTAAAGTTGCACGAATTTCTGGGTTTTCTAAAATGTTTACAAAGGCAAATGGACGACCGATCTGAGTCAACACTTCGATAGAACGCGCTGAAAAGCCACATTGCGGAAATTGTGGCGTGCCTTTCATGTACAAGATAACTTTATTGTCTTTAATTTGATCACGGATCAATTGTTCGACATCATTTGCAGCAGTATTTGGGGTCTGTTCGCTCATAAAAGCTCCTATCGGTTAGACGGTTTGTTAAAAGTAATAGTATTTAAAAAATGTTAAAGTTGAAAATTTGGAAAACAGGTTTAAACGCCGTGTTTAAAGTCTAATTGAGCTATTGCTGATAGATGAGGCAGTCATTACCCTATTACAAGCACTAGGCCATTGATTTGTCTGTATCAAGCAAACCACAGCTCATTTTTATTTGGCTATTGATCATTTTTTATCAATAGTACCACGGCATTAGCCATTATGCCCTCTTGGCGACCAGTAAAGCCTAACTTTTCGCTGGTAGTCGCCTTAACGCTAATACAGGAGATATCTGTCTGTAAGTCGCTGGCGATGTTAGTGCGCATAGCTTGGTTGTGAGGAGCAATTTTTGGCCGCTCACAGATAATAGTAATATCAGCGTTACCTAAACGATACCCTGCCGCCGCTATTTTGCCATGGACATAACGCAGTAATATCCGCGAATCCAAACCAGCATGCGCCATATCAGTATCAGGAAAATGTTGACCGATATCGCCTAGCGCCAAAGCACCAAGCAAAGCATCAGCTAGTGCATGTAGTACCACATCGCCATCAGAGTGTGCCAACAAGCTGTGGCTGTGTTCAATCGCCACCCCTGCCAGCATCACCTGCTGCTGCTGCTCACCATTATTATAAAAAGCGTGAACATCGATACCTTGACCGATTTTTATCATGATAACTCCAAAGTTTAGCAAAACTATTAGCAAATTTCTAAAGCCGTTAGCAAATTTCTAAAACGGTTACACGGCTCAGCTCGTCAGTTGTTTTAATTAACTGCTATAATATGACGCTTATTTTATCATACGTTGTTGAGTGCACTATGTCAGCTACCCAAAATTTTTGTTCTCATGCTCCCCTAACCTTAAGCAATATTGCTAACCCAACAGCCACACGAGTTATCGTTGGTATGTCAGGCGGGGTTGATTCCTCTGTATCTGCAGTATTGTTACAGCAAGCCGGCTTTATCGTCGAAGGGCTGTTTATGAAGAACTGGGAAGAGGACGACGGTAGTGAATACTGTACAGCGATGGACGACTTAGCCGACGCACAGTCTGTCTGCGATAAGATCGGCATCAAGCTGCATACTGCTAACTTTGCTATGGAATATTGGGATCGTGTCTTTGAGCACTTTTTAGCGGAGTATAAAGCTGGTCGCACCCCTAATCCTGATATCTTATGCAATAAAGAGATTAAGTTCAAAGCCTTTTTGGACTACGCCTTAACCCTTGGCGCTGATTATATTGCCACTGGTCATTATACCCGTCGCAGTGTCAATTATACCAACAGCAATGGAATTGAAGTTGCGCAGTTATTACGTGGCTTAGATAACAATAAAGATCAGAGTTACTTTTTACATGCGGTTGGTGGCGATAAGCTTGCCAAGACGCTGTTCCCTGTTGGTGAGCTTGAAAAGCCAATTGTCCGTCAAATCGCTGAACAGCATGATTTGATTACGGCTAATAAAAAAGACTCTACTGGTATTTGTTTCATTGGTGAACGTCGTTTTAAGGACTTTTTACAGCAGTATTTACCAGCACAAAAAGGTAAGGTGCTCACTGATGATGGTCACGTAATAGGCACTCATGATGGACTGATGTATTACACTTTGGGTCAGCGTGGTGGTATTGGTATCGGTGGTGTTAAAGACCGTCCAGAAGAGCCATGGTTTGTACTAGCCAAAGACTTAGATGACAATCGTCTCATCGTCGGTCAAGGTCATGAACACCCAATGATGATGAGTACTCAGTTGCAGGCTTATAAGCTTGATTGGGTCGATGGTCTACCGCCTGCTGCTATCTTCAGTGCTGAAGGTTTACCTTGTATGGCAAAATCACGCTATCGTCAACCGGATCAAAGCTGCCGAGTGTTTGCTACTAACGCTGATGGTAGCGAGGTAAAGGTAGTATTTGATGAGCTCCAACGTGCAGTCACCCCAGGTCAGTCAGCGGTATTTTATATCAATGAAGTGTGCTTAGGTGGTGGAGTCATTGCCTCTATTAATGCGCCTCGCCACCTCTGAAGCCACTTATCGAAGTGCAATACTAGCTACTGACCAAAAGAAGCCATAACCCGCTTTAATCCTCAGTTTTTTGTGCTAACTCTTGTTATAATCACCAAAACCTCCCAACCGCACCATAAATTGTTTCACTTACTGTTAATTGAAAGGTATTGCTATGACTACCCCTTTATCTGCCTTGACTGCCCTCTCTCCAATCGATGGCCGCTATGCATCGAAAGCTGACAGTCTCCGTCCTTATTTGTCTGAATTCGGTCTTATTAAAGCTCGCGTTACTGTTGAAATTCGTTGGTTACAGTCGTTAGCTGATAATAATGAAATCGGCGAATTAGCCGCTTTTGATACGGCTACTAATGCCTTCTTGAATGCTATCGTTGATAACTTTAGTGAAGAAGATGCACAAGCAATCAAAGATATCGAAGCGACAACCAATCACGATGTCAAAGCAGTTGAGTACTTTATAAAAGATAAGTTCCGTGGCCAAGCAGCGCTAAACGATTCTCTAGAGTTTATTCATTTTGCTTGTACTAGTGAAGATATCAATAACTTGTCTTATGCCTTGATGCTTAAAGACAGCCGTAGCATCGTGTTAGATAAAATGCAGCAAATGACCGATAGTATTGTCGATTTAGCGATTACGCATGCCGACCAACCTATGCTGTCACGTACGCATGGTCAAACCGCTAGTCCTACTACTTTAGGTAAAGAGATGGCCAACGTCGCTTATCGTTTAGCTCGTCAAATCAAACAGATCGAAAAAGTTGAATTATTAGGTAAAATTAATGGTGCAGTAGGTAATTATAATGCCCATTACTCGGCATATCCTGATGTTGACTGGCAGTCTCATGCTGAAGCCTTTATCGATGAGCGTTTGGCATTGACTTTCAACCCGTATACTACTCAGATTGAGCCGCATGACTATATCGCTGAACTGTTCGATGCTATTAAGCGCTTCAACACTATTCTGATCGATTTTAACCGTGATATTTGGCAGTATATTAGCTTAGGCTATTTCAAACAGCGTCTAAAAGAGGGTGAAGTGGGCTCTTCTACTATGCCGCATAAAGTAAACCCTATTGACTTTGAAAACTCAGAGGGCAATTTAGGAGTAGCTAATGCCGTGCTGGCTCATTTGGGCGAAAAATTACCTATTTCACGGATGCAGCGTGATTTATCAGATTCGACAGTATTACGTAATATCGGTGTAGGTCTAGCCCAAAGCATGATTGCCTATGATGCCTGCCTAAAAGGCGTCAGTAAGCTTGAGCTCAATGCACAACGTTTAGATAGCGATCTTGATCAAGCGCAAGAAGTGCTAGCAGAACCGATTCAAACCGTTATGCGCCGCTACCGTGTTGAAAACCCTTATGAGAAGCTAAAAGCATTGACTCGTGGTAATGCTATGACTCGTGAAGCGATGCTGACTTTTGTCGAAAGTGATGAGCTATCTGCGGTAAGTGCTGAGGATAAAGCTCGCCTTCGTGCCCTAACACCTGCCACTTATATCGGTAATGCCGCTGCACAAGCACGTACTATTAAAGAGTGGATTGCTAAGCTATAGATAATCCAATAGCAGGCCAAATGATTCGACCCTCAAAGGCGGTAGTGATAAGCAGTATTATGGTAGTAATCATAATACTGCTGGCCAGTATCAACCCATTAGAATGGTCGAGCTACTTGCTACATCAAGCAGGTACCTTAGTATTTTTAGCTATGCTATTGGCGCTATATCGTTACTGGCTAATAACTTCGCGAGCCTATGTGCTCGCGACTTTGTTTTTGCTAGTTCATATTGTCGGGGCACACTACTTGTATTCGTACGTACCTTATGATGAATGGACACAGCAGTTATTCAATATAAAGCTAAGCACGCTATTTGGCTGGCAACGTAATATGTACGATCGCTTAGTGCATTTCAGCTACGGCTTATTATTATTTAGCGCAATGTATCAAAGCCTACAACACTTACTGAAAATACCATCGCCAAAGCAATTGATCGTCATTACTTTAATGCTCAATATGTCTACTAGCTTACTCTATGAGCTTTTTGAATGGGGTATCGCCACTACACTATCGCCAGATGCCGCTGAAGCCTATAATGGTCAACAAGGGGATGTTTGGGATGCGCATAAGGATATGGCACTAGCCTTAGCTGGTGGTATTATTGCAGCGATTTTTTATGCTAAGCGCCTAAGAGTAAACGCCATAAATAAGTACCCATAAAACCTATAGCACTGGCCGTTAGTCTTACTCCTTATCGTGCTTTTTACTACTATCACCAGGAATAATGGCTTTACCAACGGCTACCGTGCCTTTGGCAATACCTTTAGTGGTTTTATAAGCCACTTTTACTGGTACAGTGACTAACTTGTGTACACAAGCTTGTAGGAAAAATAGGCTAGCAATTATGGCGATAATCTGTAATTTTTTCATGAGCTTCTTACTGTAAGTAGAATAATAAACAATCATAAACTATTAAAATATTTTTCTAAAGCAAAGCTAGCATTTTTATGCAAATAGTTGTTTTTTAACCCCTTAAATAATACGGATTTATTAATGAGCTCTTTAAAATTATGCTTGCCTGACTCGATAACCCCAGAGCAGTTTTTAAGCGACTACTGGCAAAAAAAACCGTTACTAATTAGACAAGGTTTGCCGCAGCTCATAGCTATGTTTGAACCTGATGATATTTTGAACTTGGCGCTAGATGAAGATGCTACTGCTAGATTATTAACTCAGCAAGCATCCCCTTCATCAGCCTCCACTAGCCTCAAAAATGGTGACCCTGATAAAGAAAACCATGCTCAATGGCAAGTAAAGAAAAGTCCTTTAAGCCCTGCTGACTTTGATGGCTTACCAGAGCAATGGACAGTGCTAGTACAAAACCTTGAGCAATGGTCGCCTGAGCTTGGACAGTTGTGGCAAGCTTTTGACTTCATTCCGCAGTGGCAGCGTGATGACATTATGGTATCTTACGCTCCTAAAGGCGGGTCAGTAGGTAAACATTATGATGATTACGATGTATTTTTAGCACAAGGCTATGGCTCTAGACGCTGGCAATTAGGTAAATTCTGTGATGAGCATACTGAGTTCGTCGAAGGTGAGCCTATTCGTATCTTTGATGATATGGGTGAGATGATCTTTGATGAAATTTTAGCTGCTGGTGATGTGCTATACGTACCGCCCAAGCTAGCTCATTTTGGCTTAGCAGAAGATGACTGCCTCACTTTTTCATTTGGCTGTCGCCGTCCAAACCTGATGCAAATCATCGATAGCTTAGCTGATGTAGCCACTAATGATAGTAAGCTGTTTATTCCAATGTTATTACCACAAACCGTGCAGGCGTCAGGTGAATTGCAAGCCGCTAGTATTGAGGCTATTACCGCTCAATTACTACAGCTACTGCAGTCAGACTTGGGTGCTGATATCATTCGGCAAGCCGTCTGCGAAGTAGTCAGTAAGCGTCAATACGATGTACTAGTTCCAGAAGAAAACTTAACTACTGATGAGCTGATACAAGCCTTAGCTGAAGGGGCGACCTTACAAGCAGACTATAGTAATCGGCTTCTTTATAATAAAGCTGGTGCTAAGCCAAAGAATAATTTAGTGACCCTATACGCTAATGGTCAACGACTTGACGGCTTGGATGAAACCGCAACTAAGCTTTTAATGCGCTTAGCGGATGGTGAAGTTATTAAGGAAGATGACGTAAATGATGTTGATGCTGACGAGTTAATGGAATGGTTAGACAATGGTTGGATATGGCTAGATTATCCAGAGTAATGTCACTTAGCGGCTGTTAGATTGAGCTTATACACACTAAGAACCCGATGACTAGAGATGATAGACGCTAGACATCGGGTTTTTTTATCGGCTATTACTAGCTTAAATGACAGCAATAGTCATTTGATTACAGTAAGAAAAAATACGCCCACAGCCCTACGATCACCGTACAAATGATATTAAGAACTACCCCAACACGTATCATCTCGGTCTGCTTAATCAGCCCAGTACCAAACACAATGGCATTGGGTGGCGTGGCCACAGGTAGCATAAAGGCACAAGAAGCACCAATACCTATGATTAATACTAACACTTCTTTTGGTAAGCCCATTTGTTGAGAAATAGCTGCAAATACTGGTACTAATAGAGCGGCTGATGCAGTATTTGAGGCAAACTCTGTTAAGAATATAATAAATCCCGATACGGCAATCATAACTACAATGATAGGCGATGCTGCTAAGGCATTGGCGACCGTAGTACCTAATACTAGCGATGCACCTGAAACCTCCAGCACTGTGGATAAAGCAATACCTCCACCGAACAGCATAAGCACGCCCCAGTCCGTATTATCAGACACCTCTTTCCATGAGACTAACCCTAAGCTGACAACCGCTGCTGCTGCCGTTAAGGCAACGAGAGCATCAGTATCAGTAATATCCAATGCAGCGCCAATCTTCTTGGAGAATATCCAGCTCAATGCCGTCACTATAAATACGATAATGGTCACTACGCGGGGCTTAGTCCAAGCAATAGGCTCAGCTTGAGTAAGAGTGACCTTACGCTTGAGGTTAGGCTTGAGTACTAAGTACATCGACCCTATCACCACTGGCAATAGTACCAACATAATAGGAATACCAAATTTCATCCATTCAATAAAGGTGATATCCAGTGCCTTGGCAGCAATGGCATTGGGAGGGGAACCGACGATAGTCCCTAACCCTCCTAAGCTGGCAGAATAAGCGATACCTAGTAGCACAAATACGAAAGTACCTCGGTCTTCTTCACGGTCAACTTGAGTCAAAATACCTAGGGCTAAGGGCAACATCATAGCAGCAGTAGCGGTATTAGAAATCCACATTGATAAGAATGCAGTGACCCCAAATATCAAAAATACTGCAGTGCCCAGCTTACCTCCTGACAGTGACAAGATCTTTAGCGCAATCTTTTTATCCAGCTGTTGCACATGCAAAGCTGCTGCTAGGGCGAAGCCACCAAAAAATAGATAAATAATAGGACTAGCAAAACTCTGCAAACCTATTTTAGCATCAAAATCTGGTATACCGATTAGTGCGCCAATTACTATCACTAGTAATGCGGTAATAGTCACGTGCAAGGCTTCAGTTAGCCACAGCGCACCAATGAAAAACAGCAAAGCTAGCCCTTTATTCGCACTATCATCGTAAGGTAATACATTGTAAATGAGTATACTGATGATCGCTGCTATCGCCACCACGATTAGGCCTTTACCTGTACCTTTAGGAAAGGTGTCGGTAAATAAATATCCAGCGCCATCATCAGGAAGATGGCTATCTAATTTTTGCTCTGACATAAGACGTCCTTATTGTGCAAAGAGGGTTCATCAAGAATAAAGGATGAAAAATATATAAAAACCCAAAAAGGCTGGCTGGTTTTAGCTATAACTCTATTTCTCTCTACTGTCATACACTTTACCATTACAAAAGGCTTATTAAAAAAATAGTTATGAAAAAATATCCTCAATGATATTACTTTCCTGAACTATTATTTACAGAAATAACTAGGCTACTGTTAAAAGTAATAACCATCTTATGATCGGCAAGTTTTTTTATTAGTCTTAATACCAGCCTAATGGTAGAAACGTAGCAGCTTTGCTAAGGAATCTTTTGTTGGTGTTTAGCGGGTTTGCGTCGCCACTGTGCTTTGAGGAAAGGTTTCTTACTGTTGTAAAAAGTCAGCATCGTGATAGATGGCCATAGCGGATAGCGATAATAATGTCGTTACATATCGTTATCAAATAAATGCAGTTGCATCCTATACAAGCACAAAGGTTTGAAACATACTAAATAGCTGAATTGTTAATTTATTAAAATAAATATCAATAAGAACCCCTTTATAAGGAGCACTTTATGTCACGCGATAAGATCGATCCAACGACGAAAATGGCACCAACAGATATTAATCAGGACGGTTTGGCCAAAGAAGATCAACAACGTACTGATGACTCAGCACTAGGTATGATGAAGGCTATGCATGAGCATGAAGATCATGAAGAAGATGAGGACGAATAGTACTGATAAACAGTACTGAGGCTATGAATTAACGGCTATTTCGTTCACTATTAATTAAAAAGCGCTCATCATTTTGATGAGCGCTTTTTTTGTCTAGGTTGACGCTTCTCTGGTAGATGCTCAGAAGCGTAGTTATAAATAAAGGCCGCCACTAATACTATAGTAATTGGCACAAATAGCGCACCATAGCCTACTCTGGCATACAAAAATGCACCGACTACTCCGCCACCACAAAAGCAATACCAGATAATAGCCTGAAAGCCCAGAGTCGGCTTACTAATAGTTCGGCCAGCTAACCAATTGCCGATAGTTGCTCCCATATCTGAGGTTAGACCTGTCAGATGAGTAGTACGAATAACCGCGCCGCTGTAAGTGGCTACCATAGCGTTTTGTAACCCGCAAGCCATAGCGGCTGCCAGTTGCCCAAAATAATCATGCTGCTGATATAAAAAATAGCTGATTAGTAATAGTGCGGCTTCAATATAGAGCGCAGTCCCGTAACGTCGACCTAGCTTTAAGGAAGTTTGCCCGATGACAAAGCCACTCAGTATAGCACCGGCCAAAAATGATAATAGTGCGGCACCAATATACAAAATACTGCGCGAATCAAAGTGAGCGATAGCAGCTGAAAATAAGCTCACGTTACCAGTGACATGCGAGACTGAGAGATTAGTGAAACCCATAAGCGCTGCAGTATTCAGGCAGCCGGCACTAAATGCTAATACTGCTCCGCCCCATAGGATCCATTTTGGAAGTCTGGTTATCATAGCTACTACCTAAGCTTATTACGGCAAAATTGCCATAGTATAACCAAAAAAGGCAGCCCAACGGCTGCCTCACTAGTACTTATCTTAACTGCTATAAATTAGCCGCTATAAATTAACCGCTAAAACAACTGTCAAATTACTTCTCTGCTTCACCTAATATCATTAACTGCTCGCTGATAGCCACTGTGTTAAAGCCCGCATCAACAAACATAATCTCACCAGTAATACCAGAAGCCCATGGCGATAACAAGAATAAGGCGGCATTACCTACTTCCATCTGGCTAACATTACGCTGTAATGGGGCAATTTTCTCACTGATATCGAGCATCTTACGGAAGGATTTGATACCGCTCGCCGCTAAGGTACGGATAGGACCAGCTGAGATAGCATTAACGCGAATACCTTCGCCGCCCATTGAAGTAGCAAGATAGCGAACACTAGCCTCTAAGCTGGCTTTTGCCATACCCATGACATTGTAGTTTGGTAATACCGAAATACTACCTTCGTAAGTTAGAGTGAGCATAGAACCATGACGCATAGCTAACAGTTCACGTGCGGCTTTTGCTAGTGCTACGAAGCTATAGCTTGAGATATCATGAGCGATATGACTGCCTTCGCGAGTGGTGGCATTAACGAAATCGCCGTCGAGCTGATCCATCGGTGCAAAGCCAATGGCATGTACTACCCCATCGATGCCATCGCTCCAATGAGCGGCCACTTGTTCAAAGCAAGCCGCTATAGACTCATCCGAAGCGACATCACACTCTAGCACTAAGTCCGCTTCAAAATGTTCCGCTGCCATGTCTACCCGCTTTTTGATCTTCTCATTTGGATAAGTCAAAATTAAAGAAGCACCCTCACGGTGCAGCGCTTCAGCGATAGCCCAAGCAATAGATAGCTTACTGGCGATACCAGTGACGACAAAACGTTGTCCTTGAAGTAGCATAATAGGTCCTTGTTAACCAATAAAAGTAGTTAGAAGTATTGTGGTTCAACAGTATAAATGGTCAATCGATTATTCGCTTATTATACACGAATCATATTAAGTAAACAGACGTAAACTGATGGTGATTATTGCCATTATTGGTTATCCTCAGCCCATAACCCGGAAGACTTATCTATAGCAGTATGAAGTTAATCTATTTTCACGTATAATCACAATCCTTCCAAGCTTGCACAGTTTTAAAGCCCTTGCTGACAGCTGTTAGCACTATAGGATTTAGCATTAAGTTATACCCACATTTTGGACGGCTGACAACCTTATGAGTAATACCCCAATTGCAACTTCAAACTACCATGAAAGTATTGAATCCTATCGTCAGCTTATTGTTTCGACAGGCGAAGATTTGGAGCGTCCTGGTCTTGAAGACACCCCTAAACGGGCGGCAAAAGCCTTTGCCCATTTAACCAAAGGCTATCATCAGAACTTAGACGAAGTAGTCAATGACGCTATATTCCCATCGACCAATCGTGAGCTAGTGTTAGTACAGAACATTGAATTTTATTCACTGTGCGAGCATCACATGTTACCTTTTCATGGTGTTGCCCATATAGGTTATCTGCCTAATGGACAAGTACTAGGGTTATCTAAGTTTGCCCGTATTGTCGATATGTTCGCTCGGCGCTTGCAAGTTCAAGAGAACTTAAGTGAGCAAGTAGCACAAGCTATTATGGATGTCACTGGTTGTCGCGGCGTTGCTGTCGTTATGGATGCTTCGCACATGTGTATGATGATGCGTGGGGTCAGCAAGCAGCATTCGACCACTCGTAGTACGGCGATGTTAGGTGAATATGTTCATGACAATCAAGCGCGCAATGAATTCTTAGGTGCATTACCCAAGCGTCAAGCTGCATTTTAGACTACTACTAGCATAGTGACTGTATTGAGATAAAAAAGGAGGCTTAGGCTTTCTTTTTTTGTTTAATTTTTCTTTGTTTAGTAGCCATTTAGTCCATTATTTCGAGTCAAAATAACTCAAATCAAAACATACTTTTCAACATTTGAGCCTTACCTTTTAGCATAAAAAATGCCACCTCGTTGCGAGATAGCATCAGTATTATAAAGAGCGGTTATAAACAGCTTTGCTAAAAACTGTAGTAACAGGGACTAGCAAAAGTAGCTAATTTTTAAGCATTGAGCATTGAGCATTGAGCTTTAAGCATCAAAGTGAATAACACTGCGAATACTCTCACCATTGTGCATCAGCTCAAAGGCTTTATTGATATCTTCTAGTGGCATCGTATGAGTAATAAAGTCATTCAATGGAATCTCGCCATCTAAATAACGCTCAACATAGCCTGGTAATTCTGAACGACCTTTAACACCGCCAAATGCTGAACCACGCCAGACTCGACCAGTCACTAGCTGGAATGGACGAGTAGAGATCTCTTTGCCAGCGCCAGCCACTCCAATGATAACTGACTCGCCCCAACCTTTATGGCAGCATTCAAGCGCTGAACGCATAACATCGACGTTACCAATACACTCAAACGAGTAATCAACACCACCATCAGTCATCTCAACGATGACCTCTTGAATCGGTTTGTCATAGTCTTTAGAGTTGATACAATCCGTTGCGCCTAGCTTTTTGGCCAATTCAAATTTATCTGCGTTAATATCAACGCCAATAATGCGACTAGCTTTGGCCATTTTTGCACCGATAACGGCCGCTAGACCAATACCACCAAGACCAAAAATAGCTACCGTAGAGCCTTCTTCAACTTTAGCAGTATTCATTACGGCGCCCATACCGGTAGTTACCCCGCAACCGAGCAGGCAGACTTTTTCTAATGCAGCCTCTTTATTAACTTTGGCTAAAGAAATCTCTGGCAGTACTGTATATTCAGAGAAGGTTGAGCAACCCATATAATGATAAATAGGCTGACCATCTTTATAGAATCTAGTAGTGCCATCTGGCATTAAGCCTTTGCCTTGGGTTTCGCGCACTGCTGAGCAAAGGTTAGTTTTGCCTGAGGTACACATTTTGCACACCCCACACTCTGCGGTATACAAAGGAATCACATGATCGCCGACTTGTACGCTAGTCACCCCTTCGCCGATTTGCTCAACAATACCACCACCTTCATGTCCTAAGATCGCTGGGAACACGCCTTCTGGGTCTTCACCAGATAGCGTATAAGCATCAGTATGGCAAACGCCACTGGCAAGAATTTTTACTAATACTTCACCTTTGCGTGGCAACATGACATCCACTTCTTCGATGGATAATGGCTGGTTAGGGCCCCAAGCAATAGCCGCTTTTGACTTAATGAATTTATCTGACATAATCCTCTCTCTTATTAATTGCTGCACCAGTGTTTATTGATGCACTGAATTGTCGATACATTGATATAATGCATTAGAATTTTAGATTAGTGCGGTCATTGTATATGATTTGACGCTCAATAAAAGTATTGTAGGTTTAGCATTGTTTAGTGTTATGTAGCACAATAATACTCGGGTTAATACTCCCCTAAAAGCCAGCCGCTGATAAAGGCAAAATACTCTCGGAACCAAGCGTTATAGCGAATCGATAACGGCGTTGGACTGGCTACGGTTACTGGCTGCTCATAACCTTGATGACGGGCTATAGCCGCTGCTCGAATAATATGAAAATCACTAGTAACAATAGCAATAGGCTCCGCTAAATCCACCCCTTGAGCCGCTAAAATAATCTTGCTGTTCGACAAGTTCTCTTGAGTGCTAGTACTAGTGCCTTCTTGCAAAATGCGCTCAAAGGGCACGCTATGCTCAGTATGCAAATAGCTGGCCATAATATCTGCTTCACTACGTTGCCGCCCATAACCAATACCCCCACTAGTCATTATCATGGCCGATGGTTGAGCATCGATGATAGTTACTGCCGTATCTAAACGTTTAGCTAAAGTGGCTGTGGGCTTGCCTGCTACTGTACCTGAGCCTAACACAATAATCGCCGCAACTGGTGGTAGAGGCTGTGCACTGAGTTTGATTTTCTGCTGCAAGGATTGAATGAATAGCGTAAAGCTAATTAGCCAAATCAGCAATAAGCCCCATAGACTATACCAGCCATACTTAAGCCAGCGGGGTTTTGTTACATAGCTATAAATAGATCGCCAGTACACGCTATGGATAACCAACACAACGCCTAACCCCAGCGGCACTAAGGTACCAAAATTAATCTTGCCAGCAGCGATTAATAGTACACAATCTATAATCAGCACTAAGCCGATAGCGCCCACCATGATCCGTAATACAGTGAACAGTACTTTTAACATAAATGAGCTTTTTAGAGTTTATTATTTTTAGAGTTTACTAAAAGGCGGATAGTTTTGATTTAGTGAATGCTCTTATCAACCGGCTTTTAACAGCAAAAAATCGCTCACCATCTCAATAAATAGAAAATGGGGAACGATTTTTGACTAACATACTGTTATTGAATGATCAGCTATTAAATGATCAGTTATTAGAAGACTAGTTACAAAATCGACCCAGTAAGTTTAACCGACCGCCTTCACATCGTCAATCCAGTTACCATAACCCGCTGCTTGCATTTCTGCTAAAGGCACAAAACGCATCGCTGCTGAGTTCATGCAATAGCGCTTGCCAGTAGGTGCTGGACCATCATCAAATACATGGCCTACATGCGAATCAGCATAACGGCTACGTATTTCAGTACGATTACCAAAAATACCTAAGTCTGCTTTTTCAACAACCATTTCAGCATTTAGCGGCCGGATGAAGCTTGGCCAGCCAGTACCAGAGTCAAATTGATCACGTGAGGAATATAACGGCTCACCTGATACCACATCAACATACAAACCAGGCTGTTTATTATCCCAATATTCGTTATCAAAAGCACGTTCAGTACCGTCCTTTTGCGTGACTTTATATTGCATACTACTAAGTGACTTTTTTAGCTCATCTTGGCTTGGTTTTACAAAGGCATCTGCATTAAAGCCTACGCCAGCTTTAGTGCTTGCCGTTGTCTGCGCCGCACTACTATCAGCGGCAGGTTTAAACTTGGCAAAATCTAATTCGTAATCTTTGCCATATACGCTTTCGATAAACTGGTAACGACCGGAGTTAAAAGTGTATGCCTTATAGCGTAGCGGGTTCTTTTTATAATAATCTTGATGATACTCTTCAGCGGGATAAAAATCGCCGACAGGAACCACTTCAATCACTACTGGTTTCTCATATACTCCAGAAGCCTGTAGCGCCTTCTTAGCCGCTTCTGCTTGTTGCTGCTCTTGCTTATCATTATAAAAAATAGCGGGACGATATTGAGTACCACGATCTACGAACTGACCCTCACTGTCGGTAGGATCTGCAATGCGCCAAAGCGCTTGTAGTAACCCATCGTAGCTAATTTGCTTTGGATCATAATATATCTGCGCCGCTTCAGTGTGGCCAGTACCTCCGGCTGATACGGTAGTATAAGTTGGGTTTGCAGACTTACCGCCTGTATAACCTGAGACCACTTCTACTACCCCAGGTATCTTTTCATAACCGGCTTCCACACACCAAAAGCAACCACCAGCTACAGTTGCCACTGCCAGATTTGGATCAGTAGGCGCATAAGGATTAGCCGCACTAGGGTTCTTTACCGTAGCGCTATTGTCAGCTGCAGTACAACCGGCATATAGAGCACTAGTGGCTACTAAAGCGATGCCAATTATTTTGGCTTGTGATTTGAATGTCATCAGAAAATCCTAATAATGATTTTATGTTGCCATTGTAACCCTTAGGTATCACTGAAATATTCCTATTATGTTATATGTTTACAGTATTTAGGCGGTTTTAAAGCTCACAGTTACCTTTAGAATACATTACTAATGCTGTCTGACTTTGAAGAATAATTAACTAATAAGCAGTATAGATATTTTATAACAATCCACATTAGTAATTATTTATCTTAATTTATATTAAGTTATCTTATCTCATGGAGTGAATCATCTCATCGAGCAAAAATTTTTTACTTAGGCTGTTTTTTTAACTATTGACACTAGTTTGTAACAAGCGCTTGGCATAAGGATGCTGCGGATGCTTAAACACTACTTCAGTGGCTCCTGATTCGACGCACATACCGTCTTTTAGCACCATAATATGCTGACATAAAGCTCGCACTACTTTTAAGTCGTGGCTAATAAACACATAGCTGATTTGCCGCTGCTGTTGAATTTCGCGTAGTAGATTGACGACGGTTACTTGAGTGGTGCTATCAAGCGCTGAAGTGGGCTCATCTAGAATCATTAACCGTGGCTGCATCACTAATGCTCTAGCTAGCGCCACTCGTTGCCGTTGACCGCCTGATAACTCATGAGGGTAACGATGCACAAACTCGCTGGGTAAGTGTACCGTCTCTAAGCTGTCTATAACCGCTTGTATTCGAGCTGCCTTTTCAACACCTTGCACTAATAGCCCTTCTTCAATGATTTGCATCACTGTCATACGAGGATTGATACTAGCAAATGGATCTTGAAATACCATCTGAATTTGGGCGCGAAATTTGCGTAGCTCGCTGTTAGACAATAAGGACATATCTTGACCATTGACTATTATCTGACCACTGACCTTAGCTTGATTACTGAGCAGCTGACTTAGAGCCAACGCAATAGTAGTCTTGCCAGAACCAGACTCTCCAATGATGCCTAATGCTTGTCCTGACGCTAAGCTCATGTCTATGTCTGTTACTGCATCAAACCAGCGCTTGGTCGTGCCAAACAAGTTTTTTTGCACTGGAAATTGTACTTGTAACTGCTTAACTCGTAGCACTATAGCCGGCTTGTCTGAACTACTCTGCTGGATATCTAATGCTTGACCAAAGTCTTGCCGCATCAAAGTACGAGTATAGTCGGCTTTTGGATTGGCAAAAACCGCTGCCGTTGTTCCGTGCTCAATAGTCTGCCCTTGACGCATTACGATAACTTCATCACTATAGCGCCTAACCAGATTAAGATCATGGCTAATAAGTATCATTGCCATATTATGCTCACGCTTTAAGTCATTGAGCAGCGCCAAAACCTCATGTTGCAGGGTCACATCAAGGGCAGTTGTTGGTTCATCAGCAATCAAGATATCCGGCTGCTGCGCTAACGCCATCGCTATCATCACTCGCTGACGCTGACCGCCGGAAAGCTCATGCGGATAGCGATTTAGCTTATCTTCAGGGTCAGTAATATTGACGTCGTTTAGCAGCTTAATGGTCTGCATCCGCCATTGTTTTTTGGCTACGCCCCTCAAGCGCAGCGACTCAGCGATTTGCTTGGCAACCGTATGCAGTGGATTAAGGGCGGTCATCGGCTCTTGAAATATCATGCCGATACGCTGACCACGGATGGCTCGCAATACCTTATCTCGTGAATCATGGTTAGCTATCGGCAAGGCAAGCATAGTCGACTGCTCTGCTGAACTTGCCAGCTCTACATCGCCAGTAACGTTTAGACTCTCAGGTAATAGCCCTAATAACGCTAAGCTAGCAATAGACTTCCCTGATCCTGATTCCCCAACGATAGCCAGCGTTTGGCCTTGGTGCAGCTGATAACCCAGCTTATCTACTAAGGTCATGCCAGTATTAGTGACGATACTCAGCTCATTCACTGTCAAAATCGGCGCTGTTTTATTATTTGTCATCATATTAACCGCGCCTCGGATCAAACGCATCACGTAGCGCTTCGCCAATAAAGATTAGCAACGATAAAATAAAGGTCAAACTAAAGAATCCTGATAACGCCAGCCAAGGAGCGTCTAAGTTGTTTTTACCTTGTACCATCAGCTCCCCTAGCGAGGGTGAACCTGGTGGCAGACCATATCCTAAAAAGTCTAAGGCGGTCAGGGCAATGATATTAGCGGTTAAAATAAAGGGCAGTTGCGATAAGCTCGATGCCAGTGCATTAGGTAAGATATGTCGCCACATGATTTGGCTATCGGCGACTCCTAAGTTACGCGCCGCCCGCACATAATCAAAATTACGTGCGCGTAAAAACTCAGCACGCACTAAGCCAACTAGTCCCATCCAACCGAATAGCAGCATTAACGCAAATAATACGCTGATACTAGGACTGAATAAGCTGACCAAAATTATAATCATAAATAGCTGTGGCATACCGCCCCAGACTTCCATAAAGCGCTGGCCTGCCAAATCCACCCAACCGCCATAATAGCCTTGAATAGCCCCTACGATAATCCCAATCAATGCTCCTACTAAAGTCAGAGCTAAACCGAATAATAAGGATACCCGCATACCATAAAGTATCCGTGCCAGCACATCACGACCTTGATCATCAGTGCCTAACCAGTTCTGGCTATTGGGCGCGGCTGGATAAGGAATCGCTAGTTCGACATTGGGCGTTTGGTCAGCGAAGGCGATAATCGGCATAACATAATAGCCTTTAGCATTGATTAACGCTTGTACCGCTGGATCTTTATAATTAGTCTCAGTTTCAAAAATACCACCAAAGGTAGTCTCAGGGTAAGCCTTAGCTACTGGAAAGTAATAACTGTTGTCATACTGCACTAACAAAGGCTTATCGTTAGCAATCACATTAGCGGCCATACAAATAATAAATATTAAGCTAAAAACCACTAACGATATAACACCTAAGCGATTATTACCGAAGCGTTTGAGACGAGCTTGCCAGATTGGGTTTAGGCGTGGCTTTTTTGATTTAGGCTCTTGCTTGCCTATAGTATCGCTACTAGTAGGTGGTATTTGCGCATTAGACATTAGCGCCCCTCAAAATCAATACGTGGATCTATCAAGTGATAACTTAGGTCACTAATCAGCTGCAATAATAGACCTAATAAAGTAAAGATGAATAAAGTACCAAAGATCACTGGATAATCACGCTGTTGGATAGCCTCAAAGCCTAGCAGCCCTAGCCCATCTAGCTTAAAGATAATCTCAATGAGAAAATTGCCAGCAAAGAAAATACCGACGATAGCCGCTGGAATACCAGCAATGATAATCAACATAGCATTACGAAATACGTGGCCATATAACACTTGGCGCTCTGCTAAACCTTTGGCACGAGCCGTCAATACATACTGCTTGCCCAGCTCTTCTAAAAAGCTAAATTTCGTCAAATAAGTAAGGCCTGCAAAGCCGCCAACTGTACTAGCCAGCAACGGCAAAGCTAAATGCCAAAAATAATCTTTTATTTTGCCAAGCGCTGAGAGTTGATCAAAATTCTCTGAAGTCAGCCCTTGTAGCGGAAAGATATTCCAGTAGCTACCACCGGCAAAAAAAACTAGTAAAATAACCGCAAACACAAACACAGGTATCGCATGACCGATCGCCAATAGCATCGCCGTCACTTTATCAATAGACGAGCCATGATGCATGGCCTTGTATACCCCTAACGGAATAGCTATTAGGTAAATCAGTAAAGTACTCCACAGTCCAAGCGAGATTGACACGGGTAGCTTCTCTATAATCAGCTCAGTCACTGATTGACCCTTAAAGAATGACTCACCAAAATCTAAGCGAGCATAATTCTTCAGCATTAACCAAAAGCGTTCTGGCGCTGACTTATCAAAGCCATACTGGGCATTAATAGCAGCGATCATCTCCTCTGATAGACCACGTGTTCCTTGATAAGTACTACTATTAGCACCAGAGCTACCCGCACCTACACTGCCATTAAGCGCATTATCTTTGGCTCCTTGCTCAATAAGAGCCAGTTGCTGCTCCACTGGGCCACCGGGAGCAGCTTGCACGATGACAAAGTTTGCCAATAATATCAAAAACAGCGTCGGTAATATCAGCAGTAGTCTCTTTAAGATATAACGACCCATAATGGCAACTTCCTGACCGGAAAATAGAGGAGAGAAATAGCAGACTACTCAATAATTCTACACATAACCTTACATAACATAGAACTAAAAATTATTTTTCAGCTCACGTAGTGCGGCAAATACCGTTAATGGCTCTTCGTCGGCAATAGTCATTTGCGCTTGCACCCCTGCTATTACGCTAGCTTCTTTTACTCGCAGGAACACATTGATGGCCCGCTCATGCTCCAAAGTGACTGGCAAAGTCGGTACACCTTGCGCGGTTTGCTGTTCAGCTTGTGCTAGCGCTTGCTGTATGGCTACATTTTCCGGCTCAATAATTAAGGCAAAACGTAAGTTATTAGCAGTGTATTCGTGCGCTGGGTACAATAAAGTTTCAGCCGGCAACTCATCGATGCGCTTAAAGCTCTGGTACAGCTGCTCGATAGTGCCAGTGAATACTCGACCACAGCCGCCACTAAATAGAGTATCACCACAGAAACAATGCTTTTGATTATCAATGTCTAAGATATAAGCAATATGGCTGTTAGTGTGTCCTGAGATATCCCAAACTTGTGCTGAGCAGCCCCAAGCACTTACTGTGCTACCATCTTTGATAGTTTGATCTTCCTCCACCCCATGCTCACTGTGTGCCACGATATGAGTCATTGGAAAGTGCTCTTGCAGCTCCATCACGCCGCCAGTATGATCGAAATGATGATGAGTGGTCCAAATTGAAGTCAGCTCAAGTCCCTGCTGTTCCATATAGGTGACTACCGGAGCCGATTGACCAGGATCAATCACAATAGCTTGTTTATTGTTCTTATTGATCAATGTCCAAATATAATTGTCATTAAAAGCTTTAATGGGATGAATTTCAATACTCATAGTAAATCCTTGTTATTAGCAACTGTCTTTAGTTTTTATCCGCAACCATCGCTTTAAGCTGAACGGGTTTGGTCAACTGAGCTTGATTGAGGTTAATTTAAAATTATAAATAGTGACTTATCCTAGCTAATAACTTAAATATCATAAATAGCTTTAAGGTCATAGATAGCTTTAACTTTTTAAATACCTTTTATATCTTAGACTAGTTTAACGCCCTAAATACTTGTCTACTTTTGCCTCGGCAGCTTTATCTGCCCACCAGTAATCTATGCCCACAGCATTAGTCGGTAGGGCGGCATGACGGTATTGTTTCCAATAAGCCACGTTAGTGCCTGACTTACCATATAACGGCACTAAATAATGACCGGCACGAAGTAGACGGTCGAGCACGTGAGTATATACAATAATCTCATCACGGCTTTTGGCATCTGCAAGCGCTTTGGTCACTTGATCTATCGCCTTATTGTTGATGCCTATAGTGTTGTTATTGCCAACTTGCTCAGCGGCGGCGCTGCCCCAATAGCTAGCTTGCTCGGCACCAGGCGATAAGCTCTGAGCAAACACATCTACAGTCATATCATAATCATAGCTACGCATACGCTCATAGTATTGTGGCCCATCTACTTGGCGTAGCTTGGTATCGAACCCTAAACGCTCAATATTACGAATGTAAGGTAGTAATACTCGGCTTAAGGTATCACCAGTCATCAGTATTTCAATCTGCGCCGGCTTACCATCAGGTTGATATAGTTTCATATCCTCGTAATAGAACCCTGCCGATAATAATAACTGCCGAGCCTTTAATAGTCCCTGGCGATTAAAGCCAGTGCCATCACTAGTAGGTAGTTGCCACGCCTCCAATACGCCCTGCCGCTGTATAGGCTCAAGCTCAGACAACAATGGGCTGATTACTTTCATCTCCGCCTCTGATGGCGTACCTAAAGCGGCTAGCTCCGAACCATGAAAGAAGCTTTGCAAGCGCTCATATTGATCATGAAATAGGGTTTTATTCATCCATTCAAAATCGTAAGCAGCACTCAAAGCCTGACGCACACGGATATCTTGAAAAAGGGGCCGACGCATATTCATAATCAGACCTTGCATCGGTACTGGATTTTGACTGCTAATGGCTTCTTTATCGATCATGCCGGCGGTTACTGCCGGGAAATTATAACCGGTAGCCCAGTTAGAGGCTTTATTCTCCGGACGAAAACGATATTGACCTGATTTAAAGCCTTCAAAGGCAATCTCGTCGCTTTGATAATAGACAAACTTAATCCTATCAAAGTTATATCGTCCACGATTGACCATCAAGTTCCGACCCCAATAGTTAGGATCACGCACATAACTGACTGAACGCCCTGCTTCTACTCGACCTAACTTATAAGGGCCACTACCCATCAAAGGCGTGAGACTAATTTTTTCAAAATTAGCATCAATCGACGACTTAGCAAATACTGGAAACTGACCGACCGTTAACAGAATTTCCTTATTATCACTGGAGACAAAGGTGAACTTCACTCGCTGCTTATCGACGATTTGAATCTCTTTAATATCACCTAAATAGCTGCGAATAAACATCGGGCCTTTGGTTAGCAGCGCCTCATAAGTTGCCTTTACATCGGCACTAGTCACTGGCGTGCCATCCCAAAAGCGCGCACTTGGATCGACATGATAAATAATCCAGCTGGTATCATCAGGGTCATAAGTGACTTTATTGGCTAACTGCGGATACATAGTAAAGGCTTCGTTTAACGAGCCCGTCATTAAGGTATCGTAAAGATAGTCAGTACCTATCATCGCCACCCCAGTGGTCATCCACTTATTGGCGGCATTGAAAGTGCCACGCGCATCAAGCGATAGCGTACCACCAGTTGGTGCTTTAGGATTAGCATAGGGCATATAAGGGACATCTACATATTTAGCAGTACTATTGTGCCCAAGCGCCGTAATAGTAATAGACTTGGCTATACTAGCTGGTATCCAGCCGATAGCCACACTCAATAGCACTGTTTTTAGTAGAATATTTTTTATCATGGTTAGTGTCGTAACTTATTATCACCAGCAGTATGAAAGCAAATTTATATAGCAAGTTACTTTAGCTGCTGACTAAAAATATTTGAATTACAAAAATTTATCATAACAAACTTCGCTTTTTTAACCTAATGCTTTACGAAGATGAGCTTAGCAAGCGATCCGTTCAGCAGACAGTATTCGGTAATACAGGGTTTATGATTGCCCACACTATGCTTATCTTATTGCCACACTGTGCCAAGCTTTTGATGTCACATTTTTAGGGTTAATGCTTTGATAGCAAGTTTTTTATAGTAAGTTTTTTATAGTAAGTACTACTGCAAAAAAAGGCGCAGTCATTAGCAACTACGCCTTTAGTAGAGGTAAACCACTTTAGCTATTAACCATACTTTTTTTCAAAGGCTTTCATAAAGTCTACCAGCAGCTGTACCCATTGCAGCGGTACTGCATTATAAATACTAGCACGCATACCGCCAACTTCACGATGGCCTTTTAGGCTTAGCAGTCCCGCCTGCTCTGACTCCTCAAGGAATACTTTATCAAGAGTGCTATCAGCTAAAGTAAAAGGCACGTTCATGATAGAGCGATACTCAGGGGCTATTGCATTATGGTAGAACTCGCTGTTGTCTATAGCATCATAAAGCAATGCGGCTTTTTGTTGATTGATTTTACCGATAGCTTCAACCCCACCTTGCTCTTCCAACCAATCAAAGACGAGACCCGCTAGATACCAAGAATAAGTCGCTGGCGTATTCGACATTGATTCTTTTTCTACTTGATGCTCATAGTTAAGCAGTAGTGGACACCAGTCGCTTGCTTGCCCTAATAAGTCTTCACGAATAATAATAATAACTAGACCTGCTGGGCCAATATTCTTTTGTGCGCCAGCGTAAATCATCCCAAACTTAGAGACGTCAATCGGCTGCGACAAGATACATGACGACATATCGACAATCAGCGGTACGTCGACTTGTGGCGGCTCAAATATTTGCAGACCATGGATAGTTTCGTTAGCACAATAGTGAAAATAAGCGGCATCTTTAGTAGTATTCCATGAGCTGCGTGCAGGCACATCAGTGAAATTATGATCTTTACCGGTTGCTACTAAATTGACTTCACCTAGACCCAATTTGGCGTAGCGTTGGGCTTCTTTGATCGCTTTGGCTGACCAAGTACCCGTAGTTAAGTAATCTGCACGTTTACCATTAAGTAAGTTCAAAGGAATAGCAGAGAACTGTAGACTACCGCCACCTTGTAAAAATAATACTTTATAGTTATCAGGTATTTGCATTAGCGAGCGTAGTTTGGCTTCGGCTTTTTCGGTGATTGCCAAATACTCTTTACTGCGATGGCTCACTTCCATCACTGATACCCCGCGACCTTGCCAATCTAACAACTCATCTTGGGCCCGCTGCAATACTTCAGTAGGTAAAGTTGCAGGACCAGCGCTAAAGTTAGGGACTCGATGAACAGCAGCTTTGTTATCAGTAGTTATATCAGTAGTCATATAGGTAGTCCTTAATATAATAGATTTTAGGTGGTAAAGTGAGAACAGTGATAGTTAAAGTTACAGGGTTTGAGTGCTAGTGCCGATTATCTAATCTAAATATATACTAATCTCAGCTCAAAGCGTCACAATGACAGCTGCCCGTTGTTGATGCTCTGAGCATTCTTAATGCTCTTAACGCCCCTAACACTAAGCTTGGTTAGATATCTGCTGCCACAGTTGGCGTTTAAGCGCACTATCAGTGAGCATCGCCTCTAAGTTTGGCACACTGACCATATTAGGATGCGTCAACAGCTTGGGCAGCTCAGTCAGAGCCGCTACTTGGATATCTTCACTACGGCCTATCTTAAAGATATAACCAGCAAGACTAGCATTAGCAAGCTCAGCGGTATCCATACCAGCGCAAATCGGAAAAGAGGTAGTTTCACAGTCTAGTGATAGTGCTTGGCTGATATTCTGCCATAGCTTCTGGCTATCGCTACTAAGGGCTTGGATATCGACCAGCAGCAGCCAATTGCCATAGCGTCCCCCTTGCAGATCGAAGGGCACTACTTTATCTAAGGTTTTTTTATAGTTATCAGTAGAGTCGTTATTAGAAGGGTCAACAGCGGCAGTAGCCTTAGTTACTAGTGGCTTCACTAAACCTGTGACTGTCGCCCTAGAGTCTACAGGCGCAGATAGAGGGCTATTGTCTAAAGAATCTATATAATAGGACGGTAGTGGCTCAATGTTTTGACTGCTATCTTCAATGATGCGCTCACTGATATCTTGAACATCATCAACGCTAGTGAGCACAGGATGCGCTGGCGCTGCTAAACTAAGCGCATCTTGGGAGCTAGTAGATTCGAAGACAGGGTTAGTAGCCGATAGTGGTTCTACCTGTTGTAGCGGCTCGTTATCAGCAACCGCGTCTATATCAGCTATATTCAAAGTGGCTGAACTCGGTTGTATCCACTGGTTAATACCCATCATCGCCAAAATCTGCCGCTGTTGTACTCTACGTTGCATCGACTGTTGCGCTTGACGTTGTTGCAATGTTAGCGGCTCTTGGGTCTCATTCATAGCTCTGTATTATCCTAATTATCTATTTATAATGAGTTAAGAGATGGCTAAATTTTTGCCTGATTATCGTATCCTGTAAGCGCCTGCTATGCAAGGTACTAAGTGCTAACTAAGCGATAAATTCAACTAATCATAAGCGAATTAAATAAAAACTTGACCAAAAAAAACCCTTTACATAGTAAGGGCGTCATCACACGGTTAACAGTTGGTTTGCTAGGCACTGCGGCTATAACTAATTTAGGCTAAGTATTTATACTAATTATAAAAACAATTGGCCTATAAATACTACTAACAAGAAATCGCAGACAAAAAAAAGCGACTCCATCAGCACATCCTCGGCACACAGAGTATCTATTACCGTTGCTACCTTCCGGTCCTGGCGGGATTCATAGAACAATGTTGCGAGGCTACCAATGGAGCCACCAGCTGAAGATTATACAAGGTTTTTAGCATATTACAAGCCCTGCGTAAAAACTCAGCACTTAAAGTAGCAGCATAATCGCTATAAAAATTAAAAGTTAGCGTAGAAAGCAGTAACTTACTGACAATTTCCTCACAGCCCCCTCTATAAATTTTTCTTTTTTTGCAATAGATATTTGTTATATTAATAACGCATTATCAAACTATATGTATTAGTAGTTTAGAAGATTATAAATTATAAAAATTTGCTATAAACACTATTCATAAACAACATTTGAGGAGCTATTATGAAATCTACTTTATTCAATAAAGCGGCTATTGCTACTAGCAGCGTTTGCCTATTTGCCGCTATGATGGGTAGTGCTCACGCTGAGCCTACGGGTTACGATCAGCTGACCTTTCAGGCAGAAGTCAAAGAGGAGATTGCTAACGATGAAGTACGCGCCAGCTTATATAAAAAAGCACAAGCTGCTGATGCCAAATCTTTAGCCACTACTCTTAACACATCGATCAATAAAGCCTTGGCTATTGCTAAACGCTATCCTACGGTTACAGTTAGCACTGGACAGCAGAGCACTTACCCACGTTATGATAAGAACGACAAGATCATTGGTTGGACTGGACAAGCTAATATAGACATCAAGAGTACCGATTTTGCTGCTACTAGCCAGCTGATTGCCGATCTGCAACAAACCTTAGTGATGAATAACTTGAACTTTGGGGTTTCAGATGTCAAAAAAGATGCCCTCGACCAAAAGCTGATGGCAGAAGCGTCACGCGCCTTTCAACAACAAGCTAAGAATCTAACTCGAGCTTGGGATGCGCGTGGCTATCGTGTGGTCACTGTAAATCTTAGCAGTGGTAATAACTATCCACGCCCTATGTATGCAAGTATGAATATGAAAAGTGAGTCTGCTGATGCCTCGGTGCCAAGCCAAAACTTTGAATCAGGTAATAGCACGATTTCGGTCACGGCTAACGGTACTATCGAGTTAACTAAATAGACCGTTACTATCAATTGCTCATTTTGCTAATGAATAGTTGTGGCAGACTGACAATAGTTGTTCTTTGTCAACTTTATAAATAAGGGCAGTCGCTGAGTTCAGTGACTGCCCTTATTGGTTAGTTATTAGTTATTAGTTATTAGATTTATCTTTTTATTATCTGGTATTGCTACGTTGTTTTGAATCACATAGACCGTGCGCGAAACTTGCTGCAAGATTTGCCCTTGTTTGTTATTAACCACAGCTTTTAGTTTATGCTCTCCAGGCAATATATCTACCGTAGCGATAGCCGCTTTTAACCCCTGAGCAATTAAATCGTTGTCTAAATAAATATTCACGCTATCATCTATGTGTAGCGCAGGTTGCAACTGTAAATTGAGCAAGATATTCTGGGCAGGACGCCGATAGGCACGCTCTTCGCTTGGTTCTATCATGGTCAGTTGATAGTTAGTCCGCACTGCTCCTACTGGTAAGTCCTGTAGCTTAGGAGCTGAATGAGTCCTGATTTTAGCTTTGTCACTACGGCTAGTGTCAGTAGCCGCCGCACTAGCATAGCCAGTTGTGATATTGGTCTGACTGATCTGCTGGTTTGCTTGCTGCTGGTAACTGTGCAAATTATCAGTAAAAGTCACTTGTCCTGTCTTGTGGTCAACCACTTTATAAATAGCTGCCGCATTTACGCTAGGGACGTATAAGCTAGCACTACTAATGAACAGCCCTGCCCACACTGTTACAGTAAGATTATTTATTAGAAAATTTACTTTAGATGCTACAGTCATAGTCAGTTAACCTATTTATGGCTTATATGCGAACCTTTATCGTAGCACAAGAGAAAATTTATGATTTTCTGGCAAGCAATTTTTTCACTTATCCCAAAAAATCCCCTTTAAGGCTGACTTTAAATAAAGCTTCCTTGCGCTACTATGAGCTAGGAATAAATAAAGATTTGGGAAATCTTTATCCTAGCGCAAGAGAAAATTTATAATTTTCTGGCAAGCAATTTTTTAACGTATCCCAAAAAATCCCCTTTAAGGAATTTTTCCTTGCGATACTAAAATTGCAGTGCAATTTTTTAACGTATCTCATCCCATATCTTGCTAAGGCGTTTAGGGGATACCGCCATACGAGTCTTCATCGGTTGGGCGAATAGCTGGATACGATACTCCTCAACCATCCAGCGGTAAGCGCTGATCGACTCTTTATCAGCACGACCTGACAAGCGCTCCATATGTAAGTCTAACGCATAGACTCCTTCTAAATCAGCTTCAATATTGTGCTCAAGGCGCTCAATGCGAACTTCCAGCGCTTCTAAATAGCGGGGATACTGCTGCCACTGACTATAATCCATCCGATAAACAAAGTCAGCCAAATGTAAGTCCTCTAGTTGATCTTCAATATCATCAATAGACTCCCCAAATATCTCACGATCGAGCATCAGTAAGCTTTGACGAATGCGTTGCCAGCGAGTGTAGACATTTTTAAGAACTTTAATCACATTTTGACCAGTCAATAAAAAGTTACTGACTACTACCTGCAAGGTTTGCTCATACTCCTCAGGGGTGAATGGCAACTCCTCAGCCAAGCCTGCAACGGTATCATCGATACTTAACGGTAAGTCATCGCTGTGATCGAATAATACATAATGCTCCTCGAGAGTCGCATCCAGCGCCGCATCAATGACGATAGTTTTTAGCTTTTCCATATCGCCAAGTGGCGCAAAAGACAGCTTAAATATTTTATCTATCTGACTGGTAAGCTGCTTTTTCTTAGCGCCTAATTTGGCTTTCATCAAGGTTAATACCCCGATACGATGAGCCTGTAGAGCAGCTGTGACATCCGTATACTGATGAATCGATACCGCGTCCCCTGCCTCATCAGCCACTAAAGCGGCGAACTGCTTCATCACCACCCCAGCGCTGTGATGGTTTTTGCTAAAGTTAAAATGTTCAGGGAAGCTAGTATGCACCCCTTGCTGCTCATTCACCGCTTGCCTAGTTTCACTAGCATGACGAATTTGCAAGGTTTCTAGGTCACGACCTTTTTCAATAATACGGTTCTTGTCATCGACCACGCAGATTTGTGGTTGTAAATAACGATCAATAGTGGACGGATTGAAACTATCTGGCGTCACCGACATAACACCACGACGATTTAACGCTTGGCATAATTGTTTGAGCAAACCCTGAGATTGTGCAGGCTGTAACTCATCGAATAAACTATCTGCGGTATCAGGAATAGGGACAATTTGACGACGGATCTCCTTAGGTAGAGATTTTAGCAACTGTAATACGAGCTCAAAGCGCCAGCCGGGTACGCCCCATAATAATTCGATAGCATCCAGCTGCGGTAGCGCTACTAATGGCACCCGAATGGTTACCCCATCGTCATCACTAGAAGGATCAAAAACGTAGCGTAGCGGCAGTTTAAGATCGCCCAATTGCCATACTTCTGGGAAGTCGCCAGTAGTCGGTGCTTGGCTATTTAATACGTCATCATCAGTGAAGAACAGATACTTGCTATCACTCTTTTCCATCTCAGCGCGCCAGTCTTCAAAAGCTTTACGGCTAGCGACATGCTCAGGAATTTTTTTATCATAGAACTGATACAGCGTTTCTTCATCGACTAATAGATCACGGCGACGTAGCTTATCTTCGATACGTTCGACATCAGCAACCTTATCCATATTATGCTGCAAGAACGGTGCTTGTCGACCAAAATTACCGGTGACTAGACCATCACGAATAAAGATCTCACGCGACTCAACTAGATTCACTTGCTCATAGTTAGTCAGCTGCTTAGGAATGACAATCAGCCCAAACAGACTAATCTGCGCGTAAGCTTTAACACGACCAGTCTTCTTTGACCAATGCGGCTCAAAATAATGGTATTTTAGTAAATCACCTGCCGCTGAGATGATCCATTCGGGTTCAATCTTAGCCACAGTACGCATAAAGACTTGTGAAGTCTCTACCATCTCAAAGGCCATAACCCAAGGGGGTATCTGCTTAAATACGGTACTGGCTGGGAAGATTTTAGCTTTTTGTTGGCGTGCTGCTAAATACTCACCGCGATTTTCTGTCTTGTGAGCGATAATCGATAACAGACCAGTTAGTAAGGCCCGATGCAAATTGGCATACTTAACCGCTTTAACTTGTTCATCAACAATACTGGTCGGATCGTTGTTATTCGGCTTGTTAGAGTCATCATTATTGTCGGTAAGATTTAGCTCAGTCACCATCTGTACTAGCTGACGATGAGTCTGATGCCATTCGCGCACCCGTGGAAAACTAAGGTAGTTGGTTTTGGTAAATTGTTTACGCTGATTACCGGAGAGCTTATTACCATCTTCGTCGTTCTCGAACAAAGACTTCCACAAACTTAGATAGAATAAAAAGTCTGAGTCATCTTGACGGAACTCTGCGTGCTTTTGATCGGCCTGCTGACGCTTATTAGCCGGACGCTCACGCGGATCTTGCACTGCCAGCGCAGCCACTACAATAAGCATCTCACGAATACAATCAAAATCGCTACCAGCGACTAACATACGTGCCAGCCTAGGATCGATTGGCATCCGCGCCATCTTTTGACCAGTAGCCGTCAGACGTAAATGATCTAAACCTGGTTTACGTGCTGATCTGCTATTGGGTTTGCCGTTAGACTGCTTGCCTGATTGCTCAGAGCCTTTATCGTCTTTTTCATTGATGGCCCCTAGCTCATTAAGTAGTTTGTGTCCGTCAGCTACTAAACGACTATCAGGCGGCTCGATAAACTCAAAGTCATCAACACTACCTAGACGCAGATTCGCCATCTGCAAAATAACAGAGGCTAAGTTAGTGCGTAGTATTTCAGGCTCGGTAAACTCAGGACGACCCGTAAAGTCCTCCTGGCTATATAGACGAATACAGACGCCTGGGGCCACACGACCACAACGCCCTTTACGCTGATTAGCAGCGGCTTGTGAAATCGCTTCGATCGGCAAACGCTGCACTCGTGAACGATAAGAATAACGAGAAATCCGCGCAAAGCCTAAGTCAATCACGTAACGAATACCGGGTACGGTTAACGCTGTTTCAGCGACGTTGGTAGCGATAACGATACGCCGACCACGGCCTGATGGCTGAAAAATACGTTGCTGCTCCTCATAAGTTTGGCGGGCAAACAACGGCAGTATTTCAGTATGCTTAGGTCCATGACGCTCAAGAACTTCTTGGGTCTCACGGATTTCAGCTTCGGTGGCAGCGAATATCAAGATATCCGCATGATCAGCATGGCCTTTGTTTTGCGCGTCACTAAAACATTCTTCGACCGCCGCCACGATAGCACGTGGTAGGTTCTCTTCAAACTCGTCATAACTGTCATCATCCGAGCTAGTTACTGGCTCCTCAGTGAGCGGACGATAGCGCACTTCAACGGGAAAACTACGGCCTTCTACATTGAAGATGGGCGCTGGTACTTGGCGTCTTTGCTTAGCATCATAATGGCTAAAATATTCGCTAAAACGCTTAGTGTCTAAAGTTGCCGAGGTGATGATTACTTTTAGATCTGGACGCTTGGGCAGCAGTTTTTTTAGATAGCCCATAATAAAGTCAATATTTAAGCTACGCTCATGCGCCTCATCGATAATAATAGTGTCGTACTTACTTAAAAACCTATCATGGCCTAATTCAGCCAGTAAGATACCATCGGTCATCAGCTTAATCACCGACTGAGCAGTGCCTTGCTCATTAAAGCGAATCTTAAAGCTGACGGTTTGACCTAGTTTCTCGCCCAGCTCTTCTGCGATTCGATTCGATACGCTACGCGCCGCTAACCGGCGTGGCTGAGTATGCCCTATCTGTCCAGTGATACCCCGTCCTGCTAGCATCGCCAGCTTAGGCAACTGGGTGGTCTTACCCGATCCGGTCTCACCGGCGACAATAATCACTTGATTATCGATAATGGCTTGTATCAAATCCTCAGCACGTTGACTCACTGGCAAATCAAGGTTTAACTTAGCAGGTAAATCTTGCGGAATGCTGTCTATACGTGCTTGTACTGCTTGCTGCGAGCGACTCTTGAGCTTATCGTATTGCGCCCGCTTTTTCGCTAATATTTCGTCGGCTTTTTCGTCGGTTGAATTTTTGTTAGATGGCTCTTTACTAGACTGTTTGTTACTATAGACAGCTGCACGAGCCAGCTCACGCTCAAGGCGGCTTAGCTGATAGCTGTCTTTGGCGAGTACGGGAATCTCTGCTAAATTATTCACAAAAGCGTCAGCATTAGCCTCAGCATTATTAGTTAGCTTTTCTATTAGGTTAGCGTTATCGGCTTCTGCTATATTTTCTATATCTTTTAAGGTATCAGGCATATTTACTTAGGCTATTTATTGTTTATAAGTGGTTAGATTATGGGGTTAATTTGGCTGTGATTCAAGTTGCGATTATGTTGATAAGAAAACACTGTGTTACCGTCATGTGCTATTTTTGCTTGATAATATTATCAATTTAATTCTAGTAATTTAGTTGAGATAACTTAATATATAGGACCCTAAAATTCATAAGAAAACCTCAATTAAGGCAGACTGATGTCTATTCAATTCTACAAAACAATAGCTATTTTACCTATCTTAGCGGTTACGCTTACAGGTTGTCTAAGCACCAAACCATACGAGCCTCCAAAAAACGCTGCTATAGCTACCCTAACTTATAAAATTGACCCAGCAACTTTCTATGCTCCTGCTAGATTCATCGATAAGGGATATGCAGAAAGAGTTGATATAGAGTTAGTGCCCAGCCCTTTATCTATTGCACTGGCCGTTAATAATAAGCCTGAGACTGTTTATATGAATTTGGCTAAACGAGGAGCTTTCAGTGAAATAAATACCTTTGAAGCCAATAAAAAACTAAGATTTTCTTACCAACATAAGATGGTTAAAGGCTTAGGTGACTGGCCAGTGTTATGTGTAGTTACTGTAGAAGCTACTTTAGTTCCAAACGGCAACTACATTTTAAAAGCTCATTCAACGGCTAAAAACTTTAGGAATAAAACTAACTTTATCAATGAAAAAATAGAAGCTGAAGACACTAGCTGTCAGATTCAAATTATTGATACTCAGTCCAGTAAAGTTATAGCAGAGAACACTACACCAGTATTTGAAAAAATGATTCCATTCTACAATCGATTCTAATACTTTGTGCCACTGTTAATTAGAGCAGGCTAAGTTTTCGATCCTAGTACTGACAGAGATTCTTTATTACACTTCAAATTTATTAGTAGTGCTGTAGATATGCTATCGCTTTGATTTCAATAACACTATTAGTCACTACTAGCATAAATAACCTGTTGTTTCTGAGCAGCGGAATCGAAAAACGTTTGCATCTGCTGTAAAGGCAGCCTAGGGAAAGGCAAATGCAACGATAGTATCAGCCTCTCAAGCGCTAGCATTTCATCAGCTAAAGCCTTGGCAACTTCAGCTGGTATCTGCGGGTTTTCATAAAGATTATCGATCAGCCAAGTCAATTGTGGAAACTTAGGGTTGTTGCGAACTTGGTAAAGAGTCGGTACTAAATCATCAGCGATTTGACAGCGTGCTTTACGAAACATACCGTTTTTGTAGTACATGTTAACAGCCATATTATTGTAAATTCCTTAAATTCTTGATGCTTAAATAACCAATATAGGCCTTATCTTCTGTTCTTTCAACAGCTGTCTTATCAAGGCTAATCTGCAACCTTCCTGCGCCTAGCAACTCATTGACGTTATGAATCTCATCGACATCTACCAGCAGCTTATCGTCAATATGCGAAGCAGCATTAAAGGGCGTGTCTTTGTCTTTAAAAGTAAATCTCTTATAGAAATCACTTTGCTTAGCTTGCTTAACAGCCTCAGCTTGGGTCGGCGCTACGATCAGTAACTTATGATGATACTCTTCAAAGTCGTCAGGCAGATAACCTCCTAGGTTAATGAAGTACAGTTTTAAATCCGCTGCGTCACCTGCATTACTTATAGGAGCAGCATCTGAATCGATTTTAGCAACCCAATCAATATGATAGCCGCCCACACTAGTGACTTTACGATAAGAGTCGATATGCCATTTATCTTTCACCTCAGGCCAATGCTGATTGATCGCTGGTATCAGCTCGATAAGCGTATCTGCCACGCCAAAGAACATATCATGCTGCTCAATCAAGCGCCCTTTAGGACGACCGCCAAGTTGAACCATAAAAACTGTAGGCATAAACATAATCCTTAAAATAAAAACCATCATTATTAGGCCGTGTGGTTATACTTAGTAGCAAGCTGTACTTTGGCGACAAACTATCTATTCTGCTCTAAAAACTGCTTCGCTACCCTAACAGTAGTAACAGGGTCTTCTTCGTGCGGCACATGGCCCAAATTAGCAAATATCTTTAGCTGGCTATTAGTTATATCTCGATGAAAAAGTTCAGCATTATCAACTGGGATTAACTCGTCTTTTGCGCCCCATAAAATCAACGTCGGTATCGTTAAGGCCTTGATCTCCTCCTGATTTTCAAAGTTATCAAAGTCACGCAACCGCTCTATCAATGCCTGACGGTTCCCTTGCCGTAAGGCCATGTCATAATAGCGCTCGACTAAGGTATCAGTGACTTTAGTCTTATCAGCATAGACACTAATAAGGCTTTTTCTCACCACTGCATGTGGCAATACATGATTTAAAATAGGGCTTAATATGGGGTACTTGGCTAGTCTAAAACCTATAGGGATACTCTTTGGCATAGCTGGATAGCCAACAGCATCGATTACTATAAGGTTTTTGACATAATGGGGATATAAAGCAGCAGTACGCCAAGCAATTTTGCCGCCTAATGAATTGCCTACTAGCGTCACTTGTTGTAGCTGCAAAGTGTCCAATACTTGGGTGACGAATGCGGCATAGTCTGTACTATTATAGGTACTACGCTTATCAACAAAAGGACCAGTCAACCCAAAGCCTGGCAAGTCCATACTTACCACGCAATAGTCATCGCTAAGCTCTTTTGTCCAGCCCTCCCAAGTATGTAGACTAGCTGAGGTGCCATGTAGCAAGACGATAGTATCGATTTGTTCTATACTAGCTACAGACGCAGAGCTTAGTGACTGATCGTTGACATCAACAGCGCATTTTTGTGAGCGCCGGATATGCACTTGCATACCTTCAATATTAATAAACTCACTGTCAGGTAATTGCCATTGCTGCAATTCAGCGACACTACTGTCAGGAGCCCAAAACACTGTTAGCAAAATGATAAGCGATATACCAGTGCCAACCATAGCCAGTAATAGTATTTTAGCCAAACGCTTTATCATTCGCGAGCTTCTCGGTGGTTAAGGTTGAACGAGCTAGTACTTAATTTAATGCTAGTCAATCTTGCAATCTAACCATTTCATCAGTGGCTTTGCTCATACTCCTCAGCACTCATAGTCTTTATAAGCTTTAAGTCTTGATTGTAAATTTGAACTTTGTTATTAGTAAGTATGATTAGAACAATTTGCTGATCGTTATCGTAATAACTCTCATAGATAGCATCATAATTCAAGGCTTTAACGACTTTACCTTGAGCATTTATCAGTCCTACCTTAGAGTTTTCAGCACTACTATCGTAGTCACTTACCACTAAAAAAGGTAGATATTGTAAAGGGTTTAAAGCGGCATACTTAGGCTTTATAATCGTTTTACCTTTATCATCTAATAAGCCATAGCGCTCATCAAGCTCAACCATATAGTAATCTGATCTATTATCAGAGTAGTATGCAAGCGTAATGTTATCTACAGAATCATATAGGGGGGCGATAAGCACTTTACCGTTGGGAGTTACTACACCTTGCTTACCATTTTGAGTAACCACTTTTAAGTTTTCGCTGGCATACATCTCAGTAATTTCAGTATAGGGACTCAAGTCAATGGGCATGATTTGACCTGATGAATCAAGTAAAAACTTTCTACCGTCTTTTTGTGCAAGGATGCTTTTATTTGACAGCTCATAATCAAATTTTTCATAGCTAGTAGGCACTAATACTGCATCATAACGGTCGTTTAGTAGCCCATATTTGCCATTTTTATCCACTATAATGCGACTCTCGAACTGAGAGTCTTCTTCTCCAGCCGCAAGACGATAAGGGGATAGAGGTAAAATCGGTCGGCCTACACTGTCAATAATACTTTGCTTATCACCTTGGGTCAGTATATATAAAGGCTCTGACTCTGCATTCTCAATCACACCGATACTATCGAAAACAATACCAGCAACGGTTTCATTGTGCGTAGTTAGCAAACCATACTCTTGATTTTTCTTGACTAGCAAAGCATTCATCGACTCCGATATTTCATCGTAAAAGAAAGGAATTCTAACGTTATCCTCTGCATCGATAAGTCCAAATTTATTATTGAGTTTGGCTATATATAGGGTGTTATCGAAACCATACTCACTGTCTGTATAGTCTACTTCTGCCTCTTCTGCGCTATCTACTGCTGTTTGATCATAGTCTGCTGTTGTCTCTTCTACTGCTTCTACTGCTTCTGCTGCATCATCGCTCACCGCATATTCGCTCTGTTCTTCTTCCAGCGGTGTCTGTAGCTCTGCTAAAGATCGATCAGCAATATCGACACTTTGTAACTGATCATAGTAGTTGGCTACTATAAACTGCTTAGTGGTTTGATCTTGTCTCAAAATGCCTTGCTTGCCCTTTTGAGTAACTACTATAGGCGCATCCGAGCTGGTAGAGATATACTCAAAACTGGCCGGCAATATGATTTTACCGTCACTATTTATGATACCGTACTTACCCGCCTGTGAAAATGGATACAGATTATTAGAGGCATTTGTTATAGGTGAATCTGATTCAACTAATGTTTTGCCATTGCCCTTAATAAGCGTGTCGCTGATAAAACCCTCATCCCTGTCATCGCTATTATAACTACTGTAATGATTCTTACTGACTTTGAATACTTGCTCATCGCGGTTAAAATTATCGATGCTCTGGTTGGTTGCCAGTGGCACCACAAACTTCTGATACTGATCCATTAGTCCTGTTTTATCGCCTGATTTGACCATCATAAACAGACGCTCATTAGGACAAGTATCTAGTAAGTTTAACTCATCATAAATACTAGGGACTAAAGTTTGTTTTTTATCATTTATGAGACCTACTTTGCCCTTTTCAGTCACTTTAAAATAGCTAATATCATTGGTTTCATCATGATACAGCTGCTCGATAGCTACCTTATTTTCAAATTTGCCGCTAGCGGGATACAACCAGTCTTTGCCGCCTTTTACCAATGCGTCCATGCTGATAGCGCCTTGATACTTTGATAAACGATATAAGTCAGCAGGCAGAATCTCTATAGCATCATAGGCAAAGTCGAATATCAGTTGCCCATCAGCACCAATAAGCCCAAAGCGGCCATCACGCTTGGCAATAATCCGTCCATCTTCGTAAGGAGTCACGTCGTACAGGCGATCTTGCAACACTTGTCCGTTCTGATTAGTCAGTTGGTAATAGGCTTTGTTAGCCTTTAAAGTTAGCTGATTGGGATGAGTGTCATTACTCTCTTCAATAGTCATAGTAGGTAAACTATCGCTGCTACAAGAGCAGTCACTCGCAAGCGCTGCCGTTGAGGTAGTTAACGCCGATATCATAAATATAGCCGCTACTAGAGGTTTTATTAAAAAACCTTTCAGAGACTTTTTGAGGTACAAGGTTTTATTAACATCAATAGTATCAGTATCAATAGTAGTAACAACAGGCTTCATAATCGGCTCCCTAGTCGTAGCGTTAATAGTAATTTTAAACTTATGTTAAGTGATTACAGTAGCTAAAAATAGAAAATTGTGCAATCTTAAAATATAAAAAAATACCAGCATTTACTTGCATGGCTCTAAGAAACATTGTCTTAAGAACTTTAGCAAATAATTACTGGCCATTTTATCTATAAATGAAAGGCTGCTAAAGTAAACTCTGATCGGTATATAGCCCTAATGAAGTTATACGCGAGTCCTGTTTTTATAACGACTGACCCCAGCAATGACGGTTTGTTCAATCACTCGATCATCACCAAGCATCATCAGGACAAATAGCTTTTCTTCTAGTGAGCTGGTCTGCGTCATCCGACGCTCAAGTAACGCTGTAGCCCCTAAATCAATGACCACAAAATCTGCTTCTTTATTAGGCATAAAGTTACCTATTTTTTGCTCTAATAACAGCGATTGAGCATTGCCTAAAGTAATCTGATATAACCCTTGATGAGCAGATAAAGGATTGCTTTGTAATTGCTGAACTTTATAGGCTTCTGACAACGTAGTGAGCATCGACAAGCTATTCCCCGCTCCCACATCAGTAGCAATGCTCACTCCGGTATAGCTCAAAGTCTTCGACAGGTCAAATAGACCACTGCCCAAGAACAGATTAGAGGTTGGGCAATGAGCTATTTGGGTACCAGTATCACGCAGCACTTCATACTCTGAGGTGTCAAGATAAATGCCATGTGCCAACGTCGTATAACGACCCAATAGACCCATATCAGCATAAACATCGAGATAGCCTTTATGATTGGGATAAAGCTCACGTACAAAAGCCACCTCAGCAAGGTTTTCTGCCAGATGAGTCTGTAGATAGACATCATTATAGCTAGCATAGAGCTCGCCCGTCATCTTTAGCTGATTAGGGCTTGAGGTAATGGCAAACCTTGGCGTAATAGCCACATGCTGACGACCCCGTCCATGCCACTTATCAATAATGTTTTGGCTGTCGCGTATACCTTGTTCAGTAGGTACACACAGATGCTCAGGAGCGTTTTGATCCATCAGCACATTACCAGTAATCATACGCATATTCAGCTGAGTACTCTGAGTAAAAAAAGCTTCAACCGATTCAGGGTGGCTAGTAGCAAATACCATAGCGCTGGTCGTACCATTAGCTAACAGTTGCTGTAAAAAAAACTTCGAGGTATCGTGGGCAACTTTAGGATCGCCAAAGTTTGCTTCCGTCACAAAGGTATAGTTATTAAGCCAATCTAGTAGCTGCTCACCAAAAGCGGCAATCATATCTATTTGTGGATAGTGCACATGAGTGTCAATAAAGCCTGGCAGGATAAGCTTGTGCTTGTGGTCATGGATTTGTACTGGCTGTTGTCCCTGTTGAGTACGGCCATACTCTGCCATTATGCTAGCGCTACTACCGTAATCTACCACTAGGCCAGTCTGATCATCAATGACTAATGCGCCATCAGCGATATACTCTGCAAAGACAGTAATGCCTTTTATAACGGGGTTAAGGATAGTGTGTTTATCAATGCCTGAGGTTTGCATAGGCGCAGACTCTGTGCGCTCATTACTATCACTCTCAGTCAGGTAATGGAGCAGTTGCGCTTGATAAATGTGTAGGGTCATAAATATACCTCAAATGAAACAATAAGTAGGGTAACTAATAGGCTAAATAATAGAGCTTTGATAAGACTGCCAAGTATTCAATCACCATAACCTCAGCACAAAGTCAAAAAGTCAGAAAGTTAAAAAAAGCCGCCTATAGCTTATTATGGCTAATCGCTTTGATAGTCACTGATAGCAATTGATAGTCATGGATACTCACTGATAGCTACTAATAGTCATTAAAGCTAACAACTGATATCAATATCATTATCACTAAAAAAGCTAAGGCTGATGATACTGTTGCAAAATCTGCGCGGCAATAGACACAGCGACTGCCATTGGCTCTTTACCCCCAAGCGGCAAACCGATAGGCATAGTAATCTGATTAACCAGCTGCTCATCATAACCGCGCTGTAATAGGCGATCTTGAAAACGCTTAGCTTTAGTCGCTGAGCTAATACAACCGATATACGGCATTGCAATATGCTGTTGCTTGGTATTATCAGCATTAAGTGCCATATAGCTATCTAGCACTGCTCGTACCAGATCAAAATCAACACTATGATCATGAGTCATTACTAAAATAAAGCGCTTGCCTTGCTTTTTGACAAACGGTTTAACAAATTCAGTAGGATCGTCATTAATATGTGGTCGAATATGCGCAGGCAAATGATAAGACGGTGGCTGATTTTCAGTTGCAGACTCATCGATCAGATAACGCTCAAACCTCTCAGCACGACTGTCCACCCAATCCACTTGACAAGGTAGCTCTGCCAAAATAGTCATCAATGCAGCTGCTACATGCCCCGCACCGAACACCAATATCGATAAGGGTGGCGTGACATTGAAGCACTCAAACATTACCGTGACGCTACCACCGCAGCACTGTGCTAGCTTTGCTCCTAGTGGATAATGCTTAGTATAAACAGACTCTCGGCGTACAGCTTCAGCCTTCTCAAACTTGCCTTGTTTTGCTTGCTTAGAGTTTGCTGCTATTGGCGTATCTAGCTCAGCATTGAGTAGCGCTCTTGCAGTTGTAGTAACGTCATGCTCAAGACCGCCGCCGCCCAAAGTGTCACAGATACCTTCAAGAGTCACAATCATCTTGGCTTGCAGCGCACGTGGTGCTGAGCCATTGACTGCAACAACAGTGGCCAAGACGTGAGCGATTCCTTGTTGCTGGTACTGAGCCAATCCGTCGTACCAGCGTGTCGGCGCTATCGATGCAGTAGATAGATCATTCACTGTGCGCCGGTCCTCTACTTACTGAAACATTAGGATTCTTTATAGCCTCAGGCTGATCATCTACTAGCTGACCAGCAACCTCTGGCGGATTGACATCTTTACCGTGCGACACTTGCTGCGGCTTGACTTTATCGTCGTTGATACCGTCATCACCGTCTTGATTAACATGGTTATAGTCAACATTATTAGTCAAGCTATCAATTGCAGCAGCATTAACATCAGTATCGATTTCCCAAGGCTCGCCTTGCATGCGCATTACTGCTTTTAACACTGCTTCTGGCGTTGCCGGCATAGTCAGCTCTGGGTTTTTATGGTAATTCCCTAAGCTGGCTACCGCATTATTGATAGCACACCAAACGCTAGCCGCTAGCATAAACGGTGGCTCACCGACGGCTTTAGAATTATAAATAGTCTGTTCTTCATTTTTGCGATCGAATAGGTTGACAGTCCACTGCTTCGGCAAGTCGTGGGCAGTTGGGATCTTGTAATTGGCGGCACTGTTAGAAGCCAGATTACCTTTGCTGTCCCACACCAGCTCTTCTGCGGTGAGCCAACCCATACCTTGGACAAAAGCGCCTTCGATCTGACCGATATCGATAGCCGGATTAATAGACTGCCCGACGTCATGCAAGATATCGCAGCGTAATACGGTATATTCCCCCGTTAAAGTATCGATTTCCACTTCAGAACACGAGGCTCCTAAAGCAAAATAAAAGAAGGGTCGACCCCAAGCTTTCGAGCGATCATAAAATATCTTTGGGGTTTTATAGTAGCCAGTAGCAGACAAGCTAACGCGGTGCTGATAGGCCAATAGCACCATTTCAGCAAAAGTTAATTCTTCCTTATCACCAATATAGACATGATTATTTTCAAAACGAATCGCTTCTGGGGCCACTGCAAAATGCTCAGCTGCAAACTCGACAATGCGCTGTCGAATAGTAATACAAGCGTTTTGTGCCGCTTTGCCGTTGATATCGGTACCCGATGAAGCTGCTGTTGGTGAAGTATTAGGTACTTTGTCAGTACGAGTAGCCGTGGCTTTGACGGTGTCTAAATCGACATCAAATTCATTAGCGACAATTTGGGCAATTTTGATATACAGCCCTTGTCCCATCTCAGTACCACCATGATTAATTTGAATAGTACCGTCAGTATAGATGTGCACTAGGGCGCCAGCTTGATTCAAATGCTGCACGGTGAATGAGATGCCGAACTTCACTGGGGTTAGTGCTAGACCTAAGCGCTTATCACTGCCCTCAGCTTCAGCTTTTTTGTTAGCTGCCATGATCTGTTGACGACGCTGTTCATAATCGCAGTCTGTGGCTAAAGTATTCATGATAGTGGCTAAATCAAAATGCTCAATCGGCTGCCCATAATGGGTACTTTGACCGTTTTGATATAAGTTAGCTAAGCGCACTTGTAACGGATCTTTGCCTAAAGTATAAGCAATATGATCCATCATATACTCAGCCGTTAATAGCCCTTGTGGCCCACCAAAGCCTCGATAGGCAGTGTTAGATACCGTATGAGTCTTACAGCGATGCCCTGCTATTTGTGCCGCTGGATAGTAATAGGCATTGTCACAGTGGAACATAGCACGATCGACAATAGCATCCGACAGATCTGGTGAATAACCACATAGGGCCGACAGCTGCATATCGACAGCCAATATTTGTCCAGCATCGTTGATACCGACATCATAGCAGTTAGCAAACTCATGACGCTTCCCCGTCGCTACCATGTCATCTTGACGATCTAAGCGCATGCTAACTGGCACGTTGTGACGTTTAGCAACCACACCGCATAGACAAGCCCAAGCTGCTGCTTGCGTCTCCTTACCACCGAAGCCGCCACCCATTCTACGTACTATAGTAGTAACCGCATGAAAAGGCAGATCGACTACTTCAGCAACCAATTGCTGCACTTCGCTCGGATGCTGCGACGAGGTATAGACTTCTAGTCCACCATCATCACAAGGCACTACATAAGACACTTGACCTTCAAGGTAAAAGTGCTCTTGGCCCAACATATGAATATGGCCTGCAATGCGCGTGGTTGCCTTATCAAGCTCAGCCTCAGTATCACCGCGCTGCATAAAATGGCTAGGACGGACAAACTGCTCTTGCTCAAGCGCTTGTTCAATAGTCAGTATCGCTGGTAGAGGCTCATAATTTACTAGCGCTTTTAGACTGGCCTTTTTTGCAGCGCGGTGGCTGACAGCAACTACTGCAAAGAGGGTCTGACCCACATACTCTGTGATCTGATCGACCATTAAGGGATCGCCGTCAAATACGGGACCAATATCCGTTTTAGCTGGTAAATCAGCAAAGGTAATAACATCTACTACCCCAGCGGCGGCTTTTACCTCACTCAAATCCATGCTTAATATGCGGGCATGAGCCTGAGTACTTTTGCCGATCGCTACATGCAAAGTATCTTGCGGCTTTAGGATATCATCCACATAAGTGGCGCTCCCCATAACATGGCTTATAGCGCTATCGTGCTTAGCGCTAGTGCCGATTTTATTTTTGGGTGGACGCACACGGCGAATGTTGTAGCTGTCAAATAATGAAGAATGATGGCTCATAATAGTTCTCTTATTCTTAGGACTCTAATGGGTTAGACAAAATGTGGTAACCGCTAAGCTCTGTTAGCTTAAAACTCTAGTTGAAATAGCGCTATTAAACACTTTGCGCTTGACTACTATTTAGCAGTTGCTTACCACATTTGATTAATAAACGCTGTACCACATGTAAGCGATATTCGCGGCTGGCTCGAACATCAGTCAACGGTGATACATCCATAGGTAGAGCCTTTGCCGCACGCTCAAAGCTTGCGACTGTAAAAGGCTGGCCCATGAGGGCTTGCTGAGAGTTTTTAACTAGCAAAGGTATAGCTGCCATGCCGCCTAAACCAATTTTTGCCTCATCAATAGTCATGCCATCGCTAGATAAAGCTATTTTGACAGCGACTAAACAGGCTGAGATATCATCTTCATAACGCTTGCTAATTTTATGAATAAATAAATGCTCGTTGTCTTGCATTAGTGGAATATGAATAGCGACCACATAACTGCCGGCACGTAGCTTAGTCTTTTTATAATCTAAAAAGAACGCTGACAATGGCATCCACTCATCACTATAAGTTTTTTCAGCAGCTTGACTGTTTTGACTATCATCAGCAGGAGCACAATGACGTAAATGAATACGTGATTCTAAAGCTAATAGAATCGGTGGCAAATCGCCAATAGGCGATGCATTAGCTACATTCCCACCGATAGTACCCATGTTGCGGATTTGCGGTGAAGCAATACGCTCAAATAATTCAGCGAATTCAGGGAAGAACTGTTCAAGTGCTGGCAACATCTTCTTATAGCTCATGCCAGCACCAAATATCAGCTCTGGTACTGCTGCAGTCGCTGAATAGTTATCACCTGCTGCATTAGCATCAGCGACTGACCAGGATTTTAGTGACTCGATAGCAGACAATTGAATAATGACTTCATGATCAATCAATTGCTGAGTGACCGTTAAACCTAAGTCAGTGCCTCCGGCCCAAATAGTGGCTTTTGGATGGACTGCCAATAGCTGATCAAGCTCAGTGGTAGATCGTGGAATGAATAGCTGACGTGAGCCTTCGATAAGGGCTGGCGCTATAGTGCTACTGGCACTATTAGTATTATCCATGCTGGTAGCTGATTCACTAGCAGTTGTCTTAGATTGCGTGTTGGCCATTGCATCGGTAGCTAGAGTCAAGGTCAAGTCTTTTGCCACTAGCTGCTCAGCCTCTCGCTGCTGACCAATCTTTTGCATACTAAGACCGGCTTCAATGATAGGACGATAGCCAGTACAACGACATAAATTACCTGATATCGAGGCGACAATGTCTGCATAGCTTAAGTCTTTATCGCTAAGGCCATTATTGTGTTGATTTTTTTGCAGACGATGGTTCTCATAAGTACTTGCCAGCGACATCACAAACCCGGGGGTACAAAAGCCGCACTGAGAGCCATGACAGTCCACCATTGCTTGCTGAGCCGGATGCAGCTGTGCACGCTCAGGATGGTGTTTGGGGTTATCTGCCAAATAAGCTGCCGTCATCAGATGATGATTGTCCATCAGCGATAATAGCGTTATACAAGCATTGAGGGTATAAAAAGGCTGGTTACTGCTAGCATCAGTACTGTTGTTCATAGGTAAACGCTGAGCCATAACCGTACAAGCCCCGCAGTCACCACTGCCACAGCCCTCTTTGGTATCCATCTGACGGGCGTTTAAACGTAAGTACTCAAGTACTGTGGTATTAGGGTTGAGCTCAGTTATCTGCTGCTGTTTTCCGTTCAAATAAAAACTAATCATGGCAATACTCGGCTGTCTGGATTAATGAGGTATCATTAAATTCAGCAAATGCGGGTACTTATTGACGGCTCAGTACTAAAAAATACTAGTAACTAACTTGGAGGGTAGCTTGACTGTATATAGTGCGCCTTGGTATGGCCTGTAGCTATCCGTTCAATAAATCCCATACATTACTAATAATATCTAAATAGGTAGATAAGTATAATGATGTGTAATTGGGTTACTTTACTGTTTTAAAGCCTTCAATTTGATGGCAGTAGAACTTTGATAGCTAAAGGCGGAGGTCATCCACTATATAGTATGCATGAGATTTTAGATAAGATAGTAGATACCTTAAAGATATCTATATCAGTAGCGATAGCTAATATTTATAGCACTTCATTTTCAGCTAGTCAATTATTTTTGCATAACTGACTATCCAATTGTTATAAATTAAGGTAATTGTTATACCTTAACTCTTTAGGCTTATATTCTTTGAGTAACGGCTACTTTTTTATTTTTGCAAAGAAAGATTTTTTATCAACCATCAAAAATAACTATCCTCAATAAAGATTTATTAACTGATAAAAAAGGCCAGTAGTTATTTATCATAGATTTGCTCAATCCTGATAAATAACTACTGACCTTAGTTTTCCAATGCTTATAAGATTCTAAACTGCTAGCCCTAAAATGCTTGCAAAGTTAAAAATTATCTAATTAACGCTAAGCTATTAAGTACCCAGCTCAAGCAAAGTAGCGTTGCCCCCAATAGCGGTAGTGTTAATAGTTCTTACCCGCTCAGTGACAAAGCGGTACAGATAATCTGGAGTTAGCATATCTGCTAAACCGTCCATATCAGTCACTGCAATAACTTGGGTCAAAATACCATCAGTATTGGCCAACTCTTGACTGATGCTTTGCACCTCGCTAGTAATGCCAGCGACGGCTACTTGTGACAGACGATCCATATGCAATAAAGTCACTAGCTGTGAGTCGTTAGCGATACTAATAACATCTTCGCTAATGCCTACCTCATAGAGCGCTTTCACTGCCTCAAGGCACATCTCTTCTTGGCTTGGGCAATGTAGAATGACTTCATTGCCAGTCAATAATGCGGCAACAAGCTGGCCTAGTACGACCAAAGCTTTTGCTGACTCACCGCCGATGACCATAGTCTTGCCACGGGCAGTCACATATAACTCATTAGACTCGCCAGTAGCCCCATTCATCTGTTGTACTTCATCAAGCATAGGCGTAAAGCTTAATAAATGATTAAATAGTTTACGTGCTTTTTTGCTATCACCCGTGAGCAGAGCCAGCTTAGCAATAGCGGCTTGAAGATGAGCAGCACGATTGGTTGCCGTTAATAAACGCCAAGCTTCACAAACTTGGCCATGATCTTTTTTGAATTCAGTTGCCATGTTGCTAGTCCCTATGCGAGTTCTGTTTGAGTGCTAGATGAAATGGTGCGTGCAGTCTCAATAGCTGCTTGCGTATTGGCGTCAGTATTAACAGCAGTAATGACTTCAGTGCTGAGACGCATCAAGCGAGGTACATAATGAGGACCGCCAGCTTTAGGGCCAGTACCTGATAAGCCGCAACCGCCGAAAGGCTGGACATTCACTACTGCCCCGATCTGATTACGGTTAACGTAAGTATTACCCACATAAGCACGGCGCTCGATGTGCTCAGTGATATTTTCGATACGGCTATGGATGCCTAAGGTCAGACCAAAGCCCGTAGCATTTATCGCATCAATTAACTTATCTAAATCACGTGCTTTATAGCGCAATACATGTAATATCGGCCCAAAATGCTCACCACCAATCACATCAATACTGTTAACTTCAATCGCTGTTGGCAGGACAAAAGTAGCCTGATCTTCGCTAACCATTGAGCTAACACTCATTGGCGTCTGAGCTAAGATATTGGCTGTCGGCTCGTTTGTCATCCGTTCGATATGGCGCTCAAGACTTTGCTTGGCATCGGCATCAATCACTGGACCTACATCAGTAGAAACTTGCGTTGGGTTGCCTACTACTAGCTCTGCCATATGACCTTGCAATAGCTCGATTATGCCATCAGCGACTTCTTCTTGTACGCATAGAATACGACAAGCAGAACAACGCTGACCTGCTGAACCAAAGGCGGACAATACCGCATCTCCAACCACTTGCTCAGGTAGTGCTGTTGAATCGGCAATCATAGCGTTTTGCCCGCCGGTCTCAGCGATCAAGATTGGCAGTTCACCATTAGCTTGCGGATGACTGTTGAGGCTTTGATTGATGCGTTGAGCGGTTTGAGTTGAGCCAGTAAAAATAACCCCTGAAAGATTATCCGCCATAGTCAAGGCAGCACCAACCTCTCCCGCTCCAGTAACCAGTTGTAGCGCAGTAGCAGGAACACCGGCTTGATACATCAATTGCGCACCGAAGTGAGCGATCAGACTGGTTTGTTCTGCAGGCTTAGCGACAACAGTGTTACCTGCTGCTAATGCCGCTACTATCTGACCCGTATAGATAGCTAATGGAAAGTTCCAAGGGCTAATACAAACAAAAGTACCACGCGCTTTATAGACTTGACGCGTCAGCTTGCCAGCCAAGTCAGTGAATTCATAAGCATGAGTGTCTAAGCGCTCCGCCTCATCGGCATAGAAGCGACAGAAATCAACAGCTTCTTTGATTTCATCAATACTATCTTGTATAGTCTTGCCAGCCTCAACTTGGCATAAAGCCATGAGCTCAGCATAATTCTCTTCGAATAAATCAGCAGTTTTGCGTAGTATATCAGCGCGCTTGCTAGCAGGTACTGCTTGCCATGCTTGTTGACCGGCAACTGCGGCATCGATAGCCTGACGAGCGATAGCGGCATTGGCATAGCACACTTCACCAGCCACTACCTCATGATTCCAAGGCGCACGTATGCTGTGCTTATCGAGATGTTCAGACGTACCATTACCTGAGTAGGTACTAATAGCTTGACCGTCAATAATAGATGTTGCTGACCAAGTTTTTTCTAGCTGTTTATCAATAGCCGCTTTAAACGGCATCCACTGCGATTCAACAAAGATATTAGGACCAAAACTGGCTCTACGCTCGCCATAAACATCGAGTGGTAATGGAATATCTGGGTTATGCAAAGTGGCATTGCTTAGTAGCTTGTCATACGGATGCACTACTAGCTTATCGATAGGATAAGACTTGTCTAGCAGCTGATGGACGAATGAGCTGTTAGCTCCGTTTTCTAACAAGCGGCGCACTAAGTAAGGCAGCAAGTCTTTATGCGCACCAACAGGAGCATAGATACGCACAGGTATCTGATAAGTTTGCAAAATATGGTCATACAATGCATCACCCATACCATGCAGGCGCTGAAACTCAAAGTCTCGGTGCGCGCTCATGGTCATCACAGTCGCTAGAGTATGCGCATTGTGAGTGGCAAACTGTGGCCAAATAAGTCCACGCAAGTGCTCTGATAATAAGAAGCGAGCGCAAGCAAGATAGGCGGTGTCGGTACCTTCTTTACGAGTCCATACTGGATAGCCTGATAAGCCTTTTTGCTGAGCCAGTTTAATCTCAGTATCCCAGTAAGCGCCTTTGACTAAACGGATAGGAATACGGTCACCGATTTCAGTAGATAAGCTCGCTAGCCAAGCAAAAATAGCAATAGCACGTTTCGAATAGCCTTGTACTACGATACCCAAACCATCCCAATCAGCGGTTAGCGGATCACGATATAGTGATTCGAATAGTTTTAGAGAGATCTCTAGACGATCTGCTTCTTCAGCATCGACACTAAGATCGACATTGACCTCGCGCGCCGCCTCAATAAGCAACATACAACGCTGACGCAACAAGCCCATAACTTGTGCTTCTTGTGTAGCTTCGTAGCGTGGATGCAAGGCCGACAACTTGATAGAAACTGAAGGTTTAGGCATACCTTCTTTAACTTTTACATTGGCAGTGGCTTTGATAGCATGCAAATAATCATTAAAATATTTTTCCGCATCATGATGAGTTATAGCCGCTTCGCCAAGCATATCGAACGAATAGGTATAGCCTTTATCACGGTAGACTTTGCTGTTTTTATTAGCGTCTTCAATAGTCTCGCCCAATACAAACTGATGACCCATAATGCGCATAGCTTTTTGCATAGCAGCACGAATCATCGGCTCACCCATCTTTTTGGTCATTCTATCCAAAAATCCAGCAGCCGTAGTGCCATTATCTATGTTTACTACCCGGCCGGTCATCATCAGACCCCACGTCGAGGCATTGACGATCATACCGTTATCATCTTTAAGATGCTTTTTCCAGTCCGCTACACTCATCTTATCGCGAATGAGCGCATCAGCAGTGTAATTATCAGGCACCCGAATCAAAGCTTCAGCTAGACTCATTAACAAGATACCTTCTTGGGTATCTAAGCTGTACTCTAGCAACAGCGAATCAACCATTTTGATAGCTTTACCATCATTACGCACGTACTCGACCAGTTTGCGTGTCTGGTCAGCAGAAGCTTGTCGCTCCTCATCACTAGGTTTAGCTAATGGCAATAACTCTGACAACCAACGCGGTTCGTCGACACTATATAAAGGCGATATACGGGCGTAGAGCTCTGCTATCGGCAGGCTAATATACTCAGGATCCAACATAGCTGTTGGGCTAAATAAAATAGGTTCTTGCGGGGTAAACTGTTCTACAGGATTCATACCAACTCCATAACTAGCGTTTAAAAAACCATAATAAATGCGACGTCCAAAATAGAAGTCTCATCACAATACCAGCAAATCCAGCATTAGCTAGATAAGCTCAAGTAGGTCGTCTGATGTTAAACAGGCTACGTTAACAATTCAAAGGCAACAACAAACAGCTAAGCAGCATTAATGCCTTCTTCTTGTTAGTAGTGAAAGGAGTATGATAGACAGTTGATGAGAACACTATCGAATAAAGGGTAATACTTGAAGGGTAATATTAATAAAAACTAATACTAACGCTAAAAGTAGTAACCATACTGGTTTTTACCTAAGCAATGTCCAATATAGCGATACTTTAATGAACCCAAATCCGTCATCTTGTTTAGAACTAATTCACTGGTAAGAAAAACCTCTACGGCGTTGATTGAGGTGATGCGCTTAACGTTGCCATGTTAGCACGAAAGGTTTTTTCAAACTAACGGTTTTATGCAAATTTCTATCTTAAAAACAACCACCTAACTATAGTTTTAATTATAAGTATAATATTCAGTTAACAAAGGTACTCAGCGACACTAGCGCTGCTGATTTTTACTACTAATATCTAGTGAATATCTTGACATTGGCTATCAACTGCTCAAACAAAAAAATCCTCTCAACCCATAACAGGTAAAGAGGATGATTGTAGCCAATAAACACATTCTTTGATTAGGACGATTCAGTACGCCCGCATCCTAAAAAAGTAAATTATAAAGGCTTATATGAATACAATTTTAGCTAGCAACACTGCCGTCAATAACCAAACGGGAACGCTAATTTCAGTAAACTTACCCCCCAATACTTTGACCGCAGTGTAAGTAATAAAGCCTAGCGCAATACCATCGGCTATAGAATACGTTAGTGGCGTGAATAATAGCACTACTACTACTGGAGCTGATTCTGTTAAATCATGCCAATCGATATCTTTTAGAGTAGCCATCATTAATACAGCCACATAAAAAATAGCGCCAGCAGTAGCATAGCCTGGAATCATACTAGCTAGAGGGGCAAAGAAAATACTTAGTAAAAATAAGATTCCCACTACCACAGCAACTAACCCAGTACGGCCACCAGCGGCGATACCAGCACCACTTTCAATGTAACTAGTAGTCGATGAAGTGCCTAGTAACGTACCCGCTACTGTCGCTGTTGAATCTGCAAGTAAGGCCTTGCCCATGTTAGGAATTTTGCCGTCTTTACCTACTAAGCCTGCTTGAGTAGTAGTGGCGATCAAAGTACCTGCTGTATCAAACAAATCCACGAATAAGAAAGCAAAAATGACACTGATCATACCCACATCAAAGGCACCAGCTATATCCAGTTGCATAAGGGTCGGCGCAATGGCTGGTGGTGCAGATATAATACCGGTAAACTCAGTATGGCCTGTCAGTAAGCTGATTAAAGCTACCAGCAAGATACCAATAGTAACCGCCCCTGGAACCTTTTTATAAGACAGGCCAATAATGACAATAAAGCCTAAAGCTGCCATCGCTGGTGAAAAGGTGGTCATATCACCTAAACTAACCAAAGTCGCATCGTTATTGACAATAACGCCTGAAGTTTGCATCGCAATGAAGGCTAAAAACGCCCCAATACCAGCGACTACACCTTGTTTAAGGCAAGTCGGGATGGCATTAATAATTATCTCACGAATCTTAAACAGGCTTAAAAGTACAAAGATACAACCGGACAGGAATACCGCACCAAGCGCGGTTTGCCAAGTGTAACCCATACCTAAAACTACGCCATAAGTAAAAAAAGCATTAAGACCCATGCCGGGGGCTAGAGCCACTGGCAAGCGGGCATAAATACCCATTATAAAACAACCTATCGCTGCTGCTAGACAAGTAGCAACGAAGACCGCACCTTTATCCATGCCAGCATCTGCTAACACGTTAGGGTTCACAAAAATGATATAAGCCATCGTCAAAAACGTGGTTATACCAGCGAGAACCTCTGTTTTGATGGTGGTGTTTTCGCCATTAATTCCAAAATAGCGTTCAATAGCATTCATAAGTATCGCTTCCAAATTGCGTTGATAAGTGTCTGTCGCTTCCAAATTGCGAATGTAAACGCTGCTTCCAAATTGCAACTATAGATGTCGCTTATAAACTAAGGATAAAATGACGCTTCCAAATTGCGACTGTAGATGACGCTTCCAAATTGCGACTGTAGATGGCGTTTTAAACTAAGTTGAATTATGATACTAATTGTTCAGTAAATGCAGCCTTAACCCTGACAATGCTGGCAATATAGAGCTCATAAAAATCTCAGTAACAAAGTATAACCTTAATTAGGAATTAATTTACAATTGAAATCGCTACAGTTACTTTGTAAGTGTATAGCTACAATTAGATTATCGCTAGAAACAATATTATATTTTTATTAACTTGTCATTACAAATTTCATAAAACGACTGTCCAGTATGCATTTTTAGCAGTACACTAGTGGCCAAATGCAAAAGTGCCACTGATACTGGTTTATTGTTAATTACCCATGAGTTTTTCGTATGCCTGAATCTTTAAATATTATTGACCTTATCACCCAAGCCAGTCTATTGGTGCAGATTGTTATGGGACTGCTATTATTAGCGTCTTTACTAAGTTGGGTGATTATCTTTCGTCTGAGTTCCCGTTTAGGTACTGCTAAAAACTTTGATCAACAATTTGAGACTTGGTTTTGGTCAGGAGAAGACTTGGCTAAACTCTATCAAGGTATCCAAGGATCACCTGATCGCCAAGGCCTTGAGCAGATTTTTTATGTAGGATTTTCTGAATATCTAAGAATGCATAAAAAACGCCAACCTAAAGACGATATCATCGACGGCGTTGAGCGTAAACTACGGGTTGGACTCGGTCGTCAGCAGCAGCAATTAGAATCTGGTATAGCCACGCTTGCTAGTATAGGTTCGGTAGCGCCTTATGTAGGTTTGTTCGGTACGGTATGGGGTATTATGAATGCCTTTTTAGGCTTGTCACAAACTGAGCAAGCTACTCTAGCCTCTGTCGCTCCTGGTATTGCTGAGGCGCTAATTGCCACGGCGATGGGCCTATTTGCGGCTATTCCAGCGGTACTTGCTTATAATCATTTTACGGCTAAATCAGTCCGACTCTATGAGTCGCGCGCCCTATTCTGTGATGAGATGACGGGTATGCTGCAGCGTGAAACTAGTACAGAAAACCTAGCAGCCGCTATGCCTACTACGGCGATCAGTCAAGGTACTGGTCTATGAAACCAAGTCCTTATAGCCGCAAGAAAAGCCCACTCAATGCTGAGATGAACGTCGTACCTTACATCGATGTGATGTTAGTACTATTAGTAATCTTCATGGTAACTGCCCCTATGCTCACTACTGGTGTAGATGTCGACTTACCCAAAGAGCAAACCGCTAGCTTGAGTCAAAATCAGCTACCGGTTATCATCTCTTTGACTAGCAGTGGTGAAACTTTTATCAGTTATGAAGACAATATGGATGTACCAGTTAGTGAGCCTGAGCTGATCGATACTCTATCTAATTTGCAGGCTCAGAGTAATGCTGAGGGCGGCCAACCTGTACAGATTATGATTAACGCTGACCAAAACAATCAGTATGGCGATATCGTGACTTTAATGGCGACGCTGCAACGAGCAGGTATCCAAAAGGTAGGGCTATTGACTGGTGCGCCTTTGGCCACCCCTACACTGTAATCACGATCCTTAAAAAACAGCCATAAAGCAACAGCCATAAAACAATGATCCTAAAATAGTGACTCTAAAATAATGACTAACTATTGATTGGCTAATTTACTAAGAGCCAGCTTTAGGGCTTGAAAGTAGCGGGTTAATAAAGCCATTATCGATTTTTTACTACTGCATCTCCACGAGTGTTTATACCATGAACAATGCCCCTGCCGTCTACGTGCCAACCGAACCTGAAGGCAATGGGCTCACCTTGCCTATGCTACTCAGTTTGCTGGCGCATGGTATAGTGCTTGGCGTACTAATCTATACTTATCAGCAGCCTGAAATAGAACCAGCTGGCAGTATTGAGACTACTATGGTATCTCCAGGAGAGCTGGCACAGATGCAAGGGCAGATATTGGCCAACCGTGCTGCTGCCCAAGCACAATCCTCTAGTGCTAGTAGTAACTCAGCAACTATACCAATGAACGAATCTAATAATAGCTTTGCCAATCCAAGTAGCTCGCAGTCAAACTCACAACAATCCTCAGTGTTCACCCAATCTAATGAGCCTGCGACTCGACCGTTGCTAATGAGTGAAGAACAGCAACAGCGCTTACTTGAGCAATCAAGAGATTATGATCGCAGTATTGCTGAGTGGACTACAGACTTAGATGACAGTAGTCTGGAAAACCTAACTCAAGCCGATCAAGAACAAATTGACGAGCAAAAAAAGTCTGCAGACTCCCGAGCCAAAAGTACTGATCAAGTCAAGATTAACAAACCTACTAGAGACGATCGTAATATAAATATCGAATTAGGCAGTTCAGGCAAGAGCTTTGATCTATCAGACGGTCAGTCAACAGCAAGTGCTGGCAGTTCATCTGGAACTAGTAACAAGTCCTCAGGGGGCAGTCGTGGTGCTAGTAATGGTGAGATCGTCAATTTAATCAAACGCAACTATAGCCCTCCTACTGGTGCTAAAGGCTCAACTCAGCGCACTACCTTATCTATCACTGTTAATGCTAATGGTGATGTAGTCAGCGTTTCTGCTTCTGGTGCCAATGAGGCGGTCAACGAAGCCGCCAAGCAAGCGGTAAGAGGGGCTCGTAATCTACCTATTGATACTGATGACCCTAAATACCCTACCTTTACTATTCAGTTTAATGGCAGTAACTAGCATTGATAAAAGCTCACTGAGCTAATAACTGAGCTTACTTTAGGAGCCTAGTGTAGGAGCTTAATCTAGGAGATTCGTCGGATGAGACTTCACCCTATAAAAATATTGCTTGTCATCTCAATAGCGGTTTTAAGCTTATTTGCGTCGCCCCTATTAACGGCCAAGAACATCCCCGCATCCCTAAATCTTGATACAAGCCTGCCACCCGCTACCGCTATTTTTATACCTTTTACTAGTGATAGTATCTTATCGCCGATGATAATAAAGGATCTGCAGCGCACTGAGCTGACTATCATTAGCGAAAATTTGCCCTTACACTCTCCTAATGATGTTGCCGATACCAGTTATCGATCACAAGGGCCAGATATTGCTGCTGACTATCTTATTACAGGCGCTACCACTGTTAATAATGCTAAAATAATCATCAATTATAAAGTTGTCGATATACATTCAGGGCAAATCATTGCCAATGAACAACATTTGATTTTAGATTATGATGACTATAGTTTACGTTATGGTGCTCACCGCATTGCTGACCACCTTTATGAGATAATTACTAATAGTCAGAAGTAATAATACTCATGTTCCTTATAACAAAGCTTTTCTACAACAATAGTCGGTTACTTAAAACTAAATATCAGCTCCCTTATTGCCTATTAACTCAATTTTAGCTGACCCGTTTTGATTTTTATTTTAGTAATTTGTTACATTTGCTATATTAGTTTCATATTAAACTTATCCTCAATGAAATTAACCCTTTATGACACACTTATCTTAATGCTAATAGGAGCTTGATTTGGCCTTACATACTCACAAAAAATTATTAACAGTGCTACTGGCTAGCGTCACAAGTTTACTTATCGCCCCTACTGCCTTTGCCGCTCCTGTAGTATTACAGTTGGACTATGAAATTCCTGTCGAACAAAATCAAGTGGCTTTTGTGCCTTTTGCTGGTGATTCGGTTATGTCTGCAGTGGTGCTAAACGATTTGAATCGTACAGAATTAAAAGCCACTAGTACCGGATTGCCACAACAACCTCGTAGTATCAGTGAGTTGGCAGGAACCTTACCAGTTTGGCAAAATACTGGTATTCCTTACTTAGTAGTGGGTAGCACCCGCACTGATCGCGGTAAGATCATCACTGATTATGAAGTAATAGATGTCAAAGCCGGGCGCTTGCTTGAAGGCAAACAGACCTTAAGCGCTGATAACAATAAAGAGAGTATGCGCTATGCGGGCCACGTTATCGCTGACAAAATATATCAGCTAATCACTGGTATACCCGGTGACTTCTCAGGCCGCATTGCCTATATTGAAGAGACGGGCGTAGGTAAAAACAAAGTCTCACGCCTAAAAGTGATGGATGCGGATGGCGAGAATGCTAAGACTATTACTGAAGTAAAAGGTTCTATCTTTGCTCCAGCTTGGTCACCTGATGGTGCAAAAATAGCTTATTCAGTACTGCGTGATAAGTCTTATCAGACGATCTATGTACAGAATGTTAACGGCGGCGGTGCCAGCCATATCACCCCTTACAATGGCACTAGTATCAGCCCGTCTTTCTCTCCTGATGGCAGCAAAATTATATTTTCGGGAAGCTTTGAAGGCAGCGAAAATATTTATGAGATCAATGCTGGTGGGGGCAACTTAAGAAAGCTGACTAACTGGCCTTCTAGTGAATCGCAACCAAGCTATGCTCCTGATGGCAAATCTTTTGTATTTGCTTCTAACAAAGCGGCATTTAGTAGACCTGAGATCTATCGTTATGAGTTTGACTCAGGGCGTATCAGTAAAGTCTCTAGAGGTGGCTATGCCTCTACGCCAAAATACAGCAGTGATGGTACCCAAATTGGTTTCTTGAGTGGTCGCTCAGCAGCTATTATGGATAATAATGGCGCCATAATTACTAACATTGGTAACACCGGTCTCGATGAAGGGGTCAGTTTCTCACCTAATGGTAAGCGTGTGGTCTACGCATCGTCACAAGGTGGCAAAGGAGTGATCACTATTAAGTCGCTTAATGGCGGGGCATCTTTTGGTAAATCTGGTCAAGGAACTATCCGCTCACCTGTATGGTCAGCCAATCCTAACAACTAACAACTAACAACTGTTAAATCCTAACGCCCTTATGATAGTTAGCGTTATGAACAAAAAAGCGTCCGATACTAGTATCGGACGCTTTTTTTATGAGTACTAATTATAGTGGCTTATTATATTCTAGTGGCTTACTGTAAAAAACCAGCTATAGCCGTTAATCGTCGGAAGGATCATGACCTGGTGGATTATCTTGACGAAGTTTTGCCACATCAGCGGCAGTAACTGGATCTTTATAACCATTCAAATCCGTACGAATATATTGAGTCACTGCTGCCATTTGCTCATCATCCATCATAGTATGGAACGATGGCATACCACGAAAACCATTGATCAAAATATCAATCACGTAGTATTTAGACTCCATCTTACTATTGTTAGCTAGCGGAGGATAATAACCGGCACCTATAGCACCTTCACCTTTATGCATATGACAGGCCGCACAAGACTCATGATATAGTTTTTCACCATCATTAGTACTATAGGAGTTGTCTGTACCAAATATAGCTTGCCACTGTTTCAGTTCAGGATCATCTGCTATCGTTGGTAATGAGCTAGTATCCACAATATTGACCGGCTTCTCAGTGAGTTCTTCACGAGTCATATATACCCCGCCCCAAGCGCCATCATTACGACTAGATTGAACATCATAAGCTTTAGGGTCATCATTATTATTGGCAGAATCCGTGCCATTAGCTTGTACTGCAGGTTCTGCTATCGTTGGCGCATCTGCATCTGTAGACGAGCAGCCAGTCAATGCTGACATAGCCAAACTAACACTAGCAATAACCGTCACAAGTGGATATTTAAAATAATTCATAGTCACCTCTTTATTTCTTTATCTATGACGGATGGCTATACGGCCTTCGCTCTTTTGTGTAGTCGATTAGCAGTGTCGAGTCCGGACAAAATTGCCCCTTCTTGCCATGCAGGAATATGTGAGCAATGCTCACCTGCTAATACAATACGATTATCAATACTACACAGCGTATCGTAGTACTGCTCGCGACTAGATGCACTCCATATACCATAACAGCCGAGCGTCCATGGAATACGATGCCAGACCACCGAAGTACCCGCCTTAAACTCTTTAGGATACTGTGGATGAATATGCTTACCATAGGCTAAAGCGGCATCAATACGTTGTTGCGGCGTTAGCGCATTAAATTTATAAGAAGTCTCACCAAAGCCATAGCCTCCAAGTAATACCCCTGTGCCATCTTTGAACATATTCTGCGAAGGATAAGATATTTGGGTGATAGGCATATCGGTATAAGTCACCCCACCATAAATCCACTCATCCTCTTCCCAAAAGCGACGTTTAAACTCAAGTCCTACTTTAAATGATGTGTCATAAGGCACAGCGGCCATAGCTTGCTTCATAGGCGCTGAAACATTGATATCCATCTGGGTCAATATGGTTAAGGGAATGGTACAAATACACCAGTCCGCGCGCACTGTTTTGGCCTCATTGCCGCCACCATTGCTGTCGACATACTGTACAGTAACCCCAGTATCATCCTGCTCGATTTTGGTCACTTTGGCATTGAGAGTGATCATGTCACGGCATTCACGAGTGAATGCATCGCCAATTTTACCCATGCCGCCTACAGGCTGAAACATCGTTGGCTGATGGTTTTCAATAGTGAAGTTAGATAAGTCAGCCCACATTCCCGAGTTTAATAAACTATCAAGCGGAATAGGCTTCGAAGGCTTAGCATCAGGCATCAAGCCACCACCCGGATAGACGCTAAAACCACGGTAAGTACCCGTCTCATGACTGCGAAGATAGCGGTAGTCTTTATCGAGCACGCCCCAGCCTTTTAGGCCCTCAAGCAGCATCTCTTTATCTTCAGTATTCACTGATCGATCAAGGCTACCGACGTTAACTGCTTTTGATAATAGCTCTGAGACATAGCCTCTGACGTCAGATTGTACATCTCCTAAACGCTGCGGCACCCCATTGAAGTGGTTAGTACGATGCAAATAGGCTCTAGAGTTATCTTGGATAAAAGGTTCCATCGCCACACCGAATTTTTTGCAGTAGCTCATAACGGCATAGTGATGGCTTGGCAGACGCCAAGGTCCACCATTGAGATAATTACCCTCTTCAAAATCACAAGTTACCGTTTCGCCACCAAGCTCAGTGTAACTCTCACCGCCATTGACAGACCAGCTACGACCGCCACCACGATTTTGGTACTCTAGTACTTTGACGCTATAACCCGCTTTACGTAGCTCATAAGCCGCAGTGAGTCCAGCAAGGCCGGCCCCGAGAATAATAATACTAGCGCCAGCAGGAGCACCAGATAAGTCCATGCCCTGTTTAAAGCTAGACTCTGAGGCAAAACCCAAAGTGGTCATCGCTTGGTACATTGCCGTTGCGCCAGCAGTCTTACCAATCATTGACAGCAGTTGACGCCGAGTGGGTGATTGAAGCATATCTTTCATGATCTTATCCTTATGGGACAACTAGTATGACTGTAGGCTGTATTTAGTAGTACGATTACTATTGAGTAGCACTCTATCTTTGCTGTTACTCAAAATAATAGTCAATCATAAATAAATACCCTACCCCCTCGTCATTGACCCTAATTTTGTTATAGCTATTTTTAAAATTAATACGGTAAGCTAATGCTTTTTAAACCAATAGCTTATACCTTGCAAATGATCAGTTGTAACTTATAAGCTATCACTTATGCTTTGTAGCTAAGTACGACGACGTGAGCGGATCATAATGCGAATAATAAAGGCAATGACTATTAAAGCTATGAGAATACCTAAAATCGCTAAAAAGCCAGCATATTTGATTAAAAAAGGCTGCTCAGGCTCAGCAGTCGTCACCCGATCAACATCATCAGCACTGACATCACTACTAGGCAAACCACCGAAGTTGACGCGTACATAGTTAGTAATATCGGCTATCTGTGCGCTGCTCAAATCTTCTGAAAATCCTGGCATACTCGGGCTAGTATTAGTACCGCCTTTAACCCCATGTGCGATCACATTAATAATGGCATTAGGCTGCTCACGGCGCAAACTAGTTAAGCCCACGATAGGGGCATAACCTGCATCTGGCTGAGCGTATCCATTGACCCCATGACAGCTAGCACAAGCAGCAAGGTACAAACCTTCTGCAGAGTTACCATCGACCTTAGCCTTAGCTTGTTTTAGATAGTCTTTTTGCGCAATAAGGTCATGAGTGATTGACTGATTGACTGGATTTGGTAGCTTTGAGATATCTACAGCAGTGATTTTGTTTTCAGTAGCAATTGCCGGTACGACTTTTAGATAAGAAGCTATAGAATTTAAATCTTCGTCTTTTAAATAACGGGTACTGTGTGCCACTGCCTCGGCCATAGGTCCGCCAGCATAGGCACGCTTATCAAGCTTACCCGTACGCAAATAAGTGACAATGTCATGCTCAGTCCAACTACCAATACCACTGTCGTTGTCAGGAGTGATATTAGGGGCATACCAGTTACCTAAAGGCGCACCCGATAAGTACATGCCCTTATTAAAGCCCATAGTACTGTTACGCGGTGTATGACAAGTACCACAATGCTCTAAATTATTGACTAAATATTCGCCACGTTTCTGAGGCTCAGTTAAACCTTCACGCTTGTGTGAAGAAGGAATATTAATAGCATTCCACCCTAACATTAGAGTGCGAAAATTAAACGGGAATGGTAAGCTAGTTTTGTGCTCAGGCGCTTCATCGAATGCTGGTACAGTCTGTAAATACGCAAACAGAGCATTGATGTCTTCATCAGTCATACCATTGTAAGAAGGATATGGCATGGCAGGATATAGCATATGCTTAGGGGTACGACCTTTTTGCAGAGCGTTTTTTAAATCTTTTTCAGTATATTTACCGATACCATAACGTTTGGACGGGGTGATATTAGTAGAATAGATATCGCCCATAGGGGTGGCAATTGGTGAGCCGCCAGTATAGTCTTCGCCGTGACAGGCCATACAGTCAGCAGCGCGCGCAATGTAAGCGCCACGATTGGCTAAGTCGCTGTTAGTTGGATTGACATTGGGCAGGCTGCTTGCTTCCGGTAGGCTGCTGGCATTAGCGACACTGTTAGTGTTGGCGATAACAACAGGTGAGGTAGCGACATCAGCCATGGCGGCACTGGAGATGATACCGACGGTAAGCATCGACAACATCATAGAAAGTGGCTTCATAATTTCCTCTTATAGCTGGCAACCTAAGTAGCTTGCTGGTGTTTTAATTATCTTCAATATTTTACGATTATAATGTTATAACTACTTATAAATGCTTAGAATAATCCTGCTTCAGGCGGTTTATACCAGTCAGTAGTCACAGAGCATTAGCGTTATTCCTTAGCTAGCAATTTAGAACTATTTCGCTAATATTGCTTGAATAGTACCCTATTTATTCTATTATTTTACAAAAGTAAAAATAGTGATTGATTAAGTAAGTTTAGCAACATTAATGTTATCGACTCTCACCACATTGATAACTTATTAATAAAGTTAATTAAAAACAGCCACTAAGCTTAACAAGCTGTTAACGTAGCTAAACGCTACGTGCTATTTATTAAGTAATTTTGTAGAGTAGCTATTAACTGCTAGCTTCATGACATTTATAGTTTTTACATAATCACTACAAGATTACGGGCGAATTATGAGATTTTGATAGGGATAGACAGCAAATTAGTCATAGCTATAATGGCGTTAAGTTATCGATAACCCCTGACAGGCAATAGCTGATTAGAAAACCTGCGAATGCATTGGTGACTTCTATCTATACTTACGCCTCTTCTACTTCTTAGTTATCCTAGGTTTAAAATTATATGAAGATATTGATGCTCACTGGGCTATTGACACTAACGATAGGGTTAAATGGCTGTCAAAACATACAGCTTGGTGCCAGCCCTATTCCTGTTAATGCTTACAATAGTGGCAAATAGCTATTTTCTAGTTGCTAAAAGCTTTGCCGATTTTAAAGTTATGGGTAAATTCACCAGCACTAAAAAGGGCAGATATCTATTAAGATATCTGCCCTTTGATGCTAGTAAAAGTTATTTATAAAATATGGTTAAAGCGCTTATTTAAGCAGCTTACTTAAAGCACTTACCTTAAAGTACAGTTGCAAAATTTAGTTATAAAATTTGCTGATAACACTGCATTCAACCGACTACTGATTATAAACATTGACTCGCTATACTACTGCTACTTCCCCTATATTTCACTATGCTAACCCTTAATGGCTGCTGGCTGATGCTTAATAATAGTCTTGGCTAAATGATCACCAAACCAAATAGCGGTATCAATATCACCTTTGCAAGGGGTTTCTTCAGGAGAGGCATCTCCTGACTGAGTCATCAAACCTAAGAAACTAGATAGTCGATTTAGATCATGCTCCTTGTGACCTGTAGGCATCAAAGGTAAACCAATCCAGTTCATACCATGCTGCATAGTGTAAAGACAGATTTGCTGTAATACCGCCAACTTATCACCGCTCAAACCCCCTGAGTTGGCGAAGCCTGCCGCCCACTTCCCTTCCCACTCACGATTGTACCAACGCTTTGAGGTCTCATCCATAAAAGTCTTAAAGCCGGCGGGCACACTACCCATATATACTGCGCTTCCGAATACTAATAAGTGCGCTTGATCTACAAAATCCCAGTCGACCTCATGAACATCTACTGCTTTAACCTGAAGCTTTGGCAACTGCTGGCGTGCACCAGTCACTATAGCTTCAGCGACCCGCTTAGTATGACCATAGTTACTATGGTAAATAACCGCTATGGATATCGTATTGTTAGGAGGTACTAAAGGGGGCTCTATAGATGTATTCATACAAACTCTAATAATAAATTGATGATGTCTGTTAGCAAAAACTCAGTGCTACAATAACTAACGCTCACTGTTTTGTCAGCAGCTAGCTTTTTATTGGGTCACTGCGGGCAATAATCAACGCCATGCGCCCCGTTGCTGGTTGTTGTCTATGAGTTTGACGCCGATAAGAGTAATAGCGACTGTCATTATAACTACAGTCAGCTGGCAACTCATTGGCGACAGTAATATTTAATGACTGCAGCTGAGCGGCGGCAATCTTTGGTAAATCAAGCTTTAGCTTACCCGCATTGTTGTTAGCATCGGTATCAGTATCAACAGACTTGCAGAACCAAGACTGAAAATTGTCGATAGCCTCTGGCGCTAATAACCAATTATCGACACAGCCGGTCAGTAAACGTTCTGCTACTTCTGCATTAACTTGGTAATGCTCTTGACTGATACAGGCCCCAATCCAAGCCATAATCGGTGCGCTCAGATCAAAGCTTTCAGCTGTAGCTTTTATAACCCCACAAGCCAGCCCTTGCCAGCCAGCATGAATGGCTGCTATCTGTCCAGTAGTAGGCTGATATATTACGATAGGTACACAGTCGGCAGTCATAATAGCTAAGCCAATATTGTCTTGGTAACTGACCATAGCATCAGCATTCACCGGTTGCATAGTTAGCATAGTGGCATCAATATCGTGGACTTGCTTACCATGCACTTGATTAACCCAGTGCAAAGCCTTGATAGGCTGATGTGTGCTCGCTAGCTGTGCATTAATAGCGCTCAATAACCGCATACGGTTTTGCAGTACTTGCTCAGCGTTATCTTGTACGTGTAGACCTAGATTTAGCGCAGCATAACTGCTCCGGCCTTCTGCGAGCATATGCTGATAGTTTTCAGCATCCCAGCTATTAGTATCATCGATGGCGTTGCCATTATTGCCACTATCAGCATCAGAACTTATAGCAGTAGCTGCAACCACAGCTGATAATAAGCTCGCTTTACTAAAAGCGGCCGTTTGCAACACTATAATATCATCGAGCCGAGCCAGCACAGTTATAGGCACTGGCTTAACTGCCTGACTATTATCAGGATAAACATTAATAGGCAACTTATCGATCATCTGTTATAGCCCGCCTTTTATAAACAGCTTATTTACCTATTTTTATTCAGGAAAGTAACCGTCGCTTAGGACGGCGATTAGCTGCTGCATGTCTTCAGGAATAGGGGTAGTGACTTCAATATCTTCACCAGTCGTTGGATGTACAAACCCTAAAGCATAAGCATGCAAAGCTTGACGTGGGAAGTTAGTAATAGTTTCACGCTGCTTGTCTGTTAGCCCTGCCCGCAACTGGCGACGACCACCATAAACCCGATCACCGACTATAGGATAAGTGATATGGCTTAAATGCACCCGAATCTGATGAGTACGGCCAGTCTCAAGACCCACATCTAATAAAGTATAATTGTCATTAAGAGCAGTGACTTCTAATAAATGGGTCACCGCATCACGCCCTGCGGTCATCACGGTCATCTTAGTACGCTGATTACGATGGCGACCAATAGGGGCATCGATACGACGGTGACGCATCAAGCTGGCCTGATCACCAGCTACTACACACTGGTAGTGACGATAAACTGATTTATCTTTTAATTGCGCCATCAATGCCATTTGCGCCGGCTTAGTTTTGCCTATGAGTAGTAGCCCCGAAGTATCTTTATCGATACGATGGACTAGTCCAGCACGTGGCAAATGATGCTGCTGAGGATAGTGATAAAGCAAGGCGTTGACTAAAGTACCCGTCTGATTGCCTGCTCCAGGATGCACTACCATGCCGACTGGTTTATTAATGACTAATACCGCCTCATCCTCATAAACCACATCGATGTCGATGTTTTCTGGCTGATCTTCACCGTGCTGCTGTAGAGTAGTCGATAAGTGTAAAACATCATTAGGTTTTACTCGTTGCTTTGATTTTTGCACTTTACCATTATGTAATAAACTGCCATCAGCAATCCAACCTTGCAGTTGCGCCCGCGAAAAGTCGGTAAATATCAGTGAAGCCACTTTATCAATACGTAAGCCTGCTTCGTTTTCTGCAACGATATGAGTGACGTTAATCACTTCTGGTATCGGCTGACCCGCTACGCGCGGCTCATCACTATAACTGCTTTCTTCATCTTGATCTTCGTCTTCATCATCAAGCAACTCATCATCGTCAAGTAGCTCAGCGTTTTCATCATCGAAGTCTACCGCAACCCCATCGTCAAGGTCATAGCCGAGCTCGTCATTAGCATTATTATCAGATAGCTCATCAGTAGCTAACAAATCTTTTGCAACTCGTTGGTCATCTAGCGCTGGATTATTATTCATAGCATTATCATTCATAGCAAATTCATACATAGTAAAGCCACGATAGTGGACTTTATGAAAAATATAGATAATTATCTGACTATCTAGCCAATAGGCAATAGCCGAAACAAAAAGCCGGTTTAGTTATTGGCTAGTGTAGCATGGCAAATGCTCAAGCCCTATAGCCACTGTGAGTTATCTGTTATTTTTGATGGCTCAACCGCCTCTAATGCTTGAGCTGCCCTAGCAATAATTGCTCAATTATGTAGTCATTATTAGCACGCTATTAACTCTCTACAATATAACATCGTGGTAATTTACTGTATATTTAACAGCGTCGACTGGATTCTTCGTCGCCCATTATCGTTGCTCGTGCTAAACTAGCAAGATCATTGTGCTTTCTTAAACGGTTTATTGTTCTAGCTAAAGGCTATCAAATAAGGGTAGTAGGACATCAAGCTGCTTGCAACTGACTAAAATAAACCATGAAAAAATAGACTAGACTGCTATTATTCTATAAAGTAAGCAAGATTTTGTTGCTAGCGTTAGCATAAGCCATGCCCCGTTATTTGCAGATGGCTTTATCCATTGTTTTGCAGACGACTCTACGGTACTTGGCTAGGGCTGCCTTTTTATCATTAACCTGTTATAAGTATGATGGCATTGCTGCTGTTATGCATTTTGTGCGGAGAGAAGTATGCGTCCTTTAGGCAACACCTTTATCAAATTATCATCAGTAACTTTGCTGGCATTAAGCGTAAATTTAGTGGGCTGTCAGACTTTTAAGAATCTGACTAGTAAAGATGTCGATGCGGTTGAAACCGCCGAAAAAACGGAGCAAGCTTACTATCGTGATGCTGTTGATCAGATTGATAAGGGTCGCTATACTCAAGCGATTGAAGATCTGAACAGTCTACGTACCTTTTATCCCACAGGCCAATATGCCGAGCAATCGCTACTCGATATCATGTATGCGCAATTTGCTGCGGGTAATTATGAGACGGCAGCGTCTAGTGCTGAGCGTTTTATAAGTCTTTATCCTTCAAACCCACAAGTCAGCTACGCTTATTACGTACGCGGTGTGGCTAATATGCAAGGCTCATCTGAAGGCATTAAACTGTTCAAAACCAACCAAGCTGAGCGTGATACCGCTTATTTGCGTATTGCTTTTGCCAACTTTCAAGAGCTGGTTAATAAATATCCTAACAGCCCTTATGCCCCTGATGCCGCTCAACGCATGACTTTTATTTATAATCAATTCGCTGAGAGTGAGTTGACTGCGGCCAATTGGTATATCAAACGTGAGGCTTATGTCGCCGCTGCCAATCGTGCTAAGTGGGCTTTCCAATATTATCCTCTTAGCGAGTCAGTACCAAATGCCATTGCTATTTTAGCTTATAGCAATAAGCAGTTAGGATTGAATGATCTAGCTGAGCAATACCGCACGCTGCTGCAGATTAACTATCCAAATATGCTGACTAGCAATGGGCAAGTCAAGCTCGATACTAGAGCCGATCGCTCATGGTTGAACAAGCTAACCTTCGGTCAATTAGGTCGGGCCAGCATGACTGATACTTCCAACGCTGAAGGTCAGTATAGCGGTGCTACCAAAACCCAAACTGTCCTTAATGCGGCGCAACTGCAATTGCCTAGCGCCAACACTTCTATATCGGGCATTGGCACTTTACCAACTCGCCGTGGTGGAATCAATATCGGTTTAGGTCTGCCTGAAAGTGCTACTGAGCAGGTTTCTGGACAAGGTAGTGCTAGCGCTGCTGCTATAGAAGCTGCCGTCGATCCGCTAAATACCAATCCGACTCGCCTCACTACTCTGCCTAATGACAGTGGCCGCGATCGTATTCAGCTGAATCCAGGCAATACTAATAATGAACGATAAGTCGCTGTCACAAAACTAGTCACTATCATTTCTATTAGGATAAATTATAAAAGTAAGGTCAACTACTATGTTGGCCTTACTTTTTGAGCTTTGGCTAAGCACTTTTAGTCTTCTATTTATGATAGGGTCTATAGAGTAGCTACTATCCTAGAATAAAATATTCGTAATAACCTTTAATTATGCAGTCTTAGGGTAAAATATTTCTCTCATGAGTATTCCCAACCACATCCTCGAACAACTCAGTAGCCAAGCTGATCTTATCAGCATTATTGGTCGTCATACCACGCTTAAACGCGCTGGTAGCGAGTATAAGGGCTGTTGTCCGTTTCATGGTGAGAAGTCGCCTTCGTTTTATGTTAATCCGCAAAAGAACATCTATCATTGCTTTGGCTGTAGCGTCGGTGGTAATGCTATTAGCTTTTTGCGTGACTACGAAAACCTAACTTTTATGGAAGCGGTTAAAGAGCTATCCAAGCAGACGGGGATAGAAATTCCCGAAGAAGATCAGCAAAACGTTAGTTATCAGCGCAGCAAAGCCAAAGCCGTTAATAGATCAGCCAGCCAGCCAGCGTATAACTCGCCACAACCTAGCTCTAGTCCTAGAACAGCGCCAGCGCCTTCTACTAAGCCGTCATTTACGCCATCGTCCAAGCTGTCGTCTGAGTCTAGTACCACTGATTATAGTGATAATAATCAACAGCGAAGTGGCCAACCTGACAACAGTAACACCGGCTACCCTACTTATGAGCACAGCGCTAATGAGCTGAGCGTAACGCCCTATATTCCTTACTCAGATATCGACTACAGCAATGCTGGTGATATGGATTACGGTACTGGAGAGTACGGTAATGAACAATATGGCAATCCAGATTACGGCAGTAGCCCTTATGATCAGAACCACTATCACCCTGCTGACTACCCGTCAGCTGAACCACAACACTCTGCACCTACTTGGTTGAGCGATGACTCATTTGTAGTGTCGAGCGCCAATGATAGTAGTGAAAAAGACGGCAACTTATATGAGCTACTGATACAGATCCAGCAATTTTATCAACGTAATCTAAACACTCACCCGCACGCTAAGCATTACTTTATGACTCGCGGCGTCACTGAGCAGAGTTTGGATACTTTTGGCTTAGGTTACGCGCCTTTTGGTTGGCAGCATCTAGAGCATGAGTTTCCGCAAGATATCGCTGGTCTCAAGGCCCTAGGCTTAGTGCGCAGCTCAGATTCAGGACGGGACTATGACCTACTGCGTGATCGGGTTATCTTCCCCATCCGTGATAATCAGGGCCGAATCATTGGTTTTGCTGGACGGGCACTCGATGATGAAGTTAAACCTAAATATATCAACTCCTCTGACTCGCCAGTATTTCATAAGCAACATGTACTCTATGGCTATTATGAGTCTCGCCAGCAGCGCGCAGACCATTGGCTGGTAGTCGAAGGCTACATGGATGTGATCGCCCTGTATCAAGCCGGTATCTACGGGGCGATTGCCTCTATGGGTACGGCTATTAATGAGAGCCAAATTGCCCGTCTATTGACTCTTAATCCGACCTTGACCTTAAGCTTTGATGGCGATAGCGCTGGTCAAAAGGCAGCTTGGCGTACTCTTGAAATTGCACTGCCTGTCCTTGGTGATGATAAAGAACTGCGATTTTTAAGCTTACCTAATAATCATGACCCTGATACTTTTATTAGCAGTCAAGGGGCTGAGGCTATGCGTGAGCAGATTGCCAATGCCATGCCGTTATCGCAGTATATCTTTGCTTATCTGAGCGAGCGCTATGACTTGAGCTTAGCAGAAGGTAAAGCTAAGCTGATGTCACAAGTACGCACTTTGACTACGCTATTGCCGAAAGGAAGTAGTTTTCGCTATTTGCTCAATAACGATATCTATCAAAAGCTAGGTGGCAAGCGCAGTCAGAATATCGAGGCCAAAGATGCCTTGTTAGATTTCGATGGCGATATGACCATCAGTCAGCAACTACAATTGTGTTTTTTGTTTCAGCCTAGCGCTCTAGTCGATGATCCTATTGCGATGATTTGGCAACAGGCTGGTATCGATCGATTACAGTTCCCTGCCCATATTCAGAAAAGAGCAGCTACTGATGCCTTTCGGGCGCTGGCATGGGAGGATTTACAGGACGCTGCCTTACTGGATATGGTTAGCACTATCAAGCGCTGCTTAAACTACTTGCCAAGTGATGCGAATGCAGCAGCGCATTTCATTTTATCTAATCTCAAGCCAATTACTCAAGTATCGTTGAGCCGGAGTTGGGGGGCTTTTTATAAAACTTTAAGTGCGCGCAATGTGTTGAGCTTAGATGAGCTGGTTGAAAATCTAGTGATGCAGCTGCTCAAACTACATCTACAAAAAAAGATGCAAGAGCTGATCAAAAATCCAGATCATGTCAAACTGGCTATCGTACGCAAACAGACCCAGCGCTTAAATGACTGGTTGCGTGAGCAGCAAGCAGAGCAGTCAGCACAAATGGTCATTATTTAATGAGTTTTTAGTGCTTAATCAATCAAAGCAGACGTCAGGCCTTTAAAAGCAACCCGATTGTCCCCATTGTTTATGATTATGGCTGATAATGTCTGTGCTAATAGCGCCATAGTAAATGCACTAGTTATGTTTGAAGACTAGGGTCTGTGTTAAACTACGCCGTCGCTATATTGGTAGTGTTACTATTTAATGATGAAAAGGGGTTTTGGATTGACCTTTTTACTCCCTAAAAGACGCTATGCTCGACTGGTGAGTAATAGTGAAATAGAACATTAGTTAAAGCGTTGCGGCTGTTTTACCATATTTTACTCGTTACCTGCTTTTTGAGTTTTATTATTGTAGTATTTTGAGTTTTTTATTCATATCAACTCATTTTCGTTATTATTGATAATTATTTATAATTACTGTGCTTAGCTGTGATCGATTCACTAGATCCGTTGGTCAAAGCCAGAATTAGCTTATCATAATGCGAAAATGTCCGACGCAAAAGTGAGTATTTATGAACGATAAGTCAGTTTCTAAGTCCACATCTCAGCTAGCCACCTTAATCCAAATGGGTAAAGAGCAAGGCTATTTAACTTATGCTGAGGTTAATGACCAGCTACCCGACTCTATCACTGAAAGTGATCAAATCGAAGATATTGTACAGATGCTGACTGATGTCGGTATCAAGATATTTGAGTCTGCACCTGACGACGATGATATCTTGATGAACGACGATTCGAGTGACGATGAATCAGCAGCTGACGAAGCAGCAGCAGTATTGGCAGCGGTTGAGACTGATCCAGGTCGTACTACTGACCCTGTACGTATGTACATGCGTGAGATGGGTACAGTCGATCTACTGACTCGTGAAGGCGAGATCGCTATTGCTAAGCGTATCGAAGAAGGTATTCGTGACGTTCAGCATGCCATGTCATATTGGCCTGGTACTGTACAGTATGTCCTCGATGAATATCAGCGCGTTTTAGAAGGTGATAAAAAACTTTCTGACGTAATCACTGGCTTCTTAGATCCTGAAACCGAAGCAGATATAGCCGCTGCAAAACTAGAAAAAGAGCGAGTTAAAGAAGAGCGAGAAAGAGAAAAAGAAAAAGAAAAAATGCCAGTTGTCAAAGCTAAGGCTAAAGCTAAAGCTGATAAAGATGATGACGAAGACGATGCTGATGACGCAGAAGATGAGAGCGAAGAAGAAGAAACCAGCGGTATCGATCCAGAAGAAGTCCGTATTCGTTTAGAAGAGATCGAAGGCTTATTCATGACTGCCAAGCAAGCTTTGCTTGATTTTGGTCGTGGCAGCGTACAAGCTAACGAAGCCTACGAGCAGCTTGCCGTACGCTTTATGATGCTCAAACTCAATAATCGCATGTCTGATCAAGTTATGGCTATTATGCATGACGTTTATGATGATGTGCGTAAACAAGAACGTCAAATCATGCGCTTGGTGATTCGTCGTGGTCGTATGCCGCGTGAAGAGTTCCGTAAGACTTTCCCTAGTAATGAAGCTAACGTTGATTGGTTAACTGAACGTCTTAAAGGTAAGCCTGCATTCGCTGAGACTCTAGAAAAAGTCACTGACGATGTTATTCTCCTGCAACGTAAAATCCGTGATTACGAGCAAAAGCTCGACATGGAAATTCACGATATGAAGGACGTAGCTCGTCGTATGGCTATCGGTGAAGCTAAAGCTCGCCGCGCCAAAAAAGAAATGGTGGAAGCTAACTTACGTCTAGTTATCTCTATCGCCAAAAAATATACTAACCGCGGCCTACAGTTCTTGGATCTTATCCAAGAAGGTAACATCGGTCTGATGAAAGCGGTCGATAAATTTGAATATCGTCGTGGTTACAAGTTCTCGACTTATGCCACTTGGTGGATTCGTCAGGCAATAACCCGCTCTATCGCTGATCAGGCGCGTACTATTCGTATTCCAGTACACATGATTGAGACTATTAATAAGATCAACCGTGTCTCTCGCCAGCTGTTGCAAGAGATGGGCCGTGAGCCGACGCCTGAGGAATTAGGCGAACGTTTAGAGATGGACGAAGTCAAAGTACGTAAAGTACTGAAGATTGCCAAAGAGCCTATCTCTATGGAGACGCCAATCGGTGATGATGAGGACTCGCATTTGGGCGATTTCATTGAAGACCAAACTATCTCTAGCCCAGTCGATGATGCGACTTCAGCAGGTCTACGTGAAGCGACTCGTGATGTATTGAGTAACTTGACTGAACGTGAAGCACGAGTGCTAAAAATGCGTTTCGGTATCGATATGCCAACGGATCACACTTTGGAAGAAGTCGGTAAGCAGTTCGATGTTACTCGTGAACGTATTCGTCAGATTGAAGCCAAAGCGCTACGTAAACTGCGTCATCCTTCACGTTCTGAGCATCTACGCTCGTTCCTTGAAAATGACTAATCTTTAGACCAGTCGCTTAAACAGTCCTGATTAATCACAAAAAAGCTGAGCTAAGTCTCAGCTTTTTTGTGTCTGCTAGATAGGTACAGTTAACTCTGAGTATGGCTTGCTTATGATGACTGAGTTCGTCTATCATAGAGGCCAATAGGTTAACCAACCAGCGTTTAACTTAGATATTTAGCTTAAAAAAACCAGCCAACCTTGTCGGGGTGCTTTGGCTATTAGATGTCCCTTTTAGAGCTTATTTTGGCTCTAGTGGCACTATGATAACCATTGCTGAGAATTACCCGCGAACCTGATGCAGTTAACACTGACGTAGGAAACAAGCGTGACTCTTTGCCCATACCTTTTAGTAAAACCTTAGTCGTTTATTCACTATAAACGGCTGAGGTTTTTTTGTAGCTGTTTTTTGCATGCTCATTGCCTACTCATTGCTTGCTCATTACCTGCTAAGTACTTATTTTAACCCTCGTTATTATTTTGCTTGTGCTACTTATTTGTGCTTATTGCAGCCTAAGCTAACAACTTTGTCACTAGCTTATACGTGCAGCCTCACTGATGACTGATTGCTAATTGATGTCGACAATAGCTTTACACTTTTTATAGGTCTCTTAATCTTATGAACTATCAAATCTTACGTGATAACTGCCCGACTTGGGATAGTTACGTTCAGCATGACTTCGTCAATCAGCTCGCCGCAGGTACTCTCGATCCTGACAGCTTTCGCCATTACTTAGTGCAAGACTATTTATATTTGTTGCACTACACTCGGATAATGGCTTTAAGCGTCTACAAAAGCACTACGCTAGCCCAAATGCGTATCGGGCAATCAGGCATTAACGCTATGCTAGATATGGAAATAGGCATGTATTTAGATTTTTGTCAGCAGTGGGGCATAAAAGTAGAAGAGGTAGAAAACACGGCTGAATCTGTCGCCACTATCGCTTATAGCCGCTATCTGTTAGATGCCGCTATGTCAGGCTCCCTTGCTGAGCTCTATGCCGCTATTGCTCCTTGCTTGATGGGCTATGGCGAAATCGGTAAACGCCTTAAAGCTCAGGGATTTATTGCCAATAATCCTTACCAATTATGGATTGATGTCTTTGCTAGCGATGACTTTCAGGCGATCACCATCCAAAACGAGGCTTATATTAATCAGTTATTAGCCCAAGCAAGCCCCTCGCAAGCAGACAAATTTCAACAGTTATTTAACACCGCCTCACGGATGGAAGTTAATTTTTGGCAAATGGCTTTAGATCGGACTTAGTTAATTATTGTATCAACCCATCACTATAAACCTTTTGGAGGATAACTATCATGGCTGCATTCGATGAACACGCAAGCGCCTACGACAGCTGGTTTTTTGATAACCAGAATTTACTTACTAGCGAGTTAAAATTAGTCGCCCATTTTTTGGATAAGCACAGTGAGATCTTATCTGTTGGCTGTGGTAGTGGCTTGTTTGAGATGCTGTTGGCGAAGGACTATGACATCCATATCAAACACGGCATTGAGCCTTCAAAAGATATGGCAGAAGTCGCTGAAAAGCGCGGTATTGAAGTCGATATCAGTCCTGCGGAAACATGTGAGATTGAGGCCAATAAGTTCGATATCATTATGTTCAATGGCAGTGTCAGCTATATTACTGATTTAGACTTGTGTATTAAAAAAGCTTTTGCTGCCTTAAAGCGTGGCGGTAAGCTGGTGCTTATCGATGTACCAAAGGAGAGTGGCTTTGCCAGCTTATACAACTTGGCCAGCTCATTAGACACTTGGCAACACCCGCTACTTGAGCATATAGCACCCGCCGACCCTTATCCTATCGAGTTGGTTAAATCGGCCAACTGGCGCACCTCTGATGAAAAAATCGCCCTTATGCAAAGCAATGGCTTCGTCGACTTTCAGTATGCGCAGACTTTACTCACTCACCCTATGTACGCCAACGATAAGGTACAAGAAGTGCTTGTAGGTTATGACCGTGGCGACTATGTGGCTATCTGTGCTTCTAAAAAATAGCTAACTGATGACTATTTTTGGCAGCCCATCTCTGTTAATGCCAAGAGCCTAGCTTAAGTGGTGCAAGCATAGCTAGCCTTTAGGTAGATAAAGATCAACCGGCGCTTTACGGTAACGGCCTATTGCCTTTACCCTTACAACCCTTGAATAACCGCTTAACTGCCACTATAAACCATGCATACAACAGCTACTATCATTAGTCATGCCTAACAAAAAGTTAAATACATCGAAAGACTGAGTCGCTCTCAGCTTTTTTGTGGCTGCTGTTTTCACCTATTAAAGGTGTCACGCAAAAAATTTACTATAGTGCATTGCCTTGAGAAGTTGAATTAAAACTGAAATTAAAACTGAAATTAAAACTGAAATTAAAACTGAAATTAGCCATAAGGATTACCTAATGAGTGATAAGCAACAAACCACTAAAAAAGAGCTCAATATAGCCGAATTAGAGAACAGTACCGATAACTTAAAAGGCAAAAAAACGGATATCCAGAACCCAGAATTATGGGACTTCCCAATGGATTATCCGATGAGCATTATTGGTCATGAAGGTGAGCATGAGAGCTTACTAAATGAAATAAAGCTAATTTTAGGTAGCCAGTTCCCCGATTTTGATCTAGCTTCTATCGAAGTTAAACCTTCAAAAACCGGTCGTTTTCACTCTGCCCGTGTCAATCTATATTTGACTACTGCCGAGCAAGTTAACAGCCTTTATGCTGCTCTTGATGAGGCAAAAACCGTACGCATGGTGGTATAAGCTGCAAAGCCATTAGTGAAATAAGACATTAACAAAATATAGAAATAACTTTTTAGCATCACTATCGTCACTCTTATGGGTGGCGATTTTTTACGATTTGCGCTACAATCAGCTCCGCTAATTTTAGGCTTATTATCGCTATAATAATTACTATTATTCTTGACAAATATGCCAAGCTCAATAAAGCAAAACCCAATCTATTTTTTATAAATTATTTTAATATTTTGTTAATTCTGCCTAGCCCTTGCCCCATCGTTCTTTAGAGCAAAAACCAGCCAATCGGCTCTACTCGCAACATATAATACATATAAAATCAACCTAGTATTTTCAAAATTTTCCCGCTATATTGTGCCTACCTACTAATAAACACGCTATATGTAGTGCTCAGTGATTTTTATCACTATAGTGAGCAGTAGCCTGTTTTTGCCTTAAAAAGCTCAGCTAAGCTGTTGATTATTAGTAGTTTGATTATTCATTTGATAATAAACGCTTCGCGGACTTAACCGCTTGGCGAATAATATAAGCAATTATTTACGAGGGTAGCATGACACATATCGACCAGATTCAAGTGACCAAACGCGATGGACGTTTAGAGCCTATTGATTTAGATAAAATCCATAAAGTTATCGAGTGGGCAGCTCACAAGTTAGATAATGTGTCGGTATCACAAGTTGAGCTAAAGTCGCATATTCAGTTTTATGAAGGTATCAAGACTCGTGATATCCATGAGACTATTATTAAGTCTGCTGCTGACTTGATATCAGAATCTACTCCTGATTATCAGTATCTAGCCGCACGTTTGGCTATCTTCCATCTGCGCAAAATCGCTTATAACAAATTTACCCCACCGCATTTATATGACCAAGTCAAAACCTTAACCGATGCTGGTAAATATGATGCCCATATTCTAGCTGATTATAGCCGTGAAGAGTTTGATGAGCTTAATGATTACATCGATCACTGGCGTGATATGAATTTGGCTTATGCTGCTGTTGAGCAAATGGCTGGTAAATACTTAGTGCAAGATCGCGTCACTAAGACTGTATATGAGAGCCCGCAATTCTTGTATGTGCTAGTAGGCATGTGTCTGTTCGCTAGCTACGATAGAGCTGAGCGTATGGACTATGTAAAGCGTTTTTATGATGCCACCTCACAGTTTAAGATCTCGCTACCTACGCCGATTATGTCTGGTGTGCGCACCCCATCACGCCAGTTTAGCTCCTGCGTACTGATTGAATGTGGTGACAGCCTTGACTCTATCAACGCCACTACTAGCGCCATCGTACGCTATGTCTCGCAGCGCGCTGGCATCGGCATCAATGCTGGCCGTATTCGTGCCCTTGGTAGCCCTATCCGTGGCGGCGAAGCTCAACATACTGGCTGTGTGCCTTTTTACAAGCTATTCCAAACTGCGGTCAAATGTTGCTCACAAGGCGGCGTACGGGGCGGTGCGGCTACCCTATTCTATCCGTTATGGCATCTAGAAGTTGAGTCGCTATTAGTACTGAAGAATAACCGTGGCGTTGAGGACAACCGTGTCCGTCACATGGATTATGGCGTACAGCTAAACAAGACTATGTACACTCGCCTAATCAAAGGCCAAGACATCACTATCTTCTCACCGGGCGATACTCCGGGCTTGTACGATGCGTTCTTTGAAGATCAAGATAAGTTTGAAGAGCTATATACTAAGTATGAGAATGACGAGTCTATTCGTCAGCGTAAGATTCCAGCGACGGAACTGTTCAGCTTAATGATGCAAGAGCGTGCCAGCACTGGTCGTATCTACATTCAAAACGTCGATCATTGCAATACTCATAGCCCGTTTGACCCCACTGTGGCGCCTATCCGCCAGTCCAACCTATGTATGGAGATTGCGCTACCGACTAAGCCACTCGATAACATCAATGACGAAGCAGGCGAAATTGCTCTGTGTACTCTATCAGCGGTTAACTTAGGCAAAGTTGAGCAGGTCAGCGATATCGAAGAGCCAGCTGAGCTGATCGTCCGTGCTCTTGACGCCCTACTTGATTATCAAGACTATCCGGTCAAAGCTGCTGAGAACGGCAGTATGCGTCGCCGTACCTTAGGTGTCGGAGTGATCAACTATGCTTATTACCTTGCTAAGAATGGCGTACGCTATTCAGATGGTAGTGCGCTTGGTCTGACGCATCAAACCTTTGAAGCCTTGCAATTCTATCTCTTAAAAGCCTCCAATAAATTAGCAAAAGAGCAAGGCGCTTGCCCAGCTTTTAATGAGACCACTTATTCGCAAGGTATCTTACCGATTGATACGTATAAAAAGGATCTTGATAAAATCTGCCAAGAGCCATTGCATCTTGATTGGGAAACTTTGCGTACCGAGATCACTACTCATGGTCTGCGCAACTCGACTTTGACTGCCTTGATGCCGTCTGAGACTTCTAGTCAGATTGCCAACGCTACTAATGGCATCGAGCCACCACGCGGCTTAGTGTCTATTAAAGCGTCAAAAGATGGCATCTTAAAGCAAGTAGTGCCTGAGATTGAAAAGCTAGGTAGTCAGTACGAGCTACTATGGCAAATGCCTAACAATGATGGCTACCTCAAGCTAGTGGCTGTTATGCAAAAGTTTGTCGATCAAAGTATCTCAGCTAATACTAACTATGACCCATCACACTATGAAGGGGGCCGCGTGCCGATGAAAGTGCTCCTACAAGACTTGTTGACGGCGTATAAGCTAGGCGTAAAAACTTTGTATTATCACAACACTCGTGATGGTGCCAACGACGCCCAAGCCGATATGGAAGATGATTGTGCTGGTGGCGCTTGTAAGATTTGAGAACCGTTAAAAAATTGCATGTCAATTTTAGGGTCGCAAGAGAAATTCTTAAAATAGAATTTCTGATGGATGGCGGGTTTAGCTTTAAGGTTAAGCCTGCTATCCAGTACTAATTTATTGAGATGGATTTGTGAACACTATTTAAAGGACTAAGATAATGGCTGACTATAAAAGTAACTACCTGCAAGAAGTACTTGAAACACATAAGATGAAGCACATAAAAGATGTTTTTGATAAATACAGAGATAGACGTAATGAAATTAAAGATTTCTTAAATGCCGAATACGGTAGCAAAATTTATAGTCCTTTTGATTCAGGGTCTTATAGTAAACATACTGCTGTTAATACAAAGTTTGATTTAGATGCAGTTGTACCTTTTAAATATAAAAGCTTTAATACATTAGAAGATATGTTCAGTGATATTTATGACAAGTTAAATGATAAATTTAATGATAGAACTACTGTTCGAAAGCAAGGTGTTTCTATTGGACTAGCCTTTGAAGAAGATGGTATTGATATAGATATTGTACCTGCTCGAGAAACACGAATAGATGGCTATGCCGAAACAAGAAACCTAAACCTTCATATCAACTCCTTAGATCCATCGGAGACTGGGTATTTAAAAACTAATATCCAAAGTCAGATTAATCATATAAATGGTAAGGATAATGAACGAAAAATTATTAGATTGCTGAAGATCTGGAAATTTCAAAAATCTAAGAAATATAAGTCATTTTTCTTTGAAATTTTAGTTATCAAAGCTTATGACAGTACCTTACCTACAGGTAATTTATGGGAACAATTTAAGACTGTTCTCCAATATATTGTAGATAATATTGAAAGTTCTACATTTAAACTGCCTGACCCGGGTAACAGCAACAATGATTTAATGAGTACATTAGATTCATATCAAAAAACATTATTAAAAAGTGATTTTGAATTCATGCTAACCAATATTGAGAACAACGAAAAACAAATTGAATACTATTTCGATAAAAACGAGAAATTTTCTGAAGAAGCTAACAATAATAGTTTGAGCTATGGTGTTGCTGGAGCTAGCCCAGTTTCTACTCCTTCATCTACACAGCGTTTTGGTTAGATATGAGATTCTCTAGAGAAGAGCTACTAGATACTATTAGTAGCATAAGCTACGTATCTAACTTACGAGATTTTAACTTCGATAAAAATCTCGTAAGTTTCAATATAGCTTTTGACTTTGAGGGCCTTAACGAAGAAATAACTTTTGAAGTAACAATCAATTCTCAATATCCATTTAAATTTAGTGGTTCTGAAACCATAAGCTTTAATAATCTTGATCTGATTGAATATAGTCATGTAATGAGTAATGGCTCAGTATGTTTTCATAATGAACATTGTATTGATTTTAGACAAAAGTTAATGCAGGACTTTAATGCTATCAAATGCTGGATTACTAAATATATAATCAAAGAAGAAACAGATAGTCATTATGAGCATTTAATAGTTGATAATAGTAAGTTCGATAGTAGCTTTTACTCTTATCAATTTACTAATATAGAAGAAGGCTTTAAAAAAGGTGAGTTTGGTACAGTCTCTATCAAACTATTGTCTAACTCCAACTATAACCAGTACACTATTAATAACCACCTTGTTCAAAGTTTCAATGACTCAGCTCAACCTACTATAAAAGATTGCGACTGGAGTAATTACTATCTTAAAGCAAGTAGCAGTGAACAAGGTATATACATTTTTTTGGAAGAAGCGCCAGCTGTTAATCAACGATTTTCATTCAATAACTGGTCACAATTTAATGGAAAATTTAGTCAAGATTTTTTGAGTTATTTATGGAAGTATATTTTTTTAAATAGCAGTAGCTTCGATACATCTAAACCACTGCCTATTTTTATAGGTTTTGACACTGCAAACAATGAAGCGCACTGGCAAGTAGCTTTAGTAAGCATAGATGAAGTTTTTTTTGAAAGTAAAATTAATATTGAGAATCAAGAGCAGTATATTTTAAAAGATACTGTAATAAATTGGGCAATAACGAATAACTCTTCTTATTCATATTTTTTTGGTCGTGGTGCGTTTAGTGAAGTATTGACTAATTCGAAGATATTAATTATTGGTGTTGGTGCAGTTGGCAGTAATGTTTCTAAAACATTAGTAAGATGTGGGTGTAAAAATATATTTTTGGTCGATTACGATATTAAGGAACCTGAGAATATTTGTCGTTCAGAATATGAATTTATGTACCCTTACAATAATAAGGTAGATGAGCTATGCGACTTGCTTTATAGAATATCACCGTTTGTGGAAGTCAGAGCAACAAGAAGTCTTATTACAGAACACCTTAAGTCTGAACCTTACGCTAAACTTCTTTCTAATAAACTTGAAAAAGAATTATCAAACTATGATTACATATTTGATTGTTCTACTGACGATGATTTGATGCATATCTTAGATAGTCTTAATATTACAGCTAATATTATCAACTTATCTGTTACTAATCATGCTCAATCACTAGTTTGTGGCATATCGCCAAATACTTATAAGTTTGTTAGACATCAGTTTGATAGTATTTTAGAGAATGACGTTGAAGACTTATATAACCCTATAGGTTGTTGGAGTCCGACTTTTAGAGCTTCTTATAATGATATCTCTACCCTTGTACAATTTGCTTTAAAACAAATTAATAATATGACTGACAATCATGAATTAAGGAATTTTGTTATCAACTATCATGATAACGGCGAATGCTTAAAAGTGAGTAAGTTTTGACTATTACTAGGCACTATAAGAACCTGAAGTTAGTTGTTGATGATAGCTTGTTAGAAAGTATTTATCAGTCAAGCTGTGGGCACTACCCCAAAGAGTATGGCGGTTTTTTGATTGGCAAATATTCTCATGACTTTAAAACCTTACATATTCAACAATCTATCACAGCAGGGATTTTTAAGAGTAGTCGAATTGAGTTTACTAGAGAGTCTGGCTATCTGAAGTGCGAGTTTGAAAAACTATTCATACACAAAGGACTCTACTATATCGGTGAGTGGCATACTCATCCAGATGGTGAAGCATGGTATAGCTCGACAGATTTAAATGCCATGATTAGCATAGCTCATGAGAAAAATGTAAAGATCGACAATCCTGTCTTACTTATTTTGAGTATTACTAACAATAGTTTGAGGGATTTCAATTTCTTTATTCTTAACAATAATAGGTTAGAAATATATGAGTAATATTGAACTGCCCGAGCTATTTAAAGGTATGCAGGAGCAAATGAAAGCTCAATTAAGTACCAATAGAAGCTTTATAGAACATCCTGGCTCGAAGGGTGATGCATTAGAAAACGCTTGGATTGAATGGTTAAAGCATTATCTTCCTAACCGATATAGTGTAGATAAAGCTATCGTTATTGATTATCACGGCAATACTAGCCATCAAATTGATATCGTGATATACGATAATTATTTTACGCCTTTTATTTTTTCACAGAATGGTTTTCACTATATTCCTGCTGAAGGTGTATATGCTGTATTTGAAGTTAAGCCTGATATTTATGGAAACATAGAATATGCGGGTGAGAAAATAGCTAGTGTTAGGTCGTTAGATAGAACATCTACATCGATGATTAGTTCTGGAAATCTACTTCCAGCGAGACCCCTTACAAAAATAGTAGGAGGTATATTAGCAACTAGCAACACTTATAAACAGAATAAGACAGTCGAAAGTAACATATCAAAACTAAAAGGATTACAAACAATTGATTTAGGTTGTGCTGTTGAGACAGGTAGTTTTTCTGTAGATTACAGTGGTAAAGAGAATCCTGAAGAGAAGGATTTTAGTAAGCGTATAAATGAATACTATGAAGAACGAAAATTCAACGAAATACATTTTAGTCGCCCTGAAAACTCTTTAATCACTTTCTTTATGCAATTAACACGCTACTTACAACAAGCTATCGGTACTATTCCAGCTATTGATTTGCAAGCCTATCTTAATGTAATCGGCGAAAAGATTGATAAAGAGATTTAAGATTTGTAGAATTTGATAGAAAAATAACTGACCATTAATTCCGTTGGGTCTCGTTCCTCGACACCAACCTACCCTTAGATCGTAGCGGTTGTTGTAGGCTGGGTTTTTAACCCAGCGTTGTAACCTTGCAAGAGTAAGATGCTGGGTTAAAAACCCAGCCTACGCAAAAACATATTTAACTTTATAGCTTATGTTGGCTCGTGATGTAGGGTGCGTTCCACGCACCCATAGTTTGAAAGTTAAGTTTAACGGTGCTTAAAAAGCACCCTACGAAATAAGCATAAATAGTGATACTTGTAAGAAAGACCAACTCTGCCCTAAGGAGGTCGTTCAGCCCCGACTATAGCGGTATCCTGTCGACGACGATGGTGTTGTAGGCTGTGGCTGGGAGTGGTCGCTCGAACGTTGGAACACTATCAGACACCATAGACTGCACGCCAGCGGCTAGGCAGATACAAGCGGTAGGCGGGATTAGCTGCTGAAGTTTTATAATATTTAACCAATGAATTTAAGCTTTTATAATTAAAATACATACCAATAACGAAAACGACGGAGGTCATAGACGTGCACTATACCGCAATCATCAAAGACGGTGGTTTGTTTATCCCTAACGTATTTTCCGACCTAAATAATGGAAATGATGGGCACTCACGCATAGTGGAAGTGGTTGTTGATATCGAAGAAGTTCGTCAACAGTTAGGCTTGAACGAAGACCCTAAAAAAGTAGCGCCTAGACAAGCAAAAAAACCCATAAAGAAATCGGGCAAAAAAGAGCTGCAAAAACCAGCAGCAGTAGATACGCTGCGCAAGAATAATATCGATGAACTAGAGTCATTCGATGATGGTGAGTTAAGCGAAATGCTAAAAGCTTATATGAATAATGAACAAGTACCAGAGCAGATATCTTTAGAGAATTTATAGTTGTTTTTGGAAAATAGTCAAGATCAATGAAAAAAGGAAGTTGTGGTGACTTACGAAATTCATGAACAGACAAATATATTGAGTGGAGTAGATGTTTCTGAGGAACAAGATGATATAGAGCTGGGTAAAATAGTTGAACAGCGAATGAATGACGAGCAAACACCTATTCGAGTAACACTAGACGATCTATAATAGTATAACCAAAATTTTATTTTTGCTGGGCTAAAACCACAGTATACAACACCTACTAAACGCATAAAAACAAAGGCCAACCTCATGACTTACTCAATCTTTAATCAAACGCCAAATGATGCTATGAAAGAGCCTATGTTCTTCGGCCAGCCAGTCAATATCGCTCGCTATGACCAACAAAAGCACCCTATCTTTGAGCAGTTGATCGAAAAGCAACTGTCCTTCTTTTGGCGTCCAGAAGAAGTCGATGTCTCAAAAGATCGTATGGACTTTGGCAACTTGTCCTCGCATGAACAGCATATATTTTTGAGCAACCTAAAGTACCAGACCCTACTCGACTCTATCCAAGGTCGTAGCCCGAATATTGTGTTATTGCCTCTAGTATCGATTCCAGAGCTTGAGACTTGGATTGAGACTTGGTCTTTTAGCGAGACTATCCACTCACGCAGCTATACTCATATTATTCGTAATATCGTCAATGATCCAAGCTTAGTGTTCGATGATATTATGAAAAACGAGCATATTCTTGAGCGTGCCTCTGATATTGCCCAGTATTATGATGAGCTGTATCGTAACTCGCAGCTTTATAGCTTGTATGGTGCCGGTACCCATAATATTAATGGCGAGACTGTTACTGTGGATCTTAGATCGCTAAAGAAACAGCTGTATCTTTGTATTATGGCGGTTAACGTTTTAGAAGCCATTCGTTTTTATGTTTCGTTCGCTTGCTCGTTTGCCTTTGCTGAGCGTAAGCTGATGGAAGGTAATGCCAAGATCATCAAGCTAATTGCTCGTGATGAAGCGCTGCATTTGACGGGTACTCAGCATATCCTAAACTTAATGCGTAATGGTCGAGATGATCCAGAGATGGTAGAGATTGCCGCTGAGTGTCATGAGCAAGGTATCGAGATCTTCCGTAAAGCCGCTGAGCAAGAAAAAGAATGGGCGGGTTATCTCTTTAAAGATGGCTCAATGATCGGTCTAAATAAAGACATTCTTTGCCAATATATCGAATACATTACTAACTTACGTATGGAAGCGGTTGGCTTGCCATCAGCGTTCCCAAAATCGAAATCTAATCCTATTCCTTGGATCAATACTTGGTTATCTTCTGATAACGTCCAAGTAGCGCCACAAGAGACAGAGATTAGCTCTTACTTAGTAGGTCAGATTGATTCAGACTTATCTAACAGCGATTTTGATGACTTTGAGTTATAAGATTGAGTTATAAGATTCAATTGTAAGATTGAACGATAAGCATCAGCTACAAAGCTTAATTATAAAATTGGGCTTTATCGCAAAGATATAGAATTTATTTATGGACTTTAGCTATAGAACTGAGTTTTATAATTACAGTATAAAAGACACTTTATTTACTCCCTTTTAGTATGCAGGATTCATTATGACATGGGTGATGACTAGTAAGCGGCAGTTTTACTTGCATGACGATGAGAGCCTGCTAGATGGCTTACTGCGTACGGGGCACGATGTCAACTTTCAGTGCCGAGAAGGCTACTGTGGCAGCTGCCGAGTACGACGTATTGCCAGCTCACATCCGATTGATTATCCGTTTGTGCCTTTGGCAATGATTGAAGACAACGAGATACTGCCCTGCTGCTGCCGAGTACAAGGGGTTATCTATATTAATCATGAATTTATTGATGAATAAAATCAGGCAAACTGCTACAAGATTTTAATCGCCACCACAAAAATACTAGCCATAAAAAATGCGCTGTCTTAGTAAAGGCAGCGCGTTTTTTATGACTACTACTAGCTTGATGCTACTGAGCGACAGCGTCTTGTTCAAATAGCTTTAATAACTCTTCACGCATCCGGTCGCGCTCTTCTTTTGACATCATAGGTCTATTCTCTGACTCGCCATGATAGTTAGGCTGCCCACTCAGACCCTCATTAATGACTACTGGTACTTCAACCACTTGTTGCGCTGGGCGTTCTGTTAGTAGCACATCGACTTGGGCATTTTTACCATTACGTAAAATCTGCGTAACTAATGTAGTATTAGGGGGTTTGCGTGCCACATATTGAATAAGACTATTGGCATCAGTCATCTCAACACCATCAATAGTCAATATGATATCACCCACTTTTAGACCACTTTTATCCGCAGGGCCTTGTGGAATAACTTTAAGCACTTCAACCCCAGTGGAGGTTTCAAGTTGAGTAGGATCACGCAATTGTGATTGAATCTCGATGCCCAACCAACCACGGCTAACACGGCCATCTTTGATCAGCGCATTCATTACTTGCTCAACTAAAGCGGTTGGAATAGCAAAACCAATACCCATCGAGCCACCAGAGCGTGAGAAGATAACCGTATTGATACCGACTAGCTCGCCATTAGCATCAACTAGTGCTCCCCCTGAGTTACCTGGATTGATAGCAGCATCGGTCTGGATAAAGTCCTCAAACTTATTAACTCCTAGACCAGTACGACCAGTCGCTGAGATAATACCTTGGGTGACGGTCTGACCTACTCCAAATGGATTACCAATAGCTAGTGCTAAATCACCAACCCGAATAGGGGACTCGCGAAAACCTAAAGGCGTAAGTCCAGTCATCTCTACTTTAATGACCGCCAAATCACTATCTGGATCAGTACCGATAACCTTAGCACGACTCTTACGACCATCACTAAAGGCAACTGTAATCTCGTCCGCCTTTTCGACTACATGAGCGTTAGTGACGATATAACCATCCTTTGAGACAATGACTCCTGACCCTAGGTTAGTTGAGCCTTGATCTTGTTGATTGTTATCTTCGAAATACTGGCGCATCACAGGATCATCTATATAAGGATGCTCAGCCACGGTTTGGGTAGTATAAATATTGACTACTGACTGTGAAGCACGGGCAACCGCATTGTGATACGAAGAGATAGGCGCTGAGGTATTATCTGCCGAGACAGGAGCTGAGGCTTGTTGCTGAGCAGCAGTAGTTCTAGGCGGCTCCCAAGTAGCATTCGATGCGCTCTTCATACTCATGAATAACCAAATAAAACCAGCGATCATGATTAGCAATAACATCCAAGGTAACCACTTCCAAAAAAAAGCCTTATTCTTGGTATTAGGCAATGACGACATAAATGACCTCTATAAAGTTATATGAATAAATACTAACAGTTGCTATGCGTTGAACGCCAATGAGCGTATACCATAGATACATTGCCACCTATGCAAATTATAACTGGCATTGGCATAAAAGAGTCACGCATCGTGTACCTTTTCAGTTAGTGTATTTGTCTATTATTTTTCTACTAGCCCTTATAGCTTAATCGTTAGCGGCAGTCTCTTTGCTAGGTTTGGATGCTAACTCGAGGGTTTTATAATTGTGCTAAAATCTCCGTAATAAAATTAAGCCCAAGGAACCATCATGCCCTATAAAAACTCTGCAACTAGTGTAGAAAACCAGCCAGCAACTCAATCAGTAACTCAATCAATAACGGCGCAAGCCTTAGTGCAGTTTTGTGATGAGTATTTATCGAGCGCCGCCTTTAAAGACTATGCTCCTAATGGGCTACAAGTTGACGCGGGTCAGCCTATCAAAACTATTATCACTGGGGTTACCGCTTGTGAGGCGCTAATCGATGCCGCTATCGCTGCTAAAGCTGATGCTATCATGGTACATCATGGTTATTTTTGGAAAGGTGAGCCTGAGCCTATCGTTGGTATCAAAGGCCAACGTATTCGTAAGCTCATACAGAATGGCATTTCGTTAATCGCCTATCATTTGCCTCTCGATGCCCATCCGCTGATAGGTAACAATGCCAAGCTTGCTGAAATACTTGGCCTGACCATCAGCGGCCCATTGTATCCGCATGAGTCTCATCCAGTCGGTAACATCGCTACTTGTGCAGCGCAGAGTGCAGACGATTTAGCGGCAACTATTACTCAAGTGTTAGGACGAGCACCACTGCATATCTGCAGTGACTATCGTTTTACTCATAGTGACAGTCTTGCTGATAATTCAAGTTTATTAGACCATGCTAATAACAAAAAAATCGAACGTATAGGCCTATGCACAGGGGGCGCACAAGATATGATTGAGCAAGCCGCTATTATGGGTTGCGACGCTTATATATCAGGAGAGATATCTGAGAGAACCACGCATAGCGCGCGTGAGTTAGGGCTAGATTACTTTGCTTGTGGTCATCATGCTACCGAACGTGGTGGCATTCAGGCTTTGGGTGAGTTAATCGCTGAGCAGTTCAAGCTAACGGTGACATTTGTCGATATAGATAATCCTGCCTAATGGTTAAGATTTTTCCCTGTTTTGTTAACCTTACTTGAATGATAATTAGATAGACCGCATACAAAGAAATAGTAAGAGACTGTTTTGTCATGAAACTTTTCATCAATGGTAGCTTCCGGTTATAGCATCAGGGGCTTTAGGGCTGTGTGGTTAACTGTTATTTTTTAACAGTAATTTCAACAGTGGCATAGTCCTATAACTATAGAAATAAAGTCGATTTTAACAGCGGCCATTTCTGTACGCCTGATATTGCAATTGCTAGGTTAGTTTTTATAATCTTATATACTTGCCTGTATCTAGTTAAGCGTTAACTATATTATTAGCAGGCACTATAGAGATTTTAATAGCCAACTTAAAGCAATTCTGGACAAGATCACACCGCTCAAACCTTAATGCTTTTGACTTTTAAGCATCTTATTAAAAGTTAACGGCCATCATTGGTCAGCAGCCAGACCATAAATTCGATTTTAGTCATTATTTATAGTAAATCGATATTATTGCCTAGATCTTTGTTTCAATAACTTATTCATGACCTTACCTAAGTAATATATAGCTGTCTGATAGTTACTATTAACTAGTAGTGGCTTTTATATTACCAAATAGTCCCACACTCATTGGTTCAATGGGCTTAAGGTCAATTGAGGAGTGTTCTACTGTTTAACAGCGTCATTCAACTGGGCATTTATAATAAGCTCAATAAGTCGAATATCTGTTTAGGGTGAGCAGGATGGCTAAAATTAGGAGACCTCTATGCAGCGTATTACTTATCATGTCAAAGTATCGGCGCAAAGTGCTAAACGCCGTATGGATTATTTACTGCGTCCAGCCAGGCGTGAACTTAACACTAAAAGTAACCTCGTTCCTTTCATTCCGTCAAGCCGTTTTTCTAAGACCAAAAAGATTATGCAAGTCACTAGTATTGCCTTACTGTCTTTGCCTGCTGAAAGTCTGACGACTATGAATAATCAAGTCTCTACTTATGACCATGTCATGACAGATAAGACTTTGACTATTGCTGCTGTGCCTGGCGATAGCACTTATTTCGCTACTGATGGTTTCCAACATGGTTTTGGCTACGACTTAGTACGTAGCTATGCCGATGAGCTGGGGGTCACTATTACGCTAAAAGCTTATGCTAATGAAGAAGATGCTTTAAAAGCGTTAAAATCAGGTACTGCTGATATGGCCTTGACTACGGCTAGTACTGAGCTCAGAAATGAGTTGGCCCTACCCTCAATCAATGTCAGCTGTGGTTATGATACTAGCTTAACTAAAAATGGCCTAAACCCTAAAGTTAATTGGTCATTCAAAAACACTGATGATCCATTATCGCAAAAGGCCAGTAACTTTTTATGTGACAGCATTAAGCTTGATAATACCCAAAAGCTAGCCTCATTTTATAATCAAGATTTATTAAAAGATGCTTATAGCCAGCAACATTTTCAACAGACTTTGACCGAAAAACTCCCTAACTACCAGTCAACATTTAAACAGCAAGCTCAGCAGTACAATCACGACTGGGAGTTACTGGTTGCTATGGGTTATCAAGAGTCGCATTTAGACGCTAATGCTGTTTCACCGACTGGGGTGCGTGGTATTATGATGCTAACTAATAGCACTGCAAAAGCTATGGGAGTTGCTGATCGTATAGACCCTTATCAAAGCATCGGTGGCGGTGCTCGTTACTTAGAAGAAATGAAGTCTGATTTTACCGATGTGCCCAAAAGTGATCGGGTTTGGTTTGCCCTCGCTGGCTATAATATGGGTCCCAATGCTGTCAAACGTATTCAAAGCGAGTTGCGTGCACAAGATATTGATGATAAGAGCTGGGCCAATGTCTATGCGTATTTATCAGATAATAAAGCGGCAAATAGTCGTTATGGACAAGCTATGCACTATGTGAGTAATATCAGGAGCTATCTGGAAACTATTAAGACTACAGCTACTTAAAAAGCTTTAATAAGTAAAAACCGTTAATAAAAAAGCTGCTCTTATCTATAAGAGCAGCTTTTTTTGTAGCTAGATTTTAATTACCATCGCTTAACTTAACTTTTAACGATTGGGTACAGTCAAGCGTTGGCCACGTTGTATCATAGTATCCGCTGGTATTTTATTCATATCAGCAAGCTCTTGGGTCGATACCCCATATTTACGAGCTAAGCTGATTAAGTTGTCGCCAGAGCCGACCGTATAGCTAACCGTCAGTTTAGGTACTTTGATAGTTTGCCCACGTTGCAGTTGTGCATTAACCGCTATACCATTAGTAGCCGCTAGATCTTCAACTGATACTTTAAAGCGACCCGCTAAAGCAATTAAGCCATCACCAGATTGTACTTTATAATTTTCAGTATTGCCCAGCTTTTTGCCACTACTACTTGAGCCACTACTCGAACTACTGTTAGAACTGCTACTAGTACTTGCAGAGCTACTACTGCTTCCACCAGCAGGAATAGTAATATTGCGACCTAGTATCAAGTTTGAAGTCGTCGTCAAGCCATTGGCTGATGCTAAGTCACTGACGCCGATATTATAGCGTTTGGCAACCCCAGTCAAAGTATCACCTGATTGGATTTTATAGCTGATTGGCTTATCGTTTAACTTATTATCAACTTGCGCTTTAGAAGCCGGCACTTTGATAGTTTGACCACGTTGCAAGCGAGCGTTGGCATCGAAGCTACTATTAATAGCTGCGACTTGTTCGGCACTAACGCCAATACTATTAGCGATCCCAATCAAAGTCTCGCCAGATTTGACAGTATATTTGCTAGTAGCTGCTGAACTTGAGCTGCTGCTAGTACTTGCAGAGCTGCTACTACTGCTTATATTAGTATTAGCGTTTGCAGGAATCTTTAAGGTTTGACCAACATACAATGAGTCTGTAGTGCCGATATTATTCAAGCTAGCTAAAGCTTCAGTAGAGATATTGAACTGGCGAGCCAGAGCAATAAGTCCGTCACCTGGTTTTACTTTATAATTTTTGGTCGCTACATTAGCCTTGCTAAGCTTAGTCGATGGCGCCGCAGGAGTACTGATTGGAGGCGTCACTTTGCCAGGAATTAACCAAAGTTTCTGACCTCTTAGTAAGTCAGCACGGCTGCTTAGATTATTATAAGTGGCCAGCTGAGTAACCGACAAACCAAAGCGATTGGCAGTACCGATCAAGGTGTCACCACTTTGTACTACGTAGCTGTCAGGCTGGCTGGCAGCACTGCTACTCGTGTCACTAATAGGGGCAATAGTTTTGGCGTTGTAAAGATATAAAGTACTACCGGATAACAGATTTGTACTAGCATCTATCTGGTTCCACTCGGTAATATCACGCCAGCTAACCCCTGCTCGGCTAGCAATATTAGATAAGGTATCACCACGTTTTACCGTATAAGTAGTACGTTGACCTTGTGGTTTTGGTTTGCTTGCCGCTTTAGTAGGGAAGCTTAGTTTCTTCTCTTTACCACTAGCTTCTAATATAGACTGCTGCGTCTGTATCGCTGATAGCTTGATATTACCATCGATGGAGCTGACAATATCACGCTGCTCAGGGGTCTGCATTTGAATCTGTTGAGCGATGAAGTCACGTTCCTCTTTACTCAATGGCGGCTCTTGAGTAATAGTGTTGTTGCGAGTGATCTGTGCTGAAGTGGTTGGTAAGCTATTACTACTCTTAAGCTCAGCATTGATTTTGTTAGTCTCTTTACTAGTAATAAGAGGCTCAGTATTAAACGAGGTATTACTACCATAAACAGAGCTACTAGTTGGATTTGGTGTCGGTGTAATATAGCTGGTGGTTTGCTGCGGCACACTGGCGCTAGACGCATATGCCGCTAAGCCACCACCAGTCGCAGGCAATGACGAGCTAGGATATGGCTTACTATTATAATTAGGAGTGCTAGTTGTTGGGCTATTATTAAAAGTAGTCGTAGCGGCGATCACATTACTACTGCCGTTGCCTCTTAAGCTACTAAGCTTAGCATCTATATTGACATCGACATCATTAGGAATAATGATCCGCTGTGGGCCTGATGAATCAATGCGCGAAGACGTTAACGCCGTATTGAGTCTTTCAAGCTCATCGTAACTCACGCCTGTCACTTGGGCTACTTCAGCCAGACTGACACCATAGTTAGCAGGCACACTACGAAAATGCTGACGGTTAGCGATAGCTGGGAGATAAACCCCAAACTTCTCTGGATTAGCGACAATCTCAGCAACCGCCAAAAAGCGTGGCACATAATTCATAGTTTCAGTAGGTAATCTAAGCGACCAATAATCGGTAGGTAAGCCTTGAGCTCTATTGGCATCAATCGCTTTTTGTATGCGTCCTGGACCCGCATTATAAGCGGCTAAGGCTAGCTCCCAACTACCAAACTGATTATGTAATGCCGTCAAAAAGTCGTAAGCGGCACGTGTAGATTCGATAACATCACGGCGACCATCGTAGGTGCTGCTCTGGTTTAGACCATAGATACGACCCGTACTAGGAATGAACTGCCATAACCCTGCTGCTGCAGCGCTACTAGTACCACCTGGATCATAGGAGCTTTCGATGACTGGCAACAGAGCGAGCTCAGTTGGAATATTACGGCGCTCAGCTTCACGCACCGTATGATAAAGATAGCGACTTGCCCGTGCCGTTAGACGATTTAGATAGTCTTGTCGGCTAGTAAACCAGCCTTTTTGACCTTCAATGCGCTGATTATAGACTGGGTTGCCACTATTCATGCGATAACCAGCTCGCAAACGACCCCACAAATCACCATACTGCTGAATCGCAAGTTTATTACCTTCAACCATTGTCATATCACTGGCTTCAAGCAAATCCGCTAGCTCATCTAAGCTTTCCGCATCTAAATAGGCAGTTGAATAGTCACCACCAGCATTTACATTAGGCTGAGTAGTAGCTGCTGTTTGATTAGCAGGACGCTTAGTAATGACTGGCGATGAATTAGTAGCACCAGTATTTTTGACTGCTGAAGTATTACTACAAGCGCTGATAAGCAGCGTCGATACCGCTAGCGTCAAAGGCAAAGCGATAAATGAGCGAGATTTAAAGAACACATTAGACATGATAATTGGCGTTTCCTAGCAGCTAGTATGAGTACCGATATGAATAATTGACAGTATAGTATGCAAAGCGAAGCAAAAACCATAGCTATCTAAAAGATATTTAAAAAATGATAACGCTCACTGGGAGCGTAGTAGATTTATATTAATAGGTATTGAACATTCGACCATAGCACCGTCTACTTATCACCCTTCAACACCCTTTAGTATAAATCAATATAAGTTAACTTTTATATTGCTTGGCCGATGAGCACTAGCTTGATTAAGCCACTCTACACTTGAAGACATTTTATTATAATAGCCATCACTCTAATCAATAGTGACTTGTGATACAGCTCTTAGCAATACTGCATTACCAGTAGCAACCGTTAATGTCACTCGTGAATTAGTAACAAAAGACACATTCTGGCCATCTTTAACCCAGCTCTCAGTAGTCGTCACGTTAGCTTTTGCTTGTTCTCCAGTAGTCACTATATTATTGATACTGATCTCATAACGGTAATTTGAAGTTTGATTCCATCCTGTCTGTAACAGTCTTAGATAAGCCTCTTTATCCAAGCTAGTAGACTTGCCCTTTCTAGATAAAGAAATAAGCGCATCATCAGAGACTAGACGTGATACTTGACTGATATTTTTACTATTAGCTGCCGCTTTCATAGCCGCAGAATAATTCTGTACTAAGCCTTCAGTCATAGTTGCAGCCTGCGCACTGATAGAGAACGTAATAGCTGTAGCTGCTATTGCCGCTATGCTCGTACTTCTGACTATTACCGTCAGCAATCGTTTTACCCATATATTTTGCATCGTAATCCTTAGCGATAATAGTAAGATTAACTATTGACAGGTCGTTAAAATCCATTGGTATCGTTCTGAGCTCATCAAACTTTATTATTAACTAACTTTTATTACTAGCTAATAGCGAGCAATGAAATGGCTTTATATAAGCTGCTATTGCTAAATACTAGAGGTTTAGGGTCAGTTGAGTAGACCTTAAGTAGTCATTGTTTTAGCCTATCACTAATTTCTAACACTCATGTAACGGTCTATATGACTATTGATAGGTCATAGCTATAACAACTGTAACATTTTGAAATAAATATTTATACACTAGCGCTAGCGGCTGTAACATTGGCAGTTATGCCATATTAACAGCCGTATATCTAATTGCTTATAAGATAAGTAGTAAAAAGTCTAGTTATGATAATCTTCATCATCGCTGAGCTTCATCCCTAAGCGCTCTACTCGTCTGTCCATCATTTGCCGTGCTAGCGCCTGCATATCCTCAACCCGATCAATCTCGTCGACAATCTCTAAACCCAATAGGGTCTCGAACACATCCTCTAAAGTAACTAGCCCTTTGACTTCACCATACTCACCCACTGTAATGGCAATATGAATACGGTTCTTTAACATCAATTCGAGCAGATCAAAAAGTTTCATCTTGGAAAATACAAAGCTAATTTCGCGTTGAAACTGAGTTAAAGGTTTGTGTACTGCATGATTTACTTTTGCCAGTAGCATGTCCGTTTTTAATACAAAACCAGTTATGTTGTCCAAGTCACCTTCATATATAGGTAAGCGAGAAAAAGTTAGTTTTGGTCGATCAGCCATCACTTCAGCGACTGTTTTACTTTGCTCAAATGCCAGCATGACCGAACGCGGAGTCATAATATCTTCGACTTTTATCGCCCCAAAGGCTAGCAAGTTACGAATAATACGAGCCTCTAACGGATCGATTTGCCCAGCCTCTTCCCCTATGCTAGTTAAAGCGGCAAACTCACGACGGCTAAACACATTGGTGTCTTTACCACCAACCAATAGTTTGGTTAAACGTTCAGACAACCAAATAATCGGATACAGCAAGATGATAATACCGCGGACGAAATAAGCTACTAATCCGCTTAACTGCCGCCAATACACCGTTCCCAAAGTTTTGGGTATGATTTCAGAAAAGGTTAAAATAGCCAGAGTCATCAAAGCTGAAAATAAGCCAAACCAAGCACTACCGAATACGATTGTTGCTTGCGCACCAGCACCAATAGATCCTAAAGTGTTGGCAATCGTATTTAAAGTTAGGATGGCCGCCAAAGACTGATCAACACTATCTTGTTTTAAGCGTTTGAGCATTTTGGCTTTTTTGGGATTGCTTTCTTGTACATCTGCAATGTATGACGGAGTCATGCTAAGCAGAACAGACTCGGCCATTGAACAGACAAAAGACAGACCAATCGCCATACTAACAAAGCCTATTAGCAGCATAACATTGCTAGTGCTTGGTTCAGCGAGGGCTTCGGCAGCAAAAGCCGGATAAGGGAACATAAATAATAGGGATAATAACAACAGCGCAACTATAGTTAAAGGCTTACTAAAAAGCCTAAGATAACTATGCTGGTAGTTATGCTGATATGAGTAGCTGCCTAAAGAGGCAAGCGTCGTCGGGGGAGGTTTCGCGGACGCTGGTTCACTATGAGCGCGCTGACGACATAAACGAGGTACAAACAAAAAAATGGGCAACAAGGTAGGTAACCTGAATATTAAGAGGACTTAAAAAGGATTAAACAATCTACTATTATCGTTCAATATAGACCATTTTAACGTTTTGATAGTAGCATTGATGCTGTGCTTTAACAATAATTTGTCATTTTATCTGATTTTTATTTTTTCAAGTTTTGCTTTCACTCTTGTGTATAGAACGACTAATCCTTATATCTGAGCTAAGTTGCATGTCAATATCTTTCAAAACTGTCTGTCTTAGCGTATAAATATACTCTCAGCTTATGATTAACAGTTACTAAGTGGAAGAATTTTTGTTACTATGCGTCTAATTTTATTGTTATCTGCAACTCACTGAGAGAACTTATGAGCTTTTTTATCCAGTCAGCCCACGCTGCTGAAACTGCTGGCGGCGCTTCGATATTCGGTCAAATCTTACTTCCTGTAGCCTTTTTTGCTATCTTTTACTTTTTGGTGATTCGTCCCCAATCTAAACGTACTAAAGAGCATCGCGCTATGGTTACTGCCCTTACTGTCGGTAGCGAGATTATTTTCGCTGGTGGACTGATGGGTCGTATCAAAACCCTAGAAGGCGATTATGCTATCGTCAGCTTGAATAACAACACCGATATTAAAGTACAACGTGCTTCGGTCATCTCAGTATTGCCTAAAGGCACTATTGAAAGCGTCTAAGTTGGTTCAACAACGCTGGCCGTCTAGAAACTTTATTACTGTATTAGCCTGCTCTTATATAATCCTACAAAATGACCGTTCATTACTTACGGTCATTTTGTGCTTACTTGTGGCCTGCATCGCCAATATTTTATTAACATAAAGAAGTGATTATGCAATATCCTGCTTGGAAATACTTCGTCATTATCATCGTGCTCATAGTTGCCGGTCTTTATGCAGCGCCTAATCTTTATCCTGATGAGCCAGCAGTACAAATTACTAGTGCTGCAGCTGGGACACAGCTATCTGAAAGTGTCTTGACTCAGTCACAAAGTTTGCTCGATGAAGCTAATGTGAGCTACAAAGGTGGTAGCTTTGAGGGTAATAGTGCGCTATTACGTCTCGACAACTCTGTCACTCAGCTAAAAGCCAAAGAGGTTTTAGTTCAGAACTTAGGCGATGACTATGTGGTCGCCTTAAACTCAGCACAAACAACACCCCAATGGCTACGTGATATTGGTGCTAGACCGATGAAACTGGGCTTGGATTTGCGTGGCGGAGTACGTTTTGTCTTAGAAGTAGACATGGATGAAGCGATTAAGCAGCGTCTGAGTAGTGCTAGTCGTGATGCACGTAGTAGCTTGCGTGCTGAACGTGTGGCTATAAAGGGCATTAAAACCGAAAAGCAAAGTATCGCTTTACATTTTGCTGATACTGACACTCGTAATCGTGCTCAGAATATTCTACAAGCAGCGATGGGTAATGACTTTAGCTTGCAATCCTCTATCGATGAGCAAGGTCCATCCCTAATAATGGCCTATAACGATGCTAAGCTAGATGAGATCAACAGCTATGCGGTCAATCAAAACCTGAATACTCTACGTAACCGAATTAGCGAGCTTGGCGTTTCGGAAGCTTTAGTACAGTCACAAGGCTCTAGTCGTATCGTCGTTGAGCTGCCTGGTATTCAAGATCCTGCAGAAGCTAAGCGTGTACTAGGTCGTACGGCTAATCTTGAATTCAGAATGGTTGCCAAAGGCAGTGAAAACTTCACTGGTGGTATTGCTCCTGCAGGCACTGAAGCCTTTCCTTTTGAGACCCTCGATGGTCCTCCAGTACTATTAGAGCGTAAAGCTATTGTCACTGGTGAAAAGGTCACGGATGCACAGACCAATATCGATCCAGAAAGTGGTCAGCCTGAAGTCAGTATCACCTTGGATAGTGCTGGTGGTAAGCTGATGCAGAATGCCACTCGTACTGCTGTTGGCGATCAGATGGCAGTATTGTTTATTGAAAATAAGCAAAGAATTACTTATGAAGAGAATCCTACAACGGGTGAGTTAACTGAAATACGTACCCCTTACTCTGAAACTAAAGTAATCAATCGTGCCAATATTCAAGCAGTACTAGGGTCTTCATTTCGTATTACTGGTCTTGATAGCAGTGCTGAAGCTGCAGAGCTGGCACTACTGTTACGCTCAGGCGCACTTGCAGCCCCTATGTATTTCGTTGAAGAGCGTACTATTGGTCCCTCATTAGGGCAAGAAAACATTGATAAAGGCTTATTCTCAACGCAAGTAGGTTACTTGCTTGTATTCGCCTTTATGATTATCTTCTATCGCTTGTTTGGGGTCATCGCCAACCTTGCTTTGGCGGTGAACGTGATAATTATTATTTCAATTATGTCTATTTTAGGCTCGTCACTAACCTTGCCTGGTATTGCCGGTATTGTATTGACTATAGGTATGGCGGTTGATGCCAACGTGCTGATCTTTGAGCGCATACGAGAAGAGCTAGCCAACGGCGTCCGGCCAAAGAGCGCTATTAGTGCCGGCTTTGATCGTGCTTTTAGTAGTATTTTTGATGCCAACATCACTACTTTAATAGTTGCTTTTATTCTATTTGCTATTGGTACTGGTCCAATCAAAGGTTTTGCGATTACCTTAGCTATAGGTATCATCAGCTCGCTATTCACTGCTATCTTGGTCACGCGCGCATTAGTACAACTTGCTTATGGTAAGCGCAAATCACTCAAACGTTTGAGCATCGGTTAGGAGAAACACATGGCGATTGAAAGTAATAATCCCACCAATAAAGAAAACACACCGACTTCAAACAGTTCAGGTGGTGGTCCAGACAGCAATAATAGCAACCCTAGTGACAAAACACGTCGCCGTCGTAATAATCCGCGTCGTGATGGTAAGGGCAGCAACACCCAAACCAATAAATCGACTATTAAAGCAGAAGTTGAAACCAATACGAAATCTGCTAATAGCAAAACTCGTGGTGAAAAATCTAGACAAGCACTGACAGCACCATCATCAGTAGCTAATTATGAGCCCATTGATGGTAGGGATAGCACCGCTGAACTTGAAGCGGCTAATGCTGAGGGCGGTATTAAAGCTCTTGGTGATCAGCGTATTATTCCATTTATGAGTATAGAAAAGCCGATGGCCATTCTATCGATAATATTGGTTATTGCTAGTATTATTGCTATTGCAGTCAACGGCCTAAACTTCGGTCTTGACTTCACTGGTGGCGTATCAGCTGATATAAAATATCAGCAGCCTGTTGAACAAGTCACTGTAGTAAAAGCGTTGGCTGATAATGGTTTTGACGATGCGGTAGTGCAGTACTTAGGAACACGTGATGAGCTGCTGATTCGCTTACCGCCACAGTCTGACGATGTTAGTGGACTCAATACTAATCTCGAAAAAGCCTTAGCATTGCCAAATAACAATGTTGAAATCAATAATGTCAATATTATTGGTAGCCAAGTAGGTAATGAGATTTACCTAAATTCAATTATGGCTTTAGTGTTAGCGTTACTTAGTATGCTTGGTTACGTGGCTTTGCGCTTTCAGTTCAAACTGGCTCTTGGCGCTGTGATATCGCTATTTCATGATGCTATCGTCACGATTGGTGTGTTTGCGCTGTTCGGTTTTCCGTTTGACTTAACAGTGTTAGCGGCTATTTTGGCCCTGATTGGTTATTCACTGAATGATACTATTGTCGTCTATGACCGTATTCGTGAGAACTTCCGCCGCGTCCGAGGTATGACTCCACGTCAAACGGTTGATCTGTCATTGACTGAGACTCTACGCCGTACCATTATGACTATCTCAACCGTACTACTAGTAGTATTGGCTATGCTGTTCTTAGGCGGCGATGGTCTATACTGGTTCTCAGTAGCTCTATTTATAGGTTTGCTAGCGGGTACTTACTCTTCTACTTATATCTCCAGCTCTATTCCATTGGCGATGGGTCTATCACGTGATGACTTCATAGTAAAAGTAAAACCTGAGTTTGAAGAAGAGATCGTAAATTTTAATGATCCAAAAATGTTCGAACAAGAATAAATATCGTTTATTGCGGGTCTAGAGCTAACCGTTGTTGATTATTGATTGCTACTCGTTAATCACTAGTCATTAGTTCTTTATCACCGACATCGATAAAAGCACCTAACTTATAGGTGCTTTTGTCTTTTTAATAATATTTGTTTTAACAGTCTTTTAATTAACAGCCGTTAGAATAACGTCTTTATTATGAGTTAAATAAGAGTTTTAATAGTCATCGTTAGCAGCGCTTGTGCAACAGCCAATACTTATCAAGTCGCACTATCATCGAGGCTCAAAATAAGATGATAGGCAGACTATTTTATGTTTTTACCTAAGTGATTCCTCCATGTCCTCTACTATAGCATCAACCACTTTAGCCCCTATAGATACTCGCTATCAGCATATCATCAGTATTGCCGTACCAGTTATGCTTGCTAACTTGGCCATGCCGCTACAAAGCGTTATCGATACTGCTATCGTCGGTAATATGGATGATGCGGCAAAGCTTGCTGGTATGGGTTTGGCTATTCAGCTGCTGTCGTTATTATTGGTGAGTTTTAACTTCTTGCAATATGCCTCCTCTGGTCTATCTGCTCAAGCGTTAGGTCAGATGGCCGATAACCGTCATCTAGCTTCCAGTGGTGGCAGCAGCACTGCGATTAACCCCTCTCCTTTATTGGCCATACTACAACGGGCATTGCTGTTAGCTTTTATTATTGGCGGCGTATTACTGCTTGCAAAGCCTTGGCTGATTGACTTTGGTTTAAGAGCCTTATCGGCCAACCCTGACAGTGGTCTAGCCGCAAAAACCTATCTAAATGTGCGCTTTTGGGGAGTGATAGCTGAGCTGATGAACTTTGCCTTTATCGGCTGGTTTGCAGGACAAGGTAAAACTCGATACATGCTTTATCAACAAGGATTTATTGCTGTTGCTAATATCATTCTGACCTTGTTCTTTGTTTACGTGATGCAAATGGGTATAGCAGGTGTGGCTTTAGGAACCACTATAGCCTTTTGGTCAGGGATACTATTAGCGTTATGGCTTAGCCGTAAAAATCTAAAAATAAGCTGGCGAGAGCTATTTACTATTGACCCAGAGCGCTTTACTAAGTCTAAGATGTTTAGGCTATTTTCGTTAAATAAAGATATTTTTATTCGCACCTTAATACTGACCTTGAGCTTTGCTTGGGTCACTCGCTTGTCAGCACAAAGTGGCGATTTAGTACTAGCAGCCAACGCCATCTTATTGCAGATATTGAGTATTTCAGCTTTTGCCTTAGATGGTGTAGCCGTATCCGGTGAGACTCTAACTGGTCAAGCGGCAGGACGACGTGATTGGCAACGCTTTAGTATCATCGTCAAACGTACTGGCATAGTCAGCTATGGATTAGCAATAGTTCTTAGTTTAATTTGGTGGTTGTTTACACCGATATATTTAGAGTTAATGACTAACATTGAGCCAGTCCTAAGTTTGGCTAATGCATATAAAAATTATGCCATATTATTACCGATAATAGGCGTAGGGGCTTACTGGCTCGATGGAATATTCTTTGGTTTAACCGCTGGCAGTGTGATCCGCAATGCGGCGTTAATATGGGCAGCTATCTTCTTCCCCATTAGTTGGCTACTGTATCGGCAGTATGCTATGACTGGTATTTGGCTCAGCGTCTGGTGCATATTAATACTAAGGATGTTAGTACTTGGAGTGTATCTATATCGAGCCCAACGAACGGGTAGTTATGAAATTTTACAGCCTGACTTATAAATAAATCAGGCAATAAACTAAGTAATAAATTAGGTAGCGCGTTAAGTAGCCCTTTAAGCTATGGCTATTAACAATAAAGCGGTAAAATAAGCCGTAAAAATAACAAGCCACAGCTAGTAGGCTACCAGACTAACAAGCAATTGATAATCATGATTGATTTTGTAGTGAACCATACTGTTTATAAAATCATCAGCACTTAGGACATCCTGTGGACACTTATTCTCAAGCGCAGCCCAGTTACCAATGGGCTGCAGGTTTTAAAAAAAGCGTTCCTGTAGCTATGGGTTACTTGCCAGCTGGTATAGCGTTTGGGGTACTCGCTCAAGTCGCAGGCGTGCCTATCTGGGCCACTATTATGCTCAGTATCATTCTATATGCTGGCGCTGCACAGTACGCTTGCTTACCGATGCTAAGCGCAGGCTTACCTATAGGTAGCATCGCCACTAATATCGCTGCCATCAATCTGCGCCATATATTCTATGGAGTACCGCTGTTGAAGTATTTGCCGACTAATAAGCTGGCCAAAGCCTATTGTCTGTTTGCCTTAACCGATGAGACTTTCTCAGTAATGACTAGCTTACCCGCTGAGTCTCGGCAAGCGCTGATATTACCAATAAGTTTATTCAATCAAAGCTGGTGGGTGCTGGCAAGCACCGTTGGGGTACTGATAGGCAGTGCTCTTGACGATTTAGTACCGCATTTAGATTTTGCCTTGGTTTGTTTGTTTGTCATTTTGGCTTATGAGCAGTTTCAAAATATCAAACGCTACTTCCCTATCGGTATCGCGGTCATCGGCTTAGTTGTGGCCTCGCTATTCACCAGCAACTGGCTATTACTAGTCGCTATCATCATTTGTATGCTGCTAATATTGGCACGTGGTTATTGGCTCAATAAAACCCTTGGAGAGGCTAATGACTAGTAGTTATTTAATAGCCGCAACCCTAGCGATGGCAGCGGTCACTTTTATTACTCGGGCTATTCCAGCGTTAATCCCACAGAAGTTAATGGATCAGCCTTGGCTGCATCGACTTAATGAGAGTCTACCGTTATCCGTCTTAGTGTTATTAGTTCTAACTAGTATTAGCTATCAAAATTTAAGCCTAGCTACAGCCATAAATAGTGCGGAGCTGCATTTAGTATTGGCGCAAATAGGAGCGCTGGTTTTAGTATTATCAATCTATCATATTAGCCGTCAATTGCTAGTTAGTATGGTGGTTGGTATCGCCGCTCTAAATGGTTTGCTGTGGTTATTTGATCGTTTTTTAAACTAACGACGCAATAAATAAAAAGGCTGGATTCGATATGAACCCAGCCTTTTGTTATAATTGCTAATAAAAGTTAGTCATTGAGACTTAATAATTAAAACTTAATCATCGAAGTCTAATCATCGAAGCTTACCAATTAAATCTTATAGCTCAGCTATACCCATCATATCTACTGGGGTATCGGCAACTATTTGCATACCTTTTTTGCCAGTTTTAGCGCTTTCGCTACGCTGTTCTTGTAAATGGTCAAGATAAGCTTCATTAATTTGACCAGTGATATAGCAGCCATTAAATACCGCACAATCAAAGCCTTCAACTGTACTATGCTTAGTGTCTTTTACCGCATCGATTAAGTCATCTAAATCTTGGAAAATCAAGCGATCAGCACCGATGATCTCGCGTACTTCCTCGACAGTATGACCAGCAGCAATAAGCTCACTACGCACTGGCATATCTATGCCATAGACATTAGGATATATCACTGGAGGCGCTGCACTAGCAAAGAATACTTTGCGCGCACCAGCATCACGTGCCATTTGAATGATTTCATGACAAGTAGTACCACGGACGATGGAATCATCCACTAATAACACGTTTTTACCTTTAAATTCTAACGGTACTGCACTGAGCTTTTGTCTTACTGACTTCTTGCGTTGTTGCTGACCGGGCATAATAAAGGTGCGGCCAATATAGCGGTTTTTCATAAAGCCTTCACGATACTTAATATTCATCATCAGCGCCAGTTCCATCGCTGAAGTACGTGAGGTATCAGGAATAGGAATGACCACGTCAATATCGTGATCCTCCCCCCACTCTTTAAGAATTTTTTGTCCTAACTTTTCACCCATACGTAAGCGTGATTTATAGACCGAAATATTATCCATAATAGAGTCAGGACGCGCAAAGTACACATATTCAAAAATACATGGGGTATACTCTTTTGGCTCTACACATTGATGAGTATGCAACTGATGATTAAGGTCAATAAAGATCGCTTCACCAGGTTTAACGTCACGAACGATCTTAAATCCTGAGCTTGATAGCGCTACTGACTCTGAGGCAACCATATACTCAGTACCCCCATTAGCCGCTATACGCTCACCAAAAATCAATGGTCGGATACCGTTAGGATCACGGAACGCTAATAGACCATGACCGGTTATCAGTGCGACTACCGCATAAGCCCCTTCAACACGACCATAAACTGCTTTTACCGCAGAAAAAATATCTTCAGCAGTTGGATGAGTTTTGTCTAAACTTTGCATTTCATGAGCAAATACATTTAGCAAAACCTCTGAATCTGAATCAGTATTAAGATGGCGACGATCTTCAATATACAGCGACTTAGCCAAACTCTCAGCGTTAGTCAAGTTGCCATTGTGCGCTAGAGTTATGCCGTAAGGAGAATTGACATAGAAAGGCTGGGCCTCAGCACTACTTGAAGTACCCGCAGTCGGATAACGCACGTGACCAATACCGAACTTACCCACTAGCTTAAGCATATGACGGTTCATAAACACATCGCGAACCATGCCGTTTTCTTTACGCAGATATAGTCGTCCATCTTGCAAAGTTACGATACCTGCCGCATCTTGCCCGCGATGCTGTAGCATAGTTAACGCATCATAAAGAATTTGGTTGACTGGCTCATGAGCTGCAACTCCAACGACTCCACACATAGATATATCCTGTTGTTAGACAAATAGTAGTAATGAGGTGATTGTCAATTTGATCACAAAGTAGTGATAGTTGAATAGCTTACTGATTAGGGCTTAGGATTGGTTGATTTGATCCCAAGCAGCCCCTAACACATCAGCAGCTAAAGCCTTACCTATAGGAGCATAAGGCAATAGTTCAGGGGCTATAACTGAAGCTTGCCATTGCGGTGTTTGTACTAATAATGGCGCGCTGATACTTAGTATAACTAAGATTACTAACACGTTTTTTGCTGCGCCTAATACGCCGCCAGCCATCTTATCGACTATACCTAAACGCAAAGTTCTTAGCGCACTTGAGAATACAAAGGCTAGCGAATGCATCACTGTCAGAATGACAATGACTACTGCTAAAAATGCTAAGGCTGTTTGTAAAACTGGGTTTTGTACTATTGATGATAACTGGGGGGCAACCGAGCTTGCTAAACGAGTGGCGGCGATCAAAGCAATAAACCAGCCAGCCAAACCGACTGCTGTTTTTATTAGCCCTACTTGAAAACCGCGCCATAAACCAATTAGTACCACTACGGCAATGATAATATCTATGCCACTCATAACCACCGCCTTATTATGTTATTGACTTGACTGAGCCTTACGATAACTCGGTTTCCAACGCATCATAATAACCGCCAATAGCTTGAATACAAGACTGCACTAGACCTGGACCTCGATATATCAAACCAGTATAAAGCTGTACTAGCTCAGCACCTGCAGTGATTTTCTTTACTGCTTTTTCACCGCTATCGATACCACCGACACCGATTAATGCTACTTTACCTTCTAATTGATCAGAGAACTGTCTTAATATTTGAGTACTAATGTGACTGACTGGACGCCCAGAAAGACCACCCATTTGGTCACCATCACGCAAATCCTCAACCCCTACTCGGCTTAAGGTAGTGTTAGTGGCGATTAGACCATCAATCTCAAAATCTAATAGTTGTTGCGAGATGTAATCGACTTGTAACGGCTCTAAGTCAGGGGCTACTTTTAATACTAGCGGCACATAGAATCCATACTCTGTAGCCAGTTGGCTATGACGATTTTTTATACGCTCTAACAGATGAGTAAGTGCTTCACCGCTTTGTAAATCACGAAGATTTTCAGTATTTGGCGAGGAGATATTAACGGTAATATAAGAAGCATGAGGATAGACACGCTCTAGACAATAGACGTAATCATCTGCCGCTTTCTCTACAGGAGTACTAGCATTCTTGCCAATATTAATACCTATATTGCCTTTATATTTGCACTGTTTAACTTTTTCAATTAGATAATCAACGCCATGATTATTAAAGCCCATCCGGTTAATAATAGCGTTCGCTTGTTTGATTCGAAACATACGTGGCTTATCATTACCTAACTGAGGTTTTGGCGTCACCGTACCTACTTCAATAAAACCAAAGCCTAGCTCAGCAAGTGCATCGATATAGTCGCCATTTTTATCCAACCCAGCTGCCAATCCTACTGGATTGGAAAACTGTAAACCCATACAAGTGGTCGGCTGCATATGTTGGCCATAGATCAAGCCCAAAGTCCGTGCTCGATGAGCCTTATCCAATAAGGATAGCGTAATATCATGAGCGTTTTCAGGATCCATCTTGAATAACAGCGGGCGTAATAGAACGTAGGACATAGCAACAGTTAACCTAATTAAAAAAAAGACAAGACAAATAATATTTGATGCATAACTATAATCGCAGCGATTATATCAGCTAAACAGGACGAAGACTAAAGTTTCATGCTCAGCATTGCCAATCGGCATCGGCATCGGCTTATCAGCCATCCGTTTATAGATAAGGGGTGATATGGATTATTAAGGAATAGGACGGTTATCAGTGAGAGCTATCCAACCACGGATAATACGGTATAAGTGCCAAATAAAGGCGATGCCAATGATAAATACTCCTAAGCCTGCTATGAAAAACGATCCAAAAGCCATGTTATTGCTTTCAGCCAACATACCAACACCTAGCACTCCGAAGGCTGATAATACCATGACACTGCCAATAATAAACCAGAAGATACTGTACCAAAAAGTCTTGATCTGCCAGTCAAAATGTGTGGCCAGCCAAGTGTTATCAGCATCATGGCGCTTAACATAGTTGATTACTATAGGCACAATCCACAATAGACCAGCCGTAAAGTAGCTGAGTATGTACAGCAGATAAGTAATATGATTATAACCAACTAACGAGCGTTGCTGGCTATCAGTCAGATTAGAGCCAGGTTGTTGCGACAAGTCATGGGTTGGTTGCGATCTTATAAAAGCATCATTATAGGCTGGTGTGTGCTCAGCATTGAGGTCAACGTTAGTATCCGGTCGACGATCAAGATGAGGATCAGAATTATTGTTCATAGTGAACATCCCTAATAAAGTTTCATAGTAAGGTTTAATAGTAAGCGACAACCACTAATAAGTTTTACCCTTGAGGGCTTTTTATAACTAATAACTTTTTATTATTATCTACAAGGACGAATTGTGGTTTTATTACGATTTAATTGTGATTGATCTTGCTACTTTCAAGATCAGTACTAAAAAGGGACCGTCGCTTGCACCTGAATCTGTTTGCTGGCGAGATCTTGCTGCATAGTCAATTGGCTAAACTGTAATCCTTGTCGCTCAAGCTTAGCTAACGCCGCACTCACTACCCCTTGACTGTCATTAGTGAAGCTTAGTTGCACTTTGTCACCCTCCGCTACTACTTGCGCATTATCAATTCCAGAACTATTTAATAGAGTATTAACTCTACTAGCGGGTGGCTGGGCACTACTATCATTTTGGCTATCTAGCACCGTACTATCTATATTTGTAGCTTGCGAGCGCAGCCAAAAATAATCTGTTACTCGCTGTTGATAGTCCTCTTTACTGGCTTTAGCGGCTTGATGAACCGTATAGCCGCCATAAACGCCAACAAATAAAATCAAAAACACCATCAAAACACTCAAGGCCACCTGATCACGGCTTGATAGCGCTTGCCAGCGTGACCATAGCAGATCCTGTTGAAGACTTAGACGTGCTGACCAACTGCTTGCCACTGGCATACTCCCTTTAGTGCGACACGTTAAAACACTCATCAACTAGCCTAGTGAATGATGATTTTACTACTAAAGACTATTAACGCTTTTTTAAATAGTTGTTTATAAATAATAAATCTTAGCCAATACCCTTTCAATGGTCATAACTTTTACTCTAGCGGGCAGCTCTAGCCTAGCGCTTTTAGCAACAAATAGTTTGAAACCCTTATCAAGAGTCAGTAAAATTGCCCGCTGTGGCTTGAGTAGCTAGAGACTCACTAGCTGAGTTATCCGCTATATTGACAATAATTTGACCACTAAATTGTCCCTGCTCATTGCTACTGATCCGCTCTAAATTAGCATTTAATCCTTGCTCCTTCAAAGTGGCGGCGAACTGATCTAGGCTATTACGATCCGGCGCTAGCAGGGTAAAGCTCAAAGCTGTCGGCTGTATACTCAGTGATTACGCTTGTAACGATGCTTGCTTGATAAGGGGCGATATCCGTGCCATTGCCGCCATAGAGGAGGACGCTTGCGTATCAGTACGTAGTTTCGGGCGCAGCTGAGTTTCAAGTTCAGTACGTGGATTTAGACGCTCTTCAGGAAACCAAGCTTGATACTGCTTGCCAATCGTTTGCTGAGTAGCGGTAGCGGCTGCATCGTAGCGATACCACTGTACAGCATCAGTGGCGATTTGCAGTACTAGCGCTGATAAAGCCACTATGACCGCTACTCGTAAGTACGGTGAAAGCTTAGCATCTGATAATTTAGTAAAAAAATTAAGCGTATGACCTTGAGGGCGCTCGACAGGTTTAGGCTTAGCTGCTAGCAGTGTTAACAATAGCTGCTGTTCAGCAATAATCTGAGCGGTCTCTGCTGACACATTAGGGTTATCGTTACCCATAGTAGACAGCGCTAATGGCAAGTCGGTGTTTACTATTTCAACTGGGCCATCACTATCACTATCACTATCACTATTAATGATCGAACTAGTGGTGTTAGGATCAACTGAGCTTGCAAAAGAGTGGTTAGGAGCGTTATTAGTAGCTTTATTACCTGCGTCACTGTCAGACTCAATAGCCGATAGAGTGCAAACTTCGCTTAAATGCGCTAATCGATCAAATATTAATGGCAAATAGCTAACGGCTACGCCTTGGTAATCAGCTTGGCGCAATAAAGTGGTAAAGCGGTCTTGATAAAGCACTACTTGCTGTCCGGCACCCTCTTCTGGCGTCGGCAATAATAAAAAGTCTGGTAATAAGGCCCCAATAGATAAGCCGGCAAAAGTGGCGCTTTGTTGCCAAGCTTCAATATCGTGCTGAGCCAAGGCATAAAGATGAGACGGATTAGCTTGAGTGGTTTGCCGTAATACTAATTGTTCTATCGGCGTTAACGAAGTTTCTTCAAACAAGTACTGTTTGCCAGTATTGCCCAACTGCTTGAGCTGCGTGGTGTTTAACGCCGTATCGACTTGTCGCATATGGCTAGTAGGAAAATATAAGCACAAGGTCTTGCTGCTATTGGTCTTATAACCGTTATAACCAACGTAATCCTGCAGTTGCTGCCAGCCCTCAAGCGTTTGCCATTGACTATTTGCCTCATGCCAAACAGCAAGCGGACTGTGCTGCGCTCTTAACCATACGTGTAACACCAAGCACATCCTTAAATCAATTTATCAAAACATCTGATGTAGGGTACGCTATGCGCATCGAATTTTGTTTATAGATTTGTCATCAACAACGTCTTTATAATCTTAACCCTATCAACGTACTTTATCAATCAAGGCCAACTATCATCACTAGCTATCACTTATTATTACTAGTTATGAGTGATTAAGACTGCTCAGGGTTGAATAGGAACAAAACGATCGATCTCTGTGGCCATGCCAGTCATAACAAACTCCATCTCGAAGATGCGTGCCTCTGCCAAAGCGAAACTCTCTGGACTATCGCCGGTAAGCAAGCTGGCGATATAAGCCACAATAGACATATGGCAGACCACTACTAAGCACTCAGCGTCAATAGTAGCCAGTGTAGCCAAAGCAGTATGCGCATCATCAGCGGGAGTAATATTGTTCTGGATTTTTACTGGCACATCGATAGCGCGTGACTGTAACTGGGCCAAGGTTTGCTGGGCTCTAGTGTAAGGACTGACTACTAAATAATCTAGCGTATAGTTGGCGGTAATATACTGCGCTGTTCGTGCCGCTTGTTGCTGACCAAAATCAGTCAATTGGCGCGCACTATCAGGACGAGTTTCATCTTCTGCTTGGCCATGACGCATCAATATAATCTTCATAACTTTCCTTCTATATCACTTGCCAACGTTTAACACTTTAGCCTTTACGGCTATTTATCATCAGTGTCAGTGTCAGTGTCAGTGTCAGTATTATCTTGTGCAGCCGCTTGCATTTGTGCGCTAAGCGCAGCATTGCTGTGATCATGCGCCATGACGAACTCTACGTCACTACGGAAGCCTGCTTCCATAAGATGTAGAGCCACCCCTAATGCTGCTTTGTCTTCATAAATAACCGCATATAAAGCATGAGTAATGGGCATATAAATACCTTGCTTACTGGCCTTTTCATGCACTTGCTGAATAGTGTTAACTCCTTCAGCGGTTTGGCCCAGTTTTTTAATCGCAGCATCAATATTCATGCCACGGCCAAGCATATTACCTATTCGATAATTACGGCTCAACTCAGAGCTACAAGTAGCATATAGATCGCCAACACCAGACAGTCCTAAAAAAGTCAAAGGATTAGCGCCTTCCTCTACCCCAAAACGACTCATTTCTGCTAATGCTCGAGTCAATAACATCGCTTTAGTATTCTCACCGACATCGTAAGCGGCAGCCATGCCCATAGCAATAGCGTAGATATTTTTGAGTGCGCCGCCTAGTTCCACGCCCCGTATATCATCACTAGCAAACACCCGGAAAAAAGCACTATGTAATGCGGCTTGTACGGCGTGACGCAATGGCTCCGAATGACTAGCAATGACCGTTGCTGAAGGCATATTCTTCATGATTTCAATAGCCAAATTCGGCCCTGACATTACCCCGAAGTTCACTTCTGGCAACTCTTCTTTGATGATATCACTCATCATCGCAAAGGTATCTTTTTCCATACCTTTAGTCAGCGACACGATCGATTGCCCGGTAATATACGGGGCGATATTTTTTAGCGTCTCGCGAAAGGCTGAACTCGGCACCGCAAGGAATATAATGTCTTTGTCTTTGACGGCAGCGGCTAAGTCATGATTAAACTTAAGTCGATCATCTAACTTAAACCCAGGTAAATACTTTTTATTCATCCGCAGCTTAGCCATAGATTTTACGATGCGCTTATCTCTTACCCAAAGCGTAGTATCACAGCCATTGCGCGCGGCTAAGTTTGCCATAGCAGTCCCAAAACTACCGCCACCCAAAAACGCTAAGCGTAATTGCGTTGGGGTCTTGTGGATTTCTGCCATATTTTTGGCTACTGCTGCTTCTACTTTGCTTGGAACCAGCTTTTTGCGCCCTAGCCCTGATTTCGTAGCACGCTCAATAATGCTAGCCAGCAAGCCACCTTGTTTTTCAGTACTGCCACTAGTGTGATCGTCATTAACATCAGTATCAGTATCAGTATCGATACTATTGATCTCACTATCATTAATATTAGTATCTGCACTAGCCGTTAGTTGTTTGACAGTATTTTTTTTACTAGAGCTTTTCATATCTCATTATCCGATCATCTGATGTTATTTATGCAGCTTATAGAATTGCCATACAAAGGTATAGCTTTATATTAACGCTTTAGTCCGAACTTGCAAAAGATAAAGTGCAAACTAAGCCTAAGATTCAAAGCGCAGTAACGGCTCAATATCGATAGGTTTGCGCAAATGTTTATCCGCAGGACTAGTGCCAGTGTAGACAAAAGCGGTGACATAATCGTCTGCGCCAACGCCAAAGTAAGCCTTTACCGCAGGCTCATTGCACAATAACCCAGTACGCCATACCGTACTGAATCCTTGCGACTTTAACGCTAAGATTAAGTTCTGTACCGCCGAACCAGCGCTAAGCATTTGCTCGAAGGCTGGCACTTTTTTATGTTCTTGCATGTGGGTAACGACCGTAATAATCATTGGTGCCCGTAGTGGGAGATTAGCAGTTTTATGCAATGTTTTTTCAGACAACTCTTCACCATCTATGGCCGCTTTGTGTTGCGCAGCAGTGACCAAGGCAAGACCCAGTTCATAGCGAGCGTCACCTTCCGTAACGATAAATCGCCATGGGCGTAGTTTTTTATGGTCAGGAGCAGTAGCAGCGCAGCCTACAGCAGCTCGAATTTGTTCATGAGTCGGTGCGGGAGTGTCTAAGTTACCAATACTGCGTCTGGAATTAATCCATTCGATAAGGTTAATATCGTTCCCTTGGTTTTCGCCTACATCCTGATTGGTTACTTCAATTTTATTTGACTTATCTTTACTAGTTTGGATGTCATCAATATTTTTAATTTCAACTGTCTTCATTATTTATCCTTAGCTTTAATTTTTAATTAGCCGTTATTATTTGTTGATAGTTATTCTGTCTTAATTAAACAATAAAGCCATACAAAAATTGCTAGTTTTTGTATGGCTTTTGCTGACTATCCTCACCTATTACGGTAACAATGGCTCAATGCTCTCTTGGCTTAAGCAACATCATCAAGGCGATGCTTCATTTTTAGATAGTCCTCTGACTGCATCTCAAGCAAGCGTGAGCGCGTACGTTCAATCTCAAAAGTCAGTTTTTCCCCTTGATACAAGTCAAGAATAGACTGCTCGGCTCGAATCAATAGTTTTACTCGCCGATCATAAAACTCATCGACCAGGTAAATAAACCGGCGAGTAGGATCACGTAAGTCGTCGTTCAAGGCTGGTACCGCATTGACTAGCACGGTACTATAGCGATTGGCAATCTCAATAAAATCTGCCGCTGAACGTGGTTGCATACATAGATGACGAAAATCACAAAACAGAATAGTTTCAGTACGGGCATTTATTTTGATTTCACGCCCATTAATCTCGATAGGATCACTACTAATCTTAATATTAGCCGACAGACTAGCAAAACGGTTGGCTAACCAGTTGTGGTTTTCTCGAGTCATTGGTGATTTATATAACTCAGCTTGCTGTAGAACTCGTAGCCGATAGTCTATGCCCGCATCGATGTTCATCACTGTGGTATTAGTTTCAACTTCAGCAATCGCTGGCATAAAGCGATCACGATGTAGGCCATCTTTATACAATCCTGATGGCTCGATGTTTGATGTGGCTACTAAGGTTACACCGCGATTAAATAACATAGTAAATAAATCGCCTAAGATCATAGCATCAGAGACGTTGGAAACAAAAAACTCATCAAAGCAGATCACTACCGCTTCTTTATAAATGATATCAGCCACTTTTTCTAACGGGTCCGCTTCACCATGAATCTGATTCAGCTCTTTATGCACACGTTGCATAAAATGGTGGAAGTGCTGACGCATTTTGCGATCTATAGTCAAGGAGTCATAGAACATATCCATCATCCACGTTTTACCACGTCCTACACCACCCCACATATACAAGCCTTTTGGCGCAGCAGGCTTAGCTTTTAAAAAGCTAAAAAACCTTTTCTTTTGCCCAGCACTTTCATTGAGCTGATTATACAAATCATCAAGATAACTCATAGCAAGGTACTGCTGCTCGTCTTTAGTAAACCCATCTTTTTCAATGGCTTGCTCGTAACGCTGCAATGGAGATAGACTCATAATGCGACTCATCATTAGACAAAATAAATAACAAAATAATGTGTTGATACCAATAGCCGCTACTAACTTATGACTTTTACACTGAGTGTTGCACTGAGTATAGTCACGGCTACTTTATCAGAATGATCTGGGCTGGTTTTGAGCCTCAGATAGTAATAAAAATATTTACACACCCATTCTTTAGGTTAACACGGCTTAAGCTTAGCACCCAGAACTTATACTAGACTGCTATAAATCCATACTCATCAAAGCTAACATTTTAACTAGTACTAACTAATTGCTACTATGCTCAGCTAGCAACTTTTTCAGCTCCGACAAGCGGCCGTGAAAAAAGTGCCCCGCTCCGTCTACTACACTAACCGCTATCCCTAAATGTTCAGCAAAGGCTTGCATATTAGCTGGGTCAATGACCTCATCAGCACTACCATAAATCTCAAAAGTTTTATCGATAGGCAAGCTGATATCATCACTAGCGTTTTTCTCTATTGAAGGAGAAATAAGTGCCACATTGGCTATTTCAAAGTCGCTTAAACCCCAAACGTGTGCGGACATCAACACCTGCTCAGCAACTCGCGCTGTCACGTAACCGCCAAAAGAAAAGCCACCTAACCATAATTTACGAGCATTGGTTTGTCCTGCCAGCCATTGTAGCACGGTCATAGCATCCAGCACTTCGCCATCTGCATAATCATGCTCGCCAGTAGATTGACCCACACCGCGAAAGTTAAAGCGCACCACATGCATGCCACTATCACGAGCAAAGCGGTACATAGTCGTCACCACTTTATTATTCATCGTGCCTTCAAATAGAGGGTTGGGATGACATAATAAAGCCACAGTGTCAGTGCTAACATCATTAGGATTGTCGTTTTGCCAGAGCGCATCGACTTCTAACACGCCAGCAGGAGAAGGAATTAAAAGCATAGGTATGACTACTGATTAGGAATATAGGGTCAATTATCCTAGAAATAGTTTATATTTCAAGTCATTTACTAATTATATTGCTGATAATTAAGGTATAAAAAAAGATAAATACCCAGTGCTGCTATTAATTTACTTATAACAGCTACAGTTCAGTCATCGTGCCACTAGTTAAAGCAAAGCTTTGGCCAGATTGCTTAAGCAGAGGCAACACAAGCGTAACACCGAACACAATTGCCCTCTAGACCTTAAGGATACAAATCGGCTAAATTCATATTGTTTTTCGTATAACTTTATTTCATTTTGTACCATCTATAGGATATTACCCATGAATACTTATTCCAACAAAGCTATCAGTAGTAAAAAAGTAACTAAAACCTTAGCACTAACGTCAAGTCTAGCCGCCGCATTGCTATTGAGCGCCTGTCAAAGTACGCCTTCATCACCAGTAATCCAACGGGCTAATTCTACTTTTGAGACCACAGGAATGGGGGTTACTAAGGTCAAAGCGCAACAAAACGCTATCGATAGCGCCAGCAAGACTTGTCGCAGTAAGCAAGTCGTCATCGTTGAAGATAAAGTCAAATATAACGGTATCTTAGATGAGCGTGCTGGGCGATTACTTGGACAGGTTGGCTCTGTTGTTGGTTCAGTATTAGGTAAAGCCTCACCGGATCTATCACGTAATGATGATTACGAATACACGATTAATTTCCGCTGCCAATAAGCGAATAGTAACTTTATAAAACAACTGGCCAATAAATCTATTTTAGAATAGGTTTATTGGCTTTTTTATGAATAGTCTTTTTGTCAGCCTACTTTTACGCTAAGCTAGTACTCTAACGCTTTAACGCTAATGTCTATCTGGTCTAATATTATGCGCAAACCCAAACTTACATCGCTTGATAGTGTCACTCGTAATAAAGTAATAGTACCCGTTAAAGACTTGGCCACCTTAGAGGCTGAGCTGGCTGAGCAGGAACATAGTCTAGAAAACAGCCTTGAAGATACAGTGCTGCGCCTCAGCGACTATTTAGCAGCGGTAGAGATGGTGATTAAACAAACCTTTGAACATCGGGTATGGGTCAAAGCGGAGATTCGCAATCTATCGACGAAAGGCGGCCATTATTATTTTGAGCTAGCAGAAAAAGACGATGACGGTAAAGTAGTCGCTAGCTGTCGTGGTAATCTATGGCGCTTTAAGGCAACGCGCGTTTTAGCGAAGTTTGAACGGGCAACGGGTATGCCCCTCAATCGCGACTTGACTGTACTGCTGAAAGTCTCGGCCAGTTTTCATGCGCAATACGGCTTCGCTCTTACTATTGAGGATATCGATCCAAGTTACACTCTCGGTGATTTGGCACGCCAGTACGCACAAATGGTCGATCGCTTAACTGGTGAGGGACTGATGACTCTCAATAAGCAGCTGCCGAAACCTTTTGATATCGAGCACGTTATCGTTATCGCCCCCGAAAAGGCGGCTGGGCTTGGTGACTTTCAAGCTGATGCTGATCGACTCGCCAGCACCGGGGCTTGTCATTTTCATTATCATAATGCTACATTTCAAGGCAATCACGCCCCTGCCGAGATACGCCAAGCGATTGTCAGTGCCCAGCAACAATTCTATGCTAGCTACCAGCGCTTACCTGATTTGTTAGTTATCATTCGCGGTGGCGGTGCCGTCGGTGACTTGGCTTATCTTAATGATTATGAGCTGGCGGCTATAGTTGCCGAGCAGCCAGTGCCAGTATGGGTAGGTATTGGTCATGAGCGTGACAAAGTCATCTTAGATGAAGTGGCGCACAGCAGCTTTGATACCCCCTCAAAAGTCATAGCGGCTATTAGTGCTCATCTAGCGAATCTAGTCAGCCAAACTTTGCATTATAGAGCGCAAATCAAGCAAGCAGCACAACGTCAGCTCAAAAGCGCTGAACAACAAGCTATACGTCAACTGAGTCAGCTACAGTCGCAAACCGTGGGCCAGCTAACCGCGCTACAAAAAGACAGTGACTATGCTTGGCGTAGTATCCAACAAAGTGCGCAGCGCCAAGTCAAACAAGCCGAACGCTTAAGCGCTAAGTGGCAAAATCAAATACAAACGGCGGCTTATCAACAGCTGGCTACTGCTCGCATTGATAGCAGTAATTATAAAAAAACCATTATTCAAGTAGCCCAGCAGCAGACTCTACAAGCACAACGCCATAGCGCCCATTTGCGTGATATCGTACTGTTACACCGACCTGCACGTGTCCTCAAGCAAGGCTACACTATGCTTACTAGCCAATCAGGGCAGCATACCCTAGCCAGCAGTGAGCAGCTACATGCTGATCAGACTATCAAAATTATTTTAAAAGACGGTAAAGCAACGGCGCGTATCTTAGCAGTAGAAACCACTAACACTGATAGCTGATAATCTGTTTATTGTAAAAACTATATAGCGAGATTGAGATCCATTTTTTGCAGACTTTGTCAGCATAGGCACAGCAAGCCAGAAAAACTCATCACCGTCTTGCGTCGAAAGGTAATGTAGCTATTTTATTTGCTATCGACTGGATTGTTAAATACTCATATCAGCTATTTTGCTGATTTTAAAACTAACTTATTAGACCATTATTAACTAAATACTAGGATCTGTTATGACTACTGAAATTGCTAAATCAGCTACTCGCAAACGTAAAAAAGCCGCCCCAAAGACCTTTAAGGCGGCTTACGATATTCTAAAAACTAATGCTGCCGAACTCCAGCAACAAGAAGAACCCGATATCGATAACTTGATGACTACTGTCGAAGAGTCTATTGCTGCTTATAGAGTCTGTGAGACCCGTATCAATGCCATACAGCAAGCATTAGATGCCGCGTTTGCTGAAGAAGAAACTATTACTAGCACTTATGATTAGTAATGAATCAAATTGCCTATAGGCGGTATTGTGGATTGTAGAGTGTGAACCACTCTCTTACTTCAACTCATCGACTTCAAACACTTGACGTAAATAGGCTAAATAAGTATCGTTATTGATCATAGTTTTCCCTGGACTATCAGACAGCTTAGCAACTGGCTGGCCATTACATTCAACTAGCTTTAGCACTATATTTAGCGGCGTTAGACCCATATCATTAGTCAAGTTAGTACCAATACCAAAGCTGGTCTTGATCTGCTCCTTAAAGTATTGATGCAGCTCCCAAGCCTTATCCAAATCTAAGCCATCGCTAAAGGTTAAAATTTTAGTCTTTGGATCTATTTTTAGTTTTTTATAATGAGCAACGGCTTTGTCACCCCAGATATAAGGGTCGCCACTATCATGACGTAAACCATCGAATAACTTAGCAAAATACAAATCAAAATCACGTAAGAAGGCATCCATACCCACCACATCCGTCAGGGCAATACCTAAATCACCACGATACTCATGAACCCAAGCTTCAAGAGCAGCCTTTTGTGAGTCACGCAGGCGCACATCTAGAGCCTGAAATGCCTGCATAAATTCATGCGCCATCGTGCCTATCGGCGTCATCTCTAAATTCTTAGCAAGTAATACATTAGAGGTGCCACTGACGATACTTGGCTCGGCTAGATGCAAAGTCTCAACCACATGCGCTTGCCACTGCTTGCTAAAGCGACGGCGAGTACCGAAATCTGCCACGATAAAGGGAGGTACATCTACCTTTAGATTAGCGGTCTGCTGCTTAGCATAATGGTGTAATAGCGCAACTTTAGCCTCTAGTCTTCGCTGCCCTTCCTCAATAACGCTAGGGTCCGATAGAGCATTGAAATATAGCTCGTTGACAATAGCCAATACAAAAACTTCAAAGAACATCGCTTGAATCATCGGTCCTTCAATATCGATGAACAGCCGACCTTTACTATCAGTACTGACGGTAATAAATCGGCGCTTTAATTTAAATAACTCTAAATAATCGACAAAATCTGAGCGCATAAAGCGCAAGCTACGCAAGTAATCCAGCTCATCTGGCAAAAAACGCAATTCACATAAGCTATCTAATTGCTGTTCAAGCGCTTCTTTGATGGTCGCTAATGGATAAGCAGCATCATTATTATTACGGCAACGAAACTTATAGACGCCGTGAGTTTGCGGGAACTGATGCAGCATCGCTTGCAACATAGTAAATTTATATAAATCATTATCGAGCAATGAAGTGATTATGGGGGCATAAGTAATAGGGGTAGAAGTGATGCTCATGCAATAACCTTAAATAAATATAAAAGTGTACAAAGATAGGATAGCAATATTATCTTACAAATAAATAATAACCGTAAGTAAATATAGAATTGAATAGGGAATAATTTTAACTGCCGCTGCATTATCAATAAATCAATAAAGTGCCTAGTATAACTAAGTTTATTGTTGTTTGTGATATTCGCTCGCCATAACAGCAAAAAGCCTACGTTTGATAACAGCTTTTAATACCCTTCAATAGCCTTTAATAATGACAATTGGCAGGTTTTTAATGACGCTACTAATAAAAAAACTCATAAAAAAAGACGCTAAGCTTGTCCTTAACGTCTTTTTTTTAGATTAAATGATGCTTATGTATAACAGTGCTGATAGATAATATTAATTACCGTTACTACTTCACTAATTTGACTAGTGGGCCGTAACCTGACTGTGGCATAACGGCTACTGGAATAAACTGTAAGGCCCCGCCGTTAATGCAATAACGCAAGCCGCCACGGTCTTTTGGTCCATCAGGGAATACATGGCCTAGATGGGAATCAGCGACTCGTGAGCGGATCTCTGTACGCACCATGTTGTAGGCCATATCATCATGCTGAGTAATCACTTGCATATCAATAGGTTTAGTAAAGCTTGGCCAGCCACATTGAGAGTTGTACTTATCTGTTGACAAGAATAACGGCTCACCGCTGACTACATCAACATAAATCCCCGGTGCAAATAGATTGTCATATTCATGACTAAAGGCACGCTCTGTTCCCGCATCTTGGGTAATATTGTACTGCTCTTTAGTCAAAGTATTCTTTAGCGCATTCTTATCAAAGCCAGCATAACGCTTAGCTGCCAAGGTCTCTGCTACGGTGTTGACTGGAGCAAGCTTGGTAGTGGCTGTACCTGCAGGCTTATCATCAGCCAAGCTTAAATCAACGTGGCAATAGCCATTAGGATTTTTGGCCAAGTAATCCTGATGATACATCTCAGCCAAGTAAAAGTTATCTAGCGACTCATGCTCAACTACTATTTTTTGCTCATATTTATCTTGTAGCTTAGCAACAGCTGCGTCTACTACGGCTTTATCCTTACTATCAGTATAATATATACCTGAGCGATATTGGACGCCACGATCGTTGCCTTGCTTGTTAAGGCTGGTGGGATCAATCACTCGGAAGTAGTACTTTAAGATAGTATCAAGATCGGTTTTATCCGCATCATAAGTGACTTTTACCGCTTCAGTATGCCCTGAACCACGAATAACTTGCTCATAACTTGGGTTCGGCTGAGTGTCATCACCATTAGCATAGCCTGAGACCGCATCAACAACTCCTTCAACACGCTCCATATAGGCTTCGACACCCCAGAAGCAACCGCCAGCCAAGTATATTGAGCGGGTGTTAATCGCTTTGCCTTTATCATTGTAGTAAACACCATCTTTTTGCTTAATAGTTTCAATCTTACTATTATTGTCTAGTGCTTGCGTTGCCACAGGTTTAGCATTGCCAGCTTTTAGTTCAGCGAAGTCATTACCTGCATTCTCCGCTAAGGCATAAGCTTGTTCAGCAGTCATATTACCTTTTACTAAATGCACTAGATTGCCTTTTTTATCCAATATAGCCCAACTTGGATACACTTGTACACCAAGCTTAGTAATGAGCTCACCAGAAGCATCGACTAATACTGGTAATTTTGGATAATCACCTTGCACACCGGCATACCACTTTTCAAATTCACCCGTAGCTTTTTCATTAAGCTGGCCGGGACTAGCGACAGTCACTACATTTAAATTAGCAAACTTTGGATCAGTGCGCCACTCTTCAGTCTCAGCAAGCGTGCCTAAACATAGCGGACACCAACTTGCCCAAAATTTTACTAAAGTAGGCTTATTTGGATCTATAACTGCTGCGCCATTCTTACCTAGACCTTTAGTCAGTTGCGGTAAAGCTTGTATCTGCTTTAGCATATCTGACGGTAACATATCGCGTGAGTTAGTCACCCCGCTGTTTTGACTGTTAACTTTTTTACTAGTACTAGTGCCATTTTCAGCACTACTTATCTGACCGCACGCTATTAATAATCCAGCACTCAATACGCTAGTCACCCCAAAGGCACTAACGTTCTTTAACCAACCTGATGGCTTTGAGCTTGTCGCTGAGCCATTATTATGGTCTCTGGGAGTGTTATTACTTGGCATAAGAGGTCCTGTTTACGAGAAATAGTATACTGTCTATTTATTATACTCACTGATAATCAAACTCACTAAAAAGCGCTTTCTGTGCAGCGATATTGCCTATGCAGCGCTATTGCTTAGGTAAGTGGCTGTTAATAATTACCTTGCTACTGATAAATACAAATTTAAAATAATAGTTAGAAATGCCGCTAATCAGTACTAAGTCTACCTTAGGAAAGATTAAAGCAGGCTAGCATAAAAAGCAGACTATCATAAAATAATTGCTGAGCTAGTAATAAATAGACTCGGAGCTATATTTTACAATGGTTGAGAGTTGCGAGGTAAGTTTGAACATCAATAACTTCAGGATAATGATAAAGTTATTATAGAATAATTACAATTAGATTTTATTAACAATAGCTATTTATTATTTAGATAATGTTAATAATTAGTAAGGTAATGATACTGTTTTTTACATAGCTGTTAGACAATAAGTAAGTGGGGAATAAAACGGTTACTTTAATAACCAAATTGCTATTAGAGCTGCTTACTAGTTAGTTACTAGCTACTGACTGGCAACCCTTATACTCAGTATTAGGCTCGACTGCTATTAGCCCATTGGCCCCTGACCTATGTAATTGCGGTCAATAACTGATCAGCAATCTAGCTAGTAGAATACAGGCTTATAGAAAGAGACAGTTTTAGCGCTGCTAATGCTTAGCACGCATAAACTGCGCCACATAATCATCAGCCGGATGATGCCGTAGCTCTTCAGGAGTACCGGTCTGTACCAACCGCCCGCCATTTAAGATACTAATACGCTGCCCCACTTTAATAGCCTCATCAATATCATGAGTAATAAATACGATAGTTTTATTAAGACGTGCTTGCAGCTCAAGCAATTGATCTTGCAGTTGATTGCGAATCAGAGGATCAAGTGCAGAGAATGCCTCATCCATTAGCAATATAGGAGTATCAGTAGCTAAAGCTCGTGCCAGCCCAACCCGTTGCTGCATGCCACCCGATAACTCATCAGGATAACTGCTTTCTAAGTTAGGTAAGCCGACTTCATTAAGCCAATGCTTGGCGGTTTCATGGCGCTCACTGATGCTCATCTTACGTACTCGTAGTCCATAAGCGACGTTTTGTAGCACCGTCATATGTGGCATCAAACCAAAATGCTGGAATACCATACTTATAGTTTGCTGGCGATATTGCTGTAGCTCTTTATCATTAAGCTGCAAAATATTGATAGCTGACTCGGCAGTAGTATGAGTCTTTACCGACGGCATTGGTGTGGTGCTATCAATGGCAGTATCCACCCATATTTGGCCACTAGTGGGATCGATCAGACGATTAATATGGCGTATAAGTGTCGATTTTCCAGAACCTGATAAGCCCATAATGCAGTGTAATTCACCAGCTTCTATGGCTAAATTAACATCGTAGAGGCCTACTGAATAGCCAGTATGAGCTTTAACTGCTACGCTATCCATGCCTTCGGCCAATAGTGCCAATGCTGATTTTGCTTGGCTATCCGTGGCATTATAGATTTTACTAATATTTTTTAGTTGGATATGATTCATTATTATTCTCTTTTAAGCAAACCTTTAAGACAGTAGTGTCGGCACCCAAATTTTGACTATTACCCGAGCGCTTAGCCAATATGATGACGACCAGCTGCAATAGTTTTTTGCCTTGCACGGCGACCTTGACCGAACGCTTGGGTGATGCGGTCAATAATAATGGCCACGATCACAATAGCGGTACCTGCTTGTAGGCCCTGACCAATATTGAGGGTCTGAATCGATTGTAATACATCTTCGCCTAAACCTGGCGCACCAATCATAGAGGCCAATACTACCATGGCCAATGACATCATGACTGCTTGGTTGACACCGGCCATAATACTCGGCAAAGCTTGCGGCAACTTAATCCAAATTAACAACTGCCAATGGGTGCTACCAAACGAGCGTCCCGCTTCAACCATCTCATGATTAACTTGCGTGATACCCAAAGTGGTCAAGCGAATGAGTGGCGGCAGGGCATAAATAATAGTGGCGAATAATGCTGGGACTTTACCAATACCGAACAGCATAAGCACCGGTATTAGATATACGAAGCTGGGCATAGTCTGCATCACATCTAGTATTGGGGTGACTATTTTGCGCAGTAGATTACTGCTCGCCATAGCGATACCGATAGGGACGCCGATCACCACCGTGACCAATACCGATACGATCAATAGAGCAAAAGTAGCAATCAAAGCAGCCCATAGACCGAACGAGCCAATCAAAAACAACCCCGCGCCACAAGCAAGCGCAAACCATATTTTACGCACCCCAAACCAAGCCAATATCGTCACTGCCAATATAATTAGCCAAGGTGGAATCACAGTTAATAGGCGCTCAATAGGCAATAACAAATAAGTTAGCGCCAAATGACTGATACTGCGAAAAACATCGCCATAGTTTTTGACCACTGCGGCCAAGGAGCGGTTTAGCGGACCTTCAAGCGACCACGAAGGAAAAGTGGATGACCATCCTAATAAGGTATTAGAAGTAGATGAATTAACCGAACGGTTGCTGCTGGTATTACTAGAGCCATCCTCGCTAAGACTGATGCCCAACTCGCCCGCAAGCTTGTTAGCGGCAGTTTCAGACAGCCAAGCTTGCCAAACATTAGGATTATCACGTAAAAACTCAAGCGCCTGCTCATCCCCACTACGCTTGTTCTCACTCATTGCTAAGATAGCACCGTTGAGCTGATCAGCAGTAAACTGTACTTTTTCATAGACCGCAGACAACTCTGGATTGGCGCTAATAAAAGGCGCAGAGACAGCAATCGCTAATGGGGATACTGGAGCGCCAGTAACACAATCAGAGCTGCCATCGGCCAACAATAAGTCTTGCCAGCAGGCATCGTCATGAGCAGGAAACTCTATCTGAGCGAAGTCATATTTAGCGATTAAACCTGTAGGCTGCCAGTAGTAGAATAATAACGGCTTACGCTGCTCAAAAGCAGAAGCGATCTCAGCATCGAGAGCTGCACCAGTGCCAGGATGGACATTATTAAAAATGCTATCTAGGCCAGTATTCTTCAGCAGACGAGTGTTAAAAATCTCACAAGCCCAGCCAGAGGGACAATTCATAAAGCGTGATTTATTAGGATCTTCGGGGTCTTTAAATAGATCTTTATATTTAGGCAAGTCTTGATAACGGCGTAGACCTGGATTGTCATCCATCACATACTGTGGGACATACCAGCCTTGAGTAGCACCCCCTTTAAGTGTATCGCCAATGACCATGACTTTATTATCAGCAATAGCTTTTTCCATGATAGGAGAACGCCCTACCCACTGCTCACCAATGATTTGAATATCATTCTGAGATAGGGCTGTCTCTAGCGCCGGCCCCGCTCCAGGCACTTCTTCGATCTGACAACCATAACCGCTCTCAGTTATATACTTGAGCACGCCAGTAGTAAATTGACCACTCTCCCAAGTCAAAGCACCAAATTTAATAGGAGTGCTACACGCTGCTGCTGATGCGGTTAGCGGTATTAATAATGAGCTTAATAATAATAAGCTTAGCGCAATCCATTGACGCATAAAGTATCCTATTTATTGATATTCCGGTAGTCAGCGTTAGTAGGCTATAGCTGTCGAACCATGACAAATAAAGCTTAATAAAAATAATAAATGCTCGTAGCACTTATAGAAGCAGTCTAATAGTAAAACTTAATATTGACTTTAGTTACCATGGTAACTTTCACTCTTACTCAGGATTCTAGCTGCTTATGCTGTTGATAACCAACCTTTATTTGGTAACCAACTGGCTACCGATGTTATTAGCACCAACTTGCTTGTTAAAAAACTCATCAAAACTTATAAAAATTCATTACAAGTCGTTAAAAAAACATTAAAAAAAGCGCCTATGGTAATAAGCGCTTTTACAGTTAGCAAAATAAGGTTTATGCAATATCAGCTATTTCAATAGACGGTTACTTTAGAAATATACCCATAGCTCTTTTAAACAATCCCTCGTAAGGCGGTAAGAACAGATTTAGACCGTTTATTTTAGCTTGCACAAACACTGGCTTCATATGACTTAAACGTTCAAAGCCAGCCTTGCCATGGTAAGAGCCCATACCTGAATGACCAACCCCACCAAAGGGTAAGTCGTGTTGCGCCACATGGATAATCACTTCATTGATGCAGACGCCTCCAGATACGGTATGAGTCCGTAATTTTTCAATGCCGCGATCATCATTACCAAAGATATATAGGGCCAAAGGACGTGGACGAGCATTAACAAACTCAATCGCCTCATCCAGGGTCTCATAATGCATTAGAGGTAATATCGGTGCAAAGATTTCATTCTGCATAACCTTGCTGTCAACTGCCGGCTCGGTGATAATCAGTGGTGGCATTAATCGACTGTCATCATTAGCATCGACATCGGTAATATTGTGCACTTGATCGGTAGGTAAGCCTGCTACATACCCTTGTACTCGGTTAAACTGTTCTTTATTAATGATATAACTATAATCTTGGTTATTGGCAATATTTGGATAATGCTGTTGCATCCAAGCAGTGGCCAATTCAATAAAGCGCTGATGATACTTACGATGAATCAACACATAATCAGGGGCTATACAAGTTTGGCCGGCATTGATGGTCTTGCCCATCATCACTCGATTAACTGCTGACTCTAGATTGACGTCATCTAAGACAATCACTGGTGACTTACCACCCAACTCTAGGGTGACTGGTGTCAAGTTTGGTGCAGCGGCCGCCATTATTTTTTTGCCTACTTCTGTAGAGCCGGTGTAGAGTAAATGGTCAAAAGGCAGCTTACTAAAGGCTTCGGCAATATCAACCTCCCCTAATACGACACTTACCATATCTGATGAGAAATAATGAGCCACTGCTTTGGCAAAAGCTTCGGCAAATTTAGGGGCCGCTTCACTCATCTTCACCATTATTCTATTACCAGCAGTCAAAGCATCGATCATCGGCCCAATCGCTAAATATAGTGGATAGTTCCAAGGCACTATAATACCGACAACCCCTAAAGGCTGAGGTTGAATCTCATTATGAGCGGGCAAATATAAAGCTGAGATAGAGACTCGGCGCGTTTTCATCCACGATTTGCCATTCTTTTTGGCATGACTGATGCCGGTAAAGCTCGGAAATAGCTCAGCGAACTGGGTTTCAGAAGTACTGCGATAACCAAAATCAGCGCTGATAGCTTGCGCCAAGTTGTCTTGATTATCGCTTAGTAGCGCCTCTAAGTTATCCAGCTGATTGAGGCGAGTGCTCCAATCTAGTATAGGCTGGCTACGGCTCAATTTTTGTAGATATAAAAACTGCTTTTGCAACTCATCTATGCTGGTTATAATGCTTGGGTTATGCTCAGTTGCCGCTTGGCTACTACTATTTGAGCTATTGTTAGCTTTTTCATTGAGCGGTTGCTTGTCAGTGCTTTGGGTATTATCAATCATTAGTAATCCTTGTGGTCATAAACTCTAGAGCCAATATGTTCTGCGGTTAGTCATTCATTAGGGAGTGAAGTAAAAGACGATCAAATCATGACAAATGTTATTGGGATGCGGTTTAATGTAGCCTATTGATTAGCCAATGAAAAGCCTATTTAGGATACTGATAGGTTTGGCATAAGTTACAAACGCTGCAGGCTCTCTTGCAGCAACGTCATGATTATTTAGTAAACCCTCGATTTATTCTATAATCGGTCCTAAGTAAAAGAAATACAATGACCCACTACTAGGATTAAAAACTGCTAAACTAAAGGCTCAATGATTATCCCTTATCTGTGGCACCGTCCACGCTATAATCACAGCAAAATCATAAGACGCTTACGCTCATGACCTCATCAGCCTTACCTACCCTTTTAGCTACTGACCCCAGCATAGCTGACCTTGCTAAGACTACTAGCACTGTTAGTAATAATACGGTTGTTAGCGATATGCTTATCAGTAGATCCTTAAGCGCTGCTGAGTACAACTCTACTCATGAAGCGATGCTGGCGCGCACTTTACAACGTATCGCCGTTAAAAAAGAGCAAGGAATACGCACTCCTGACGAGCTATGGATTGTCGATCATAATGATGTCTATACTTTAGGACAAGCGAGTAAAAAAGAACATATCTTGCAGCACACTACTACCCCTATTATTCAAACCGATCGCGGTGGTCAAGTGACTTGGCATGGGCACGGTCAGTTGGTGATTTATTGGTTATTTGACTTGCACAGTCTGGGCTGGAGTGTGCGCCATTTAGTCTCTCATGCTGAACAGGCAATTGAAGATGTGCTTAATGACTGCTTAAAGACAACTCAGTCGAATGCTGATGTTAATACTAATGCTATTAGCGCTCATGCTCGCCGCGATGCCCCTGGGGTCTATCTATATAGTAATGCTGGCACTGATACTGATACTGATACTGATACTGATACTGATACTGATGAAGACAACACTATTATGCTCGGTAAAATCGCCTCTCTAGGCTTCAAAATCAAGCATGGCTTCAGCTATCATGGCATTGCGCTGAATATCAATTGTGATCTAGCAGCGTTTAATGCTATCAATCCTTGTGGCTATGCTGGCATGCAAATGTTACGAATAGCTGATTTTATCAGTATAACTGATAGTATTGATGAAGCTGTTGCCAATGGTGCTAATAGGAACAGTAATGAAAGCGATAAATCATTGAGCTATGAGCAAGTGACCCAAAAGCTTATTGATAACATTGCTCAACGCCATGCCGGGCTGATCGAACTACGGGCTATTGGCACAAAATAATTTTTTAAATCAATTTTTGCTACTGATAGTAGTTAGTAACCTCTAATAACAAGCAACAGCTGATAAGGTCTGATATCTTGTTATGGTAAGGTCTTTAAGTCCCATAAACGATAACCTGCTAATAGCTTAGTTAGCCATTGAGTCCAATTTTGCATAATATCGTGCCTGCTTTGACTTAAGCATAACAAGAAAAAACCACTCAAACTTGCTATACTCGCACCCGATATATTAATGACCTTTGTTGTTTACTGCATTCTTACTATTCTGTGTAGTCGATGACAAAAAATAGATAACTTTATCTTCAGTAACCAATAAAAATATAGGAGCCTCTTATGGCAGATTTTAATAAAATTTTGGACGCAGGTGATGTCGACGGCGGTATTATTAATGTAGTCGTTGAGATTCCAACTGGCAGCAGCCATAAAATAGAATGGAATCGTGAGTTGGCAGTATTTGAGCTGGATCGTATTGATCCACAAATATTTGCTAAGCCTTGTAACTATGGTTTTATTCCCCAAACTCTAGACGAAGATGGTGATGAGCTTGATGTGTTAATCATAACTGAGCAGCCATTGACTACTGGCATTTTCTTAAAAGCCAAAGTTATTGGGGTGATGAAGTTCGTTGATGATGGCGAAGTTGATGACAAAATCGTCGTTGTACCCGCTGATGATCGCAATAATGGCAATGCTTATAACTGCTTAGAAGATTTGCCAAAACAAATCATCGAGCAAATACATTTCCACTTTAGCCACTATAAAGACCTAAAGAAAAAAGGCACTACTGTGGTAGAGTCTTGGGGTGATGTAAGCGAAGCTAAGGAAGTGATCAAAGAGTCTATCCAACGTTGGAAAGATTTATAAGACGCTACTTACTAAGATCAATAGAAGTACTAGCGAGTTAGTCAAAGATCCGGCTAGTAAAATATTTGGTTAGTAAGAGATCAGTATTATCAAAACCGCAGTCATATAAATGAGTGCGGTTTTTTTACGTTCATTTTTTAATTATAAAATTGCTATAATATAAATATACTTATGGCTCCACTCTATATATCGCACTAAAGCTGTTCATTAATAACCGCTTGTTATCAATAAGGATTTTTATGTTCGACTCCGACTCTAGCGCCAAACCAGTGAACGCTAAACTGCCTCGTGCGGTCATTATGATGATCGAAAAAAACAATCTAGTGATGGCGATAAAAACTTTAGCAGCAGAAGAAAAAATAAGCATGGAGGAGGCAAAAGCTCGTATCGATGCTTATGAAACTAAGCTGAAGGTCAAACAACAACAGAAACTAACCATCATCGCCAATAAACAAGGCATACCTAGCAGCGCTCTTAGCTTCGATACAGAGCAAGTTAAAGATGAGTTTGAGCCGCTATCTAAAGATCGTGTCAAGACCACGCCAAGCCAACAGGGCTTTAAAAGTCTGCAAGCTGGGCTCGATAGTCAGCTCAACAATTTAGGTTATAAAAAACCTTTACTACCTCATTGGGCTAAGCGTCTGCTGGTTATTAGCATCGTCATGCTAGGAATTTTTTGGATTCTATGGCGGATTTTTGTTCAGTAGCCTCATTCACAACAGTGACGAACTGGACTGGATTTAGGATAAAATGCTGCTAACAAAAAAAGGATGCCAAAGCATCCTTTTTTATGACCATAGCGCTAGTGATAGCCGAGTATTTAGTGATGTTCACCTGGTAATATTTTGGCAAAAGCACGCTGGGCTAGATTGGGTTTAATACCGGTAATCTGCGCTGCTGATGAGCTTGGAAAAATGCGATAGCCGATAGACTGTACACTGACATTGAATGCTGGAATTAGCGAATAAGTAGCCGAGGCAAATTTGCCCATACTACTAGCTATGCTGTGCGGTTGATCAACGATTGCTTGAGCTACCATTAATGCTGCTTCGTCAGGCATAAGCGCCGGCATATAACGATACAGTTTAGTAGGGGCAATCATCGGGGTACGCACCAACGGCATGAAGATATTAGTCACTTTAATATTATGACCTTTCACTTCAGCAGCTAAGCAACGGCTAAAGGCATCCAGCGCGGCTTTTGAGGCCACATAAGCTGAAAACCTTGGGCTGTTTGCTAATACCCCAATGGAGGAAATATTGACGATTTGACCCGATTGTCTAGCGATCATAGTCGGCAAAAAGCCAAGAATCGTTTTGACTGCGCCAAAATAGTTAATTTCCATAGTCCGCTCAAAATCATGAAAACGGCTGAAAGATTCATGGACTGAACGACGGATTGAACGTCCGGCATTATTAACTAACACATCGATATGATCGAAGTCTGCTATTATTTTATTAGTGGTGGTTTCGATGTCATCCATATCAGTTAAGTCGCAAGGATAGAAGCTGGCTTTGCCACCAAGCTCCTCGATAGCCTCTGTGACGGCTTTTAATTTTTCTTCAGTACGTGCCAATAAGATAACGTGCGCGCCACATTCGCTAAGTAAAAAAGCGGTACGCTCGCCGATACCACTTGAAGCCCCAGTGATGAGAATAACTTTGTCTTTTACCGCTTTAGTGATTGCTGCTTTTGAAGGAGTAGCCATAAAAATTCCCTTTTAATTATTCAAGTTCCATGAATGTTTAATATCAGTATAGCAACAATACATCGTACCTATCTAGCAGAAGCACTAGATGACTAGAACTTGCTACTTGACTGTAACCTCAGACTACTACAAAGCTAAGAGCATATATTATCACTATCACAAAATGAGGGTTAGTCTATTATGCCGTTATTCATAAGCCGTCAAAAAGGTCTCAACGGCTCTAAACTGTCCAGCCGTACTCTCCTCGCTATACATCGCTTGTCGAAAAGCATTAGAGTTAGGAATACCAGTGGTATACCAAGCTATATGCTTGCGAGCGATGCGACAGCCGGAGTATTCACCATAAAACTCATAGAGCTGTTGTAAATGAGCTAAGACGATTTGTTTGATTTCACTAACCGTTGGTGCAGCTAAGCTCTCACCAGTGCGCAAGTAGTGCTCGATATCGCGAAATATCCACGGTTGGCCTTGTGCCGCACGCCCGATCATTACTGCATCACAACCCGTCAACTCATAAACACGTTGGGCTTTTTGCGCGCTATCGATATCACCATTAGCAATTACTGGGATACTGATACTTTCTTTAACCTCACGGATCAAATCGTAACGCGCCTCGCCGTTATACATATCTTCACGAGTACGTCCATGAATAGCGATAGCAGCGATACCTGCTTGCTCAGCACGACGCGCCACTCGTAAGATATTCTCACGACCATTCTCATACCCTAAACGAGTCTTTAGCGTTACTGGGGCATTGACAGCATTGACGGCCGTATCGAGCAATCTAGCTACTAAGTCTTCATCCTGCAACAGTGCTGAGCCTGCCAGCTTACGACAAACTTTTTTGGCTGGACAGCCCATATTTATATCAATAATCTGCGCCCCATTATCGATTTGATAACGAGCAGCTTCGGCCAGTTTATCGGGCTCAGCTCCTGCTATTTGCGCTGATATTGGCGCAATCTCACCATCGAAATTGGCACGATAAAGCGACTTTTTGCGTGCATAAAGAGCAGTATCGGCGATAATCATTTCACTGACTGCATGACCCGCACCAAATGATTTGCACAATTTACGAAAAGGATTATCAGTGACCCCAGCCATCGGAGCCACCATTAAACGGTTTTCGATAGTCAGGCCACCTATAATTAATGGCTGCAATAAGGGATGCTGAGGGTTATTCATTGCTGGGGAAGCGGCAGCATTAGCCCTAATTTCCCGACTCACTAAAGTATCTATAGACATAAATAACCGCTTGCATCCTGATGAAAATCAAGCCGTTATTTTAAGCGTTATTACTGTTATTGCAAGGTATTAACCTCAGCAACTTAGATAAACTACTATTCAGCATCAATAACTAACCAGCCTCAATGAGCTAATATAAGAAGTTATTTATCAAAAACACTGCCTCGTTCTACAGTGATATCATCATCGTGAACTTGCATCCGCCATGGCAGACTGTTAGGAGATTCATTCAAAAAGTGTAAATACTTTTCGAACTGGTCAATGATATCATTAATAACAGACTCTGCTTGATAGCCATACAAATCGTAAGTTTGTGCGCCCCGACGTAGATACACTTGCGCCCGATAAAAGTGCTTTTGCGACAAGTCACTTTTGGTATCTTTTGCATAGTAGTTAGGCTGGTCACGATGTGATAAGCGCACTTCATACCAGAACTCTACATCATCACCGCGCTGTAGCTCTAGTACCGCTCGATTATTGGTATCATCATAATTGACTTCAGGTAGCCACCCCGTTTCGGCAAACTTCTCGGCCACCTCTGTCATTGCTGATATTACCGTGCCTTGAATATAGCTCAATACTTCCTCACGGCTTGGCTGTTCAGTAATGTAATCGATACGTTCACGCCATGAGTCCAGTTTCAGCAAGTGCGGTGGCAGATGGTTGTCATTCGCTAAACTCTGATTGCGATGACCCTCAATACGTAGTGCCCGCCACATCCCAAACATAGCTATTAAGATGATAATAGTGAATGGTAGCGCACTGACGATAGCCGCTGTCTGTAGTGCTTTGAGGCCACCTGCAAGTAAAAGTACCGCAGCAACAATACCTAATGTTACCACCCAAAACGTTCGCTGCCATGCAGGGGTATCACTTCGGCCTCCTGCTGCTAGTGAATCGATCACTAATGAGCCTGAGTCAGATGAAGTGATAAAAAAGGTCATGATAAGCACTACGGCTAGCGCAGATACTACTTGGGTAAAGGGTAGATTCTCTAGTAGTTTGAATAAGGCAATCGCTTGGTTATTCTGTACTTCGGTAATTAAGGAATCATAGCCTTGAACCATAATCATATTGAGCGCTGTATCACCAAATACTGCAAACCAAAAGAAGGTGAATAAAGTTGGTACTAACATCACCCCAGCGATAAACTCACGAATAGTACGACCGCGGCTGATTTTGGCGATGAATATACCTACGAATGGCGACCATGAAATCGTCCATGCAAAGATAAATAACGTCCAACTAGTGATCCAATCACCTTGCTGATAGGCCTGCAAGCTAAAAGTACGCTCAACAATATTACCAAGATAACCGCCAGTATTTTCCATAAAAGCATTTAAGATAAATATTGTCGGACCAACGATAAACACAAAAGCCATTAATGCTGTTGCCAGTGCCATATTGATAAGCGACAGCCTTTTCACCCCTTTATCCATTCCTGCCAGTACCGATATTAGTGCCAGTCCGGTAATAACTGCAATCGCAATAACTTGTACTGTAGTATTTACTGGGATACTTGGTAATAGATAATTTAGACCCGTATTGATCTGCGAGACTGAAATACCCAGACTAGTTGCTAAACCAAATAAAGTACCCAAAATCGCGAATACATCGACGGTATGACCTATGGGACCATAGATTTTGTCGCCAATGAGTGGATAGAGTGTTGAGCGCATCGATAAGGGCAGACCATGACGAAAAGCAAAATAAGCTAAGCTCAAGGCTACTACCCCATTGATTGCCCAGATATGAAAGCCCCAATGAAAATATGCAATTTGCATCGCCTCTTTAGCCGCAGCAATAGTCTCAGGCTCTGAGAGAGGTGGCAGCGCAAAATGAGTCACTGGCTCCGCCACCCCATAGAATAGTAACGCTATGCCATAGCCTGCCGAAAACAACATGGCAAACCATTCGATAAAGTTATATTGCGCATCGCCATGATCAGGCCCAAGCTTGATATTGCCATAAGGAGAAAAAGCTAAGGTTACAATAAATATCAAAAATAGCGCCGTTGCCAGCATATAAAACCAACCGAAAGTCTCAGTGGTAAATTCAAGCACTTGCTGAAACAGTCCGCTAGCGGCTTCTGGGCTAACTGAGGTGCCAATCACTAATAAAATCATTACCACTGCTGTGGGTATGAATACAGGCATTAGAATAGTCGAGCGAAGCTTGTTACTCATAAAACGGTCTCGTAAAACAGACTTTTGAAGTGGACGTTCGGAATGGATCTTTAATATAAGTCTCTATAACCTTAAGAGACTTGCTAAAAACTAATGACTGGTAACAATAGTCTTTAGTTATAGCGAGCAATAAAAAGGGCGACTTATTGGCCGCCCTCTGTATATCTTAGAAACCCTAGGGCATTTAAGGCTAGGCATTTAACACTAAAATTTGTAAAAAATCAAATAAATAGCAATAAAATCAAAGCTTAGTCAGCACTTTCTCACTTGGTAATTATTACTCAGCAATGGCAGCTGCAAGCTTCTTAGCGATCTTAGCAAGCTCTACATGGTCTGCCGGTTTAGTGGCATGACGCCCTAATTCGTGAATGCTGCTCGGAATAAGGTGTACGTGATAATGAAATACCGTCTGCCCTGCTTGCGCGCCATTTAACTGCATTTGAATAATACCTTCACGCTCAAACACTTGACGTTGCGCTTGCATTACCTTTTTAGAAGTCATCAATACTGCTGCTGCATACTCAGGTTCAAGATCAGACAAATCAACTGCTTTTTGCTTAGGAATGACCAATACGTGACCTAATGCTTGCGGCATGATATCCATAAAGGCGAGGGCTTTATCGTCTTCATATACCTTATGGCAAGGGATATCACCATTAAGCATCTTGGCAAAGATGTTATTGTCGTCATAAGCATTTTGCACTTTAGCCTGACTCATTGTTTTACTCCTTTAGTGAATATTCTGGTTAAGATGAGAGTTTACATTCTACGATATAGTGAAGCAAAGGCAGATCGAGTACAAGTTATCGTCCAAACATAATTAGCCAGTCCTAAATGAGAGAAACACCATAAGGCACTACTAGGATTAATTTTTCTTGCTCGCTGTGTTTGAGTAGACAGAGGCTGCCAATCTCAGTAGCACGCTCCTGTTTTAAACACAAATCGCCTATGTCAGTGCCGATTAAGCGCTTATTGAAGAAACCAAATTTTATTTTTATAATGAACGCTTATACTTTACCGCTAGAACATCAAAGCTCAATAAACTATAGCTTTGCCGAGCAAAAAACACTAAACTCTTGGCGAGATCGAAGACAAAAAATGTTATATTAGTAGCCTACCATTTATAATAGCAAGCTTATGGATTTGACTACTTTGCCAACTCAATCATCAGATTATACTGACGCTTCTACAACTAATGCTATTGCTGGCAGTAGCACTCATGATGAGACATTGCAGGCTACTATAGAGGATAGCCCAGCTATATCTCTTAGCCCTAATACTATGGTTTTGGCTGAAGTCTTGAGCGATGAAACCCTCAACTGGCGTATTCATAACTGTAAAATCAGTGAAAAGACGGTCACTCAAGACTTACCAATGCTATTTTTATACCATTATGATAGCCTAGATGAAAGTGTTAAACAGGCTTATCCGCTAACACCTTCCTTACTTGCCAAGTTCAATACCCCAATGACTGCCAGTGAGGCAGCAACTTTTATTGGTATTGATAGCAAGTTAATAGCTAGCCCTTGGCAGGTAAAAGTTATTGGCTCATTAGTGGTATTTAGTGAAGCGTTACAACTGGCAGTGCGTCTGCATTGGACTAATACTGGCAAAACGACTGAACAGCTTTATACCAAAGACGCCGCTGAGGCACTAATCGCTGCCTTTAAAGAATGGCAGTTCTTTGGTCGTATTGATGTACTGTATAAAAACCAACAGCAGACCTTAGTCAGCATTGACGAGCACAACACCAGTGATCAGCCACTTCTGACTTTCAGTCCCAGTACTGAGTATCACTACTTGCCAGCAAGCCACGCCTTGACCATTATCGCTAAATTAGAAGCGGATAAAGTGCAACTACCTTGGTTTGAATCAGCAATTCTAGAGCGGCTTGGGTAGCACTTTGTGCCTATTTTTTGATATTATCTGCGCATTATTTTTAGCTACCTTCCAGTTACCTATAGCTAATGGTATGGTAGCAACCTAGTATTATTCACTAGTACTCACTGTTGATAAAAAGCACACTATTATTATCCCACCTACTACTGCACACTTTAATAAATCTCGACTAATTGTAAGGACTATCGCATGGACTATCGCTCAAAAACCTCTACCGGCGGCCGTAATATGGCAGGTGCTCGGGCATTATGGCGCGCCACTGGCATGACTGATGGTGACTTTGGTAAGCCAATTATCGCTATTGCCAACTCTTTTACCCAGTTTGTGCCTGGTCATGTGCATCTAAAAGACTTAGGTCAACTAGTCGCCCGTGAGATTGAGCGCGCTGGTGGCGTAGCCAAAGAGTTTAATACTATTGCGGTCGATGATGGTATTGCAATGGGTCATAGCGGTATGCTGTATTCCCTACCAAGCCGCGACTTGATTGCTGATTCTGTAGAGTATATGGTCAATGCTCATTGCGCTGATGCGCTAGTTTGTATTTCTAACTGTGATAAAATTACCCCCGGTATGTTAATGGCAGCTTTGCGCCTTAATATTCCAGTAGTATTTATTTCAGGTGGCCCCATGGAAGCCGGTAAAATTCTAGCCAGTACTGTTGCCAAAAGCCATAATAATGATGATAACAGCAGCCCTAGTGCCATTCGTAAACTGGATCTCGTTGATGCGATGATGGATGCTGCAGATGATAATATCAGTGACGAAGATGTCGCCGCTATTGAAGCCTCAGCTTGTCCTACGTGTGGTTCTTGTTCTGGTATGTTCACTGCCAACTCTATGAACTGCTTGACTGAAGCTTTAGGCTTAGCATTACCAGGTAATGGCTCGCTATTAGCGACTCACTCACTCCGTCGCGAGCTATTCTTAGAAGCGGGTCGCACTATTGTAGCACTTGCCAAACGCCGTTATGAGCAAGATGATGATTCAGTACTACCACGCTCAATTGCTACAAAAGCGGCCTTCGAAAATGCGATGACCTTAGATATCGCAATGGGCGGCTCAACCAATACTATCCTGCATTTACTAGCTGCCGCTCATGAAGCAGAAGTAGACTTTAAAATGCACGATATTGACCGCTTAAGTCGTGGTGTTCCGTGTTTAGCTAAAGTTGCCCCAGCTTCGCAAAAGTATCATATGGAGGATGTGCATCGTGCAGGCGGAGTGTTTGCGTTATTAGCAGAGCTAGATCGTGCTAATTTACTCAACACTGATATACCAACTATTCATAGTGCTACTATGAAAGAAGCGATTGATAAGTGGGATATTATGAATCCTGACAATCTCGAAGCGCGAGCACGTTATATCGCTGCTCCAGGTGGCGTACGTACTACTGAAGCTTTCTCACAGTCAAAAGAATGGTCAAACTTAGACGTTAACCGTGAGTCAGGTTGTATCCGTAGCGCCAAGCATGCTTATTCAGAAGATGGTGGTTTAGCGGTACTGTATGGTAATATCGCTGAGCGCGGCTGTGTGGTCAAAACGGCTGGAGTTGATGATAGTATCTTAGTCTTCACTGGACGCGCGCGTATTTTTGAATCGCAAGACGATGCAGTAGCCGCCGTACTTAATGATGATATCATCGCTAGAGATGTCGTTATTATCCGTTATGAGGGCCCTAAAGGTGGTCCCGGTATGCAAGAGATGCTCTATCCGACTACTTACTTAAAGTCCAAAGGCTTAGGAAAAGAGTGTGCACTACTAACCGATGGTCGCTTCTCTGGTGGTACCTCAGGCCTATCTATTGGACATGCCAGCCCAGAAGCGGCTGAAGGTGGCGCTATTGGACTGGTTCACGAAGGCGATACTATCCATATTGATATCCCTAACCGTACCATCAATATGCAAGTGAGTGACGCTGATTTAGCTGAGCGACGTCGCGAGATGGAAAGCCGTGGTAGCGCTGCTTGGAAGCCTACTAATCGTGATCGCCATGTCACTCCTGCCCTACGTGCTTATGCCGCTATGACTACTAGCGCCGATACTGGTGCCGTACGTGATGTGAGCCAAGTTGAGCGCTAAATGCTGACAGTTATTGTTCGCTAATCTCACGATTTTTATTTAAAACGTCCTATAAAAAGCCAGCTAAATGCTGGCTTTTTCATCAAAAAAATACCAAAGAACAACGTTTTTTTTATTATGATAACGATTATTTGCGAAATGACTTATATTTTCCAGTCATTATAAGCGACTTTTATTTTTTATAAAAACTACTGGTGCTCATAAATCTTATGATCGACAACTATAACTTACTCTTATTAGTCTGTGGCATTGCGTTCTTGTTCGGTGCACTGTTTCCTCTTATATTCGGACGCACACCTATCTCTTTGCCTATGCTGCAAGTAGTTTTTGGTATGGCTGTAGGTTATTGGTGGACCTCCTTATCATTTTTAGATCCTATAGACAACGGCTTAGCTATTGAGAAGCTCACAGAAATAGTAGTGTTAGTCTCTTTAGTTGGTGCCGGTATAAAGATTGATACCCCGCTACTTTGGCGGCTCTGGCAGCCTACCTTACGTTTATTGCTAATCACTATGCCCATCTGTATATTTGCAATGGCAGTATTAGGTTACTACGCCTTTGGGCTCAGTTTGGGTGCTGCTATCTTACTAGGAGCGGTACTTGCCCCTACTGATCCCGTATTGGCTTCTAGCATTCAAGTAGGACCACCGAACACTGGCGGTGAAGACACTACGCGCTTTACCTTAACTTCAGAGGCGGGTCTTAACGACGGCTTAGCCTTTCCCTTTGTATATTTAGCTATAAAAATAGCCGAAGCCTACAGTCAAGGGCAGGATTTTACTACTGAGATGCTTTGGTCATGGTTTACCCACGATGTACTATGGCAGATCGGTGCCGGGGTAGTCGTTGGTGTAATAGTGGGTAAAATTTTGGCAAAGCTAGTGTTCTCTAAACACACTCTTAATACCACTATATCTCAAGGTTATGTGGTAATTGCTCTTACTTTATTAGCTTATGGCTTGGCAGAATATATCCACAGCTATGGTTTTATAGCGGTGTTTATAGCAGCATTCACTTTTCGGCGCTCAGAATGTGGACATGACTATCATTACAAGCTACATGACTTTGCAGAGCAGTCAGAAGGCTTACTAATGTCTCTAGTATTAGTAAGTTTCGGTATCTTGATTGGTCAAGGCTTACAGTCTGGGGTGGAATTGACTTGGCGCGTCTATATTGTCAGTTTTGCTTTTTTAGTACTAATACGTCCCTTAGCTGGCCTCCTTGCCCTATCAGGGTTAAAGATGCATCGAACAGAAAAATATGCTGTTTCAGCTTTAGGTATTCGGGGCATCGGTACTCTCTATTACTTGTCTTACGCTATTAATCAAGGCTATTTCAATGATCAAGATGCACTTAAACTATGGATAGTATGCTCTATCGTCATATTGGCTTCGATATTTATTCATGGCATAAGTGCCCCATGGCTACTAAAAATGACCCCTAATAAGTCTCATCATTGATTGTCATTATTGAAGAGGTTTAATAGTGCAGTTTAATGATGAGGCTAACTGGCTACTGATCAAATAAAGCCAATACTGCTTCCGTCAAAGCGAACTGTCTAATGTCATTGAGCATAGTGACATCGAAATTATGCACAAAGGCAAAAGACAGTTGTCGAGTAGGTTCACACCAAGCTACTGAGCCGTTATAACCCATATGGCCAAAACCTTGTTCTACACTATTAGGGTTATTACTATTACCAACGCTATTTTTACAAACACTAAATAAGCGATGATAGCCCAAGCGCCAATTCATCTTAGCTGGCATGACCGCATCCATACCTGTCTGTTGTACCATTGATAGCTGCTCAAAAGTTTGACTATCTATCAGGATTTTGCCTTGCCAGACACCACCATTAGCCAGCATGGCATAAATAGTCGCTAACGCCTGCGCTGAAGCCACACCATTAACCGCTGGCATAACTGCTTGTAAAGTCTGCTGGTCATAGTAATCGATAGGCTGCTTGCTGGCAGGGAATAAAGCTAACTTATAGTTGCTAGCATTTATACTACTAGGATCAAAATAAATAGCATTAATTTGACTAGAATTTAAGACCGTTTTATCACTCATTGCTAGGCTTTGCCAGCAACCATAACTTGCTAACTTTTGATAAGTAGCTAAAGTAGCTATAGAATCTGCTCTTAAGGTTGGTTTACGGCGCTTACTACTCGGTTGTGACGGTAACGAGTTAATATCAGTAACTGTAAAGTCTTTAGCCAACTTAGCTACCTCGTTCACTTGCTCGGCTGGTACACCAAAATAATAACTATCTGCTATACCTAAAGGCTCAGTTAAATAATGGCGTAGCGCTGCTGCTAAGCTCATGTCTGTAACTTTTTCTATCAATGCCCCCAATATCCAGCCATAGACTAAGGCGCTATAAGCACTGTCATAAGCTTCGGCATTATCAGGCTTAGTGATTGCCATCGCAGCAACTTTGCCAACCATCTTATCCCAATCAAGCAAAGTTGCAATATCCGCCTCAATAGTGTTGATAGCGAATAAGCCCGCCTGATGTGACATCAACTTACGGAGGGTAATACCAGCTTTGCCATTGACCGCAAAGGCTGGCCAATAACTAGCAATCGTCTGGTCATAGTCAAGCAATTGCTGTGAGACTAAAACATGAGCCAAAGTAGCCAGTACTCCTTTGCCAGTAGAAAAATTCAACGCCAAAGTAGTGGCTTGCCAAGGGACATTTTGTTGGGCCATACCGACACTAGCTTGCGCTATACAGCTACCTGCATGATAGACCGCTAGTGCGCCCCCTGCTGGCGCATCATCTAGTTGCAGATCATTCAATAACTGCTGCAAGCCTTGCTGGATTTTGAGCTTAGTGGCTTCAGTAACTGTACTAATGTCAGTATCAATATTGCTACGGCTAGTTTTATTATCGATCATCATCAAGGCCTTATGGTGTGCAAATAGTATTTAAGCAATAGGGAAGCAGTATGGAAGCAATGTTTTCGAGGTTAGCACTAGCTATTAATGGCGGTTAACGATTAACCGTTAATAGTAAAACAGGCCACCCAAAGGTCACCTGTTTTATAACTAACTCACGATGCGCTATCGCCAGCCACTACCGAGGCACTAATAAGCGCTCGTGGGTCTCTTGTTCTAGCATTTTCGTCAACCCGTGACTGTAGCCCCTTGCCATTGCCGTTTCCATCTTACGACCACGCAACCAGCCAGCACGTAGAGCAGTTGCTGCGCCGACTCTACCGCCAGACTTGCAATGCATAGCTATTTTTTTACCTTGATACTTACGCAAGATATTATCAAACGCTAGTATTTTGAGCTGCTTAAGATCAGCAGCACCATTGATCGCTAACTGCTCATAAGCCATACCGGCTTGAGTAACTGCTGCACCCTCATCAAAGCTTAACTCCTCATCAGGCTGCAAGTTAACGACTAGCTCAACCCCAGCCTTGGCTAACGCTTGTACTTTCTCCTCATCAAGCGCCCCGCAAACGATAGTCTGCTCATCAGGTCGATAATAAGGCGTTAGTATAGAGGCCAAATCGATAGAATTATCCGTGTCAAAATGGTCAGTTTTAATATATTCAGTTTTGAGACTATTAATTTGCCAACCATTATTAGGGTTTTCGCTATTAATGACACTATTAGCTAAAGTACTCGTATCAGCCTCAGTGTTAACCTTAGCTTCAGTATTACTTTGGGTATTGACAGCAGTATCTTGGCTTAGCGAATAGTTTGAGCTTTGGGCAGAATTATTAGGGGTCATAATCATAGTTTTCATGATGGCTAATGGAATTTATGGCTAATAGCGCCATGTTTGATTACTCAATCGTGGCGCTACTAAGGTAATTATAAGAGCATTTAAAAGACTTTCGTATTAAGCTTTTTTCTCGTCCACTAAAGTCACATGACCGGCAAGATGGGGTTTGTCATTTTTGGCACTGTACAAGCCAAATACACAACTGTCATCAGTACTCTCAAGCTTAGCAATAGGTTCAGCGATCAGCTCTACTTCCGCTGGCAAGAAGATCGGTAGCTTAAAGGATACTTGTGCAGAGCAAGCTTCTGGCAACTCGCCCATCATCGCCAAGCATTTGGCTTTAGACCACATACCGTGAGCGATAGCTTTAGGAAAACCAAACGCACGTGCTGATAGAGGATGTAAATGAATCAAATTAAAGTCACCTGACACAAACGCATAACGGCGACCAATATCTTCAGGAACTTCGAATATTTTATGTACGCCTTTCTCATCCACCATCGGCTTGACGGTTACTGGACGCGGCTTACTTTTAAGGCCAGCATTGTCCTTTTTATCACTACGAGCTAGATAAGTAGAAGTACCTTCCCAAATCACATCTTCTTGCGATTTCACTGTAGTGACAAAATCAAACTGTTGACCTTGCGCATGGTCACGTAGATTATCAAAAGTAACTGACAAGCTAACCGTCTCACGCTCGCCAATCTTACGATACTGAGTGACCAAATTCTCGACATGAACTAAGCCTAACATTGCAAATGGGAACGGCTCTTTGACCATCATATTCATCTGTAGGGCTTGTGATAGCACTGAAAAGTAAGTAATAGGAATCTTACCATCGTCCATAAAGCCACAAATCTTGCGATAGTCGTCAAGGTTATTTTGGTCAATATGTAAATTATCGACAGAGTAAGTCGCTTGTGGCAATTGATCTTTGCTAACTTTACCGCTATTACCAATAGGTAATAAGCTTTTTATAATATTGGCATAAGTAGTATGCGCTTTTGGCAGTGCATCAAAATGTTTATCTGACATAATTTAATCCTAGATAATACGAGGTAAATTTTAGGGCAGCTGGTTACTGACCAGTTGTTAAAAGCTGATCCAATAGTTATTAGCGGGCAATTAGACTGTTATGGTACTCATTTTACAGCATTTTATAGTAGCTTTCATACTAGGTTTTATAGTACGACAGTGCGCATCACTTATTCATTAGATTAGCTATAAAGCGCTCGCTAATCCTTTAAAATAAAATATAACTATCAGCAATAAGAGCTGTTGGGCCAGCTATTGAGTAGTTTATAGATCGCAATAGTAAACCTAAATACTCACTAGGCTCAGTCAAGCTAAAAGATTTTTTATC
>NZ_JAHLMU010000001.1:704906-767700 GCF_018919485.1 Psychrobacter sp. TAE2020
CCCACAGGCAGCTTTATCAATATTAATTAACAAATTTTTAGCAAGCATTTATTACTAGAGCCATTTAGCTAGATGCAGTAAGACTATGCACCCAGCAAGCTTTGACCACAGACCCGTACTGTATTGCCATTGAGACCACCAGAAGCTGGAGAAGCTAACCAAGCGATAGTTTCAGCAACATCTATTGGTAGTCCACCTTGACTCATAGAGTTCATCCGGCGACCCGCTTCACGGATAGCAAAAGGAATCACTTCGGTCATTTGGGTCTCAATAAAACCTGGTGCTACTGCATTAATAGTAATACCTTTATCACCACTTGCTAACTGTTTAGCAGTAGCATCTACTAAACCGATAACGCCAGCTTTTGAGGTAGCGTAGTTGGTCTGACCTAAGTTACCAGCGATGCCTGAAATTGATGAAACGCAGACTATACGGGCATCTTGATTGACAACGTCATGGCTAAGCAGATATTTATTAAGTTTAGCAATACTAGCCAAATTAATATTAATAACCATATCCCACTTTTGCTCATCCATATTGGCTAGAGTTTTGTCACGCGTGATGCCAGCATTATGGATAATAGCATCCAGTCCGCCACGCTTTTGCGCTGCATCTGCGATCTGCTCTCCAGCATCATCAGTAGTAATATCAACCAATAAAGTTGAGCCACTAATCTCGCTGGCTACTTTTTGTAAGTCCGCTTGTTGTTGTGGGACATCTAAACAAATAACGTGTGCTCCTTCACGAGCTAGTACCCGAGCGATAGCTTCACCAATACCACGACTGGCACCAGTCACAAGCATAGTCTTGCCGCCTAACGGCTGAGTCCAATCGATATCGATAGCGGTGCCATTACCCACTCGGATCACTTGACCTGATACATAAGCTGAGCGCGCTGAAGTAAAGAATCTTAAAGTTGAATCTAAATTCTGTTCAGCACCTTGGGCCACATAAATAAGCTGAGCAGTAATACCGCGTTTGAACTCTTTACCTACTGACTTGATAAAACCTTCAAGTGCTCGTTGAGCCAATGCCGTTTCGATATCGTCGGCAGCTTCTGGTGGACGACCGATAATTACTACTCGTCCTGAACGTTCAACGCGACGTGCAACGGCATGAAAGAATTCATAAACTTGCTTAAGCTCACTAGCGTTACTGATATTGCTAGCGTCAAACAATAGAACTTTGTACTTGTCTTCACCACTAGTGCTGGCTTTAGCTTCCACGCCAGCATCAGCAAGCGCCTCTTTGATACCATCGTCGCTATTAACAAAAACTTCGACGTGCAGCTCTGATAAAATTCCGGCAATAGCTTGGCTGACACGACTATCATCGCCGGTGGCTGAACCAATCAGCGCACTACCACGTACCAAACGCTGACCACTCTCAAATCTATCTAAACCTACTGGTAGTGGTAATCCTAAATTTTTTGCAACTTTTTTGCCAATAGACGATTTAACAAAATTACCATAACGGTCTGACATAACATAATCCTGTGGTTGAGATTAAAAGGGTGAGAATTAAGAGGCTGAACATATAAAGGTGATGGTTAGACTCTGTTAAATACTGAAAAATTTATACGGCTAATAGCAGATAGCTTAGCAAATTTATATTTCACAAGAGCGACAAAACCCAGATAATTATAATAATAATTTGTACAACTTTTTGATAAACAACTTTTTACTCGTTACGGTTACTGGGGCGTATGCAACTTTTGCCAGCAACTACTGCTAAATAAAGCTGTTGAGTAATCAATACTAGTGAGTGAGTTTTAAACTTTATCAACTATACACGCCCCTACTATACATGTCCAAAAAACAGCCTTGTCTATAGCAATCTGTAAACAAACCAGTATACAAGATAGCCCACTAGCTTATCATCACCTTAGCAAGGCTTGTGTTAAAATCAAGCCTATAGGTTATAGCTTATGTGAATAACGATAACAATATATTATCAAAACTGCCATTATGCAACTTTGGTTATAGATACTGAGTAGTTCTGTAGCGCTATACTTTTACTCTCTACTAAGGATCATTTTTTTGCAGTGTTAATTTATAGTTACTTATAGCACTACAGCCGTTACTCGATTTGCTAAAGACCTACAATAGCATGATAAAAACTTATTATTATAGGCAACTATAATATTCACCATTGTTAATGCTGCTCAACGTTTCCTATTCCATTAATCCGACTATTATGCTTATTTTGGCTTATGAACGTTTTTAACAAGCCATCTTTGGTCTACTATTAATAATACGGTATGCAAAGCAAAATATTGGATACTTAATGGCTTGATGCTAGTAATTTACTGTTGACCAGTTAATTTATGATGCTAAGCGTATCGCCCTTATTTATACTACTGTTTACTTTAGAAAACTAGAAGCATAGCGCATGACTTATTAGCTTTATATATTTTTTATATAACCTGATATACAGCCTGCACTTTTTAACTTTGTACAATTAACTATATATATACCTAAGGAACCTATTATGAGTAACCCAAAAGATAGTCCAGTCATCGACAGTACCGTAGTAAAAAAAGGGGCCGTAGCTACTGCTAGTAAAACGGTTACCACCCCAAAAGCTGAAGATAAAGATAATAGCGCCCATTACGACTCTATTGCTGAGCTCAAAAAAGCTACTGATATTGTTGATGCTGTTGGCAAACCGGTGCAAGAAACTACTGAAAATGATCAAACGGCTAAAAAAGCCAAACTAAAAGACCAATTAATCAATGAAGCTAAAGAGCTAGAAGAAAATACTGCTGTTGAGAGTGTTGATAAAGCAGCGAAATCAAGCGCAGCTGACACTGATAAAGATAGTAAGACACCTGATACAGCAGATGCTGATGAAAGAGCCAGTGTAAAATCTGACAATAACAGTGATGATGAAAAACAACTAAAAAAAGCTAGCGATAATAAAGAAGAGCAAAAACTAGCAGAGAAATCAGAGCCGAAACCAGAACAAAAAGAGGATAGCAAGCAACAAAAAACTACCGCTACTGATAGTTCTGCGACTAAGCGTTCTACTGATAAAAGTGCTACTGATAAAAGTATTGCCACCAAGAGCCCTGCCGCTAAGAAAAGCACTACAAAAGTGATCTCAGGTCAGCATCGTGTAGCTATTTTAGGCGGTAACCGTATTCCTTTCGCACGCTCTAATGGTGCTTATTCAGAGGCTAGTAATACTGATATGCTTACTGCGGCCTTTAACGGCTTAATCGAGCGTTATAACTTACAAGATGAGTTATTAGGTGAAGTAGTTGCCGGTGCGGTAATTAAGCTTAGCCGTGATATTAACTTGACTCGCGAAGCCGCCCTAAATACAGCGTTAAATCCACAAACACCTGCTTATGATATCTCACAAGCTTGTGGTACAGGCGTACAAGCAACCTTCGCTTCAGCGAACAAAATTGCTTTGGGTATCATCGATTCAGCCATCACTGGCGGTGTTGATACTACCTCAGATGCTCCTATTGCTATTGGTGACGGCTTGCGTAAAGTCCTATTAAAGCTGGGCTCTGCCAAAAACATGAAGCAGCGTCTTCAAGCATTAAGCAAGTTTGATCCGAAAGATTTAATCGATGCGCCACAAAATGGTGAGCCACGTACGGGCCTATCTATGGGCGACCATCAAGCGATTACTACGCTTGAGTGGAATATCAGCCGTGAAGACCAAGATGAGCTAGCCTTTAACAGTCATAAAAACTTAGCACGTGCTTACGATGAAGGTTTCTTTGACGATTTATTAACGCCTTATAAGGGCTTAACTCGTGATAATAACTTACGTCCCGATTCAACTATAGAAAAACTGGGCAAGTTGAAGCCAGCCTTTGGTAAGAATAATGCCAATCCAACCATGACAGCGGCCAACTCAACCCCATTAACTGATGGTGCTTCTTGTGTACTATTATCTAATGAAGATTGGGCTAAAGAGCGTGGACTTAAGCCGTTAGCTTATATCGTTCATCAAGAGACCGCAGCGGTAGATTTCATTGGTAAATCTGGTGATAAAGAAGGCCTATTGATGGCTCCTGCTTATGCAGTGCCACGTATGCTTGAGCGTGCAGGTCTGACTCTACAAGATTTTGACTTCTATGAGATCCATGAAGCCTTTGCCTCACAAGTATTGTCTACTATGGCAGCTTGGGAAGATGAAAGCTTCTGTAAACAGCGCTTAGGTCTTGATGCACCTTTAGGCTCGATAGATCGTAGTAAATTAAACGTTAACGGCTCATCACTTGCTGCCGGACATCCTTTTGCTGCTACGGGTGGTCGTATATTAGCCACTGCTGCTAAGCTACTTGATCAAAAAGGCTCAGGCCGTGCGCTAATCTCAATCTGTGCTGCTGGTGGCCAAGGAGTTACTTGTATCTTAGAGAAGTAAGCTTCTAGGATAGAATATTCGCCTACTGTTACTTACCCTTTAATCGCCGGATTAGAGGGTATTTTTTTGTTTATGGTTGGAGCTGTCATCGCTTGATAGTTATATTAATTAGGCGTTAACAGACAAGCGCTTATTACCCAGCAGCTTTGAAGGTATACTATATAAGTAGAGCTGAAAACCATAGACTAAGTCTAAGTCCGCTATTAGGAGTTTATTATGGCTAAGATACCCTCATCTATTGATCCAAAATCATTGACCACAAAAGAGCTTAGCGAACTAAGCGCCGCTGAATGTGATAACTTCATTGAACGAATGGATAAGGAAGTTTTTGATGATGAGCTACGCCGTAAGATGCATCAGGACTTGATCGATGCTTATGATGAAGAACTCGAAAACGAGATAGATGACTACATAAATGACTCTCGTTTTGACGGGCTAGTCATGACCGAACAAGAAAAGCTTGATCGCCGCACTTATTTTCAACAATTAGTGCGCCTACAGCGCGAGCTGATAAAACTACAAGATTGGGCAGTTGATCGCGGTGAGCGTATTGTAGTAATCTTTGAAGGACGTGATTCAGCTGGCAAAGGCGGTGCTATCAAACGTATCACTCAGCGCTTAAACCCACGTGTTTGTAGAGTCGCAGCTTTGCCTGCCCCTACGGAACGTGAGCAAACTCAATGGTATTTTCAGCGTTACGTTGCTCATTTACCAGCGGCAGGTGAAATTGTATTATTTGATCGCAGCTGGTATAACCGCGTAGGTGTTGAACGAGTGATGGGCTTTTGTACCGATGCACAGTATGAGGAGTTTTTTCAGTCGGTACCAGAATTTGAGCGCATGCTAGTACGTTCAGGTATCCGCTTAGTCAAGTATTGGTTTTCGATCACTGATGATGAGCAACATTCACGCTTTATGAGTCGTATTCATGATCCGCTTAAGCAATGGAAACTGTCAGCGATGGACTTACAATCTCGTCGGCGTTGGGAAGATTATACTAAAGCTAAAGAGACTATGTTTGAGCGTACCCATATTCCAGAAGCTCCTTGGTGGGTAGTCGAGGGTAATAATAAAAAACGTGCCCGTCTTAACTGTATTGCTCATCTACTAGAGCAGATACCTTATGACGATGTCCCTCGTGATGAAGTTCAACTGCCTGAACGCAAGCGTGATGATGAATACTATCGTGAACCTATTCCTGATGATATGTATGTACCCCCACGCTATTAGCATTTTTAGCCAATAAAACAGTTATTATTTCTTCATCATCTGGACGAAATAAATAATAGCTGCTAAGCTGTAGATCATAGTGCCCTTACTAACTTATATACTGACAAACTAACTAGTATTTAGCAGCTATCTAATATTTAGGACTAATAGTCAGCAATTAGCAATTACATAGTATAAGTCGCTTGCTGGCTATCAAGTTTACCGGCCAGTAAATGCTCAACTTCGTTTTTGATCTTCTGCCCACTAACATCTTTGCCTATTTGTACCGCAAAACCTGCCGGACGATTGGCCTGAGCCTTGCGATTGAGCCAAACCACTTTGCCATTCATCGGCAACCGCTCACTAGAATTAGGTAGTGTCACGGCAACGAATACTTCATCACCCAATTGCTGAATGCGCTCGCTTACTACAAATAATGCCCCATTATCTACAAAAGATAAGTAGCTGGCGTACAGCATTGCTATATCTGTAATATGACAACTAATAATTCCACCGCGACTTGGCATTACCATCGTTAGCTCCTAATATAAAAGATAGGTTTAAGCTTGGTTTATGACCAGCCTTAATCATTAAAATACTTATTTACTGCTGTGCTTGACTAGCATAGATAAGCTTACAACTGTGCTAACTGCTGCATCAGCTTATCATAGGCGAATTTTTCTTGCACATTTTGTTGTAGAGCTATCTTCACTTGCTGTAGTTGGTACAGCATAGCTTCAAGCGCAGCCTCACTAGGCTGATAAGTGGTGATAACTTTTGGCAACTCTATATCTTGCTGACTGCTTGTTAGCCCTAAACAGACCCGCTGAATATCCAATATCATCATTTCAGTCAACTTTATAAAATCGGCTATATCCAGCTGACTCTGCCAGTAATCACTAGCTGCTATAGCGCTACGTTTGCCACTACGTAAGGCTTGCCATGTGGTTAGCCAAAGCACGCGCTTACTATACCAAGCGGCTTGCGCTAAATCTATTGCCGCTAACGGAGCGCCATTAGCCAACTGCAATAACTGCGCTATTTGCGAAGATCCAATAGCTTCACGGTTAATAGTGCTACCTAGAGCTTGGGTAACATAATGCTGGGCAGCGCTAGCTTCTATTTGTTGCAATGGCAGCTGCTGCACCCGACTCTTAATAGTAGGTAACAGCTGAGTTGGCGTATCACTAATTAGGAACAAATGCACTTGCGCTTGGGGTTCCTCAAGGGTTTTTAGTAGAGCATTAGCAGCAGCAATAGTCATCTGTTCGGCATAATCTAAGACACAAATACGTATACCCTGCCCACCTTGATAGATAAAAGGTTGCAAGGCACGAATATCGTCAATTTTTATGGTGAAGGAAGCTTTAGCAATCGCTTTGGCTGACTTTTTGCTGGTTTTAGTTGCTAGCTCAGCGGCTTGACTGCTGTTGGCGCTCGCCACACTAATAGGCATTTGCGCTAATGGCAGTACTTGTAAGCTTGGATGGGTACCTGATCTGAGCCACTGGCAACTGACACAATGACCACAAGCGCCAGCTGGATGTTGATCACGCTCTCGACATAATAGCCAAGCCACTAATCGCCAGACAAAAGCGCGCTTGCCCATACCTTGCATGCCAGCAGCTAATAAGGCGTGTGGTAAAGCTGATGATGGCGACAACACTCGTGCTGTTATTTGCTGCCATAATTGGTGTTGCCAAGGTAATAGCTCTGCAAAATAAATGTCGTCGGTGATCTCGTCCACGCTTGATATCCCTTTATTCTTTTAATCTAGCTAAATACAAAATATATTACGCCGCTAACTACTAGCTTTTTTGACTAGTATTAATGTTTATAGTGATGCTCTTAAATACTAGTATTTGTAATAAAGTAGATATTTACTTAGGCTATTTACTGGCCAGTATAGTCTTTAAAGTCAGCTAAACTCATAGCATTTAAGCGCTCTAAATCTTCCTGAGTATCTACTCCTGCTGGCAGCTTGAGGGTTGCCGCTTGGATAGCAATTGCGCCCCCATTCTCCAAAACGCGTAGTTGCTCTAGGCTCTCTAGGGTTTCTAAGGCGGTAGGTAGCCAATGTACAAACTGCTGCAGCAAGCTGACTCGATAAGCATATAAGCCTAAATGACGCTTAGCATTTTGTGGTGCTGCTGCTATTACTTCTGGGTTTTCTGCCAAAGCACTATCACGATCACAAGGAATTGGGGCGCGGCTAAAGTACAGTGCCCGCTGGTACTCAATACGGTTAGTACTACTATCAGGACTATTTCCGGACTGATAGCTAATAGGGTAAGTAGCGCTTACTACTTTAACTACTGAAGGTCGTCTAAAGGTTTCATTATCTTCAATCGGCTCATACAAAGTTGCCATAACACTAGCTTCATCTCGTACTAGTAAATCTTTGACTTGCTGCAACAATGATGGGGGTACTAAAGGCTCATCGCCTTGCATGTTGATGACAATATCTTGCTGTGCCCAACCCTTTATAGCGGCCACTTCTGCCAGACGATCGGTGCCAGATATATGGTCACTACGAGTCATTACCACTTCAAACCCAGCATCACGACAAACCTCAGCGATACGTAAGTCATCAGTAGCAATGCACATGTCATCAGCGAAATCTGCCGATTTTGCTTTTTCAGCGACCCAAAGTATCATTGGTTTACCGTGAATAGCTAATAATGGCTTACCAGGTAGACGGGTACTTTTAAAGCGCGCAGGAATGACGATATGAGTCTTAGCAGGCGATGAGACGATCGACATGATTGAATCCTATTTTTTTGAGATCTGTTTTTTTAAATCTGTTTTTTGAAATGATGATAGTGGCAGCGAGCTATTGTAAATAATTGCATTTCGATCAATACTGACTATAGCTTCAGCCCCAGACTATTTAATTGCTGCTGTAGCTCATCATAGCAACTAGCCGATAGCTTAGCAGTCACTGGTAATACCCAAATTCTAGCAAGCAAAGCTTCAATGTCAGTTTTGCTTACCGTTGAGGCGGGCATACTCAGGTGATCGGCCAATAGCACGCTTATTTTTACTGCATCTTTACTAGTGACAATGATAGGATACTGCTGATACTGCAATAAATCTGCCAACTCAAAGTCATAGTGGTCAGGGTAAGGGTGAGCGATCACTACTAACCCTAAGCTCTCAGCAGTAGCAAAGAATCGCTGCGGATAGCCGATACCACTAACCGCATGTACAGTGCTACCTGCTACAGGCGCCTCACTCTGTATTATCAGCGAAGAAGATTGCTCATTGCAATTATTAGCGACTGAACTGCCCCGCAACGCCCGCAAAGTATTCGGCTGCAACTGCATAGTTAGATGATGAGCGGTGAACTCAGAGTCAGCACTATCGAGCTTTTTATGCTCAATAACAGTCGCCCCATTCAGTCTTGCCAGCGGCTCACGCAAAAACCCAGTAGGTAGTAGCTGCTGATTACCAAAGCCGCGAGCCACATCGACTACTATCCACTCTATGTCTCGCTGCAGGGCATAATGCTGCAAACCGTCATCAGCGATTATTAGCTGTAAGTCAGGATGCGCTTGCAATAAAATAGCAATGGCTTGTTGTCGATTAGGGCATACCGCCATCGGCACCTCAGTCATACTGACGATTAAACTAGGCTCATCCCCTACTTCATTTGGCAAGCTAGTCCTAGTCACTAGAGCTGGCATCTTATCGCTATCGCCACCATAACCACGACTGATCACACCCACTCGTAGCTTATGCTGTTGTAGATAATCAACTAACGCCATAATAAGCGGAGTCTTACCACTACCACCAACAGTAATATTACCAATTACCATTACTGGAATAGGCGCACGGTAGCTCTGCAACCAGCCAAGCTTATAGCCTTGACGACGTACTAGACTCAGCAAACCATACAGCCAACTAAGGGGCAATAGTAACCATAGCCAAAGCGCTTGACGTTGCCATGCCTTAGTAATCGCCGTCTCCAGACTCATCTATTAGCTCTCACTCAATTATCCGGTTGGTCACTTGCTCAGTTAATATTTTGTTGCACTCTTAAAAGGTTATAGACCTTTAACTGTAATAGCGTTTCATTATTTGACAGTTTCATTACTTAACCATGCCATCACTTAAAGTCACGCTCATACATCTGCGCATAATAGCTCTTATTCTGTAATAGCTCGTCATGAGTACCAATCTCCACAATCCTACCGTTATCTAGTACTGCAATGCGATCGGCGGACTCAATAGTAGTCAGACGATGAGCAATCACTAGGGTAGTACGATCTTTCATAACGTTATCGAGGGCTTGTTGAATATAATGCTCGGACTCATTATCTAAAGCACTAGTAGCCTCATCCAATATAAGAATAGGCGAGTCTTTTAGCAAAGCACGGGCGATAGATAAGCGCTGACGCTGACCGCCAGATAATTGTAAGCCTTCGGCACCGACTTCACTTTGATAGCCTTGGGGCATCTTAGTAATAAAGTCATGAGCAAAGGCATCTTTGGCAGCTCGTTCTACCTCAGCTTGCGACTTACTGGCCAAACTACCATAAGCAATATTATTAAATACCGTAGTATTAAATAATACTACTTGTTGATTGACCATAGCAATCTGTGAGCGCAGACTCTCCAAAGTGATGTCTTCAATAGCCATACCATCCATAGTGATCTGCCCTGAAGTGGTGTTCAAGGTACGAGTCAATAGATTAACTAACGAGGACTTGCCAGCACCACTTCGGCCCACCAACGCAATGGTTTCGCCAGCACGGATATCTAAGCTAAAATCTTGTAAGGCAATAGTTGAATCAGGATAAACCAAACTGACTTTATCCAGCTTAATCTCACCGGAAAGTGTGGGACTGAGCACGCCAGTATTTTGCTCTTCAGGCTCATCGAGTAGCGCAAATATAGACTCACCAGCGGCGAGGCCTTTTTGCAGCTTTTGATTGATATCAGTTAACGAGCGTACTGGCTTACTGAGTAACCCTGCAGCAGCAATATAAGAGATGAATTCTCCCGCTGAGATATTATCAATCACTGCAGGGCGTAAAGCTAACCATACCACCACCGACATCGCTATCGCCATTAATAGCTGCACAGCTGGGGTGTTGATACTATTAGTTACTACTATCTTCATGCCTTGGCGCAAGTTGCGCTTAGAAGTATTATCGAAACGTTGCGCTTCGTAGGCTTGACCGCCATAATTTTTGACAACTTGATAACCAGTGACTACCTCATTGGTAATATGACTAACATCACCCATAGTTTGTTGAATATCTTTTGAGAGGGTCAAATAGCGTTTTGAGGCTAAACGAATCAGCCATAATATAGGCGGTAACACTAAAAATAAAATTAAGGTTAAACGCCAGTTGCTATATAGCAAAAAGCCAATCAACGCTACTACTGTCAAGCCATCACGCAGCAGAGTCTTCATCGAGTCAGTACTAGCTGCGGTGACTTGCTCAACGTCGAAGATAAGTTTAGAGGAAATAGTACCAGAAGGATTGGCTAAATAAAACGAGCTAGGTAAGCGCAACAGTTTATTAAACACTTGCACGCGCAGCTCATAGACTAAGTTACGCGATACTAAAGCCGTATAATAGTTACCCAAAAAGCTACCCACACCCCGTACGAAGAATAACAGCACAATAATCAGCGGAAACAGATTTTGTTTCGCTTGGTCATTCTGATTGATAGCGTCAGTGATGTATTGCAATAGTTTAGCAATCCAAATCTCAGTACCGGCATTGATAGCGAAACCAATGATCGTCAATACTAGTGCCCACCAATACGGCTTTAGATAAGCTAACAGACGGAATAGAGTTTTATGCTTAGGAGGTAACGGTAGCGGTGACCCAGACTCTTGCATCTTATCGGCAGAGGTTTTGGTTATATTAGCTTGCAAAGATTGGCTCATAAAAGCCTCAGTTTAAATAATGTTTTGTGAGTTTTTCACTTATATAAGGTGGTTAGTCCAATGCAAACCACAGCAATAGCGAGTGACTTATACAATTAATAAATTATGACTAATAGTCTAGGATTAACCAAATAAACTATAAGACATAAAGTTAGCAAAAGCACTAGATTGTAGCATTCCACTATTTACGCTATATTGCTTCAATATAACGGTTATTGACAATATTTAGCAGTAGCTAGTATTTATATATCAATTATATATAAAGGCTACGCGGTGTTGAACAATCATCAGTCAACACTAGCGATAATTAATGCTGCTCTACAGTAGCTTACTAGAGCTTATAGTGGCATCAATTAGCCAACAGGCATACCGCACTAGTATTTAAGTTTAAAAACCCTAGCTTGCCTGCCATACATCTTACTGCTACTACTGCTTAATGAGATAGTTATCTGTTAGTCAAAATATTTATCATTGAGAAGGTTAATGCTGTGCCGCCAACTGTTCAATCAAAGCGACTAGTTGCTGTTGATCATGGAAAAATATCTCCACACTACCTTGACCATCTTTTTTATGCTTAAGCTTAACTTCTGCTCCCAACGCGTCAGTCAGACGCTGAGTCATACGCTGAGCGTCATGGCTTACTACTGCCGCCACAGGATCAGCTTTTACTGGGGGTTGTAAAATAGATTTAACCAATTTTTCAGCTTCACGCACGGTCATACCACCATCAATAATTTTCTGGGCAATAATCGGTTGTTGTTCTGAGGATAGGGCCAATAGCGTGCGAGCATGACCCATATCTAAAGCGCTATTAGCTAAGTGGTCTTTAACTGTGTCATGGAGCTGATTAAGCCGTAGTAGGTTCGATACTGTAGTGCGGGCTTTACCAACCACTTCGGCAATCATCGCATGACTCATGCCGAATTCTGTATGGAAACGTTGTAGAGCAGCGGCTTGCTCAATCACCGATAGATCTTCACGCTGAATATTCTCAATCAACGCTAAGGCAATAGCTAACTCATCAGACAACGCTCGTTCAATCGCTGGAATGACCGCTTTACCTGCCATTTTTGCTGCACGCCAACGCCGCTCACCAGCAATAATTTCGTGAGTAACTATAGCCGTGCTTTTATCTTCAGTTGCTAGCAAGGGTCGAATAACAATAGGCTGCATCACCCCATGCTGCTCAATAGAAGAAGCTAGTTCTGCCAATGCAGTCTCACTCATATCACGACGGGGCTGGTATTTCCCTGCTTGCAATTTCATCACATCAATCTGTATCAGACTGATCTGATCTTCACTAGCGCCAGTATCAATCTGACTACGTACTTTAAGAGTGCTAGCTTTACTATTAGCACCACTATTACGTACTGTACGAGTGCGATTAGCGGCCTTTGCAGTTTTAGTTTCGGTTTTAGTACTTATTGTATCAACAGCTGACTGCTCAGCGCTCCCATTACTACCTTTAGTAGGCTTAGAGTCAATAGCCTCTGACGAGACACTTAATGCTGTAGCTGGCAAGGTTTCTTCTACTGCTAGGTCATGATGCACAACCCTATCATCTCGTAAAGCAGAGGCGGTGATTTGCTTTTCTTTTTTGATTGATCCCAATAGGGCATCTAGACCTCGATTGGCAGCCAAACCTCGTTTTTTCGCCATGATTACCTATCCTTTAATACTAAAATAAAAGCCGCTTGCTGGTTAATAACGGCTTACTAATGACTACAGTAGTTACTGCTAAATATGTTCGCCACTTAACCCATTACTTAGCGGGTTTTTTTGGGCTTTGCTTAATCACTTCTGCTGCCAGTTGTTGATAAGCCATCGCCCCTTTTGAGCTTTTATCAAACATCAATATCGGCATGCCATGGGCAGGCGCTTCTGCCAAACGAATATTTCTTGGGATATGGGTTTTGTACATGATATCGCCAAAATGGGCTTGTAGCTCAGCAGAAACATCGTTGGCTAAAGTGTTACGAGCATCAAATAAGGTTCTGACTACACCGCGTATATATAGAGGTGGGTTCAGCTCTGTCAACCGCTCGATAGTCTGCGATAGATCGGCTAAACCTTCTAGTGCATAATATTCGCACTGCATCGGAATAATCACGCTGTCAGTAGCAATCAAAGCGTTAATAGTCAACAAGTTCAAGCTGGGCGCACAGTCCATAACAATATAATCATAGGCCTTTTTTTGCGCTTGCTGTTGATCAGCTACTAATACCTGCATAGCTGTCTTTAATAATTCGTGACTATTGGTCTGCCCCATCAAGGTAATATCCATACCCGCCAGCTCACGATTGGCACCGATTACATCGAAACCTGCTGGACTTCTGACGGTGGCTTGCTGCAAGGAAACCCCATCGAGCAGAACGTCAGCTATAGTCAGCTCCAAATCGTTCTTGTCCAAGCCTGTTCCTGAGGTTGCATTGCCTTGTGGGTCTAAGTCAATCAGCAGTACACGCTTGCGCTTGGCCGCCAAACTGGCCGTCAAATTTACCGCCGTTGTGGTCTTACCAACGCCGCCTTTTTGATTGGCAATTGCTATGATTTCCATACACTCACTCAATTTGATTAATTTGGCGCTTATCACTAGCGCCTGTTTTATTATTAATAGGTTTATTCTACTCGGCAGTATAGTTGCTCTACAGCGGCGCACTTAGTAGTATCACCCTAACTTTATCGTTAAAAACAGCTTATAAAACGGGCTATCAGCAAAAGCTGGTTAGTCGACCTATTGAACAGGCCGTAGCATGCGCTAGCCTATTTTAGATAGTTCAATCAAATGCCGACTGTCGTCTAAACCAGGAACCGTTAACTTAATAGTTTCAATTTGCCACTGTTGATTTAACGCTTGTAACTCTTCAGTGGTTGGCGCTTTTCCTTTCATCGCAAATAAATGACCACTTGCAGCTAGCTTGGGCTCAGCAGCCAATACAAAATCAGTCAAACTAGCAAAAGCTCTAGAAGTTACCACTTCATATTGTCCTTCATGGGCTTCAATACGTGCCGCAATAGGCTGTACATTATGTAGACCAAGCTCACTGCTGACTTGCTTAATAAAACGAATCTTTTTTTGATTGCTATCGAGAGCGCTACACTGGCGTTCAGGCTGACAAATAGCAATAATAACTGCTGGTAGTCCAGCGCCTGTACCGATATCCAACAAAGCCCCAGCTGGCAAATGCGTTATAATAGCCAAGCAATCGATAACATGCTTAATCAAGGCCTCTTTAGGCTCAGTAATAGCAGTTAGATTATAAGCTTTGTTCCATAGCAATAGCTGGTCTAAGTACAACAACAATTGACGCTGCTGGTTATGATCTAATGACAAACCCAGCGACTGTACTGCTTGCGCTAATATATCAGCTAAATGAGGCAGTTGTGCAGCAATTTTTACAAACCCAGTAGTGTCGATAGCCATGTTGGCCTGCTGACTCGCTGCTTGATTGGTAGTATTATTCGAGGGTGTAAAAGGGCTTTTAATAGCGCCATTAGCAGAAGCTGACATACAACGAGTTATCCTGTTTTGACACGTGAACCGACTATTTTATCATGCAGGCTGCCCCTTGAATAGTTGCAGATTGCCTCAATGTCCGACATCTTATACTATCTACGCTTAGATTGACGATTTATTCGGTTTTAATCCTCTTTACAAGCTAAAAACCGTATTAGTAGACCTACTGATTTTAGCCTCTATAGTAGTTTTACTTGCTCAATGTTTAACGCTACGACTTTTAAACCTTAACAACGCAAGCTTTATCTATTAAGCTTTACAAATTTTGAGATAGTTTACCGCTTATGATTGAACAGCCTTACACCGCGATGACCCAAACATCAGCTAACACTGATATTAATGATAGGCTCACTAATGATACAGCTATAACAGAAACTATAGCCGCTGAAGTGAGTTCGGCAGCTGAGTCATTACCGCATCCTATTTTGGCAGAAGTCAATGACCGTTGCTTTATCTCAGAGGAGCATCTAAAACGCTACACTGAGCCTAGCCAACTGCCGACAGACACTCGTACGGCAGATGATCTAGACGTGGGTTTTGGTCAGCAGCGTGCTATTAAAGCCTTACGGACAGCTTTAGATATTAATGCTAGTGGCTATCATGTGTTCGCTGCTGGTGAGAATGGCTTAGGTAAGCGCACTATTATCACTCGTTTGCTACAACGCATCGCTAGTGATGCACCAACGCCTGATGATTGGGTCTATGTGCATAACTTCACTGACCCACGTAAGCCTTTGGCCTTACGATTGCATACGGGACAAGGGCTACTATTAAAGCAGCAAGTCAATACCTTGTGGCAACAAGCCAGCAAGCGCTTGAATCAACGTTTCCGTAGCGATCACTATCAAAGTAAAATAGAAGCCATTAACAATACCTCTCAGCAGCAAGAAAGCCAAGCTTATGATGCACTCAATGCTGAAGGCAAAGCTTATGACTTAACCCTGAGCTTTCGACCTTATGATAATAAAGCAGTCTTTGTCCATCCTAGCCAGCTAGCAACTTCGACTGATAGCTCGGCAGCTGACAATGCCATGACTGCTGAGTCAGTAACTGAGCAAAGTTACGAGAGTAAGCTGGACAACTTCGTCCAAAAAAACCACATGCAAAAGCGTCTTAGCCAGCTGACTATCACTTTAGAGCAATTAGAAGATGAAGCCAACGCTAGCATTGAAACGCTACATCGTGACATAGCGCAGCGTGCTCTTGAGCCTCTATTCATCCCTATTTATGAGCAGTTTTCGGCTCAGCCACTAGTAATAGACTATTTAAAAACGATGCTTGCCGATATGATTACTCATGTTGAGCGTATCGTTAATGCCGATGATGAGAAATTTGTCGCAGCAGTATTGGGGGCTACGCCTAGCCGTTATACCGTGAACGTTATGGTCAGTCACCAGCCTGATGAGGGTGTACCCGTTATCTTTGAGAACTTACCCACTCATCTCAATCTATTAGGTCATGTTGAGCAAGTCACACAATCAGGGACGGTTATTACTGATGTCAGTATGATACGGGCTGGAGCTTTGCATCGTGCTAATGGCGGTTATTTATTACTCGAAGCTAGCCAAGTTCTTGAGCATCCCTATGCTTGGCAAGGGCTAAAGCGTGCTTTGCAGACTCGTAAAATAAAACTATCAAGCCTTGAACAAATTCTGGCATTGACTGGTAGCTTATCGCTAGAACCATCGCCTATTGAGCTTGATATAAAAGTAATCCTGTTAGGAGAAGCTGATTTATATTATGAGTTATTAGAGCTTGAGCCTGAGTTTGATGCGGTGTTTAAGATTCGTGCTGACTTTCATGATGATGTCATCCGTACTAGCGAGCACGAATTAGCGCTAGTCGCTAAAATGGCTGATATTATTGATTATGCTGACCTTTGCCCTTTTGATAGTGAGGCACAAGCTACTTTACTAGAACACTTAAGCTTACAAGCTGAAGACCAAAACCGCTTGAGCCTACATAGTGATCGTCTCATCAAGCTATTACATGAGTCCAACCGCCATGCCCGCTTACAAGATCAGGAGATAGTCACCGCTAGCCATGTTATCCAAGCCATCGCTGATATGGATGAGCGCTCAGGATACTTGCGTGACTTGTATTGGCAGGAGCTCAAAAACGGTCAGCAACTTATAAATACTGATGGCGGAGCTGTCGGACAAGTCAATGCGCTAACCGTAGTCAGCTATGCTGATAGCGAATTTGGCATGCCCGCACGTTTGACCGCCTTGATTCAGCCTAATATTGGTACTGGTGATATTTTAGATATCGAGCGTGATGTCGAACTGGGCGGCAGCTTGCATGCCAAAGGTATGCTGATTATGACTAGCTATCTGCGTGCCTTGTTCAGTCAGCATCATGCGTTGAACTTTAGTGCCTCCTTAGCCTTTGAACAAAGTTACGCTCATATCGATGGTGACAGCGCTACGGTTAGCGAAGCTTGTGCCCTGCTCTCAGCACTGGCCAACGTCCCTATCAACCAAGCCTTTGCTATTACTGGCTCGATGAACCAGTTGGGTGAAGTCCAAGCGGTTGGCGGCATTAATGCTAAGATAGCCGGCTTCTTCGATGCCTGTCGTGAGCAAAGCTTAACTGGTCAACAAGGGGTAGTGATTCCAATGGCCAACGTCAAGCACTTGATGTTACGTGATGATATTATTGAGGCAGTCGCAGCCGGACAATTCTATGTTTATGGGGTCAATACTCTTAGCGAAGCGCTGACGCTAATGACTGGACTACCTATCGATACTATGAACAAAAAAGGCCGCTATCGTAAAGACACCTTATTTGGTAAAGTATTACAGCGCTTGATGTTATGGGATGAAAATCAAGCCAATGCTAATGCCGATGATCTAGAAGATAAAAAGTCTAAGAAAAAGAAGGCGGCAAAGAAAAAAGCTAAAAATAAGAAAAAGCCTAAACAAAAACCTGAAGATAGAGCGGCTGACTTAGGTAAAAAAAACCACGGTAAAGCTGAGAACGATAAAAGTCATATGCATTCTGAACAGCCACACGCAACGGCAGATAACACTTCCGCTTAAGCTAAAAGGTCAGTAATCTAGCCTAGACGCTACTGAAATTTTCTGCGATGATAAAATCACCTAGCGCTAAGCAAGATTAATCTATAAAGGTAATCTCTTCATGACTGAGCAAGATAGCAATACTATTAGTGCTGACAATACCAATAATAGCAAAGATAGTGATAGCCGTAAGAATGCGGCCAATCGCCATGGGGCTGCCACTACTGCTCGTCAATGGCAAGTGTTATCGCAGCTGCAGCGCAATCGTTGGGTAGGCACTACTCATATTTATGAGCAGCTCATGTTGGCAGGTTTTGATATCAGTTTGCGCACAGTACAAAGAGACCTCAATGCCTTAGCTAAACGCTTTCCTATCGAAAAAAATAATGCCAATCCGCAAGGGTGGCGTTGGTGTGATGATGCTCCATTACAGAGCTTACCGCATATGAACTTATCACAAGCGGTTGCTTTTAATATGGTTGAGGCCAATCTTACCCAGTTATTACCGCCCGCTATTTTAGATGAGTTATTTCCTTGGTTTGATCTGGCACGACGACAGCTCAAAAACAGTAAAGTCACCCATTCTTGGATTGATAGAGTACGCATCGAACCGGCTACTCAACCGCTGATTGCCCCGCATATAGACTTGCATAGTAAAGACAACATCTATCATGCCCTTTTTTACCAATTGCAGATTCAAGCTTGTTATACCCGTAGCAATAAATCGCAAGCTAGCGAATATACCCTCAATCCTATTGCTATTATTCAGCGCGGAGTTATTATTTACTTATTAGCCACTCGTACTGATGATTCAAAAGCCATTATTCGTACTTTTGCTCTGCACCGCTTTGCCAGTGTTGAGCTGTTAGAAACAGCAGCACAAACTCCTGACAATTTCCAACTAGATAGCTATTTAGATGCGGGCAGCATGGGCTTTACCCACCCTCTACTTAGCCAATTGCCTGATCACGGAAAGAACAGCGCCATTGAGCTACATTTCACTCAAAAGGCTGGTAGAAGTCTGACTGAAAGTAAATTAAGCGATGATCAAACGGTGATAATGAATGATGACGATACGCTAACGATAACGGCAACCATCAATTTGACCTCACAGCTAGTATGGTGGTTACGTGGGTTCGGTAAAGGGTTATTAGCCGCCAAGCCCCAACTACTTTATCAAGCGGTCTCTGATATAGATTTGGAATAACAGCGCACTAAAAGCTTCTTTATAAAAATGCCTGTCTATACCAGTACCTACTAAAATCAATAGTCAGTAAAATCAATAGCAACTAAAATAAATCAGCTTTAGCAAGGAATATTATGACGACCTCTACTCCTTCACCTTTATTATCAGATAGCTTGTCTGCGCTTGGTCTGACTGCCAAAACTTTGTTTTTTTCGTTGAACTTTGACTTCTCTCCTCCTAAACCTGAAGGTAAAGATAAAATGAAACGTTTTAGGCAAAACCAAGGGGCGTTAGATCTTGATATTGCTTGTGTGCTCTATGATGATAAGTGCACTATTAAAGATCTAGTATGGTTTAAACAGTTGCGTGATGAGGCTGAGTCGGTACGTCACCAAGGCGATAGTCTCAACGGTAAAGATCGCGGTCAGCAAGCGCTGTATCATTCTCCATTAGACCAAGAACAAATTCGTCTTTATTTGGATAAAATACCAGCTAATATCACTAATATTGCCATGATTGCTAACTCCTATTATGGGCAAGCCTTCAAAAGGGTTCATGCTGGCGAAATCCATTTGAGCGATGATGAAGGCAACCGTGCTTTTGAAGTTAATTTAAAACAGCTGCCTGGGGACTGTCATACTTTATGGGTAGCCAGTTTACGCCGTGAAGTAGATGATTGGCATTTAACCTTACAAAATCTGCCGCTACCAGCTAAAAATCTTTCTGACGCCGCACAAGAAGTGGCTCATGAGCTCGCGCGTGCCTTACCCGTGCAGCTATCACCACTATCAGTTAGCTAATAATTTTTAGCTGTCCATTAATTAACTGTTAACTAGTTAGGCTATAGCGTTGATTGACTATAAAAAGCAAAAGGGCTAGTTTCTATTGATTAGAAGCTAGCCCTTTTATTATATCTTCTACCATTAGCTACTTATCATTAGCTATTAACGGCTATTTGCTGATGAGAGGCCTTAGTCTAAGCCCTCGCCACAGTGAGGACAGAAATTCTTTTTACGCACTTCTTTTTCGCGTTGCTCAAGTGCTTGTTCACGTAGTACTTGCAGCACAATTGCCTGCGCTTGTTCTTTATCTAATCCTAAATCACGACGTATCTTATCAATCATAGTCTGATTCTGTACTAAGTCAAAATCACCATCTACTAAAAACTCACGAAACTGTTGCTCAATCTCATCGCGACGTTGCTCCAGCTCATTGGCGAGACCAGTAGCTAAAATACCTGCTGGTAATGCCGCTAAGCCTACCCCCAAAATAGTAATCACAGCACCTAAAAACTTACCCGCATTAGTGATTGGTGTCACATCGCCATAGCCTACTGTAGTCAAAGTTACCACCGCCCACCACATAGCTTTAGGTATCGATTCAAATTCTTCAGGCTGAGCATGATTCTCCACTAAATAAATACCACTAGAAGCAGTGACTATCATAATGAGGAGTATAAAAATAACTGCTTGGAAAGACCCCTTCTCTTTGCTAATGACCACCAATAAAATGCGCATCGAAGCAAAGTAACGAGTAAGCTTAAGAATACGGAACAGGCGTAGTATGCGTAAAAACCTTAAATCGATACTGACAAAGAAGTTTAAGAATGCTGGTGCAATAGCGATTAGATCGATTAAAGCTGATGGGCTCTTTAACCATTGCCAACGTTGGCGCCAAGTGGTGTTATTAGGTTTAGCTTCAGCAACGCTCCATAACCGCAATAGATATTCAATGGAGAAAACCACGATAGAAAAGCGCTCAAACCAAGTGAAATACTGTTGGTAAGGGTAATACCATTGATCGACTGACTCAGCAATGACTGCCGCTACATTAGTCATAATTAATAAAATCAAAAAGTAGTCAACACAACGACTAAACAAAGTGTCATGTTCATCATTTTGCAAAATATTATAAACAAAATGCCGCGAACGCTTTATAGCTTGGAATAACATGCTGACCCTAAGTTAGGTTTTAATCATAATACCAAGATGAATTTGATTAGCAACTCTCAATGCTACTTAATGTACTGTTGTATTGATAATTAGTAGACAGTAATTGAGTAAAATTGCGCCTGAACTAGAATATCCAATACGCCCTAACCTAGTTATTTTGATTATTGGTACTAATCACTTTCTCAATTATACAAAATTTGCGTAGTAAATATAGGTCAGTATCAATAACAGTATTGCAATGCTAGCCAAGCCTATACCTATAAACTGCTGTTCTTTATAGGAGCTGCTGCTCAAATTATTAGTAGGTATTAAAGACAAGCCACAATCAGGACAACAATTATCGTCCTCAGACATTATTAGCATTAAGCGGGCGTTATTGCAGCGTAAAGGGGAGTTACTGCAGTATCCAGTCATATTACTTACCCTTTGTTTATTGGTTTCCTGAACCGTTATGCAGTCAAGAGCGGTTACAAATTTAGAAACATTGATTTAGCTAAAGTATTTTACAGTATTTATGAAGTTAGAAAAATTATGGTTTTAGATTATATAAGCAGTTACCTATAAAAATAATCTTTAAAGAATTGTTTAGGGCTTGTTTGTTATCCATAGCTTTATTTATGGCTTGTTCTTAAATCATTACTATTTGTAGGGATTTAATGTATAATAGTAATTATGAGCTACTAGTTGTCTTTTTATAGTAACTCTATCTCTCAGTAACCGATGTCATCCCTCATCCATAATTACTGAAAATCATTTATCTTGTTAAGGATTTAATCCGATGAAACTACAATCCCTAGTTTTAGCCGCTGCCACTGCACTTACTATGACTACTGCCTTTGCTGTACCTGCTGGTACTTGGTCAGTGGCGGCTGGTGCCCACTATGTTGACCCTAAAAATGATAACGGCACTGTCAATGCCGGTGGCACTGATTATGCGGTTGATGTTGACGGTGATGTACGTCCAACGATTAGTGGTGAGTACTTTATCGCTAATAACGTTGGTATCGAACTATTAGCAGCGATTCCTTTTCATCATGACTTTACCTTAACCGATAATCTGGGTAATCAACTCACTGGTAAAACTCAACACTTACCACCTACTTTATCATTACAGTATCATTTCGATGGCTATAATATGCCTATGAACCTAAAACCATTTGTTGGTGTTGGGGTTAACTACACTACTTTCTTTAAAGAAAGAGTTTCTACTGGTGGTGACTTAGATCTTGACGATAGCGTCGGTGTAGCGGGTCATATCGGTGTTGATATCCCATTTGCTGCTACTGAAGCTTTCCGTATCGATGCCCGTTATATGGACATAAAAACTGATGCTACTTTAAATGGTAATGATATTGGCCAAATTGATATCAGCCCTTGGGTCTATGGCGTTGCTTTTGTAAAACAGTTCTAATACGGTCTAATATAGTGATCTAATTACTAACAATCGCAGTAAAAGAAGCCAGCATAATAGCTGGCTTCTTTGTGTCTACTATCAAGGACCGTTAACGCTAAACGGATAAAACCAACACCAAAAAAAAGACCATCCGTAGACAGTCTCTTAATAAAATATTTTGTTTAGTTAAACAAAGCTAGCCGCTCTATAGCAAGATACGACGTGGATCAGCCAGCAGACTCGCCACATAACGAGTAAACACTGCAGCATCAGCACCATTAATGACTCGATGATCATATGATAAAGATAGCGGCAACATCAAACGTGGCTCAAAGGCTTGCTTACTAGCGTTCCAATGCGGCAGCATAGTCGCCTCTGAAGCGCCTAAGATACCCACTTGCGGCCAATTCACTAGAGGAGTAAAGGCCGTACCCCCTAAGATACCTTGGCTTGAGATAGTGAAACTAGCACCTTGTAGATCTTTAGTACTTAGTTTCTTATCGCGAGCTTTTACAGCCAGCTCACCAATCTCAATAGCGATCTGCTTGATACCTTTGTCTTGAGCATTCTTAATAACCGGTACGATTAGACCATCATCTGTAGCTACCGCAATCCCCATATGCACGCTCTTACGCAAAATAACTTGGGTATTGTCATCACTTAAATGACTGTTAAAGCGTGGATGCTGAGTTAAAGCATAAGCCGTGGCTTTGACAATAAAAGCCAAAATAGTCAGGCCAATACCTTGCGCTTTCATACCACCTTTAAGCTCACCACGTAGTTTTTCCGTCTCGGTGATATCTGAGAGATCAAACTGGGTAACTTGTGGCAGATAGGTATTGTAATTAAGCTGCGGTATCGAAACTTTCTGAAGACGGGTAAGGTCTTGAGTTTCAGTCTCGCCCCAAATCTCAGCATTGCTCATATCTGGCAATGTAGGCAAGCTTGCCCGCGCTGCGCTACCAGTAACAGCGCTTGCAGCGGCTGGCTTAGCAGTCAGACTATTTTTGACATACGCAAACAAGTCTTCTTTCAAGATACGGTCATTGAGCGCACTGCCACTAACTTGAGTGACATCTACCCCTAATTGACGAGCAAGCTTACGTACCGCAGGACCTGCATATACTGCCGCTGACTTAACATTTACCTGAGCTTCTGTTAATTTACTAGCCGTGGTATTGTTAGGCGCGATATTGACCACAGGAGCAGGTTTAACAGCGGCCTGCTTTGGTTCCCCTGTGGTTTGCGCTACCGGCGTGGCAGCCTGTTTAGAAGTTGTAGCTTCTTTAGCCTTAGGGGCTTCAGCTTGCTCATTGCTAGCGCCAGCTGCGCTACTAACGATAACGATAAAGTCTTGACCATTAGCTACCATGTCACCAGCTTTTACCAATATCTTCTCAACTCTACCGGCTACTGGCGCAGGTACTTCAACTGAGGCTTTATCAGACTCAATCAACAAGATTGACTGATCAGCAGTGACCATATCACCTTCGTTGACCATAATCTCAGACACTTCTGCCTCATCAACACCTAAATCTGGTAGCGCATAAGTAGTCGCCGTCGCTTCTTCAGCTGCGGACTCTGAAGTGCTAGGCTTAGTAGCCGCACTAGCATCATCCGTTTTTTCGTTAGCAGCAGAGGTATCAGTATCAGCTTTATTGGTTGCCGCTTCTTTAGGCACTTGTTCAGCTTCTTCAGTACTTACCTGTTGGTCAGCATTGTCAGCATTGTCAGCTTCGCTATCAAGCTCAATAAGTACAGTGCCTTCAGTAACTTGATCGCCAATAGCAACATTGATCTTAGTGATTTTTCCAGCAGCTGAGCTTGGTACTTCGACCGATGCTTTATCAGACTCTAATAAGACGATATTATCGTCCTTTGCAATGACATCACCGACTTGCACCATAATCTCACTGACTTCGGCACTATCGACACCCAAATCGGGGGCTTTAATTTCCATCCTATTTCTCCTTGTCTTATGTTCGTCTTATAGGTTTTATTCTTTGACGTCATCATCGTTTAATAGCTCGGCATCGGCTTGATCTTCAGCACGGCCTTCACTAGAGATTTCGTCATCGTCTTCACTGACAAACTCAGGTACAGGAGTCGGATTCACATTATCAGCTGCTGGTGCTGGTGCATCTGGAGAATGGTCATAATAAGGCTGTTGCTGCCAAGCAGGTGGCTGATCTACATCAATACCCAAGCTTGAAATGGCATCTTTTACTAAGCGCATTTCCACTTCACCTTCGTCGGCCAAACGTTTAAGCGTGGCGACAACAATATGCGCCGCATCAACGTTGAAAAATCTACGTAGGTTTTCACGAGTATCAGAGCGACCATAGCCGTCAGTACCCAAAGTCGTATAAGGACGACTATCAGGTAACCATGCACGGATTTGTTCTGAATAGTTGCGCATATAATCAGTTGCTGCTACCACGATACCTTCATGTGGGGCTAACTGCTCAGTGATCCACGAAACTTTTTCTTCTTCCATAGGGTGCAGACGGTTGTAATCATCACAAGCCATACCATCACGAGTCAGCTCGTTAAAGCTGGTCACACTCCAAACGTTGGCGGTGATATTGAACTCATCTTTTAATATCTGCGCCGCTTTTTGTACTTCACGTAAGATAACCCCAGAACCTAATAGCTGCACTTGTGTTGAGCCATTATCTTCTAACAGGTACATACCACGTTTGATACCTTCTTCAGCACCCTCTGGCATAGCAGGCTGATCGTAGTTTTCATTCATCAAGGTTAGGTAATAATAAACACGCTCGCCTTCACCATACATCCGGCGCAGGCCATCATGCATTACTACTGCTAGCTCATAACCAAAGCAAGGATCATAAGTCACACAGTTAGGCACGACGTTGAACAAGATTTGTGAATGACCATCTTGATGCTGTAAGCCTTCACCGTTCAAGGTAGTACGACCAGCGGTCGCGCCTAACAAGAAGCCTTGTGCTTGACAGTCGCCTGCCGCCCAAGCAAGATCCCCAACACGCTGGAAACCGAACATTGAGTAGTAGATATACATAGGGATCATAGGTAGGGCGTTCACAGAATAGCTGGTTGCTAAAGCAATCCAAGTACTCATCGCACCCGCTTCATTGATGCCTTCTTCTAACATGTGACCGTCGATGGCTTCTTTATAACCCATCAAAGCTTCACTATCTTCTGGGGTATATTTTTGACCAACAGCAGAGTAAATACCCAATTGACGGAACATACCTTCTAGACCAAAGGTGCGCGCTTCATCAGGGACGATAGGCACTACGCGATCTTGGATATCTTTATTTTTTAGCATCGCAGATAGCAGACGTACGAAGACCATAGTAGTCGACTGCTCTTTGCCTTTACTACCTTGCAATACCCGATCAAAGATAGACAAATCTGGAATATTCAATGGAATATGTCCACTACGGCGATTAGGTAGATGACCACCTAAGGCTTCTCGGCGACCTTTTAGATATTTCATTTCCGCTGAGTCTTCAGCAGGACGATAAAACGGTAGGGTCTCTAACTGCTCATCAGTAAACGGCAAATCGAAGCGATCACGGAAATACATTAAGGCTTCTTGATCAAGCTTCTTAACTTGATGAGATTTGTTAACTGCTTGAGTTTGAGTAGATAAACCATAGCCTTTAACTGTTTTAACTAAGATAACGGTTGGCTGTCCTTTAGTTTTCATAGCTTCACTAAAAGCGGCATAGACTTTCATCGGATCATGACCACCACGATTTAAGCGTGAGATATCATCATCAGATAGCGCATCAGCCATCTCTTCTAACTCAGGATATTTACCAAAGAACTCTTTGCGAGTGAACTCAGGGGTACGGGCTTCATACAGCTGATACTCACCATCGACCGCTTCTTCCATACGATGTTTCAATACACCAGTATGATCATTGGCCAGTAAGCTATCCCACTTACCGCCCCAAACGACTTTAATCACTCGCCAGCCTGCGCCACGGAATACGGACTCTAGCTCTTGGATGATCTTGCCATTACCACGTACTGGACCATCTAGACGCTGCAAGTTACAGTTAACTACCCAAATAAGGTTATCCAGCTTTTCACGACCGGCCAGCGAGATGGCACCTAAGCTTTCTGGCTCATCAGTTTCGCCATCACCTAAGAAAGTCCAGATTTTACGACCTTCTTTTTCGAGTAAACCGCGGTTTTCCATATAGCGATGCACATGAGCATGATAGATCGACATGATCGGGCCTAGACCCATAGATACAGTCGGGAACTGCCAGTAATCAGGCATTAAGTACGGATGCGGATAGCTAGATAAGCCTTTACCACCTACTTCACGGCGGAAGTTATCCAGTTGCTCTTCAGTTAAGCGACCTTCTAAATAAGAACGAGCATAGATACCAGGTGCTGAATGACCTTGGTAATAGATCATATCGCCGCCAAAGTGATCACTGGCTGCACGGAAAAAGTGGTTAAAGCCGGTTTCATACAAAGTAGCACTAGAGGCGAATGTCGCTAAGTGACCCCCTAAATCGTCATCATTTTTATTGGCACGCATTACCATAGCTAGAGCATTGTAGCGAATCAAAGCGCGAATTTTACGCTCGATAGACAAGTCGCCTGGATACATTGGCTCATCTTCAACAGCGATAGTATTGATGTAAGCGGTGTCCAAACGGTTAAACGGTAGATCTTCTTGCACCGCCATGTTGTATAACGCTTTTAGTAAGAATTGAGCACGATCTTTGTCAGCATGTTTAATCACGGACTCAAAAGCATCCAGCCATTCTTGAGTTTCGGTGCTGTCAGCATCCTTATAATAATTCATCGGTAAATATCCTTTTAAATCAATCTTCCCTGCATCATAACAGGGTGTTATTGAATAGTATGATGAGACAATAGTTGGCTTAGCGACGTCCTTGCTACATTTAAGCAACCCATTGTCCAACGAAATAACAAATCACGCCATATGAGCGTGCTTGTTGTCAAAAGTGATAGGTCTAACTAGAGGTGACATAAGTAGCCATGCTGAGACAGCGATAAAAAAGCAGCTGTATTAACATAACTATAAAGGCTAACTATAAAGGCTAACTATAAAACTAAATACTGTTATCTGCAATATAAGCGGGCTATATCTAAAGGGTTTAGAGCTAAGCTAATATCATTGGTGAGAACTGATGATCCGGTAAAGTAGAAGCTTGTCGGCGAATCCACAAAAATGCCAACTGTTATCACCAGTTAACAAAGTATTTATTTGGTTAGTTGACTATAACATATCGTGGGCAAACTCTAACTTTATATAGTGAAATCTAAAACTATAAAATATCGCAGCTCACTATTATAAACTATCCTTACGTCATTAGTTATAGTTGCGAATAAATACTATTTTGATAAGTATTTATCAGATGAATAGTAGGTCTAGTCCGGCTTAGTCTAAGGCTATTTAGCAAGCTCTTGCCTGCTAACCACTAACCCTTCTTGCTAAGCGAAATTTCGTTTAAGCCAATCTCTTACAGACTAATACTCTGAGTCTACATGGCAGACTTATTGCTCTGACAAGCTACCTATGGACTACCTGTATAACTTAACTAATTGATAATACTCGAGCTTAATATTATCAGGCACCGACACTGATCATTACTCTATTGTCTACCGTTTTTTATACCTCAGAGCCTCAACTAAATTTTCACCTATCGCCCACCCTTTTACCTTCAAAACAATTCTAGCTACCGCCTGTCTACTTTATAGTGACTTTATGTTTATCTTTTGTAAAAATGATCTTTAAGAATCAATAAATTTCTGTCAATGCCATCATTTATGCCTAGGGCGCATTGAACCTTCGACCATAGCACTGACAGAGACTGTTTTTTAGGCGATTGAAACTTAAAAGTATATAGCCAATGCCTTTTTCTTACTGTCGATTGTCACGATAACTAAAATAATTTTAGCTATCAGCAGTGTTTAGTTATGAAGGTTCAAAACGCCCTAACAGTGAGTTCAAAACTAATCTGTTTTTCAGTTTTAAACTCACTAGCAGCTACTATAAAGTTAGTATTATCTCAATAGAATGATCTCATAGGAAATATCGGATGACATACGTAAAGTCTTTGCAGAACACTTTAGTCGCTAGTTTAGGCTGCGCATTTTTACTCAGTGCAGCTCATGCTGATCAGGCCTTGAGAATGCAGCTGACAGCCACCCAAGTAATAATTAATGATGCCGGTAAAGTCATTTACACGCCTGTAAGTACTGCGCCTAAAGGCTCTGTTATCCAATATAAAGCCACTTACTCCAATATTATTAATAAAGATATCAAGAATTTAACAGTAGTACTCCCTATTCCTGCTAACATGACTTTTACTGGAGAAGCTTCACCTGCCAGCGCCCAAGCCAGTATCGATGGCAAAAACTATGCTGATATGCCCTTGCTGCGCAAAGTGGATAGCAAGCTAGTGAAGATTCCTTATTCTGAATATCGTACATTACGTTGGGATATCAAATTATTACCAGCACAAAAATCTGCTGCCGTGGCTTTGAATACTATTATTGAATAACTAACGGCCGTTTAAAAACTGACAGCCATATATCTTAACCCCTTACCCATTCTATTACCTTTTAGTTTCTGACTATAGCCACTCATCTAATCTTAGACTCCTAATATTACACCTCTATAGAAGAATAAACCTATTTAACCAAAGCCTTTTGTCTGTTAGCATCGCAGCAGTACTAGGATGACTAGCGCTATGGCGCTTGCTAGCAGCAACCCGATCATAATAGATATAAAAATAAACAACATGGCTAGTGCCGACTATAAAGTGGGTAATACTACTCACCACCAGTAAAGTCTAGCGAAGTGGTTATTGCAGTATCACAACAAGTGCAAGCCCCCTTACCCTAAAACAATGCAGATGTAACCTCTGATAACGACTCAAATGCCAATGAATTATCGGAAACATATCAATCAGCCATTCTTGTTTTGGTGGATAAGCGCCAAATGACTCAACCCATAATGACCCCTTCTAACCGTATCGCATTGCGTATAAGGAAGATTTCTGCGCGGTCATTAGCAATGTTGCTTATGCAATCAAATATGGCAATGGCAGTTGTGGTGCCAAACCTTGCCCTAAATTCTGATTTACAGATTATCCATAATATTGCCAATGCTAGCGATAACACTAGCTATAATATGGATGGCCAAACTGACCCTACTTTAAGCTCCACCTCTAATACCTATCAAGTCAAAGCTGCTGCTGTAGCCGCCGAATATGGGGTGACGTTAACTAGTCCAAAGATAGCAGCTCCTGATATCAAATTCACTACCGCTGAATTTGAGGAAAGTAAAGAAACCTCGCAAATTAGCAATGATATTTATATCCAAGCCAGCTACGCACAATGTAATGTACAGCTCAACAAGCAAGATCAAACGTGGATAACTATCACCTCCTCGTTAACTGGTGACAAATACTCGCTAAAAGCCCTAGAGACTGGCGAAAACACTGGCAAGTATCAGCGGTTAGTAGCTACTGAAAATAACGCTAATGCTATCTTGACTGATCACATTATTCAAACCTTGCAAGGTGATAAGCTAACCGTTACTTTGGACGCTTGTATCTCACCTGAGGTCGGCACTGACGCTAATGATCTACCTAATGTCGAAACTGACTTTCCGATCCGTATTGATCATATTAGTAGCCAGATTAACATTATTGATAATAACCCTAACCTACAAGTCATTAAAAAAGGCGATGTCAGAACAGCATCGTTTGGCGATTATGTCAATTACACTATTCAAGTAATTAACAGCGGCAAAACCACCGCTTATGATGTACAGCTAAAAGATACTCTGCCACGGGGCTTTGACTATGTCGAAAATAGTGTCCGTATGAGCAGTAAAAAAAACCGAGTAGATATCAAGCAAGCCCGAACTACTGAGTTTAAGCGCGAAGGCAAATATCAGGTTTTAGGTTTAGGTGATCTTGCTGTCAATGAGAGCAAAACCTTTACCTATAGAGTGCTAATAGGGTCTACCTCATTAAGCGGTGATGGTATAAACCGTGCTGTCGCTGTTGGTCGTGACAGTCTGCTGAGTACGAGTAAGTTACTCACTTCAAGAGAAGCCCAGTGGAAGATTGAAGTTGAGCGTGGGGTGACTAATACTGACGCTATTATCATCGGTAAGGTCTACCACGATATCAACCGCGATGGCATCCAACAAAAAGACGCTGGCGAGCTTGGTGTAGCTGGGGTACGTATCTATATGGAAAACGGTAACTTTGTAGTGACCGATCCACAAGGTAAATATAATTTCTATGGGGTTAGCGCTAAGACCCACGTCCTAAAAGTAGACCGCACTACTATCCCTATTGCTACTGAGCTAGTGTCACAAAGTAACCGCAATGCTGGTGATGCTGGTAGCCGCTTTGTCGATCTAAAATATGGTGAGTTGCATCGAGCTGACTTCGCTATCGTTGCTGATGACAGGACTAGTACTGAGCGCCTCAACGCTGAGTTACTAACTCGCAGAAAAACCATTGGTGCTAGCAACGATGCCCTCGAGCAAGCAGTCAAAAGTAAATTGGATCTACACCCTATTTATAATCGTAATTATAGAGACCACATTGATGCTAGTGGCTGTAAATCAAACGATAGCCTAGATCGAGGTATCAAGTGTGACTCAGCGATAGTTAATAATATGGCCAACCCTATCGCTGATCGTATCAATCTGACGGTCAATAAAGTCGTGCAACCACCAACAAAATTGCTAGAAGAGTATCTAAAACAAGTAGATAATAATAATGTTGCTTTTATTAATTTAAGCCAAGATCAGCATTTAAGCACTTATAAGCAGACCATCCAAGTGCAAGCACCTTTAGGGTCATTATTCACCCTCTATGCTAATGGTGCAGCAGTATCAAACGATCAAATTAGTAAAACGGCTGAGCAAGAAAGGCAAAACGTTAGCGCTTTTGATTTTTATGCAGTAGATTTAAAACATGGCCTTAATACTCTACGCGGGGTTGCCACTGACGTTAACGGTAAAACCATCTCTGAAAGAACTATTACAGTGACTACACCCGATAGCTTGCAAACCATCGACTATCGTACCCAAGAGCAGTTAGTACAAGCGGATGGTATCAGCGAATACCAGCTTGTTATTAGTCTAAAAGATGTTGATGGTCGTCCTTATTTGGCCCCTACACTTATTACTATCGATACTAATATTGGCCGCATTAATCTAAAAGATAGTAGTAAAGATAAAGCGGGAATCCAGTTTACTGTCTCTGGTGCTGAGCTACTGATACCAGTTGTAGCCCCAAAGGTACCAGGCAAAGGCCAGCTAGTTATCGATATAGGGACTAGCAAACTAGTAGTTCCATTACAGTTCATTGCTAAGCTGCGTCCACTAATAGCAGTGGGTATCGTTGAAGGAGCGCTGTCGCTAAAAGACTTTGACGGTAGTCAAGTCACTGACGCTCAAGGCGCGTTTGAAAAACAACTGCATCAGTTAGCTGCTCATGATGACTATTCGACGACTGGTCGTGCAGCGCTGTTCCTCAAAGGTAAAGTGCGCGGTGACTATCTGCTGACCTTGGCTTATGACAGTGACAATAAAGGCGAGCGTTTATTCCGTGATATTCAACCGGGCGAATATTATCCAGTCTATGGTGACTCATCAGCCAAAGGCTTTGATGCTCAATCTACTAGTAAGCTCTATGTGCGCGTTGACAAAGATCGCTCATTTGCTATGTATGGCGATCTAAAAACCCAAATAAACAGTGATGCGGGTATTAAGTTTGGTCAATACCACCGCACTTTAACGGGTGCCAAAGCTCAGTATGAAGATGCTAATACTCAAGTTACAGCTTTTGCTGCTGAGACTAGATCATCACAGCGTGTTAAAGAGACTCGCGGCTTAGGTATCTCAGGTCCCTACCCTCTTGCTAATAACTTTGAGCAAGTTTTAGAAAACTCTGAAACTATTGCAGTGCTCACTCGCGCCGCCAATAATCCTAGTCGCATCATCCTACGTAAAACTTTAATTCGCTTTACAGATTATGAGATTGATCCTATTAGTCGTAGCTTATATCTCAAATCTCCGATTGCTAGCCAAGACCTACAAGGTAATCCTATCTATTTACGGGTCAGCGTAGAAGTGAATGAAGGGGGCGAGAAATATTGGGTTGGCGGTGTTGCTGTTAAGCAGCAGCTAACCAGTAAAATAGCTATCGGTGGTAGCTATGTCAACAGTGATAACCCTCTTAACAAGGAAGAGCTGGCGAGTATTAACAGTGTCATTAACTTCAACGATAAGTTCAAATTAGTCGCTGAATATGCGATGAGTAAAGCTGAATATATTGATAATAATGCAGAAATAACTGCTGATAATTTCAATAATCCTAATTATCAACCAAATAATCAGATAAGCGATCAACCAAGCAAGCAAATAAGTACAAAGTCATTAAACAATAGTAATACTGAAGGCAATGCCTTACGCATTGAGCTTGCCTATGATGATAAGAAGAACACTCGCGCCAAAGCTTATTACAATGATGCTGATAAAGGTTTTGTCACGGCTGCCTCACCACTTAGCGCTGGGCGTAATGAATCAGGAGTAGAGATGACTCGTCTACTCAATGACAAAAAAACAGCGTTAAAATTAGAGGCTATACTTATTAAAGATCATACTACTCAAGCCAGTCGCCAAGATGTTTTAGCTAGTATTGAACAGCGGCTTAGCAAAAACATCGTTGCTGAAGTCGGCATTCGTTATTACCAGCAAGACGCTACTGCCGCCTCACGCAATTTGCAACGGGCTACTGAGGCCATTTACGTTACTAGTAATAGACTATTCAATGATCCTCTTATCAATCAATCAGCGCTAAACCGTGTGAGTACGGTGGATGAAGATATCGAAGGTACTACTGCTCGCGCTCGTCTAACAGCGCGACTGCCTAAGTTTAACCAAGCTTTAGTATTTGCAGAATATGAGCAAGACATTGATAATAGCGGGCTTAATGCTACTTATGTCGGTGGCGAGACCCCTATCGGCAATTTAGGGCGCTTATACGCGCGTCATGACCTAATCAACAGTTTATCTGGTAGTTACGGGCTTGATGATAGTGATGAGCGTCAACGTACTGTAGTCGGGGTTGATGCTAATTATACCAAAGACGGAAAAGTCTATAGTGAATACCGGATGCGTGATGCCATCAGCGCCCGTGAGGCAGAAGCGGCTATTGGTCTAAAAAACCAATGGTATCTACAACCGGGTTTAACCTTAAATACCTTATTTGAGCGTATTGTATCTATTGAAGGCGATGCTAATAATAGTGCTACGGCAGTCGGGGTCGGCGCTGAGTATGTTGCTAAAGAAAACTATAAAGCGTCAGGTCGATTAGAGAAGCGCTGGGGTAATGCTAGCGACACCTTACTAGGCAGTGCTGGTATAGCTTACCGCTATACTGATGATATTACTTTATTAGTTAAAGACATCTACTCACGCGCTGATCATACTCAAGGTCTCCGTACTGTTAATCGCTTTCAACTGGGTGCTGCGTACCGTGATTACCATAGTAATAAGCTTGATATGCTGGCTAAACTTGAGTATCGTTTAGATGATAACCAAACGGGTACTAATGCTTATCAAAAAGACGCTATAGTTTGGTCTTGGAACGGTAACTACCATCCAACACAGCCTTTAACTTTGTCTGGGCGCTATGCCGGTAAACATACTGCATATCAGGCTAGTGGTATCACTAGCGATAACACTGCTCATGCTGTCTATACTCGCGGTCTTTATGATCTTAGCGAACGTTGGGATCTGGGCTTACAAGCAGGTAGTTATTGGAATGCAAAAGCCGATGATCGGGCTTATATGCTAGGAGCTGAGGTTGGCTATAGCCCTATGACTAATCTATGGTTATCGCTTGGCTATAACTTGATGGGCTTTGAAGATGAAGATATCGCCTATGATGATAGTACTCAGAAAGGGGCTTACTTTAGGTTGCGCTTCAAATTTGATGAAGGGTTGTTTAAACGTAATGACTTGGGTAAAAATAATCGCTTAGCCAATGAGCCTAGTCTATAATACTGGACTGATCATTGTTCTGTAAGGCCCACTTTATGTTTGCTCCTATAACTTTAGTAACTAAGGTTTATCATCCTCATTTATCATTCGCTACTAACACCTTATCAGCGCTGCTATTAGTCGCCTTTGCATCGTCTGCGCAAGCTGCAACCTCAGACTCAGCTGTCAGCGGCCGCTTTGAGGAAGTAGCTGCCATTTGTGCTAGCCAAACACAAGCATTACCAGCAGAGTCGCAGAAATCTTTAAGCGCAAATCGCCTTGTTATCGACTGTAAGCGGTTACAACTCAAGCGCTATCAAGCTGAGCAAGCCTTACATAGCCGTACAGTAGAGCAAGCAGCCCGTCAACAGTATCTAATTTATAAAGTGCGAGCTTGGCTCGACTATGCTAGCTACCAAGATACTGTAGATAGCCGTTCTGTTGCCGGAACACAAGCGCTACAAGCCGCTGATACTATTTTGCAAGCGCTGCTAACTTCTACTGAGCAAAATCTGGCGCTAAACCCAGATGTACCTACAAGCTCAGCATTAATGCGGCCTGACCTTTGGGCTATACTAACGGCCTTAAAAGATAGTGGCGGTATAAATTATGCACCCAAAGAGTTAGCATTTAGTGAAGTTGGCTTGATATGGGCGGCAGCCGATCACTGTGTGCATGGTTCGAGTCAGTCGGGCTCTCATTTTAGAATAGCTGATCGCTGGCTTGAACAGGCTCGTGAATCTTATATCAATGTGCATGATTCGAAGGTAAATGTTGCTCTTGAGCAGTTAATTAACCGCTACTATAAGCAGTATGCTTCTTTAGATCCTAATGATGATAGCTGTCATGGTCAATCCTTTTTAGCCCCTATTCAAGACGCTAATAACATCTAGGGATTAGTAACTAGTAAGGCTTTAACTAATGCAGAGGTTTAAGACATTAGCAGAAATAAAAAATTAATTTGTAGAAGGGATTGCTGCGGCTAGAATATCGGCTGCTTATAGCCTCCTTGAATAGTTTATTTTTACTAAACTAAAAGCCATAAAAAAGCCGACATAAGCATGTCGGCTTTTTTTATTTTTATCGTAACCATTGCTAATAACCACAGCTTAACGGTTTTTATGCGGTAGTTTTTCTGGTAAGTAACAGCGTAAATAAGCAATAGAAGCAGTAGTCGCTTCTTGTAAATAGTTATCAGTGATACTGGCATGACGACGATAAGATAAAGTAAATATACCGTTTATAATGCTATAAGTTACTAACAAAATATCTTGTATATCATCATACTTAGGCATCTCATAGCCCTCAGATAATCGTTCATAGATTAGCTTTACGATTTGATGATCGATATCTTCACCAAAACTGTCACCTTCAAAATCTGGCGTATTAGTATCGTATATTAGCTTAGCTTTGGTTTGGTCAGCATGGAATATGCGTACACAACGTTCAATCAACGCGGTCAAATATCCCTGCCATCTATCATAATTTACATTTTCTACTGTGCCTAGTACTTCTAGAATTTCAATAGCATTCAAGAAGCGTAAAGCTAAGAATATAGCTTCAATATTTGGAAAAAAGTGATAAGCTGAAGCTCGCGGAATACCCGCTTCTTCACATACTGCAGCCAAAGTGATATCATTAATAGGTTGGGTCTCACTTAGCTTTTTAGCACCCATCAGTAATTTTTGACGGCGAATACGACCTTGTTGACTGGTAAATTTGAATTTATTAGGCACTAGCTTTTTTGCCAGTTCCGAATCTACTAATACATCTTCTATCTTGTCGTCTTTATAGTCACTCATTACAAACCTCTTAGTTTAATGCTCTTTTTTATGATTAAGCCGTTATTGAGCAACATCAACACTCAATTTGCGTGTTAATGGTAGCTTATAAAGAAAATATAACTGTGGCCACGCTCAATACAGGGCATCATAAACCCTTGTACATTGGCAAGCAAGGGGCATGAATAAGTTACCAGATAATGTACCGATTAATCATGTCTTTGATGCCTATTCCAATCTTATTTTTGCTCGTACGATACCGTGATCGATAACCCTATCTGGATAATCCCATTTGAGATGATCATTGAAATAATCTACTCTCTCAATGTTTCCAATAGTGAATTTACTATCAGCTAAGAACTCTTCTGAAACGAATAGCTGATCGATAACTTCTGGTATTCCTTGATAGATGTGGGTATAAGCCACGTCTTTCATCCAACCGTAACGAGACTGAATACGTGCTGCATCGAATAGTGCGACATCACGCATACTTTTATCATAGTTTACCTCTCCTGTTTCAGCCATTAATTGGGTAGTTACGCTCCCTGTGACATCATTCATATCACCCAGCAAAATTAACGGCTCACGAGTATGCAGTAGGCGCTCAATAATTGTCATTCTAATCGATGCAGCTTCTGCCGCGCGCATGCATAAACTGCGAAGCTTAGCACGGACTCTGATATTAGGATCATCCATATCTTCGAGCAACTGTCCATTGTCATCTCGCAAAAAGAATGCCCGTTTGCTTTTGAGATGCGCGGTAATGATAGTAATAGGCTGGCCATAAGCATCGACTCGTAGTAACAATGGCGGGCGCTTAAAGCGAGTATAAGGTCCAATATCAGGAATATCTATCACCGCCTCAGTAACTACGTCTTCGAGTAACTGGCTCTCTAGCTGATCGAAGTGAGTTATAATTCCTACCGCTGGAGTGCCTTGAGCGCCATGACCCTTAGTGTGTAAACTTGCACTATCATTACTCGCTAGCGGAATAACTACTTGTTCAGGGCTAAAACCTAAATTCAGGGCGATCTCTTCGATTGCTTTACTGTCCCAAACCTCTTGTACCGCAATAATGTCAGCATGAGCCTTAGACAATAGCTCAGTAATACCGGTTATCTTGTGCTGGTAAGTCTGCTGGTCATAAGCAGGTGCATTTTCATAAAAGATACGCTTAGGATTAGCAAGATTGAGCAAGTTAGCAGTAGCAATATAGAACTGTTTATTGCCCTCTAAATTCTTATAACGAGTCATATATTACCTCTTATTATTGGTTGTCTTATTATTAGTTATTCTAGGGCTTGTTGAACATTCTCAAGAAGGCGCTGCTGGTAATAAAAAATTGTCTATAACTGATTAAATAGTAAACTAGTAATGTGACTCGCTAAACCACGTCTAGTAATAGCTATCTAAACAAACAATGAACATGCCCAATTTTAACTGAGGGCTAGGTAGCTAATTTATATTATAGTTTTTGCTGTGCTAAGAAATTAGGGATTACTGAGCTGATAATTTTCAACAGCTATAAAAAAAGCCCCTAGAGTTCTCCCTAGAGGCCTTAACATAGCATAACTAATATTCTTATATTATCTACGCACTTAATTGGCTACATTTAGTCTCAGTAATTTACAAAAAATTAAGATTCTACAATATTTACTTGCTTATTTTTATCTAACTCAGCACTTATTACCAATATATATAAATAATATAAATTATCGACGAGTATTAGTTTTGCTACTCAACTATCTTGCCCGATTCCAAGCATCACGTGAAGCCATGCGTGCATCGTTCCATTCCATACGTGACTCCCCTTTGACTTCTTCCCATGAACGTCTTAAATCTGCTTCATGATCATCAAAATTTGCATCAGCAGGATAGCGAGCACGGTTAGCATAACCTACTGCATAGGCCGGATGCATATCACGGTCAAATTCATAACCGTCTTTATAATAACCTACATTGGCATGCTCAGCGCGCCAGTAAGCTTCTTCACGGGTCGGATCAATAGCCTCTGCTGAGGCATGACCTGCAGTACCACCAGCAACCGCACCAATAGCACCTCCAATTAAGGTTCCCAATGGACCAGCCATAGAACCAATAGCGGCTCCTGCTATCGCACCACCTACGCCACCTACAGTAGTCCCTACTGGATGTGAACCTGGCTCACCAGTGATAATGTCGGCATTCAAATCTTTTCTAGTTTCTTTTGACATGTGCTTTACTTCACTACGATCAATATTGCTAGGGTCGTTAGTGACTACTCTTCTATCGACCACTTCTGGGTCTGCCATCCTACGGGCATTATCATCAATAATGCGCTCTTTGTCAGCGACTTCCATATTATCGCTAGTGAGTACATGATCAGTTTCAGTGATGACACGGCCATTAGCATCAACTCTATGGCTAGTGTTATCTATGATATTGTCATTGTCTTTCATAATAGTATCCCTTTATTATTTATTGATTTATACAAAATTGAAGCCCTATCAAAACAGGCTAATTAAAAACGAACTCATCAAGCGTAAATCAATAATCTTTATATTTTTTAGACGCTTTACTTATTACAGCTTATGCTTGATTACCCTTATTAGTATAGGGATATTATAATATCGACTGCTAGATTGATTATGTAATCTATGTCAGCATCTCGATTATCTTGCGTTACAGCTTGTGTACTTATGACAAAGTTGCATAACTAGTTAGCAGTTAAAGTAAAAGGCGTTACTTAGAGCTACTTGTCATCTTAGTCCATCATGGCTTTTCTAAGCGCTCGCTGCCATTTCTCCAGATGAGTATCTCGCTTATCTTTAGCCATGTTTGGCTCAAAAATCCGCTCTACCTTCCAAGACGACGACATCGTCGATTGATCATATAAGCCGGTTTTTAGCCCTGCCAGTAAAGCTACTCCTTTAGCGGTAATCTCAGTATCTTGTGGCCGCAGTACTGGCACGCCTAGTAAGTCAGCTTGAAATTGCATCAGCAGATCATTATTAGCAGCACCGCCATCGACCCGTAGCTCAGTTAGGGGATGCGGACTGTCTTTTTGCATAGCTATTAGTACATCGTAAGTCTGATAAGCTATTGATTCAAGTGCAGCGCGAGCAATATGAGCTTTAGTAGTGCCACGATTCATCCCACTAATACTGGCGCTAATATCAGAGCGCCAATAGGGAGCTCCTAGACCAGTAAAGGCTGGTAGCAATACCACCTCTTCACTACTCTGTACTTGCTGGGCTAAGGTTTCGACATCGCAACTTTGTTCAATCATGCCTAAGTTATCTCTCAACCACTGGACGATTGCTCCTGCCATAAACACGCTGCCTTCTAAGGCATAAGTGACTTCACGCTCCGGCTTAAAATTTGAAGCTTGTAGCAAGCGCTTACCTGAGTGCATAATCTGACCAATAGATGAGCTGTCTGCTTTGCTTGCGCTGGTTTTTCGTTGCCAAGCGACCGTAGTCAACAGTCGATGCTCGCTAATTTTGGCAGTATTGCCAATATTCATCAGCATAAAACAACCCGTACCATAAGTGTTCTTTGCCATGCCAGCCTCTAGACAGCCTTGACCAAATAAGGCTGCCTGCTGATCCCCAAGTACCGCTTGAATAGGAATTTGTTTGGCAAACAATCCTTTTTTCGTTTTACCAAAGTCGCCATCGGAAGGTAATACTTTAGGAAGTATGGACTGCGGAATATTAAAAACAGTGCACAACTCATCTGACCAAGCTAACTTATGAATATCATATAACAAAGTGCGCGAAGCATTAGTAACATCTATAACATGCTCACCGCCTGTTAGCTGATAAATCAACCAGCTGTCTATAGTGCCTACAGCAACCTGCCCGATTTGATCGCTGTTGACTAGCGCCCTAATCTTCGGATTACGCTCCAACAGCCACGCAATCTTACTAGCGCTAAAGTAAGGATCTAAACGTAATCCAGTAATACGCTGCACTTGATTTTCCAAGTCAGCATTACCCTTGTAAGCACTAGGGTCAGCCAATTTTTGGCAATAATCTGCGCTGCGCCTATCTTGCCAAATAATCGCTGGTGCCAAAGCATTACCCGTTTTTTTATCCCAAATAACGATAGACTCACGCTGGTTGGTAATAGCAATACTTGTCACATCAGTTGCTAGCAGTCCCGCTTGGTTAATCACATCATGAGCACAGCTAATTTGAGTCTGCCAAACTTGACTAGCATCTTGTTCGACATAACCGGCCTTTGGCGTCTGTAGGCTGGTAGGCTTCTGTACTATTTTAATAGGTCGTGCTTGATCGTCGTACAAGATAGCTCTGCTGGAAGTAGTGCCTTGATCCAATGCTAATATATAGCCTGCCATTATTTTCTCCTCATTTTTTTATCTATTATTAATAGCGCTGAGTACATTAAAAGCAATTACTGGCTATGCCTGCCACTGTAGCAAAACCCAATGCTAAGCTACTAATAAATTTTTATGGCTTAGTTAATAATAATGCTATTATTAAGGCTGCAACTATTGAGCTAACACAATCGATATTTTTATTCAATGCGTAAATAGAAACTAATGAGCATTGACCCGTCACGATTGTCGCACTACAGTGTACGCTTGGTTATTCACCTACGCTTTTTAATTATCGGCTTCTCATACTATGAAACTTGCTTTATCTGCACTCCCTGCTGCTATAGCGCTGATTGTGCTAGCAGGAACGTCAAGTCAAACATCAGCTAGTAGCTCTGTCGGAGCGCTTCCTAGTATCAGTACTAGTAGCTATGATAACGACGTACAAGACGGGGTAATGCCAGTGGCAACTACTCAAATTACTGACAGTGATTATGATAGCCATGCTGACAGACTACCGAGTGCTGCCAATAATACACGGCTTCTTAATAAGGCAGACGTTGCGCCGACTAGTACGCTGGCGACTTTAAGAGACCCTATCACTGATAAGTATATTGAAAACAGCTATCCCTTGGAAGTTTCTAGCTTGTTAAGTCTAGAGCAAGCCCAAGCAGTTCTGCTGCAAGTCTCCCCAAAAATTGCTGCTAACGCAGCCGCCATTGCTGCCAGCAACTATCAAACGGATGCGCTTAGCACTATTGACAAACCTTTTGTTTTTGCGCAAGTTTCAGCCAGTGCTTATACTCTACAAGGAGATGTAGACCTCTCCGATATTAAGAACGGCATCATTAATGGCGTCAATAATGCAGGGGGCAATATTGGTGAGATTATTCCCCCTATTCCCAATTTACCCCAACTGCCAAACTTCGGTGAACTGGTTGGCGATCGTCTACCAGACTCTTTTGAATTCAAACGCTCAGGAACACGTACAGGGGCAGGAGTTGGCGTAGCTTGGCCAGTCTATACCGCTGGGCGCACAGAAGCGCTAGTGGGAATATCAGATGCCCGCACTCAAGAGGCGGTTGCTGATAGTATCTTAGATAAGAATCAGCTTTATAATACTTTAATTGAGCGCTACTTTAAGGCGCAGCTAGCTATCATTGCCGCCTATTTACGTGAAGATGCTTACGGTACTTTGCAGCAGACTGATCATATGGCTCAGAGTTTGTTTGAAGAAGGCTTTATATCACGTGTGGAGCGCTTAGAGGCACAATCAGCACTTGCTGACGCTAAAAGCGAGGCTATCAATGCCAATAATGATGCCCGTTTGGCGATGATCGCTTTACAGCGTTTACTACGTACCAATTACCGCATTAAGCCGACTACTCCGCTATTCGTATCTAGCAAACCACTGCCTGATGTCAGCTACTTTCAGGAGTTAGCCCTAACCAATCACCCAGGATTACAAAAAGTTGCGGCCAAACGTGCGCAGGCCCAGCAACTCCATGCCTTATCCGATACTGGATATAAGCCGACCGTGCTGCTGTATGGCTATGGTCAATTAGAAAGAGACCCGAGCTGGGTTACTGGGATTTCAGCCAGCTGGAAGCTTTGGGGTGGGCTGGATAAAACCGCAACCTTAGCCTCTAGTAACGCGAAGATACGTCAAGCGGACTTATCAGAGATCGAAGTTAGTGATAATTTGTTATTACTAGTCGAAAAAAACTGGCACGATGTTAATAATGCGCAATCACGTTATCAAGCGCTACAGAGCAATGTTGACTTAGCGGCTGAAGTATTGCGTTTACGGCGCTTGGGTCTACAAGAAGGGATTAATACTACTGTCGATGTGGTGCAAGCCCAAACCAAGTCACTTAAAGCTCGTACTGAGCAAGCACAAGCAGCAAATGACTATGTACAAGGGTTAGCCGCGTTAATGCAAAGCTGCGGTACTCCTTTGGCATTTAACGCTTATGTGAATGCTGCTGATATTCGCCTACCGGCTTTGTATAGCCAATAATATGGCCTGTAGCAAACTTATAGTCAGCACCTTATAATGCACTGCCAAACTTTTGTAACCTTATCCCTTATATCGAATATTAGAAGGCTAAGAAGATGAGCTCTAAAAACTTTATCATCATCCCTGATAACTTTACCGCGTTGCCAACACTATGACTATGAAACACCCCCAAATATCAAAATGGATGCAAATGCTTCTGCAGGCATGGCGCAATACTAGTAACTCTAACGTCTGGGCACATTGCGCCAGTGTAGGATTTTTTGGCTTTTTGTCTATTTTTCCGGTAATGGCCGTATTTGTGCTGATTTATGGCCTAGCTTTTTCGCCTGTCGAAATGCAGGAACAAATTTCATTTTTGCGGCCTTTTATACCTACCACGGTATATGAAGTACTTGATGCGCGTTTGAGTCAGCTTATCTCTAACACCACTACCCGGCTTACCTTTAGCCTAGTGGTCTCAACCTCGTTAGCTCTTTATGCAGGCTCTCGTGGTATCAAGAACTTAATCATTCTAATCAATCTTGCTTTTCATATTGGCGAAGAGCGCAACTTTCTGCAAAGTCTTATTAGAGCGATCGGTCTGACCTTTGCAGCGCTCGTAGTATTTATTATAGCGCTGTCCTCTATCGCTGCGCTGCCATTAATAGCTGGTTATTTTCCTTTTGGACCATTGGTAAAGACTATCGCGCTTTGGAGCAGATGGCCGATCTTGACTATTATCATATTCTTTAGCTTTTTGGGCCTTTATCGCTTTGCGCCAAACCGTGAAACCGTAAAGTTAAGCCAACTAGTACCAGGTTCTCTGTTAGCGACTGTTCTTTGGATACTACTATCTGGCCTATTTTCAATCTATGTACAAAACTTTAATAATTATAGTGCCGAGTTTGGTGCGCTGTCAGCTGCGGTAGTAATAATGATGTGGTTATATTACTCAGCATTTATCGTGGCACTTGGGGCTGTTTTTAACTTTGAGATTGCCGAAAACGCTAGACCCCATGCTTTTCGAGTCTACCCTTAGAGCCCGTACTAGATGCTTGATTAGGCCATGAAAAGCTACTATAAAAAGTCATACTTACTGTCTGGGGATACTAGGCTGTTAGAAAAACTTAGCACTATTATTTATAGCGCAATCATTATCTATAAAACAATTATTCATCTTTTGTAACAACCCTTTTATTATCCACTTTACTGCTCTAGGAAGTTCGCTATTATGCCTGAATCTCATGATGAATCTGACCACTTAAATGACGCAGACATCGTTGATAACGAACCAACGGTTAGCACCTCTGATCCTAATAGTACGGAGCAAACAGTGCCTGCCTATGACCGTAGTAAGGGACAGGCTAAAAAACCCTCGTTAGTCAAAAAAACTATCTTGGCACTATTAGCTATAATAGTACTAGGCGTGATCGCATACGGACTGTTCAAAAGCAACCAAAGTAAAGAACCAGAAGTGATTACTCTGCAAGGGCAAATGCAGATGCAGCAAACTTCTATTGCCGCAAAAGTACCCGGCCGCATTGCACAGATATTAGTTACCGAAGGCGATAAGGTGGAGGTAGGTCAGCAACTCATCGAGATGGATTCGCCAGAGATTAATGCCAAGATTAATCAAGCGCAGGCCGGCAAGGAGTTGGCACAAAGTCAACTGGATAAAGCAGAAAATGGCGCACGCCCGCAAGAGATTGCGCAAGCTAAAGCGGCATGGCAAGCCAACAAAGCTGCCTCTGATTTGGCAGAAAACACTTATCAACGTATAAGTCGCCTGTATGAGGAGGGGCTAATGGCACGGCAGAAACGTGATGAATCATTTGCCCAGTACCAAGCCACCCAAGCACAAACGGAAGCGGCCCGCTTGCAGTATGATATAGCGATGGAAGGGGCGCGTAGTGAAGATAAGTCTGCTGCTACAGCGCAAGTGGCGCAAGTGGATGCTAAGTTAGAAGAAGCCTTAGTCGCTAAGCAAGAAGCCAACTTAAAAAGTCCGATTGCTGGCATTGTAGATAGTGTGATTGTCAGTCCTGGCGAGGTTATAGGTCAAGGCGTACCTTTACTAACCTTAGTCGATACTAATAAACAGTGGGTAGTGTTAAACGTTACTGAGACTTATCTTAATCAATTCGCCATTGGTCAGCAATTCACTGGCACTATTCCTGCTCTGTCCTCTACTGAGCGCCCTTATACTAAGCAATTTACCGTCTATGCAACCTCTACTTTATCTGACTTTGCTACTTGGCGACCAACCAATAATGACGATGGCTTTGATGTACGCACCTTTGAGGTCAAAGCACGACCAACAACCCCAGACTCGCGTATTCGCTCAGGTATGAGTGTTATCGTACGTATTACTCCGCAAGCGGCCAGTCCATCGACTAGCAAGCAGACCCCAGAGTAAATGATGCGTTTGACTCAAGCTTTTGTGCGTAGTGCTGCTTATGAGCGGCGATTCTTAGCCAAGAACCCATGGGATTTGGCAATGGTGCTGTGGATTCCTTTGGCAACTGTGTTGCTGATTTGGTGGATATTTTCGCAGACTCAAATCAGTGACTTGCCTATTGGGGTGATTGACCAAGATCAAAGCCCTATGGCTAATACGCTAGTGCGCTACTTAGAAGCTAGTCCTGACATTACCATCGCTAACTTCTATAACTCGCCAGCTGCGGCCAAGGATGGGGTTTTGCAGTGTGATGTCTATGCACTAGTTATTATTCCAGAGAACTTCTCGCGTAATATTTTATCTGGTAAGCCGTCACCTATCATCTTACAAGTTAATGCTCAATACGGTACCCATTCGGGTATTATTCAAAAAAGCGTACAGTCAGTAGCCGGTACTTTGTCCGCAGGCGTCGAGATTCAGCGCTTAGTCAAACAGGGTATCTCTCCTGCGCAAGCCGCTATCGCCTACTCACCTATTAATATCCAACGTACTAGCCTTTTCAATGCGGCGACTAACTATCAACAGTTTTTGGCCTCAACGGTTATTCCAGCGTTATTGCATATTTTGGCTATGGTGATTGGTGCAACGACTATTGGTCGCGAGCTACGTGATAAGCAACTGGGCCGTTGGTATCGCTTTATAGAGGGTCGATCTTCTAAATTGAGCTTAGCTACAGATAGTATTTTAAGCGCTGAAAACTCAGCAAATGACCATTTAACAAGCAGTTCAGTGAGCAATGGCAATAATATAAAAGACCAGTCGGCCCTTACTAACCTAACGGCGCCAATAGCAGCTGTGACAAAATCAGTCAGTATCTCAGTATTGCTAGCAGGTTTAGCCGGTAAGTACTGTTGGCCAGCTCTGGCTTATAGTCTCTGGGCGCTCCTAGCAATTTGGTTAGCCACCCCGCAATATCCTACTGCACTTAGCTCCTTACTAGCGACTTATATTGGCTTAGTATTATTAATGATGCTTTCGCTTTGGCTAGGGGCTATCTTTACTTTAGCCTCTTTCTCACTGCGTGCAGGCTTATCGGCTACTGGCTTTATTTCTGCCCCTTCCTATGCTTTTGCTGGTGTTACTTTTCCTTATATTGCTATTAGTGATAGCGCTAAGCATTGGTCAGATATGCTACCTTTAACCTATTATCTCAAATTACATATAGCACAATTACAAATGCACGCCCCACTCGCCGTTTCATTGTCTATCGTTTATGGGTTAGCGCTAGCCACTATCATTGCTATGTTGCTGACCGCATTACTTAGCAAACGTGCATTGGCAAATCCTCAACGCTGGGGGGCACGCTAATGTCAGCCTCTAACAATACTAAAAACGCTAAAAATCTGAATAAAGTCTCCTCGCCAACTACTTTTTGGACGAGCTTTTTGCAAACCTTTAAAGATGTTTTTAAGGACAGCGGTGTGGTGCTGATGCTGCTTATCGCCCCTGTTATTTACGGTTTCTTTTATCCATGGCCCTACTCCAGTGAGGTAGTCAACCATGTGCCAGTCGGCATTATCGATAACGATAACAGTCAGCTATCTCGTACTATCGTGCGCTATGCTAATGCCAGTCCGCAGTTAGATACTCAAGGCTTTATTAATGAGCAACAGGCTAAAGAGGCTATTTGGTCTAATGATATCGCTGGCTATATGATTATTCCAAGCGGTCTTGAGCGGCAAGTGTTGTCAGGTAAAGCCGCTAGTGTCAGCGTCTTAGGTAATGGCGGCTATTTTATTTTAAATAAGAACGTACAGTTAGGATTTTTAAAAGCGGTAAGTACCGTATCAGCTGGTATCGAAGTCAAAAAAAATGTCGCCCAAGGCGCTTATCTAGCAACAGCAGCCAGTAAGACTCAAGCGGTGCCGCTACAGATTATCCCGCTGTATAATCAAACCGAAGGATATGGCGCTTATGTAGTGCCAGCAGTGGCTATATTGATCCTCCAGCAGACCTTACTGATGGCGACAGCTATGTTAGTTGGTACTTGGTATGAGCAGCGTCGTCATGCTACTAGCGTGCGCGGCTGGCTGGGTCGTATTATGGCGCTGAGTATGCTCAGCTTCGTTGTAGGCTGCTTTTATTATGGCTGGGCGTTTGAGCTGCATCATTATTCGCGCGGCCAGAATATACTGGGTAGCTTGTTATTCTTGACGATTTTTTGCCCAACGGTCGCTACGCTTGGCTGCGTACTTGGCTTATGGTTTCGCCAGCGTGAACGTAGTTTGCAGATATTAGTCTTCAGCTCGCTACCGATATTCTTTGTTAGCGGCTATCCATGGCCTGCCAATCAGCTGCCTGAAGTATTACAGATCATACGCTGGCTAGTACCTACTACTCCTGGGTTAAATATGTCAGTGCAAATGAATCAAATGGGTGCTAGCGTTGCCCAAGTAGCTAGCGGATTTTATGCGCTGGCAGGATTGTGGAGTTTTTACTTTATCCTCTTACTTATCTTTCGCTGGCGTACTCAGCCTAACTGTGAAAACAGTAAATGATCTTAATATCCGTAGGTTAGCACTCACGCTACTTATCGGATAAATTTGTATTTTGTATAAAGCCTGTCTTTTTGAATGACTCAATCCATCCTACAAAAACCCTAACCACGAAGCAAAAAAAGCGCCTGTAAAATATACAGACGCTTTTTTATTGCTATCAAATTGGCTTTTTTAAGGGTTAAAACACGCGGTTAAGACCATTCAATGCTGCTACCCGATAAGCTTCTGCCATCGTTGGATAGTTAAAGGTAGTATTGACAAAATACTCAAGCGTAGCATTACACTTCATCACCGCTTGACCAATATGAATAATCTCTGAGGCATGGTTACCATAGCAATGAATACCCAATAGCTCTAGCGTCTCACGATGGAATAAGATTTTCAATACTCCAGTACGCTCACCAATGATTTGAGCACGTGCCAAGTCTTTAAAGAATGCCTGTCCTACTTCGTAAGGAATCTTGTCATCAGTAAGTTCTTGCTCAGTTTTACCGATACTGGATATCTCAGGAATAGTATAAATACCAGTTGGTACACTAGAGACTGGCTCTGCGTCACTATCACCGACCATAAATGCAGCTGCACAACGACCTTGATCATAAGCCGCTGAGGCTAGAGATGGCCATCCAATGACATCACCAGCAGCATAGATATTATCTACATCGGTACAATAAGTATCATCGACTTTTAATTGTCCACGGCTATTAGGTTTAAGACCAAGCGCTTCTACATTCAACCCTTCAGTATTTCCTGAACGCCCATTACACCAAAGAATAGCATCGGACTTAATTTTTTTACCGCTCTTTAGGTGCAGAATAACATAATCATCATGAGTTTCTAGATGATCGATCTCTTCATTGTTACGAATGACTACCCCAAATTGTCTAAAGTCATGGGCAAGCGCATCGCTGATCTCACTATCCAAATAGCTAAGCAGTTGGTCAGTATTATTGATCAAGTCCACTTTGCAGCCAAGACCAGTAAAAATAGAAGCATACTCACAGCCAATAACGCCTGCACCATAGATTATGATTTTTCTGATCACATAATCCATTTGTAGTATTTTATCTGAGTCAAAGACCCGTGGATGATTAAAATCTAATAGGTCAGGACGATAAGGACGACTACCGACAGTAATAATAGCTTTGTTAAAAGTGATGGTCTCAAAGACGCTTTCTTCGGTCTCAACTTTTACGGTATGCGCATCAACGAAGCTGGCCCAGCCGTGAATAACTTCTACTTGATTACGCTCATAAAAGCGGGTGTGAGTAGTGACTTGGCGACGAATAACCTGACGAGCATTAGCTAGTACTTTATTTAGGGGTACTCGGTGGTAATCCAAAGTCTTAGTGAACATCGGATCACGACGAAAGTTAATCAGGTTAAACACCGATTGGCGTAGTGACTTACTTGGTATAGTACCAACATGAGTACAGTTACCGCCAACTTGATCACGGGGATCAATGACAGCGACTTTTTTTCCCGATTTAGTAAGCTTCATAGCAGCCGCTTCACCTGCAGGACCTGCTCCTAATATTAGTACGTCGTAAGTATACTCGTGCTTATCTTTTTTTAAGCGCTCAGCATCTTTACCAAAGCCTGATTTAACATAGACTCGTGTGTCATCTAGCGGACTGACTAGATCAGGATGATGCATGATGTCATCAGTGACTTGCTCATGAGTTTGTTCGATTTTTTCTTGTTTATCCATGCCTTTGGTTTTTTCAGGCATAGTAATCGGCGCATTGCCGTTGTTGTTATTAGAAACTTCGGTTTGCGTATCTTTGCCAGTGTTATTAGTGGCATCATCTTTGCGTTTGCTTACCATTTCGTCCTCTTTATTCATTCGTTCATTTAAGTAGCAGCTACACTGCTATTTCTACGCTTTAATTTTTAAAATAAAATATGAGCTATAAGATTGCTAATAGCGATTTATTAGTAGTGGTGTATCATTGAGCTGTATTATCAGCTTAGCTTACCCTTTTATCTATTAAGCCTCATTTTTGTGAGTTAAAACCTTGCTTAAAAGTTGTTTTTGGTAAGCTGTATTTAAGAGCTGAGAGCGGTTTTGAAAAGCCGTATTTAAGGGCTGTATTTAAGAGCTTTAGCTAAAAACCGTAGTTAAAAACTAGGTATGAAAGTTAGGTTTGAAAAACCTAACTTACTGTAAGCTAATATTGAGCAAGTATTCTAACTTACCCAATTCGGCGTTTAAGACCGGTCATTTGCAAGATTCGAGTAGCAATCTCTTCTACCGACATCTCTGAGACATCAAGGCTTGGAATGCCTTGCGATATATATATACCTTGTATGGCACGCTGCTCTTGCTGAACCTGCTGATAGCTAGAATAGCGACTACCGGCACGGCGCTCCTGACGAATTTTTACTAAACGGTCGGTATTGATAATGAGACCAAATAGCTTATCCTTATGCTCTCGTAAAGATTTTGGCAGCTGATTATCATACAAATCATCTTCGGTCAGTGGATAGTTGGCTGCACGAATACCAAACTGTAATGCTAAATATAAGGAAGTGGGCGTTTTACCCGAACGAGAAACACCAATAAGAATAATATCAGCCATACTATAATGACGCGTACGCGCACCATCATCATTATCTAAAGCGAAATGTACCGCATCAATACGGTCTTTATAGTTTTCAGAATCAACATTATCGTGAGCGTTACCTGTATGGCCATCAGGCTCGACAGCAATCTCCTCAGCAATACGACCAATTAAGCCTTCATACATATCTAGATTACAGCCCTGCGCCGAATTGACCTTTTCACGAATCTCAGGATTGACAATAGTATCGAATACTAATGGTAATAGACCATCACGCTGATAGGCTATATTGATCTGCTGTACGGCATCCTCAGCACGCTCTAAGCTATCAACATAAGGCAATACTCGAGTCTCAAAAGGCACCGAAGCAAACTGACTCAAAATAGAACGTCCAAGCGTCTCAGCAGTGATAGCGGTACCATCAGAGATAAAAAACGCGCTTCTTATGGTTTGTGAGTTATCTAACCTCAAAGCATGTCGATTTTGGATAGTGGGCATGTCCTGTTCAGATGGACTATTAGAATACATAACTAAAGGACCTCAATAATAGACTTTATTTAACCAACCAAAAATTGACTCGCCATTAATGGATAATCACTGAGCCATCGCTGAATTATTGTTCGGCGCAGCTGTCGACGCGCGCTTGATATTTTATGCTGTACATTATACCCGTAATAGCGACCCAATAGGAATCAAAGTTGCTATAACTGGCAAAACACTGAGCTTAATTGAGCGCATTTCTGGCACGGTCTTATACTATCTAGGCATCGATATTCTAACTAAGCATCGATACTCTAAGCATCAGTATTATAGGCATCGGCATTATCTTAGATTTGCCTCTAGCCTAAAACACTGATTTACTGATTTAGCAATGTCTGCTTGCAAAGGTTCAACACCCTTGCATCAACCCTAACAAAATATTGTTAATAAATCGACTGTCGTGCTAACCTTTTTTAGCTAGCCGATAAGCGCTTGTCTCTAACCAGCTAGTATCAATTAATACTCATCGTTATCATATAACTTTAACGAAAAACAAATCACTGAACCATAATTTACCTAAAAAACGTAAAAATTTCAGCATTTTGAAGGGTTTTTTGCTTTCACCCCTCGAAATTACCGAAATATAGCGGTATAATCACACCCTTATAATCCTTACTAAATAACCTTATTTTCTGGAGTTATCATGGCAGAGCAATCTTCAGCACTTGTAGTCAACCTAGATCAGCTAGGAAAACACGACGTTGACACGGTGGGTGGCAAGAACTCTTCGCTTGGCGAGATGATTAGTCACTTATCAGATTTAGGCGTAAGTGTCCCCGGTGGCTTTGCGACAACTGCCGATGCCTTTAATCGTTTCCTGACTGAAACGGGTCTGTTGGAAAAAATTAACAGCGAGCTTAGAGACTTAGATGTTAATGACGTTAATAAGCTGGCCGCTACTGGTAAAAAAATCCGCGGTTGGATTATCGACCAGCAATTACCAAGTGACCTTGAGCAACAAGTGCGTCAATCGTTCGAAGAAATGAGCAATGGTCAAGATATCGCCGTTGCCGTACGTTCTTCTGCCACTGCTGAAGATTTGCCAGATGCTTCGTTTGCTGGTCAACAAGAGACTTACTTAAACATTCGTGGTATTGATAACGTCCTTATTGCTATCAAAGAAGTGTTTTCATCACTATATAATGACCGTGCTATCTCTTATCGTGTTCATAAAGGCTTTGAGCACGAAGGCGTTGCCCTATCTGCTGGTATTCAGCGTATGGTACGCTCAGAAACGGGTGCTGCTGGCGTTATGTTCACTCTAGATACTGAGAGTGGCTTTGATCAAGTGGTGTTTATCACATCAAGCTACGGTTTAGGTGAAATGGTTGTGCAAGGCGCAGTCAACCCTGATGAATTCTATCTTTCTAAAAAATTGCTAACCAATGGTAAGCCAGCCGTTATTCGCCGTAACTTAGGTAGCAAACATAAAAAAATGATCTATGGCGAAGAAGGCAGCACTGCTAAATCGGTGAAAATTGTAGATGTTGAAAAACAAGAACGTATGCAGTTCTCTCTATCTACTGAAGAGCTGACCTCACTTGCTAAGCAAGCGATGACCATTGAGAAACATTACGGTCAAGCGATGGATATTGAGTGGGCAAAAGATGGCGATACTGGTGAAATCTTTATCGTTCAAGCCCGTCCCGAAACTGTCAAAAGCCGCCAAGATAGCAACGTTATGGAACGTTATGTCATTAACACTACCAATGCTAAAGTACTTTGTGAAGGTCGTTCAATCGGTCAACGTATCGGTGCTGGCAAAGTGCGTATCGTTAGTGATATTAGCGAAATGGATAAAGTTCAAGATGGTGATGTTTTAGTTTCTGATATGACTGATCCGGATTGGGAACCAGTAATGAAGCGCGCATCAGCTATCATCACTAACCGTGGTGGTCGTACTTGTCACGCCGCTATTATTGCTCGTGAGCTTGGCGTGCCAGCTATCGTTGGTTGTGGTAATGCCACTGAATTGCTAGTTGACGGTCAAGACGTTACTGTCTCTTGTGCTGAAGGTGATACTGGCTTTATCTACGAGAGTCAGATTGCTTTTGAAATTCAGACTAACTCTATCGAATCTATGCCAGATCTAGCTTTTAAAATCATGATGAACGTTGGTAATCCGGATCGTGCCTTCTCATTTACCCAAATGCCTAATGAAGGTATTGGCCTTGCACGTTTAGAGTTCATTATTAACCGCATGATTGGCGTTCATCCAAAAGCCTTACTCAATATGAATAGCTTACCACGTGAAGTGGCGCAAGCGATCAATGAGCGCATCGCTGGTTATGCCTCACCGATTGACTTTTATGTTGATAAATTGGTTGAAGGTATCGCCACTTTAGCAGTAGCCTTTATGGATCAGCCGGTTATCGTCCGCATGTCAGACTTTAAATCGAACGAATATGCTAACCTACTAGGTGGTAAATTATACGAGCCGTCTGAAGAAAATCCAATGCTCGGTTTCCGTGGTGCTAGCCGCTACGTCTCTGACAACTTCCGTGATTGTTTTGAGCTTGAGTGTAAAGCACTTAAGCGCGTACGTGATGAGATGGGTCTGACTAACGTCGAAATCATGATTCCATTCGTACGTACGGTTGGTGAAGCTAAGCAAGTCATCGAGTTACTTGAGAAAAATGGTCTTAAACGTGGTGAAAACGGTCTGCGCGTCATCATGATGTGTGAGCTACCAACCAACTGTTTATTAGCAGAAGAGTTCCTAGAGCACTTCGATGGCTTCTCTATCGGCTCAAACGATTTAACCCAGTTAACTTTGGGTCTAGATCGCGATTCAGGTATTATTTCGCATCTGTTTGATGAGCGTGATCCTGCAGTCAAAAAATTATTGGCGATGGCGATTGCTGCTTGTCGTAAGCAAGGCAAATATATCGGTATCTGTGGTCAAGGTCCATCTGATCATCCAGACTTAGCTTACTGGTTGATGGAGCAAGGTATTAGCTCGGTGTCGTTGAACCCCGACTCAGTACTAGATACTTGGTTCTTCTTAGCAGGTGAAGAAGCAAAGTAATCGGCTAAAAGCGTCAAAGTATGATACTGAGCCATTAGGGTTTGTTTGCTAAGCATCGGTAGTTTTGATGCCTTAGCAAACAAACCCTAAGCCGTATTTAGTATTCAGTTATAGTGATATCATCATTTTACTTGTGAATAGTAAATACGCCCTAATATAATAAAATAAGATATGACTAACTATACAGGCAATTATGCAGATTTTCCTTGCTCGAAATAATGTCCAAGCCGGTCCTTATAACTTAGATCAGCTCAATATCATGCTGACCTCTGGTGAGGTAACGCTTGATGATTTGGTATGGCATGAAGGCTTAGATAAGTGGCAGCGTATTGGTGATTTAACGGGCAATCAACAGATCTATCGCCCTACTAATATTACGTCCACTAGTACAGTCGTTGCCAATGATTCTATTATTAATAATGTCACTATATTTCCGGAAGACTCTGAAACTAAGGCTCCCTCAAAGAGCCAGGATGGCAAAAAAATATCCATAGATAGACTCTATGGTAAGCCTGAGTCAAAGCCGAATACTAAAGTAGATATGACCAGCAATCGCCAGCATGCTTCTGGTAATATGTCATTGAAAAAGCCTAACGCTGGCAAAAATGCTACAACGAAAGACGTGGTAGTCGGTGATGTCATACTAGCGCCTATTATGTCGCGAATATTGGCCACAGCGATAAATGCTTTGATGTATCTGTTGGCTATATTTCCCTTAGTATTGGCCTTGAGTAAGATGGATGTTGACTATACTAAGTTTCAAAACATCCAAAATATGGACGCCGCTTATCAGTATTCTTTGACCCTAATGGAAGCTATTCCTAGTGGGACTTTGATGATGTCGCAAGTATTAGTATTCGGCTTGTTCGCTCTACAGCTGATATTTATTACTTTACGGGGTCAGTCATTAGGTAAGGTTATTACTGGTATTCGAGTAGTGGATCAGACCACACACCGCTTGCCTTCTTTTATTAAACTCATCGGTACTCGCACTTTGATGCTGTTTATTATTTATAACTTGTTATTTTCTTTTACTAGTTTTTTAGGATTTGTGGTTATTGCTATTCATTACTACATGGCCTCAAGAAGCCCAGAGAATATCGGTTGGCATGATAAACTAGCCAAAACCTTAGTAGTTAAAGCTGATAGTAGCCAGTTAGTTAAACACCCTAAGTGATAGCTTCAAAGAGTTTATAGCTCAAGAGCTTTCATAGTCTAAGAGATAGTAAAAAGCAGCGCTTAGTCGTTGCTTTTTTATGGTCAGTGGCTTAGTTTGCTTCTAGCCCTACTATCTTGAATAAATAATATTCATATATATTTAACAGTAGCCGCTTATTAAACTTTGTATTAATAGCCAGTTACTGTTATAATACGGCGCTTTATATACTAAGCTTATTTGTTATTTTTTTTAGCTGATTTTCGTTTTTTTAGCTGATTTTTTTGATATTAGGTTTACTTTATAAATCTCCTTGCTATTAACATAGGGTTGATAGCTACTAATCCGTAAGGAGTCCAAATGCGACATTACGAAGTGGTGTTAATTGTACACCCAGACCAAAGCGACCAAGTGGTCGGCATGGTTGAACGCTATATCAAGTTGGTTCAAGACAACAATGGCGTTATCCATCGTTTAGAAGATTGGGGCCGTCGTCAACTGGCTTACCCAATCAACAAGATTCACAAAGCTCATTATGTCCTTTTCAATATCGAAACTGACGGTGATACTTTAGCTGAACTTGAAGAATTGTTCCGTTATAACGACGCGATCATTCGTAGTCTAGTTATGCGCCGTGACGAAGCTGTCACTGAAGAGTCGCAGTTAGCCAAGAATGCCGATGAAAAACGCGCACGCAAAGCTACTACTCGTCGTCCAGATCGTGATGATAATGACGACAACGACAACAACAGTGATGACTAATTAAAGGAGAATACTCATGGCACGTTTCTATCGCCGTCGCAAATTCTGCCGTTTCACTGCTGAAGGCATCACTCACATCGATTATAAAGATGTTGAATTGCTAAAACAGTATATCAGTGACAATGGCAAAATCGTACCAAGTCGTATTACTGGTACTTCTACTAAATATCAGCGTCAGCTAGCTACTGCTATCAAGCAGGCTCGCTATCTGTCTCTATTACCATACACTGATAACCATCAGGGTTAACCGTTAACTAGGAATGACTCATGCAAATTATTTTGTTACAGCGTATCGTCAACCTTGGTAGACTCGGTGAAACTGTCGATGTAAAACCAGGTTACGGACGTAACTTTCTTATCCCTCATGGCAAAGCTTTGCCTGCGACTAAAGTTAACATTGAAAAGTTCGAAGCACGTCGTGCTGAGCTTGAAGCTGAAGAAGCACAAGAAGTCAGCGTAGCTCAAGAACGTGCTGATGCCTTGACTGATGTTAATGTTATCATGCGTGCAAAATCAGGCGACGAAGGTAAACTATTTGGCTCTATCGGTACTCGCGATATCGCTGAAGCGTTAACCAACTCTGGCCTAGAAGTTGACCGTGCTGAAATCAAACTTCCAGAAGGTACTTTACGTCAAGTGGGTGAATATAGTGTTGATATTCAACTACATCATGACGTTACTGCTACTATCTTAGTTACTATCCTATCTGAAGATGGCGATGACGAAGATCTAGAAGAAGATGCAGCAGACGAAAGCGAAGACTATTCTGAAGAGTAATCTTTAGCATAGCTAGTTTAAGTCTAAAAAAGAGCCAGTAACTTTACGTTGCTGGCTTTTTTTATGCAGGAGATTTACTATGGTTAGGCTATATCTTGTAGATGATTGCTGATTGCTGATTGCTGATTGCTGATTTAATAAGCTATTCCCTATTAGGATATATCTTAAGTTTGCATAACTGTTTATGAATTCATTTACTCGGCTAGTGCTATCGACTTATCAACAAATAGGAATTCCTATGGCCTTTTATTCAACGCCCCATTATTCTGAACATTTACATGTCTGGCTTAAGCGTGGTCGAAACTGGCACATTGAATATGGAGGTTATCTATCTAATCATCTCACTCATAATTGGATAGCCTTAGACGCTGCTGGCGCTGACTATGAGAAGATGCAGTGGTGGGAAGAGGTTTATACTAATAAAGCGACTAATAACTCTAGCGACAACACCCCTGTTAACTCTGCAAGAGAGCTGGCAATGCTAGAGGCTCCTCGTAATAACCCGATAGACTATACACAAATAACAGACGTCAACTGGCTCAATAACTTGCAATCCACCCGTATTGGCTTTGAGTCGTATCGAGACTTTTTTGATGCAAAAATAGTAGAGCTAGGCTTAAGCGCTTGTCTTAAACGCTACTACCCTACATTGTCTGAAGGCCTAGCAGGAGCAGCGCTACATCCAGTCATTCATACAGGCTGGGCAATCGATGTAGAGTCTAATGATATGGCCGCCGAAGGACTAGCTTATATGGCCACAGCCTTTCAGCCATTAGCAACTGGCGCAAATCATAGTAACTATCAACCTTGTCAGCTATGGTCACCTGATGCGCCAAATATACTCGAAGCACTTAAGCAAATTCTAACCGATGATAGAACTGCTAAGCTGACGAAACAAGCTTATATATTGAGTAAGACTGAAGATTATAAAAAGTTAAATAGAGGAAAATTTCAGCAGCGATTGATTACTTTTGATAACCCTGATGAGCCTATGGCACAGTTTCTTAACAAGATGGTGACACTAAGGTTACCTAAGATTGGTGAAGATTTAACGGCTTCTATTGAATTGCTAACAGTTATTGCAGCGGCTGCGGTGTACGCTAGCGATAATGAGTTCTTTATCGTGCATGGATTAACCAGCCTACATGCAGTATTGTGCGTGCTACCACATCTCGATGACCATGCACAGCGTAATGCTTTGGGATATTGGTTTCGAGCGCTAGTAGCCGTCGTTATTGTTCAAGGCAGTCCTAGCGTGATAGATGCTATTATAATGTTGGAACAATGGAATGCTCGTAAAAAAAAGGGAAAGACTAGCGGTTATCAATTAAATGAAGAACTAAAGACGTGGTGGCTACAAATCTTGCAATCAACTACTGACAGTCTAGATGAGCATGTGCCAAAAACAGTATATGTATTGAAACGATGGGCGGAATGGCAAACGTTTTCGAAAGCTTCACATGATATATTTGCAAAAGCTGCGCGTCATATCACCACCCCTAATGAGAGCGGTGGACTTGAAGATAACCTTTGGTTTGGTCGGTAAGTTTTAATCCTATTTATGTCAACTCATTCTAAGATGAGACAGCCAAAAAGCAAGCCAGTAACTTTGAGTTATTGGCTTGCTTTTTTATTTAGCGATCTGCTATTTATGCTTTATTTTTCTTATCATATGCCTCAAAGGCTTCTCTACTTTTTGCATCTGGGCAATATACGACTTCGATACCTTGCTGACCAAAGTCTTTTTTGAGTTTATCATATAAAGTCTTGGTTCCCCATCCATAAGCATCACCAAGATCATCATCTGCTGCAAACACTATCCGTGCTATCTTTACATTCAGCATAGCGGCCATACACATAGCGCAAGGCTTACCACTTGCATACATAGTAAACCCAGAATCTTGAGCTAAGTTCAACGCTTTGCCAGCCTGACGAATGGCTTGCATTTCTGCATGTGCCGTAGGATCATAATCGATATAGGCCTCATTGACCGCTTCTGTGATAACTTCTTCGCCTTTGGTCAGAACAGCGCCAAAAGGTTCGCCGCCTTTATCTACGTTTTCAATAGCAAGCTCAACAGATCTTGTTATCATCTGTCTATCAAAGTCAGTTAATTGATTTTTCATTATTTTGTCCTTTATATATTAGGTAAAACAAAAACGCTAGCCATGATTATCGCTACTAGCTTATAAATATGCCTAAAAAGCCTTAATTATTCAGTGAACTAAGTTGTTATTGGACTACTCTTTGTTGGTTTGCTCAAAGATAACTAAGCTTCTCTGCCGTTTCAGCAGGCATAGAGTATTGCCATCCCTATGTCAATTGTCAAGCCAACTGAATTCAATTCAAAGCCCCAGCCAACACTTCATAAATTCTCGCATCAGACGCTTGCGCCACATTGAACCGCATAAAATTCTGCGCATTCTGTGCTTGGCTAAAAGCATTGCCCGGCGCTAATACTACCCCTTGCACTAAGCAGTGAGTTGCCAATTCAGCCGCACTGTTATCATCCGGTAATTGACACCATAAGAACATACCTGCCTGCGGTATCAACCAAGGCACGATACCCAATTTGGCCAGTCTTGGCACTGTCTGCGCACGAGCTTTCGCTAAGCGGGTATGAACCGTATTCATATGCTTACGATAGCCACTATCAGTCAAAGCTGACAGTACGACCGCCGCTGCTAACTGACTACCACCAAAGCCAGTAGCTATCTTTAGATCCAATAAGCTCTCGACCCACTCTTTCGGTGCTGCAATATAGCCACAGCGCAATGACGCCGATAAAGTTTTAGAGAAGCTGCCGATATAGAACACTTGTGATAAACCATCCAATGCTGCCAATCGTGGCGCTGGTGTGGTCTCAAAATCGGCAAAGATATCATCTTCAACGAGGTATAGACCTGCTGCTTGCGCTAGTTGTAAAACTTGGTAAGCAGTGGCTGGTGATAAAGTCGCCCCTGTAGGATTATGAATAGCTGCGTTAGTTATATATAGCCGTGGTTTATGCTCTGCTAATATCGCCGCAAAGGCAGTTACGTCTGGGCCAGTCGCTGTGTATGGCACCCCGACTACCTTTACCCGATGGGCTTTAAGTAGCGCATGAAAGTTAAAGTAACAAGGATCATCAACGACTACCGTATCACCTAGCGTTAATAAGAAGCGAAAGATTAAGTCTATCGCTTGCGTACCAGAATCGGTCAATATCACTTGCGCAGGCTCTGCCTCGATACCTAGGCCCGCCATACGTCTAGTCAGTAATTGACGTAACTCCAATAAACCTAAAGGCGTGGCATACTCGCTCATTACCTTAGCATCAGCTCGCGCTACAGTCTTTAATCCACGACGCATACCTTGCTCATATAACCAGTCCGGCGGTAACCAACCACAGCCTGGCTTTAAGATATCGTCAGCAGGTTCAAGCGCCTGCCGTGATATCCATAATGGATCTACCGCCCGATCAAGATTAGGTCCGATATCCGCTAGCGACAAAGGCGCTATAGAGTCAGCGACATAAAAACCAGCGCCAGGACGCGAATATATTATCCCTTGCGTTTGCAGACGCTCATAAGCTTCTACTACTGTCGAAGCTGAGAAGCCATTAGTCTTAGCAGCGGCACGCACAGAGGGCAGGCGTGTACCCGGCATATAGATCACTGTGGCTATTTTTTCTTTGACTTCAGCCATCACGATTTCGATTCTTGTTAACTCAGCTTTCATATTTTACTCATCTTAATAGCCGCTACCTTTTAGCTTATAAGCTTGTCATCATCTTTGTTGCCTGTCGTAGACTGGTGCTAAAAATAATATAAAAATCAGCTTTAAAACCGCCCTGTATGGGTTAAACATACCAAACAGTTCTGCTTAATTGTACTGGATTGTATATAGATAACCTACCCCGCTTTTGTTTTAATCATCCTCTTAGACTCAAGCTCAAACCCAAAATCAAATACAGGATGATATTTATAATGAAAAACAGCGCTCAAGGCTGGCTTAGTGGCTTTATTGGGGTAGTTATTTTTGCCGGCTCTCTACCAGCAACCCGCTTAGCGGTCATGGGCCTCGACCCTGCATTTCTTACGAGCGCCAGAGCCGCTATTGCCGCCTTACTCGGTGGCGCAGTTTTGCTACTACTCAAACAGCCTATGCCTACTAAAGCTGATCTCCCTAGCTTAGCTATCGTTACTTTTGGCGTAGTCATCGGCTTCCCCTTACTCAGCGCCTTAGCATTGCAGTACGTTACCTCAGCACACGCTATCTTATTCTTAGGAGTTTTGCCGCTGTTTACAGCTATATTTGCAGTTTGGCGTGGCGGTGAACGTCCCCCATTATTATTTTGGCTATTTGCATTATTAGGTAGCTCATTTATAGCAGGTTATGCGGCAATAAGTAGAGCTCATAGCTCGTTGTTAGGAGGCTTACTGATGCTAGGCGCTGTGATAGTCTGCGGCTTAGGTTATGCTGAAGGCGCACGTCTATCCAGAACACTTGGTGGCTGGCAAGTGATTAGCTGGGCCTTGGTTTTATCGTTACCTATTATGCTCCCTATTATCTACTTAACTTGGCCTGACTCTTTAGCAGAAGTCAGCGTTACTGCTTGGGCTGGCCTAATGTATGTTTCGATATTTAGTATGTTTATCGGCTTTGTTTTTTGGTATCGAGGCTTAGCCTTGGGCGGTATTGCGGCGGTCGGTCAACTACAGCTGTTACAACCTTTTATGGGTCTGACTTTAGCCGCACTATTACTGCATGAGACTGTCAGCGTTGGCATGTTAGTGAGTACTTTGGGCGCTATAATATGCGTGATCGGAGCGAAGAAATATGCGGTTTAGCAGCTTTGGTTTTACTATTAAATGCTTTTTAAGTAGATCAATATAAATACCTACAGAAAATTTACTTATAAAAATCCGATCAATTGAATGACCGGATTGCTAATAGCTGTTATAGAGGATAAAAAATAAAAGTTAAATACAAACTGCTAAGTTATATAAATTTTAACGGTTGAGTGGCAAAGTCATTTATAACTTATTAACAGCTACACCCTTTAGAAAAAACAATTTTATTGATTTTTATTAACTGCACACTTTTTTAGACTGACTAATCTTACCATTATTGCAAACAAATTTACCATTTTTGCAGTGCGATACCCCACCCATACTCTTAGAACAAGGATAGTTCTGGGCATTCGCTTGTACAACTGGTGACATCATTAACATAGAAACAATAAAAGCTGACCAAATTTTCATAAGTAACTCCCTTAAGAATAGAAAGATATAAGCTCGGACCATATCACCGTCCAACCCTTTCATCAATCATAATTTAGCTTATGTTTTTAATAGTTCACAGCTGCACGTTATCCTAGGTCATTGGTCTCATGGTAATGGGTATTACACACAATAGTGGCAGCGGTTATTTGCATTATCATTAACCGCTAAGTAATTGATATGAAACATTTTTTATAGAATTAGTACCGTAGTTTTAAAATAGTGAACAAGTAAAAAGATTATGACTTATTCAGCAAAGGTTCGTGCTTAAGTGATTAAAAGTATAGAGCAACGAGGTATGAGTAGCAGGTAAGCTTGTATATTTTATGACATTAGTAAGGCTACGCTACAGAATTGGCTCAAAGAGCCTAGTATCAAAACTGACTCGCAATAAACTAGCGACTACAATATCTAATTAAGTGCTATTAAAAGATGTTCAATAGTATCAATATGATTACGTGTACGAGCAAGCACAGCGGTTCAAAGGGGTTACCCTGTCTCACTACAATACTGAAAAGAAAATAAAAGCGGGCGATGAATAGTCATCGCCCGCTTTTCAATATTGATTACTGTATACGACAGAGTCCTACATTATATGGAACATCACTTCTGTCTGCATATTATCATTAATCGCTGGCAATTGGCCTATAGTGAGGTCTACTACTGTCGATGGCTCAGAGTCTCCACTAGGGACTGACGTATTAGTATAATTAGCTATATCTGCACCCACTACATCAGCGCTTTCAAACGCTAATTCATTGCTGCTCAGATCAAATAGATCGTAAATGTTAGGCAGCTCTACTTGTTGCGAGTTTGCAAAAATATCTATTTGAGTATTGAATTCTTCAGCTACATCGAATGACATAACACTACGACCACTAATGCTCCCTCCATCTGCCATAGCTTCAATAGTCGCTCTATCCCAAACGGTCCCATCATCAAAATAGATGTTGTCAACACCCCATTGATTAAACTGATTACTGAGAAGTATAGTCCCACCCCCTGCTGATATAGTTAGACCTT
>NZ_JAHLMU010000001.1:767800-865272 GCF_018919485.1 Psychrobacter sp. TAE2020
ATGTATTGCCTCCAGTTGAGTTTCCACCATAAATCAAGATGTCATCACCGGCTTCGCCATGCAATTTATCGTTACCACCATTCGATATTAAAATATCATCGCCATTACCACCATAAATGTAGTCGTTATTCACGCCACCCTTTAGAGTGTCATTACCATCGCCACCATATAATAGGGAGTAATCACTAGTAGCTGTGAAAATATCATCGCCATCAGTACCGACCCATTTTTGACCCGCCATAGCTTCAATAGTCGCTCTATCCCAAACGGTCCCATCATCAAAATAGATGTTGTCAACACCCCATTGATTAAACTGATTACTGAGAAGTATAGTCCCACCCCCTGCTGATATAGTTAGACCTTGGTCGACTCGAGTAAAAGTAACGTCAGAAGGATTGAATCCTGTTAATTCCAATTTATTTGAGCCTTCTGAATCTAAGACATGAACACTCGAGTTACTTGAAAAATCTTTGGCATCAAAGACATAAGTATCATTACCTGCTCCGCCATAAAATGTATTGCCTCCAGTTGAGTTTCCACCATAAATCAAGATGTCATCACCGGCTTCGCCATGCAATTTATCGTTACCACCATTCGATATTAAAATATCATCGCCATTACCACCATAAATGTAGTCGTTTCCAGCAGATCCTTTTACGATATCAATAACATCAGCTGACTCAAAGTATTCCGAAGCATTAGACATAACGAAATCTAATGTTGTACTGTTTCCAGCTATATCGGATGCTTGAATTTGATAGTTACCCTCTACAAATGGAATGTTAGTGGCATCAGCAAGTGGTACCAAAGTGCCATTTTCTAACTTAAAGGCTTGCAACGTGTCTTGGTCTATATCTGCATTAACCTCTAGCTGATTAGTAGCAGTGTTGAAGTTTAGAATTTGACCTAATACAGGAGCAGTAGCATCGATAGTAATATCTTTTACTGCAGTAAAGCTCTCATTGAGCGCCTGATCCGTTACTTTTGCTCTAAAGCTGTAATCACCATCCGCTAAGTCAGAAACCGTACCATTTGCTAATACTTGCCAAGTAATGCCTCCATCAGTTGAGTACTGATACTCAACTTGGCTTCCAACTTCATTGTTCTTAACTGTTAAGTCAAACGAGCGATCAGAGGTGATACCATCGTCCTGAGATAGTCCGGTATCTTCAAAGTTATTAAATACTAACTCACCAGGCTCTGGAGGCGTTACATCTGAAGTGATATTGATCCCATAGTGTCCGACTTGATTATTATCTAAATCAATAACTTTCACATAAAAGTCTTCTGCCAGCTTCTCAGCCTCTAAGCCAAGATCAGTACGGTTTGAACGATAAGAATAAGAACCATCAGCTGCCAAGGTAAGCTTACCATTATCAGTATTAACAGTAACTGGGCTTGCTGCCGGATTACCTGTTTGGAATACAAGCGACTGTCCATCTACCTGAATTTCATAGTTAGTAGGTGTACTGATAGTGCCATTGTCATCCGCGAAGATATTGCCTGTTACGTCTTGATAACCAGTAAATTCAGTATATTCAACATCTTTAGATTCAGTAACTTTAAAATCAATTGATGATCCTGATGAATATACATACAAGTCGAGAGTATATTTACCTGGTGGTAAAGTACCTGTGCGAAAATCAACCAAGTAAATATTTGAACCTGCTGATGAAATACTACCAGAGGTTGAAGCTGAGATTCCTGGCCCTTGAAGGGTATAGCTGTAGTTTCCTTGAATAACATTAGAGCCATTAGAAAGCTCCAGCTGAGGCATCCCACTTTGACCGGTTATTTCAAACTCTATAACTTCATTTATATAAGAGGAAGCCTGCTTTTCTACTACCGTTTGCGGCTCACTGACAACGTTAGTTTCAAAGACTTCTTGCAACTCAAAGCTAGATTTTTGATCAAGTGAGCTAACCTTCACATTGGCAGTCTTAGTAATAATGCCACCTTGCCCATCATTCACTGTATAGGTAAAGCTGTCTTCACCTTTAAAATCAGTATTTGGTGCGTAAGTGTAGCTGCCATTGGCGTTGACAGTCACTGTACCATTAGCTGCCTCAGTTGATAATGCATAGGTAAGGGTGTCACCATCGACATCAGTCGCTTCAGCAAGTACACCTGTATCGATGATGTTTTCAGCAACACCAATGATGCTGTTCTCTGATACCGGTGCATCATTTACTGCAGCGATAGTGACATTAGCAGTCTGCGTAATAATGCCGCCTTTACCGTCATTAATCGTATAGGTGAAGCTGTCACTACCATTGAAGTCAGCATTCGGAGTATAGGTGTAGCTGCCGTCTTTGCCCACTACCACTTTGCCATTAGCAGAATTGGTGGCGATGGCGTAAGTCAATGCATCACCATCAGCGTCAGTGGCTTTAGCTAACATGCCTTTGGCTACTGTGTCTTCAGTCGCTGTAATCGCAGTATTGGTTGAGACGGGTAGATCGTTGACAGAGGCTACGGTAATGTTCGCCGTTTTAGTAATAAGACCGCCCTGTCCATCACTAACAGTGTAGGTGAAGCTGTCAGTCCCATTGAAGTTGGTATTAGGTGTGTAGGTGTAGCTGCCATCTGCATTGACAACGACTTTGCCATTAATAGCAGCGGTGCCTAACGTATAAGTTAATGCATCGCCATCCACATCAGTGGCTTTGGTCAGCATACCTTTAGCAATGGTATCTTCTGTTGCAACAATCGTGGTGTCCGTTGACACGGGCGCATCATTTACTGCAGCTATAGTGACATTAGCGGTTTGGGTGATAATGCCACCTTTGCCATCATTGATGGTATAGATGAAGCTGTCACTACCATTGAAGTCAGCATTTGGCGTGTAAGTGTAGCTGCCGTCTTTGCCTACAACTACTTTGCCATTAGCTGCTGTGTCTTTTAGTGCATAGCTTAAGACATCGCCATCTGCATCAGTGGCTTTAGCTAACATGCCTTTGGCTACTGTGTCTTCAGTCGCTTTAATCGCAGTATTGGTTGAGACGGGTAGATCGTTGACAGAGGCTACGGTGATATTCGCCGTTTGGGTGATAAAGCCACCTTTTCCATCACTAACAATGTAGGTGAAGCTGTCAGTGCCATTGAGGTTGGTATTAGGTGTGTAGGTGTAGCTGCCATCTTTACCGATGACTACTTTACCGTTAGCGGCAGCTGTTCCTAGCGTATACGTTAAGGTGTCGCCATCAGCGTCGGTGGCTTTGGTCAGCATACCTTTAGCAACGGTATCTTCAGTAGCGGCAATAACACTGTCTGTTGACACTGGAAGATCATTCACAGCCGCCACAGTGATGTTGGCAGTCTTAGTAATGATGCCGCCATTGCCATCACTGACGGTGTAAGTAAAGCTGTCTTCGCCATTGAAGTTGGCGTTTGGGGTGTAGCTGTAGCTGCCATCTTTATTGACAAGTGCAGTCCCGTTTTTAGCAGCTGAGGCGATGGCATAAGTTAAGGTATCACCATCAACATCAGTGGCTTTAGCGAGTATTCCTGTAGCAACGGTGTCTTCTGTTGCCGCAATCATGCTGTTCTCTGATACCGGTGCATCGTTCACTGCTGCTACGTTAATGGTCGCGGTTTGGGTGATGATGCCACCTTGACCATCACTGACGGTGTAAGTAAAGCTGTCTTCGCCATTGAAGTTGGCGTTTGGGGTGTAGCTGTAGCTGCCGTCTTTATTGACAAGTGCAGTCCCGTTTTTAGCAGCTGAGGCGATGGCATAAGTTAAGGTATCGCCATCGACATCAGTGGCTTTAGCGAGTATTCCTGTAGCAACGGTGTCTTCTGTTGCCGCAATCATGCTGTTCTCTGATACCGGTGCATCATTCACTGCTGCCACGTTAATGGTCGCGGTCTGCGTGATAATGCCACCTTGGCCATCATCGATGGTATAGGTGAAAGTGTCTTTACCATTGAAGTCAGCATTTGGCGTATAGGTGTAGCTGCCGTCTTTGCCGATGACTACTTTACCGTTGGCAGCACCAGTAGCGATGGCGTAAGTCAATGCATCACCATCAACGTCAGTGGCAGCTTCTAGTTTGCCACTAACAACGGTGTCTTCGGTCGCTGCAATGATAGAGTCTTTTGAGACGGGTAGATCGTTGACAGAGGCTACGGTAATATTCGCCGTTTTAGTAATAAGACCGCCCTGTCCATCACTAATGGTATAGGTGAAGCTGTCTGTGCCATTGAAGTCAGCATTAGGCGTGTAGGTGTAGCTGCCATCTTTACCGATGACTACTTTACCGTTAGCGGCAGCGGCTCCTAGCGTATACGTTAAGGTATCGCCATCCACATCTGTGGCTTTGGCCAGCATACCTTTAGCGACTGTGTCTTCGGTTGCCGCAATGGTGCTGTTCTCTGATACCGGTGCATCGTTCACTGCCGCCACATTAACCGTAGCAGTTTGAGTGATCACGCCACCTTTCCCGTCATTAATGGTATAGGTGAAAGTGTCTTTACCATTAAAGTTGGCATTAGATGTGTAGGTGTAGCTGCCGTCTTTACCGATGACTACTTTGCCGTTGGTAGCGCCAGTGGCGATGGCGTAGGTTAATGCATCACCATCAACGTCAGTGGCAGCTTCTAGTTTGCCACTAACAACGGTGTCTTCGGTCGCTGCAATGATAGAGTCTTTTGAGACAGGTAGATCGTTGACAGAGGCTACGGTAATATTCGCCGTTTTAGTAATAAGACCGCCCTGTCCATCACTAACAGTGTAGGTGAAGCTGTCAGTGCCATTGAAATTAGCATTTGGCGTGTAAGTGTAGCTGCCGTCTTTACCGATGACTACTTTACCGTTAGCGGCAGCTGTTCCTAGCGTATACGTTAAGGTGTCGCCATCAACATCAGTGGCTTTGGCCAGCATACCTGTAGCAACAGTGTCTTCTGTTGCCGCAATCGTGCTGTTCTCTGATACTGGCACATCATTCACTGCCGCCACATTAACCGTAGCAGTTTGAGTGATCACGCCACCTTTCCCGTCATTAATCGTATAGGTGAAGCTGTCTGTGCCATTGAAGTTAGCATTAGGCGTGTAAGTGTAGCTGCCATCTTTGCCGATGACTACTTTACCGTTAGCGGCAGCTGTTCCCAGCGTATAAGCTAAGGTATCGCCATCAGCGTCAGTGGCTTTAGCTAACAAGCCTTTAGCAATGGTATCTTCGGTTGCCGCAATAGTGCTGTTTTCTGACACTGGCACATCATTCACTGCTGCGACATTAACCGTAGCAGTTTGAGTGATCACGCCACCTTTCCCGTCATTAATCGTATAGGTGAAGCTGTCTTTGCCATTGAAGTCAGCATTTGGCGTGTAAGTGTAGCTGCCGTCTTTACCGATGACTACTTTACCGTTAGCGGCAGCTGTTCCTAGCGTATACGTTAAGGTGTCGCCATCAACATCAGTGGCTTTGGCCAGCATACCTTTAGCGACTGTGTCTTCGGTTGCCGCAATCGTAGTATCCGTTGACACGGGTGCATCATTGACCGCCGCGATAGTGACATTAGCGGTTTGGGTGATAATGCCACCTTTGCCATCATTGATGGTATAGGTGAAGCTGTCAATACCATTGAAATCAGCATTCGGGGTATAAGTATAACTACCGTCTTTGCCTACAACTACTTTGCCATTAGCTGCTGTGTCTTTTAGTGCATAGCTTAAGACATCGCCATCTGCATCAGTGGCTTTAGCTAACATGCCTTTGACTACTGTGTCTTCGGAAGCCTTAATCGCAGTATTGGTTGAGACGGGTAGATCGTTGACAGAGGCTACGGTAATGTTCGCCGTTTTAGTAATAAGACCGCCCTGTCCATCACTAATGGTATAGGTGAAGCTATCGGTGCCATTGAAATTAGCATTTGGTGTATAGCTATAACTGCCATCTGCATTGACAACGACTTTGCCATTAATAGTAGCGGTGCCTAACGTATAAGTTAAAGTATCACCATCCACATCTGTGGCTTTAGTCAGCATACCTTTAGCAACGGTGTCTTCGGTTGCCGCAATGGTGCTGTTCTCTGACACGGGCGCATCATTGACCGCCGAGATAGTGACATTAGCGGTCTGTGTAATAATGCCGCCTTTCCCATCACTAATCGTATAGGTGAAGGTATCTTTACCATTAAAGTTAGCATTTGGAGTATAGGTATAACTGCCGTCTTTACCCACTACTACTTTGCCATTAGTAGCATTGGTGGCGATGGCGTAAGTCAATGCATCGCCATCAGCGTCAGTCGCCGCTTGTAGTTTGCCAGTAACAATCGTGTCTTCTGTGGTAGTAATAGGAGAGTCTTTTGAGATAGGTAGCTTGTTAGCAGGCAACTTTGGCGAATCGTCACTCGAACCACTACTTAGAGCCGCAATCCCTAATACCGCTGCGCCGAGTGAACCTAATAAGATACCATTACTAATACCGCCAATTAACGAAGCATCACTGATCATTTCCGACACAAGTGTCTTATAAGAGCTTTCTGAGGCTACTCCTGAAATTGCACCTGTGTCAGGATTTACATAGTTGAATTCAACGAAGCCAGACTCTGTTACTGTACCAAGCTGGATATTCTCAGTTGTATAATAATCTTCTAGGGTTAATAAAATATTATCGTTCTCATCTGCAATCTGTAGGTTATTATCAATTTTTTTTGCTTTTATATTTGATGGTAGTTGACCTGTTTTACTTTCTGTAAGGATAATTTTCATACCCTCTTCCATACTAACCTTAGTAGGTTTAATACTACTTAATACCTGGGCAAGCTGATTACTGCCGTTTTTTTGCACAACTAGTTGAATTACTTGAGTCATGAGACATCCTTGGTAAACCTGCTTACTTATTAAGCAGGTCTAAATAGAGTGAAAGATATTTTGTTGTTTTTTGGTGACATTAACTAACTATGCTGATTCAATAGTAGCTCACAATAGTTTATTTTAGAAGTGAAATATGAATAAATAAACTATGCGAATTCTTAATAGATATTTTTTTATACATTTCAAATAAACAAGTGTTTTATGAAGATAGTTATATAAAAATTGGATCAAAACCAATCTCAAAATCCAGACATAAAAAAATCCGACCACCTAAGTGATCGGATTTTTAATATTTGGTGGAGATGGCGGGAGTTGAACCCGCGTCCGCCAGCATTACGCTCATGAATCTACATGTTTAGTTTCTGTCTTTAATTTTAGTCTGCACCGATCCGACAGTCAGGATGGATTAGCCGATTCTCTACTTTTGAACCCAAAGGATTGAGACAATCCCTTGTGGCGATCCTACATGCGGACGCTTCAACTTAGTTGACCAACTGTAGGTGATCAGCAACCAAGTAAACAGGGTTTAAGCTGCTAGAGCGTAATTTTCGTCGTTTGCGACTATAACAATATATGTTGGATTAACGAGAGGACATATACTCTCGACATGCATCATTGAGTTTCATCACCAGCGTCGAAGCCAGAACATCCCCAATAGAAGAGCATATTATATAGCAAGTCACTATCCTATTTCAATCGATAACTGACAATATTACATCACGTTACATCTACGGCTGTTTAGACTTGCTTGCCAAGCTGACTTGATAGCGTTGACTAACCTAGCAGGCTAATAGCTTTATTGGTTATAACTTACTTTATAGTATTAGCTCACTGTATATAGCTCACTTTATAAAAGTATCTTATTTAACCAAACACCAATGCCCTGAATCTGTGGCATACATACTTGATGGGCCATAGGATAAGTACGGTAGTCGACATTATAGCCTTTAGCGGCTAAGGTTTTAGAGGCCTGCTCACCTAGCGATACTGGAACTACCGGATCATGAGTACCATGCTCAATCAATATCGGCAGCTCTTTATTGGCTGCACTGTAATCAATAGTATCATTGGTGGCCAGATAAGTAGATAAGCACAACAAGCCAGCCAAAGGCTTAGGATAGCTCAGCGCTAAATGATAAGCTACTGCCCCACCTTGCGAAAACCCAGCAATAACGATATTTTCAGCAGATATCCCACGCCCTATCTCACGGCTAATGAGATCTTGAATATACTGAGTCGACTGCTCGATTTGTGCCACATCTACTTTGCGATCCAAACTCATCTCAAATATATCGTACCATGACGGCATGATCATGCCACCGTTGATAGTAACAGGACGCTTAGGAGCATGCGGAAATACAAAGCGCACAGCCATGTCATCGTTCAAGCCCAATTGCGGTACTACCGGCTCAAAGTCATGGCCACTAGCACCCAAACCATGTAACCAAATAACAGCGCGATCTATCTGCTTTTGGGCTGGATTGTGCTCAACCATGACACACTCTAAATAGTTACTCATAAAACATCCTTTAATTATATAAAATTATCCATCAATTTTTCACAACTTTTGGTGGCTAAGCAAACAATACTGAACGGCTTTTATGCTACGATAATTTAAAGCGCTCAAAGCCACTAACAGCTCATTGCTAAAGCAATTAGCAATTTATGGCCATTTAGCCATTAGCGTTTTATGATGCTTTATCCTCAGTTTTCAATGTCTATTGTTAAATGGCTTTTTTTAACTGACTGTTGTTGCCAGTATATTTTAAATATCCATCCACTAACGTCTTAACGACTAAGTAGCGCTCATGACTCATATTTTATTGGTAGAAGACGATCCAGCTATCGCTATGTCATTAAAAGTCACTTGCAAACGTGAAGGCTGGCAAATCACTTGGTTAGACAATGCTAGTAGCGTATTGCCCATGCTACATACTGCTGAGGCGCAAGATCTATCGGCAATAATACTCGATGTTGGTCTACCAGATGGTGATGGCTTGAGCCTCTGTCAACAGATTCGCCACGCTCCTGATATTCACCAGTTAAAAGACACGCCTATTATTTTCTTGACCGCTCGTAGTGATGAAGTCGATCGTATCTTGGGCTTAGAGATGGGCGGTGATGACTATTGTGCCAAGCCCTTTAGTCCCCGAGAGTTAGTAGCCCGACTCAAAGCTATTTGGCGTCGGGAGCAGCTACTTACCCAGCAGTCTGCCAAGCAACAGAATGCCTCTGTAAGCTCGCCTGATTATAACTCAAGTCAGACTGTTAATAGCAATACTACCACTGCAGCACAAGCGCTAACTTTTGAGTGCCTAGCAGGTATTTGGTACTATCAGCCGCTTAATTATTCGCTGACATGGCAGCAACGAAAGTTGGAGCTTAGCAATACCGAACGTAAAATCTTATTGACCTTATTACAAGCACCCAATCAGGTCTTTAGTCGTGAACAACTCTTAAATGCCGTTAGTGACTATCCCGACCACCGTTTGGCGCGGACTATTGATAGCCATATCAAGTCCATTCGCAAACAGCTGGCTACTATTCGCCCAGACATTGATGTCATCCATACCCATCGCGGCTTGGGTTATGCGTTGTGCCCTGCCTAATGGCTGACGATAATCAACACCCTCATAGCCCTACTAACTCGCAGTTGAACCAGAGCAACTGGTACGCCAAACTGCATCCGATAGGTAGTGCCCAGCAGCAAGATGCGCCCACTAAGCGCTTGCTCAATTTAAGCATATTTTTTCGGATTTGGCTGGCGGTAGCGCTAGTGCTTATCATCTGCGGTATCGTAGTATTTACTCAGCTGTTCGGTCACGTCAAACCTACCGCCCAACAAGTTATTGAAGATACTTTATTAGATACTAGTAAGCTGATGGCGGCCAATCTACGCCTGCCGTTGCAGTCCGGACAGCTCTATACTGACGTTTATCAAAGCCAGCTTGATAGTGCTTTTGCCAGCACACCAGCGACAGCTAAAGCACTGAACACTGATAGCAGCGTGGCCAGCCAGAGCGCTAATTATCAGCAGCAACCTGCCTATCGACAAAAAAAATTCAGTAGCTTTCGCCTTTATGTCACTGATAGTGCTGGTAAAGTCATTTATGACTCGTTGCCCGCAGCTACTAATGCTGAAGGACAGGATTTTAGCCAATGGAATGATGTGTATTTGACCTTGCGTGGGCTATATGGCGCTAGAAGTACTTCTGATACTTATAGTGGACCTGATAGCTCCATTATGTATGTAGCGCAACCTATCAAAGATGCTACAGGCCAGATTATCGGGGTGGTCAGTGTCGGCAAGCCTGTCGCCAGCGTGCTGCCCTATTTGGACCATACTCGGCGACAGATGCTGATTACTATGCTCATCATTAGCCTAGCGGCGCTGATCTTAGCCGGACTAGTCGCTTGGTGGCTAAAACAAAGTATCACTTTAGTCACTCAATATACTAGTGCCTTAGCAGAACAAACAAAAAAGCCTTATTTCTATCTAGGCCATGAGCTCAACAGTTTGACTGACACTATCGAGACCATGAAGCATCGACTAGAGAATCGAGCTTATGTCAGCGACTACGTGCATACCCTGACTCATGAGCTTAAGAGTCCGCTGACCGCCATCCGTGCCAGTAGCGAATTGCTAGAAGACGACTTGCTTGATGCTGAGGATAGGCAGTTATTGAATGAAACTATCGGTGAGCAGAGCATCAAGATGCAGCAGCTGATTGATCGGCTGTTATTATTGGCGAAAGTTGAGCAGCCCAGTTTTAGATTAAACCGTCAGCCTATAGCTTTACTACCGCTACTCAATAGCCTTATCAAAAACAGCAGTCCCAAGTTACAACAGCGGCGTTTAGCAGCCATTGAGCTGAAAATAAATCATCAGCAACTAGCAACTATTACTGAAAATAGCGCTGTACAAGCACAACTAACTGCCAAGACTACGGTTTATGCTGACAGTTTTTGGCTACTACAAGCCTTGCAAAACGTGCTGGATAATGCGATTTACTTTGCGAATCATAAAGTTATTTTTGATATCTATACTAACGCCGAACACACTGTCACTATCACTATCTTCAATGACGGTAAGCTACTGCCAGACTACGCGCTGACTAAAGCTTTCGATCGTTACTTTAGCTTGTCTCATCAAAGCATTGCTTATTGCAATACTAACGATCTAAACAATGCTCAGCCAAACAGTATTCAAACAAACAGTACTCAGCCAAGTAATGCTCAGCAAAACGATTATCTCCAGAGTATGGCGCAGAACCAAGCTGTAGTGTCTAGCCCTATGCCCAAAAAAGGCACTGGACTGGGGCTAACCTTAGTCAAGCAAGTCATCGAGCATCATGGTGGTACAGTAGCTATTAGCAATACCGCTGCCAACCCTACGCTCAATCAGCTCGCTGGGGTAACCTTTAGCATTACTTTGCCATTAGCTAAGAACTAGAACTGAAATCCAATTCAAGTAGAGGGTTATTTTTACTTTAAATCACTGTCTTGCTAGCAGCACCCTAAGCTTAGTTACTAATCCATCAAATCTCCATAATGCTTACATCAGTTTTATATCCAGGTATCCTAAAATAGTGTTAACCAACTCATTATTAGTAAAACACTTAACTATAGGACAGTAAGCTTATGAAAAACTCCTCTATCGCCAGTAAATTTACCAGTAATTGCTTAGGCTATAGTCGTCATGACTGTGTCCAAGCCTTATTAACTCAAGGTATAGACAGTGTCGACTTCGGTCACTGGTTGGCAATTCCTAGTGAAAAGCTATTACTAGTCTTCAGAAATCAGCACTGTATAGCTATTGATGGCTATCAAGCGCTCGCCTAAGACCTTCAATCAGTGATAGCTTAAGCCCACTCAGAATATCTAGCCGATAAAAAACCCTCTACCTTGTAAGATCAAAGTAAAGGGTTGTTTAAGGATAACTAGCTTCAATAGCGGTTTGACTAACGCCTAATACTAACGCCCAATTAACAAGCAATAAAGCCCTAAGTAATTGACGTTACTGGTGGCTCAACATCGGCGTTTTGACCACGATTACGTAGGTAATGATCTAGCAACACGATAGCCAGCATTGCCTCAGCGATAGGCGTTGCACGTACTCCAACGCAAGGATCATGACGACCCTTAGTCAGCATATCAACCGCTTCGCCTTGAGTATTGATACTCTTGCCAGCAGTAGTAATACTAGAGGTAGGTTTCAGCGCAATGCTCACACTAATATCTTGTCCTGAAGAAATACCGCCTAGGATACCGCCAGCATGATTGGCAGTAAAGCCGTCTGGCGTCATCTCATCACGTGCCTTATGACCGAATTGTTCAGCGACTTTCATCCCATCACCAATCTCAACACCTTTCACTGCATTAATACTCATCATCGCATGAGCAATATCAGCATCCAAGCGATCAAATACTGGCTCGCCCAATCCAACTGGCACACCGCTGGCAATAATCTCTAAACGTGCGCCACAGCTAGTACCTTCACGGCGTAAGCTGTCTATTAGAGTCTCAAAGCGTCCTACTGCCTCTTTATCAGCACAGAAGAACGGATTGCTATTCACAAACTCCCAATCAATAATGCTAGGATCGAGCACTTCGCTACGTTCGTTACCTATTTGAGTCACATGACCACGGACTTCAACACCTAAGCGCACTCGCAAGTATTTTTTGGCGATAGCACCAGCCGCCACCCGCATAGCCGTCTCACGTGCCGATGAGCGTCCGCCACCACGATAGTCGCGAAAGCCGTACTTCATGCTATAAGTATAGTCGGCATGGCCAGGGCGAAAAGTATCTTTGATTTCGCTATAGTCTTTAGATTTTTGATTGGTATTACGAATAAGTAAACCAATAGAAGTACCCGTAGTTAATCCTTCAAATACACCAGAGATAATTTCGACTTCATCAGACTCACGGCGCTGAGTTGAGTATTTAGAAGTACCAGGCTTGCGACGATCTAAATCGATTTGCAAATCCTCCGCACATAACTCAAGACCAGGTGGCACACCATCTACAATGGCCAATAAACCTGCGCCATGCGATTCACCGCAAGTGGTTACACAAAAAAGCTTACCAATACTGTTGCCTGCCATGTCTATCCTTAACAAGTAAAATTTATCTTTAGGTATTAAACTAACTATCGAACCCACTATTAACTCAACTACCGAATCAACTATTAAAATCTTGCTTACTAGTAACGATAGTAATGCTCATCTAGGATCAAACATCGAACGCTCTAATAGTAGAAGGTTCAATACCATCAAACCCTGCCATCATAAATATTAGCTAGCATCATTATTGACATAACGAGCAAACAGCGCACGATGCTCTACTAGCTCATCAAAAGTTATAGCAAACACCCCATGACCACCGTGAGCGAATTTGAGCCAATCGAACTGAATATCAGGATAAGCTTGGCTCAACGCCCACTCACTGTCACCGACTTCGCAAACTAACAACCCTTCAGGGCTAAGATAATCTGCGGCTTCAAACAAGATATGATGGACTAAGTCTAGGCCATCTTGACCAGCAGCAAGAGCTTGCTCAGGCTCATATAAGAATTCAGGCGGTAAGTCAGCCATTATAGCAGCATCGACATAAGGAGGATTGGTGACGATTAGTTCGTATTGATTCTCAGCAGGTATCTTGGCGAACAAATCAGACTCGATCACATTGACTTGATGGTTAAGATTATGGTGGTCAACGTTGACCATAGCAACTTCTAGCGCCCCTTTATCGATATCCACTGCATCTACTAATGCATCGACAAAACGGGTGGCCAAGGCAATAGCGATACAAGCAGAACCAGTACATAAGTCTAATATACGTTCTGGATGTGAGAGCTGCTTCATCTCTAAACCATGCTCATAAAAAGCTGTAGACTGCTCATTAACCGTTGTGCCTAAAGGTTTTGCCAGCTCATTAGCATCAAAATACGGATAGAACTGCTGACGAATCAACTCAGCGATTGGTGAGCGTGGTATCAGAACTCGCTCATCAACATAAAAAGGCAAGTCACAGAAATAAGCCAAATTAACCAAATAACTCAATGGCTTACGCTCAGCTATGCGCTCTTCTAATAAGCTCAATACTGTTTGCTTCTCACTAGAGGTCAGACGACAATCTAGAATCTGTTCATTAGCAGACCAGTCCAATGATAACGAGTGCAATACAATCGCCGCTGCCTCAGCGAATTCGTCTGTTGTTCCTTGGGCTACTACTACATCATAGTTGCGCAGTTGGGTGACAGCGAAGCGGATAAAGTCACGGATACTAACTAGCTCTTGGCGAGCTTCTTCGAGCTCTGCTGGCAAATTAGCAAACTCATTTTCGTCATCGCTCTGTAAATTATCCAGATTAAAATCATCAACATCAAAGCCATATTGATCTTGAAACTCTTCGGCGCTCATAGTCTGTTCTTCTGGCATATCGTACCTTATTAATTACATGTTGATTGCGTATTGATTACGTGTTCATTGGTGAGGTGGGAGTAGAATGAATAAACGGCTGACGTTTTATGGTTTAACCGTGACTAGCTGCGCAAATAACAACTTAGCAAGCAGATAAAAAAGTTTAATAAAAACTATCCCCTATTATAGACGCAAATCAATAGCAGCGCCAATAACTGTAGTCGCTATCTACTATGATAATAATTTCAGGCTTTTTTTACTTTGATGCTTTAGCGAGTAGTCTATTGTTAGCTACTTATAAGTTATTAACAGAAAAACCGGTTCAGCTCCTGTGATTACAAGCTTACTAAAGTAGAGAAATATTGCCAAATTAGAGAAAAACTTGACTCAATTATCACGGCATTGTAGTGAATACGTCAGTTATTGACGTCTAACATTCTATTGCTTTAAAAAGATGTATCAAAAGTTTGCGCAGCGTCTCAATTATGCGCATAATAGTCCCATTAGTAGCAACCTTGTGATCAAATATTATGAAGATAAAGTTAATCGTTACCTCGATGTCAATAGCCGCACTTACCGCTGGTATCAATATCAGCGCTATTGCGGCTTCTACTGATAGCGCTCGAACTTTACCAGTACGCACGGCAGCTGGTTTGCCGGATATAGCGGTGTTGGCTAGTCTTAAAGTTGAAGAGAACCGTAATCGTTCTATCGATGCCAACTCTACTGCTAGTAAGCCGTCTAAAGATAAAACCACTAAGACCACGGATAGCATGGGTAAACTGATTGATAATCAGCGCACTCAAGCAGCAGTACCGAGTGTCAGCGCTGATAACATGAGTGTTGAAGAGCTGACTCGTAAAGATCAGCAGTCTCAAAGCACTGACGACATTAGTGACGGACAAGCGGTTGCTGGCCCTAGCGCCGCCTCACTTGCTTCGACTGATTCTTCATCTTATGAGCTTGCAGAGAGTCAGCCAAGTCAAGATGCTAGTAACGATTCTTCTATCAAGAGTATCGAAGATGTCAATGGCAAAACTCATACTACTTTGAACTTGTCCAATTATGCTAAGCAAGTTAACGGTTCGACTTGGTCGCCGAATATGAACGTCAATTCAGCAATGACGATCAAGATACAAGCGTTGTTGGATTGGAATCATGCTTCTCCTGGTCCTATTGATGGTGGCTGGGGCATGAACAGTAAAAAAGCTTTGATCAACTTTCAAAATATGAAAGGCTTGCCAGCGACGGGTAAAATGGATCAAAAAACTTGGGATGCTTTAGTTAAAAACATTCCTGCGAACAAACCAGTATTAGTGACTTATACTTTGACTGATGAAGATCTAAAAACCAACTTTGCCACTACTCCTACTGGATCAGAGGCAAAATCAAAAGTGAAAGGTCTTTATTATCAAGATATAAAAGAGATGCTCGGTGAGCGTTTTCATATGGATGTCCGTTATCTAGATAAGCTTAACAAGAATAAAGCTTATAAAGCTGGTGAAACGATTACTGTATTGAACAATCGTGGGCCGCTTAATCAGCGTATTAACCGAGTAGTTGCCAATAAAGCCGATCAAACTTTGTATGCTTATAATGGTGACAAGTTAGTAGCTACCTATCCGACTACTGTTGGTAGTAGTAGCACGCCTTCACCACAAGGTACTTTCAAGATCGTCAATAAAGTCAAAATGCCGTGGTATAAAGCAACTGTTGGCGAAGGTGATCAAAAGAAAGTACATATGCTACCACCAGGACCTAATAATCCAGTAGGCGTAGTATGGATGGGTTTATCTAAACCTTCTTATGGCTTACATGGCTCTCCTACTCCTGAAGGCATCAGCCGCCAAGCGTCAGCAGGTTGTGTGCGCTTGACCAACTGGGATGTACTTGAGGTTTATGCCAATATAGAAAATGGTGCCACGGTAGTACTACAATAATTGGTTAGAGCTTTACAGCAGATTAACTATTGTCTCAGCTAAATTAGTAATAAAAAACAGCTCCTTTTTTGGGAGCTGTTTTTTATTGGGATAATTTTTTATTAGTATAATTAATGACTATGTCTATTAGTTGCTCTACTTATTAATAACTATGGGTATTAGTGCTATGTCTCTCGTTCAACATGCCCTAGTTTAACAGGCTCTAGTTCCTCAAACTTCGCTACTATTTAAACTTGTACCTCAAAAGATCCCAGTGAGCGCTTAAGCAATAATGTCTTTATAACCTTCTTCGTTACCAGTAATACTACCTATTTTTTTAGTGAAATATAGTCCTGCTGGTATAGAGACTAACAGACCTATTGCTACCGCAATTTGAATATGAGGAATTTCATTGAAACCTGTGACTAAGGCGGTGATCATAAATATTCCAACGATAACCGTAGCTGCCATAGAGTAGATTACAGAAAATAATGGCCAGTTCATAATTTAATCCTTATTTAAGTTGTGTGTTTATCTTGTATACCTACTTTATACCTCATATCCACACAATTAGTAAGTATTTCCAATAGACGCTACAGCCTTTTATTTTCAGTGACTCTTACCTAAAACCATGCTACTATTAGGGAGTTAGTTGAGGTGTTACAAAATACCTCTAATAGCTACTTTTTACTCAGCATCAAGTCTTATAAATAACTTTATTAATGTATGGTTACTACGTGATTAATGCATGCTTACTATATGGTTGCTTTTTACCATGTACTTAACATCCCTATCTTTGACCTCATCTTTATACTCCTAGTATTAACGGAACCTCTGCTATTGGGTCATAAAAATATAGACATCTTTTGAGCTTTATCATTACAATAAGAATTTCGTCTTATTCTATGACTAAAGTGACCTTATCATGACTTCACCCTCTAACCCTCAGCACTCATCCGCAACAGATACTGATAATAGCGACGGTTACGAGGACGCTAATTTGCAAGGCCTACAGGCCGAGAATGAAGATTATGCTAATGGTGATCATCCGCTAAGCACTCAAGACGGTTTAGCCGCCCAACACCCTAAGTTCAAAGTAAAAATGACCTCACCTAGTCCCGATGTGGTTATCGCTACTGTAGAGCCTGAAACTGAAATCGAAGCTGTTGAAAACTCCAGTGATGAGTCAAGGTCAGGCTTAGATACAAGCTTAGATACAGACTTAAATGAGGCTATAGACTCCAACGCTGGTGATAATGGCCATACCACTCTCGATAGCACCCTTAATATTACCCTCGCTAAAAACCGCGCTAGCGACAGCTTTTCTAATAGCCCTCCACTAGCGGCGGCAGACCGTAAAAAAAGCAATGCAGCGTTAGAGTCAGAGTCTATAGCTTCGGTGGAATCTTCAGAACAGCAAGAGGAAGAAGAAGTTAAAGAAGTCAAAGAAGCCAAAGAAGCCAAAGAAGCCAAACTCGAGTCCTATAAACAGTTTATTGCTAGACAATTTAGCGATCAAAAAATAGATTATCCGGAAGTACGGGTTACTATCGAAGCTAACGCCTTACCTAGCAAAATGTATTTCGTGATGAATGTCTTGTCAGCGATCATTGCCAGCTACGGGCTAGTGACCAACTCTGCGGCTGTAGTGATTGGTGCTATGTTAGTAGCGATGATGCTGGGCCCTATTACTGGCGTGGCGCTAGCTATCATTGATTACCGTATGCCACTACTACGCAAATCGTTGATTACTGTCTTCCTTGGTATATCTTTAGTAGTGCTAGTAGGTTTTGTGGTCGGCTGGTTACATAGAGATCAAGCGCTGACCGCAGAGATCTTATCGCGTACTCAGCCTACATCGATGGACTTAATGATAGCGCTAGCTGGTGGTACGGCAGGGGCTTATGCCATGGTATCGCCGCACTTATCGGTGGCGGTAGTGGGAGTGGCGGTAGCTACCGCTTTAGTACCCCCCTTAGCCGCTAGCGGTATCTTATTCGCCAATGGTGAGATGCAGCTTGGGCTGGGCGCTTTACTGCTAGCCATTACTAACATCATCGCTATCCAATTCACTAATGCGATGGTGCTATGGTTCTTAGGCTTTCGCCGTTTAGTCGACGATGATTATAAGTCGAATACTTATCTAACTTTTTTGCGACGTAATGCGGTTACTTTATCGTTATTAGTAGGCTTAGGTATCTACTTAACTATCAACCTAAATACCACTGCCAAGCAACAAACCTTTGAGAACAATGTTAAAGACTCGATTAACAGCTACTTTATAGATAAAGGTAATGTATTGACTAATACTCAGTTTGATAAAGCCAATGGTTACCAAACTATTCGTGCGGTCATTCGTGGTGAGACTACGCCTAGCTCTTACGATGTACGCCAAATTGAAGCTACTATCACTCAAAGTATGGCTGACAACTTTCCCGATTATTTACCCATTAAGCTGCAGCTGCGTTACTTACCAGTACAAGTTATTGAGTCCGATCCTCTTATTGCTGACCAGCTGGATAAAACGGATGCCGCTATCTTGAGCAACTAATGACGTTGTACTTTGCAAAAACTAAGCCTAAGCTATCAGCAGTAGCATTTACTCCTAAGCGTAAGCGTGAATGGTCAAACACCTTATAAGCATTTGTGCTAAAATCGCTTGCAAAATTATTTAATCTAATTTTGCTCTATTTTTCCTCCGTTTTACTTCATTTTTTACTTATTCTATCCGCCAGTAAGGAGCCGCTGTGAGCCAGCCATTTCGCTCAGCCGATATTCGCCAAGCTTTTATCAATTTTTTTGTGAGTAAACAGCACACCTCAGTCCCCTCATCGAGCTTGATTCCCCATAATGATCCAACCTTGTTGTTTACTAATGCGGGTATGAATCAGTTTAAAGAGACTTTTTTGGGTATGGAGCCGCGCGATTATACTCGTGCAGTGACCTCGCAAAAGTGTGTACGTGCTGGCGGCAAACACAATGACTTAGATAACGTCGGCTATACTGCACGTCATCACACTTTCTTTGAGATGTTAGGTAATTTCTCCTTTGGTGATTACTTTAAGCAAGCGGCTATCGCTTATATTTGGGAATTTTTGACTGCAGATGATTGGTTAGCTATCGATAAACAGCGCTTGTATGTCACAGTCTATGAGACTGATGACGAAGCCTTTAATATCTGGCATAAAGATATCGGTATTCCAGTAGAGCGCATCATCCGTATTGGCGACAATAAGGGCGCCCCTTACGCTTCTGATAACTTTTGGACTATGGGTGATACAGGTCCTTGCGGCCCTTGTACTGAAGTCTTCTATGACCACGGTGCTGATATAGAAGGTGGTTTACCTGGTACTCCTGAAGAAGATGGTGACCGTTATATCGAGATTTGGAACTGTGTATTTATGCAGTTTAATCGCCAAAAGGACGGCACGATGCTGCCTTTACCTGCTCCTAGTGTCGATACTGGCATGGGTCTTGAGCGTATCAGCGCTATCATGCAAGGTGTCCATGGTAACTATCAAATCGATTTATTTGAGCATCTGATGGATGCAGCTGCTGCGGTGTTAGAGATTAATAATGAGCAACAAGCCTCACTTAAAGTGATCGCTGACCACATACGTGCGGTATCGTTCTTAATTGCTGATGGCGTGATGCCTAGTAATGAAGGGCGTGGCTATGTCTTACGTCGTGTCATTCGTCGTGCCGTGCGTCATGGCAATAAGCTTGGCGCTGAGAGTGAGTTTTTCTATAAAATGGTTACGCCTTTGGTTGCTGAGATGGGCGCAGCCTACCCTGAGCTAACTGAAAAGCAAAGCGTCATAGAAAACGCTATCCAAAAAGAAGAAGCGCAATTTGCTAAGACTCTAGCACAAGGGTTACGCTTATTGGCTACTGAGCTTGATGGCTTGCAAGATGGTGACGTACTCTCAGGTGAGGCCGCTTTTAAACTTTATGATACTTATGGCTTCCCTCTAGATTTGACTGCTGATATTACTCGTGAGCGTGGTATTCGCATCAATGAAGATGAGTTCGATGAACACATGCAAGCGCAGCGTACTCGTGCGCGTGATGCTGGCAAGTTCGATGTTGATTATAGCAGCGTCATTCAAGTCGATAATCCTACTGAGTTTATCGGCTACGAGCATTTAGTAGATGCTGATGTCGAAGTTATCGCTGTTTATCAAGACGGTAATCCAGTGACTAGCTTAGCTGAAGGCGACGAAGGGGTTGTGGTACTTAATCGTACGCCTTTCTATGCTGAGGGTGGCGGCCAAGTCGGTGAGCTGGGCGAAATTCGTACTGCCTCTGGGGTTTTCGAAGTTCAAGATACCAAAAAATCTGGCCAAGCGATCATCCATTATGGGGTGGTCAATATGGGTACTATTAATAGCAACCAGAGCGCAGAAGCTCAAGTGCTATCTAGTATTCGCGCCGCTAGTGCCAAGAACCACTCTGCCACTCACCTATTACATGCCGCATTGCGCGAGGTACTAGGCGATTCAGTCAGTCAAAAAGGCTCTATGGTCTCCAGTGATGTGCTACGTTTTGACTTTGCTTATGATCAACCAGTAACTGCTGCTGAAATTAGCCGAGTCGAGCGCTTAGTTAACGAACAAATTCAGGCCAATACCACTGCTCATATCGAGAGTATGTCTATCGATGAAGCTATGGAAAAAGGCGCTATGGCTTTGTTCGGCGAAAAGTATGGTAGCGATGTTCGAGTGCTAACTATGGGTACTGATAGCATCGTTAATGGCAAACCGCAGCCTTTCTCTATCGAGCTATGTGGCGGTCTGCATGTTAAACGTACTGGTGATATTGGCTTGTTTAAAATCACTAGTGAGTCCGGTATTGCTGCTGGTATACGCCGTATTGAAGCCGTTACCGGTATGGGGGCTATCAAGTATATTCAGCAAAACGACCAGCAATTAAGTACTCTTGCCAGCCAGCTAAAAGTTAAACGTCCCCAAGTTGCCGAACGGGTACAGACTATGGCTGATAAGCAGCGCGACTTAGAAAAAAAGCTGGAGCGCTTACAACAGAAGCTAGCCAGTGCTCAAGCCGCCGACTTACTCAGCGAAGTACAAACTATTGCCGGTACTCCTGTATTGATTAGTACTTTAGCTGGTATTGACGGTAAATCGATTCGTCCCTTAATGGATGATATCAAATCAAAACTACCTGATAGCGTTATAGTATTAATCGGCGATAAAGAGGAGCAGTTGGCCCTCTCAGCAAGTGTCGCCAAGTCGGTCACTAGTCGTATAAAAGCGGGTGATATCATCCGTCATTTAGCCGGCGAGCTTGGTGGTAAAGGCGGCGGTAAGCCTGACTATGCTCAAGGCGGAGCACCAAAAGTAGCTAACACTGTAGAAGTCATCAGTGCACTACCCGCTTGGATTGAAACGCAACTAGGTTAAACTGGCTACACTGGCTTTACTGATATAGCTAACTTGCTACAACAATATGGTTAAACAGCACAAAGCACTCAGATAGGATAAATAATGACTGCTACTAGGATTGGTTATAATTGTCTATAACCAATCGCCATGTATCTAACTATACTTGCGACTTAATTTTGGCGTGCAAATATGGTATAACGTACATGGCCTATCTGTATATCAAAGCATGACTAGCAAAGCTAATACAAGCTGGCAGAGCTAGGCTAGCACCCCATTCTTATAATCCGGCTTTTATCCGTCATTGATGTCGATGCAGAATCCTATTGGTTCTAATCGACCATGATAGATAGCCCTTGGTGAATAATAGGTAAAAATTTTTATGGCACTTATAGTACAGAAATACGGCGGCACCTCAATGGGTAGTATTGACCGCATCAAAAATGTCGCTAAGCGAGTCAAACGTTGGCACGACCATGGCCATCAAATCGTGGTAGTAGTTTCTGCTATGAGTGGTGAAACTAACCGTCTGATCGATTTAGCACGCCAAATTAGTAGTCAGCCTGACCCACGTGAATATGATCAAATGGTGTCAACTGGTGAGCAAGTATCGATCTCACTGCTAGCTATGGCGATTAAAGAGCTTGGCATTGGCGCACGCTCATTCACTGGTCGCCAAGTAGCGATAAAGACGGATGCCGCTCATAATAAGGCTCGTATTGAGTCGATTGATGACAAGAATATTCGTGAGCAATTAGACGCTGGTAATGTAGTGATAGTCGCCGGTTTTCAGGGTATCGATCAATATGGAAACGCTACTACTTTAGGTCGTGGTGGTTCTGATACTACTGGAGTCGCTATTGCTGCCGCTCTAGGCGCTGATGAGTGCCAAATCTATACTGACGTTGACGGGGTCTATACTACTGACCCACGCGTAACCTCAAAGGCCAAAAAGCTTGAAAAAATAACTTTTGAAGAAATGCTAGAGATGGCTAGTCTCGGCTCAAAAATATTACAAATCCGCTCAGTAGAGTTCGCTGGCAAATATGGTGTGCCGTTACGAGTATTATCGAGCTTTGACACAGATACTGATGGCAGCTTTGACGAGGATTTCAAAAACAACGTTGGCACTTTAATTACCATAGACGAAGGAGATAGTATGGAACACGCAATCATTTCAGGTATCGCTTTTAACCGCGACGAAGCAAAAATTGTAGTACGCGGTGTTCCTGATCACCCAGGTATTGCTTCCGCTATCCTTAGCCCTATTGGACGTGCCAATATCGAAATCGATATGATCGTACAAAACCTATCGACTAATGGCACTACTGATTTCAGCTTTACTGTTAATCGCAGCGACATGGACAAAACCATGAAGGTGCTCAATGAAGAAGTTAAAAATGAGATTGGCGCTACTGATGTACTAGGTAACAGTGATGTGGTTAAAGTGTCACTAGTCGGTGTTGGCATGCGCTCTCATGCTGGTGTAGCTAGCCTTATGTTCCAAACTTTGGCTGAAAACAATATCAATATTCAAATGATATCGACCAGCGAAATAAAAGTATCTGTCCTGATTCAAGAACAATATCTAGATAAAGCGGTAAAATCGCTACATACTGCTTTTGGTCTTGATCGTGAAGACGGTGAGAGTATTGTTGCTGGGCAGTAGACTTACTGATAGGGTGTCCAAAAGACTTATAGCCACAATTTAATAAAACAGGATTGTTTATAATCCTGTTATTTATTATTAATTGTTACTGATGGCCGGTTTACCTACCAATTTTGTGAAAATCAGTGACAGCCCTTACTAGGCGTCTTATAATAGACGCTTCATCTGGGCAAGATGAATTTTTTAATTATTATCATCGTTATTCGCACTATTTTTCAGCAGTCTACTGAACCTTAATTTTGGTTATGATTAACAAGTTAAATCACTCTGTTTTTCATAGTTTATAACTATTGGGCTAGTTTTTGGTAGCGATGGTATCCTGCAACTGAGATATAACACCATGCATAATAGTTTATTACTGCGACATAAGGAGTGTGACGTATGTTGATTTTGACCCGCCGTGTGGGCGAGACATTGATGATTGGCGACGAAGTTAGCGTAACGGTCTTAGGCGTTAAGGGCAACCAAGTACGTATTGGGGTAAATGCACCAAAAGATATTGCGGTACACCGTGAAGAGATATACCAGCGTATTCAAGATGAGCGTTCGGTACAGTCGCAAATGCAGCATCTAGAGCAAGGCAATTTTGCACCGTCATTTGATGATGAAGACTATTTCAATCGTTAATAATCAATTGCTATAGAATCTTACTAAGATCTTTCATTTTTAACCCTAACTAATAAGCATCTATTAAACACTTTCAATACTAATTGGTTTAATTCGCTTTAAGGTCATCTACTTATGAGTATTCGCCAGTCAGACGTATCAGCTCTGCTTAATGGTTTGAGTAAAAGAGCTCTTGGATTCAATGATGTTATCAGTTTTATCGATGACTTCTATCGTTACGCTCCTAAATCATTCACTAATGGCATGGTTCATAATGCTGCTGGTGATAACGAGGGTAGTGCTAAAATTTTTGGTTTTGCCATGCATCATGGTCTTAGCCAATTAGACACCCTCAAACTATTTGGTGAATACTATATCCAAGTACTAGAGACTCCTAATGGTACTGATCACGCCAATATCCGTAACTTTCTACACTGGGGTTGGCAAGGATTCTTGATGCAAAAGAATCCACTGACTGTACGTCCGAACGTCGATACTACTGCGCTTTAACGCTGCACCAGCTTAAAATTAATACCAAAAAGAGCCTCGCTATTATTAATAGCTTGGCTCTTTTTAATGGTTCTGTATTATTAGCACTCTAAGCCTAACCGATTAGCAATAATATCGGCTTAACTGGTAAAGCTTTAGTGCTATACCTATTTGTTGCGGAATTTTACCGGTTGTATTGCCCCTTTCGGATTAGGCATATTAGGATAATGATGCTCATGCTCGACATCGCATTCAGCACCTACTTTAGTGCCATCTGCCGCTACTGGCTTATGTATATAACCAGTGCGCTCAGCAGGTGCTAAATGTTCGTGCTCCCATATCATTATCGCTTGCATACAAGTCTCACGCTGATCATCTGTCAACTTGCGCCCATCAGGCCATTTTCCCAACTCTATAGCCATACGAAACTTGTCAGCAACTTCTGGGGTTAGACTGGCTAATATGGTTTGTTTGTCCATGTTATTTGCTCCACTTACTGTTTTTACAGGCTACCATTAAAGACGTTTATTCACCTTCTATAATATCATCATCATCATCGAGATCGAACTCTTCAGCATGGACGTTCCAGTGTAGCTTAGTACGACAAGCTTCATAGAACTCAAAGCCAGGCGGATGCAATAAAGTCAGCTTATCAGGATGCTTACGGATATATAAACGCTGCTGTTGATCTAAGGCAATGCTGGGCTTACCATCAGCGCTCACCATAGGCTGAGTGCGATTATCTTCATGAATACGAATGCAAATTTCACTGTTGCCACTGACGACGATAGGCCGACTCGACAGGGTATGCGGATGCATAGGTACTAGGCAAATAGCATCCATGCTAGGGTGAACAATAGGACCACCACCTGATAATGCATAAGCCGTTGAGCCAGTAGGTGTTGCCACTATTAGACCATCGCTATGCTGTCGATAAACGTCTTGACCATCAATTTTCATCTGAAAGTCAATCATATGTACTGACTTGCCAGCATGCAACACGATGTCGTTAAGCGCCATATCCTCATGGATAATTTTATCGCCTTCTCGTATTTCCATAGTCAGTAAGAAGCGATGATCAAGCTGGTACTCACCCATTAGCACTTGGTGTAGCTTTGAGGCCACCTCATTAGGTTTTACATCAGCTAAGAATCCTAGACGACCACGGTTGACCCCTAGTACTGGTACCCGATAGCGAGCGAGTGCTTCAGCAGCATGCAGAATAGATCCATCGCCACCAACTACGATCACTAAATCAGAAATCTCACCAATTAGACTACGCTTAACGATTTTAACTTTTTCAATTTCTGTTAAGTCTAGAGTAGGTAGTTCTGCGGTTTCTACATCCATGATCAAGGTCAAACCCATCTCATTAACGATATTTGCAACTTGTACTAAACTTTGGGTCACACTACGCTTCCCAGCTCTACCCATTAAACCAATACGGCGAAATGCTGGGTTCTTTATAGCGTGAAATAGCTCTGATTGGTGTAAATGCGGCAATCTTGTCGACTGCGCTGAGTTTTCCATAGATGACTCGGCATAGCGTTGAGTGGGGAGACAATAGTAAATTGCCTAATGAAGGTACATCGCGTTATTGATAACAATGATAACCAGAAATAAGCGCTTAGACCAGCCCGTTTTATCAATTATCATTGTTAATAATGATAATAACCCCCATATATTGATTATCAAATATCTATTTATGAACCATTATACTGCTACTTAGTGTCTGCTCAATGCTACTAATCTATTTATCTCGCTGCTTATTTATCTGAGTACAGTTATTAGTTAATATCAGGGAAGTTAGTAGCTAACATCAGAGTAGGCAAGCGACTCGAGCGCTTAAAACACTCACGCAAACACCGTTGACAATAATTACGGTTTTGCTAAAGTAGCAAACATCTATATTATTTTTTATTTATTATTAAGGATACAAGTATGGCAAATCCTATTGTCAGTCGCGCAGAACTTGCGATCGGCGGTGAGCCAATGACCGTCAAAGGTGTTATACAAAAGACCAGTTTATTACTGGGACTTGCCGCTATCACTGGCGTCGGCTTCTTCTTTTATGCGCTTATGGCTGGTTTATCGCAAGGTTTTATTACCATGGCCGCTTTTGGTAGTATGTTTGCGGCCTTTGGTTTAGCTTTGTTTATTACTTTTAAACCTCATAAAGCCAAAACCTTTGCCGTACCTTATGCGCTATTAGAAGGTATTTTCTTGGGTGGTATCTCACTATTCTTTATGAGAATGTACCCCACTGTACCCGTAACCGCAATGTGTGCTACTTTTGTCACGGCAGCAGTGATGCTTGGATTATATCGTTCTGGGCTAATCAAAGTCACGCAAAAGCTCCGTTCAATCGTAACTTCAGCGATTATTGCTATTATGCTAGTTTATGTAGCGCAATGGGTGTTATCTCTAGCTTTTGGTTCAAGTCTCCCTTTCTTGTTTGAAGGCGGCACTATTGCTATAGGTTTTAGCTTATTTGTGATTGTTATTGCTTCTTTTACTTTACTACTCGACTTCGATAATATCGATCGTGGTGTAGCCGCTGGTATCTCAGAAGATTATGAGTGGTTATTTAGTATTGGTATTTTGGCTACTTTGGTGTGGATGTATATCGAATTTATGCGTCTACTTAGCTATTTGCAAGACTAGTTGAACGGGTAGTGTTAACAGCATTAAAAACCATCAAATAATAAAAACCGTCGATAATCTAATTATCGACGGTTTTTTTATCGCTAAAGGTTTTATCTATATAGTAGGTACAGCTATTAACGGCTATCAAATAGCTTCTAAGTTAAGCACGTTTTAAACGTAGCGCGTTTAACACTACTAACAGTGAGCTTAACGACATGCCAATAGCAGCCAACCAAGGGGGTACATAGCCAAATATAGCCGGTATTAACACAATACCGTTATAAGTTAAGGCCCAACGGAAGTTTTGTCTAATAATACGCTCAGTTTTATCAGCAATACGCTTAGCTGCAGTAATAGCTTCGATCTGACCATTTAGAATAATACTATCGCTTGATACTTGTGCTAAATCTGCAGCACCAGCAATAGACGTAGAGACATCAGCTGCTGCTAATACTGGTGCATCATTGATGCCGTCACCGACCATCAATACTACCCCACCTTGCGCTTGTATCTGCTGAATATGATCGACTTTGCCTGTAGGTGACAAGCCATTATAAGCCGACTGCATCCCTAAAGACTTAGCCATAATCAGTGCTTGCGGACTAGGGTCACCCGTCAGCATAACTGACTCTAGGCCAGCAGCCTTAAGCGCATCAAGCATAGCTTGTGCAGTATCACGTACCTTGTCATTGAAATAAAAACAAGCTAGTGCTTGCCAGTTAGTTGCTGATTCGCCAGTAGTCGAAGATGTTTGTTCATCAACTTGCTGACAAGATAGCACTACCGCTGAGCTAGCCCGCTGACTGACTAAGTCGATAGTGACTTTATCACTGATTAGTTTATCGCTAGTTGCTTCATTGCTAGCATTGCCGCTATCTAAAGCAAAATCAAGGTGACCAATCCGGTATCTTACCCCATCAAGTAGCGCCTCGACACCGCCAGCTGGATAATGAATCAACTGTTGGGTTGCTGGTAAATGCAGTTGATAAGCAGCCGTCAGTAACGCATGAGCGATAGGGTGACGACTACCGACTTCTAAAGCTGCGGCAATCGATAACCACTGATCTTTTTGTGCCGCTAAGTCCAGCTCATTATTAGGCTTTAATAGCTCAATATTTAATAAGTTAGGCTTACCATAAGTTAAAGTACCCGTCTTATCAAAGCCTACGTGGGTAATCTCAGCTAAAGTCTGTAAAGTATGACCACGAGTGGTTAAGAACCCGTAGCTAGCCAATCTATTAGTGGCTACCGTTAAAGCAATCGGTGTGGCTAAAGATAATGCACAAGGACAAGTGGCTACTAGCACTGCTACTGTCGCCCAAATCGCTTGGCTAGGATCGACGATATACCAGCCGACAAACACGAATACTGACAATACTAGTATCCGCGCTACAAACCAGCGTGCTAGTTTATCTGCTTGCTGGGCCAGCTTAGGTTTTTCACTCATCGCCCTATTCATTAACCGATCAATTAGCCCGATCTGACTGTCTGCTGGCAAGGCAGTAACTAACATCTGGAATGGTTGACTGTCGTTTTGTGCACCACCAATAATATAATCACCTTGGGTTTTTATAATCAAGTCGCCCTCACCCGTTAGCAGGCTTTGCGAGACTGTTGCCGTTTGACTGAGCAAAATACCATCACTGATAATCTCGGCCCCGGCTTCAATCATAACGATGTCACCAACTTGCAAGCTATGAGCAGTAACCATTTTCTTGGCCACTGCTGGCTCTACTTGTTGAGAATCGCTGTTGCCAGCTAAAGTTTGTTGCTTATTCTTCTGCTGCCAAGCAATAGCAATACGCTCAGTGATAGCATGTAGCTTACTATCCATCCCTTGCATAAAGTTTGCTGCTACATCCATAGTCGGCGAAATAGCGGACGTCATAGCTAGAGTACCAGTCGCCTGGCTAGCAGATGCGGTCATAGCGGCGTTAGTGTTAATACTAGTATCGCCTTCGATATCAGTAGCAGCGCTAGGCGCAACAGCGTTTGCTGAGCTCATCTGTTGCAAGATAAGGCTAGCAGCCTCTTTATCTTCGGCTATTTTCTGTACTAATATAGGCTCAATGACTACCAAATCATTAGCCATAGTGGCGGCTTTTAAGCGTGCATTGTGCTCGATATAGCGCCCAGCCAATAGGAAGAAAATAAACATACTAACCGAATCATAATAAGTCTGGCCGTTGCCAGTGATAGTAGCGTAGAGACTAGCGAAAAAAGTAACTATCAGTGCCACACTGACGGGCACATCCATATTAACTTGCCGAGCACGAACTGCTGACCAAGCGGAGGTAAAGAACGGCACGCCAGCATAGAAGAACACCGGTACACTAACGAAGAGAGATACCCAGCGCAAAAAGTCGCGTTGTAGTATTAACATACCGCTGTGCTCACCAAAGTACAGCGCCACAGCATACATCATCGCCTGCATTGCCCCAAGCGCCGCAATCCCTAATCTCAATAGCATTTTATTATTATGTTTAGCGAGCATTGCCTCGTGGGTGTCTTGCCGATACGGTTTGGCCTCATAACCAATTTCGTTGATGACTGCCAAGATACGACTGATAGGTAATTTAGCTTCATCCCAAACGATACGCATGCGCTGATTGGTTAGATTGACCTGACACTTACTGATGCCATCAATCTCATACAGTCTCGACTCGATCAACCAAGTGCAAGCCGCACAGCGTAAATTATTGACAGATAACTCAGCGACGGATAGACCATCTTGCGCATAGACGAACTGCGACTTAATTTCTTGGTGATCATAAGCTTCTAAGCGCGTCAATTGAATAGGCAAGCTGGCCGTACGGTTAATCTCTGAGCGATCCAAATAATACTGCTCAAGACCGGCCTCAACGATACTTTGTGATGCCAACTGACAACCCATACAGCACATCTCACGTGAGCTACCTAGTACGTCAGTATGGAACGGTGGACGTGGTACAGGATCCCCACAATGAAAGCAGTGGCCAATTGGTGGCAATACTAGCCCTTGAGTAATCGAGTGATCATCGTAGTTAAGGGCATTCGATGGCAGTGATGAAACGCTAGACATGGTATTTAGTATTTCCTTTAGACAAATTTTCTAGGCGATCTACTGCTGTTAATTCATAAAAAACACATCATAACAGCGCCGATAAGTTGCTATTTTATATACTGTTTATAGACTAAATTAACGGCCTTAGGCGCTTTATTAAAAGCCAACTGGCATTTAATGTTATTATGATAGCGCTAAAGTAATAACTAGTAATGGTTATTATACACCCTCACAGCTCAAAGCTAATCAATAGATATGGTGATGATGATAGATTGAAAGTTTTATCAATTTACGTCATTATAAGGCAGTTTTTTATATCCAAACGGTGCGTTATCAGTGCAAAAACCCTATTCTACCCCGCCAAAATCAGCCAAAATAGTAATAAGTACTCTGCCCTCGCAACAGCGCGGTTTAGTGATTAGCAGCATTTTGCTGATTATTGTCATTGCTGGTATGGTGCTCTTAGCCCTTTACTTAGTCAAACTTGATCGCACTATTACTAAAAAGTTTGAAGGCAAGCGTTGGGATATCCCAGCAAAAGTGTACTCGCAGCCTCTTGAACTCTATCAAGGCGCTAACGTCGATAACGATACTATGAAGAGTTGGCTTGAGCTGCTCAATTATCGCAGCAATAAAGCTTATGACCGTACTGGTAGCTATCATAAATCCGGTAATAATTACTTTATTCATACTCGTGGCTTTAGTTACAGCGCTAATGATGTTGATAAAGAACAAGTTATCAAGATGACCATCTCTGATAACAAAATCTCAGCCATTCAAAGCACTGAGCAAAATAAGACTGGTATTATTCGCCTAGAACCAGTGAATATCGGTGGTATCTACCCTGATAATAACGAAGACCGCATGGTTGTCTCTTTGGATGATGTACCTCAACCACTTATTGATGCTTTAGTAGCGACTGAAGATCGTGGTTTTTATAAACACAAAGGTGTCTCTATACGGGGTATTGCGCGGGCAGTCCTTAATAACTCCTCTGGCGGCGCTCGTCAAGGTGGCTCGACCATCACCCAACAGCTGATAAAAAACTTCTATCTCAATTCAGATCGTACTTTGAAACGTAAAGCCAATGAAGCTTTGATGGCGGTATTATTAGAATTGCATTATACCAAGGACGAGATCCTACAAGCCTATCTAAATGAAATCTATTTAGGTCAGAATGGCAACCGTTCTATTAACGGTTTTGGTTTGGCCTCGCAGTTTTATTTTGATCAGCCTCTTAACGAGTTGCGGGTCGATCAACAGGCTTTGTTAGTCGGTATGGCGAAAGGTCCTAGTGTTTATAACCCTCGTCGAAATCCTAACGACTCTAAAGCGCGCCGTAATACTGTGTTAAACAATATGCTGACTATTGGGGTACTTAATCAGAAAGAGTATGACGCAGCCATAAAGAAACCTTTAGGCGTGGTTGATAAGCCGGTAGAAGGTAAAAGCCGTTTTCCTGATTTTTTAGATATCGTCAAACGCGAACTCAATGATGTGTACTATTCTGACGATCTAAAGAACGAAGGTTTGATTATTATCAGTACCCTCGATCCTATCACTCAAATGGCTGCTGATAAAGCCGTTAGCAACAAACTTAGCGATTTGCGTCGCAATAGTAGTAAAACCAAAGACCTACAAAGTGCCTTAGTTAGTGCTAATCCTGAAACTGGTGAGCTAGTTGCCGTGGTAGGTAGTGGTAGCGAGTTTACTGGCTTTAATCGTGCTGTCGATGCCAAGCGTCAAGTCGGCTCGTTATTGAAACCGATAATTTATATGACCGCTTTAGAGAGTGGTCGCTATAACTTGGCAAGTTCTGTCGATGACTCGCCTATTACTGTTAATTTAAGCGACGGCACTGATTGGAACCCAAAGAATTATGACAATCGTGATCATGGTTATGTTCCATTGACTACCGCCTTAGCCAAATCCTATAATCAAAGCGCGGTACGCTTAGGTATGGAATTTGGGCTAGATTCATTTGCCAAACAGTTACGACGCTTAGGAGTTGAAGAAAAAATTCCTCCTTACCCATCAGCACTGTTAGGTTCCGTCAACCTTAGCCCGATGGATATGCTTGGTGTGTATCAAGTGTTTGCTACTGGTGGCTTTCGCACGCCTATTCATAGTATTCGTACGGTTGTCGACGATCGTGGACGTATTTTACAACGCACAGGGTTAAATACTCAGCGCAGCGTACCACCTGAAACCAACTACTTAGTCAATTATGCGCTACAACAAGTGGTTAAAGACGGTACTGCTAAGAGTATTCAATCTCTAGGTAGCAACCTCAATCTAGCCGGGAAAACAGGAACCACTAATGACTTTCGCGATGCTTGGTTTGCTGGCTACAGCGGCAACTATGTGAGCGTGGTTTGGGTGGGTCGTGATGATAACAAGCCTATAGGTCTCAGTGGTGGCAGCGGTGCGCTACCGGTTTGGGTCGATTATATGAAACGCTTAAAACTGACGCCAGTGTCTATGTCTGAGCCCGAAGGTATTGAGTGGTTATGGCTTGAAAACAACTCTGGTAAGTTATCTAACGAACGCTGTGCTAACGCCCGCTATTTACCAGTTCTCTCTGCTTATTTGCCAGAAGAAGCTAGTAGTTGTGCTCTTGATTTATATCAGCAAGATCGTGCTCGTGAACAATCGCAGCTTGAGGGTGAACAAGACGCTATCAATCGCCAACGCCAACGCGAAGGGTTAGATACCCCTAATAGCGATGGGACACAACAGAATGATAATCAAGCAGATGGTGAAGGACAAAGAAACGCCGACACTTGGTATGATCGAGCCCTTGAGTGGTTCTAGAGCTTGACCCACTAGTAACTAACTAATCTAGCAGCCAATTAAACTAAGCAGCAGTCATCTAGAGTTATGGCTGCTGTCTCTACATGTATTAAAATAAAGATTTTATCAAAAATGTGGTGATAAAAGGGTGTCAACATGGCAATATTTAAGCGATCAGCAGTCCCTATAGCTATAGAATACAACAAACTATCTATCTGCTTATCGACTAAGGTCAAGCTACCTCAAATAATTATTGCTGAGACTACTATTGGCAACACTAAAACTAATATAAGCCCACTTTGGCAAACAGGATGCTCTAAAGGATTACTATCGATAAGCGTATTGTTTGCCTGCTTGCTATTAAGTGCCTGTCAAACTGCGCCACTCTCGCCAGCAACGCCTTCAGTAAATCCTTCAGTAAAAAGCCCTAAGGCTTCGGTGGCGGTAGACTCTCGGTCCACAGTACAGCGCACTATAATTATTCCTACCGCCGATGAGTTAGAACAAGCTGATAGTGACTACACTATTGATGAGGATAGCTACGCAGATGAAGATTACTCTGACGATGGCTATTATACTAATAGCGGCTACGCTGATGATGCTAACGACTATACTATAGAGCCTTATATACCACCTGCTCCCAGTAATACTGCGCCTTCTACTCAAATACTTCCTGATGCGGCTATTAATCAGTCGGTTAATCAACCAGTTTATGAGACCAATACTGCGCCAAGCACTGCTGCACCTTCTAACCGTGATCCTGTCAGCTCAAGACTACCGCCTCTGCCCTCGCACAATGATCTATTAGAGCGTGCACGGCAAAATTCTCAACAGCAAACTCGTAAAGCCACTGCTAATAGTAGCAGCTTGCCAGCGTTTCGCAACTTGATGCAAGTTGGCATCAGTCAATTAAAAGCTGGGCAATTGACAGCAGCAGAGAGTAGTTTTACTCGTGCTCAACGTCTGGCCCCTAAATCTTCAGCGGTCTATTTCTATTTGGCACAAGTTGCGCTAAAGAAGAGTCAGCCTCGTAAGGCTGAAGCTATGGCGCGTCGTGGTTTAGTCGTTTCTGAAGATGCTAGTCGTCGTCGTGCTCTTTGGCAGATTATCCTAAAGTCTGGACAAGCCCAAAACAACACTCGAGTGATTAGTGAGGCCAAACAAGCCTTGCGCTAACCGCTAGGGTGTTAATGCAAGCACTTTAAATATTTTTATACTAATTTTAACTGAGGTTATTTTATGGCATGGCAACAACTACACTTACAATGTGAAAAAGCAAACGTCGATCTTGCTGAAGCCCTACTGCTAGAAGCAGGCGCTCTATCTATCGCTCTCGATGATGCTGGAGATCAGCCTTTATTTGAGCCGCTTCCTGGTGAATCCCCGTTATGGGACGAGGTAATCTTAACAGGGCTATTTGACGCTAGTGCAGAGAATGGCAGTCGACAAGCCGTTGAACAACTAAGTCATGAGATTGCTGCAGAAGTTAATGCCAGTCGTATTTGGCTTACTGCTGTTGCCGACAAGGATTGGGAACGTGAGTGGATGAGCCATTACCATCCTATTGAATGCGCTAACAATCTATGGATTGTACCTAATTGGCTGACCCCACCTAAACCTGAAGCCACTAATATCATCATGGATCCGGGTCTAGCTTTTGGTACTGGCTATCATGCTACTACGCGTTTATGTCTAGATTGGCTGACTGAACAAGACTTAACCGATAAAGTAGTGATCGATTATGGTTGCGGTTCAGGTATCTTGGGAGTGGCTGCTTTGTTATTAGGAGCAAAGCATGTTTATGCCGTAGATATCGATCCACAAGCGGTGCTTGCCACCAATCAAAACGCTGCTCGCAATAATGTTGAAGGTCAGCTACAAGCATTCTTACCTGACGATTTCCGAGCCTTTTGTGCTGAGCAGCAAGTCAGTGCGGTTAATGTGATTGTGGCTAATATTTTGGCCAAGCCATTAATAAGCCTAGCTCCTTATTTTGCCACCCTAATTGCCGATAAAGGTCGAATCGTGTTGGCAGGCTTGATTGAATCGCAAACCCAACAAGTTAGTGAGGCTTATAGCCCCTATTTCGCCTTAGATGCCAAGCATGCCTATACGGCACAGGAGGATCAACATTGGCAGCGCTTATCAGGAACTTTTACAGGCTAGCAACATTTGATTACATCTGTTACGATAACTACTCAGCTAATGTTTATAAATTTAACACTATAATCTGCCTATAAATTTCTTTGTTTAGGGCAAAGTAATAGAGATTCTGTTTTAAGGAGCAGCATTCGGTAAACCACACCATTGCATTATCTTTTAGGATTCAATGATATGACCCCTTCGACTCAAACTCGCTGCCCGCATTGTCTTAGCTGTTATGACTTGCCAGCAGCACAGTTAGACCAAGCGGCATCTAGGGGTCGCTGTAGTAAATGTCAGCAGTTTTTTTTAGTTAATGATCACTTAGTGGCGTCTGTTGACAAACCGTACGCTGTAGCAGAAGATAACTCGATAATTATTACTCATCCGGCTAGCCAAAACCAGCTTGATCGTACAGCAGAGTCTGGCAGCTATCATTTTAATAATCGTGTTTCTAAAGTCTCTAAATACAATAAAGTCTCTAAATATAATGGGGTCAGTGCTAACCACAGTGACCCTGATATTGATACGGTCAGGGATATAAAGGATAATACTGATGTTGTTACTGCTGAGCTAGATAGTATTAATAGCTCTAAATTTCATTCTGAACCGATAAAGTCAATTGACTCTATAGCTTGTGAACACTCAGTAATTGTTGATATTGATGATATTGATGATATTGATGATGGTGAGACTAATGTGTGGCAAGCCCTGTTAGATGAGGCGTTGAGTGAGGATACAGACAATGTTAACCCTTATCAGGCTACTGATAAAGTCGCTGAGCCCAGTGCAGTTACCCCTTTGTCAACTAGTAGAAACGCTATAGCCTATTCTCAATCCATAGTTCAACAGTCTAGAAGTACTGCGCAAGCTCGTAGTCAACCTATAAAGGCGAATCCACACACACCTGTAGCCTCACTACTATGGTTAGTAGGTTGTCTGGTACTAGTACTATTACTATTTGCACAATACATTATTTTTAACTTAAACACTTTGATTAAAAACCCAGCTTACGCTGCAAAACTACAAGCCCTTTGCTCAGTGGCCATTTGTAGCTTGCCTAGTGCTAACTTAGCCATGTTTAGTATAACTAAGCAGTCTCATAGCCGTAGTCAAGTAAATACAGCCATTAATTTTAGTGATATAAAAGCAAATCTAGTCAATAAAAGCATATACAAACAGCTACTGCCTAGTTTGAAAGTGACTGTGTATGATAAAGCTGGCTTGCTTGGCGCTTTTATCGCTATGCCAGAGGATTATTTACTCAGTAACCAAAGCCAACTTGCGGGTAATAAGAGTAAATCATTAATGTTCACTATCCCAGTAGCGGTACAGAAAATTCAGCAAGTTACTATCGAGGCTATTTATTAGTTATTAGGTCGCTGATTGCTTGCTGCTTACGGACTATCAATAATAAGACCTTTTGCTTGTTACTGACTCTGTCATCTTATAACCCTATAGTTTATTATCAGTCTTACCTGCTGCTCATCTCAAGGATATTACTTTATGGCATCCCATGCACACAACTCTGACCATCTTGCTCATAGTGCTGATGCTACTACTGATCACAACTGCCCTAGTCAAACTGTGGCCGCTATAATCTATGAGGATAGCAATAAATCCCCAGAGGTAACTAGCGCTATAGAGAGCGTAGTACCGCTACATATCCATGTAGAACGTGCTGTGCGTCAATACCTTAATGCTCTAGGCGATGAGCTCCCGACTGACTTATACGAGCTTATTTTGAGACAAGTAGAATTACCGCTACTAACCGTAGTCCTCGAGCAAAGTCGTGGTAATCAGTCCAAATGCGCGCAAATTTTAGGCCTCAACCGTGGCACGCTGCGCAAAAAACTAAAGACTTATAACTTGATGTCATAGAGAGACTGTTTATAAATTACTTACAGATTATTTATAAACGGTCATCCACTTTTGTATAAACTGCTTAAATGTTTTATGATGCTTACTCGTTTTCCCTCGTTCTCCTTTGCCAGACAACCGTGTCAGGCTTTTTTTATGGAAATTTATCTCATGGGTACAACAGCACTTGCACTACTCTCGGTCTCTAACAAATCCGGTATTGTTGAATTTGCTCAAGGTCTAATCAAATCAGGCTTTGGCTTATTATCGACTGGTGGCACTTATCGCTTACTTAAAGAACACGATATCGCCGTTACTGAAGTGTCGGATTATACTGGCTTCCCTGAAATGATGGATGGGCGTGTTAAGACCCTACACCCTAAAATTCACGGTGGTATTTTGGGTCGTCGTGGCATAGATGATGAGATCATGAGCGCACATGCGATCGATCGCATTGATCTAGTAGTCGTTAATTTATACCCTTTTGCCGAGACTATTGCTCGCGCTAATGTGACTATGGATGAAGCTATCGAAAACATCGATATTGGTGGCCCAACTATGGTACGTGCAGCAGCTAAGAACCATGCTGATGTGGGTATTGTTACTGATCCTGCTGACTATCAGCGTGTGCTTACTGCCCTAGGTGACGATACCAAATTGAGCGCTGAATTGCGCTATGATTTGGCAGTAAAAGCCTTTGAACATACCGCTCAATACGATGGCATGATCGCCAACTTCTTAGGCTCTCGTGTTAATGAAACTCAGCAACCAGAAGCCTTTGCGCGCACTTTTAATGTGCAGCTTAATAAAGTACAAGACCTACGCTACGGCGAAAACCCTCATCAACAAGCCGCTTTTTATGTTGAGAGTCAATTAGCAGCTAGTCAAGCTTCAATCGCCACTGCTAAGCAGTTACAAGGCAAGGCGCTGTCGTATAACAACATTGCCGATACGGATGCTGCTCTTGAATGTGTCAAAGCGTTTAGCACCCCAGCTTGTGTCATCGTCAAACACGCTAACCCTTGTGGTGTAGCTATTAATAACGATCAAGTAGTGGCTTATCATACTGCTTTTAGTACTGATCCTGAGTCATCATTTGGCGGTATTATTGCGTTTAATACTCAATTGACAGTGGCTACCGCCAAAGCTATTATCGACAGTCAGTTTGTAGAAGTTATCATTGCGCCTAGTATTGAAGACGGTGTATTGCAAGTGACTGCTAGTAAGAAAAACGTCCGCGTACTAGTCTCAGGTGCGCTACCTACCCCAGCTGAGCGTCACGCGCAACTAGATTACAAACGGGTGAATGGTGGCCTACTAGTACAACAGCAAGACTTAGCTATTATCACTGCCAATGAGCTTAAAATTGTCACTGATGTCCAGCCTACTGAGTCGCAAATTGCCGACTTACTATTCTCTTGGACGGTGGCCAAATATGTGAAGTCTAATGCTATTGTTTACGGCAAAAACCAGCGTACTATAGGCGTGGGCGCAGGACAGATGAGTCGCGTTAACTCAGCTCGTATTGCTGCTATCAAAGCTGAGCATGCTGGACTTGCTACTGCTGGCGCAGTCATGGCCTCAGATGCTTTCTTCCCATTCCGCGATGGTATTGATAACGCGGCAGCAGTAGGTATTTCTGCGATTATTCAACCAGGTGGTTCTATGCGTGATGACGAGACTATTGCTGCTGCTAACGAGCACGGTATCGCTATGGTGTTTACTGGCATGCGTCACTTTCGTCATTAAGCTGGCATCAATAAGTTAGTAGCAAAAGCGCTTAGCTAGCTACCGCTTAAGCCTTAAAGCCAAAAAAGCCACTGCGTTAACGCAGTGGCTTTTTTATAGGCTATCAGCTAAGGTAGCGGCTGACTTAGCGGTTAGTAATACTACTTATTAGCGACCTTGGGCACCAGACAGGTTGCTTTCATTAACCTCAACCTTATACACTAAGCGTAAATACTCTAGATAATCTTGTAGCTGATCTTGACCTAAATTATCACGAATGATGCGTGCAGTTTGTGCTTTTTCAAGCGCTGATAACTGGGTTTGTTGTTCAGTCTTGATCTTATCACCCACGATCAAAGTAGCCCCTGTTTCGGTGATACTAGCTAAGGTTACTACTCCGTTAGCAGGTGCTTGCTTACTGAAAGCTAAACCACGTTCTTTTTCACTCAATAATGTGGTTTGACGATTCACTTCACCTAAGAACTGAAAGTCTACAGCTTGCTTATTGATATCAGCTGTAGATTTGATACCAGCTGCTGTTTTTTTAGCATCTTCGAACGCCAAAGCGCTAGCTTTTTGCTTACGCAATGTTTGAGTAATGCGTGGAGTAGCAGCAGCCAAGCTCAGAGTCTTAGTAGGACGATAGTTAGTTGATTGTACCCATACTGTTCCCGTGCCTATATCGATACTAGTAGTAACCGCTTGATCCTGAATAGTAAACTCATCAAAAGCTTGTTTAACTACCGCTGGTTGCGACAATACTGAGGTATTATTATCTTTACGATAATCTTTAATACGCTTTAGAGCAACCGCCTCTTGTTGAGCGATATCTTCGATGCTTAAGCCATCAGCAGCCGAATCATTAATCGCCATTACTTTATCAGCATAAACACTCTGACGCTTATAGTCTTCGGCTTTAGTAATTAGCTGAGGTCGTAGACTCTGCATAGTAGGTACTTTACTGCCACTATCTTTAGTCACTGTAAATATCTGATAACCAAAGCTGGTTTTGATCGGAGCACTAATATCACCAACGCTTAGGCCTTCTAAAGCTTTAGTTACTGCTTGTGCATCCTTACCGAATACTGTGGGATTAAAGCGACCAATCGCTCCTCCGTCAGCGCCTGAGGGATCATCAGAGTCCTTTTTAGCGACTGTAGCAAAAGCTTCGCCTTTATCCAAACGCGACTTAATCTTGGCGGCACGATCTTTAGCATTTTCGCCTGTAACTAAAATCTGACTTATCTCACGTTCATCAACGACTTCTAAACCTTGCTTATAAGCTTCATACTGCTGCTTGATTTCTTCTTCAGTCACCGTATCAACAGGGATAGTAGCTGGATCTAATTGAATATAAGCCAAATCTACCACGGCGGCACTTTTTAGCGCCTCTTTATTACGGTCATAATAGCTTTGTATATCTGCTTTGCTCAGCTTTACTTGCTGTTGATAGTCTTGCCAATTGAAGCGATGTACCCACAAATTTCGTGACTCTAATTGCAAACCAATCAGCTGACTGACTGACTGCATAGGATAGATAGCGGTACCGACGATGCTAGCATTGAGCTGATCCAAACTTAACTGATTGCGGAACTCTGTAAATAGTTGCTCTTTATTCATGCCGCGCTGACGCAAGAAGTTGGAAAACTGATCATTAGAGAACTCGCCATTGGCATCTAAGAATATCTGCTCTTGACGCAGCAGACGATTGATAGTGTCATCGGATACAGTCATGCCAAGCTTACCGGCTTGCTGTTCTAGCAAAGTGCGATCAACTAGACCTTTTAGGACTTGCTGATGCAGTACATCTTCATTGAGTAAGCTGGAATCATTTAATTGCTCCAAAATCTCAGAACGTCGGCTGTTCACAGCGCTTTGATACTCTGATAGCCCTATACTTGCATCACCCACTTGGGCGATTTGGTTGGGATCAGTTGAGCCGCCAAAGTAGCTCTCAATCCCCAAAAGCGCGAGGGGCGATAGGCATAGGATCAATAAAATGCGACCAGGCCAACTTTTCAGAAAATCGCGCAATTTATCCATAATTATTTCTGCTTCTTAACCTATAGTGATGAGGACCATTGCAACAATAAATGCACTCTTGGCGGGCAACGGCATAGTGAGAAACGTCAGTATGCTATAAAGCAGTAACAAAATCTATGCCAGCGATACTAATGCGCCGACTATGATACGTGAATTTTAGTCGATACTCAAAATATTCATCTATTGTTAGCTAAAATTTATTAATAAAAAAAGCACCTCGATTAAGGTGCTTTTTTATACAAATTATTAGGATTATCAATAGTGGCGACTTAGTTCAAGCGCTCTTTTAGGTTTTTGCCAGCTTTAAAGCTTGGTACTTTACTAGCTGGGATAGCCAATTCTTCACCAGTTTTAGGATTACGGCCAGTGCGTGCTTTACGATCTTTCACGCTGAAAGTACCAAAACCTACTAATGAAATGCTATCACCAGCTTCTAAGGCTTGGCCAACACTTTCCATAACCGCATTCAAAGCATCGCCAGCTTGAGTTTTATTTAGACCACTTTTTTCTGCAATGCTATCGATTAATTCTGACTTATTCATAAATTTTCCTTCAAGTTTAAGGGCTGTAATAAACGCTACCGCCAATTATTGTATCGCTCTCATGAAATATAAGCAATATAAACAATATGCGCAACGCCTATCTGTCGGTAACGAAGTATTAACGTCTTTATAGCAAGGCAGGCAAGGCAGTGCAAGCGATTTTACATTTTTTAATGGGCGCTACTACCTATTTAACACTTAAGGTTACGCAAAACTCCTGTAAACCGCTACTATCTGTCCTAGCAAATCAATAAGTTATCAATTAATAGGTTATTCACTATGAATAAGGCCAGTAGTAGCAATACTCATACTGACTATAACCAGTGGTAGTGGTCAGTTATCACTACCTTCTATGCATTTATTTTTTGGTGAGCTATGCTAAACATTTAATCATAGCCCTCACTATAGCCAATTAGTTATGCTAAATAGATATTTTTTCATCCCAAGATGTAAAGAAATTTATAACAAGCCGTTGCTAGCAAAAGCAACAATACACAAACTGACAGAGAGATACATTACTTTTTATTGTGAAACCGTTATGATGAGCACTGTTAGGCAGTACGGGCTTTATTTCAACCTGCTTATAGGTCATTTTTAGTCAGCCAAAGACTGTTTTACATCCTTAATTTTATAGATTTTATTTTATAAAATCTATTTTACTCAGTTAGATATTTGGGTATTTAGCACTATTCTAGAATACTGTTTGTAGCAGCATTATCAACTGTTGCGTCTGCCTATATATATTTTGATTCGGGCAGTTATTGTTTATGATGCTATTCTGGTACGGCTGCCTTATCTACCTTTAACTTTTGTATTGCTACTTTTTTAACCTGCTAAATTTAACGGATTATTCATATGAAGCGTTCTACGTTGTCTCACTCTCTTCTTAGTATCATATTAGTCTTCATTGAGTCTGCACTGACGCTGCTATTACGTTTAGACTCTGATCTGCGCAAAGCCGCTTATCCCCTTGCCAAACAAGGCACTGTGGTTTGTTTACGCTTGTACTTACCTCACGTTCAAGTTTTTGCGACTTTTAGTTATAAAGGGGTATTACTAGATGCTAACTTACCTGCCGAACGTAGCGAACCAGACGTTATCATCAATGCTTATAGTATCGAGCTTTTAAAAGCGCTAGCGACGCATGACAGCGCTGCTACGGATAAGCTACAAATGCGTGGTGAATCCGAAAAAGTACAACTAGTGAGAGGATTCATTGCCAAAGTAGGGATGGGTGGCCTGATTCAAAGTTTATTAAAAAGATTTAAAGGCTCAGACAGCAAGAATAAGTCAAGCACTGCGGAGAAAGAAGAGAAAAATAATAACTATAAACTACGCATCGCTGAGCAACAAACTCAAATTAATACTCTTACCATAAAGAATCGCGAGCTTGAAACCACCGTGAAAGAGCAACAAAGTAAACAAAAGACAGTAACTATCGCTGCAGTGGTTGCTACCATCATCGCCGTTGCGGCCCTGATTACTTTGCTTATCAATTAGTACTGCTTACGGTATTTTAGTTAACCATTTAAAGGATACTCCAATAGCTCCCCTATTTATCTATCTACTCGATAAGCGATTCAATTGAGCTAACTGGTCTAAATGGCCAGCAAACCCCTAAAAACTACTTTCTATAGACTTATTTACTATCAGGGCATGTTGAACATTCGACCACAGCACTGACAGAGACTATTTTCTAGCTGGTTTATTATCTAAATTTAATAGTATTTTTAGCAGAACATAGTATTAATCCCATGATTACTTTTGTCAATAGCAGTGATCTGCCACGTTAATCATTAGCTACCATTTTAATCTTGACTAAATTAGTCGGGATTAAGTATAATAGCCGTATCGCAGCACATACTACACGCAACATACTTTATATTCAGGTTCAATAGTTTGTTGTTTAATAGCGATAATATGTGATTTAGCTTCTGTATTAAGTGCTCACGATAAGCTGTATTTCTATCATAACAAGCATAGGTCTATTCAATAAAACCTAACACACAAATAAGCTCGTTATTGAATTTAACTTACTATGACTCAGTTGGGGATATATTATGCGCTTGACTACCCGAGGTAGATATGCGGTTACCGCCTTGTTAGATTTAGCATTACAGACCAGTCAACAAGACGGCGCAGTTTCCCTATCTGACATTGCCAAGCGTCAATCCATTTCCATCTCCTATCTTGAGCAGCTATTTTCTAAATTGCGTAAACAAGGACTAGTGACTAGTATCCGCGGGGCATCTGGTGGCTATTATTTAGCTAAGCCGCTTAACGAAATCGATGTCATGACTATTATTTCTGCAGTTGATGAGTCAGTTAATGCGATGCAATGTGAAGGCCGTGGAGATTGTCAGGGCGGTACTATGTGCTTAACTCATGATCTTTGGTGTGCATTATCCAATCACATTGAACATTACTTAAAAAACATTACCTTAGCACAATTACTAGATATGGAAAACGTACAATCTATTTCAGAACGTCAACAGATCTCTGTTTTAAAAGACATTAATACTATTACTTTATCGACCAGCGAGGCAAACCCAGCATGAGCCAACATAACCAACTTATTTATTTAGATTATGCCGCCACAACGCCAGTTGCCAGAACGGTAGCCGCTAAGATGAGCGAGTATCTAACAGTAGATGGCATCTTTGGTAACCCAGCATCACGTTCACACGGCTATGGCTGGCAGGCCGAAGAAGCAGTAGAAACTGCTCGCCAGCAAGTCGCTGAAGTAATCAATGCTGATCCTCGTGAGATCGTCTTTACTTCTGGTGCTACAGAGTCAGATAACTTAGCTATTAAAGGTGCTGCGCATTTTTATCAATCACGTGGTAAACATATCATTACCAGCAAAATCGAACATAAAGCAGTACTAGATACTTGCCGTGAGCTCGAGCAAGAAGGTTTCGAGATTACTTATCTTGAGCCACAAAAGAGCACAGGCTTGATCTTACCAGAACAAGTTAAAGCGGCTTTGCGTGAAGATACTATCTTAGTGTCGTTGATGATAGTTAACAATGAACTAGGTACTCTCACTGATATCGCCGCCATTGGTGAACTCACCCGTGCCGCCAACGTAGTATTCCACGTTGATGCCGCTCAAGCGGTTGGTAAAGTGCTTATCGATGTACAAACCACTAAAGTCGATTTGATGAGTTTCTCAGGTCATAAAGCTTATGGTCCTAAAGGTATTGGTGCCTTGTTTGTAAGTCGTAAACCTCGTATTCGTCTAAAAGCTGAGCAACATGGTGGTGGTCATGAACGTGGTATGCGTTCAGGTACTCTACCTACCCACCAAATCGTCGGACTTGGCGCGGCCTTTAGCTTAGCTAATGAACGCTATAAAGAAGATAATGCTCATGCAGCAAAACTACGTCAAAAGCTTTGGGACGGTTTACAAGATATTGAAGAGATTTACCTAAACGGTGACCTTGAGCACAGTGTGCCTAACATCGTAAACATTAGCTTTAACTTCGTAGAGGGTGAGTCATTAATGATGTCACTCAAAGACTTGGCAGTATCGTCAGGTTCGGCTTGTACTTCAGCTACCTTAGAGCCATCTTATGTACTACGTGCTATTGGCCGCCCAGACGAGTTAGCGCACAGCTCTATTCGCTTCAGTTTCGGTCGTTATACTACCGAGGAAGACATCGATACCGTTATCAGTCAGATGCACTCTGCTGTAGATAAATTACGTGCCCTATCACCACTTTGGGATATGTATCAAGAGGGTGTTGATTTAGACTCAGTCGAATGGGCTGAACATTAATAGCTGACTGTAAACCATTATCTATCAGACAATATCGTTAATTACGAGTAAATTTTTGACCCCAATTTAGATGAGCGACCAGCTGCTTAGCACTGTTGCTCATCATCTAACCAGGAGAATACTCATGGCCTATAGTGACCAAGTTATTGATCATTACGAAAATCCACGCAATGTTGGCAACCTTGATAAAAATGCTAAAAACGTTGGTACCGGTATGGTTGGTGCTCCCGCTTGTGGCGATGTAATGCGCTTACAAATCCAAGTTGATGACAACGGTATCATTGAAGATGCACGTTTTAAGACTTACGGTTGTGGTTCAGCTATCGCTTCAAGCTCACTAGTAACTGAGTGGCTTAAAGGTAAAAGTTTGGATCAAGCAGGTGAAATCAAGAACAATGATATCGCCAAAGAGCTTGCGTTACCACCAGTGAAAGTACATTGCTCTGTACTAGCAGAAGATGCTATCAAAGCCGCTATTAGCGACTATAAAGGTAAGCACAGCGCTGCTAGCACTGAAGCGAAAGAAGCTGCAACTAGCTAATAGCTCAAAGTAATTGTCACTTCATTACAGTATAAGTTATAAAAAGCTGCTTGAGCTATAGAGGTGACAATAACGTTTATGTAATTGTCACCTTTTATTTTATGCTCATTTTCAACAGTAAAAGTTTCTAAAAAATAAGCTATTAGTACTAGCCGTTACCTTGATTGGTTACTTGAATTTTAGTCTTGATAGCACAATATTATTATCAATAATTAATAGGAGTTGGCATGATTGAAATGACAGAACGCGCCGCTCAGCATGTTCGAGATTTTTTGGACAATCGCGGCAAAGGTGAAGGTATCAGAGTCGGTATTCGTACTGCTGGTTGCTCAGGTTTGGCTTATGTCTTAGAGTTCGTAGATACCCCTGACGACAATGACACTCGTTATGAGAGCCGTGACGTTAGTATTTTTATTGATCCAAAAAGCTTAGTGTATTTAGATGGTCTGCTGATGGATTATGAAAAAGAAGGTCTCAATGAAGGTTTTAAGTTCACTAACCCTAATCAAAAAGGTGAATGTGGCTGTGGCGAGTCCTTTACAGTATAGAGTCCGTTCGCCTGTACAGCGCACATACGTCAAGCTACCGTGAAAATCCAGCCCTGTTTAACTATTTCTCAAGGCTAATCACCGTTCAGTTTATTGCCAAGCTCATTTACATAAGGCCGCTAACATGACTTCAGTTACTACCTCTCAGTTGGATACTTCTGTCACTGAAACTAACCTTACTGATGCTCAGTTCGATAATTTTTTTGCATTATTTGAGCAGCCGGTACAGTTTGAGCTGGCACAAAAAGAGCTTGATCAGCGTTTACGTCAACTGCAAAAGCACTATCATCCTGACAATGTTGCAAAGAATAGCACTGAAGCTAATGTTGCCAAGTCTCTACAACAAGCCGAGCAAGCTTCTGCAATTATTAATCAAGCCTATCAAACTTTAAGTAGAGCAGATAGCCGAGCCGGTTACCTATTGGATATGGCTGGGCAAGCACAAACCCTAGAGAATTCAATCGCTGACTTAGATTTTTTAGAAGATGCTATGGATCTGCGTATTGATTTGGATGAAGCCATTGATAGTAAGAGTAAGTCAACCTTACAACAGTTACATCCACAGATAGCGGACCGTCTAAGCACTCAAGCTATGTATTTTAATCAAGCTTATACTAGTCAGGACTGGCAAACGGCTATCGATGCTACGCAAAAGCTAAAGTTCTTAGTGAAACTAGACGCTGATATCACTATAGCACTTGATAATTTGGCTGATAGCCATCAAACAGATGATGACTTGTACGTTTAATTAGCTTCCAAAGCTACTTAAAGTTGTGCTTGAGGTTAAATAGCGGTTACCAATACCGTATAATCTGCAAAACGTTATAGCAGTCTCATTGCAATATGCTGTTGCTATAGTTAGTTATTATTTTTGGCAAGTATTTTGCCCTTATATTTTATTCATTCTATTTTTGAGTTGTCTTATGTCTTTATTGCAAATCGCTGAACCTAATCAAAGTGCACAGCCACATCAGCATCGTTTTGGTATCGGTATAGATTTAGGAACGACGCGCTCATTAGTAGCTGTGGTTCGCTCAGGTAAAGCGCAAGTACTAGAGGCCACTAACCCTAAAGACACTCTATTACCTTCTGTAGTTTACTATCCAGCGGCTGGTAACCCCCTAGTCGGCGATGAAGCGCTAAATCACTTATCTGATGATCCACAGAACACTATCATTTCAGCTAAACGCTTTATGGGTCGTAGCCAAGCAGACATTAAATTCTCTCATCCTTATCGGTTAAGCGGTGATAAAGAAGACATGCCAGCCTTTGTCACCGCCCAAGGTGAGGTATCTCCAGTCGAGGTCTCAGCGCGGATACTAGCGGCACTTAAGCAGCGTGCGCTCACCGCTCTACCTGATGACAGTATCGAGGGGGCGGTGATTACTGTTCCAGCCTATTTTGATGAGGCACAGCGCCAAGCTACTAAAGATGCGGCGCAGGCTGCTGGTATCAAAGTGCTGCGTTTACTCAACGAACCTACCGCAGCTGCAGTTGCTTATGGGCTCGACAAAATAGCTCAGCGTACCGATGGTACAACTGATAGCAGTGCAGAAAATAATAGCGAGCAGTATTATCTTATTTATGATCTAGGTGGTGGTACTTTTGATGTGTCTATCCTCAAGCTAACTGACGGAGTATTTGAAGTCCTAGCCACTGGTGGCAACAGTGCGCTTGGCGGTGACGATATCGACCGTCTGTTGACTAACTGGTTGATTAAACAGCTTGATATCGCGCCTAATGATGTCAGCTTGCATGACAAATCGCTATTAGCGCAACAGGCTAAGCATTATAAGCAAGCATTGACCGACCATCAGCAAGTAGATATCAATATCACCATCAACAATCAAGCCTTTCAAGGGGTTTTGAGTCGTGCAGATTTATTGACTATCGCTGAGCCAGTCAATCGCCGTACCTTAGCAGTATGTGAGCAAGTGCTGCGTGACGCCAAACTTAATATCGAGGCATTAGACGAAGTGATATTAGTCGGTGGCTCTACTCGTATGCCAGCGGTGCAACAAATAGTCACTGAGTTTTTTGCTAGAGAGCCTTTGTGTCGTTTAAATCCTGATGAAGTCGTCGCTTTGGGTGCGGCCCAAACCGCGCATCAGCTAGTTAATGGTGACAGTAATAACAATCTACTGCTACTCGATGTTACGCCTCTATCGCTTGGTCTTGAGACTATGGGCGGTCTAGTTGAAGTGCTTATCGCGCGTAATACCCCTATCCCAGTTAAGAAGCGCCAAGTATTTACTACTTATCAAGATGGACAGACGGGTATGGTCATCCATGTAGTGCAAGGCGAGCGTGAGACAGTAGATAACTGCCGTTCGCTTGGACGATTTGAGCTTTATGGTATCCCACCGATGAAAGCTGGTTTTGCGCGTATTGAAGTTACTTTTAGTATTGATGCTAATGGTCAGCTGACTGTTAGTGCGCAAGAAACTACGAGCAAGACTGAAAGTAAAATTGAGATTACTCCTGCTTATGGTTTATCAGATGAGCAAAAAGAACAGTTGTTGATTGCTGGCTTTAAATATGCCGAAGAAGATAAAAACGCGCGCTCATTGATAGAGACTAAAGTAGAAACTGAGCGTGAACTATTGGCTTTACAATCAGCACTCACTGACTTTGCCCCTTTATTAGAGGCAGAAGAGCAGCAGACTTTAGCCACGCAGATGCAGCAGATGCAGACGGCTTTAAGTACTGGTGACTTAGCGTTGATTGACGCTCAACGAGCTAAACTTAAGCCACATAGTGATAACTTCGCTGCTCGTATTATGAACCAAAGCGTCAAAACCAGTATGGCTGGTACTAAAGCTCAAGATTGGTAAACCCTAAATGGGTAGCGGATTATCGCTACTTGATGTTATGTCATTATTTTTATATCTCACTTTTTTTGAACTCATTAGCAGCGGATAATTAACCCATGCCAAAGATTACTATATTACCACATTTTGAAATTTGCCCAGAAGGGATTGAAGTTGAACTAGAGTCTGGCAATAACTTATGCAAAGCATTATTGGAAAAAGGCATCAGAGTTGAACATGCCTGCGAGATGTCAAAAGCTTGTACCACTTGTCATGTAGTCGTGCGTAAAGGTTTTGATAGTTTAGATGAAATGGATGATATTGAGGCTGACTTGTTAGATCGTGCTTGGGGCCTAGAGGCAGATTCACGCTTATCTTGTCAAGTAATGATAGAGGATGACGACTTAACTATCGAGATTCCTAAATATACTTTGAACCATGCTAAAGAAAACCACTAATTGCATCAATTTCTGTTGATTGCGATTATAAAAGCGGGTTAAATTAACCGTCTATTTATGCAAAATCAGTAATAAAAAAGCCTACTATAGTTATGATAGTAGGCTTTTTTTAATTGTCTTAAATAGCTTCTTTTGCTTATTAGCCACCTCAATTATAGTCCTGCTTTTCATCCTAGCGGCTATTTATCAGTCTTAGGTACTAGTTATTAGTATCAGGTACTACTTGTTGCTCTGCTGGCTCAGTAGTTGTCGCACTACTCTCTTTGTCAATGCGTTCAAGGGCAAAAGTAAGCCTACTTCTGATTTCCTGATAATCCTCATCTTGCATGTCTTTAAAGTTTAGATGTAAATTGAAGCCAGGTAAGGTATGATCGACCCACTTCGATAATTGAACTTCATTGGCGCTAGGGTCTAGTACTTGCCAAGTTTCTATTTCATTATTAAAACCTTTTAGCTGAAAAGCACCCACATACTTACACTCGTAATCGTGACAAACATAATCATGAGTACGTCTACTGATCAGAATCTCTCCTTTGCCGGCCATTACTTCCAAGCGAGCTGCTAAGTTGGCTTCTCTACCAATAACCGTATAACTGAGACGATTATCACTGCCAAAATTGCCCACATGACAGTAACCAGTAGTGATTCCTATACGTACATATAACCCTTCAAAGCCCATTAACCGCCACTTCTGTCTTAAGCTACGCATCTCTCGGCGCATATCAATAGCCATAGCTACACAGTCTAGAGCATCTTGACGGGTACCACGGCTACTAGGCTCACCAAAGAAGCAAACCATCCCATCACCGATAAACTTATCGAGAACCGCTTCATGCTTATCAGCAATTGCCGTCATGCACTGCATATAAGTATTTAGGATTTCTGCTAAGTTATCCGCACTCAGACTATCAGACAACTCAGTAAAGCCAGCGATATCCGAAAACATAATGGATAGCTTGGCACGTTTATTGTCTATAGTGACTGGTTGATTTTCTTTTACAATCGGTTGCCATACTTGCAAAGGTATAAAAAGCGTTAACTTGTTAATAATCGATAACATCGTTTTGGCTTGCCCTGTGGCTTGCTTGGCAGTGGTATTATAACTAAGATACTGATGATGCATATGCCAGAACTGCTGTAAGATCACCGCAATACTAGCCAGCAATACTGAAGATGGCAGCCACCCTGCATTACAATCGAGTTTATTATCATTTAAGGTAATACTGACATAGTAAAATATCCATATACTGACCATAGAGATGATAAGTAGTCTTAGTCGACTATCAGGCTCACTAGTCAAAATGCGTGCGCCGATCAATAAGCTTAAACTAAGCGATAACACTACACAAAACTGCATAGACCCAATAACAGTAGATAATAAAATCACCACTATATTAGAAGTCCAGAAGCTAGTTTGACGGCGATAGTTGTAAATCAAAATCATCAAACTAGGAATGCTGACAGCCACGAATAATGCCATCGATTCGGGAGTAAACTTGGAATGTAGCACTATTAGAGTCACAGTAAGCAGCAATACTAGGACTTCTGGATAATCAAAGCTACCCACAGTATGGGATTTGGACGAGGAATCAGGTTTCAGTGGCTCTAAAACGACCATACTATTGACTCGTTATTACCAAAAGAAAATAAGGAAAAGGAGTTGAAAGACATGTCTTTTGATAAGGCTTTATTAGCCTATAGATTATAAAGATATAATCATATAGATAATCTACCGTTTGTCACAAAAAAACGCCTTATATCAAATAATTTAGCTAAAAAATCCTAAATTATCGATAACGGCGTTTAATATATCAAACGAGCGGCGTAAAAACGGCTCTATTACCTAGTTATCTAGCGCTTATAGTACAGCATTTGCCTATCACATTTGCCAATCAAAAGGCATTTGATGATGTCCACGTAGCGCCATCATCAAAGTTTGCTGCATTTGTGCCATAACTTCTTGACTATAGGGTATCGCAGTTATACCCCATACTGGATTTGGCCATTGACTGTCATTTTGGTAACGTACAATATGATGAAAGTGTAATTGTGACACTTGATTACCAAGAGCCGCGACATTCATTTTATCCGCCTGAAAAGTCTTAGCTAACTGGCTCGATAACCAGCTTGACTCACGTAAAAACTGCGTCTGATCACTCTCAGACAACTCATAAAGCTCCTTAATGCCTGATACTCGTGGTACCAATATCAACCAAGGAAACTGACAATCATTAATCAAACGACAAGTTGATAACGGGAAATCGCCCACCAAAAAACTATCGGCAGCAAGCTTAGGATGTAATTGGAACATAATGACGGTTTCTCTTGTTATAAAGTATTAATAAAGGAAATAAAACCCACAAAAAGGCTACTGATGTCATTTTATCAGTTATCTAACAGATAAAATAGCGTCATTGTCATATCTCCCTTAACTGTACTAAGGTTAAAGATTTTTAGAAATTATCCAATAGGCTAGTACAACTAAGGCCATTATTCACAGTCGCAATAACGGCCCAATCAAACAACAAGCCTTATCCTATAATAAGATAGACAACTTTACAAATAACCCTTAGCGTTAATAAGGGCTACCCTAGTTAAGTTTATAGTCTGAATGCCTAAGCTATAGTAAAACCTCTATATAGGCTCTACTACTTTATGATTATCAAAATAGCGTAACAACTCTTGTACTGCCGTTACCCGCTGTTGCGCGGTTGCAAGTTTAGCAGAGTCTCTATAACGAATACCTGATGCGCCATTCATACGATAACGCTGACCGTCAGTCTGAATCAACTTTATGATGGCTAAAGCGTCAACTGGCGTATCAGGAGCGAACTCTAAGGTCATACTATTACTATTAGCATCGATCTTATTAATCATCAACGGCTCAGCTTGGATACGCAGTCCATGTACTGCAAACAGCTGCTTAGTTTGATCGGGTAAAGTGCCAAATCGATCAATCATTTCAGTACGAATATCGATTAAAGCTTCTCGATCATCAGCATTACTAATACGCTTATAGAACAGCAAACGTTGATGCACATCATGCAGATACTCTTCAGGTATCAGCGCCGAGCTATGTAAGTTAATCTCACTAGTCAGTGATAACGGGGTATTTAGATCAGGCTCACGACCAGCCTTGATCGCTTTAGTAGCACGCTCTAACATATCCATATACAGACTAAACCCTATCGCCTGCATATTACCACTTTGCTGCTTACCGAGTATCTCGCCTGCTCCGCGAATCTCTAAATCTTCGCTGGCTAGCATAAACCCTGCCCCTAAAGTATTAGCACGCTCAATGGCATGCAAGCGCCGCTTAGCATCGCCTTTTAGCCCCTTAAGTGACGGCACAAGCAAGTAGCAATAAGCTTGGTGATGGCTACGTCCCACTCGGCCACGCAACTGATGCAGTTGCGCTAAGCCAAATTTGTCAGCACGCTCGATAATGATAGTATTAGCATTAGGAACATCGATACCGGTTTCAATGATAGTAGAGCAGATTAGCACATTAAAGTTCTTATGATAATACTGCTCCATAACCTGCTCCAGCTGACGTTCTTGCATCTGCCCATGTGCAACCCCTACTCTAGCCTCTGGTACTAGCTCACGGATAGTTTCTGCCATACGCTCAATACTAGCCACATCATTATGCAACAAATAAACTTGTCCGCCACGTAGTAGCTCACGTAATATCGCCTCTTTCATTAATGCTTCAGTTTTTTGCATCACAAAAGTCTTGATAGCCAGACGACGTGCTGGCGGAGTGGCGATAATAGACATATCTCGCATGCCTGATAGCGCCATATTCAGAGTACGTGGAATAGGAGTAGCAGTCATTGACATGCTATCGACATCAGTCTGAATAGCTTTGATACGCTCTTTGTGCCGTACACCAAAACGATGCTCTTCATCGACAATCATTAAACCTAAGTTGGAAAACTTAACATCAGGCTGTAGCAACTTATGAGTACCGATGACAATATCAACTTTACCCGCCGCTAAGTCAGCCAACACCGTCTGTTGATGCTTTTTACCCCCAAATCGAGATAAGGTTTCGATACGTACCGGCCAATCAGCGAAACGATCACGGAAGTTATCTTCGTGCTGTCCTGCCAGCAAAGTAGTTGGCACTAACACCGCTACTTGGTAACCAGCACTAACCGCGATAAAGGCCGCACGCATAGCCACTTCCGTTTTACCAAAACCCACGTCACCACATATTAGGCGATCCATTGGCTGATTTTGCTTCATATCCTCCATCACTGCATGAATAGCATTGGCCTGATCCGGAGTCTCTTCAAAAGCAAACTGACTAGCAAATAGCTCATACTGCGAGATATCAATTTTGAAATGAATACCAACTTTGGCTTCACGTCTAGCCTGCATATTAAGCAGCTCAGCAGCGACGTCATGTATCTGCTCGAGGGCTTTTTGCTTGGCCTTGTCCCACTTACCACTGCCAATCTTATGTAAAGGGGCAAGCGCTGGATCACCGCCACTATAGCGACTAATCATCTGCAAATTAGCAACTGGCACATAGATACTGGCTTCATCAGCGTATTTTAAGTGAATGAATTCTTGGTCACCATCACCGACATCTAAGGTAATCAAACCGTTATAGCGACCAATACCATGTTCAATATGTACAATAGGGCTACCTTGGGTCATTTCAGTAACACTCTTGACCAAGAACTCTTCTGACACCCCACTCTGCCGACGGCGGCGAGTTTGCAACACTTGCCGGCCAAACAGCTGGGTCTCACTAATAATCACTAAGCGCTCGGGGACATAAACACCGCGCTCAATAGGAGCAACCGTTAAACCAACGTATGGCTTATCAGTATTAGTCAGTTTGCTAGTCGCAGTACCCTTAGCAGCCGCTATTTTATCTACCGCTAAAAATTCTTTAAAGCTAGCGTAGGCAGTTATATCTATTTTGCCCTTAAACAGCTCAATCAAAATCTCCCGACGACCCGCAGTTTCGGCAACAATCAATACTGGGGTCGCGGTTTGTGCTTGTAACCCTAAAAACGCTAATAGCTCAGCTAGCGGTTCAGACTTCTGATGATTGACTGCTAGCTGCGGTGGTGGCTGCACATTTAAAGTGACTAAACCTTGCTGTTTATTTGCAGTTAAAGCTGATGATGATGGCAGCTTTGATTCTGAGCTCTCATCATCAATGGATGCCACATCCGTCATCTTGACTAGCTCGTTACGCGCGCTTAGAATAACTCGTGGATAACGGTTCAGATGCTCGTTTAGGGTATTAGATAACAGATATAACAATTCAGGGGCAACGATAGGCTTGTCAATATCATGGCGACGCTCTTCGTAACGCCGTTGAATCTGTGACCAGTACTCGACTTGATGCTCGCTAATTAGCTCATCAGTGATTAACAAGGCATTACTAGGCAGATAAGCGAAGAGGCTACTCTCCTGAGTCCAGTCTTTTAAATCAAAAAATAACGGCTGGTAATATTCAAGGCCACTACTAGAGATACCAGCCATCACATCTTTATGCAGCTCAAATTTGCGACTACTGGTATTAGGGAACATCGCCGCAAAGTTCATCCGAAAGGTTTCTTTACCTTCTTCTAATGGGAACTCTTTTGCTGGTAGAATCTGGAACTGTTGAATAGGCTTAGAGATATCAGGTAGCTTGTGTAATAGCGATATCGACTCTTTACCCATACTGCTATCATTGCCAGATAACATCGCTTTGAGATCATCTTCAGTAAGCGTACGCTGGGTTTGCGGATGAAAAAAGCGAATAGTCTCAATCTCGTCATCGAACAAATCTAAGCGCAGTGGAAAGGGTTGACCCATCGCAAAGATATCAATGATACTGCCACGTACAGCAAACTCTCCTGGCTCAAATACATTTTCGACAGCTCGGTAACCCGCTTTTGCTAATAACTCACGCTGGGTATTAATATCGAATTGATCGCCCACACTAAGATCAAAATGTTGACCTATTAACCAGCTTGGGGGTGCAACACGATGCATCAAAGCTTGAATGGATATCAACAACACCCCTGAAGTTGGCATATCAGTCAGTAGGTTAATACGTTCGCTGACAATATCTTGATGCGGTGACAGCTCATCGTATGTTAAAGTTTCCCAATCAGGAAACACATAAGCGTCGACGCCACAAAACGCCAACTCAGTCTCAATTTGATTAAGCTGATTTTGATCGCGAGTGACTACTACTTTTAGGCGCTCTGCCACATCCCAAAATGGTGATTGAATCAAGCTTGCTAGCCATAAGCTACTGACAGCACCATGCACCGGCGTTAGCCAGCGTCGCTGCGCATTGTCAATGGGGAATAGCTGCTGGTTAATAGGGGCAAAAGCATCAGTCAGAGCAGTAATAGGCATAGATAGTAGGATCTAAGTTAAGAGTCAGAGGGTTATTATACGAATTTTTTGCCGTTTGACCAAAATGTATGCCGTAACGGTTTGTGATTAAGATTACAATCAGTTTACTAAGGCAAAAATCCCAGCCGCTAAGCTGAGATTTGTAACCTGTTTTCTTTTATCATTACTATACTTTATAAGCATTACATTATTATGAGCGCTACAGGTAATAAATATAATAATAGATAAAAGTATATGCTAGATCAAGGCTTTATCACTAGCAATGATGCCATTGTTATCTGCATATATAAACATACCAGAATTAAGGGTTAAGTCACCAAAGCTAATTTCAAGATCGGTTTGGCCTTCATCACGGCGGTTAGATTTGCGTGGGATACAACCCAATGCCATAACGCCAAGTTCCATTTGAGCCATATCATCGACATCACGTACACAGCCATAAATGATGATGCCCGCCCAGTCATTATCTATCGCCGACTGCGCAATCATATCGCCTAGTAGCGCACAACGCATAGAGCCGCCACCGTCAACTACTAGCACTTTACCTTCGCCCTTGCTATCTTTGCCATCGCTATTAAGCAAAGTTTTGACACGGCTATTATCCTCAAAACATTTTACTGTGATAATCTCGCCACAAAATCTATCTTTGCCACCGAAACTATAAAATGACTTACCTTCGATATTTGGCAGGCAAACTTGCGACTCAGGATTAGCATCTAACAGATCACAAGTGACAAAATTCTCTTTATTCATAGTAGCTTCTGACATCTATACACTCCTTATTGATAATTATTATTAAGCTTTATCTTAAAGCACTCTTAATAGCGATTATTATGGTTACTAGTATTAGCACTATACTACCTAGGCTATTTTTAGCCTGCTGTGCTATTTATTGCTACTGAGTACTTAGCTTAATGTTTTACTCGCGTCATCGCAAGCATCTGCTTATTTTCGATAACAGTGACATTATTGGTACTAGGCTCAGGACGATACTTGTTGCGCTCATATATATCGTGAGCACTCATCGCCATAGCACTAGCAACACGCTTGGCAGAGATAGGATGTAGCGGTAAAGATTCAGATAACAGCGGCGAAATCAGCTGGAAAGCTTTTTGACTGATGCTCTCTAATGGACGCCCTTTGTGTTTGCCAAGTAGTAATGAGGGACGAAATATTACCAGCTGGCTAAAATCTAACTCAGTTATTGAGTTTTCTGTCTCAGCTTTCACTTGATTATATAAGAAGCGGCTGTCGATATCAGCATTCATTGATGATAGTAAAAAGAAGTTTTCAACACCCCTGCTATGACAAAGTTTAGCAAAGTTAACATTATAACTATGATCAACTTTACGGAAGGCTTCATCACTACCTGCCTGTTTTTTGGTAGTGCCAAGGCAACTAAAAGCGTCAGTGCTTTTATTTACCCCAATACTAGTAAACACTTCCGTTAAGTTATCAAAATCATTAACTTGATAAAAATGCATGCTGGCATTGATATAGCGCGGTGGACGCCGTGCAATCACGATTAAAGTATCATAAAGCTCACTAAGCTGCTTGACAAGATGTTGTCCTACCAACCCTGTCGCGCCAATTACTATTGCTTTTCGTTGCATATCTTGTCCATTTTTAGAGTCGTGAGGTCTACCGACCTAATTATTAAAAAGGTAAGCCCATAACAACCATTGTTACTAATAAAAGCCACTAATGCAATTGGCTACTAAAAGTACGGTATTTCGGTGAGGAGATATTAATATCATACCTAAGTTGGCGAATAACGGAGTGGTTTGTTGGCGATTTATTGTAAGAGATTTTATCAGCCTAATATATTAAGGCCATATTTGCTAATCCTGACCCTATTACGCCAAATACTATCCAAGTATTGCACTTGTTTACGCATTGGCTATCAAATATATTGTTCTAAGCGCAATAATTTGCTAAGATAACCGCCTTTACACGTTAAGGCTATTTAATTATTCCAAATAGTCTCAGCGTTTGCGATGGCTTATTTATATTTGTCATCGATATCATTAATAATGAAACGGCTGTTCATTACTAATGATGATTAAGCCAATTATTGCAATTCACATTCATATTTTTATCTGTCTTTATCAAGGAGATACGCGTGGCTAATACTGCACAAGCTCGTAAACGCGCCCGTCAAAATACTAAACGTCGTCAGAACTCTGCATCACAACGCTCTATGGTTCGTACTTACTTAAAGCGTGTTGATGCGGCAATCGCAGCTAAAGATTATGACGCGGCTACCGAAGCTTACAAAAAAGCGGTACCGGTTCTTGATCGTATGGCTGACAAAGGTATTATTCATAAGAATAAAGCTGCTCGTCGTAAAAGCCGCCTAAACAAAACCATCAAAGGCCTACAAGCTTAAGATTGTTTTAATTTAGACTGTACGAAAAAAACCTTGTCCTAGTGACAAGGTTTTTTTATGCTTATGCAAAAGTTATTATGGTCATAAACAGATGCTTGAAAACTATAAGACCTTAGTTAAAATGCTTTAGAATATACAGTAATGATATTAGTAAATAATGAGGAGAAATTAGGTGCCACTATCAAGCGAGCCATTAATACAATTATCAACAGTACCGTCAATAAATAAACGGGCGATTATAATAGGGGGCTCATTAGCAGGATTATTTTCGGGGATGCTACTGCGTACTATCGGCTGGCAAGTGGATATCTATGAGCGCTCTACTCATCAGTTAGACAGTCGTGGCGGTGGTGTGGTGTTACAAGCAGAAGTCATTGCTGCCTTTAAACAGCTAGCAATAGATACTGAGAATTTGGGTGTGGTGGCCACTGAACGTTACTATCTGTATAAAGACGGTGGTATAGAAAAGGTAGCTATGCGCCAAACTCTTAGCTCTTGGAACATTCTCTATCGCTCAATGCATAGAAATTTCCCCAATCAGCATTATCATCAAGGTAAAACACTAGCACAAGTGCTTCCTGAAGGTAGTAAAGTCACTGCTGTTTTTACTGATGGTACTCATGAAACTGCTGATCTGTTAATAGGTGCTGATGGACCCAATTCCACAGTACGTCAGCAACTTCTGCCTACTACTATACCTCAGTATGCTGGCTATGTGGCCTATCGAGGCTTAGTCGATGAGGCTAATTTGCAACCGGCAGCAGCAAAAATATTTACTGAGCGCTTCGTATTTTATGATTTGCCAAACTCGCATATTCTAGCGTACGTTATTCCGGGTGAAAACGAATCTCTGGTTGCTGGTAAGCGTCGCTTTAATTGGGTCTGGTACGTTAATTACGATGAGTTAACCGAGTTACCAGCTCTCCTTACTGATAAAAATGGCCAACTGCATACTCATTCAATTCCGCCAGCGATGATGGCTCCTGCGGTTGAACGCACCATGCGAGATTATGCCAACTTAGTCCTCGTTGACCCATTTAAAACCTTAATAGCAGCTACCAAAGAACCTTTTGTACAGTCTATTTTGGATTTGACTGTACCGCGGATGGCGTTTGATAATATCGCTTTGATAGGAGATGCAGCTTTTATCCCTCGTCCTCATACTGCAGCTAGCACTGCAAAAGCTGCAGCCAATGCGCTGGCACTAGTAGCGGCACTAGACAACGGGGCTGATGACATCAATAAAGCCTTGCAGGCTTGGCAGGTCGATCAGCTTGCAGCAGGAAATCACTTATGCAAGCATGGTCGTCGCTTGGGGGGATAACTCTCAGTTTACTCATGGAAGAGGTCGAACGACAGGCTAGATAAGCAGCTGATTCAGGTTTGCTGCTGGTACAGTGATAAGGGGGGTTTACATTTAACTAATACATAAAGGGCTAACTCAGTTAATGGACTCAATTCCATTTAACTTCTGGGGGTAGCAATAATTCGCTCTGATGGCTCTGGCGATAGCCTGAAGAGTAATAATCCTCCAATAAGCTACTCACGCTACGGCTATGGACTTTACCACGCCAGACGAGATGAACGCTAGTTTCGATAAAAGGTTTGTCATCGAACCACAAAAACACTCCTTCCATCATCTTTGGCCAATCATTCCAATCCACCTCTTTGATGTCGTACATTACAGCCAAGAATGCCGATAATAAAGTGTCATGACTGACTGCAAGCATTAAATGACCTTGCTCTGGCTGATGCTGATAAAACAACGACAAGATATCAATGCCACCTTGATAGGAATTTTTGGTGCCTTCAAGATTACCTTGCAAGAACCTATTAATGAAATTTAGTACCCCAATCTCTTTAAATACCTCACTGACCGTTTCAGGTTCAGTCACTAAGCTACCGGGCTCTACCAATAGTGACTGATGCGCTATAGAACGTTGCAAGCCTGCACCTTCTTGCATCAATTGCGCGGTATCGATGCAGCGTCCTATAGGACTTGAAATACTATCGACATCAAGGGAGTAAGGTAGGTTGCCGTTTAGCCAACGCCCCCAAGATTTAGCAAGCACCCGACCCTTAGCAGTTAGTGGCAGCTGATAGCTAGTAAAGCCATTACCATCAGAACGCTCACGTAATGAGTGTCTAGTGAATAGAATCAGTCGTTTATCAGTAGGCAATAAGCTAACTGAAGGCACCATACTATCTGGCAGATGCGCAGGTGCTGATAGGTTCAACACTGGCTTTGCCAGCGTTTCAGCTGATAATTCAGCACTAGATAATTCAGGGTATTTGCTCATAACAGCTAGCGTAGCAGATTTATTGTTTAGAGTGAACGAAATACAAATTTGGTAGCAATATAACTAAAGATACCTGAAAATAACTAATGCTTCTAGCATTATTAGTGATTAACCATTAATAACTGGTAACATGCATTAAATCTCAATAACTCTATCCCAAGCAAACTCAATATTGGTACTACTAACCTCATTAGGATAAGCCCGAGGATTAACGATGACTCTGGTTTTATCAATACTATAATCAAAGGCTTCATGGGTATGCCCATGCACCCATAATACTGGTGCCCAAGACTTACTCATCCATGCCGATAAATCACTAACAAAAGCGGCATTACTAGGCAAGGTGGCATACTTCTCTGACACTGATAGTGGGCTGATACTATGATGACTCATGACTACCGTTTTTTTGCCTAATTGCTCAGCAGTGATGAGTGCTTGCTTAAGCCATTGACGCTGCTCAGTATGTAACCGTATCGATAACTCAGGCGAGAATAACTCAGTGCCAGCATAGATTTGCTTATAATCGCGCATAAAGCGTCTGGCCGTTGCCATAGTGTCTTGATTAGCTTGATACTGATAATCTGTCCACAGGGTGCAGCCTAGAATACGTACTTCACCTATGTCCATATGCTGACATTGCAACACCCTAACGCCTTGGTTTCTCACTGCATTATAATTGTCCCAAGTGGCCAGCTTATGATCGAAATGTAGCACGTCTTCATTAAAATACTCATGATTACCAGCAACCGTAATTAGCGGTACCTGCAAGCGCTCTGCCTGCTGCTGCAGCCACAGCATGCCAGTATCACTGTTTGCAGTATCACCAGCAATCAACACCACATCGGCATTCGTCTTAGGGATGTGACCCAGCGCTTGTGATTGTCTAGCATAACTGTCGATATGTAAGTCACTTAAAATCTGTAGTTTCATACTATCCAATATTAATAAAAAATGTTAATTAGTTAAGGTAGTTAACCTACCCTCTATTGATATAGGGCTAGAAACTAAAAAAGACAACTTCAAGCGTTGTCTTTTTTAATTATAGGCTTAGTTGCAGCTTAAAGACTGTGCAATATCTGCTGTAACTTGGCGATTGGATTGACTGCTTGAGTGATAGAACGTCCGATAACCAAATAGTCAGCGCCTTTTGCAAGCGCCTGTTTAGGGGTACAGATACGTTGCTGATCATCAACACTGTCTTCCGGTAGGCGTATACCAGGCGTAATCAACTTAAAGTCATGGCCACATAGTGCCTTGATCACTTTTGCCTCTTGCGCTGAACACACTACCCCATCAAGACCTGAGCGTTGAGTTAACTTAGCTAAGCGGCTGACTTGAGTATCTAAATCACTTTCCACTCCGATCTGCGCTAGCATAGTCTGATCCATAGAAGTCAGGACTGTGACAGCGATCAGTAGCGTCTGATAATTGCCGTCTAGCAGACGCCGCTTAGCTAATGACATAGCTTTTTCGCCAGCACTTGCATGGACATTAACCATCCACACTCCCATTTCAGCAGCTGCTAGGACTGCTTGTGCAGTAGTATTGGGAATATCATGGAACTTTAAGTCTAAAAATACTTCAAACTGACGCTGATGTAGAGCTTCGACAATAGCAGGCCCTGAACGAGTAAATAACTCTTTACCTACTTTTAAGCGGCAAAGCTTTGGGTCTAAGCTATCTGCTAATGCTAGAGCCTCGGCTATTGACGCACTATCTAAAGCCACAATAATTGGAGAAGTTATTTGGTTAGTAGTTTGTAAATTATCAGTCATAGCGATACCGTTCTATATCATATTTTAAATTAATATTACGCTAGGACATGTTGAGTCTTAGACCCAGCAGTACCTACTTAGGAAGATTCAACCCGAATAAATAGTAACTATAACTATTAATCAAGTCTACGTTTGCTCAGTAATGTTGCATCTGAAGGATTAGCAATTCTATTACTGTCGTTATCGATACGAACATTAGAGGCACTATAAACAGCCTCTTCTACTGTTGGTGCGTTAGCTTGTCTATCTATAACTACCTTGGCCTGATCTAACTGCTCTTGTAGGCTATTATTCTGCTTTTGTAAGCGCGATATTTCCCACTTGTTCTGTAAAACTCGGAATATTAATAACGCTAATAGCATACCGATGACAATGCCTAGGATCATACAAAGTATGAGCAATAACCCTAAATTCATAGCAGGAGCTTGCGAAAACAAAAGGTTTACGCCTATATCAGCATTATTGGCTAAGACTAAGCCTAACGCATAAGCAAAGCTCAAAAATAATAATATAAATAACAAAATACGCATGGTATAAGCACCTTAACAGTAAGTATTAGAGACTAATTTAGAACAACTCGTTACCAATAAAAAGCCAATAGTTAAGCTATGGTGTCGTTTACTGCCTCACGCAAAGCTTTGCCAGGTTTAAAATGAGGGATAGCTTTGGCTGGTACTGGAACGCTTTCTCCCGTTTTTGGATTACGACCCATACGGGCTCGACGATGATGGAGACAAAAACTACCAAATCCCCGAACTTCAACTCGACCATCATTCGCTAAGGTATCTACCATCAAGTTTAGTATTTCGCGTACAGCATCATCTACAACCACATCAGTCATAGTGTCACAGTTAACACTTAAGTTATTGATAAAATCAGATTTATTAATCGTTTGTTGCATTGTTACGCTTGCCTTTTTAGTAAATGGTTACGTTTGCCAATCAAGTTTTGACTCAAGCAAAATTTAGTTAGAGAGATAAGAAATTTTCTCTAAAGATATATATTTACTATTTTACATTCAGTTACTAGTATTGTACATAGTAATAGGAAATTCGATCAATATCAACAGAAGACCATTACCTTGAACAACTATTGTTTTTGGCTTTAATCCTATAAAAGGGTCAATAATCGTAAAATACAAATGCAAAAAGAGCGACCTAAGTCGCTCTCTTATAGTGTTACTTATTAATTAATGATCATTAAAAAGCGTTTTACTGCATTTGCTCTTTAATCAAGTCACCAATAGTTTTTGGCTGAGCATCAGAACCTGGAGTAGCAGCAGTAGTGCTTGCGCCGCCAAGATCTTTAATTGCTTGACGCTCTTCAGCTTCATCTTTAGCTTTGATTGACAAGCTGATGTTACGAGTCTTACGATCGACACTGATAATTTTAGCTTCAACATCATCACCAACTGTTAGATGCTTAGTAGCATCTTCAACGCGGTCACGTTGGATCTCAGAAGCACGTAGATAAGCTTCTACTTCGTCTGCAAGCTCAATAGTTGCGCCTTTAGCATCAACTTCTTTTACTTTACCATTAACGATAGCACCACGGTCATTATTAACCAAGTATTCGTTAAATGGATCTGAACTTAGTTGCTTAACGCCTAGGCTGATACGATTGGCTTCTGCATCTACAGACAATACCATAGCTTCTACGGTGTCACCTTTATTATAGTTGCGGATAGCGTCTTCGCCAGTCTCATTCCAAGAGATATCAGATAGGTGTACTAGACCATCGATACCACCATCTAGACCAATGAAGATACCGAAGTCAGTGATTGACTTGATAGTGCCAGAGATTTTATCGCCGCGCTCATGTTTCTTATCAAACTCATCCCATGGATTAGCAAGGGTCTGTTTGATACCTAAGCTGATACGACGACGTTCTTCATCGATATCAAGAATCATTACTTCAACTTCATCGCCCACTTGTACAACTTTTGATGGGTGGATGTTTTTGTTAGTATGATCCATCTCTGATACGTGAACTAGACCTTCGATACCTTCAGAGATTTCAGCGAAACAACCATAATCAGTTAGGTTAGTTACGCGAGCTTTAACTACGCTACCTACTGGGTAAGTACCGCCAACGTTATCCCAAGGATCAGTACCAAGTTGTTTTAGACCTAAGCTTACGCGATTGCGCTCACGATCAAACTTCAATACTTTAACTTTTAGGTCTTGACCAACTTCAACGACTTCAGATGGATGTTTAATACGACGCCATGCCATATCAGTGATATGCAATAGACCATCAATACCACCTAGATCTACGAACGCACCATAATCAGTAAGGTTCTTAACGATACCTTCGATCTCGATACCTTCTTCAAGCTTGTTCAATAGCTCTTCGCGTTCAGCTGAGTTTTCAGCTTCCATAACGGCACGACGACTAACAACAACGTTGTTACGCTTTTGGTCAAGTTTAATAACTTTAAACTCTAGCTCTTTGCCTTCAAGGTGCGTAGTGTCACGAATAGGACGAACATCTACTAATGAACCTGGTAGGAATGCACGTACTGAACCGATATCAACAGTAAAACCGCCTTTAACTTTACTTGAAATAATACCTTTTACGATCTCATCATTGTCAGAGATTTTTTCAAGGATATTCCAAGTTTCAACGCGTTTGGCTTTTTCACGTGACAGTAAGGTCTGACCCATACCGTTATCAACCGCTTCAACCACAACGTCGACAGTATCGCCAACTTCAACTTCAAGTTCGCCTTCTTCGCTTAAAAACTCTTCACGAGCGACAATACCTTCAGATTTCAGACCAGTATCAACAGTGATCCAGTCGTTATCGATGGCCACAACAGTACCTGTAATAACCGAGCCACGCTCGATATCAAGACCTGTTTCTTCAATGCTCGCTTCAAATAGTTCAGCAAATGATTCCATTATGTCTACCTTTGTATAGCCGTATCCTGTCCAGCACAGTACGGATCAAATTTATGAATACATAAAACGAGATACTGGTTTTATATCCTACATATTCATATAATAAAACAGTTGTTGCTAATAAGTTTAAAGCGGAAACTCACTAGCAACAACAGTCTCAGCTTACTCAAACTCTATAATGCGGTTATGTATTTTCTACTAAATAGCACTACGCAAGCTATGTCATTCTAATTACTGCAATTTTATAGTAAAAACCCTATCTTTAGAAGATGTTTTACGTAGCTATTGCATTTATTTTTATACTACTAAAAATACTCAGCTAATTATAACTAATCGCAACAGATACCCTTGGCTTGACAATGGCTCTTTATCTGCTGATAAACTTGTTGTGCATTTAGTGCTGAGCTATCAATTAGTAATGCATCTACTGCCGGCTTTGATGGCGCAATCGCACGATTCTCATCACGATCATCACGGGCTTTAATCGTCGCTAAAATTGAGTCATAACTGGCATTCTCTCCAGCAGCAGTCAACTGGGTTACTCGGCGCTCTGCACGAGCTTGAGCGCTAGCAGTCAGAAACACTTTAGCGTCGGCATCTGGAAAGACTACCGTACCCATGTCGCGACCATCAGCGACTAATCCTGAACGACTTGCCATATCTTGCTGCAATTGCAATAGCGCCTGACGAACTTGTGGGAATACCGCTACTTGTGAAGCATAGCCACCAACGGTTTCATTACGAATATCAGTACCGATTAAGGTACCATCGACTAAAATATCTACATTGCCAGTAGCTTCGTTCGGCTTAAAGCTGATAGCTAACTTTTGAGTTAAGGCTGCGATAGCTTCTTCATCCAATAAGCTCTCTGCTAATAGGCCAGCTTCAAAAGCCTTGAGTCCAACTATGCGGTATAAAGCTCCCGAGTCTAGGAGTTGGTAATCTAGCTCTTTGGCTAAACGCCATGCTGCCGTGCCTTTGCCTGCACCGCTTGGCCCATCGATACAAATAACTGGATAGCGTAGCACTTGGCTACTTTTATCAGCAGCTTTAGTATCAGATAATGACGTAAAAGCAGTCATAGAACTCACTTATAGGCACTCAGGATAATGATAGCTATATATTTTTCACAGCTAAATAGGGGCATATTATAGCAAATAAATAGGGCTATCACTAGCCTAGTGACAGCAATTTTGTTTATTAATATTATTGTGGTTTATTTTTCTTAGCTACTTTTCGGCGCTGACGAAAGAAGGCCTTTAGCAGCTGAGCACTAGACTCGCTCAGCAAGCCTCTATTCACCTGCAATTGATGGTTATAAAAATCTTCACTACTTAAGTCCATTTGACTGCCCACCATACCTGCACGAGGCTCAAAAGCGGCATAGACCAATCTATCAACACGCGCATGAATCATGGCCCCAATGCACATTGTACAAGGCTCTAGTGTCACATATAAAGTAGTCTTTGGCGCTAAGCGGTAGTTATTCAAATTCTGACAAGCGCCTCTAATCGCCACGATCTCTGCATGAGCTGTTGCATCGTGACGGCCTATAGGCTCATTAAAGCCGTTACCAATAATGGTATTGTCATGAATTAACACGGCACCTACTGGCACCTCACCACAAGCGGCACCTTGCTGTGCAAGCGTCAAAGCATAATACATCCACTGGACATCTTGCAGTGACCAAAACTGACTACTGGCGAGCGACTGGCTTGTTGATGACCAGTCATTTGGCAACCCACTAAGCTGCTGATAGTTATTATTAATCATTGGCTACTGCGGTAATTGCCAGTCAATCGGGGTTTTGCCATATTGTGCTAAATAGTCATTAGTCTTTGAAAAAGGTCTAGTACCAAAAAACCCGCCACGATTCGCTGCTAGTGGTGAAGGATGCACAGCGGTTAAGATAAGATGCTTATCAGTATTAATATATTTACCAGTTTTTTGCGCTTTACTGCCCCATAAAATAAATACTGTATGCTCAGTTTGTTGATTTATCACTTCAATAACAGCGTCAGTGAACTGCTCCCAGCCTGCGTTTTGATGGCTGTTAGGCTCACCTTCACTGACCGTTAAAGAGCTGTTTAGCAATAACACTCCTTGTTCAGCCCAATACGTCAGATCGCCATGCTTAGAAGTAGCAGTACCGATGTCCTGAGCCATCTCTTTTAGTACGTTATTAAGCGAAGGTGGTTTAGGAATAGTCTTAGGCACTGAAAAAGATAAGCCCATAGCTTGACCGGGGCGATGATAAGGGTCTTGCCCTAAGATTACTACTTTGACGTGCGCTAAAGGCGTTAAATTAAAAGCATTAAACATCAGATTAGCTGGTGGATAGATATTAGCTTCTGACTGATAAGCTTGTTTTAAAAAAGCGCGCAACTGATCCATGTTTTCAGAAGTTAGCTCTTCTTCTAAGGCTATTTTCCAGTCCTCTGGTAATCGCACATTATCCAAGATAACTTTTTTTTCTGCTGCTGTTTTATTATTACTGACAGCTTCATCGTCATTTTTATCAAACAAATTCATAGCCTTATTCCTTTATTTTTAATTTTATAACGGAGCGAGTTTACAGTGGCGCTAGGATAACGCTTTTTGGCCAGATTTACTGACATTTGCAAGTACATTATTAAGCTAATTATAGTAGCAAAAAAATTGCTTGTTTTTCATTATTACTCTTAATAATTATGGCCAATAGTTGTATTTAATAGCTATGTTCAATAACTATATCTAATAACAATTAAAACTTTGATACGTTAAAAATTGGATACAGGACTATTTGAATATAACCCTCTGGTAAGACAAATTATCTTAAGACTGGGCAAATAGCAGCTATAAAAAAACGGCTACCGTAGTAACCGTTTTTTATAAAGCAAAAGCTATAGCTTAGCTTGCTAATGATTCAGAGTCTGAACGTGGCTCATGGGTTTCAACTACTGTCAGTATAATCCGGCTATCCGCTGAACCTTTATCACTATTTTTATCAAGGTTAACTGTGTCTGTATCAGCCGTTCTCTCTGGTTCTAAAGTGAGATGTACTACCCCACCGTTGACCAAATCACCAAACAAAATCATACTCGCCAAGGGCTTTTTGATTTCGTCCTGAATCAGACGCTGCATTGGACGTGCGCCCATTAAACGATCATAGCCTTTGTCCGCTAAGTACTCACGAACCTCATCATCAATCTCTAAGGTGACTTGCTTATCATCAAGCTGAACTTGCAGTTCAACTAAGAACTTATCAACTACTGAGACTACGACTGACGCATCTAAAGCGTTAAATTGAATAATCGCATCAAGACGGTTACGGAATTCAGGAGTAAAGACCCGTTTGAGTGATTCATTATTATCACGGCTGTGATCCTGCTGAGTAAAGCCCATAGAAGAGCGACTAATACTATCAGCACCAACGTTAGTGGTCATAATGACAACCACTTGTTTAAAGATAGCTACTCGGCCATTATTATCAGTCAAAGTACCGTGATCCATGACTTGCAGTAGCAAGTTAAAGACATCTGGATGCGCCTTCTCAATCTCATCGAATAACAATACACAATGTGGATGCTGATTGATCTTTTCGGTAAGCAAGCCGCCTTGATCAAAACCAACATAGCCCGGTGGTGCACCAATTAAGCGTGAAGCAGTATGAGCTTCCATATACTCTGACATATCAAAGCGTACTAACTCTACACCCAACAAATTGGCCAATTGACGCGAGACTTCTGTCTTACCAACCCCAGTAGGGCCAGCAAACATAAATGAACCTATAGGCTTATCTGGTGCTTTAAGACCAGCACGTGACAGCTTAATGGCATCAGCTAGATTGGCAATTGCCTCGTCCTGACCAAATACTAAACGTTTTAGGTCACGGTCTAAGTGCTGAAGGATACTTTTATCATCACTGGAGACTGACTTGGGTGGAATGCGTGCTAGCTTAGCGACGATAGCTTCAATATCACTCACATCGATTTTTATAGGTGCTTTATTACCCTTAACCTTACCAAGACCAGCTTGTTGAGTATCGTTATCAGAACTAGAACGATCGTTTTCTTTGGCAGCAGTAGATTCATTAAGCATTTCGTTTTCGATATCACTATCTTCATCATAGTCTGACTCGTCGATCTGTTTTTCTAAGTCAGCGATAAAGCTTTCTTCAGCTTGAATATCATCGGCATCAGGAATCACTCCTAAGCGCTTATAAGCACCCGCTTCATCGATAACATCAATCGCCTTGTCGGGCAAGAAACGCTCATGGATGTGCTTAGCTGATAGCTGGACCGCACTTATCAAAGCTTCATCGGTATATTCAACATTATGAAACTCTTCGTAACGCGGTTTAAGACCCCGTAAGATGTCGATGCTCTCGTCGATAGTTGGCTCTTTTACATCGATCTTCTGGAAACGACGTGACAGTGCATGATCTTTTTCGAACACTTGACGATATTCAGTAAACGTCGTTGAGCCTACACAGCGTAGCTCACCATTGGCAAGGGCTGGTTTGATAAGGTTAGACACATCCATATTACTGCTCATCGACGAACCTGCGCCAATGATCATATGAATTTCATCAATGAATAAAATAGCATTAGGCTTGTTCTTTAGCGCATCAAGTAAGGACTTCATGCGTTTTTCAAAATCACCACGATATTTTGTACCGGCGATTAATGCCCCTATATCTAGGCTATAAATCACACAACCATTTAGCGGTTTAGGGGCTTTATCATTGATAATCAACCAAGCTAAACCTTCAGCGATAGAAGTCTTACCAACGCCTGGCTCACCAACCAATAGCGGGTTGTTTTTACGGCGACGGCATAATACCTGAGCCGCACGTTCAATCTCCGGACCACGACCAATCAACGGATCAGTCTTGCCTTCGGCAGCACGCTGATTTAAGTTAGTAGCAAACTCAACCAAGGGATCTTTACTAGTCTTTTCAGAAGCACTACGACGTTCGCCAGTGCTCGATGCACGCGGCTCAGTTGACTCAGCCTTATCTTGACCATGCGACAGATATTGGGTAAGTTCCAGACGGCTGATCCCTTGCTTTTTAAGCAAATAGACAGCATAAGTATCATGCTCTGAGAACATAGAAACTAAGATATCTGAGCCTTCAACTAAGCGGCCACCACCAATAGACTGCACGTGGAAGATTGCCCGCTGCAAAATACGATCGAAGCTTTGAGTGGGTTGTGGCGACTGCTCTATGTCGACATCTATAGTCGGCGTATGCTTATTAATATAAGCTTCAAGTTCTGTGCGCAAACTTGAGACATTGGCATTACAAGCGGTTAAGGTATTAACAGCATGGGTATTTTCCAGCAGTGCTAACAACAAATGTTCGACTGTGAGATACTCGTGTGATTTTTGACGCGCAAGCGTCATAGCTAAACGTAAAGATACTTCAAGATGACGACTTAACATAACGGATTCCTACGGTTATACCTATCTTTATAAGCGGATAGCTTTATGAGTTACTTGATTGTTAAATCAGGGCGGTAAACAGTTTGTTCAAGGGCGATGGCATCATTATTACGTAATAGTATCAAACGAGAAAACGGTACTAACATGGTACTAACAGCGTTGACAATTATTATAGCGATGACAATAGACTTGCATTCATATCAACATGATAAACACTTATAGTCAATCTTTTAAGCGCTGCTAAAGTGTATCAAAGCTTGTAACTAATGGCACAAGTTAGCTCAGATGTTGCTAATTTGTAGAAAAAGTCAGCTATTGGAGTAGCAATACTAGAGAACTAAAAAATAATATTATGATAACTAGACAATGAAGCTAAAGAGTAAAGATCGGATTGATATTCAATAGATAATAACGAATGATACTTATGCTGATGACAAGTAGTATATAAGGCTGTTTTATGAGGAAATCAAGAGTAAATAATACGGTTATACCAAACCCTTAGCCGTCAAAAAATTAAGTCAGTTGGCGACAAGGATAGAAGGTTTACAGATACAATGCTTACATAAAAAAGCAACGCTCACAATCGTGAGTAATTGCTAGCGAGGACACTAGCCATCATAAACTCACATAGGTAACGAGATAAGCATGAATATGCGTGCAGCCAACTACTACTAGCGAACGCTGCTAGTTATTCGCCTTGATGCGGTTCAATCTGGGTCAATAAAGGATAGCCTTCACGATGGGCTAGACTATTGACTTTTTTGGCTTTAGTTTCGGCAATATCTTTTGGATATATACCAGCGATACCTTTGCTGGTGTTGTGAATAGTGAGCATAATTTCGACGGCAGAGTCTACACTATGACGGAATTCTGACTGCAAAATATGAACTACAAACTCCATCGGCGTGTAATTATCATTATACATCACTACTGCATACATTGGCGGCTTAGCTACTTCTGGCTCAGCAACCAATACATCTGCCTGCGGAGTAGTTTCGCCTTCAGGATCACTGTCTTGCGCACGCTGATCTACTGGTGTACTTGGGAAGTGCCAGTCAGCTACGGTTTGCTCGTAAGTCATTAAGGTCTGCTTTGTCATAAAATCAATTCAAAATTTATTGTTAAACAAGAGTATTAAAGCAGATAGTACCAATGGCCATTAAAAAGTAGTGGCTATTATAAAAACATAATTATGGCTACTGCGGATTTTTTTTATTGATATTGGCAAGTTTTTCGCTACCTATAGGGCTTTGATCAACTTCTGGTAAGTCCATTAGCGATAACGGCATACTATCTACCATAGCCCCTACTGTCCAGTTATAGAGCTGCTCAACCTCTTCATTACCCGCCTTTAAACTAAGCTTGACTTGTAGAGGCTTAAACCCAGCTGGCATCACAAAACGACCACGGATACGCACAATACCTTGGATAGAAAAACGAGCAGGGTCTAAAGGTACTTCTACAAAGTCGTCTTTATTTTGCAAGGTCAACACGGCCGTTAGGTTCTTAGCTGTTGCATCTTTACTAAGCATACCTACATCAAAACCGTATTCAAAAGCATTCTCTGGCAAAGGTTCAATTTTTGCACCGAGTACTTGCAAAGGCATTCCACCCTTTTCACTGATAAAATCAGCGTAGAACTCATTAAGTTGGGCTACTTGTTTACTCTCAACTTCTAATTCTTGTTTACTTTGACGCAGCTCGTCTAAATTTTTCAGACTAATCGTCAGCTCTTGTTTGGCCGTAGCCGCTGTATTAGCAAGAACTTTATTGCTAATACGTAAGTCTTTAAGCTCAGTAGTAGCTTGTTCGCTGTTCTCAATCACTTGTTTATTTTTAGAAGCTTGAGAGTAATAACCACTTTGATAACCTAGCTTGTGACCTAACAACACTGCAACAATCGAAGTTACCAATATAGCGACCACGAATAAGGCTAACAGCAAAGTACTAGCACCGCTTTGTTGTCTACTAATACGGTGATGGTAATTACTATTATAAGCAGTAGGAGGCATGCAGCCGTCCATTGTAGCGTCTGACGCTAAGATATCATCAGCAAGCGCACTAACTATAGTATTGGGTGCAGCAGTTGATGCTGTAGATGCAGGAGCGTAACACAACAATCGTGCAGGCTGCGAATGCAAGCGTAGGGCAGTCTTAACACGCATTTATACGGGTACTCTTAACAGTAAAGGCGAAGTATTATAACGGAATTTACCGTCAATACCTAGCATGAGGCTGTAACCACGGTGACTAAAGCGTAAAAGGAGTTCAGTAGTCAGATCCCCTATTCCAATAGTCATAAGCGCTTACAATCATAAAAAATCTATCTAACAAACTATATAAAACAACAACTAGTAACTTAGCGTTAAGGAACAATAGGAGCCGCATTTAGTCCCAAGCTTTCATCGAGGCCAAACATAACGTTCAAGTTTTGTACTGCTTGTCCCGCTGCGCCTTTCACTAAATTGTCTTGCACCACCATTATCGTCAGCTCAAGCCGCTCATTATCTTGATGGACAGCTATACGCAAACGGTTGCTAGCACGCACACTACGAGTATCTGGATAGCTACCGCTCGGCAACACATCTATAAACCCTTCTTGTGCATAACTGTTCTCAAATGCTTGCTGCCAGTTAACAGCAGTGCCTGCCGCTGTTAACTCTAAATGAATAGAGCTAAACATACCGCGTATCATCGGCACTAAATGGGGTAAAAAGCGCACACGTTGGCTGAATTTGCTGGCCAGCAATTGCTCAATACCTTGCTCAATCTCTGGTAGATGTCTATGACCAGTGACCCCATAGGCTTTAAAATTATCAGTAGCCTCAGCATAATTGAGTGCCAAACTTGCCTGCCTACCAGCCCCAGAAACTCCAGACTTTGCATCGATTACAATGCGCGGCTCGATCAAACGCTGAGATTGCTCGTTTTGCAGAGTGATAATCGGTTTTAGCCCTAAAATAGCAGTAGTCGGATAACATCCAGGATTACCTACTACTAAAGCGCTAGCAATCTTGTCACGGTTCAGTTCAGGCAAGCCGTAGACCGCTGTCTTTAACAGCTCAGGACAAGCATGCGGCTGTTGATACCAATGCTCAAAATCTGCCAAAGACTGCAAGCGAAAATCAGCAGCTAGATCTATAACTTTGACGCCAGCTTGCGTCAGCGCTTGCGCTTGTTGCATAGCGACTCCATGTGGAGTAGCAAAGAATACCACATCGCATTTTTGTAAGGCAGCTAAAGTATCGTCGCCCAAATCACTAAATACGATATCTGAGATGCCGCGAAGGCTGGGGAATATATCGTCAGCGCGTCTGCCCGCTTCACTACGTGAGGTCAATAAGTCTATAGATACCTCAGGATGAGCAGACAACAAACGAATAAGTTCAATACCGGTATATCCTGTACCACCAACAATAGCTGCTGAAATCATAAGTCTTCCTATTACTTATTTATATTACTTAATAAAATAATACTTAATAAACTACTGTTTGATTTGAACGCTGTTCAATTTGGATTGGCTTGATTTAAATAGTGCTTAAGCGAGTCCTGTTCAATGAGCTATGATTCATTAAACAGGACTCCGTTAGACACTAGTAGATAACTCAGTAGGCATACGAGCTATAGTTATAATTACTACCCTATAACTATCGATAACAAGCTACTGAGTTATATAACCTTTAAAACTTACAGTTTATAATCGTGTACGGCATCGATAAATACTTTGGCGTTGTCAGGATTAACCCACTGAGTAATACCATGACCTAAATTGGCCACATAACCTGTTTTTTCACCATTAGCATAAGCTAAGTCTAACATAGCGTTGACTTCTGCACGTATAGTCGCTGGTGAGCCATAAAGCGTTGCTGGATCTAAGTTACCCTGAAGAGCCTTGCTACGCTGTACTTTTTTATTTTGCTCAGTAAGATGGCGTTGACTTTCCATCAAGACTTGACGAGCGCGATCAAGTGGCATCGTCCAGTCTAGTCCTAAGGCATCAGCTTCACTATCCGCTTGCGTCTCTAGCCACAGACCACCGCCTTTAGTAAATAACACCACAGGAATTTGCGGATGACGTACTTTTAGTTCAGCAACGATACGCTTATTGTAATTATGCGAAAATTCAATAAATTGACGATGGCCAAGCGCTCCGCCCCAACTGTCAAATATCTGTACAATTTGGGCACCAGCAACGATCTGTGCATCTAAATAATCAACCACCGAAATAGCTATCTTATCAAGCAACTGATGCAAAAACTCAGGCTTGCTATATAAGAAGCCTTTAGTATAACGATAGTCTTTTGAGCTGCCACCTTCAATCATATAAGTAGCAAGAGTCCAAGGGCTTCCTGAAAAGCCAAACAAAGGTACTTGGCCGTTTAGAGCCTTGCGAATGCTAGTCACCGCACGCATCACATAATCAAGTGAATCATTTACATCGAGCGTTGGCAAACGATCAAGGTCTGCTTGCTCACGGATAGGATACTTAAACTTAGGACCTTCGCCAGTCTCAAAGTATAGACCTAGCCCCATTGCATCAGGAATAGTGAGGATATCGCTAAACAAAATTGCCGCATCTAAGTCCATGCGACGCAGTGGCTGTAGCGTAACTTCAGTAGCACGTGCAGTATCTTTGCACAAGCTCATAAAGTCCCCAGCCTCAGCACGAGTAGCTTTATACTCTGGTAAATAACGCCCTGCCTGACGCATCATCCATACCGGGGTAGTATCTACTGGCTCAAAACGTAGCGCACGTAGCAGTCTATCGTTCTTTAAAGGGGCGAAATCATGGTTAGACGTAGAATTTTGTTCTGAGACGCTCATGCCTAAATCTCCAAAATGCAACAATATTTATTATTGTCAGAATTAAAATACTTATCATTAAAGTAAAACCATTACCCAAGGCGGCTGCTATACAGTAGCTTCAATGGACTTTACATAGATAAAGCTAAATTATCACGGTGTACCATGACGATACGCTCTTCATTATTACCAAGAATCCTATCAAACTGTCCAGTGCGCTCACGAGCCACTCGACGTGCATCACTCGATGAAAAATTCACTTGGCCTACTGCTAAACGCTCACCGGTATCTTGATGGATAATCTGTACTACTTCACCTTCATCAAAATCACCACGAACTTCAACTACCCCGACTGGTAATAGGCTTCTATTATTTTCAGTAATCGCTTTAGCAGCGCCAGCATCAATAATCAAAGTACCTGACATGCGTAGATGTGCTGCTATCCACTGTTTACGAGCAATAATTTTATCTTGATCGTTAGTGGTTAGCAAAGTACCTACTGCTTCACCAGAAACCACCCGGGTGATGACGTCATCGATAGCACCACTAACAATAACTGTCGGACAACCACCCATAGCGGCCAAACGACCAGCACGGATTTTGGTTAGCATACCACCACGACCTAATTTACCACCATCGCCAGCAATATCAAATAAATAGTCAGCCATGGCGCGTTCTTGACGAATCATTCTAGCGTCAGGATTGTTACGTGGATTATCAGTGAACACCCCTTCTTGATCGGTTAGAATGATATATAAGTCAGCATTAACCATCGCTGCTGCCATCGCACCTAGAGTATCATTATCACCGAATTTGATCTCATCAATAGTAATCGTATCATTTTCATTAATGACTGGTAATACTCGCCACTCTAATAACTGAGTCAACGCACTGCTAGTGTTCAAATAACGACTACGATTAGACAAGTCATCGTGAGTCAACAGCAGCTGAGAGCTTTGAATACCGTGTTGAATCAATGCCGACCACCAAGTCTCAATCAGACCCATTTGGCCAATAGAAGCACAAGCTTGTAGAGCGGCTAATTTCTTAGGGCGCTCATCAAGGTTCATGCGCACTACCCCTTCAGCTACGGCACCTGACGATACTAAGAGTACTTCTATCCCTTTATTATGCAATCTTGCAATCTGTTTTGCCCACTCGTAAATGGCAGTACGATCGAGACCCCGACCATTATTAGTTAATAGCGACGAGCCAATCTTGACAATAACGCGATGAATATCAAAGTTACGATCTTGTTTGATGAACCTTGCCTCTTCGGTCGCCTGTTCCCTGTCAACTGCCATAAAAACTCCTGTATGTTGCAAAAATTAAATCTAAAAATAGCTTATAAAAATTAACTCAACCATCATAACAGCAGTCTTAAGCAAGCTAGCTAGCAACTGCTGTTGATAGCAATAGCTTAAGGACTATAGACGACTTCAACACCGTCATCATCATCATCAAAACCTTCGTCATCATAATCAAAACTACTATCTTCTACGTCTAAACCTTCACGCTGGGCTTTACGAGCGGCACGATAAGCTTCACGCTGAGCTTCAGTATTGCGGCGCACTTCTATCTCTAAACGCTCAAAACGTGCTTTTTGGGCTGCAGCAAACTCTGGATCTTCTTCTTCACGCTCACGCTCAAGTTCAATTTCATTCATCAAGTGGTATTTGACAGCGTCAGTACCTTCGCCCGTTAAGGTAGAAGTACGGAACACATCGCCAGTCCAACCAAGTTCAGCTACGATATGATTGCATAGCTCATCTAACTCTTCTGCATCGATAATTTGGTCAATCTTATTCAAGACTAAGATCTGTGGCAAATTAGCTAATTCAGGTGAAAAACGCTCAAGCTCATTAAGGATAATACGTGCATTATTGACGGGATCAGTAGCATCAATAGGCTGGACATCGACAATATGTAGCAAACGGCGCGTACGTGCCACATGCTTCAAAAAGCGAATGCCGAGACCAGCGCCTTCTGATGCCCCTTCAATAAGACCAGGAATATCAGCCATAACAAAAGAGCGATGACGGCCGATATCAACTACGCCTAAATTAGGCACGATAGTGGTAAACGGATAGTCAGCAACCTTCGGTCTAGCAGCAGATACTTGACGAATAAAGGTGGATTTGCCGGCATTAGGTAATCCAATCAACCCAACATCTGCAACAACTTTTAGCTCAAACTTAAGTACTTTAAGCTCGCCTTCAAAACCTGAAGTGGCTTTACGTGGTGCTTGGTTGGTCGAGCTTTTGAAATGGGTGTTACCTAAGCCGCCATCGCCACCTTTGGCAATCAACAAAGTCTGATCAATCTCAGTCATATCACCAATAACTTCATCAGTCTCAGTATCAATAATCGTAGTACCAATAGGTACCGGTAAGAAAATATCATCTGACCCTTTACCAGCACAGTTTTTGCTGTGGCCATTCTCACCGCGCATCGCATCGTAGCGGCGGGTATAACGATAATCAACTAAAGTATTAGTATTGTCATCAGCGATGACATAAATGTCTCCACCAGTGCCACCGTCACCACCATCAGGGCCACCACGAGGAACGTATTTTTCTCGGCGGAAACTGGCGATACCATTGCCACCGTCACCCGCTTTTACCGTTACGACGGCTTCATCAATAAATCGCATGTTTCAATCCTTAATTGTCAATCTTACTTATAATCTATAAGGACGGTCATTGACTCTCTTATAGAGGTACAAGCTTAGAATATTGCAAGTTTTGGTAGTGCTACACTCAATAGTTGTGTAGGTAGTAGCTACCCTTTTTATACTAATAAAAACTTTAATACTTAAAAAATGCTTAAAAATAAAAGCCTCAATACTTGAGTTCATAATAGAGCTAAGCAGCATAAATACAGCACTGTTATTACAAGACAAACTACCTGTACGGTTAACTATTATTAGCAAGTTTTTTAACGATTTGTAGTCGTTTATTTTAACAGCAACTGTTAACAGGTGCTCTTAACAAAAAGTGCTACAAAAACACCCGATAACCAATCTGACTATCGGGTGCTATCTATTCTATCAATTTGCATAGATCATAGTATCACTAGTATAACATTGAACGGTGACATTCAAACGCTACTAACCGATCATAGCTAGCAATAAAATAGCTGGCTACTATTGATAAGCAAGCATTGGCTATCCATTAAGCTGGAAGCTGTGCGTAATTGATACCACCCATTTGAGTTGCCAAACGCAGTACTTGCGTGCTGTAGCCGACTTCGTTGTCATACCATATATATACAGTGGCATGATTATCAGTAACGATAGTCGCTTGAGCATCAACGATGCCTACATGCTTAGTACCAACAAAGTCAGTAGAGACTGCTTCGGTAGAGTCAGTATAAGCAATCTGTGATTGCCAAGTGCTACTGTTAGCGATATCACGTAAAAATTCATTTAATGCATCGGCACTAGCTGGAGCAGCTTTTAGGTTTAAATTCAAAATGGCTAGGCTTACATTTGGCGTTGGTACACGGATAGCGTTGCCCGTCAATTTACCACTGAGCTCTGGTAATGCTTTACCAACAGCTTTGGCAGCGCCAGTACTAGTAATAACCATATTCAACACTGCACTACGACCACGACGATCGGCTTTATGATAATTATCAATAAGGTTTTGATCGTTAGTGAAAGAGTGAATAGTCTCTACATGCCCATTCTCAATACCGAACTCGTCGTTGAGTACTTTTAAGGTTGGGGTGATAGCGTTGGTAGTACAGCTAGCCGCACTTACGATAGTGTCATCGCCAATAGTATCGTTATTGACTCCATAGACAACGTTTTTGATCTCGCCGCCAGCAGGGGCAGTCAATAATACTTTACTTGCGCCTTTCGACTGTAAATGCTTGCCTAAGCCGTCTTCGTCTTTCCAGATACCCGTATTATCAATAATCAAGGCATTATTAATACCATAAGCAGTATAGTCGATTTCACTTGGGTCTTTAGCATAGATAACTTGTACAAAACGGCCATTAATTAGCAAGCCGTTATTCTCTTCATCAACACTAACACTACCTAAAAAGCTGCCATGAACTGAATCGCGCTCAAGTAATGAGGCACGTTTGGCCAAATCACCAGCAGCGGCAGGACGCACAACGATAGCTTTCAACTGTAAGCCCTTGGTACTCGATGCTTGTGACAGTAGCAGGCGAGTCAATATTCTACCGATACGACCAAATCCGTACAGCACCACATCAGTAGCACCATTTACAGCATTATCATCTTTGCTATACGCTTGGAGTGCTTGCTGGATATCGCTGCCATTAGTAATTAACTGACCGACATCAACACGAGTAGCTTGGATATCACTAGCCGCTAAAGCTTTGACCATTGCTAACGTATCAGCAATCGCAATGGCTTTACTGTTTTGATGACGGATAGCTGCTTTTTGGTGCAACGCTAGTACTTGGTTGATTGAGGTAGTATCAATAGCCTCACCAAACAAGGTGACTTGTACGTCTTGCTCATTATAGAGCTTATTAAGTAGACCGATTAATTCGATCACTTGTTGTTCTTGATTATTATAATCGTTCAAACGGTCTTGATGTAATTGGCGTAAGGTATCAGCATTGCTCACGAGAAACATCCTTATAGTCAGTAAAATGAATAGCACAGTTAAGAGATAGGGTGTAAATAGTTAAAACGTGGTAAAAAATGAGGCAAATAGCCTTGAGGGGAATAGCATTATTAATGTAGCTATTATAAAACAGTAACGAGGTCTAAATCATCACTATCAGGGCCATAACAGCCTCTAAATCGCCTAGATTTTAGCCTAAAATGCCTTATTTTGCCAGTGATAACCGTAATTACTATTCTTTATGTGGGATAAAACCGCTTATTATTAGCATTCGCCAGCTAAATGAAGCAACTGAGTGGCGATAAACAGTAGGTAGCGAGCAGATAACCAACAAATAGACAGCTATCTTCGAAGTTTTCTAGCCAGCCGTTAGTTAGTGAACTCTTATTACTTATTCTCATTAATTATAAGATCATTTTTTTACAAGTGGTTTATAGAAAAGTAGGCTTTATAAAGTTGCTTCGCTGAGAAAAAATCTATGCAGAGGTGCTTTTTTATAGCTAGGTTCTAGTTCTAACTGACAGATTCTGAATAGTAAGTTATAAGTAACGATAGTAAAAGATTGACAGGAAAGCTAAGAGTGATTTTAAAATGAACTAATATTAAGATAAGGAGGTGATAGCTGATCTAGCGAAAAACTAAACCAGCCCAAAAAAGCGCTTTATAACTTTATAAACAGTAGCTTCTAAACCTAATAGCAGCTGACAAACCTTAAGGCACTAAGTTAACACTCTGACTACTTTGGTTAGTCAACTTAAACTCTCTTAAATCGTAACCTTGTTGCTGAGCGATCTGACGATATTTAGTATAAGTTTGCTGACTAATATTAGGCGTACGAGCTAGTAACCAAAGATAATCTTTATCTGGTGTACCCACTAGCGCTGTTTGATAATTAGCATCGCGCGCTAGCACCCAATAATCAGCACGGCCTACTGGCAACCAGCGAATCCAAGAAGGCAAAAAGCTAACTTTTAGCTTGCTACCATTACTATCTACTGGTTTGGCTAGGCCATCTGCCGAAATCCCCTTGCCATCTTTACCCACACATTTATTGGTGACAATGATACCCGAACCATCAGCTTTGCTAGTATAAGTAGCGGTCACATCGCTGTCACAGTTACGCTGAAAATACATAGGTAAACGTGCTATCTCATACCAAGTGCCAGCATATTGTTCTAAATCTACAGTATCTACCGTAGTAGGAGTAGTAGCAGATTTATGCATAATATCAGCAGGCTCAACCGCTAAGGTTGCCGCCTTCATATTAGCTGTAGGGCTACTAGTACTACTGCTAACTATGTTGGCTGGTGCGGCATAAGCAGAAAAGGCAGCTAAAGGTATAATAATAGCTAATGCAATAGCAGTATGCTTAAGTAAACCATTCATGAATATACGCTCTGGGATATTGTTATGTTGCTGGTTGACGACTTGTTTAGGCCCTAGCTTCGAAGGGTTTAACTTATCAATGTTTATAATTTTGCTATTGATTTTACTATTATTGACAAGAGGGCGATTGCCAAGGCTGGTATGCACAAGGTGTTCGGCATTGTTAGTTTGACTATTTACCTGAACACCACTAGTAAATGTAAAATCATGAAGATCTTGCTTAATTTTTTTGCCTACTGCGTCATTGCTATGCCCTATAGATTTGCGAGAAAAAATACTTTCGCTAGTCGCTTTTTTATAGCCGCTATTTATGTTAGTAGCTTTTTCGACATAAGGCATACCCGACACACTAGCGGTATGCGCATTTTTTTTATTAGCAATAACTTTAGCCATTGCTTGTGATACTTCATTTTCGTAGCTTGCATCATTGCTAGCATGGCCAGTCTGTTGAGTGTTATCGCAAGTCAAGTATAGACTACTAGCTTGGTTAAACTGAAGCGACTGAGAACCATCTGCCTGTGAATCAGTCCATACTGAATCAGGTAACTTATTGGTTTTCATAAAAAATACCATTATCAATTATACAATGAGTTATTAGAATGGCTGAATAGGTTTAGGTTGCTAACTAACAGTATCATTAACTAGCAATGTCATTAACTAAAGTATATTCATACTATCTGTGTTTATGAGATAGAAAATGCTATCCAATTTCAAATTCTATAGTAATAGCATGGTAGTCAGCTAACTAGTGTGGCAATGTAGGGAAAAGCAACGGTTTGTAAATAACAATGCGCTGCATTCACAATTAGTAGTGGCTAGTAACGGCTTTGTAATTTTTAGCTAAAACAATAACTTAAATTATAGTTGTACGGTATTTTACTATCGATTTTTATTATTGAACCACTCAAACCTCGCTATATGTTACCTATTAGCTCATTGCTCAAGCTTAAACTAGTGTTAGATTAATGCATTAAAAATTGACGGATTCCTGCGATACTTGTGGCGCCGTGGCTAGTTGCAATTTCATTTAGCTCTGGCGCTAGACCCCCTAAAGCAATTACTGGCATATCAGCTAACTGAGCTAACGATGACCAAGCTTCCCATCCTAATGGCCTAGTATCAGGATGGGTTGCCGTTGCTAGTACTGGCGCTAGAAAAATACCGATAACAGGCGGCTGTTTATGTTGCAAGCGTATCGCAGCTAATTTATTAGCTATTTGAATACTAGCTACATCGTGGCAACTGACTATCAATGGATAGGCGGTGGTCAAGGGTTGCCTATCTTCAGGACTATGTTGGCAACTATCGAACCACTCTAACAGCTCGCTATGGCTAAGATGCACAGCATTGACTCGCTCACTTAGGCCTTGATCATCGTAGGTTTTACTGGTTTCAGTGCTGATTTTAATATTGTCTTGGTTAGGCACTATACTATAAATATCAGCTCTTGATGCTAGCAGCTTCTGGGCAAGGGAAGCTGATTGTTGATCTTTAACCCTAATATAGACCCAAGCTCCTCTGACGATATGATGCTCGTGGTAGCTTAACCATGCCTTACGGCTATTATCAGCTGAGTTAAAGTGCGCTAAAGGATAGCTGATGCTTATCTGTGCTGGCAGTCGCAACCAAGCCAAGATCGTCTGATTGGCTGCCGGTAATGGATACTTCCCTGCTAACAGCTCAGCTTCATCGACCCAAGTTAAGGCTTGCCCTTCTGACCCATAAGCATCATTTTTGTGTCGTTGATATTGCTCGCTACTAAGCGCCACTTTATAGACCTGCAAGCATACTTTTTTATCGCCATAATCATGATACAAACGACCCAGTTTAACTGCGACATTGATACTAGTATTACTGATATCAATAGCAGTCTCCTCGCTCACTTCCCGTATCAATGCAGCGCTTGCATCCTCACCCTTGTCTATCTTGCCGCCAACGAACTCATAGCGATCACCTTGATGTTGGTTACGGTTACGAAACCCTAGCAAGTACTGTTGTTTATAATGAATAACCGCTACTGCCACATTGATAACCGTAGCAGCTTGATCATTATTTGGCTTATTAGTATCGATAGCGGCTTGCTGCGCTACAACTTCACCTTGCATAAATCACACCTAAAAAATTTATAATTAGCCTGAGTACGGTTTTTTTGTAGTAGAAAAGTCCGTAGTAGTGCTCATTATAAAGGCTTAAATACATCAGTTTAGTTAATTGCTGATATTTATTTATTTAATTGCTTGCAAATTATAAAATAGTAAATGATAATGATTATCGTTACTTAAGCGAAGTTAGTGTCTTCCAACTTCTGTTTTTACCTTATTTACCCAGCTTATTTAGCTAGCTTGGCACTGATTTTTATCCCTATAACTCACACCCTAGCCACTCATCAAAAGGAATTTATTATGAGCATAGTTATTTCTCGTTATCTAAACTACCGTGACAACCGTTTGCCTACTATGCAGTCTCAGCACTTATTTGCGCTGACTAATGAAGTGCGTATTGAACATGAAGGCGAAGAATATCGCTTACGCCTTACCCGTAACAACCGCTTGATTTTGACTAAATAGCGGCGTAGATGACTTAATACGGTTCACCCTTACCTATTGAAAAAAAGCTATTAAGAAAAAAGCTTTAAAATTCAGTATAAATATTATTAGTCAGCCAATAAAGAGACCATCCCAGATTCTGTGTAACTGCCATTTAGATTAAATGCTTACTAATACGATCATCAAACATAATCATAAAGCGATTAAGGGCAGACGTCCAGTTACGGATCGGCATTGACCACTTCTTGGACGCCTGCTGGGTTGCTAAATACACCACTTTAAACGCCGCTTGGTCAGACGGGAACACCTTACGCTTATTCACCGCTGTTCGAATCACGCTGTTTAATGACTCAATAGCATTAGTGGTATAAATGGCTTTTCTGATGTCTTTAGGATACTCAAAGAACACCGTTAAGCCCTCCCAGTTGCGGCGCCAAGACTTGACCACATGCGGATAGTTCTTGCCCCATATCTCATCAAAGTGCTCAAGATTGGCCTGTGCTATCTCAAGCGTATCAGCGCCGTAGATGGCCTTTAAATCAGCCGCTACTGCCTTCTTATCCGTCCATGGCACAAACTTCATGGAATAACGTACCATGTGTACGATACACAGCTGAACCTGAGCATTGGGGTAAACGGTGTTAATGGCATCAGGGAAGCCCTTTAGACCATCGACACAGGCGATTAAGATGTCTTGTACTCCACGGTTTTGTAGTTCAGTGAGTACGCCAAGCCAGAACTTAGCCCCTTCATTTTCTGATAACCACATGCCAAGCAGCTCTTTTTTACCATTAAGACCGACGCCTAGCGCCAGATAGATAGCCTTGTTGATGATCTGCTTGTCTTGACGTACTTTAACGACAATGCAGTCTAAATAGACGATAGGATAAACACTGCTCAGCGGCCGGTTCTGCCAAGCGGTGATGTCGTCTATGATTTGGTCGGTAACCCTTGAGACAAGAGAGCTTGAGATGTCGACATCATAGAGCTCTTTGATACTCTCTACGATCTCAGTGGTGGTTTGACCCTTGGCGTAAAGGTATATGATTTTATCATCAAGACCTGAGATACGGGTTTGATGCTTACTAACAAGTACAGGCTCAAAGCTGCTATCACGGTCTCTTGGGGTGGAGATCTCAAGATTGCCTGTGTCGCTACGGACGGTCTTTTTAGTGTGTCCATTGCGCTTGTTAGGCTTGTCTGCTTTCTCATGCTTGGGGTAGCCTAGATGGTCTTCCATCTCAGCTTCAAGAGCGGTATCGATAAAGGATTGCATAAGTTGCTTTTGAAAGTCTTTGATGTCATCGAAACTTTTCATGCTACTAGCCATTTGCTCGGCTAGTTTTTTAATGTCAGATTGAGTAGTCATTGCTTATTCTCCTGTTAGTGGATTATAAGCAGTTACACACTTTTTAGGAAAGGCTCAGTATAGCAACAGTCTTGATCGTGGACTAAACACACTGCCACGGCATCATAGTCAATACACGCTAGCCGTTTATGTAATAGCACATAAGTAGTAGGATTATTTCAGGTGGCAGCGTGAGCTCTTTGGTCGTGCCATTAAGATGGGCAGTTCGTGTAATACCGTCTGCATACACTTTAGTTTCTTTATCGTAGAATCCAAAAATCTCACCGACCAAACGAATATCACTTAACAGCTTGCCGTGTTTTTTGTTCGCAGCATTGCTCATAGCCAGCGTTCCTAATGGCTCATCGACCATCAACATCAGAGTCACAAACTGCATCACGCGATCATGAAGTTTGGGTGAATCTATCATCTCATGATAAAAAGCATATGCTTCATCGCTGGTACAGAGTTTTTCAAACATAATAAAAGCATGAGCTACCATCTTTGCAATATCTGGATCATCTTCCGCAAATTTAATCGCAATAGTATCCCTAGCAAGTGGCAGCATCACAGATAAAGCGCCTTCACTATCTGCCACTACACCATCGACCATATACGGCTCTATGTCTACGTCAAAACTTAATAGCGCAGCTTTATGCTTTTCAATAAACATCACCTATCACCCACGGTAGTTTGGATTATTTATATCAGTAGAGTAAGCATTATCATCCGACAATAGAGCGCGTGCGTCATTATTAGTATCACTATAAGACTGAGCTTGCTGATTGTTTTCAGCCTCACCGTTAGATGCTTTCATATTGACCGTAGACGAATCTTTTTCTTCACTTAAACCAATATCACCGCCTAAACTTTCAATCATACTTTTAAACAACTCTTTATCCGATTTCCTCGTTAAAAAATCCGGAAAGTGAATGGCAAAGTATTCTCGAATCATCTGTTCATCATTACCATCAGTCGCTAATACCTGACCTAAGAATGCCCCCATCAGAATCTTTTGCTTGTTCAGTCGTTTATCTAGCTTTACCTGCTGAACCTTAGCTTGGCGTTTTAGTTCTTCTAGCTTCTGACGTTCTTTTAGCTCGTTAGATTTTTGACTATCAAAGATAGAAGTAGTTATTTTATTATGAGTAGCTGACATAGTATTTCTCTTTATAAACAATATTTTATCCACCATAGCAAGCACTTAACAATGATTCAATCACTTATGATATGCTTTAACACAACAGCATCAGATACCTTAAATATATTATTTTAGTATTTGATGTTTGAGTCCCTCTGACTAAGAGCGAAGTAACGACTCAAAATTTAATCTATCCACTTCGTTACTATTCTAATTTTTGAATCCTTCTTCGTTGGGGAAACCCCAAACCCCAACCATCACGAAAAGATGTGATGAGCAAAAGCTAAAACAGAGGCAGTCCTATTATGACGATAGTACACATTGCGACAAAGGCGATTTCTCGAAAAGTGGGACAGTCAGCAGTGGCGTGTGCGGCATATCGTGCTGGGGATGTTCTTGATGATGCTAAATATGGCAAGACGCATGACTATGGTAAAAAATCTGGTGTCATGAGTAGCGATATCGTTATGCCATTTGCGCTAAAGGCGCTTGGTGTGAGCGTAGATAGAGAGACGCTTTGGAATACTGCTGAAGCTGCAGAATCAAGATCGGACAGTCGAGTGGCGCGTGAGTGGCTGATTAACTTGCCTCATGAGTTGTCTGAGAGTGAACGTTATGAGCTAGCAATAAAGTTTGCCCAAAAGCTTGTTGATGATATGGATGTGATTGCTGATGTTTGTATTCATCGTCCTGTGATGAAGCTGCCTTTTGATCCTGAAGCTAAACCTAGCTCTAAGCGATTGCGTGAAGGGGAGGAAAACCCTGATCCGCGTAATTTTCACGCGCATATTATGGTTACTACTCGAGCGCCTTTGGTTGAACCTAATAAAACCTTGGCATTTGATTCAAACCTTAAAACCCCTTTTGAGTGGTCCAATAAAAAGCGTAAGGCACATGGTCTGCCGTCATCAATGCAGGAGATTAAGCGTATTCGTGAGATGTGGGTAGATACCGCCAATAAGGTATTAGCGCAATATCATTTACCACTGATGGATGCGCGCAGTTATCAGGATCAGGGGCTTGATCAGCAGCCCACTATTAAAATGGGCGTTGAGGCAACCGCCATGGAGCGCCGAGGCATCACTACCGAAAAGGGAAATACCAACCGCGCAATCAAAGCACGCAACAAGATGGTTGCTGAGAACCGTATTCAACAGAGGACAGACCATGAGCGACGAGCTAGAAGACTTAGAAACGGAATTGCTTGGGCAACTAAGCAAAACGCAAGATTATCAATCCTCATTGGAGACGCAGAACAGCGAGTTGATAGCACAAAACGAAGTATTGAAGAAACAACATCAGGAATTGCTTGGGCAGCTGAGCGATGCGAAAGAACTCCAAACGGCATTGACACAGTCAATAACAGAATCAAATCAGCAGACGATGGCATTAGATGGACAACTGACCGCTGCGAAAGCCTACCAAAGCTCATTGGAGACACAGAACAGCGCATTACAGACACAGAACCAAACCTTGAGTGGACAGCTAAACGATGTGAAAACTTACCAAAGCGATGTGATGAAACAAAACAAAGAATTGACAGCTCAAAACAGTGGATTGCTCACAACTCAAAAAGAGCTACAGACAGCGAATCAATCGCTAAGACAATCAATCAAGGCATTACAGAGCGAGCAAAACCAGCCCCAAGCCCCTTCGACGACAGTTACCGACGAGCCTTTCTTGAGCGAAAAAGACGAATTGATAGAGACCTTGCTAAAGAAAATAGAGAAGCTGACCTCAGAAAACACGGAGATGCGAGCATCTCTGCTACTGCTCGAGAGGCGAGGCAAATATTAGCACACCGACTCATTACCCGAAGTCTTGAGAAAAACAGCTTACGTAAAGCGTATCAAGACAGCTCGATTGACTACCCAGAAAAATTTGATTGCCGTCAAATAGAGGTGCTTGACGACTTTGCCAAATCTCTCGGTATTGATAATGACAAAAGCAACATTAGGGAAAAACAGAATGAGGTCGGTGAAATGCTGACTTTCGAGGTGATGACAAATAATCTCAGTGCCATAGATATATTACTTAATAGACAAAAAGAACGTGCACGTTATGAGACGATCACAGCAGACTTTAATGAGTTTATTGCAAGAGCAGACGCTAGTAGAGATAAGACCAATAAAGAGCTGCAAAGAGGCTTGGGTAGAACAGATATCAGCAGAATGACCTCTGAGATACTAACAGCCGTTAGCTACATAGAACATATTGAAAACTATATCGACAAAGAAGGCACCGCAGATGATTGTAAAAGATTGGCAGAAAAACGTATCAAAGACACAATAACGCGCACTTGCACTCAGTTTAAATTGTCATATCAAGGATTAAAAGATCTAGATAGTACAGAGAGCGTCCAGAAGCACTTTAAAGCGTTGCAAGACGGTTTAGAGGGATTTACTACTAAATATACCGAAAAGTTGACTGAGGGTGATTTAAACAACATTAACGATGGTCTCAAGGTGTTAGATACTAAGATAAATGTCAACAAGCCTGATCATACTCCTTCTTTTGGTTTTAGATGAGCATCTCTAATGTTCTCTTAAGAAAAATAGTCTATCTCAATGATTCTCTACTTATTTTAAGAATTTTTTATCACCCGTTTCTTTGAAGGGGTTTATTTACTCCTGTTTACTCCTGTTTACTCCTGTTTAAGAGCGTTTTTTCTTCTTTAAAATCAATATGTTACATGAAGAAAAAAGAGTAAATGAGCTAAAAAAAGAGTAAATGAGCTAAAAAAAGAGTAAATGAGCTAAAAAAAGAGTAAATGAGCTAAAAAAAGAGATTAATAAAAATAACTATTTATTCATTTCTTTTTTATGATAAGTTGTCTTATATAGAACCAGAATAAACTTAGAAATAGTGGAATGCAAAATGGAAAATAACCTAGTAGTACAGTCAAATGATCTAGTTCTTGCTACCTATACGATGACAACGAAAGAAAAAGAGCTTCTATTGACTTGTATTAGTCAAATTGATAGCCGACCAGATGCTCCAAATATCAGTAAGCAAACCAAGTTTACTGTTACTTCTGATGAAGTAAAAAATCTTTTCTATCGTGACAGCAATGCAAAAAATATTTACCGTGATCTTGAGCAAGCTAGTAACCGCCTGTTTGAAAGGGAGGTTATCATCGAATTACCCGACAATGAAATATTGCGCACTCGCTTTGTCAGTAGTGTTCTATTTAGCCCAAATACAGGCAAAGTTACGCTAGCTTTTGCAGAGGATATATTGCCATATCTAACACAGTTAAAAGCAAATTTTACTAAATATAAGCTGCTAGAGATCAGTGAGCTATCAAGCATACACGCCATACGCTTATATGAATTAATAGTGTGCTGGATTGGACAGTATCAGTACAGTAAGGCGTATGAACTTGAAAATTTCAAATATGTTATGGGCATAAAAGGTAAGTACAAGCAATTTAGTGAACTTAGAAAATATGTAATTGATAGAGCCTTAGAAGAAATTAACGAAAGTACGAATTATAAGGTTAGTGTAGAGTACAAGAAAAAGAGTAGAGGCAAAGGTTACGAGGGATTAAATCTTAAATTCCATAAGAAAATATTAGACAAGCTAACCAGCGAAGATGGAACATTGTCACAGGCTACGATACAGTCTATTGTTGATAACGTGCAGTTTATGAATGATTATAACAACCATCTAAGTCTAAGTTACGACGGCAAAATGAATAATGAGGTGTTCAAACGCGAAATGATGAACATCATACAGCGAGAGCCTGAAAGCTTTAATAAGCCAAATAAAGGTTTAGAAAGCTATTTACCAAAGATTAAATACTAACATGCTGTCTAATATCAGTAGTAGCTAGAAGAACCAACGTTTCTTCTTAGGAGGAGTCGGAGTTATTATCGTTGGTTTTTGTTCCAGCTGTGGTTCATCATCAGGCTCAAATTGCTTGAACTCTAGCAGTCTCACTTGTGCAAAATCATGAATACTGGCGTTGGCTCTCTCCAGCGTCTTGTTTAGCTGACCAATCTGTTGTTGGTAATTTTCTATCAACTGCTTTTGATCGCTGACCTGCTGCCGTAGGTGTTCGTTCTTTAACTTCTCTAGCTCTAATTGGTGTTCAAGCGCTGTACAAGACTTTACAGTCTGACTGTTCAAGTGCGTATTATCAGCACTGTCCAGTGATTGTTCAGTACGTTTTCTGGAAACAGGTTCGCCAAATACTCGAATCATCTCCGAAGTATCAATTTTCTTGTCTGAAGTTCTAGAAAGCTCACCATCATTGACCTTCTGATAGATCGTCGTTCTTGATACACCCCACTCTTTTGCCGCTTTCGTCACTGATATGATCATTGTTCACCTAGTGTTCAAGTACGTTTTTAGTGTCTGTACAATACGACTGTTCAGAACGTTCAGTGAACAACTATGGCACTAACCTACCTATGAGGCAAATCATAAATAATTTGATGTGTAAATTAGGGATTTAGCTACATAGCATCCGTTTTATTGAACAAATATAGGTTATAATTGCTTGTTTTTTAAGATAAGACTTAGCTATGGCATTAGTAAATTGTCCGGAATGTTCAAATCAAGTAAGTGATACAGCTCTCGATTGCCCATCTTGCGGCACATCTTTAAATAAGCTCAAAAGAAGCTTTATGGGGAAAATATTTAAATGGCTGTTTATTTTATTTAACCTTTTTATGTTTGTCATATCATTTAAAGCTTGTGGAGGAGTGTCTGAGATTTATAACTCTTCACAAAATGAATATGAACAAGCAGGTGCAGCGATTGGAACAACGATTGGAATGGGACTTATTTTAACCATATGGGTCTTCATTGATATCATTTTAGGGCTATTTGTCTTGTTTACTAGACCAAAAAGATAAACCGAGTATCGCCACTAAAAGCTGTGAATACAGATTACAGGTGGTGTTCTATAATAGGTGTCACTCTCTAATTTAATAGACAGGTGACCCTATCGGCTCATATTCCACTCAGCTATATTATGAACAAGCACCTGCTTGTTGTGCTCCATAATTCGCTTCACTTACAGTATATTTGCTTCCAGCACTTGATGAGAGTTGTTCGATAAGCCCATCACAAGAGAAGCCTGTCATATCAAGATACTGTCCTGCTGATCTTACAGCTTGCTCATTCCAATCAATGTTTAAGCTATCTATCGCAATAGTGGCATCGTCAACTCTATAACCATCACCATATTCTGACGAAAGCTGCTCGATTAGCCCTTCGCGTGAAAAGCCTGTCATATTTATATATTGTTCAGCTGATCTGACAGCATTCTTTTGTGGGCGACTAAGTCCCTCAGGCTTAGCTTCTTCCTGAGCAATATCCGCAACAGCTGTATCAGCTACTTCAGAAGAGTCAGCAACAACTAACTGTTCAGAAGGGTTTTCATCTACGTTAGCTTCAGTTTGTGAAGAATCAGCAACGACTAACTGCTCAGAAGGGTCTTCATTTACGTTAACTTCAGTTTGTGAAGAGTTATCACCAAAAATAACTCCGATTATTATAAAACCGACAAATATAATAGCTACCCACTTAAGTGACTTCTTCATTCTAGCAACCTTGATTCCAAAAAAATGTTGGATAAATTAGTCATTATTGCACAATCTAAATATAAGGGATGGCAAATAATAGCGAATACCCTAAAACAGCCCATTATTTCCATAAAAGACTTTATGTTAAATGAAATCATGCAGAAAATAGTCACCGAGCCGATAGCTATTTTTAAGGACTTTTCGCACAAGTAAACGCACTGATTGCTAAAAGTTTTAACGTGCATTTTTTAGGCTTTTGTTCACAAGGACTGATACCATCTCATCATGGAAAGTCACTTAAATAAACAGCGAGAAATAAAAACCATGCAATCACTAAAGAACATCGTCATTAATGCGGCAATGAGTTTGACTTTGCTGTTTGGACTGACAGTATCAGCGGCAGCAGCAGGATCAAGTTTTGAGCAAGTTGAAGCACTATCAGAACAGGGTGATAGTTTTTATCAAGATTATCTTGGAGATCATTATAGTGGTGGACGAGGCGTGCGTCAGGATTATGGCAAGGCGTTTGAGTGGTATCAAAAATCAGCTAAGCAGAATAACCCCTTTGCCCAAGGTTATATCGGAATAATGTATGAGACCGGACGAGGCATACGACAAAACAAAACAACTGCCAAGGAATGGTATGGCAAGTCTTGTGATAATGGCGAACAACTTGGCTGTGATCAATATAAAAAATTGAATGAACAAGGCTACTGATTTAGTCAGTTTGAAAAGCGATTGTTGGTATTGTCAAAAATAATAATTAATAAACACGGTAAAAATTGGACGTACAGCCGACAGTTTACTTCCTAGTATAGGAGACAAACAGCAGATTAGTATTACTGACATCCCAAAATAAAGATTATAAAGCGAGCGATAACATGAAAAAGATAGGCAAATGGATTGGTATTATATTTGCGGTATTTATAGTTATGGGTTTAATTGCAGCTATCTTTGAGACTGACGAGCAAGCAGCAACCAGAGAGCTTAAAAACGAGCAAGATAAAATAGCGGCGGCTCAAGTTGACGCTGATAAATTGCAAGCTAAGGCTGAGAAGGAAGAAGCAAAAGTCAAAGCTGATGCAGAACAAAAAGAACAAGATCGAAAGGCTGTCAAGACACTTAGTGGCATACCAAATCTAGGTAGCAGGTCTGAGCCTGAGCTACTGACTGATTGCCAAGTCGATATACAGAACAAGCTGAACAATCCGCGCTCAATGGATATCATACACAGCAATCTAAAGTACAAAAAAGAAGCTAATCACGAATTATGGTTTCAATTTTACGCAAAGAATCAGCTTAATGCAGAATCCAAGCATACTGGAATGTGTGAGTTTGATGACAGTGGTAAGTTGCTAAGCTCTAAGTTTGAATAGTTAGTAAATACGTCCTTTTAATTATCAAGCCTTACATCAACATGTAGGGCTTTTTTTGTTCTCAAATTCTTATCAGAGTTACACTGACAGCTATCATTAGCCTATACCCAAAACATAAAACCTCTAAACGACAATCTATCTATCATTAGACTTGTTTCTGTTATTAAACGATAGGGTGGTGTTCTAAAAAGTATGCTGGCGATAAAAGTTAATAAGAAATCCATACTAAGTTCTCTGGTTCTATAGGGTTTTCAAAGCCTCAAAAATTTTTAATCAGCATGCTTTTTGATACACCACCAACTATATTTACGATGGGCAATTTTAAGGTGAGAATATGAATGAACTTATAAAAGCCGAGTTGTTGGAATTGAGAAGACATATATTGACCGACTACCAACCTACTAAGGTATCAATACAAGCTATGAAATTTTCGCTTGATTATTCTAACGAGATACCTTATGAACTTCAGAGTGATCTGCACAGCTTGATAGCAATGGATATGGATGAATTCATATTACCTCAAGAGGAATGTATTGAAATTATTGATAGACTAATCGCTTGGCGTTCGTGACAAAAAGGCTCATTAATCAATTAGTAGGCTGGTGTAGTGGAGCCACTTAATGAGCAATGATAAGTTCCGGTCTTTCCTTGGCCACATCAGCAATCAGATGCCGTGAGCACTTGGTCATACCTTGTATCTCAGAATAGCTATGGCCTGATTTGAGTAGACTAGCGATGATCTTGCGTTTTTCGGTATCTTTCCTACGTCCTGAATACTTACCTTCTGCCTTAGCACGAGCAATACCTTGCATCTGACGGTTACGCCGATCTTCATAATCTTTTCGAGCAATGGCTGCGAGCATATCCAGCATCATTGAGTTAATGGCTTGCAATACACTGCTCATAAATTCAGTGCCGCTTTCAGATTGAAGCGCCATATATGAGGTCGGCAGCTCTTTTGATACGATAGATAGCTTTTTTTCTGATAGCATTCTTTTGAGCATATCCCAATCGGCTTTGTTCAAACGTGCCAAGCGATCAATTTGCTCAACTAAGATCACATCGCCCTTATGAGCATCTTCAATCAGCTGCATAAGCTTTGGTCGCACCAAGATAGCTCCCGATTCGTTTTCGATATAGAAGGCGGCAATTTTGTGGCCATGATCGTTGGCAAATGCTATAAGCTCATTTTTGGCACGCTTAGCATCTTGTTCTTTGGTAGACGCTCGTAAATACGCTCTAATAAACATAAACACCTAAAATAGTCTGTTATAAGTGGTTCCATTATACCAGTCTGTTTTAAGTAGTCTATCAATAGGTTTGAAGGGTGAAATAACTGGTTCCCTTGGAGTATACCCTAGCAAGAATTAAATCTCTGGAGTTATTATTCTTTGCTTACGGATGGTGCGACAAAAAAAGGACATGCTATACCCTTACGCTTATGGGTATTTCTTATATATAAATTCAATTAATATGTAAAATTATTTTCTCTTCTTGTGTTTATCGTGAGGTAGCGGCTGTACCTGTTGATATTAAAAGTATTGGTCTCTAATAGGATTTGTATTTTTACATCATAAGCATAGAGAGATGCACTTAAATAGAAACTAGATTAAGTTGATATTTTTTATATTGTCTTTAATAGTCAATATTTGAGAAACTCTTATATATCAAGGTCTGTAAAGGCTTGTAATCGCGACAAGCATGCTTAAAATATTAATAAACAAATGCTTGCGTTTTTGTATAATTAATTCTAATATTGCAGATTAAATATTAGTCGTAATTATGGAGATCATTATGCAAAAAGTTTTCCCACCAGAACTAGGTACTGTAAAAGGCGCATGTACACTACAAGGCGGATACGCACGCTAAAAGGATAGTATTAGATGTATTTAGAAATCGAATCAAGTGAAGGTAACAGATACCTTTTTGACGGCTTAACAAATGATATTTATAGTTTGGAGCCAGATTTCCAAATCATCGATGGCTCAAATCGAGAAGATTTAGGGTTGCCAGATATTAAAAGGTCTGTCACCCCTGATTCTCAAACCCTATTAAAAGTTAATAACTCTGCTAAAACTTTAATTATTGAACTAACAGAACAGTGTAATTTACGCTGTACATACTGTGTTTTTGATGATTCTTATCCTCAAGAAAGATCTCACTCCTCTACGAAAATAAACCACTGCTTAGCCAAAAATCAAATCAACAATTTTTTTGAACGTGCTAGAGAAGATGCTTATATTATATTTTATGGTGGCGAACCACTTTTAGAATTTAAAGAAATAGTAGAGTTGACTAGCTATGCGAAATCTTTATTTAAGGATAGAGTGAAATTTTCATTTACTACCAATGGCATGGCGTTAACACAAGATAAGCTTGATTTCTTAATAGAAAATGATTTCTTGATAACTGTAAGTTTAGATGGTTATCAGAAAAACCACGACTCAAAAAGAATAACAATAAACGGTCATCCTAGTTGGGGTAAAATAATGGATAACCTTCAATTTTTGAAGGATTATGATCCAATTTTTTACTCATCAAAACTGATTGTAAATAGCGTAATTAATAGTATTGACGACCTTGATGAAATCAATAAGGAAGTTAATTCCAATACGCTTCTTGAAGGGATAGATATTCGTTTCTCCTTCCCACTTCAAGACTCTATTATTGAAACAAAAAAATACAACGAATTTAATACTAATAATTATGAAGAAGTTAAAAATATATTCCTAGAGAGTGCATTTTCAGAAAATGTACTCTATAAGGATAGATTGCTACCATTAGTACAAAGAATAGCCTTCAGAAAGCTTGGTGAGAAAGCTCAAGAAGGTAAGAAGAAGTGTGTCCCTTTTGCTAATCGCACTTATATACGCTCAAATGGTGAAATGCAGTTTTGTGAGCGTATATCTTCATTCAATATTGTACAAAAATCAGATGAAATAATAGAGGCATCACATAGTATCCAAGATGAATTTTATACTCATAAACAGGATTCTTGCTCAAAGTGTTTCGCATACAATTTTTGTGAGCTATGCCCAGCTTCTTTTTACTATGAAGGTTCTTTTCATAATAAACATGAGGATATTTGCAATAACTTCAGAGAAGAATTTTTATTATCGCTAAAGTTATATACAGATCTATCTGAAAAAAATGTGACTTTTGCAAAAGTATGAATCCAAAATTCTCTAGCATCGTCGCGCTTCGCAATAATAATTTACCATTATTTAAAAAGTTAGAAGGAATGCTTACATCGCAAGGGTTTCCATGTTTGTTTGCTATAAATTCGTTCTATAAAAATCATATGTATATATATGATGCTACTAGGTACGAAGATGATAGTAGAATATATTTAGATATATACACGCAACTAAAATTTTTTGCGCAAGATACGTCTGATATAGATAGTGAAAAAAACTTCTATACACTCCTAGTTGTTTTACCTGATCCACAAAAAACAACGCCATCATACATAGAAAAATTTATTTTCTCTTTTCTTATGAAACTGAAAGAGCATGATTCCACTCAGGAAAATATCAATAGAGCTGACATTCTGAAAGAAGATTTCGAGTTTTCTTTAGATAACAAGATTTGGTTTCCTGTATTTCTTTGCCCTAAACATATATCTACTATACGACAGTCTAATATATCAATTATTGCATTCCAACCTAAAAAAACTTTTGATGTGTTGAAAAAATGTCCTAACGATTTTTATGAAAAGACTAGGAAAGCAACTCATCATAGAATTGATAAAATATATGACTTTAATAGGCCATTTTTTTTATCAAATAAAAGTAGTGGAATAAACGCAATACAATACCTAGGATTTGATCCGATTCATCCCGAAGAATATTGAGAATACAGCTTTATATCTAGTGATAGAAAAATAAGTATAATTATTTTTTGCTGTTTATAATATATTTAAAAGTGAAAAATTCAATTGATAATTAAGGAAGATTATTATGAGTGGTTCGTTTAAAGGTAGTCCGGAACATCAGGATTGGGAAGAGTCAGGCGGTAGAGACGAAGAAGAGTCTGAATACAGGCAAGACCAAGATCGTAGAGAGCGAACAGAACAGGCTAAGCGAGACCACGACGATCCTGAAAGTAAAGAAAACATGCGTAAGAATGAAGAATATCAATGACGATAAGAATACAATCTAACGAGTATAGCGAGACCATCCCAGATTCTGTGTAACTGCCATTTAGATTAAATGCTTACTAATACGATCATCAAACATAATCATAAAGCGATTAAGGGCAGACGTCCAGTTACGGATCGGCATTGACCACTTCTTGGA
>NZ_JAHLMU010000001.1:865372-1234361 GCF_018919485.1 Psychrobacter sp. TAE2020
GTTATTAGTTACTCTAACCAATCTAAGTCATCAAACAGACAGTTATAATAGCTAATCATCTGTTGGTTCAATATAAAATCGAGTCAGTATCCCTTGTATAGTTGACCATTATCCCCGTATTTTTTTTGTGATAAAAAAAAGACGAATTGATTGATAGTCATCATAAATTCGTCTAAATGAATGTAAATTTAAAACTATAATATTTACTAATAAAAGCCGCTAAGCTGAACTAAACGACAAAGTCCAGCACAGTAAGCTCTCCATAAGCAAGTGAGCGAGGCCAATCCGCAGCTATTTGTGGTACTGGTTGTCCCGCACTAATCATTTTGGCCGTATTAATCCAGCCAGAATGACCTACGGCTAGTATTGGCTTATCCGTCATTTGGGCCTTTAGCCAGCCTTCTACACGAGTAAAAAACTGTTGCAAGCTTTCGCCATTATCAGGGGCAAAGTGCGCAAAATTATTGCACCAGTCATCTATCTGTTGCTTAGCAATTTGCTGCCAAGGACGATTTTCCCAATCGCCAAAGTCAATCTCAATAAGCTCAGGCGCTATATAACATTCAAAGCCGTGCTGTACTAATAACTGGCCCACTATCAATGAACGTTGCAAAGGGCTAACCCATATCACTTTTGGCAATTGCTGCCGACGCACATAACGCTGGATTTGATTGGCAAGGCGCTTAAGCTTACGCTTATCAACAGCCATATCAGTCTGTCCAAAACACATACCAGCAGCAGCTAACGGTTTGGGATGTCGCCAGATATATAATAGAGGCACAAACGTCTCCTAGTCTTCAATAGTTTTCCATAATCAATAGCGGCAAAGCTTAGCGCTAAACTAACAGTGCTAAATTAACAGTAGCTAAATGGCAAGCTACTGAGTTACAAGATAATATACTGCAAGCTACTCATTGCGCCGTTAAATAAAAGGTAGTGTTGCTGCAAGCCCTGCATAGATTGCCACTTCACTCAGCTGCTGCGTAGCTCCTAACCCGTCACCAGTGTAGCCATCCAGACGTCGACGTAATAATCGACGCATGTAGTCGGTAGCAATCAAAGCCAACAGTAGCGCCAATAAAGCTTGCCAAATACTGATCAGCTGCACTGCTCTAGGGAAGACTAACAGCACTAAAATTATGCCTAATAATAGCCAGCCGCTAGCTAAAAAACCTTGAGCTAAAGTCAATTGTTGCGCCATAGGCTTAGCTTTGGCATGTTCTATTTCACCACCATAAGGCAGAAGTGCTATAAGGCTAGTACATAACAAGCGTGAAGCACTATGAGCAATTATCAGCGCCACTATCGCTACTGATACGGGCATAGCCGCCAGTAAAGTAATCTTAAGTAACAGTGCTGAGACTAAACCTAAAGTCCCATAAGTGCCTAAACGCGAGTCTTTCATAATCGTCAGAGTACGCTCACGAGTCAGACCACCGCCGAGACCATCACAAGTATCGGCTAAACCGTCCTCATGAAAGGCACCAGTTAGCTTGATACCAAAAACACTACTCACTGTTGCTGCCACTAACGGATTAAACAGTAGACTTGCCAGCCAAAATATGCCAGCACAGAGCACCCCTACCAACAGCCCCACCGCAGGAAAATGGCGACTGCTTTGATGCAGCCACTGTGGATCATAATGAGCGAATGAAGGGACAGGTATACGAGTCAAAAATTGCACCGCCACTAATATCAAGCGTGCTTCATAACGAATATGACTTAGTAACGATGCCATCAGTGGGTGTGCTCGCTACTGTTTTTACTTGGGCTTTCTCTATTACTTTCACTATTGCTTTCAGAGCTGGTTTTTTCACTAATACCAGCATCGCTAAAGCTGGCCATCTCATTAATGATAGCGCAGGCTGATTGTAATAGCGGATAAGCTAATGCCGCGCCACTGCCCTCTCCCAGACGCATTTGCATAGTTAACAGCGGCTCAGCGTTTAATAGCTTAAGCAAATGGCTGTGTCCTGGCTCGACTGAATGATGGGCAAATACGGCATATTGCAAAACTCCTGGCGCTAAGCGTTCAGCGACTAACAAGGCGACACTAGCGATAAAACCATCAATCAGTAATATCCGTCTATCACTAGCCGCTTGTATCAGCGCCCCTACCATCATCGCAATCTCAAGACCGCCTAATGCTGCTAATGCTGCTAGCGGCGATAACGCAGTGCTATGACGCTGCAATACTTGGCTTAAGATAGACTGTTTATGCTGCAGGCCTGTATCATCAAGCCCAGTACCACGACCTATACAGTCGGCAATCGGTAGCTCACCTAATCTGGCCAACAGCAAGCTCGCCGCTGAGGTATTGCCAATACCCATCTCACCAACTATTAATAAGTTGCCGGTTAGCTGCTGGGCGACTGCGATGCCGTTATTGAGGGCCAGCGTGCACTCTTCATCAGTCATGGCGGGTTCAGTCAAAGCATCACGGCTGCCGTGACGAACTTTATAGTCGAGCAGCTGCGGATAGTTTTGATTTGGTGAATGGCTGGTAAAGTGTGCGCTATCAAAATCAGTAGCAACGCCAGCATCAACAACTTTTAGCTCGATATTATGCTGACGCGCCAGCACATTAATAGCCGCACCGCCTTGTAAAAAGTTAAGCACCATCTGCGCGGTAACACTACTTGGGAATGCTGAAGTACCATGCTTGGTCAAGCCATGATCAGCGGCGAAGACCCGAATCTGTGGCTGCTCTATAGTAGGCGTAGTCGACCCTTGAATCAGTCCTAACTGTAACCCTAGCGTTTCTAATCTACCTAGTGCGCCTAGTGGCTTGGTTTTATTATCAATAATGTGTTGGAGCTGCTGCTGTAATTGCGGGTCAGCGATAGTGGCAATCTTAGGGATATTAAATGTGGTCAATGATTGATCCTAATGATGAGGTAAATAAATAGCTGCCTATGGTAGCAGAAACCACTATATAAATATCATTTCCTAGCTACTGTCATGTACTATAAAATAGGCCATTTAAAATCGGCGAAGCATCGCTGTACAACTAAATACGTTAGCTTTCCTAGCTAACGACAACCGTAATTTTATAGAGATTGTGATGATAGTATTTTGGCTTGTATTGACCATACTTTTTATTATTTTTGCTACTGCAAAACTGAAGTGGCATCCTTTTTTAGTGCTGATATTGTCAGCTTTTTTAGTAGCGTTATTTTATCAAGTTCCTCTTGATTCAGTGGCTAAAACTATTGCTGATGGTTTTGGTGGTATTTTAGGATATATTGGTCTAGTTATAGTATTCGGCACTATCATCGGACTGATCTTAGAGAAGACTGGTGCAGCGATTGTAATGGCCGAAACGGTTATTAATTTATTAGGACCACGCTTCCCTACTTTAACTATGTCTATAGTTGGGGCCGTAGTGTCGATTCCTGTGTTTTGTGATTCAGGTTTTGTGATCTTAAACTCGTTAAAAGAGTCGTTGGCAGAGCGCTTAAAAGTATCTAGTGTAGCAATGAGTGTTGCTTTGGCAACAGGTCTATATGCCACTCATACTTTTGTCCCTCCTACCCCAGGTCCTATTGCTGCTGCTGGCAACTTGGGATTAGAGTCAAACTTAGGCTTAGTCATCATGGTGGGCATCGTGGTCACTACTGTTGCTGTGCTGGCAGGTTGGCTTTGGTCCAATCGCTTTCTTAATGTTGAACCAGACAATATAGATGCTGATAATGCAGCGGCTGTTACCCTACCCGCAAACATGAAATCTCGTGAAGATTATAATAAGCTACCCTCAGCAACTATGGCTTTTTTACCCATCATAGTCCCTATAGTGTTGATATGTTTATCGTCTTTTGCTAACTTTCCTACAGCGCCTTTAGGCGACGGTTTAATGGCTGAGCTGCTGATATTCATTGGTAACCCATTAACAGCGCTACTTATTGGCTTGTTTTTATCGTTTCTGCTAATAGAGGGCAATGACAAAACTCAGCAAGTGAGCGATGCTATCTCACAAGGTTTAGTAGTAGCGGCTCCTATTTTATTAATCACTGGGGCTGGCGGTGCATTCGGTGCGATGTTAAAAGTTACGCCGATAGGCGACTACTTAGGCACTACGTTATCCGCCTTAGGATTAGGTATATTTATGCCATTCATCGTCTCGGCAGCACTAAAAACCGCTCAAGGTTCGACTACCGTAGCTTTAGTCACCACTTCAGCGATGGTAGCACCGCTGTTAGGACAGATTGGACTCGATAGCGAACTTGGCCGTGTTTTTTGTGTAATGGCTATCGGTGCCGGGGCAATGACTATCTCCCACGCCAACGATAGTTTCTTTTGGATTGTGAGCCAATTTAGTCGTATGAGTGTGGCACAAGCGTATAAAGCTCACTCAGTAGCTACGGGTATCCAAGGGGTGACTAGTATTATCTTTATCTGGCTATTAACCTTAGTCTTTATCTAATGGGTTTTATTTAATGAGTTTTATTAAATGCTTTTTATAGCAATAACTTTAATAGAGCTAAGCTAAATAGTGACAGCAGCCGCTATATCGACTGTGACTTTGCAATAAATAGTTTAAGAGACGCCAATGAATATCCTTATTGCCCCTGATTCATTTAAAGAAAGCTTAACTGCTTTAGAAGTATGCCACGCCATCAAGTCGGGCTTCACGCAAGTGTTTCCTGACGCTGATTACACCCTGCTACCAATGGCCGATGGTGGCGAAGGTACTTGCGAAGTGTTGTCTTACGCCCTTGGTGGTGATTGGCAGCAAGTGACCGTCCATGATCCCTCAATGCGCCGTATCAGTGCCAAATACTTGCTACTGCCCGATGCAACAGCGGTGATAGAAATCGCTCAAGCTTGTGGTCTGCATTTATTGACAATAGCAGAAAGAAACCCCTTGCTTACTAGCAGCTATGGCGTTGGTGAAATGATTACTGATGCCCTAAACAAAGGGGCTAAGCGTATTATCATCGGCTTAGGGGGTAGCGCCACTAATGATGCTGGGGTCGGTATGCTGACGGCTTTAGGCATTAAGTTTTATGATAGTAACGACCAGTTATTAGGAATAGGTGGTGAATCATTAGCTAAGCTGCAACGAATAGATGACTCAGCTTTTCATGCACAGATTGTCAATACAGTGTTTGAAGTGGCCTGCGATGTGACTAACCCGTTATGCGGCGAGCAAGGAGCTAGCGCTATTTTTGGCCCACAAAAAGGCGCTGATGCTCAACAAGTAGCGATCTTAGATAAATCTTTAAGCCACTTCGCTAAGGTCTGTCACCACCAACAGGCTAGCTATAATGCACCTAAAGAGGTTAAAAACGCTCAAGATATACCAGGAGCAGGCGCAGCGGGCGGCCTTGGCTTTGCCTTAATAAGCTTTTGTGGCGCCAAGTTGCAATCAGGATTTGATACAGTAGCCACCGCAGTAACTTTAGCGGCGCAAATCGCTGAGGCGGATTTAGTGATCACTGGCGAAGGTAAACTTGATGCGCAAACTGCTATGGGCAAAGTGGCTAGCGGTATCAGTCAACTGGCTAAGGCTCATGCCACTCCTATCATCGCTATTTGTGGCAGCGTTGAAACCTTAGAGCCTGCTCAAAGAGCGCAGTTCGATGTGATTATACCCAGCATTCAAAGGCTAGACACTATTGATAAAGTGTTAAATGATGCTTATGCTAATATCGAAGCAACCGCTATGAATATCGCTGCAGCCATCCGCTTGGGACAAAATTTACACTAAGGACAAGGCTTTATATAGTTCATCGACTGTATAAGGCCTGCGACTAACTCCCCAGTTATTAGCAAAACTATCCTACGACTCTACACTGATAAAAAAAGGACAAGATATTAGTTATCTTGTCCTTTTTATTAGTCTGTAAACTTACTGTTAAAGCTGTTGTATTTTACTGAGTAAGCCATTAGTTGCTGGCTAGTTATGTTTATTAAAAACTGGCTATTTTAGTGGTTGGTTCGATCATCATTTTGGCAACAGCTGCTGGATCGGCTACTGTAACGCCTTCGATCAATGCCGATGGATCAAGACCCTTCCCGGGCAGATAAATCGCGCACACTTCGACTTTTGTTTTGGTCTTTTCCATAATAGTCTTCATCAGACCTTGCGCACTCATATTCATTGGTGGTTGGCCAGTAGTGACACTTTTTGGCGCATCACGTAGTGCCATATCACCAGCTGCACCGCAAAGCAACACTTGAGCTTTTGCCCCTTGCTGTGCCGATTGCATAGTAAGCACCATAGACATCAACTGTACTTGAGCGTCATCCGAGGTGACTATCACCAATAAAGGCGGCGCTGCTTGTTTAATAGTACGGGTTTCTTCAGCAGAGACAGAGTTAACAGCAAACAAGGTGGCAAGTGCGGTCAACGTAGTGATAAGAATTTTTTTCATAGTATTACTCCCAGTGATATCGATTAACAGTACTGAAGTTAGCTTAACTACTAAATAGCTGCTGTTTAGCAACTATCGGACGGCTAAGCATTTTTTTGATAAAGCTGATTTAAAATTTTTAGCAAAAACCTAAACGAAGTATCTAATATTATATTAAACATAATGTATTTTAGTATAATAACATATTATAATGATTACTCTATAGCTGTTTAACTGTTATTAACAACGAACAAATGAGAGACAGTTAACCCTGAAGTAGATTCACTGATCAGTTTAACGCTCAACAAACTGACTACTCTATCAGGGCAATTAAGAAAAGATATAGCTATACGCACTGATAACCTACTGCAAAAGATTAACGATGATCTTTAATCCTCTATCAATAACTGCTGTAGTGCTGAGCACCCACAAGCCAGCAAGCAGAGAGCAGTGCGCTAGATATAAAAAAAGGACACCCTAATTATAGGATGTCCTTTTTATTCTCTGTAAAGCTAAAAACGAAACCATTACTCAGCTGCGATAACGGTGACTTCTACTAATAGCTCAGGACGGGCTAGTGCTGACTCACCGCAAGCACGGGCTGGTGGCTGTACGCCTTCGAACCATTTGTTCCATACTTGGTTCATGGCATCGAAGTTATCCATAGTGCTGATCCAAACGGTAGCAGAAAGCATTTTTGATTTGTCGCTGCCCACTTCTGTTAGCAAAGCTTCAACTTTTTCTAGGCAAGTCAAAGTTTGTGCTTGGATATCATCTTCAGCATTGCCAACTTGACCACTTAGATAGATAGTTTGATTATGGATGACGATTTTGCTAGCTCGTTCATTACTATGTAGCTTTTTCATGATATATCCCTATATTTTTAGTGTTATTGCTGAGCACTATTTTAGCTTATAGTGCTCCCTTACATTTTTGAGGAAATATTTTAACATATTTACATTTACAAGTTACGCTTTAGAGAAGCGCTGAGCGTTAAAAGGCTTAACATCAACGGTTAATGATTTATCGTGGATCAGCTCTTCTACTAGACGACCAGTGATAGGTCCTAGAGTAAAACCTTGATGACTATGACCGAAAGCAAACCATAACTTATCATGCTTGCCAGCTGGGCCAATGACCGGTTTCATATCTGGCATACAAGGACGCGAACCCGCCCAAGCTTCACTTTCCACTGCTTCATCTAATGGCAATATCTTGCGTGCCAGTTTCAATACTGTCTTTAGCTGACCAAAGTTCTTTGGCGCATCCATAGTGGTCATCTCAGCACCCGTAGTAATACGAATACCTTGTTGCATCGGCCCCATCACAAAGCCTTTGTCCATATCGAACATACTGTGATGGATAGTGTTTTTAGCACTGACTTTAAAATGCTGATGATAGCCACGCATTGGGAATAACGGCAGATCGTAACCGAGTGGTTTGATCAGCTCATTCGACCAAGGTCCAGCAGCGATAACTAGATGATCACTATAAAAAGTATCAGTAGTGGTAATCACTTTCCAGCCATTACCATCGCTACTGACTTCAGGAATGATTTCTTTGACATCAGTCTCTTTTATGATCCCTTGCATCTGCTCAAAACTTTTAGCATACGCTTTAACCAATAGGCTTGGGTTAGAGACTTGCCAAGAGTTTAACCAGTGAATAGCGCCAACAAAACCATCAAAATTGGCATTAGGCTCCAGCACTTTTAACTCATCTACACTCAATACTTTATGCTCAACGCCCTGCTCACGATCAAGGATAGCCGTATCAGCAGCTACCTTCAGGGTCTCTTTTGAGCGATGCAATTGCAGCCAGCCATCACGAGTAATCAGCTCATCAGCGCCAGAAGCTTCGATCATAGTCTGATGCTCGCTAGTACAATGGGCAATCAGCGTTTGCCATTCACTTTCAATCTGTTTGACCATAGCTGGTGCTGAGTACTTCCAGTACTGCAACAGCGCTTGATGATAGCGTAGGATAGCAGGTATACGATAGCGAATATCGGTACCTTGGTTAGGCATAACTCTGACCAATTCAGTAATCTGGCGCGGAAAAGGATGAGTATGAATCGCTTCACGCTGGATTAAACCTGCATTACCATATGAAGTCTCAAGTCCCGGCAGCTTTCTATCAAGCATTAGAACTTTTGAATTATTTTTCTGTAGATGCCAAGCAGCCGAAGTGCCGACCATACCCGCACCGATAACAATAACGTCATAACGCATAGCAAATCCTTTTAGAATAGGTACTAACCATAGATATCAAGATTAAAATATAACTACTAATAACCGCTACTAAAACTGAAGCTTAAAAAGCTATTAGCTGCTATAAATGCAATGGTGATAGTAACGCGTACTTAGCAATTAATAAACCTATATCTAACAGATATTTTTGTTAAGAGTTACTTTTTGTTATAGCTGATTTTATACCTTTATACTAGAGCTTTAAAACCCTTCTGTAGGTCTACTTTTTTACCCTTTAACCCTATGATTTCATATGCTGTTAAAAATAAATACACCGCTCATGCTGAAAGCTTAAGCCCTTTAACTGTAAGGCAAGCAGCGATTTTATCTATAATAACTTTGAGTCAGCGAAAGCCTAGTATTCTCCCATTGAGACTAGGCTTTAGTTCAATAAATAATAGAGCTATATTCAGGCAGCATAATATAGATAAACTTAACAATGGTTGAGTTAATTACTGATAAATAAATGAAGTCACTCTAGGGCTGACAGTTTAGGCTTTATGAGTGATAATGCAGCGCTGTAATTATTATCTTTAAGACAATAGCTGGAGCAATGCTTGTATGAACCCTGTTTTAATCGGCTATGGATTTTTGATGCTGGCCATCATCTTTGAGGTACTAGGCACAACTTTTTTGGTCAAGTCAGAACAGTTCACCCGCTTAGTCCCTACCTTATTAACAGCTATCCTTTATGTTTTTTCGTTTTATTTTTTGACTCAAACCTTAAAAACCCTACCTTTAGGTATCGCCTATGCGATTTGGGGCGGTATAGGTATTGTGTTGACGGCGATCATAGGACTTGTAGTCTTTAAGCAAAGCATCGATACCCCCGCTATTATCGGTATCGCCTTGATTATTAGCGGCGTGATAGTGATTAATGTGTTTTCGCAGACCGTTGGGCATTGAGGTTATAATAGATAGTTAAAACCTACAACTATAAGGTTAAAGTTATGAATCCTGAATTTTGGCAGAATGCATGGCATAACAACCAAACTAACTTCACTCAGAAAAAGCCAAATTTTATGCTCACCCAGCACTTCAAAACCTTAAACACTCCTAAAAATGGGCGTGTTTTCGTGCCTCTATGCGGTAAGAGTATAGATATGCTATGGTTTATCACACAAGGTTTTGACGTTGTGGGTGTCGAGTTAATAGCAACAGCCGTTGAGCAGTTTTTTATTGAAAATGATTTGATAGCGACAGTATCATCACACCCAACTATACCTAGCCTAACTTGTTACCAGACCAAGCACTTAGGTCAAACACTCAAAATCTGGGTTGGTGACATCTTTGATTTAAGTGCTGCTGATATTGGACAAATAGACGCCCTCTATGACCGTGGGGCATTAGTTGCCCTTCCAGACAATGAGCCGGACAACCTACGTACACGCTATACACAGAAAATTATGGCGCTCAGTAATAACGCAAACCAACTTCTACTATCGTTTGCTTATGACAGCGAAAAAAAGCATCATAATAATCAGAAAAATACTCCGCCATTCTTAGTATCACTAGCACAACTCGAAACGTACTATGCTAAGCACTATGATATAAATCTGCTAGAAAGGGAAAAGGCGGATTATGTTTCTACTGCAGGCGACTCGGGATATCGTCTAGTCTATGCGCTAATAACTAACCAATAGAGCTGTAAGCAAGTAGATGATTGAAAAGAAAAATACAGAAGGCTACAGCTATGCTGTAGCAAACAAGTCGCACCTCATACGATTGCAAATTATTTGCTATGTCTAGCCCCAGCTACTTATCAACTACCTCCGGTTTGGCAGCTTACCACCAAACCGGATCATCGCTCTCGACTATCAGTTTTTTGCTGCTTTCAATATCAACCTTATCCGCAGACAACTCTGCGATAAATCTTGACGGCTTATCGAAGTAGCCTGAGTAGCTAGCAAAGTAATCAGGTGCGGTTAGATACAGTCTCGTCTTAGCCCGGCTACAAGCCACATAAAATAGCTTGCGCTCCTCTTCTAACTCCTCAAAGTCATCTAAAGAGCGATGATGCGGCGTCATGCCATCGACTAAGGAATTGACGAATACTATTGGCCACTCCAGTCCTTTTGAGCTATGGATAGTCGAGATAGTGACTTTATCGTTATCCTCCTCACTACTAGCTTTAAACTGCCCCATAGCCGCTACCGAATCATTAGGTGGATCCAGCGCTAGGTTTTCTAAAAAGTTATCTAAGCTACTGTATTCAGTTGCTAGATTTTTGAGTACCCGAAAGTCCTCTGAGCGCTCACGCCAATTCTCTTCAAGAGTCTTTAGTACTGGAATATAAAACTCTAGAATATCTTCAATGACTTGCTCAACCGCTTGCGCCTGACTGGCCTTGCTTAGTAGTGCATATAAAGATTCAAGCTGAGCGCTTTTTTTGCTAAACACTGGTGCACGCAACGGCTCAAAAGAATTATTATCGGCATTAATTGCCTGAGTAAGCTTAGTCGCCGTCACCCCGCCTACCCCTCGAAACAAAGTCAAAATTCGATGCCAAGCGATAGTGTCATTAGGGTTATAGAGTATCTTTACAAAAGCCAATACGTCTTTGATATGACGTCTCTCGACGAACTTGATACCGCCAACCACTATAAAGGGGATACCACGCTCCATAAATTCTAGCTGTACATAGTTGGATTGAAAGGACGTCCGGCACAGTACTGCGTAGTCGTTATAGTCGTGATCTGCTTTATGCTCAATTATTTTATCAGCGATGTATTTGGCTTCACGATTTTCATCGCTCAGACGGCTAAAAACAGGCTTTTGTCCTACTATAGCCATCTTAGAATATAATTGCTTTTGATAGCCTAAAGTGATTTGTGCTGACAAGGCATTGATATAATCTAAAACTGCTGGCGTGCTTCGATAGTTTTGCTCCAATTTGATCAGCTTAGCTTCTGGATAAGTCTCACCAAATAGTAGAATATTCTCATAATTCGCCCCGCGAAAGGCATAGATACTTTGGTTGTCATCACCAACCACCATCAAGGATACTGAGGCTGGCGCACAAATAAGATCGATCAGCTGCTTTTGGGGAATATTAGTATCTTGATATTCATCGACCATCACATAACGATAATTCTGCTGTACCAGCTGGCGAAACTTACTATTATTTTTTAGATGACTGACCACTTGACTGATAATATCGTCAAAATCATACAAGTGATTGGCGCGCTTGTACTGATGAAAGTCAACGGCTAACTGCTCGATAATAGGAGTATGTATCGCTATGTCTGGATAGTTATTTTCTATTAACTCACCAATATGGATACGGCGATTTCTAGAGCTTGAAAAGATATTTTGTAGGGTCTTTTTGCGTGGAAAGGCCTGCTTTTTAGTCTGCGCTGGATACTTCTTTTCTTTATAAATAAGATCAATAGCATCTTCACTATCGGCGGTATCTAAGATAGTAAAACGCGGATTGATACCTAGTAGTCCTGAGTATTGGCGCAGTAATCTATTGCAGAATGAATGAAAAGTGCCACTAGTGATATCGTTAAGCGCGTTGCTGCTTGCTGCTGTACTCGCCAGCAAAGTTTTAGCTCGACCTTTGATTTCGTTAGCCGCTTTACGAGTGAACGTTAACAGCAATATCTCTTTAGGAGCAACCCCATTCTCCAGCAAGTAACTCGTCCGATAAGTTAAAGTCTTAGTCTTTCCTGACCCTGCCCCAGCAATCACTAACACTTTGCCCTCGATAGTAGTTGCGGCAAGTAGTTGATTGGGATTTAGCTCACTAGCATAATCAACTTTTAGCGGCTCAGTAAGGCTTTCACTGCGACTTTCACTACGACTTTCAGTAGCATCTTCAGCCTTAATAAGGTTCGCTTCTAACTTATTGATTGCTTGCTCTAAGCGTGCCAACTTAGGCTTGATATCAGCAAAGTTTTGCGGATACTGATAGCTTTGAATATTAAATAGGGATGCCGTCATTATTAGTTATTGCCTTACTGTTTTAAGGTTTAAAATTTTGCGCTTTAAGCTTTGCAAGCTTTATGCTTTAAAGTTTTTTAGCGCAGCTTAGCGCTGTTATTAGCGACTCAGGTAAATAAGAGCTAGCCAGATGCGCCTGCGGATAGTTTTGCCTTATCCAAGTTTGATAATTCTCTAAGCTTAGCTTATCACAATATACTAAATACAGAACTTGCGTAGCAATGCTGCGCGAAAACCCCATCACACAATGGAAGTTTATTAGCGTCAATGAAGTACCAGCTTGTACTTTATTAGTCTGGCGATTGTCAGCCAGCAATTGATTTAGCTGCTCAAACAAGCCTATTAATACTAGCGCATCAGCCTCATTAAAGGGTTGTAGATCTAATAAGGGCCAATATAAATAATGGATGCTATATTCCGTATTTCGCGCCGCATTTTTCACGCTATTATTAGCAATAGCACTGACCGCTAACAAGTGACTACTAGCCTCTGCTGCTAGATCGACGATGATTAGTTGTGCAGCTAAGTCAGCTACTTCGCTGGGGAGAAAACCCTTGATGAATAACGGCGATGATAAACGCGCGCTTGCCGATACAGAAGTATTATTACCTATTGGCTGCCAAACCATGCTACCAAATCTGTCAGGGTACTGATAGCTATAATAACGCTGGCTCAAGCTCGACATTGCTCTATAAGCCAGTAGCAAAGGCGCAAAAGTTAGCCAGGTGCTTAGCGTTAATTTACCTTGGTTATCTTTTATAAAATAGCTACTATTAGTATTTATCTCGGCGCTTTGATAAACCCAAGCCAGACGCATAAAGCTTAGCAGCCAATACCCTGCCATTATTAGACTAGCATACTCAAATAAGGGCTGCTTAAAGTTAATAGCTATCAAGAATCCAGTAATAGCCAACAGCAAAAAACCGCTGATTGCGATGGCAAAATATTTAAGCACTAATACACTGCGCTGTCTGTCAACCATAAATAGTACGATAGCAGACAATAGCGCGCCTGCAATAATATCTAGTAGATGATGTTGGTAAGTAAATACTGTCGACACTATAATTAAACAGCAGACTAGCACCAGTAGGCATCTATAACTTAGCACTAACCAGTTTCGACCTGCCAGACACTGGCAATCAACTAATACATTCCATAAAGACACGCCTAACAGCAACGCATATGCCACGTGCAAGGATGGTAGCTGATTGAAGGGTTGGTCAGTAACCTCTAACCATGCATAGCCAAATGCGGTCCAGTCTGTAGTTAAGGGACGCTGAAAAGAGAAACGTGCAGGATATAAATAGAATATAAGCGCAGCAAGCAAGGTTGCGAGTAGCAGATGTGAGCTAAGCGAAGAAAGCTGACTAGGAGTGCGCACCATAAAAAAGCTGGCAATGAATAATATCATTGACCAGCTATAAGGAACGATCATGGCGGCAATAAATGGCACGCTACTGTCTAAGCTGGTCGCTACATAGTGTATACGCTCAGAACAGCAGTCAAACAGCGCAGCACTATAGTAATTGGTTAGACTATATAACAGCGTAAACAGCAGTATCGCTACGGTTAAGTGCCAAATACGTGTCGATAGTAATAGTCGCTGTCTACCAGCTTCATTACTCATTACCGATGGTTATGCGGGCTATTCATTAGCATAGTAGCTCATAGCATAGTAGCTCATAGCATAGTAGCTGACATAAGACATAAAGCTGAGCCACCTGTTTTATTCAAGCCAAATAGAGTAGTGCTGAGCGTTAGCGCCCCAATACCGCACGAGGATCGATAGGGCTACCGTTAAGGCGCACTTGGAACTCTAAACCTACTTGATTAGTCTGACCGCTGCTACCCATAGTGGCAATACGCTGTCCGCTTTGTACTTGCTCGCCCTCTTTGACTAGCAAATCAGTGTTGTGAGCATAAGCGGTGATGTAGTTATTACTATGACGAATCATAATCAAATTGCCGTACTCCTCCAACCCATTACCAGAATAGAGTACCGTACCGCCTTGGCTAGCTACTACAGGATCGCCTACTTTACCAGCGAACCACATGCCCATATTCCCTACTGAGGCATCGAAGTTACGCACCACTTGGTTACGGGTAGGATATTCATAGCCCGAAGTTGCATTAGCAGTATTCTCATAAGCTGGCGTTGGGGCTGGAGTGTTATAAGCTGGCGTATTGTTTACAGGCTGACGACCGCTGTTGTTGGCATTGGCATTACTAGCCGTAGCTTGGTTGCCTTGCCAAAGCTTAAGCATCTGTCCGGTGTAGATAGTGTATTTACTGTCCAAACCATTCAACGCCCCAATTTGGCGATAGCTCATGCGGTAGCGCTCAGCTATCTGACCGACAGTATCACCACGTTTAACTAGATAATAGTTGGGAACACCTTGGTTATTAGTAATAATGGTAGGGCCTGACTGGTTATTCTGATAAGTTGGTTTGGTGGCACAACCCATCATGGTTAGCACAGCAACGGTCAAAGTACCTGCCAATGCTGCCGTTACTAATGATGATTTAGAAGTGATCTTTTTCATACAAGGTTTCCTAATGTCTATACCTGAGGCTGCTGACGAGCCAGCCATATTTATATTAGTATCAAGATAGTAGTTCTTCTTAAATCCTATCCGTTCTCAATCTTATCCGTTCTAAATAGCAGTAAGCTTAATTATCTTTGCCCTGACTTCAGTTACAAACTACTTTAGCGACAAACTAGTGCTATTAATAAATATCTTTGCGGCTTTGAATACTGTCAAAGCATGATATAAAAATACCCTATCAAAATGCGATAACAAAATCTGAGTTCCAGTTATGATAATAAGTTGTAGAGCCAAACTTACAGTATCAATGCTGACAGCTTATCTAAAGCTGAACTCGGAGTATGATGCAATTTGACTGGGGATAAGCTGATAAGACCATCAGCTATCGCTTGAACATCAGTAACAGTATCGATAAGGCATTGGTTATTCAATCGCTGATTTTCAGCGGTTGATAGATCGATAGCCGTAGGTTTTAGTATGCTCCCTGCCGATTGCAAAGCTAAGGGTTTAGAGGTAGGATTAGCTTCTTTGCGTAGAGACAACCAATAAGCATTACGCCCACGAGGGTCAACGATATGGTGCACAGGTTTGGCGATAGTACTGTGATCCAAACACGTTATTTTGCGACCTTTAATGTCAGCTGCGCACTTTACATCAGGGATATTAACGTTTAATACATGATAGGGCAAACTTTTGATGGTTTCGAGTATGGCTGTCTCAGTGATTAGTTTGACAATCTGCTCAGCTGCCATCTGATAATTACTGTCATTGCTAGCACCCACTAGTGAGGTGGCAATAGCAGGGACACCGAACAGCTGTGCGGTTAATGCCGCGCCAAAAGTGCCCGAAAATAATACATCTTGGCCTAAATTGGCTCCTGAATTAATCCCAGTGATCACACAATCAAAATGGCTGTTACGGTATAGCTCATGCAAGCCCAAATATATACAGTCAGCAGGAGTACCATTAACGGCTATAAATCCCGACTGTAAAGTCTGTGTATATAGCGGCTGCGAGATATGTAGCGCACTAGCGCAGCCACTTTGCTCGCTATCAGGAGCTATTACAATGACCTCACCTATCTTAGATAACTCACCATATAATGCTAATAAACCGGGAGCTTGTACTCCATCATCATTACTAATCAAAAACTTCATATCAGCTCAATATACTTATATTTTTCTGTTTAACTGCTAACTGTCTATTCAACTGCTAGCCCTAATAATTTAACCTGAACTACTTAACTTTAATAAGGGTTAGCTACTGGCTGCTAGCACTGTGATGGATGGTGATTATCCGTTAATAGCCACTGCTCATAAAAGAATAGGCACTGCTCATAAAAACTATTGCTTGGACAAATGCCCTGCTTAACCTTACTAAAATTTTAGAGCAGACATTGGAAATATTGCCCTATATAACTTACAAAAGACTGATTTAGGCGTCTTACTGAGCTAATAAAGACGCTAGCAGTAGTTATTATAGGTGCATATTATCAGTAAATAGCTTACATTAGGCAACAAGCACTAACAATATAAACTTATTAGTTAATGCTCAAGCAACTTACCAATACATGCTGCTGCTATGTTGCTGTAAATGCCCTTTAGGTCACAATACATCTACACATCAGTCAATATTTTATGTGACTTTTGTTTTTATTCCTATTACCATAACAGCATCAAATAATGCAAAGCGAGTGTGATACCGAATGAACAATCAATCGATATTGGCGGTAGTTTCCCCTGTAACAACTATTATGATTAATGCTGCAAGCAAAATTGGCGTAGCAGGTCTAATGGCTAGTGCAGCTCTTTTATCGTCAGCTACTTTTGCTGCCCCTAGTACTACTATTCCCTTAGATATGTCGGGTATGAATATCACTAAGCACGAAATAGCAGTGATGCAAGTGCTGTCTGAAATATGTCCACCGATGTTAAATGGTAATCAAAAGCAACGTTTTTATAAATCATATAACGTGCAATTGCATGAACTGATGCCTTCATTAGAAGATCCAAAAGCGGCTATTCAGTACTTGTCGACCCAACAAGACTATCGTCAGATTTTGCAAAGTATTCGTAGCTGGACTATGAGTTTTTCTAAGCAAGATAATAAGTCTATCTGTGAAGATTTAGCCAATGCAGAGTACTAAGTGTAGAGTACTAACAGTCACTAGTAGCTAGCACAGTGGACTATCCATACTTACATCATCCAAAGCTCTAAGCAATCGATTAGCTAGCTAAGATTAAGACTAAATATCTAGGCAGCTTCGTTTAAGGCTAAGCAATTAAGAGGAACTAAGACTAGAGATATAGCTTAGTGACATTTAAGTATTAATACTAAGTACTACCCTTAAGTATTAATAAAACCAATTGCACCTGATTCATTTTAGTAAAGAATATGATGCTTCGCTAAATTAGCAGATAGTTTCCATCCAATACCTGTATTATTTGACTATAGCTTGCTGTTTGCAGCCTCAATACACTGAGCTGCACAGCAAGCTTTTTTGTGGATGAAAGGTTTTAGTTTGCCAGTTAATAACTAATTATGCCTAAATAGCTCAGTTATCTGTTGCTGGCAGCGGCTTTTTAGATTATTCTCTGCGAGAATATTTTTTTATTTGTGCCTATTTACTTAATGGTGAAATTGCTAAGATATTAATTCTATGTCTAGTATCTGCTGTGACTAGCTTTATTAATAGTAGCAGCTATAGCGCTAGACAAATTTAATCTCATAATGTGGTGTAACAGTTTATGACCGTGAAGTATGTAAAACAACAGCTTGTACAACTAGTAGTCGGTATTAGTGTCTCTTTAGGATCAGTAGCAGTAAATGCGGCTATCACCCCTCCTACTATGGAAAATGCCGCCTATATATTGATGGATTATAATACTGGCGAAATTTTAGCACAAAAAAATGCCACTACGCCGCTACCACCAGCCTCCTTAACCAAAATGATGACCAGCTATATTATTGAACAGCGCTTGGCTTCAGGTGACTTGACAGAAGACGAACAAGTTTTAATGAGCGAGAACGCTTGGTGTCGTGGCAGCAGTAGCCAGTCTTGTATGTATGTACCTGTCAATAAAACAGCTAGTGTCATCGATATGCTGCGCGGTATCATTATCCAATCAGGTAATGACGCTTCAATGGCTATGGCTGAACATATCGCTGGTAGCGAAGCCTCGTTTGCCATACTAATGAATGAGCAAGCCAAAAAGTTAGGTATGGATAATACTAACTTTGTTAATGCCACAGGTATGCCTGATGAAGGTCATCAAGCCTCCGCACTGGATTTGGCCAAGCTGGGGCGCGCTATTATTAAGAATAGCGGCGACTATTATAAAATTTATTCCGAAAAAGAGTTTACTTATAACGGCATCACTCAAGGCAATCGTAATGCGCTATTGAGCACAGATAGTACTGTAGATGGTTTAAAGACTGGCCATACTGATGCAGCTGGCTATTGTTTAGTCGCTTCAAGCAACCGTGATGGTATGCGTCTAATTTCAGTTATTATGGGCACTAAAAGCCAACAAGAACGTGCTGATCAATCACGTGAGTTGCTTAATTGGGGCTATGGTCACTTCACTACAGTAACCAAAGCGCCTGCAGGACAGTTCGTTAGCAAGCTGCCAGTATGGTTCGGGGCAGCGAAAGAGATCGAGTTGGCTACTGGGGACAGTTTAAAAGTACTAACCACTAAGACTCAAAAGAATAAAATAACTACGGTTGTTGATATCCCTGAGAGTTTAGAGGCTCCTATTAAAAAGGGTCAAGAAGTAGGCAAGATGCTAGCCGTTATTGATGGTAAAGCAGTAGCCTCAGTACCTATCATTGCTACTAGTGACATCGAGCAGGCAGGATTTTTTAGTCGCATGTGGCAGCATGTCGTACGTTGGGGACAAAACGTATTTTAACAGCTAGTTTTTAATTACTAGCAGTTATTATCTCAAAGTTATTATAGTGATTGCATAGAAGGCCACTTAATTTAAGTGGCCTTTTTGTGGTTATCACATTTACTTTGGACTAGGGTATGTTGAACATTCAACCATAGCCGTTACGAGGTCTATTGGCTATTTCTACTGTTATTCGCTAAGTCTTTCCGATCCACGTCTTCAGTATCTTAATAAGTCTTTGAGTGTTTTGCGTGGCGCCTTCGCAATAGTCTATACCAGCAACTTTTAGCTCATGCTCAATGCCATATAGGTCATACTTGTTATGCGAGGGACACCAGTAAATCAATAAAGCTCGGTGGCTGGTTTCAGCATTTCGGATCAACCGTGCTAGCCGCGCTACCCTCTCCGGTAGAATATCCTCTGCAAACATCACCATATCAACTTTTATATTATCTATATTCCCAAGCATAAGCTGCTCGTACTGTCTAGAGATTACCGTGGCACCCAGTCCTTGTAACTCTTTAACCAAGAGGTCGTTTTCATCAGCATAATAATAGATAATCTCTAAGTCCTTTAGTAAGGTTTGCTGCCAGCTTTTATATTTATTACGTAGTGGGATAGTGATTACAAATTGGCTACCTTTATCAAGCTCACTATCGACATCAATCGAGGCATCAATCAGCTGTAACAGCTGTTTTATAACCGGCAAACCTACGCCAACCCCTTCATATTTTCGAGTTCTTGAAGAATCAATCTGAAAAAATGGGGTAAATATATCATCTATGTAATTAGCATTAATACCAATACCGGTATCAATAATTTTGAGCTGCCAGCGAATACTATTATTGAAATGAGTCAGTTGCGACTCGATAGTAACTCGTCCCTCTTGAGTGAATTTTATAGCATTGTCAATAACAGCGGTCAATATTTGCTTAATCTTATTAGCATCGCCTTCAAGATTATAGTCAATATGATGAATATGGCTAATCAACTCTACGCCTTTTTGCTGAGCAATAGGATCAAATTCCGCTAATAAATCGGCAATCATTAGCAAAGGATTGAACTCAATTAAAGTAACAACTACTTGGCCTTTTTCAATTTTATTGAGTTGAATAATCTGCTCTAAGGTCGACTCCAAATGCTCACTACCATTGCGAATAATCTCTAAAGTATCTTGCTGGTCATAGCTCAAGTAATGATTGTCTAACAGTTGCAAGCCACCAGAGATGGCATTGAGTGAAGTCTTAAGCTCATGAGTAATCATACTCTGAAAGTTATTACGTTGAACCTCAAGCGATCGATCTTTATGATGAAGCTGTTGCTCAAAATCTCCTAGTGCCGCATGCTCTCGTTGCATTTCTCTTAGACGCTCAAACAGTAGAATAAAGGCCTGCTTAATATCAATAAACTCTCGAAACTCAAAACGCTGTTGAATGACTGGTAGCTGCTCAAGATTCGGATTATCAACTAATAAAGTGCAAACATTGGCGATTTGAACGAGATCTTCAGTGGTGCGCAGCAGCTTGCGAAAAATAAATCCTATAGCGGCGATTACTAAGATTAAAGTCAGTAACCATAATAGAATTGTTTTGCGTAACCACTGCATACGTAGCTTATCTATATCCAAGGTAATATTGATATAGCCTACTAAGCTATTAGTATTTACTGACGCCAAATCTGAATGATTATCATCTTTTTCAACACTAGTTAGTCTATTGGCTACTGGAGTAGCGATTGGCGAGTTAACGTTGCTCACTTGCGTGTCGCTTTCAGAGGCGTAACCGCTAGTCACTGCTCTATTAAAACTGATGGTATCGGTAAACAACGCGGTGTACCAGTCGTTGCTGTTTTGCTCTAAATCGAGTTCATCAAGACTGCTAATAGGATGATCGGTAGAATAAAAAACGATATTTTGGATGCTGGAATCTTCGTTTATCAGGACGCCCACTTGGCTGGCTACTAGATTAGCAGCAGCATCAGTAGAAGCGCTTTTAGCCAATAGCTCAGCTAGCTGCTGCACATGCATCCGCTGCTGTTGATAATGGTAAACAAAACCATAAACGTAACAAAATAAAAACCCGACTAAAACAGCCAAGACTATAGTCTGCAACAGAGAGTTCCAGATAAGCTTAGGCAGTGTTTTAATCGAGTTTATAACCATATTATTCAGTCAACTCAAGGTTTTTTACTTATAATCGTTGATACTTAACCACTTTATTTATTTCAAAATTCTTTATAGGGAATAAACGACTCATATAAAAATAGTCGTTAGGGCATATTGAACATTCGACCACAGCATTGTCTACTTGTGAATGTTAATACGCTCTAATCTAAAACTACTAATTAACTTTTTAAGTCGTTATTTTTATATGAGCTAATTTTTTATATAAGCTAATACTGCTATTAGCAAACAGCAGGATTAGTGGTAAATAGCAATATTAGCGCTTCTTTTTTTCACGAGTAGTGAATTTTTGCGCTCTATTACGTTCACGTTGGCGCAGCTGTTGCGCTTTGGCTTTAGTCGGAGTATCGCTTTTAGAAGAATAAGGATTTTCGTTAAGCTTAAACACTACGTTGAGCGGCGTACCTTCTAGCTTGAAGACTTCACGGAATTGGTTTTCTAGATAGCGCTGATAGCTCTTAGGCAGCGAACCCGTCTGATTACCGTGGATAACGATGACTGGTGGATTGTGACCACCGATATGCGCGTAACGCAATTTAATACGACGCCCAGAAACCGCTGGTGGTGGATTCGCCGCTACTGCATCTTGTAGAATTTGAGTCAAGCGATTGGTAGACACTTCAAACATTGAAGAGTTATAAGCTCGTAGGATTGAAGGGTATAGATTACCTACTCCAGTACCATGTAATGCTGATATTAGATGCACTTTTACATAAGGGATGAAGTTAAAGCGACGATCCATCTCAATTTTAATATAGTCTTTTTGATCTTGAGTCAAACCATCCCATTTATTAATGGCAACGACTAAAGCTCGACCCGCATCAAGGGCATAGCCAATCATATGTAGATCTTGATCGACGATACCTTCTTGGGCATCGATGACAATAACTGTCACGTTCGAATCTTCAATAGCTTGTAGAGTCTTGATTACCGAGAACTTTTCTACTTTTTCATCGATCTTACCACGGCGACGTACCCCTGCTGTGTCAATCAGCACGTAATCTTTGCCATCACGTTTATAAGGAATATAGATACTGTCACGAGTAGTCCCTGGCATATCGAATACTACGACTCGATCCTCACCCAATAGACGATTGACTAGTGTTGATTTACCGACGTTTGGACGACCAATAATCGCAAGCTTCAAACCTTGAGGCTCGACTATAGATTCTTTTTCCGGCATATCTGCGGTAATGACTTCTAACAAGTTACCAACGCCGCGACCATGACTGGCGGCCATCGGATAGGGCTCACCTAAGCCTAATGCATAAAACTCAGCAGGTGCTGAATCATGAGCGCCGTCGACCTTGTTAGCTACTACATATACTGGCTTGCCTAAAGTATGTAAAAACTTGCCAATCTCTGCATCAGCACCGATCAGGCCCGCTCGTGCATCAACTACAAATACTATAATGTCAGCTTCATGAATAGCGGTATGAGACTGCTCAGACATATAGTCATCAATATTGCCACTGCCATCATCAGCTTCACCTATACCACCAGTGTCTACTACGATAAATGCTTTGTCCTCATATTCAGCATCACCATACTGACGATCACGAGTCAGACCTGAAAGGTCAGCAACTAATGCCTGACGACTTTTAGTGAATTGATTAAATAAGGTAGATTTACCGACGTTTGGGCGACCGATTAAGGCAACCACAGGCTTGATACTCATGCATTACTCTCGCTGATAGGCAATAAAGGACAATAAAACCAGTACTTAGACTGGCTATTGTCACAAACTTAAATAGATAATAATTAATAAAGCTTTAGTAAATTAAACACATAAAATCAGTATATATCCAAACTGAATACTAGCGGATCTTATACTAAGTTTATGATCGAACTAAGCTAATAGATACGAGCTGAACTAATAAAATCAGCAGGACTCTTTAGCGTGCTAACTGCCAAATTGCAGCTTGCCCAGAAGTACTTTGAGTTAATAAGCGACTGCCTTGTACTTGCAAGGTCTGTAGCGCGCCTTTGGTCTGTACACGACTGACAATCTTACCAGAGGCTGGGTCAATTAAATGCACTACACCACCTAAATCACCTACAGCGATATAGTTACCTATCATCACCGGGTTAGTCAATTTACGATAGCCAAGCTCATCATTTTCCCATAGTGTTTCGCCGCTACTGCGATCATAAGCAACGATTTTACCAGTTAAACTCGTACCGATAACTTGCTGATTATTTACCGCTAAAGATTTTAAGCTAGCTAACTCATTAACGAATTTAACTTGTCTGGAAGCCAAGTCAATACCGATAACTTGACCACTATAGCTGATAGCGAATAGCTCATTGTTATCGACAATAGGAGTGCCATCGACATCACTCATACGTTCAACTTCGCTACTGCCAGTGCCTACACCAATACGACGTGACCACTGCGGCAAGCCATTATCAACAGTAATAGCATGCAAACGACCATCAGCAGTTGCCAACAGTGCAGTCTTATCATCTAACAAGGTAGGCGCAGCAGTGCCACGAACGCTAATATCAGGAACTTGGGTAGCAAACTTCCAAACAGGCTGGCCATTCTGTAAAGACAAGCCTTGTAAGAAGCCATCGTTAGCCGACAAAATAACTCGGTTATTACTAATTAAGGCTTTGGTTAATACCGTACCAGTTAGCTGTTGCTGCCAGCGCTTAGCACCTGTAGTACTATCAAAGGCCATCACCATTCCGCTACGTGTAGTAATAACTGCCGTCTGACTAAAACTGTCTAATGCTACCCCACCCACGATCTGATCATCGACATTCAATGACCATAAACGCTGTCCGGCCTCATTATAGCCTACTAAGTCACCACCGCGTGAGGCGATAACTATCTGATTATTGTCATAGCCCACTTGTAAGCTCAAGGGATCCTTTGAACTGGCTTTTTTATTGCCGACATCTACCATGAATACTGGCTGTAAGACACTAATAGGCTGCGCAAGCTGTACCAGTTTTACTGGGTCATTGACCACGGGCTTAATGCCTCGGCTACAGCCCATAACAGCACTAGTCATTAGTGCTAATACAGCTACATGCATAACCGTAGTTTTTAGCAGGGTCTTATTTGCATAGTTATTAGAGCGAATATTTAAGGTCATGGTATGTTCTCACTACGAATAAGTTGACGATCTATAAATGGGCTAACAAACAACATAGTCCAGTAGCTTATCTACTGAGTCATGCGGTACTACTGTTATTATTATTGATTGGCTGCTCACTAGCTATTGGGTATTTTCTGGGGCAATAATAGCCGTAGCATTTTCATTGTTAGCGCTTGCTAAAGCTTGGTTATCTGGAGCTACCTTGGAAGCTTGGATAAGACTAGCAGGCTCAGCAATAGGCTCAGCAACGACGCCTAAACTCTCCATCTTCAGTGCTAGTACTGCACGAGTCTCTTGACGCTTACGCACTAGCTCCCAAGCATTCTTATAAGATTTAATGGCCGCATCTTTATCATTCTTGGCTAAATAAATATCACCCAATAGCTCTTGTTGACTGCCTTCAAATGAGCTTGGCATATCTTTACTAGCTTCGGCTAAAGCGGCATCAGCATCACCAGCTGCCAATAAGGTTTCGGCATAACGTAAACGTGCAATAGCGCTGAGACCGGCATCACCCAAATCAACGGCTAAAGCTTTTTTGAGGGTAGCGCTTGCTCCTTTAAAGTCATCATTGTCTACTTGAGTACGCGCTTTAATCATTAACGCTTGCCAAGCATATACTGAGCTACCATGAGTGTTAACCAAGGTATCAATATTATCATTTAACTTACTACGGCTGTCCGCTAGTGCTGTCAAGGCTTCAGCTTCTAGGTCTGGATTTTGCGACGCTAGAGTAACTTCTTCATTAAGACGCTGAATATCAGCGTATTGATCAGCAGCAACTGTATCTACTCGCGCATGATTGTTTTGCCAATAAGTCCAACCAAAGTAGCCGGCTAATGCCAACAGAATAACAGTGACAATATTGCCGCCGTATTTTTTTAGCGCTTGCATCGAGTTATCTGTATTTGGCGAATTAGGGGTCAGAGCCATGGATAGTTACCTGATAAATTTATATTAAAATGCGAGTAATGCTACTACTATTATTGGCTTTTCAGTGCTCAGAGTTAAAGGGGTCAAACCTTGATCATTCATTACCTTACTCAGTAGGTAATGACCAATCGTTACTTGCTACGCCTTGCCAGTCGTTATTAAGCGCTTAGCTGCTGAGCCCTGAATGAAAAAGCATCCAGTCCAGTTAAACCGTTATTTAAAATTTTCTATATCGGCTAACCAGTTTTGATTCATACTAGTTTGCTCGCCCGTTTGCATATTTTTAATACTGATTTTTTGCTCATCAAGCTCTTGCTGAGCGATGATAACTGTCAAGCGTGCTCCTGACTTATCAGCTTTTTTCATTTGTGCTTTTAAGCTAGTCGCACTAGCCATCTTAATTCGCAAATCTGGGCGCTGGTAGCGCAAGTTTTGGGCATAAATCATACCTGAGCTATAAACCTCAGGGTGAGTGACAATAAATACGTCACAAGCAGCCGTTTCTGCAAAAGGCGCTACCGCCTCTATTAGCAACAATAAACGCTCAAGACCCATAGCAAAACCTACCGCCGGTTCGGACTGGATAGGCTTGCTATTTGCTTGGCTGTCATGGTTACGGCTGTCGGTAGATTTTAGCTGACCTACGAGACCGTCATAGCGTCCACCTGCACAAACTGTAGCTTGGCTACCTAACTTATCAGTGACCCATTCAAAAACTGTCTTATTGTAATAATCAAGACCACGAACTAAATGCGGATTTATCTGGTAATCAATGCCTAAGCCATCTAAATAAGCTTGCACTTGCTCAAAATGCGCCATGCTTTCTTCGCCCAAAAAATCAGCAAGCTTAGGGGCATCGACTAATAACGCTTGAGTACTCGCCTCTTTACTATCTAAAATACGTAAAGGGTTAGTAGTTAATCGGCGTTTGCTATCTTCATCTAACAAGTGCTGTTTGTCGGTCAAATAAGCGACTAAAGCATCACGATAAGCATGACGCTCATCGATCTCGCCTAAGCTATTGAGCTGCAAACTCATTTCGTCTTTTAGACCCAAGGCTTGCCACATCAAATGAGTCATAGCAATCAATTCGGCATCAGCATCGGGTAATGCGCTACCAAAACTCTCAACGCCTAGCTGATGAAACTGACGATAGCGGCCTTTTTGCGGGCGCTCGTAACGGAACATCGGACCGATGTACCAAAGCTTAGGAGTATCACCACGTAATAGATTATGCTCGATAACAGCACGTACAGCACCCGCAGTACCTTCAGGGCGTAAGGTAAGCGGTGTCGGAGGATCAGACTTATCAGCAAAGCTATACATCTCTTTTTCGACAATGTCAGTCGCGCCACCAATAGCTCGAGCGAAAAGATCAGTTTGCTCAACGATAGGCAGTCGGATATGCTGATAGCCGTATCTACTCATTACTTCGGCTAAGACCTTTTCTAACTGCAACCATTGCGCTGATTGATTCGGTAAAATGTCGTTGAACCCTTTTATAGCTTTAATCATGGTGCGCTTATATCCTCAAATTTTAATCAGTATTACTATTATTATTTTATATACGAGCTTTAAATAAAATCTATTATTAAAGCAGCTGTGTTTTTAAAACCGCTTTACCTATTATTTAACCCGAATAATCTCATTTTCACGAGCTTTTTCTAGCACTGCTGCATGGGCGCGAACCATACTTTCGATTTCATCAACTAAGTTATCCGTGTCGATAAGATGGCTCTTTGTACCCATCCGATACACTAAAGACCGACGTGCTGCACCAACGATACCAATATCGGCTTCTTTAGCCTCACCTGGACCGTTGACCTTGCAACCAATTACTGAAAGATTCATCGGTTCACGCACATCTTCTAAACGCGCCTCTAAGGCGGTCATCACCCGAATAACATCGAACTCTTGACGTGAGCAACTAGGGCAAGCAATAAAATTCACTCCGTTAGAGCGAATATTTAACGACTTTAGAATATCAAAGCCAATTTTGATTTCTTCTTCCGGCTCTGCGGCTAAAGAGATGCGAATAGTATCACCGATACCATCTAATAGTAGACCACCAAGGGCAATAGCTGACTTAACGGCACCAGTACGGTAGACACCAGCTTCTGTTACCCCAAGGTGTAATGGGTTATCGATTTGTGCTGAGATTAAACGATAAGCATCTAAAGTCAAAAATACGTTACTGGCTTTGACCGAGATTTTGTATTGATCAAAGTTCAAACGTTCTAATATATCAATATGACGCATGGCAGACTCAAGCATAGCCTCGCCAGTTGGTTCCGCATACTTGCGCTGGATTTCTTTTTCTAATGATCCGGCATTGACCCCAATGCGAATAGGAATGTTGTGATAGCGCGCACAAGCCACTACTTCACGAACTTTAGCATCGCTACCAATATTACCAGGATTGATACGTAAGCAGTCAGCACCAGCTTCAGCAACGGCTAAGGCAATCTTATGATCAAAATGCACATCAGCGATTAGCGGTACATTCACTAATTTTCGAATCTTCCCAAAGGCAGCAACCGTTTCCATAGTTGGAGTCGATACTCGCATAAGATCTGCGCCGGCCTCAACACAACGTTCGATCTGAGCTACTGTTGCAGCCACATCGCAAGTATCCGTATTGGTCATGCTCTGCACGCTAATAGGTGCATCGCCGCCAATCGCGACATCACCAACGTATATTTTTTTAGTGACACGACGGTTGATAGGGGCTGACGTTGACATATAAAATCCTTGGAATAAGCAAATATAATAGTAACAAGCAATTTTGATTAAACAGTATTCAAACGGCTATCACTCTATAATTAAGCTCTGAGCAAATAATAGACACTATACTTAACATACTATGATTAAAGCACTATGATCAAAATATTATAAACAGCAGTCGATTATTTTGACTAAGGTCAGTGATTAGTCATAGCCCTGTCCAATCGTAAACTATTAACCATCAATGGCTGCTGCCGCATATATTAACCGACTAAGGCGTCAATGCAAAGCTGGCTTTTTTACCCGTTGCATACTGCTCTAAAGCAACTGGCTGCTGATTGAGAGATAAATCAACATTGTCGATATTATCAATAACAATATTAAAAGGGGGCTGTCCTGATAACTGATAATCACCTTCAATTTGCTCACCGCTAATCAGACTAGTACCAGTAGCATCAATCACCCCTACCGAAGCTGCATCTGTCAGCTTAAGTTGTAATGAGGCATTTTCTGTGTCTGCGGCTCCTAGATTCAACGCTGAACCTGAAGCACCAACGCTATTATCAACACTGTTAAGCGCGGCCCCTTGCGTTTGTTCAGAAGCGGTTACTTCCTCTGCTACTGGAGTAAGCGGTTGCTCATCTTTACTAGCATTAGTCACCATCCGAAATAAAAATACCGCTAAAACAACAAGCGCAATAGCGGCTATTACCAACAACGGATTAAACCGAATACGACTACGGTTATCACGTTGCAGAGTGCCCATAGGACGCAATAACGATTCCGTATTATTCATTGAGCGTGGTTTAAGCTCATTGGGATAAACACTATCAAAACTGCTAGCAACCTTTGCTGGATCTAAACCCAAAAACTTAGCATAATTAATGGCAAAACCACGAGCAAATGCGGCTTGCGGTAATTCACTAAAACTTTCGCTTTCTAATGCTTGCAGATGGCGCTTTAGAATGAATAGTTCGCCTGCCGCCTCTTCTAAGCTCACTTGCTTATTTTTACGGGCTTGCTGCAACATGGCACCGAATGATCCCTGAGCATTTGATTGATTGGTTGATAGTGGGTTGGTCATTTCCATGGTGCCTCTGGATTATTAAGCCAATTCTTAAGTTGTTTTGCTTCCTCACTTAGAGGAGAAGCGGAAAGTAGCTGCTGTGCTAGTTGTTGGCGCTTGCTCATATCATTTTGAGCGGCGGCCAATTTTATACCTTGCAGTAACAGACGTGGGCTAATGCCTTGTCCTTTAATCAATATCAGAGTTTCATCATAAAGTCGTTGCGCTTGGGTAACCTGCTGTTGTTCAAGCCACAAATCAACTAGCTCAATATGAGCAATCAAACTATTACGATTGCCTTCTAAAGCTCGCAAAAAAGCTTTAGCAGCTGCTGGATGGTTATTTAGCTGTAAGTAAGTGCGGCCTAGATTTTCTAAAGCGCCAATACGACCCTCGTAACCTAGAGCGGAACCAGCAATCTCAAATTGGCTTAGCGCTTCATTATAACGCTGCATCTGTGACAGATAAACACCGTAATTATTACGGGCCTGTTCAAAATCCGCATCTAGTGCTATGGCTTGCTTAAAATACTGTTCAGCCTTTACAAGATTGAGTCGGCTACCTTCTTGCTGTAATAAAACGCCCATCATATCATAGGCTGGCGCATATCGGCTATCGGCAGCAAAAGCTTTTTCGAGGTGGCGTTGGGCGGCGTCCAGCTTATTTTTACGGATGTATTGTGCTGCCAGTGCAGTGCGCACCCGAGCTATTTGTTTTTTATCTAAGTTGCGGTTATTGCTAGGCTCAGTCGTGGTCTGATAGGCAGTACCCCCTGTCAAACTACCAGTTGAAGTACTTTGGCAACCAGTCAATACCAAAGCCAACAGCACACTAGCAGTCAGCATACTTTTAGCATTAATGAGTTGCAAGCCTATTGATTGAGCACCAGTCAACTCAGTAACACTAAATTTAGCGCTACTTAACTTAGCTCTACTAAATTTACAACTACTTAACTCAGCACTATAAGACTTAAGCAAAGCTGTATTAGCGTTCAATTTAGCATTGAGCTGACAGTAATTTGTAAAAATCATTATAGCCGCCATCATAAAACTGTGATTTAACGAAACATCAGTTTAATGGATTTAACCTTAATAAGTACAATTTAGTTGCTATTAATTTTGTTGACTACATATTTATTACTATAATGACAGACAAATGACATTAATTAATCGGTTGTAACTACTAGTACAATTAAATAGTATCGCCTCAGTTCAGATTAAGTTCAGCAACCCTAAACCGCTAAACTTTAGTGGCTATTTATTCATCAGCTGCTACTATAGTGCGATCTTTGATACTTTGTTGCCAAGCTGCTGAACGCCTAGTACGATCGGCTACTTGCCCGACTAATTGCCCACAAGCAGCATCTATATCATCGCCACGAGTTTGACGAATAGTACAGACAAAGCCTGCTTCGCTAAGAATATTACTAAAGGCATGAATACGGTTATTGCTCGACTTCTCATAACCTGCATGCGGAAAAGGATTAAAAGGAATAAGATTAACTTTACTAGGCAAATCACCTAGCAGCGCTACTAATTGCTCGGCATGCTCATTGCTATCATTGACCCCATCTAGCATCACATATTCTATAGTTACGTGTTTTTTATGCCGTGGATTGACATCGAACACATAGTTCCGGGCAGCGGCCATTAGCTCACTTAACGGATATTTTTTATTGATTGGCACTAGCTCGTTACGCAGCTCATCATTGGGTGCGTGTAAAGAGATCGCTAAAGCGACATCGATGTCTTGTGCCAGCTGATACATTTTTGGTACGACACCCGACGTTGACAAAGTGACACGGCGCTTGGATAAACCGTAAGCATGATCACTGAGCATTAGCTCCATCGAGCTAACCACTGGCTTGTAGTTTAGCAGCGGCTCGCCCATGCCCATCATGACCACATTAGTCACTTGATTGTCCCATAAACTATGGTCAACCCCTGCCAAGCTATCTTGATCGTCAGTCATATAAGACGCATTAGCCACCCATAATTGACCTAAGATCTCAGCAGCGGTTAAATCGCGTTCAAAGCCCTGCTTCCCAGTACTACAAAAGCTGCAATCGAGCGCACAGCCTACTTGTGAGGAAACACATAAAGTCTTACGGCCGTTTTCTTTGCTGTCATCTGCTGGTATTAGTACGGTCTCTACTAGCGAGCCGCCAGTCACTTCGAATACCCATTTACGTGTACCATCTTCGCTATATTGACGGTGAATAACTTTGGGAGGCGTTACACAAGCATTGAGCGCTAACTTATCTCGTAAGCCTTTGCTTAAGTTAGTCATTTGCTCAAAGTCAGTCACCCCTTGCTGATAAATCCATTTGATAACTTGAGTGGCACGAAAGGGTTTCTCACCGATGCTTTTGAAGTAATCAGCAAGTTGTGCTTGCGTCATACCCAATAGATTGGTTTTTGCTTGTGCCTCGTCCAATAGCTTGATGCTATTGCTGCGCTTGGCAGGTGTATGGGTTGATACTGGCTGCGCTGATGTGGCATCTGTGGTAGCGATAGTTGACATTAGAGTGACCTTTTCACATGAGTATCAGCTCATGAATAGTTATAAGTTAGCAATCCGTTGTAAGCTTAGTTCTGTCTTTAATAGTTTAAGACTAAATGTTAATACTGGCTGGCACTACTGACCAGCGACGCTTATTAATAGTGCGTTGTGCTTACATAGGATTGATAACGCTTAGTAAATATTTACGGCTATAGGTAAAACGTTTATTAAGCGCTCAGGTGGTAGTAATGAGGCAAGTGCCGATGAATTTCAATCAACTTAGCTTTTGACATTGCTAATAGCTGTTAACTCGTTAAAACTGGCTAGTAGCTAATAAAAGCCATCCTAACTCATCAAACAACAATGAGTGAAACGGCTTATACCCATAAGATATAAGCCGTTTCACCTTGCTGCTTATTAATACTGCAGCTATCACTGTTACTCTGCTTATCTGTTTATCTGTTTAGCATAGCAGTAACGAGTTAATAGCCATCTGTATTAACGAGTGCGAGCACAAACTTCTTCGTCATTGAAGAAGTAGCTGATTTCACGCTTAGCTGATTCAGCTGAATCTGAACCATGAACCGCGTTTTCATCGATGCTGCTAGCAAAGTCAGCACGGATAGTGCCTTTTTCAGCGTCTTTTGGGTTAGTTGCACCCATAATTTCACGATGCTTAGCGATAGCATTTTCGCCCTCTAACACTGATACTAATACTGGACCTGACATCATAAAAGATTTTAGATCATTATAAAATGGACGCTCAGCATGCTCAGCATAAAAACCGCCAGCTTTTTGATCATCGAGTTGCATCATTTTTGCTGCTACGATTTTTAGACCAGCTTGTTCAAAGCGGTCATAGATAGCACCAATATTGTTGCCAGCAACAGCGTCAGGTTTGATGATAGATAGCGTACGTTCGATAGCCATAAAAAGCTCCTAATGAATGATTATTGATAATAAAAATATAACGGTTATACGTGCTTGTTGATCAAAGTATTGACTTAGGCTATTTACGATTGCCGATAGAAATCTACACCATTAGCCAATTAGATCAGCCAAGCGCGTCAATAGATGATTGCTGACCATTATAATGATTGACGCTGTAAATGATAGGGTTTGTTTAACAATTTAACTTTTTTCAAAATAAACAAAACAGTCATCAGCTTAACTAAAACTCATTTATAGTGTTATAAAAAGCTCAAAACCTCTAGCTTTAACCAATAAAAACCCCATGCTATTAACATAGGGTTTTTATTTTAAATAATGACCAATGCTATTAATTAAGCATTATATAGATCACATTTAAGCATCATAAGGATCACGTAGTACGATAGTCTCTTCACGATCTGGACCCGTTGAAATGATATCCACTGGGCAATCGATCAAGGCTTCGATACGCTTGATATAGTTTTTAGCGTTTTGAGGCAGATCATCATAGTTAGTAACACCAACCGTAGACTCACTCCAACCTGGTAGAGTTTCATATCTAGGGGTTACTGACTCATAGAATTCAGCATCATGAGCACCAGCAAATTCAGTATCTGGCACATCATAACCAACACCGATTAGCAGCTCTTCTAAACCATCGAGTACATCAAGTTTAGTCAAGCAGATACCTGATAACGAGTTAAGCACTACTGCACGGCGCAACGCTTCAGCATCGAACCAACCACAGCGACGAGCACGACCGGTAGTTGCGCCAAATTCGTGACCAACTTTAGCCAAATGAGCACCAACATCGTCAAACAGTTCAGTCGGGAATGGACCACTACCAACACGAGTAGTATAAGCTTTAGTGATACCTAAGACGTAGTCTAAGTACAGCGGACCAATACCAGTACCTGTTGATACGCCACCAGCAGTTACGCTTGAGCTTGTCACGAACGGATAAGTACCGTGATCGATATCAAGCAAAGTACCTTGCGCCCCTTCAAACATCAAGTTCTTGCCAGCAAGACGCAGCTGATTAAGATCTTCGGTTACATCAGTAACCATACCTCTAATCTCTTCTTTCCATTCTTTACAAAGCTTTAAGGTCTCATCAAAATCGATACCTTCCACTTTATAATACTGAGTCAATTGGAAATTATGGTATTCGATAAGATTACGTAGCTTTTCTTCTAAGTCATCACGGAAAAGATCCGCAAGTTTAATAGCACGGCGAGCCACTTTATCTTCATAAGCGGGACCAATACCACGACCAGTAGTACCGATTTTGCCGCTACCACGTTTGGCTTCACGAGCTTGATCGAGTGCCACATGATACGGCATGATAAGAGGACAGTTAGGTGAGATACGCAGGCGCTCACGTACTGGCACATTATTATCTTCTAACTCTTTCATCTCTTTCAATAGCGCGTCAGGCGCTAGTACTACGCCATTACCGATAAAGCAAGTAACGCCTTCGCGTAGAATACCTGATGGAATTAGATGCAGAACCGTAGTTTTTCCATCGACTACTAGCGTATGCCCAGCATTGTGACCGCCTTGAAAACGTGCTACGGCTGATGCTTTTTCAGTCAGCAAATCGACGATTTTACCTTTGCCTTCATCGCCCCATTGGCTACCTAAAACTACGACGTTCTTACCCATAATGAATCCTTACAATGATGTATTGAAGTGTACGATAACGATTTAGAACTACTATTAAATCAAACAAGTTACTGCTTGCTAATTATTGGTTAATGACTATTTAATAAAGCCCTTAAAACATAATAAAAAAGCATATAAATTAGTTAAAGCGCTCTGTACTTGAGCAGTTCCCTACTATATAACGGTCAGCTGCCAGTTATTATCTAGCAAGCTTAGACGATGTGTGAGATCCGTCGGACAGTCATCTACAGACAGCGGCATAGTGACATAGTAGCCTTGTTGACGTAAGTCAGTCACTTGTTGCTGTAATGCTTGTCGTTGGGTGCTATCAGCACTATTGATATCAGCAAAATCCACAACTACCACTTTTGCCACATCAAGCTCAATATGCGCTAGTAGACGACTGATATCCATACTAAAACCGGTCGCTTCACGGGGCTGCTGGTTTTGATCATAGCTATTACGACTTTGCATACCATCGAAACGTCCGCCCCTGACTAATGGCTGGGTTTCACTATTGATATAGCCATTAAAGACAATACCAGTATGATAATGATAGCCGGACAATTCAGTGACATCGATACTCACCTCACACTGCCATTGATGTTGCAAATGATCTTTTAGGCGTTGCAGCTCATCGGCTGCTTCCGCTATTTCACTGTCTTGCTGCGCAGTATCAGACAATTTAGCCAATAGCTGCGTCATATCATGACCAAAACGAGCTAAGGTATAAAAATCAGCGCCCATCTCTAAGCTTTCGCAGACCCGTTTTAACTCCGGCAAATTCTTATTAGCATATAAGTGCATTAATTGCTCAGTATCGCTATCAGACAACTGTGCCAATACCGATAAGCGTTTGAATAGCGCTACATGGCCTAAGTCCACATGCAGATTAGCACTCATATTCAGGCTATTCACTAGCGTAAATAGTACATCTATCAGCTCAATATCAGCGCTTAAAGAGGCACAACCAAATATTTCAGCCCCTAGCTGTAAAGGCGTCCGTGAGCCAAATAGCCCAGTAGGTAAAGTGTGAATCACATCACCGGCGTAACAATAGCGTGCAATACCTTGCCCACCCCAGTGCGCATCAATACGCAAAATCTGTGGAGTAATATCCGCCCGCACACCCATTAATCGACCAGTAAGCTGATCGATAATCTTAAAGGTTTGGCGTTTTAGATCTTCTGAAGCTTCACTAAGTAATGACTCAGTGAACTCAATCATTGGCGGGGACACTAACTGATAACCATGACCAATCAGCTGTTGAGTAAGCTTATAACGCAGCATTTCTTGCTTTTGCGCCTCTGCAAACAATACATCGACCACACCATCTGGTAATAGCCAGCTATTGGCAACTTCGCCAGTAAAATTACTTAGGTGAAAGTTACTTAAATAGGGAACAGAGTCAGGAGTAGCAGAGTTAGAACTGGCAGACACAATAAATCCTTGTTTGGCATAGCGTTTACCTAAAAACGCAGCTCTATAATAGGGCGTTACGGCACGATGTTATCAACGTTGTTATTAATAACATAAAGTCTTCTATAATCTTGATACTTTTTATCAGCTTGTGATCCACTTCCTATCAGCTTAGCTTTTGAGCCTATTACTGAAACTTAGTACTGCAAATCAGTACTTAAGCCTTAGCACCTTGATAAAGGATCAATACTGTTTCCTAATCTAGTCTCAATATGCCAATTTTGACACAAGAAATTATAAACCCAAGTATAAAAAACTGAGTGAGAATTAAGTAAGGAGTAAAGATTAGGATGATAAAGCAACTGAGTAAAGGCAATTAGGGATCAATAAACTTTACGCTTCAGTTTAGCATAGCAACTAAGCTTCGCCTAGTAACAATTATAGCCAATATTGCGCTTATAGAGTATGAGTCCTCTATACTTCGAGCTTGCTTATTTCAGCAACCCTTATAGCTTTAGCCATTATAAACCCTATGTTGTACGAGCCTAAAGGTAAGAGGGCCTACATTATTAGCGCTACGCCGTCTCCCTAAACTCATGGTACACTAGCGCATAATTTTATTGTACGAAATTGTGCAACTATTACCTACTTATCTTGGAAGCCTTATGTCAATTGATCACCATCCTAATCCAGCTATTAACCAGACTAACGTATTGGGAACTGACCTTGCCAGTTGCTGTTTTGACCCTATTACTGGCTATTATCGCAATGGCTTTTGTCATACTGGTAATCAGGATGTTGGACAGCACACCGTATGTGTGAAGATGACTAGCGAGTTTTTGAACTTCTCTGCTAGCCGTGGTAATGACTTGATTACCCCACTACCTGAATATAACTTTCCTGGTCTTAAGCCAGGTGACTATTGGTGTGTCTGCGCCTTACGCTGGGTTGAAGCGTTAGATTTTGATATTGCTCCTCAGTTGAAGCTAGAAGCTTGTCATGAGAGCTTATTGACTTTAGTTGATCTCGAAACCTTAAAAAGTTACGCACTATAGTTATATATAGCTATTTCTGTTATTAAGTAGCGATTATCAGAGGAGGGTGTATGAAAAATGATAACGATTTATCCATTAAAGCGACTACTCACGTTGCACCTGAGTCTAATACTGAGCATAGATACTCAGATGTAGTGGATTATGATAGCTATATCTATGGTGATGTTGACGCCACGCTAGAAGATACGCTTGAGACCATGACGGTCTACGATCCTGATGCTGAACGCTACGAAGATATCGACACTTCAAGCGTAGGTGAGGTGGTTAATTGCTACTCCTATTTGCGCAAAACAGGTGAGCAGCTTAATAAGTTAGAGCTTAGCGAAGTCAGTAAGGCCTTGACCAATAATAACCAGTTTATTTGGCTTGGCTTATATGAACCTAGTCTACAAACTATAGCAAAAGTACAAAACGCTTTTGAGTTGCATGAGCTGGCGATCGAAGATGCTTTTGCCGAGCATCAACGTGCCAAAGTTGAAAACTATAATAACGATACGATATTTTTAGTAGTACGTACTGCTAAGCTTGATGATAATTTTATACGTTATGGGACTACAGCGATATTTATGGGTAAGAACTACCTAATAACTATCCGCACAGGCCCCTCTAACTCCTACGCCCCAGTACGTGACCATTACCACTTGCGTCCGGAAAAGCTACGGATGGGGCCTATTTTTGTGCTGCATGCTATTCTTGATTTCATCGTTGATAACTACATGCCGGTGACCGACCGTTTGGGCAGCTATTTACGCGAGCAAGAGCGCCATATCTTCACTTACGAGTTTAGTAAAAGCACCCTTAAAAACTTATATGAGCTTAAATCGCAGCTAGTACATATGCGCGCTGTCATTCTTCCAGTACAAGATATCTGCAACTTCTTTATTAATCATCAAAAAAGCGACCTCATCCCCGCCTTCCCTAATGCGGCTAAGCCTTACTTTCGTGACGTCAATGATCATCTGTTGCGCGCCTTGGATGCGGTCAACGGTCTCAACGAGATGTTAAGCTTAGCGATGGACACTTATATGGCAATGGTCAATATGGGCCAGAATGAAGTGGTACGCAAGCTGGCGGCTTGGGCGGGTATTCTAGCCGTGCCGACAGCGGTAGCTGGGATCTATGGCATGAACTTTGACTTTATGCCTGAACTGCATTGGCAGTATTCTTATTTTGTGATTTTATTATTAATTGCGGCACTCTGTAGCTACTTATACTATAACTTTAAGCGTTTGGGCTGGTTGTAAATTTCAATCTATAAAATCTTTGTTGTAAAAACTTGATGCAAAAAAGGGCTAATATATCAATTAGCCCTTTTTTTATATCTCAGTGACGCTGATAAACTGTTAGCGCTATGGGTACTGAGTTAAATAGCTGCTGATTTTTCAGCGGCATCGACAGTCTGACGAATTAAGGTATTAATAGTCATAGGTCCTACGCCACCAGGTACTGGAGTATAAGCGCTTGCAATAGCACTTATGCCAGCAAGCTCAATATCACCTACACCGCCATTATCAGTCGGATGGAAGCCTGCATCAATCACTACTGCACCCGCTTTAATCCACTCAGCCTTAATCAATTCAGGTATGCCAACTGCGCCAACGATGATATCAGCACGCTTAACATGAGCGGCTAGATCCTCAGTGCGCGAATGGCAGATAGTCACAGTACAGTTAGCGTTGAGTAGCATCATCGCCATTGGCTTACCAAGTATAGGACTACGACCAACTACTACTGCCTCTTTACCTGACAGCTCGATATTATAGTGCTGCAATAAGTGCATGATGCCTTGTGGCGTACAAGAGCCAAAAGCTGACTCATTCATACTCATACGACCAAAACCGAGGCAGGTCACCCCATCGACATCTTTTGCCAAATCAATCTGCTCAAAGCAAGCACGCTCATCGACATGACTAGGTACCGGATGCTGCAATAGAATGCCATGCACATCTTGATTATTGTTAAGCTCATCTATTTTTGCCAGTAGCTGCTCTGTAGTAGTAGTGCTTGGTAATTCCACCTTCATAGAGTCCATACCAACGCGCTTACAAGCATTACCTTTCATACGCACATAAGTCGCTGAAGCAGGATCAGCACCGACCAAAATCGTTGCCAAAATCGGTGTGCGTCCGGTTTTTTGTGTAATCGCATCAACACGTACGCGTAACTCTTGTTCTATTTGTGCAGCAAGTGCTTTGCCATCTAATACAATAGCCGTTTCTTGAGCGGTCGACATAGTAACTCCAATAGATAAAGCGATAGAAACAGGTGTTTTATAGAGGATAGTATTGTACCTACCTTGCAACAAAAATCCTAGTAACAAGCCCTATTTAGCTTAAAATCTAGCAAATTTTTACCACTATACCCTACCATTTAACCCAGATTATTTAGCACTTCTGACCGCTCGGATAGCTCACAAGTTTGAGATTAAAGAGATAATAAGGTATTCTTATGAATTATTAATGTTACTTATATTTAACGTAGTTGTAGTTTTATTTATCAATAGCGAGATGATTGTAGTTTAAAAACAGGATCATTTTTAGCACTGAATTCACTAATTATTATATATCATTTGCAATTGGTACCATGTTTTGTACCAATTCGCTTATCGCAGCAGATTGATTCAGGGGTTAGACATACCTCAATTAATCTCAGCTGTCAGCATTAAGAATAGTCTACTTATTCTATCCTTATTAGCGCTTATCTATTAAACGCTTAGTCAAACGTGCTTATTTATTAAGTACTTATTTTCGGTTGTCATGACAACATACATTAGTATAAACCTGATGGTTATGCTTTTTGCAGACGCTCTTAATGATTGGTGCCTGTGTGGTTTATAGCGGTAGCATCATTGACCGCTAATAAGCGCTTATTACTTATTAGCGGTAGAGTTAACAGTTAGTTCAGTCAATACCTAGTAATGAAGCTAAGTTTATTTTGTTGTTTGTTGAATGACTAATTGCCAAGCGTCTATGTTTTTTAGCAACGCTAAGCTTGTATAAGTCGTTATAAACTATTATAAACAATTGCGAGGTATGAAGTTGAAAACTGAGTCATTGTTCCAATTCTCAGCACTAACCGTTATTTTATTATTAGTAGCGTTCTATGGCGGTACTTATCTATTGTCTTTATTGATCAAAAAAGACAAAGAGTCGACTACTGGTTTTATGGTTGCTGGCCATAGCGTCGGTTTCGGTATGGGTGCAGCCAGTATGACTGCCACTTGGATTTGGGCAGCATCGTTTTATGCCGCAGCCACTTCCGGCTACAAGTATGGTATCTCAGGGCCTATACATTATGGCTTTTGGGGTGCATTGATGATTTTATTCATCTACCCATTCGGTATGCGCTTTCGTGAACTTGCGCCCAATGGTCACACCTTGGGCGAGCTAATACATGCTCGCCATGGCTCATCAAGCCAATTAATTTTAGCCATCTCTAATATTATGGGCAGCTTAATTAGCTTGATGGTCAACTTTACCGCAGCGGGGGCGCTAGTGTCGGTATTGTCGCCATTATCATTCCAGACTGGCGTCATTATCGCCGGGGTTGGCGTGCTCAGCTATACCTTGACTTCAGGCTTTCGTGCCTCAGTATTTACCGATTTTGCCCAGCTAGTTGCCTTGATGGCGATTGGCGTAGTGATTATTCCAGCGGTGCTATTTGCCATGGGCGGTCCCTCAGTAATGGTCAGCGGATTATCCAACTTGACCTTGCAGCAGCAAGACTTCTTCTCCTCTGAGGCGTTTTTTCAGCAAGGTGCACCGTTCTTTGTTGCCGTACTGGCTTATGCTATCGGTAACCAAACTATCACTCAGCGACTATTCGCGATCGATAAAACCAAAATTAAAGCCACCTTTATTACGGCGACTGTCGGCTATGCCGGTATCGTCATTGGTCTAGGCATGATTGGCCTGATGGCGCTGACCATCGGTATTGAGCCCTTAGATGGCAATATGAATAATCTGATCCCACAAATGGTCAGCACTTATCTGCATCCCGTATTTATCGCCCTATTCTTTATCTTAGTCATTGGCTCCCTGTCGTCAACGGCTGATTCAGATCTATCGGCGCTCTCGACGATTATGATGGCTGATGTTTATGCCAAGAATATCGCCAAAAAAGGAGGGGTAAAACCAAAAACAATGATGCTAGTTGGCCGTGGGACGATGATTGTCGCCACTGCTGCTGGGCTTATATTCGCAAGCTTTAAGCTGGACATTCTAGTGATGCTGGTATTTGTAGGCGCGTTATGGGGCGCAGTGGTGTTCCCAGTCATTGCTAGTGTGTATTGGAATCGGGTAACTAATACCGCCTTTACCTCAGCAGTACTTGTAGGTTTACTGTTCTTCTGCATCGCTCGCTTTGAGTTAGTGTCCATTACTGGTGTTACTGCCCTATTCTTCGAAGTTATGGCCAGCGTCGGCGGTTCAGTAGTCATTGGCCTGATGGTCTTTGGTTTCTTAGGCCGCAAGATGGGCTTACTAGCGGCCAGTATTGCACTGATATTCATGCTGATCTTTGCCACAGACTTCTTGCGTCAATATATGGTGCTTCTAGCCTCATTGACTGCTTACGGCGTCAGTACTATCGTCTGTATTGTCATCAGTCTTATGAGTAAAGAGTACTTCGACTTTGATCTCATTCAACAGCGTGTTGGTGATTATGATAAAAAAGCAAAAGTAACCCCAGTCGCTGATGTCAAAAGTAATTAATCAGCACTGACTGTTCTCTAACTAAGACCGGTTGATTACCTATTAGATCAGCCTGTCACTAATCACATAAGGAGCTGGTATGAGTAGTACTTTTATCTATGGGTTATATATCTTAATTTGGCCAGTGATTACACTTGGAGTGCTAGTACTTATTTGCACTGCAACCTATCGCGATATCCAAAAAGCCCGCCGTAATAATAAAGATATTATTTAACACTCGAAATAGCCCTAAAATAGCAGCACTGAGCAAAGCTTTAGTACTGCTATTTTAGTTACTAACTTAGTTAATAAGGTTGCTACAACCACAAGTAATAAATCCTTTGAGCAGCAATAAGCACCTCAAAGCCCTAGCAATACTAAATAAAGTCACTTTATCTAAAAAATGTCTTGTAATTTAAAATATTTTTGCTAATATAGTCAACCTTGATTGGCTGGATAGCAAAGTGGTAATGCACTGGACTGCAACTCCTTGATCGTCGGTTCGATTCCGACTCCAGCCTCCAATTATTTAAGTTTTAAATATTTATTAGTAATAAGTTAATTTTAGCTTGCTTTATTAACTCAAATGCTTATAATAGCGACCACTATCTAACGAGTATATTGCTTACTTAATAGCAGCTACTTAGCAGGTAATACAAGTTTTGCCCGGGTGGTGAAATTGGTAGACACAAGGGATTTAAAATCCCTCGCTAGCAATAGCGTGCCGGTTCAAGTCCGGCTCCGGGTACCATATAGCAGTACTAAAAACGCCGTAAATCACTATGATTTACGGCGTTTTTTTATGGCTGTTATCTTTTAGGGTTTAAACCAATTATCTTACTGCTAATTTCTATCTCTAAATCTTGGCTTTACTGAGTCTTGACTCTAGTAAGAGCTGATTGTAATAAATACTGCAAAATGCACTACTATTTATAGACTAAGCTTTTAGCCTATCGAAGCTTAGGTTTTGCACATAGCTTTAGCGCAACTGCAAAATTATCCTTTAAGCGTGGTTAAAGCACCTCTAGTACTTGTAGAGATGGTCTTAGCTCCCTGCCATCACCATTACGAATATATTTCTAAGTTTTTATTCGCCTTTGCTGACACGGCTACTGAGTTTCCTATATGATGATTCAATCCATTTCATTATTAATGATCCATTAAATTTAAGCTTTTTTCTTAGTAACAAAGGCTTTTTATTAGGTAAAAAGGTACTTTATGTTTAACCCTTCCTCAACTCGTTTAAATAAATACATTAGCGAAAGTGGTATTTGCTCTCGAAGAGACGCTGATCGCTTTATTGAACAAGGCAACGTGTTCATCAATGGTAAGCGTGCTTCGGTGGGACAGCAAGTAGTTGCTGGCGATACGGTAAAAGTGAACGGCCAACTCATTGAGCCCCAAGACGCCGATAATTTTGTTTTTATAGTCTTAAATAAGCCAGTAGGCATTGTCAGCACTACAGAAAGCTCAGAGAGGCACAATATTGTTGATTTTGTTAGACATAGTCTACGTATCTTCCCGATTGGTCGTTTAGATAAAGACTCACAAGGTGTCATCTTTTTGACCAACAATGGTGACTTAGTCAATAAGGTACTGCGGGCTGGTAATAATCACGAAAAAGAGTATTTAGTGACGGTAAATAAGCCGATAACTGATAGTTTTATCAAGGGTTTAGCTGGTGGTGTGCCTATGCTAGGTAGGATGACAAAAAAATGCCCAGTGACTAAGATTTCGCCTAACGTGTTTAATATTACCTTAGTACAAGGGTTGAACCGCCAGATTCGTCGTATGTGTGAGCATTTTGGTTATGAAGTGGTAAAGCTTGAGCGTACGCGGATTATGAATGTGAGTAACAAGGGTATTGCGGTTGGCGAATGGCGAGATTTGACTCAAAAAGAGTTGGCTGTTTTACTTAAATCTATAGAAGGTTCTTCTTCAGATAGTAGTACTCCGGCTAAAAAATCTGCTAATGCACCACGAAAAAAACCTCGTACCGATGGGCCATCCAAGTCCAAAGCGTCTACAGAAACAACGGGCGCAGCAAAGGGGAAAAATAGAAATCCTAAGAATGGCCCTAAAAAGCCCGCAGGCTCTAAAGGTAACGATAGGCGTCCTTTTGGGGACAGTAAAAAACCTGGACGTAATGGCAAACCTACTACCAATGGCAAGCGCCCTGCAAAAGGTCGCAGCTCTAAGCGTTCTTAACACCTGTGCGATATAATTAAATCACTACTCTAGCCCCAGTCTCAGCCCAAAAGGGATGGACAATGATAGCCAAAGCGACAATTAAAGCCCATGCCGCACATTTAGGAAGGAGTAAAGACAATATCTAGGTTGCGCTTACCAAAAAGCGAATACTAATGACCTGCTTGCCTTTTATGGTTTGCCACTAGCGCTGATCGTTTAGCGCTGCTGTACCACCATTAATATCCATCTCCCTTTATTACTAAGGTTAGAGCTTATAGTGGTGGTAGTGGTCAACTAATTTAGCTTTTTGCGCCACTTCTAGAGCCACTGCCGCATCGAAGCTGGCGGCTCCCACTGACTTAAATAATGTCACGCCTTTTTTATCGTGCTCTATAGTAATTTTCTGCGTGACTAAATCAGCTAAATCGCCTGTTAAATTGTCCCAAGTCCAGTCGCAATCGTTAGCCGAATCTGCCTGAATTAAATCACCAGCCTCATGACGGCCACCGGGAGCATCATCGATAACTACGTGTGAGCAGGCTTCGATCACCGAATCACTCACCTCTTTCATCTCAGGTTGATAAGCCCCTACTGCGTTAATATGTGCATCAGCTTTGATTTCACTCAGCTCAAACAAACCTTCGGTAGCGCGGGTTGCTAAGTTAATCACATCTGCATCTTTTACCGCGCTAGCAATATCCTCGCAAATGTCAAACGTCACTGGCCACTGTGGATATTGCTCAGCAAACTTACTCTTAAAGGTATTAGCACCTTCAAGGCTTCTATTCCACAAAGTCACCGCTTTGATATTAGGGCAGACGGTTAATACCGCATTAAGCTGCTCATACGCCATGCCACCACAACCGATTACCGCTACTTGCTCACTGTCCGGCTTCGCCAAATACTTGCTAGCGATACCTGACAGGGCTGCCGTACGGACTTGGGTCACGTAGACGCCATCCATAAAGGCCAGAATCTCACCAGTGTCGTTATTGGAGACAGTTACCACTGCGGTAGTGGTGGGTAAGTTACGTTTTGGGTTATCCGGGCAAATGGTGACCAGCTTTACGATGGCAAACTCTTCTTTACCATCAAACAATACCGAAGGCATCGAGAGGTGCGAGCCACTATTTTTATCACTCGCAGTAAAGGTAGGAATCACCAAACGCTCTGGACATTTTACCCACTCTGGATGCTCGGACTGTAATACCAATAAGCGCTCAATGGCGTCGATAGCCACAACCATAGTCAATTGCTCTTTAACAGCTTGACTGTCTAAAATTTGCATGGGGGTTCCTTGTCATTTTCATTAATAAAAGGTGTTTAATTTGATTGGCGTAGGCTGGTACTTTAGCCCAGCAATCTTATAAGTGTTATTTAATAAGTTGGGCTAAAGCCACAGCCTATAACGATTTTATAAAGATGAGAAGGTCATGGTAACCTTTAACTAAATATAAAAATTCATTTCGTACTTAATACAGGTAGCTGGGAGAAATTTATGCAGCCTCTGGCGAGTCGTAGACGGCCAGCACGCCAGTAAATTTTTACCAGCTACGGTAATGGCTCAAATTGCCTCAAACCTTATGATAATCTTTATTTAAATATCAAAAATCTTACCCCGGTTCATAATACCATTGGGATCGAAGACTTTTTTAATCTCACGCAAATAGTCAATCTCGGTTTCGCTACGACTATAGTGCAGATACGGTTTCTTAGTCATGCCCACGCCATGCTCTGCAGAAACTGAACCACCATACTGCTGCACGATAGTAAATATAGAGTCGTTCACTGATTGGCATTTTTCAAAGAACTCATCTTTCGACAGAGCTTCCGGCTTGAGAATATTCAAATGCAAATTGCCATCACCAATATGACCAAACCAGCAGATTTCAAAGTCGGGATATCTAGCATTAACCACTGCTTCAATATCGTGGATAAAGCTCGGCACGTGGGTAATTAATACTGAGACGTCGTTTTTATACGGAGTAAAGACTGAAATGGTCTCGGAGATATATTCGCGTAATTTCCAAAGGTCCATCGCCTGCGCAATACTCTGACTCATCACACCATCGACCACCCAACCATTTTCCATACAACCCTCAAAGATAGCCATTGCCTTGTCCATAATCGGCTCATAAGGCGCTTCAAACTCTAATAGTGCATAGTATTTGGTGCGCGCCTCAAATGGCTCCTGAACATGACCGGTAGCCATTAACTTGTCAATAGCCACATCGTCAAAAAATTCAAAAGCGGTCAAATCGATCTGCGCTTGGAATGTGGATAACACCTTCATCACATGGTCAAACTCATCCATACCCAGCACCATCACTGTCAAATCGTGCGGCGGACGATCCAGTTTTATTTGCGCTTCAGTGACGATACCTAAAGTACCTTCGGCACCAATAAACAATTGGCGTAAGTCATAGCCGGTAGCGTTTTTAATCATGCCGCGATTCAGGTGTAAGATATCCCCCTTGCCGGTTACCACAGTGAGGCCCATCACCCATTGACGAGTCATACCATAACGAATCACTTTAATACCGCCAGCGTTAGTACCAATATTACCACCAATTTGACTGGAGCCTGCTGAAGCAAAATCAACCGGATAATATAAGCCTTGGGCTTCGGCAAACTGCTGCAACTGCTCAGTAATCACGCCCGCTTGCACTTCTACCAAACGATCCGCCGGATAGAACTGTCCGATTTTATTCATCTTATCGAGGCTTACAACGATCTCTCCATTGCTGGCAACCGCGCCTGCCGATAGTCCAGTACGACCACCGCTTGGAGTAATGACAATATTATACTCATTGGCCAATTTTACTAGCGCTCGTACTTGCTCAGTCGACTTCGGAAATACGATAGCCGATGGTGCTGGCGCAAAGTGTTTGGTCCAGTCCTTGCCCCAATGCTCTAGGCTCGCCGCATCCGTCTTAATTTGGGTCGCGTCATAACCATGCTCTAATTGCAGGATGGCTAATACTTGCTCGGTCAATGCTAGCGTGGTTGAATCCTGAATAGAGTCTAAAGTAGGCAGTGCTAAAACAGCATTCATAGTATACGCTCCAAATAAATAAAAGCAGCGCATGTTGTTCACTTACCCTATCCAGCAAATCGACGGAGGAAATAAATAAACAGCAAGCACTGCATCAAAAAACTAGGCCACTATAATCAATTTTAACAACAACCAGCACAGTATTGAGCAAGGGTTAAAATCTAAAATGGCTTGGCTAGATTTAACGCTAACTAGATTTAGCAATAACTAGCTTCTGTAAGCTCAAATACTTTCCAAAGCTCAACTACTGTAGAAAATTAGGCAATAATCTTTAGACACTGGCCCATATGATACAAAGTTAGCCCCAGTTCCGTATAGCCCGATCGAAAGCCCGACATACCGACTTTAGCTTCTTTAATAGTCTTAAACGGTAGTGGCAATACTGCCTTGTCACCTGAGATAATATAATCAGCAAAGCACTTGCCAATCATTGTACCGGTGGTAATGCCGCGACCATTAAAGGCGGTCGCGGCAAGGATACCCTCTTTTGGCTCAAAGATACGCATGATATGGTCTTGAGTAAAGCCAAAATGGCCATACCATTCATACTGCCAATTAAATTTAGGCAGGTCTGGAAAATAACTTTTTTGCACTACATTGGCCCAATTTTGATAAAAAGCTTTGGACTTCATTGCCTTACCACCGACTGTACCCAGCAGCAAACGACCGTCTTTATCACGGCGGATACTCGATAGTGCTAAGCGCGTATCCCAAGAGCCCGTTTTGTAAGGCAGTATTCTATCGGCTACCTCACCGGTCAAAGGCTCAGAGGCAATCTGATAATAATCGACCAAATAGAAGGTCTTTTTAATTTCCGTCCACTCGCCTTCAGTGTAAGCATTGGTCGCGATGATGACTTTTTCCGCTTGTACCGCAGCATCAGCCGTACGCACATACCAATCGTTACCCGATTTCTCGACCGAGGTTACCGTGGAGTTCTCGTAAATGCGCACGCCAAGCTTAGTCGCTGCATCGGCTAAGCCATTAACGTAAGCCGACGGGTTAATAGTGCCAGCACGGTGATCAAGCAAGGCTTTGTTGATACTGGTGGTGCCACAATACTCGTGACAGCGCGCGCCGGTTAATACCTCAGCATGGACACCGCGACGCGTCAACTGCTCATAGCGAATGTCAACATCGGCTTCACCCTTGGCATTGTGGGCCATATGGATATTGCCGGTGCGAGTATCCTGTGCATCGATATTATGGCGATCAATCATGTCAAATACCAGACTTGGCGCATTGCCAAGTGCGCTACCTAAACGTTCACCCGCCGCCTCCCCCAACATTAGATTGAGATCATCGGGACGCGCCCAAGTGCCAGGGTTTACCAAGCCGACATTACGCCCTGAGCCGCCGCTACCGATGACTTTACTTTCTAATAACACTACGGCCACGCCTTGCTCTGCCAGATGAATGGCAGCAGACAGTCCTGTATAGCCGCCACCGATAATGCACACTCGAGTCTGAGTTTCGCTAGTTAGCGTGTCATAGTGGTGAGTTTTGGGAGCCGTAACGCTCCACAAACATTGCTCTTGCAACATCTCAGCTTCCTTCTAAATTAAATGTTGTCTGTAGTAGATAGCGTGCTGGCATTGTTGACAACAGTAGGCTCTTCGCGAGGAATAAATTTATTTAACACTACCCATAGCAAGCCAAATAATGGCGATAACCAGCAGGCAAAGGCGAATGGGGCATAAGTTAAAGTGGCAATACCTAGGGTCGCTGCGACAAAGCTACCGCCCATGTTCCAAGGAATGAGTGGCGATAACAGCGTGCCGGTATCTTCGATAGAGCGAGTGAGCGTGGTGCGCTTGTAGCCCATCTCTTGATACTTGTCTTTGAGCAGACGACCTGGCAAGACTAGCGTGGTATAGACATCACCGATGAGCGTACCAACACCGATAGTACTGGCATAAGTAGTAATCACTAGACCGAAACGCGACTTCACCATGTTATTGATTTTGGCCATGATAGCTTTTAGGGTACCGTAATGCTCGATTGAGCCGACGAAAGCTAAAGCAAAGATGGTTAAAGTAATAACCCAAGTCATAGACATCACGCCGCCTTTAGACAACAGCTGATCGACAACCGCAAAACCGGTCTCGCTAACAAAACCATTTTGTAGAACTTTAAAAATCTCATCAACACCCACGCCTTGCATAAAGAACGCGACTAAGCCTGCGACCACTACCCCTGACAATACCGTTGGGATAGCTGGCATTTTCATAACCGCAGCAATGACAACGACAACAGCCGGCAATAAAGTGATAATACTCAGGTTATAGTTAGCCACTAGTGAGGTTTGAATTTCTTTGATTGAGGTTAAATCGACGTTTTCCGCGCCATAACCCATGCCAATCCAAGCATAGATAATCAAGGCGGTAATCATGGCCGGTACAGTGGTTGGCAACATGCCACGAATGTGATCCCAAAGATCAACCCCGGCAGCGGCTGGCGTTAGGTTAGTGGTGTCAGACAATGGCGACATTTTGTCACCAAAGAAAGCGCCAGAGACAATGGCGCCACCCGTTAGTGACGGCGGGATACCCAAGCCTAAACCAATACCCATCATAGCCAGACCGACTGTACCAACCGTGCCCCAAGAGGTGCCGGTTGCCACAGAAATAATGGCACAAATAATACAAACGGAGACTAGGAAAGAGGACGGAGAGAAGACGCTAAAACCGTAATAAAGAATAGTGGGAACTGTACCAGCGATAATCCAAGCGCCAATTAGCATACCGACCCCCATCAAGATAATCATGGCCGGCAAGCCGATTTTTACCACCTTTAAAAAGCGCTCTTCCATGCCCTCCCAGCTGCGACCACGGATCTTCATAAACAGACCAGTAATTAAGATGCCGCAAGCTAGCGGAATATGCGGAGTAAAGTCTTTAAAGACAAAGAACTGTACCATCAGGAGAATGGCCGTTAATAGTAGCGGAGCAATATCTAGCAGAAAGCTAGAGGAAGGATCATAGCCTTCGATATCAGGGTTTGGTGACTTGTGCGGGGTTTGTGTATTCATGATATATCTACCTATCCTAGTAGTTAAAACCAAATCCATTGGTATATAGTCGTAGTACGGTGTTGCTGATTGGTCAATCTAAAACCAACCTAGTGACCTAAGTCACCTCTAAAAATAGATTTAAATTAAATTATTAATTAAAACAATAACTTAGGTATTATATTAAGCAATAAAATATTACCATCGGTCAAAACAGATGTTTAAAAGGTATTAATTAATAATTAAAAATAAAAGAATTTAAAAATAAAGCGTTAAAACTTAATATTGATTCAGATATTTAATAACCCTTTTTAGGGACTATTAATCATCTAAAGACTTACTAAAAAGCTTGAATAGAATGGCAATAAAAAGTAATGCAAATTAGGACAATAGTTGTTACTGTTTTTTTATAACTGGCTTTAGGCTATTATTTGCCTATATAGTCAGTCCATTCAAGATTTAGCACAGAGTCACTGGTATAAGTTTGCGCCTGCCTCAGTCATATCATGACTTCTAGCCAGAAAAATTATATCAGTGACTCACTGATATACTAGTTTTAAATAGGATTGACTCTATTAAAAAGGTTAAAGGGCAGTTAAGCGCACATAACGCGCGCTTAACTAAGTAAAAATACAATCAGCTCGCTTTAAAAATACTTAGCGATAATTACAGTTTGGCCTAACCGAAGTTAATGCCTTGCGCTAGAGGTAGCTCAGTTGAGTAGTTGACCGTATTGGTCTGACGACGCATGTAGTTTTTCCACGCATCAGAGCCTGACTCACGACCACCGCCGGTTTCTTTTTCACCGCCAAACGCGCCACCAATCTCAGCACCACTAGTACCGATATTGACGTTAGCAATACCACAGTCACTACCGCGAGCGCTTAAGAACAGCTCAGCTTCACGCAAGTCATTGGTAAATACGCAGGAAGACAGACCTTGTGGTACATCGTTTTGCATCTCTAAGGCTTCGTCAAATTCTGTGTACGTCATGACATATAGGATGGGTGCAAAGGTCTCATGACGCACTACGTCGTTTTGCTCATCCATCTCAACGATGGCGGGCGTGACATAGTAGGCGTTTGGATACTTATCTTGTAATACTCGCTCACCACCAGTGACTTTACCGCCAGATTCCCGAGCTTTGGTCAAAGAGTCTTGCATGTTATTAAAGCTATCTTGGTCGATTAATGGACCGACCAAATTGCCTTCTAGCGGATGGCCGATGCTGACGGTTGAGTAAGCGGCTTTCACACGGGGCAAGATGTCATCTTTCACTGACTCGTGAACGAATAGACGGCGTAGCGAGGTACAACGCTGACCGGCCGTACCGACTGCTGAGAATAGAATGCCACGTAGAGCTAAGTCTAAATCAGCACTTGGCGTTAGGATCATGGCGTTGTTGCCACCAAGCTCAAGTAAAGACTTACCAAAGCGCTCAGCGACTTTAGGACCTACGATTCTGCCCATACGCGTGCTGCCTGTCGCACTGACTAGCGCCACATCGTTATGCTCAACCAAAGCGTTACCAACATCGGCTTCGCCCAATAGGATTTGCGACAAGTTAGCAGGCGCATCACCAAATTTGGCTAAGGCTTTCTCAAACAACGCTTGGCAAGCAATGGCAGTTAGTGGGGTTTTTTCTGAAGGCTTCCAAATTACTGGGTTACCACAAACTAAAGCTAATGCGGTGTTCCATGACCAAACGGCGACTGGGAAGTTAAATGCTGAAATGACCGCGATGACGCCTAGGGGCTGCCAAGTTTCGCGCATGTGGTGACCAGGACGCTCTGAGGCGATGGTTAGGCCATAAAGCTGACGGGATAGACCTACTGCAAAGTCACAGATATCGATCATCTCTTGGACTTCACCTAGACCTTCTTCTTTGATTTTACCGGCCTCTAGAGAGACTAGAGCGCCTAGGTTTTCTTTGTGCTCACGCAGCACTTCGCCCAAAATACGGACCAATTCGCCACGCTTAGGAGCGGGTACTGTACGCCATTCTTTGAAGGCTTTTTTAGCATTTTGTATTTGGCTGTCGACATCGCTCACTTGATGCAAAGTGACTTTACCGATGACTTCGCCATCGATAGGGCTTTTGACTGCAAAATCGCCCGTTTGGTACTGACTCTCATCGACGCCCATGGCCGACATATATTGCTTAATCATACTGACTCCTTTGTATAGTATTTCATTACGTCCTTGCACCCCTATTAAACTACCCTGCTGTTGCACAAGTTGCAAAATAATAAATTTCTTGCAGTCATTCATTTTTGGAATGGCACATTAAACTTATGGGATTAAAGCTGAATTGATCATAGTTTTAACTAGTTATTAGCTATGCCACCTGTTGTAATGACGCAAGACACGCCTGTAAGCTCTCATCTTGCCTCTGCGCGTAGAGTGCAAGCTCATCATGCACACTCGCTCCTAAGGCCTGCTCAAACTCTTGCTGGTTTGATTGACCCTCATAGCTGCTTGCAATATCGCTATGGAGATTGGATTGAAAAATACCGGCCGCACTGACTGGCAAAAAGTCTTCATAAACAATCGGCTCGATTCGGATAACGTCTTGTTCGATGAGCTGCTGTAGATTGCTCGTGGAAACATCCAAACCTGTTAATGGCGCAGAATCAGCTTGGTTAGGTTGATAATGAAAATAAGCTAGCTGCTCATCATGCAAGGTTTTATAGTCATCTGGGAAGGCGGCAAAAGACTCGCTGAGCAATTGATAATACTGCTGAGCGTTGTTTTCATTTGCTGTTCCCCCTAACTTTTCACGCGCCTCACTAAGCAATTGATCGTACAAGGCACGTCCTTTCGGTGTTAACGCGACGCCGCGCTGCTCAATCTCACCAAAGCGAGCGGTATGCTGGCCGGACTGGTACTGGCCATCTGCGCCTTTAAAGCTCACAGGCTCTACCAATGCCTTAAAGCTGGTCTGACGCAGCAGAATTGGGCAGTTGCGACGTGGCGGCCCTTCGATGATAGCCTTTGGGGGAATACCGCGGCTGTGCATGCCCTGTTGCACCGCATCAATATCTAGCGTCCGCGGGGTTAAATGATTGATATGTGGGCCTTTAAACCCGACCACATCAGCAATCAGTTGATGCTGACCGGCCAACTGCTCGTAGATGTCTTTGGCAATGGGCGACTGCTCATGCCAGCGGAAGGTTTCTAGCGCTTGTTCGACAAATTGCTCGCCTTGCTCTTTAGTTAGACCACCCTGTTGCTCATAAGTTTCGATTAGTTTGACCACGCCATCAGTAAAGATGTTACGGGCATCTAAAGCGGCTTGGGCTTGCTGTCTGAGCATCTCATCACCGATCAAATCTAGACGCAATAGCGAAGTGAATACGCGGAACGGACTGTTATTCAAAGACACCGTATCAATCGCGCGAAACGCTGTAGAATGCACCGGCACGCCTGCAGGAGCTAAGTCATAGTAGCCCACCGGCTGCATACCCATGATAGCGAATAAGCGGCGCATCATCGCCAATTCTGCTGCCGTACCCAAGCGAATCGCGCCATGACGCTCCATGCTCAATCTATCGATTTCACCGGTATTTTTCAGCTGCTCTGCAATCTCGGGTTGCTGCGCTAATACTTCCTCATTGACCTCAGCGACGAGTTCCATCAGGTCGGTATAAAGCGGTACTTCGGTTTGGTACATCTTGGACATGGCTAGCGAGAAACTATGACGGATAGCATCACTACTTATAAAGTCTTGGTTTGAACTCAGTTGCTCTGAACTCACAATTATTCCCCTTAAATTGGCTTAAATAACAAAACAGATAGGCAAAACGTTTACTAAATCGGCAGCTCATTAGGAATAGACGCTAGGATGCCCTTTAAGATATCTAGACCTTGTTGCAAAGTCTCAGGCTCAATGGTTAATGGCGGCAGTAGACGAATAATATGGCGGTATTTGCCACTCGGCATCAACAGCAAACCCTGCTTACGACCTTCCGCTAAGATATAAGCCATAACGCTCGGATGCGTGCCGTGAGAGGGATGGCGTAGCTCGATGCCGCGCATAGCGCCGATACCGGTTAGACCGTATAGCCAAGGGGTCAGACCCTCTTCTTGCCACTGCTCAATCGTTGCTGCAATAGTCTGTTGATAGTGTTTGGCCGAGTCCCAAACGGCGTCCTCCATCATAATATCGAGGGTCGCATTGGCAGCCGCACAGGCGACAGGATTGCCCGAATAAGTGCCGCCCAAGCTGCCTTTGGGTAGGTCGTTCATCACGCTACCTTTGCCAATCACCGCGCCCAATGGCATACCACCGGCAATACTTTTGCCCAATAGGATCATATCGGGCTCGATCCCTAAATGACTGAAGGCAAAGGGGGTACCGGTACGGCCAAAGCCCGATTGAATCTCATCCATAATCAGCAAGATGCCGTTATCATCACAGAATTTACGCAGGTACTGAGCAAATGCTGGCGACATTAATTGAAAACCACCCTCGCCTTGCACCGGCTCCATGATGACAGCACCAATGTTATGAATATCGGTTTCGACTTCGAATAGGCGCAGCAAAGCGTCAATGGCCTGCTGGTCACTGATGTCATTGTCGGGGCTTGGGAATGGAATATGGTAGACGCTGCCAGCAAGAGGGCCAAGACCGCGTTTATAGGGAGCCACTTTACCATTCAAGTTGACGGCAGCAAGGGTACGGCCATGAAAACCACCATCAAAGGCAATGACACCGACCCGGCCGGTCTTCATACGCGCGACTTTAATAGCGTTTTCAGTCGCTTCGGCACCGCAGTTGGTCAGCATGCCCGCCAGCTCGCCTTCAATGGGGATCAAATCGCAGAGTCTGGGCATGAGGGTTTGATAGGGGACGTGTCCGGCGGCATTATAAGCGTAGTGGATGAGATTTTGTGACTGCTCGACGATAGCCTCAACGATGTGCGGGTGGCAGTGGCCAAAGTTTAATACCCCGATACCACCGACGAAATCAATATAGCACTTGCCGTCGGTATCCCAAACGTGCGCATTTTTGCCTTTGCTAAGGGTTACTGGATGCACCATGGTGAATGCACCGGTAACGTTATATAACGGTTCCATGAACGTCTCTCGTCTTCCTTGAGTTAGACCCTCATTTCAACAAAACCATAGGGTTTGGGCAAACGAATAATAGTTGGGCAGGCCTGCCTTTTTTTCATTGTTGGACTCACGTTTTGGTTATGATCGCCAAAACACAACCGCTATAGCATGCTGTAGAAACCGTTCTACCTTGGCTCTGTGGCAACTTGCTATAGTCCTTTTTAAACCCCTTCTAGCCCTGTTATAAAAATCTTCACTCGTGGCTAACACTGTTAAAAGTAATACCCAGTGAGCTGGCCAATTCAATCTGACTTTGGCTTGAGGTCTGCAAATAGTTAGCTATCCAGGCTTGCATCACTTTGGTTTTATGCGAATTGCCCAGCGATAGTGGGAACGACATATAGTAAGCGCCTCTACCCTTCGCCGCATAACTCCACGCGGTAACCAATTGACCCGATTGTAGCTCCGGTGCTACTAGACGTAGCGGCACTAAAGCTACTCCATAACCGCTTAAAGCTGCTGAAATACAAGCATGAAAGGTATCAAAACGTGGCCCTACAAAAGTCCCATCCAAGCTAATAAGCTGCTGCTTAAAGTACTCATACCAAGCGCTCGGTCGTGAGCTCAGTTGTAGCAAGACATGGCTACCTAACTGCAGCGGCTGTAACGGTTGGCCCTGCAAATAATCCGGGTGGCAAACCGCCACACAGTACTCATCAAATAATTTGATAGTCTCCATTCCCGACCAAGTCCCCTCCCCATATAAGAACGCAATATCGATATCGTGCTCTTCAGAGAAAAACGGCCCCACCTGCTCTTTGATCTCCAACCTAATCAAAGGATTAACCTGACTAAACCCTTGTAGCGCCGGAATCAGCCAACGGGCACAAAAAGTCGGATGCGAGACCATTTTCAGTATTTCGACATTACTACTGTGCGACATCAACTTAGTCGTGGCCGTCTCAATATTTTTTAGAATATTGAGCACATCGATATAGTAGTCTTTGCCCGCTGGCGTCAGCGAGATACGCTGTGAAGTGCGATAAAACAAAGAAATATTAAGCATCTCTTCTAACTGCGCGACTTGCTTGCTCACGGCACTTTGCGTCATGTGCAGCTCTAAGGCGGCATTGGTAAAACTCAAATGGCGAGCTGCCGTCTCAAAGCACTGCATAGCGGTAGTTGAGGGGTATTTTCTGAAGGAGAGAGGGTTGGAAGTATCTGGTTGCATAATATATTTTTTCTTATTTTTATGACCGTAAAGGTGTAGTAGTTGCCCAAATAATAACCAATAAATGACTAATTGTTAGTTAATAATTGACCGCTGCCCTCTGTTCAAAACTCTAACATCGAGCAAATATAACTATAGATTCGGCTAATATTAACAAGAGTCTTGGCTAAGTTTCAATAAGCTTAGAAGGTTGTGTTAAACGATAAAATTACACACTCGACAAAACATAATGGATCAAGCCCTGTTGTAGGGTGTATATCGAGAGGACTATAGTGAAAAACGGTCATTAAGTTGACTAGGAGCAGAAATTTATTACGGTAATCGCTTAACTGTCAGCTATAATTAAGGTGTTTACGGACTACCTCTTTTTAAATTTTATTTTCTGCAAATAATAATACTAGTAAGTGACGTGCAGCTTACGGCACACCCTTATCAGTTAACCTGTATTACTTGATAAATATCACCTCAACAGTAACTGACTGTTCGCTACAATAACGTAAGGCTAATCATAATGACAGCAATAATTAGAGTTGCCATCGCCGGTTACGGCAACCTCGGACGCGGTACGCAAGCCGCTATTAAGCAAAATTCAGACATGCAGTTAGTCTGTGTATTTAGTCGCCGAGATCCCACTTCGGTCACCCTTATTGACACCAGCATACCCGTCTATGCCATGGATGACATTGCGCAATACAAAGATGACATAGACGTACTGATCTTATGCGGCGGCTCTAAGTCAGATTTGCCCGAGCAAGGCCCAGCATTCGCAAGTCTTTTTAATATTGTCGACAGCTTCGATACTCACGCTAAGATTCCTGAGTACTTTGCCGCTCTTGATGCCCCTGCTAAGAAAGCTGGCAAAGTAGCTATGTTGTCGGTAGGTTGGGATCCTGGACTGTTTTCTATCAACCGCTTATATGGCGAAGCTATTTTACCAGTCGGCGAGACTTATACTTTTTGGGGTAAAGGCTTAAGCCAAGGACACTCAGATGCAGTACGCCGAGTGGATGGGGTCAAGTCGGGCGTACAATATACCCTTCCCTCAGAATCTGCCATGGCTCGGGTACGCAGCGGCGAGCAGCCAACCCTAAGCACTCGCCAGAAGCACACCCGTGAATGCTATATCGTGTTAGCCGATGGCGCCGATGCTGACACGGTGCGCAATACTATAGTCACTATGCCGGATTACTTTGCTGACTATGACACCACAGTACATTTTATCGATCAGCAGACTTTTGAGTCTGAGCACGGGAAAATGCCGCACGGTGGCTTTGTCATTCGCAGTGGCATAAGCGGTATCGATAATGAGCAGAACAGCCAAGTGTTAGAGTTTTCATTAAAGCTCGGCAGTAACCCTGAGTTTACTTCCAGCGTGCTAGTGGCATACGCCCGTGCCACCTATAAGATGAATCAAGCAGGACAGTCCGGTGCAAAAACTGTGCTCGACGTAGCCCCAAGCTTATTGTCACCTAAGTCCCCTGCGCAGCTGCGACAAGAGCTGCTATAAACACTAGCTGTGAGTTAAAAACAAAAAAGCACTAAGCTAAAAAAAGCACCAAACCATTTGAAGGCTCGGTGCTTTTTTTATGGTTGCATCCTTGATCCTGCTATTTTAGCTAATACAGCACCGATCGTTAAGTTTTGGCGATAAGGTCTGCTGACTATGTTAAGACTAGTATTTGCGCCCTTAAGATATCATTAGCGTTTGTATTCAGCGTCTTGATCACAGCCTCGGCTTATAGCAAGCCATTAAAATGTCGATTTGCTAGTCGTTACTTCTTATTTCATCCTAGCAGATCGATGCCTCTATATCGAGATATCGAATCGTTGATTAATTGTTTATCAAGCCGCCATTACTATCGGTCTTTAAAGTAGGAACACGGCTGTGTATCGCATGATAAAACCCATCTTTATCTTTTGGTGATATCACTACACTACCCCCTTTATATCCTATCTCAATCCTATCTAAGGACAGTGCTGGAGCAGATAGCATGGTATTAGTAGGAGTAATATAGGTAATGTCTTTTAAGGGGATGCTCTGAGTAGAAAAACCATTCTTCACTAACAGTTCTTCATCTGACAAGCTGTAATTTATATTGAAAAATATTAATAACATTAATACCGCGCTTGGGAGGGTGAGAAGGCTAATAAACAGTACTCTTCTAATAGAGCTATAGTTATATATCCATTCCCATAAAGGCACTAGAATGAGTAATAGACTAGAACCCAATATTAAAAATGCTAACCAGAAATCAACTTTTGAGGTAAATACAGCATTTATCATAATTTGTTAGCAGAAATTCCTAAGTTAATATTTATATTCGAAAAGCTCACTTTATGTACCCCATCGAGTACACTGTCATTACTTTAAGAGCTCAACTTACTAGCGTATACAGCGTACACCCTAATATCCAGATCTTCACTAGAGAACACAAACACTAGATTAGCCTATCTACTTTAGCTATATCATCATAAAACTTAATAGCTATTCTTGGAGTTTTTAGAGTTTTTGAAGCAGTGAGTCAGTTTAAACGTTGTAATATGGACAACAAATATCAGTGCAAGTATGAGTAAAATTATTGTCAGAGCTTTTTGCGTGACTTGCTAGGGTACGATAAAAAGGATATTTAGAAAAGATAGCAGATATATAATTACAGCCTCTAAAGTATAGGCACTAAAAACATGAGTATCGAAAGCAGCACTGAAAACATGAGTACCGAAAGCGACATCGATAAGCCAATAGAAATTATCTATGAAGATGAATTTCTGGTAGCGATTAATAAAGAGGCCGGTCTGTTGGTGCATCGCAGTTGGCTGGATAAAGGCGAAACGCGATTTGCTATGCAGCTCACCCGTGATGCGGTAGGCTGCCATGTCTTTCCGGTTCATAGGTTAGACAAGCCGACTTCAGGCGTATTGTTATTTGCCAAGAGCCCAAGCGTAGCACGTAGCCTTGGTGAGACTTTTACTAATCAGCAAGTGACCAAGCAATATCTGGCCGTAGTGCGCGGCTTTATGTCAGAGCAAGGTAGCGTTGATTATGCGTTAAGCTTTAAGAGAGATGCCATTGCCGATAAGCTTGCCGATTTAGATAAACCCGCTCAAGAGGCGGTGACCCATTGGCAGAATTTGGCACAAATTGAGCTGCCCTTTGCGGTATCAAAAAAGCATGACACTAGCCGCTATAGTCTAGTACGCTTAACACCCGAGACTGGGCGCAAGCATCAACTACGTCGGCATATGCGTCATTTATTTCATCATATAGTGGGTGATACTAGTCACGGTGATGGACGGCACAATCGATTTTTTCGTACTCAATATGATTGCGCGCGTATGCTGCTACATGCCCAAACTTTGGCGCTCAGCCATCCAGTGACTGCTGAGCCCTTGCTGCTAACAGCAGGCTTAGATAGTCAATGGCTGCGTATTTTAGAAGAGTTTGATTGGGTAGAGAGTGCTGAAGGTTAAACTGTTTAGGGTTTAAGAAATTCTATACCCAAAGAACTTTTAGCAGTGCAAAAAATCTAGATAAAAGAATGTTTTTTAAGTCGGTGAGGCTGTAGCAGCACACCAAGATAATGGATCTTGCAACAGGGAAAAACCATAGACTTAATATTAATAAGTCACGGTTACATCAATAGTATCAGAATAAGTGTCAGCTACAACATTGGTGCTGCCAACTGTTGTAGCATATACAGGATAAGATATGGATGGTAGCGAACCAGTTCCTGTTCCATCCACAGTATTAGTGCCCGCAGTATTACCCCAAGGAGTATCACCATTTAAATCCTGAGTCAGCTTATAAATGATGCTAATTGCCCCACCATTTTTTGCTCCTTTTAAAACACCAACACCACCAGCACCGCCATCATTTCTTGCCAAAAGACCAATTTTATAAGGAATCCCAGTACTGCAAGCTACGAAAATGTTATTAGTTCCCTTTTTAATACTGCCATCACTAACGATACCGAGATCAATATTTGAGCTTGATCCTGCTGTTAAATTACAGGCAGCTTGAATAGTGAGTCCGACTTTAAACTCACCAGTAGTAGTCTCTGCAGTAGCATTAGAAAGGGTCACTAAGCTACCAATGGTAAATATAGTCGCGATGAATAGAGGGTTTTTAAATTGCATAGAGAAGCACCAAGAGTTAGGTTTATTATTATTTTAATCTTGTAAAATTCGCTGATTATGGCGTATTCATCTGAGATTTAATTGAGTTTTTTATTTTTAAGAATATCTTTACTGAATTTAACCACTCTTTAATATTATTAACTAATTATTGCATACTTTATGTATATATAACTACTATTATTAGCGTTTTATTTCGACTCAGAAATTTAATTTTGATTTGTTAGATTAAGCATTGAACTTGAGAGATACTACTCTCACACCCCAAGCATTAGAGTGAAGTGTGTGATTGTCATAGATATAAGCGAAGATAGAGCAAAGTACTACTCTCGCAGCGCAAGGCGACAGCTATGCTAAAGTGACCCATTTTCATAAAAACAAACGTATCTACAAGCTAGTGATGACGTGATTTGACAGTGGTTTGCAGTATTATTGATTTAAGGTTAACTTGCTGTAGGCAGTGCAACTTCTGGAATTACTGTTATTACAAGCTACTTGGTACCATTGTTGTGCTTGCAGTTTATTTTTACTGATACCTTTTCCTTGTGCATATAGCACTCCAATACGATACTGAGCATCGGCATCATCTTGATCAGCAGAGTCTTGATACCATTTCATGGCCATGTTGTAGTCTTGACTGATGCCTTCGCCCTCTTCGTACATCAGCCCTAAGTTATATTGTGCTTCAGCATTACCTTGTTACCTTGCTGGGCTAGAATTCTAGTAGCCGAAAAATCCGCTGCTACAGCTGATAGCATAAGTGACCCACATAAGATCAGCGCTTTATGGATAAGCCTTTTTCCTATTGATGCCATGGCTATTACCCTTTGTTTTCGCTTTACTTAAAACCAAACGAAAAAATCAAACCAATGAACCGCAATAGCAGTTCACTTTTTAGTCACCTTGACCCTCAGTGGATGAATTAATCACAGCCATCTTCATTACCGTTATCACAAGCCATTTGGTACCACTCTTTTGCTAGGGTGTCGCTTTGACGAATGCCTTTACCATTATCGTACAACCAGCCAAGCGCGTATTGACCATTGGCGTGGTCTTGCAAAGCGGCTCGTCGATACCAAGCAAAAGCCTTGATATAATTTTGGCTAACTCCATTGCCGTTGTTGTATAAGTTTCCGAGGCTATATTGAGCATCAGCGTCACCTTGTTCAGCGGCTTTTTGGAACCATTCAAACGCCTTGCCATAATCTTGCCTAGTACCTTCGCCAGTATCATATGAAACCGCCAAGTTATACTGCGCTTCTAACAACCCTTGCTCAGCTGATTTTTTATACCATTCGACTGCTTTTACATGGTCTTGGCGAACCTCTCTGCCTTTATCGTACTTAACCCCTAGATTATATTGAGCCACAGCCTCACCTTGTTCAGCGGCAGCCTTAGTAGTAGCAAAGTCTGAGGCTACTACTGGTGCGGTTAGTCCAAACGATAAAGCTAAAGCCATCATCGTTTGCATAGAAGTCAGTTTTAATCTGGTTATAGTCATGGCCATTCCTTATAATAAAGATGATGACAATTGAGCTTATGCATATTTTTTACAGTGCGCTCAATACTTTATAACTTATTGCTTATAGAGCGGCCATTACTGATTGCAGCCCATTTTTGTACTATCATCACAAACTTTATTAAACCATAATGCCGCTTGCGATTTGTCTTGCACTACCCCTCTGCCATAGTTGTACATAGTACCAATAACATATTCTGCCATAGGATCACCTTGTTTGGCCGCTTTTAAATACCAATTAAATGCTTGCTCATAATCTCGAGGAACACCTTGACCAGTCTCATACATCCAAGCTAGGTTATATTGCGATTCGGCCAAACCTTGAGCGGCAGATTTTTTGTACCAGCTAACAGCTTTAACATAATCTTGAGGAATACCGCTAGCGTTCTCATACATGACCCCAAGATTATTTTGAGCGTCAACTTGGCCTTGTTTGGCGGCTTTTTGATACCACTCAAACGCTTGTAGATGGTTTTTAGTCACTCCTTCGCCACTACTATACATGACCCCAAGATTATACTGGGCTTCGTCATAGCCCTGCTCTGCTGATGACTGCCACCATTGCCTAGCCTTAGCATAATCTTGCTCAACGCCTTTACCGAAGTAGGACATGCCACCGAGAACATATTGCGCCTTTGCGTCGCCTTGGTCAGCGGCTTGGGTGAGCCATTTAACAGCTCGATCGTAATCTTGTATTACCTCATCGCCTTCAAAGTAAAGGACGCCAAGTTGAAATCGAGCCTCTGGATTGCCTTGCTCAGCAAGAGATTTTATAGTGGTAAAGTCTGATGATGCGGATGCGGGCAATGTTAACCCTAACGCTAAGCTTAATAGCAACACTCTATAAATCGAGGATAGTTTAAATATAGGCATGATAAATACTCTCCCTATTAATAATAAACTGCTAATTTAATAACCTTAGCTTATGCGCAGACATGACTTGCCATTACTTAGCTTATAAAATTTTTACCTAGCTTATAAAATTCTAGCTATCAACTACTGGTTATCAACTACTATTAGGGGGAACTCAAAAGCCCTAGCTAACTTATTAAGTTTAGCTATATTTAACAGGATTAGATATTAATATTGTTTAAGATATCAATAAATTACCTAGCAATTTAAGCGGCTAAGTCGCTATATAAAATAAGGGTAACTTAGCCTGTTTTTTGCAGGGGTTATAACTACTATTAAGCCTGCTGCCAAAAACCCTCAACATTAATAGCCTCTGCCTTGATAGTCGGATAATCGGCAAAACTCAGTTGATAGCCACCAGCCGTATTAGCGCTAATCTGACAAGTGGCTCCTAATGGAAAGCTGGATTTTTGACTAATATGACCAAAACTCATGCCATTATAGATAGGTAAGCCAGTCAGCTCATGTAACTGACGAATCACTACGGCTACATCATAGCGAGGGTCATAGCTATCCTCACCTGTCCCAGTCAAAGCACCAAACACAATGGCTTGCTGACCTTTAAAGACCCCTGCTAAATACAGATCATAAAGCATGCGTTCGATACGATAGGTCTGCTCCCCAACATCCTCTAAGAATACAATGCCGCCATCGATACGGGGCAGATAAGGACTACCCGCCAGCGCCGATACTACGCTCAGATTGCCACCCCAAATAGTACCAGTGATCGTTTGGCTGCTATTATCTGCAAAAATAACTGGCAATTGCTCGCTAGTTAACGCAGCGCTGTTAACCTCAATAGTTAGCTTAGGGTTGCTCAGTGCTTGAGCAAACTGTAGACAACTGACTTGATCCGGATTAGTTTTGCCAAACTCGCTATACAGCATCGGCCCAGCAAGCGAGCTCATCTTACCTTGGGCGAGCAAAGCGCACTGAATAGCAGTCACATCACTAAAGCCTACTAAAACCGTTGCCCGCTCTGCCATAATACTACCCAGAGTCCGCCAGTCTATTGAAGGTAGGATACGCATCGCCCCATAACCACCACGTACGCCTAATAGTAGTTTGGGCGCAGCGATCGCTCCACTAGCAATATTTTGCAAATCGCTAGCACGTTGGCTATCAGTACCAGCAAAACGTAAGTATTGACGCTCAGTAATCGTTGGATTCTGTACTTTAAACCCTGCACAAGCCATACGTTGCAGCGCCAACTGATTACGCACCTCATTGGCACCGACATTAGAGCTGGCAAACAGGCGAGTCTCAATACTAGGATTTAGACACTGGCTTGGGGCGCTAGTAGCTTTGGTATTAGCCACTAATGACGGATTAGCGTCAATGCTGGCGGCTGGTAAATCATCTTTGGTTAGCTGCGCACTTTCGTGGTATGTAATATCGGTGGCTAACGATTGGGCGATGCTTTGGCTCGCTAATAAGCTGGCACTCGCCCCTACTCCTAAGCGACGTAAGAACTGCCGACGACTGAGCTCAGGCTTGAGACTAGTATTTATTAGTGAGACTAGGGGCTTAGAAGTTGTTTGCGGCATGTTATACGGCTACCTTAAAGCTTAATGATCTTAGATTAGCTACTATAAGAGGCTATCAAAACCTTATTAACCCCCAATATGGCTATCTAAGCTTAAAATCTAGATCAAAATATTTTGTGTCAATGCGTACAAGCTTATATGACAATGTTTTATGACGATGTTTTTATGAAAAGGTTACATGATGAGCTCGTATAATAACCTTGCATCTAGAAAGTTACTACAAACAGTAAGGTTGCTACCAGCGCATAACAAATTGCTAAGTAACTATATTTGGTAGCTACCAACACTCTTGCTATAGTATGCACTCACTAATAAACCAAAATAAGGAATAATGATAATGACGGACAAAAAAAAGGATGATACTAACCTTAGCAAAAATATGCTATTTAACGATAAAATAAATGCTAAAACCGAAGAGATGCAAAATAGCGTAAAAGACGAAAAGTTATTAGATGCTGATCTTGAGTATATTATTGAAGAAGAAGAAAATCTTAAAGAAAAAGTAAAAGATAGTAGCCATCTTGAGCGCTTTACTACTGATATCGTTTTGTTTGTCAGCTTAGTCAAAGATTACTATCAAGGCAACTATCGTGACATCCCTTATAAGACCATCTCAGCAATCGTTTTTGGTTTAATCTATGTAATAAACCCTATTGATATCATTCCGGACTTCATCCCAGTTATTGGTCACATTGATGATGCTCTAGTCATTGCTTTTTGTTTGAAACTAGTCGAAAAAGATCTACATAAATATCAAGCGTGGAAACAAGCACAAAAGCATGAGTCAGCCCAAACAGAAGCTTAATATAAGCCCTGAGCTATTGATAGTTTAATAGCAAGCAGCACTATAGAAAACAGTAGTACACAAATGCAAATGACCAATGCCTAATAGCCTTGGTCATTATTTTTGCTTAAAAATATCGGTCTTAGGCTTTATTGATGACTGGTTGCTTAAAGCAGGGTCTATAAAGACCGTTTTTTAAAACTTATCATCAGGCACCTCATAACGGGCTTTTTCTGGGTTTAGGCCAAATGAAAACACAAAAGTAGCAACGATGCTGTTGATAATAATAAACAATAAATCTATTTGTAGATGACCCAATATATAGCGACCCATTAGCCATGAGATAATCAGCATAATAATAAAAAACCCAGCCAAATAACCTAAAATAGTGGGATGCTTTAGATTATAAGGTTGCTCTGGCGCTGGCTGTTTACCTAATACATGAACCCTGACCGCCCAACCTGCCGCGTAAGACAAGCCACCTAAAATGACATAACTCAAAAAATTCATAGATTTTGACTCTTGTAGTACTTAATAAAATTCTGTATCAACAAGCAGTATATAAATAACCGCTCAATCTCGGACAGCCCATTACTCAAATACTGTCATTGACATTATCGATAACTAAATTAGCATGCGGATTGGCTAAAATATCGGTATTAATCTCATCACACTCCACCCGATAGATAGTATTTGCTCCTTTATAGATATATGACAAATACTCGCTATCTAGTAGCGGATCTATATTGGCATATACTGGTTTGACATGAGCTAGTACTAGAACTCGATCAGGACGAGCGATTACAGCATCGACATTATCTGGGTCTATCGAAAAGAATTTTGGAATTTCGCTACTTTTGACAATTTCTAATGGCTCAGGAGTATCCCAGACGCGCTTGGCACTAGCCGGCTCTTTCATTTGCATTACCCAAACGCCTTGCTGTTCACTGACTTTGATTTGTGCGGGCTCATCATTACTTACCGTATAGCAGCCCTCAAATATAGATAGATCTACCGCAGTTTCGACCGCTTTAGTGTCTGCAGCTGTGCTGTTGTTATCGCTACAGCCCGTCAAAAATAGTACACTACAGGCTGTGAGACTAGTCGCCAATATAGTGAGCTTGTTGCCAATAATATCTGAGCGTAAGGGCATGGCATCGTTATCCTGCATTAGGGTATTAAAAGCATTAAAGAAGGTTATTATTTTAGCAGAAATTCAATCGTTTTCTGTTTTGATATGTGCTTTATAGTTGATGATTCTATAGCTTAGGATTAGCGCTATTCACTAGCTATTTGTTATCATTGACCTTGTTTAATTTGCTACACTATAACCGATTAAAAATACTTTATAAAACTAGACTGTGCTGATTTACTACCAAGCGAGCCAGACCCTTTTCAATAATTAATAAATAGTTATTAAATCATTAATAAACCCAACGAGCTTTTATGTCAGAGAACTTTATGTCAACAGCGTCTACCATTGCCAACCTTGCTATTGACCCTATGGCCGCCAAGCTCAATACTACTGTAGCTTATACCGACGGTGCTTGTAAGGGTAATCCTGGCGCTGGTGGTTGGGGCGCTCATCTAATATTCAGTGATGGTAGTACTCAAGATTTATATGGTGGTGAGGCGGATACTACCAATAATCGTATGGAGCTAATGGGTGCTATCCAAGCGCTTAAGCACAGCCCGAATGAGTTAAAGCTAGAGATTTGGACTGACTCAAGCTATGTAAAAAACGGTATTACTGAATGGATCGCCAATTGGAAAAAACGGGGCTGGAAAACGGCTAGCAAAAAGCCAGTGGCCAATCAAGATTTATGGCAGCAGTTGGATGCATTAAATAGTGCGCGTGAGGTCAGTTGGCATTGGGTCAAAGGTCATGCTGGCCATGTTGGTAATGAAAAGGCTGATGAGCTGGCCAATCTTGGAGTAAACTCAAGCAGCGAGCAAGATACTGATCAGCAAGATACTAATAGTATCGCTAAAAAAAAACTCTCCATAGCTGATAATAGCGATACAGTTGCCAAAGAGCTATTTAACAATGAACCGCAAGCTTTGGCGGACGAGGACTGGTTAGATTTTGACCCGTTAGGCTTAGACGCACTGGATGACGAAGCAGAAACAGAAGAAGCAAATGACCCAATGGATGGGTCGTTTAGCGATGACTTATACCTTAGTTCGAGTAGCGACGTAAGCCATGACTCAAACTATCCGTTAAACGATGAATCGAGCAATGACTTGGCTTTGCAGATAAGGGTCGCTGTTAATTCGCCGCAACCTGCTTATGATGTAACTATTGATAAGGCAGCTATTGATAATATAACTATTAATAGTGCAACGACTGATAGTGCTAATACTAATAATGCAAAAACAGATAATGCGATAAATAATGCTAAGGCTAAACTCGATGCGCCTGCTCTAAGTATCAGCTCGCCTATCAGCACCCTTACTATGATCACTAATACTATGACTACAGATGCTATGGTTACCAACGTTATGACGACAGACAACTTAAGTATAGATAATAAAGATCTAACCGAAGTAACTAAGTTCGATGGCGATACTAGTCGCGCCAATCCGAATTTTCGCCCTTTGTTGCCTAAGCCTATTCATCGTGGTGAGACTAATCGTCAGCTCATTATGGATACCGAAACCACAGGGCTGGATGCGCTCAAAGGCGATCGGATCATTGAAGTTGGTATTGTAGAGATGATTGGGCGTAAATTCACTGGCGAAAAACTGCACGTCTATATCAATCCACAGCGTGGTATGGATGAAGTGGTAGTACGTATTCACGGTATCTCAGAAGCTTTTTTGACCGACAAGCCTACCTTTGATCAGGTTGCTCAGTCATTATATGACTTTATGGATGGCGCTGAGATCATCGCCCATAACGCTTCGTTCGACATGAGTTTTTTGACCATGGAATTCGATAGAGTGGGTATGACGGACTTTGCTCAGCGTGTGCAAGTGACAGACTCACTGTTTATGGCTAAACAGCAGTATCCAGGACAAAAGAACACCCTAGATGCTTTAGTACGGCGCTTAGATGTCGGTAAACAAGATCGTACTTTTCACGGGGCTTTACTGGATTCGGAGATTTTGGCAGAAGTCTATTTGGCTATGACTGGCGGTCAAGTGACGCTAGGGATAGAGGAAGACAGTCAGACAGAAGGCGGCCATACTGCTCATAGTAATTTTGCTAATCTTGCTGCGCTATTAGTAGACTCAGCAGCGGACCGTACTGCCAATGAGGCTTGGTTCGCTAACTTGGCAGAAAAAAATCCTGAGCTTAAAACTAAAATGACCCAGTGGTAATCAGCTGAGCAGCATTTTTAATAGCGCTCTAAAAAGAGTTTTAATACTAAAAATTAATCTCAATTATTGATATTTCATCGCCCAAACTTAGCTACTTGCAGCCTATTACTTACATTTTATAGTTCGCAATTTTACGGAAAAATAATTATGAGTCAGACTGAGCAGTTAGCTTTGAGTATGCCCACGCTTAGCATTACTAATTTTAATCTCCCTTCTTTACACTTATTGCATCAAGAGATTGTCATTATTCTAAAAGACACTGAATGTCATTTAAGCGAATTTAATTATGATAAGCAAAAAGCTGCGTTATTATTAGAATCGATCGAAGTATTGAAGCAGTTGTCTAGCATCTTTGAGCTGATTGCCTTAAAAGGCGCGCGATTACTTAGTAGTGCTATCGGCACAGCTCTACAGCAGCTCTATCACCATAGTCAGCACAATGACAGTAATGATGAGAATGACTCAACTAATGCTACCCTAATTATGGACTTGTCAGAGGCTATTATGACCTTTGATCGTTATATCGAGTTCGTACTTTTGACTGAGACAGTAGAACCCATCTTATTATTACCTATTATTAACAAGCTCTACAGCCATTGCAGTATAGACCCTATAGATGAATACTATTTTTTTGCTTTTAGTGGTAGCAGTGTAGTCATTGCTAACCCTGAGAAAAACTTTGAGCCTTTGAGTAGTCTCAACTTAGACCATAAACTTCTCTCTCATGCTTATCGTAGTGGTTTGGCAGTAGTGTTGACCAATAAAGACGGTAAGCTTAGTGCAATAGATAAGCAAAAAATCGAATCTATGAGCGCTGCTTGTGCGCTGATCGCTACTCATAGTCAAACCTTGTTTTGGCAAGCAGCAAATGCGCTAGTCACCGATATCGAGGCTGTATTGCCCTTGACTATACGCCAAAAGCACACGCTTATTTATTTAGAACAGCAGTTTCATAATTATTTACCGATTATCGACAGTCGTTTTGCTGACTTAGTAAGTTTTGCCTGCCAACGTGACCATCAGCAAGCAAAGATGGTATGTGAACAGTACACTAGCAATAAGCTTGATAGTACTCAGTGCGAGCGAATGAAGCGCTTTTTGTTTGGTCCTAATCGACAAGTTACTGATACTCTAAATGAGTGGGTTCAACTGCATATAAATGCTATCAAAGAAAAAATCGATATTTATTCTCGATGTGATTTTGCTAATCCTGAACTCAATGACTCTGCGGCTCGAGCCGAGCAAATAGTTGCTGAGCTTATATTGTTAAGCTCTACCCTACAATTGATAGGCCTAAATTCAGCAGCTACTGCCCTGCGCTGTGCAGCGCAAGCGGTAAGTCAATGGCAGCAACCGACTCCTGATGACTTTGATTATTTATTGCTAGTTCTTATGAGCGCTGAAAACGCTATTATCACTATGGCTGAGATTCACACGCCAGGTGAAATCTATCTGCCTCTTAATAATACTGATATCTCCTTGCATCAGCTCAATAGCGCTTATGAGGCAGTGATTAAAGAGTGCCGTAGCGCCCTTGCTAGTACGGAAAAAGTCATCAATGAGTATTCAATAGCTCCTAAACAAGGTTTACAGCTATTAAAACAAGTGCCCCACACTATGAGTCAAGTGGCTGGGGCGCTTAGCTTTGTACAGTTATCGACTTTAGCGACTATGCTCAATCAATTGGCAAAATTTTTGACCCCCTGCATTGAATCCAATCAGCTGATTAACAGCGATATGCTGGCTTATGTTGCTGATGTGCTGGTGTCGGTAGACTATTATTTGGACGGCTCTCAACATAAGCGACCGGTAATAAAGCAAGCGCTGGAAGTGGGTCAACATAGCTTAAGCAAGCTACTGGCCGCCTAATAACTGTGCGTCAATTTTTGGCTGGCTGTTTTAAATGCTTAGTCTGGATACTCAGTCTTAAATGCTTGGTTTTAAATGTTTAGTTTTGGACGCTCAACGGAAGTATTTTCTTTAGGGGTCTTTTTTAAAAGTTGTTTTATATAATTTATTTGGATAGTTATTAATGAGTAGTGCATTTGTTTTTGAAGATGAAACTTTGTTATGTCAGCAAACAGTTAGCGGCTGGTCACCTGTACTAGTCGACTTGCCAGCATTCAGCACTGACCATAAGCCGCAGCCAGCTTATCAATTAGGCCGCGTCCAACTGCAGACCAGCTTAGCCCCTAGCTACTGGCAATCAGCCGATCCGACGACGGCTGACTCGATAGTTATGGAGCATGGCGCACCAGCGACTAGCGCTATTACTTATTATTATGCGCAAAACCATCAGCTAGCTTTACCTAAGATAACCCCGTTATCAAGTGTAGGTGAAGTTGCAGCCCATGCTAATAAAAATACTGCTCTAGATGCCAATGACAGTGACAGTGACAGTGACAGTGCCATAACGGCTTTTATTCCCTATCGCCAGCTATTAGCCAGGTTGTCAGTAGCCCTCGCTGATCAACTTAGTCAAGCCATACAGTTATTGCGCTGGCAAGCAGATACTCAGTTCTGTAGCCGTTGCAGTGCGCCCGTAAAAGTAGCAACATCAGGTGAGCGAGCAATGGTATGCTCAGTCTGCCGACTGCGTCAATATCCACGAGTGCAGCCGTGTGTGATTACCGCTATTACTCGACTTAATCCAGTGACTAATGAGATGCAAGTCTTGCTGGCACATCATCATCGCTATGGGCAAACGACGCCGTCATTACAGTATGGTTTGATTGCTGGCTTTGTTGAAGTTGGTGAGAGCTTAGAGCATGCGGTAGTACGTGAAGTGGCTGAGGAAGTTGGTATTCGGGTGACTGATATCCGCTATGTGAGTAGCCAGCCTTGGCCGTTTCCATCCAACCTAATGCTAGGCTTTCGAGCTAGTTATGTGGGTGGTGATATCGTTATCCAAGAAGATGAGCTGTCTCATGCAGAGTTCTTTGATATATCGAACTTGCCGAAGATCCCTTTTAAGGGCAGTATCGCTTACGATTTGATTGCCCAAATTGCGCAAGAGCAAGGTGTTTGTCTGTAAACCTTGTTGCAAATAACAATCATGGCGAATAACAGTTTTACCATTAATTTTTATACCAGCTTATAGGCCAGTGATCGAATGTCCAGTTATACCAGCACTCCTACCCATAATCATGCGCGCTTAACTAGTCTCCCTATCCTTTTTGATACTTTGACTATTGATACGTTACCGACAGCGACTCAATTAAAGATAGCGCAGATCGATGCTTGTCTACCCCAGACTCAATGCGGCTTGTGTGAGCATCCTGATGGCTGTCTGCCCTACGCTACTGCTATCGTCACTAACTATGAGCCCTATAATAAGTGTGTGCCAGGCGGTCAGCCAGTTACTGATGCTATTGCACAGATTATTGCTACTGACCATGATGTCAATATTGACAATCTACTTAGTGCTGAGCCTTCAAAGTGGCCGATAGAACCGACATCCAAACGCCCTACTGAAGTGCGAGCTATCATTCGTGAGGATGATTGTATTGGCTGTACTAAATGTATCCCTGCCTGTCCAGTCGATGCCATCATTGGTACAGGTAAGCATATGCATACTATCTTTACTGACTTATGTACTGGCTGTGAGCTATGTATAGCGCCTTGCCCAGTAGATTGCATCGACTTAGTAGCTATCGAGCGTGAGCTGACTGATGCTGAGCGGACTCAAGAGCAGGATGATTTGCGCTTGCGTTATCACACTCACCTTCAGCGCGTCACTGAACAGCTAGCTGATAGCAGCAATGCTAGACCAGTAGTCAGTATGGTCGAGGCCAAACTCAACAATGCCGCTAGTCAAACTTTGGATATCAGTGAGCAGCAAGCCAAAGATACTATTGCGGCAGCTAAGCTACGTAGTAAGATTAAAAAGTTAGAGAAACAGTTAAGCGTGCGTGATAATACGGCCAAGCAGCAAGAGCTTATGGCTCTAAAAGCAGAGTTGACGCTTATTTAAGGCGGTTAAAACTAGCGTTGCTGCCCTGACAGTTATTAACAACCCTAGTCCAATCGCTATTAGCTTTTATAAGACGTTATAAGGTGTTATCAGCCCCTATTACTAGACATGAGTAAATATGAGTAAAATAGTCAAACATAAAACCGCTAATACGCCACCATCGCGACTAATGCCTAAACGTAATGTTAGGCCGTTTTTTGAAAAGTTAGCAGAAACTATTAAAGAGCCTGTCACTGAGCTGCATTACAAAAGCAACTTTGAGCTGCTTATCGCCGTTATTTTATCAGCGCAGGCTACTGATATCAGTGTCAATATTGCCACTCAACAGTTATATCCAGTAGCCAATACCCCAGCAGCCATTTGGGCTTTAGGTGTCGATGGTCTCAAACCTTATATAAAAAACATCGGGCTTTATAATGCTAAAGCAAAAAACGTTATCAAGACTTGTCGCGACTTAATAGATAACTTCGATGGCCAAGTTCCTGACAACCGTAAAGATTTAGAATCACTGGCAGGTGTTGGGCGCAAGACCGCTAATGTAGTGCTGAATACGGCTTTTGGTCAACCGACTATGGCGGTTGATACTCATATCTTTCGGGTCGGCAATCGTACTGGGCTAGCTACTGGCAAAAACGTCTTGATCGTCGAGCAAAAGCTAGTGGCGCGCATACCCGATGACTTTATGCTCGATGCTCACCATTATCTTATTTTGCATGGGCGCTATATTTGTCAGGCCCGTACCCCTAAATGCGGCGAATGTCCGGTGTATGCTGAGTGTATGTTTAAGGATAAAGCGGCTTTTGCGGAGATTTAAAAATACGGTTAATAGCGACTATTAAAACGCTAAGGTAACTCCATACAAACCTTAACTGCTGTAGTATTTGATAATTTTGAACCTTTAGATCTGTTAAGCGCTATTAAGATGTTTAGCTGCCTATCTGAGCTTTATCGTCTACCGTTCACCTCTTTAACTGGTGGCATTATTCGTAATAAGCATAACGTTAGCCTACAAACAATAGCGCCAAACGCGTTAGACTATCGAACTGATATTTTACTGCTAGTCAATGGCCGATAGCGCTGACTGAATCTTGTCTATCGTGGTAAGTACTGTACTAGCCGAAACCGCATTACGCTACAATTTGACAGCAGTAATGACCATCGACTAACACTAGCTTGGCTAATATCAAAGCTGCCCTAGAGTTTTAAGCTAAATCACGGTAAAATGTGCTATTTTTTGTTCTATTTGCTCTTTTTTCCCACATTCAATAATGACTGACCTTATCGACAACAGTCCCTGCAATTAAGCGAACCCACTATGCGTGAATATAGTTTATTTACTTCAGAATCCGTAAGCGAAGGCCACCCAGATAAAATGGCCGATCAAATATCCGATGCGATACTTGATGCAATCTTGCGTGAAGATTTACAGGCACGTGTTGCCTGCGAGACTTTAGTCAAAACCGGTGCTGTAGTGCTAGCAGGCGAGATCACTACTACTGCTAATATTGACTTTGAACGTATTGTGCGTGATACGGTTAACGGTATTGGCTATCATCACTCTGATCTTGGCTTCGATGGCGAAACTTGTGCAGTGATCAACATGCTCGGTAAGCAGTCCCCTGAAATCGCCCAAGGCGTTGATCGTCAAAATCCTGAAGAGCAAGGCGCTGGTGATCAAGGCTTGATGTTTGGTTATGCCAGTAACGAAACTGACGTGCTTATGCCAGCTCCTATCGAATATGCGCATCGTTTAATGCAGCGTCAGTCTGAGCTGCGCCGTGCTGGTGATTTGCCTTGGTTACGTCCTGATGCTAAAGCACAAGTCACGCTTAAATATGATGGCAATCGTCCCACCTCTATCGATGCCGTAGTACTGTCAACTCAGCATGACCCTAGTATCTCGCAAGCTGATCTGCAAGAAGCTATCATGGAATCTATTATCAAGCACGTGTTGCCAGCAGAGCTATTACATGCGGGTACTCGCTATCACATTAACCCGACGGGTAAGTTTGTGATTGGTGGTCCCGTAGGTGATGCAGGCCTAACAGGGCGCAAAATCATCGTCGATACTTATGGTGGTATGGCACGTCATGGTGGTGGTGCATTCAGTGGTAAGGATCCCTCCAAGGTTGATCGGAGTGCGGCTTATGCTGTACGTTATGTCGCCAAAAATATCGTAGCCGCTGGTATTGCGGATCGTTGTGAAGTTCAGATTAGTTATGCTATTGGCGTAGCTGAACCTACTTCTATTTCGATCAATACTTTTGGCACTAACAAGATCAGTAATGATGAAATAATCATCCTGATTCGCAAACATTTTGACTTGCGTCCTTATGGTATTACGCGCATGCTAAACTTATTGCAGCCTATGTATCAGCAAACCTCTACCTTTGGCCACTTTGGTCGTGAAGGCTCTGAGACTGCTTTTACTTGGGAAAAAACAGATAAAGCTGAAATCCTAAAAGCAGATGCCGGTTTATAAACCCTTTTTAAAATCAATTATCTTACAGCTCATATTTAATAGGACAAGCTTATGTCTCAGAACGACGCTCAAGACACTACCAAGAACACTATCAATAGTAACGACAGCACTGATGCTAGCGTTGAAATAACTCCAGAGATGCAATCATTCTACCAGCGCGCCGATGCCATCATTGGGGTCGCTAATAGTCAGCTAGGAGAGCAGGCACATTCCGGTCAAGTCGGCGCTTCGCTACTTTATGCGGCGGCGCGTTATAGTGCTTCTGTGGCCTCAATCGGCTTTATCAAAGGCGATGACTTTGCTAAAGAAAAAGACGATATCGTTGAGTTTTATGTCAAGCAATACCGTCAAATGCTTAGTGACAATCTGACCGATTATGCGCAAAACTTCGATAAGTACATCACTATCGAAAAACAGACATAGCCTATTTAAACGCTATTAATTAATAGCCGTTTATGAATTATAAAATAGCCCCTTTATAGCTTAGACTAAAAGGGGCCGTTTTTTTGTCGTTATTCAGCGCTGTTTTATCTAAATTGGCAGCTCGATAGTTCGACTGTTGTACTTAGCGCTCAAAGGGCTATAGCGTGATACCTGTCAGACTATTGCATCAGACTATTGCATCAGACTATTGCATCAGACCATTACATCAGACTATTACCTTCGTCTCAGGAAAAACTTTTAAATCCCTGTTTAGGTCTAAAGGTTAATCTTAAACTTTAAGTATAGATTTTTCTAGAGAATTTTAACTGAGCGGTTAAATAGAGTTTTTTGACATAAAAAAAGTCCCAGCTTATAGTCTAAGTTGGGACTTTTGGGTTTACCCTTAAGCTTACTAAAGCTATATTTTAATCAGTAGACTTTTTGAAGTCAGGTGGCCCTGTCAATAAGTCCTCATCACGGAATTCATTAGCTGAATTATGCTCTGCTGATTCTTCAGTGATAAACCACTGCTGGTTACGATAGAGGATCAGTCTATCGCGACTTAGACCACGCAGTAGCGAGTACATCATGATGACTATTACAATGGCAAACGGAAAGCCTGAAACGATAGAAGCTGCTTGTAGTGCCCCTAAACCGCCTGCTGCTAATAATACTGCAGCGATAACGCCCTCTGTACCTGCCCAAAATAAACGCTGAATTTTTGGTGGATTAGTATCGCCACCAGAAGTCAGCATGTCGATAACGAAACTAGCAGAATCTGATGAGGTCACAAACCATAATACAATCATTACTACGATCAGCAAGTTAAGGGCTGAGGTAAGCGGATAAGATTCCATTAGTTTAAAGATAGCGCTACCAGTATCGGCTTTTACCGCCTCAATGAGACCAGGGCTAACAATACTAGGATCAGCCGCTGCTAGCAGTTCCATATGTATCGCTGAACCACCAAAGGCGGTGAACCATATGAATAAGATAGTAATAGGAATTAACAACACCCCTAATATGAACTCGCGAATAGTACGACCACGAGAGATACGGGCAATAAATACGCCAACGAAAGGTGACCAGCTGATCCACCAGGCCCAGTAAAAGATAGTCCAAGATGACTGCCAGTTCTCTTTACCGTTATAAGACTCTGTCCATAGACCTAATGGAACAACTTGATGCAGATAGTTACCCACATTTTCGACAAAACTATTAAAAATAAACTGCGTAGGGCCTAGTATAATCACAAAGCTTAGTAGCACTATAGTGAATAATATGTTGATATCACTTAAGCGTTTAATGCCTTTATCTAAGCCCATAAACAGCGATAATCCCGCCAGCATAGTGATAAAAGCGATCAAAATAATCTGTACAGTAATATTATTAGGAATACCAAATAAGGTAGTAAGACCTGAGTTGATCTGTAATACCCCTAAACCTAGTGTCGTTACTACCCCGAACATCGTACCAAATACTGCCAAAGTATCGACCGTATGACCCATTGGACCGTAGATTTTTTTGCCGATCAAAGGATAGAGCGTTGAGCGAATGGCTAAAGGTAAGCCTACTCGATAATGGAAATAAGCCAATGACAAAGCGACCATACCGTAGATCGCCCACACATGCAGACCATAGTGCAGGAATGAGATATTCATTGCCTGTTTAGCGGCCGCAATAGTTTCAGCTTCTCCTAATGGTGGTGCCATAAAGTGATACAGCGGCTCAGCAGTACCCCAATATAACAGTCCGATACCGATACCCGCTGAAAACAGCATACCTATCCAAGAAAATAAATTGTATTCTGGCTTTTCGGTCTGATGACCAAGCCTGATATCGCCATAGCGACTAAAGATCATGTAGATACTCATGACCAAAGCTAAATTGACTACTACGATAAAGAACCAGCCAAAACGTACCGAAACAAATGCTTTTGCTTGATTGAATACTAATTCTGCTTGTTCATTAAAAAACGCACCAAAGATAATAAATGCCAGAATTAATAACGCAGAGGTTAAGAACACAGGTTTACTTACCCGCGGAAAAGGGCCCAAGCGGCCAACTTTTACATGATCCATGTCATCGTCTCAAATTTTTAAGAGGGACACCATAACAAGATAAGGACTAACTATCAAATCAGCTAGTGCTCTTTATAGTTCTACTAATAAATAAAACCCCAAGATAACTAGGTATCTTGGGGTTTTATTGTTACAAAAATATCTGAGCTAATGCTATATTTAGAGAATGAAGAGCTAGCTTTTATTCTCCTGATGCAATCTTAGGGGGACCCTTTAAAAGGTCTTCATCGACGAACTCATTAGCCGAGTTGTGATCCGCAGACTCATCAGTGATAAAGTGTTGTTGCGCTCGATAGAGGATCAATCGATCACGACCTAGACCCCGTAACAGCGCATACATCATCACAAATATTACTAGTGCAAATGGCAGTCCTGCCACAATAGCGGCAGCTTGTAAGGCACCAAGTCCACCAGCTGCTAATAATATGGCAGCAATTAAACCTTCCATCGTTGCCCAAAATAAGCGCTGAATCTTTGGCGGATTAGTATCACCACCAGCAGTCAGCATATCAATAACGAAACTGGCTGAATCTGATGAAGTCACAAACCACAGCACAATCATAATCACAATCATCAAAGTAACAGGCTTAGTAAGTGGATAGTATTCGACCAACTTAAAGATAGCGCTACCAGTATCGGCTTGGACCGCTTCTACCAACCCTGGACTGACTAATGCTGGATCAAGAGCGGCAAGCAGCTCCATATGAATAGCCACCCCACCGAAAGTTGTGAACCAAAAGAACAAAATAAGCATAGGGATTAATAGGACACCTAATACGAACTCACGTATGGTACGGCCACGACTAATACGGGCAATAAATACCCCTACGAATGGGGCCCAGCTTACCCACCACGCCCAGTAGAATATAGTCCAACCACTTTGCCAATCGGTATTACTATAAGCTTCACCCCAAGTAGATAAAGGCACTAGAGCTACTAAGTAATTACCGATATTTTCAATAAAACTATCGAAAATAAATAAAGTGGGTCCCAAAATGACCATAAACGCTAATAGTACGCCAGTAAAACCCATATTGATATCGCTTAAACGCTTGATTCCTTTATCAAGACCTAACATCAATGACCCGCAAGCTAATGCGGTTACAACAGCGATAATAACGAACTGTACGGTTAAAGAGTTGGGTATACCGAATAAGTTTTCGAGGCCAGAGTTTATCTGCATTACCCCTAAACCTAAAGAGGTTACTACCCCAAACATCGTGCCAAATACGGCTAAGATATCGACTGTGTGACCCCAACGCCCATAAATCTTTTTACCCAATATTGGGTACAGGGTTGAGCGAATAGATAGCGGTAATCCACGTCGAAAATGGAAATAGGCTAATGATAAAGCGACTATAGTATAAATAGCCCATGCATGTAATCCCCAATGCAAGAATGAAATACTCATCGCTTGCTTGGCGGCTTCTATAGTTTCAGCCTCACCTAATGGCGGTGCCATAAAGTGATATAAGGGTTCAGCCGTTCCCCAATATACTAACCCAATACCAATACCTGCCGAAAACAGCATACCTATCCAAGAGAACAAACTGTATTGCGGACGTTCTGTTTGTTGTCCTAAACGAATATCACCATAACGGCTCGCTGCTAAGTAAATACAAAAGACTAGTGCAACATTCATTAAAATAATAAACATCCAGCCAAACTTATCAGTAATAAATTTTTGTAAAAAACCAAATACAGCACCAGCGGTTTCAGTAAAGAAAGCGCCAAAAATAATAAATCCAACGATAAGTAATGCTGAGGTAATAAAAACAGGTTTACTCACCTTTGGAAACGGACCTAATCTGCCAACCTTCACATGATCCATCTTTAAATCTCAATTTCTAAGGAAGGTCACTGTAACAAACTGGTTACCAATTATCAACAAATGGCAAAAATTAGCCAAATAAAATAACCAACATATTTTCAATAACTTAGCAAAATTTATTGAGATATAAAATAATTTAGCTAGTAGAGTGACTGGTGAGGAACACTTGATGAAAGTCTATTATTATGGTGCTTGTAAGCATAGCAATCTTCTTTTGTTACTGTCTATTGTCTATTAGTGCGCATCCTTACCCCTCTACTACTTATACAGAGTATTTCTTATCATAACCCTATTAACTCCGAGCCATTTGCTCTTACAGCTAGGCTAAAACCCAAGCCAGTAGTTAAACTAAAATCTAGGCCAAAATCTTAACTAGTACTAGACTCATCTATAACATAAGCCCTTAAGTTAATAGCTAAAAACATAAAACCCCTTACCTGCTAGGGCAAGTAAGGGGTGGGTCACTATTAGCTAACACTAGTGTTAGGGTTAAGTACCTAACATTAGCATTGAGCGTCAATAGTTAGCGTTATAAAAGCTAACATTAAACACCTAAGTTTGACTCTCTAATTAGCTCATTCTAAGCTTATTAAAAGTCAATCGATCATCATTGCCAACTTCGACTTTGATGATATCCCCTGCCACGAAATCGCCAGCTAGCAGTTTTAATGACAGCGGATTTTCGATCTCTTGCTGAATCGCACGTTTTAGAGGACGCGCGCCATATACTGGATCATAACCAACAGCCACTAGCTGAGTCATCGCCTCGTCACTTAAGGTGATATCCAATTCACGCTCTTGTAAGCGACTGCGTAAACGATCAATCTGGATATCAGCAATACCAGCCATTTGTGCTTGCCCTAAAGCATGGAATACCACAATCTCGTCGATACGGTTTACGAACTCTGGGCGGAAATGCTCACTAACTGAATCCATCACCTCAGACTTAATATCCTCATAACTCTCGCCGACCATTTCTTGAATTTTATGCGAGCCTAAATTACTAGTCATGATAATGACGGTGTTTTTAAAATCGACTACTCGTCCTTGTGAGTCAGTCAGGCGTCCATCATCGAGCACTTGCAATAAAATATTAAACACGTCTGGATGCGCTTTTTCCACTTCATCGAACAGTACTACGCTATAAGGCTTACGGCGTACCGCTTCGGTCAATGCACCACCTTCTTCATAACCAACGTACCCTGGGGGTGCGCCCACTAAGCGGCTAACGCTGTGCTTCTCCATGTATTCGCTCATATCGATACGGACTAACGAGTCCTCGCTATCAAACAAGAAGTGCGCTAGTGATTTAGTCAGCTCAGTCTTACCTACCCCTGTTGGGCCTAAGAATAGAAAAGACCCTGAAGGACGGTTGGGATCAGACAAGCCGGCGCGACTACGACGTACCGCATTGGCTACCGCCTCTACTGCTTCGTCCTGACCGATGACCCGCTCATGGAGTTTTTCTTCCATCGCCAGCAGTTTATCACGCTCGCCCTGCATCATTTTACTGACTGGGATACCAGTGGCCGCGCTAACCACTTCAGCGATCTCATTATCCGTCACTTTATTACGTAGCAGCTTGATATTAGGCGCATTAGTCTGCTCCTTTTGCTCAGCAAGATCAGACTCAGTAATCCGGCGCTCTAACTGCGGAATAGTCTCATACTGCAATTTTGACATCGCTTCATAGTCCCCTTCACGACTGGCTTTGTCATAAGCAGTACGGGCTTTATCTAACTCATCTTTTAACTGCTGACTACCTTTGACTAGCGCTTTTTCAGCTTGCCAAATCTCATTGAGATCAGCGTATTCTTTTTCTAACTCTTCGATTTGTATATTTAACGCTTTACGCTCAGCTTGCGCACCAGCATCTTCTTCGTTTTTGAGCACTTCACGTTGCATTTTAAGCTGAATCAAACGGCTATCGAGCTTACCTAACGACTCAGGTTTGCTGTCCATCTCCATGCGTAGACGGCTAGCAGCCTCATCAATCAAATCAATCGCTTTATCTGGCAATTTACGATCAGTAATATAGCGATGACTCATACGAGCAGCAGCAATAATGGCGCTATCTTGGATATCGACCCCATGATGCAGCTCATAACGCTCTTTAAGACCACGTAAAATCGCAATAGTATCTTCAACCGTTGGCTCATCGACTAGCACTTTTTGGAAGCGGCGCTCAAGGGCAGCATCTTTTTCGATGTATTTGCGATATTCATCTAAAGTAGTCGCCCCTACACAATGCAGCTCACCACGAGCTAGCGCTGGCTTCAGCATATTGCCCGCATCCATCGCGCCGTCTGCTTTACCAGCGCCTACCAAAGTATGTAGCTCATCAATAAACAAGATGACATTACCCTCTTGCTTAGCTAAGTCGCTAAGTACGCTTTTTAGGCGCTCTTCAAACTCACCACGGAACTTAGCGCCCGCAATCAGTGAGCCTAAGTCTAATGATAGTACTTCTTTATGACGTAAGCCTTCTGGCACATCGCCATTGATAATTTTTTGCGCTAAGCCTTCAACAATTGCGGTCTTACCCACACCAGGCTCACCGATTAATACCGGGTTATTCTTAGTCCGACGTGACAGCACTTGAATAGTACGGCGAATCTCTTCGTCACGCCCAATTACTGGATCCAACTTACCAAGCTCTGCTTGCTCTGTCAGATTGATAGTGTACTTATTTAACGCATCACGTTGATCTTCTGCGTTTTGATTGTTAACGGTTTGATCGCCACGTAGCTGTTCAATGACTGCTTTTAATTTAGTCGCCGTTACCCCAGCATTTTCAAATATCTTCTTAGTTTCACCTTGTTCCGCTAGCGCTAGCATCACCCATTCAGTAGCGATAAAATCATCGCCTTCTTTTTGTGCTTGCCGATCAGCAAGGTTCAATATTTTGACTGAGTTTGGATTCAGATTGACATCACCAGTCGGCTCGCTAATCGTTGCTTGATTATCTAAGGCTTTGGCTACCCCATTTTTCAATGCGGGGATAGAACCGCCAGCTTGCTGACAGATAGACAAATTCGATTCATCTTGCAACAAAACCGCTAGTAGATGTACTGGATCTATCCCAGTATTATCACGCCCTAGCGCTAAGCTCTGCGCTTCTTGAATCGCTGATTGCAACTTTTGAGTAAATTTTTCAAATCTCATATTTTAGATCCTTTTATAATTGGTATATTTGGCAGCAAATTTATAGTTTTTACTTACCATTCTCTGTTATGTATATAAGGTAACTTATGGGTTATTTCAACCTAGCTAATCAATAAAACCTTACTTATAACAGTGATATTTAACTTGACTAATTAATTGGTATATTTAACGACTATTTCAAGGACAATAAAACCATAAAATCTTTAAAAAATGTAAAAAATAAGCGCTTGCTCGGCTAAGAACAAACGCTGGGAATAGCTGACTATCTATTGAAATACTAAGCAAGAAACAATCGAAAACCAATGATTGAAAAATGGCAATCAAAAAAACAGTAACTGTGCTGGCCTATTCTACAATTTCAATCGGCATACCTACTTTATAGATAGCCATAATTTCATCCATCTCATCATTAGTAACTGCGATACAACCATCCGTCCAATTACGTTGCTGAGTAATCGCCGCCAAATGACCTAAACCGTTAGTCTGGCCATGGATCATAATATCGCCGCCAGCATTAACGCCAAGCTTTTTGGCACGGGCTTTATCAGCAGCATTAGGGTAGCTAACATGAATAGAGCGATAAAATTTAGATTTTTCATTTTTATAATCTAAAATATAGTTGCCTGTCGGGGTACGCTCATCACCTTGTCGCTGCTTATGACCTGCTGGACTGTCTCCTAAGGCCACATGGTAGCTCTTAATAACCTGATCTTTATTCATTAGCTTTAACAGCCGCTTAGACTTATCGACAAATATCTTATCGATAGTTACGCTGTCATCGATAGGCTGCTCATAGTTAGTGACACTCTTTGCGTAACTGCTAGTAGCAACACTAATAATCAGCACAAGGCCAATAGCGACTAGTAACCAGCGTAAGCCTTTATTAGTATCCATAGTAGAAAACGACATAGGTTTTAATCCTTATTAGGGCTATTTGAATGTTGCGTAAAAACTTTTGTCATCAATATAGCAAAACCTAGGGCTAAGTTATGTGCGAATACTATTAATACCGTGGATACTGCGAACACTATCAATACTGCGAGTACCTTAAATACTGCGAAAATCGACTTTTTAAGCCTTAAGTCATACGAATAGCCCCATCCAAGCGAATCACTTCACCATTGAGATAAGCGTTATCGATGATATGGGTAACTAACTTAGCAAACTCACTAGGTGCGCCCAAGCGCTTAGGATAAGGAACGGCTAACTCCAACTGCTCGCGCGCTTTTTCTGGGATGCTATTCATCATTGGGGTGCCAAAAACTCCGGGCGCAATAGTCATTACCCGAATACCATGACGTGCCAGCTCACGAGCCAAAGGTAGAGTCAAGCCAACTACCCCAGCTTTAGAAGAGGCATAACTGGCTTGGCCAACTTGTCCATCAAAGGCTGCAACGGAGGCGGTATTGATAATCACCCCTTGATCTAGGTTCTTTTCAGTCTCTTGATTGGCATCACTATTAGCGATATTAGTAGCAGCAACTCGGCGAGCAATACTAGCAGCTACTAAGCGTGCCACATTGAAGGAACCAACTAGATTAATATTCACCCCACGGCTAAATGCCTCAAGGTCGGCAGGATTGTTATCACGATCGAGTAACTTTTGTACTACGGCAATACCAGCGCAGTTAATAGAACCTTGTAAGCCACCAAAATCTTGTTCGGCTAGCTGTACAGCAGCTTGTACTTCATCGCCATTAGTTATATCACAACGTGTAAAACGTACCTTAGCGCCTAGCTCTGCTACTAAAGCTTGACCAACGGCTTCATTGAGATCCGCTATGACTACATTACCACCTTGAGCCGTGATAGCCCGAACCACGGCTTCGCCCAGCCCAGATGCCCCACCAGTAACCAAAAAACTGCTGTTTTCAATTTTCATAACTATTCCTTTAGTAATGAATTAACTTGTACTACTTTATTACTTTATTGCTTCAGCAGTTTCAAACCTCTAAGCGGTATAAGAAGCTAAGTAAGGCTTTTTCTTCAGAGCTTTGATACTGCTTAGTGCGTCCACGTCGTGCTTGTTTATAAGGTTCAAAGAACTCTCCAGCCAAAAACCGCTCGATGATAACGGGGTGAATATAGGAGGAACGGCAGACACTAGGGGTATTGCCTAACTCGCTAGCTACTTCTTTGACCATTTCTGTCACTAATGCTTGGCGCAGCTTGCTATGCGGTTCGCTAGCGACTATCTCTGCTCCTGCGGGGCTATGTAGCTCGTCATAGAGATAGCTGGCAGCCAACACACTAGCCATCCAAGTACGAAAATCTTTGGCACTATAGCGTCTATCAACCTCTTCTTGATCCTGATTATCACTACTACTATCAGCACACAGATTCTCACGTAAGTAACGATTGATATCAGCGCTATCCACCACTTGCTTGTCACCTTGCTCGTCAAGATATTTAAATATCTGATAGCCTGGTAGCTCCGAGCACGCTTGTACAATAGCAATCAAACGCTCATCTTGTAATTCAATATGATGAGTTTTGGCACTCTTACCAACGAAGTCAAAGGCCAACCCATTGTCGATCTCGCTGACATGCTTACTGCGTAGAGTACTAAGACCATAGCTCTTATTGAGTTTAGCGTAGCGACTATTACCTATCCGAATTAGGGTGGTCTCTAACAGTTTGACTACCGCAGCCAATACATTAGCACGAGATAACGACGTTGTCTCCAAATCCAGCTCAACTTGCGCACGCAGATTAGGTAACGCCTCAGCAAAGCCAATCATAGCATCGAACTTGGCTTGGTCACGCACATTATCCCAAAGCTCATGGTATAAATATTGCTTACGCGCTTTGTCATCACGGCCCGTCGATTGGATATGTCCTCTATCATCTTGGCATATCCACACCTCTGACCACATCGGTGGAATAACTAACGCCTCAAAACGTTGGCGTAGCTTTTTATCTTTGACCGTATGGCCAGTAGCATCACGATAAGTAAAACCGCGCCCATGACGACGACGCTGATAGCCTGGTTCCTCATCACTAACATAAAGTAGCTTGGCACGGCGTGCAAGCGACTCATAATCATGACGTAGATCTTCTATCATTGCTTGCTCAGTCCGATTAGCCATAAAATAGTGCGCCTTTTTTCACTAAGATTTTGAGTAAGCTATCGCCAGCAGCTGCCTGGACTTTAACCATTAGATATTTTATTTTTAGTCGTTAAAGTTTAGTAGTAGACAGTCAATAACCTCTCGTAGCCTTAGCATAGAGAGTTCGCAGTTTTTTTACTGTTTGTTTGCCACGCCTAATGTGTAATCCTGTGTAAAACCTGCAACCGCCTAAAAGCACCCTGCTGCACAATATGATGGCTGGCAGGGTTATAAAATTATGACTATTAAGGCATAATTTAACACCCTTTAACTTTGTAAAGCTGAATAAACTATGACTAGTAAATCTTCTATTACCATAACCCCGCTTGTAGATTCTGACTATGATGCTTGGTTAACGCTATGGCAAAACTATTTAAGCTTTTATGAGACGAGCTTAGCAGCTGAAACCACCGACTATACTTGGCGCAAGATAATCGACAGTGAGATAGCAATCTACGGCTTTGGCGCTCGGATGGCTGGTGTATTAGTCGGCATCACTCATGTAGTGCTACACCCTAATACTTGGAACACTACTGACTGTTGCTATTTGGAAGATTTATATGTCGATGGATCGGTGCGTGGACAAGGGGTTGGCCGTACGTTGATTGAATACGTTTATGATTTCGCTAAGCAACGAGGCTGTAATCGTGTTTATTGGACTACCCAACAGAGCAACACTCCAGCAAGGGTGCTTTATGACCATATCGCTAGTCAAACAGATATGGTGCAATACCGAAAAGATTTATGACTCAAAACAGTTTACCGCTCAGTTAGTCATATAATAGGTATAGAAATAACAGCCATAAAAAAACGCCAATCAGATAATGTTTGGCGTTTTTTTTAGCGGGGAAAACGATCTACATAACCGCTACTAGTTACAAATCCTACTTACCATATAAGCATAGATAAGCACTTTCAACTGCGACTTTTACTTTGAATTTTTTATTGGCTTCAATAGTAAATTGCTCGCCAGCAGCAAAGGTTTGCCACTCATCGCTGTCAGGCAACTTGACCGTTAATGCGCCACTAACCACACTCATAGTCTCAAACTCGCTAGTACCGAACTCATAGTCACCGATAGACATAACGCCTACAGTAGCTGGCTTAGTAGCGGTTTGAAAGGCAATAGAAGTCACTTTATCATCAAAATATTGATTAACGCTTGGCATAATCTTCCTTAATTAAGTTTTGGTTTTTTAAATATGAATTGAGGCTTATAAACCCGCTTTTAGACTGGCTTCGATAAACTGATCCAAGTCGCCATCGAGTACCGCTCCGGTATTAAAGGTTTCAACGCCAGTACGTAAGTCTTTGATACGCGAGTCATCGAGGACATAAGAGCGAATCTGGCTGCCCCAACCAACATCAGACTTACCGTCTTCAACCGCTTGTTGGCTCTCCATGCGCTTTTGCATTTCCAGCTCATAAAGTTTAGCACGCAGCATTTTCATCGCTGTGGCTTTGTTACCATGCTGACTACGCTCGTTCTGACAAGTCACTACTACGCCACTTGGCTCATGAGTAATACGCACCGCAGAGTCAGTAGTGTTCACGTGCTGACCACCAGCGCCCGATGAGCGATAGGTATCAATGCGCAAATCTGCTGGGTTAATATCGATATCGATATCATCATCAATCTCAGGCGATACAAACACCGCAGCGAATGAAGTATGACGGCCGTTATTACTATCGAACGGTGACTTACGAACTAAGCGATGCACGCCAATCTCTGTGCGTAACCAGCCAAAGGCATAATCACCTTTAATCTCAATGGTTGCTGACTTGATACCTGCCACGCTGCCAGATGAGATTTCAATGACCTCAACCTTAAAGCCATGCGCTTCTGCCCAGCGGGTGTACATACGCAGCAGCATTTCCGCCCAATCTTGCGCTTCAGTACCCCCGCTACCAGACTGAATATCTAAATAGCAATTGTTAGGATCCATTTCACCGCTGAACATCCGGCGAAACTCTAAATCTGCCACCCGCTTTTCAGCACTGTCCAGCTCAGCTTGTACATCGTTAAGCAATGACTCATCTTCCGCTTCAACGGCTAGTTCTAGCATCGCTGTTGCATCTTCTAAGGTAGTCTCAAGCGATACCACTACGTCGATAACGCCATCCAAATGGCTCTTTTCTTTATTGATCTTAGTCGCTCGCTCAGGATCGTTCCATAGCTCAGGGTTTTCTAGTTCTAAATTAACTTCTTCTAAGCGCTCTTGCTTACCATCGAAGTCAAAGATACCTCCGTAAGTCCTGTCCACGCTCAGATAAGTCTTTGATTTGCTCTTGATACGGATTGATTTCCATAAATGTTCCTAAAGGTTAATAAGTAATAAAAATAAGATAAATAAGGTCTGTTGTAGGCTAGTGCTTTTAGCCCCGCTGCAAGACTTTACGAATTGAAAACGCTGGGTTAAAAACCTAGCCTACGCCTGAAAAGCGTTAAAAAATTGCAATGCAATTTTAGCTTTGCAAGGGAAATTCTTTAAATAGGATTTCCATAATCATGACAGTCACGGAACGCTGAGCTAAATTATCACGTGGGTTACCACCCACGCTACTTATAAAATATTCGATACCTGAATAAAACTAAATACTCCAATCCTCCACTGCCCAGCGATGCGCTAAAGCATGCGCATGTAAAGCATCGTCGGGTGAGACGCAAACGGCCACATCCGCCCATTGCAATAACGGTAAATCATTTTTGGAATCCGAATAAGCATAAGTTTTATCAAAGCTAACGCCAGCAGCTTGCTGCTTGTCCAGCCATTTATTCAGATGATAGATTTTACCTTCTTTGAAATTGGGTTTGTCAGTTAATTTACCGGTATAACGCTTATCAATGATTTCAAGTGGCGTCGCTAATACATTCGCCTGCTCTACCCCAAAGCGCTTAGCGATAGCCGATACTACAAAATCGTTAGTCGCTGAGATAATCACTACATCATGGCCTAATTCGATATGTTCACCCAATACCTTTAGCGCCTTTGGACGTATATGCGGTTCGATCTCAGTCTGGATATAGTGTTCACGTAGCTCATGCAAGCGCGGCAGCGGCAAGCTAGTCAAAAACTGCGCTACAAACTCATTATATTCAGTCGCATCTAGCGTGCCTTCGATATATTGCTCATAAAAGGCTTGATTGGCAGTTCGATATTCCGCCTCATCGACCAGACCGTTATTAACAATGTATTCTCCCCATAAATAGTCGCTATCGACATCGAGTAGAGTGTGGTCTAAGTCAAATAAGGCTAAAGTGCGCTTTGATGCGGGGATGTTATTAATAGAAGAATGGTTAAGTGAAGAATCAATAGCTGGGTTACTCATAGGGTGATACTCGTCGATAATAGGTAAGCATACTTAGAATGGTATTAACTGTAAAGCTGGCGCCTATCTATTCAGGCATAGCTATTTCTTTTAGACCATTTTTAAAATTTTGGCAACGCGCGGCATAATGCATGGCAGAAGCTTGCAGCATAGCGACTTGCTCATCAGTGAGCGTTTTGACTACTTTGGCAGGTGCGCCCATCACTAATGAGTTGTCTGGAATCTCTTTGCCTTCGGTGATTAAAGCCTTAGCACCGATGATGCAGTTTTTGCCAATTTTGGCATTATTAAGCACTACCGCACCAATGCCAATCAAGCTATTATCACCGATTTCGCAGCCGTGTAACATCGCCAAATGACCAATAGTAACATAGTTACCAATACTGACCTCAATGCCTGCATCAGTATGGATAACGCTATTCTCTTGCACATTACTATAGTCGCCGATGTGAATGCGCTCATTGTCTCCACGGATTACAGCGCCGAACCAAACACTAGCTTGATGACCCAAATAGACATCACCAATCACTCGTGCTGAGTCGGCTACCCAACCATTAAAAGGGCTAGCAAATTTAGGTACTTTGTCTAAATATTGATAAATCATAATCGATCCTTAATAGTGAATAGTAACTGATCAATAGCAGATAGCTAGCAACAAGTGCCTAGCGATAAATCAGTGTTGATAAAGGTTTTTATAATAGTTTTTATAATGGATTTTGATAAGTATTAGATAATAAAAAAATTAGTCCGGCTTTATAGTACAATTGCCAAGTCATCCAAATTAGCTGCTATTAAAGGCAGTTTTTATGGTCATTAAGCTGGATTTGAAGCGAACTTTAGCGCTGGTCTAGCTAGCTTTAAGTAATGAAAAAATGACTAAACAAGCAATAAAAGAATGATTAAGGAAGCAACCCAATAACTGAGGCTTATCATTAAATAAAAACGGATGATAGCATTTCAATACCCATAGCAAAACATCTTTAGGAGTAAGGCTATGAGCCATAAAAAGTGTGCCGCATCGATCTTGTTATCATCAGGCTTGATCTTGACTAGTCCAATTTGTATCGCCAATGACTCAGATCTTACAAGAGCTGGTGATATTGTTGCTGTTGCTATCCCCGCTATTGCTTACGGTAGCACCTATTATATGGATGATACAGCAGGTCGTAAGCAATTTTATGGTTCGTTTGCTACTAACCTTGCGGCCACGCAAGTGCTCAAAGCTACTGTCGATAAAGAGCGGCCTAACGGTAGCGATAATAATTCGTTTCCCTCTAGACATGTATCAGTAGCCTTCCAAGGCGCCAGCTTTATCCATAAACGTTATGGACTCCAATACAGCATACCCGCTTATGTAGGCGCAGGTTTTGTCGCTTATACTCGCTTAGAGGCAGACGAGCATGATACCACTGACGTGTTAGCAGGTGCGGCGCTGGGCATTGCCAGCAGTATGTTTCTAACCAAAAGTTATAATGATAACTTACACATCGCCACTAACCTTGCCCCTGATTATTATGGACTGACCGTAAACTATCAGTTTTAGTACGGCCATAACTATTACTCTTTTATAGCTTTTTCCTATTTATGTCGCTAGCCCTAAGGGCAAAACTCTAGTATAATGCGCAAAATCTGTGCCTAAGCGAGCGGACATGATACGATTTACTTATTCACTAATTAGTGGGTTTTGTAGTTTTCGTTGATAATGTCTTCTCGCTTTTTTGCGGCTAAATTTTGTCTCAGGCTGTTTTTTATAGTTCATTGACTGCAGTTATAGTCCTATAAATCGCAACTTTAAACCAATATTTATCCTAGCAGAACATAGGGGCACTCACTTATAACAGCGGAGGCAATCCTTGAATTCATCGACAGAAATACAAGCAATTTTGGCACTAGCAGACGGTACGATTTTTCGCGGTCTGAGTATCGGTAGCGCGGGTCATCGTGTCGGTGAAGTGGTATTCAATACGGCTATGACAGGGTATCAAGAAATCCTAACTGACCCTAGTTATGCCCGTCAGCTAGTCACTCTGACTTATCCGCACATCGGCAATACAGGTACTAACTCTGAAGATGCTGAATCAGGCAATGTAGATCATAAGCATCAAATATGGGCAGAAGGCCTCATCATTCGTGATGCCACTATGGTTACCTCTAACTTCCGCAATTCTGAATCCTTGACTGACTATCTCAAGCGTAACGATACTGTTGCTATTGCTGAGATTGATACTCGCCAGCTTACTCGCCTATTACGGGATAAAGGCGCACAGAATGGCTGCATCATGACGGCCTCTAATGGTGAAACGGTCAGTCAAGACGATGAGCAACAAGCGATTAATCTAGCAAAAGAGTTTGCTGGTATTGAAGGCATGGACTTAGCCAAAGAGTGCTGTACTTCTGATAGCTTTGAGTGGACAGCCGGTACTTGGGAATTATCAGACACCCTACTCAACCGCGATTTAGTCGGTAGCCATGAGAGCGGTACTGGTGGCTTCTTTAAACAGCTCGGCACTCATATCGAGTCAAAATATAACGTCGTCGCTTATGACTTCGGTACTAAGACCAATATCTTGCGTATGCTCGTTGACCGTGGTTGTCATGTGACTGTGGTTCCAGCGCAGACTCCGATTGCTGATGTAATTGCCATGAATCCAGAGGGTATCTTCTTATCGAACGGCCCAGGCGACCCTGCGGCTTGTGACTATGCTATCGATGCCGTCCGTCATATCATCGAAGAAACTAACATTCCAACCTTTGGTATTTGCTTAGGTCATCAGCTAATCGGTCTAGCTAGTGGTGCCAATACTATCAAAATGAAAACCGGTCATCATGGTGCTAACCATCCAGTACAGGATCTAGCCACAGGCACGGTTATGATTACCAGTCAAAATCATGGCTTTGCGGTTGATGAAGACACCCTACCTGCTAATGTAAAAGCGACCCATCGCTCACTATTTGACGGCACCAACCAAGGTATCGAGCTGACCAATAAACCAGTCTTTAGCTTCCAAGGTCATCCCGAAGCCAGTCCTGGGCCGCATGATGCTGCGCCATTGTTTGATAAGTTTGCGGCGATGATGGCTAGGTCTAAATAGTGAGCTTTATCTCTCAGCTTTTCGTGAGAAAAAGTGGTAGTAATATAGATAACGCTTTGTCAGATCATAAATTATTTTCTAGCAATATGAGTGATAAAAATAAGCAAAACTTTGATAAGTCATGGAATGCTGTATTACAAGATTTCCAAAACAAATACATTCAGGATTTATCAAAGTTATCAGCTAAACAACGCTGGGATTTCGCTTATATTCTTTTGAGCAATTTTAATGAAGAATTACCGTTTGATTTATTAGAAGATATTATTCGTGATATTCCATTGATACATACCCGTACTTTAGACTCAGACATTATTGAAATAATGTTAGAGGATATAGAAATAGCAAAGTATGAATACGGATTTACGATTAGTGAATTAGGAAGGTTTTCTGAATTATTAGCTAAAAACTCAGAGTTATCTCTCAAACAAACTTTTGCTGTAATTGGACATGCGCTAGAAGTTGGGTTATCTAACTATTCGTATTCATCAGATGAATTTATAGAGTTTTTAGCCTGTCTTGATATTGCTCTTGAAAAGATTAACATTAAGTAAATGATACTACTTAAAATTAAATAAAAATTATTTTAGTATTTAAAATTATTAAATCACATTGTCTTCAGAAGATTTTTAATTATTTATAAATCTTGTTGCTTACCCAAACATCATACAAATATAAACTCGCCAAAATAGGACTTAAAAACATTATGCCAAAACGTACCGACATAAAAAGTATTCTTATCATTGGCGCAGGCCCTATCGTTATCGGCCAAGCGTGTGAGTTCGACTATTCAGGCGCACAAGCATGTAAAGCCCTAAAAGAAGAAGGCTACCGAGTCATCTTAGTTAACTCTAATCCAGCGACTATCATGACTGATCCGGCGATGGCTGATGCCACTTATATTGAGCCGATTACTTGGCAGACTGTTGAGCAAATTATCGCTAAAGAGCGCCCTGATGCCATCCTACCAACGATGGGTGGTCAAACGGCTTTGAACTGTGCCTTAGAGTTAGATAAGCACGGCGTATTGACTAAATATAATTGCGAGTTGATTGGCGCGACCAAAGACTCAATCGAGATGGCAGAAGACCGCAACTTGTTTGATAAAGCTATGAAGCGTATTGGCCTTGAATGCCCTCGTGCCGAGACTGCTGAGACTATGGAAGAGGCCTTTGCTACGCAAGAAAAAATGGGCTATCCGTGCATCATCCGTCCCTCATTCACTATGGGCGGCTCAGGCGGCGGTATCGCTTATAACCGTGACGAATTCATCGAGATTTGTGAGCGTGGCTTTGACTTATCACCGAACCATCAGTTGCTGATTGATGAGTCGTTGATCGGTTGGAAAGAATACGAGATGGAAGTGGTTCGTGACAAAAAAGACAACTGTATCATCATCTGTGCCATTGAAAACTTCGATCCGATGGGCGTGCATACGGGCGACTCTATCACTGTTGCCCCAGCACAAACCTTGACCGATAAAGAATACCAAATCATGCGTAACGCCTCTTTGGCAGTACTGCGTGAGATCGGGGTAGAAACCGGTGGCTCTAACGTACAGTTCGGCATTAATCCTGATACTGGCCGCATGGTCGTCATCGAGATGAACCCACGCGTATCGCGCTCATCAGCCTTAGCCTCAAAAGCTACTGGCTTTCCGATCGCCAAAATCGCTGCAAAACTAGCAGTCGGCTATACCCTAGACGAATTGCAAAACGATATCACTGGTGGCAAAACCCCAGCCAGCTTTGAGCCAGCGCTTGATTATGTGGTCACTAAAATACCTAGATTTAACTTTGAAAAATTCCCGCAAGCGGATAGTGTTTTGTCGACACAAATGAAGTCAGTTGGTGAAGTTATGGCTATCGGTCGTAACTTCCAAGAGTCGATGCAAAAAGCCCTACGTGGCATGGAAACTGGCTCAGATGGTTTCGATGAACAAATCGACTTTGCGGCTATCAAAGATGGTCAACTTAGCGCTGATAAAGCTCGTAGTGAGATTACCAATCGTCTTACTATTCCAACGCCTGAACGCATCTACTACGTGGCCGATGCCTTCCGTATTGGCATGAGCGTCGATGAAGTATTTAGCTTTACCAAAATTGATCCTTGGTTCTTAGTACAAATCGAAGATATCGTTAACACTGAGGCGACTGTGAAAGCGCTAGGCTTTGGCGGCTTGACTGAGCAAAACCTACGTCGCTTTAAACGTAAAGGCTTATCAGACTTACGCTTAGCCAAACTACTAGGTATCTCACAAAAGCAACTGCGTAAAAAACGTTGGGACTTAGGCGTGCATCCCGTCTACAAACGGGTAGATACTTGTGCCGCAGAGTTTGAGACTAGCACCGCTTACATGTACTCTACTTATGATAGCGAATGTGAAGCGAAACCAACAGACAAGAAAAAAATCATGGTAATCGGTAGTGGTCCTAACCGTATCGGCCAAGGTATCGAGTTTGACTATTGCTGTGTGCACGCCGCCCTTGCCATGCGTGAAGACGGTTATGAGACTATCATGGTTAACTGTAACCCTGAAACGGTTTCGACCGATTATGACATCTCAGATCGTCTGTACTTCGAGCCAATTACTTTAGAGGACGTGTTAGAAATCGTCCGTATCGAAAAGCCTGATGGCGTCATCGTCCAGTTCGGTGGTCAAACCCCGTTGAAATTGGCCCGTGCTCTTGAAGCCGCTGGAGTCAAAATCATCGGCACTAGCCCTGATGCGATTGACCGCGCTGAAGACCGTGAGCGCTTCCAACACATGATTCAGCAATTGAATCTTGTACAGCCAACTAATGCTTTAGCGACTAGCTTAGAAGATGGTTTAGTCAAAGCCAAAGATGTCGGTTATCCCTTAGTAGTACGCCCATCCTATGTATTGGGCGGCCGTGCGATGGAGATCGTTTATAACGAAGACGAGCTCAGACACTATCTACGTACTGCCGTGCAAGCCTCTAACGAAGCCCCAGTACTACTCGATCGCTTCTTAGATGATGCTATCGAAGTCGATGTAGACTGTATTTGTGACGGCACTGATGTGGTTATTGGCGGTATCATGCAGCATATCGAACAAGCTGGCGTGCACTCTGGTGACTCAGCCTGCTCCCTACCGCCTTACTCATTATCAAAAGGGTTATGTGATGTGATGCGTGAGCAAACGGTAGCCATGGCCAAAGAGCTTGGTGTGGTTGGCTTGATGAACGTTCAGTTCGCGGTAAAAGGCGAAACGGTTTATATCTTAGAAGTGAACCCACGTGCGGCACGTACAGTTCCTTTCGTTTCTAAGTGTATCGGTACTTCATTAGCGAAAGTCGCAGCTCGTTGTATGGCGGGCACCTCCCTAAAAGATCAGGGCTTTACTAGAGAAATCGTTCCTGCATTTTTTGCGGTAAAAGAAGCGGTATTCCCTTTTGCTAAATTCCCAGGTGTTGACCCTATTTTAAGCCCTGAGATGAAGTCTACTGGCGAAGTGATGGGCGTAGGTAAAACCTTTGGCGAAGCTTTTTATAAAGCGGTTATCGGTAGTAATGAGCGCTTACCGGGCCTACCTATTGAAGGCGAAACTAAGACCGTATTTATCTCAGTTCGTGATAGCGATAAACAACAAGTAGTGCCAATCGCTCGTCAGTTAATCGACTTTGGCTTCAATATCGTCACCACTACTGGTACTCAAAAAGTATTGGCTGCCAACGGTATTAAGTGCAAGCAAATAAATAAGGTCACTGAAGGTCGCCCGCATATCGTTGATGCTCTGAAGAACGGCAAAATCAATATGATCATTAACACTACTGAAGGCAAACAAGCGCAAGAGGATTCCTTCTCTATCCGCCGCAGTGCCCTACAAGGTAAAGTGTTTTATGTGACTACTCTAGGGGCTGCCGATGCGGTCTGTAAGTCTTATGCTATCGACTTACCATTCGAAGTTTATAAATTGCAAGATTTACATCAGCAAGCAAAGCCTATTGACGTGGCTGAATAAATTCAGTAAATTAGAGTTAACTATTTAGTTTACTAACAACCAGTTTGCTAACAACTAGCAACCGAAAATTAAAAAAGCATAGTGGCATCATTGCGGCTATGCTTTTTATTATGACTTCTTATTATCCACTGTTATTGGGTACTGTCTAAACTGAGCACTGTTTAGCCACTCAACCCTTAAGCAGTGCCACCTTTTTCACATTTTATACTACTTATAATAACGCCAACATCGTCTCCATAAGAGACGATGTGCTGTTATTGGTTTAAGGAAAAAATATGCAACGTTATCCCATGACTCCGCAAGGACACGAAGCTTTAGAAGTCGAATTAAAACAGCTAAAAAGTGTGGATCGTCCACGCATCACTGCCTCTATCGCTGAAGCCCGCGAACATGGCGATTTAAAAGAAAATGCTGAGTATCACGCTGCTCGTGAACAGCAAGGATTTTGTGAAGCCCGTATCCGTGACATCGAAGCCAAGCTTGGTGGCGCCCAAGTTATTGATCCTGCGACCTTAAAGAATGATGGTCGAGTGGTATTTGGGGTGACAGTAGTCATAGAAAACATGGACACCGAAGAAGAAAAGCACTACAAAATCGTTGGCGATGATGAAGCTGATTTTAAAGCTGGCAAAATCTCAGTCAACTCGCCTATCGCTCGTGGTCTCATCGGCAAATTCGAAGGCGATGAAGTCCGTATCGAAACTCCAAAGGGTATGGTTGAATATGAGTTGATGAAAGTTATTTATAACTAAGTGACTCAAGGCTCCCAAGGTTATAAGCGGCCAATTCATAATGCAAAGTGACTACATTGCCCATAATAAGTAACGCAGGTGTGGGTAGTTTAGCCAATGCTTGTTGCTCAGCAATACTACTAAGCTTACCAATAAGTATCTGCTGAGTAGGCAAACTGGCATGACTAATAATAGCAAAAGGCGTTTCACTATCTCGTCCGGCCCTTATAAGACCTTGGGTCAGCTGAGGCAAGCGCTGTAACCCCATATAAAAAACAACGGTTTGGGTACTATCTAATAATTCCTTATAGTCCTCGTTGGCGCCGCCTGTTTTTTTGCATGCGGTAACGAATTTGACCGACTGCGCATAGTCGCGATGGGTTAAGGGAATCCCTATTCGGCTAGCGGCGGCACTTGCTGCCGTTATGCCTGGAATAGACTCAAAATGGATGCCATGACGCGCCACTTCTTGTAACTCTTCTCCACCCCGCCCAAAGATAAAAGGGTCACCACCTTTGAGTCTGACTACTGTTTTATTGGCCAGCGCATGCTTCACTAGTAACTCGTTGATACCGGCTTGTGGTATAGCATGAGCGCCACAGCGTTTGCCGACGAATATCTTTTCTGCACTCATCGCACACATATCCAAAACGTCTTCAGATACTAAGCTGTCATAAAGCACCACGTCTGCGCTTTGCATCACTCGCAGTGCTTTTAGGGTTAATAGCTCAGGATCACCAGACCCTGCTCCGACTAAATGCACCGTACCTACCTGTCTTGCGCTTAATGAAGCATTTTTACTCAATGATAGACTAGGTTTACTGAAGTTCACTTTAGTATCTCCCGTCAGTTCAGCAATATCACTAGCTGAATAATCAGATCGTATAGTGGGGGTAGAGAGCGATAAATCAGTCATGTTAATAGCTCCTAATAATGCCATTCATAAAGCTCAGTAAAACCATTGCTAGTAGCAAAAAAAACCGTGGTATAGTGATAAGTAGAGTGAGTACTCTTTAATAAAATGCAATTGCCACGCTATAGGTATGATCGCCCCCTACATTTAGTGGCGTTAATTAACCATACTCTGCTATTAGCCTATTAATCTGACTCACGCAAGATCCACAATTGGTACCTGCTGCACACTGTTTGCCGATTGCCACTGCGGTGCTACAGGCCTGCTTAGTAATCGCCTCAATTATTCTATTTTTACCAACCGACATGCATGAACATATCATCGGCCCTGGGTCAACATAACCGCTAGCCGGTCTACCAGCTAGTAGCCATTTATAACGCAGGTCAGCTGGAATATCACTAGTGCTTAAAAAACAACTATCAAGCCAATGGCTTACTGGTAGCTTCGCTAATGAGGGAGCAAAATATATGGCCATTATTAGCCGTTTACTGTGCTCAACTGCCTCTAGCATCTCCGAGTCTGCTGTTTTATTATCCTGATTTTGGGTCAAAACAAAGTTTAGTTGCCTTTGCTACGGACTCACTATAAAGGCACTACTGAATGAAGTCGTCATCTTAACGTCGTCAGTTAATGAAGCGGCTTCTTTAGATACAGTAAGCTCAGCTTGTATTGGCTCAATCACTGGTGACTCTACTGGTAAAAGCGTCTGTAGATTTTTTATAAACTGCTGCCAAAACTTCGAATCAACTAGCTGCTGCGCCATACTGGCAACGGGACTTGCCAAGTTAGTCAGCAGGCTATTGGCTTGATGGTTAAGGCTCCAAGTCAAGGCTGGTAACGATAAGGGCTCATTTGGATGCTTACAGTCAGGCAACGCCCTTACCTTTGGAGCCGTATTGGCTCGTTGAATCTCAAAAGCCACTAACATAGCCCTGAGCTGTTCTATAAGGCTATCTTGCCACTCAGGATGCACCAAAATCTTGCCAAACGTCTGCAAAGGTACTGGACAGGTACTAATCGCTGAATCTTTTAGTTCAGGTTATCCAGAGTGCGGATCAACCACTGTAGGAATGAGCGTACCTGCGCGAGCACAGCTTGCAAAAGCATCACTCCAATGCATTGGCATAGAGGCATCACCAATACGCATACTATCGCTAACAGTAACTTGTGCAAGCACCTTGCTATGCTTTGACTGAAAGGCTTCTTCGTTGGCCGCCCTGCTATCTAGGTATCTTGCAGAAAGCCGTACAAAATCCTCATTGTTAAGGTTTAATAACTCAGCATCGCTAGGATGTAGAGTGATCGTTGGCACGGCTTGATGCTGATTGAGCTTAGCCACTAATCCTGTTCGTTTCATGGTATGCCATTGATCACGCAATCGCCCAGTAATAAGGCGCAAATTAACACTAGGCGAATCAGCAAAGCCTGCGTGGTGCGCGTCACTACTATGTTGATAGGGTTTAATTGTAGGCTTGCTAGTAACTTGACGTTTGCCTTGATGCAAATGGGGTAAGCTTGGTGTATTAGAAGAAGCAATAGCGGTCAGCATGGTTTTAGGGTAATGAGTGTCACTGGTAATTGGGTGACTAGATTTAAGGTTTTTAGTAGGTGGCGACTCATTCATCACTATACGTGGACCTCCCCATTAAAAAGGGGTCATAGCCTCATATCTGTCGATTCTCAGCGCACCTGATGCGGCAGGCGGCGATATCTTATAGCGCAAGATTGAAGCATTGGGCGTAACCGTCTTGACGGGTAAGAATACTAAACAGATCCTACATCATACGAGTATTCAGTCAGATAAGGATCATTATCTGACAATGCAATTCACTGATGCCACCTCCTTAGACACCGACTTAATCGTCTTCAGTGCCGGTATTCGGCCGCAAGATGCCATTGTGAAAAACAATCCTGAGTGCGGTATTAAGCTGGGCGGCCGTGGCGGTATCTTGATCGATGAACAGTTTCGTACTACGGCTGATAATATATACGCAATTGGCGAGTGTGCGGTGTGGGGCAATAAGGTATTTGATCTGGTGGCACTCGGCTATAGCATGGCAAGTATTTGTGCGGCGCAAATCGCTGGTGATACTGAGCAGACCTTTACCGGCGCTGACATGAGCAATAAACTTAAGCTGATGGGTGTGGAAGTCGGCAGTATTGGTGACGCGCAAGGCAAGACTGAGGGCAGCTTAAGCTACTTGTACCAAAACCCCAAAGAGGGCGTCTACAAAAAGCTGGTAACCACTGATGACAATAAAAATCTACTGGGTGCGGTACTAGTCGGCGATACTGAAGACTATAACAACCTATTACAGTTGTATTTGAACGATATCGACCTACCCGCTCATCCTGAGAGCTTGATATTGCCCAATGTCGAAAAGCCAGTAATGGGTATTGAAAACCTTCCAGACATAGCGACTATTTGCTCTTGCTATAACGTCAGCAAAGGCGATATCTGCGCAGCGGTCGAGGGTGGTGCCTATTCAATAGCGGACGTGAAAGCCTATACTAGTGCTGCTACAGGCTGTGGGGCTGTGGGGCTGTGCGCCAATGGTCAAGGATACCTTAAGCTACCAATTAACCACGCTTGGATTCGAAGTAAATCACGACTTATGTGAACATTTTTCTTACTCGCGTCAAGATTTATACAGCTTAGTTCGGGTGCATGAAATTAAAACCTTTGATGCGCTATTGACTGTGCATGGTAGTGGCCGCGGCTGTGAGATTTGCAAACCGACTGTCGCCTCTATCTTGGCCTCGTGCTGGAATGATTATGTACTCAAACCTGAGTTGGCCGTACTACAAGACAGTAACGATTACTATCTAGGTAGTATCCAAAAAGAGGGTACCTATTCAGTAGGACCGCGCGTACCAGGTGGCAAGATTACTGCTGATAAGCTCATTGTGCTGGGTCAAGTGGCCAAAGATTATAACTTATACACCAAGATTACTGGTGGTCAGCGCGTTGACTTGTTTGGTGCAAGACTTGAGCAACTGCCAGATATCTGGACTGAGCTAGTAAAAGCCAGCTTTGAGACGGGACATGCTTATGGCAAATCGCTGCGCACGGTAAAGTCTTGCATTGGCAATAACTGGTGCCGCTATGGCGTCGATGACAGCATCGGCTTAGCATTAAGACTTGAGGACCGTTATAAAGGGGTACGCTCCCCACATAAAATAAAAATGGGCGTATCTGGCTGTATGCGAGAGTGTGCTGAGGCGCAAAGCAAAGATTTTGGCATGATAGCGGCTGAAAATGGCTGGAATTTATTCGTCTGCGGTAATGGCGGTATAACCCCGCGTCATGGCGAGCTGTTCGCCACAGATCTTGATACTGAAACCCTAGTTCGATATATCGACCGCATCACTATGTTCTACATTAAGACCGCTGACAAATTGCAGCGCACCTCAAAATGGCGAGAGAGCTTAGAGGGCGGTCTTGAGTATCTGCAAGACGTCATTATCACAGACAGTTTAGAGATAGCAGATGAGCTAGAAGCACAGATGCAGCTGCTAATTGATAACTATGTGTGCGAGTGGAAAGAGACTATTACTAATACTGAGAAACTCAAACGCTTCCGTCATTTCGTCAATAGCGAAAGAGATAATGACAACGTGATCTTTGTGACTGAGCGCGAGCAAATTCTCCCAGCAACTAAGTCTGAAAAATTTCAGATTAAAACCATTGAACTTGTTTAGGCTGCCGTTCGTTGTCATTAGCTTTTACCCTTACTCCTTAACGATCATCTAATGTTCCAGCAAACCGTTTGTAAACTTCATGATATCATTCCAGAGACTGGTGTCTACGCACTAATCAATGGCAAACAGGTCGCCATCTTTTGTACTAAGCAAGCAGAGCTGTTCGCGGTTGATAATTATGATCCTTTTAGTCAAGCCAACGTACTCTCTAGAGGTTTACTTGGTGATACCGTTATCACTGATCATAAAGGTGTAGAGGAGGCCGTACTTTATGTCGCCTCCCCTATTTATAAGCAGCGTTTTAATCTGGCTACTGGTCAGTGCTTAGATGATGAAAGTATCAAGATTGACACTTATCCTGTGCAATTAGAAGGTGACGATGTCGTCATTAGCAGCCCTTTATCTGATGCTGGTTAACGGCTGGCGCTTATAAGTCCATGCATCCTTGATTATTGCCTATTTACAGCACTGTTTATAAAGGTAGAAGCCATAAGCACAGATAAAACACTGCGGTTATGGCGATAGACTACTTGGCTCTATCCCTGTTAATGAACGACACTAGTTGTCTGCTGCGCCTATATCATTAGGGCTAACACAATGGCTGTCTCATACGACAGCCGTTGTCGTATAGTTTTGTCGTTTATCCAATAATTACAGTGACTTATCTAGCACTTTGTTAAAATAGTCTTCTACTAATTAAGTGGTAAATCCTTACTTATGGCAACCATCAATTATGAAAGACTGCAAGGCAAGCTGAACATTTTGGCCGATGCTGCCAAGTATGATGTTTCTTGCTCCTCCTCTGCTGGCACGCGCAAAAACCAAGGCGGTGGTTTGGGTGATGCCTCAGCGACTGGTATTTGTCACAGCTATACTGAGGATGGCCGCTGTGTCAGCTTACTCAAAATATTACTGACCAATCATTGTATTTATGACTGTGCTTATTGTACTTCTCGCAAAAGCAATGATACTGTGCGTGCCGCTTTTAGCGTCGAAGAAGTAGTCGATTTGACTATGCAGTTTTATCGTCGTAACTATATCGAAGGCTTATTTCTCAGCTCCGGTATCTTTAAAAGCGGCGACTATACCATGGAGCGCTTAGTCGAGGTTGCTAAAATTCTGCGTACTCGTGAGCGTTTTAATGGCTATATTCATCTAAAGACTATCCCTGGTGCCTCAAAAGAGCTGCTATTAGAAGCGGGCCTCTATGCCGATCGCTTGAGCGTTAATATCGAAATTCCTACTAAGTCTGGCTTAGCCCTACTGGCGCCAGAGAAGTCACATGAGCAACTAAAAGCCCCAATGGAAACGGTGAAAGAAGAAATCATTACTATTCGTGAAAGCCGTAAAACTCATAAAAAAGCACCAAAATTTGTCCCAGCTGGTCAGACCAGTCAGATGATCGTTGGCGCTAGTAATGAGACTGATCTACAAGTTATTCAGCTATCGAGTCACTTTTATAAACAATACGATCTCAAACGAGTCTATTACTCTGGCTATGTGCCGATGCTGTCTGACAGCCGCTTGCCAGCAATTGGTACTCCAGTACCGATGATTCGTGAAAACCGTCTTTATCAAGCTGACTGGCTAATGCGCTTTTACGGCTTTGGGGCTCATGAAATTGTCGAGCCAGATTCGCCGTTTTTAGATCTAGATTGTGATCCTAAGTTGGCTTGGGCGATTCGTCATCGTGAGCATTTCCCTGTTAATATTCAAACCGCCTCTTACGAGATGATCGTCCGGATTCCTGGCATCGGGGTTAAGACTGCTAAGAAGATAGTAAAAGCCCGTAAGTTTAATCAGCTAACTTTATATCATCTAAAGAAAATGGGCGCAGCGGTAAACCGCGCTAAGTACTTTATCGCCACTACTGGTAAAAATGAGCACCTCTCGCATCTGACTCGTGATAACTTTCGTCAGTATGTATTGGCGCAAACTCAGACTAAGTTTAAAGATCAGCGTAGTGGCCAGTTAGCTTTATTTTAAACAGTGCGGCAATCATCACCTCTACCTGAGCGGATTTAATTGATAGCAACTTGAGGAAAACATGTCAGCACTGATCGCAAAAGACAGCTATTCGCTAGGTCATTTGACCGCTAGTATCGTGCTTTATGAGCCAAGCTTTGAGGGTTGGCTCAGTGCCGTATATTATGTGTACGATAATAAACTTCAGCACGATCCGAGCTTACAGTTGACCGCCCAAGATTGTTATGTCCCCTCATTGATTAGTGCCGCTAGTAGTGTGGCTATCGATGATGAAAAAGCTCAAAGAGTGTTAATCAAATTAAATAAGCTACTAGGCCGCTCAGGTATGCGCCAAGTCCTATGGGGCTTTTTATCCGAAAAAGTGGACATCGGTACTACCTTATTTCAGGTAATCAAATACGCCATCGACTATCCTAAGCGCGCCATCTTACAAGACTTAGGTAATCTTTATGTGTTGGAATTGGCACAAACGGTAAAGTCAGTTGGGCGAGAAAAACATCGTATGGAAGCTTTTGTGCGCTTTGAGCACACTACCGATGATATTTATTTTGCTCGAGTAGAACCTGATTTCAATGTGTTGCCATTGATTGGAGAGCACTTTCGCCAACGCTATCAGGATCAACATTGGGCGATTTATGACTTAGCCCGTGGCTATGGTATTTACTACGACAAAAGCCAGAGTACAGCGTCTCGCCCGGCCGAATTGCAAACTATTACCGACCTTGATAATGCGGTGCTGCGCAATCCGGCCAGCATTCATAGTGCTGATGAGCAGCGTTACCAGCGCTTTTGGCAAGGTTACTTTACTAATGTTAATATCAAGGAGCGCAAAAACTCACGGCTACACAAGCAATATTTGCCGCAGCGCTATTGGAAATATCTTAGCGAAAAGCAAATACTCCCTAATGCCGACTATCTACAAAAGCGTCGTTAGTGTTGGCTACAATTGCTCTGCATTAATAACGAGGGGGCTTGATTAATAAGCCACTATAACTATCCGTGCTTTATTTACAACTGCTGGCAAAAGTACTTATTTCTCTAGGCTAGTTTGCGGTTATGGTTGAGTTTTGCTAGTTTTTAACTGACAATAGCAGCTGGCATGCTTTTTAACCTTTATATATTTTACTGAGTAGTTGTTGCTACTATGATAGTTATGCGCTTGTTGTCGTCTCTAAAACATGATGAATCCGAACGCGGTATTTTTCATCTTGGTCGTGCTTTGGTAAAAAACGGCCATACTTCTATTATTATCTCCAGCGCTGACTATGATAATGAGTTAGTCAAACGTCTAGAGCGCGACGGTACCTTATATCACCAGTTGCATGTGAATAAAAAGTCTTGGATATCGTTATTACAAATCATACCTTTACGTCATTTGATTGAACGTTATAACCCTGACGTCATCCACGTGCACTCTCGTACTCCAGCATGGATACTACATTTAGCTCTACGTCGAGCAAGAGTTAATCGTCCGCCCAAATTAGTATCAACGATGTATGGTTTTTATCCTATTAATAAATATTCGCAAGCACTACTTGACGTCGATACTATCATTACCGTCTCTGACAGCGTAACCAATTATCTCAAAAAAGGTTTGCGCCGTGAGCATATGGGAAGTAAAGCTATTAGACGTATTTATCGTGGTATTGATACTCGTCGCTACCCCTATCGACACAACCCTTCCGTCTATTGGATACGACGTACCTTTGCTGAATATCCTGAGCTTGAACATAAAAAGTGGCTAGTGTTTCCGACGATTATCGGTCATGAATATGGTCAAGAATGGCTGATTGATATCTTAGGTAATTTGCAGGAGCAGTTTCCTCTGATTCATGCCGTTATTATGGATGAAGATTATAGAGAGGGCGATGTGGCGCATGAGGACTTTCGCCAACGTAGCAATGCTCTTAATCTAGGCGATCGCATTACTTATGTGGGTAGCAAGCGTAACGACATGCGTGAGTGGCTATCAGCAGCCAATATTGTCATGGCTTTAGCCAATCAGCCTGAGTCTATCGGTATTAATGCGTTGCAAGCCATACATTTAGGGACTCCAGTGATTGGTTGGGACCAAGCAGCGTTCAGTGAAATCCTCCAACCTTTGTACCCGCAAGGTCTAGTGAAGAAGCATAATGCTCAGGCGCTTTGTAAAGCGGTCAGAAACCAGTTAGAGAGTGTTACTCGCCCTAAGATGACCGATCAATTTACTATGCGTGAGATGATACAAGAGACCTTAGAGGTTTATAAAGGATTGTATGATAGTGCGTTGATTGAAGAGCAAGAAAAATCAGCAGCTTATTCAATGAAAAATAATAAAAAACACCTTAAGTCTGCTAGTAAAGCTTTTAGTAAAGTATCTGACCACTTTACTAGTAATGATCCTATCAAATCTAATGGCAAACTGACGAAAGACACTACTGTATCTATCACAAAACAGAAATCTGCGACAAAAGTGCTTGATAAAGAGAATAAGCAACCTTAATCGATAAAGCTATTATCATTCATATCTATTAGAAGTGTTTTTTATTGCCATAACAAGAAAGCCTAACGTCTTAACGCTAGGCTTTTTTTATGCAAATGTTTGACAACTATATGTTTAAAAAGTGGCTGGTGAATGGGCGCTCACAATACGCGTTATACTATTACTAGGATTCAAAAAAGTATGAGGATGGCTAGTGTTAATAACATAGCTGTCTCCCTCATTTAACAAGTAAGTAACCTCATCAATACGAATCAAAATCTTGCCTTCGATGACTGTCCCAATCTCCTCACCTTCATGAGAAATTCTATCTTCCGTTGAGCTATTAGGCTGATATTCCTCGATTAAAAATCCTAAGTTCTTGGTTGGACTGCCATTAAAAACCTGCTTGATAGAGACTTGACTATTCGGCTCACTAATCTCAATTAGATCCTTTGGCGTAACGACTACTCTCTCTTTTTTCTCTTTCCAGTCATCACTAAAAAAAGTACTTAAATCAGAGTCCAACACCAACAAAATAGCTTTTAGGGTATTGATCGCAGGACTCACTTTATTACGTTCAATGGCGCTTATTGAAGTGTTGGTCAGACCTGCTAGCCGCGCTAATTTACGCTGTGAGAATCCTTTAGTAAGGCGCAACTGATTTATTTTTTTGCCAATATCTTCTTCTACTTGCTCAGCTGCTTTAGGCAACACCTGCTCTATAGCAGATGCTTTCTCGTCAGTACTGATATCATGATCAGGATTGTTTTTGACTGGCATAGTGAATGAATTCCGTAAATAAAAATTTGGATAAGTCATCTTGCTCATAATTGAGCTCAGGATGCCATTGTACACCAATCATAAAGGGATGTTTTGTTAAGCTAATAGCTTCTACCAATCCATCACGTGCAAGTGCTTCTAGAGCTAAACCTTTACCTACTTTATTGATAGCTTGTTTATGCAAAGAGTTAACTCGCCACTCTCGGCCAAATGCTGCCAATCTACCATCTGGCTGTATAACAACGTCATGTACAGGCTGATACTGCACCTCAAGAGGCGCATCTTTATCCTCTAAATGCGGCTCATAAAACCCATCTACTTCGCGCCAATCCGGATACAGGGTGCCGTCAAAATAAACGTTCATCTCTTGCAACCCTCGGCACACTGCAAATAGAGGCGTACCCGATTGCTCTGCATAGTCCAATAGCTTAAAGCTAAGCTCATCACGATTCAAATCCTGCTTGTCCTCAACGTGCGTAGCACCATAACGCGTCGGCGCCACGTTGCTATAACTTCCCGTCAATAAAATACCATCTACCACTGCCATGAGCGCCTCAAGGTTTACGCTGTCCGCTGCGGTATAAGGAAGCAGTATAGGATTGCCACCATAATGTTGTACTGCATCGATATATTTTTGATACACCGCTTGTGCTGGCTGACCATCCACCATCTTATGGCAGGATACGATAGCAATGATTGGTCTAAAAGTAGGCATGTTGATCTTCCTTAAATATGGTTTCTATAATGAATAAGTTCATTCTTGTGAGTATTAGTTAGCTAGAATTTAGCATATCCTTTGAGTATATGTAAACTATAAACTTCAATGTTATTATGTAATCGATAAAATGAATGATATAAATTACTTTTACATACTTTTAAATAATCATTGACAACTATAAATTTCATACTTATATTAAAGGACATCATCAACATTAACAAAGGATTTTGTACGACAAGTAAATGGTTAGATGACAATATCGAAACACCTTAAGTGCTTAATATTATGAATAAGAAGTACTAAAACAAACCTTAGAAGCTCTAAAATAAACAGGATGAGAGACATGATAGCAGCCAATGGAATGGTCGAATCTGCAAACAATACTGAGTATGTATACATTGCAGCAGGTGATATCAACGGTTTACTACGCGGCAAACGCATCCCATTCGATCAAATGGACAAGGCACAAAGTGGCGGTGTACGCCTGCCTTTATCTATTTTAGGTGTCGATATCTGGGGCGCTGATGTTATTGAGTCTTCACAATCAAATGGTGATATTGATGCGATTGCCAAACCTACAGGTCGCGCAGCCTATCCACTTCTTAACACTAGTGCGCCCTCCTCACTACTACCGATCTGGCTTTATACAGAAGACAACGAGCCCTATTACGGTGACGCTAGACATGTCCTAGATTATATTAGCAAAAAATTTAAAGCGCTTGGACTTACCCCAGTGATGGCAACCGAGCTTGAGTTTTATTTGGTTGACTATACTGAGGGCGAAACACCATTGCCGCCTATTCGCCCTAAAAATGGTCTGCGATTAAACAAAACCTCAATTCTTAGTATTACCGATCTATTGCAGTTCGATGAGTTTTTAGATGAAGTCTACGCCCAGTGTCGCAAACTTGATATTCCAGTTGATGCCGCTTTGGCTGAGAACGGCTGCGGTCAGTTTGAGATTAATCTTTTACATGTCGATGATCCCCTAAAAGCGGCAGATGATGCTGTTTTATTCAAACAAGTCGTCAAGTCAGTAGCGACACGCCGAGGCTTAACGGCGACCTTTATGGCAAAGCCTTTTGGCCTGCAGTCAGGTAATGGTTTTCATGTCCATTGTAGCTTGCTCGATAAAGATGGCAGTAACGTCTTTGATGATGGCAGCGAGGCAGGGTCAGATACACTGCGTCATGCAGTGGCCGGACTCCTAAAAACTATGTCAGACTGTACGCTATTATTTGCACCACACGTCAACTCTTATCGCCGCTTTACTCCAGGCACCCTTGCGCCTAATAACATCTCATGGGGTTATGAGAACCGAACGGCTGCGGTACGTATCCCAGGTGGCGACTCTAAAGCCCGTCGTATTGAACATCGCGTATCTGGTGCAGATGCCAACCCTTATTTGGTCTGTAGCGCAGTACTTGCCGGCATGCTATACGGTCTTGAAAACAAACTTGAAGCCCCAGAGCCGATCAATAGCATTACTTATGACGACACTGAGTTAAAAACCTTGCCCTTAGACTGGTTGTCTGCGATTCGTGAATTTGAGAATAGTGAAGTCATTGACGAGCTGTTCCCAAGTGAAATGATCGAGCTCCTCATTGCAGTCAAAAAGCAAGAAGCCAAGCGCTTTGCTCAGCAAGTCACTAATCTTGAATATCGCACTTATTTACAGGATGTCTAATATGTCAAATAACACCTTACCTAATGACGCGTTGACCAATAACACTTTGCCGAATAATAATCACCGCAATATCCCTCATTATTCGGACAACGGACAGTATCCTGACAGCTACTATGCTGCCAGTCGAAACCCTAAGCCTGATAGACCAACGCTAAAAAACGATATTCAAGCTGAGATTTGTGTGGTCGGTGGTGGTTATAGCGGGTTATCAGCTGGGCTACACCTCATAGAGACAGGCCATGAAGTTGTCGTTTTAGAGGGGGCACAGATTGGCTGGGGCGCATCAGGGCGCAATGGCGGACAAATCGTCAATGGTTTGAATGCCAGCTTAGAGAAGATTAAAAAGTCTTATGGTCAGAAAAATGCAGATTTTGTCAGTCAACTGGTTACTCGCGGTGGCAAAATTATTCGTCGTTTTATTAGCGATTACGACATCAAATGTGATCTCAAAGAAAAAAATATTTTTGCCGCCTTCAATACCAGCCAGCTCAAAGACCTACAGAGTACCCATGACTTATGGGAGAGTTATGGCATGCATGATCGCGAAATGTTAGATAAAGAGGGCATTGAGAAGTATATTAATACGGATGCTTATGTGGGCGGTATCATTGATCATTCAGGAGGACACTTTCATCCTCTAAATCTAGCGCTTGGTGAAGCCGTAGCCATCGAGCAAGGTGGCGGTACTATTTATGAGAATACCCTAGTAGTCGATATCGAATACGCTGATGACTCTATTAAAGTTATCACTGAATTCGGTACCGTTACCTGCAAACAAGCAGTACTTTGTGGCAATGCTTATTTGAATAAAGTCATTCCCAAGCTTACGGATCGGGTGATGCCAGTATCCACACAGATTATTGCTACTGAACCACTAGGCGATTTAGCAAATGAGCTGATTCCATCGGATGTTTGTGTTGAGGATGTGCGTTATATTCTTGATTACTATCGGCTCTCAGCAGACAAGCGCATGCTATTTGGCGGCGGCTCTGTTTATGGCGGTCAAGACCCCGCTGACATCGCTAATAAAATCAAACCCAATATGTATAAGATATTTCCGCAGCTACGCGACTTCAAGGTCGACTATGCTTGGAGCGGTAACTTTGCCTTGTCTTTTTCACGAGTACCGCAGCTAGGTAAACTCCATGATCGTGTGTATTTTGCACATGGCTATAGTGGTCATGGTGTTACTGGGTCGCATCTATTTGGGCAGATATTAGCTGATGCCATTAATGGTAAAACCGCTGAATTTGATGCCTTTGCACAGATTCCATGGATACCTTTCCCTGGTGGTCGAGCTTTAAGAGTACCTTACTCAGTAATGGGATCATGGTGGTACGCGCTAAAAGATAGCACGGGTATGTAGCTAAAAAATAAGTAACAGCTTTCACTTTGAGGATACACGTTAAATTAATCGTTTGATTTTGTAGGCTATTGCACTCTTATTGATCGCCATAGCCTCACACAAAACTCAGGAACAGGATTGTTCTATAACTACAATGAGGGTCTACAGGGAATGTATCTATGAATATGAAACTCGACGATGCAATTGAACGACAGTATCGAAATAAGCGTATGTTTATGACCTTAGCAGCGGGGGTTGCCATATATCTCGTTTTTGCTTGGATGTCATTCAATCATGATGCAGCAGAATCTTGGGGCGCACTGTCCCTATTACCTACACTGCTAGTGTTGGTGACCGCCATCGTCTCAAGACGTCCTTTTGAGTCTATGATCGCAGGCTGTGTTGCCGGTCTAGTCATGCTCAACCCCTTTGATCTAGTCTCTCCTTTTGCTGACAATATATCTATAGTACTGGGTAATGAGACCATTATCTGGATTGTACTGGTTTGCGGACTGATGGGTGGCCTTATTCAGCTGCTTGAGATCAGTGGCTGTCTTGATGGCTTTAGCGAATGGCTGCAAAAGATTATCAAATCTCGTCGCCAGTCAATGTTAGCTACTTTTGCTTTGGGTGTTGTGGTCTTTATTGATGATTACCTAAACTGTCTAGCCGTTTCCACCTCGGTCAAAAAACTCACTGATGCTTATAATGTGTCACGCGAAAAGCTTGCCTATATTGTGGATTCAACAGCAGCGCCCATGTGTATTATTGTGCCTATCTCTACTTGGGCCGTATATTTTTCTGGTCTATTAGAAGAGAACGGTGTGGCAGCAGATGGCAGCGGCTTAACTCTTTATATAAGTGCTATTCCTTATATGGCTTATGCTTGGTTTGCTTTGATCATCGTGTTTTTGGTAGCTTACGGCATGTTAGGTGATTGGGGACCGATGAAAAAAGCCGAGGCACGCGCCAAAGCTGGTAACCCTGTACCTGCGGACTTTGTAGATGAGCAGCTAGTCTCCAACGTTCAAGCCAAACGCAAATTGTCTTACAAAGCTAACATCACTAACTTTGCCTTTCCTATGATATTACTCATTGTGTCAACCGTTTACTTTGAGGTTGATCTATTAAGGGGTGCATTATTCACTTGTTTTGTAACCGTTGTTTTGTACTGGATGCAAGGTATATTGGCCTTTGAAACCCAAGTTGAGGCTATTTTTAAAGGCTTTAAAGTAATGTTATACCCGCTCTCTACCGTTATTGGCGGCTTCTTTCTCAAAGAAGTCAATGACAGCCTTGGTATGACCAGTTATGTTATTGATAGCATTACCCCATATATGACTATTATTATCTTTCCTGCGGTTATCTTCGCAGTCATGGCATTCTTAACCTTTGCAACCTCATCGAGCTGGGGACTATATGTTCTCGCGATGCCGATTGTTTTCCCAATATCGTTAACGCTTGGCGTTAGCACGCCCTTGATGATTGGTGCATTGTTATCAGCATCTTCATTCGGTAGTCATGCTTGCTTCTTTAGCGATTCATCGTTACTCGCAGCACAAGGCGCTGGTTGTTCACCAATGCAACATGCCTTTACTCAGTTTCCTTATGCGATGCTAGGTGCAGGCCTGTCCGTTATTACCTTCTTAGGATTAGGGTTTATGATGGCTTAAGCGTCACTTAATACTATCTCCTTGTAAGCTAACGGGTAGTTGCTGATTAGCAACTGCCCGTTAGCAAGTGTTCAATATGATTTTCAGGCTATTATCTCTTGATAAATAAAAGGAATTAGACCATGGGATCAGTCACTGTAGCTACAACCCAAATGGCCTGTAGCTGGGACAAGCAAAAGAACATCGAGCTGGCCACTGAGCTAGTAACTAAAGCCGCTAAGGCTGGTGCTAATATTATTCTACTACAAGAATTATTTGAGACCCCCTACTTCTGCCAAGTTCATGACTTTAGCTATATTGAGCTTGCTACATCAGTAGAGAACAACGTCGCTATTCAGCATTTTAAGCAATTGGCAAAAGGGCTGGAGGTGGTATTACCGATCAGCTTTTATGAAAAGTCAGGTAATACCTTTTTTAATAGCGTCACGGTGATTGATGCTGATGGCGAGATACTAGGTACGTATCGTAAAATCTATATCCCTGATGGTATTCCTTATGCCGAAAAATTCTATTTTACCCCAGGTGATACCGGGTTTAAGGTTTGGGATACCAAATATGCCAAAATCGGTGTTGGTATTTGCTGGGATCAGTGGTTCCCTGAATGTGCGCGCAGCATGGCACTAATGGGTGCTGAAATATTATTTTATCCGACGGCTATTGGTGATGAGCCAACATTGGATATTGATTCAAAAGGTCATTGGCAGCGCTGTATGCAAGGTGACGCCGCGGCCAACTTGATGCCAGTAGTAGCCTCTAACCGTATCGGTACTGAGACGATTACACAAAATGGGACTGATAGCGTCATGACATTTTATGGTAGCTCGTTTATTACTGATGGTCGCGGTGAGATTATCGAGGAGGCCTCAAGGGATAAGCAGGAATTTATCAGTGCCACTTTCGATTTGGACAAGCTGGCGACTGATCGTCATCAATGGGGAGTTTTCCGTGATCGACGTCGGTCGATGTATGGCACTCTACTTACTCATGGCTAGGTACTAAAACTACTTTTGTAAGCGCTACCTATCTTAGTAAAGCAAATAAGGTCATTGCTATGTCATTGTTAATCACAGACTCAACGCCCAAACGAAATGGCTTTTATATGCCGGCAGAGTTTGCGCCTGTCCAAAAGGTGTGGATGATATGGCCTTATCGAACGGATAACTGGCGACAGCAGGCCATTCCAGTACAAGCCGCTTATGCGGCAGTTGCCATAGTTATCAGGCAATTTTGTGAGGTTAGTGTTTTAGTTAATGCTGATACTCTACAGAGTTGTCGCGATCAGCTCCCAGATGATATTGAAGTAATAGCAATGCCAAGCAATGATGCATGGGTACGGGACATTGTACCTACCTTTTTAATCGATAATTATGGCGCACTACGGGCTTGTGACTGGATATTTAATGCGTGGGGCGGCGACTACGACGGACTGTATTCGCCATGGGATGATGATGGTAAGCTTGCTGAGCGCTTATGTGAGCAGTTAGGCATTCAGCGTTACCGTACTGATGACTTGGTGATGGAAGGTGGCGCTTTTCATGTCGATGGCGAGGGTACAGTACTCACCACACGTATGTGCCTACTTAGCCCCGGCCATAATCCGCATCTTAATGAGCCCCAAATCGAAGATAAGCTTAAAGACTACCTCAACGTTGAAAAGGTATTGTGGCTCGATGATGGGATTGATCCTGATGAGACCACCGGTCACATTGATGATCTGGCCTGCTTTGCGCGTCCCGGCAAGGTAGTTTGCTTATTTACAGATGACCCTACCCATCCATTCTATGCAGCAACGTAAAAAGCTTATCGTCAGCTCTTAGATATGACCGGTGCCAAAGGCAGACATTTAAAGGTGCACAAGCTTTGCTGTACTAAAAACCCAGTAACTTTGCCTGTTAACCATGATATCGTATCCTCTGATGATGCCAAACCACGACTTAGTGATGAGGTCTGCATTGCCTCTTATGCTAACTTTTTAATCTGTAATAACGGTATTATCGTACCTCAATACGATGACATAAATAACAGCTTAACGATTGAACACCTTGAAAAATTTTTCCTAAGCATCAGGTAATGAGAGTGCAGACTAAAGCAATTATATTGGGTGATAGCAATATTCCTTATATTGCCCAGCAGCAGCCAGCAGTAAGTACCTCGTGAGAGCATTTATTTGTTATTTAGTCCCTATCTTTAAAACATAACCAAAAATGGATCCTAATCCAAGGAGATTTTATGAGCGATTATCAAGTCAACAACCCAGCCACTGGTGAGCTTCAAGCCACCTATCCAGTCGCTAGCGATAACGATATCCAGCAAGCTATCAAAAATGCTGACCAAGCTTATCAAGACTGGCGCCATGTTCCTCTTAGTGAACGCAGTGCTTTATTACATAAGGTTGCTAACATTTATCTTGAGCGTCAAGATGAGCTCGCACGTATCGTTGCTACTGAAATGGGCAAACCAGTTGCACAAGCCAAAGGTGAAATCGGCCTAGTAGCAGAGATTTACCGCTATTATGCAGACAACGCAGAACAGCTATTAGCAACTAGCGAGATCGTAGTTGATGAAGGTATGGCTAAGGTAGAAAAACACCCTGTTGGTGCGCTGCTAGGTATTATGCCATGGAATTATCCACACTATCAGGTGGCTCGTTTTGTGGCGCCAAACGTCATGGCGGGTAATACCATTATCCTAAAGCATGCGCCGCAATGCCCTAATACTGCAGAAGTTATCGTTGAGATTCTCAAAGATGCCGGCTTACCTGATGGCGTTTACAATAATATCTTTGCGACCAATGAGCAAGCCGCCACCATTATTCAAGACAAAAGAGTGCAAGGCATCTCTCTAACCGGTTCTGAACGTGCAGGTGCCGCCGTTGCTAAAGAAGCGGGCGGCGCCCTCAAAAAAGTAGTATTAGAACTTGGTGGTTCTGATGCCTTTATTGTGACAGCAGACGCTGATATTGAGCAGGCAATAGAAGGCGCAATCGTTGGGCGCTTTGGTAACACCGGTCAAGCCTGTAATGCCGCTAAGCGCTTGATTGTCGTTGCCGACGTTTATGACGATTTCGTCAAAGGCTTTACTGCTGCAGTCAATGCCATGACCTTAGCTGACCCCTTAGATGAGCAAACCTTTATTGGTCCTATGTCGTCAAAAGCTGCCGCTGATAACTTACAACAGCAGCTGGACAGCGCTATCAAAGCTGGGGCAACGGTATTGATTGAGGGCGGCAAAATAACCGATAAGCCTGGCGCTTGGTTTAAGCCTGCCGTACTTACGGATGTCACTGATTCCATGGATGTCTACCGTCAGGAGTTATTCGGCCCTGTAGCAGTGATTTATAAAGCTCAGGATATCGATGATGCTATTAAAATTGCAAACGATGTACCCTTTGGCCTTGGTGCTTCGGTACAAACCCAAAGCCCAGAGCTAGCTGCCGAGATTGCTGACAAGCTAGAAGTAGGCATGGTCACTATTAATGCGCCTTCTGGTACTGAAGCCAGCACACCATTTGGTGGCGTCAAGCGCTCAGGATTTGGTCGAGAGCTAGGTACCCTTGGTATTACTGAGTTTTTAAATTACAAACTCATACGCGATAAAACCACAGCATAAACCTGGATCAATGCGAACCTCTGCTTATCTTGATAAGGACAAATTCTTTTAAGATAGGACAGATAACATAAAAAAAGCCTAGCGTATCGAATTGACGCTAGGCTTTTTTAGTATTAAGTTCTTGATAGCCGTTGATTAAATCTGCTTATTTTTTAGGCGGATTTTCCTTTAGCCATAATTGATTAACAATTTTTAATTCACGTAATTCCTCATTCATAATGGCTTCACTAATACCCGGATACTTGATTCTTGCATAGCTATATAAAACGATACCCAGTACTGTCCAGCCTAAGAATATCCACCATTCAATGGCGATAAGCGCCGAGGGCATGCCTGGCATGTACAAGACCAATAGACAAAAACCTAAAATAATAGTGATTACCCCTACTAACTTACCCGCTGGTATTCTAAAGGGACGGACCATATCAGGTTCACGGTAGCGCAATACTAAGAAGGAGATAGCGACACAAGTATAAGCTATGACAATACCAAAGCCACCTGCATCGACGATCCACACTAGCATTTTACGACCGAACAAGGGTGCTAGCGTAGCCAAGCCACCTATCAATAAAATAGCATTCATTGGGGTATTGTACTTTGGATGTAGCTTACCTAAAAATGCTGGCAGCATGTGTGCTTTTGACATAGCATAAAGCAAGCGGCTACCACCAATTAAAAAGGCATTCCAACTAGATAGAATACCAAGTACCCCACCAATCACCAGTAAAATCCCAGCCCATTTACCACTCCAAGCGTTGGTCATGGCATCTGCAGTAGCCAAAGTAGAGTTTTCTGCTTGTATCAGCGGTAGTGTAGTACCGACGCTCCAAGCAACCGCAACGTACCATAGCACAGCGATAACTATTGAGATAATCAAAAACTTACCAATATTAGGTCGAGTTAGATCAATCTCTTCAGCGGCTTGTGGAATCACATCAAAGCCCACAAACATAAATGGCACCATGACAATAACCGCCATTACCCCAGCAGCACCACCAATAAATGCAGGGGCTTGTACAGCCGTTGAGTTAGCAGGGTTATATAATATGGCACCAATAAATAGTAAAATACCTACGAACAGAATGCCTACTACTGCTGTTTTTTGGAACCAAGCACTGACTTCCATGCCGCGTATATTTAACCAAGTGACAATTACTGAGCCGAGCATACCTACTGCGACCCAAGTGGCATAGACATCCCAGCCAGCGATAGTCCATAGATAGCCTTGGTTATAGTTGGGAATAAAATATTCTACTACTGTCGGTAGCGCAACCGCCTCAAAGGCCACTACTGAGAAGTAACCGAACAGAATACTCCAAGAGCAAATAAAGGACACATTGACCCCTAATGCTCGATGGGTATAAGTGTGCTCACCACCAGTAACTGGCATAGATGCGGCCAACTCAGCATACGTAACGCCGATTAAGATCACCGCCATACCGCCTAATAAGAACGCTAACATCGCGCCCCAAGTTCCAGCGGCGATAATCCAACCCCCTGCTAGAACTACCCAGCCCCAACCAACCATAGCGCCAAAGGCTAAGGCAATAATATCGAACATCCCCAGCGATTTTTTAAATCCAGACATAAACTCACTCCTTGTCTTGGTGTCATCCTTAATAGATTTAGTCTGTAGCTATTTAGCCAGTTGAGACTTTATCGATCGCGTCTAGTTAATTAACAACGATTCTCAATTAAATAATTTACAATCTTTTTAAATTATCTAAACAATAGTGGTATAGCAATGCTATAAACAACAACGGCGTCTTGTCATGCAAGGCGCCGTTTTTTAACTTAGATTATTATCTGCGCTAAAATTTTGCGTTAAGTTACCTTGCTTGCTCTGCTGCTTAACAAACTTAACTTAGCAGAGTTAACTTAACAGGCTTGACTGCGCAACAATGGCTAAGCCGTTAACAACGTTTTTATGATATCTAGGCCTTCTTGCAAAACTTCTTCTTCAACAGTTAACGGCACCATGATGCGGATTGCATTACCATGCATACCACAAGACGCTAGTAACAAACCGTGCTCAAAAGATTTGACTTTTAGCTCAGCAGTTGCCGCAGCATCTGGGTTACCCTCGCTATCAATTAATTCAAAAGCTAGCATCGCGCCTTTATGACGAATATGGCCAATTTTGCTCAGTTGCATATCGGTTAAGAAGGCGGCAATCTTGTCGCCAATCTCAATACTACGTGCCAGTAAGTTTTCCTCTTCAATCACTTCCATAACCGCTAAAGCCGCCACACAAGCTAAAGGGTTACCAGAATAAGTACCACCTAGGCCACCTGTTTGCGGCGCATCCATAATATCCTTGCGACCAATGACAGCGGAGATCGGATAACCACCCGCTAAGCTTTTGGCACAAGTCATAAGATCAGGCTCAACACCTAATTGCTCAGTGGCAAATAAAGTACCAGTTCTAGCAAAACCACACTGCACTTCATCAAAAATCAACACAATGCCATGCTCATCGCAGATAGCACGTAGTGCTTTAGCGAATGAAGGAGTAACTTGGTGAAAGCCACCCTCACCTTGTACTGGCTCAATAATCATCGCTGCCACTTCACTAGGATCTATAGAAGCTTGAAAAATCATATCGAGACTATGTAGCGCTTGTTCTTCAGTGACGTTATGCTCCTCAGCTGGGAACAACGCATGAAAAATAGATCCCGGCATCGGGCCAAAGTCTTTTTTGTACGGAATGACTTTACCGGTCAAGCCCATGCACATCAATGTACGACCATGCCAACCACCGACGAAAGAGATAATACCAGGGCGACCTGTCTTGGCGCGAGCAATCTTAATACAGTTTTCAACTGCCTCTGCGCCTGTGGTTAGGAATAACGCTTTTTTATCACCGCTAATCGGCGCTTTTTCACAAAGTTTTTCAGCAAGCTCGACATAGCATTCATAGTTGATCATCTGTGCTGCGGTATGAGTAAATTTATCTAGCTGCTCATGAACACGCTGGGTGATTTTAGGATGGCTATGGCCAGTGTTAAGTACCGATATTCCACCAACAAAGTCGATATAACGATTGCCTTCTACATCCCAAACTTCTGAGTTTTTGGCATGAGCGGCAAAGATAGGAAAAGCCACCCCAAGTCCAGTAGGTAGTACTGCTTTGCGGCGCTCAAGTAATGATTTATTGGTTGCTTTGGTAATAGTCATAAGAAGGTCCTTTTTCTGTATTTTTAATATAAGAGTTATAAAGTTAATAGCTATTTATTTCATACATTTTAAAATCTAAAGTAATGCCTAGCGCTCAGCCGCCTAAAAAACTAACCGCTAAGCTGAGCGAATAAAACTAGCTGATGTCTGAACACCAATATTTAGTCACGACGTACTCTTCAATGCCGTATTTAGAACCTTCACGGCCAAATCCTGACTGCTTAACACCACCAAACGGCGCGACCTCAGTAGAGATCATCCCAGTATTATGACCAACCATACCGTACTCTAAGCCTTCAGTGACACGCCACGCACGAGCATAGTCGCTAGTATAAAAATAAGCGGCTAAACCATAAATCGTATCGTTGGCGGCATCGATAACTTCTTTTTCACTGGAGAAAATAAAGATAGAAGCGATAGGACCAAATATCTCTTCACTAGCGATATCCATGTCAGCGCTGATATCGGTAATTACGGTCGGATTAAAGCTTAATTCCGACGCTGGATTCTTATCGCCACCCGTAACTAATTTTGCACCTTTATCTAAAGCATCCTTGAGTAACGCTTGGACTTTTTGTAGCGCTTTTTCATTGATTAAAGGCCCTACAGTCACCCCTTCGTCCAGACCATTACCAACTTTTAGCTCGGCAACTTTTTTGACAAAGATAGCTAAAAATTCATCTTTAATAGTGTCTTGCACATAGACTCGGTTGGCACAGACACAAGTCTGACCCGCATTACGATACTTAGAAGCAATCAGGCCATCAGCGGCTTTTTCTAGATTAGCATCCTCAAAGACGATAAACGGGGCATTACCGCCAAGCTCTAACGAGAGCTTTTTGATAGTAGGCGCGCACTGAGCCATCAAGATACGACCGACTTCGGTCGATCCAGTAAAAGATAACTTATGAATACGAGCATCACCGGTTAGGATTTCACCGATGACTGAGGATTTGCCAGTAACCACTTGGATAACGCCGGCTGGAATGCCTGCTTGCTCAGCTAAAGCCACCATGGCTAGCGCTGAAAAAGGGGTTTCGGTAGCGGGCTTGATAATCATCGTACAACCCGCTGCAAGAGCAGGAGCCGCTTTGCGAGTGATCATCGCTGCTGGGAAGTTCCAAGGGGTAATCGCCGCGCAAACACCAACTGGCTGCTTTAAGATGACATAGCGCAATTCTGCTTTGCTAGAGGGGATGACATCGCCATAGACCCGTTTGCCTTCTTCAGCGAACCAGCGAATAAAGCTGTTGGCATAGCCGATCTCACCACGAGACTCACCTATAGGTTTGCCTTGCTCAACCGTCATAATGATCGCTAGATCTTCTTTATTTTCATCGATGAGATCAGCCCACTTCTGTAGCAACACTGAGCGCTCTTGTGCGGTTTTAGCCGCCCACATTACTTGTACATCATGGGAGTAAGCGACAGCGTCATTGACGTCCTGTGCGGTCAGACTTGGAATAGTACCGATAACATCACCACTGAACGGATTGGTGACTTCAATAGTGGCATCGTTACTAGACTTATGCCAACCATCTTTGATAAAGCATTGTTGCTTAAGTAAACTTGGGTTAGATAAATTAAAAGCTGTATTTTCTGATGTATTTGACACCGAGACGCTCCTTGTCGTTAAGCCTAAAGGTAAAGCTTATTAATTTTATTATTAATTAACCTTTATAAAAAATAAGTTATGATTTAATAAACCAGGGATAACCAGTAGCTTATTTATCATAATCACTTTACAATGTTCAGTATGCTGAACACGTGTTCTATATATGAGACTTATTATAGGAACGATAGGCTATACTTTGCAACCTTTATTATTAATATTATTATCACAACTTTGATCGCTATTATTAAGCTATAGGAAATATATGAGCACTACTGCCGTTCCCGCTTTGGACAAGACTTTTCAAATATTGGATTTGATTACCGATAGTGCCCAGCCCTTGACGGCCGCGCATATCGCTCGGCAATTGGATCTTCCACGTAGCTCTACCCATAATATTTTGCAAAGCTTGCTGGTTAAGCATGTCATTTATAAAGATACCGACAGCCGCTTTCATCTAGGGTCTTATCTACTTTATTGGGCCGGTAAATATGAGCAGCAGCAAGGGGTGATACAATTATTTAAAGACTTAATTGTCCAGTACCCTGTCTTGCTCCAACATACTGTCACTTTATCTAAGCTGGACTTAGGAGAAGTGGTATTCTTAGCCTGTCATGAAGCACCCGCGGCACTTGGTTTTACCTTTCGCGCCGGTGTTCGCGTACCAGCCGTTTTTTCAGCGACTGGCAAAGCCATGCTATCAACCTTATCATCACAAACAGTAGAATCCTTGTACGAGGGCGTCTTTCCTGAACCGATAACCCCAAGTGGTGTAAGCAACTTCATAGATTTTTCTTGTGAGATGACCGCTATTCACAGCAGCCGTATCTCTCTTGACGATGGGCAGCTACGCGAGGGCATGTACTGCTTAGGTACTTATATTCGTAACGCTTCAGGTCATGCTATTGCCGGTATGGCGGTTAGTTTTTTGCAAGCTGAGTATGAGGCCAATCGTAGCGAGGTCAGCGCAGTACTTATCGAACTGGCTGAGCAGATAGAGCAGCGTTTGGGCTTTAACGCTGCGCACTCAGCATAGATAACCATATTATATTGGTTGATTATCATAATTTTAGTGTTCAACTAATCCTGACAAAAAAGCCTGTAAGTTATCATTAAGCTTTGGTAGGTAGTAGCCGCCCTCGACTAAGACGATTAAAGGTTTATTTAGCGCTTTTAGCTTTTGGGCTAAAGTCTTAAAGCCTTGTGTACTGACTTGGCATTTTGCTTCTGGATCCTCTTCATAGACGTCAAAGCCTAAAACATGAATAACAACGTCAGGCTCAAACTGTTTAACCGTCTCGATTGATTTATCAACATAATCAAAGAACCAAGCTTCACTAGTACCATGGGGCATTGGGAAGTTAATGTTGTAGCCCTCGCCCTCGCCTGCTCCTGTCTCAAATTCATGTCCGGTAACGGCAGGATAAAAATTAATGGGACTGCCATGCACTGAGGTGTACAGTACGTCTTTGCGCTCATAGAATATCTCTTGGATACCCTGACCATGATGCATATCCGTATCTATAATGGCTATTTTCTGGTATTTTTGACGTAAGTGTTCAGCGATGATGGCCGCATTGTTTAGATAACAAAAGCCTCCTGCTGCACTCTTGCGTGCATGATGACCAGGCGGCCGCGAAAAACATAATTGCGTATTGCTTTGAGCGCTCTTATCGTTTAATAAGGCTTCAGCTGCATTGAGCGCGGTTTGCGCAGACCAATAGATCGAAGTCCATGAGTGCTCACTAATGGGCGCACTATCATCCGCCTGATATTTGGCCGCTTTCGCCATTATGCCAAGTCCAGGATTATCATACGGCACATAGATACCGGTTTGCACTTGTGCGCCCAAGTCCTCATCTACCTCCATCCATTCCTCATAGCCATGCTGCAAGAAGTCAACATAACCTGAGTCATGGACCGCTAGAATCGGTGCCATATCTATATCTTTGGCCGTCGTCACTGTCAATCCTAACGCAGCTGGTGCTTTTAGTAGCTCAGTCATACGCTCCGGTACCTCTAACGGCTCGTGCATTTTTCCGTAAGAGAAATAAGGTAGCGGTCTATGCAAGCTTAGGTTGTCGTGACTATATATTTTCATGCTATACACTCCGTTGCTTGCGGTAAATTTTATAATGCTCTCAGTATTAGATTCACCCTTTGTAAAGTGAGCGGACGCCACTTATGAACCAATTATTCCTTTAAATAATCCCATTGACTTTAAGCTTAATTATCATTTCACACGCTTCTGTCATGTAAAGCTAGAGTCTAGATGACATTGTTACTATAAAACTCTATGAGTTAAAAAGCTGAATATGTCACAAATACGACAACAAGAAAGGCTGAAAAAAGATGATTGCTCTCATCATTCTTTCAGCCTCGAACAAGTACACACTATTTTTTAGGACTTCGTCGACGTGAACGCACCATGGCGATGCGCAAGCTTATCATCTGATGACACTGGTGCAATCGCATCCCACAGCTCAACAGCATGACCATCTTCAAAGCGCCATAGCTCACAGAATGAGTGCCGCTCACCAGCGATTGAACCTTCAGAGTGCGTCAAGACGAAATTTCCATCAGCGACAGTGCGATGCAGCGTATCATAGGTCAACGCACTACCATCCTGTTTTAGCTTCTCCAAGAACTCTACCATGTTTGTGACGCCATCAGCAATGTCACCAGCATGCTGTGAAAAAGTGCCCTCTGAACGGGTGAATTTATGCATGGAATGATAGTCCTGAGAGTGCAGGAAAGTATGCCATATCTCTTTTGCAAGTTTACGATTGGCCTCAGTATCGACCGATGCATCGACCTCAGTTGTCCCATCTAATTGAGTATTACCAGACTCGTTCGGTGGAGTCTCGGTGACGAGTCCATCCCAATGCTCTACAATCTTGCCATCGGCAACGCGGTAAATATCGAAGCCGACATAAAGATCATCAGGATCTAGCCCTGGATAAGAGCCATGTAAGGCAACTAATCCGTTCGCCTCATCTACTAATACACGCACCACATCATGGCGCATATCAGGAGCGCCAGTGACAAGATCTTTTAATCCCTGTATGCCATTTGCGACGAGCGGTGAATGCTCAACGTAATCAGATGAGAAATTACGTTCAAGCGTGGTCAAATCATGTTCGGTGAACAACTCTCGGTCGGCAGTAATTACAAGCTTACGAATATCAGCCTTGTTAGTCATATCAAGTTTCTCCTTTAATACAGTGACCTATATTGCAGTAAAAATTATCCCATTGAACTCATGACGTGCTTGAGTCGGGTGTATTCTTCTACACCGAATCTAGACAAATCCTTGCCGTAGCCAGAGCTTTTGAACCCACCATGAGGCATCTCTGCAACCAGTGGAATATGACAGTTAATCCAAACACAGCCAAAATCTAAATCTCTCGATACTCGCAACGCTCTAGCGTGATCCTTAGTCCATACTGACGACGCTAAGCCATATTCCACGTCGTTGGACATGCGTACCGCATCCTCTTCCGTTGAAAACGTCTGTACAGTAATAACAGGGCCAAAAATTTCATTCTGAATGGCTTCATCGTCCTGATGCAAACCGTCGACTACCGTCGGTTTAAAGAAAAATCCTGGCATGTCATCAGCTCGCTTGCCTCCAGTCGCAATGGTAGCATGAGCAGGTAAACGCTCTATTATCCCTTCAATTCGTTCAAGTTGGTTTATGTTATTAAGCGGTCCGTACAGTATGTCGTCTTTCTCTGGCGTTCCATAAGTGGTAGCCTTAGCCGCTTCAACCAGCTTAGCAAGAAAGTCGTCATGGACTGATTCTTGAACCAGTATTCGAGTGGATGCCGTACAGTCCTGACCACCGTTGAAGAAGCCAGTTTCAGCCAGAGTTGTGGCGGCTGCGTCTAGATCAGCATCATCGAATACCACACATGGCGCTTTGCCTCCTAGCTCCAAGTGTACTTGAGTCAGATTCTTCGCTGCAGCTGCAGCGACCGCCATACCCGCCTTTACAGAACCGGTAATAGCCACCAGTCCAGGTACCTTTGAGCTTGATATAAAAGCACCAGTCTCGGCGTTACCCAACACCACGTTAAACGTACCTTCAGGTAGGAACTCTGCTGCTATCTCCGCCATTAGTAGCGTAGAATCAGGTGTAGTGTCCGACGGCTTTAGGACAATCGTATTGCCAGCTGCAAGCGCAGGTCCGATCTTCCACACTGCCATCATGAATGGGTAGTTCCAAGGAGTAATCTGCCCAACAACACCGATCGGTTCGCGACGAAGTGATGAACTGAAGCCTTCCAAGTACTCACCAGATGGAACGCCGCTCAGCATGCGTGCTGCACCCGCAAAAAATCGTAGTTGGTCGATACCAACATCCATCTCCTCTGAAGCAATTAAGTACTTCGGCTGACCCGTATTGCGAGCCTGAGCTTCTATCAAATCATCACGACGTGACTCCATAGCATTAGCAATCTTGAGCATCGCTGCATGTCGCTGCGCAGGAGTGGTGCGTCCCCATGTTGCTGTGGCAGCTTCGGCCGCTGCGTACGCCTCTTCGACGTCCTGTTCGTTAGAGTTTGGTGACTGACCAATGATCTCACCAGTCGAGGGATCAACTAAATCAAAAGTTGATGAACTATGAGAATTAATATATTTATTGTTAACAAAATTCTGGCGTTGACTCATGATGTACTCCTAAGTGTCATGGTTGATACCTCAAAGCTATCACTATTCTCAAACCTATGCAAACTTTTATCAAAATATAAAAAAATATTTAAAATCAGTAATTTAACCCAAAATTACATATATAAATTTAACTTATAAGTTCATTTTATGTATCTATTTTATTGCCATAACTAAAAGAAAAGCAGCGTTCTATCTTGACTGACCAATAAGGAAATTAGTAAACATATATTTGTAAGATTTTTTTAGGAAATTTAAAGTTCTATATCAGTAAGTAGAGCCATTAAACCTCTCTAAATTCGTAAATCTTCCAATAATTTCAATTCACTATTAAAATATTATTTATTGAAAATACAATTAAACAATACCATCAGCTTTAAGCTTAGCTATCATCTCGCTGTTATAGCCAAGTGATGCAAGTGTGCTATCGGTATGCTCACTCAAACGTGGTGGCGGCGAGCGATAACTGACTGGCGACTCCGAGAGTTTGATAGGATTGCCCAAAGCTTTAACTGGACTACCTTGTGCCGCAAAATCTACAATCATCTCGCGTGCTACCGCTTGCGGCATCGCTAAAGCCTCAGCGACATTGTGAATAGCACCGCAAGGTACGCCTGTTTGCGACAATACCTGTAACCAATGCGTACGCGACTGCTGAGCAAACTTTTCGCTTAGCCATTCGGACAGGATTTCACGGTTTTCAACACGGGCAGGATTAGTGGTAAAGCGAGGGTCTTGATACCAATCAACATCCAACACGGTACAGAGCTTAGCGAATTGGCTGTCATTACCACAAGCTAGGATAAAATGTTGCTCGGCCTCAGCTTCGAACACTTGATAAGGGACGATATTAGGATGCTGGTTGCCTAGTCTTGGGGGTACTTTACCTGAAGCTAGGTGATTCATGCCGACATTGGCCAGCATCGCCAAGGCGCTATCCAACAACGCTACATCGACATGCTGTCCGCGTCCGCTATGTTGCCGTGCTATCAGAGCGGCTTGAATACCAATAGTCAGCTGCAATCCTGCGAACAAATCAATAACGGCTACCCCTACTTTATGCGGCTCGCCAGCGCTCGGTCCAGTGATACTCATCAACCCTGATAGACCTTGGATAATATAGTCATAACCTGGCAGCTTAGCATCAGGGCCAGTCTGACCAAAGCCCGTCAAGGAGGCGTAGATTAAGCGTGGGTTTGACGGTTTTAGACTGGCGTAATCTAGACCATATTTCTTTAGACCGCCAACTTTGAAGTTCTCTACTAAAATGTCACTATCAGCAATAAGCTGCTTAATAATAGCCTGCCCAGCTGGGGTCGTAATGTCGACGGTGAGTGATTTTTTATTACGATTGATAGTGGCATAATAAGCTGAAGTGTCATCACTAAAGGCTGGTGGTGCCCAGTGCCGAGTTTCATCACCAATACCTGGTCGCTCAACTTTTATTACTTCTGCCCCTAAATCTGCCAAAACTTGAGTGCAGGATGGCCCTGCTAATACTCTGGATAAATCTAAAACTTTTATACCGTGCAAAGCACCTTTTGCACTATTGTTAGTATCTGTAGTCATAAAAACCTCCTATGTCTTAATAAATCTTTGCGCACTTCTTTCAAGGCATTTATTATGTTTGATTGGATGCTATCTTTAACAATGAATAGCCAATAAAAAAGCGTACGTTACTGAACGCCATATTAAGAGCTGAACAGTAGCGTACGCTTATTATTACAACGAGCTAAAGTATCTTAGTAGAATGCTTGAATACCTGTCTGCGCGCGACCTAAGATAAGGGCATGAATGTCATGCGTTCCCTCATAAGTATTGACGGCCTCTAAGTTCATAACGTGACGGATAATATGGTACTCATCAGAGATACCGTTACCCCCATGCATATCACGAGCGACTCGCGCAATCTCCAGCGCTTTACCACAGTTATTGCGCTTAATAAGCGATATCATCTCCGGCGCCGCGTTATGCTCATCCATCAAGCGACCGACTCGTAGCGCCGCTTGCAGTCCAAGGGTAATCTCGGTTTGCATATTGGCAAGCTTAAGTTGTATCAGCTGAGTCGCTGCTAGCGGACGACCGAACTGCTTGCGATCTAAGGTGTATTGACGTGAGGCTTTCCAACAGAATTCAGCTGCCCCCATCGAGCCCCAAGCGATACCATAACGAGCTTTATTTAAGCAACCAAAAGGACCTTTGAGGCCCCGTATATCTGGAAAGGCATTAGCTTCAGGGACGAATACTTTGTCCATCACAATTTCACCAGTAACCGAAGCACGTAGCGAGAACTTACCTTCAATTTTGGGTGCCGATAAGCCTTTCATCCCTTTTTCTAATATGAAGCCACGAATGATACCTTCGTCATCCTTAGCCCAGACGACAAAAACATCAGCGATAGGGCTGTTGGTAATCCACATCTTGCTACCAGTCATCTCATAACCGCCGGCGACTTTGCGCGCGCGCGTCGACATAGAAGCAGGATCTGAGCCGGAGTCTGGTTCTGTTAAACCGAAACAGCCTACGTACTCACCAGAGGCCAGTTTAGGTAAGAACCTTTCTCTTTGTTCCTCAGTACCGTATTCATGGATAGGATGCATCACTAGACTTGACTGCACACTCATCGCTGAGCGATAGCCTGAATCGACCGCTTCGATTTCTTTGGCCAGCAGACCGTAAGCGACACTAGATAGACCAGCACAGTCGTAACCTTCAATAGTCACGCCTAGCAGACCCATTTCACCCATTTGACGCATAATATTGCGATCAAAATGCTCATTACGGTTGGCTGTAACGATATTAGGCATCAGCTCTTTTTGAAAGAATTGATGCGCTGTATCAGTAACCATGCGCTCTTCTTCAGTGAGCTGATCACGCAATAAAAAAGGATCTTCCCAATCAAAACTTGGACTGCTATTGGTACGTAGGCTAGTAGGTTCTGTCATGTCATGCTCCTGGTTTGCTCGATGTGCTGGTGTAAGAGTTTTAGTGTGCAACTGTCCGCTTTGAGATTGTAACTAGTAGGCCTAAAATCTTAAGCTAAAAATATCAAGAATAAGTGACTTGATTTATCAGTTCCACTGTGCGAAACTTAGTTTCATATTATGAAACCATTTAAGCAGAATTATAGACTGCTGTAAACCCTTATTGATAACTATGGCTATAAAATGATAAAAAACACTACTGCGCCTACCGCTTTATTAGAGCGGATGACTAACCAGCTTATACAAAGTAAAGCTGTTGATGATCGACAGTTCGTCACAGCGCTTGGACGTGGATTGACGCTATTAGCAGCGTTTGAGCAGTATGAACAGCTCAGCCATCAGCAGTTATGTCAGATGACGCAGCTACCCAAAGCTACCGTGACACGGCTCATCTATACTTTGACTACCCTTGGATTCTTGCGTACGACCATACAGGGACAATATCAGCTAGGCAGTAGCGCCATTCGTTTGAGTGCTACGGCTTGGAGCCAGCATGACTTAGTAGCCTTTGCGCAACCGCTGTTACGTCAGTTTGCGCTAGACCATGAAGTATCCGTAAATTTAGCGACAGAGATCGAAGGAGAGATGCGCTATTTGGCTTGTTGTCGTAGCCCAGCTCGGCTCTCGGTAAACTTACAAGTGGGCTCGGCGGTACCTATTGCAGATACCGCCATTGGTAGAGCTTTTTATGCGGTAAGCTCGCCTACTAGACAGAAGATTATTGATAGTAATTTGCAAGATCGACTTAGTGCAGCGGACTATCTTGATGCAACACCGACTTTACTAGACTCAGCGCAATATTACCAAAGCCACGGCTACACTCTCTCTGACGGTGAATATTCAGCAGATATTTCAGCGGTAGCGGTTGGGGTTTTTGATGTGACCACAGGACATTATGGCTATTCATTGAACGCTAGTGTGCCTAGATCAAACTGGAATGCAGAGCAATATGCGGCAATAATTGTACCTAAACTACAAGCGCTGGCTGAGCAGATTGGCGCTGGAGCTTAATACTGGTTTTAATTATTTATAGAGGACACTAAATAAGTCACACAGGCTATCATAGCGGTTGGCAATACGACCAAATACGTCGTCATCATTCGGGGTAAAATTAGCAGAGTTGTTCATAAATTGGCTGCGCTTTGGGTAGGGTTAAGTTGAGAATATAATTACGGTTTATAAGTTTTTGCTATTTTTGATAAATAGCATTACAAGTAATTTTGTAACCATAGCTCGGGTAAGATAGATAACGTCTTAGTTTCTTTTTTATAGAGAATTCAAACTTATTAGTTCAACCGATTATCGGCACGGTCTATATAAAAATAGTCATTATCGATATTAACGGAGGCTTTTCCAGAATAAAACTTAAAAGAGCTATCATACTGATAAGGAATAACCAATTTTCCATCCTGATCAATGCTACCCCATTTATCATCTTTCTCAACGGCCATCATGCCTTCAAAAGAGATACTTGCGCCTTCATATTCAATCGGAATAATCAGCTTGCCTACTGCATTAATAAAACCGTATTTACCATCAACCTCTACCCTAGCAACACCTTCAAAAAACTTTTCTATCTCGTCATAAATAAAGTCTGTAATCGGCTTACCAGCAGTATCAATTAAGGCGTATTTATTGTGGTGTTTTACGATAGCTACACCATCTTGAAAGTCATTAGCTTGATCGTAAATAAATGGTATAGCAACTTTGCCTGCTAAATCCAAATAACCAGATTTACCATTAATTTCTGCAGCTACTCTACCGCTGTCATAATGCCCTAAACTTTCATAAATAAAAGGTATATGAATATTATTATTTTTGTCAATCATACCCTGTTTGCCATCACGTATGACTGGTGCAAATCCTTGTTTAAAACTAAACGCAAATTGGTACACCATAGGAATTTGTAGTTTACCTTGAGCATTAATAAAACCAGAGACTCCGCTGCTAGGAGCAAATAATACTTGCTGATCCCCTTTATATACAGCTCCTAAGCCTTCAGAAAAATCGGTTGCATTATCAAATATATAATCAGTGATAAATTCACCCTTGTTATTAATATAAGCTTTTTTTCCAGTCTCAAAGTCATGTACGATTGCTAAACCCTCTGAAAACGAATCAATCAAATCGTATTGAGTTGGAATAACTTCAACACCATTTATATCTACTGCTCCCCAATATGGAACACGTTCAACGACGGACATACCGTCTTGCATACAAAGTTTGATAGTATATCGATTGGACTCAAAGGGTGGATATTTACAATACTCAATATCCATACTAGCATAAGAAAAATGGCTATAACTCAGCGCTAATAGCATTAATAACTTGATACCTTTCATACCTAACATGCCTAAATTCCTTTTTATTTCAGTATTACATCAGCAAAAAAGCTATAGAATCTTAACCCAACTCATCAAACTTTAATCCAAACTTCATTAAATATTTGCGCAAACGGTCACTATCATTAGGACTTTTTAGCTTATTTCGCGAATTAGCATAAAGATAACGCCCTGCTGTTGCTTGATTTTTGTGGCTAATACAAACCTCGATCACATAGGCCAACTGTATCGCCTCAAAGGGATCAATCGTAGCAAGCGTTTCTTCATCAAGGTATTGGGCTAAAACTTTATCGCTATTTTGTTCTATTACATCACTAGCGAATCTACTTCCAGACTTAGTATTACTTAGGCTATTTTTAGATTGTATGACTGCCGATGATGACCACAGCTCAGTTAAGCGCTCAATCTCAGCTTGCACATCGACTACTCTAATAACTTTACTATCAGCCAGCGTGGTTAAGCGAATCATACTAGCGGTTAAATCACGAAAATTGCCTTGCCATGTGGCCTCACTGCTCATTGCAAAGTCTTCATACCTTTGCCGTGCACTCGGCTCAAAGCGATATTGCTGCTGCTGCTCGCTACCTAAACGTGCCAGCTCATAATCAATATTGGCAGGCAAATCTTCTAATCTATCTTTGAGTGACGGTAAAAAAAACGTCCAAGTATTAAGCCGTGCAAATAAATCTGCTCGGAACTCTCCGTTAGTAACCTCTTGGCGTAAGTCCTTGTTCGTCCCTGCCATCAGCTGAAATGAAACCTCAATCGATGTATCGCTACCGAGTGGATAAAAGCGCTGCTCCTCTAAGGCCGTTAACAGCATTGCCTGCTCATCTAAGCCCAACTCGCCAATCTCATCTAAGAATAATAAGCCCCCATCCGCTGACTTAAGCAACCCTTCTCGGTTTGCTGCTGCACCAGTGAAGGCTCCCTTGACATGACCGAATAACACACTCATTGCGGTATCACCGCGCAAAGTGGCACAGTTAACTTCAACGAAGTTATCAAGGGCATATTTACTTTGAGTAGCGTTATCGGACTTGGCTTTTTTGATCGCATAGATTTGGCTCGCCAGCTGCGACTTACCTGCCCCTGTGGCCCCCATTAATAGTATCGGTGCGGTGGAACGAGTCGCCACCTTTTCGATATTAGAAATCAGTTGCTGATAAGCGGCATTTTGGGTAACTAGATTGGCTTGTAGGGTCTGCCAATGTTGCGCTTTTTCAGCCTCAAAGCGGGCGCGTAAACTATCATAGCGCGAAACATCCAAATCAATAATCTGATAGCGACCTTGCGGATCAGCTAGATCAGGTCTAGGGCAAGGCGAGGTTTGGATAAAATTAGCGGGGATAAATCCTGCTTCTACTAGCAGGAACCAACAAATCTGTGCCACGTGAGTTCCCGTGGTTAGATGCAGCAGATAATCAGTCTGCGCATTGAAATCAAAGCCCGCTACAAAGTCATAAAGCTCAGCATAAACATCAGCAAAATCCCAAGGGCTTGATAGCGTCACATGATGGCCAATAACTTGCGTTTGCGGGCTGACTCTTGCCACGTCATCGACAACTATCTTAAATAGTCGATTATCACGGGTGCTATATAAAATATGCAACTCATCAACGAGCAAATCATCATGCAGAGCTAAGCTGACCGTCGGTCGCCAACGCTGCCAACGTTTGTCGTTAAAGCCATTGTCTAGCGTGGTTCCGAGGAGGCCGATGACGGCGGTTTTGTTAGACATAGTTTTTTGTTCCGAGTTTTAATTTTTATTCAATTGTTTTAATTGATGTTCTAGTTCGTAGCTAACTCACGATAGTTTGCGTAGGCTGGGCTTTTAGCTCAGCGTTAGAGCTTTGCAAAGTATAAATACTGGGTTAAAGACCCAGCCTACGATGATAATATATTATATATATCAATAACTTATAAATTAATATAGAAAATATATAAAACTTGGCACAGCTTTAGCATTATATAAAGTAAGACTATTCATTCATAAATTTATTTTAAAAGCTAAGGAGCAAACTCATGCAACCATCTAACCATAATGTAATACAAGAAGGTGGAGCACCGATTCGTCTATGGACGCAAGGTGTGCCTGTCGAAGAGCAAGCTCGCCAGCAGCTAATTAACACCTCAAAAATGCCATTTATTTATAAATGGATGGCGGTAATGCCAGATGTGCATTTGGGTATGGGTGCCACTATCGGTAGTGTAATTCCGACCAAAGAAGCCATTATCCCAGCAGCCGTTGGTGTCGATATCGGTTGTGGCATGATGGCGGTGCAAACTACCCTGACGGCAAATGATTTGCCCGATAACTTGTACGCTCTACGTACAGAATTGGAAAAGGCTATTCCACATGGACGCACGCCAAGAGGTCGACGTGATACAGGCTCTTGGACCAATCCTGACGATACGGTATTGAAGGGTTGGAGAACGCTAGCTGATGACTTCAACTATCTATGCCAAAAGCACCCACGGCTAAAGAACACTAATAATCTTAAGCATTTGGGAACCCTAGGTACGGGTAACCACTTTGTAGAAGTATGCTTGGATGAGACTAATCAGGTGTGGATTATGCTGCACTCAGGCTCACGTGGCGTAGGTAACGCTATTGGTCGCTACTTTATCGAGTTGGCGCGTGAGGATATGCGTAAGTGGTTTATCAATTTGCCGGATAAAGACTTGGCCTACTTTAGCGAGGGCACAGAGCACTTTGATGATTACTGGTTTGCCGTGGGTTGGGCGCAGCGCTTTGCTTTTAAGAACCGAGAGATTATGATGGAAAATGCTATCAAAGCACTCCGTCAAATCATTACTAAGCCTTTTGATGCAGCGGTAAAAGCGGTGAACTGTCACCATAATTATGTAGAAAAAGAAGAGCATTACGGCGAATCGGTTTTTGTCACTCGTAAAGGCGCAGTTCGTGCCCGCATTGGTGAGTACGGTATCATTCCCGGCTCAATGGGCGCCAAATCCTTTATCGTACGCGGTAAAGGTAATGAGGAATCGTTCTGCTCTTGCTCACACGGTGCCGGTCGGGTTATGTCACGCACCCAAGCGAAAAAGCAATTCACGGTAGCGGATCAAATCGCGCAAACTGAAGGCGTTGAATGCCGTAAAGATGCCTCAGTAATTGATGAAATCCCAGCGGCGTATAAGAACATCGATGATGTGATGCACGCTCAACGTGATTTGGTAGAAGTGGTACATACGCTTCGTCAGGTGGTTTGTGTTAAAGGCTAGGCGTAAGATTATTAGAGGCTATGTGCTTAGCTGAAAAAAGCAAAAGCTGAGAAAGCATAGCCTCAACATTGGAGTTCTTTAAACGCTGGTAAATATGCTTTTCATAATTTTTCTTTCTTCAAGAGTTATGTTCGCGCCTCTTCCCTCGGCAAAATCGAGCATAATGTATCGGTTGTAGGCTGGGTTTTTAACCCAACTTCACAAGAGTCAGGCTATTCTTGGCTAACCCTGTAATTAAAAATTATAATGAGAAGCTTAATTTATCCCTCTGAAATACTACTTTTATAATAAAGGATTAATTTTGATGAATATTCAAGAAAAGTTAAAAAAAGAAAATTGGAACTATGAAATAGCGGAAGGTGAATACTACGGATATTATTCACTAACTAAACACCTTTTAGCTTTAGCTAAAGAATCTACAAATAATAATGAAGAAAGCCAAGTAAAAATATTCAACCTATTAGCACAGCTTTGTCATTTAGATTTTGATGCAAATAATAAAGTATCTCCTTATGGAGACATTCAAAATATCGTAGCAGATAAAGTAGAATGGCTTACAGATATAATAGACGATATTCATGAACCACTGCTGAAAAATAGAGTTGCTGATGTACTTTGGTTATACCATGAGCATAGAAATATTACATACGTCCATCAGGTTATTGATTCGGCAACATCTATGGATTTAAGTCAAAATTTTGCTAGCCAAGATATTTTAGCCTGCTTTAGAAGAGCAACAATACTTGCTCTAGGAACAAATCAAAAGGTTAAAATTAATGAGCTTTATACTTATTTACTCTTAGAAATAGATAACAGTGCCGATGAAAGATACTTCAAACTTGGTATTGCTAGAGTTATTCTCGATTCAGGTTTGAATAAGAATGAAGAATATATACTTGCTAAAAAGATGCAGCAAATAGCGGAGTCTAAAAAAACTGAGTCTCACGTGAAAATGACACAAGCTATCGATTATTTAGATTTTGTGATTGATTCATATCATAAGTCTAAGAAAAAACAAAGTAAGTCCGAAGCTAACAATAAAAAAGGGCTTTATCTTGAAGTACATGCTGATAATAGAATGCTAGATAGTGGTCTAGCAGCTTGTGATTTTTATAAAAAAGCCCTTAATGCTTTTCAGGGTGTAGAACAACCATTTCGTGAAAACTTAAAAACTGAAGTAAGCATTAAAAGAATAAGACAAAAAATTAATGATGCAAACCTGTCTGGACTAAACTCTATGCAAATGACCGAAACTGCAATTGATGTTTCTGAACTTACTGAACAAGCAATTAGTCATGTCACTGGTACTACTAATTTATCAGAAGCCTTGAAAAGGTTTATAAATATAGTTCATGAACCAGACTATCGGGGGATGAGAGAACAGTACCACCCTAGTGTAATAGATTTTCTTGGAGGTAGTAGAGCAGTTTCACCCGTTGATGGTCGTACCATAGCAATAAATAAAGGCATTGATATAAATGACCCTAACAGTATAGAAGAGTGCAAAAACGACCATGCTATTAAGTTATTAATGACTAGAATCAACTTGACTATAGAAAGTCAAGTTTTACCCGCACTGGCTCAAATTAATTCAGAACATGTATTTACACGTGATTACCTAGAAAACCTATGTGAGCAAGCTCCTATTGTTCCACTTAATCGTCAGAAGTTAATGGGTCATGCCTTATATGCAGGGTTTCAGAAAGATTACTATACTTCAACGCATGTACTATGCCCTCAGTTTGAACATATGATTAGAATGATTCTAAAAGATTCAGGTGTCAAAACGTCCTACATTGACCCATCAAATAATATTGAATCTGAAAATGGTTTAAGTACATTAATGAATTCTCCAGAGCTAATTAACTTGCTAGGTGAAAATCTATGTTTTGAAATTAAGACTCTATTTACAGATTCTAAGGGGTTTAATTTACGCAATAATATTGCTCATGGATTACTAGATGACGCACATGCAGTTACATCAGGAAGTATTTACGCTTGGTTCCTAATCTTACGAATGATTATAAAATCATTTGAAAACAATGTAGCACATCAAATTTAGTAAAAGGAAAACCAAAATGAAACTAGCCGAAGCCCTACTTATCCGTAGCGATATGCAAAAAAAGCTTGCTCAGCTAAAAGGTCGTATCAAGGCCAATGTCAAAGTACAGGAAGGTGATACGCCAAGTGAGGACCCAAACGAGCTAATGATTGATGCTAGCCAAATTATTACTGAATTAACCGCGTTAATTGAGCAGATTCATCGTACTAATGCGGTTGCTAAGACTGATAAAGGTCAGTCGATGCTAACCCTACTGGTTGAGCGCGATACTTTAGAGCTGCGCCATAAGCTGTTGCTTGAGGCAATAGAAGCGACGCAGACTGAGGCGGATCGTTATAGCCCTCGTGAGATTAAATGGAACATTATTGTTTCAGTCGCCAGTTTGCAAAAGCAAGCCGATGATATCGCCATGAAGTTACGTAAGATTAATATTGTTATTCAAGCCAATAACTGGCAGATTGACCTTATTGAATAACGTTGAGAGTTGTCGTAGGTTGGTTTTTTAACCCCACATTTTAATCTTGCAGAGCCTTGAAGCTGGGTTAAAAACCCAGCCTACTCTCAGCCATTGAACCACTATTTTAAACTTTATATTTTAGAATTTTCTATGCGCCACTTTTAAGAGCATAGACTACCTCCTTGGAAACGACTGAGCGAGTGTCAGACCCCGTATGTTCGACAGCAGGGGGTTGAAAATATACTGCAGTGGTAAACAACGCTGCGGGCAGGCGTAATATCAAAAGACGTTACACGGCATGCCTTGCACTTAGTATAAGTTACTATGCACTTATTAAACTTTACTACCAGACACTGATGGTCGATTTCAATCTTAATTATAACGGTGCATGGAATGCACCCTACAATGATCTAATTCATTGTTTCAACCAAAAATTTTAGAATTTTCTATATGCCTATTTTAAGCATATAGACTACCTCCTTGGAAACGACTGAGCGAGTGTCAGACCCCACATCTCCACAGCAGGGGGTTGAAAATATACTGCAGTGGCTGCTACACGTTGCGGGCAGACGTATTTTTTACTATTAATGCCCCATACACGTCACAGCTCACAAGGTACACTTTAGACCTTACTACCAGACACTGACAGTCGTTTTCAATTTATTTATTGAGGTTACCTCTGGAAATTCTATTTAAAGAATTTTCCTTGCAAGCTTAACAAAGCAGTGCTTTGTTTTAACAGCTCTCAGGTTTCAATTTATTTTCAATACTCTTCATTATCCTATAAAAATTTTATACTCATGCTATAGATATCATCAAATAATAAAGAAAATCATTATGACCACAGCTAAAAATAAAACCCTAAAAATCGACGGTAGCACAGGTGAAGGCGGTGGACAAATTATCCGTACCGCTCTATCGCTATCCATGCTGACAGGCATACCTATCGAGATCACTAATATTCGCGCAGGTCGCGCCAAATCTGGTCTGATGCGTCAGCATTTAGTATGTCTGCAAGCCTCGCAACAGATATCAGATGCCAAAGTGACAGGTGCGCATTTAGGCAGTACGGCTTTTAGCTTTACGCCTAATGCTGTCAAGGCGGGCAACTATCAGTTCGATATTGGTTCGGCAGGTAGCACCACCTTAGTCCTACAAACCTTACTCCCGGCTCTATTGTTCGCCAATAGCGATAGTAGCGCAAAATCGACAGTCACTATCAAAGGGGGTACTCATAATCCGTTGGCACCGACTACCGATTTTTTGACCCAAGCATTCTTGCCAGCATTGGCTAAATTAGGCATGCAAGTCGATATCCAATTATTACAAGCAGGTTTTGCGCCGGTCGGTGGCGGAGTGATAACCGCTACCATAAGCCCCTTTATGCGCCGTGCCGATACTGCAGCTTTTGAGCTAACTGAGCGTGAAAAACTACTGCACATTGAGCTGATTGCCAGCATCCTTAATCTCGATTATGATATCTGTACTCGTGAGCTTGCCAGCAGCAAAGCAGCCCTCATCGAAGCAGGTATTTATGATGGACTTATAACTACTCAGTCTAATAAGCTACAAGGTGTCGGTGAAGGTAATAGCTGTTATGCCATCGTCACTCACCAACTTAAAAATACACCTACAACAACTGATGCTCAAGCAGGCCAGCCAACCTATCCAGATCTTCAATACCAGCAAAGCCATAATCTACATCACGAAGTATTTACTTTGCTCGGAGAAAAGCGTACTTCTGCTGAAAAAATGGGTAAGCGCTTAGCCGGATTGGTTAAACGTTATTTGTCTACCAGCGAGGCCTTAGTCGATGAACATTTAACCGATCAGCTACTATTACCATTAGCACTAGCTGGTGGCGGCGAATTTAGCGCTAGAGTTATTAGTCAGCACACCGAAACCCAAGCTTGGCTGATTGAGCAGTTTTTGCCAGTTAAGATTACTTTTGAGACTTTGGCGGATAATCAAATACTAGTGCAAGTTATCTGCTAGTGAGATTAGCTATAGCCTTGCTGCCTGATGAGCAAGTATCAAGTATACAGGCAGCTGGTCGAATCAAGTGATTCTGCTGAACAGCGCTTTGCTATATTAGCAAGCCGTTACTCAATTCTTGCTTAGCCATGATATTATAAGGGTATAATGTCGACTCTGACTTTAGCAGCGATCAATCCTGCTATTGCGGGTTTTTTATTGCGTTTTTACTCTTCCAAATTCTCATTGCTGAGCCGAGCCTTGCCATGCCCCAATCTCGTACTAATCTTAATCCTAAGCCCAAACAAGACTCTCCTTATATGGTCGGTTTGCTACTGCGTTATAGCACTTTTGGCGCCGCTATCTTACTATTTTTAGCTGGGATATTACTGCTCAAATGGTGGCTCATCATCATCGGCGGCTTTGGCGTAGCGCTAGGCATTTATGACCTGATACAGTCTAAGCATGCCATTTTGAGCAACTATCCTGTGGCCGGTCATATTCGCTACGTGCTTGAGGATTTTCGTCCTGAGATTCGTCAGTATTTGTTAGAGGATGATAAAGAACAAGTTCCTTTCTCACGCCAGCAACGTGCCTTAGTGTACCAACGCGCTAAAAACGTCAGTGACACTAATGCTTTTGGTACTTTAGATGACTTATATGCTCATGGTAAAGAATGGTTTTTGCAGTCAGCAGTTAGCCAGCCTCTAAAGAATACCGACTTCCGCATTAGCGTAGGTGGTGAGCGTTGCCAGCAGTCTCATGATATGTCAGTGTTTAATATCTCAGCGATGAGCTTTGGTAGTCTGTCGGCTAATGCCATTATGGCGCTTAACCAAGGCGCAAAACTGGGGGGCTTTACTCATGATACTGGCGAAGGAGCTATCAGTCCTTATCATCGTAAATTCGGTGGTGATTTGATTTGGGAATTAGGGACTGGTTATTTCGGTTGCCGTGATACTGATGGTCATTTTAGCCCGCAATCGTTTGCGGAAAAAGCTGTCGATCCACAAGTAAAAATGATCGAAATCAAACTATCGCAAGGTGCAAAACCTGGTAAAGGGGGCGTATTGCCATCCGAGAAGATCACTCAAGAGATTGCTGATACTCGCCAAGTACCGCTTGGTCAGGATTGTGTTTCTCCAGCTACTCATACCGCTTTTAATAATCCGCGTGAGTTGGTTGCTTTTTGGCAGCAGTTACGTGAATTATCAGGGGGCAAGCCAGTAGGCTTTAAGCTCTGCATCGGACAGCCTTGGCAGTTTATGGCTATCGTCAAAGCGATGATTGAAGCGGACAACTATCCTGACTTTATCGTCGTTGATGGCGCTGAAGGCGGTACGGGTGCGGCTCCAGTCGAGTTTATGGATAATATTGGCATGCCGATGGTCGATGGCTTTTTACTAGTGCACAATACTCTAGTTGGTGCTGGTATTAGGGATAAGATTAAGCTTGGCGTTAGTGGCAAGATAGTATCAGGTTTTGATATTGCACGAATGATTGCTTTAGGGGCAGATTGGTGTAATTCAGCACGTGGCTTTATGTTCGCAGTCGGTTGTATTCAGTCACGCTCATGCCATACTAATACGTGCCCAACTGGGGTTGCTACTCAAGATCCGCATCGCCAAAAAGCGCTTGATGTCCCTAGCAAAGCTGAGCGTGTGGCTAGCTTTCATAAAAACACCGTTAAGTCGCTTGCCAGTATCGTTGGTGCGGTAGGATTACAACATCCAAGCCAGCTGCAGCCTTATCATATTGCCCGACGTCTCGAAGATGGACAAATCAAGTTACTGTCTAAGTTCTTTTATTTCACTGATGAAGGCGCACTGTTAGATCATAGTGCACGCGCTGATGTGTTTAATCAAATGTGGGTTATGGCTAATCCTGCTAGCTTTTTAGCGGATAACGATGCCTTGATTGCTTATAACAAAGACTCACGTGATAAAGGCAAACAGACCAAAGCGCCCACTCTGGATTCTCATGATAGCGTGGTAGATGAAAATAATAACGGCAGATTAATTGGCAATGCAAATCATACCTTCCGTGACTTACCAACGCCCTTATAATAAGATTTTGTGAAAAAAGTGCTATAAATCGTTGTAAACGAAACGGCGTCTTAGCCTTTGTTAAAAACGATTTAACATAGCGGCTAAAAGCACTTGTGAAAAATTTATTAGGGCGTATTAATCATTTAATGCGCCCTATTTATATTACCTCTAGTTACTTTGATTGTTTTAACCAGATTATATATCTATTTTATTTGGTATCGACTATAACTCCCCTACTCTTTGCCTTAGTCGCTATTAAGGTGTAATGGAAACTATTCATGCTACGCTCTGTTTTTACTGTTCCTGTTATGTCTTTATTGGTGCTTAGCTTGACTGCTTGTCAGCCTAGTGGCTCAGACAAAGCCGATTCATCAAGCGCTTGGTCTTGTGAGATTAAGGACTCGCCTTTTAGTTATAGTGTCTGTCACCTTGATAAGGCGGCTCTAAAAGGCTCTGATTATTCGTTGCAGCTATTTTGGCAGCAACCTGATAGCGATCAGCCCTTGCTTACTTTTGATAAGTTACTGGCCACTTTACCCTCTAATCAACAGTTGGCCTTTGCCATGAATGCTGGAATGTATAATGGGCATTATGCACCGATTGGTTATACTGTGATTAAAGGTAAAGAGATAAAGTCACTGAATCTAAAACCAGGCGGCGGCAACTTTCACTTATTACCGAACGGGGTGATTTGGTGGAATAAACAAGGGGAAGTGCAGATTACGGAAAGTAATGCTTTGAGTGCTCAGCTTAAAACTGGGGAGGCACAGCCTTGGTATGCCAGTCAGTCAGGACCTATGCTGGTCATCAATAATGAGATTCATCCAAAGTTTAATGCTGATGGTACTTCGCTAAAGTTCCGCAATGGGGTTGGGGTTTGTTTGGATGGCCGTATGCAGTTTGTAAATAGTGATGAGCCCGTTTCATTCTATCAGTTTGCCAGTTTATTTAAAGACCAGCTACAATGCCCGAATGCGCTGTTTTTGGATGGAGGTATTGCCTCAGCTCTCTATGCCCCTAGTATCGATAAACACGATAAAAAAGATATGGGGGTCATCATTGGTGTAGTAGCAGATAATCCGTAACGCAGTAGACGCTGGAATTGAGGAGTTATTTATCTTTAACCCATAACGCTGGACTTAGCTTGCTTTAATAGTTGTATCTCCGTGGGTAATTTTATCCACTATTGCTTGATAAAAGCCTTATAGAGCTTTATTTTTAGCCATAATTTAGAGTGGTATAATCTATTGCTAGTCATTTTTGCAAATACTCGCATACAGCTGAGATTTTTCTGCCTAGCCAAATGGGCAACCTGCCTAGCTATATACTCATTTATTTGGACTTTCAGATTACGCCTAGCTCCCTCTCAATATGTATTATTATTTTAAAGGCTTTATTCAGAAATTAGTATATCTATGCGCCCCTTGTTAGCTAAACTTTGCTACAATAGCGCCAATTTTTTCTATATTATTTAACTGCTTCATCACTACTTTGAGAGACCATTATGGGTTTTAACTGCGGTATCGTCGGCTTACCAAACGTGGGCAAATCTACATTATTTAATGCCTTGACCAAAGCGGGAATCGCCGCTGAAAACTTTCCTTTTTGTACTAAAGATCCCAACACTGGTATCGTTCCAGTACCTGATCCACGCTTAAAGAAATTGGCTGATATCGTCAAGCCTGAGCGCGTGTTACCGACTACTATGGAATTTGTCGATATCGCAGGCTTAGTCGCTGGCGCCTCAAAAGGCGAAGGCATGGGCAACCAGTTCTTAGCTAATATCCGTGAGACCGATGCGATTGCCCATGTGGTACGTTGCTTCGATGATGATAACGTCGTACACGTCGATGGTCGCGTAAGCCCGATTGATGATATCGAAACTATCAATACTGAATTGGCATTGGCCGATCTAGAAGCGGTTGAGCGGGCTATTCATAACTTGGGCAAAAAAGCCAAGGGCGGCGATAAAGACGCCCAAGCTATGCTAGATGTGTTCAAAAAAATCGAGCCTATATTAGCAGAAGGTGAAGCAGCACGTACCGCTAACCTAGATAGCGATGAGAAAAAACTTATCAGAAGCTACGGTTTAATAACGCTTAAGCCTACTATGTATATCGCTAACGTCAGCGAAGATGGTTTTGAGAATAACCCTTATCTTGACGCTGTACGCAACTATGCCACTGGCGATGACTCTATCGTGATTGCTTTATGCAATCAAATTGAGTCTGAAATTGCACAACTTGACGAAGGTGATAAAAAAGACTTCTTGGCTGACATGGGTATGCTCGAGGCCGGTCTGGACCAAGTGATTCGTGGTGGCTATGATCTACTTGATATGCAAACTTACTTCACTGCTGGAGTTAAAGAAGTACGGGCATGGACCGTAGAAGTTGGTGCCACTGCACCACAAGCAGCTGGCGTAATTCATACTGACTTTGAGCGTGGCTTTATCCGTGCTGAAGTCATCGCTTATGACGACTTTATTGAACATAACGGTGAAAAAGGTGCAGCAGCTGCAGGTAAATCACGTTTAGAAGGCAAGACTTATATCGTGCAAGATGGCGATGTGATGCATTTCCGCTTTAACGTTTAAACCAATGATCTAATGTCTTGTTTTAACCCCTTTCGCCTATAACTAAAGCCAGCCTCGATGCTGGCTTTTTTATGGATTTTATTTTAGTCTAGGATTGTGCTGTTGCCATTAAATAATAACTCATAGCGTATGATTTTAGGTAAACTCAGCTTACATAGTTAGCAGTACTGTAGGCTGACTATGAATGCTAGTATCATTAACCCAGCGCTGTTGTTTATAGTCTTTAACAGCCTATAGCTAGGCAGCCGCTTTAAAACAACAATAATAAATAAGGGATAATAATCTATGAGCACGCCATTAACTAAGCCAAAAAACACTGCTGAACATTGGACCCGATTATTCAACGCTCAACGCCTAGGCAGTGACAAAAAAGCGCCCGCACAAGACAGCGCTCGTACCTCGTTTCATAAAGATTATGATCGTCTAGTCTTTTCCCACTCGTTTCGTCAGCTCAATCAAAAGACCCAAGTACACCCTTTGACTAATCAGTTAGGCATTCACACTCGTTTGACTCATTCATTAGAAGTGTCTTGTATTGGTCGCTCATTAGGTATGATGGCCGCTGAAAAACTGCATGACAAGCTCGCTAATGGCTTGCCAGCTGGTGTATCGCCAGCTGATGTCGGCGTCATAGTACAAGCGGCATGCCTAGCTCATGATATCGGCAACCCACCCTTTGGTCATGCTGGTGAATACGCCATTCGAGATTGGTTCTTACACCCTGATCGCCACAGCGTATTGCAAAAGTTAACTGCTAATCAACGCTTAGATATCACCAACTATGAGGGCAATGCACAAGGATTTCGACTATTAGTCAGTAACGAGCATCACCCTGATAAGGGCGGCATGCGCCTAACTTGTGCGACTTTAGGGGCGTTTATGAAGTACCCTTGGCTATCAGTTCACAGCAATGATGCTAATAGTGATATGGCAAGTGTACAAAAATTCGGCTGCTTCGCTAGTGAAGCGCAACAGTTAGAACAACTGGCTGCTTGCTTGCAGCTGCCTTACTCCTCGCAGCATGATGGTTTTTGTCGCCATCCCCTTGCCTATTTATTAGAAGCGGCAGATGATATTTGTTATGCGCTGATAGACTTGGAGGACGGTATTCATTTAGACATGCTCAGCTATCCGGAGGTTGCGACTATATTTTATGAGCTGATTGGTGAGCGCCTCGATGCTATTGCTGCACCGACCCAAGTCTCAATAAGACAGAGTCTGGCCTCGCTCAGGGCCCGAGCTATGATGCGCCTAGTAAATACGGTCACTGATGCTTTCGTCGCTAATAGTGAAGCGATGCTGTCAGGAACACTAGAAGGCAGCTTATTTGACCATTGCGATGCCCCTGTTCAAAACGGTATTATGCAAGCTAAGCAGTTGGCTCGTGAAAAAATATTTAATCATCCTACAAAAGTACGTATGGAACTGATGGCCAATCAATGTCTGCATCGGCTACTAGATGCCTTTATGCCGCTGGCTTGGACAGCCGTGGGTAAGGCACCGAAACCCTTTGAGCAGCAGCGCTTGTTAAGCTTATTACGGCCTCATCTTAATGAGCATCGGCGCTCATTAACAGCAGATATTTATCATAACATTCTTAATATCTTGGACTTTATTACTGGAATGAATGACCATGAAGCTTATCGGTTGGCGCAAGAATTGCAAGGTAATTGGGGTACAATGGTTTAAATAAACAAGCTATTTATCTGATAACTGTGGTTTTTATTCGTATTCTTATAGCGAAATGAGTATGATAGCCCTTAACTAGGTAATTTCTGAATGATTATGAGTAGTCGTGAACAAAAAAAACTTCAAACTCGGCATGCATTTTTTAATGCAGTATTAGACTTGTGTATCACCGGTCAAGCCTTTAGCTCGATCAGTTTACGCCAAGTAACTCGCGAAGTTGGCGTAGTACCGACCGCATTTTATCGACATTTCGACGATATGGAATCGCTGGGTCAAGCGCTGGTACTTGAAGAATTGGGTAGCACTTTAGCGACCTTACGTGACGGCCTGCAAATAGGCCGAAAACGCAGCTACGATCGACAAATAGCCAAAAGTATTCAGCTATTCTTACAGACAGTCAGTGAGCAGCCACGTTATTGGCAATTTTTAGTTAGCGAACGCTTTGGTGGTTCAGAGTCTGTACGTAAAGCAGTTAGTGAATTGATCAAGATGCATACAGAAATTTTGGCTGAGGATTTAGCACTACAACCCGCTTTCGCTCATATCAATAATCATGATCTACGCTTGCTCTCTGAAGCTGGTATAAACATGTTCTTTTCTTGGATTATTGATTGGCTAGAGCTGACTTACTCTGAGGCGCATGATGACGAAGCTGATATAACAGCCATTGAAGAGCGCAAACAATTAATGTTACACAATTGCACTCGCCAAGCACAAATGCTGTTCTATGGGGCTTATAACTGGAAATCTAGCGAAGAGACGCTGCTGGATGATTAATTATTAAACCTTAGATACAAGCGCTGATAATTGTATTTAAAATATGTGCAAGGCACAGCTAACCACTGTTAAAACAGGGTTTATACCTCCATAAAACCATAGGTAGAATGTAAAACCTATTTACTGCAAGTCTTTGATTTATAAATTTTATTTTTAATAACTAGTGCGTAGAATGTATCTTACAACTCATCAACTTAAACTATCAAAAATCCGCAGGTAGGTAAGTTGGGCGCCGCTTGCGACCCAAACAGCCTGTTATACAATAATCATAACTTGCCAAAATAAAAAGACCCCCTCGCATCAAAAATGTAGAAACACAAATTCGAATTTATACTAATGACGAAAACAAAGTCTGTCAGACAAAATAAAGCTTGCCGTATCTTAGGCCGATGCTTCCAATAAATACCATCTTGGCAAATCATAATCAAGTAGCCAAATACATTGCTACAAAACCCAATGATTCTGTGGGTTGATACCCACGCTACGCCAAACTTAAATAGAAACTGTTATCACAGCAATATCAAAAAACCATTCCCTCTGATATTACCAATTATTAAATGCACCTATTAAAAATTAGGCCGAAACGCCCAAAGTCGCTGGCTGATAACCTTTACTTGTTTGGGTTTTTTATTGTCAGCTGTATTGGCGTTAGGATTGTTATTGCTTGCAGCATCAGCAGTAGGGTTGTCATCACTAGTTTTGCTAATCAATACCGTAGCAAAGCGCTGCTTAGCGGTCTGTTGATCATCACCATCAGTAGCTGTGATTAGCGCCATAAAGGCTTGGCTATCGACTGCTAATAACGGTGTTAGCGCTTGCTGTTGTTCGGCACTAAGCGTACTTAAAGGAGACAACTGCCAGAGATCCGCTATAGTCTCCAACACTTGCTCGCTACGCTTACCAGTAAAGCCGCGCAGCTGTTCGCTAGTGGCCTCGTCCATTAAAGCAGCAAGCAGTACTGGGCTAGCAGTATTGACGTTGATCGGCAAATAATAAGGTACTGCGCTGACATAAGGACGTAGCTTAGCCAATGCTTGAGCATCAATGCCTCGTACTTCTATTAACTGCTCAACACTCACAAAGGGCTGATTGGCCAGGCGCTGATCGGCTGTACGAGATTGCTGACTATACACACTGCCCTCATCACCACCATCTTTATAGACTTCACTATCCGTATAGTGCCAGTCCAATATTGCAATGGCTATCTCGGGTTCTAGCGCTAGCTGAGTCAAAAGACGCTGAAATACTGCTAGAGCTACTTCATCGGTAGCGCCATCATAATACAAGTTATTGATATTGAATCGACTGGCCTCATCACGTAGCTCAGCACTAATACTATGATTACCTAAGCTAAAAGCAGGTAGCGGCTGCGCCCAAACATCGTGCGTGCTGTCAGTCTGATTTAGATTATTGTCCGCACGAATAGCCGTTATCGCTAGCTGTTGACCGGCCTCTATATCTTGTAATAATTGATCTTGCTTAAATAGTAGTCCACTACAACGAATGGCCACTTTTTGACTAGCCAGCATTGAGCCTGCCACAATAGTGATGCTGACGACTAATAACAATATCGTCAGTAGCGCAACCCCACGCTGAGAGTTTGCTGAGGCAAGCATACACTTCTCCTATTTATTGAGCGCTCGGTCCGTTTGCAGCATTACTGTTGCTGCCATTACTGCCATTACTGCCATTATTACCGTTGTTGTCATTGCTGCCGTTATTACCATTGTTATTGTTATTATTACTGCCATTGCCGTTGCTAAGATCATTGCTCTTGGCTTTGCTAGTGTTAGGCGCTGGCTGTGCTGCTAAAGCAAATTGCCAAGTGATAGGCAGCTGTTGGTAAGTAAAGCTGAGACTAATCCCTCTAGGCAGTAGCCGTACTTTAGGCTTATTAGTCGTGTTATTTGCTTGGCCTAAGCTATTATTGCCATTGAGGCTATTTTGACTGTCGGCATCTGGAAACTTGGACACCGGCTCTGGTAAATACGCTTGCCAGCTTACCTCTGTCACCCCTTCGAGCAAAATGCTATTTAGGCCGATGCTTTCATTTTCATTATTAGTATATTGCCGACGTATCAAACGCTGGTCACTGAGCAAATACTCAACACGCTGGATGCTAGGGCTAGTTTGATAGCGTGGGTCAGGATCAGCATAACGCATAAAGCTAAACTGCTCATTGCTCAAGCTCATAAATGGCTCAGGCATAGCGGCAGCCTGTTCATCAGCTGCTGGATTATCGTGGTTAGTATCATTAGCGTTGTTGTTGCTATTATTGTTATTGTTATTAGCGTTATTAGCAACCTGACTTTTTGGCTACTAGCCGCTTGATAAGCGATGACTTGACCCATATCCTGCTGTAGCTGTAGATAAGCGTACTGCAGTACTGCTAGATTATCAGCTTGCAGCTGGGCACGCTCGCGAGCCCGGTTAACGCTATCGAATACTTGCCAGCCAGAAATGGCAAGCGCTGCGAATATCACCATCGCTACCATCAGCTCTAATAGCGTAAAGCCTCGCTGCTGTCTCACTATTGACCCCGCCGTTGCTTATTACCAGTAGTATTAGTAGTATCGCTCATTAACACATCGATATCGGTCACGGGGGCACGCGTTTGTCCATCTACTATAGGCGCAATGCTGATATTGATCGCTGTTAAGCCAGGAGCCAAAGCTGCGTTAGTAGTCATCGCCACTTGCCACTCACGCCCTTGCGAAGAGATAGTTTGGATACTATTAGCCGTCAATACTGTCTGCTGTATTCGTAAGTCGGCAGCTACATTTTGTGCCACAAAGTGCGCTAAGGTCCGAGTACGCAGGGTATCGACTGAATTTAGATATGCGCTACTGGCACGGCTAGCGGCTACCGCAACCACCGCTAAGATAGCCAGCGCCACCATCACTTCTATTAAAGTAAAGCCGCTTTGAGACTTAGATAAAGAATGCCTCATCTATAGCGACTCCTGTCCGGTGCTCATGCTGCCATCAGGTAAAATAGTAATCACCTCACCTACTAAGCGCGAATCATGACGCACCTCTATAGTGACAGGGGTTGCCTGTCCGGTACCAAACCATAAGACTTGCGGTACAGTTTGACCCGTAAACCACGGCTGCAACACTCGCCCTTCCTCCTCATTACTATCAGCGCTATCTAAACTAGCAATGCTTAAACTGACCCCAACAGGCATAGTTGGCAAGCTCACCTCTGGTTCAACTGTCCAGCTCGGTGTTGGGGATTGCTCATTACCGGAGCCGGATAACCCTGAAATAGCTGCTGAGAGCTCCATCGAGTTTTTGCCGCTGCCAGCAGTAGAGTTAGCCGTTTGCTGATAGCTTAGATAAGGATTGGATAAGGTGACGATAACGGGCGTGACTTGGCCTTGCTTATCCGCTTGTAGGATTAATCCCATCGGTTGCATACGCTCGGCAGACAGTAGCCGTACGTAGCTTAGCGAATCAGTGAGGTGCTCATAAAAAGCACGGTTTTTTCGTGAGTCGCTGCTGCCAACGGATAGACTCATCATGCCTGCAAATATCGATAAGATAACCACGACTACCATAATCTCGACTAAGGTAAAACCTGCTTGCGAGCGTGGCAATGTTGGCTGTCGCTTAGTTGATGGTACCGAATGGCTTATTGATAGTTAATTGGTAGAGGAAGGTTTGACTGGGATAGGATTATTTGACGAGTAGTGGCTGAATAGAGGGATTAATAGTTTGTGCTTTAATAGAGGAGTTAGTAGTGATACAGGGCGTAAGCATACGTTTAAGCATAAAAAATAGGTGGCCACCAAACGAGGTATAATCTTGCGAGTAACCAGCATGGCGCACCTATTATAAAAAAGTGTTATAGCAGCGAATCGTACAAATTTAACTTTTTAATAAGTAGTATTGCGATGTTCTTCTGATTCAGTATCGATCTGTTCGACCAGCTCTTGCATATCCTCATCCAATACACTTTCATCAATATCTTTACTTAGGTAATGACCTGGTAAGTCCAACATCTGCTGAATCAAAGCATAGCGTAGCGTCTCACGACACCCTAAGTAGCGCTGATAAAAGCTAGAATTTAATAAACCAGCACCCCCTTGACCCATCGCCCAAATAGAGGACAGATAATCTCTGGTACTCATACTACTGTGCTTATCTTTTAGATGAGCGCTGATGATATCGATCAAACGTTTCATACGCTGACGACGGATATCGTAAAGCTCACCAAACAGACGGTTAAGGCCAGTTGAAGAGGCAGCTAAACGTTCCTCTATCTGATTGAGTAACATGGCTTTTTGTGGATTGAGTAGCTGCTGAAAAATCATTCTAGCCACCCCTGCTGAAGGACAGTCATCGATAAGATTAATCACAAACAGTTGTTCTTCATAGCGAATAATAATACGTAAGTACAATTCGTCTTTACTAGAGAAATGCTTATACAAAGTACCTTTAGCTAAATCTAGCTGATCCGCCAAACTGTCGAGAGTGATATCACCATTACCAGATTCTAATAATAACTGCTCAGCCATGGCTAAGATGCTCTCTTCGCGTACTTTGAACTGGTGCTGACGACTCATAACTGCTCCTAATACCCAATAAGGTTAAACACATCACCTTGGCCGCCTAATAATAAGCACAAATTTTCTCTATTATGCTTACTACTACGTAAGACTGAATATGCTTACATTTGTTAATAAACTTTATTAATTAAGGGTCTTTAATAGTCAGGTCACTACACTAACGGCCACTATTTTTGACCGCTTAATGCACCGTCTATATTCACAATTACCCTGTTTAACAAATGACTGACTGGTCATAGCATAACGATTTTAATGATACTGCGCTAGTAAATTTACAAAGTTTTTTGCAGTCAACTCTCCGACCTCATCGCTGCTACAGCCATACATATCAGCTAAGTAACTGGCGACATACGGTACGTAAGCTGGCTCATTAGGACGACCACGTTTAGGTACTGGCGCTAAATAAGGGCTGTCGGTCTCGATAAGTAAACGATCTTTGGGCATTTTTCTTGCAGCGTCTTGAATCATTTGTGCACTCTTAAAGCTTACAATTCCTGAAAATGAGATATAAAATCCTAAGTCCAAAGCACGTTTAGCGGTGTCCCAATCCTCAGTGAAGCAGTGAATAATACCATGCTCAGCGCCCTCGCTTTTTAGGATATTGATAGTGTCGTCTTTAGCATCACGCATATGGACGATAAGCGGCTTTTTAAGGTGCTGACTAGCCTGAATGTGACGAGCTAGACTAGCTTGCTGCGCTAGCTTGTTTTCAGTTGACCAATAATAATCCAGCCCTGTCTCACCTATTGCCCAAACTTGATCGCCACTAGCAGTCTCGATTAGACGCTCAACTGTAGCAGACTGCAATACAGCAATATCCTCACAAGGATGAATACCAACACTCATCCCTAAATTCAGAGTGTCGTCGCTATAAGTATTAACGATATTGGCAATTTCATCATACTCAGCAAAGTCGCACATGATTGCCATAGCGCGCGTGACATTAGCCTCTTTCATAGCGGCAATCGCTCCGGACAATTGACCGTCATATTTCTCTAGATTAAGACGATTAAGATGGCAATGGCTATCAGTAAACATAAATATTCTCGTTATATTGGTGATGCTATATAAATTTAAATTTGCTAGGAAAAGTGTGTTCGAAACAGCTATAAACTACAACTGCTATTAAGTTATAAATATTGCCTTAGTAAACCGATTTTTCAATAGTGCGGTAACAGGAGTCGATGCTAGTTAACACTAGCCAATCGACTACATTAACTAGGTGCGGATTATTAGCACCAAGGTTAGTATTGTCGCCCCATTGCAATAACGCTTCGACGTTAGTGGCCTCCATGCCTTAAAGCTATCACCTACTATACTTTTATAACTGAATTAATCTGTAAGGTCCCTAACTCTATTTGTGTAAAGCTAATATCAACGGCTTTATAACGCATAACAAAGCTGCAATTTAGCTCTTCACGACGATAAGCAGGCCGCGGATCTTGCGCTATCAATGCTATTATTAATACTTTATCAGCCACTACCAACTGCTGCTGCAAGCTATAAATCTTAGCCGCCACTGTGGCTTTAGCAACCTTTGCTGTACCAGCAGTTAACTCAGCCACTTTTTTATCTTCACTATCTATCGGCTTTATATTAATAAGCGCCTCGAACTGCTGCTCAGCTAGCTCAGACATCGTCACTATCAATGATTCAGGAGCGCTTGGAGCAAAGCCACTAGCAGCATCACTATAAGCATCGCTATAACTAACATAAGGCTTAATATCGATGATCGGAGTACCGTCGATCATATCAGCGCCACTAATCAATAATAACACCCTACCCTCAAGCACTTCGATAGCCTCAAGCTTGACTACTGATAATCCTAAACCTGACGGACGATACATACTGCGACTGGCAAATACGCCAAGCTTTTTGTTGCCACCGAGTCTAGGAGGTCTTACTTGAGGTCGAAAGGCAGGTTTATCCGCAGCAGGCGCCGCTTTAGTTTGCTGATCTTGCTCAGAGTTATGGGCACTTTTTTTATTAAGATAATTATGATGAAACTGCCAACTGAGCCAAATATGGCTAAATGCTTCTAAGCCTGCAAAAGCTGCTGGATTATCATAAGGGATGAGCATCTCAATGACACTAATCAATGCTACTAAATTAGGCTGACGCGGGGCACCGAACTTCTGCGATAGCGGTGCACGGTGATAGCCTATGATCGGCGCTACATGAGTTAATTGCTCTTCATCAATACATTTCATCTAAAAAAGCCTTGCTGCTTAGCCATAAAAAACCCTCGGTTATCAGAAAAAACAGTCTATTAAAAGGTTATAAAACCAAAGCAATCGATACCAACTAATCCAGCATAGATAATTATCTACTAACGTTATTCTATTTTATCATGCTAGCGCTAGCTGGTTAGGCGGATTTTTACTTTAAAGTTTGTTATCATAGCCAAGATTATATATTGAGAATAACTTGCATCTATATAACTGGCTATAAAGATAGTCTTTAGCCAATCTTTGACTGGTTATAATGCCATTTTTTTGATTAAATATTTAAAAAAAATAGCTTTTATAGCTATCGTTATAATCATTTATAATACTATTTTTATAAAAATAAACAGTAACGAGGACTTTATGTCAAAATTGCGCACTGAAACGGTTACCGAGGTTCATCATTGGAATGATTCTCTGTTTACTATCAAGACCACTCGTGATGACGGCTTGCGCTTTCGAAATGGCGAGTTTGCGATGATCGGTATGATCATTGATGGCAAACCACTGTTACGTGCTTATTCAATTGCTAGTCCCAATTACGAAGAGCATTTAGAGTTCTTTTCGATAAAAGTACCTAATGGCCCGCTCACTTCACGCTTGCAACACATCAAAGTCGGTGACGAGCTGTTGGTTAGTAAAAAGCCCACAGGGACGTTAGTACTCGATGATCTGTTACCAGGCAAACACTTATATATGCTATCTACAGGTACTGGACTTGCGCCATTCTTGTCTTTAGCTCGTGACCCTGAAGTTTATGAGCGCTTTGAAAAAATTATCTTAGTGCATGCTGTACGTAACGTTGATGATTTGGCCTATCGTGAGATGTTCGAAGAACAGTTACCTAATGACGAACTGTTTGGTGAATGGTACCGCGAAAAATTCATTTACTATCCAACCACTACACGTGAAGAGTTCCGCAATACTGGACGAATCACTGACTTGATGGAATCAGGTAAGCTGTTTAGTGACATAGGCCTACCTCCTATTAACAAAGAAGATGATCGTGTATTGATTTGCGGTAGTATGCCGTTCAATGCTGATGTCGCCAAGATACTAGATGGCTTTGGTCTGACTTTATCGCCACGTATGGGCGTACAAGCCGATTATGTTATTGAGCGTGCCTTTGTAGGCTAGTTAAAAACTGGCTAAAATATTGTTTTGGCAAACCTTTTATAAAATAGTGCTGTGAAAATCAATAATAGGTGATAAAAATAGCTTGACGGTTAAAAATAGCCTGCTATAATACGCCACCTATACAGTTAACCCTGTAGCCCAATTCAATAATGTTAAGCAGCAACGACATTATTACCTAACACGCCGGTGTGATGGAATTGGTAGACATGACGGATTCAAAATCCGTTGCCTTTAAAAGCGTGTCGGTTCAAGTCCGACCACCGGTACCAATACTAAAATACCGCTAGCCTATATGGTTAGCGGTATTTTTTTGTCTAATGCTTTCATAAAAATCAGACAATACAGGTAGTTATAATTGTGAGGCAACCTGTCTACTAGCTATTAAAATCTAGTTGAAATACAAAGTTGCGCCACCAGTGGTAATAGGATATCTGGATTATACAAAGTGGCATCGCTCAGTAGTAGTAAATCTCAGTAAATAGTAGCTAATAATTCTAGAAAAAAAACAAGCCACCTTGCAAAATGCTAAGGTGGCCTTTTTATTGATAGAGGATTATGAGTGAGACTGGCTATCATCAAAAAACACTGGTTTAGTAATGACTTATTCAATGTTTAGTGGCTTATAGACCGTTATACAGTTGTCGGAAAAGTCTCGTCGATAGTTCTGAATGAGTAACTCTCATAGTTACTTTAAGTGAAAATTTAATAAACGCCATTCACTAAAACTTGATTTTAAATCCATAAATCAAACTTTATGTTTTATGGCGTTTTGCCATATATTTACCCAGTAAAGGTAGGGAAAATGCTGGTAATTGAAAAGCACCCAATAAGGGTAAAAACATCACACCCATAAAAGGAGCGGTTATGGTGTAAGCAAGTAATACATTGCGTCCGCCACACACCAACGCAGCGACAATGGCATTTTCATAGCCAAAACGCCGATATATAAAATAAGCGGAAAAATAAAACACTAATGCCAATACCGAACTTAGCAATAGTAATAACAACGCTTGCCACGGATCATGGTCAAAGGTAGTACGAAATCCTGCCATCAGTCCTAGTGGAAATAACATCAGCAGTAAAATATTGAACTGCCCAATTTTGGGATAATAACGTGACAAAATAGCAGCTGGAACGAACCGACGCACTGCCACAGCTAGCACCATTGGCATAACGATATAAATTAACAAGCGATTGACATAAACACCAACGTCTACATGCGCATTTTCATTGCCCAATAGCCACAATACGCCTAATAATGTAAATGGCATAATGAGCGTAGCAGCGATAGTTTTTGCAGTCGCCAGTTGTGCATCAAACCCTACCGCATTGACTAACGCACCACTACCAAACAAGGGCGCAGTAGCACCAAGACCTGCAATCGCCAATAGCCAATCGCCACGTACACCCAGTGCATAAGCGATTAATATTAAAACTAGACTCATACCCCCGCTCTGTAACAAGGCAAAAATCCATACATAGCTTGTGGCTATACGCTTTAGCAGCGCATATTGGTCGATGCCCAGTAAAGTAAAAAACATCAAGAAGAACAGTACTTGAGGTAAATATACTAATACTGCATTGGATAGGTTTGGAAGAACAAAGCCCACAATTGCGCAAACCGGCATAATTAATGTGCTATGACGCGCAATAAAACGAAGAAGCATGACCTTTCCTAATAAAAATATTCATAAAAAAGCAGGTATTATCCCCTTTTTTGCCATCCTTTAGGCAAATAATCCCTACATGATACTCTTTTGGGGTTTTAATTATCTAATCATGCCACCCTTAGGGTTTACGGCCTTCTTAATGTGATACCGTTTTTTACATCTACAGTAATGTCCTGTTGACTGTGTTTGATTGCATCATCGACGCCCGCTTAATGGCGATTAATGATAGTGACTTCTGCGCCTGCGGTGCAAAGCCCTGTTGCAATAGTAAGTTAGATCACTATCAGATTAATAAATTTAGCCAAACTGAAAGGCAGATGTCTGAGTTTTCATAACTTGCTGAGAATAAATTTTACGACCTTTATCTGTCCTTGCAGCACCTACGGCAACCATCAGCGGTAACAAGTGCTCCTCTGCACCGAATAGATGGGAGTTGATGGCATTGGGCGCTTGCGACCAATCGCTAAGGGCTGCAACTCGCGTATCGGCATCGGCTGCAGCCATCAAGATCAAGGCATACTCATAGCCCCCATCAGCGGCAAATAATCCATAGCCAATATGAATAGAGAAGATAGCCACTAACGTGGTGAATGCCGCTACTAGTGCAGCAGGTCGAGTAAGTAACCCTAATACTAAGGCAAGACCATCAAAGAATTCAGCACCTCCTGCCAATATTGCCATTAATAAACCAAGTTCCATACCTATACTACTCATACATTGAGCAGTGCCTGCCAAGCCATGACCACCGAACCAGCCAAATAACTTCTGAGCGCCATGCGCAGCTGAAATTAAACCTACCGGCACACGAAGGATTAAAGTGACAGCTCCCGCTTTAGATAGCAAAATGCTACTGAGTATTGATGATATGGATTAGCAACTAAGCGGCTTGCAACAGACTCCTAAAGGCGTGTTGCGCATAGGTCCGCCTGTATAGTTTACTCTAAAGCATATGGCACAGTTAATCACTGACTTCCAAAGTCGTTATCCATTGGTCACCGTCGATTTACAACTCAATGATCGTAAAGTCGATATCGTCGAAGAAGACTTTGATGTCGCCTGGCGTATCGGGCAGCTCGAAGATTCATCACTTATTGCGAAGCAAGTTGCGCCCGTTCGCGTGGTTCTCTGCGCCTCGCTTGAGTATCTAAAGCATCACGGCACATTCGATAAGCCTGAGGATTTAGATCATCATCGCTATTTGCACTACAGCTATATGAACATTGACGCTAAGGCAGATATCTACCCATTATTAAAAGCGAAGGTTCTTAAGCAAGGTAGCAAGTTTCGTAGTAATAATGGTGATGTATTGGTGGAAGCTGCTATTGCAGGCGCAGGTTTGGTATTGCAACCGACGTTTATTGTCAGCGAAGCCCTTAGCAGAGGTAAGCTAGTGATAGTATTTCCTGAGCTTGCAACTAAACGCTTAGGCTCATATGCAGTCTACGCCCATAGAAAGCTATACCGCACAAGGTTAGATGTTTTATTGATTTTATGGAAGGCTATGATGGATCGCCGCCCTATTGTGATGAGCATATAGCCAAAAGCCAACTGTTCAGTACTAAGTAGCTGGCTTTTGCTAAGAGGAATGCCTTTTGCTGTTTTAATGCCACCCGCACTAACAGAGCCTCACCTGCTATAGCCGTTATGGGTTAACACAATCAAATTATGAGTGGTTACCTATCAAGGTTAATGATTTTTTGCAGTTAAAGCTTCCCTTAGTCATAAAGGTATTTATAATTGTGAGGCAACCTGTCTATCAACTATCAACTATTAGCATCTAGTTGCGATATCAGGGTGCGCCAGACACACCCTCATACTTTTATAACTATAACTATTCTGCAGCGTCTATTAACTCATTAAGCGCATCCGCCATTTCATCATCTATGAGACTGTCCTCGATAAAGTTGACTAGTTCATGGATAGTGGTCAAATCCATTTCTCTAACTCCTAAGCTGGCCAACTGCTCGTTAATGGACTCTAAGCTTTCTAAATCTTCAGAATCATCTAATAAATGCTCTTCAAAGCTATCATTCACAAACCAGTATATCTTCTCTAATAAGCTGTCTTTTCTAGTCAAAATAGAATAACCATCGCCTTGAATAAATAGATTGAATTGATAAGGCATTTGTACGTCATTGATAAAGAAAATTCGCTTACATTCTAGAGTATAAGCTTGCGCTGGTTGTTGTTCTTCGCCTTCACTATCACTATAGTCTTCATCAGCAAGCTCTTCTTTTACTAGCTCCCCTACTATTTGATAATCACCAATTTGTACTTTATGATTATAGATAATACAAGCGTCACCAACGGCATCAAAGATTACTGCGCAAATATCTAAAGTATGATCGTCAATGTCATAAAAACCTTTTAGCATCGGCAAAAATTCTGTGAGCTTATCTTCTGGCACTTCGGTCAAAAACTGTTGCTCGTATATCTTAAGCATGTCTTGCGGAGAGTAGGTATTGGCGGTATTGGTCTCATTTCTACCGATAGGCTTCAAGGGCAAAAGGTTGTAAGGGTTATTATGGGTCATTCAGGACTGCCTTGTTATTTGGGTTGGCGATATTGTTTAAGTTAGCGCTATTAGATAAGGTGAATATAAGCTGGAGGAGCCGCTAAATACAGTGCTGATTTAACTGTCGATTAGCCGCTCAAAATCTATAGGGTACATTATCCCTTATTCGAGGGCTTTTAGATATATCGCTTACTTTATCAAAAGACCTTATTCTAAATGGCTAAACAGTAGAGTAGTTTTATAACCCAGATATAGGCTACAAAATCATGATAATCAAAAAGATTTTTAGCTAAGAAATTATTCATTAAGCAAATAATTATAAATATCCGCTCGTACTTCATTGTGCATATCGAATTCAACCTTAACTACAGACGCGCCAGATATTGAGGTTTGCTCAAAGCTATTTTGTCTTGGTGATACATCTCCCATATAGTAAAAGTCATTTCCTTCATCATTGTGCTTTTTAATGAATAGAGGAATCCGAAAACCACTAGGATATGCTTGAAACAATTTAACTTCCGGGCTATTTACCGTCCTTTTTGACTTGAACATCCAACTAAATACAGACTCATTGATAAAGCCATCTTCATATTTTGTAGTATCAGATATATCTTGGGACTTATGGTAATTAACAAATATCGGACAATTAGTTTTATCCTCGCTTACTAGGTAACCACCAACGTTCTGAGCTACAGGATTTACTTTTCGATTCAAAATCCTAAACACATCTTTACGTGAGTACTTACGATATAGTTGAAAACCCTCGATAAAATCTAAAATTTTGAATTCTTTATTATATTGATAAATAGCGTAATCGGTACTGTCTATTAGAAACCTTACAAAAGTATCATTAACTAAATAAGCTAAGAAATCAGGATGCCAATGAACTTTGTTTTCTTTTATTTCAACAATATTAAAATTATAAATCTCACCTATAGGCTTTAATTTGTTCTGATATTTTTCAGTCACAAAACCCAAATTAAGGTTATTAATAACCGACTTTACGACATCGAAGTTCATCTTATAGCCATACTGCTGCATTATTATAGATGCTAACTTATCGATGGTAATAGCCTCTCCTGCTAAGAGCATACTTAATACTAAGCTCTCTTCTATGCGCTTAGTATTATTAATTTCTCTTGAAAAGCTAATAAGTAACTTGAGCTCATTGTCATTCAGTTCTTCTAAAGTTTCTTCTTGTTCCTCAACGAAATGATAAAACGATTTGGCATAGTTTACGTATGAGAAAGGATCGCGAGCACCATGACGAACAAAATCCATCATCATAGGTGCATATCCCAATTTCTGCTTCAACATTTTGTAGTCTTGTACTAAGTCTTTTTTGGTTTGTAAGTTTGCCGTATCTATAGCTGCATAAATACGCTCTTTAGCTATTTTATCGAAACTTACGGTAGAGGTGCCAGGAATAAAGCAGCTTTCACTAGCCATTAAACGTCGCAATGTATCTTTGTTATAGGAGTCATTACCATATAAAGCGATAGGAACCATAAAATTATTTTTATAGTTACCGATAAAATCGATAACGGTAAGATATTCTTTATCCTCAGCTTTTCTTAGTCCACGCCCCAACTGTTGAACGAATATAATTGCTGACTCTGTAGGACGTAGCATCACAACCTGATTAATACAGGGAATATCGATTCCTTCATTAAAGATACCAACAGAAAATATATAATCAATTTTAGTCGAGGGATCACAAGATTCTAAACGCTCTATTGCTTGATCACGCTGCTCCTCTGAACTTTCTCCTGTTAATGCTAAAGAGGGTAAACCTTGATTACTAAATATATCAGCTAGAGACTTACACTCTTCAATATTAGAACAAAAAACGAGACCACGCACTTCGCCATTATCACAGCCATAAAGATCGATATAATTTAAAATGTGTTTAACGCGCTCTTTACTAATTAGTAGATTCAACATAGAAGTATCATCTATAGATCTATCATCGATACTTAAATCAGTAATACCGTAATAGTGAAAAGGCGCTAAGATATCCATCTCCAATGCTTTTTGTAGCCGAATCTCATAAGCGATATTATGATCGAAAATCTCGAAAACGTCACCGGCATCGGTACGCTCTGGAGTTGCCGTCATTCCTAAAAGAAATTGCGGTTTAAAGTAATCTAATACCTTTTGATAAGATGCAGCACTGGCTCGATGAGCTTCGTCGATGACAATATAGTCAAAAGCATCTGGAGCAAATTTTGCTAAATGATCGTCCCTTGAAAGAGTCTGTATAGTAGAGAACATATAATCACTTTCAGCTTCTACTGTTTTACCACTATATAAGCCAAAGGTTTTTTGATCTTTAAAAATGGATTGATAAGTTTGTAAAGCTTTCTTAGCAATATTTGCCCGATGAACTATGAATAATAAGCGTTTAGGACCGAAACTTAGGGCATCAAAAGTAGCAAGATAAGTTTTTCCTGTGCCAGTAGCTGAGATTAACAAGGCTTTATCTTTACCTTGATCACGTAATATTTGTAGATTTTTCAATGCTTCTTGCTGCATTTTATTGGGTTTAATGGCGCTTGCCGCCACAAAGCTAGATGAACTATAGGTGTGTTGAAAAAATAACTTTGCTTGTCGGTAGAGTGACTCATAGTATTCTATATATTCAGGCGTTACTAAGAGAGCACAATCAAACTCATTTTTAAACTCATTTATCGCTTGCTGAGATAAAGCACCGTTTTTACTAGAGCTGACTTTTAGATTCCACTCTTTATTGATAGTTAAAGCGTTGGCTGTTAAGTTGCTACTACCAATGATTAAGTGATGAATATCAGAGTTACTAAATAGATAGCCTTTTGCATGAAAATTAGAATCTGTAGCGATTCGTACGTCTATATTTTTAAATTTTAGTAGTTCACGTAAGGCTTCTGGTTGAGTGAAGTTAAGATATTGTGAGACTAATATACGACCTGGAACTTGTCTTTTTTCTAACTCAATTAGTTCTTGTTTTAGACAGGCAATACCACTAGTTGTTACGAATGCAACAGAGAACCAAAACTTATCGCTTGATTGCAGGTGCTTGTTGATAGAGGTTAAAACTTTTTTTCCTTTACCATCGTTGACTAACAACTGTGGCTTAAAATCATGTTTCGATGCTTGCGAGTGGTCTATAAAGCCAGATACCAAAGCACTTTTTAATTCCTCATATATATTGCTGGTAACATGACTCATTACATTGACCCCTTCAGCTGCTCGACAATAGGAATGTCTGCGGCGGCCCAATCAAGAGTATCAATTTTATAAACATCCAACCAAACAGCTTGTAGATGCTCAGTCAAGATCAAATTACGGTTAAGGGTTTTGCATATAAAGCTGTGCATGATAATTTTGAAGTCTGGATAACTATGCTCAACGGTCATAAACAAGCGTTCAATACTAATTGATAGTTTAAGCTCTTCTTCTATTTCACGGGCCAGAGCTTGCTCTAAAGTTTCATTATTCTCTAATTTCCCGCCTGGAAATTCAAATTTTCTTGAAAGATAAGCTAGCTTATTTTCACCTCTTTGAACACAAAGAAACTCCCCTTCATCAATGATGATGGCGGCAACCACTTCTATAGTTTTCATTATTATCCAATAAGTTTATTATTTAACTCTTCTCTACTCTTGTGAGTCGAAAAGTTTAATTATATATCGAGGTTAGAGAGACTCTTAAAAAAGCAGCCTCATGCTTTAAACCAGCAGCATAAGTTAATACCGTTGAACAGATTTATAACAATGCTTTGATCTGAAGGTAACAGGGTTAGATTTTATTACTACAAACGAGATAATATTTAAACCAGTATTGTTTAACAACCTATAAGAAAAACGGAATGATCTAGGATAATAGCTTTCAATATAAAGAAGCCATGAGCTACTAAATTCAGGTTTTATTATCGATTAATAGCTACTACTGAGAACAACTATTAATCAAAACCACAAGGTAGGTTATAGCTCAGTATGTCGAATATGGCAAGAGTTAAAACTTCTCTTTGATGTCTTTGAAAGGAAATAAAGCAGGACGTCACCCAGCTTATATAAATAATTTCAGACAAGGTATCGCTGAGTGCTATCACGTGCCACAAAATACATCTTTGGATAAGTATAAGCAGCATATCGTCAATGATAAATACTTCAAAGTGATGACTAGCTGTAATGATGATTACTGGTATGCCAATGTAAACAGAGAAGCCATAATAGTCTGCTTCCACACTAAATCTAATGACCTCAATGACGCTTAGTTTCATAAAATGATAATAAAACGTCCAGCTTAAAATCAACGCTACTAAAATCTTAAAATAATAACGTATAGCTCAAAGCAAACATCCCCTGCTAGCACTAATGCTTGGCAGAGGATATTTTTTTATGGTTATAGCTTATACAGCGCAGTCTTGATAGTCAGCTGCTGCTTAAGAGTCTAAGCTTTGTTGTTAGCGATCCAGTTTTGCATCTGCTTGATTTCAGCTTTTTGCGCATCAATAACTTGTTGCGCAAGCTTACGCATTTCGGCATCTTTGCCATATTTGAGCTCTACTTCAGCCATATCTACTGCGCCAATGTGATGCGGTAACATACCACGAACAAAGGCCATATCAGCGACAGGGTCAGCGATACCAGCCATCATCTCACTATGCATAGCATCCATACCTTCGGCATAAGCTTGTTGCATCGCCTTAGTATCAGCGGTAGGCTCAGCAGCGTCAGGATGACTTGCCAGCCAAGTTTGCATAGTAGTAATTTCAGACTGCTGGGCATCGATAATCTGTTGAGCCAACTTACGCATCTCTTCATCTTTACCATACTTTAACTCAATCTTTGCCATATCTACAGCACCGATATGGTGTCCCAGCATGCCTTGGGCGAACGCCGTATCAGGGTCGTTATAGTTCATTCCTTTCATCATTTCTACATTCATACTAGTCATAGAAGCCGTGTAGTCTTTGAGCATTTCGGTCATAGGTGTGCCCTCTGCTGGCGTCATGTCCATGTTAGTCATATCATGACCTGAATGCGCATCTGTAGCAGCAGCCTGTGTTGAAGTATCTGTCGCAGTAGTTTCAGTGGCTACTACTTCTGCTGGGGCAACTTCTTCAGGAGTAGGCTGACAAGCACTGACTAACAATGCAGCACTAATACTAGCAGCCATAACCGCTAAGCGTGATTGATAACTGGTTTTCATACTCTATCCTTACTTTTAAAGGTTTTGAAAGTTTAACTGGGTCTGATTATACCCTTGAAACTCTAAGGTTTTGAACTACAAAACAAACTAAAGTTGCTGGTCGCTAGTTTCGATACTGGCATAAACCTCACTACTGCCATCTTTATTGATCTGCATGACTTGATAAGGCATAAACTGGTTTTGATATTCCATACCCGGACTACCCATAGGCATACCAGGGACAGCCAGTCCCAGTGCTTGAATAGGCGGATTGGCTAAAAATTCAGCGACATATTTGGCAGGCACATGACCTTCAAACACATAGCCATCAGTAGTGACCGTAGTATGGCAAGAGCGCATGTCGTTAGGCACACCATAACGATCTTTGAATAAAGCTAAATCTTTAGGATGCTGGGCAGTAGTACTCATACCATTGCTTTGCGCATGATCTATCCATTCCTTACAGCAGCCACAATCTATATCTTTATAGACAGTCGCTGAGACGTTTTTTAGTAATGCTGGGTTACTGGTTGGCACGGTTACAGCTGTTAATTTCTCATTTTGCACAGCATCAGTTTTAGGGCTATTAGCAACATCGATAGTCTCAGTTTGGCCACAAGCGAATAGTGTTGAGCTCAATATTAATAACAATACTGGAGCAGATAAATTACGGTATTTAGCAGAAAATAGACGGTTGTAGCTTTGCATAAAACTATCCTTGCGCTCTAATATAACGTGGTTAGTAATTGATAATAGTTACTAAGCTACCATGCTGACTCTGACCCCAAGATGACGCTCAGATGACAATGCCGTCATCTAAGACACGCAAAACATATAAGACACGTTGAATAAAAAATTACAGAATAGGATAGTTGGTCTAGCTTCGATATAATAAAACTAAAGCTTTAGACGGCGTAAGCGCAGCGCGTTGCCTATAACTGATACCGAAGAGAGACTCATAGCAGCTGCTGCTATCATTGGACTGAGTAGAATCCCAAAAAACGGATACAATATACCGGCAGCAAGCGGTATCCCCAGTGCATTATAAAAAAATGCAAAGAACAGATTTTGTCTGATATTACTCATTGTAGAATGGCTTAGCTTGTGGGCTCTGACAATTCCCATCAGATCACCTTTCACTAAAGTAATAGTAGCACTCTCCATCGCCACATCAGTGCCAGTACCCATCGCAATACCGACATCAGCTTGTGCTAGAGCGGGCGCATCGTTGATACCGTCACCCGCCATAGCCACAACTTTTCCGCTATTCTGTAACTCTTTGATAATGCGGTTTTTGTCCTCGGGAGAGACATCAGCATGTACCTCGTCGATATTGAGTTTGCTGGCAACCGCTTTAGCAGTTATTTCGTTGTCACCTGTCAGCATCACTACTCGCAGTCCAGCTTTATGCAGCAATGATATTGCTTCACTAGTACTTGGCTTGATCGGGTCAGCAACTGAGATTAGACCAGCAGCTCGCCCATCTACTGCTACAAACATTACCGTTTCGCCATCTTTTCTACGTTTATCAGCACGCTCTAAAAGCGCAGTGTCAAAGCTATCAAGGCGTTGCATAAATTTTGTATTACCTACGCCTACTTGCTTACCATTTACCAGCGCCTGTACGCCTTCACCTGTAGTCGAGCTAAAATCGCTAGCTTTTGCAGTGTCGACAGATTTTGCCTTTGCAGCTTCGACAATAGCGGCCGCTAAAGGATGTTCGCTGGCAGCCTCTACTGCGGCTACAAGCATCAGAAGTTCATCCTTATCTAAGTCGCCAAGCGCTTCGATAGCGGTGAGCTCTGGCTTGCCAGCGGTCAGCGTTCCTGTCTTATCAACAACGATAGTATCGACTTTTTCCATGCTTTCTAAAGCTTCAGCATTTTTGATAAGCACCCCATTCTGTGCGCCTTTACCAGTGCCAACCATGATCGACATTGGCGTGGCTAGACCTAAGGCGCAAGGGCAAGCTATGATTAGTACCGCGATAGCATTGACTAGTGCAAAAGCCATTGCTGGTGTAGGTCCGAACACAGCCCAGACTATAAAAGTTATAACTGAGCAAATAAGGACGATTGGCACAAACCAACTCGCTACTTTATCAACTAGCTTTTGTATAGGGGCGCGGCTACGCTGGGCTTCGGCAACCATCTTGACGATCTTGGACAATACCGTATCATCACCAACATCAACCGCTTCTACTAATAGCGTTCCGGTACCATTTACTGTGCCGCCGGTGACTGTATCACCTGCTATTTTTGCAATAGGCAAAGGTTCACCAGTGACCATTGATTCGTCGACGTTGCTATTACCATCAAGCACTATGCCGTCTACTGGCAGCTTCTCTCCTGGCTTAACTCGCAGTTTGTCACCACTGACAATCTCGTCAAGAGAGACTTCTGTTTCAACACCGTTTTCATTCACGCGTCTTGCGTTTGGTGGTGCCAGCTCAAGCAGAGCACGGATCGCACCGGAGGTTTGACTTCTGGCTTTTAGCTCTAGAACCTGACCTAATAGTACTAGTGTGGTGATGACCGCTGCTGCTTCATAGTACACACCGACTTGACCGGAGGCGTCTCTAAAACTATCTGGGAAAATATCAGCAATAAAGGTCGCTACTAGACTGAAGCCAAACGCTGTACCTACGCCTATTGCAATTAAGGTGAACATATTTAGGTTACGACTTTTTATCGATTGCCAACCTCGGACGAAAAAAGGCGCTGCGCCCCACAATACCACTGGTGTTGCAAGCGCTAACTGTATCCACTGTGCTAGCTGTCCAGAAATATTATATTGGCCAACGTTGTCTAGGTTGATGCCGACCATATCGCTCATTGCATATAGGAACAAAGGGATGGTCAGCACCGTACAGATCCAAAAACGGTGCTTCATGTCGTCAAGCTCTGAGGTATCTTCCTCACCAATGCTAGCCGTTTCTGATTCAAGGGCCATACCACATATAGGACAGCCACTACTCTTCACATCTCTGACTTCTGGATGCATAGGACAAGTATAAATAGTTCCACTGTACTCAGCAGGCACTTTATCGTATTTGCCACCTTTTACAGATTTTACCTTAGTATTTGCTGCGCTGTGGCTGTGGCAACTTGCCTGCTCATCTTTTTTATATGCCATCTTGGCAACAATATCTTCAGGTTTTAAAGACATTTTGCATATCGGACAGCCGCTATCTTTAATATCTCTGGCTTCTGGGTGCATTGGGCATATATAGACCGTGCCGTTGTAGCCTTCTGGCACTTTGTCGTACTTGCCGCCTTCGATAGACTTCGTATCCATATTCATAGTCCCGTTAGCATTGGCGCGGTCATTGTCTATTCCTGATTCTTCATGCGTATTATGTTTCATAAAATAATCCCTTAAAGACGGCAAGTAGACATTCAGACCCTACACAATGGTACTGGAGTAATTTTCTGTATCATTAGGCACAGCTATTTATAAGTCCTATAGCTGTTTGCGTAAATATTTGAACAGCGCCATAATAGTTAATATAAGCACAGCAAAAACTAGTACTATCAACGCTAGACCTAGAAGCATCATTCCCCAGCCCATACCATTCATCATACCTCCGTTCATCATACCTTCATGCATCATTGAGTCATTCATCATTCCATGCATTATAATGTTCAACATAACGTTTCTCCTTAACAGTTAGCGCTACAAGTAGCTTTAGCATTAATAGCAATAACCACATGCATTAGCTAAGTCTTGTATTTAGCAAATTTTAATACCAGGGCAACTATTAGTCAAAATAGTAACAGTAGTTTAACGTAGTGACTCTAACCCCAAGATGACGCTTAGATGACAATGCTGTCATGTTAAGATTGTTAGCTACTAATATGCTGCACCTTGCTCTATCATCATATTAAAAAAAGTTATTACCACGCAAAAACCTTTTCCTCTAAGCGGTATAACGCTAAGTCATCTACCCACAAGTTATTTAATCAGGTGCTATATGAAAGTTTTGTTAGTCGAAGATGAAGTATCACTTGGCGATTATATTAAAAAAGGCTTAACCGAAGCTGGCTTTATCGTTGAGCATAAAACCACCGGACTCGATGGTTATCATGCACTGGTAACGGAGGATTTCAATGTAGTAGTCATGGATGTGATGCTACCTGATATTAGCGGCTTTGAGCTAGTGCGCAATTATCGCGCCGCTGGCAAGAGCACTCCGGTATTATTCTTGACCGCAAAAGACGACTTAAGTGATCGTATAAAAGGTATCGAGATTGGTGGTGATGACTATTTGACTAAGCCTTTTGCTTTTGCTGAGCTACTAGTCAGAATAAAAAGCTTATTGCGCCGAGCCAATCAAGCGGAATATAAAAGTACCGTCATGCACATTGCTGACCTAAAAATGGATATCGCTAAACGTAGCGTCCATAGAGGGGAGCAAGCTATTATTTTGACCGCGAAAGAATTTGCCCTATTACAGTTTTTTCTTGAGCATCAAGGAGAAGTACTCCCACGCTCAGTTATCGCCTCTCAAGTCTGGGACATGAACTTCGATAGTGACACTAACGTCATAGATGTCGCTATTCGACGTCTAAGAATAAAAATCGATGATGCTTATCCTATAAAGCTAATACGTACCGTTCGTGGCATGGGCTATCGGCTAGAGGCTGTAGACAGCAGCGATATTATAGAAACCAGTACGGAAAATAATTAGCATGACTCCTCTCACTACGGATCGACGGTTATCGCTATTATGGCGAACGATCTTATTATTAACTGTCTTTGTGATGATCACTCAAATATTTTTGTATGTATGGATACAGCGTTCTGTCAGAGGCCATTTCGAGCAAATGGATAGCGAAACTTTGACTCATGCTGCTTTTAATTTACGCCAGCGTATGAGTGCTAGTACACTTGAGCAACCAAGCACCCCTGAGCTTGCTAAGCAGACTGTTAATAGTCCGCAGCTAGATCAGCAGCCTCTTGCCAATCCTAAGCTAGATTATGAAGTAAAGACCATCATTGCTAATAAAAGTGGTCAAATTCTCAGCAGCTCACCTAAAGACTTTACTAATGTCGCTGATAGTCCTTCCCTACGGCGCTTATGGCAACGTCAGTTTGACCAGTCGTTTAACTTACAGTTTAACAATCACCATTATCGTGCCCTTATTATTGAACAGGCTGACTACTTAGCGCTGATTGCTCTGCCTATGGATGTCCATCATCAGTACCTTATCCAATTCAACCGCCAACTCATCTTTATATTAATCGCTATTACTTTGTTATTAGTATCCGTTGCCGCCTTTAGCGTCCATTTAGGCTTTGCACCGCTAGCGACTTTTAGTTATAAGATGCAGCGCATCAACGCCGAACAGCTTAGCGATAGGATCACCGTCAGCAAGATGCCTAGTGAGTTACGACCACTAGCTGACGCTTATAACGCTATGATGGATAAACTTGAACACAATTTTGACTCAATATCACGCTTTTCAGATGATATTGCTCATGAGCTGCGCACCCCACTGGCGACTTTGAGTACTCAAACCCAAGTGATGCTTAGTAAGCCTAGAGACAATGGTGAATATGTCGAGCAGCTGCATCATCAACATGACACCTTAGATCAGTTATCTGGTCTCATCAGTAATATGCTACTGCTAGCTAAGACTCAAAAAGGGCTTTATCAGTCGCAGTTAAATCAGGTTAATACAGCTGCTTTACTCACTAAACTGGTCAGTTATTATGAAGTGATAGCAGAAGATAGAGGCATAACTTTTGCCAAGAGCAGTAGTTTTCCAGCGCTATTGGGTGATGAAAGTCTCTTACAACGCTTATTTGCCAACTTGCTATCCAATGCTATTTATTATGCCGCAGCTGACAGCGTGATTACTATCGGAGTCACTGCTACTAGTACGCCGTCCAAAACTAAAATAACTATAAGCAATCAATTAGATAGGCCACTAACACAGATAGAAGCTGATAAACTGTTCGAACGTTTTTATCGCCATGATAAAGATAACCTTTGGCATGCTGGCACAGGGCTAGGTTTGTCAATTGTGCAGGCTATCGCTGGCGCACATAATGGCAAGATAAGTATAATGGTAAAAGATGAATATACTTTTGAAGTTCATATAACCTTACCTATAGTTCAGTAATACAACTAGGCTTACGCTTACGTTTAACTAAAAAAACCCAGTCATTGAACTCGGTTTTTATGCTTTATACGGAACACGGCATAAGGCATACGGCACATTGCTAAAACAAACCTCACACCCCTCCAGCGCCTTGACTAGACACCTCGCTGTTTTCGACTAGTATTGCAGCTGCACTTTTCTTTAATATTGCCCATTGTTCATCATCGACGTAAATCCCTTCTTTCCAAGCCCTATTATGAGTTTCAAACAGCTCATCGGTCGATATCTTATGATCAAAGTGCTGGATGTCATTTTCTATATCGAAGTTAGCCGTCGCCAACTCGATAACGATATCTTGCTTATCGTAAGCTTGTTTATCATGGTCAACCTGCGGTTTGTTAAAGAAGTACAAGTCAGGATAAACAAAGCCTTGATTAAGAGTAAACAAAGTATGCCTAGGCGCGCTACCATTGTCCCAGCGTGCCAGACAAGCGATACCTTTTGCGGCCAAACTTACCAGCTCGCTATAAGCTAGCCAGCGGTTATGACAATTATATAAAGTAATCTTAAAATGCTCAAGATCGCCCATCTTCTCCAACGCATAGTCCATTATTGAAGGCAAGTGACAGACTAAGCTGCTGTTATGCAGATCTAAGCCCATCTCATCGGCACTTTGATGAACAATAGTGATAGGGATGTCTTGTCCCGTTAAGATATAAGGACTAGCATTGTTAAATTGTCGTATCCCATCTAGCCCTGCCATCTGTAACTCTGCCACCATAGTGGCGATAAGGTCAGCCTCGCCTACTTCTCGATGCATACCCGCAAAAGCTTTATAGACAGTGGTAATAATCTCGTTGCGTGATACGATCATAGCGCTTCCCCTATCGATACCGAACTATCCGCTGTTGTTGGCTGCTCATTGATTGTAGCTGGTTGATTGGTTACCGCTGGCTCATTGATTCTTGGCAGCAGCGGAAACAACCATTCATCGCTATCTACTTCATGGAATAAAGGCGCTCCTTGGAATAAAGTCACTCGCACCCAACGATCAGAACGTGGGTCAAACTTAGTCGCCCCAAACATCGATAATTTACAGCGTAGCAAATGAATAGGCAAAGTATCCTTATGCAGCACATTCATCTGAATATCACCCATTTTTTTATGCCCCATAGTCCAAACACGACGAGCAATTGAGCGATACTTAGGCTTATTTAGTATAAATTCGGAGATCAGTTGCTGGGCATCTGCCTGTTTCAATGCTGAATACAAATGGTTAGCTTGGCGAGCTACGTCTAAAAACATCTCACGATCAGCGCCTTGCTCTTGGCCACGCACGCCCATTCTTGGCTCCTCTTTATCCACTGAACGATACCAAAACCAGTAGCTATTATCAGGGTCAGTAAAGTCAATATTGATTGCCCATTGGTAATGGGTTTCTAATACTTGTAATAAGTCTGCTACTACTTTACTTTTAGGCAGCGACAAGGTCTCATCAGCGTTAACCATTTCTTGGAACGCATCGACACGCTCAGGATACAGCTCTAGCAAGCAAGAGATCATAACTTCTTGGCTCTCCAAGCTTAACTGCTGGTGATCTTCTAAGAACGCTGCCCAAGTAGGATAGCGATTCATTGTGCTAGTTATAGTGATTATCTTATTTTGTAATGCCGTCAGTTCTTTGACTACGGTCTCATTTAGTTTTACTTGCTGCTCGTTGATAGTGACTATCTCAGAGAAATGCTGCACGGCTCGGACAAGTAAACGCTTAAAGTAGGCCACCTTTTCAGTTTCAATAGCGCACACTAACACCGACTGCAGTGCCTCCTCTCGAGTGGTTAGCCATTGATCAACAATACAAGGATGATTGAGTAGATACGGTGCCATCCCTAAACCAGTAGCGTTACCTATCCCTAAATAACGCTTAATCTCTGAATGTAGCGCAACAGCTTTGTCACCGCCCTTTTGCTTAGCGAGATAGTCTACCCAGTTTAGGCTAAACTCTCGCAATAAATATACCGCGCACATCTGCGCACGGAAGGACTGGTTAAAATCTTCGCTATGATCTAGTGGTTTGAAATCATAAATACCAAATTTACCATTCCCATAGACGGCAGTAGTACGCAGGATATAGCCTACTTGTGCCAGTACATCAAGATCAGGCTGCTGACCTTTAGCTAGGGAGCTGACAATATGATCAAACACTCGCACACTTTTATTGGCTCGTGCTAGTACCATAACCATGTTTGAGTTACGACCCGCTTCTTGCAGCGGTACATTAGATTTTAGATTATCGAGTAGCTCAGTGCTAATCTCACCATAGACTAGCCCAAAAGTGACGTCCCATTTTTCAGCGATTACTCGATCATTGCGCTCATCATCAGCCAACTCATTGCAAAACACTACTAAATTATAAACATGCTCCGGGGTACTTAAACGATAGATAACTTGTCCATAACCTTGCGCATCTAACTCCCAAAGATGAGTGCTTAGGGTCCACTTTTCTCTATCGATTTTACGCAATAGTGTACGCACAAAGCTAATACGGGTTTGATGCATGGCACCCAATCTTTCAGCATTCATGACCACATCAGGGTTACGTAAAGACTGAGTCGTTATGTCAATACTTTCATTACTTGCGTGAATCAAATTCATAATATCACTACCCTATATAATGTGTTGAGCCAGCATTACAGTGACTACTGTCAACTGCTGATGCCAGCTACTTGTTCTTATAACCGTTCTTATAACAGGTCATGTCAAACGGTCAGCCTAGCCAATACCTTATTGACTAAACTGACAGCCTCATAATTATTGCTCTTTTTCGATTACGGCTTTTCTAGCCAGATTTTCCTCGCTGATGCGATGATCGGTCTCAACTCGATTAGGACGATAAAGATCTTGATCACGAGCCATCTGCTGGGCTATTTGTGGTCCATTCCATAGCGACGGTAGTAGAATAAAGGATACAGGCACCGCAGTAATGACGATAAAGGATTGTAACGCTGCCACTCCCCCTGAACCGAGCGATATTAACACGATAGCGGTAACCCCCATCATCACGCCCCAAAAGGTACGGATAAAAGCGTTAGGCTCTCTCTCGCCACTGATAACCACACTGATGGTATAAGTCATGGAATCACCAGTAGTGACGATAAACACGGTAGTCAAGATCAAGAACAGTATGGAGATAACTAATGGGAACGGTAGCTGCTGCGTGACGGCTAATAGCGCTCCAGGTAAGTTAAAGCCTTCAAAAGCGGTACTTACGCTACCAGGATTGGCAATCTCAAAGGCTAAGCCTGAACCACCAACCACTGTGAACCAAAAACAGGTAACGAGAGGGGCAATAATACAAACCGTGGTAATCAACTGGCGAATAGTACGGCCACGTGAGATACGGGCGATAAAGATAGCCATCATCGGACCATAGCCCAAGAACCAACCCCAAAAGAATACTGTCCAACCGCCAAGCCACCCTTCATCACCACGGAAAGTAGCCATCGGAATAAATTGATCGACCATAGTGCCGACGCCTTGGATATAGCCATTAATAATAAAGCTAGTGGGTCCAAATATCAAAATAAAGATCATTAGCCCAACCGCTAATGTAACGTTAAAGCGGCTAAGTATTTGCATGCCACGCGCTAGACCACTAATGGCTGAAATAGTATAAAGGGTGATAGCAAATACAATAATAATAAGTTGAGTAGTAAACGTATCAGGAAGACCAAAGAGCGCATTCAAAGCATAGCTAGTCTGTAAGCCTAAAAACCCAATAGGACCAATAGTACCAGCCGCAACCGCCACGATACAGCAAGCATCAATGATAGCTCCGGCTTGACCGGTTAGCACTCGCTCGCCAAATACAGGATACAAAAGCGTGCGCGGCTTGAGTGGTAAGCCTTTGTCATAATGCAAATGCATCACTACAATAGCGGTCAAACTACCGACAATAGACCAAGCCAAAAAGCCCCAATGCATAAAGGCTTGTGATAATGCATTAAAGGAGCGTTGTTGAATATCAGCAGACTCACCGTATAGCGGTGGCGCTGAGACAAAATGAGCAATAGGTTCAGCAGCTGCCCAAAATACCCCGCCACCAGCCAGTAGCGTACAAAACAGAATAGCCATCCATTTAAAATTATCCATTTCAGGCTTTGGTAAATTACCTAAAATCACCCGCCCAGTGCGACCAGCCCCAACTGCTAATGCAATCACAAAAGTAGCTAATAGTAATATTTGCCAAAAAGGACCAAATATTTTAGCCGACCAAACAAAGCCTACATCTACTATTTTTGATAAGCGCTCTTCTGCAAAGATAGCCATTAGTACAAAGATAATAATAAAACCACCGCTGTACCAAAACGCTGGGTTTTTGAGACCTAAAGTATCCGCTGAGCCTTCTACATGAGTTAAATCATCTTCTACATTACTAGCGTCAGCCGAGCGCCCTTGCTCGCCATCCTTATTGTTAAATCCTTTTAAGCCGGCCATAGTGTTACTCCATATGATAACGTTTCGTCATTGAAACTAAAGATGCTGGTAACTACCTCATTGTCTATCTACCTCACTATCTGACAATCTTTTGCACCTAAAGACTTGCTATAAAAACCTCTTTTTTATGAAGGGTGTTTAGCGCCACAAAACACTGAGTGTCTTATGGTGCCATCAATCTTTGGCTTTTAAAATAAATGCTCAGCTAGAGGCTTTATGCTAAGTTCAACAAAACACTAAGTTTAACAAGTTTAAGAAACTCAAAAAAACACTAAGCCAAAGGCCTTATACTTTGCTGAAGAAAATCAAACCAATTTTTACCAATTATTTTTCCAGCATTTTTATCATCGAAGCCATGTTTGAGCAGACCGTTATAGATATTCTCCATACCATTCTTGCCTGCAAACCAAGGTAAGTTATCTGGCCAGCCTGAATTATTAGCATTGCCTTCGCCATAATCCATCGCCTTTGACCAGCGCCCATTACGCATCCATTCGAGTACTGATTTCGGTTGATTGAGACATAAATCACTACCAATAGCTAAATGCTCAACCCCATATTTATCAGCACAATTAGCAATCATGGTACAAAAATCACTAAGCGTACAATCACTGCCATTGGGTAAGTGAAAAGGATATAAGCTAAAACCTAATAGTCCACCGGCTTGCGTTAAGGCAGTTATAACCGTATCAGACTTATTACGTAGCGCATCGTGGGCAGTAGTTGGATTGGCATGACTGATACATATCGGCCGTGTAGAGTATTCGATTGCCTCAAGCGTCGATTGCTCAGCGCTGTGCGACATATCGATAATCATCCCTACTCGATTCATCTCTGCTATCGCTTGCTGACCAAAACGCGTAACACCGCTATCATTTTGCTCATAACAACCCGTTGCTAGCAAGCTTTGGTTGTTATAAGTCAGTTGCATAATCAGTAACCCTAAGCGGCGCATCACGCTAATCAGGCCAATCTCATCATCTATTGGCGAGCAGTTTTGCGCGCCAAAGAAGATACCCACTTTGCCTTGCTGCTTAGCCATTTCGATATCATCGACTGAATACACTGGCAAGATAAGGTCTGAGTTTTGCTCAAAACGGCTATCCCATTCTGCAAAGCGTGTCATCGTCTGCCGAGCATCTTCGTGATAGACTAAAGTGGCATGTACTGCATTGATACCACTCGTTTGCAGCATTTTAAAATAGTCACGATCCCAGTTGCTATATTGTAATCCATCGATGACAATTTGGTCTTTGTACATGATCAAATTCCTTGTATGCTTTTATAAGTAGCCACTAGGGACATTTGTAAAACCTTGTGCACTAATTGCGGTTAGCATCCTTTTTATTAAGTCTCTAGTACGCTTTTTGATAAGCAGTTTTGACAATAGTATAAAACTCTTTAGCATACTGACCTTGCTCACGTGGACCAAAGCTGGACTCTTTACGACCACCAAACGGCACGTGATAATCAGTACCTGCAGTCGCTAAGTTCACCATCACACAGCCAGCTTGTACTTGCTCTTTAAACATCGCGCTATTACGCAAGCTTTGGGTGATAATACCGCCAGTCAAACCAAAGCGGGTATCGTTGGTCATAGCAATGGCTTCTTCTAAACTGTTGACGCGCATCACACAAGCCATAGGGGCGAACACTTCTTCTTGGTTAACCTCCCAACTATTATCAGTCTCAGTAAACAAAGTGGGCGACATATAATAGCCTTCATGGGCTAAGTCTAAACGCTCGCCACCAAAGGCTAAGTGCGCACCAGCTTGCTTGGCTTTTTCGATCCAATCCATGTTTGAGGCTAGCTGCTTATCATCAACGACGGGGCCCATAAAGATACCGTCATCTAGCGCATGACCAACTTTTAAGGTTTTCATTTTTGCTACTACACCTTCAACGAAAGCGTCGTGGATACCGTCCATCACAATCAAGCGTGAAGAAGCGGTACACTTCTGCCCTGAACCCCCAAATGCGCCAGCAACAGCAGCATCAATCGCTACTTGCAAATCCGCATCATCAGCGATAACGAGAGCGTTTTTACTACCCATCTCCAGTTGACAGCGTACGAAGTTAGGAGCGGTTGCCGCAGCAACTTTGCGACCAGTCGGCACTGAACCAGTAAAGCTAACCGCATCGATATCTTTTGAATGGATTAAGGAGTCACCAACTGAGGAGCCGCCCCCTAGTAGCAAGTTAAAGGTACCTTCGGGCAGCCCTTGACGGTGGATAATCTCAGCTAATGCGACAGCACTAGCTGGGGTTAAATTGGCAGGCTTCCAAATGACGCTATTACCAAAAGCTAAAGCGGGGGCTATTTTCCATACCGCAGTTGCGGTTGGGAAGTTCCAAGGCGATATAATAGCTACTACACCGACTGCTTCACGAGTGACTTCCACCTTGACGCCCGGACGTACCGAATCGGCAGTATCGCCTATCTGACGTAACACTTCGGCAGCATAGTAATGAAAGAACTGACCGGCACGATAGATTTCACCACGGCCTTCTGCGAACGGCTTACCTTCTTCACGTGACAGCAGAACCCCAAGCTCATCACAACGAGCAATCATTTCATCACCAATAGCTTGCAAGATAGCTTGCTTTTTCTCTAGAGGGGTTTTTTCCCATTTTGGCTGTGCCTGACGAGCCGCTGCAATAGCGTCTTTGACTTGCTCACTACTAGCTTGTGCAAACTCACCAATAGTTTCGCTAATATCGGAGGGGTTAATATTATTAATGGTATCGCTACCCGTTTGCCATTCACCATTGATATAAAGTGATTGTTGTGGATCTTGTTTAAGGGCTTGGGCTGACATAAAAACATCCTTATTGAAATAATTTAAAAATTTAGTTGAACCATTAGCAGCAAAGCTATCGATTGTACTGGTTAAAATATCAATTATAGTTCTTGAAATAAAATATCGGTTTTAAAACTTAAGCTACCGCCGCATACACTACCAACTCAACCAACATCTCTTCACGTGCCAATCCTGATATAACCAACGCTGCACGGTTTGGATAAGGGGCGCTGAAATACTCAGCATAAACTTGATTGACCGTTTTTAGATACTCGCGATCAGTGACATAAATAAGGACTTGTAGCACTGCATTCATATCCGTACCAGCACACTCTAAGGTATGCTTTAGGTTATCTAGCGTTTGCCGAGCTTGCGCCTCGATACCACCAGCGACTACCTCACCGTTTTCATCGATAGGGATTTGCGCGGTATACAGCGTGCCATTGTTAGTAATTGCCCACTCAAGGGGCGACTTAGAGGCGTAAAGTTCAGTTTTGACCGCTTGTTTGCTTGAGTGGGTACTCATCTGTTTTATCCTTTGCATTTTTTAGAGTAAAAGTGGTGTTCTATCAGCTTTATATTGCTCAACATTCATGCTACGCAGTTCATAGTGATAAATCTAATCAATTAAATATTAAATATGATAGATTTAATCTATCGATCAGCGCTATAGTATTTCATTGATATCCATAAATAGTAGGACGCTAAGCGCCATGAAATTACAGCAATTACGGCATTTCTTATATGTAGTAGAAGAAGGAGGCTTTCGGGCAGCAGCAAACCGTGCTAATCGCTCACAAGCGGCAATATCAGCTTCTACTAAAGAGCTGGAAAAGACCTTAGGTCAGGCATTATTTGAAACGGGCAATAATGCGTTATTAACCCCTTTTGGCGAGAGTTGCTTACCTAAGGTTGAGCAGTTTCTTAACGCTTATAACTTGTTGCAAGAAGATCTAAAAGCTTGCGCTTCAGGCAATAAAGGTAAAATAAGAATAGCTAGTGTGCCCTCTCTAGTCACTAAACTACTGCCTAGCGTATTGGGTGAATACTCTAAGCGCTATCCAGATATCGAGATTGTATTGATAGACGATAACTCTGTTGGGGTGGCCAAACGATTATTAAGCGGTGAAGTAGATCTGGCTTTAGGTAACTGTACTAGCATCGCTCAAGAAGATATAGATTTTACTTTACTACTGTCAGATCCTGTTGGGGTTGTCTGTCTAAGTAGCAGTCCGCTAAACGCTTTATCCAAGCCGTTAGCAACAGGCACCACCACTAACAAAGCACTAGGACTTCAATGGCAGCAATTAGTCGACCTACCTTTCATCTATAACGGTACTTGTAGACTATTAGAGAACACGCCCGCTGAGGTACTTAACCGTCAAGCACGCTATACGGTAGAAAACATTACTTCATTATTCTCCCTATTGCGCCATGATTTGGGTATTACTACCCTACCCAAGTTAGCCTTTCCCGCCAATGAGCCGGAGCTAGTCTGGATAGACTTACTTGAGCCTTGTTTAGTCAGACAAATTGGTATTTTTAAACTGGCCAATAAATCTGTTTCTCCAGCTGCACAAGCCTTTTATAAGTTATGCATTGAACACGTACAGGAAAATTATTTACTATAATTAAAGCGTCTTCAATACTGATAAAAGCCTATTAATAAAGGATTAGTAATAAAGGCTTACTGATAAAAAGTTGGCTATAGAAACTGAGGAATAAAAATCTTGACAATAAAAAACCTTCACTAAATGATGACGTCTAGCAAAGGTTTATAGCTTTTAAGGCTGACAGTTTTTAAGAGATAAAAAGGCTAAGGCAACATAGCCGCTTGTTGATTCAGTACCGTAACCAGCCTCGTTACTTGCTTAAATTATAATCAATGAATCAAAATGCAACTTACAAGCTAAGCTACTGATTACTAATTTTAGTTAATTTCCAAGCTCATTTTAGGGCCAAAAGGCTCGTAGTGAACACTATCAACGCTGTGTTGTAGAGTGTTCAAACCATTGATCATGCTTTCCATAAATGGCATAGAGCCACAGACATAAATATCAGCAGGCTTAGGTAGCGTGGCCAGATAGCTCTCCTTTAATAGCTGCCCCTCTTCGAAATAAAAGATGTTTTTATCTACTTGTTGCGCGGCAGCTAAATAATTATTGACTTGGGCTTTAAAGCCGTGATGCTGCTCATTTTGACAAGCATATGCCCAAATAATAGGTCGTTGCGGATTGGCCGTTACTTGCGCCTCTAACATGGCTAATATAGGGGTAATGCCAACACCCGCACTGATCAACACTAGCGGAGTTTTATTCTGATGTATCAGCGCTTTATTAAGAGCAAAGTCGCCCGCTGGTGCGGATAACAAAATAGTCTCACCCACTTGCAGTTCGTCATGCAGATAGTTGGATACTAAACCTGAGTGCCCATCGCGATTGTCTCTTTTTACTGCAAACTGAATACCTTTATCGGTGCTCGCTGAATTCAAAGAATAATGACGCAAAGCTAAATGATCGCTATTTTTAGGATCGGTTTTTACGGTGATATATTGACCCGCTGTTAGAGTTAGTTGACCCAAATCAATGCTTTGACTGACATCTTGATTGTCATTGACCGGTAGCACAGTAAAAGCCGCAATATCAGTAGCTGCTGCTACTTTTTCAATCACTTTAAAGCTAGCAAAGCCTTGCCACATAGCTTCCTTATACATTACTTTTTCAAGCTCAATAAACACTCCAGCAATTTCGTCATAAGCCTCTGTCCAAGCCTCAATGATGTCATCGTTCGCCGCTTCACCCAGCACTTGCTTGATAGCACCGATTAAATGCTTACCTACGATCGGGTAATGCTCTGGCAAAATCTGCAAAGCACGATGCTTATGACTGATTTCAGTTACTTGTGGCAATAATACGGCTAAATGCTCAAGATGTTTAGCCGCTGCTAACACCGTCGTTGCTAAAGCGGTCTGTTGGCGACCCAGTTTTTGATTGGTCTTATTAAAAATATCTAATAGCTCAGGATGCTCAACGAACATGTTTTGATAAAATACACTAGTAATAGCTGTGCCCTGCTCTTCAAGTACTGGAACTGTGGCTTTTACGATTGCTATAGTTTCTGCGCTAGCCATTATGTCTCTCTTAGTGGTGGTTCATATTAATAAGTTTAGGTAATACAGCGAGCGATAGCGACTAGCGTTGGCCAAAGCAGTTATGTGCTCAGCCGTCAGATAGTAGCGCCATCATTCTCTATAAGATATATTTTAAATGAATGTTATCATAACTGTGAAATAATACCAATGAAATACCAGTATTAGCTGCTGTTAATGATGATTTTTTAATTTAATTTGGCATTAATAATCACAGAAATATCCAACAAAAGTATTGCAAAATATTGGAAAAACACTACGAAACCAGCGCTCAAAGCCCTCGATGAGTGTTATACGGAAATGATAATTAAAATAAAGAAACGCTTTATAATAAATAAAAAAAGCCGCTATGAAGGAACTCCATAACGACTGCTTGTCTGATTTCACTGACGATATAAGGACTGAGTGATATCAATTTATAGTAAAGGCTTATTGTCTACTTACTAACGCGCTAAATAACTAGTCATATCTTCAACGCCATGCAGCGTCATCGGGTACATTTGCTCGTTCATTAAGGTTTTTATCTCCCCAATAGTTTGAGTATAAGACCAATAGCTAGGGTTTTCAGGATTTAGCCACGCTACTTTATCAAAATGTGCCAGTACGCGTTTTAGCCAAACGACACCAGCTTCATTATTCATATACTCAACGCTGCCGCCTACTGAAAACAACTCATAAGGAGACATCGAAGCATCGCCCACAAATATCACTCGATACTCACGACCATACTTGTTTAATAGCTCAAAGGTTGGCATAGGCGCGCTATGGCGGCGGTTATTGTCCTTCCATACATAGTCATAGAGACAATTATGAAAATAGAAAAAATCTAAGGTCTTAAATTCATTTTTAGCGGCCGAAAATAGTTTCTCTAAAGCTTCAACATGGACATCCATACTGCCACCTACATCGAATAGCATTAGCACTTTGACCCGATTACGGCGCTCAGCTTGCATATGAATATCGAGCACGCCTTTTTTGGCAGTACGCTTGATAGTCTCATGGATATCTAACTCATTAGCACTACCGGTACGGGCAAATTGGCGCAAATTGCGTAGCGCCATCTGTATTTGCCGAGTACCAAGTAAACTATCATCATCAAGGTTACGGTATTTGCGCTGCTCCCAGACTTTCACTGCGCTACGCTTACGCGATTCGCCACCGACTCGCACCCCTTCTGGATGATCACCATAAGACCCAAACGGTGAGCTGCCCCCCGTTCCCACCCATTTGCTACCGCCTTGATGGCGCTCTTTTTGTTCTTTAAGACGCTCTTCTAAGGCCTGCATAAGCTCTTCGAGCGAGCCATACTTCTTCAGTAGTCGCCGTTGCTCATCAGTTAAATTATTAGGATCAAGCTTGAGATCTAACCACTCTTGCGGAATATCAGTTAGCTTAGCCATTAGCTCATCGATATCTAAGCTATCGATTCCTTCAAAATAATCAGCCATAGCTCTATCGAACTTATCGAAATGGCGCTCATCTTTGACCATGCACAAGCGAATAAGTCGATACATATCCTCACGATTAGCGAAAGCGCGGGGCTGCCAATCTTGCTGGTCTTGTTGACTTTGCGGCTCACCATCAACATACGGCTGCATCATCAGTCCATGCTCAAGCACCGCATTAAGATCCAGTAGCTCACGAGTACTAACAGGGACCCCATAACTACGCAAGGTATAGAATAATTTGACAAACATAAAGCACGCCTCCCTTATTAGCGAATTTTCTCAGCAGGCCTATCAGCCTATTTAACGGCGCATCAAATTAGCAAAGCGCTGTAACAGGTTGACATCGGCTTCATTTTTAAGCAGTGCCCCATAAAGCGGTGGAATAGATTTTTCCCCGCGTAGGTTCTCTTCTAACTCTGCTTGTGCCATATCATCAGCCAATAATAAGGTCAACCAATCGACTAACTCTGAGGTTGATGGTGGCTTTTTTAGTCCTTGAATATTACGTAATTTGTAAAAGACATCTAAAGCGTCGTTGACCAGTTTTTGTTGAATATTAGGGAAATGCACGTCAATAATTTGACGCATAGTTTGCTCTTCTGGGAAATCAATATAATGGAAGAAACAACGACGTAAAAAAGCATCTGGCAGCTCTTTTTCATTGTTTGAAGTGATAATAACTACCGGACGCTGCTCGGCCGTAATAGTCTCGCCAGTCTCATAAACATAGAATGACATCTTATCCAACTCGTGTAGTAAGTCATTGGGGAACTCTATATCAGCTTTATCTACCTCATCGATCAATAACACGCTGCGCTGTTCGCTAGTAAAAGCCTCCCACAGCTTACCGGGTTTAATGTAATTACCGATTTCATAAACCTTATCATCACCCAATTGCGAATCACGTAGACGTGATACCGCATCGTACTCATATAAGCCTTGCTCAGCTTTAGTCGTTGACTTAATGTGCCAAGTAATCAAGGGCATACCTAAGCTGGCCGCTACTTCTTCGGCTAATAAGGTTTTTCCAGTACCAGGCTCACCTTTGATGAGTAACGGCTTTTGCAGCGTCATAGCGGCATTTACCGCCAGTTGCAAGTCATCGGTAGCGATATAACTGTCGGTGCCAGTAAATCTTTTTTTAGCGCTATTAGTCATAGTATCAGTCTCAGTGATTATTATTTATTTAACAGGTTAAAAGGGCATTAGATGCACAGCTGTTAGATTCAAGGCCATTAGATCCAAAGCTATTATATTCAAAGCTATTAGATCAAAAACAGTTACCAGCGAATAATTTGTATAGGGTTGAAGATTAGCACAGCCTATGAGAATGCCCAAATACTCATGCGTCTGCGTTTTTGCTAAATCTCAATATTAGCGCTATAGTCAACCGATAGTAGATAAAAAACAGCAACCCATAAAAAAGACACTATTAAGTGTCTTTTTTATGGGTTATTTATTAATTCAAAGTTATATTTACTTACTATCTTCGCCGTTTTTGTCGACGGATACTATTGGGTCTTGAACAGTCTTTTTACTATAAAAGCCCTCGACTGGTTTTCTACTTATCGCTGTATCTCGATCAACTTTTCTAGCGGTTAGCTGACTGTCTGCTAACTGGCTTTCTGCAAGCTTACTGTCTTTAAGCTTATTAACATCAGAGTCAATAGGGGTTTCAGAGCTAGTAGTTGGGTTAGCACTGCTAGCTAGCTTCGAGCTGGCTACTGTTTTACTAGTATTAGCATTGTTCTTAAGTATAGCGAACGGGAGCGGTTGCTTAGCTTCTACGGGCTCGACTACTACTGAGCTATCCTGCGGCAAATAGTTACCACCTGCCAGCTGCATAGTTGCTTGGGTATCAGCAGCGGTACGTTGACGTGCTTTATCCAAACTTGACTCAAATGCTCCACGGATCAGCTGCCATATAAAGCCCACAAACAGGCCTACTACTAGCACTACTAATATAGGTAGGGCATTATTAATAGCACCGGCAGTATCTTTCATCATGATGGCATACACCACGCTGATACTAGCTGGCGCTATAACGCTAGGATCATTGAGCGCCGTACCTGGTGCCAATAGCACCGCAAATAGAATCATCCAGCTCATACCACCAAAAGGTCGTGGCAACATTCTAGCCACTAATACCCAAAGTATCAGTACCACAATGGCCCCACCAAGATAAGCATACATTGGCAAATCAGCTGGCGGCACGCCTTTAACCATTTGGCTCCACCAAATGACAATCTCACCGAGAATGTCACTGATTTTCTCTAATGGTAAACTATTTAAAATGCTTTTTAACCAATCCATGCGTGTTTGACTACCTACGTTTATAAGTGGCATAGCACAATGCTATATCAATGACCATAGCGTATGCGTGCACAATAAGTCGCTAGTTTATCACGACTTTATGCCAAAATGCATACCTTACCCTTAGCAATAGCGCTTTTTTTATCTATAAACGCTGCTTATTATGTTAACTCTATACTAACAACCCTAACGCTTTTATCAGTCATAAATATTGTCTTGAGCTTCACGTGCTCTGAGTTCAGCTTGCTTGCGCATAACGTCTTGTGGCGGCAACTGGACAAAATATCCTTGAGACTTAAGCTTGGCGAGCACTTCTTCTTTATCGACGCGCGCCAGTTTTTCTGTAGCCTCTAAATCCAAATGCATCACAAACTTACTGACCCCTAAACCTTTACGAAAGTCTTTAGGAACCACACTGAGCCAATCTTTGATCTCATCGGTATCATCAGGATAGCCAGGGCGAGCGATATAAATGTACATATCATCATGCTTGGGGAATTTATAAATATCACAATGCATAAAATAAACCTATAAGTAAAAAAGATTGGAAGCAATAAATAGACGTTAAGTACGTTAAGTTACACTACTAGCCTAGCATAACTTATTTTATTCTCAATAGTAGCTTTGCGTATTAGCAGCGGGCTGAGGATCTGTAAATACCGCTTTAGTGTCAAATTAGTATCAAATAAAAGGCGGTTACTGATATTAACATTTAAAAAAATTATAAACTTGCCAGCCACAGTCAGTTGATGATTAGAAAACTTATAGAGGTGTTAGCAGTAGTGCCAGCTTATTATCCAAGCCACCATTGTATGGTACCCAGCATTGTATTGTACAATGACCTCAAAATTATACGCTAAGCTTTTGTTAGAGGGTAGCGACTAGGGTTATGAGAGTCTTGCCAACCAAAAACAATACTAGGTTTAGTTTTTACCAAATTTATTGACTTTAATGCCTTTAGTAGCTTGTAAAATAGTTATGAACCTTTCATAATAATAGCGTTTCTCAGGAGAGAGTTTTATAACCAAAGGCGACATTTACTAATGTGGCTTAACAATACCTATAAAACCACCGAAGGCGCATATACCCTGCCAATCGCTCAGGTAAAAGGACTGAAAAACACATGCAGTAAGTTTTGATTGATGCTGTTATTTTTTAATGGCCGTCATTGTAACTTAAGGCATAACAAATCTGGAGAGCGGTAAAGATCTACATCCTTACCCACCGAAGGGGAGAAAATACGACATCCTATGTCTTATAGCGATGCTTGTGTTGAAAATCTCAGGTCACAGGACAGATAGGGCTACTGCTCAATCAGACATTTTTGGTCTTTTTGACTTGCAGCTTTGTTGCGTGCGCCACCTTTTGTGGTAATAATGCCCTTTGCATTATTACTTCTCGTTACTTTATAGCCACTGTCTGCCTTGCTATTATTGCTCATTAGTTAGTACCGACAGTGTCTACACAAGGATTTGTTATGACCGATATCTCTTCTCAAGCTCCTCAACGCACCCCTCTATATCAGTCTCACATCGATAGCGATGGCAAATTAGTAGACTTCTCAGGTTGGGAATTACCAATCAACTACGGTTCACAAATCGAAGAACACGAGGCCGTTCGTACTGATGCTGGGATGTTTGACGTCTCACATATGGTCATAGTTGATGTTAAGGGTGCAGACAGCAAGCCATGGCTACAAAAGCTGCTAGCTAATGATGTCAATAAACTGAAAATCGTTGGTAAAGCTTTATACTCGCCTATGCTTAATGAGCAAGGCGGCATCATCGATGACTTAATTGTCTACTTATCAAATAGCGACGAGACTGCCTACCGTATCGTTTCAAACGCCGCAACCCATGATAAAGATATGGCGCAGTTCCACAAAGTAGCTGAAGGCTTCGATGTTGAGCTAACTGAACGTACTGAGCTAGCTATGCTAGCGGTTCAAGGCCCTAATGCTGTTGCAAAACTGATCCAAGCTAAGCCAAGTTGGGCGGATACTTTAGCAAAAATAACGCCTTTCGTTGGTGCTGACTTGACTGACATTGAAGGAAGCGATTGGTTCGTGGCCCGTACTGGCTACACTGGTGAAGATGGTGTTGAAGTCATTATGCATGCCGATGATGCCCCTGCCTTCTTTGAGCAACTAAAAGCTGCTGGCATTAAGCCTGCTGGCCTTGGCGCTCGTGATACTTTACGTATGGAAGCGGGCATGAACCTATACGGTCATGATATGGATGAGACTATCAGCCCGTATGAGTGCAATATGGGTTGGACGTTGGCGCTAAAAGACGAGCGTGATTTTGTTGGTCGTGAAGCATTGGTCAGCAAGCGCAAGCAAGCTAAAGAAGACAACACGGCTATGAAGCAAGTGGGCTTACTGTTGACTACTCGTGGTGTAATACGCGAAGGTATGGCAGTGTCTATCAATCAAGGTACTGACAATGAGCAAACGGGTATCATCACTAGTGGTACTTTTTCGCCAAGTCTAAAAAATTCTATCGCTATAGCTCGTGTTCCGATGAGCCTATCAGATGAAGATAATGTTCAGATCGACTTACGTGGTAAAGGTAAGTTTGTAGACGTCCGTGTCCTAAAGCTACCTTTTGTGCGTAATGGTGAACAACAATTTAGTTAATTTTTATTTCGTATTGGCTACGTTCAACCAATAGTATTTATTTAGCGGTTAATTAGGCTTTTACATTACCCTGTTTTATTAACCACTGCTATTAACAGGTTATTTGTAATGGTTAATTTTTCAAATATTTTTTAAAAACTATCCTTAAAGGAGCACTTTATGAGCAACGTCCCAGCAGAACTAAAATATATTGCTAGCCACGAATGGTTACGTTTAGAAGACGATGGTACTATCACTGTTGGTATTACTGATCACGCCCAAGACTTACTTGGTGACGTAGTATTCGTTGAGTTACCAGACGTTGGCGATATCATCGCCGTTGATGACGAAATTTCAGTGGTTGAATCCGTTAAAGCTGCCTCTGACGTTTATGCCCCTATCTCTGGTGAAGTTGTCGCTATTAACGAAAGTTTAGAAGACGATCCTGAAATCATCAACTCTGACCCGTATGGCGAAGGTTGGTTCTTTAGAATGAAGCCTGACAATATGGCCGACTATGAAGCCTTATTAAGTGCTGAAGAATACGAAAGCGAGCTATAAGCTTTTGCTCACAGCCCTATCTTTTTGATTCATAGCAATTAACAGATACTAGCGTCAGTTGGTATCTGTCACCATCTCCTATCATTCCTTATTATTTATCATCTATCGTTATCTTGTTCTGGAGTCACTCATGAAACCAGCTGATACCACCAACCATATCGATTCAACTGATATGGCGACACCTAATTATACTCCACAATTACAAGCATTCCAGCAAGTGGTAGAGTCACGTCGCTCAGTGCGTCGCTTTACTGACACCCCTATCCCTGATGCGGTGTTGGCTGATTGTTTGCGCTTAGCTATGTTAGCGCCAAACTCAAGCAACTTACAGCCTTGGGAATTCTATGTGATTGATAGTACTGCTAAGCGTGAATTAGCGGTAAAAAACTGCATGGGTCAAAACGCTGCTAAGACTGCAGCACGCTTGATTGCAGTAGTCGCTCGTACTGATAATTGGCATGAACATGCGCAGCAAGTTTTACGTGAGTACCCTACTCAGCCCGTACCCAAAAAAGTTAAAAACTACTACACTAAAGTAGTCACTATGGACTTTATACGTGGACCAGTAAACGCGCTATCTGTTGCCAAATGGAGTGCGACGCAAGTGGTTAGACGAGTTAAAGGCCCGATAAAATCACCTTATTATACATTTGATGATGTCAAAAACTGGGCAACCAATAACACTGCTCTTGGCGCTGAAAACTTGATGTTAGCCTTACGTGCTCATGGTTTTGATAGCTGTCCTATGGGTGGCTTTGATGAGCCCGCGATGAAGGATCTGTTAAACTTGAGCGTTGACCATCATATCGTAATGATGATAGGTGCTGGTGAACGGGCAGATAATGGCATTTATCACTCACAATTTCGCTTCGATCAGCAGCAGTTTATTCACTACGTTTAACGCTTAAAGCTCAGCATTATTTTTAAGCTAATAGTTATCAGTTTTATAAGCTTTTTATCTATTTTCATTACTTTTTATCTATTTTTCTTATATGTATAGCTTGTATTGTAAAAGCTAACAAGGACTATTATGACTACCTCTCGAACTCCTACCTTTGATACTTTTGAAGGTTTGTTTAATGAAGCAGAATTTGTCTATCGTCATTTAGGCTCTAATGACACTAAGCAAGCTGATTTGCTTAGTGCTATCGGTTATGACGACATGGCTACTTTTATCGATGATACGGTGCCAGAAGCTGTGCGTTTGCATAAAGATTTAGATTTACCAGTAGCCATGAGTGAGCATGCTGCTCTTGCCAAATTACGCTTAATGGCAGACAAGATCACCGTTAATAAGAGCTATATTGGACAAGGCTATTCGCCCGTACGCATGCCAGCGGTTATTCAGCGCAACGTGTTAGAAAATCCAGGTTGGTACACGGCTTATACGCCTTACCAAGCAGAAATTGCCCAAGGTCGCCTAGAAGCTTTGCTTAACTTCCAACAAGTTTGTATCGATCTAACCGGTCTTGAGCTTGCTGGTGCCTCGTTACTTGATGAAGCAACCGCTGCTGCCGAAGCTATGGCAATGTCGAAACGCATGAGCAAAAGCAAATCTACGCAGTATTTCGTTGACGATCGTGTTTATCCACAAACCTTGGACGTTATCCGCACTCGTGCTAAGTACTTCGGTTTTGAAGTGGTCGTAGGTGATTTTGAGCTGGCTAAATCTGGTGATTACTTCGGTGCTTTGTTCCAGTATGTTGGCCGTGAAGGTGATGTTAAAGATTTAACTGAGGTTATCAGCGCCGTCAAAGCTAACAAAACTTATACTTCAGTAGTTAGTGACATCATGAGCTTAGTATTGCTCAAGTCTCCTGCTGACATGGGTGCAGACGTGGCTCTAGGGAGTACTCAGCGTTTCGGTATCCCTATGGGTTACGGTGGTCCACACGCCGCTTATTTTGCTTTTTCTGATAAAGCCAAGCGCTCAGCACCTGGTCGTATCATTGGGGTATCAAAAGACGCCCAAGGCAATACTGCCCTACGTATGGCGCTACAAACTCGTGAGCAACATATCCGTCGCGAAAAAGCCAACTCTAACATCTGTACTTCGCAAGTATTGCTAGCTAACTTAGCGGGTATGTATGCGGTCTATCATGGCCCAACTGGGGTTCAGCGTATTGCTACCCGTATCCATGCCTTTGCTACGGCTTTCGCTGAAGTGATCAAAACGGGTAATGGTGATAACCAACTTAACGTAGTCCATGACCAATTCTTCGATACGGTATTGGTAGATTGTGGTTCAGAAAAACTCGCTACTCAAATCTTTGAAAATGCTGATAACGTTGGCTATAACTTATGGCGTCTAGGCGATACTCAACTTTCGGTTTCTTTTAGTGAAATTAGCGATCAACAAGACTTTGCGGTACTAACCCAACTGTTCGTTAGCAAGTCACATGACTTACCTACCGCCGCTAGCGTTTCATTAGATAGCTCTCATTTACGTACTGATGATATCTTAAGCCATCCGGTATTTAACTCGCATCATACTGAGCATGAAATGCTGCGTTACTTAAAGTCTTTAGAAGATAAAGATTTGGCGATGAACCGTAGTATGATCGCTTTGGGTAGCTGTACTATGAAGCTTAATGCTACTAGTGAGATGATCCCTATTACTTGGCCTGAGTTTGCTAATGTGCATCCGTTTGCCCCGCTTAGCCAAATGAATGGTTACATCGAGATGATCGATAGCTTACAAGAGCAGCTCAAAGCCATCACCGGTTTTGATGATGTGTCTATGCAGCCAAACTCTGGTGCTTCTGGTGAGTATGCTGGTATCTTAGCTATTCGTCGCTATCATGAGTCACGTAACGAAGAAAATCGTGATGTCTGCCTAATACCACAGTCTGCGCATGGTACTAACCCTGCCACTGCGATTATGATGGGCATGAAAGTTGTCGTCGTTAGTACTGATGATAATGGTAATATCGATATTGATGATTTGACTGCTAAGTGTGAAGAGCATAGTGCAAATCTTGGCGCTTTAATGATCACTTACCCATCCACTCATGGGGTGTTTGAGGAAGGCATTCGCAAGATTTGTGACCTTATTCATAATCATGGCGGTCAAGTCTATATGGATGGTGCCAATATGAATGCTCAGGTTGCGATCATGCAACCCGCTGATGTCGGCGCTGATGTTTTGCACATGAACTTGCACAAAACTTTCTGTATTCCGCATGGTGGTGGTGGTCCAGGTATGGGTCCTATCGGTATGCAAGCGCATTTGGCACCGTTTATGGCTGACCATACGCTTATTCCAGTACATAACGCTCAAAGAGGCAGCTCAGCAGTATCAGCCGCCCCTTATGGTTCAGCAAGTATCTTACCTATTTCATGGATGTATATTGCTATGATGGGCCGTGACGGTTTACTAAAAGCGACTAACCTCGCCTTATTGAACGCCAACTATGTCGCTGACAAGCTCAAAGGCAGTTATCCTATTCTTTATACGGGTAAAAGCGGTCGCGTAGCTCACGAATGTATCATCGATATTCGTCCGTTAAAAGAAGCCACTGGTATCAGTGAAAGTGATATTGCTAAGCGCTTGATGGATTATGGTTTCCATGCGCCAACGATGAGCTTCCCAGTATCAGGTACCCTGATGATTGAGCCTACTGAGTCTGAATCAAAAGAAGAGTTAGATCGCTTTATTGATGCGCTAATTGCTATCCATGCTGAAGCTGAAAAAGTCAAATCTGGTGATGAGGGTTGGACCTTAGAAGACAATCCATTAGTTAACGCCCCGCATACTGCCGCTATGATTACTGATGGTGAGTGGTCACATCCGTATAGCCGTGACGTCGCAGCCTTCCCATTAGCTTATGTACGCCAGCATAAATTCTGGCCAAGCGTAGCTCGTATTGATGACGCTTACGGCGATAAAAACTTGATGTGTTCTTGCCCAGCTATCGAAAACTATATGTAGGCTAACAGCATAGATGATGACGATCATCGTCTATAAGTATTAGCAAAAACCTCCAAGTCAGCAGCTGACTTGGAGGTTTTATTTTGTTTATTAATCTACCTATATAGCGTTATAATCGATTAATCACTATTTGTGGATATTACTATGAGTCAAAAAAACCGCGTCATTCTTATTCATGGCCTGCATCAAGCCCCTTTTATTATGCGTCCCTTAGCTAAGCGCTTACAAGCTCAAGGTTTTGATACCCATCAATACGGCTATCGTAGTATGCGTGATAGTATTGCTCTAAACAGCCAGCGCTTAAATGCTTGGCTGGAAACCAATCATGACCCAAAACAACCGTTAGATTTAGTAGGTCATAGCTTAGGCGGCTTAATTATTCGTGATTTTGTCAGTTATTATCCGCATTGGCAGATTGGCCAGTGCGTGACATTAGGGACACCACATCTTGGCAGCATCTGTGCTGATTATATTTGGGGTCTGGCTCCTGCTATCGTGGGCAAATCTTATTTGGACGCCTTGGATGGGACGGTTGCGCCTTTACCTGACAATATCAGTTTAGGAGTGATTGCTGGTGACAAACCACAAGGTTTAGGCCAGCTATTTTTGCAGTATCATAACCGTAAACTACAGAAACAAAATCACCCACTATTGAATAACTATCGTGCTCATGATGGCACAGTATATGTTGCAGAAACTAAGTTGATTACCGCTGCCGATCACTTAATTATGCCAGTGTCGCATACTGGCATGCTAGTCAATAGCGACGTTGCGCAGCAAACCAGCTATTTTTTAAAAAACGGCCAGTTTAAACGCTAATCAAAGCTCAGCTAACGCTTAATTAATTCTAGTTAGCCTTTGACACCCATGCCTTGTTTTAATTCGGCTTTATGGGTTTCGATCACTGGAATTAGAGTTTGAGTCACCCACTGGTTACGCCAGCCTTGCAAGCCTTGAGGTAACTCTACCCAATCTTTACTATAAGCGATAACTTCATATAACTGACTGAGCCATTTCTTACGTATTAGTACATTTTCTGGTACACCAATTTGCTCAGCACGCTCAGCAATAGCATCTTGTACTGCTTTAGAGAGTATTTTATTTTTAGAGCGATAAGGCGCTGGCAAACAAGCGGGATGTTCAACGGCGGATAGCCCTTTGGCATCAGTAATTATTTTGAGTAACTCCTCACCGTATAAACGCAGCATACTACGATGAATAGTAGTTTTGTGGGCCAATTCGCGCAGGTTAGAAGGATTCTCGGTAATTATCTCGCGTACAGCTTGTTTTTTAATCACAAAAGTACGGGGCTGGTTGGTGGAGCGTGCTAGCTCTTCACGCCATATGGCTACTGCTTGCAAGACGGCCATTTGCTGAGAGTTATAACGATAATCCGCCATAGTTAAATACATCTCATCATCTGCTACATGTTGAGCAGCATAAAGCTCAGCGGCATACAACTGACAGTCAGCCCAAACATAATCGTACAGTCCTTGAGACTTCAGGGCGTATTCGATGCTCAAATAAAGCGCTGGTAAAAAACGCACATCATCGATAGCGTACTGCTCTTGCTCATCAGATAATGGCCGACGCAACCAATCGGATTGGCTTTGCTCTTTATCAATATGCATATCGAGCTGGTCATCAAGCGCTTGCTGATAGCCCATTTGTAGTTGCCCAGTAAGATAGGACAAAGCGATTTGAGTATCAAAAATATTGGTTAATGGTGGGCAGTCAGATAGTAAATAGAAGATGCCTAAATCCTCTCCGCAGGCATGCCAAATAGCAATATCTACTTCGCTTACCGCTTGCCAAAACTCACCCAATTGTAGCTGCGGGGCATCCAATAAATAAATATGGTTACCAGTATTAAGCTGCACTAACGCTAAGCGTGGATAATAAGTATCGCGCTTGATAAATTCAGTATCTAGCGCTACTCGCCCGCAACCTTCTAAAGCATTGATAACTTCAGCCAGCTGCGACTGCTCACGAATCCAGGTGACTGCCACTTCATCGGCAATATCTAACAAAGCATCAATATCCGGCTCAACGACAGAAGGGACTAACGTAGGGTTTTCAGTAATAGCAGAAGGGTCTTGAGGGTTTACGGTGGCTAGAGGGGTTGACACGGGCAGATACCTGCTTAGATAAGAGAGAATAGTGATTTTATTATAGCAATATTAGCGCCTGTTGAACATTCACAACTAGACATTGATGATTAGGCATCGCTAGTTGATTATGAATTGGCAACAGGCTGACTAACAAAGCGCTAACCATTACAGATATAAATAAAGTCTAGAATCGCTATTGATTGGCTTGCTACAAAAAGGAGCGGTTTTGTAGAGCTTGGCCTAAAGTCATGCTATCTAAATACTCAAGCTCACCGCCCATCGGCACCCCTTGCGCTAGACGAGTTACTTTATTGACATGGCGACTGACCGCTTCACTAATAAAGTGCGCCGTGGTCTGCCCTTCAACCGTAGTACCTGTGGCTAATATCAGCTCCTCGACAGGCTCTTGCTTGACCCGCCAAACTAGCTGATCAATATTTAGATCATCAGCGCTGATACCATCAATAGGTGACAGATGACCACCTAATACAAAATAGCGACCGCGATAGCCAGCCGTTTGTTCAATAGCCATGACATCAGCAGCAGTCTCGACTACACATAATAGGTTGTCATCTCGCCTTGGATCTTGGCACAGCGGGCAGATAGGATCATCACTGAAACTATGGCAGCGCTGACACTCAATGATATCTCGCATTGCCTCATCAAGCGCTTGTGCTAACGCCATCCCTTGCGGACGTTTTTTGGTCAATAAATGTAGCGCCATACGCTGAGCACTCTTTTGACCCACACCAGGTAAAATTCGCAACTGCTTAACTAACTGATCAAATTTTGGGGTAAGCAAAGTATCTTCCTTTGTTTATCTTTACATTATTTGTCTTTAAATAGAATCAATAAATTTCGTTTTGCAGCTATAAAAATGGGGTCGTATCGTGTCGATAACAACCCCATTTTTGACTTCAATAGTTAGTATTTGCAACCACTTAGCGGTCAAACCTTAACTCTAAGTTTAGCTTTAAATATTGTGCTTTAGAACATGCCTTGCATACCTGGTGGCAAGCCCATACCTGAAGTTGCGCCAGTCATGGTTTGCTCATATAACTCATCAGCTTGACGAACCGCGTCATTGATAGCAGCAGCGATCAAGTCTTCGATCATATCTGGCTCATCTTCTAATAGACTAGGATCAATAGTCAGACGCTTGACCACATGACGACCAGTCATAGTAACTTTTACTAGACCACTACCGGCTTCAGCATGTACTTCTTTATTAGCCAATTCTTTTTTGGCAGTTTCAACATTAGCTTCTACTTTTTTTTGCATAGTTTGTGCTTGTTGCATTAATGCTTGAATATTCATAACAGCCTCTTAATTGATGATAATTAGATAATAATTAAATAACATTTAGATAATAAGAAATTTTTATTGGTTTGGGGCACTGGTTCAACAGAGCTGATATGGTGATTAACTTTAGCCTTTTAAAGCTTAACTCGGCTTTATTGTACTCTCGACCACAGCATTGACAGCAATTATCTGATAGCAACTGTAAGGTAATCTTTATAAACTGTCTAAACCGCGCGCCAAATCTTTGATGATATCTTCAACATCTTCTAGCCCTACTGACAGACGAATCAAGCCATCTTTTACCCCAGCTTCAGCACGAGCTTCAGCAGTCAAACGAAAGTGGGTAGTAGTCGCTGGGTGGGTAATGGTGGTTTTGGTATCGCCCAAGTTATTAGTAATAGATATCATATTAGTCGAGTCAATAACGTGCCAAGCGGCCGCTTTGGGATCAAGACTAGCAGTGGCAGTAACTTCAAAGCCCATAATAGCGCCAAAACCATCCTTCATATGATGCTGGCGTTTGGCCAATTCATGCGCTGGATGGCTGGGTAATCCTGAGAAATGTACGGTAGTCACCTTAGGATGACTATCTAAGAACTGCGCCACTTGATTGGCATTGCTACAATGAGCTTGCATACGTAACTTTAAGGTCTCAAGGCCCTTAGTAAATACCCATGCATTAAATGGGCTCATACTGATACCCCCTGAGCGTACTACAGTAAAAGCTTCTTGCATCAAGGCATCACTGCCCACTAGTGCACCGCCAAGGACTCGGCCTTGACCATCGAGATATTTAGTAGCCGAATGAATAACCACATCCGCCCCTAAATCTAAGGGGCGCTGAATAGCTGGGGAACCAAAGCAGTTATCGACAACTAATAAGATGTCATTAGCTGTGCACAGCTCACTCAAAAAGCCAATATCACAGATTTGTGCTAACGGATTACTAGGACTCTCACAATAGATAAGCTTAGTATTAGGCTGTACAGCATTTGCCCATGCCTCATTATCAAAGCAGTCAACGTAACTGACTTCAACGCCAAACTTAGCCATATAGTTATTAAACAAACCAATCGATGAGCCAAACAGTTGATTAGCAGCCAATAAGTGGTCTCCGGCTTTTAGATAAGCCATACACATAGTCAAAATGGCACCCATACCAGAAGCTGTAGCCACCGCACGTTCGCCATTCTCTAAAGCGGCCAATCGACGCTCAAAGGTACGTACACTAGGGTTAGTATGACGTGAGTAAACGTTACCAGTCTTAGTACCATCAAAATGCCCTGCTGCGTCATCCGCTGAGCTATAGACATATGAGCTAGTAGTAAAGATCGCCTCAGAATGTTCGCCTTCGTCAGTACGATGCTGTCCTGCACGTACGGCGATGGTTTGCATCCCATAATCTAGGCTTAGATCTAAAGCATCAGAGCGCCAGTTTGGATCTAAATTGCTATCTTCTTGCACTTGCGACTTACTCATAAATAATCCATTACTGTTAATTTTGACTAGGGCCTGTCGAATACTCACAACTAGATACTACTGTGGTCGGTTGTTCAACACGCTCTACATTAATAATATTTTTATTTTTCGCCCATAAATAACTCAGGGAATTAAAGGCTGTTTCATCATATCATGTCGCTATTTATCAATCATCTATAAACCTTCAGAATATTGGTAGTCTACTTGATACCTGTGAATTTCAGGCATCAAAAATACTGCTGGACCTTGGCATTGTAGAGCTTTGTTAGCGGGTGAATGACTATTGCTGTTTGAACCACTATCAGCTTCTAATGCGCACTCTATTTTGAATAAATGATCTTCTTGGTTATACATTGTACTGGCAAAGCGCTTGGTCGCCAAGTCCTTAGGGGTAGGGTTATAAAACTTATCCCAAGTATTACCAGCCTGTTTATGAGTCAATTTAGTGGCAACATAGATCAAAGCCCAATCACACCTCCCTTTCATAATCGCATCTCGAAAAAAACGTGCTCGATATTGATTGGCGTTTTTTTCCAGCTCAATATTTAGGGTTTCGCTAAGCTGATATACATGCGAAATATCAACGTAGTTGCCACAATATTTGTTGGTAGATTCAAAGCGCGCTGTCATCTGTAGATCTAACCCTTGGTCTGAAGGTAGATATCCATAAATAATGATTTCGTCAGTAGGATTGGGATTAACGGGAGGCACTTCTGTTTTTAGGCTGCATGCCGGTAGCAGCCCTAGCGCAAGAGCAGCTGAACATACCTTAAGTGACAATAACCCTTTGCCTAGTTGATGAGCCATAGTTTCCTCATTTTTCAGTCGTTCTTCCCTATAGATTATAAGCAGCACATAAGCGATTTTTCTAACTTAGCCTTGCTATCTAAAATGCAGCTATAGTGCTAGGGCGTGTTGAACATTCGACCATAGCACTGACAGAGACTATTTCTACTGATCTATTGATTGACGAACTGAGTTGCTAAGTGCGCTGTTAAACTAACAACTGTAAATTAGCTTAGAGCTGAAACTGATAGTTACTACTAGTAAAATTAACGTATTTATAATAGGCAGATGTTGCTACAACTGCTAAGCTTGCCAGCGCTGACATTTACCCTACCAGCAGTGTTATTATAACCCTTATAACTCTAATAAAAAATGGCACAAACACTAGGGCGTATTGAACACTCACTAATAAATACTGCTGACGCTATTTGAGGTAAACCTACTATGTCAATATTGATTGTAAACCCTAGAAAACTGTCGTTAACTCTAGTGCTTGGACTGGCCTTAGGGATGACTGGTTGCCAAATCTTACCTAAACAACCGCATCTCTCTGAAAGCCAACAGCTATCTGCTAGAGTCAGTGCGTTATATCAGCAAGATCAGCCTCAGCGACCTATTAAAGGGATAAGAGGTGCTGACACAGATTTAGTAAGCGCCATCAGTTCTCAAAATGAGATTCACCCTGATTTATCTGGCTATCATCCTATTGTAACTGGTGCTAATGCTTTTGCCGCTCGCAGCATCTTAACGGGTATGGCTACTCGTAATATTGATGTGCAATATTATATCTGGCATGATGACCAGGCCGGTCAGCTGCTGCTAAAAGACTTATGGGAAGCGGCTGAGCGCGGGATAATTGTACGCTTACTGCTGGATGATTTTAACAATACGGCCAAGTTTGATCAGCACTTATTACGCTTTGCTAGTCATCCTAATATTGCCGTGCGTATCATTAATCCCCTGATGTATCGCAAGTTTCAAGCTTTGAACTTCGTTACTGGTTTGCCACGTATCAATCGACGTATGCATAATAAAAGCATGACTTTTGATAAGCAAATCACTATCATCGGCGGTCGAAATATCGGTGATGAGTACCTAAGCAATGATCAAAGCAGTCAATTTGCTGACTTAGATGTCTTACTTATAGGTAAAGTCGTCGCTGACATTGATAACAGTTTTGCCAGCTATTGGTCAGCGCCTATCTCTTTTGATATCGAAACTTTAGTCACCCTAGATAAAAACACTACTAAAGACTTTTTGCCAGCTTTAGATAAAATTAAAGGCGATACAGATAATGAACTCCGTAGCAGCTTATCGATGTATAAGACAGCTATTGAAGACTCTTCTATCGATACTGACTTAATCAATAAACGTGTGCCTTTTCGTTGGACAGACATGCAGTTTTTGGGTGATGATGTCGGAAAACTCACTAAGAGTGTGCCTGCTAGTACTAATTTAGTACAGCAACTGCGGACGCTGCTTGGGCGTCCCACTAAACAGTTGACTATTATTTCATCGTATTTTGTACCTACTAAAGATGGCGTAGATACTCTAGTTAAACTGGCTGACTCTGGTATCGATATAAAAATCTTGACCAACTCATTCGATGCTACTGACGTGACTGCTGTGCATTCTGGTTATAGCCAGTGGCGACCTAGAATGCTGCGCGCTGGTATAAAAATATACGAGCTAAAGTCAACTGCTAGTGAAGACAAGCGTGAGAACAAGCTGTGGAAAGCTCGTAGCCAATCATCAACTAGTTTACATGCTAAGACTTTTGCTATTGACGACCACCAAGTATTTATTGGCTCCTATAATGTTGATCCCCGCTCTGCTAATATTAATACCGAAATGGGTGTTATTATTAATGACGATGAGTTAGCACACCAATTGCATGCAGCGCTCAGTGATGATCTATTAGGTCAAGCCTATGAAGTCAAAATATTAGATAGTGGTGCATTGCAGTGGCATACCATTGAGAATGGCCAAGAAGTGATTTATGGAGCGGAACCAAAAGTTGATATTACCGACCATGTTTGGCTGACTATTATGTCTTGGTTACCTATTGACTGGTTACTGTAGCTGATAGCTGATCTTATTTAGATAAAATACTTCCAATTGATTTACGGAGCTATAAATACTTACCTTGTTTATAGCTCTCATAGTTTACGACTGCGCTCATTAGCATAGCGTTAATGAGCGCTATTATTATTTTGATATATGGATAAACGATATAATGCCTTCCCGTCCTCAATATGCGTTGATGTCTTCTAAAGACAAAAACATGGTGCTATTTATCTGCTCTAGTAGTGCTGTAGTATTTTTTGACTTTCTGATTTATTTATATATGGCAGACTTTATCTCTCTTACTTTTTTCCCAGCCAATACAGATCCACGCATTAATAAATTACAAGGACTGGGCTTGTTTGCGGTTGGTTACTTAGCACGCCCTCTTGGTGGCATTTTTTTTGGTCGTTATGGTGATATTATAGGTCGAAAACCGGTATTATTTACCACTATGCTGATTACTGCTAGTAGCCTACTGGCTATGGCATGCTTACCTACTTACCAACAATGGGGCTTGGCAGCACCGATTTTGTTTATCTTGTTGCGGCTAGTACAAGGAATGGCCTTTGGTGTCTTTGTGCCTTTGACTTGGATTTTCATTGCTGAACATCTTCCGAGACAATACCTATCTGTTGGCTGTAGCTATGTCTCGGCCAGCTTTTTTGTAGGGGTGCTATTTTCTAATGCTTTCTTTGCATGGTTAACGGGTTCTATGAGTCCCGACCAGCTTATTGATTATGGCTGGCGCGTCCCCTTTATAGTCGCAGCAGTATTAAGCTTCTTGCCATTATTAACGTGGCGTTTTGTCAATGAATCTCCATTTTTCTTGGCTATGAAAACTGCAAGACCTGCTGATCATATCGAAAGACCTTTCACCCTACTCTTTAAGCATTGCAAACATTCCATATTTGTCAGTTTGATGCTAACTTTAATCATTGCTAGTGTCACTACCGTAGTCATTCTTATCCTCCCTGATCTGATTGAACTACGTTTCGCTTTAGACAGTGACTTGTTTGAGTTCTCGCATGGTCTTGGTATTATTTTTATGATTTTTGGCTGTGTTTTTTATGGGCTAATGTCTAACTACGAAAACTTTGGTAGAATTTTGGTCATTGGCTGTGTGTTATTGATCGGTCAAATGTTTGCTTTTTATTACCATTTACAAGCTGGTGGCGATTATATTTTGATCATGTATGCGCTGTTAGGTTTTTTTGCCGGTATTATAGGTATGATACCCGCGATCTTTGTGCAGTTATTTCCAACCAATGTACGCTCAACCGGTTTTGCCTTTTCTTATAATATAATGTACGCCATTGTGGGTGCTTTAGTTCCATTTGGCCTTGGCTATGCAACGCTATTTGTCAGCTTCTCCCCTGCACTCTATATTGCCTTTGTTGGTTTAATTGGCATTATTATGGGGCTTTATTTTTATCGCTTGCCTGAATTTAAGCAAATAGATGAAATTATTTAAGCGCTTATCAAACCCTGAACATTCGCTAATAAACTGAAACTACTAAGCATTAAAAGGACTGTCGATAATGACCGTTGATATGACTAACAAGCGCCTGTCAGTCGCTCCGATGATAGATTGGACTACCACAGATTATCGATATTTTGCTCGATTGTTTAACCCGCAAGTTTATCTTTATACTGAGATGATCAGCACTGGAGCCTTGCTGTATGGCAACCGTGAACGCCACTTACGCTTTTTTGAACAAGAGCATCCTGTAGTGTTGCAGCTTGGTGGCGCTGACATCGATGAGATGACGCAGTGTGCCGAGTTTGCTCAACAGCATAGCTATAATGAGGTCAATATAAATGTTGGCTGCCCATCAGATCGAGTGCAGCATAATAAGATCGGGGCTTGTTTGATGGCCGAGCCGAATACTGTGGCGGATTTAGTCAAGCATATGCAAGCGGCTGTTGATATCCCAGTGACGGTCAAACATCGTATTGGTATTGATGATTTTGATAGCTATGAGTTTATGGCGCAGTTCGTAGAGACGGTTGCCGAAGCTGGTTGTAAACGTTTTATCGTCCATGCTCGTACCGCTTGGCTGCAAGGGCTTAGCCCTAAACAGAACCGCGAAATTCCGCCGCTGCGTTACGAGGATGTTTATCGTCTTAAGCAAGACTATCCTGAGCTGATAATAGAAATCAATGGTGGTATTGAGACTATAGAAGAGGTTCAGTCTCATCTACAACATATCGATGGGGTAATGATTGGGCGGGCTTTTTATCATAATCCTTATCTATTAGCAGAGGCCAATAGTTTATGGGATCAGCCGTTACCTAAACGTTCCGAGATTTTGCAACAGCTATATCCCCATCTGCGTGCGCAAGTGGCTGAAGGTGAGCCCCTATCGACTATGGCACGGCACTATCTAGGCTTATTTCAAGGGTTGAGTGGTGCACGGCGCTGGCGACAGGCATTGAGCGGAAAACCTAGTTTGACTATCGCCGATATTGAAAAAGCCGCTGATGAAGTACTAGCGTTAAACCCTGATGCTTAGCTAACTGGTCCAAACCCAGCAACACATCCAGCAACAAGAGCAGCGTCAGCTTACTTGCGACAAATAAAGCCACATTGCTGCCCCGTTATTGATAATGTGCAGCAGTATCGGCAGTAGCAACGAAGCTGATTTATAACGAGCGTAGCAGAATATCAAAGCCAGCAATACGATAGTACTGATCTCATAAATGCCATACTGCAAGTGAATAACGGCAAAGATTAGACTAGTCAAAATACTGGCTATTAGTGCGCCTTTAACGGTTGGTTTTTGCTGTGGATGCCCTTTTGGCTGTGACTCTAAATTAGTTTCTGTGAATTGCTCACTAATAGCCTGCCAAAGTATACCGCGAAATACCAACTCTTCATAAATTGGCGCCACAATCACTAGCGCAAAAACCAACAACCACACTGAGCTTACCGATTGATATAAAGGATCTACAAAATCTGATGGTGACTTGTCTAACCAGTAAGTCAACGCCTGAGAAGCCACCATAAATATCAGTAGCAAGCTAAACATCCCAATTCCCAGCGCCCAAGAGAATGGTCTGAGCGCCAAATACTGCGTCAGATCGGCTTTTTTTAGGCGGATAATAGCTACAATTAGCAATGCCAGTAATACCCAGCTAACGATTACTGAGAGGCTGACTATAGTGCCATCACTACTGCCAAAATAAAAGATGTCGCCTAAGCTTAACGACTTAGTAGAAGGTAACAGTAGCTTACCAGCCCCATAGACGCCTATTAATTGGCTAATAAAAAATGCTATCACCATGCCAATTATTAAGGCAGCTACCCCAAAGCGTGAAAACAACGGTGATGGCGTTAAGCCTCCACTAATTGGCGCGCTTATAACCTCAAGACGGTCTTTAGAAGAATTCGACATAGCGTGGTTACTCAAAAAATCAGTAGATAGCTATCTGTCATTAAAGTCCATCAGAACGACAGAACGACAGAACGACAGAAACAGTAGTCAAGTTATAGGCTTTATTTATAAAGCTAGTTGTTGAGCAATGACCTCTAGTACTTGCGCAGATACTGACTCTGGGTGCTCTAATGGGAACATATGACCCCCTTTATGAGTCTGATAAGAAATGCCCAAGCGAGCTTTTATTTGCTGGGGAAATTTGCGTTTTAGGAAGATACTATCTTCACCAATGATCAAGGTTACTGGTGGCTTAGGACTATGGTTTGGCGTTAGCCAATACAACGAAGGGTTAGTACGGAATACCGCAACTTCACTAGCTTTAGGAATCGCTAAAGTAACTTTGCCATCAGCGCGCTGGTGTAAGCCGTGCTCGATATAACCCTCAAAGCTGCGTTCATCAAAGTGCTTAAAAAAGCCTTTACCACGTAGCTTATCATGAGCATCCTCACGACTCTCCCAAACGTCACGACGCTTTTTGGAGATGCCAGCTGGCGATAATTTATCCATCAAACGATGGTTCATCAGCGGTAATCTATCTGTAGTCTTAGCTAAGTGCCATAATAAGCTAATCTTGCCATACAACCAAGGCGGATCCATCAATACTGCTTGGTTAAAGTATTGCGGCGCACGATACAATGCTTGTAGGGTACACATAGCGCCAAGCGAATGGCCAACAGCAACTACTTGCGATACCTGATGATCCTCACAAGTGGCTTTTACGCTATCGACCACTTGCTGAGTCAGGCTGCGCCAATGATTATCAACCGGATAGTCAGGGTGGTTACCTAGCATAGCGATGTATTCGATAGTAAAAAACGCCTCTAACTCAGCAAAGAACGCTTGATAGACTTGGCTTGGTATACCGTTAGCATGAGCAAAATGGATAACCGGCTTATTGGTTTTTTTTGATAAGGGAAGCGCCGCAAAGCTCTGCGCATTAATAATACTCATAGTCTATTCTCACTAAACTTAAATTATACTTATGGGCTATCATGGGAAATATAACGGTCAATATCAACAAATGCTAATAATATTTTTGACCCATCAACCGACTATAGCCTGTTGAACTACTAGACACTAAAAAGCTGAGCTATTATCCATAGCTCAGCCTTATAAACACACTTACTTAACGCATTTGCGCGTTATTTTCTTCTTTAGGTAAGATATCAAAGTTGATACTCGACCCTACTCCAGCACCCATCTGTACAGCAAAGCGATCCATAAACAAGCGGAATGGATCCGTTGGGGTATAGTTTACTACATTGCTTAGCTCTAACTGTCTCTCTAAGCTGGCAATACTACCAGTTTTGTCTGCTAAACCTAATGCAATAGACTGCTCACCAGTCCAGAATAACCCTGAGAATAGTTTATTCTTTTCTGGATCTTTAAGACGATTACCACGACCTTCTTTTACAGCATTTATGAAGTGTTTGTGAGTATTAGCCAACACACTTTCGACATGCTTTTCTTCATAATCGGTAAGCGGGCGGCTCAAGCTCAAAATATCTTTATACTCACCAGCAGTGATAGTACGATCTTTAACCCCTACTTTATCCATTAATCCTTCAATATTGTAGCTCGGCATAATAACCCCTATAGAGCCAACCAAACTGGAAGGATTAACATATATCTCATCAGCAGCAGAGGCAATATAATAAGCGCCTGATGCGCCAATATCACCGATCACCGCATAGAGTTTTTTATCAGGATATTCTTTACGCAGATCCCTCATCGTTTGCCAGATTTCATCAGACTGTACTGGCGAGCCCCCTGGCGAATTGATATCGAGTGCCACTGCTTTTGAATTAGGGTTTTCAAAAGCCCGAGTCAAGGCTTTGCTAACATCATAAGCATTAGCCACATCACCACTACTGATAGTGCCTTGTAGCTCAACTACTGCTAAGTGTGGCTTACTCGTATCGACACCTTCAAGTCCGGTTGGTGCATTACTGCTGCAACCACGTCCAAGGGTCAAAAATATCAGTAGAATATAGCCAAAAGTCAGCAGTTTAAAGAAAATACCCCAGCGCCGCGCACGACGTTGCTCTTGGACACTGGCTAGTAAAGTATTTTCGATAAGACGCCATTCTTGACCACTTGGCTGCTGCTGCAGAGGTACAGGCTGGTTGACCGAATTATCAGGACGTTTATTGGGATCTGGTGGCCAGTTAGGCATATAACTTCCTAGGTTAGAAACAATATTTAAAAACAATATTTAAAAAAAGGTAAGGCAATAAAAATGAGTGCTGCATCATGCTAAACGCTTTGCTGATTCTATAAGCGGCTTACTGGTTATGGTGACCTTTAGTTTAGGGTTCAATAGTAGTCACAGCACAAAAGCTAACAAAACATAAGTTTAAAGGTGAATGTTGTATGAGCCATTCTATCTTAGAGCGGTTTTTATTTTATAGTATTGTTATGGCTATTAATATCGACATTACTATCGGTAACAGTATCAGTATCAGTATCGAAATTAGCAGTAGCAGCAAAGGCCACTGCTAATGGCTTATTGTCATAGCTTAGTAGTTGCTCAACTTGCTGCGCTATCAACACGCTACTGGGTACCGCTGAGGAACTATGGGTTAACCAATTGCTTGAGTGCTTGCTTAAGTAATTGTGCTGATTGTGCTGATCCTGAACATCGCTATCCTTGATAACCTTAATAGGCTTATCAGTATCGACGTCTAGCTCACCTGCTGTACACATTAGCTGCCACAGTTGCCAAAGACGCTGATGGGTGGCTACATCCAATATCAACCGCGATTTACTTGGCTGCGCTTGCTTATGCAGTGGCGATGTTGTTGCTGGCGATACCGCCGGTCTTAGTATCTGACTAGTTAGTACTGGTGATTTTACAGGATTAGCCGGATTGAACTGTAAGATATCGATAGGCTCATCGCTTTCTATAAGTAAGCTACAATCCCAAACGCTACTATCAGCTATCATTGGCCAACCCGTAACTGCTTTTATAGTTAGTGTTTCATTTGCTGACTGCCAAACCTTCCCTGCTCCACAGTGTTGCGCGCTAATAACTAGGTTACTACTAACAGACTTGCTAATAGGTTTATTTGCTAATCGATCATGCGTAATAACGCGTTGCTTAGCAGCTGCTAGTTTTTTGTGCTCGCCTGCCTGCCAATAGTGCTTAGTAGGTAAGCTTTGACTCAGTTGCCTAGCGGTCAGAGCTAACAAGCTTTCGCCTTCGGGGCTATATGCGATATTAAGCGTGCTCTGCTGCTTATAGTGCTGTTTGGCCGTTGGTGTAGCTGAGCCAGTTTGTACCACTATCCCCTCTAAACGCTTAATGGCTAGAGTCCCTAGCTGCTGCGTTAAAGTCGCAGATAACTGCTCGGCTGTCAGCATGCTTACGGTAGTGCGTGCAGTTTTAGGTCGGTGATCGGCTAAGATTAGCCAACTGATACTATCTGAACTTTGCTGAGCACTTTTATCATCGCGGTTAAAATCTTTCATTTTAATAGCATTAACGGGATACTGTAATACAGCCGCCGTCAAATAACTGTCGTTAGTAGGTAAAACATATAGAGTTGGCGTGGAGCTCAGCCGCTGCTGATTGGCATAGAGGGTTATTATTAACAAGCTCAGCGGTGGCAATGCTAGCCAGCGACTGAGTAACTTAGGCGGCAATAGCCAGGGTAATAATACTAACAACCCCATCAATAATATAGCGGTGTTTACTGGAGTGTATAGCCAAGCACTACTGACTGCTGGCAACGAAGTCAACCAAGCTATCAGCTGATGCACATTCATCATTATAGTGGTGACTAACAGCCAAATAGTTGATGCAACAGAGGGCCATAAAAGATAGCATAGCCCTGCCAATAGATTCAGCGGTATGATAACCCAACCGAACAAACTTATAGCGAACAAGTTAATCACTAAGCTCCAAAATGAAGCTTTGCCAAACAGCAATAGAGTAATCGGCAGCAGCGCTATAAATAACCAACACTGTAGCTTGAACAGACGCTTAATTAACGGCCAAGTTTTTGTCAAAATACTATAAATAAGGCTATTATTTCGCCAGTTTTGCTGGTGTTTACTAAGAAGCTGCGGGCTATTCTTAAAGCTATTATCCGAGTGCTGTTGCTGCAAGCCATTATCGTATTTCAGTATTAGGGCTACGGCGACGAAGGACAGCCAATATCCCGCTTGCCATAGCACATAAGGATCAAACCAAGCTAACAGTACTGCTAAAGCTAATAATACTCGCATAGCGCTCACTGGTACTAAGGATAAACGCACGAGGCCAACAGCCAGTAACATCCACGCCGTACGCGCCGCAGGTACATCGAACCCGGTGAACAAGGCATAAATAAAAGCGGCACTGATCATCACTCCCCAGCGCAGTTGCCAGCGTGGCAAATAGCTATATAGTATCGGGCAAAAGCGATCCGAGACTAGCACTACTAGACCTGCCAGCATAATGGCTAAAAACAAAACATGAGTGCCAGAAATAGCTAATAGATGCGAGATACCTGCTAGCTGATACAAATCTTTAGTCTCACGGCTTATCAAACTACGGTCACCAGTCAACAAACTCAAAGCAACCGCATTGGCTTGCTGCTGCGCTGGGCTTAATGATGGCCAGTGCTGATAAAAACTCTGACGCAATTGCCAGCGCTGTTGGTCAATTTTAGTGCGCCAATGTTTAAAGCTGAGACTAGCATTGGATAAAACAGTTAGGGGTGCTATAGCATTATCGGCTGCGGCGCTATCAGTAGCCGTTTCAGAGCTATTAACCGTATTAGCACTATTAGCAAGGTTATTGATAGGAACACCGACGCTTATAATATTAGCTACCCCGTCAATATGACGCCCTCGTAACCAACGATAACTATCAAAGCCAGTCGGATTATTGAGAGCTTGTTCTGAGGTTGCAAGGGGCACTAGTGATAAGCTCATCAGTAGCTGATCACCCGGCTGCAAGCGGTTAACAGTGGCTAAGTTATTGCTGCTGGTGTTTGTTTTGGGATAAGCACTAAGTAGCACTCGATAAGTTGCAGCTCGGCTAGTAGTAATAGAGATATCATTGAACTTTCGGTTAATGCCCTCGTTATCACTAGTGTTTAGTTGTAACTGCTCAGCCGTTATAATCGCTAATTCCTGCGCAGTTAATTCAGCAATGAGCGGCGCTACATAACTGAGGGTGGCCACTTGCCGATAACCGCTGTTGCTAGTAGGGTCATATAAGCTATCGCTGATACCTTCGATCGTCACTAGCGCTTGTACTCGCATCGATAAGGCTAGCTTAGTATTTTCAGCACGCTGATGACTACTCAAGGCTTGCAGTGCACTAGCCATGACTAATAGAATCGCTAGGGCGGCAATGCATAAGTAATAGAGCGCTTGAGACAACCAGCTAAAGATTAATGAAGTTTTTTTAGCCGATAATTTTTTATTAGTAGATTGCTCATCACTAGTAGATGAATTATCGCTTAGAATAGTAGCAGCAAGTGCTACACCTCTTTGACTGATAACTATTAAGATTAACGAGATACCTAACAGATAAGGCAAAATTGATAGACTAGCTATCTCTATCGATAGCAAACTGGCTGGCAAGGTATTACTACTGGCAATAGCTAAGACGGCGATCATCACCGTTAAGATAAGTATGCTTAGTAACCAATACACTAGCACTCCTTAGTTAATTACCTACTTAACCCAATACGCTAGATCGTTCAATGAGTCAGAGATTATCGTTAAGCTTGGCTGATCGAACTCTATAAAATAATGTGAAATTGCTACAGCCTTTAGGCTCATTAGCCTTGCTTTATAGCTTAGTCTGAACAATAGCATTTCTATTTATATTACCCTATACTGAATGCAGTTGTTGCAACTATTGGCCATCACAGCTGATGCTACGCTCCATAAGTGTTTCTATTTTTATCCATTAAATCTTTAACTATCAGCCACTTAATGTCAGTAGTGGTGACCCTTATACCATGATCAAAGGCAAGCCTGTGCCAAAAAAACACCTAAAAAACCTGCTGCCTACACCTGAAAAGATTCTAGAGAGTCGCACCTTAAAGGTATTTGCACCTTACCTAACCGATGCACGGCTTTGGCAATTCAATCGCCACAGTTTGAATAAAGCGGTATATATAGGAGTACTGAGTGCTTTTTTCCCACTGCCAGGACAGATGCTACTGGCATTAATCGGAGCGCTTGTCTTCCGGGCCAACGTACCGATGGCTCTTGGACTGACTTGGATTACCAATCCACTCACTACCTTACCGGTATTCTATGCTGGCTACTATGTGGGTGCCAAGATTCTTGACGTGCCAATGATCAGTTTACGGCTGATTGGCCGTATGATTACTGACTTTAGCTTATGGATTATATCTGATGGGGCCAACCCCTTTATCACTTATAAAGGGGTGGTATCGATCGGAGCGTTTTGTTTAGGATTGACACTGTTAGCCATCCTAACCAGTTTGATTTGTGGTTTAGCCTTTAAAGCGATTTGGCGCTATAAAACTATCGTCAGTTGGCAAAGACGTCCTCAAGATGCAAAAAGTAAGGATAAATCAGCAAAAGATAAACCGTTAAAAAAGCCTTTAGAATAATTACTCAAAGCCGCTAGCAAAAATAACTTCCACTAGACACTTAGATTAGAGACAGCTCACACCACTACTGAGCTTATCGGCACTGAATATTTAGCATCCATTAGACCCCTTGCTAATACTGTTCCCACTTACCATTGCGCAATAACAACTGCCTATCAGCCAGTGCTGCTAAGTTGCGATCATGAGTCACCATTAATAGCGCAGTTTGCATAGTGTTTTGTAACTCAGAAAGCATGGCAAAAACACTTTGCGCATTGTCATAATCCAAGTTACCCGTCGGCTCATCCGCCAATATTAGCGAGGGCTTAGTCACTAGAGCACGCGCAATAGCAACACGTTGACGCTCACCACCTGATAGCTCACCTGGTCTATGTTCTAACCGATGACCCAATCCGACATTTTCTAAGATTTCAATCGCTTGATTACGGGCATCAGCGGTAGAGACTTTTGGACGCATCAATAACGGCATAGCTACGTTTTCTATGGCCGTAAACTCCGCCAATAGATGATGAAACTGGTAAACAAACCCTAAGTGCTGGTTACGCATTAACCCACGCTCAGTCTCGTTCATGTGATTAAGACACTTACCATGTAGCCAGACTTCGCCACTAGTAGGCGTATCCAAACCACCGAGTAGATGCAATAAGGTACTTTTTCCTGAGCCACTAGTGCCAACGATGGCTATGCGTTCGCCAGGTCTTACTGACAAGTCTAAACCAGTTAATACCTGTGTGCGTACAGCGCCTTCATCATATATTTTACTGATGTTGGTCGCCTCTAAAATAGCAGACATAGCACTTCCTTTTTTTATATTACAATTCAACTTATTATTTCTTTTATCGCCATTATTCGTAACGCAAGGTCTGCGCTGGTTGAATCCTAGCGGCTCGACGTGCTGGATAAATAGTCGCCAAAAAGCTTAAGATAAATGAAGCCCCAGTTATCAATACCACATCTACCAAACGCAGCTCCGAAGGTAAGTAGTTGATAAAATAGGCGTCAAATAGATTCAGACCAAAGCTTTGATTGATAAAACCTAGGATATCACCAACCGTTAGCGCAAATATGATGCCCAAAATCGTGCCAGCGATAGTGCCAATAAAGCCAATCACTACTCCTTGTACCATAAATATTTGAGTGATCAGCTTTGGTGAGGCGCCAAAAGTTTTTAAGATAGCGATATCGGCTTTTTTATCAGTGACTAGCATAACCAAGCTGGAAACGATATTAAACGCCGCTACTAGAATAATCAAAAATAACAGCAAGCCAACCATAGCTTTTTCCATTTGGATAGCACCAAATAAATTACCATGCGTCTGCGTCCAGTCATTGGGATAGAGCTGATCAGGTGCTATAGCAGCAGCTTTTTGTGCAGCCATAGGTGCAGTAAAGATATCATCTAGCTTTAGACGAATACCTTGGGCACCAGCAGGCAAGCGCAGTAGTTTAGCGGCATCATTCATCGGAATAAAGGCCATTAAGCTATCCACTTCCGGACTGATACTGAATATACCTGTCAAAGTAAAACGTTTAAAGCGCGGAATAACCCCAGCTGGTGACGGCGATGCTTCTGGCAATACTAGAGTGACTTTATCGCCGATACGTAATCCTAGCGACTGCACCATCTCTTCACCCAATACGATACTGAAATCACCACTTTTTAGGGTATCGATGCTGCCTTCAGTCATGTTGTCATTGATAATTGAGACGTTTTTCTCATACTCAGGATCAATCCCAGTGACCATAATGCCAGCCACTTGACCGTTGGAAGTCAGCATACCCTGCAGCTGAATAAAAGGCGCTACAGCGACGACTTCTGGATCTTTTTTGATCTCATCAGCCAGCTGTTGCCAGTCACCAATAACCTCAGTTGAGATAACAGTTGCTTGAGGCACCATACCCAGAATACGGGTTTTAAGCTCTCGATCAAAGCCATTCATCACTGACAATACGGTGATTAATACCGCCACCCCAAGAGTCAGACCGACCATTGAAATAAGCGATATAAAAGAGATAAAGCGGTTACTGCGCTCTGCTCGGGTATAGCGTAGACCAATAAATAAGGCTAAAGGACGAAACATATTCAAACTCTTTATCTTATCTAACAACAGCAGCACAAATGCTAGGATAATGATTTAGCTTTGCGCTGAGGAGTAGATATGGTTTTAGACAGACTTGCTAATTATTTGATGCTGTATTAACACTTTATATGATTTTGTATTTTGGTGTTTATAGTGTTTAGGCTGGCAAAAAGGGGATAGTTTGACACAATTTGTCTAAAATGTGCTATTAAACGTCGTCCTTAGGAGTAAAATAAAAGCGCTATTTTAAAAAAAGCACTGCTTTGTTATTATTTTTTATGGGGGGCTTGCTATTAGTTGAGTCTATACCTATATATTGTATGTAAAGGATTATTGTCATTAACCCATCAGTGTTGTTTGTTGAACTTTTTAGGTCCAAACTTCACAGCTGACTTAAGTTTGAGTATTTTCATGACTACTAATTATCATTATAAAAACCTACAATCTCCTACCAAAATCACCTTAACCGAAGCCCAAACGGCTGGTCATGCTGACCATTGGCGTATCTTAACCGATGACATGAGCCATGATGTACCTGAATGGTTACAGCAGATGATTGAGCAAGCCACAATGCCTAAAGGCCTCAATAGCAATGTCAGTGCTAAAGACAGCTGCTTATTGCTCTCTGAGGATCAACCTTGCCATATCAATCAAGTACTAGCGATGAAAGACGGTAAACCTGAACGTTTTGTCAACGCCTACCCTTGTGTCGATAGTCTGTATGGTCTTAATTGCACTATTGAGCGTATGATCGTCAATGAGACTACTCATGATGCGGTACTGCGTCTACGGACTGCTGATGGCAGTATAATTTATGCCTTTGATCAGCTTTACACCGCCAATCGCCATTTATATCAGCAAGGTACTTCTTATTTTGTCAACTTCAGTGCTTGGGCGCATGAGATTACTATCAGCGAACAACAAGAAGTGATTATGGTTGAGGACCAAGAAGCCATTCGTTCTCATCGTGCTTTTAACGACATCGTGGCCGCCAATAACGGTCAAGTACCTACTGACATTCAAGAGCAAGTCAAAGACTGGCAGCCAACGACTAAAGAACAAATGGAGCCCGTAGAAATCAACCTAGGTCACATGTGTGCTTATTTATTTGGCGATACTTTAGGTCAAGAGGACGAAGCTTGGTGTCAAGGACAAGTGCTAGGTAAGCAACAATGTAAATTCAATGGTAAAGATATCATACTGTTCGATGTGGTCATCTTACGTGAGCAAGATGCCGATCCATTCGTGGTTCGTATCGCTGCGCCTAGTACCCCCCAAACTCAAGCCATTGGTGTGCTCAACTATATCCAAGCTAATATTTGGCTACAAGCAGCTATCTATAAAGAAAACCAAAACAAACAAAATACTAAGCTGCAACTGCAGACTCAATCGCGAGCCAGCTAGCCAAGCTAATGCAGTCAGCATAGTTACAGAGTCGAGCTGCTAACTAAGCAAATCTTGTCTTAAGTCGATAAGCTAGCCCATAAAAAAGCCCTTAACTGTATTAAGGGCTTTTTGTGTAGTGGCGATTATTTCCAAAACCTTGTACGTATTTAGCGCTCAAAGTTAGCACTCGAAGACTATATTGCCGCCAAAGGCTAGGCTAACATCGAACCTCAAATAACATAGCTACTGAAATAGCTTAAGCAGTAGTAGTGATTGACTTAATGCGCTTAAACAGCTCTTTTTGCTCAGTGCTAGGACGAGCGGTTTGTAATGCCATCAATTGTGACATATCGCCTTCGACACGGATTTTGCCACTCATAAAAGCACCCATGATTTCATTCATGTCGAAGTTAGTGACTGTAGATTGTAGCGTATCACGATCTAATACTAGGGTCGTAGTCGCTTTATCATTCAAGCCACGCTGCAATAGACCATTAGCGAAGCTAGCTTCAATAGTCTCACTGCCATCAGCAACTTTAAGGTTGATCACCATAGCGGCTAGAGCTGGTGGTAGGTTCAACTCACCTGCTTCGTTACCAAATTCTTCAACTTGTACAAACCATTCGTCAGTTAAAAAAACAGCCATTTCATTATCCTTTATGATTGAGTAGTTAATAAACTAAAAGTAGTTCTTGTAACCTTGATGAGATTCTTCCTATCCACTAGATCAAGTAATAGAGCTATTAGATAAGACAATCGAGGGCTCATCATTATTATGCCGTGGTTTTTGGAGAAGTAAAGAGTGTTAACCACGACAAATAGTAACAGCGACCAGTAAGCAATAAAATATTAGTGTTTTGTAACTGCATTTAGGCAAGGTAATCACCTGATTTCACTCACTAATCAGCTTTTTAAATTTAATTCCTTACATTTCATATTGATATATTGATTTTTTTTGTTATTATAACTGTCTATAGTTGTAGTGCTTTATTGTGCTATTTTTCAATATCCCACAGCGCTTTATCAGTGAATTATTAAAAGCTATCAGTTAAATTGTTTACCAAAGAGTTTGTATTTTGGCGCATGAGTTTGATGATATTTCATCAATATTGCGTTACAATACCTTAAACAGAGTCGGGAGTTTTAACTAAACATTACGCAAATATTTTTTTGTCAGCCGCCGCCAGCTTAATTCTATAATTAACGACTTATTTTATCAACGCTAGACCGGTTAATTATATAAGCACCAATACACCCTATCAAACCTCGATTTGATTTCAAAAGACGGCAGTTTTGTTGTTACTTCAATACTATATATAATCCCACTATCAACTGGCTAAAGTCTTATCTTGATAGGTTATAATATTCAGGTAGCAAATCAGACATCAACTTATACCGCGCATTTACCGCGATCGTTAACTAGTTATAGAATTATTTTTTATAACGAGGGTACGGTGAATATTTAGTTAACACTGTTGATCATTCAGGCTGTAAAGGAATCATCCAATGAGTTTACAAAACACAGCAGTCGCTCCAGTGGACCGTGAGTACGAAATCACTATTATACGATTTTTTACTACTATGGCCGTAGTATGGGGCATTATCGGTATGAGTCTCGGTGTTTTCCTTGCCTCACAATTGGCATGGCCAGCGCTTAACTTTGATACACCATGGCTGACTTTTAGTCGTTTAAGACCACTGCATACTAATGCTGTTATTTTTGCATTCGGTGGCTCAGCCTTGTTCGCTACCTCCTATTATATTGTTCAGCGTACCTGTAAGACTAGACTATTTGCCCCTTACCTTGCTTGGTTTACCTTTTGGGGTTGGCAGGCAGTTATCGTCTCCGCGGTCATCACTCTTCCGTTAGGATTAACCTCTACTAAGGAATATGCTGAACTAGAGTGGCCGATCGATATTTTGATCGCTTTAGTATGGATATCTTATGCCATCGTCTTCTTCGGTACTTTAATTAAGCGCAAAACCTCACATATCTATGTGGCTAACTGGTTCTTTGCCGCCTTTATTATCACAATTGCATTACTGCATATTGTCAATAGTATGGCTATCCCCGTTAGTGCGTTTAAGTCTTACTCACTATTTGGTGGTGCGACCGATGCAATGGTGCAATGGTGGTATGGACATAATGCAGTAGGCTTTTATCTAACTGCCGCTTTCTTAGGAATGATGTACTACTTCGTTCCCGTACAGATAGGTCGTCCTATTTACTCTTACCGCCTTTCTATCGTTCACTTTTGGGCATTGATTGCTTCATATATGTGGGCTGGTGGTCACCATCTTCATTATTCAGCCTTGCCAGATTGGACGCAGTCGTTAGCGATGGTGTTCTCTATTATCCTATTCGCACCTTCTTGGGGCGGTATGATTAATGGTGTCCTTACTCTATCTGGAAGCTGGGATAAACTACGTACCGATCCGATTATTCGCTTTATGATCGTTGCTTTATCCTTCTATGCGATGTCAACGTTCGAAGGGCCGATGATGTCTATTAAAACCGTCAACGCCTTATCGCATAATACTGACTGGACTATTGGTCACGTACACTCAGGCGCACTTGGCTGGGTAGGTATGATCACTATTGGTTCGTTGTATGTGTTGTTACCTCGTATTTATAATAAGCCAAAAATGTACTCTATCAGCTTGATTACTACTCACTTTTGGCTAGCAACAGCAGGTACTATTTTCTATATCGTTTCGATGTGGATCTCAGGTATCGGCCAAGGTATGATGTGGTTGGCTACTAACCCTGATGGTACTTTAGTATATAGTTTTGTTGACACGGTTGAGTTCTCACACTTCCCATATATTGGTCGTGCATTCGGCGGTCTACTTTATGTTTCAGGCATGTTCGTAATGGCTTATAACTGTTATAAAACCCTTAAAATGCCAGAAGGTAAGCCTGTAGATATCGCTGATCCAACTGATCATAACCCTAGTGTCAATGAGTCACAGACGGCTAAAATATAAGGAACGATCATGGCTGGTACACCGCATGAGATTATTGAAAAAAACACAGGTTTGTTGGTTATCGGTATCGTTATCGCAATCAGCTTTGCAACCTTAGTTGAGATTGTACCGCTAATTTATGATAACAAAGGTCCTGAAGAAGGTGGGGTGAACGCACCGCTACCTTCTATGGAGCCGTGGACTGCACTTGAGTTCGAAGGTCGTGACATCTACATTCGTGAAGGTTGTCATGTCTGCCATACACAGATGGTACGTCCATTGCGTGCAGAAGTTGAACGTTATGGACCTTACTCACGTGCTGCTGAATCAACTTGGGATCATCCCTTCTTGTGGGGTTCTAAACGTACTGGACCAGATCTAGCACGAGTTGGCGGACGCTATTCAGAAGACTGGCAGAAGCAACATTTAATGAACCCACGTTCATTAGTACCTGAATCAATTATGCCAGGATTTCCATGGCTTGCAGAAAATGAAATCAACGGTACTAACGTGCAAACCAAGATGCGTCTATTCCGTGACCGTTTCGGTGTTCCGTACACTCAAGAGGACATAGATGGCGCTCCCGATGCTGTACTTGGCGCTACGGAACTTGACGCTTTAGTCGCCTATCTTCAACAGTTAGGTACTGCAATGGAAGGACAGCGCTAATGGGTATTGGTGAATTACAAACAATTGCAACTGTTTCAGCTTTTGTTGCCTTTATAGGTGTTGCATGGTGGGCGTATTCACCAAAAAACAAAAAACGCTTCGAAGAAGATGCACAGCTTGCGCTTGACGATGAGGTTGTAGATACTTTATCTGAAGAGCAGCGCAATAAGGATGAAAGATGACAGTTTTTTGGAGTTCTTGGATTACCATAATTGCCTTTTCGTGTTGGTTGTTTATTCTTGGCGTACTGTTAATGGTACTCAAGTTTAAACCTGAAGTAGAAGAGGATGGTACTACTGGTCATGACTATGACGGTATTCGAGAATACGATAAACCACTTCCTAAATGGTGGTTAGTAATATTTTTTGGCTCAATAGCTTGGGGTATAGTTTATTGGGTATTCTTCCCAGCTATGTTCCCTGGTACTTGGCATGGCATCGCAACAGTAGAAGTCGATGGCGACACAGTACCTTGGACCTCGAAAAACGAGCTTTATAGTGAGCTTGAAGAAAACAATAAAGTATTCACTGATAACTTTGAAAAGTCTATTTTAGCTAAAGCGAATGCTACTAGTGCTACTGAAACCTTGAATGAACTTTCTGTTCTTCAAGCGACTATGCGTCGCAGTGAGACACCACCAGCAGACTTGAAAACTCAAATAGATAAGAAAATCGAAGCGCTTGCCCCAGCTGTTGAGAAACTTGCGCAAAATCCAAGTGCTTTAAAAGTTGGTAGCCGTTTGTTCTTGCAGAATTGTGCAGTATGTCATGGCTCTAATGCGAAAGGTGCACTAGGCTATCCTAACTTGACAGATGGTGACTGGTTATATGGCGGCAATGCTAGTAATCTTCTAGCCACACTTCATAATGGACGTGTCGGCGGTATGCCAGCTTGGCGTGAACAGATTGGTGAAGAAGGCGTTCGTGCCGCTTCCGAATATGTTTTATCTTTATCTGCCAACAATGGTAGCAAAGCTAATGGCGAACTTGATAAAACTTTAGTGGCTCAAGGTAGCGCTATTTTTGCTCAAAACTGTGCCCTTTGTCATGGTAAAGATGGTAAAGGTATGATTTCAGCGGGTGCTCCTAACCTTACTGATCAGATTTGGTTGTATGGTGGTGATCGTGAGACAGTACGTAATACTTTACGTTATGGTCGCGCTGGTGTTATGCCACAGTGGGAAACTAAGCTAGGTAATGAGCGTATTATGTTAGTCGTTGCTTATGTTTACTCGCTGTCAGACAGAAATACTAAAACAGTTAAACCTGACACTAATATTACCGCTAGTGCTACTGCTCCTTTAGCTGCAGTAGAAGTAAGCAGCGCTAACTAAAATCTATAATATTTTAGTTAATAGTCAGTTGCTAGTGTTAGATAGGATGTCAAATAAAGGAGAACTGTTAATGCAGTTCTCTTTTTTATTATCAGTAGTTAGTACCAGAAAAAGAAAAAAACAATTATTATTTAACTAGATATAGTAATTGTTTTTTATAACATCTCCCCATTTACAGTAAGGGAATGCTAAAATAGTGACTCAAATGACTATTTATTAAGACATTTTTGTATATTAATTAGTAGATGATCAACATATTTTTAATTCTTATTGGTTATATACAATCGATCATTTGGTCGTTGAAATTGTATCGATGTTTAGATGCTAAGTATCATTAATAGTAGCTATAAGTGGTAGCCATGATGCAAGTTTCAACTCCTTACTGACATTGATAAAAGCGTAGATTTATACATTTAATAGCTATAATTTATGTTCGTTACTCATGCCAGCAGACTGATTCTTTTTTTAAAGAGGCAAGTTTATGTCAGCACCACACTCTAATAAAATTTCTATACAGCAGATTGATCTTGATGCTACTAAGCATCGCATCCATCCTCGCTTTGTCACAGGTCTCTATCAAAACATTCGTCTGGTTAGTATGTACTTCTTTCTAGCATTATTTTTGTTGTTACCTTGGCTGCGATATGATGGTAGACAGGCTATATGGTTTGACGTTCCCTCGCAGCATTACTATATCTTTGGCATGACCTTCTTAACTCAGGATTTCTATTTCATTGCAGCTTTTGCACTTATTGCTGCCTTTACCTTGTTTATGGTAACGGTCTATGCTGGACGAGTATGGTGCGGTTATGCCTGTCCACAAACCATTTGGACTCACTTGTATCAGCATGTTGAAAAGTGGGTTATCGGCGATCGTAATAAGCGTATTAAGTTTGATAAATCTCCTATGGGCCCGACTAAAGCCTTTAAACGTGGTTTAGTCTATTTTATATGGCTGGCTCTGTCGGTGATCACTGCGGCAACTTTTGTAAGTTACGTGGCTGGTACTGACCAAATTTATCAAAGTTGGCAGATGATAGAACATATCCCTATTCCTGACTGGCCAACTTGGATATGGGTATCGATGTTTATCTTTACCTTTGCAACTTATGCTAACGCAGGTTACATGCGTGAGCAAATGTGCATTCAGATCTGCCCTTATGGCCGCTTCCAAAGTGTTATGTTCGATAAAGACACCTTAATCGTTTCTTATGATTATGAGCGTGGTGAGCCACGTGGTACTCGCAAAAAAGGTACTCACCCTGAGGACTTAGGTGACTGTATTGAGTGCCAAATGTGTGTGCAAGTCTGCCCTACTGGTATCGATATTCGTGATGGTTTACAAGTTGGTTGTATTCAATGTGCCGCTTGCATCGATGCTTGTAATGAGGTTATGGACAAAGTCGGTTATAAGCGTGGCTTGATTCGCTATACTACTGAGCGCCAGCTAGCAGAAAAAGAGAACACTCGAGTATTCAGTAAGCGTCTGTTCGCCTATTTAGCCCTACTTCTAGTGTTATGTGGCGGTTTAATCTATGCTTTGACAGATCGCGTGCCTTTAGAGATTGATATTCGCCGTGATCGTAATCAGCTATCGTCGTTAAATACTCAAGGGATGATTGAGAACAGTTACGTCGTCAAATTGACTAACAAAACTCAAGATGAGCACACTTATAAGATTACCTTAGCTCCCAAAGATGGGTTGAGCTTACAACTGCGCTTCAATGACGTTCCCCTCGATGCTGGTGAGAGCTTTGATATGGCAGTAAGTATCTACGGTGATCCGGCTATTATCGATGAAGGTCAAACACCCGTCACTCTCAATGTGATAAGTGAAGATGGTCAGTATAAAGTTAGTAAAGACAACGTCTTCACTACTCAAGGCCAGTAAGTTATTAACAGATGGCTTTTTTTAGCCCTACAACTCACCTATAATTTCCTGCTAAATACTCATTTATAAAGTGCTTAGCAGATGCGGTGCCTACTAAATCAGGCTATACTAATGCGGTTATTAATTAGCATTAAGTGGGCTGCATTTAGCAGTTGCGTTTATAAACTGATGCGTTAAATAGGTATTATATGTCTACTCCTACTCAATCACCGAATTTTAAGCACCAAGATAGCCAGCCATGGTACAAAAACTACATGGTAATTATCTTTGTGATTGGTCTGCCAGCATTCGTGGTAGTGGCTTGTCTTTGGTTCGTTTATTACTCTTACCAAATCCGTGATAGCGTGGTACGTGATGACTGGTACATGGATGGTAAAACCTTATATCATGATGTATCCCGCGATAAGCTTACTTATGATTTAGACCTACATGGTCAAATGCAGTTTGCAGATAATGGTGATATTACTTTTTATCTCAATTATCCTGAGAAAAGCCTACAGTCAGGTAAGCTGCTCAATGGTACCCCACTCGTCTACCCTGATGAGTTAGCACTATCTATCTCTCATGCTACTGATATCAAAAAAGATCGTGATGTAGTCTTGCAGCATGAGAGCGGTAATAAATATAGCGCACCAGCCGTCAGTATTGATCCTGTAAAAGCTAAATATTATCTGCAAGTAAGTAATGATGGTACAGAAGATTGGCGCATGCGTGATGTAGCAAAGCTGCCGCGCGCAAAGGTTAGTTTCGACCCCTTACCGGTATTTGAAAAGCCCAGCTAGCCACTACTGACTAACAATAGCTCCTTTATAAAAACGGAGACAGCTGTTGCAGTTACCACGAAAAACCAGCGACTTACTCAATAGTAAGCCGCTGGTTTTTTGCTTTAAACGCTATGTTATTAAAATGGCTATCAGTATAAATAGTGATGCCCATGACACTACTATCGAAAGTCATTCAATATTTAAATTAAAAAATCTTATTAATAGGTTAAAAAATAGTTATATTGCCTTAGTAATCCTCCAGGCTACGGTGTTGTAATGATAGTAATTTTGCTAAAATAGCTTTTTTGCCTATTAGCGATAAATACTATTATGACTAACACTATGCTGCTCTGTGATTCTGACTCTAACTCTAATACTCAAAATGCTGTAGTGCTGCTGTCAGGTGGCTTGGACTCAGTAACTTGTCTTTATTGGGCAAAAGAGCGCTATGCTTCTATTACTGCCATAAGCTTTGATTATGGTCAACGCCATAATAGCGAGCTAGTAGCCGCTAAAGCTATTGCCCAAAACGCTGGTGTCGCTCACCGTATTATAGACCTCGATATCGGTCAGCTAGGGGGTTCGTCACTGACTGATCACAGCATGAGCATACCTGATGGTGATACTGACAAGTTCGCTACTGCTGATAAATTCACTACTAAAAGCACCAATGTGGCTGCTGATGCAAGCATCGATTCAATAAAACCTTCTATCAACACGGCGATTAGCGGTGCTATCGATAATCAAGTTGATAATGACGCTATTCCCAATACTTACGTACCAGCACGCAACACTATCTTTCTATCTTACGCGCTAGCGGTAGCGGAAGTTACTGATGCCAATCATATTGTCATCGGTGTCAGCTCAGTGGATTATTCAGGCTATCCTGATTGTCGCCCTGAATATATAGCCGCCTTTGAGAACTTAGCCAATCTTGCCACTAAAGCTGGTGTTACTGGTCATCAGTTAAGGATTCAAACCCCTTTGCAACAGTTATCAAAAGCACAGACTATTGAACTTGGTCTCACTTTAGGAGTAGATTATGCTAAGACTATCTCTTGCTACCAAGCAGACGCTCAAGGTTTAGCTTGCGGGGTATGTGATAGCTGTGTACTGCGTCGCCAAGGATTTGCACAAGCCAAAGTCGCTGATCCAACGCGCTATCAAGGTTAATAATAGCTAGTTTATGCGCCCTCAGAGTATTAATACCCCATAAATAGCTTTAGTAAACAAAAGCGTAACATTTAATTGCATCATCACAGCAGGAGCGTAGTGTTTTTTAGTCAGCATAATTGTTATTGTAGCGGCTAAGCTTATAGCTATGAGCTTATAAATACTACAAGCTAGTTTGTGAATAGACGTGTTGAACGATAGGCTACAGCAGGATCTAGTTGTGAATATACAACATGCCTTATAATAGTTAGCTACAAATAGTAGGCTATAACAACTAATGCTACTGTCTACTTATCTACTTTTTTAACCCCATTGTTTATATTGTCCGAGAGAGAAACCTTATGAAGTTATTGCAAATTTTACCTTTAGTAGTTATCGGTCTGATCGCTATGCCGCAAGCTAATGCCGCCGATATCAAGCAAGACAATATCAATAGCTGTGTCAGTGGCGCCGTCAAATATAAAGTAGCAGATAAAAATACTGCAACTAAACTGTGCACTTGTACTATCAATGTGCGTAGTCAAATGACTATTGGCCAGATGTGGGAAATTGAGAGCTACGCGCAAAACAAAAAAGACCCTTCAAGCTTGTCTTATGTGAAAAAGATGCAAAAAGAGTTGCAGCAATGTACTGAAGGCCTGAATTTAAAACAACCACAGAAGCCTGCTTAATATAACTTAGCAAAGCTTTTAACGGCCAGATAGTTAAAGCTTTAACTAAGTTATGGTTTATCGTTGTAGAGATAAGACTGACCTTAGTCAGTCTTTTTTTGTTGCTAGCAGTTGCCAATAATCTAGCAAAGTGTAAAACTGCTAAATTAGCTTGTCGTTCTAACAGCCTTTCAGCTAACTCTGTCAATTAATATAAAAAGGAATTTATCATGGCCAAAGCCACTACTGAAGTTATCGCCTTACCTACCTTTCCAGTAACGCTAGTTCGCCAGTTAGATGGGCATTTCATTCATGATGATATTAGCTTAGTGGACCTTCTTACTAATAAAAGCAAAGGGCTTATTCTTTACTTTTACCCAAAAGATGATACCCCTGGCTGCACTATCCAAGCGAATGACTTTACTGAACACCTCAATGCTTTTGATGATCTTGAATACGACATCATTGGTGTGTCTCGTGATAGTGTAGAATCACATCAAAAATTTATCGAAAAATACGACTTACAAATTGCGCTTATCAGTGATAGTGACGAGAAGCTATGCCAATACTTCGATGTCATTCAAGAAAAAAATATGTATGGCAAAACCACTATCGGCCTAGTGCGCTCAGCCTTTGTATTTAATAAGCAAGGAGTACTCACTCATGCCCAGCGCAACTTACGAGCTAAAGATTATGCTGAGCGTTTGCTGGAAACCTTAACCTAATAAATAGCTGCGCATTATCTAGTGCTCTAGTTGATATAGTGTCCTGGTTATCAAGCTTAGGTTGTAGTAGGGTCAGTTAAAAACATTTTTGCAACAGCCTACTACATTTATAGTGCTGTGTGCTTATGTAGCTTTACTTAATCTAGTTGCTGATTATTAGATAATAGCTAAATTATTTATAATCGATCAAAGCTTATCGTTAAGCTATATAACCTAAAATTATTACTTTTAAGTTGAGAATAATATGAGCAAATCATCTGATAACCAAGTTGCTAATAAGGCTGCTGACCAGTCATCGACTACTAAAATTACTCGCCATGTCGATGTTGCAGTGATTGGTGCTGGTACTGCTGGACAAAATGCTTTTAGCCAAGCCAGCAAAATAACTAAAAATATCGTTATTATTAATGATGGGTTTTGGACAACCACTTGTGCCACTATTGGTTGTATGCCCAGCAAACTATTAATCGCTGCTGCTAATCGTGCTCACGAAGCTGAGTACTCTGATCAATTTGGTATTCATACTGAAGTACGTATCGATGGAAAGCAAGTCATGGCACGAGTTCAAGCTGAGCGCGATCACTTCGCTAATAGCGTTAAAAAACAAGTTGAAGGCTGGCCTGCGGACAAAAAGATATCTGGGCGGGCTTATATCAATAAGCAAGGTTTGATTGAAGTTAACGACGAAATAATCAAAGCTGATAAAATTATCGTTGCTACTGGCAGCTCTCCTTTTGTCCCTGATGATTGGCGTAATAACTTAGGTGCTACGCTCCTGACTTCTGACACTATATTTGAGCTCTCAGATCTACCAGTATCAATGGCGGTCATTGGCGCGGGCGCGATAGGTTTAGAGCTTGCACAAGCTATGACTCGTTTAGGGGTAGCAGTGACTCTATTCAATAATGTCAATAGAGTGGCTAGCCTTAAAGATGAAGCTATCAATCAAAAAGCTATTGAATGCTTAAGTAGTGATCTGACCATGAAACTGGCTACTGAAGTTACTGGGGTCGGGACTTTGACTACTGAGGATAAAAAACTCCAAGCCTTTATTAACTATAAAGATAAAGAGGATAATAAGAGCCGCTGGGAAGGCCAGTACGTCTTAGTAGCCACTGGACGACGTAATAACATTGAGCAGTTGGGCGTTGAAAATCTAGGGGTAGTCCTTGATGATAGTAACAAGCCACAAAACTTAGATATCGCTACTGGTCAGATTGGCGATCTTGACGTGTATATCATTGGCGATGCTAATGCTCATATTCCACTATTGCACGTCGCTAGCGATGAAGGTTTTAGCTCTGGTAATGCTGTCTGTAAAGACAATGATGATGCCTACGTTAGAGCTCCTGCTGTGCCCTTTTCTATCGTCTTCTGTGAACCACAAATTACTAATGTAGGGATGTCACTACCTGAAATTAAAAATTCAGGGCTTGAGTATGTTATCGGTGAAGTGAGTTTTGATAACCAAGGACGCAGCCGTGTTATGGGCGTTAATTGTGGTCTGCTGCACGTTTATGGTTGCAAAAAAACCCATACCATCTTAGGGGCTAGCATGGTAGGTCCTGATGCGGAGTACATTGGTCACATAATAGCCAATGCTATTACCAATGATTTGAGTGTTAAAGACTTACTCAATATGCCCTTTTATCACCCTACTATTTTAGAAGGGTTACGTACTGCTCTACGAGATGTACAAGATAAGATGTCGATTTCGCGCCAACCCAATGATGCACAGCAAGATGGCTTTTAGATTGTGGCTCAGCTACACTGCTAATCAAAGCTGATTCCTACCACCCTTATGGATGAAACAATGGCAATAGCTACAATTACTGAGTTTTTTCAAGAGATCATTCGTGATTTGCATACTAGTCTCTATTTAGCGATTGGTGGCTCAGTAGAAGAAGACACTTTAGATTGGTCATCGCATGCAGTAGAGCTAGTCAGTACAGGTATAAAAATCTTAATTCTGCTCGCAGTATTAGGGTTTTTTTATTGGCTAACTATTTATTTTATTAAGCATAATAAGACGCGTTTGCGCTTGAATGATCGACGCGCCAAAATTGCTCGCTCCATCCTGCGCTATATTTGGATAGTAGCTAGCTTGATTGCGATTATGAGCCAAATTAATTTTGAGCCTACTACTGTTAAAGCGACGGCTAAAGCTTGCACTTGGGCCGGTATTTATTACATATTATGGACCTCGTCAGGGCAGATCATTCATAAAGTTCTGCAGCATTATGGTCTAAACGCTTCTATTGAACAGCTACTCAAAAACATTCTATCCGTACTGCTATTAGTACTAGGTCTAGCCAGCGTAATGGCTCAGTTTGGCTTCGATATTGTCTCGCTAGTGGCCGGTTTAGGTATCGTTGGTTTGGCGGTTGGCTTTGCAGCTCAATCTACATTGGCTAACTTTATCGCTGGTATTACTATTTTGCTCGAGCAATCCTTCCAAGTAGGGGATTGGATTAATATCAATGATAAAGAAGGTCGGGTGGTCCTTATTTCTTTGCGTACTACTCATATCCTAACTCGTGATAACATCACTATTATCATCCCCAACTCCAATGTTGCTTCTTCTGAGGTCACTAATATCACCTCCAAGAACTTTATCCGTTTCGATATTCGAGTACGTATCGCTTTTGAAGATGATGTCGATACGGCGCGTGCAGAAATCATGCGAATATTAGAAGATACTGAGGTAGTATTGAGCCGTCCTGAAACCTCAGCTACAGTAGCTGAAATCGGTGAGTATGGGGTGTTCTTTATTGTCAGATTCTGGGTCAAACCTGCATCAGTTGCCCGTATGCCCAAGATCAAGGAAAACCTGCAAGAGGCTATAAAACGTGCCTTTGACAACGCTAATATTTCTACTCCTTATCCGCATATGCGTCTGCTTATGCCTAAAGACGTTGACTACCCTATCCCGACTAAACCTTTTGCCACTACTACTCAAATTGTAGAAGACAAAACCTTATTGGCTAAAAATAATGGTGAAGGATAATGGCTGACTCTCTCACTTTAGGCCACGCATAACTTATCCCTTTACCTCTGTTGGATGCTAATCGGCTATGATTAACCTTGTTAACGACATTAGCGTCTCATTAATAGTTCGGTGATAAAGAAAATAGAGTGAGCTGCTTTAGACTTATTAAAGTGTTGGCTTTATTAACCATTATTACGGTTATCTAATGCACAGACATCGCTTAAACCTCTGTGCTTTAACCTTTATCGACCGAAATTATGGTAAAATCGCCAGTTAAACGCTAACGCTTTATTTTCTGATTTGCTTATCTAGACACAGGTATCCGTATGACCGAACCAACCACGCCCGCAGCTGCGCAAGCGCCCTTATCAACCTCATTGCCAGTAGCAGCGCCAGATTTAGCGCTTGAGCTTATCATCACTTGTGCTGATGGGCTAGAAGCACCACTACAGACTGAGCTAACCAGCTTTGGTATCGCCAGTGAAATCAAAAGTACAGGGCGTCTAAACGTCAGCGGATCCTTACGTGATTTATATACTATTTGCTTGTGGTCGCGGGTAGCCTCTAGAGTATTAATGCTGATCAAACGCAAAAATATCAATGCTGAATATGATGTAGCAGAGCAATTATATGGTCTAGCCAAGTCGATCAATTGGACTGAGCAATTTAAGCTTGAGCAGACTTTTGCTATTCGATTATCAGTAGATAAGCGTGTAGCGGTCAGCCAACAGTTCGCTATGTTGCGTATCAAAGATGCGATTGCCGATACTTTTAATGAGGTCTATGACAGCCGCCCAAATGTCGACAGCAAAAACCCAGATTTTGCTATTTTTGCAACGGTAAATGATAAGCAAGCCGAACTGTATTTAGATTTATCTGGTACTAGCTTACATCGTCGTGGTTATCGTGTAGCTATGACCGATGCTCCGTTAAAAGAAAACTTAGCAGCAGCTCTGTTATACAGTGCGGGCTGGCATAAGCAGAATGAGACTGATAACACGCCTTTTTATAATGCGCTAATCGATCCGATGTGTGGCTCAGGTACTTTTATTATCGAAGCGCTGCTAATGCATTGCGATTATGCGGTTGGCATTGATAAGGCCGCCAATCAGTTTGGTTTTTATCAGTGGCAGCATCACGATGAGACCTTATGGATGGCGATGGTGGATGAGGCGCAAACCCGATTCCGTGACGCTTTAACTATTGCTTGCGAGCAACCGGATACTCTACCGCTAATCTTAGGCTTTGATGCCGATAGTGGCGCGATACTGGCTACTGAGAAAAATTTAATTGCCGCCGGTTTACAAGACTTGTTACCGCTGATAGACCTTGAGACTCGTGCCCTTGATCAACTTAATAGTACTTTAAGTCCGATGGTCAAAGACGGTAGATTGAGTAATCCACTGATCATTACCAATCCGCCTTATGGTGAGCGTCTAGGCGATGAGGAGAATATTCGTCCTCTTTATCAGGCTATAGGGCTTATCCTGCAGGATAGCTTTGCTGGTAGCGACGTCAATCCTATGGTTGGTATCTTAGCTTCCAATGTCGAACAAGTCGATATTCTGCCTATTAGCGAGCCAAAAACTCTGCGTTGTCATAATGGTGCTATCACGGTTTATTTCCGTTACGGTAAGCTAATCCCTGGCCAAGTTGGCAATCTAATGAGTCGTTTTGAGAAGCGTGAGATTGATACTGAGGAAGGCCAAGATTTTATCAACCGTCTACAAAAGAATCTCGGTCGCCTCAGAAAACAAGCTACTAAAGAGAACGTCAGCAATATACGTGTCTATGATGCCGATCTGCCTGACTTTAAGGTCGCCATTGATCTATATGGTGATTATGTGCACGTACAAGAGTATGCACCGCCTAAGACTATCCCACCTGAAACCGCTAGAAAGCGCTTTAACTTAGCATTGATGGGTATCCGTGAAGTTTTAGGCATTAACCGTGAGCAAGTCTTTATCAAGACTCGTGCTCGCCAGTCGGGTAATGACCAGTATAGTAAGCAAGGCAATACCGAGAAGAAAGGCAAATTCTATATCGCTCGTGAAGACGACGCTTATTTTTATGTCAACTTCACTGATTATTTAGATACTGGTTTGTTTATTGATCACCGTAATATGCGCGCACGCATTAAAGACAATAGCCGTGGCAAAGCGGTACTGAACTTGTTTGCTTACACTTGTACTGCTAGTGTCCATGCTGCCCTTGCTGGTGCCAAAAAAGTGACTAGCGTTGATTTATCACAAAACTATCTAGACTGGGGTAAGCAAAACTTCGTGCTTAATGGTCTTGATGTTAGCCGTAATAAATATCAGTTCGTCGCTGCGGATATTTTTGAGTGGATTAAAGACAATACTGAACAGTTCGATATTATATTTATTGATCCCCCTACTTTTTCTAACTCAAAGAAGTTCCAAGGTACTTTTGATGTTCAGCGCGATCATTCGGCACTGATCAATCGAGCAATGAACCGCCTAACTGCTGATGGGGTCTTGTATTTCTCTAACAACTTTACCCGCTTTGAGCTCGATGAGCAGCTGACTGAGCGTTATGATATTGTCGATGTGACTCAAGAGACTATTGGTTTCGACTTCAATGTCAAAAAACCTATTCATCAGAGCTTTGAGATTCGTCATCGCTAATCACTTGCAACAGCAAAACCGTCTAACCAGCTGTTTTGCTGTGCAAAGCAGCTAAATTTATAGCAAAACTACATAAACCTTAATAACAATGACCTTATCAGCTTTGATTGGGTCATTTATTGTTGTTATGATAGACCGTTCCTAAATAATATATATCTTCATTCGTTTAGCTTCTTTGCTCTTAAAATAATTTTATTCTAATAAAAAGGACATAACCATGGCTTTATCATTAAATAAAGGCGGTAACCTATCGCTAACCAAAACTGATCCTAACTTAACCAAATTACTTATTGGCTTAGGCTGGGATGAACGTGCTACTTCAGGGGCCGAGTTCGACCTAGATGCCAGTGTGTTTTTATTGAGTACTGCTGGCAAAGTGCGCGGCGACCACGATTTTATTTTTTATAATCAGCTAAAATCTGATAACGGTGCTGTTGAGCATACTGGCGACAACCGCACTGGCGAAGGTGATGGTGATGATGAATTGGTTAAAGTTAACTTAACTCAAGTCCCAGCTGATGTAGACAAAATCGTCGTAACAGTTACCATTCATGATGCGGCTGCACGTAGTCAAAACTTTGGTCAAGTTGCTAACGCTTTTATCCGTGTTGTTAATGAAGAAACGGGCACTGAAGTGGTACGCTTTGACTTAGCAGAAGACTACTCTGTCGAAACCGCAATGGTATTCGGTGAAGTCTATCGCCATAACAACGAGTGGAAATTTCGCGCAGTAGGTCAAGGCTATGCCGGTGGTCTGCAAGCTATGTGTCAGCAGTATGGCGTTGATATCTAATTCTCAATTTAGTCTCAATATTTTTATAATAGATAGTGGACCATCCAATATCGGCTGGGTATAAAAAATTGATATACAGTCCTTAGCCCATATCATGGGTTGACTAAGCATGAAGTACAAATAATTGCAAAACTATGCATTTTTTAGTAGTAAAACCTTCGGCAATGGTTTATCTTTCTATTGATTTTTATTTATAACTATACTCAAAAAGTAGCTAGCAATAGCTGCTTTTTATAGTATAGGCTTAGGTTATTTCCTCAGCGACAAACCAGCTTTAACGACATTAGCTTTATGCAATCAGACAGGACATGTCATGAGACATTTTTATTTAGATTTTATCTTTACCGCTATCGCTTTAGCGGTAGCCGCATGGTGGGGGTATTCACATAGCGGTATGAGCGGGCTCATATCTACGCTATCGATTACTGCTATTTTGGCAGTTATGGAAATCTCGTTATCTTTCGACAACGCAGTAGTCAATGCTTCAGTGCTCAAGGGCTGGGATGACTTTTGGAAGATGATTTTCTTGACTGTGGGTATTTTGGTTGCCGTCTTTGGTATGCGCCTAGTATTCCCGATCGTCATTGTTGCCGTCACCGCTGACTTAGGAATGATGCAAGTTATCGACTTGGCCTTGAATGATCCAAAACAATACTCAGCTAAACTACTAGCGCATCATGCTGAAATTTCAGCTTTTGGTGGTATGTTCCTATTACTAGTATTCTTAAACTTTGTCTTTGATGATAAAGAAGTACACTGGTTTGATTGGCTTGAAAGCCGCTTAGCCAAATTTGGTCAAGTCGATGCTATGAGTGTATTTGTTGCGCTAGTAATTTTGATGATTTCTCTAACTTGGGTTCAACCTGACCAGTCCGCTGCAGTGCTAATAGCCGGCGTCTGGGGTATCTTAATATACTTAGGGGTACAAGTAATTTCTGGTATGTTAGAGGGTGACTTAGAAGAGGAATTAGAGGGTGAAGGCAGTAGTGCTGGCAGCACTGGTGCTGCAGGTAGTGCTATTATGAAAGGCGGTATTATAGGCTTCTTATACTTAGAAGTGCTCGATGCCTCATTCAGTTTCGATGGTGTTATCGGTGCCTTTGCTATTACTAACGACGTTATCGTTATCATGTTAGGCTTAGCTATTGGTGCGATGTTTGTACGTTCTATGACTATCTTCTTAGTAGATAAAGGTACATTGGACGAATTTATCTATCTTGAGCATGGTGCGCATTACGCTATTGGTGCCTTAGCCCTTATTATGTTGATATCGATGAAGTTCCATGTGCCAGAGCTTATCACTGGTCTTATCGGTATTGCCTTTATCGGTTGGGCGTTATTAGCATCCCTTAAGCATCGTCGACAAGAAGCTTTGAAAGCGACCAATGATCCTGATTTAAAGACCAGACAATTAGATTAATTTAGTCATTTAAATTAATTCAGAGCTGTCAGAAAAATTAACAGGCTGTAGCAATTATTCGCTACCGCCTGTTTTTTTTATGGGTAATACTTTAGATATAGTATTATAAATTGGCATGTGTAGAGGGTACTTTATACAGCGATTTACTAGAGGCAAAAGACCAAGATAAGCTTAGTAGCTAAGGGGGTGTCATTATTTATAAAAAATTATTCTTTTAAGTGTTCCTGAAGCACGAGGCATCCATTAAGGCCTAATGATTATCAGTATGTTTTGTATTTATTATCTCTCTCCTACTAACATACTTACCACACTATGAATATCCCAATCTAAGTCACGCTGCTCAGTTTGAGCGGCTACGATAATGCCCTCGCCAAATATAAATAAGCTATCGGCTTTTTGTTGAGGATTATCTGTACCTAAGCTCTTAAACTGCGCCAATAGCAACTGTCTAACTTTAAACTTATGATCGCGCGCAATTTGATGGGGAATATCTTCTGAACTGGCGAACTCAGCACAGGCATTAATAAACATACAGCCATAAAAGTTATCGGATGACGTCCATTGGATTAAAAACTCTAGATAGCTTATCGCTATAGTAGTAGTGGTTTGGCTATTCAAGTTACTAAGGCTATTCGTTAATTGACCTATAAAGCATTCATGGCGATACGCCAACACCGCCTCAATCAGTCCTTCTTTATTGCCAAAATGTGCATATAGCGTGCGCTTGGTCGTGCCTGCTTGCTTTGCTAATAGATCTACACCACTAGCATGAAAGCCATGCTGGTAAAAGACCTCATAGCTTTTATAGAGTATGGTATCACGCAGTGCCATTAATCATTCCTTACTTATTCAAAATAAAGCTAGAATATTTATATACCGTTCGGTATACTAAAGATAACGTTTAAAAATATACCTATCAGTATATCTCTAACTCAATAGAATCATTGTTAATTTTTAAAAAAGTAGAAAAGCTATAGTGATAAGCGGTGAACTTAAAATGTTAGCCTTAAAAGGATAAGATCGTCGCAAATTGTTAAATTTATTTACAGTTGTAGGACGTAAGTTGTAGAACTTAAAGGAAAAAATAATGATTCAGATATTTCGTTTAGATAAGTTTAAAGGCCAAGCAGAACCTTGCCCAAAAAGACTACCAATATGGATGATAATAATAGCGTGGGCTGGTGGGACCATAGCTACTGCTAGCTTAGCCCTCATTGGTGAATGGCAAGACATGATGATGATTTTGGGATCGTTTGGAGCTAGTTGTTTGTTGATATTTGCTTATCCCAGAAGTCCCTTTGCCCAGCCGAGAAGTGTCATTGGTGGGCACTGTATAGCCACCCTGACTGGCTTAGTATTTATGAGCTTATTCGGTGTGCATTGGTGGAGCTTGGCGACTGCCGTGGGTACAGCGATAGCATTAATGCTACTGTTTCGAATGCCGCATCCACCTGCAGGTTCAAACCCATTAATCGTGATGATTGGCGGGGCCAGTTGGCAGTTTTTAATTACTCCGACATTAATAGGGTCAGTGACACTAGTTTTGGTGGCGCTGATTTATAACAACTTAACTAGTGATTTAAAAGGTAATGAGAGTAAAAGTAGGCAGTATCCGACCTATTGGTGGTAGGATAATTAACTCTGTAAACCAGACAAAAACAGACTTATAACCTAATTGTTTGATGCTTATAACGAAATGGAATAACAACATCGTCACTTAGCGCTAGACCTTATGAGCTAGATCAGGATAATGACCCAGATTGATTTTTAGGTTTTCTTTATATTTTTCGGTGTTTAAGGTCTTTATCATGATGTTATTATTATTAGTTGCTGTTTTTATAGTACTGCTCTATGGCTTATGGCGTTATCACCGCCAAAGTGATTCCTTGAGTCGCAGTGTGTTTCTTGGTCTATTTCTAGGTGTTGTTTACGGCCTGATACTCTCAGCTCTTAACGTTGATACGACTGACTTCTTACCTTGGATCAATATCGTCGGCAATGGCTACGTGAATTTATTAAAAATGATTGCTATGCCTTTAGTCTTCATCTCGATATTGGCCGCTATTGCTCGCTTAGAAAAAGCCTCTATGATCGGTTCAATGAGCTTTTGGATCATCAGCACCTTACTTGTTACTACCGGTATCGCTGCTTTAGATGGGGCTATTATCGCCAACTTATTCCATCTTGATGCCAGCTCAATCGTACAAGGTCAATCAGAAATCGCTCGTGGCCAAAGTATGGTAGAGAGCAGTACAGAAGTTGCGGACTTAACGATTCCAGGTTTAATCTTAAGCTTTATTCCTACTAGTATCGGTGGTACATTCGCTGGGTTAGAAAGTACCTCGATGATAGCAGCAGTAGTCATTGCCAGCTTATTAGGTGTGGCAGCGTTGACGGTTAATAAGAATGATCCCGAAAAAGGCACAGTCATCATTCGCACTATCGATGTCTTACAAAGCTGGATCATGGCTTTAGTGCGCTTTATCATCCGCTTGACCCCTTATGGTATCTTAGCATTGATGATTAAAGTGATAGTCACCACTGATGCTACTGCTATCTGGCAATTGGCCAAGTTCTTACTGGCCTCTTATGTTGCTCTATTTATCATGCTAATAGTGCACGCTTTTATTATAATGTTGACAGGCCGCTCACCTATTGCGCATTTTAAGAAAATTGCCCCTGTACTGACCTTTGCCTTTACCTCACGTAGCTCTGCCGCTTCTATTCCACTGAATATTGATGCGCAAGTTAATGAGCTTGGCGTGGCTAAACCTATCGCCAACTTTTCTGCATCTTTCGGCGCTACTATTGGGCAAAATGGTTGTGCTGGTGTTTATCCTGCCATGCTAGCGATTATGATTGCTCCAACGATGGGCATTGACCCTTGGAACGCAGGCTTTCTAGCTTCTGTAGTGGGTATTTCTATGATCGCCTCATTCGGCGTGGCCGGTGTAGGCGGTGGTGCAACGTTTGCTGCTATCATCGTGTTATCGACTTTAGGCATGCCGTTAGAGCTAGCCGGACTGTTGATTTCAATCGAGCCGTTAATCGATATGATGCGCACACTAGTGAATGTCAGTGGCTCTATCACTTCCGGTGTCGTTGGCAACCGTATTCTCGGTAAATCTATCGAAGCCGATGGATTTGTAGGCACTACGGTTGATAACGTGGCTTATAAGGCGAGCTAAGCTTATAACTGCCATCTTAGACACTGACTCAAGAGAGTCGTTATAAGAAGCTGCTATTTCTATGAAAGAGAATCACTTTAAAGTCTTTAATTTGGTTCTCTTTCATAACCATTATGCTTATATCTGATACCAGCATACTTTTTAGCAATCTACCAAGATTCCTACTAAAACCTATTTAGGATTCAATCAGCAAAATTAAACCAGACTCCATAAAGTGGTAATAGCATAAAAATGTCCCAATCTGTTCGGTCATTGGCGCCTAGCAAATCGCAGCGGCATGTTAAGGCTTGTACAATAGCGGTTATCAAACAAAAAATAATGATAGCCAGTATTACAACAACCTCCTTTTAAGGCTAAACCAATAGCTGTGCTTTTAATCAATACTTGCAGCTTTTATTTAAAGGAAGACTCAGCCATTGCCACAACCTCAGCAAAATCCGCTCACTATTCACGTTTATTTTGTGGTATTGGAAGGTTCATTAGGGCTCGACCTAATCGGCCCCGCTGAGGCTTTACGCATTGCCAATCGAGTATTACAGGCGCAAGCGCATATTCAAGCCCATCATGAAGACCCACTATTTAAGGTACACTATGTAGGGTTTGCCGAGTCCGCAACATTATCTACAGGGTTAATCGTCAGCCAAATTCAGCCAATGCCTGACCCAAAAAACTTATTGTTAATGCCATCAATGGCTTGGATAGTTATTTTAGGTCAAGAAGGCAGTGAGCCTCTAAACCCCAATCTACCACACCATAAGCAGCTTATTGCTTGGCTGACTGATTTACCGATTAAAAAACACCAGCTAGAGATTATTACTGTCTGCGCAGGTAGCTTATTTTTAGGCTATGCAGGACTGCTAAGCAATCGTAAAGTCACCACCCATCATCTGGATTTGGACGAGCTCGCTCTCATTGCTCCTGATTGTCAGCTGCAACAAGACTGCGTGTTTGTAGAGGATGGTGCGATTGCTAGCAGTGCTGGGGTGACTACAGGTATTGACTTGATGGTACATAAAATCGCCCAAGTTTGCGGTGAGATAGTAGCTAGTGAAGTGGCTCAGTGGCTGGTCATGCCGCAGAGGCGCACTGCTAAGCATAGCCAGTTTTCTGAGCTGCTCACGCATCGCTCGCATCTGCATCCTGCGGTACATCGAGTTCAGGCCGCTATCACCTTAGAACCAAAAGCGGCGTGGTCAATGCAAAGCTTAGCAGATTTGGCTCACACTTCACCTCGGCATTTAACCCGATTGTTTAAGCAGAACACGGATATCTCTGTCATGCAGTACGTTAATTTAGTGCGGCTTAGCCTTGCCAAGTCAGCATTATCCACAGGGCTTAGCGTGACTAAAGCGGCAGATATTGCTGGATTTAGCTCTGATGTTCAGTTGAGAAGAGCTTGGCATATATTTAATGAGTCGGGTACGCCGTCTAGCTATTATCGTGCTGCTCCCTCACAACACGCCAACTCAAAGGATAATCAATGACCCCACTACACCTTGCGCTTGCTGTCATTGTCACCCTAATCTGGGGTATCAATTTTACCTTTATTGCTTGGTCGCTTGAGAGCTTTCCGCCGCTGATGCTGAGCGCCATGCGTTTCTTTTTTACTGCCATTCCCTTGGTGCTATTTATCAAGCCACCTGAGTTTAACCGCACCCTATTCATTTATGCCATCGGCACCTTTGTGATGCAATACGCCTTTGTATTCACTGCCATGCACCTTGGTGCCTCAGCTGGCTTGACGGCGCTGCTATTGCAATTACAGATATTTATCACTGTATCGCTCGCCTATTTTATGCTGGGTGAGCCTGTTAGCCGAATGCAGCTTGTGGGGATGGTCATTGGCGTATTGGGGCTGGCAGTGATTGCGACCAACTTAGGCGGGGATATGCCGCTGCTTGGGTTTATTTGTATTTTGATTGCCGCTACAGGCTGGAGCTTTGGCAATATTGCCTCCAAACAGGCTTCGAGTCAGGCAGCAAAGCCACTGTCTGCAAACACACCTCAACCTATTAATACAATAGTAAGTCTAGCGCCAGTAACTACTGCACAGTCAGCGCCATTATCAGCATTATCGCTGGTGGTTTGGGGCGGCTTAATAGCCTGTGTGATCTTGACTATTGCTTCATTAATATTTGAGACCGATAGTTGGCAAGTTGCGACATTTACGCACGCCTCAATGAAATCTTGGTGGGCACTTGTCTTTATTGTCTATATCTCTACCCTAGTTGGATTTGGATTATGGGCATTGTTATTGAGTGAAAATAACGCCTCAAAGGTAACACCGTTTGCGCTACTCGTGCCCATATTTGGCATGATAACGTCGGTGCTACTCACTGGTGAAGTGGTAACTTGGTGGAAGATGTTGGCGATGGGGTTAATTTTATTGGGATTGGTGCTGGCGAATTTAAAGCGCAGCCATTTTGTGCGACAGGCGAAGCCTAGGTTAAGTTGATGGGCTAACAATAGAGGCAGATTATAAATATTTTGCTGACAGTGGAACGTACTCAAAAGTCATATTCGGCTATCAATTAAACAAATCGATAGCCCGATACTAGTAATTGCTCTCCCGTATTTACTATCCAGTATTTGCTATGTAGACACTTCATACAGCATCAGTCACGTTTCTGATGGCAATATACAATAAAGTCAGCAGTCGACTTATATAGTCGATATCAAATAAAATAGATACATCACTTTATGACACGAGACTGTGAAGAGTTTTTTTGGCTTGCTGTGTCTATACCTATACCTGCGCCTACGCCTACGCCGACAGAGGCTGCAAAAAACTGATCTCAATCTTGCTGTATTGTTTATACAATGAACTGGTTGTAGCCACTATCTAGTTTCTACTTCCCTGCCAGCATCTTTTGCAACTTTGCTAATACCACACCATACAGCGGTAAAAAGATCAACACCCCCATCACCATCTTAAACAGATAGTCCATAGTGCCAATTTCGATCCAATGGGTCGCCATAAAGGCATCTGGGCTTCGATAAAAGGCAATAGCAAAAAAGCACAGACTATCGATCAAATTACCAATAAACGTTGATACAAGGGGTGCAATCCACCAAGTTTTAAGCTGGCGCAATTTGTTAAAGACTTGGATATCTAACAGCTGACCAACCACATAAGCGGCAAAGCTTGCCAAGACAATGCGAAATACAAACAGATTAAAGTCTAATAGCTTCTCGTGGCCGACAAATAGACCATTTGCAAAGACTACAGAGAAATAATAGGAGATAACTAGCGCCGGAAGCATGGCAAAAAATATAATCCTTCGAGCTAACTGCTGACCAAATATACGTACGGTCAGATCAGTAATCAAAAAGATAAACGGAAAGGTAATCGCTCCCCAAGTAGTGATAAAACCAAATAATCCGACAGGTATTTGCACCAGATAATTACTGATAGCAATGATAAAGATATGTAGGCCGACTAGCCAGAATAAGGCACGGCTATAGCGTATGGATTGAAGTGGAGTGATAGAAATATTACTGATGCTCATCAAAGAGTCCTTTTTTTAGATCAGGGTTGAGGGAACCTGAGAGCGCATTATTATAAAGCAAAATGGTACTTATGGCTAAAGTGATTCTAGCGCAAAGTTTGAGCCTCTTCACCTTGCGTAAGCTCTATCCTGCGCAACGCTGTCCTTGTAAACAATACTTTTACTATAGCCTTTACATTTATTGACCGGATTTGCTAACTGGGGCTCAAAATTTGAGATTTATAGAGCTTAATAATACATATTCACTATAGTTAGCAGGAGTTGATTAAGGTTTGAACCACTCATAATTCAACTACGATACAAGTGTAATACATACGCACAAAATACGACTTGCTTAGTCTGTAAGCGCTTAGTATAGTAAAACTTAAATATATCTATGGCTTGATTAACTTGGTCAAAGTAGATGAACACTATCTAAGCAGCTCTCTATTTACCAGCTATAGTTACTGATATCGCAGCTAATATTATGGTAAGTACTAGTTATGATAAATACTAATATAGCCAGTAAGTAATATTATGAGTAGTACCACTATAGTAGGTAAGGTGATAAAAGCTGTATTTTGAACTCAGTATTTTTAGTACCAGTATCTCCAACAAAAAATCAATCCAATCAATAAATCAAAGGACAATTTTATGGCTATTAGCTTAACGAAAGGCGGCAACGTAAACTTATCAAAAGAAGCACCAGGCTTAACCAATATTACGGTTGGTCTTGGCTGGGATCCACGTGCTACTGACGGTCAAGATTTTGACTTAGACGCTATTGGCTTTTTGGTCAATGAAGGCGGTAAAGTACGTAACGATCAAGACTTTATCTTTTTTAATAACTTAAAGTCAGACAATGGCGCTGTAGAACACACTGGCGATAACCGTACTGGCGAAGGTGACGGCGATGATGAAGCTATCAAAGTAAACCTAGCTAACATTCCAGCTGATGTCAGCAAAGTAGCGCTTTGTGCCATTATCTATGAAGGCCAAGCTCGTAACCAAAACTTTGGCCAAGTTGGTGATGCTTATATCCGTGTCGTTAATGACGATGGTCAAACTGAGATCGCCCGCTATGACCTATCAGAAGATGGTAGTACTGAAACGGCGATGATTTTTGGTGAATTATATCGTCATAACAGTGATTGGAAATTCCGTGCAGTAGGCCAAGGCTTCAGCGGCGGTTTAGGTCCATTAGCTTCATCTTATGGCGTTAATGTCTAACAATAAAAGCTAACTTAGCCAACTTAAAATAAGCCATCAAGTGTGTTTTATTATCACATTTGATGGCTTTAAAATTAATGGGCTAGTGAAAGTATTTTTTTAAACAGCTATACGAAAATAAAAAAACACCGTTAAATTATAGTCATTTAAACCCTAGCAAAGCACTATTAAAACACTGATATAAGGATTTTCATCCTATGGCGGCAACATTCAGCTTAATCGGTACGATCGAACCGTTTCTACATTGTAATCTTAAAAAAGGCGATTCGATTTATTGTGAAGCCAATGCAATGGTGATGATGGAGTCTAACCTTGAGCTTAAAGGTAAGCTGCAAGGCGGCTTAGTGCAGTCACTAATGCGCCGTTTTGCCAATGATGAATCATTGTTTCAGCAACAGATTGAAGCAGTCAATGGCGAAGGAGATTGTTTGCTAGCTCCTACTCTAGACGGTGATATGCAAATACTAGATGTCGGCGCTCAGCAGTACACTTTGAGTGACGGTGCCTTTGTAGCGGCACAAACCGGTGTTGATGTTAAAGCTAAAATTCAACGCAATCTTGGTGGGGCTGTATTCGGGGATACCGGCGGCTTTATGGTTATGCAGACTCAAGGTAATGGTCAAGTAGTAGTTTCTGGTTTTGGCTCATTATTTGAGATTGAAGTAACCCCTGGTAAAGATGTCATTATCGATAATGGTCATGTGGTCTGCTGGGATTCAAATTTAGAGTATAAGCTCTCCGTCGCTACTAGTAAGAAAAAAGGCTTTATGAGTAATATCATTAACTCAGTTACTAGCGGTGAAGGTATGGTATTGAATTTTTCAGGTAACGGAAAGGTTGTTATCTGTTCCAGAAATCGTGACAGCTATCAAGGCTGGCTACAGAGTATCCTAGGCACTAGCTCAGGAGGTCGTGGCGGTAATAGTGGCATGCTAGGTAACCTTTTATAAATGCTGCACTATAAGTTATAAGTTCTATTTTATTAACCGTTTATTTTTAATAGCTCGTTTCTAATAATTCATTTTAATGACTAGTATAAGGAATATAACATGGCAGTCAGTCTACAAAAGGGACAGAAAATATCCTTAAGCAAAGAAGCCGGCGGTACGCTTACTAAAGTTAAGCTAGGCTTAGGTTGGGATGTTGCGCAATCAGCAGCGCCAGAGAAGAAAGGCGGATTTTTAGGTAAGCTGTTTGGCGGCGGTAGTAGTGGCGGTGATTCTATCGATTTAGATGCCTCTTGCATTATGTTCGATAGCAATAAACAAGCCGTTGATGCCATTTGGTTTAGCCAATTGCAGTCCAAAGATGGCAGTATTCTACATACAGGTGATAACCGTACTGGTGATGGTGATGGCGATGATGAAGTCATCAATGTTGACCTCTCAAAAGTTCCAGCTAATGTGGTTTCACTAGTATTTACGGTAAACAGCTTTACTGGTCAAACCTTTGAGACCGTAGAAAACGCTTTTTGCCGCATTGTTAATGCGGATAATAATAGTGAAGTAGCTCGCTATAACTTATCATCGCAAGGTACTCATACTGCTATGATCATGGCTAAAGTCTATCGTCATAATGATGAGTGGAAAATGCACGCTATTGGCGAAACTGCTACTGGTCGTACCTTTCATGACTTGATGCCGGCCATTTCTCCGCACGCTTAGTTAATCACCATAGATCAATAAAAGAGCCCAGCTATTTTAAATAGCTGGGCTTTTTTATTGCTCCTTATAACTATCAATTTTTAGCTCTACTACTGCCTACCCTACTTATCAATAAAGCCTTAACTCAAGACTTTATTTATCTTTTGATGCTTTATGAATATAACACTAATGAGCAACTCGTTGCTTCTGATGTACAACTCGTCGTCTATATGACCATTTCGTATGATTCCCAACACTGTCAGTACTTTTTATAATACAGTTTTACCTACACAGGACGTATAAGTCATATTCTCTAAAACGGATTATTTGGAGTAAACAAAATGTCAGACCATAAAATTGATAGCATTGCTAGCGTTGATAAAAAAGCGGGGCAAAAGAAGAAATTCGAGATGCCGCATATCTATGTCATCTTATTTGTATTCAGTGCCATTTCAGCTATTCTTACCCACTTTATACCCTCTGGTCAATACGATCGTATACCTGGACCAGATGGTAGAACAGCCATTGATGCCACCTCATTCCATCTAATAGAGCAAACCCCAGTCGGCATTGTCGAATTTATTACTGCCATACCTAGGGGTCTTATTGATGCAGGAGAAATTATATTCTTTATATTTATCATTGGCGGCATGTTTACAGTGCTCAAAAGAACGGGAATTATCGAAGTTGCTGTTGATAAACTAGCGCGTAAATTTGCCAATAATGGTCTACTACTAATAGCCGTTTTAACTACTGTATTTGCTTTTATCGCCACCTTAATAGGGGCAGTAGAATTGTCCTTAGTCTATATCCCAGTCATTATGCCGTTGATTATTGCTTTAGGATACGACTCAGTAGTTGCTGCTTCAATTGCCTTATGTGGCACTGCTGCGGGTTTTAGTGCTGGCGTGCTTAATCCAATCAATACTGGGCTGGCACAAAAAATAGCTGGGATACCAGTATTCTCTGGAATGGGCATGCGTTCAGTAGTTTTACTTCTAGCTATTACTGCTGCGATTTTACTAACGGTTAAGTATGCACGTAAAATTAAGAAAGATCCGTCAAAAAGTTATGTCTATGAAGAAGATAGTAAAAAAAGAATAGAGTTTAAAGATATTATTGGTGGTACTGCTCTCACTATGACGCTTCGCCAGAAGCTAGCCGCCTTTACTGTATTTGTTGTCTTTGCAGTATTAGTATATGGCGTGTTGCAGCAAGGCTGGTTTATGATAGAGATGTCTGGACTATTCATTATTATGGGCATCGTCGTTGGACTGATTGCTGGTCTAAAGCCGGTTGAAATATGTGATGGATTTAACCAAGGCTTTAAAGATGTGTTGATGGGCGCATTTATTGCTGGCTTAGCTCGCTCAATCGCAGTGATTTTTGAAGATGGTCATATCATGGATACTATTGCCCATTCCCTAGGAACTTTAGTTGGAGACTTGCCTGCTGAGTTGTCGGCTGTTGGCATGTATTTTGTACAATCAGCTATCAATTTGATTATCCCCTCTGGTAGTGGCCAAGCCCTTGTTACCATGCCTATCATGGCACCACTTTCTGATATTATAGGAATAACAAGACAAACTGCAGTTCTAGCTTATCAACTTGGTGACGGTTTTTCGCATATTCTTTACCCTACTAGTGGTTATTTTATGGCGGCCCTAGTTATTGCTGGTGTCCCATACCAAAAATGGTTACGCTTTTTCTTACCGATCTTTTCAGTTTGGGCTATGATTGCCATTGGCGCACTGATTGTCGCACAACTAATTGGTTGGTCGTAACTAATAATCGAATAACATATTCATAAACAATAAGGGTAGATGTAATAAACATTTACCCTTATTATTTTATAATCCAAGCACTTGCTTAACTGCTTTAACGTAGGTACGACTGACCGAGATTTTAGCGCCGTTTTTTAGGATAATTAAATAGGTTCGATTAAACCAAGGCTCTAATGCTGCTATTTGTTTTATATTGACGATATAGCCTCTATGCACTTGAATAAAATCATCACCAAGCTTATCCATCATTTTATAAAGTAAAGTATCAGTTATATATTTTTTTTCTATAGTTTGAACATAAGCTTGCCGATTTTCTGTTCCTATATATAAGATATCTTTAGTATTGATAACTATAATTCGATCTTCCTCTTTTATACTAATACTATGTTTCTTGTCTTTACTAACTAAGGGCAAAATCTCAACCTTACTCTCTGTATGAGATGTACTACTCAGCTTCATTAACTTATTCACTGCTTTTAGCAGGCGCACTTTATCAATAGGTTTGACTATATAATCTATAGCATCTAATTCAAAAGCGTCCAGCGCATATTCATCATAAGCAGTCACGAAAACAATCATAGGTGGCTTTTTCATATTGCGAAATTGTTTGGCAAGTTGAAGACCGTTGCCGTTCTCGAGTTCTATATCCAAAAAAACAGCATCTGGTTGTTTGTCATTGATATCCCATAAAGCTTGATGCATGTCTTCAGCTTCACCAATAACATTGATCTTACCTGTCTCCTTTAGTAGGTAAATCAATTCTTGTCTAGCCAGCACTTCATCTTCAATAACATATACATTCATCGACACGTTTCCTTAGTGTTCAACTGGCAATATAATTATAACCTTAGTCCCTTTACCCATATCGCTATTAACTACAAAGCAAGCCTCTTGACTATATAATGCGGTAAGTCGTTCTTTTATGTTAAATAACGCCGTACCACTGCCATCTTTAGATGACTTTACCACTCGCTCACCCAAATCTACTATTCGATCCGCTGCCACCCCAACACCATTATCAGCCACTTCAATTGAGATCAAGGTTTCTGATACTCTCTTAATGTCAATACTCACTTTACCTTTGGCTTTTGTCTTTTTAAATCCGCCATACTTTATCGCATTCTCTACCAAAGGTTGAATGATAAAAGGTGGAATGCCATAGTCAATCAACTCAGGATCTATTGCTATATGCACCTCAAACTTATCTGGGAAACGTGCTTGTTCAATAGCCAAATAGGCTTGTACGTTTTCCATCTCTTTACTGATCGGTACTAAAAAATCAGCGATACCTGATAAATTGTTGCGCAAATAAATAGATAAGTGCAGTAATAAATCTCGAGCTAGCATAGGATCAATTCTACATAAAGCGACGATAGTATTAAGGGCATTAAACAAAAAATGCGGTTGTATCTGTGCTTGTAATGCCTCAATTTTTGCGTTTTGTAGTAACAAATTATGACGTTCAATCTCACCAAGCTCTAGTTGATTTGAGAACAGCTTACCAAGACCTTCAACCAATTCCTTTTCAACGGAAGTAATATGAGTCGAGCTTGCATAGTAAAAAGTGATCGTACCAATGGTTTTATCATGGACATAAAAGGGGACTACTATAGAGGCTCTGCTATTAGATTTTTTAGAAAACAGCCATTTTGCTTTTGGTTCCTTTAACACTGATTTGCCGGTTGCTAAAACCTGCTTGCGTAAGACCAAATCTTCTTGTTCATGTCTTTTGTGATTACTCAGTGACCCAGTATAAGCCAGTTCGCGAATACCTCTAGTAATCGCAACGTGCTCGACTCCCGTTAATTGTTTGATAATCTTAGTGCTTTCTTTAGCTGAGTTTTCATTTAAACCCCCTCGAAATAAGGAGAAGGTTCGGTCAGCAATAGAAAAGGTTTTAACGGTTTGATTGGCTCTAGTTCTCTCTTCTTCTTGTACGACGTTATAAAAAATCAACGCACAGACCCATGTACCAATACTATTAATAATAATAACCGGCGGTCCTGTAAAACTAATTAACTTGAGTCCTGCGGCGTGATCAGTGATTAAAATTGGAATAGCTATAATTTGAATAGTTAAGATAACGATGCTGGTAAAAAACATATATTTCGGTCTAATTAAGCTCATACCACGGCGCTTATAGCCAAACCATCCAGCGAGGCCGCCGCCCAAAATAGATATCCAAAAAATAGCGTCACTGATAAAGCCACCCATTAACCACCGATGGCCGCCGGCAATTATAGATGCGCCTATACCTACTATCGGACCACCAAAGAAACCACCAATGATGATACCGATATTACGGGTATCTATTAGCGCATTATTTGATTTGAGAGTAGTGTTCCACAAATTAGATACAACACTTTGATTGCCAGGCTCTACCACAAGAGCGGTATAGTTACCGATGACGCCGAACATACCGAATATTATTATTAATACGAATAATCCCCCTATGCCGACTCGCTGGTAAATCATCTTTCTAAATATAGGCAGTCTAGTAATTAGATAAGCAATAGTAATAATGAGGGTCATTCTTGAGAGCATTTGGAGCAATATTTCCCACATCGAAATATCTCATTTTTATAGTGGCTATAGGAGGTGCTGCATGCCTAAAAGGTGTTTAGAACATAGCAGGTGTTTAAAGTATCTAAGTTTTTTAGAGCATATAAGCTGCTTAGAACATGACAATTTTTTGAAGCATAAGCGTTGTTTAAGGCAAATAAAGGCTTGAAAATATATAGGCGGTTTAACAAGTACTGACCACCCTAGCAACGACTGCCAAAATCGTCACTAGAGTGTAATTGACCTATTATTAGTGTTAAAAACCTTACTTGCGACCACGCTTCCAACTAAAGCCCCAATTAAAGGCTTTGTCCATCTCTTGATGGCCTTTAAAGTACTGGTTAATACGCTCAACGTTGATACTGCCTTGTTGGTTTACCAAGCGTGCAATCGCACACATTGGCAAGTTGCCAGCTCCTTCAGTTAAACGAGTCTCGATCGGTGGCTGCTCAGGAACATGCACTGTCACTACCCCATCAGTTTGAGCCCAATTGGGTGCGCCTTCGTAGATAAAGGCAAAGATAAACACCTCTTCAATCTGTGCCCACTGCTGACCATTGATATCTAGCCATTCACCGCCACTAACTTGCCCGGTTCTATCATCTGCACGCAAGCAAACATAAGGGGCTGACTGCAAGCTACCAAAGCGATTGCCTAGGGCTTGAATCAAAGTCTTTTCGCCATTTTTAAGGTGGATCATTGCCCCAACATCGAGGTCAATACCACTAGCGCCATGCTGCTTGAACAAGTCGCCTAACAAGCCTTTTTTAGGGGCAGCCTTATCCGTATTTGGACGTTGATTCCAGTCTAAGTTGACTGATATTTTACCAAAATCGTCGCGTTTTTTTAGATTAATGCTGGATTGATTTTTGGTTAAAGTAATTTTACTGAGGTTAATCGAAGAAGCTGCTGGAATAGGTGGTGGACTATTGGCAGCATTGGCTTGCGCAGGTTTTGAAGTGTTGATAGCTGCGGCAGGCACAGGTGCTTCATCCGCAATCTCTACCCCGAAGTGCTCCGATAAAGGTTTCAGCCCGCCCTCAAAGCCTTGAGCGATAAAACGGAACTTCCAATTACCTTGACGGCGATAACATTCTGCTAAGATGATAGCTTTCTCGTTGCGTCCAGCGCTACTGAGCTGGCAAGTCATTAATACTTGGCTGCCTTGCAATACTTGAATATCTACATCACCAATTTGGGCCAATGTTTGAGCACTAGAAAACGCTAAAGCAATCTTATCAATATTGGCAGGTTGGCTCGATAAATTGATATCGAAGAACCCATCGCTATCATGACCGCGAAAGCTCACACTATTATCATCGCTACTAGTCTGTCCGTAAAAAATCATGTCGCCATCACCGCGCACCTTACCTTTTGTAGTCAGGCGATAAGCGGCGCAGTCAATGGAGTTTTGGCTCAAGATACGGATGCTAATATTATCATTTGGTAGCGGCGCATTGGCTCCAGCAATCAGCTTTTGGCTCATACTATTGGTCCTTTAGGGTAGTTATAATTAAGGGATAACAGGGTTTTTAGCGTTGACCTATAGTAGCATGAATAAAGTGCCTGTCTTGCTCGGTTGAACCCTAACCTTAATAATCATAGCAACGCCTATACTGTCTTTTTATTAGGTTTCAAAGCCGCATTTATGACCATTTACTGTTGTATCTACAGTGGGTTTTGCGCATAATCTCTCAACTACTTAGCCTGACCTCAATACTGATAAGCCAACCCTGAGAAAGTTATGAATGACGTTGTAAACAATACCACTAGTCAAACCATTACTGGCCAAACGAATAATCCTAGTAATTTATCAGCAGCCGTTTGGCTCGCCGAAGGTCAATCTAGCCAACGTGATATGCTTGCCAGCTTACAAATATTGAAATCTTACAGCCCTGCGCCATTCACTATCATTGCCTCACATCGTCATGATCGTCCCGAGATTTTTGAATGTGCTGATGAGGTATATAGGGAGCCTATTATTGCTGTGGCGGATGAAAAGATAGCATCCCAAGCTTCTATTACTATACCGCGCTGGCAGTTTGTATTAGAAAACGCCAAGCGCAATAATGTCAAAGTGCTGCTTACTGGTCGTAATGGCATAGATTATGAGGCGCAGCGTGAAGCCTTTACAGCTGCAGGTATCAGACTGTTAACAGGTGCTACTAGTGTCGCAGCTTTGGCATCAATAGAAGACAAGTTTGCTTTTATGCAGCATTGTCATACTGATGATATTCCAGTAGCAGCAGCTTGGCGCTTTGATAATACTGCTGAGCTAAAAGCTTTATTAGCGCAGTATGACCATCAGCCTTTATGTGTCAAACCCGTCATTGGTATCTTTGCCCAAGGGTTTTGGCGACTGGATACTGGTAAGAGCTCTGATGAGCCTTATGATAGCTTTGAGCACCTTTATTTCACTGAAGAGAAGAAGATTAATACCGCGCAATTTATAGCCGCTTATGACAACAGTCAAATGATCAAAGAGCGTCCTATTCCGATGCTATTAATGCCTTATCTTTCAGGACAAGAATACTCTATCGATGTGGTCTGTGAATATGGCGAAGTGCTAGCCGCTGTAACGCGTTATAAGACTGGTAAAATCCAACATATCGGCTATGAAGAATCAGTGATGGAAGTGGTTATTCCTTTGATCAAAGCCTTTGGTTGTGATGGTATCGTGAGCGTACAGACTAAGGCCGATGATGAGGGCGTGCACCGTGTCCTCGAAATCAATAGTCGTCCTGCTGGGGGCATAAGTTATACCAGTCATAGCGGTGTAGACTTGACCCAAATTGGTTTTGGCTATTGGCTTGGTTTAACCGCTAAGCCCAAGCTAGCAGACGTCATCAAGCTAATTAAGCCCTGCCAAGTGCGCTCAATCATGACTAGTGTCAAGATTGAGGCTGAAATCTAATATTTTCAAAAAAATAACGACTAAAACATAATGGCTAAAAACATAGCAGTTATAACAGGAAAGGCACTATACCCTTAAGATAGGCTGGTTAAAGTTAACTTACTTAACTTTTATCTTAGATATTTTTTAACACTAATTTCTAACGCAACTCAGGAAAGCGTCTTAGCATAACCACCATAAGTAGGAGCGCCAAGCTTGCAATACCAGCTCCTACGAAACCTACGCTAGACAATGAGATGTAACTAACGGCATAGCCACCCAGTAGCGCGCCAGCCCCAATACCGAAGTTGATAACGCCCGAGAACATGGCCATCACCATATCTTGCGCATTGATATCGATCTCAATGACTTTGGTCTGAACGGTCAGCATTAATAGCATCATGGCTGTACCCCAAATCACGGTAACCATACTAAATAACCATATCGATTTGACTGACCATAACATCAATAACATAGACCCTAATATCAGTACTATAGAAACCAGCATCATCATAGGCGTAGATTTATCACTCCAACGACCAAATATATAACTACCAATAAGGCCAGCACCACCAAATAGTAACAGTATAAAGGTGACTGAGTTTTCACTAAGAGAGCCGATCCGATTCATAAAGGGTTCGATATAGGAATAAGCGGCATAGTCAGCGCTAAAGGCTACAAAGCAAAAGATATATAACGAAACTAATAGTCGATTTTTAAGGAGTTCTGGTAGCTTTCTAAAAGAGCCATCAAACATACTAGGCAAGTTTGGCAGTAATTTTATTTGTAGAATAAATACCACAAAAGCAAGAATACCTATGCCAGCAAAAGTAGTACGCCAACCAAACCATTGGCCTAATACTCGGCCTATAGGAACGCCCAACACTAGCGCTAAGGAAGTTCCTGTCGCTAGTATGCTAAGTGCCATAGCCCTCTTGCCTTCAGGTGCTACGCGCAAAGTTATAGCGGCAGTAATTGCCCAAAATATAGCGTGTGAAAATGCAATGCCAACTCGACTAATGAGCAGTACTTGGAAACTCCAAGCAAAAACAGACAGTACATGACTGGCGATAAATACTACAAACAGCGCCAATAGTAAGCGCTTACGCTCAAGCCTACTGGTCAACAGCATGAGCGGTAGCGACATAGCAGCCACGACCCAAGCATAAAGGGTCAACATCAAACCTGTTTGGGCGGTAGTGATAGAAAAGTCTTTGGCAATGTCACTTAGTAAAGCTACCGGAACAAATTCTGTGGTATTGATGACGAACGCGCTGACACCCATTAACATAATACGAAGGTATTGGGTTCGAAGCGTCACTAAGTCGGCTGCAACAGGGTTTGCCATAAGACCTACTAAAATATTGGCTTTTAGAACATACTTGGCTTAATAGTGAATATTATCAGCCAAGCACAACTAAGGTAGCATGGCAAAATAACGAAAATCTAGCAAGCCTAGATAGCATTTATTTACTCTGTGAACACGGTTTATAATGCTACAGAGTAAAGCTGTTTTGTTAGCGTCACTAAAGTGAAGCCTATGTAGGTGTCAGTACGCCTAAGTTCGCCTAAGTTCGCCTAAGTATGATAAACCACCCTACCGCAAAACTAGAAGAGACGTGCTATGAGTACACAGACCTTAGTTTTAGGCGCCAATACGGTTATTGAGCAAGCACAATGTTCAGTGAGTTTTTCTGCCTCAGATCCACTCAAATTTGGTCAGCAGCTTGGACTACTATGGCTACCTCTAGACGAGAGTCGCAAGGCAGCTTGTAGTCCAGCTTATTTACATGAGCCTAAGGAGTGGGCAAAATTGGATAATGCTGATGAGCCAAAGGTTTGGCAGCTAGACTTACAGCCACTCTTTGACACTCAGGGTATCCACTATTTACAGCTTATCGTTTATGCCTATTACGAACCTACGCTTAATTTACCGGCTGTTGAGCTAAATACAGTCAGCTTAGCGATAAACAATGACACTATTCATTATGACTTTATTGCCAATGAGCGTCATGTCAAAGCCGCTATCATTTTAGAGATCTACCAGCGCAATGGGCAGTTTAAATGTCGGGCTTTGGGCGAGGCCTCCAGCCAAGGATTGGCAAGTCTAGAGCAACGTATTCAGATTAGTCTTGATATCCGCCCGCCAGATACTCATGCCCTGCTACAAGAAGCCCAACGCCAGCAGCAAGGACAGTCCAATAGCGATGAGCGACCGCCACGACAAGTAGCTGCAGGTGAAACTTGGACAGGTACTGCTTTTGCTATTGATCGCTATCATCTACTCACTTGTTACCATGTGATTGAGTCCGCAGCTTTGATCGCTATCCGCCAGCAAGGCTATCCTGATCGTGAGGCACAAGTAGTGCTCAGCGACATCGGTAGCGACTCAGCGATTATAAAAGTTAGTGAGCCACTACCCAGTTATCTAACGTTAGCGCAGCAATGCGATGATCTATTAGGTGAGACTATTACTACTTTGGGCTTTCCCTTATCTGGAGTGAGCAGTCAACTACAAGTCACTCAAGGTTGTGTCTCAGGACTGACGGGTTTCAGCAATGATATCCGCTATATGCAATTTACTGCCCCGATTCAACCTGGCTCTAGTGGCAGCCCCCTATTATTACCTACTGGGGAGGTGCTAGGCATGGTTACGTCAAGTTTAAACTATGAGCACGCACAAAATATGAATTACGCGGTGAAATTTCAGTTATTATCTGCGCTGTTAAGCAGTGCCGGTATCAGCCTAACGGATTTAACCGATGATACGGTTAACACTTCAGCCAACCACTCACTCTCTTCTATGGCCAACCGTATACCACTAACCACACCGCAGCTAAGTAAGCAAAGCCGGGGTGCACTATGGTTGGTAGGTTGTGAGGGATAATTTTTTAATAGGATGCAAACAGCTACTGATAAGCGCTGCACTAAGGAAGATAAATGTCCGTTGAGTTCGATAATATTGCGTTACTTATCGATGCCAATGCTACTTCTGTCAACAGTATAAAGCAAGTATTACCACTAAAAAGGGACTAGTAGCTTTGGCTATTAGTCCCCTTTTATTAAGTCAGGTTGCTCAGTAGTATCTATCCTTAAAAGCCTTGACTACTGCCCTTAACTAGCTAAATCTTAACTGTATAAATATTAACTATCTAGAGCATGCTATAAAGCTGGTGGTGTACCTTCAGCATTAGAAACCACAGCATCAATTTGTATTAAAGCATCCATCGGAATGGCGGACACACCGATGACTGTTCTCGCAGGTAAATCACTGTTAAAGAACGGAGTATAGATATCATTTACCGCATCGATATCAGCAATGTTCTTAAGCTGAATATTGACTTTAACCACATCATCCATAACATGATCAATGCTTTGTAATATTGCTTTGATATTCTCTAAGCACTGCGTTGCCTGAGCCGTCACATCGCCTGTAATCATTTTACCTGATTCAACACTGATAGGAAGTTGAGCTGAGATATTATTATAGTGAGAAAAAGCGACTGTTTGTGTGGCTACTGAACTCTTTGGAGCATTAGTAGTATTATTGGCTTTTATGACGATACCATGTCTATCTTCAACTTCTTGCGGAGGCGTCCCATCACCATGCGACACCACCGCATCAATCTGTACTAGCGCCTGCATCGGTAACGCAGTGGCCGCACTAACCGTGCGTGCTGGCAAGTAACCAACAGTTCTAGCAATAGCCGAATCTGGGAAGAAGGTGCTGTAGACTTCATTTACAGCGTCAGTATTTGTCAGGTCCGTCAAAAAGATATTTACTTTTACAATATCATCAATGGGCACATCGATGCTCTGTAAAATAGCCTTAATGTTTCTTAAGCACTGAGCGGTCTGCTGTTTTACATCGCCGCTAACTAAGCTGCCGGTCTTAGGATCAATAGGCAATTGCGCTGAAATATTATTATAGTGAGAAAACGCGACCGTTTGCGTAGAGACGTTAGTTTTTGGCGCATTATCCGTGTTGTTGGTCACTTTTACTAAATCACAAGGTGCTTGTGGCTGAGTCCCTTCACCGTTTGAGATGACGGCATCTATTAGTATCAAGGCCTTATCCATAGGAAGCGCTGCTACTGCTAGCACGGTACGTGTTGGCAGATAGCTTTGGAAAAAAGTAGCATAAACAGCATCTACAGCGGCAATATCAGTAATATCTTTTAGAAATATAGTGATCTTAACCACGTCATCCATAACATGACCAATACTCTCAACGATGGCCTTAATATTGTCTAGGCACTGGGTTGTCTGTGCGCTAATATCGCCGGCGACTACGGCCTTGGTTTGTGGATCAACAGGTAATTGGCCAGAGAGATGGTTATAATGGGAAAACGCAACGGTTTGCGTTGATAATGAGCATTTTGCGACACTGTCCGTGTTTCTTGATGCTTTTATAATGATATTATTCATGGGTAAATAGATCCTATTTGGTATGTATTTTTATAGAGCTATTGGTTTAAGGGTATTTTCCCTAGCAAAAGCAGAGCGAGATAATTATGGTTAGGAACAGCAGTGATAGTGTACAACTGTACCATAGGAATAACTGATGCACCTACAAATAAACTTCGTTTAAGACAACTAAAATAAAGGTTAAAAAAAGCTATTTAATTTTTCAAATAAAAGCCTGTTCAGCCCAAATATGTAAGGCTAAGGGTATAATGAACTAGATATCATAAAAATTATTTATAGAATTTATAAAACAGGAAATATATAGGCGATGATTGAAAACGGTGCTAAATCTATTGATGTTCACAAACGTAATATCGTCCTACCCCGTGGTGAGCTGGCGCTAAGCTATCAGATAAATGCGGCTATTAAACGTGCCGGTGCTGGCGAGCAGCCTTATCAATTAGAAGACTTATTAGACTTTGCCCAGCGTATTAATCCTAAGCGTGCATTTCTTTTTGTCTCAAAAGTCTTAGGACGTCATATCCCAGTGGCGCCGAGTGTTATGCGCACCTCCTCTACTGATTTGGCCAATTTGGTCCCTGATGAGTTAGCTGAACCTATCTTAGTGATTGGTATGGCAGAGACAGCAGTTGGGCTATCCGCTGGCGTTCATCAAGCGTTGCAAACACGCTATCCCAATGCGTTATTGCTTAACTCTACTCGCCATGCCCAGCACGATGATGGTAATAACGACAATATTTTATTGACCACTTTTAGCGAAGACCATAGTCATGCCAGTCAGCATCTGATTTATCAAAGCGCTGATAAGGTGACTCAGGCCCAGCTGCTAGCGACCAAGACCCTTATTATGGTCGATGATGAAGCCTCAACAGGCAATACTTGCGTCAATGTGGTCAGCGCATTACGGGCAGCAGGGTTAACCCAACTACAGCAAGTACATCTTACAACCTTGGTTGACTGGTCGCTAAATCAGCAGCAAGCTGATACTGACGATAGCATTGCCAGCCGCTTAGCAAATATCGACTTTTATCGGCATCATCTGCTATCTGGCGCTTGGCAATGGACGGATGCCCCTAATCCTGAGCCTATAACCATGCCATCTGTTGATACCACAGAAGCTGGTAGTAATGCTTTAGGTGATACGGGCAATTGGGGACGTTTCCCCACCTTAACTAGCACCGATGGCTTCGATAGTTACTTGGCAAATTTTCAACAAGCAGTTAGGGTCTTTAATCAGCAAAGACAGCTTGATGACGCCTACTTGCCTACAAGAATTCTAGTATTGGGCAGTAATGAATTTGTATGGTTGCCGTTTTTATTAGCGGAATGGCTTGAGAAAAACAGCAATATCGATAATGTAATTAATCATCCTGAAATTAAATTTAGTGCCTTAACCCGCTCGCCAATTGCGCTAGGGGGCGGTATTAGCACGAGGTTAAGCTTTACCGATAATTATGGTTTAGGCATGACTAACTTTGTTTATAACGTCAACCCTGCTGACTGGGACTTGATCGTATTGTGTGTAGAAACCTCGTCTGAGAGTGTTGATTCCCTGTGGCATGGTTTGGATAATGTGCTGATAGTAAGTCCTAGCTAAAGTCTCGTTTAAGATAGATATTGGTCTTGATAGTTACTGATAATGAGTTTATAGCGCTAATAATAGCGTCTTTAGATTGTTTAAGATTACCGCTGAAACAAAGCTTAGTTTCATAGGTATTTGATTTTGAGGCGCTTAATTGTAAAAGTCATAATAAAAAAGATGCTTATAGCATAAAAAAATTCATATTTACGTTATAGACATCTTGCTTAACCTTACCTTTACATATATATTCTGTCTATTCATTTGCTCATTCAGCGCCACCCTCTCAATTATTTGAAAACCAAAGATTTGAGATCGCAGTTGTTAGGTCATTTCAAGCTTTAACTAATTGATGATGACCTAACATAACGTGAATGAGTAAATACTTTAAAAGGAATTAAGGGTTTATCAATTACAGGATGATATTAGTGGCGCATAGTGTCACTGTCGTCTTATTAATTGGTAATTATCTGATGGTTTATACAGGATGTTATCACAATGCAAATCCCATTTTTCAAGCTTACCTTATTAGCAGCCCTAACTTTGGGCATCAGTGCCTGTAGCGGCGACAATAAAACCACCGACAAGACAGCAGATGCTGGCAGCGATGCCAAAGCAGCTAAGACCCTAATTTATTGTTCAGAAGGTAGCCCTGCCGGTTTTGATCCTGCTCAATATACGGCAGGTACTGACTTTGATGCCAGTTCTTACCCCATCTTTAACGGTATCGTCCAGTTCAAACGCGGCGAAACCGAAATTGAGCCAGGTTTAGCAGAAAGTTGGGAAATTAGCGAAGACGGCAAAACTTATACCCTCAATCTACGTAAAGGTGTCAAGTTCGGCAAGACCGATTACTTCACACCAAAGCGTGACTTCAATGCTGATGACGTTATCTTCACTATCGAACGTCTAGTCGATACAGACTTTGCCTTTAATAAAGACTATCCGGCTGAATTCCCTTATTCAGTAGGCATGGGCTTACCTGAAATCATCGACAAGGTAGAAAAAGTTGATGATTATACGGTTAAAATCACCCTGACTGAGACCAACGCGCCATTCTTACAAAACCTAGCCATGCCGTTTGCCTATGTGCATTCTGCAGAGTACGCTAAGCAATTACAAGACGCTGGTAAAGCCGCTGACCTAAACACTAAGCCGGTCGGTACTGGACCTTTTGTCTTTACTTCCTATCAAAAAGACGCACAGATTCGTTATAGCAAAAACCCTGACTACTGGAACAAAGACGATATTCATATCGACAACCTTATCTTCGTTATCACCAAGGACTCTGCGGTTCGTGCGCAAAAAGTACAAGCAGGCGAATGTAATGTCTCAGCTTATGCTAACCCCTCTGAAGTGGACTCTGCCAAAAAATCTGGCAAAGCAAACGTTTTAGATGAGGCTGGCTTTAACGTTGGTTACTTAGGCTATAACACTGAAAAGCCAGACCTAAAAGATGTGAATGTTCGCCGTGCGCTCGATATGGCGATTAATAAAGACGCTATTATCAATGCGGTCTATCAAGGTTCTGGTATCAAAGCCACCAACCCAATGCCGCCAACGCAGTGGGGCTATAACAAAGACATCAAAGACGCGCCTTACGATATCGAAAAAGCCAAAGCTCTACTAGCTGGAGCCGGTGCTAAAAACTTAGAAATCGACTTATGGTATATGCCAGTTCAGCGCCCTTATAACCCTAATGCCAAACTAATGGCAGAGATGATTCAATCGGATTGGGCTAAAATCGGTGTTAAAGCCAAGCTTGTGACTTATGAGTGGGGCGAGTATCTAAAGCGTGCTGGCAAAGGCGAGCCTGAGGCTATCCTAGCTGGTTGGACTGGCGATAATGGGGATCCTGATAACTGGTTAGGCGTTTTATTATCTTGTGATGCGGTTGGTGGTAATAACTATTCACGCTGGTGTAATAAAGACTTTGATAAGCTAGTGACGGATGCGCGTGCCATTACCAACCAAGATGAGCGCATTGCCAATTATATGCAAGCTCAGGTTATCTTTAAAGATCAACTGCCTTGGACCACAGTTGCTAACTCAGTGGTGACGGTATTAACCACTCCTAACGTTAAAGACTACAAAATCAGCCCACTCGGCTCAATTCGCTTTGATGGCGTTGATATTGAATAAGGGCATTAAACAGCCTTAGCTAATACCAGTGCTGCATTCAGTACTAGTATTAGCTTCAATACCAATACCTAATAAACTTTAGTGCCGCCTTTTACTTGATAGTTATTGCTTTATATACGTTTGTGGCTGGTTCAGAGATTCTGTTCCAGCCACCTTTGTCTAAGCCTGAGCTATATTTGCTAAAAGCCACTTTTATAAAAACGAGCCGAGCTATGCTACTTTATATTCTACGCCGGATTTTAATCTTAGTTCCTGTCTATATTGGCTTAACCCTATCGACTTTTATTCTCATTCGTCTCGTACCTGGCGATGCTGTTGAGATTATGATGGGCGAGCGTATGGTTGATCCTGAGCTACATGCGCAGGCTTTAGCCCGCCTTGGTTTAGACAAACCCTTACCCGTACAATATTGGGATTATCTCACTGGGATACTGCAAGGTAACTTTGGTGAATCCTTTCGTACTCGCACCCCTATATTACAAGATTTTTTTGCCCATTTTGTGCCGACGTTAGAATTAGCTCTTTGCGCGATTACCATAGCGAGTGTGGTTGGTATCAGTTTGGGTATTTTTGCTGCATTGCGTCGAGGCACTTGGATTGACTATACCTTAATGTCGGGCGCACTTGCCGGCTACTCTATGCCTATCTACTTACTGGGTCCTATTTTAACGGGTATCTTTGCTCATTATTTAGGTCTACTACCAGTCTCTGGGGTCATTTCTGTCGCCCAGTTCTTAGACGTCAAACCTTTATATGGCTCTTGGCTGTTAGGCTCTATAAGCTCTGGTGAGCCCGGTGCCTTTTGGAACGTTGTCAAACACTTTATCTTACCCTCAGTGGCTCTATCTACCATTCCTCTAGCTATGATTGCTCGTATGACCCGCTCAGCAATGCTTGAGGTGTTAGACGAAGATTACGTGCGTACCGCAAGAGCCAAAGGCTTGTCACCAAAACGGGTAATTTTGATTCATGTGATGCGTAATGCGCTCATCACTGTGGTCACCGTAGTGGGATTGCAGATGGCTACATTATTGGCTGGGGCCATTATTACTGAGACTATCTTTAGTTGGCCGGGCGTTGGCAACTGGTTACTAGATGGCTTCTTTACTCGTGATTACCCCATTGTACAAAATGGTATTTTATTGGTCGCCACTGCACTGATTCTGGTGAGCTTAATGATCGATATTTTATATGGATTTATTAATCCTAGAATTCGCCATTCTTCATAGTTTATTGTTAGGGTGAAGCCCACTTGCTACATTTTTGATGCCTCTGTAATTCATCATAATTGTATCTACAATAGCTATTTATAGTTTTTAATAATTACCCATAGTGCTCATGATGACCTTGTGTCCCTAAGTTTGTATTACTCAGCTTGCCTAAGACAAGCAGATGCTAAGTTAGCTCAAGCAATAAGCAATTTAAATAAGCAACTTAGCGCAATAAAGTAAGCAAGCCAGTGGAGTAAAACAAGGTCTAATTCACTAAAGGAATATCCAATGAAGCCTTCTATAATTCCTTCCGATGTTGCGCAGGTTTCCCCTAAACCGCCAACTTCTTGGCAGCTGTTTTTATACACCTTTTGTCGAAACAAAGGCGCCGTACTGGGTTTTATCGTTTTAACGCTGATGGTTATCGTCGCCATATTAGCCCCTACTATTGCGCCTTATGACCCTTATGAGTTATTTACCGGTAAAGAGCAGCTACCGCCATCCTTCTTTAGTGGTGGTGATTCGATGTTCTTTTTGGGCACCGACGATGCTGGTCGCGACACCCTCTCGCGCGTTATGCACGGCGCACGTTATTCGCTATTTATTGGTATCAGTGCTACCTCTATAGCCATGATTGTCGGGGTATCTTTAGGACTAAGTGCTGCCTTTTGGCCCAAGGTTTGGGGCAAAGCGGTCATGCTAGTGAATGATATTTTGATGTCTTATCCAAGCCTATTGCTTGCCATCATTATTGCCGCTATCTTAGGGCCGTCAATGACTAATACCATTATTACTATTGCCTTAGTATGCACACCGCCTTTTATCAGGTTGACTCGTGCTACAGCCATGGTTGAGCTGCAACGTGAGTATTTTATAGCCTCAAAAGTTATGGGTGCAGGCGTATTAAGGCTGTTATTTATTACTATACTACCCAACTGTATGGCGCCCTTAATCGTCCAAGCTACTATGATTTTCTCTACTGCTATTTTGGAAGCTGGCGCGATTGGTTTCTTAGGTTTCGGTGTGCAACCACCTGATGCTGAGTGGGGGGCAATGCTAGGTACTGCTCGCCAATATATCCAAAGCAATGTTTGGTTAGCGATTTGGCCAGGTGTAGCAATTTTCTTAGCTGCTTTGTCTATCAATCTAACGGGCGACGGTCTGCGTGATGCCTTAGATCCAAAATTGAAGCAGGTGTCTTAATGAACGATTCTCAAGTAAATAGCTTTGACGTGAATAGCCCGGTGAATACCCTTGCCACCAATAACTCACTCCTCCTCGATATTGAGCATCTATCGGTTACTTTTGGCGAAGGAGCACGAGCTTTTCGTGCAGTCGATGACGTCTCTTTAAAAATAAAACAAGGAGAGGTCATTGCGGTTGTTGGTGAATCTGGCTCAGGTAAATCAGTCACTATGATGGCGCTGATGGGATTACTGCCCTCTTCTGCTACTGTCGTTGCTGATCGACTGAACTTTGATGGCAAAGAGCTGTTAACTATGCCGGCAAAACAAAAGCGCAAGATTATTGGCAAAGATATTTCGATGATATTTCAGAACGCCATGTCGTGCCTTAATCCAAGTTTTACGGTCGAGATGCAAATGGGCGAAGTATTAACCACCCATCTTGGCTTGCGCGGAGCAGCGGTAAGACAGCGTCTTTTAGAGTTATTAGAGCTGGTTGAAATGCCAGATGCTAAGAACCGTCTGCGTGTCTATCCGCATCAACTCTCAGGCGGTATGAGTCAGCGAGTGATGATTGCAATGGCGCTAGCTTGTGAGCCGAAATTGCTTATCGCTGATGAGCCGACAACCGCTCTCGATGTGACGGTTCAGGCTCAAATCATGGATTTGCTCGGTCGCCTGCAGCGCGAAAAGCAAATGGCAATGGTGCTTATTACTCATGACTTAGGCTTAGTGGCGCAGAACTCTCGTGATGTCGCCGTCATGTATGCCGGTCAAGTGGTCGAGACTAGTACCGTGCCAGAAATATTTCAAAAACCTGCCCATCCTTATACCGAGGCGCTACTACAAGCTATTCCTGAGCTGGCAGTTGGACAAGATAGATTGAATAGCTTACCAGGTGTGGTTCCCAGCCAGTATGACCGTCCAACAGGCTGCTTGCTTTCGCCACGTTGCCCCTATAAAGAGCCGGCTTGTGAGGTGCCGCCACCTATTTTAAAAACCCCAAATGGCGAGGTTCGCTGTATTCACGCCACCCTTCCTGAACATCCTACTCGGACTGCTCAAACGGCTACTCTGGAGTCTGAAATATGAGTCATAAAATCGTTTTAAAGGCCGACAACCTACACAAACACTATGAGGTGTCTCTAGGATTAGGAAAAGGTAAAGCCTTTGTCAAGGCGTTGAACGGCATCTCATTTGAGTTAGAGGCAGGGAAAACCCTAGCGGTTGTCGGTGAGTCGGGCTGTGGCAAGTCTACTTTAGCACGCCAGCTTACTTTGATAGAGCAGCCGACCGGTGGCGAGCTATTTATTAATAATGAGGCAACTACCAGTTATAGCAGAAGTGCGCTTAAGAACTTACGTACTGAGATTCAAATGGTGTTCCAAAACCCTTATGGCAGTCTCAACCCACGCCATACTATTGGTTTTCAGCTGACCGAACCGTTAGATATTCATAGCACGCTGAGCAAAGAAGAAAAACGCAGCAAAGTGCATGCCATGATGAAGCACGTTGGTTTACGTCCTGAGCATACTGGTCGCTATCCGCATATGTTTTCTGGTGGTCAGCGCCAGCGTATTGCTCTTGCCCGCGCCATGATGCTCAACCCTAAAATTGTGGTCGCTGATGAGCCGACATCAGCCCTTGACGTCTCTATTCAGGCGCAAGTACTGAATTTATTTATGGACTTGCAAGATGAGTATCGCACCGCCTATGTTTTTATCTCGCATAACCTCTCTGTCGTACGCCATGTAGCCGATGATGTGATGGTGATGTATTTAGGGAAAGCGGTTGAGCATGGTGCTAAAGATGCTATTTACGATGATCCCAAACACCCTTATACCATCGCTTTACTCTCGGCAGCGCCCTCAGTGACCGGACATAAAAAACAGCTGACCTTACAAGGCGAGTTGCCTAGCCCTCTTAACCCGCCAAGTGGTTGTGCGCTTCATAAACGCTGTCCTTATGCTAAGCCTATCTGTAGCGAAATTGAGCCTGAGCTGCGTGAGTGGCAAGGACGCTTGGTCTCCTGTTTACGACTAGAAGAGATATATGGATAATTAGGTGCTGACTCTATAACGATCAGCCCTACCAGCTTAAGGCCGTTCTATTATTTGAATAATCAAACTTCAATAAGCTCAGAATATTTACAAGCTAAATTTTCTGAGTTTATCAAATCAATAGCTCTGCTCAGCTCTAACTCGTTTTTATAACGCAGCCATTCATTTTTTCTTCCTTCAAGCTTATCTACCCAACCCCAAATGGGTTGAATCCACTCCTCTTACAATACTTTTCCTTCTTTATTAGTGATTTATTCTGACCTTTTTTATGATTATCGTTATACTGTCTGAACTTGGCTAAAGCATGCTAGATAGCTAATTAACAACTCTAAGAATCAGCGCTTTATATCCATTAAATATTTGTATATAAGCCCTATCTAAGCAGCCCTGCTATTATTCTATTTTTGGAAAATCCAATGACCTTCCCATTTTTCCAACCTAGTGCAAACCTCATCAAACCTTACGCTCTAATGGATTTGGACGATACTCTATTTCAGACCCAGCGTAAAATTGACGCTTGGGATTTAGCGACCGGTGAAGCTGAAAACTTAATTTGCGCCAGCGTAAATAAACAAGGCGAGCCATTAAGCTTTATGACCCAGCGCCAAGCGGCGTTTTTTAGCTGGCTGCTTGTTAGCACTGAATTGATAGTAGTCACTGCTCGTGATAGATCGGAGATACAACGAGTCAAACTGCCTTTTGACAGTTGGCAAGTATTGACTCATGGCGCGATAATACTAAGCCCAGATAATAAATTACTGGCGGCTTGGCAACAGCATATGTATCAGCAGCTTGCACCACTACAAGATAAGCTCAACCAACTAAGCGAAGTGTTTGCTAATCACAGTAAAGGGGCTAACAGTCAGTTAGTGTTTACGCCGCATAGCGATACTTTTGATAGTGGCAAGATTAGTTATAATGGTGCTAATAAGCGCAAGTTAACCATTTATTTAGCTATTAAACATGCGCAAAAAGACCATCAAGTATTAGTAGATTTGGCCGATAAATTACCGTTATTAATACGGGATTTTGATCAGCACTTTTATGTGCACGTAAATGCTAATAACTTAGCGATACTCCCGCATGTTATTCATAAACGTCATGCGGTGCAGTTCCTGCTAGAACACCATTTAGACAGTCAGCGTCCCAGTTTTGGCTTTGGTGATAGTTTGGCAGATCTACCATTTCTGCAATTACTAGACTGGTACGGTATGCCCAACCATGGGCAGCTACATTCAGAGCTACAATCAGCATCAACCTCTCGATAACAGGCGTGGCCATCATAATGAATAAAGATAACCCTGCTATCTCTCCAGTGGATCAAGCTACAAAAATAGCTCAGTTAGCTCGTTATGGCTCAGGCAGTTATCTTGCCAGCGATGTCATTGTCCTGTTAGATATCGTCAATAAAGAAGCCATTGCCGATGTGCCAGTCAGCCAAAAAGAAGCCTTAATTCAAAACGGTCAACGTCATTACTCAGATATGTTAACTTTAGAGAGCGCTCCGACTGCGATGCACGAGCAGTTATACGCTCAAGCATTGACTCAAGGCACCCAGCGCACTGCTACTGATATCGCCAACTTAGCCTATTCTTTACATAATATTTTTTATCAAAGCGTCACTGCTAAAACCCCGTTAGTTTTAATCAGTTTAGTGCGTGCCGGCTTGCCAGTAGGGGTGTTATTACAACGTGCTTTAGCCGACGCTAATAGTGCTTACAATCTGCCTAGTGTGCATTATGGTATTAGTATCATTCGTGATCGTGGCCTTGATCCTGTAGCCCTAAAAAGGTTGCTGGAGGCTTATCCGAATAGTCCTATAGTATTTGTCGATGGCTGGACTGGTAAAGGGGCTATCTATCAAGAGCTAGCGAGTAGCCTCGCGTCATTTAATCACTCTACTGATATGAATTTTGCTAACTTTTTTCATCAAGGGCTAAGTGTTGTGCCGCTGTTAACCCTTGCTGATCCTGCTGGTGTGGCTTGGCTAGCAGCCAGTACCGACGACTGGTTAATTCCCTCAGGGCTGTTAAATAGTACCGTGTCAGGGCTTATATCACGTAGCTTATATACTGAGCCACAATACGGGCTACATCGCAGTATATTTTATGATAACTTAGGAGAAGTTGATCATAGTCTAGCTTTCATTGATCATATTGACACGGCAAGACAACAGCTGACGGCATTACCAGTGGCTTTAGCCACCTTTGGACAGCCACGCTATAAGACCGCAGCATTAATTGATGAGCTGGCAGTACACTATAACATTAGCAATCGCAATCGTATTAAACCGACTATTGCCGAGGCAACAAGAGCGATATTGCGCCGTGATCCTGAGTGTGTTTTGCTAGCGACAGCCAACCATCCCGATACTTTATTATTAAGACATTTATGTGCTCAGCGAGATATTAATATTGAGGTATTAGGTGTTAAAATACTTCCTTATCAAGCCATTACCTTAATCAAGCAACGTAATACAACCGCAGATAATTAGTAGTTTAAATCACTATTTTAAACCTACTATTTATAGTATTGCTATGGTCAAGATCTGTTAATTATATTCACTCCTTTATCACTATTTACGACGTTAATTATGCCCGATATGACAACAAACGAGTCCAGCCTTTATAATTACACTCAGTCTTATGCCAACCTCATTACCGATCGGCATGCGCTGGTTAAGCCGCACACCCATCATCCTTACCAGTTGGGTGCTAGTCTCTACATGCCTGCTACGCGACAAGATATCTGGCAAGTTATCAAGCGTGATAAACTCTCGACGATCAACAGTATTATTATCTGTTTAGAAGATGCGGTTAGTCATAGCGACATAGAGTTAGCATTGATACGCTTACAAGCGCTGTTAGATACCTGGGCGGCGCATGTTGATATGATCAATGAGCCTTCAAGACAAGCTGTTGATCAAATAGAGCCGCAATCAAAGCAGCCTACCCGACCCTTAGTATTCGTGCGTCCACGCAACCCAATGATGCTACAGAAACTAGCAGATTTTAGGCATATTGGATTGCTCGATGGGTTTGTATTACCTAAAGTCGATATGTATAGCCTATCTAATTGGCGTATGGCTTGTCAAAATCTAGATACCGACCAACTATTGATGCCGACTCTAGAGACCGCTGCTCTATTTGATCCGCATCACAACCAAGAGTTGGCTATCGGTTTTAAAGAAGCCTTTAGTCAGCCGGTATTTGCCTTACGTATCGGTGGTAACGACTTATTTGCAGCCCTACGTTTGCGCCGGCCAAAGAACAGTATCATCTATGATACTCCGATTGGTACTTTAGCTTATCAGCTGCTCGGCTGTTTTGTGCCTCATGGGTTTTATCTGTCAGCGCCAGTCTTTGAGTACTTAGACCAGCCGACACTATTTATGCAAGAGTTAACTCGTGACGTGGGCTTAGGGTTAGTCGGCAAAACTGTTATTCATCCTAGCCAAATTGCTCTAGTGCAGCAAGCCTACTGCGTGCCTGCCAGCATGTTAGATGAAGCGCAAGCCATACTCCATAGCGAGGCCAAAGCGGTATTTAAATATAATAATACTATGCTAGAGCCAGCGACTCATCGTGCGTGGGCGACTGAAGTAGTCAATCGCGCTGAAGTTTTTGGTACTATTAATGATGGTAATAGTGACTATAAGCCCTTGCTGTAAGCGTATGATATAAGCCTTAAATAACAAAAAAGCCGTTATTATAAATTTGATAACGGCTTTTTAATAGCTAATTTATAAGCTAATTTCTAGCCTAGCTTCTACCACTAAAGGCAGCTACCCAAGAATTTGCTAATTAGATTATTCACTTGTTGAGGTTGTTCTACAGTCGCCGTATGCCCAGCACCTTTTACAACAGCCAGCTTTGACCCTGCTATAGCAAAATGTATACGCTCAGCTTTAGGATAAGGGGTCGCCATATCTTCATCACCGACTATAATGAGCGTTGGTGTATTAATCTCATCCAGCTGCTGATAAACACCTGCACGCTCAATCACCCCTTTGGTGGCTTTAGTTGCGCCAACCTTATGATTGCCCTCTAGCATTTTTTGCCATTGTTTATATTCCGCCCGACGTGATTTATCTGTCAAAAAAGTGCTGCCAAACATAATAGGCATTATCTTTTTGCTGACACGTTTCATACCTAACCAGCGAATAGCAGTTATTAACTTACCGTATTTAGGGATATTATCAGGGTCTTCAGCATCACCCGAGGTCTCTAATAGAATTAGTGATAATAAGCGCTCAGGATGAGTAATAGCGATACGCTGGCCTACAAATCCGCCCATTGATAAACCAACGAAATTGCACTTCTCTATGGTCAACGCATCCATCAAGGCAATTATATCCTCAGTTAGCGAGTCCATATCATAGCCGTCTTTGGTAATCTGCGACTGACCTTGGCCACGGAAGTCAAAAGCAATACAACGATAGTTCTTTTTAAAATAGGCAACTTGCTCGTCATACATTCGCGTACTCCACAGTAGTCCATGGGCGAATATTATGACAGGCTTATGCAGCTCTTCAGGCGCGCTATCTTCATAATATATATTGGCATTATTAAGCTGAATATGAGGCATAACCACTTCCTTGTAGGCAATGATAACTTTAATAAATTAGATTGATTTACTAACTAACTTCTAAAGCCAGCTGGTCGGTTAATATAGTCAATCCTATTTAGAACTAATAAATCGCTAGTCACTGATATAAATTTTCTGGCTAAAAGCCATGATATAACTGAGGCAGGCGCAAACTTATACCAGTGACTCTGTAGCAAATCTTTAGTGGACTGACTATAAACTAAATTTCAATGTTTTTATCATAGAATATAATCCATTGATTTAATAGTATTATTGCTTAGCCATTAGGATAACTAAACTTATAGCCTCAGTCTTTACAAACGGATTTTTGGCATTAACCCCTAATTGTACAAAAATTTGTCTGCAATGAAGCCACTTATAAGACCTGAATCTATGCATAGTCTGAACGCTCATAGAACCTGCTTTTATAAACCATCCAAACTGCTATAGTAATGAGCATCTAATGATTTATTACCGCAAACTAAAATAAGGATAAAACCTATGTCGCAGCCTTCAGTTAATTATCAAGTTAACGATCATATCGCCACTATTACTATGAATGATCCAAAGACTTTAAATGCTTTTAGTACCACCCTTAAGAACGCTATGATGGAGGCACTTAATAAGGCCGATACTGATGAGCAAGTACGAGTAATTGTATTGCAAGGTGCTGGTAATAACTTCTCAAGTGGTGGGCATATTGGGGAGATGTTAGAAAATGGTATGGAAGGTGATGCTCTAGCGGATAAGCTTAACTTTATGGTGGGCGAAGTTGCTGAAATTAGTTTGAAACTGCGCGCTATCCATAAGCCGATTATTGCCCAGTTAGAAGGCGCTGTAGCCGGTGCTGGGATGAACTTAGCGCTGACTTGTGACTTCCGTATCGCCGCTGACAATGCCAAATTTGTGCAAGCTTTTGTCAATATTGGCTTAGTGCCCGACGCTGGTGGTGTCTACTTATTGAATCAGCTAATTGGAGTGGCAAAAACCACTGAGATGGTAATGCTTGGGGATAAGCTCACTAGCGATGATATGGCGCGTCTAAACTTAGTAAATAATGTGGTCAGTAGCGACGAGTTAGAAGCAACGACACTAGCATTAGCAACTCGCTTGAGTAACCTGCCTGGCAAAGCCTTGGCATCAATGAAGCATATGATTAATACTCACAGCTTTATGGGTTTGAATGAAGCACTAGATATGGAAGTTGATCAGCAAACTATGCTAGCAAAAACGGATGACTTTAAAGAAGGCATCAGCGCATTTATGGAGAAGCGTAAGCCGATTTATATGGGAAAATAAAAACTGATAACACTGCTCTATTCCATATAATTAGAAAGGCTGTCAATGTGCAGTCTTTATTTGAATAAGCTATATAATCAAAAGTATAGGTATTAATATAGTTACTTATTAAGAAGCAGAAGCGTTTTTATAGTGATGCGGTAAGGTAAATATTTTGTCAAAACCCAAGGTAAATAGGAAAGTGTAAACTAAGAAAAATAGCAGTAACGCAGCTTCCATTATAAAGGCTTTGATGAAACCAACATCGTACCAAATCATATATAACGGCAGACAAATCAAAACCAAGCCGCCCTCAAAACCTATCGCATGGGCACTGCGTATCAATAGTGTACGCTGTGTTACTTGCTTACGACGTTCCCAATTTTCAAACCCCGTATTGTAAATAAAGTTCCAAATTACTGCCGCCAACGATACCATTACAGCAACAGGTAGTGATTCTGATGCGTCACTACCACTTAAGTACATCAGTACAAAAGTAGATGAGATAATAGCAATGATTTCAAAAACAGTCACATAGACCAAACGCCGTTTGATGGGGGATAAAGTAATCAACCAAGACTCCAAAGCACATAGATGCATAATAAAGTATCGGTCCGTCCCGAAAAAAGTTAGAAAAAAAGGTAAGCAAAGTGCAGAGCCACGGTTTCCGCCTGCTAATCTATTATACATGGAAGTAGGCATATCAGACACCCACTCTTTTGGGTTACCTTGAACAAAAAACCCCGCATCATAAAGATACAGGGTCTTGTATTTAACTAGCGAAGAAATGTTTACATTAAAGCTTAGCTCAATTGAGCAACGCTAATTTTATTAGCTTCTTCGGTGTACTCTGACATACGATCGAAATTCATGTATTTATACACTTCATCGCCCATGCTGTTTAGCATACCAGCATATTGCTGATATTCGTCATTAGTTGGTAGTTTACCTAATACCGCAGCGACCGCAGCTACTTCAGCAGAAGCTAGATAGACGTTAGCACCTTGACCTAAACGGTTCGGGAAGTTACGGGTTGAAGTCGAAACTGCTGTAGAGTTTGGTGCGATACGTGCTTGGTTACCCATACATAGTGAACAACCTGGCATCTCAGTACGAGCACCGGCTTGCGCATAAATATTGTAATAACCTTCTTCCATCAACTGACGCGCATCCATCTTAGTAGGTGGCGCGATCCATAGACGAGTTTTCAAGCTGCCTGCTGGGACGTCTTGTAGCAGTTTACCGGCAGCACGGAAATGACCGATGTTAGTCATACATGAACCAATGAACACTTCATCAATAGTATCACCCGCGACATCACCTAAAGTCTTAGCGTCATCTGGATCATTCGGACAACAAAGAATTGGCTCTTTGATCTCACTCATGTCGATAACCATATCGATGGTATATTCGGCATCCGCGTCTGCACGCATTAGGCTTGGATTAGCTAGCCACTCTTGCATACCTTCGACACGACGGCTAATAGTACGCGCATCACCATAACCCTCACTAATCATCCATTTCAGCAACGTCACGTTCGAGTTCAAATATTCAGTGATTGACTCTTCAGACAAGGCAATAGTACAACCGGCTGCACTACGTTCCGCTGAGGCATCTGATAATTCAAATGCTTGCTCGAGAGTCAAATCTTCTAGACCTTCGATCTCAAGAATACGACCATTGAACTCGTTGATTTTACCTTTCTTATCGACAGTCAATAAGCCATCTTTGATCGCTTGATACGGGATCGCATGTACTAAGTCGCGTAAAGTGATACCAGCTTGACGCTCACCAACGAAACGAACACGGACTGACTCAGGCATATCAAGTGGCATCACACCCGTTGCGGCAGCGAATGCTACTAGACCCGAACCAGCTGGGAATGAAATACCCATTGGAAAACGGGTATGCGAGTCACCACCAGTACCAACCGTATCTGGAAGCAACATACGGTTTAACCATGAGTGAATAATACCATCGCCTGGACGTAAGCTTACGCCGCCACGGTTCATGATGAAGTCAGGTAGCGTATGCTGAGTTTCTACATCGACCGGCTTCGGATAAGCGGCGGTGTGACAAAAAGACTGCAATACTAGATCGGCTTGGAAACCTAAACAAGCTAAGTCTTTTAGCTCATCACGAGTCATCGGACCAGTAGTATCTTGGCTACCGACAGTAGTCATCTTTGGTTCACAGTACATGCCAGGGCGAACGCCTGCTAAACCACAAGCTTTACCAACCATTTTTTGCGCAAGCGTATAGCCTTTACCAGTCTCAACTGGCTCAACTGGCTTAGCAAATACATCTGAATGTCCAAGACCCATATATTCACGAGCACGATTGGTTAAACCACGACCAACGATTAGTGGAATACGGCCACCAGCACGTACTTCATCAAGCAGTGTTGCTGAATTTAGCTTGAAGGTAGACAGCACTTCGTCAGAGTCATGTTTAGTGATTTTGCCATCATAAGGATAGATGTCGAACACATCGCCCATCTCTAAATTATTGACATCAACGCCATCGATAGGCAGAGCGCCTGAATCTTCCATAGTGTTAAAGAAGATAGGAGCAATATTATTACCTAATACTAGACCCCCGCCACGCTTGTTGGGAACGTTCGGGATATCGTCACCCATCAGCCATAGTACAGAATTAGTCGCTGATTTACGGCTAGAGCCAGTACCGACTACATCGCCAACATAGGCAAGTTGATGGCCTTTTTCTTTTAGCGAAGCAATCTGCTTCATCGAACCAACAACGCCCTCTTCATCAGCAACGATACCGTCGCGAGAGTTTTTGTGCATGGCTAGTGAATGTAGTGGGATATCAGGACGGCTCCACGCATCTTGCGCCGGAGATAAGTCATCAGTGTTCGTTTCGCCACTGACTTTAAAAGTAGTATAAGTTGATTTTTTTGGTACTTCTGCACGGTTTAAGAACCATTCAGCATCAGCCCAAGACTGTACGACTTCTTTAGCAATAGTATTGCCTGCTTCCGCTTTTTCAGTCACGTCATGGAAGGCGTCAAACACTAGCAAAGTTTTCTTTAGAGCTTCAGCAGCGTCTTGCGCCAATTCTTTATCATCTAAAGCAGCAACTAGGGGTTGGACGTTATAACCCCCTTGCATAGTACCTAAGATTTGTACTGCTTTTTGCTTGCTGACTAATGAAGACTCAGCTTCACCTTTTACGATAGCGGCTAAAAAAGCAGCTTTAACATAAGCGGCTTGGTCAACACCAGGAGGAATACGGTTTTCTAACAAGTTCATTAAGAACTCACCTTCGCCTGCAGGTGGGGTTTTAAGTAATTCAACCAAATCTACTACTTGTTGCTCACTAAGGGGTAAAGGTGCAATTCCTAGCTCGGCACGTTCTGCGACATGTTTACGATAAGCTTGTAACACAATAGTCATCCTCGTCATTAATTATCAGCGCAGCACGTGGGTAGTCAGAATGACTGCCTGCGCCGGTACGCTAAATGGGATATTTATGGCTGTTAATATAGCGTAAAACGTCCAAAATGTTAATGACCAAAGCGTAAACAGCTAGGTATAGCCAACATTTATTAGCGAAATGGGAGGTATTTTCTACTATGGATAGCTTTTAATAAACTTTAGGTTATAAATAGTGATAAATAGAACCAATATAGATGTTAAGTTAATTTTGCCGTGTTTTTTGCCAGCATTTCTGTTAGATTAAAGCCTACGCCTATGGCGCACTTTAATCTCGATGGTTGTCACTCAAGTCGCTTATATTCAATATAGTAATTCTTTAGCATTATCCTTATAACCACTCGCTTCCACGTCTGTATCTCAGAGTCATAAATGAGTACAACTGAGCGCGGCATTCCGACTAAATCTTATAACCCATTGATAGCTATTTATTATAGTATCTAAATACTATCTAAACCGTATCTAAGTTTATTTTTCATCTATTCTGTCACGATACAAAGATGATAAAAATAGTTATTTTTGCTATAATTGGGTCATTCAAAACACTCGCTATTAATGAATAATCACTGTCGTCAAATAATAAATTAAACCCTTATCCTGTAACAATTTGGATTACGAAGGTTTAGGATCATAAGGGTTAGGAAGAACTATGAGCTCATTAGCCGTACAAACGCACGTCCCTGCTGCCAGAGTCAAACCCAAGAAAGCCATCCAAGGCGAAAAATTACGTGGCTATGATAAAGTTGCGCGTATCCCAATTAAAGTGATCCCGACCGTCGAGGCCAAGAAAAAGCCAGACTGGATACGGGTTAAACTGTCATCCCCTGCCGAAGTAGCTCGTATTAAAGCCACTTTGCGTGAGCAAAAGCTATTTACCGTTTGTGAAGAAGCCGCTTGCCCGAACTTAGCACAGTGTTTCTCTGATGGTACGGCTACCTTTATGATTATGGGTGACATCTGTACTCGTCGCTGCCCATTCTGTGACGTCGGTCATGGTCGCCCTAATCAGCTAGATGCTGATGAGCCACGCCATACTGCCGAAACCATCTTAGGTCTAAAGCTAAAATACGCAGTTATCACCTCAGTTGATCGTGATGATCTAAAAGATGGTGGCGCTGCTCACTTCGTTGAAGTACTCAATGAAGCAAGAGCACTTAGCCCGAATTGCTTAATTGAAATCCTAGTTCCTGATTTCCGTGGTCGTATGGATATCGCTTTAGACTTACTCACAGAAACAGCACCAGATGTGTTTAACCATAATATTGAAACTGTGCCCCGTCTTTATAAAGCTTTCCGTCCCGGCTCTGATTATCAGCATTCGTTAGACTTACTGAAAATTTATAAAGAACGTCGTCCCGATATCGCTACTAAATGTGGCTTTATGGTGGGCTTAGGCGAGACTGAAGAAGAAATCTATACTCTGCTTGACGATCTAAAAGCGCATAACGTGGATATGATTACTGTAGGTCAGTACTTACAGCCTAGTAAGAACCACGCGCCAGTCGATCGCTATGTGCATCCAGATGAATTCCAGCGTTATATGGACTACGGCAAAAAGATTGGCTTCTTTAATATTTGGGCGGGTCCTATGGTACGTTCAAGCTACTTCGCCGACCGTCAGTATTATGGTGAAGATTGCCCAGCCCCTATCCGTAGTAAAAAGGCCCTTATTGCTGAAGGTAAATTGGGCTGCTAGAATTTTATTTCTTAGGCTGTTTATAGATAATAAGGAGACCTGCTATAGGTCTCCTTTTTTTTAAACGCTCTACTAATGCCCTAGCTTTTTTCCAGCCGAAAATCTAGTAATGTAGTATCGAAACTTAGATTAGCATCTTCGGCTTTTGCAGGGTGGATTCTATGCACCAAACGTGGGTCATCCTCTAATTATTGGTGTGTGAGCCCATCACATGCCTGAGATGATGCTATATTTAAGCATAATAAACATAGATAAATTTTCTTATTAAGGAATGACTGATGAGCCATAAATTTATCCCGCAAGAAGGCTCTTGCTCCTGTCAAAGCAATACTTATACTATTAACAATCAGCCTGTTGGCCGCTTTATCTGCCACTGTACTATCTGCCAAGAGTTCACGGGTGAAGCTTATAACGATGTGACCGTTTTACTAAAGTCAGATGTCAGTGATTTAAACCTAATAAGAACTAAATTTCGCCGTTGGAAATTGCCGCCAAATATCAGCCGTGGTCTATGTACTCGTTGCAATAAACCTAGTATCGAGAGGGCTTTATCTGGCAACCTTATCTTAGTGCCTACTACCAACTACCCTGATATGGCGGCGCTACCTGAACCTACTATGCATCTATTCTATAATCGCCGTGTTGAAGACATGGACGATGACTTGCCTAAATATCATGGCTTTGTACAAAGTCAGGCGATGCTAATAAAGGCGCTGGCTAAAGGTTTATATAACAGAATAACTAAAGGCTAGTAGCTATGGATTAACTGCTGCTCATAAAAAAAGGCCTCTTTGAATAAAGGGACCTCTTTTTACATTATGGCTGTTTATGAACGCTTAGCTAACACCGCTTAGCATTGAGTACTAAGCAGTAGAAAGTGTAGATAGCGACTTGCTAGCCTTAGTATTTAATACTGCTATAGCTAGTATGATTAGAGCGCCTACTACACTAGTGATAAGACCAGGATAAATTAACAATAATGCTCCAGCTGCTAAGATACAGCGTACTATGAGACTCATATCACTTTTGAAATAGCCTTCTAAAGCTGCGCTAAGGGCCAAAACCCCAATGATTGAAGTCACTACTATAGTTACTATACTCATGATAGACGGCAGCGGAAAATCTTTCGCTGTTACTGCAAGCCCGGTCGGATCTATCATTAACATAGCAGGGCTATAGATAAACATAAAGGGTATGATGAAACCAGCTAATGCCAGCTTCAAGGATAAGAACCCTGTTCTCATCGGATCACCACCTGAGATACCTGCACCGGCAAAGGCTGCAAGACACACTGGTGGCGTAATATTGGCAAAGATGCCAAAGTAAAACACGAACATATGCGCTGATAAAATAGGAATATTAAATCCTGCCAATGCTGGTGCTGCCATCGTAGCAGTAATAATATAAGCTGGGATAGAAGGTAGCCCCATGCCTAAGACCATAGATGCTAGCATGGTCAATACCAGAGTAAGGAACAAGGACCCTGCACCTAAAGTGACAATAGAGGAGGTCATTACCGTACCAAAGCTGGTCAAACTAACCACTCCGATAATAATACCTACTACTGCACAAGCGGCCATCACTGCTAATGACTGGCGTGCCCCATCCTCAAGAGCGCCTAGAATATCTTTGAACCCCATACGGGTCTCTTTGCGCAGCATACTTACTACCACTGTAAAGCCAATAGTATAAGCAGCGGCATAGCCTACTGGGACATTCCTTATCAATAAGAATATCAAAAATACGATAGGCAGTAGCATATGACCACGCGCTTTTAATACTTCTTTTACTCGCGGTAAACTCTCTTTGGCGATCCCTTTTAGGTCACGACGCCCAGCACGAAAATGCACTTGCGCGATCACGCCTAAATAATAAAGAACCGCTGGTAATAGTGCGGCCAAAGCGATAGTGCTATAAGGTAGCCCAGTCGTCTCTGCCATAATAAAAGCACTGGCACCCATTATCGGTGGTAGTATTTGCCCACCGACTGAAGCACTGGCCTCCACTGCCCCTGCAAAGTCTTTGTGATAACCCACTTTTTTCATTAGCGGAATAGTGAAAGCGCCAGTACTGACCACGTTCGATAAGGCTGAACCGTTAATACTGCCCATAAAGCCACTGGATATGACCGCAACCTTGGCTGGACCACCCTTTTTATCACCTGCCAGCGCCAACGCTAAGTCATTAAATAACTGACCCATACCCGAACGTGCCAAAAATGCGCCAAATAGAATAAACAAAAAGATAAACGTAACTGAAGCCCCAATAGCGACAGAATATAACCCTTCAGTCTTTAAAAACAGCTGGCCAAAAATATCGCCAAAATCATAAGGCCTAGTGAGTAGTCGATTCGGCATAAAGTCTAAGTGACTAATAAAAGGATATAGCAAAAATATACAAGCCAATATTGGCAGAATCCAACCAGTAATCCGCCGACTACCTTCAAGCACACAAATAACGGTAATAATGGAGAAGATAACATCGACCTGATTGGCAATACCGCCGCGTGAGGTCACAATACTTTGATACTCATATATCAAATAAGCCATCCCTGATAGCGATAGCACAAACCAAATCCAGTCATACCAGGCAACTTTTTTGCGGCTACTGGTTTTACTAGCTGGAAAGATAAGGAAAATCAGTGCAAAACCAACCCCTACGTGCACAGAGCGTTGCAGCAATGCTGGCATCGGATTAAAAGTGATATATAAGTGAAAAATAGAATATAAAATACAAAGGATAGCAATAAAGTATTTTACAGGGCGATGAGTGATATGACGGGTAATTGATTCGCGATCGTATTTCTCTAGTATCGCTTGCGTGACACTAGGATCAACATCATTATTGGCATCATTGTCGACATCAATATCAGTGTTAACCCCAGTGTCTATATGAGTAGTAGATTGATGCGCTAAGTTAGCATCATGGTTAGCTAAAGAAAACCCGCTATTGTGATCCTTCACGTGGGAGTTCATGACATAAGTCCTTTTTCCATCTATCTATTAGATTATAAGCTCTTGGAGTGATAGTCACTTCAGAATAGTCCGGCACTAACTTGTGGATTAGAATTCGGTTACCACCGTAGTCAATCTCACCTTGAGTCAGCCGTGATACTACCCAATTTAGAGCGGGTAGTTTTTGATTAATTTGATAGCCTATATAGCTAGGTTTTTGTACTTTAGCGAGCACTTCAGTCGATGGGGTGCCGGCCCCAAAGGCTTGAAAATAAGTAGTAGTCAACAGTAACCCATCACTCTTACGGATATACTGCTCCTCCCACCACTGCTTCTCTACTGAATGGATCCAACGCAGTTGAAAGTTAGGTTCAACGAAATAACAGGTTAGTTCAGCATTGGTGACTTTACCCTCTCTATCAGTACTATTAACCCGCAATTCAATGACATCCTGACGATCCACTATAGCGCATAGAGCAAAAACAACTAGCGCAGCAATCAATGCTGCGCCCGACCATAAATATAGTCCTAGCCATGAAGGTTTATTTCGCGGCTTGCTCGTCATAGTACTTTTTAGCTCCAGGATGCATAGGGGCTACCATGCCCTCACTAGCTGTTTTTAAACTGATATCATTAGCCGCTTGGTGAGCTGTTTTTAGCCCTTCTAAATTATCAAATATGGCTTTAGTTAATTTGTAACCATCGTCTTCAGATAAATCAGCACGCACCAATAAGGCATTCATAATAGCAGCAGTTGGTATGGCCTTTTCATTGCCATAAGTACCTGCAGGAATCTCAAAAGTTTTAAAATAAGGTTTATTTTTGATAATTTCACTTAGTTTATTTTGATCGATAGCGACTAGCTGCAATTTGATACCTTGCTGCAACTCTAGTATTGATGAATTTGGTAAGCCACTACTAATAAAAGCCGCCTCAATTTTACCTGATTTCATCGCATCAGCAGCGTCAGCAAAGCCTAAATAATCAACTTTAACATCATCATAAGTCATGCCAAAACCCTCTAGCAGAGTTCTAGCGTTAACTTCGGTTCCAGAACCTTGGTCACCAACGGCAATACGCTTACCACGCAAATCTTCGATATTTTTAATACCAGAGCCTTCGGAGGTCACTAGCTGAACAACGTTGGGATACAATACGGCAATCTGTTGAATGTTAGTGATCGGTGCCTCAAAGTTATTGGTGCCTTCAATCGCATCAGTGACTACGTCGCTCAGCGCTAGTACCATATCGACCTTACTTTGGGTCAATAAGTTAACGTTTTCTACTGATGCACCTGTGGTTTGAGTTTTTGAGTTAACCCCAAAAGTTTTAGCATAAATCTCTGATAGTGCGGTGCCGATAATATTATAAGGCCCTGATGCACCGCCTGTTGCTATAGTAACAAACTTAGTCTCAAGCTTATCTGCAGATACCGCAGCGTCTGTTGTCTTTGCTGTTGTGTCATCTGTTGCCGCAGTTTCTGAACTTGGAGAGGAACAGGCACTAATGGTTAAACTAGCCCCTAATATGGCAGATAGTAATAGTGGCGACTTTATAGTGTTAAACAGGGTATTAGACATTGAATTCATCCTTGAATAGTGTTGGTCTTATACAATAAGATAAGCTAGATTAAATATACTCTGTAATAATATAGCAATCTTCGCATTAAATAAACTATATTGCAACTTTCGATCTATAGCCTTAATTGAGCCTATTTGCTAGCTAAAAACTTGTTAATAAGGGCTTTTATTCTTAAGGGTTTTAAAAGTTTTTTTGTAAACCACATACAAAGTAAAGCAGCTTTAAATTAAATTAAGGCGTGCCAGCATGACCCACCTCAACACTGACTGCTAGCATACGCCCTTTAGTTTCCGCTTTACGTGCGGCTTCATCCCAGTCGGGTGCTGCACACATAAACAAGGTATTGCCCTCTGCTCCACCAAGAGCAACCGCAAACACACCTTCAGGTGCAGTATCGATAGTCTCTAGTATTTCTCCGCCTTCAGCTATACGTACTGCACGCTGATTTAGAGTATCTGCAATCCACACTGCTCCCTCAGCATCTAATGCTAAGCCATCTGGCAATATTTTGGCATTGCCTATACGCACTCCAAGATTGGGCTCATCTCCCAACTCACCAAAGCTGGCAAAATCGCGCTTGTCTCCCAAGGTGCCATCTTCATTAATAGCAAACTGCGATATTTTATTCCCGAACAGCTCGTTAACGATTAAGGTTTTTTGATCAGCAGAGATTACCATACCATTTGCAAAAGCTAAGCCCTCTGCTACTAGCTGTGAGCTACCATCGGGCTTTATAAGCACTAGTCCCGCACTCTTATAATCAGCGCCACCCATTAAGTCAAAACCAAAGTTGCCGACATAAGCATCACCATTAGGTGCTACTACCATATCATTTGCGTGGCCTGCACAATGCTGCCAGATATCAGCGTGCACCACTAACTCACCATTATCCTCTAAGCGCATAACTTTACGATCTTTCATCGATACAATCAGCATCCGGCCATCAGGTAACCAGCCTAAACCCGAAGGTTGCTGCTCAATATGAACTTTCTTTTCTGCTACTCCCTCATCGTTGACCCGATACACTCCTTGAGTATAAAAATCTACGAACCATAAGGCACCTTTGTGCCAGCGTGGTCCTTCTAGATAGTGAAAACCATCAACAACGACTTCTAATGAATATTTTGACATCTTTATCTTCCTTGATTAATAGACAAAATTATTTAAAAGCTAGCCGTGGCTAGCAGTAGTTATCAGTACTTTATTAAGTACTTATGAGTAACTATCAGAGAATCTCCTCATATATTGCTGTGACTTGTTCTAAAGTCATGTCCTTAGGATTAGTGGCAATGAGCCGAGCGTAGGTATTGATAACAATATCAGCCAGCGCTGGAATGTCATTTTTAGTGATAGCTAACTCAGTTAAGCGATATTTAAGTCCACTAGTTTCTAAGAAGCGTTTTAACTGGACTATAAGCTCTCTTGCCGCGTCTAAATCATTCATGGCAGCGGTTTGGATAGGCATAACCGCACGGGCGAGCTCAGCATATAAAGGGGCAGCAGCTGATAAATTAAAGCTAAATACCCCGCACATAACTAACGCATTAGCATGACCATGTGGAATATGAAAGTTAATACTCAAAGGATAAGAGAGCCCATGCACAGCAGCTACTGAAGAGTTAACAAAGGCGATGCCGGCTAAAGTAGAGCCTAGCAGCATTTCAGTACGAGCCTCGAGGTTATCGCCTTGATTGAGTACAGTGTCAAAGTTATGCCATAGCATTTGTAGTCCTTTTAGGGCTAATGCATCTGAGATAACATTCTTTTTGCTACGGCTAGTATAAGCCTCAATGCAATGAACCATAGCATCAAGTGCCGTTGCTGCCGTGATATGACGAGGTAACTTTAGGGTCAGTGTCGCATCCAAAATAGCGACATCGGGAATAATCTTTGGAGTATAAATAGCCTTTTTGCTGCCATCCTTACTAGTAATCACTGATACAAAAGTAGCTTCTGCACCCGTTCCTGCAGTAGTAGGTATAGCGAAAAGTGCTGTTTTTTTAAAGTGGCTTAGATCCACATCTAAGATATCGTTTATGCACTCAAAGTCATTAGTATGTAGAGCGACTATCTTAGCGGTATCAATAGAGCTGCCACCACCTAAGCCAATGACTAAGTCGCAGTTATTGGCTCTTGCCAGTGCCATGGCATCGTTGACCACTTCAGTTGGTGGATCGGCTACCACGCTGTCGAAAATAACCACTTTTATCCCGGATGCTTGTAGCGCTTGCTGAGCGATAGCAACATAGCCCAGTTGAGTGATACCAGCATCAGTGACGATAATGGCGCAGCTAGCAGCGTATTGCTTAGCTAACTCCCCAAGCTTTTGGCGCATGCTATCAGCTTCACTAATAATATGCCCATTAGTATAAAACTCAATTCCCATCATCAACGACTTCCTTGTCTATAAAGCTTGGCTCATAAAAATGCTATATGAGCTTAATAATACAGTTTATAGCACTAATAACTAGCGAATTCTATAAACGGCTGTTCACATAAAACCTCAAGCGAAGTAATACTTGAGGTAAAATCTAGTTCGGCTTAAAGTTTTAGCTTACCTAGAACTGAAAAAGCTATTTATTCAGCCATCTCAGCCAACTGCTTTAAGATAATTTTGTAGTTTTCTACCCCTTGTGCACCAGAGATCAGATGAAGGTCATTAAAAATCACTGCTGGTACACTCTGAATACCTTGTTGCTGTGACCACTGCTCAGATTTGCGCACATCATTAGCAAAACGTTGATCTGCTAACACTGCTAATGCTATATCGCGATCCAAGCCAACTTCGCCAGCTATATTCGCCAATACCTCAACAGTAGAAATATCGCGATTATTGGTAAAGTGCGCAGTGAATAACGCTTGCTTTAACTCATGCATCTTATTTTGTTGCTTGGCCCAATGTAGTAGTTGATGTAAGTTAAAAGTATTATATATTCGGCTATTATCATTAAAGTTAAAACTAAAGCCAACCTCGCTGCCCGCTGTCTGCATCCTATCTCTACTTTGCTGTGACTCTTCATCACTTCGGCCGTATTTTTCGGCCACATGCTCACGTAGATTCTGACCTTCAACTGCTAGATTAGGATTAAGCTCGAACGGATGCCAGTGAATCTCGTAAGCCGTATTAGTCGACTCTAAGGCTTGCGCTAACTGTCGATAGCCGATAACGCACCAAGGACAAACCACATCTGATACGATGTCTATTTTTAATGGTGGTGTTGATCGTAGTGATGCTTGGCTTTTTGAATTGGTCATAAGAACTCCTGTTAATATCGACTATTTTTGCTGATGGCTATTACTAATAATAGCCCTATTAGCTAATGCTAATGTTAGTAGCTGGTTGCCTTTATTTACTAAATTGATTCGCTATAACTTATCAAAAATCTGATTATTTCTAGCCAGCTACTCATCTCATCTATTTTATCAAATAGCTTTTTGATAGGTTTACTCTGTTGTTGCCTTACTATAAAACCATGTAACTTTTACCTTATTAGCGACTATATTATGACCTTTAATCATTTAATGCTTTCCCCAAAAATGCTATCTAAAATCTTATACCGAAGCTTAGCTCTTAGTAGCTTAGTTGTAGCTATAAGTGGCTGTAACAATACTTATGTATTAGCCCGTCCAGCTGATACTGCCAAGGTGCTCAAAGCAGGCAATGACCCATCTAAGGCAGCTGCGCAGCAAGACGCCGTCCAACCTGTGCTTACTGATGATTCTGTTGCAACTCCTAAAGGCCTCAACCAAGTTGTCACCGCCAATAATCAATTCGCCATTGCACTGTATCAACAGCTAAACGCTCAGGCAGATCAGAACAATAAAAACCTCTTCTTTTCACCTTATAGCTTATCGTCGGCGATGGCAATGCTCTATAACGCTGCGCAAGGTGAGACTAAACAGCAGATTGAGCAGGTTTTTTATTATCCAAAGTTAGCGACTCTGAATGCTAATAGTGCAGCGCTATATCAACATTTTAATAAGCCCAATCCGGATTATCAGTTCGTCAGTGCCAATGATATATGGATAGCACAAGGGCTAAAGCCCAATCAAAGCTACTTAGATACGCTCGCATACTATTATGGCAGTCAAGTCACCAACCTCGACTTTAAGAACAGTCCTGAAGCTGCTCGCTTAAAGATTAACGGAACTATTGCCGATTATACTCAGCAGATGATCCTTACTTTAATGTCGCCGAGTAGTATCAGTGCTAATACGGCTACTGTACTAACCAATGCTGTGTACTTTAAAGGAGACTGGCAAACGCCCTTTAACCCCAGCGAAAAGAAGCTATTTAGCTTATTCGATGGCAGCACTGTCACTACAGATATGATGCATAATAAGGCTAATTTTGCTTATACGGAAGATGAGCACGCACAGATAATCAAACTACCTTATAAAGGCGAAGCGCTCTCTATGATGGTAATACTGCCCAAAGCCAAAGATCAAGCAGCAATGCAGAGTCTAAGCGAGAGTCTTAATACAAACCAGATTGAGCAGTGGAATAAAAGCCTAATCAAACGTGAGGTAATACTAGATTTACCGAAATTCAAACTGCAACAAAGCTATGAGATGACGCCATTATTATCTAAAATAGGCATGCCTATAGCTTTTGGTAGTCAGGCGGATTTTAGTCTATTTAGTGATCAAATAGCGATGAAAGTCGATGCGATGGTACATCAAGCAGTGATTGAAGTGGATGAAACAGGGACTAAAGCTGCGGCAGCGACAGGTGTCAGTATTGTACCTATGTCGCTTGGCTACTCTACTAACCGTATTGAGTTCACTGCCGATCATCCGTTTATATTTGTGATTAAGGATAACGCAACAGGGACGGTATTGTTCTTGGGACAAGTCAATAAGCCTTGATACACAAATAACGCCCTTACCAAATGCCATTATCGAAAGCGGTTAGAAAAATACTTTATAAAAAAGTAACTACCAGCTTACATTCCTATTGTCATTTTTATGATAAATGCTGGTCAGGCTTTGGACTCAGCCACCAGCAACAAAGCTAATAGTAATAATGTTTCTAACTTTGCAGCTATAGACCATCAGCAGTACTATTTTTAGTCTATTTCAAAGGCTGTTTAACGGTGACAGTGGTTATCGGTAATGGCCTAGGCGCTAATAAGCTAACGTTTATAGTTTTTGCCTTAATAATCTTGCTTACCATAGCTTTCTATAGCATTTTTCTTTAAACTAAGACTATAGTAATCGGGGCAGTTGCTGTCTATTTTTATCTTTATTACTTCAAAGACAATCTCTTACTTCGACTGTCATCCCTCCTCTAACTCCTCATTATAATTTTTGCATCACCACCTATTTATTGACTCGCTTTAAAACTCCTATCCCTTCATCGATTTATAGTAAGCGTGCTGAAGATTAGCGCTTAGCAATAATTAGCGAAAATGAACTATAACTTGTGAACTAGCGCAAAAATAAGAAATTAAAATAGTCGTTTAACTGGTTAAATTAAGGTGGATCGCTCATGAAAAAATCAATCAAACTACTCGCCCTGTTAGGCGCACTTGCTGTAATTGCAGCGCTGGTCTATGTTGCTGGCCAGACCGCTTTATCGGGTTCTCCACTAATGGCGCTAGTACCTGTTACTATTATTCTTGCTGTGGTTATCTTTTATATTCGCTTAAACGATCAGCGTGGTTAGTTATCTTTAGCACCACTACACTGTTGTAAATTGACATAACTTGCCGTGATTTTTTTAATAATCTCTACCTATTAGTCTAGTGAATACTATCTATTGAACTCGGTCAGCAGTAGAACTACAACGGCGTCTTTAACAATATGTTTAGTGTCGTTAATACCGCCAGTACTACTACTCTAGCTGATTATATCTGTAATTTGAGGGGTTTTGATATGATGAATAAAATTAAAAATATCGATCTTATTACCCTCGTTAACATAAAAGGCGAAATAACTGGATATGCAGAAAAAATAGAAACACACTTACGTGGTGACCTTCATCTTGCTTTTTCCTTTATGATTATGCGCTCTCAAGGTGCAGACACTGAGTATCTGTTACAACAGCGAGCATTAAACAAGTATCACAGTGGCGGCTTATGGGCTAATACTTGCTGTTCTCATCCGCAGCCAAATGAAGGCATCAATGATGCAGCGCAAAGACGTGTCGCTGAGGAGTTGGGGATTACTAGTCCGTTAAATCTTTCTACTATTGGTAGAATTCACTATAAGCACTTGCTAGATAACCAAATGATAGAACATGAATTAGATAATATCGTAATCGCTAATGTTGATGATATCGAATGGCAGCAAAACCCTAATGAAGTGATGGATGTCAAATGGTGGAAAGAGCATGAGATAGTTAAACTTTTGCACTGCAAACCTACGGCATTTGTGGCTTGGTTTCCAATGGTTTTTGACTTCATAAAGAAAAATAAGCCCACTGATTTATCAGCGCTGTGCACCATGCCACAGATTAATCAGTAGCATATGCGACATAGTCAGGCCAAAAAGACCGATGAATATCCCTCTTAATAAACTGACATTGAGCTCATCCGTACCAACAAATTTAAATAGAACTACCGCCAATATTAGTGTAAGCAGGACGAAAGGTAAGCTAATAATTAGCGCTTTGCGCATGCTTACGTCAAGATTTTCACTCACATCTTGTAAGTGCTTGGGAGAGTGTAGCAAGCAAAAGTAAAGTGCAAAATGCAGTAAAGGGCTCAAAATTAAGCTACTTACTATTAACCCTAGCCATTCGGCACCAGTCCATTTGCCAATAGGCTGTTTATTTTGCTGTTTATATCTTACAGCGCTAACCACAAAGTATAACAACAGCACTATCCCAATCCAAAATACTAACTTCATTCCTTGAATAATCCATTTGGCGCTCTCAGGACTAAGTAGCAGCGAGGTGAATAGCATCAATAGTGTTGCTGAATAGAAAATAGCTGGACCACAAATAACCACCGCAGCTAATCCTATGCCAGCATAACTAGACATCGTATCTCGCCAGTCAGCAGAAAAATGATAAATAGACACGGCTAGAAACAAGGCTAAACTAAAAGCTGGAAAGGCAATCCACAAGATAATCGCTAGAACGGACACCGCAACGTAAGCCGTAATAAAATATATAGCAGAAGTGAGCGAATTAACTAGTTTTAGGGATTTGGCAACAGCGAAGTCTAACGCGCCATGAGGTAAGCCTAATAAAGTCACAGCTAACGCTAAAGCAATAAGCAGATAGCTTGATGATATATCTGGACTGAGCAAGGTGATTAATACTGAGCACAAAAGCACCCCTAGATAACTTTGGCTATAGCGTAATTTTGTCACTGCTAGCGCTGATTTTTTTTATTGGATAACGCTGAGAGAGTAAAAAAAGAGCTAAAAGCAGCGCGCAGAAATACCCATTTTGGCATTACCCAAATCACGCTTAGAATATCAAAAAAAGTGGCCTGCTCAGTCATAAAACGTGCGAACCGCTCTGCTTTTACTCGCCTAAACAGGCGTTCAAAAATAGTCACCCCTATCTTCATATCAGTGCGTAACACGGTTAGCATGATGGCATCCATTTTCTGGTATAAGCTATTGATAGGAGCAAGTGCTGTAGCATCTAGTTTCGTTCGCTGTGTTAAGGCGCTAGCGCATTTTTTGGCCCAGCGCTGCGAGCTGAGGAAACTATACCCTGTAGCTGTTCTCATAGCACCTCCTGCAATACCACCATAAATAAGATCACGCTGAGAGTTGTGCCTATTTTGATCAATTGAATACATTGGTAACACCGCATGTTCGATTCGCACTACTTCATAATCATGCTGTTTGACTATAGTTTTTATTATTTGAGCAAAGCGTTTTTTTAGCGTTTGTTTATCAATAATATCAATACTAAAGCAAGTGAACTCTACTAGTGCATGGTTGGCGCTAAAAGGTAGCACATAGACAAACTCGATACCCAGCGCTGAGCTACGTAATTGATCCATTAATTTGACAGTGGATGGCTCAAATACCCCAGCGTCAAGCCTAATTTCTTCACCATAAAAGCACTGCAGTAGTCCTTGGTGCTTACTACTTAATGCTGGTGGTCGAGTGTCAATAACCTGCCTAGCAAGCAAGGTTTCATTTGCAGTTGTAATGATGAACCCGTCATCCTCGACATTAACAGACGCTATATCGCAATCAAAGACTATATCGAAATTCGCTTGCCGACTTGTTCTCTCAGCAGCGAGCGCGCTGAGCTGCTCCGACCTTACTGAACAATACTGATAAAAACAGTGCTCCATAGAATAATGACCTTGCTCTGTCATCAAGCTCCAAGTTGACCATTTATGAGAAATTATGCTTTCTATATAGCTCGGCACAGCATTACTATGCCAAAAGCTCCAAATTCGGTCGTTCTGAGGGCCACTTCGCTGCTCTAATACTTTGACCGTACCAGTATATTGCTGTTCATCAAGAGCCAGTAGAAGGGACAATCCAGCTGCACCAGCGCCAATAATTACCACATCAACAATAGCTTGCTCAGCATCTATGGTGTTCACAGAGTCTTTACCTCTACCTTTATACTTTCATCCAGATAGCTATGGCTAATGCCCTGTGACTCTACAAGATAGTTATGCAGTTCAGTACGGTGCTTGACTGCCTTTTCGGCAAATTTATTGCTGCGTAGATGCCATAGCGCTTTTACAGCCAGTATTATTTTTTGCAGGAACGATACGTACACTCTTCCTCGCCAATATTCGCAATTTTGTTTTAATAATTTTCGACCTATTTGTCTATATACGTAGGCAGCTACTGCGATGGCCCGTTTGTTGCCATCAGGTAAGTAATAAAGTCCTGCTAATCCGCTTTGATAGTACTCTTCAGCTAGGCTGAGTAATTTTACTATGGCTTGCTGTATTTGTTGGCGATCGCTAAGCTGTGCCACAACAATTTGCTCAGCTGACAACTCATTTATCCATTGTCCTGGAATATAACGACGCTCCATACTAGCGTCTTCCATAACATCTCTGGCGATATTAGTTAACTGCATACCAATACCTAAGTCCACCGCAAACGGATAGCCTTCTTTTTTAGCACCCAAAATAGGCGCCATCATTAAGCCAACGACACCAGCAACTTTATAGGCATAGTTTACGATCTGTTGTTCTGTTTCCAAGGCTTGTTGATATAAGTCTTCACTGACTCCTTCAATAAGCGTGATACCGTTATTTCTATCAATATTATATTCTTCACACAACTGCAAAAAATCGCCAACTATAGGATGTTTAGTTTGATTTTGGAGAATGGCATAGTGTAGATCTGCAAGTTGCTTTTTGGCTTGCTCTTTATCGGAACTCTCATCTGCAATGTCATCTATTATTCGACAAAAACTATACAAGCGTGCCGCTGCAATACCAGTCTCGGAGCCTAAAAATAGGCGTGCAAAATTAAAAGATTTTCCATGTTTTTTCAATAATACGGTAGGATCGTTCTGCATTAGCTAGTGACCACTGGAGCAATAAGCTGATCGACTACTTTTGCTGATGATAATACCCCAGGTAACCCTGCTCCTGGATGTGTCCCTGCACCGCACAAATATAAATTTTCTGGGCCTTCTGCCTTATTATGGAAGCGAAACCAAGCAGACTGCTGAAACGATGGGGCAATTGAGAATCCACTACCCTCTACACTACTAAAGTCTTGTTCAAAATCCGTAGGTGTTTTAGCGAAACGATGCACAATATGGTCGGATAGACCCGGCATGATAGTACGCTCAAGGGCCTCGATTATTTTATCGCCATAATCTTGCTCTTTTGCCGCCCAATCAATGCCTGACAGATTGTTAGGGACTGGTGCTAACACGTAAAATGAGTCACAGCCTTCGGGCGCCATACTTGGATCGGTTGCTGTTGGTCGATGCAAATATAAAGAGAAATCATCTGCTAATATTTTTTTATCGAAGATGTCACTTAATAACGCTTCATATCGCTTGCCTAGCCATATAGTATGATGCACGACATCTGAGTACTTTTTGGTGGTGCCAAAATGCAGCACGTACAAGCCCATTGATGACTTGGCATACTTGGTTTTTAGTTTGGCCCCCATTCGTTGATTTTCTTTGGGAACAAGATGTCGGTATAAGAATTTCGGATCGATATTCGAGATCAATTTATCACACAAAAAAGAACCATCGTTAGTATGTACTTGCGTGACACAATTAGCCTCTATAGTTAAACTGCTGACGCTAGTATTAAGCTTTATTTCAATCCCTTCTTCTCGCATCAGTTTTTCAAGGCCATCTACCATTGCGCCAGTTCCACCCATGGCAAAATGAACCCCCCATTTGCGTTCTACAAAATGTATTAAGCTATAAATACTGGTAGTTGCAAACGGATTTCCACCGACTAATAACGGTTGAATAGAAAATGCTTGCCGTAATTTGTCATTTTTTAAATAAGCACACGCCATTTGCCAAACGCTACGATAACACTTAAGCCTGATTAGTGCCGGAACTTGGGCCAGCATGGTCGATATTTTATGAAAGGGCTGATCTGACAACTTGGTAAAGCCGACATCAAAGATCGCTTCTGATTGCTTCAATAACGCCATATATCCAGCTTTATCGTCTGGCTCTATTTCGTCAATACTAGCTAATGTGTCTTCAATAGTGCCGCCATAATCAAAATGGCTCTGATCTGGATAGACAAAACGATACCAAGGTTCAACAGGAACGAGATTAATATAATCTTTTAGTTGTTTATTGAACAAGGAAAAAAGTTCCTCAAATAAAAAGGGTACCGTTACGACGGTTGGCCCTGCATCAAAAACAAATCCATCTATCTTATGCTGTTGTGCGCGCCCACCTAGCCGTTCTCGTTGATCAATAATGACCACGTCATAGCCTTTTGCACGCAGTCGAAGCGCTGATGCTATGCCACCAAACCCGCCCCCAATAACGATAGCTTTATTCATAAATACTTACCCTTGTTTTTTCTAGTAGGGCCTGCGAAGCTTCAATAATTGATGCCGCACAATCAGCTGGAAATAATGCTAGTTCTTTTTGACACTGGGTTAATAAACATTGCGCACGGTTTTGCGCAATATGAGTGGCTTCGTCAATATCATATTCCAATGCTAATAAGTTGATAAGGTTGAGGTGGTTTTGCTGTAAGTCTTGTTGCCAATCTCCGAGATCATCTACTATTTGATAGGCTACAGCGAATTTTTGTAGTGCGTGATGAGCCGTTTCTAAGTATTCTCCCCTATCTGCCATTAGTAAGGGTAAGGAGAGGGTTAGTTGAATTAGAGGACCTGACTTCATAGCCGCAATTTTTTCGTATTGTTGTTGACTTATGCTATCTGTAGCATCAAGGTCTTGTGATTGCCCTTTTATGGTGATGCTAACCGCCTGATGTGTTTGCCACAATAGTTTTGCTAGAGCTGGATGTGAACCGATATTAGCGAGCGCACCATATGCAGCGGATATCATGACATCGCCTGCGCAAATAGCATGCGACTTGCCATATTTTTTCCATACTGCTTGCCTGCCTCTTCGCATATCTTCTAAGTCTTGAATATCATCATGTATTAGTGACGCGTTATGCAGTAGTTCGATAGTACAAGCCAAAGCAATTATCGATTTTGTCGGCAATTGCAGCGCAATACCTGCTTCTAAACAGAACTTTGCACGAGATCTATTGCCACCGCTATTTAGGTGAAATAGGGCTGGTTGATTATCTTTTAAGATGAAACTCATGTTTTTTTCACACTGTTTCAAAATAGAAGACGCTTTTGGTAATACCACCGCTTTAGTTAGTATCATAGGTATCACTCTAATATGAGAGTGAGTTTGTGACTCCAAACTGAAGTCACAAACTCGCTAGTACAGTGAATAATATACGCTTATTGCTAAACCTGCTTCTCTGCTAAACCTTGACTTTCACTAGTTGCTGCATACCATATTAGCAAGCCAAACGCGACTTTGTTGACCAAATCTGCAAAGTTATACACGATATTTAGTGCATCTTGATCTACAGTACCTGTCATATAACCAAGCACGAAGCCAATTGGATAAATTGCCCAACCAACGGTTACAATCCAGCGCATCGCTTTATAAGCATATTTGACTGCTGGGCTGGCTTCGCGCTCTGCAGCTTTTCCTGCTTCTCCGAAGAAGATCTCATACAGAATATAAAGCCAACCTATCATTCCGATAACAAATCCTACGATGATATTTAGGAAACCTGCTTCCGCCATATAACCAGGAATAAGCATTACTAAAGTACCAATTAATAAACGCCAGAAAATTCCAGCCTTTGCTACGCCAATAGCACGTAAGATCAAATAAAATTCGATCATTAGTAATGGTACTGTTAATAACCAATCTATATATCTATATACAGTAGGTGTGGATTGAGTGGTTATCCACACATCACGCATATAGAAATAGTGAACGGCTGCAATGAAGGTTACCAACCCTGATACTACCAACGATGTTTTCCACTTTGCAGTAACACTTTGAGTTTCCCAAAGGAAAAACACAGTAGCTGCCATTAATGCCATAGAAATCAGCCAAAATGAGATACCGACGAAATCGTCAGCAGCTAAATTGGCTGCGGCATTTGCGAAGTTTGGGAGCATTAATAAAAAGAATGCTGTTGCTATCATTTTTAGGTTAATGTTGATTTGGTTCAGCGAGAAGCTTGATGTTTTATCATGTCCATTTTTTGTAATCATAATATTTTCTCCCTTTGTACTTCAAAGAAATGTTTGTTCATACAATTATGTTAGGGGGGGTGCATATCTGGTGTCGTCCCTAACTGCTTCTCTTTACGTTTATATTCGTAAACAGTAGTGATACTAAGAAAATATTCGCACATTTAGTTGGAAATATTTAGTGACACTACATGTCGCAAACCAATAGATTTATTTCTTATTAGATAGGCTCATACGTCATAAATATATTTTGTAAACAGTGGACTGAATACAGGAGTTTTTACCACTAACAACACTTAAGTTTTAGCTTTAACCAATTGAGATTAGCACTTACTAGCAGATCAATGTAAATAATAATAGTTCTTTTTGTTACGAGTTTTATTGCTGTAAAAAAACAACTGATTTTTGATAAAAAGCAAGCTTAATTATCGCTCTTTGATTACACTTTAATTGCAGTTTAAACTCAAAATATGACTACAGCGTTAAATCAAAATATAGCATTAGTGGGGGCACAAAAGGCTCGATGTTTATCAGCAGTAGTTCTCGCAACGCTTTGTAGTTAGAGTATTTGTTTGGAACGCATTTAGCTTTTTATAGTCACAAAGCCATCATTCACTCTGCACATTAGAGCAAGTCATGAAATATCTTCAGTCATTAGCAATGCGGGAATCCATAAAAAAGACAGTGGGAACAGATGATTGGTTGAGCTACTTCAATAAACATGGGGCGGACGGTAAATTACTAGATACTGATGATGCCGTGAGCTTTATTAATCCAACTAATGATAAAGCCATCAAACTTACTTATGATCCAAGTCAAAAGGATCTCATGGATTATTGGCTCAGTAATTTTGGCGATGAAGGGTCAGGCAGTGTTGAAGTACTTAGTATTTATTATAGGTATCCACATGAATCTCTACCGCTTATTGAGCATTTAATAAAAGATTGGCTTAATGAGGGTTAAAACACTTAAATAAACAGGGTGCAATAAGCTTTATTATCTTTATCAAATTCTTTGCCAAGTAGCTTAACCGGTCTCAACGTTTTTCCTGCGTCGCTTGAGACCATAACTATCAATTCTTGGTCTTCAAAAGCATTCAACTACTCAATAATTTGAGCGATACTTTTTCCTTTAGCGCCCCATTCATTTTGGGTAGTCGTAGTTATTATTATCTCTCTATAATCGTTTAAGATAGGCACTTCACGAAGTATGCTGAGACTGTCTCAACAATCCTAATCATATATGTGATTAGCCTACAGCTAAATTCCAATTCCCTACTTGAGAGGCGCATCCGTTTGATCATATCAGTAAGTAACATATAAAAAATGAGTTTTGATATCATCAATGGTATTAGATTAAAAGTTCCCTTTAAGTCAGCTGCTTTGCTTCATCAGCCACGCGCATGTCAAAACCACAGTCAGAGCGTTTTTTCTTATCTGCCAAGGTTAAGTCGGATTGTGGCAGCGGCTTATCTGAAAAGTTTGGTTGTATGGCGCGAGTTAACTTATTGAAATCACTGTCGCTCATATCTGTTGCGGCAAGTGATTTGTCTAATACGCTTGTGGCTGTATTAAGATGATTGTTCTCTACTGTGCTCTTAGTCGTACTCGTACTCGTACTGTATAGAGCATCACAAGACATCAAACTTAACCCAAATATCATTAAGCCTGTCACTTTATATAAAGCATTCATTGCAACTCCTTATTTTATATTTCCATAGTCTGTCGTTAAGTATGGAGGCGTTATATCCAGTGCCCAAACCATAACTTAAGCTTTCCCCAGAATGATGTTTGAGGTTGACTTTCATATTGTTCGGACACACTTTTATTGGCGTTGCTAGGGAAGGCAGCATTCAGTTTATTGCAGGTAGGATATTTGGCTTGCAGCTGCTGTAAATAATAAGCTTGATCTTCATCGATAAAGCCATCCAGTATCCCAACTTTATATCTACTATCATGACCACATCTACCCTCTACTCGATTCCATGCCAAAAAAGGCACTAAGGGTTTGCTAAGTATTAATTTATGGTCTTTACAGCTCAAGGTCGCTAATGATACCACCTTATAGTTTGCAGGCTCATTACCACTGGCCACATATGCTAAGCCAATAATCAACTCATTTGGCTCGATATCTTTGAATTCAAAATCACTTTGCCAGTGCTCAGGGGTAGTATAGAAAAACCACATTTTAAGCGTGCGAAAAACGAAGCGTGGATTACTAAATTGCAAATCAAAAATTTTCTGCTGATTATCTATTGGTGCGGGTTGTGATGACTGCAAACGAGCAATAAACACATCATTTGGTGAATGCGGCATACAAGCCCATACCGTTTGCATGGACAAAAATAGTATGATTAAAATAGGTAGGCGATATAAAAAACGTATTTTATAATCCTTTTTTCAAAAATCAGCCACTTGAAGTTTATTAGGTGCGACTAATAAATCGATAAATATCAGCACATAGTGTCCAAACAAACCAAATCAATATCGCAGCACACAAACCAAAGCCAATAATAATCATGCTTATTCTAATACCGAAATCCAGATTGCCATTCCAAATATAGGGTGCAATAGGTGGTCCCATGGTGGCAGCAAAAGCTAATAAGTAGCCTGATACCATGGTAAAGCCTGCAATCATAAAACGTATCGCTGTTATTATTGCCTTATCAACACAGGTATCATCTCTTTTATGTTTTAGAAACTTAAGCATGGTTATCCTTATAGTTAGCTACTTAACTCCCTATCTATTTCTATTGCCTTCAATTAAGGCTTATTCACTTGCCCTAAGAATAATATCGCATCGGTTTTGTTATCTTTTATGATAAACATAAATGGATGATCGGCTTTAAATTCAACAGGATAAGACATACCAACGTACATACCTACAGCACCCGCTGCTGCTGCCGCTTCTGTGCCTTTTTCATCGACGGTGACTACTGCTTGATGATAAACCTCATCGAGCTTTATTGGTGGGCCATCAGCATATAAGTTAAATTCAGCGTTGTTCTGAAACGCTTTTGGCATACCCATATTGGCGAGCAACGTTTTCATCTGATAGCGCGCATCTAACTTAAACTTTGGTAGATGAAGGTTCACCTCTTGTCTTACTAAGCCTGAACTCCATTGCTTAACCTTAGTTGCACTTAAACTCTTATCTAATTGCTGCATAGCAAGTTTATGATTGAATTTGGGTAATACTACGAGCATAGATAGGTCATCGCCTTTATAAGGTAATTGCACGACCTGTATATGTTTGTCCTCATAATAGTCAAAATAAGACTGCTGCCGCATCATCTGGACGCTAGAGGCTCTGCCGATATCATTATAAAAAGGCTGGGCACTGGTCCTTTCGGCGGTAAAAGGCAGGGTCCAATCGCCCTTAAAATAGATGGCGTTGGTTAGCACCACAGCAGTATCAGACTTAATACTACCCCTAGGTAGTAATTCAGGGATCAATTGATTGGTTTTCTCAGCAATTCTTTTATTAATGCTCTGACGCGCAGGATCAGGACTGCCTTCAAAATCAACAGCGGTCACTTGGCCGCTGTAATAACGTTGCACGGTGTCTATGTAAGATTTAGTGGGCGTTAACCCTTGTTGCATCCATAAGTCATTGACCGTAGCAAGCTTATAACCGGGATTGGGTTTATTAAATTGGTTATAGAGCGCTGCACTATTAGGGTTGAGAATATCCATTGAGGGATAATGAAAAGTCTTTTGAATTTGCTGCTTGGTTTCCCCTTCCGCTGCGGCATAGAGCATGGCCATAGCCGTGGACAGGCTATACGGTGAGAAAAACACGTTGTCATCTGCTTGTTCAGACTTACCTTCTATCTGCTTATACATAGCAATGGCAAATTGGTTATTGGCAGTGACGACTTCAGCTATACCTTCTGGTATCGAGATCAAAGCCTCTATCTCAATCGTAAGTGCTTGGTTATTAATAGTTGGCTGATCATGAGGAATGGTATCTGTAACAGCACCAGTGCTCTTATTTCTTATGGTATTGTCACAGCCACTGACCACGAATAATAGGCTGGTAACAGCTAAGGCACTGATGACACGATTATGGGCTGCATATCTAAAGTAGCGAAGTGAGTCATTTTTCATATCGAGCTCAATAATAAATTATAATTAAAAGAATGGTACTCTTTCGGCTGCTGTATAGGGATCCGCAAAGATATATATAATTGACGGTTTTAAAATAACTGATTAACTTTGTATTCATCATCCCAGTTGTTTTGTATTAACTTTTTTAGCTCCTCTTCACTTGGTAATGTGCTGAAATCTTTTCCGTACCACTTTATCAGAGCCTCTCTCGTTATCTTATATTGTTGATTATCAAAATTAAACGTTATCCACTCTACATTTTGAATCAACGCAAATAAATACGTAGCGTTATATATCACGGTTCTTTTATCATTCCTTTTTGACTCTGACCCGTCATAATTCAAAATGATTCCATAGGGCATCTCTTTGGTTTTAAGCTCAAGCCCCCTGAATCTTTCTGATTGCATAGAGTGGTTTACAATATTGATGACTGCACTATTGTCACCAACATAGGCATTTTTGTATTGAAACAAATCCGCTTCACTGATCTTAGTATTACATCCACTGGCAGCTAAAATCACTAACAGTGAACACGATAATAATTTAAGCATTCTGTTCATAATATCTCGTCATTTGCTGTTTTAAGGTTTATTCACTTGCCCTAAAAATAATATCGCATCGGTTTTGTTATCTTTGATCATAAAAATTAACGGATGATCGGCTTTGAACATAACTGGCGGAGCAGACGCAGCAGTGGCATCGGCAACAATACCGGTCGCTGCTGCCGCTTCGGTGCCTTTCTCATCCACGATTACCACTGCTTTATGATAGACATCGTCAATTTTTATCGGCAGGCTGTTATCAAAGAAGTTAAACCCAGCACCTTTTTGAAAGGCTCTTGGCATGCCCATATTCGTGAGTAGATTTTTCATCTGGTAGCTTGCTTCAAGCTTGAACTTTGGCAGATGAACGTTCACTTCTTGAGTGACTAAACTTTTATTCCACTCTTTAATCTTATCAGCGCTCAAATCCTGTATCAGCTGCTGCATCGCAGCTTTGTCTTTTGATTTTGGTAATATCACTAGCATGGATAAACCCTCACCCTCGTAAGGCAATTGCACGATCTGCACTTGCTTATCCTCGCTATAACCAAAATCTTCCTGTAGTTGCATCATTTTGATATTAGAGCTTGTACCCACATAGTTATAAAAAGGCTGCTCACTGGTGCTCTGAACCTCGAAAGGCATCTCCCAATCGCCCTTAAAGTAAATGGCGTTGGTTAATACGGCAACCGTGATGGGCTTGATACTGCCCTCGGGTAGTAACTCAGGAATCAATTGATTAGTATGCTGAGCAATTTTTTTATTAATGACGAGGCGCGAAGGATCGGGATTGCCTTCAAAATCAAGGGTGGTCACTTGACCGCCATAATAGCGTTGTACGCTGTCCACATAGGATTTAGTAGGCATTAGCCCTTGCTGCATCCATAAATCATTGACCGTGGCAAGCTTATAATCAGGATTGGGTTTATTGAATTGATTATAGAGCGCGGCGCTATTGGGGTTGAGAATATCCATTGAAGGATAATAAAACGTCTTTTGAATTTGTGCTTTCGTTTCCCCTTCTGCTGCGGCATACAGCATTGCCATCGCAGTAGACAGGCTATACGGTGAAAAAAATACGTTGTCATCTGCTTGCTGATTCTGACCGTTTATCTGCTGATACATATCAATGGCAAACTGATTGTTGGCGGTAGTGACTTGCGTGACGCCGTCTGTTGTTGAAGCAGAATCATCAGCAGCAATAAAATCAACCGGACTATCTGCTTGAGGGTCAGCGTTGCTTTTATCTTTATCTGGTAAGGATGATTTGTCTAGATTTGATGTGGTATTGGCTACGTTGTCAGTGGCCTTAGCGCCCTTCATTGTGCTGTCACAGCCACTGACTACGAATAATAGGCTGCTGACTGCCAATGCACCCATGACACGATTACCGTATAATTTTTTAGGATAACAATACTGGTTATTGTTCATATCTGCTTCACTGATAATGTAGAGTTAAGATGATGTCATTCTAGTATCATCTCTATACAATCGTTTAGTGTATTTTGGTAAGCAGTCCCATCTATATATTTATTTATGCTGACCTAATTTTAAGAGAGTTTCAGACACAAAAAAACCCCAAGTAAATGAATACTTGAGGTTGAAACTTTGCTTAAACTTAAAAAGCTAACTAAGTTTTAAATATGGCGCAGCGGACGGGACTCGAACCCGCGACCCCCGGCGTGACAGGCCGGTATTCTAACCAACTGAACTACCGCTGCTAAGGTCGTTTTAGTTTATTTAACCACTCAGTGTACTACTTAAGAGTAACACTATACTAAATAGTGGTGGGTGATGACGGATTCGAACCGCCGACATTCTGCGTGTAAGGCAGACGCTCTACCAACTGAGCTAATCACCCTGAGAACCGTTAAAAAATTGCATCGCAATTTTAGGTTCGCAAGGAAAATCCTTTAAATAGGATTTTCAAAAGTCTAATACCTAAAATAAGGTATAACTTCTACTACAAGAGAAAATACCTTAAAGGGAATTTTCTAGTTTTTTGCGTTAAAAAATTGCACTGCAATTTTAGGTTCGCAAGGAAAATCCTTTCAATAGGATTTTCTAGAATTTCCAAAACATTGCTGCTTTTTCCACTCTATTCGAAATCCTGTAATAAGGACCTCTTAGAAGTTTTAACAGCTAAAGTTGTCACCCTCTAACCTCTCAAAACCTCCAGCAGCTAACAACTAATTAAAGCCCCTTGCTGTGGGTGTGTATTATATACAAATCCCATGCCCTGTCAAATATTATTTAAAGGTTTATTGCTTATTTTTTAACTATTAGCCGATAATAATAGCAAGCAGTTGTTTTTAATGGCTTTATATCTATGCTAAAAAGCATCTTAATCCGTTATTGGCTAGCCACTAGTAGCCAGTTGCTATTTAATAACTGCTAATGCCTTTTCGATATCGGCCTTGATAGCTTCCGGCTTAGTCACTGATGCATAGCGATCAATGACCTGACCATCACGTCCGATTAGAAACTTAGTAAAGTTCCATTTGATACCGTCAGTTAATAAACCACCTTTTTGTTCCTTTAGCCAGTTAAAGATAGGATGAGCGTCTTCACCATTGACATCGACTTTGGCCATCATAGGAAAGCTTACGCCATAGTTCTTTTGACAAAACGCACCAATCTCGTCATTACTGCCTGGATCTTGGCTACCGAATTGGTTACAAGGAAAACCAATGACCGTTAGACCTTGGTCTTTATACTGCTCATTGAGTGCCTCTAGACCTTCAAATTGCGGAGTAAAGCCACATTTACTGGCGGTATTAACTACTAGTAGTACTTGTCCTTGGTAATCAGTGAAAGGCTGTGCTGTGCCATCCATACATTCAGCGGTAAAATCATAGATACTACTCATTACTCTTCCTTAGTTTAATTGTTGGTTATGGTTGCCCTATTTGAAAATACTTAAACTTTAAAGCTAATGATCAATAAAAAAGTAAGGAAACCACTAAAAGCTTCCTTACTAGATATTAAAGCGCTAGCAATCAGGAGCTAGGAATGTAAGCTAATTAGTCTTCAGCTTTATCCAAGTCTATAGAGGCCGAGTTGATGCAATAGCGCATACCAGTCGTCTCACGTGGACCGTCAGGGAATACATGACCTAAGTGAGCCCCGCAATTACTACAAGTCACTTCTGTACGGCGCATACCTAATGAGTCATCGACATGCTCATCAATAGCAGCATTGTCGATACCTTGGTCAAAGCTTGGCCAGCCACAACCTGCATCAAACTTGCTAGTTGAATCGAACAAGTTAGCGCCACAACCCTTACAGCGATAGACACCTTCGTCCTCAGTATCGTTATAAACGCCAGTAAATGGACGCTCTGTACCCTTCTCACGCATCACATGATACTCTTCAGCACTCAAGCGCTCTTTCCAATCAGCTTCTGTCAATTGGGTGATTTCTTCTTTGCTAAGTTGATTGTCTTGCATAACGTATTCCTTACTGTTTTTAGTTAACGGTAACCAACAAACTGACTGCAAAATTCAATAATTGCTAGCTGCCTAATATATGGGTGTTTTACTGGCTGTTGCAAGGGTTGATAGGTGGTTTTTACTAAACTTACACTCGATAAGGTAACTCCTAATCTGTAGCCGTCTATTACCCTTAACTGTCTACTAAGCTAAGCTTTAACAAGTTTTTGTAACTACAAATTATAGCGGGAAATCATGCAGCATAGTGCCTAGCGCTCCTATGATGCAGGGTGCAGCTTAATATCTATCAGCGGTTAACTCCAAACGTTTTAGAAAGCTTATTAATGCAAGCATATCTTGCATTAATAATGTTATAAAGTGCTTGCAACCTTAAAGCAAATGCAATAATATCTTGCATTAAGCACTGAACAAAGTCTGCTTATTCTAAGAAGTTAAGCGCTAAGCACCCACTGTAATACTTAAATACCCTTATAAGATCCGTTTATAATTCTATGTAACCTAATCAGTATCCTGATGACTTATTATCAATGACTTTTAGTAGTTGACCTTTATCGTCGTTATTCTGATTAACAGTAATTGCAAACCGTCAACTATAGAGTAATTCATATGGCTTACCCCATAAGTCTTTAGTACTCTCTATAAAAAAGGGACAGATGATAATGAATGATAATCAAGATAAGTTAGCCCAAGCTCAACGTTTAGTAGCATTACGTCGCAACAAAGGACTAACTGCCGCTCAGTTAGCACAGGCTATGACCGAAGCTGGCGCAAAAGTTAGCCGTGGCGCTATTTCTAACTGGGAGCGCGGTACTAACGGTATTGTCTCCTCTAAGCTCCCTACTCTAGCAAGCATACTAGGCTGTAGCGAAGGTTACTTATTACGTGGCGACATCCAAACCGAGATAAGTATAAGCGAGAGTAGTAAGCACAGTAGTTCCAAATTAAAACAACAAGCAACACCCGTCATGGTTAGTCAGAAAAGTATTTCAACCCAAAACGTAACTCTAGCCGTTCCTATCGATAATCAGCTTCGCTCTACCAGTACTACTGACTCAGCGAAATCTGAAAGCGACTCTTCAGCGGCTCCTGTTAAATATAGAAATTTGCAAGATAAACCAGCTAAGGATAGTAAAACTATGAGCCCATTAAAAAAATCCGATAAGTTACAAAACGTTTGTTATGATATCCGTGGCCCGTTACTAAAAGCGGCTAATAAAATGGAGTCAGAAGGTCAACGTATTCTTAAATTAAACGTAGGCAATCCAGCGCCTTTCGGTTTTGATGCCCCACCTGAAATCCTGCGTGACGTAGCCATGAATCTGCCTGATGCTATCGGTTATTCAGACTCGCAAGGTATATTTTCTGCACGCAAAGCGGTATTGCACTACTATCAAGCCAAAGGTTTGCTGTCAGCAGTAGATGTACGTGATGTCTATCTAGGTAACGGCGTCTCTGAGCTAATTGTTATGACTATGCAAGCACTGATGAGTGATGGCGATGAGGTGCTGATTCCTATGCCTGATTACCCATTATGGACCGCAGCAGCTAACCTTGCTGGTGGTACTGCTGTGCATTATCGTTGTAATGAAGAAGATAACTGGCATCCTGATATCGAAGATATCAAGTCTAAAATTACCAGCAAAACTAAAGGTATCGTTATCATTAACCCGAACAACCCAACGGGTGCACTATATACTAATGAGCTATTAGAGCAGATCATTGAAGTAGCTATAGAACATGATTTAGTAATTATGGCTGATGAAATCTATGACCGAGTGCTTTATGACGACATGGTTCATACCCCAATGAGCACTTTGACCGATCAAGTATTAATTTTGTCGTATAGTGGCTTATCAAAATCACATCGTATTGCTGGTTTCCGTGCTGGTTGGATGATGGTTTCTGGCAAAAAGCAACATGCTACTGACTTCATCGAAGGTCTAGACATGCTAGCTTCTATGCGCTTGTGCTCTAACGTACCAGGCCAATATGCTATTCAAACAGCTATGGGCGGCTATCAGAGCATGAAAGAGCTAACCTCTACTAAAGGACGTCTGTTTAAGCAACGCGAACTAACTATTTCTCGTCTTAATGCGATTCCAGGCATTTCTTGTACTATGCCTCAAGGTGCCTTTTACTGCTTCCCTAAAATGGATCCTGCTATTTACCCTGTCGAAAATGACATGGAATTCATGATGGACTTGTTGATTGAAGAAAAAGTACTAATGGTTCAAGGTACTGGCTTTAACTGGGACGCACCTGATCACTTCCGTGTGGTGTTCTTGCCGAACTTAGATGAGCTTGAGAACGCTATGGACCGCTTAGATCGCTTCTTCGCTAAGAAACGTAAGCAGTATGGTACTGATCAAGCCCAAAATCCTCGCGCTGTAGAAGTTAAAGCCGAAGACCATAAAAGCACTAAAGCTGCAAAACCTGAAACTTTAAATGCCTAAAAGCTGTAAGGTAATAACGATTTAAGTCTATTAAATAGTTAGACCCTTAAGCAATAAAAAAACGCTTAGCGATATTGAATCGCTAAGCGTTTTTTTATTGTTTACCCTGTTTATGGGCTAATAGCTTTCAGCAAGTCTCAAAGCTGACTATCTACTGCTCACGCAACAGAGCAGAACCCTAGAAAATCTGCTTAAGTATAATAAAGCTTATCGCTGACATAATAGCAGCGGCAGGTAAGGTAATAATCCAAGCCAAACCAATAGGCTTCATCAACGCCCAGTTAGTATCTCTGTTGACGATGCCGATACCCAATACTGCACCCACTAAAGTATGAGTACTCGATACTGGTAGCCCCATAGTTGACGCGCCCATTACCACAGCGGCAGCGGCTAACTCTGCTGAAAAACCTGAAGCTGGGTGCATTTTGGCCAAATTAGTACCAACTGTTTGAATCACTTCTTTACCAATGAACCAAAGACCCACAATAAGCGCCACACCAAAGGTTAGCATCACTGCTGGTGGCACAACCGCTTGCGAGGCTATGCTATTAGTACGAATAACGTCCATAATTGCGGCAAAAGGTCCAACTGCGTTAGCGATATCGTTGGAACCATGACTGAAGGCAAAGGCGGAAGCTGTGAATACTTGCATCCAGCTGAACATAATGAAGGTGGCTTTGGTCAAGTCCTCTTTATGCTTGCCACGGATACTTTTGGTATAAATATAAGTTGCCAACCAAACTAAGGCGGCTATCATACCCATGATCAAAAACCCTTGCAGGGTAGTCATATTACTATTGACGTTTTTAAGACCTTTGAAGACTACTAACGAGGACATGACTGCCCCGCCTGCAGCGGCAATAATAGGTACCCATTTTTTTAGAGCTTTGAGCGTATCAAGATCATTGCGCTCATGCTCAATTTTATAAAGATCTTTATAATAATCAGTTTCTATATCATCAATAGTACAATCATCGTCTCGATATATCTCTTGATCACGAAGCATCGCAGAGGTATACGCTAGCTGCTCTGACTCAGACATATTATCCAAAAAGACTTTATGCTGGTTCTTTAGTTCTTTTTTACTTTCTTTAAGAACCGCAATATGCGCTTCTGTTCTATCATTATAATCAATGATATTTTTCTTGATTTGCCCATAAAGTAGATAAGCAATTACCCCACCTAATAGCGGAGAGATTACCCAAGAGATAGCTATCGTGCCTATGGTGTTCCAATCTACTGTAGATAAAGCGGTGTCAGTACCACCCAAATCATAACCGAGTACGATAGAGCTACCGATTACCCCACCAATGATGGCATGAGTAGTCGATACTGGTAAGCCTTTACGAGTGGCAAATAATAGCCAAAACGCCGCTGCGATTAAAGCTGACAGCATCACATAGATGAACTGGTTGGGCGAGACCGTCATACCATCTAAGTCGACGATACCTTTACGAATAGTATCGGTAACTGCTCCACCTGCCAATACGGCACCGGACACCTCAAATATAGCGGCCACCCCAAGTGCTTGTGGGATAGTTAGCGTACCTGCACCTACTGAAGTACCAAATGAATTGGCAACATCATTGCCGCCAATGTTGAATGCCATAAAGATACCAAAAGCAGTAGCGACGATAAATAACGTCGTCTGCTGATGCATAGTGTAATCTAGACCCCACCACAAAAAGTAGCTGGTCATAGCAATCAGTAGAATGCCAAAAAATAGATTAACTTTCATAGAGCCAATTTGTTTGTTGGACTCTGTAGGACTACTACTAATACCCATAGGTTAATACGCCTTGCGTAAACTTAATAAAGAGGCTTGCGATTGATAACGCCACCCTGTTACTTACTATAAGTTATCAGTTATTGATCTCATATCATAAATAGCAGCGTAAAGTGATGATGTAAATTATAGACAAATCTTTGATAAGATCAGCCTATAGTTCAAAAGAACTTAAATAGGTTGTATTCAAAACTGCGGGCATCATTATAGTGCTTATGACAATAATAATGTTTAATTTATAGCTTATTGATAGTGTTTTTTTAATTAAAAGCACTTTTTGCTATCTAATTATTGCTTATTTACCTATTAGGTCAGCTTCATAACTGAACAGCCTAAGTGCTCATTGGCTACATTATGAGCATTCAGCAACCATTGTCAAAGTAATTATGTATACTATTAGTACCCCCTGAACAGCCAATTCTTAGTCTTGATTGCAGGCTAGTACTCAATATTAGTATGTAATATTCTCATTTAGACATTAAATGAGCACTAAGTGGCTGTTTTAGAGTTTACAGCTGTAGTCGTGCCTCAAGCTGCTCGATCGCATGATCTAATACTTGCAAACGCGCTTGGCGTTTATCATTAGTAGCTACCACGCACCAAGGTGCTGCTGCTGTATCGGTACGTGCCAGCATGTCAGCAGCGGCTTGTACATAGTCTTTCCATTTATCGCGGTTGCGCCAATCATCATCAGTCAGTTTGAACTGTTTATGCGGAGTATCACGTCTATCCTCAAAGCGCTCGAGCTGTTCCTCTTGGTCAATAGCTAACCAGTATTTGATCACTAGCGTCCCAGCATTTACTAAATCAGCCTCAAAACGGTTGATTTCGTCATAAGCACGCTGCCAATCAGTAGGATCTGATAATGCCTCAACGCGCTCTACTAATACTCTGCCATACCAAGTACGATCAAAGATAGCAATACGGCTGATACGATCCGTTTGCTCATTAGGTAATCGCGTCCAAAACCGCCATAAATAAGGATGCTGCAACTCATATAGCATCGGTGCGCCAATATTATAAATCTGGTACTCGCGTGGATCGAATGGTGCTACCATTCTTTTGATAGAGCCGCCCTTACCAGCAGCATCCATACCCTCAAAAGCAAAAACTACATGTCGGCCGTTACGGGCTCGTATTAGCTTGGCAAGCTTGGCTTGTTTGACAGCCAACTGCTCACTATAATCTGATTTATCTAACTCAGATTTTTTAACGGTAGTCAGTTGCTTAGGAATATCAACAGCAGCAAACGGCACAGCTTGACAGGATTGCTGCGCGAAACTTGTAGAGATATCTGTGGCAGGCATTTGACTACTCACTAATGCACCTTGCATCGCTTGTAGTACTTCGTGACAGAAGCTCATCGCTGCCTGCGACTTGTCACTACCATTGATAATTACCCAATCCCCTTGCTCTCGCAACACAGCGCTAGCAACCAGATTGAACTGCGCAACTATTTCAGCAGCACTCCAGTCAACTTGATACAAAAACTGCGGATCAGCTTCATCATCATTTAGGCGCTCTTTTAGGGTGTCGACGTCTATATGGAACCAGCACTTTAATACTTTAGTATGATTGTCTGCCAAGTCACGCTCAAAAGCGGCAAGCTCTTTTAGTTGTTGTTGCAGATAGAGTTGCCATTCAATAATCGGTAGCGCTTGTAGCTTATCGGAAGTGGTATCATTAGAAGTGGCACTAGTAGATGAGTTGTCTTTATCTTTATTCTCTTTGCCTTTATTATTGTTAGTGGCTTCAGTGTCGCTAAGATCATCCAATCCTACCATACGCATGACATTGTAGAGTAAGTCGGCGTACCAGTTACCGAAATACACCATCACATCACCGTGACGCGGCATAGCTTTAGTATGTGCTTGCCATATAGGCTGATAGGCTAATGGTGGATAACCAATAGTCGCCTCCACTTTTAATAGTCGCGGGTCTACCCACTGCCGTAATTGCTTAACAGCGGTGCCCTTACCGGCTTGTTCCATGCCGTTCACTAGCACTAATAAACCGGTAGGCTTATTGGTCGGTGAGGGGGTCTGCTGGCGCGTCGCTCGCAGGGCAAATTGGGCAGTGACTAGTGCTAGCCTCAATTCATCTTTATTCAATGAAAACTCACTCAGTGGATTAGGAGTCAAACGCTCACTTACCACTTGGGCAGCGAGGTGATCGCTAGCTGCTCGCGCTACCCTCTTAGAATCATTCTGCTTATCGCTCTTGCTATTTTTAGACATAATTGGCCTCACTATAGTGGTAGTAATTTAGCGGTAGTGATTTGCGCAAATTCTGTTAATCACAGTACTCATTTGGCGCTAAGATAACTGAGCTAAGTAACAGTTTGACATTTGTATTAATGGCGGTTTTATTTTATGGTGATATACACCAGCAATAATAACTTTTATCTGTAGCCGTTATACTATCTTTAGATACTACTGGGGCAGGTTGAACCGTCAAACACCACACTTATACATTTTTGGCAGAGACTATTTTTAGGTGCTGATTTTAAAATGGTAACAAGACAATGATTTAAAATTACACAGGATTAGCTGTCATGTCTGCTTTCTTAGAGTTACAACAACATTTGACGCGCTATTGGGCACTTCCTTATCATGATGACCCTCAGCTTAATACGGTATTAAATCAAGTACAAGCTTGGCAGCGTATTCGTATTCAACATACTCATAATGAGCTGTTCCAACAGCCCAATAACCAGCTAATGGCAAAATACTTCCTCACTCAACTCTACGGTGGTCAAGAGTTTAAAATGTTGGCAGTACAATTGGCCCGTATTTTACCCAAAGCCCAAAAGATCGAAAGCTTAATCAAAGAGTCAGCGTTGCAAACAGGAAGCATGTCCATCGGAGCGGCTGTTTTGGCCATTGAATTGGACTTACATCTGGCGCAGTGGTTGGTTGCTCGCGATTTGCCAGTCACTGAAAAAAACATCATGATCGCTTATAGTGTTATCGACGAATCTGTCGAGCGTCGTAATCAAATAGAGGGTTTAAAGGAAGTCTGCTATCGCACTGACAAATACCTAAACTCCTTCTTATTACAAAAAGCCTTTCAGTTAGCTAAAAGTACAGTTTATCATCTCAACTATCAACTGTTATATGATTTCGTGGCAGCTGGTTTTGAAGCCATGAAGCCGCTTGATAGTGTTAAGAGTTTTATTGATCCATTTTGTCAACGTGAGTTGATGATTATAGACCAAATACACGATAATAAAGACGACAAGCACACTGGGTTTTCTGTATCATAGGCTCGCCATATTTAGCAAAATTAATTAGTAAAACTTAATGATTATAATAGGATTATAGACTATGTCTGCTCTATCAGAACTGCAACGCCATTTGACCAACTATTGGGCACTGCCCTATCACCAAGACGCTGAGCTTAATACTAAGCTTAATGAAGTACAAGCTTGGCAACGTGCGCGTATCCAACGCACTCATAGCGCTTTATTCGAGCAGCCAAAGAATAAACCAATGGCTGATTACTTCCTTACTCAGCTTTACGGTGGTGATGAGTTCAAGCTTTTAGCCAAACAATTGGAGCGCATTCTACCGAAAGCTAAAAAGCTTGAACGCCTTGCCAAAGAGTCCGCTTTAGAGACTGGTAGTATGGCAATTCAAGCCGCTATCTTAGCTATTGAGTTAGACATGCACTTAGCACAATGGTTAATTGCTAATGAGTTAACCGTCAATGAAAATAACATGTTGGCAGCCTATCGTGAGGTTGATGAAGCTGCTGAGCGTCGTATCCAAATTAGCAATCTCAAGGAGGTCTGTTATCGTACGGATAAATACTTGAATTCATTTGTATTACGCAAGGCCTTCGGCTTAGCCAAAGGTACCGCTTATCGTCATGGCTATCAGCCGCTATATGACTTCATTGATGCCGGTTTTGCTGCTATGAAACCCTTAAAAAGTGTTAGTGGTTTTATTGACCCCTTCTGTGAACTTGAGCTGACCATTATTGACCGAGTTCACCAAGCGGATAATGGCGATGACACCTCAGTATTTGAGGTATCATAAGCTAATAATTTAATGACTCTAAAGTCAGCTGACAATGCTAACTAAACAGCTATAGTTATAGCCATAAAATAAGCAGTGAGAGAATATTATGACAGACCATACCCCTAGTAAGCCAAACCATTCTGCAGATCCAAGCATGCAGGCAAGTAGTCATAGCCATATTCAAGATAAACTGATCAAAGAGAGTATCGCTCATAAGCAGAATATCAGCGCACTAGCACAAGCTCGTCAAAGCCCTGTGCCTAACGCTGCTGAATTTACTCAAGTAGCCGACTTACCAGTAGGCACGCCACAAGGTCAACAGACTACTATGCCAAACAATAATAATAGCGCTAACAACGTACCAGTGCAGCCTTACTCTCTACCTACAGAAAAGCAAGGCGCTTTTAATCAGCGTGATGATATTAACAACCCTCACACTGCAGATACGGATGGTGCTGAAGAAACCCATTTTGGTTACCAAACCGTTAATAAAGCTGAAAAACAAGCACGCGTAGCTGATGTTTTTACTTCAGTAGCCAAAAAGTACGACATTATGAATGACTTGATGTCGTTTGGTATTCATCGTCTGTGGAAGCGTTATGCCATTAGCTTGTCTGGGGTTCGTGCAGGTCAGCATGTACTAGACATCGCCGGTGGTACTGGTGACTTGGCTAAAGTCTTTAGCCGCGAAGTGGGCCGTAATGGTCATGTGGTACTGTCGGATATTAATGCGGCAATGTTAGAAGTTGGTCGTGAGCGCTTGATCAATGCTGGCTGCAATAACGTAGATTTTGTCTTAGCTAATGCCGAGACTCTTGCTCCGTTTGAAGATAATAGTTTTGATTTGCTCACTATCAGCTTTGGTCTGCGTAATGTGACTGATAAAGATGCCGCTCTACGTTCGATGTACCGTGTACTGAAGCCGGGCGGTCGCCTGTTGATCTTAGAGTTCTCTAAGCCTATCTTTGAGCCATTATCTAAAGCGTATGATTTATATTCATTCACTGCTCTGCCTATCATGGGTAAGATAGTTGCCAATGATTCAGAGAGCTACAAGTACTTAGCTGAATCGATTCGTATGCATCCGGATCAGCAAACGCTGAAGCAAATGATGCAACAAGCAGGCTTCGAAAACTGTGACTATCATAATTTAACGGCGGGCATTGTAGCCGTGCATCGCGGTTTTAAGGCTTAATCGCTGCTCAAAAATGCAGCGGCTGGTAGGATAGTATTGTCGTTCAGATAAATTTAATTCAACAGGTGGGAATCTTATGATTACGGTATTACTACTGGCCGGTGCCGAAAAGCTCATTAACCTCGCTATCGCAAGTGATGAGATTACCAAAGCAGGACTAGCTCCTTTAGCTGGCAAAGTACTGCGCTTAGAGATGGCCTTACCTGAGATTCATCTGGATATACTCTTCAATCATGAGCGCTTGCGTTTTGAGCCAGTGACTACTGATAGCGTCTTTGAGCCACGCGGTGGTTCTTCTTACAGTACTGATTATAGTACTAATCAGCACTCTATCGATGAACGGGCACGGGCTGATGCGGCTATGGCAAGCATTGGTCATAGCCGTCCTGACTGTACTATCACTGTTGATAACCCTGCACAGCTATTGAATCTGATCCGTGGTGCTGAGGGTAATCTACCTATCGCCGGCGACTACACGGTACTGATGCAACTAAAACAGCTCATAGCAGGTTTCGATCCTGATGTCGCCGGGCAGCTTGAGCCTATCATTGGCAAACCATTAGCTAGCCAGCTACAGTTGCTAATATCGCAGCTCAAATTCGGACTGCGCTATACCGCTAAGCGTGCCTTTGATGATGTTAGCGATTGGGCCAATGAGGTAGCGGGCACTAATGAGCCTGACCCTACTGAAAAGGCTGAAGCCAATGATTTAAAGCAGCAATTGCTTAGATTACGCGCTGACGTTGAACGTGAAGAAGCCAAACTTATGGCTATTAGAGCTGAGCAAGCACGGCTTAGAAATACTCCATAATTATCGACATCGACCTTTAAAGCACTGGCAACCTAATCTATAGCTTTCTGTATTAGGTTGCCTATTTTATTACTAATAAATTGTTGCTTAGCGGCAGTCACAGTAGCCAAGCCGTCCTGAAAATCATCGGCATGGCCCTCCCTAAAGGCGGTAACCCCTTCATCAGCTTTTTTAATATAACCCTATTTATATTTTAGTAGGACTGCCCCAAAGCCTTTTTTGAGCTTAGCCGTTTGCTGACTATTCGCTATTGAATACCCACTGCCTAGATTCTTGCTAAAAATCCTTATAATCTCAATATCTAAAAACTAAAAACTAACTTATGATAGCTAATCAATAGGTAGCTTAGCTGCTACTTTATACCTGCCAGCCTTTCTTAAAGCATCTTGACCATGATATTATTGCTTATCTGGTTTTATAATGACTTTCGCTATCTACTTAGAGTAACAATGTCCCATGCTTTTATCTCATAGAAAACGTTTACTCGAATTGTGGCGAATTGCCGCAAGCTACCGCATTGATACCCACTTCCCTGTTGAAGACGCAGCGCCGCTACAACCACTAGCACGGTTGATTCGCTTGCATCCTGCTGCTTGGGGCAAAAAGCATCAGCCTAATGGTATTAAGTATGCGCTCGAAGATATGGGCACCCTGTTTCTTAAGTTAGGTCAGCTGCTCTCTACTCGTCGTGACTTAGTACCTCCTAATATCATTGACCAATTAATCCAGCTGCAAGATAAGGTCAAATCCTTTGCTCCTGAAATCGCTATTGCTCAAATTCAAGATCCTAAGCAAGGTCTAGGTCAGTCTATCGACACGCTATTTGCACGCTTCGATATAAAGCCTTTGGCAGCTGCCTCTATCGCCCAAGTACATACGGCGGCCTTACATGACGGTCGTGAAGTAGTAGTAAAAGTCGTTCGTCCTGACATTCGTACGACTATCATCACTGATTTTGAGCTGTTGCGTGAGCTGGCCAGCTGGGTATCTGCCCGTATAGAAGCAGCACGGGCGTTGCATGTTATTGACTTAGTAGAAGACTATCGGCAAGTGATGCTCAATGAGCTCGACTTAACCTTAGAGGCCGACAATACTACTAAGATGCGCAATAACTTCTTAGATTCGGCGTTGATGTATGTGCCAGAAGTCTATGATGCTGCCAAGAACGTTATGGTCATGGAGCGTATTCAAGGGGTACCTATTTCGCAAGTTGAAGTCTTTGATCAGCTAGGTTACGATCGTGCCGCATTAGCAGAGATGGGTTTAACTATCTTTTTTACCCAAGTTTTTCGTGATAACTTTTTTCATGCTGATATGCATCCGGGTAACGTATTCGTAGAAACCCCACCAGTGCAAATGCTCACTGCGGATATGGCAAACGTTGATCTAGGTCATGCCCCACGCTATATCGGGCTTGATTGCGCCATTATGGGTACGCTATCTAAAGATGATCAGTTGATAGTAGCGCGGATGTTATTAGCAGTAATGAATAATAACTTTAGCGCTATGGTCGATATCGTTAGTCGTGCTGGCTGGATACCACCTAGTGCCGATAAGCATGCGTTGATACGCGATATGAGCCGTACTGTCGGCCCTATGCTCAACAAGTCTATTAATGAGATAGATTTCGCTGGAGTATTGATGCAGATATTAGATATCGCTCGCCGTCATCATATGAGTATTCCGCCACAGCTTATGCTGCTACTTAAGACTTTGGTCCATGTTGAGGGTCTCGGCCGCGACTTGTATCCTGATTTGGATATCTGGTCATTGGCTAAGCCGATTCTGAGCAGCTGGATTAAAGAACAGCTTGATCCGCTGCGTAACTTACAACAGCTACGGGGGCAACTGCCAGAGATTTTATTATCTGCTACTGACATTCCCAAGTTACTTGATCAAGGTCTACAGAGCTTAGCCTCACAAGGCTCAAGACAAGACAGTCAGCTGCGTGAGATACAACAGCTACGTGCTGATATGCTCAATGACCGCCGCCGTGATTGGCTAGCATTGGCAGGTTTTGGTATAACTATTGCCGCGGCTACCCAAGTCGGTTGGTTTGCGCCCATTTTTTATATTTTTGCGCTACTAATTGTGGTTTGGCGTATCTTATCTTAGCAGTTGACTCTGTATAGCATTGCGAAATAAAGCTGTTGTTAGACTCTTGCTTAGAGTATTAATAGTGGCTTAAAAAAGCACTGATAGAATTTTTGAGATGTTTTTTAATAAGGTATTTGATCCATGGTCGATGTCATTACTAACCCTGATAGTCAAACTACGCATACAGATCACAGCGCAGCTATTGCGGCTTTACAGGCACAATTTGGTAGACAGCTAAGCGTTAATCAAACTATACGTGAGCAACATGGTCATACGATGACTTGGCTTGCCAATCAGCCACCGGATGCGGTACTCACCGCTTATGATAAGCAAGATGTAGCGACTGCTGTGGCGATTTGTAGTGAATATCAGATGCCAGTCATTGCCTTTGGCATTGGCTCCTCCTTGGAAGGTCAGCTGAATGCGCCTTTTGGTGGACTGTGCATCGATATGCATGCTATGGACGCTATCTTACGAGTTGATAGTGAAGACTTAACGGTTACTGTGCAGCCGGGCGTCACTCGTGAGCAGCTTAATCACTATTTGCGTGATACTGGTTTGTTTTTTCCGATAGATCCCGGTGCTAATGCGAGCATCGGTGGTATGGTCGCTACTCGTGCTTCAGGTACCAATGCGGTACGTTATGGCACTATGAAGGATGTGGTACTAGCGCTTGAGGTGGTAACAGCGACTGGTGCTATCATTCGCACTGGGACACGTGCTAAAAAGTCGGCTGCAGGTTATGACTTAACTCGGCTGATGATAGGTTCTGAAGGTACCTTAGGTATCGTCACCGAAGTCACTCTCAAGCTGTTTGGATTAAGCGAATGTATAGGCAGTGGTATTTGTCACTTTCAGACTGTCGAAGATGCTTGTCAGGCGGTGATGCTTACTATTCAGATGTGTCTACCTATTGCCCGTATCGAACTGTTAGATGCCTTGCAAGTAAAAGCCTGCAATCTGTATGACCAGCTGGATTTGCTTGAGACTCCTACGCTGTTCGTTGAGTTCCATGGCAGTGAAGCTAGTGTCCATGAACAAGCGCAAACCTTTACCGAGATCATTGAAGAATTTGGTGGTAGTGATTTTGTTTGGGATACGGATGAAGCTGAGCGCAAACGTCTGTGGCAAGCTCGCCACAATGCTTATTATGCCAGTTCTGCGCTGCGGCCTGAAGCTAGTGCGCTGTCCACTGATGCTTGTGTCCCTATTTCACGTCTAGCAGAATGTGTTAGCGCTACTGCAAAAGACATTGCAGCGTCTGGCATGATTGGTCCTATCGTTGGCCATGTTGGCGATGGAAACTTCCATGTTTTACTACTAGTCAATACTGATGACCCTTTAGAAATCGAGACCGCTGATGGCATTATCAGTCGTTTAGCTATTCGCGCTATTGAGATGGAGGGTACTTGTACTGGTGAGCATGGGATTGGCCAAGGTAAGCAGAAGTATATGGCTCAAGAGCACGGTGAAGCTATCGCTATGATGCAAGCCATTAAAACCGCACTCGATCCTAAGAACATTCTAAACCCAGGTAAGATATGGCCGCAGCCTCTAGAAGTAGTAGCATAGTCAGATAATGGCATAGTCAGGTAATAGCATAGTCATAAAGCTAATCTAGGCGAAACTTATAAGGGAAAGCTGTTGAGAACTTGAGAGAAAGGCCGTGAACCTAAAAAAGCGCTTACTTTATTGATTTAAAGTAAGCGCTTTTCGCTTATAGTACTTCTAAAGGGCCATGCTTTTAAGGGGCAATGCTTTTTAGGGACAAAGCCTTCAATCTAGACTATTATTAATCTAAGCTACAACATCTGATCAATAGCCATTTGGGTCAGTACTCGACCACGAGCGGTACGTAATACATAACCTTGTTGAATTAGGTACGGCTCAATCACATCCTCAAGCGTTCCCCTATCCTCAGCCATTGCTGCGGCTATAGCCTCAACACCAGCAGGACCACCATCAAAGCGCTCATGCAAGATCTCAATATAGCGTCGATCCAAATGATCGAGACCCCGTCGATCCACAGCTAGCATGTCTAGTGCGCTACCAGCAATAGCGCCATTGATACTGCCATCCCCTCTTACCTCCGCATAATCACGTACTCGGCGCAGCAAGCGGTTAGCAATCCTAGGAGTACCACGGGCACGACGAGCAATTTCTACTGCACCATCTGGGCTCATAGGAACTCGCATAAGACGAGCAGCACGACTGACAATAGTAGTCAAATCCTCAATATTATAGAACTCTAAGCGTTGTACAATGCCGAAACGATCTCGTAGAGGCGAAGTCAATAATCCTGCTCGGGTGGTGGCAGCAACTAAGGTAAAAGGAGGTAATTCGAGCTTAATAGACCGAGCAGCTGGTCCCTCACCAATCATAATATCCAGCTGAAAATCTTCCATGGCCGGATATAGTATCTCTTCAATCACGGGACTAAGGCGATGGATCTCATCGATAAACAATACATCACCAGCTTCTAAGTTAGTCAACATCGCCGCTAAATCACCAGCACGCTCAAGCACTGGTCCTGAGGTGGCACGTAAATTACCCCCCATTTCACGAGCGATAATATTAGCAAGGGTGGTCTTACCTAAGCCTGGAGGACCAAAAATAAGCGTATGATCTAAGGCCTCATCACGCGCACGCGCCGCACTAATGAACACTTCCATCTGTTCACGCACTACCGGCTGGCCGATATACTCAGCCAATAATGCAGGGCGAATATTAGAATCCGGAGCGTCGCCAGCTCCTTCTAGTGGATTGATCAAACGGTCTTGCATCATAGGTTTTATCATTGTTTAGAGAATATAGGGAGAGTAAATAGCATAACCAAACTCCATCAAGAAGTCATGCAAAACCTCATACATTAATAGTTAGCAAAAAAATAAGCGACAACTAGTGTCGCTTAAATATACTGTTGCCGCGCCGCTTTAGCCTATAACACGCTGCTAGCAGCTGTAAAAGCTAAAACCGCTCTGCCTTAGAATCCACTCTGGCTTAGAATCCAGACAGCTGCTTAAGCGTTGCTTTTAACAACCCTTGAGTATCGGCAAAAGTCTCGCCGTTACTTTTAGCGGCTTTGATGGCTTGCTGAGCTTCTTTTTCTTTATAACCTAGACTTATCAAGGCACCTTCCACTTCGGCAATAATACTGCCTTCATGTGACACCGCAGCAGGCTGCATAGAAAATTCTAGCGAGCTACTATCGACCTCAATATTTTTCAGCTTGTCTTTGAGCTCGATAAGTAAACGCTGCGCTGTCTTTTTGCCAATACCCGGAATACGAGTCAAAGCCACTTCTGAATCTTGTTCGACATGCATCTTGAGCTCGGCTGCCGACATAGCAGAGAGCATAGCTAGCGCCATTTTTGCCCCAACCCCATTGATCTTGATCAACTGACGGAATACATCACGCTCTTTGCGATCGATAAAGCCATACAGCAGCTGCGCATCTTCACGTACATGAAAATGCGTCCAGATACTAGCTTGCTGATTCAACTGTAACTGGCAAAATGACGGTAGTGGCAGTTCGATATCATAACCAACACCAGACGCTGTCATTACACAAGCGGTCGGTGCTAGCAAATATTGTACTTGGCCAGTGATCAGTCCTATCATAAGTTGCTACCTGCTATACGTGATGCAATGAGCTGCAGTTAAACCAAATGGCAATAGTTATCTATTGGTAAAAACCTACCATACCTTCTAGGCTTATCGCACGGATTTTATGAGCTTGTCCCGCTGAACCAAAAGCTTCAAAGCGATTAGTACAGATATCAGACATCGCTACCATTGAGGCTTTAAAGTATTTGCGAGGATCAAAATCGCTTGGATTTTGGGCTAGATACTTACGAATGGCCCCTGTCGATGCTAGACGCAAATCTGTATCGATATTGACCTTACGTACCCCATGTTTAATCGCTTCAACGATTTGCTCAACAGGGACGCCATAAGTCTCGCCAATGTCACCGCCGTATTCATTGATAACTTTTAGCCACTCTTGCGGTACAGATGACGAACCATGCATCACTAAATGAGTATTAGGAATACGCGCATGAATCTCTTTCACTCGCTCGATCGATAAGATATCGCCAGTCGGTGGACGAGTGAACTTATAAGCGCCATGACTAGTACCAATAGCGATGGCTAACGCATCGACGTTGGTATCTTTGACAAACTGTTCTGCTTCGTCAGCACTAGTCAACAACTGCTCCTGATCCAAAACACCTTCAGCGCCAGAGCCGTCTTCTTCACCAGCCATGCCGGTCTCTAGACTTCCTAGACAGCCGATTTCGCCTTCTACTGAAACGCCACAAGCATGCGCTAATTTAACCACTTCACGAGTTACGCTAGCATTGTAGTCATAATCCATTGGTGTTTTGCCGTCTTCACCGAGTGAGCCATCCATCATCACTGATGAAAACCCGAGCTGAATTGAACGCTGGCATACTGCTGGCGACATGCCGTGATCTTGATGCATCACTACTGGAATATGTGGCCACTCTTCGATAGCGGCAGTAATTAGATGGCGTAAAAACGCTGAACCTGCATAGCCTCGTGCTCCAGCACTAGCTTGTACAATAACAGGCGAGTCGCAGCTGTCTGCTGCCATCATAATAGCGCGCATTTGCTCTAGATTATTGACATTAAAAGCAGGAACACCATAACTGTGCTCAGCGGCATGATCTAAAAGTTGACGTAGGGAAATTAAGGCCATGGAACACTCTCTGATTGGATTTTAGCGACTGTTTTAACAAGCAATTTTAGTAAATATCTTTGCTTGCTGTTTTCTACTATCTTTCGATAATAAGTAGTGCAGCTGTTAACGCTGTTGATTATAGCAAAATTTAACCGCTACTCGTAGTGGATATGGCGCTATTTTATAGTCTGCTAGGTTCTAAAGCACTAACCGATAATGACCACTTACTGCTCATAAATTTTTGTTGATAAAACATGAATCATAAACACAAAAAAGCCTTAGAATTCACTAAGGCTTTTTTGTGTTTATGATTTACAGCTTATCTTTATGACTCCCTAATAGCCGATCATAATCGACTAGCTGTTAAGGGGCGTCTATAAAGATTAGTACTGTTGATCAGTAGGTGCTTTAGCTTCTGCATCAGCAGCAACATTAGACGCGCCTTCAGCAACTGAACTTGCACCATCAGCAACTACTGCTGCTGTAGAGGCAACGGCTTTATTAGTACCGTCAGTGATAGCCTCGCCTGCATTATCGGCCGCATTAGAAACAGCGACGCCAGCATTCTCTGCACTATCATTAATTTTCGCACCAGTATTTTGAGCAGCAACTTCAGCTTCAGCAGTAGCAGCTTCAGTATTAGCAGCAATATCATCACCAGCAGACGCAGCAGTATCTGCAGCTTGATCAGCAGTAACTGCCGCTTGATCTTCAGTTTGTTGGCTACAAGCGGTAACTGCAAAAGTACCAGCAAGTAAGCTAGCAAGTAACAAATGACGTTTTAACATAATAGACCTCTAGTAAATAATGCATTTCAGCATCTATAATTGCGCTATTCTATATCTAGCAAATAGCACTTGCAATAAAAATCTCAAAGTCAATAACAATATAAGAACAAATAAGACCTGCTTAATAATAGTCACTATAAATAATTTTAAAACTATTTTTATAGCGGCAAAATTATTATTACCACATCAAGTCATCTGGTATCACATAAGCAGCATAAGGATCATCAGTCTCTAGTTCAACCTGTGAGCTGTCATTAGCTACTACAATAAAACCTTCCATTTTCATATTAATTCGATCGGCTAAAGGACGAGGCAGCAAAGCATAGTTTTCTTCTAAACTTGCAATAACCACATGGCCTGCCACTATTTGATCATAGAGCTTTTGAGTGATATATATTTTTTTTACTTTTGACTGATCGCTAAATTGATAAGCAACCTCACCTCGAGTGTCGGCAATCTGATGCTGCTTAATCATTTGTACAATATTAGCTTTTAGCATTTTTTGCTCTAAGACTTGTTGTTTTTCTTGATTGAGCTTTTGATCCTTGGCCATCTTCTCCGCTTGCGCAGTTGCCAATGCCTTTTTAGCTTCTAGGTTCGATGAGTCGCCAGTACGCTTAGCATGTTGAGACTGCTTGCTTATTTGCTTGGCTTTTTTGCTATCAACCAATCCCGCTTTTAAAAGTTGCGCCTGCAAGGCATTCTTGGCCATAATTTGATCACCTAAATAATAGAAGCTAAATCATAAATCGCAAAACATGAGCATGCATAGTAGCAAACTCTGCGAGGGGTTGTCAGCATTCAAATCAATGCTAAGATTGAAGCTGCAATGCAGCCACTGCTGGTAATACTTTGCCTTCTACAAATTCTAAGAAAGCACCGCCGCCTGTCGACATATAGCTTACTCCGTCGGCTACTTGATACTTATCTATCGCCGCTAAAGTATCGCCGCCACCAGCGATTGAAAATCCTGCACTATCTTTTACTGCTTGCGCTAATATCTGCGTACCAGCACCAAAAGCATCTACTTCAAAGACCCCAACAGGACCATTCCATAAAATAGTCTTAGCTTGACTAATAGCATGCGCCAGCTTCTCAGCGCTCTGTGGGGCAATATCTAAGATCATATCGTCGCTATCCACTGCATCGACCGCTTTGATAGTTGCAGTGGCTTTTTGTAGAGAGCCGATAAAGTCGGCAAAATCGATCTCATTTTTATTGGCGACTACCACATATTCAGGTAATAAAATATCAGTCTTCGTCATGATTTCACGTGCTGTATCTAGTAAGTCAGGCTCATACAAAGAAGCGCCAACGCTATGACCTTGCGCTGCTAAAAAGGTATTAGCAATACCTCCGCCAACGATAATTTGGCTACATAGAGTCGCCAAACTGTGCAGCACTTCAAGCTTAGTAGAGACTTTCGAGCCCCCAACTATAGCTAGCATTGGCTGATCCGGAGTCTGTAAAGCTTGGCTCAAAGCATCAAGTTCGGCGGCTAGCAATGGACCGGCGCAAACCGTCTTACCTGCTTGACGCATAGCTTGGGTGACGCCTTCTGTTGAGGCTTGAGCACGGTGCGCTGTACCAAAAGCGTCCATCACAAATACATCCGCAAGACCAGCATAAAGCTGAGACAGTGCTGGATCATTTTTCTTCTCGCCTTCATTAAAGCGTACGTTCTCTAAAAGCACTACTTCACCAACTTTAACGGCTACTTTTTGCTTTAAGTAATCACTATTAACTGTGACTGGTTGAGTCACTTGTTTGCCCAATTGCTCTGTTAAGTAATCAGCAACCGGGGCTAATGAATAAACAGCCTCAAACTTACCTTCTATCGGACGACCTAAATGAGAACAAACAATAACTGCTGCACCTTTATCTAAAGCCATTCTTATAGTAGGTAAACTCGCCTGCAAGCGAGCAGCACTGGCAACTTTACCGTCTTTAATAGGGACATTCAAATCTTCACGAATTAATACTACTTTGTCAGTAAGATTCAGCTCACTCATGCGCAAAAAACTCATTGCCGCTCCTGTTCATTAAGTTTTATAGGAAGTAATTTAATAATAATTAGTTTTGTAATGGATCATACTATACTAGGTAGTTCTGTAATAGACGGTTTCATAATAGCTAGGTTAAAAACGGCTAGGTTAAAAATAGCCATTTTTATAATGGCTCTAAGCTAACTTAGATTATTTATAGTGGCTTGAGGTTACCACAATGCGCTGTATTTTAAGCCTGAGTGTCCTACAAGGTCAACTTCTACTAGCAAAAACCTTAATCCCATGACTAGATTTTGTTTTAACTAGCACGCTTATACTTTAGTAGTGGCTAGAAAGTAACATCCAGCATTATTTTTTACTAGATTTTACAATAGTTTCAACCATTCTACTTGCAGTAACATTTAGTGGTGGTACTCCTCAACAGTCAGCCTTATGATAGAACAGTAGACAATAATAACAACCACCCTGTTTAGGAGATTTAAATGAGCAAAAACTTTGATACTGCCAAACAAACGCTGTTAGCGCTTAAAGAAGAATATATAACAAGAATTAGTAAAATAGAAGATGATATCCAAAACCCCAAAGACGATCTTAATAAAGACTGGGAAGATCAAGCTATTGCTATTCGTCAAAACGATACTCGCCAGCTGCTAGCAGCAGAAGCTCGTCAAAACCTTATTTATGTTCAGGACGCTTTAAGTCATATAGATAATGGTACTTATGGTGAATGCGATGTTTGTGGTGAAGAGATCCAGCCCCAGCGCTTAGCTGCTGTACCTTATGCTACTTTGTGTATGGATCACGCTGAATAAGACTATAATTACTCGCTCAAATTAAGTAGGTGCTTGCCAATCGTTAAGTGCCTGCTGCCACTGCTGACAACGCTCGGCAATTCGCTCTACTGGCAAATCCATGATATCGCCTACTACCGCAATATAAGTAATCGGTAAACCCAATAGCTGCTTAATATTTTCTGCTGTTAAACCACCAATCACACAAATATCAATGTCTTTATCTACGCCTATCTGACAGCCTGCCACAAGCTGCTGACGACTTATAGTATTGGCCTTGGGCTTGGTACTAGAAGCAAATATTGCTCCCATTGCCGCATAGCTTGCACCATCACGCTGCGCTTCTTTGATAAGCTCACCGTCGTAATGACAAGTTCGACCGATGATTTGATTGAGCGCTAATTGTTGTTTTGCTATACGGACATCACCATCGCCTTGGCCTAAGTGCACGCCAACTCCAAGCTTAACCGCTAAGTCTAAATCATCATTGATAACTACAGGTACTTTATAGGCCTGCGCCAAAGCAATAATTCGTAATGCCTCATCATGCAGCTGCTCATTGCCATTTACTTGGGCTAGTACTTGCTTGCGTCTTATCTGTATCAGTCCGATCAAGCCTGTCGCAAAAGCGGCTTCCAGCTTAGTTAACAGCACCTCAATCGCATCATCATTGGTCAGTAGATATAATCGAGGGGGTATTATTTTATGGGTAGTTTTTAGGGAACTTTTTAACGCTGTATCGCTTATTACGGTCATCACTATGTTTCTATCCTAATCATGTTATTGTGCTAAGTTCGGACAAATTCAAAACAAAAAAAAGGCCGTTATAGAGTATAACCGCCTTTTTAGATAATACAGGTACTTGTTTAAATAGTATATTTTAAAGCGTTACTTTTTAAACCACATCAGTTGTAATTTGTCAGTTATACGGTGCGGCGAGAGGCTAAGCTGTTTAGAATGTTTTTCGCATCGCCCCAGCGTGTAGCTGAGCTATTAGCGCCCAAGATCACAATGATAGCCGGACGGTTATTCACTCGGGTCTCCATTACTACACAGCGACCTGCTTCATTGATAAAACCTGTTTTAGAGATGCCAATTGGATAATCACCTGAGCGTACTAGACTACTAGTATTATTGGCTGAATAAGTACGATTACCACTTCCATTATTTGAGACGTAGAAATCATAGCTTTTCGTAGTGGAAAAGCGGCGAATAACATCATAATTACCAGCAGCACGAACCATTTTTACTAAGTCGTTTGACGAGGCAACATTACGCTTATCTAGGCCGGTTGGATCACCAAAGTAGGCTGTATTCATGCCTAAGTCTTGTGCTTTACGGTTCATTGCCCGAATAAAAGCATTATAGCCACCGGGATAATTACGCGATAGGCTTTTAGCTGCTGGGTTCTCTGATTTCATCAAGGCCATCAGTAGCATTTCAGCACGGTTTAGACGGTCACCTGATTTGAGGTTAGAACTGGCACGCTTAGGCCCAATAAAATCTTCGGGGTCAAGGGTAAGTTCCTCACGCATATCTAGGCCGGCATCTAACACTACCATAGCGGTCATGACTTTAGTAATACTGGCCATAGGATGAGCCGTATTAGCATTTTTTTCATAAATAGACTCACCAGTTTCGGCATCGATTACTGCTACGCTGCGTGAATCAGTACTGATCGGCAACATATCACTACTACCAAAACTGCCACGATAAGTGGTGTTATAAGTATTACTATTGCTGCTACTACTGTAGGTACTATTGCTATTATTGGCGTTAGTTAGATTAGTAGTGCCATAGCCGTTATCGACTTTTTTGATGGCAGAACTGTTGTTTGAGTTAGACATGATATTGCGTGCTTCTGACAAGCTATCAGCCCCACCCCAACTTACACGTGCACTAGACTCAGAACCATTAATGGTTAATGCCGCTTGTGCAGCACTGCCCAAACTCAACGTTATCATAGCAACTAATAGCTGCTGTTTGGTTAATGGTAAATTTGTCATTCTTCCTCCGGGTATGGGTAACACTCTAGTCATAAAACCACAGCGTAATTAGGATGCGTAGTCACTATAAAGACCTTATTATCTATTGTCCGTACCTATAGATAAAGACGGTAAATCCATTTATAGTTACTCACAATGATATAGAGTATGCTGATATAGAGCTTTTGTACTTTTAGTGTATCATGCTTTACATTTAAGTTTAATCCTATGAAGCAACTTGATGGATTTTTTATGGATTTTGTTAGAATCTACTACATTTTCTTTAGATAACAGCAATATTTATTAACATTTCAGCAATAATTAGTTATTTTAGTTGCAAAAATTTCAATATAGTCAATGATTTACATTTTTTGCTATTTTCAACAAGCTCTAAGCTTATTTGCTAACCGTGCATTTTCTTAGACAGTAAAGAGTATAACTATGATTCGAGTATTAGTAGTAGATGACCACGATTTAGTACGTATGGGCATCAGTCGTATGCTATCTGACAGTATAGATATCGAGGTAATCGGCGAAGCTGACAGCGGTGACATGGCGATAAAAATGGCCAAACAACTCAGCCCTGATGTAGTGCTACTGGATGTCAATATGCCTAATATTGGCGGCGTTGAAGCTACCAAACGCTTAGTACAGTTAAATATGGGTATTAAGATATTAGCAGTGAGCAGTATGGCCACCCAGCCTTATCCTTCGATGTTACTCAAAGCTGGGGTCAATGGTTATATCACCAAAGGCACTCCACTGGATGAGATGATACGTGCTATCAAAAAGCTCTATCAAGGGGGGCGTTACTTCAGTCATGATGTAGCAGAACAGTTGGCAGAAGTGTTGTTATCAGATAATGCCGCTTCACCGTTTGACTTACTAAGTGATCGTGAGAAGCAAGTAGCCATGATGGTAGTCAACTGTCAAAGCCCACAGCAGATCGCCGATCAATTATTTGTAAGCGTTAAAACTATTAACACTTACCGTTATCGTATTTACGAAAAAGTAGGCGTTGATAGCGATGTTAAATTGACTCATATGGCTATTCGTCATGGGCTGATCAAACCATAGAGCAGGCAATAGACGGTTGTGCAATGTGGTTATTGCGTCGGCTTATTGAGCCACAGCTCATGGTTAGTGGTTAATGAGTTATATTAAGGTCTAGGAAGTCGACAACTCAAAAGCCTATAAGCAGGCCTATAAATAGATAGGTAGATAAGACGGTTTAAGTGCTATTTTTTTAAATCTTGTTTTTGGGTCTTTTAAATAGTCGACCACAGCAGTATTTACTTGTGAATGATCAATAGACCCTAATACTTTGGCACTCTTATGAAACTTTCCTCTAGCATCATGACCGCCATTAATGCTTATTTTCAACAAGCTGAGACTCTACCGTCTGCACCGCTGCGGCGCTTAGGTATTATCTATAATAGTTATCGACTTGCTGTTAGTGTATTTTTGATGCTGATGGTTCATATTACTAGTAAAGTAAATAATGGCCTAATGCTTCCTAGCCTATTACAGCAAACTGCCCTTAGTTTTTACGTGCTGCTCAGCCTTATTTTATTTGGGTTATTTTTAGTAGTGACTCATCAGCCACGTCAACAGCTTTTGTTCGGCTTAATATTAGACATCATTATTTTAAGCTTATTATTGTATGCCAATGGCGCAGCAGATCTACAATTAACTATGCTATATATGGTTGTGGTAGCTGCTAGCTTTTTGCTACTTAATAGCACCCAAGCCTTGATCGTTACCTTATTGGCTGTTATTTTTGTTATCTACCAGCAGTTTTTTTATGCCATAGCTAACAGTATGAGCTTAGTCAATTTAGGCGATGCCTTACTGATATCTGCCAGCTTTTTAGCCGTAGGATTCTTGAGTTGGTCAGTCTCTCAACGCTTGGTACATGTCGAAGGAATGGCATTACGACAAACGCACGAAGTGGCGCGACTTAACACTATTAATCAAGAAGTTATCAGTCAAATGATAAACGGTATGATAGTAGTAGATAAGCGCTACGTGGTTTTGGCCAATTCCGCCGCTTATCAACTACTGGGTATAGAACCTGAAATAGTCTCTTCTATTAATCCTGACCCTACAAATAAAGCTACTCGCAGCCAAAAGAGCGTAAAGAATAGTGAGATCTTAAATAAAAGTGGTGATAAAAACCTCCCTAACCCATTGATTACCTTTCAAAAACAGCTAGTTGAGCAGCATAGCTCTTTGATTGAAAGCTATCTGACTTTAGCTACTAATCAATCACGTACTTTTATATACGAACTGCCTAAGATAGTGGGAAGCTCGACTATTAACAAATTGCGTATCCAAATTATTCCTCTAAAAGATGCCAGCCAGCTAGTACTACTCGAAGATTTACGTCGTGAGCAGACTAGTGCTCAACAGTTAAAGCTGGCCTCACTAGGTCAATTGACCGCCAGTATCGCTCATGAGATACGTAATCCTTTAGCGGCTATTTCTCAAGCCAGCCAGCTACTAATGGAAGAAATTAATGAGCAGGCTATGACTAACGATGATATCAATAACGACATCGATAACGACAGCAATAACCGGTGGTTAGCATCGCACTCAGCTGTTGACCTAGAAGGCAATCATGAATTATATAAGATGATATTTGCGCAAACTAAACGGGTTAATCGTATTATTGAAGATGTATTAAAACTGTCGCGCCAGCAACAACCTCATCAGCAACTGATAGAAATTGCTAATTGGATGCCCCTATTTGTAAACAACCATTTCTACAGTCACGATGTCTTTTTGCGTATCCACACGCAGCTTATTATCCAGTTTGATACTCATCAGTTGGAGCAAGTATTGATTAACTTGATTAACAATGGTTTGCGTTACAGCAGCTACGCTCATTCTCACGCTTACGTAGAAGTGGAAATCTACGGCCTACAGAACGATGTTATAATTGACATTTTAGATGCTGGTGATGGGGTTGCTAGTGAGAATTTGGAGCACTTATTCGAGCCCTTTTTTACTACTGATAAAACAGGCACTGGTTTAGGGCTATATTTATCACAAGCGTTTAGTGAGGCCAATCACGCTCAGCTTTCCTACGTGCCGGAACACGCAAAAACCTGCTTTCGCTTAGTAATCCCTGCTGTGGCTTCCTCTATCGAGCCTATTAAAAACTTTAAAGCCTAAACATTTAAGCACTATTGATGGGAATCATCACCCCCTAAAAAATAACTATATTGCTGGCCAGTGCTAAATGAAAACTGCTGACTGCTGACTGCTGACTAGCATAACTATTAAAAATCAATATCCTTATAACAGTCTTTAGTACTTATGAATAAATAAACGAGGTTATATATGACAGCAAATGCGTTAGTCGTTGACGATGAAGTGGACCTATGCCGATTGATGCAAATCACTTTGACTAAAATGGGTATTGAATGCGATGTTGCTTATACTTTAGCGCAGGCTCAGCTCTTTTGGGGAAAAAACCAGTATGACTTTTGCTTGACCGATCTTACACTTCCCGATGGCTCAGGACTAGAGTTAGTCAGACAAATTAGTAATAGCTCCACTACACCAGTAGCGGTGATTACTGCCTTTGGTAGTATGGATTTAGCCATCGAAGCACTCAAGCTTGGAGCTTTCGATTTTGTTAATAAGCCGCTCGAGCTCCCTCGTCTGCGTCAATTAGTTGAAAACGCTCTCAAAGTAGTACGTCAAGACACTGATGATCAAACATCCACCACTCAAAGTCCTGAACAGCAACTATTAGACAGCCGATTGATTGGTAATGCAGTAGTGATGCAAACCCTCAAAAAAACCATCCTAAAACTAGCGCGTTCACAAGCCCCAGTGTTTTTATCAGGGGCCTCAGGCACAGGGAAAGAAGTAGTAGCTAGGCTAATCCATGACTTGAGCCCACGCCGTGATGGCAGTTTTGTCCCTGTAAACTGTGGCGCAATACCTTCGGAGCTCATGGAATCAGAGTTTTTTGGCCATAAAAAAGGCAGCTTTACTGGGGCGGTAGCCGATAAGTTAGGTTTGTTTCAACAAGCCAATGGTGGGACTTTATTTTTAGATGAGGTAGCTGACTTACCTCTACCTATGCAAGTCAAGCTATTACGTGCTATTCAAGAAAAGGCCGTACGAGCTATCGGTGATATTAAGGAGGTGCCAGTAGATATCCGCATTCTCTCAGCCACCCATAAAGACTTGAGCCAACTAGTAGAGGACAGCGATTTTCGTCAAGACTTATACTATCGTATCAATGTGATTGAACTAACGCTACCTACACTCAATGAGCGTCGTGATGATATACCAGCTTTAGCTCAGTATTTTTTGGATTTGATTGCTAAAGAATGGCAACTGTCATCCACACCACAATTGAGCGCTAATGCTTATCAGCGTCTACAACAGCATGCGTTTGTTGGTAACGTACGTGAGCTGCGTAATGTCCTCGAAAGAGCGATTACTTTATCAGAGACTGATGTTATCGATGTTCCGCACTTAGGACTAATAGACCCTACTGAATCGCTGCCAGTTACTCAATTTACTGACGATAGCTACGGTTCAGAACCTAATGCAAATAATGCAAATAATGCAAATAATGCAAATACAGTAAAAAATAACAGTGCTCGGCCTACTACCGTTAATCTACATCCTTATCGGGTTAGTAGTCACTCTTATCCTACTGCTATTAGCTCGTCAAGTACTACTACTACTCTTGTCAGCAACGCCACGGCTATGCAAAATGATGATGCTATTAACAATACTAAAGCGCTTGCAAGCTCTGGGCAATCATCCAGTACAGCAACTAGCCCGCAGCCCATGCAGTCAATACAGAGTGCTAGCGGTACTGTACAGTTGCCTGCAAGTGGCTTAGAAACCTATCTGCAGGAGCAGGAAAAGCGTCTAATCATCGCTGCCCTCAAACAAACCGAGGGTAATAAAACCCAAGCTGCTGAATTATTAGGCACTAGCTTTCGCTCCTTACGTTACCGGATGAAAAAACTAGAGATTGATGATGACTAGTAAAGCATTATTCATTATTAATCTTAACGGGTTTTAAACCGTTGATATTAGGATAATTTACTCTGCAACACTTGGCTTAAGCTCACTGTCATCAACTGGGCTTTTCTGCACAAAGCGAATACCTGGAGTCTTCACTTGTTGGCGTAATAAATCCAGCGCTTGTTGCTCCCAGCTGCTCTCACTACCCGATAAAGCAACCTCAGGCTGTACGCCGATTCCATCTATTTTTTCACCAGTCGCTGTCAAATAATGAGCGACGGTTAATTTTACTGCTTGTTCATTGTTAAGCGGTATTACCGACTGTACTGAACCCTTACCGTAGCTAACTTCGCCGACGATCATAGCGCGCCTTTGGCTTTGTAGACTGCTGGCCAATACTTCAGCTGCTGAAGCTGAATAACGATTTTGTAGCACTACTACCGGTAAAGGCTTAAACAAAGCACTACCGCGAGTAGATAAAGTACGTAATGCGCTTTCGCGGCTTTTTATTTGCACGATATCGCTGTTATCCATAAATAGGCTGGCAATCTGCACCGCTGAAGTCAGAACCCCACCGGGATTGTCGCGTAGATCTAATAGGATACCTGATACTGGTGCATCCAAACGGGTCAAGCTTTGTAAGACTTTTTCACGACTATTATTTTGGAAGGTAGGTAGCTTTATAATAGCAATACCATCGACTAAGCGCGTCTCTATAGTTTGTGGATGATTGTTATTACGCTGTAAGGTGATAGTGCGTTTGCGACGACCTGCTTTTGATATTACTATGTCAACTTGAGTCCCCGCAACACCTGATAGTAGCTGCACGATATCGTTAGTTTGCTTGTCTTCATCTAACTTAAACTCATCGATCTGATGAATGTAATCGCCTACTGTAACGCCTTTTTTATCTGCTGGTGAATCATCAGCCACCTCAACGACTACCCAATACCCTTCTTCCACTTTATAACTGACCTTTAGCCCAACATCACCGACATCACCTTCGGTAAAAGCTCGTAGATTCTCATAAGCTTCAGCATCCAAAAACTCAGCATGACTATCGAGCTTAGTCAACATACCGCTCATCGCATTCTCAAACAGCTCTTCATCGTTCACTGGATCCACATAGTCACGACGTATTAAATCCACTAGAGCCACAAAAGTTTTCAGCGTTTGAGGTGAGATTGCATTCAAAGAAACCTGATCGACCTCAGCTGGGATATCCGTATTTATCGATTCATTGTAGTCACTACTGTCCACTAGAGGGTTACTGTCTGCGCGTTCGCCTTCTAGCCAATCAGCAGTTTTATAGCTAGTATTTGCTTCACTGTCATCATCTTCTAAAGTGTCCATCCCATTATCTGCTGACACCTCGTTTTCATCGCCTTGCAAGTTTATAAGCTGCAAGCTGGCGGTAGGGTTAGTAGTTCTAACCGTAGTTAATGGTGCTGCTGTTGCAGTTTGTACTAAACTCAAGGCACAACAGGCACTAAATAAGTAGCTTAGTAGTACCGCCTTAGAGCCAGTATCTATTTTTGACTGTTCACAAGCATATAAACCCATAAATTGACTCATCTAAAATAATAAAAACCCATAAAATAATTACCAGCGCAATAATCAACAACTACTGAATGCTACAAAATAAACACTAGTCAAACAAAGATAAGATAACATTAACTTTAACCCCTACTCTATATCATTATTGCAAGCATAATGATTATCACTAGCAAAGATAGAAAAACGCAAAGCAAAAAGCGAAGATAATGCTTATCCCCGCTTTTTGTTTTTATCCATGACGTACTGATACGTCCTAATAGCTATTGTCCGTTAACACTAACTAAAACCTAGTAGCTGTAAAAGTAATTAAAACTGTTGAAGCTAGAAGGGCTATCAGTGTTAACAAGGCCCTAAAATCTAGTAACGGTTCATCAATATTAAAGTACTGGAACTAATAGGTTCTCACCAGTCATCTCAGCAGGTTGGGCTAAATCCATTAGGCCTAGGATAGTAGGTGCTACATCACTTAATCTACCCCCGTTACGTACCTGCAATTTTTGTGCACCAATATAGATAAGAGGCACATGTTCAGTAGTGTGCTGAGTGTGCACTTGACCACTATCGTAGTCCTGCATCTGCTCACAATTGCCATGATCGGCCGTGATTAGCATCTCACCATTGGCAGCACGAATGGCTTTTTCAACGCGTCCTACGCAGACATCTAACGCTTCTACTGCTTGTACTGTCGCAGCAAAAATACCGGTATGCCCGACCATATCACCATTGGCATAATTCACAATCAGGACATCGTACTTACCAGAGTCGATCGCCGCTATCAGCTTATCGGTGACTTCTGCGGCATTCATCTCCGGTTGTAAGTCATAAGTCGCCACATCAGGCGATGGTATCAATATGCGATCTTCACCAGTAAACTCGGCCTCTTGACCGCCACTAAAGAAGAAAGTCACATGCGCATACTTTTCGGTCTCAGCGATACGCAACTGCGTTTTGCCTTGATCTTGTAAGTATTCACCTAACGTATTGTTTAATGAGGTGGGATAATAAGCGATACTAGTCTTACTGTTATCCGCTAGAATATCTGAGTACTTAGTTAGCATTACAAAAGCGGCAAGTTTAGGACGCTTATGACGTGCAAACCCTGAAAACTCATGATCCGGCAATACAAAAGCTTGGGCCAATTCACGCGCTCGGTCTGCACGGAAATTCATAAATATCAGCGCATCGTTATCCTCAACAGTGAAAGGAGTTTCACCATGTTCAATAACAGTAGTCGGACTGACAAACTCATCGGTCTCGCGGGCTTTATAAGCGGCTTGTACAGCACCATCAGCACGAGTTGACAGGCGATCTGCTTTGCCTTCTGTTAACAGCTCATAAGCTTTTTGTACTCGATCCCAACGATTGTCTCGATCCATGGCATAGTAACGACCAATAATACTGGCAATCTGTACTCGCCCTTCATAATGAGCATTGAGCTTATTAATATATTCACGTAGGCGATTAATATACTTATCAGCTGATTTAGGCGGCGTATCTCGACCATCTAAAAAACAATGTACAAAGACGTTTTTGGCGCCATGGACTAAAGCTGAATGGCACATGCCTTCAATATGGTCTTGATGGGCATGCACGCCTCCATCAGAGAGTAAGCCCATAATATGGACATTACCGCCTAATTCATTAGCAGCGTTTACCGCGCCAACTAGCGCTTCGTTTTTATAGAATTCGCGGCTAGCAAGCTCGCTTGAAATACGGGTTGAATCCTGATAAAGAACTCGGCCCGCACCCAGATTCATATGACCAACTTCTGAATTACCAAACTGTCCAGCTGGTAATCCTACATCCTCACCTGAGCCTGATATGAGTCCATGTGGATACTGCTGATAAATTCTATCAAGATTAGGAGTACGAGCAGCAGCAATAGCGTTGTCTTTCTCGTCCTCACGATGGCCAAAACCATCTAGTATCATTAATACACGAGGTACTTTTTTATGTTGCTGGTCGCTACTCTGGTCATTAGACTCTGATTGTTGCTTATTAGTCATAGATTACCGCTCCTCAAGTGGATGAACGTCGGTCATAAATTAATAGGATCAAGATGTAAAGCTGTCTATCTTAACACAAATCTTAAAATAGCCGAAAACTCAACCTTTTTTAACTCAAAATTGAAATAATATATTATAACTCAGCTTACAAAAGATGCTGTCAAACGGTATAAATAAAAACAGGCATAGTACTAACATCTATGACTTATGGTTATGAATGCTAACGACCGTTTAATAATAGCCATCAAACTAGAAGCCTTATCTACTAAGGGTTAACAGCGCTAGTCTTTGCCTTATTTTATTAAATAAGCGCCTATATACCTCATACTGGTTGTACCGATAGCTATAAAACAAACTTGCAATTTCTTATCTCATTGGGTAATATTAGGTTATTCTGAAGTGTTGGCGAGTGGATGCTATTTCCCTGAGCCGATAATGCTTTACCTGGGTGCGCTACCTATTGCTTCATTGTGTATGCCTGCACTGCTTGCAGTGTATCAGGAAACCTGCCGAGGCAATGACGCATCCGCCCTGAACTTCACGGTTCATGGGTCACCATCCCACAGCGGCATTTCGGTTGTTCAATTCGAGGGTGATTATTGCTTTAATAGCTAATGATGACCCTCACTAAAAAGCCCCTAACGTTATTAACGTCAGGGGCTTTTTTTGCCTAATCCACAAGCTAATGCTGTTTTAGACTTTTATCCCTATCAAACAGTTTGCTTATGAAAAGCGCTCTAACGCCTCATAAGCATCACGGTTAGCTATATACTTATCAAAGATACTGCTATTCGTCATTGGCAGACTGAGTGATCTTTTTGACATCTTTAGGGATATTCTTGGCAGTACCATCAATAGTAGTATGCTGCTTAAACACATTACCAAATGAATTTTGCTGTTGCTTATCAAACGGATTTTGGCCACCAGCATCGCCGAACGGGTTTTGACCCCCCATGCCACCGAAAGGATTTTGGCCACCGCCCATACCACCAAACGGATTTTGACCACCCATACCCCCAGCGCCGCCCATTTGCTTAGCCATCATTGCCATCATTTTTTGCTGATTGTTCATTACGTACTTATTAGCCATATCTTTAAGGCGCTTTTGTACTGGTGGTAATACTACCAACAGAGCCAACAGATCACTAATGACCCCAGGTATCAATAACAGAATACCGGCAACCGCCATCGCTACACTCTTAAGCATAGTCGACTCTTCAGGGCGCATTGAAGCATTCATCATACCACCAGCTTTCATCTGCTGCGCCATAGGATTGAGGGAAGCCATACCTTTACGAATAAAAGAGATACCGATAACCGCGGCAATAATAAACCAACCAAATACTAGCCAGCCACTAATGAATTGAGCCAGTAAATACCAGATCAACATCTCAATAATAAACCAAACGATGGCAATACCCACTATCTGACCCATAAACTACCGTCCTATAAAATTAAAAATGCATAAATAACTATATTAACCATCAAATACATTAACTACTAAGCAAATTAAATGGCTTAACTTATGATGTATATGGGGATGGCTTGTTATACTATCAAACTTATGGCTTATTTTTAAGTGAATAAATAATAAGCCGTACAATAAAACCTAAGCAGTATAGACTACTTAATTGGAATCCTGAACTGGAAAACTATGGCAATTATCATTGGGATTGATCCCGGCTCACGTATGACCGGTTATGGTATCATCCAACAAACGGGCGACAAACTAACTTATATCGATGCAGGGACTATACGCACCGACACTAAAGAGATGCCCGAACGTCTCAAACGTATCTTTAACGGTCTAACACGCATCACTCAACACCATATCAAGTATGCCAACGAGCCTATTCATACTGCTATTGAACAAGTATTTATGGCAGAGAATCCAGACTCAGCACTTAAGCTGGGACAAGCGCGTGGCGCAGCTATTGCGGCTATGGTGGCTTTGGACTTAGAAGTATCAGAATATACTGCTCGTCAAATAAAACAAGCCGTCTGTGGCTATGGCGCTGCCGCTAAAGAGCAAGTTCAAGAGATGGTTTGTCGTATCTTATTGTTAGATGTGGTGCCGCAACAAGATGCAGCAGACGGTTTAGCTTGTGCCATCTGTCATGCTCATTCAAGTCACTCTATGAATAAGCTATTACTAAATAGTGGCTTACGCGGACGTGGTGCTTCTAAGAAGAAGGGTCGTTGGCGCCTTACGGAAGAGGATTTAGGTAACCTTAGATAACTACTAACCTATGTCAGCAAGTCCCATCACTTAGCTACTCATAGAAGTTCAGTAATAAGGCTGTTAACGGAAAAACAAAAAACGCGTCACTGTTTATCAGAACGCGTTTTTTAGCTCAAGCTTTTAACTTAAATAGCTACTTACCTATTAGCTACTTACCTATATAGCTACTTTAATGACTGATAAAAAGCTATTTGATAGCGCTTGTTTCTATAACGGTATCTAGAACATACGCATATTCTGAGTCTATATTATCTACCAGCACTGTATCAGCTTCAGTTTTGAAACGCTGTAAACGTAATACTTGATCCTGAGTATTATCATGCTCATAACCATCGATAGTGCCCGCAAACTCTACTACTTCTCCCTCGTCGACTTTTCTTCCTTGCTCATCATAAGTGACCGGTTTTACTTGCAAACACATCTGCCCGTTATTATCTACACAAGGCTTAGTATTGGCACTTACTGCCCAAAATACAGTCGTAGCTTTACCTTTATATTTAGCTTGTGGGGTCATTTTCCCAGTCCATACCAAAGTAACACCATCGCTAGTCACTTGAGTTAATTCTGTACCCTCTCCTACCACTAAGCTTAGCTCACTGTCGCCTTGCATCAGCTCATTCAAACGGTTTTCAACTATATCTAAGTCGCCACAGGACATTTTGGTGCTCATGCTCTCATCGATGCTAAGCTTCTGATCTTCTAGCTGATAAGCCGCACCCATAGTATTACAGCCAACGCTATAGCTAATACTGTTCTGGCCTTGATGCTGATTAAAATTTAAAGTCACTTGATCTTTGATCGCCATAAGTGTGCTCAGAGGCTGGTTATTATTATCCATAGCCGTAGCTAAGGTCCAACGGTAGCGAGGGAGATTATCGATCATGGTTTGCTCAGCAGTTGCAGAAACAGCGTTGGTAGTATCAGATGCCGTCACAGCGCTACCAGTCACGACATCACTAATAGTATTAGTAGCTGCAACCTCAGAATCATTAGTTTGAGAGATGTCGTTACAGGCGCTTAATGCTAAGCTTGCGGCTAGTAGACTTGGCAACCAGACTAATTTTTCTGATTTGGTTATTGGTTTCATAATGGTACCTATTGTATTGCTTATTTATTGGTCGTCAGTGCTAACTTTAGCTTTTGCCATGTTTTGAATACTAAAACGCTGATGCATCATGTGATAAAAATGCGCCAAGTTATCGCCTTGTTTGGTTGGATTTACTTTGAGGGCTTTACCAAAATCAAGACCTATATACAAGACAATATCAGCAAAAGTTAGGTGATCGGTAATAAGATAATCACGCCCTTCGAGCACATTCTCAAAATAAGGTAGGGCGGCAACTGCTCGAGCAATAGACTTCTCTGCAAACTCAGGCACTTGATCAACACGTGCTGCTTTGGATGGATGGCGGTGCTGAAAGGCTAGCATAAAATTATATAACACTTCAAATTCGGCAATACGGCGCATAGCACAGACCTGAGCACGCTGTACTACATCATTACCCATCACTGAACGTTCACCATAGACCCGATCTAAGTACTCACAAATAGCCTGTGAATCATTAAGCACTGTACCATCATCCAAAGTCATCACTGGTACAGTCTGCATAGGATTCATGGTCGTGAAAGCTTCAGTCATATGCTCATTAGCAGTAATATCAATATCTACCACATCTAAGTCATCCATGTCATCGACATCGATACCTTTGGAAGCTAATAAAATTAGGGCTTTACGTGGATTAGGTGCAGTGCGAGAAACGTATAATTTTTTCATGATATATTCCTAGTAAGTAATGTCAGAGAGCGACAGCCTGTGATTATAGTTTTTGCTGATAAACATTAAGTAGTAGTCTTTAAAATTAAATTAAATTAATAGTAACCCTACTGCTCTTATCATAGCAAAACCCTACTGACACTTGGGGAAAAATCACAAAAGCCCCACAACCTAAGGCTATGGGGCTTCTGTATAGTATTTATCATACTGATTAACATGGATAAAATACGGTTAACTGTAGTTCGCGTTTAACTATTAAGACTAATAAACAGCTTATTTGTTAGGCGCAGGCGTAGTACGTAAATAAGGCTTAATTTCAGTATAGCCTTTTGGATAATTAGCAGCGATATCTTCATTTTTAACGCTTGGCGGAATAATAACGTCATCGCCATCTTTCCAGTCTACTGGGGTAGCGACATTATATTTATCAGATAGTTGCAGGGCATCGATAACTCGGATAATCTCATCAAAGTTACGGCCACAGCTAGCAGGGTAAGTCAAAATTAGGCGAACCTTTTTATTTGGGTCGATAATAAACACACTTCTAACAGTAGCAGTAGTACTGGCATTAGGGTGCAACATATCATATAAATTCGCTACATCCTTATTAGGATCAGCGATGATTGGGAAGTTCAATGCCGTACCTTGAGTCTCACCGATATCTTTTGCCCACTCATGATGATCGTCTAAGCCATCTACTGAGATACAAATTGGCTTAACGTTACGCTTTTGAAACTCGCCATTCAAGGCAGCAGCTCGGCCAAGCTCAGTAGTACATACTGGGGTAAAATCGGCTGGATGTGAGAAGAACACCACCCATTTATCACCGGCCCAATCATAAAAATTAATATCGCCATCAGTAGTACTTGCATCAAAATTTGGAGCGCTATCGCCCAATCGTAAATGTGCCATTGCTAATTCCTTATTTATTGAGGTTCATTTATTAAAATTGATTTATTAAATTTGGTTTATTAAAAGATGAGCGTTAATATTCAAACTTATAGGGATACTGTATTAGGAAGAATGACATGCAGCTGGCTAATCATTATTAGCAACACCTCAGTCAAAAACCTCCTCTAGCTTAACAAATTGGTTATGAATGTCTTGTGACCGATTGTAATGCGCTTATTCCAGTTATGGATAAGCAACTCATCTACCCGCTTTTGCTGCTTAGCGATGACTAATGCATTCACTAGTCAGCTATCATAAGGCAGGTTGTGTTAAAAAAGCATCATAAAACCAGCGATTGCAAAATAACTGGTGATTAACTATTGGTTAACCATTGAATACTAGTTGGCCTTAAACATCGGTGCACCGTCAATTTTTAACTCAACTTTATCTTTTTTCCACATCAATCTTGGCGTCGCCTCACTCATACGCTTACTAACCTCACCTGAGTGCTGCAAAGTAATGCCTTGCTCATCAATGATGGCTATACCAATGACATAAGTGTAAACCAAATTACTTTTGGCTTTTGGGGAAGCTTTTATATTAAATACACATTCGACAACTTGATCTTTATATTGCATGCGCATTTTTGGCTGTAATGAGGCGATAGAGACCATGCCGTTTGACACCGCTGAGTAGACTGAGAATACTAAGGCCAGTTTGCCGCCATAGTATTTAGCGATAGCTGGATTGACTAACACTATCTCCTTGCCAGGCTCATTAATGCTAGCAACTTTTATATCGCCTTGATGCTGGATAAAAGGCATAGTCGTTAAGCTACCAATTTGCGCAGGAGCATGGATATAACTCATGTCTTTGCTGTGGTGAGCCAATATCCCAACGCGTAAATCTAAGTCATCATTATCTGCACTAGCATCACCATTATCCATCCAGATCGCTTCTACCACTAAATGCTCATTATCCCCTTTAGTAAGAGTAATTCGATGCTCGCTACCGGGTTTGTCGAGGGTTACTTTTTTTAGATTAAGCGCTGGCGAGTTACTGATAACGTTGCTCGTTGAACTAGCAAGGTTTGTAGTGCTGGTAGGGGTTGTACTGCTTAGAGAGTTATTACCGGCATTGATATTGCTGTCGATAACAGTGCTAGCTTGCCCATCATCCTCAGCTACCTCACCACCGAAATGCGTCACTAACGCGCTTAAACCACCGTTGAACCCTTGACCAATAGCGTTAATACGCCAAGTGTCACTCTTGCGATAAACTTGTAATAGCATAACAGCACGCTGATTATCAAAGCCGCTACCATCGAACGTATAACTGGCTAATACTTGCCCTGCTTGCTCAAGTTTGACTGTGCTTGCCCCAAGTTCACGCATAGTGGCCTGACCGTCAATAGTGGCTGTTAGCACTAAATAGTCTATCGAGCTAGGCAGTTTAGTCAGGTCGATATTGAAACGCTGCTGCTGATTATCTGCTTGCCAGCTCACAGCACCACAAGGGGTTTTGGGCTGGTTATAAAAGGTCATATAATCATCATTTGCTAGCTGCTGCTCAGTGTTTAGGCCAAAGCAAGCCACATCAGTAACCATGCTAGTGGTCAGCTCTACTACTAAAGTGAACTGCTGGGCAATGGCAGCGTCAGTAAATTTCGCTTTTTGACCCGTTATTAAATTGAGCATCAGAGTAATTCCCGTTAAGTGTTAACTATTTATAATCATAACTAGCGAAAAACATCATTATCATTGCCCACAAAAAAGCCTATCTCTAGCGTACTAGAAATAGGCGATGTTGCAAACTACTATTGTTTAATTTAGCTCACAAAAACCAGCTTGAACTGAACTAGTTTCTAACCATCTAAGCTGGCTTGTAACTATCACGCAAGCTTACGATTTGGTTAAATACTGGTCGCTCATGGTTATGCTCGATAGCATCAGAGATAAAGTAGCCTTCACGTTCAAACTGGAAACGTGTGCCAGCGTCAGCATTGACTAATGATGGCTCGACTACCGCATTGAGCTGGGTTAAAGAGTTAGGATTCAATGCTGCGTGTACGTCACTAACACTACTCGGATCTTCAACGCTAAACAACGGCTCGTACAGACGTACCGTAGCTGGAATACCTTGGCTGGCTGATACCCAATGGATAACGCCTTTGACTTTGCGACCTTCAGGATTTTGGCCTAAAGTTGTTGGATCAATCGTGGCTTTTAGTTCAATTACTTTGCCATTCTCATCAAGCACATGCTCAGTCACCGCTAGTACGTAAGTATTGCGCAGACGAATTTCAGGCTTCTCAGGCGACAGGCGCTTATAACCTGCCGGTGGCTCAAGCTCGTAATCGCCTGCATCTATGTATAAATCTTTAGTAAATGGAATCTCACGCTCACCCATATCTTCAACGTTAGGATGCTTAGGCTGAGTTAACCAAAGCGTTTGCGTATTATCATCAAAGCGCGCAGTAACGCCTTGCGCTTTTAACGACTCCCATTCTTTGATCGCCTCATCAAAGTTAGTAATAGTCACTTTTAGAGGGTTTAGTACCGCCATACCACGAGCGGTAGTGTCGTCTAACGACTGACGAATGCTAAACTCTAGTAGACGCATATCGACTACGCCATCAGCTTTGGCAACCCCAACACGATCACAGAAATCACGTAGGCCTTCAGGAGTGTAACCACGGCGACGCATACCGGCAATCGTTGGCATCCGGGGGTCATCCCATCCATCAACGATACCTTCATCAACCAATTGCTTGAGCTTACGCTTACTAGTCAAAGTATGATCGACATTCAAGCGCGAAAACTCATACTGATGTGGCGGCTGCTCAAAGCCTACTTTCTCAACCACCCAATCATAAAACGGACGATGATCTTCAAACTCTAAAGTACATATAGAATGAGTAATACCTTCATGAGCATCTGATAATGGATGGGCAAAATCATACATCGGATAGATACACCATTTATCACCAGTCTGATGATGCTGTTGATGCATCACTCGATAGATAATAGGGTCACGCATGTTCATATTGGCATCAGCCATATCAATTTTGGCCCGCAGCACCGCTTTACCATCAGCATATTTGCCCTCTTTCATATCTGCAAATAACTGCAAGTTGTCTGCTACGCTAGTATCACGTTGCGGTGAGTCTGTGCCAGCTTCTTTAAACGAGCCACGGTTATCTCTGATTTGCTCGAGTGTCTGTAGATCAACATAAGCATCACCTTGCTCGATCAGTTTTACCGCCCAACTATAGAGCTGGTCAAAGTAGCTAGAGGCATGTAACGCTTCACCTGCCCACTCAAAACCTAGCCACTGCACATCAGTCTTAATATTATCGATATAATCTTGTTTTTCAGCGGTCGGGTTAGTATCGTCATAACGCAAATGACAAATACCACCGAACTCTTCGGCGATACCAAAGTTTAAGCAAATAGACTTTACATGACCCAAATGTAAGTAACCATTTGGCTCTGGCGGAAAACGAGTAACAATCTGCGCATACTTCTGCGCTTTGATATCCTCACGAATGATATTACGAATAAAATCGTTTTTTGGCTCTTTTTTTGGCTCAGTGTTGTTGGAGGGCTTACTCATCAATCATTGCTCCTAGGCAATTTATCAATTTATGCGACGCATCATCACGCCTCATAAAAATTTGTAAATAAAAAAGGTTTTAGAAAAATTATAACAAAGATATAAAGTTGCGTTATTCTATCAGCTTTTACAAACTCATTAACAGCCAGATACATGACAGACGACAAAAAAGCCGTTAGACTAACCATGAATTTACTATCAACTCAACACAGCGCCACTTTAGGTGCTGCTAATAAAAAGGATTATCACATGGTAGATATGCCACCAGTAGTACAACTTGACACTAGTATGGGCGCTATCGTTATCGAACTTAACGAAGAAAAAGCACCAAAAACGGTTGCCAACTTTCTGAACTATGTAAAATCAGGTCAGTATGAAGGTACTATCTTTCATCGCATTATCGATGGTTTTATGATTCAAGGCGGCGGTATGGACGCTGAAATGAATGAAAAGCCAACTAACAAGCCTGTTGAAAATGAAGCCGATAACGGCCTAAAAAACAACGCTGGCACGATTGCTATGGCTCGTACTCAAGATCCACATTCAGCGACTAGCCAATTCTTCGTTAACGTAAAAGATAACGATTTCTTGAATCATACTGGCAAGAACGCTCAAGGCTGGGGTTACACCGTTTTTGGTAAAGTCACTAGCGGTATGGACGTTATCGAAAAAATGCGCGGCGTACCTACCGGTCGTTTCGGTATGCATGCTGATGTGCCAAAAACACCAGTTACTATCACCTCTGCAAAAATTATTTCTGAATAGTTTGCCAACCAAGGCTTATAAATAATCCTTGGCAGCTGTGCAAAAACTTAATAAGCCACAAAGGTTAAGATAAATGCAGACATTTAATCATCTAATAACGACCCGCCCGCATCAGCTACGGCAAGTATTGATTAGCGATTTGCATTTATCACCTGAAGAGCCTGCCTTAGTGCAGGCTTTTTTGGCTTTACTTGATGATTGCTTAGTGCTGCCAGCCCTCAAGCGTCTATTTATTTTAGGGGATTGGTTTGAGGTCTGGCTTGGCGATGATGTTTATCTAAGCTTATCGCCATCGCAGCAGCAAACCCACTGGCTAACGCCTATGATCACTAAGCTTAAACAGTTGCGATTAGCTGGCTGTGATATTTTGGTGATGCATGGTAATCGCGATTTTTTATTAGCTCAGACATTCTGCGATCTATTCGACGGTCAGCTGATTTATGAGCCTTATGCGATAAAAGTTGGTGAGCAAAAATTCCGCTTAGAGCATGGCGATGCGTTATGTACCGATGATATGAAATATCAGTTGTTTCGTAAAGTGATGCGTCATAGATTTACTAAATGGTATTTACTTAATAAGTCACTAGAAAAAAGACTAGCCATCGCAGATAATATCCGGCAAAAAAGTAAGCACAATAATACTAAGAAAGCGGCTTATATTATGGATGTTAACCAAGCCTCAGTGGACAAAGCACTTTTTAAATTTGATGCTCTATTACATGGGCATACTCATCGTCCAGAGACTTATCATAGCAATGAAGGCCGCAGCCGCTATGTGCTCGGCGATTGGCGACTATTCGATGTGGACACACGCCAGCCTAAAGTTAGTGCGGTGATTGGCGTTATCACTGCTGATGTTGCCGATAGTACTGATATAGATAGTACTGATATAGATAGTACGGATGTTAATAATGATACAGACTCAGACTTCAATAACGACAGTGCAGAGTTCGATTTAGTAGAGTTTGAATTTTTGCTTAGGTAATGATCATCAACTAGTAGCCAGATTCATAGCCTTAGCATACTGTTTAGGAGCAAGCCTTATAGTGACTAATAGCATACCCACAAGGGTGCAAATAAGCAGCAGCCAGACGATCTGAAAACTACCTGACCACTCCCGCATTACCCCTGCTATATAAGGCATAATGGCTGTGATGACAAAGCCGATGCCTTGTACAAAGGCCGTCAAGGCCCCCGCCATACTATGATTAGATAAATGATCAAGCGCTACGGTCAGCGTCAGTGCAAAGCAGGCACCAAGACCACAACCGATCATCGATACCCAAACGATCAACATAGAGGCTGGCATTATCATCAACCCTGCAAAGCCAAGAATCTGAATGCTGACGGCAAACAATAACCAAGGGCGTCGATCTAGACGATTAGAGGCTAGTGCAGGAATAGCTATTGCCCCTAGCACCTGAAAAATAGTCATGATGCCGATCAGCTCACCACTACTTTGGGCGCTCCAGCCTAAGCTGCGTGCATAAGTAGGTAGCCAAGCAATCATACAAGCGTAACCGGCATTAGCTAAGCCAAAATAGCTGGCCAACAACCAAGCACGGCGATTGCTAAAGAAGTTAATAGGCACGCTTTTTGTGATGGTTGCCATGCCTTTAGTAGGCCTTAGCCACCAAAGTAGTAGAGCGATTACTGGCATGACTAGCCAAATCCCAAGCCCCGATTGCCAACGGCCATAATGTTGAGCCACCAACGGACTTAGCATAGCGGCGATGCCACCACCAGCCATTAATGCGGCAGAATAAAACCCCATCGCTAACGGTACACGTTTGGGATACCAGCGTTTGACCACCCCAGGTGCCATTGCTTGCACAATAGCGATACCCGTACCGCCTATTAAAGCGCTGGCTATTAACGCCCAACCTGATTGCAAGGAAAAACGCCATAAGCCTGCTAAAGCAATAGCCAATAAGCCGCTAGTTATCCAAGCACTTTCGCTCAGTCGGCGACCGATCCAAGGCAGCAATAAAGGAAAGACACCCATACATAGCATTGGCAATACTACTAGTAATGAAGCCGCTTGTAGGCCCATGCCCGTGCTTAAGCGAATCTCGGCTAACAAGGGTCCCGTGGAGGTTATCGTTGGTCGTAGAGTCAGTGCAAATCCAGCAATGACCACCATAGGCCATAATGAGCTGATTACTGACTGCTTAGTATTGATAGAAATGCGTTTAGTGTTCATCAGCAAACAGAGGCCCCTTGTTACCAAAAGCTTAGCCATAAAAAGCCGACGCTGAACGCCGACTTTTAGTGGGTTATATTTTTAGGTAACTATTTTAGTAGTAATTTCAGTAATAATTTCAGTAATAATTATGGCGTGATAGCCTTTTTGATAAGCTTAGAAGTTTTTACTAAGGCTTAAAAAGGTTTAAAAGGTAGGAATTTACCATCTAGAGTAATAACAGCGCGATCGCCACCTTCTGGATCTGCAACTTTTTTGATATCCATTTTGAAGTTGATAGCACTGATGATACCGTCGCCAAACTGCTCATGAACTAGAGCTTTAAGGGTCGTACCATAGACTTGCATCATCTCATAGAATCTGTAGATAGTTGGATCAGTAGGCATTTCGCTGCCGACACTGCCACGTAGTGGAATAGCTTGCAATAAGGTGATAGCGTCGTCATCAAGACCTAAAGTCTCACCAACTTGTTGTGCCACTGCGCTTGGTAATGGATGCTGACCTAGTAGAGCTGCTGTCACATAGACATCGCTTAAACCAGTATTGGCGGCTATTTGCTCGAATGATAAGTTTTTTGCAGCTTTGGCAGCAATAATAGTATCGGTTAAGGCTTGACGAGCGCTGTTGCTAATTTGAGACTGAATCATGGTAATACCTTTTATGGTTAGTGATAGTTAGGTTGATAATAATCAGCTGTAAAAATCAGTTATGAAAAACTAGTTGTGAAAATTAGTATTGTTTTAAAAAACAGTAAGCTTAAACGGCGACAGGAAGCTGCTGTATAGGATAAGCGCGAACCTCGGTATGCTCTGCTAGCGAAACAAAGTCGTTAGTAGCGCCATCTAAAGCATCAATACTACCGGTTTCGATATCGTACACCCAGCCATGTAATGACAAACGGCCTTCTCTTATAGCCAAACGTACTGAAGGGTGGGTTTTAATATTTTCAATCTGGGCAATGACGTTTTCTCGTACCATAGATTCGATACGGTCGCCATCGCTTAAATGCTCGATAGATTCATTAACTACTCGTGCTGAATCAGCGTATTTTAGCCAGCTACCGACCGCTGGCATGTGATCCATGCAAGTACAATTGGCGATAGCCGTCATAGCGCCGCAGTCTGAGTGACCACAAATGACTACATCGGTAACTTGTAATGCGGTTACCGCATACTCTACTGAGGCTGATACTCCGCCTGGCTCAGGGCCATAAGAAGGTACAATGTTGCCAGCGTTACGAATCACAAACAGGCCACCGGGTTCATGTTGAGTGACTAACTCAGGAACTAAACGGCTATCTGAGCAAGAGATAAATAAGGTGCGTGGGTTCTGCTGAGTAGCCAAACCTTTAAATAAGTCAGCACGTTCAGGATAAGCCTCGCTATGGAATTTTAAAAATCCTTCAATAATATCTTTCATCTCGGCGCTCTGTGTTGTTTCGATAAAATGAATTCTACGCTGTTAATGTGATAAGGTAAAAGACTAGTATGTTATGATGTCGATAATAAATACTTATAGATAGATCAAAAAAACACTATGATACTTAGACACATTAATTATTTTTTGGCAGTGGCCAAGCACCAAAGCTTCACACGGGCAGCAGAGTCTTTATATGTCTCGCAGCCTGCTTTGTCGCAGCAGATCAAGCAATTAGAGCAAACCTTAGGGGCCTGTTTATTTGATCGTTCAGGTCGCAGTGTCAAGCTGACTGATGCTGGTGAAGTCTATGCCCGCTATGCGCGTAAAGCCTTGCAGGATTTGGAGGAAGGACGCCGAGCGCTGCACGATGTACAGACTTTAAGTCGTGGTTCTTTGCGAATTGCTATTACCCCGACTTTTACTACTTATTTGATAGGGCCATTGATCAAGGCCTTTCATACTCGTTATCCTAATATCACCTTAAGCGTGCAAGAGATGTCACAAGAGCAGATGGAAAAGCAGTTACTCGATGATGAATTCGATGTCGGTATTGCTTTTGCAGAGGTGCACTCTGCTGATATAGAAGTGCAGACCTTGCTTATCGAGACCTTGGCATTAGTAGTCAATAACAATCACCCACTCTCCCAGCACCTTACTATTGATTTGCAAACCTTGAATAAACAGTCGATGGTGCTTTTGAGTAGTAGCTTTGCCACCCGTGAACAGATTGAGCGCTACTGTCGGCAGCATGACATTCAACCAAAAGTAATGATGGAGGCTAACTCTTTAAGTGCGGTTATCGAAATAGTCCGTCATACTCAATTGAGTACTTTACTACCCTCCAATATTGCCCATGTTCGCGACGAGCTGATCGCTATTGAACTGGCACCGACTTTACTAAAGCGTACTGCCGTATTGCTACAACGCAAAGGCGCTTATCGCAGTGCCGCTACTGAGGCATTTATTGCTTTAGCGCATAAGGTTTGTGAGGTAGAGGAAGCAGGATAATCAATAAGCTAGCCATTTATAAAACTTGGCCAATAAAAAAGGATCTATGGCATAAGCGATAGACCCTTTTTATGAGATTTTTTCTTAAAATTCTAGTCAAAGCTCTGTTTAAGCCTTAAGTTAAAGCGGCAATGCTTTAATCTTCAGCAATTAAGTTAAAGAAATGCTGACGGTAATGTTTTAGTTCACGAATAGAGTCACGAATATCATCCAAGGCTAGATGACTGCCGCCTTTCTCAAAGTTTCTGAGAATATCAGGACGCCAGCGGAAGCAAAGCTCTTTGATTGACGATACATCCAAGTTACGATAGTGGAAAAACCGCTCAAGCTCTGGCATTTGGCGCGCCATAAAGCGACGATCTTGACAAATAGAGTTGCCACACATTGGTGACTTGCCACTATCGACCCACTTATTCAAAAACTTAATGGTTTCCGCTTCTGCTTCTGCCAAAGTTACAGTGCTACGACGAATACGATCAACTAGTCCTGACTGACCATGTTGCTTAGTATTCCAGTCGTCCATCCGGTTTAGAATCTGATCAGAGACTTTAATGGCAAATACTGGACCTTCAGCTAAAACATTTAAATCTTGATCAGTAACTACTGTAGCAATCTCAATAATCTCATCGTTTAAAGTATCAAGTCCGGTCATTTCCAAATCTATCCATACCAGCCCTTTTTTACCTTGGTTTTTAATTTTAATCTTGTTGGGATGGTCTGTGGTGCTCATAAGTTATCCTAGGTTCAATAAATTCTGCAGCAACTTTTAGTAAGTGATGCTTCATTAAAATCAGTCATTTAAGCCATAATCATTCATGAGTTAAATTTGGGCAAATTGGGTTTTAATAAATGAGCTGTTGCTGACTCATCATCAGGTCTGTAAAAAACATTACAAAACCTCTGTCTATGACGATTACTTTAGGCTGTATGTTAGCAAATTTTCACGTTACACTTAACAATATTTTTATAATAGGTCTTACTCATGGCATTAATCCGGCAGCGCAAACTAACTAAACAGCAGATTCGTCGTATTGATAAGCAACAGCTGCAGAGTCAAGACAGTATTGATGAGAGCTTAATGGATGGCGTAGTTATGGCGCATTACGGTAAGCAGTTAGAAGTGCAAGTGACCAGCTTACCGCTCGTCATCCCTGTACAGCCGGAGATAGCTCCTGATGACCCTGAACCTTTTTGGCAAGCACTGGCCTTAGGCGATATTTGGCGCTGTCACGTTCGTACTAACCTGCCTATGTTAGCTGCTGGTGATCAAGTGCGCTGGGGAGCAGACTCTAATACTGGCTTTGGCCGTATCGAGTCAGTAAAGCCGCGTACTTCTATGGTCTCAAGGCCTGATCGCTACCATAAGCTCAAGCCAGTCGCCGCTAATATTGATATTCTAGCGATCGTGTTTGCACCGCTACCTGCTGCTGCGCCGACTTTGATAGATCGTTATTTAGTCGTCTGTCACCATGCCGGTGTTAAGCCTCTATTAGTGCTAAACAAAGCCGATCTACTGGCTGACAATGATGATGCCAATACTAATGAGTTACTGATCCAATATGCTGCGTTAGGTTATGAGAGTGTATTAACCTCAGTGGATTGCCCGGAAAATGTCGCCGCTAGCAACGATCAACAAGGACTGAGTGAATTACAACGTTATATTAATAACAAATTAGTGATTTTTGCTGGTCAATCAGGGGTTGGTAAGAGTAGCTTAATCAATGCGCTACTGCCTGATTCAGCACAAAGCGTCAACATCATCTCTGATAACTCAAAACTTGGCCAGCACACTACTACTACTAGTCGTCTATTGCCTTTTAATCCTGATGACTTGACTGAAGGCGGCATCGTCGATACTCCAGGTATCCGCGAATATGGTATTTGGCATTTGACCCCTAATGATATTATCTCCGGCTTCGTTGAGCTAGCGCCTCTAGCAGGTAATTGTCAGTTCCGCGACTGTCGTCATACTTATAACAGTAAAGGCTGCGCACTTTGGCAAGCGGTGGCTGATGGCCAGGTGCTACAACGCCGTGTCGAAAACTTAGTGACCTTAATGGAAGAAGCAGACACTAAGCCTTATTAGCGCTTTGCTTTGTCGATATAAGCTATTAATTAGTTGGCAAAGCTTAGATTAGCAAACGCTTTGCTATCCTGCGTTTACTATGATTGACCAAATCGGTATAATAGCGCCTTGTTCACTAGGTTAAGTTGTATCCACAACTTAAAAGAACACTTATTTTTTGGAGGTATGTTTTGGATCGTGCGCTTGAATTTGTGGGTAACCACCCGTTTTTATTTGGTATTTTAGCAGTACTTGCCGTATTGTTTTTTGCCATTGAAAGCAAACGCAGCGGTAAAAAAGTGTCGCCCAATACGCTTGGTATGATGGTGAATTCTCAAAACGCGCAATTAATTGATATTCGCGCCAATAAGAAATTCACTACTGGCTACATTCAAGGCAGTCGTAACATTCCCTTCACTGAGCTAAAAGAGCGACTAGCAGAAGTACGTGCTATCGAAGACCCAATAGTTATTATTTGTGATATGGGGGCCACTGCTGGCGCTGCGATACAAATGATCGGTAAAGAAAATGTCTATCGTTTAGACGGTGGTATCGGTGGCTGGCAAGCAGGCGGTATGCCTCTAGTGGGCTTAAAAGACACTCAGCCAAAGGCTAAAGGCAAAACCAAGCCAAGCTTGTATAAATAACTTTCGTTACTGCTGGTTGCAGTGGCAATGGCAGTGAAAAACAAAAAAGACATCATAATCTTATGGTGTCTTTTTTATGTCTCATTTGTAGTTCAGTTATGACTATTTGCTCAATTATAGCTAGTTGCGCTTGAATTAATGACTCACAGCCCCACTTTATAACTGAAGATAGACAAATACCTACTAACTATTAATTTAGTATTGGCTGTAATCATTATATTATTGGCTTGGTACTGTCTTATCCCTATATAATCAACAAACCTATCAAGGATTTATCATGACCGTATCTGTAAAAGTATATACTACTCCTATCTGCCCATACTGCTCAAACGCCAAACAATTATTAAAGAACAAAGGGGTTGAGTATGAAGAAATTGGCATGCATGATATTAGCAGCGAAGAACGTCGCGAGCTGATGAAAAAAACTAATAATTATCGCACAGTACCCCAGATATTCATTGGCGATACTTTTGTTGGTGGCTTTGATGAGCTTAATCAGTTCAATCAACAAGGCAAGCTTGACGAATTATTAGCAGGCTAATAATTCACTATTCAAGTGAGCTAATCCTAAAATAACCATAAAATTTTAATTTTTGAGGAAACATCATGGCTGACGAACAAGCACAACCACAACTGGCCCTAGAACGCATTTATGTTAAAGATATGTCATTAGAAGTGCCAGGCGCAGAGGTCTTTACTAAAGAGTGGAACCCTGAGCTAGACATTAATCTTTCTAGCAATGCCGAAAAGCTTGATGACGACCATTATCAAGTTATCTTGACCGTGAGCGTTACTGCTAAGAATGCTGAGCAACCGGCTTTTATCGCTGAAGTTCATCAAGCAGGTATCTTCTTATTGAAGAATATTCCTGAAGATCAAATAGGCCAAATCCTAGGTGCTTATTGCCCTAACGTTTTGTTCCCTTATGCTCGTGAAGTGATCAGCGACATCGTTACCCGTGGTAGTTTCCCGCAGTTACTATTAGCTCCTGTTAACTTCGATCAGGCTTATGCTCAAAGCCAAGAGCAAGCTGGCGATTCAGCTAATGCTCAAATAGATGCTGAAGGCAAAGCGTAAGTTTTTAAGCTCTGCTTTATGCTAAAAAAGCCGTCATCTTAGCTAAGGTGACGGCTTTTTAGCTGCTGATTACCAGCATAAAAAAACCTCAACTTGAACCATTGAGGTTTTTTTGGCTAACTATTAGTTTAGTGAAGTTAGTTTAGTGAAGCTAGTTCAGTAAAGCTAATGAAGCCAAATCATTTTAGCGACATCATTTTAGCGAAATTAGCTCAGTAAACCTTACCCTTTTAATGCCGTCAAAATCTGCTGTTTAACAGTATCAATAGCTTGGGTACCATCAAACTTATCATAATCAGGAGCACTGTTAGCATTAGCACCTTGCTTGGCTTGATCTTGGTAAAAGCCTACTAAAGTAGAAGTTTGCTGATGATAAGTGGCTAAACGCTCACGGATAGTAGATTCTTTGTCATCTTCACGTTGAATCAACGCTTCGCCAGTGACATCATCGATGCCTTCTTGCTTAGGAGGATTATGATCAATGTGATAAACACGACCTGAGCCAGCATGTTGACGACGACCTGATAAACGCTTGACGATCTCATCATCAGGAACGCTGATTTCAATCACATGATTGATCGCAACATCTGCTTCTGCAAGGGCTTGCGCTTGTGGGATAGTACGTGGGAAGCCATCAAAAATACAGCCATTAGCACAGTCAGGCTTGGTAATGCGCTCTTTCACTAAATTGATAATTAGATCGTCAGAGACTAAGCCGCCAGCATTCATAATGCCTTGAGCTTGTTGGCCAAGCTCGCTGCCTTCTTTGATAGCAGCACGGAGCATATCACCAGTTGAGATTTGCGGGATATCATACTCTTTTGAGATAAACTGAGCTTGGGTGCCCTTACCGGCGCCTGGCGGTCCTAGCAAAATAATGCGCATCATTGTACGACTCTCCTTAATGAGTGGGATTTATAGATAAAATTTAGGTATTGTTAAATTGCAAGGCTTACCTTACCTTGCAGCTTTGTAAACCTCAAGTATTTTTAACCTAAGAGTGATAGCTCGCTATGACTTGACTGTTCATATAAATTGATTGCACGCTACAGTCGTCAGCTAAAACGTGCTAGATTTATGAGCAGATTTATCACTACTATAAGCGATAGTACTTAAGGTACTTGTTGATTAATCTCAACCTTGACTTGGTTTTGTTCAGCGCCTATTACTATTGGATTACCCGATAGATCACCAGACTCAGCAATAGCATTACCTGTGTGACTGACTCGAGCAACGACTACCAATTTAGTTTTTTCGCTACGTGCCATTTGAATAGTACGCTCAGGCATCATAGCGTCGAGGTCACTCAAACTGATAGTGGCTTGGCCTTGCTTGATAATGCTAATAGGTAGGCGTTTAGCCGCAAACGGTGGCCCTCCTTTCACATCACGAATAGCCACAAACAACACATCATCAGCCTTTATCAAAGGCAATAAGCTGGCGTTAATAGTTACGGTCACATCGATACCTAGCGCCGCTTGTTTTTCCTGCGTAGAGACATTAGCACTCAGCTCGTCCAAACTTGCCAAAGCTTTGCTATGATCACCCGGCTTAGCGGCGATATTATCGCGTAAGCGCTTAATCCAACCTTGAGCTTGCTGATAGTTACTACCACGAGCCTCACCCATAGCCATTAGCATTTGCGCGCCTTCGTGCTGTGGATTTTTGGCTAGTACGTCCTGCAATACTCGGCGAGTATTAGTATCGAGCTGGCCTTGATTGGCAAAAAAGCTAATCTGGGCGTAAGTAGTAGCGATTTCTTCATTATCAGGAGATAAGCGATAAGCCCGTGATAGTGACTCTATGGCTGAGTCAGTAGACTCAAGTGATAAGAACAATTCTGACAAACGCATCCAACGATCAGGATCATCAGCATGGCGATGGACATTGCTCTGCATAGCGGTGATAAGCTGACGACCATCATCTTCGATCGCCCACGCTGGTGGCTGGTCAAGCTTACCAGTTAATAGATCATCAGCGACTTGACCGACTTTATCTTCAGCCGACCAGAAGTTAAATACTGGCGTGCGGTCACCGATTAATAGATAAGCCAATGCCGTTAATGCTGGCACCCAAATGATAAGTAATAAACGGCTCTTTACGCCTGGAACAATCATAGGTTCTATTTGGCGCTGCGCATCTAATAGCTGTCTTTCAAGCTCAAGCTTTTGATTTTGATAGTGACTATCATCGATAGTGCCCGTATCCTTATCAGTCTTAAGCTCAGCCAAACGCTCACGGAATACTGCGATATTGATATCTAATAACTGATTATCTACCGGTTTGTTTTGTGCGCGCTTAGCACGCAGCCAAGGCATTACCACGATGATCGACAGTACTAAAGTAATCAATAAGCTTAGAGCAATAAATAAGCCGAGTGTAGAGAATTGGGTCATTTTTTGTCCTCGGTGCTAGTAATGTCACGATCAAAGCCATTAGCGCTGTCAGAACGTGATAATAAACGCTCCAATTCAGCCTTTTCAGTAGCATTTAATGGTGTAGTAGTATGATCTACCGATGGCCCACTCTGACCACGTGCGGTAAGCTGACGGCGTTTGGTTTGCCAAAACCAGCCAGCGATTAGCAAGATCAGTAATAACGGTGGGAAAAACCATAATATCCAAGTAGAGGGACGTACTGGTGGCTTATAACTGATAAAGTCGCCGTAACGCTCTTGCATGTAATTGCGAATTTCACCGTCACTGCGACCCTCTTTGATTAGATCATAAGTCTTTTGCTTTAGATCTTGGGCGATAGGAGCGTCAGATCCAGCCAAGTTTTGATTTTGACATTTTGGGCAGCGTAGCTCTTCGATCAGGCCCCGGTACTGAGCTTCTTGCTGTATCGAGTCAAAATCATAGACATCAATAGCAGCATTAGCCGTCATACTCATGATAGTAGCCAGCACCGCAGCTAACCCTAAGGCTAGCCACTTAGATAGTTGACGACTTTTGAGTAGATTGGTGGTTGTTAAATTAAATGTCATTGACAGACCTCCGCAACTTGAGCTGGATCGAGGGCAGTAGCGTTATCGCTAGCTTGGTTGAGTATCTTCAAACAAGGCATAATACGCTCTTGCCAATTGGCTTCATTAATCTCACCAATAATATGCTGACGAATAACTCTATCTCCATCAACTATAAAAGTCTCAGGAGCACCCGTTAAGCCTAAGTCTAAGGCAAACCCTCCCGCTGAATCTTGAATAGACATCGAGAACGGATCGCCACGCTGGTTTAAGTAGCTAAGCGCATTACCGATGTCATCTTTATAGTTCACCCCAATGATCTCCACACCTCGTTCTTCAAGCTGCATCAAAAAAGGATGCTCGACGATACAAGTAGGACACCACGAGCCCCAAATATTCATTAAAAACGGCTTATTGGGCAAATTACTATTAGTCATATTACGACTAGTGTCAGACAACAGTGGCAACTCAAAGGTAGGAACTGGACGCTCAAGAGCGGTATTAGTCACAATCTCTGTCGGCTTACCTAAGCGCATATAAAGCATAACTACTATGCCAAAAAACACTATTAGCGGAATCAAGAACCATAGCTTCATCTGCTTTTTTTTCATGGTCTTGCTAGGACGCTTGCCGTTATTAGTGTTATTGATATTAGTATTATCAACATCGGTCTTGTTAAGGTCATCGTTTTGATCAGGATTATGGTTTGAAGTAGTCATTCTACTGTTCCCCTGTCGTCGATGCCGTAGTCGCTACTGCTTTATTTAAAGTCTGAGCTTCTGGATCAAGGCTCAGAGTGCTTGTGGTCAAAGTATCAGTAGCCAACAGCTTAGACTGAGGTTTTTTGATGCGATAGCGTTTATCAAGCATACTTATTAAGCCACCTAAAGCCATGATAATAGCGCCCAACCAGATCCAACGGATCAACGGCTTCACATAAATACGTACGGCCCACTGATTGCTATCTTCAGCGATAGGCTCGCCTAAGGCCACATAAAAATCACGCATGATACTGGCATCAATAGCGGCTTCAGTCATCGGCATCATGCTAACGACATAAGTACGTTTTTCAGGATAAAGAGTCGCCACTGAGCGACCGTCTTTACTGACCTCTACTTTAGCTTGCGTGGCATCAAAGTTACTGCCTTTGACTTCTTTAAAATCAGTAACAGCAAAATCATAGCCTTGCACCGTTACCGTATCACCAAGTCCCAACGCTACATCGCGCTCGATACTTAAGCTGCTAGTAAATGCCACCCCAATAACTGCTATTAACACCCCGATATGGGCCGTTTGTTGCCCCCAATAGCTTAAGCGTAACTGACGTAAACCCTTAAACAGACTAGGGGCATTTTTGGTCTTATCTTTAAAATCAACCACCATCCACAGCAATACCCAAAAGCTTACGGCTAAAGTCACGCCGATATTGAGCATAGAGGACGGGTTAACAAAGTAAGTAATAATAGCCGCGAGCACCAAACTACTGACCGCAATGACCATACCAACGCCCAATAGTGGACGACTGTCTTTTTTCCAACGGATATTAGAGCCCATACCCATCGCTATCAATAGTAGCCACGTTAGCGGTACAAATAGCGCATTAAAATACGGAGGGCCTACTGAGACCTGACCTAAATTAAAGGCATCAGCGATGATAGGATATAAAGTACCTAGTAGCACCACTAAAGTTGAGATCAGAATAATGGCATTGTTAATGACTAAAAAAGACTCACGAGAAACCAGTTGATACTGACTCTCAACTGTCAAGCGCCAACCACGAACCGCAAACATCAGCAAACCACCACCGATGATTATGCCCAAAATAGCTAAAATGACTAAGCCACGAGTTGGATCAGCAGCGAATGAATGCACTGAAGTAATAACCCCAGAGCGCACTAAAAAAGTACCGAGTAAACTAAGAGCAAAAGCAAAGATAGCCAGCATGATAGTCCAAGCTTTGAACACCCCACGCTTTTCGGTAACGGCTAACGAATGGATCAATGCTAAACCAGCCAACCAAGGCATTAAAGAAGCATTCTCTACTGGATCCCAAAACCACCAACCACCCCAGCCAAGCTCGTAATAAGCCCACCATGAGCCCAAAGCGATACCCACAGTCAAGAAACCCCAAGCGGCTAGCGCCCAAGGCCGTGACCAACGAGTCCAAACCGCATCTAAACGGCCTTCCCATAGCGCCGCCATACAAAAGGCAAAAGGCACTACCATACCGACATAACCCATATACAGCATAGGGGGATGGATAATAAGACCAAAATCCTGTAATACGGGGTTAAGATCTGCGCCATCGACGATCAGATTAGGTAAAGTGCGATCAAAAGGTGACGAAGTAAAGATTAGCATGGCCAGCATCATCAGCTGCACCCCTGCTAATATTACTAATACTCGTGCTCGCATAGATAACGGTAGGCCACGGCTGAAATAAGAGACTAAGGCACACCAAGTGGCCATAATAGTCATCCACAGTAGCAATGAGCCTTCGTGTCCACCCCAAGTTGCTGATAACTTATAGTACCAAGGCAACAAAGTGTTGGAATGCTGAGCGACATAAGCCAAGCTAAAATCATTGTAATAAAAGCCTGCCATCAACGCCCCAAATGAGACAGCCATGGCGGCAAACTGTGCCCAAGCTAAGCTTGGTGCCAAACGCTGCCAAGCGACACGACCTTGCACGATCCCTACGGTTGGCAACACGACCTGCAAGATCGCTAAGATAAAGGCGGCCAGCAAGGCCAAATAACCTAATTCTGTGATTAACATACGGTCTAACCTTGTTATACGCTAATAGTTTGCTGTAGCAGCTTGGTCGACTTATAACTGGCCAAGACACTTAGCGTCTGTTACGAATTTTTTGACGGTTTTAACGGTGATTTTGTTTTATGTGATTACGGCTATAGATGATTATTTGCTGTGTTTGTTTTAGTTGATACTTTAGTTGATTCACTTATAAGCTTATTCTGCTGTTCTGTTCTACTGTTCTAATTGTACTGTTCTAATTGTACTGTTCTTATAAAAATAATGACTTTATCTGTAGGGATACTTTGCTAATGATGTTTTGATGGTGGTTATAGCTATGAGCTTCAATACGTCACTATAAAAATTCATCATTTATCACTTAACTAACTGCTGGCAGGAATACTAGAACCAAATGCAACCAACCGGCTAAAAAGCCAGTAATACCGCCTAATACAATCAAGGTTAATTCATCTTCTTGAAAGGCTGGGCGCAATAAGTTTTGAAATTCGCGCGGTGACAATGCACGGATACGGTCACGAAACAAGCCAAATATCTTGCTAGCGCGACTCTCATTCAATTCAGGATCACGCATCGGTATCATAGTGGCACTGATCGACTTATCGATAATAGTGTTCTTTAGCTGACCAAATTCACGACGACCTAGTCCCATACGCAAAGTAGTATTGACTAACGGTGAATCCAACACCTCATATAGGTGTGACTTCATTAGCTCACGAGTTTGTGCTGCCCGCTCACCATACATCATCTCGTTCATGATGTTCTCAAGAGTAACCAAATCCTTCACCACAATCTCAGCGAACACCTCAGAGACTTCCTCTTGACGCTTCATAAAGCCGCCCTGCCAGCGAAACTGGGTGATATGTGGCGCTTGTAACTTGATAAAAGGAAAGCCTTGACGCCAAGAGAAGAATTTTATACAAGGGATAAACTTAGGTTCTATCGGATTAAATACCATCCAAATAGCAATCCAGTTGGTCAGTAAGCCCCACACTGCCGCAAAAAAAGGCACTGTCCAATGCACGGGCACTACCAAAAAGATAAACATCTGGATAATGCCGAATATCAAACCAATCAGCGCACTAATATGCCAAATAAAGTTGATCTCATGTTGACCAACTTTTAAGAACATGTTGACCATCAAGCGTCTATCGCTCTCCATCTTATTGACGATCATCTGACGCATATCGACTAAGTCCTCGACATGATAAGTCAAGTCGGTCACTAGCGATTGCATGATTCCTGGCAGCTGTTGATGAGCTTGCGCATAGAGACGCCGCTTTAAGGCATAAGGGATGTTATTCCATAAGGTCTCTGAGCGCTCAAGCATGACCTCATCGATTAAAGACTCGAGGTTTTGATCGACAGTATCGGTAATGAATACTGCCATTTGCTCAGGCTCCATGGCCTGAAAGAACTCATCAAGCGAGCCTAGTTTAGATAAAGTTTGGTCAACAATAACCCCTGATATCTTGCCAGCTTTACGCGGCACTATACCTTGCCAGCCTATTCCGGGTAAGCCAAAAAAAGGAAAGTTTGGGATACGGATACCCCGAAACTTAATGGGGTAAAACAGCATCTTTAGTGCCATCCATACGTGTATCCAAGTGACAAGTGCGGTCACTGGCGGTATGGTCAGCATGGCAAGGAACTCTGGATGCTCAGCAAGCGTCTGCCATATTGAAGTTGCAACCATGACTGTTTATGCCCCTGACATAAGGATTAGCTTTAATCTATAGTCATAAATAATGACTGATTACTAAAACAATGTTTTTAGCAAAAATGCTATAAAATAAACCGCTTGATTTTAACATACTTGCCATTTATTAGCACGGCTTACTGGCTAGGGTAAATGACTGTTGGTACTACCTTTGATCTCACTATCTTCAGCTTTTATTGACCGTTTTTTTATCAACCCAGCCAACCCAGGTTCTTGTTTTAGCTGAATTAACTTTTAATCTAACCCTTCGGTTAGTGATTAACCGCCATTCATCTAGCAAACTACAATTGCCATGGCAAAGGCAACAGAGTCTATTTTGTTCTGTTATAATTTGCTACTGATCGCCGTTACTAGCCTTAATACTTTTGCTCGACTTAATAATTTGGTACTGACTTTACATGAATAAACCGCTTACGCCAGATACTGAACTAGTAAACCGCATTTTTATGCAGCGAATTATTATCTTTGGGTTAATTATATTTGTAGGACTAAGTGGCCTGCTACTGCGCTATGGCTATTTGCAAGTTTACGCTCATGATCAGTATTCAACTAACGCTGATAATAACCGCATTAAACTGATATCAGCCCCGCCCAGCCGTGGCTACATCTATGATCGTAACGGTATAATATTGGCGGACAATCAGCCAGTATTTACGGCTATGCTAAGCCCCGATGAAGTCACTAACCCTGAGCGTACGCTGACTTTGTTAGCCCCTATTTTTGAGCTCACTGCTAGCGATATAACTGACATTTTGGCGCGTATTAGTCGCAGTAAAAATGATCCCGTCACCATAAAGATTGATGTGACTGAAAGGCAATTGGCACAGTTTAGTGAGCGCAAGCCTTTCTTTCGCGGAGTTAACATTCAAAGCAAGCTAACTCGCTCTTATCCTTATGATGATCTATTCGCCCATGTTATTGGTTATGTTGGTCGTATTAATGATAAAGAGACCAAAACCATCGATAAGGATCGCTATGCTGGTACTGATCTAATCGGCAAAATTGGTATTGAGGACTTCTATGAAGATATTTTACTCGGCCAGCCCGGCTATCAGTCGGTAGAAACCGATGCCCACGGTAATATCTTGCGCCAGTTAGAGTCAAAAGCCCCAACAGCCGGCAATGACATCACTCTAAGCTTAGACTATGGCCTTCAAACGGTAGCTCAACAGCAGCTCGATGGTCGTCGTGGCGCTATTGTGGCAATAGACCCCAAAAACGGTGATGTGTTAGCGTTCGTCAGTAACCCAAGTTACGACCCTAATCCTTTTATATCAGGTATCTCCTTTAAGGACTATGGCGAGCTGCGAGATGATCTCGATCAGCCGATGTATAACCGAGCGCTGCAAGGTATGTATCCGCCGGGCTCTACTATCAAGCCGTTTGAAGGGCTGGGTGGTCTGCATTACGGTCTACGTAATTGGGATACTACTATATATGACCCAGGCTATTTTAGCTTGCCTGGTGACTCGCATCGTTTCCGTGACTGGAAGCGTGGCGGGCACGGTACAGTCAACCTCAATAAATCTATCGCCATGTCGGTCGATACTTATTACTACAAGTTGGCTTATGAGATGGGTATCCAGCGCCTGCATGACTGGATGGTACGCTTTGGCTTTGGTGAGCAGACAGGAATTGACTTGCCTAATGAGAAGTCCGGTATTATGCCTTCGCCGCAATGGAAAAAAGACACTTACAATAAAGGCTGGCTACCTGGTGAGACTATCTCTGTCAGTATTGGCCAAGGGTACTTCTTATCTACGCCCTTACAGATTGCTAATGCTACAGCGATGACGGCTAACCAAGGCTATCATATTACCCCGCATCTACTGAAGAGTAGCGTAGGTAGCGCTGAAGTCGATATCATCACTAAGCCTGACGGCAAAATAGAATACAATGGCGAGCCCTCTGACTGGCTACGCATGCATAGCGCCATGGAAAACGTGATAAAAGGCGGTACCGGTCGCGGCATTTATACTGATCGCTATCGTATCGCTGGCAAGACGGGTACCGCGCAAGTAAAATCAATCGCGCAAGGCAAAAGCTATAACAAAGCGGCGTTGGATAAACGCCATTGGGATCACGCTTGGTTCAATGGCTTTGCCCCAGTAGAAGATCCACAAATCGCCCTTGCGGTACTAGTAGAAAACGGTGGTGGAGGTAGTGCGGTAGCCGCTCCTATCGGTCGTGCCTTGTTCGATTACTGGCTAATACAACGCAAAAATAACCCTATCTTACCGCCGAGCGCTGAACAACTTGCTATTATCAAACGTCAAAAAGCGGTGGATAAAGTGGCCCGTGATTTAATACGTGACCAACAGCAGGCGCTAAAAGAACAAGCTGAAGCTGAGGCCAAAGCTGCAACAGCAATTACTACAGCAGCGACAGTAACAACCGCAACCGCAACCACAAGCGGCTAAAGTCCCAATAGTTAACTCTGTTAAAATAGCCGCGGATTAACACTAGCTAGCTTAGTTCGCTGTTGGCCAAAACCTAGCCCCTTTTAATAAAATAACGTCATAGAATAAGATAAAGACCTGATGAAAAAGCCAGTATCGTCCCGTAAAGTAATCGCTAAACCCGCCCCTAGAGGTAATACTAAAATGGCTTCTAAAGCTAAAAGTGCTACTGCTGGCGAAGTACGTATTATCGGTGGCCAGTTCAAGCGGCGCAGTATTAGCTTTATCGAGGCGCAAGGGTTACGCCCTACCCCTGATCGCCTAAGGGAAACGCTGTTCAATTGGCTAATTGCTGACATCCATGGCGCACGTGTACTCGATAGCTGTGCCGGTAGCGGGGTATTAGGGTTTGAGGCCTTGTCACGTGGCGCGGCGCATTGCACTTTTATTGAAATGAACGCTGTGCAAAGTCAGCGCTTGCAGTACAGCGCAGAACAGCTGCGTCTTGACGCTAGTCAGTACCAAGTCATTCAAGGGCAAGCCGAGCAAGTGTTAGAAAAACCAGCAGAATTTTTGCTAAGCTTGCCACCGTGCCTGTCAGCACAATCAACATCAGCATCAGCATCAGCGCCAATAGGTGCCCATGACTCTAAGCAAAATAGTGAGCATCATATCGGCCCGTTTAATCTAGTTTTTATTGATCCGCCTTACGCTGATGACTTATGGCAGCCTATTTTGACTGCCTTAATCGAGTACCAATGGATTGATGCTAGTAGTGTTATCTATCTAGAAGCGGATAAAGATCTGACCGAGCAATTGGCGGTGTTAGCGGCTACTCTTAGACAAAATGCGGCTACAGCAAACTTTCAAGGTTTTGACTGTCTAAAACAAACCAAAGTCGGACAAGTTGTCGCTGGACTTTACACGCTAGCATCGTCATAATCGAACAGCTTATGCTATGATTTATTAATAGCTATTTATTTATTAGCGGCTACTACTTATTGTAAACCATCCATTTTGCATAAAAAAAGCAGCTGATAATCGCTAAAACTTGCCAAAAAATGGTTAAATATACTGTTTTAATGGTAAGCGTGCGAAAATAAACCCCAATGCAGCTTGCAACAATCTACGCTACTGCTTATAATGTGCAGTCTGTTTTTTGAGAGCCCCGTTCCCAGCTAAACTCTCAACGAATTCTAAATTTAAGGTTTTATCATGAAAACACTTAGTGCAAAACCAGCTGAAGTGACCCATGACTGGTTTGTCGTAGATGCTGACGGCAAAACTCTTGGTCGCTTAGCCACTCAAATCGCTAGTCGCTTACGTGGCAAGCATAAGACTTGTTATACTCCGCATGTTGACACTGGTGACTTTATTGTCGTTATCAATGCCGAAAAAATCGCGGTTACTGGTAAAAAAGCGCAAGACAAAAAGTACTATCGTCACACTGGTTATCCAGGTGGGATTAAAGAAACTAACTTCACCAAGCTGATTGCACATAAGCCTGAAGATGTTTTACACAAAGCAGTTAAAGGTATGCTTCCAAAGGGCCCTCTTGGCTATGCGATGATCAAGAAGCTGAAACTATATGCGGGAACTGAACATCCGCATGAAGCCCAGCAACCTAAAGAACTAGACATCTAAGGATACACTTATGGAACGCAATTACGGAACTGGTCGTCGTAAGACTTCTACTGCTCGCGTCTTTTTAGCTAAAGGTACTGGTAGCATTGTCGTTAACGGCAAGCCACTTGATGAGTATTTTAGCCGTGAAACTTCACGTATGGTTGTTCGTCAGCCACTAGAGTTACTTGACTCTATTACTGCTTATGACCTTTACATCACTGTTAAAGGTGGTGGTATTAGTGGTCAAGCTGGCGCTATTCGCCACGGTATCACTCGTGCCCTAGTTGAGCTTGACGAAACTAACAAGCCTGCGCTTAAAGCAGCTGGTTTTGTTACTCGTGACTCACGTCAAGTTGAACGTAAGAAAGTTGGTCTACGTAAAGCACGTAAACGTCCACAATTTTCAAAACGTTAATCAAAGCTATTATTTATTGGTTTATGGCTACTGCTCCTATTATAAGAACAGACTAGCTATAAATGATAAATTAGTAGATTTGCAAAACCTTATAAGTGGTTTACCGCTTATAAGGTTTTTTTATGGCTGATAGAATTTTATGGCTGATAGAATATAGAAAGATTGACTCGCTAACCAATCCATAACCCCAAACCTCCCCATTGCGTAAAAAACCAGCTTGCAAAGTCGTCAGAGCTGCCCCATCATAACAGTACCTTTTCTGCATCAGTCTTAATATCATGAAAGCGCCTGAACAGTTTGATCCTAGCAAAATAACTAAGTCCAGTGCTCCTAGTGCTTCGCCCTCTAAGGCGCTACAGCACGGTAAATCACCAGCTATTCCTGTTGGTACGCCTACGATTACTCAGACCCATAAGCAAACTAACGCTACCGTCAAAAAGCCGTTTGAAATGCGCTTGTTAATGCCACAGTATTGGGGTATATGGCTACTATTGGCGCTGATATTACCCTTAGTGTATTTGCCACTACGCTGGCAGTTTTGGTTAGGTCGTAAGCTAGGTATTAGTCTCTATAAGCTAATCGGCTCACGCCGCCGTGATACGCTAATTAATTTAAAATTAGCCTTTCCGGAAAAGCCAGAAGTTGAGCGCGAACTAATGGCCAAGCAAGTCTTCGTTAACCAAGGTATCGGTGTGTTCGAGACTTTATGCGCTTGGTATCGTCCGAATGTTTTTACTCGTACCGTATCGATCTCAGGATTACAGCATCTAATCGCTGCTCAGAATGAAGGACGAGCCGTTATTTTATTAGGGGCCCACTACACTTTGTTAGATCTGGGTGGTATGCTTTGTACTCAGTTTTTCCCGATGGATGGCATGTATCGACCGCAGAACAATGCCCTACTCGATTGGTTGGTTTACAACGGCCGTAGTAGCATTTTGAGTAAGCAAATCTCTAGTCGTGATATGCGTAGTGTGGTTAGCTCTATTAAAGCCGGCCATGTCATTTGGTATTCGCCGGATCAAGATTATGGTCTTAAACAAGGGGTGATGGCTCCATTTTTTGGCGTTCCGGCAGCCACTCTTACAGCGACACGGCGACTAGCTGTAATAGGAGATAAAGCAAAGCTCCCTGCTGTCATGGCGCTACATACTTATCGACAAACCCCTGACAACATACCTAAAGGCAAACGGCCCCATTATCATTTAACTATCACGCCTGAACTGGACAACTATCCTAGTAATGATGCGGTTACTGATGCTACTCGAGTTAATGAGCTGCTAGAAGGTTTGATTCGTATCGATCCTACGCAATGGATGTGGTTTCATCGACGTTTTAAAAATGGTCCGAATGGACGCACTGACCTCTACAAGTAATATAAGCTAACTCATATGAGCGGCAATGCAAATTTGCTATACTTCACTTCTTTAGTAAGCTTTAGTAAGCCTCAGTAAGCTTTAGGCGCCTTGACAACCCTTTAACAGAACCCTAATGACATTTTAATAAAACATGCATAACCCTTTAATAGCACCTTAATAACACTCTAATAACACCTTAATAAAGACAGATACGGATTTTTCATGAATAATAATGACAGTGTGACCCCTTTGAATAGCCAACAGCCAGCAGCCAAACGTGTGTTAACTGGTATTAAACCGACTGGTACTCTACATTTAGGCAATTATATTGGTGCTATTCGCCCAGCTATTGAATCGATTAAAAACAGCGATGATGAAGCTTTTTTCTTTTTGGCAGATTACCATGGCATTATTGGCTGTCATGATCCGGCGGTGATTCATGAATCTACTAAATCGATTGCGGCCACTTGGTTGGCTTGTGGCCTAGATCCTGAGCGTGTCACTTTTTATCGTCAGTCAGATGTGCCAGAGATTCCAGAATTGGCTTGGATTCTTAATTGCTCTTGTGCCAAAGGTCTAATGAATCGTGCTCATGCTTATAAAGCTTCAGTCGATGTTAATGTAGCTAATAGTGTGGATGCTGACCAAGGCGTTACTATGGGGCTGTTTGGCTATCCGGTATTAATGGCTGCCGACATCTTAATGTTTAATGCCACTCATGTGCCAGTTGGTCGTGATCAGATTCAGCATATCGAGATGGCTCGTGACATCGCTGGTACTTTTAATCATAGATATAAGCCGCTATTCACTATGCCAACTGCAGTAGTCGATGATGCTACCCCCTTATTAACGGGACTTGATGGCCGTAAAATGAGCAAAAGCTATGGCAACACTATCCCTCTATTTGGTGATATGAACCCACAAGTGAGCTCAGAGAAGCAGATGCATAAAGCTATTATGAAGATCGTTACTAACTCGCAATTACCTAACGAGCCAAAAGACCCTGATGATTCCGCTATATTCGAAATCTATAAAGCCTTTGCTAGTGCTGAAGAAGTCGCAGCTATGCGTGAGCAATTCGCTACTGGTATTGGCTGGGGTGAGGCTAAACAAGCGCTATTTGAAAAAATAAACAATGAGATTGCGCCATTCCGTGCTCGTTACCAAGAGCTGATGAATAATCCAATACAATTAGAAGAAATACTACAAATGGGAGCGGATAAAGCCCGTCGCCATAGCCGCAAACAGTTGGATAAAACTCGTCGTGCTATCGGCATCCGTCCGCTTGCTAAGCTTAAGTAATAGTCCTTATTTAATACAAACTATTTGTAGGCTGGGTTTTTAACCCAGCATTTCAATTTTACTAAGTTTCAAGCTGGGTTAAAAACCCAGCCTACGCTAATAATTTTAGACAGTTGAACGCGGGGTCTATTGCTATAAATATCGATACAAATGACAGTACTCAAAGTAATAGTAATTTACGCATTTATCAAACGCCAGTGCAGCACTTACCAGCAGACTTGTACGTGCCGCCGCAAGCGTTTGCCATTTGGCTAGAGCAGTTTGCCGGACCGCTAGACTTTTTACTTTATCTAGTCAAAAAGAACAACGTCGATCTTACTCAGATGCCGATATTGCCTATCACTGAGCAGTATTTGGCTTATATCAGCGAGCTGGATACCGATCATTTTGAATTGGCTGGTGACTATCTACTGATGGCATCGACCCTAATTGCTATTAAGTCTGAGCTGTTATTACCTCAGCGGCAAAACCCAACTGATGAGCGTGACCCAAAAGCTGAGCTGATAGAACGCCTAGAAGCTTATGCGCAAATTAAAGAGGCTAGCCAGCGCTTAGACACCTTAGTACGTCTTGAGCGTGACGTATTCTTAGCACTAGTTAGCATGCCCAATCAAGATATTATGCAAGCTGAACTACCGAGCTACTCACCCAATTTATTGATCGAAAGCTTGTTTAAGATGCAATTGCAGGCTAACTATCAACTGCAAACGCATACGGTAAAAGTAGATACTGTACCTTTGGCTGAGCGTATTGCCAGCATCAGTCGCCAGCTTAGTACTAATGGAGTGCATTGTTTTTATCAGCTGCTAGATAGCTCGCAAGGCAGAATCGGGGTAGTGGTTAGCTTTGTAGCAGTACTAGAGTTAATTAAACGTCAATTGGTCGGGGTTGTCAAAGCAGATAGTGCTATTAATAATGAAGAAAACAGTGAAGGCGATCATCAAACTAACAAGTTAACTTTGCAATGGTTAGCTTAGGCTGGTTTTTTTAATTTTTAACTTTTAACTTTTAACTTTTAACTTTTAACTTTTAACTTTTAATTTTTAATAATAAAAATGCTAAAGCTTAACATAATGCTTTAGCAACTTACACCATTGGTGGATTATGCTGCGCTAGTGGTAGTACCCTTTTAAACTGTTGCAAAAATTTTAACCCACTCTTTAGAGCAGTATGCTAATGACCAACCTTGATAACCCTAAAGATCACTCTAAAAACAACTACCCTAAAAATAACTATAAAGACAATAATCCTGATAAACACCAAAGTATCAGTCTAGATATCGAAGTACTGCTGCATGCCTCCGAAGCGCCGCTAACGGCTAGTAGTATTAAACAGTATTTGTCTCTATCCACTAAAGAGCTGCAACTGGCTTTAGAGATATTACAACAGCGTTTAGATAACGGGGTGTTAACTCTTACTGAGACTGCCAGCGGCTATCGATTACAAGTAGCAGACCAGTACAGCGCTTTAATCCAGCAAGTGTTCCCGCAGCGTCAACAGCGCCTTAGCCAAGCCTTGCTAGAGACTCTAAGCGTCATTGCTTATAAGCAGCCAGTGACTCGTAGTGACATTGAGTACGTACGTGGAGTGACTTTATCTAGTAGTATTTTAAGACAGCTGTTCGATAAAGGTTGGATAATTGAGGAAGGTTATAAAGACACTTTAGGTCGCCCTGCGCTATTGCATACTACCGCGCAGTTCTTAGATGCTTTTGGGCTGACAGATTTAGAGCAGCTACCCCCTATGCCGGATTTAGTAGCAGTTGGTTCAGTGTCCAACTAAGCGTTTAACAGCTAATAGTATTGCCATAAAAATACGGTTATAAAAAAGGGTCTATTGATAATTCAATAGACCCTTCTTATGTACAGATATCTTTAATAAAAAACCATTTAGCCTACTGATGTTAAAACTATATAATTAATAATTACAAATATGCGCTTATAACTATCAATTTAAAATTAGTAGGTTTTTAACTGTAAGCCTATACCAGCACCAATCTCAGTCGACTGGGTATCTGAATCAACGGCCCATAGTCTAGTACTAATCGTCGTCAATGGCTGTAGCTGATGTTCCCAAGAGACATCAATAGCGGTTAGCTTGTCGGTAGTTGGGAAAGCTTGGTTAATGGCCTCATTAGCTTGGTTTACTTTAGCATGCTGTAATTTGGCATTGATAAAATTACGCTCATCCAACCATAGTTTACCACCGACTGAAATACTCTCAGCATCACCACCTAATGAATGACCAAGCGGATAGCCTTGCTGATAATAGCCATCAGTATAAATACTATGATCGTAAGATATACCTCTAGATTTGCCGCCAGTACGAGTATCTGCATATTCAGCATAAAGCTGATAGGGCTTACCATAAGCAGCTGAAGCGTAGTCGACACCCGCTAAATACATATTTTTAGCAGGCAGTGCGCCGGCTTCATCTTCGCCTACTAGCTGCGCATAGACCCCAGCAGGGACATTAATCAGAGGCGCTAAGCTCAAACGCGCATCAAAGCCAGCCAGTTGATTGGCAGGATCGCCATTCTCATTGCCGCCATTATCTTTAGTACCTAAAACGGCATCGGTAAAAGATCTAAAATTCTGTGGTCGACCTTCACCGCCCCACATAAAGGTACGCGAAGCCCCTACTTCTAGCCAAGGCCAAGGACTAGCGGTAAGACGTGCGCCGAATAACTTGGTATCGGGTATAGCGTTGTAATCCTCCAGCTGACCGGCGAACAGCTGATACTGCCAAGGGCCTACCCAAGATAAATACGGCGAGACTGGCGCTGCTTGCTGATCACGCTGCATAGTAATACCAGTAACGGGGATGCTAGCATCACCTCTAATCAGGCTGCCATCAGTACCCGGTCCCCACCATGCTGGAATTTTGCCCGCTACTAGCCACTGATTGGCCAGCTTACCGGCGACATACGAGCCTTCAAAGCTAATATCAGAGCCGTCTTCAATGAGCTTGTCATTCTTTAGATTGGCTTGCAGATTGAACTCTAGATTGTCTTCGCTAAGCCCTACAGAGCCACTGATCTGCTGCCCAGCCAACTGGTTATCAGCAAAATTCTGTGGCAACTGCTGACGATTGGCCTGTAAATACAGTCCTACATGGGCATGGACTATCGAATTAGGGTTTTGCTTAAGTTTGGTAGCTACTGACTGTAATAGCTGCTGTTGCGCAGGCGTTGTCGCCTTAGCCGTACTCAAACCACGTTTGATTTCATTGGCAGTCAATGGCCAAGTGCTAGTACTAATCTGCGTCACGCCTTGGCTATTAAGCCAGTCAATATCAGCCTTTAGCCGCAGATCATTCATATATAGGTTTTGCGCGGATGCCGTTGTCGATAAGATAGAAACTATCGATACTACACCGGCCGTTAATACCGTAACTAACTTTTTATTCATAAGGGTCTGCTTCTATAGCAATGTTTAATAATGGCTGTATTTTTATAAACTACTAGAGTTAAAAAACCCAGCAGTATTTGATAGGTTTTTTATTAATATAGGTTTTTATTAACAATATATACCACTATTATACAGCAGTTACTACTGGCTAGAAGCATTGATATTAGTGAACACAGTATCAATAGCCGCTACGGTCTGCTCAATCTCAGCGCTAGTCAAGGTTGGATGTACTAAGAACATCAAGCTAGTCTCGCCCAATTGTTTAGCGATAGGCAACCTAGTTTCAGGACGCAGTCCGGTATTATCAAAGGCTTTCTCTAAATAGACCTCAGAAGCCGACCCTGAGAAACAAGGCACCTTAAGCGCATTAATCTCAGCGATAATACGATCGCGTGACCAGTCTGCAGGCAAGTTGTCCAACTGTACGTAGACATAGAGCTTATAGTAGCCATGAGTCGAGTCAGTGAAAGCTGGCGCATGCTCTAATCTAGGGACTGATAAATACCCCTTGGCTTGCCATTTATCACATTCATCTAGTATGGCGTGGGCGTTTGCCGTACGCTTGGCCGTCCACTCGCTCATGCGGGTGAGCTGAATACGGCCAATCACCGCTTGCATCTCTGTCATGCGCCAGTTAGTACCGAAGCTCTCATGTAGCCAGCGATAGCCTGGGGGATGGTCAGTCTCATAGACAGCGGCATAGCTCTTGCCATGATCTTTATAAGCCCACATCTTCCGCCATAGCTGCTCATCATTGGTAGTAACCATACCGCCTTCACCGCCCGTAGTCATAATCTTATCTTGGCAAAAGCTCCAAGCACTGATATGACCGATACTGCCGATGCTACGCCCTTTGTAGCGAGTGCCATGGGCTTGGGCGCAGTCCTCTATGACATACAGATTATGCTGCTCTGCAAGCGCCATGATGGCGTCCATATCACAAGGCCACCCTGCCAAGTGTACACAGACTATAGCTTTAGTCTTGGGAGTAATAACGGCAGCTATAGTCTCAGCGCTGATGTTACCGGTAGTGGCTTCAACATCAGCGAATACTGGAGTAGCACCCGCATTAACCACTGAGGAAATACTAGCGATAAAGGTACGAGGAGTGACCACAACTTCATCACCCGTTGTGATACCTAGGGCTTGCAAGGCGACATCTAATGCTAAAGTACCATTACCTAGAGCGATAGCATAGTTGCTGTCTGTCCAGTCTGCAAATTCTTTTTCAAACTTGCGGCATTCTTGCCCAGTCCAATAATTTACCTTATTGGAGAGTAATACTTGGCTGACCGCATCCGCTTCTTCTTGGGTGAAGCTAGGCCATGGTGAAAATGGGGTATTTAGCATAAGATCCTTAAAGCTCTATTTTGTATCTGCTATTTGATGGCTGATAAACTGGCATTGATTACTAGTTATTAATTATATAACACTATTTGATTAAGGGCCGCGCCGGATTACCAACTACCACTGCTCCAGCTGGCACATCTTTAGTGACTACTGCTCCCATACCAATGATAGCGCCCTTACCGATAACCAATGGCTTAGCAGGTGTCCCTTGTTTGATAACTGCACCCGCACCAATATAGGCATGGTCGTGTATATGAATGTTACCGTTACAGCTGACCCGAGGGGCAAAAGTTACGTAATCACCGATAACGCAGTCATGCTCAACATAGCTATACAAGTTAGCATGGAAGCATTTACCAATAGTCACGTTAGATGCTATGGTGACAAAAGGACTAAGCGCAGCACCTTGGTCAATGTTGGTACTATCCATAATCAAAGTTGTTGAGCCTTGCACTGTCCATAGCGATATACTATCGTGCTCAAGCTTATCAACAAGCTGTTGACGTATCTTGCTATTAGCGATAGCAACTAACACGAATTTATGTTCTTCCTTTAAACTCTTAAAGCTATCATAGTTCATTGCAACATGACCATTAACGACAGCATTATCGACCAATGCATCATCAATAAATACAATTTGGCTGTCACTCGCTACTCGCTTTAATTGCTCAGCAGCTATAGGCATAAGGCTACGTCCACAACCTGCGGCACCGTACACTGCAAACACTTCACTCATAGCCATTTTCTAATATAGCAGCCTTTGATCCGGTAAACTTACTCATAGTGGCTTCACCCTCAGCACTAATATCGTTTTTTACTAATACTTTTTTAACAGTCTTGAACAGTATCTTGATGTCTAACCATAATGATTGATTATCTACATACCAAGTATCTAACTCAAACTTCTTATCCCAACCAATAGCGTTGCGACCATTGACTTGTGCATAGCCAGTAATACCAGGACGTACATCATGGCGACGATTTTGTTGCTCATTATATAAGGGTAAATACTCCATTAATAACGGACGAGGACCGACTAAACTCATATCCCCTTTCACTACGTTCCATAGCTCTGGTAGCTCATCTAAGCTAGTATTGCGTAGTGCTTGCCCAAATGGGGTTAGGCGCTTACTATCTGGTAACGGATTACCGTCTGTATCTATAGCATCCTTCATGGAGCGAAATTTAATCATCTCAAATGGAACGCCATGCTTGCCCGGACGAGTCTGACGGAATAGAACAGGTGAGCCAAGACTTTTATTCACTTTATAGGCGGTAATAGCGTATACCGGAGATAGTACTACTAGAGCAGCTGTAGCAGCAGTTATATCAAAGAGGCGTTTTATCATTTATAGCCCTAAAATGTTTAGTAATCGTTTATTTACTTTATCAGCATCAAATTTCTCTTGCGCTATCTTATAACTTTCGTAACCCATTTTTTGGATTTCTTCTGGATTCTCGATAAAAAATATCATTTTTTCAGCTAAAGCTTGCGGATTCCACTTCTCTACTAAGAAACCATTTACACCATCAGCTACTGTTTCGCGACATCCTGGAACATCAGTCGTAATTATTGCTCGTCCTATCGCCATTGCCTCTTGGGTGCTACGTGGCACACCTTCACGATAGGACGGGAGTACAAAAATATGACTTTTAGCAATCCAATCCTGAACATTATTAACATGTCCCGGATAATTTATTATCTCTGATGCTATTAAATTATTTAACTCTGACTTCTGTAGAGCACCTAAGTTTGAATCGTCAATTGCTCCTAAAACTATAAACTGAGTATCAGGAAACATTTCTTTCACTCTCTTCGCGGCTGATACGAAGTCATGAATACCTTTTTCTTTAAGTAAACGACCAATGAATAAAAATTTTATAGGCAGGCTGGTGTTAGTTATATGCTGATAAGAATACTCATTCAAATTTAAACCAATGCCCCCTAAAATAGCTACGTTATCTACTTTTATTGCATATCTGTCTAATAAATCTTTTGGATCATCAGGGTTCAAAAATATAAGCTGATCTAATCGAGGTAGAGATATTTTATAGAGAAAAACCTGCAACTTTCTTATAAGCTGAACTCTTTTAGTTAATACTTTGGGTTGATCAGTAAATGCATAACCCAGTCCTTCTAGCATACCAACTATCTGCGGTACTTTAGCAAGCTTCGCTGCCAAGGTTCCAAAAATAACTGGTTTAGAAAAATATGAGAAAACCAAATCTGGAGCTATTTCTTTAATTATTTTTGATAGATCATAAGTCGCTTTTATATCAGATAAAGGATTAAGGCCACCACGATTTAATTTATAAGTTATAGGTATAGCACCTAACTGCTCAATTTTTGCTAGCTCATTTTCGCTATAATCAGTTGTAAACGCATAAACAATATAATCTCTCTCAACTAAAGATTTTATAAAGTCTTTTCGGAAAGTGTATAAACTTGATGCAATAGTACCTATAATCAAAATCTTCATTCGAGATACCACTCTAAGTTAATAAATAATATTGCAGATATCTCTAAACAAGAGATTAAGATAAAAATTTATTATTAACTTAATAAATAATTTTTTAGTTATTATTGTTTAATAGCTTTACGAATCTCATCAATCATGAGGTTACGTTCAGACTCTATTACATTAACTCCTTCTAATAACTTAGAAGTAATGACTTCATAATTCCTTTCTATTTCCTCAAATAAATAAATCAGATTATCTTCTTTAACCAGTTCAATCGGAATTACAAATTCATTTAAGCCAAAATCAGTCATAATACCTTTAGCTTTATTGCCACCATATCCTATAGCAATACATGGGATAAGGGAGGTCAAAGAAAATATAACAGAGTGAAACCTAGTTCCTAGTAAACAGAAGAACCTAGAATACAAAGCTTTTAAAACATCACAATGTAAGTTTTCATTTATCCATATTATATCATTAGATATAACAAGCAAGTCTCGAATAGCATTCCTATCATCTTCATGAGAGTTAGGGCCTATAGATTGATTACAAACTACAGCTTTATATCCTTTTTTAGTTACATAGGAAGCGAACTCTGCAATAGATTCTATATAGCGCTTATATAGCTCTTCCGTATTTTTATGACCAGGAAACCTCCATGGTCTAACAGTTATTCCAACTATTTTATCACTATTAGTTAGATTATATTTATTCATAATACTGTTTATCTTATCAGTATCGTGAGATGGTCTGAGATAGAAACCTAAGTCAGGTCTAACATTAATCTTTTTATCAATAACTTTGGATATTGCATCGGCAGAGACTTTTTCTCTTGCATATATTAGATCACAATCTGTAAGAACTGATTTTATTTGTTCTTGAACAGTAAGCCCATCAAAAGGTCCAAATGAATTTGGCAGAACTACTACTTTTTTTCCTAATCTTGTTGCAAGTCGCAAATAAAACAGAAAATACCAAATAAGATATGGAGAGAAGAATTCACCATGAGCATGAAGGAAGCCACCTCCTTTTACAAAAACAACATCGCAATCTCTGAATATTTGAATTTTCTCTAGTAAGTTGTTACTAAATAAAACAGATGATAGGAAATTGTTTTTTGAAAAGATAATGACAGAAGAGTTTGTAGTAAAATCTAAAACTCCATTTGTAATCAGTCTAAGATAAGACATTTTAGATTCTTTTACATGATCTTGAGACGCGTGTTGGCCTCTCCTCGGATGCTTAAGTATACCTTTTACTAAATTGTACCCTCTTTCTCGTGTCTGAGAGCATAATAAATCTTTTTCTTCTTTAGTGTCACCACCTTCTAAAATATGAATATCACTAAATAATTTTAAATCTTTTATTAAGCGATAACTTTCCCAAACGAGCGCTTGATCGCCTTTATTTAAATCAGTTACTCCTGGTACTATAATAGCTTTCATATTTTTACAAACCTTATATTTTAATTATATTTTTATGCTCGAGTATATAGTCGTAGAAACTTATCCAAAACTCAGTCCGGCGTTCGGTAAGCTGAGATTTATAATAAGATGAGGCTTTATTGAAGTTATCATTAGCTAACTTAAACATCAAATCCTTATCGTTAACTGTGGTAAAAATATCTTGAGATAAATCAATATGATTACCAGGCTTACTAACTTGTGCTTCATTAAGAAGTTCAGGAATCCCGCCAATAGTACTACCTAATGATGGACAACCCCGACTCATAGCCTCAACTAATGCTCTTGGAAGACCTTCTACTAAACTAGGTTGCAAGTAAACATCAATACTATCCAACCAGTCGTAAATGGGCTTTCCAGATGGCAGTCTTCCTATAAAACGTATATTATTAATGACCTTCAGTTTTTTAGCTAACTCAATATATTTAGTAGGATCACCTGAACCCACGATTTGAAATTCCCAGTTTTTAAGATATGGAGATATATGAGCTAAGGCTTTAATGGCCACATCTATTCCTTTATAATCAGCAGAGTAATGTCCAATTAACCCAAATGTAGTTTTACTAGAATGACTGTTAATTCTAGATAGTCGCTGAGTTAAGACGTCATTGCTCACTTCATTTACCTCCGCATCTGAACAAAATTCTGTTTCTCCATTTTTGCAAGGATATCTTTTCTGAAGAAAATACTCGGTAACATAAATTACAAAAGGAGCATTATAGATTACTTTCTTTGTATTCATCTCCATTATAGGAGCATACAACTTACCTTTTAAACTTCCATAACTCCACAAGGCATCCCAAGCGTTTCCTACTACTTCGATAGCATAAGGTTTATTTTGACGAATAGCTTCTTTTATGAATAAGGTCCCTAACTTACTAGGAAGTCTAGCAATCAAAGCATCGTTTGAAGCTACTAGTTTCTTACATTTCTCTCTAACAAAGTTATTACCCAGAACTTCGTTTTTGAAATTAGATATGTTAGGTAACAATACAAAATCAACTCCGCTTGCTGAAGAAATAGAATATTTATTATGATTATTGGTTATTTTTCCATCATCTCGCCCAACAACAGTCAAGAACTTAAATACGCTTAAGTATCGTTGCCATATATCTGCAGAAAATGATCCGCTACTATAATAAACATTATTATCTACTTTAAACTTATGGTCGTGTACAAACAATACTTTCATTTAATATTAACCTGTTATTAACTTTACAATTATGATGAAAAATACATAGTTATATATAAACACTATCCAGCATAAAACAGTGATCTGAATAATAATATTTAGGATATGTATCATTCCAACTTTACAATGAACTGTCTATACTTTAATAAAGAGTTACTGATCTAATAGAAATATTATAAAATTAATAACTGTTAATTGCATAACTCTAATTTACTCTCTAAGTCTTTAAAACTCTACTTGCTAATTGACTTCATCTTTAACTACTAAAAATGGAATCAATAACTATGCTTTTGAATTTTATTTAATAATCCTGACATAAAAACTAAAATGGATATATATAGTATACCAACAACAACAGTGCCGAAAGTACTTGCAAATGATTGTCGTATATGGTAAAAAAATCCGTAAGCAAATACTATCAAGACAGGCGTTACTGACTTATTACTTATTCTTGAATCTAAATATTTAAAAAACAAGCCTACCATAAAGCCCAGTACGATTACACCAGAGTTTGCAAAGTTAATAAATACTTCAGCAATTAATGAAAAACCATATGGCCCTGATTTATTGTTAATCATTACATTCATTAGCCTATCATCCACAGTACTGGGCAGATTCTCTTTTAATTTAAAAACGCTATTGAACTGTCTATCAAAAGGGGCGAGATATGTTCCTCCTAGGTAGAAATCCATACCCTGGTTAATCCAACTTTTCACTTCATATACTGGACGTAATGATCCACCCATCTCTTGAATTGCAGCGAGAGGATCAATAATTTTATCAACATCTAAACCACCACGGTCAAGAAATTTGTATGACAAAGCAGATAAAAAAGCCAAAGACCCCACTATTAACCTTTTATAGTTTAATTTTATTAACTTCCTCGAAATTAAAATCGCACCTCCAATCGCAAATGGATAAAGTGCTGGCCCTCTTACACCTAAGCTAAATGCAAATAAAGACCATATTAAGAAAGTAATTAAAGCTAACTTTACCCAGCGGGAAGCCAAAAGAGCTAGTAAAAAAGACACATTTATTACGACAGTTAAGTATACGAAAACTATATTAAATACAATACCTCCATCACTATAAAACTCTTTATACTCTTTTATACCTAATATAAAATATATTATAAAAATCCAAAGTACAGATGATATTAACAATATAAAAAAATTAATATTAACAAGATACTTATTTTCAATTTTATACTCTGTATTTACAC
>NZ_JAHLMU010000001.1:1234461-1323583 GCF_018919485.1 Psychrobacter sp. TAE2020
GATTATTTATCATCGGCCGCTTTTTTATGGGTTACTCTAAAGTTAGTGATTTTATCGATCACAAGCATGGGGCATGGGGTATCCCCTGCACCCTCCAAATCCTCTATACGGACTATAAAGCTATTGCCTACTTGTCATGACTATCTAAATACTGCTTCATAACTCGCAAGTCCTGCAAGTGCGTATTTTCCATTTGTGCTACTAAAGACTCCAAACGCTGCTCAACATTGTCCAATAGAGTTTGTAATAGCTGTCTAGCTTCAGTTCGCTTATTATTGCTAGTACTGACGCTCACTAGATGATAATGGCTAGCCAGCATTTCTGGCAAGCGTGTCTGTAATAACTTATGCAGTACAAACTGCTGCTCAGTCATCATAGCGGTGATATTCTGCTGCGCTAAAGACTGCTGACAGTGTCGATAAGTAGCGACTTTACTATCAATAGCTTGTAGCTGGCGCAGCTGTCTATCTGATAAGTGAAGCAGATGTTGCTTATTTACGGTTAAATTTTTCCACAATAAAGCATTGGTTGATAGCAGTGTGTTCGGGTTTTGATAGTTCAGTGCGCCTAGAGTAATACCGACTGCCTGATGTAGCATCAGCCAGCCCTTCCTCCCTAAGTAGTAGACAGTAACCGTGCCGAGTACACTCATACTTAGCAACATTAACATCTTATCAGTTCCTCTTCCCTTGCTATTGACTAGCAGCTTTTGCTGTTACCCTTCAGGCTTATCGAGACTCGGCTCTTCAATTATTAAAGGATCACGCTTAACGCTATTACTGTCACTGTTACTAATAGTGGTACTGGCTCTAAGCTCATCACTTTCAGTGTTTACATTACTTTCAACCGTTACAGGACTCTCAATGATAGTAGTACGATTAGGATTGTTAGTATTAGTGTTGCTATTTATAGTATTAGTTATCCTGCTATTACTATCTTCACCGAGGCCTTCAATAGCATGTCGAGCCTGATCCTTAGAGACTGGAGTATCAAAGCGCTGTTGTAGATAACGGTTAGTGACTAGCAGCTTCTGCCCATCTTGGTGATAAGAGGCATCGAGCAGATCATCGAATTGCACATTAATAGTCCCTAAAACCTCTAATAGAGCCTCTTTGCCAGTGACATTAGAGTGCTTAATCTTAGTAGTATCAGCACGTGCACCATCCAAATCGTGTAAACGACGATAGTCCGCCACCGCTTGCGGAACATGGCGATCCATTAAGTTCTGAAGCATTATATAAGTTTCATTGACCGTATCTTTGTCATCTATTTGACCGTCATTATTGGTATCACCATAGATAAGACTAAGCTTTTCGCCTTTTTGATTGATCAAGTCTAAAGCAGCTTTGACGTCATCCGGTAAGCTTTTTTCTGGAATATAACCCAACTGCGGCATAGCTTTGTAGGCCAGCATCTTCGGCGCAGTGACTTTTTTAATACCACGATAGCCCAAGTATAATCCTGCTGCTGGAAGTATCCCATATAAGACCAACATCACTAACATAGCCGTTACTTGAGTCATTAAGGTTTCCTTGTAATTAATTGATAGCGGTTTAACGATAGCCAGGTTAACAGTAGTAGTCTTAACATCAACGTGTACAAGCTACTGACTTTAAAACTGCTATTAAAATTGATACTGCTATTGATACTGATATTAGTTTTGAGTTCGGCTTTTGACATAACGGTGAGTTGAGGCGAGACGATTAAGTACCGTCTGATGCAGCTCATCTAATAGTTCATCTAACTCATAATCTATCTCTAAAAACAAATCCGTCAGCATATCACCTGCGCTCATCTTACCTTGTACAGTGCTGTTCTTAGTACGGTGCGGACTAAAGCGTAAAAGCTGCTCATAGTGATGAAGCGCTTCAGGAATACTCTCCTTTACTAGCTTATCTATCACGAACTGGCGCTCATTATGTTGCTGCTGAGGTTGCTCATTGAGCTCTTCGCTCCAGTCCCGATATCGTTTGAGCTTATCATTAATCCGGTCTAATATTGCTACTGCCTCGATAGGCATAGCATTGAGAGTGGCTTCGTCAACCACATCGATAAGTTCGGTCATAATCGGGCAGCGTCCATGTTTAAGATACCACAAAGTATCAGGATCAAAAGGCGGGCGATTGGTTGGGCGCATTTGCGCTCGGTTGGCTAAGTAGCGATCGGTCAAAGGCGTAGGCGAGCGAATATCATTAACTTGTGCTAAAGCATCACAGATACGTTTGACGCGCTTAGGCTCAGTCAATGCAGTAATGGGGCTTTGACTGCTATGGATAGCTTCATTGTTACTAGCGGCACTAGTGCTATTTTTACTATTACTGTCAGTTAAAGCTGAGGTCTGTTGTTGCACAGCTGCACGCTGAGCATTTTTGACAGACCGAGCAGCTTGCGTGGGCAGGTCATCCTGTGCTTGTGTAAATGACTGTAGCATTCTCGCCAAACTTACCACCATGACCTGCTGCGCTCCTAACGGTACTGAGACTAAGGGTATTGAGACCAATGTTATTAAAACTAAGGCTATTAGAGCTAAAATATTTGGGCTGCAAAATAGCGGCGAGCATGGGCTATTTTATTATTTATAGTTAAAGCAACTATTGCCCGCCCTAAGCCAATAGAGTATCTTAACAGTTTTTTTGCAGTCTGCCAGTAAGCAAACGTCAAACTAAGTATTGATATTATTGCGCGGCTACTTCTTATAATAAGTAACTATTATGCCTGCTTCGGACTATATTTCTGGATTCCTACTGGGACTATCGCTCATTATCGCTATTGGCTCACAGAACGCTTTTGTTCTCAAACAAGGGTTAAGACGTGAGCATATCTTTATGGTTTGTCTCTTCTGTGCGGTGAGTGATGCCCTACTAATCTCCGCTGGGGTAGCAGGATTTGGCGCAGTGACCGCCCGCTATCCACAAGTTGTCACTATAGCCAAAGTTTCGGGGGTAATTTTCTTATTGGTTTATGGCTTACAAAGTTTATATGCCAGTGTCCGCTTATCGCACTCCCTAGATACTGAGGGTCAAGTAGCGACTAGTCTAAAAAAAGCGCTCCTATTATGCATAGGTTTTACTTGGCTCAATCCGCACGTCTACCTAGATACTTTGGTGCTAGTAGGCATGGTTTCAACTGGTGCGGATAGTAAATTATTGTTCGCGTTAGGTGCGGTGAGTGCTTCACTGTTTTTCTTTTTTGCTCTAGGCTATGGTACTCGTCTATTAAGACCCCTATTTGCTAAGCCAAAAGCATGGAATATATTAGATGGCCTAGTAGGTATCCTAATGCTATATCTGGCTTGGCACCTTTACCATAGTTAGTAGTTAGTAGTTAGTATCAGCCATTAAAAAACCAAACACTCTATATAGGGCGTTTGGTTTCTTAAAGCATTCGATCCGCATTGTGGCTATTCAGCTATCAACGTACCAGTGAATACAGAACCATAAATCTCAATAAGTTATACCAAATCTGGGAACAAAGTACGTAAGCCGTTAACGATGATCTCAATAGACACCGCAGCGAGTAACATACCCATAATTCGACTCATAATATTGAGACCAGTATCTCCTAATAGACGGCTAATACGTCCTGCTGCCATCAAGGCTAAATAGCAAAACATACTAATTAATAGTCCAGCAATAATCACCGCAGACACTCTTAGTGCCCCAGATATTTGTGAAGAGTAAATAATTACGGTTGAAATACCACCCGGACCAATCATCATAGGAATAGCTAAAGGTACTACCGCCGCAGCAGTAGTCGGTGGCGAGCTTTGCACATGATCAACATCGAAGTTTTCTTGATCCGGTTTGACTGGGTTACCATCGCCATTCATCATATTAAGAGCGATCAAAAATACCAAGATCCCCCCTGCTAATTGGAACGAACCGATAGAGATGCCTAGCGCCTTAAGTAAAGTCTCGCCCGCTACGGTAAAAAAGCTAATAGTAATAAAAATAGTTAGGCTAGCCACCCGGGCGACTTTACGTCGATCCGTCATCGAATAGCCACGAGTCAAGTCTAAAAACAAGGTCAACGCGCTAAATGGGTTGATCAATACCATAAAAGCTAAGATAATTTTGATAATTTCAGTATTCACTGAACGCTCACTCGTCTATTTATATAAAACCAGCAAAAAGATAAGGCCATCGTGCAATTGCAACGATGACCCTGTGTTTAGTAAGCAACGCTACGCTATCGCCGTGCTATTATCAATATTGTATCATAGGAGTATAAGTTAATTAAATCATTAACTTTGGTTAATTGTTGATAATAGGTGCGCTCAATAAAACCCTTTGCTCACTGGCTTTAAATCGAAAGTCATCACCGTCACACCCCTCCAATATATCGAGTAAGATCAATTTTACTAGCTATTCAAGCACTGAAATTAAGCCCTAAAATTAAGCACTGAAATCAAGGCCAATATCTAAAGCGGTAGTACTATGAGTTAAATAACCCATAGCGATAAAATCCACTCCTGTTTTTGCTACTATTTGCACCGTTTCAGGGGTAATGCCACCCGATGCCTCGGTTTTGGCACGTCCTTTACACAGAGCGACAGCTTGCTGCAACACATCAGCGGGCATATTATCCAATAGCACTAAGCTAACCTCAGCATCTAGCGCCAGCTTTAACTGCGCTAAAGTGTCAACCTCAACCTCAATAGGTATCAAGTGTCCGGCGAACTGTTTTGCTTGTTTAATAGCAGTAGTAATATCACCAGCGATGGCAATATGATTGTCTTTGATTAGGATCGCATCGTCCAAGCCCAAACGATGATTACGACCACCACCACAGCGTACCGCATACTTTTGTACTATACGTAAGCCTGGAATAGTCTTGCGTGTGCAAGTAATCTGCGCTGGATAATCCGCTACGCTATCGACAATATGCTGGGTAGCACTAGCAATACCACTAAGATGAGTCAAAAAGTTCAATGCCGTACGCTCAGCCGTTAACAGATGCCTAGCATTGCCACGTACAGTGGCTAATACAGTATCAGCAGCTACCCGCTCGCCATCAGTAACGGCGGCTATAAACTCAATCTGCCTATCGATTAACGCAAAAGCTAAACGCGCTAAGTCCATCCCGCAAATCACTCCGGCTTGCCGTGCCCGAATCTGCAATTGCGCTTGTTTTTCTGCTGGAATAGTCGCTTGGGAAGTGACATCACCGCGACGGCCTAAATCCTCGGTCAGTGCCAACCTTACTAAGCTTTCAAGTAATACGGTATCTAATGCTGGTAGTAATGGCGATACTTGCTTACTCATCTAGTTGCCTCTTTATACGTCATTAATTATAAGTCACTAATTATAAATCACTGTTATAAGTGATGTATAAGTGAATTATACTAAAATATCATTAAACTCAATTTGAGCATAAATATAACGTAAAGTGAGCTTACTCGCAAGCCAAGTTGGTTTTCTACAGCCAATAGCTGAGTTTTATCCTGAGGTATTTATTTAGATCGAGACTGAAGTGGCCAATGAGGTTTCTATAGTAATGCTAAATAAAATCAGTACAGACGTCACGGGATGTTACTAGTATAAGTTTTTCTTGCTGGCTACGTTGGCGCAGACTGCACAAAACATATCCCAGTAGCACTTTATTTTTAAATCTAATCTTTGCTAGAGGCTTAACTATCATAAATAAGTTAGCAATTAATCGATGCTCACTATTTGCGTTTAGGCAGCCTACTATCCATAAGTAAGCTTTGTAATTCTATATCGTGAGCAAAACGATAGAGTTTGGCTGGGCGGCCTCGTTGAGCGCTACTACTCTCGCCAGTAGGCAACACTAAGTTTTGAGAATCGAGCAATCGGCGAAAGTTTTGCTTATGCAAAGGGATGCCTGATAAGGCCTCAACGCTTTGTTGCAGTTGCGATAACGTAAACACTTCGCTCATCAAGCCAAAGATTAACGGTCGGTATTCTATCTTGGCCCGCAACCGAGAGATGGCAGTAGCGATGACTCGCCTATGATCGTAATACATCGGTATGCCCAGCATCTGTGCGCTAGTAACCGCTTGCTCATTAGACTCATACTGGTGTTCAGAATTAAGATGAGAGCTGGATTGATGGCGAGATTTGTAGATAGGCTGATAGTTTGGCGCTTCGGCAATCAATCCTGCTTCGTAGAGCATCTCATAACGTAATAACACATGCTCTGCGACCCAATCACTACTACCATTACCATCACTATCACTATCACTATCTATAGTTATGCCCCAGCACAAGCGTATACGTTGATAGCGTCTGTGCTTAACGGTAGCGTCCTCGGCACTATCTGCCCAGGCAAAAAGGGCAGGTACAATTAAGCTAGTAATAATCTCTGGCATACCCTGCAAATGATTTTCCCAAGGGAAGTAATCATACCAATCGCACCAAACGGCTTGCGTCTGCAGCTGTTGGGTCTGCGTCTCTTGTACTAAGCCTAGATAGCTGACATAGACCAAAGCATGACCCTCACGGTTACGGCGGTTGGTATCTACAAAAGTGTATAGCTGCTCAAGATAGCCCATCGGTTGTTGAGTTTGCTCCTCTACCCATTGACGTACTCCTGCTTGTAACGAGCGGTGTAGAGGCATAAGAGGACCATTAGGCAATAACTTACCTTGATCAACAGTTAATACTCTTGCGGTATGGTTAGTGATAGCTACGAGCACGGCCACTACTTCGGTAGTACCACTGCCCTGCTGATGCGCGTGTGAATAAGACAAGCTCATAGAGTCTATTATTATCCTTGAGAGTTAAAATTCTAAAAACATTGCTTAACTATGCTTAAAACGCTTGATAACGCTTGATAATTCTTAAAAACACTTGATAACGCTTAAAAACACTTAAAAACGATTAAAAACGATTAAAAACGCTTAAAAACACTTAAAAACGATCAAATACGTTTAAAGACTGATTATTACCATCCAGTATAGCCTGAATGGTATTTTTAATACTGTTTTATCCTTGTAGAGCCTTATGTAGATGATAAAAACCTAGCTTACACTAGCTAATAAATTGTAGCTTAAGCTAAGTTTTATAGAGAAATAATTTAAAAATATCTTGTATTAATGCTCAAAATGAGCATAATTAAAGCATTATTCAATAAATCTATTACTCTTTAACTCACTATGAGGCCTACGCATGACTAGTTATCCTTATGATGCGCCAACATTAAGCGCTGACAAGCGCAATGCCATCAAGCTCAATATCGAATATGCCAAAGCCAAAATACCAGTAGACTTACCACGCTCCGAACGTTTGCAAGTTGAAGAAAATATTAAACAGCTATTGATCGAACACAATGCGGTATTAGTCGCCCATTACTATGTCGATCCCTTTATTCAAGACTTAGCATTAGCGACTGGCGGCTGTGTCGGTGATTCATTAGAGATGGCCCGTTTCGGACAAGCACATAGCGCCCAAAATTTAGTAGTAGCTGGGGTGCGGTTTATGGGTGAGTCTGCCAAGATATTGAGCATGGAGAAAACTATTCTTATGCCAGATTTAGCGGCGGAGTGCTCGCTGGATTTAGGCTGCCCAGCTGATGAGTTTTCAGCGTTTTGCGATGCGCACCCTGAGCGTACAGTAGTCGTCTATGCTAATACTAGTGCCGCTGTAAAAGCGCGGGCAGACTGGGTAGTGACCTCATCAGTAGGTATCGATATCATCCGCCACTTGCATCAGCAAGGAGAAACTATTATCTGGGGGCCTGACCGACACTTGGGGAATTATATTGCTCAACAGACAGGAGCAGATATGCTGTTATGGCAAGGCTCCTGTCTAGTGCATAACGAATTCAAAGCCACTGAGCTTGCACAGCTCAAAGCTGAATATCCACAAGCAAAAGTTCTAGTGCATCCTGAGTCACCTGATAGTGTAGTGGCACTCGCTGATGTGGTCGGATCGACCAGCAAGCTATTACAGTCTACTTATGAGCTGAACGAGGATACTTTTATTGTAGCTACTGACTTAGGTATCTTGCACGAGATGCAAAAACGCTCGCCAAACAAGCGCTTTTTGGCAGCGCCCACTGCTGGTGAGAGTGCTAGCTGTAAGAGCTGTGCCTTCTGTCCTTGGATGGCTATGAACGGTCTACAAGGAGTTGAGCGGTGTTTAACTGAGGCAAATAGCAAAAAATATGAAGTAACTTTAAGCGCAGAGATGGCCGTTGCTGCCAAAAAGCCTTTACAACGGATGCTTGATTTCGCTCAGTCACAACAGCAACGAGTGGCGGCAAGCGGTGATATCGTCAAAGACCGCGCGTTATTCGCTAATGTTGGAGCAGCTTAATATGAGCTTAGTAGCCGCAACCATACTGACAATAGATGAGGGTTTACTAATGCCGGACTATGAGTCAAATAATGCGGTTAACGCTACTGAGGGTACTGTTAATAGTGCTACTGCTACTGATATCGTTACTGATGTACTCATTATTGGTGCAGGGTTAGCAGGGATAACTACCGCACTGGCCTTGCCTAAGACACTTAAGATAACCGTCTTGAGTAAAGCCGGACTAGAAGAATGTTCCAGTCATTATGCACAAGGTGGTATCGCTGCCAGCTTAGATAAAGACGACAGCGTTAATGATCATATTGCGGATACGCTTATTGCTGGTGCTGGCTTGTGCGCGCCTGATAATACTAGCCGTATTCTAACCAAAGGCCAGCAAGCGGTACAATGGCTATGCTCTCAAGGCGTACCTTTTACCCAAACTGCACTGGCAGCGCAGAAGCAAAACTATAGTTCTACTGATAGTCTTACTGATAGTCCTACTGACAGCCCTGCCGATAGCGCTACTGATAGTCTTAATGATGGCTCTAACCAGTCAAACGGCACTACTCAGTTAACCACCGCTGATCTGCATTTAACCAAAGAAGGCGGACATGGCTGTCGACGGGTGGCTCATGCTGACGATGCTACTGGCCTTCATACTATGCAGGCCTTACTGGCAAAGGCTCAGCTGGCGACTAATATTACTATCCTGCCCTATCACGAAGCTTTACAGTTACTGACTAGCTCAGCGTCCACGCCTGTAGCGCCATCAACAGCAGTCAAATCACCCAATGCTATTACCGCCATACAGATCCAACCGCAAAGACAGCTGCTACGCCAGTGCCAAGGGGCGTTAGTATTCGATCATACTAAGCAACAGCAATTAACTATTACCAGTCGCGCTGTCGTTATAGCTAGTGGTGGCTTAGGTCAGCTATTTGCTCGTGCCAGCGCGCCTAATGTCTGTGTTGGCGACGGAGTAATGATGGCCTGGCAGGCTGGCTGCCGCTTAGCCAACTTGGAGTTTATCCAGTTTCATCCGACAGGTTTGGCTTTAGCAGACAGTAGCTTTTTGGTCTCAGAAGCCTTGCGGGGTGAAGGCGGACATCTATATTGTCCATTGACTGCTGAGCGCTTTATGGTGGCTATTGACCCACGCGCTGAGCTAGCCCCACGCGATATCGTCGCTCGTGCTATTGCAGCGCAAATTGCTACTAACGGCCTTGGCTTTGTGCATCTGGATGTCAGTCACTTGCCAGCGTTGTTTTTGACTCAGCATTTTCCGCAGATCTATCAGACCTTATTAGCGCTTGGTATAGACCTCACTACTGACCCTATTCCGGTTGCGCCGACTGCTCATTATAGCTGTGGGGGTATAGTGACTTGTAGTGACGGTTTAACTGACGTTATGGGGTTATATGCTGCCGGCGAAGTGGCTTACACTGGCCTACATGGCGCCAATCGCTTAGCCAGTAATTCCTTATTAGAATGTGTGGTCGTTGGCCGTAATATTGCTGCGCATTTACCAACCTATCTAAGCGCGCCTCAATGGACTGCGCCCCTAATAGACAATGATAAACTTATAAGCCTATCTGGCTGCCTAGTATTAGATAAGCAGGAATCAAACAAACAGCTCTCAGATAAACAGTCATTAAGTAAAAACAAGAGCCTTAGCGCTAAAAACGGCAAACTCCAGCAGCAAGCAACTAACCAGCAAAGCTCTAAACAACAAAGCTCTGAACAACAAATTATTAAAAAAATAAGCACTGAAAACTATAGTACTCAGTCAATTGAGTTAGCCACGATCAGCATAGAGCTAAAAGCGCTGATGAGTAGTCACTTAGGTATTACTCGTAACGCTCAATCATTACAGCAAGCGCTAATACAAATAAGCCACTGGCAGCAACAGCTTGCTGCTATGAAACGTATAAAATCACTGCTGCTAGATATAGAGTGCTTAACGGTTAGCAATAGTTCTGTTACACTCAATGAATTAACCCAATTTCAGCTGGCACGTCAGTTACAACTGGCTTCTTTGATCATACAATCAGCTTATCAACGTTGTGAAAGTCGTGGTGGACATTATCGACTGGATTATCCTACTTTAGCTAACCAAGCCACGGTCAGTGTCATTGAGCCAGAGGCCGCTGAGGTAAATTATGCTCAGCGCTATCAAGCGTATGCAATGGCAGAGAGTGGGTAGCCAAATAGTAGTCAGCCAAATGTGCATGGAAGCAAATTTAACCCATTGGGTAAGCGGGTCAAGCCAATACCTTTAAGTAGAGGGTTGCGATAATGATGACTGATAGGGTGTTTATTATTGGACTAATGACTGTCGTCACTTTGGTTTGGGGTATTCTCGCCTTGCCTCGTTGTCGTCAGCGTTTGCCCTCTATTTATCTAATTGCCCGTTCTTGGTGGTGGATGCTAGCCGTGCTTAGCGTCTGCTACTTAATTGCTAAAATAAAAATCAATAGTCATTACCCTTATCAATGGCTGCTCGTTGGGCTTTTTTTGCTAATTGGTCTGCGTGGTAGCTATGAAATCAGTCGTTTGTGGCGCTTAGAAAGTAAAGCTAGGCTAATTCGTAAACTACAAGCACGTGGCCTACAAGCAAACGCGGTCGCCATCCCTTATCCTAAAAAATTTGCTATTGACCACCCAAACAGTCTGCAAAATCATGACAAAAACAGCTCTCAGCATAACTATCAGCACAACTATCAGCACAGCCCTCAAAAGCAGCCGCCCAATAACGCCCAAGCTTATGCTTATCTAAATGCTTTAGATATCATCTTTAGCTTAGCTTTTATCACCTTAATCATCAGTCTTATTTTTTTGCAGATATTGACTTGGCAGCGCCATGAATACGGAGTGCTGCTGTTTGTATTGTTCGCCAGCCAGTTTAACGATATTGCTCAGTATCTATGCGGTAAGCTGTTTAAAGGCCGATGGTTCAAACGTGGTCTTGCTCCTAGGATTAGCCCCAATAAAAGTATTGAAGGGGCTATTTTTGGTAGTTTATTTACCGCCCTACTCGCAGCACTGTTAGGTGTTTGGCTAACGCCGTTTAGTTGGTGGTTATGCTTAATAATGGCTTATATGTTAGCAGTATTAGGTATCGCCGGCGACTTATTAGAATCAGCCTTTAAACGTCAACATGGGGTCAAAGATACTGGCACTATACTTGCTGGTCATGGTGGAGTGCTGGATAGGATAGATAGCTTGCTATTAGGTGTGCCTTTATTCACACTGTTGTATTTGTTGATAAGTTAGCTGGTTAAGGTTTTTTATCTAACTTACTACGTAATAGCCGATTTAATAGCGGTTTAGGCAGCCGATTTAATAGCTGGACTATATGACGCATAGAGGACGGAAACATTGCCAGCTCTACATTATTATCGATAGCTTGCATAATATGAGTTACCGCAGTGTCAATACTGATGATAAACGGCTTATGACTAGCATCGCCGTTATTCAAATCTCGTAAGGCTTGGGTATTAATATAACCGGGCGCTATGCAATTAACTTGAATAGCAAAAGGCGCAAGGGCGCAGCGATAAGCACTAGTAGTAGCGATCATGGCCCGCTTACTTTTGGCATAGAGACTGGCATAAGGATAATCCACCGTACCAGCAATAGAAGCGATACTAATTAGGCTGCATTTAACTGAAGCAACTGACGAGTCACGTCCCTCCTCCTTTTGTGCTTTTAACTGCTGACTAGCCCAGCTAAAGATCGCCTCAAAGGCTTGCAAATTAATCGCTAGCATCTGCTCACTATCGGCTTGGTTTAAATTATGAATACGCTCGTTAGTATAGCTACCAGCGCTATAAATAAGCCGCTCAAACCTCACCTTAGCTAACTTAGCCAGTAAGTCTTGGCGCTGAGTGCAGTCCGTTAAATCACAGCGATAAGTGCTGATATTCGGGTAGTCAGCGTTAATCTTGGCAATCTTAGTAGCGCTATGACCAACCACAGTTACTTGCCAGCCCAGCTGTTGATGCTTTACTGCTAGCGCCAACCCGAGACCGCTAGTGCCTCCTATGATAATGATATGCGCCGCTGCCTGATTAGTACCTGCCTGATTAGTACCTGCCTGATCAGTACCTGCTAGGTTAACAACTGCTAGATTAGGCATTTATAGCCCCTGCTGCTGGATATAATCTGCGGTGCGCTGATAGCCATATTGCCATTGCGCCTGCATCTGCTCTACAAAACCATCGTAGTCACTATGTATAAGCTCAACCGTAAGCTGCTGGAGACTAAAGCGTTTTTGTACTTGTCCGCTTAGCTGCTGACCATTATCCGCAAACGGTAACCAATGCAATTGACTGTTGTCTTGCCCTGAAGCGTCAGGGTAATAATTAGCAGAGAAGTGAGGGTGAATACTGGGTGAAAAGCTTGGTGAAAAACTATGCACTTGTGCCAAACGCTGATTGGGATCAAAACCAAATACCCGCTGAATCGCTGGTGCGGCAAGCCAAAGATCGTAGCCAGCTTTGCTTTCAGCAAATACTGTAGTTGCCAACTGACAAGCCAGCTCTACAGGAGTCAGGTTAATCACTCCGCCTAAGCACCAGCCCAAATCCTGATCCTCTATTGGCGGTAGATAATACATATCAGCCATAGAAGCCCGCACAGCGGTAGCGAAATCCCACTCAGTCACAGTCTTAACTGCTGGTTGAATGCGTCCATTGGCTAAAAAGTGCGCAGGCGCTACTAAGGTGTTACTTAGTGCTAGCTCTGCGTTGTCATTAGCGTTTAGTGACAAACGCTTTGGCGCAAATAATAGCTCTTGTAATTGAGCGCTATCTTTAGCTGTCTCAGGCTGCAATGCAGCAACATTACTATCATGATGCTGAGCTGAATTAACCGTTGGCTGTAAACGACTGGCGATAATAGCTATGTCTGGTGCACTATGCTTAAAACTGCCCTCTTGCCTAGTATCAGATAAAACGTCTTTAGGTAAAAACTGCAATAGCTCATCGAGCCATTGTTCCTCATTATCAACCCGAAACATTGCTAACTGCTGTAGTTCATCCAGCAACTGTTTATGAGTCTCAGCCAGTCGAAGGTGGCGCTGGACGGTATTACGGGACAAATGCCAACGCTTAATAGCCTGCGTGCTATAACGCAGCTTTAGACTAATATTAGCTTCATGCGCTGACACGTGTCTGATAGCTTTGATTACTCGGTATAACTCAGCGCTATAGGCCAATTGCTGCAGCTGTTTAGGATCAGGTGCAAGGTGAACCAGCAACGCCGACAAGCTACCGCCACAAGTACCGATAATAATATCTGGGGTCAAATCATTATCAACTAGTGCCGCATAGCTACCCAAATAGTAGCCAAAGCGTGAGCCGCCACCTGAGAATAGCTGTAAGCGCTCATAAAGTTTATTGCTCTGGGCCATCATTAGCTAGCAGCCTGCTGTTGCTTGCCTACTGTGAGAGACTGATCCTTGATTACTGACCGCTTTATCGCTAACGATACCGTAAAGATACCAAACTTATCAATACGCATAGCAATTTTATCAAAACCAGCGTCATCAACTAGCTGATCCATTTCAGCTTGCGAGCGGCAACGCATTACCCAACTGCTGCCTCGATGGTTATTCAAAGTTTTACTAATAAACTCTTGCTCAGGGTGCCAAGGCTGATTGGTATAAAGTAAATAACCCTGCTCTTTTAAGCTAGCATATATCCCTGTTAAGGCAGTAGCTGGCAGCGTATTGTCCGAAAACAGCTCAAATACCCCAGAAGCGATAGCCATATCGAATTTTTCACTATTGTTATCTTGCTGATAACTGGCCGGATCAAAGGCATCTCTTTGACAAGCCAGCACTCGATCGCCAAGATTTAGACGCTGTGCTTTGGCCTGTAGCGCCTGAATATTATGAGTATCATAATCACGTAGTTCAGCTTGTAGCTCAGCAAAGCTAGTCAATAGATCAAAGGCATAAAAGCCGTGACCACAAGCAATGTCTAACAGCTTTGGTTGATACGGCTTTGATTGATAGCGCTGATGTAAATCGACCTTACCCTGAGTGTCGTCATACTTATTTTTATAGTTATTTTTTAATTCAATCTCTGCTAGTGCGTGCGCGCCTAGCTCTAATATATGCTCGCGGCGGATACGAATACCTTGCCAGCCAATATTATTAAGATAGAACTTATCAACGGCTTTACCTAAGCCGCCTTTGCCACTAGGCTGATTATAGTAGACATGATCCAGTGAGTTGCCTGAGTCAAAACCATGCTCTAGACCAGTGGCGATAGCGGAGCTGACTTTACCGAATTTTTGCATAGCAAAACGCGTGATGGCAAAGTTGGCATTGAATGGCTTAATAGCTAGGCGATCAACTTTATCTTTACTAGCGCTACTCAAATGGGCGCTACGTAGATCAGTAGTGGCAGTAGTAGTACTAAAGACTTGCGCAGCGAACTCAATACAATCGGCAAATACTTCAGCTTTATTAGTCTCATGAAAGATAGCATGATAGCTGTCCGGATATAACTGCCAACGCTTAGTGGCAGTATTAATAGCGTCATAAAAGCTACGTTCGGCTTGTTTATCGACGACATAATCTTTGCCCGCACACAGAATAAACGTTGGCACGGTAATCGCTGCGGCGTCATCTAGCAAACGCTGCCCAGTTGCATGAGTGTCGATTAACAGATCGGTTGAGATACTACTCGATATCAAGGGATCAGCATTATAGGCTTGCTGCGCTTGTTTATCATGAGTTAAAACTTGTGCTTTGACGTAGCTGCTGACCCGAGCCATAAGCCCAAGGGTACGCGCGACTTTTAGGGTTGGAATAGCAAACGGCATATACAAACGAATACTTAGCGCCGGCGTGCCTAAGATCATAGCGCGGATATTAGGCGCATAGTCATGTACCCAAGCCGCGGCTAGCACTGCGCCAATACTGCTAGCGACTATTAAGGTATCTTCGATAGCTATAGTTGTTTGGCCGATAACCAACTGCACAAAATCATCCAAATCACGCTCAAGCTCAGTGACACTTTTGGCATGATCCTTGATACCCCCTGAGCGTCCATTACCACGCGCATCCCAAGCAAATACTTGATAACCAGCATTAGCGAACTGCTCGCCAAGCTCTGCTAATCGTCCTGAATGCTCATGGCCGCGATGCAATAAGATCACTTGTCGCAATGCTGAGGTGGCGTTTTTTAGGGTGTCTAAAGGCATAGTCAGCCAATATCGATAATAAATAGCGGTGCCATCATAAGCGTTATAGCAGCTCTCGCCAGCGATAAGATCGGGCACAGCAGTTTGGCGGCTAGCAGTCGGCTTATCAGTGCTTGGGTCATTAACTATTTGGCCGTTGCCGAGCGCTTTAGCATCGATAGCATTAGTATCAGTATCAATGTCAATATCGAAAGCACTGGCAGATTTTTGCTCAGCCGCTAAAAGTGAGGTTGGCATAAGGTCATACTCCGAAGGGTAGCTAGCAGTATCAATAGAGACCAGCTTAGGCGAGAGCACCCGAGCTGCGCACGAACTTAAAGTAGATGTAGAAGCAAATTTAGCGAGAGGATTAGCGAGTAACAGCGAGCCCGTTAAACTAGGCGTAAAGGTGATATTAGGCTGAATATTAACCGCAATATTAGCTTTAAAGCTATTAGCTTCAACAGTACTGGGCTTAATAACGGATGCAGTAGCAGACTTGAGCCTAGCAACTGGTGGATTACGCAATAAATAAAGCTCCGCCATAAAACGTAAACGATTTAGGCAAGTCTTGATCAATAAGGCTTGTATTAATAAGCCCAAAGATTTGAGCGCTATATTAGCAGTCAATAACGAAGGTTTTGTGCCCATTACTATACCAATGACACCTAGTAACAAGGCGCGATCACTTTTGCCCAGCGGTCCTTGGTTGGCTCGTACCTTAAAATACTGACTACTGATTATCGCCAGTAATTCGGTACTGACACTCAAAGTGATAAAACGGCTAATAGGCTGCGAATAAACTTGAAATTCACTTTTGCTATTAGCAATAGGGCTGATATGGGGTGACAAACTGGCGATTAAGGCGCTATCAGCAATAATATCACCCGCTTCGTTAAGCCATGCACCGAGCTTGGAAGCTTGTCCATGCTCACGTGCCATCATACCGTCAATGGCATTGAGCGCCATGCGGATGAATAATGAGGTCGGCAATAATAGCCTTAGTATCGGCTTCTGTTGCGCAGGCTTAGCTATCACATAAGCGGTGCCCACGCTCAATAGTACTGCGGTCACTGTCACTTGGTTGGCAGTAACTTCATGCTCGACCAGCGTATTACTTAGCGGTCGCAGTTGATCTTGAAATTGACTTTTGAGCTGATATAGAGACATAGAATTGCCCCAGTGCCTATAGGCTTTAATCCCTTAATGTAGCAACAAAAAACTATAAGGTAAACTTATAAAAGCTTTTGTTAAATCGTAAAGAACTGTATTTGAAAGGTCATTTTCACCTTTACTATGAATACTCTTGCCACCCCTCTTCTAGATACAGTATTAACAACGGTGCTAACCCCTACCCATAGCCATAGCCATAGCTACTGAACTAGTAAGCAGCAATACTGTCTTAACGATAACTTTACAGCGCTAAAACTGACTTTTCTCTAAGCTAATTTGACTCGCTGATATCGGTATTGATAGGCCGATATGTTACAATCTGCAGCTTAATAAAAGTCTCTCGAGCCTGCACTATGCAAAGCCTAATTACCCTATTTCTCGTTTTGATGCCGCTGTTTATTGGTTTTGCTATTCCTTCTATTCCCAAGTTGACTGCCTTTGCTGATAAAGGTCTAACTTATCTAGTGTTTATCATCTTGACTCTGATCGGTATCGAGCTCTCACAAGTTGAAGGGCTGGGCAATCAGTTGGGCGAGATTGCACTGTATGTGACGGTATTATCGATATTGACTATCGGTGCTGGGTTGTTCGGACTGATGTTATTTGATCGTTTGAACCCTTGGGATACCAAACAGTCTACTGCCAAGTCGAAACAGCATCGAGTCAGTATTCGCGGCAGTCTAGTGCAAGTCATTTGCGTAGTAGTCGGCATGGTCATTGGTTATTTGCTACCAGCAGGTTATATGCCACCTGAAAACACTATGACGGTGCTGCTCATGATATTGATTTTGCTGGTCGGCATAGGCTTAAAAGGCTCTGGCATTACTTTAAGAGAAGTACTACTCAATAAGCGTGGCGTTCAGATGAGTGTTATCTTTACGCTTGCGGTATTAGGTGGTGGGCTGCTATTTGCGCTGATATTCACTGATGTCTCATGGACTAAAGGCTTAGCCTTGGCATCAGGATTTGGTTGGTACTCCCTATCAGCTATCGTAATGACGGATGCTTATGGAGCAATTTGGGGTAGTGTGGCGCTATTTAATGATTTGATACGTGAGTTTTTTGCGCTAATATTTATTCCGGTATTTATGCGCAAATATCCGTCAGCAGCAGTTGGCCTTGGCGGTGCGACTAGCTTGGACTTTACCCTTCCTGTTATCCAACAATCTGGCGGTCTCAAAGTTATCCCACTAGCAATAAGCTTTGGCTTTATTATTAATATTGTCTCGCCTGTATTGATGGTAGTATTTTCAGCGTTGGGGTAAAGATGACTTGAAGATTATAGGCCTAACATTAAAGACTAACAAAAAGAGGTGATAGTTTTAATTATCACCTCTTGTGTTCTAATTTGCTAACTGCTAGGCATCTATAGATAAATGAGCATTATCTTCTTTTTCATTATCTAAATCTTTTAGTTTTTCTAATGGAGCCTGCCATACCTTAATAAATAAATCTGCTAGAAAATTACTACGTTCGATAATTGTATCTTCATTCCATTCGCTCAGCTCATCCCTAGTCTCTGGCTGAAAGTAACGATTTAAGTTAGATTTGCTATACTTCAATATTTCTGTTCGTTTAATTTGCCACGCACTATTTGAAATAGATGGATTCAAACTACCTGTAATGAGTGTTAAATTACCGATAGTATTTTTCAATGTATTCCTGAAAGCTTCTTGTTCAAGAATTTCATCCGCCGACTTACCTTCATTTGATAATGACCAATGCTTTTCCCATTTGTCAGGTAATATATGCTCAATAGTCAAATCTTTCTGGATTGGCATTGTTTCAGCCTTAGAATGTTGATTAGCATCATCAATAGCCTCTAATATCATTCTGATTTTATACTGAGCAATGCGACCATACAATGGACGTTTCAATAAGCTCTCTTTTAATTCAATATTATCAGGCATTCTTGAACTATCGCTATCACTCTTAGACAAAATAGTATGAATATCATCTACTTTAATTATCGAACTTGTTTGCTTTTTGGTACGATATATCTCTTTTATAACATCTGTGAAATGACGATTATAATTCTTGGTAGTCATTCCACAAACCATTCTCCTAACTAAGTATGATTCTAATACAATTAAAAACTGATTGAGTTCATTCTGCTGATCTTCCCATATTCTCATTGCTAAGAGTAATAACGGATATACTGTTGCTGTATCAATAGCTTCTAGCCTATACAGAAAAAGTTTCATTCTCTTATCTTGGGGTTGAGTAATACTTTGATATAATCTAGAAAACTGCTTCAAGGCAATTAAATGTTCAGTAGTATTTTTTGGGTGTTGAAAAAAACTATTATCAAACTTACTATAATTATCTTCGGTATCACGAACATAAGCTTTAAAAGAATCAAATAAATGTGACACTTTTATATCATCTTGTAGCATCAAGCTTAGATAATTCTGCAAAAACCAATCTATTCTTGGGCGTTTAGTGCGTCCTTGGCTGACCTCTTCACGCCAAAAGTTACTATCAAAAGCTAACCAATACTCATTGTACAGTTGCTCAATCTCTTTATCTGAGCCTTCAAGTTTTCTAAATAAAAAGTTCTTAATTAAATCTGCTGGTAATAACTGAGTGCCACGCGCATTAAGTGTCTCAAAAATTACTTGCGCTTCATCTTGTGTATGTAAGTCAATAACCACAATCTGTAAATGCTCACGCATAACTTGCCATAGAGCATCTAAACAGTTTTCAACATCGTTTTCATGTTCTACAAACCACTCTTTCAACACTTTTATAAAGTACTGATATGCTTTGAATATTTGGCTATTTTCTACCTTACTATCAAGATTTATGATCTCATCTTTACTATAGCTACTAAACTGATGAACTGTTTTAAAGGCTAGTCGGTCACTATTAGTTGGCCAAATTTTATAAGCTTCTTGATCTAGATCAACTTTACTACGTTTATTGCATACTAAGTCGTTAAATCGATCATACAATTTACCATTATCATATTTTTTACAAATATCTCTAATAGCAATCATCATTATCTGTAAAGTAGTAAATCGCTGCTGACCATCTATGACTTGTCTAGTCTCAATAGAACCTGTGGCATTATTGTCACGTTCTAAAACGACTGCACCTAAGAAATGGCTACGACAATTTTCATTCGCTAGATAGCGATTGGCTACATCAGTAATGTCGTCCCATAAATGATACCAGTTTTTTTCTTCCGTCCAAACATAAGGTCGCTGAAAAAGGGGAATTTGATAAGAGACTGTACTATCAAAAATTCGTTCTAGATTGCGAGCATGTGCTTCCATATTAAATTCTTCATATAGTTTAGATGTTAATAGTTTTAAAATACAAACAAGATTCTAAACTAATATCAAGCTAAAGGTAACTCTTTATCCATCTGACAAGCCTTATCATGCCAGTCTATAAACTCACTAATAGCTTTTGGAGATGAGCTGTTACTCATTTGTTGATTGCCAAAACTTTTAACGTAACGACAAGACTTATAATTTTTAGCAAATTTATCATAACTCTCAATCCACTGCTGACGCATTTTTATCTCACTGAGCTGCTGTTCAAAACTATCATATTGCTCTTCATCCATCTCGTCCAAGCTGGCATCATCGATACTAATATCTGTAAACCAAAAATTATTAGCAGGAATTTTCTTATTTAATTGATTTTCAGTGACCTCATTCATTCGCCACGGTTTCGCGGTTAGACGAGCGCGAAAGCACTGCTGCATTTGGCATAAGCGTGCATAATTATCATCGGCATGGAAGTAGGTAAACCATTCTGCAACGACGTCATCGCTTGGCACAAATAAATCATGAACCGCAATCAATCGAAATCCTGCGGGCGTTTCATACAGTCGAAACTGCTCATTGGGGTGACTAGCAACACGTTTTTGAACCAGCTCAGTCATAAATGGCTTTAACTCGGCCAAGTGCGCCTCATACTTCTGCTTATTTATTTGCACTTGAGAGTGCTCGTTTTTGTCCGCTTGCCACCATAAAAAAGCCGTACCTAACAGCATCACGCCAATGAGCCAAAGCCAAGATAACGACTGCCATGCAATGATACTAGCCATAATAACAAATAGAATAACAAAGCCCCAAACTTGAAGTTTCATCGATGACGGTTTGTTTTTATCGGTTATTAATGTGCCTATAAGACCTTGTTTATGGTAATCATTGGGATATATTTGCTGTAGTAAGTCATCATTGTCAACATCGACAATGGCAATGTTATCGACGTTCGCTACTTGTGCGCCATAGCTGTTGCGCGTAACTATCAGATGAGTAGTGGCTTTTGATCGTACGGACGATGATAAAGACTGCTCAGAGATAATTTGCTCACGAATAGGAATGCCATTGCCTTGGTTATATTGCTCCGCACGCTCACGACGGAGGATGTCCTCACCTGCCAGCCATTGCTTATGCGCATTAGCGACTCGCACTTTGGCATGATTCACTGCATCCACTTGGCTAACCTCTGACCAACCATAACGCTTGATAGTGGCTTGCTTTTTGGTATTATCAAACTCAGTTTTTGCGTCAAAGCGCTGCTTATAGTGCGCCCAGTATTTTGGAATGAGCATGGGGTTTGCCTTTGGATGGTTGTTTTACATCGAAATCTGCTGATTGAATATTAAATAATTAATCTTTAGGCTCCGTAGCTACCTCGTAAACACGACGGTTCATGGACATCTCCTCTTCAGTATCAAAATCTGCAGTAGCTATCCCGTAAACTCGGCGGTTCATAGACTTACCTTCCTCAGTGTCAGAAGAGGCAATAGGCTGCTTGGCGCCATAACTGGTAGTACTTAAACGCTCAGGACTAATTTGATGCTTTAGTACAAGATAGTTTTTGACGATAAGTGCTCTATTGCTTGCTAGAGCATTTGTTTGCAAGACTGCATCAGTAGCTGATACTTCATCGGTTGAAGCATGCCCCTCAATACGCATAGTAGCGGTATAGTACTCTTGCAGCTTTTGGGCTACTTTATCAAGCTCAAGCTGATACTCTTTTGATAGCTCACTACTGCCCTTAGCAAAAAAACCACGATACTCCATTTTAAGACCTATCCCCATACCTGTAAAAGGACAACCTCTTTCATCCGTTACTACGTTTATTGGCGTGCCTGGGCACATGTCTATATGATCAGAATAGTCATCGCCATCGCTATCTAAAGTAGCTTCAACAACGGGTATATCAATAGTTTGAGTGGTTTGGTTATGTGAAATAGGCGTTTGACACGCGGTTAATATTAAGGCGCTTACTAAAGTTAGAAGTGTATTTCTTGATTTAATTTTCATAGTATCTTGCCCTTAAAATTCGACGCATTGATCTGAATTCGAAAATACTTTATAGCTCTTATAAATCTTTTTATCAGACTGAGTAACTAAGCCATAAACTCGACGATTCATAGCTCTACCCTCTTCAGTATCAGAGGGCGCAATAGACCCTCTAACACCGCAATCGAGAGTAGTCATACGACTAGGCTCAATTTTGTGATTTAAAATTAAGTAATTTTTGATAATAACTGCTCTACTCTTAGCCAGCGAGTTCGATTGCAAATTTGAGGTAGAAGCTTCACTGACCTCATCCTCCGAGACATGAGCTTCAATTTTTATAGTAGCCTTATCATATTTATTCATTTGGTCTGCTACTTTATCAAGCTCATCATGATATTGTGGCAATAGTTCACTGCTGCCTTTAATGAAAAAAGCACGATACTCCATCATTGGTGGCATGCCAGCAAGACTGACAATTTCAGCACATCCTCTTTTGTCCACTATCACGTTCTCGGTAGTATTTGCACACTGGTCTATCTCATCGATAACGCCATCACCATCGCTATCAACACTGACTGTAGCTACAGGTATATCGACAAGCTGCCCTGTTTGATTGGTTGATGTAGGGTTTTGCATTGAATTTTGGCAAGCTGTTAACATCAAAAAGCTAGAAAAAACCAACATCATTGTCCATAGCCTATTTTTCATAGCTTATTCTCCTTATAAGCAAACCCTTAAACCCCACTAGCCTGCCTGGCGAACAGCCGCATTAATGGTTTTATCTTGCTAACCGCTGACATGCCTTCATTACGGATTTGTTGTATAGGACGAGTTTGCGCCAACTCGCCAGCGAATAGCCAGTTCAGTGCCGAGAAGCTATGCATCATTAGACTATTATGCGGACGACGCAAGCGCTCATAAGTGCGCAAGGTTTGATTGCTACCCCATAGCCGACTTCCACTGCGTACATAATCATGCTCCAGCTGCTCACATAACGCTCTTACATCGAGCATCCCTAGATTCAATCCTTGCCCAGCTAGTGGGTGCACGCCATGAGCGGCATCCCCTATTAGCACTAAATTATCAGCGACATAAGACTGCGCTTGTTGCGCCGCCAACGGGAAGCTAGCGATAGACTCAATTTTGTTAATTGCACCCAGCTCGTAAGTACTAGCAGCAGCCAATTGATCAGCGATAAAGCGTGGCGATTCCTCAACAAGCGCCAAAGCCTTATTGCGCGGCAACGTCCAAACCACTGACTGCCAATGCTGTGGATTGGCTTTATCCTCTTCCGTAATATCAGCCAAAGGTAATAGCGCCAAAGTCCCTGTAGGCAGCATCGCTTGACGAGCAGTAGCTTGATGTGGTTTATCGGTCTGAATAGCACAGCAAATAGCGGTTTGCTTATAGTCCAAAGTATCAAGCTCGATTGCTGCCTGCTTACGGACGAACGAGCCACGACCGTCAGCGCCTACTACTAGCATTGCCTTAATGGCACGGCCATCATCTAAAGTCACGTTATAGCCTTGCTGCGCCCCTAACCAATCCATCGCTACTACTTTATGTCCTGAGATCACAGTCAGATAGTTACTGACGTCGTGTTGCTGGAGACCTTGCCATAACGCATGCTCAATCACTGCTGGCTCAACCATACTGCCTAGTATTGTCGAAGGAGGAGTATCAGCATCACTGCTCTCACCAAACAGTAACTCGCCGATACCATTAAGTTGCCAAACCTGCATTTGTGAGTAATCCGCTTTGCGTTGTGACTGTGCTATTTTTTGCCACACACCAATCTCTTTAAGCAAGTTAATACTGGCTAAACTTAAGGCATAAACTCTAGCATCACGCTGAGCTAATTTATCCGACCAAAACTCTGCACTGCGTTCAGGTATTGCATCTACTAAAGTCACCGGACGCTTAGCCTGTGCTAATTTTAATGCCAATGTTGCCCCAACGATACCGCCACCAATAATCACCGTGTGGTTATTTTTCATAAATTATCTCTTTATTTAGAATTAGCAACGTACAATTTAAAAATGATTATTATATAAGTTACGACATAAGTTACGACTTTAGACCCATCGCATAATTGGCAATCAAGGGTTTGATATTAGGCAGCTTATCAAAAGCCACTAGCGCCACATTACGGGCCAGCTTAATCACTGGATTTGGATGAGTAAAGCCATGGACTACCGCATCACAGAAGCGAATCACCCGTTTTTGATCAGTTTGTCGTGCTTTTTCATAACGTTTCAATAGTTGACTATCACCAAGATCAGCGCCCTTTAGCACTTGCGCACTCATCATCTGCGCCAACACATGAGCGTCACGCATACAGAGATTAAAGCCTTGACCGGCGACTGGATGCAAAGTATGCGCAGCATTGCCCATAATCACACAACGACCGTCAACTTGTGATTGAGCAAGCACTCTAGTTAAGGGATAAGCACCACGGCGACCTGCGGCGGTAAAAGTACCAGCACGAGTACCGAAGGCTTGTTGCAGGGTCGCTAAAAAGTGCGCATCGTCTTCTAAGTACTGCTGCTCTTCACCATTCGGACAGACCCAAACCACTGACCGTCTAAAGCCCGTCTGATAATCATCATTGCCATCACCCTCAGGATCAGTCAATGGTAATACCGCTAGTGGCCCAGCAGGACTAAAGCGCTCAATAGCGACATGGTTATGCGGCTGATCAGTTTCTACTACCCCAACGATAGCGGTTTGCTGATAGTCATAAGTACTAATGCCGATATTTAATAGCTGACGTACGTTGGAATCACGACCATCACAAGCGACTAGTACACTGCCTTGTAACTGCTGCTCACCCTCTTCGCCATCATAATAATTAAAAGTAACCGTCACCCCATCAGTTTGCTGATTGATAGTAATCACCTCAGCATTGTCTATGATAGTAATCAACGGCTGGTTTTGTACTGCTAATAATAGCTTACGCCCTAGCCAAGCGTTCTCCATTACTTGTCCAAAAGATTCGACTTGCTCTTCAGCCTTGTTTAGTTGTGCCTTGCCAAAGCTGCCTTGCTCACTAATTTGCACCGCATCGATACGACAAGCATGGCTTTGCAGCTCAGGCCAAAGACCTATCTCTTGATAAATCTGTACCGTACGCCGTGATAATGCCGTATTACGACTGTCTAAATAATGGCTGCGCGTGCGGTCGTTCTCAGGACCAATCTCTGGATAGCGGTTTTTTTCTAATAAAGTACTAGCGATACCATGATGCGCTAATAGCAAAGCAAAAGATAAGCCAACGTGACCGCCGCCAACGATCAGTACTTGCTGCTCAGTAAGCTTTGCTTTAGGAGTCTGCTGGTCAACTTGCTTAGTTTTATTATGGTGAGCAGCTTGGGCGGCTGAATAGGTAGGATCATTATTAACATTAGAATTTTGCATTATTATTCCTAATCGCTTTTATTTAAGAGGTATTTGAAAGCATTTCACAGTCAGTGAATGGCCGATTAAAAGTTTGTCAAAATGTAATCACCGGCTTGCTAGTTGTCGCACAGTTTGATGCATCCATCGTTATATTACGATTTTGAATGCGTCCATCGATTGGCTATACAATAGCAGTTAATCAGCTATAAACTACCTGCTAGGTTACCACAAATTATCTTAGTTTCTGTGAACTTAACGCTACTGCTAAGCCCTGTTGATGACTAGAGTGCAGGCTAGCTTAGTAAGCGGTAAATAATAGCTTAAGTCGTTGCACTCTATATACAAAACAGCCCAACTGTAAACCGCTAATGCCTTGAAATTTAAATATTATCAACCATAATGAATGTAGACTATTTATTTACTAACCCTAATTTTATTGTTACTAACAACCATTAAATCCGACCGTCATTTTTAGCATAATAAACCAATAGCAAAGCCGTTAACCATAAGCCAGATTCACTCACTACTTTATCTATTTAGCCCTTAGCCAATAATGGGCAAACATCATAAGGATATTCGCTTGACTGACTCCATGAACCGCCATGTAATATTTGAACATTTGACCCAAGCCCACCTAAAAACCATGCTCGGCGAATACAATCATCACCTAAAATATATCCAAACTCGTCTCGATATTAAAATAAGCCAACGCCAAGGTGACTTTTGCCTAACTGGGGATCTAACGGGTATTGAGCGTGGTGAACGTATCTTGTATAAATTAGCCGACGAAGCGCAAAACTCTAAAGACATTACTCCAGAAGAGTTACATCTTATTATCCAATCTAGCATTTCGCGCGATCAAGATATAGAAGACGACGAAAAACAAACAGCTAGCAATGATGATGAGCATCCCGATGCTGCCAGCGAATTCACTCCTATTAGTTTACGGACTCGTAAAGGTAGAATCATTCCACGCGGCGGTAACCAACAAAGCTATGTTAAAAACGTCTTAACCTCTGATGTCTCCTTTGGTATTGGCCCTGCTGGTACTGGTAAAACTTATTTGGCCGTCGCTTGTGCGGTAGATATGATTGAGCGTAACGAGATTGAACGTATTTTATTAGTGCGTCCAGCGGTAGAAGCGGGTGAAAAGCTAGGATTCTTACCAGGCGACTTATCACAAAAAATCGACCCTTATTTACGCCCCTTATATGACGCTCTGTATGAGATGTTAGGTTTTGAAAAAGTAGGTAAAATGCTGGAGCGTCAAGAGATTGAAGTAGCACCTTTGGCTTACATGCGTGGTCGTACTTTGAATAACTCTTTTGTCATTTTAGATGAGGCACAAAACACCACTCCTGAGCAGATGAAGATGTTTTTGACTCGCTTAGGCTTCGGCTCACGAGCAGTGATTACGGGTGATATTACTCAAGTCGACTTACCACGAGGTAGCAAATCAGGCCTTACCCAAGCTTTGGAAATCTTAAGTGGTATTGAAGAGATTCATATTACTAAGTTTGACTCAAAAGACGTGGTACGCCATCAGTTGGTACAAAAAATCGTTGAAGCTTATGATGTGTTCGATGATGAGCAACTGATACTTGAAGAAAAGCGCAAGCAAGAGCGTTTAGCTGAGCAAGATCGTAGAGCAGCCATTGCTAACGCTGCTGCTAAGCTATAATTAGCAACTTTAACTTTTAAACTTTTGAATAAGCAAATAGTTAAACACTTAGCTTTTTGCACCACTACTGTTAGAAAACGAAAAACCAGACTAATAATAGTCTGGTTTTTTATGCTTTAGATTAGGGCGTGTTATTATGATTAACCTGACATCGACAGCTGATATGCTTAAGCATAGCCCAGATACTACCATATAAGCTGTATTAATTAATAAAAAGAGCCAGATATGACACAAGCTAATGATGATGGCACTACTAATGCCAATACTGACAATGCTAATAACGACCCTATTGTAGCTACTAGTCTTCAAGCAGCTGAGATAACTATTAGTGCTATCGACACTATTGGCGAGCAACTCATTAATAGTTTTTATACTGAAGATATCCTACAAACTGCACTGAGCGCAACCTTAGCTTATATTGATAAACGTATGCAGGACGGTCTACAGCTACCGTACTTCGCAGATATCGATAACGCCGCATGGCAACAAAAACCTAAAGCTTTAGAGGTCTATATAACTGATGCTAGCGAAGGACGTGAGCTTAACATGGAGGCTCGTGGTAAAGATAAGCCGACTAATATTTTATCTTATCCCAGCGAGATGCCTGCCAGCATTATTGAGCTGATGCCGACTTTACCATTAGGGGAGTTGATTATCTGTCATGAAGTGATGGTACGCGAGGCGCAAGAGCAGAATAAAAGCGTGGCCCAGCATATTAGCCATTTATTAATACATGGCATCCTACATTTGCTAGGCTTCGATCATGAGCTAGGTCAAGCTGAGCAGGACGAGATGGAGAGCTTTGAGATAGATATTTTACAAGGACTAGGCTTAGCTAATCCTTATTTATAGCTTTATTACATTGCTTATAGCATTACTTATAACCTTTGTTAAAAAACAGGCCCTGCAATACAGTTTATAGAATGAGGTTGGCTATAGATATCGGTAACTATCATTCATTTTAACAGGGTTTTAAACATCATTAGTCTTTAGTCATAGGTAGCTTTTGTGACTGATCCATATTGTTGATCATTTGATCTAATCCCTTGATATGTACGCTACGCTGCGGAAAGGGAATGTTTATTTTTTCATCGTCGAATACGTTTTTAAATTGCTCAAGCAAGTCGCATTGCATCGACCACCAGTCGGCATTGGTAGTCCAAACATTCAAAGTCAAGTCGACAGAGTTATCCCCTAAGTTGGTCACGCGAACGATAGGTTCAGGTTCATTGAAAGCTACCGGATTATCATGGGCTAGCTTTAATATCAAGTCTTTGACGACTTTGATATTAGCATCGTAGCCAATACGGATAGTAATATCGACACGGCGGTTGGGCAGCGAAGTATAATTGGTCACTGCCGAAGTGGTGATACTGCTATTTGGGATAATAATATCGTGATTATTGATAGTAGTAAGATGAGTATTAACTAAAGTAATCTCGCCTACTGTGCCAGTGAAGTTACTAATTTGCACATAATCGCCTTTAACGAAGGGGCGAAAAGTCACAATCATAATACCAGCGGCAAAATTTGACAGCTGATCTTTGAGTGCCAGTCCTATAGCGACCGCTGCACCACCCAAAATAGCCACTACTGAAGTAGTATGGACACCGACTTGATTTAGCGCCGCCAAAGCAACGATGACTATCAGCACCCCATAGAGCATACGACTCAGGAAGTTAGCAGCAGTCACATCTACTCGGCTACGAATCATAATACCATGCAAAATTCTGGTAGCTTTCTGAGTTAGCCAGCGTCCTACAGTAAATATCAATAAGGCCAATAAAACTTTAAACAATAAGCTCAACACACTATCTGTCAAAGTGGCTACATCTAAGGTAAATCCTAAAAATTCCATATCAATTCTTTATTTCAACTTTATGAGAGTTATTTGCACTTTTGACTAGGCAAGGTTTTGGCTGCGCTATTCTGTGCGCTGTCTTTACGCCTCTGCTTATCAACACTACCCCCACCTACTTATGCAGCAATGGCTAATAACAGCGCTTACTAACTAATGTTAAAGGTTATCATAACATGAGCGCCAATTAGACGGCTATGGTTAATAATGACACGGCACAACACAGTCGCAGGCTTCTAATTTTAACCGCTCAATGCTTTAATAGTGAATAATGTGATGTTTATTAGTAGGTTATTTAGCTGATTTGCTACAATATGGCGGCATCAGTTTTGCCTTTAGCTGTTTTGCTATATACTAATTTCATTCTCTATCACAGCTTTATAGCTGTCACATAATTTACGGATAATCGAATACAAGGATAAAGAGCTTGAGCGACTCTGAAAACATTGACCCTAGATATAGCAACCGATCTAATAGTGACAAAAACAACAATCGACGCAGTACTGATAGCATCACTGACTTCGATGATTTTGTAGAAAATCTTGGCTATCGTTTTAGTGAGTCTTTTGGTAATGGTTGGGATAGCCTCACTCAAGTTATCAAAAACTTATATAACAAAACTACCGATAAGATAGAAGACGAAATCGCCCTGCCCGTTCCAGAAAAATATGTCAACGATGCGCTACAGAAATTCGTCACTGATAATGTCAACGCCATTTTAGAGCTGCGCGTTGAGCTGCATGATAAATGGTTTCGACTATTCTGTACTATCAGTGTCGCTGGTATCTATGTCGAAGTGGCCAGTAACTTTAAGTTGGTTCACGTGCAACTAGATCGTAATGTGCAGCGCTTTGTCTTTGGTCAACTGACCTTTACTGATGTGCTGAATCTACGCTGTGAGTCTTTCATCAAGCGTCAAGGTATCAAGCTGGCCGTTTGGTTTTATCACAAAGTGCTAAAAAAAGACCCGTTAGGCGTTATCTTAACTTATATCAATATTGCTCGTGCTAAAGATGACATTATTTATTTAGATATCCATCGCTGGATGAAAAATAATGACAAGATTATGAGCACTCTGCATAAAGTTCAAGTGAATTACGGGGAATCTGAAGAAGAGCAGATGGTTCTAAAAGCACAAATCAACTATCGCGATTTATTGGGTGGTAGTAATGGCGAACATATTATTAGAGATGAAGATGAGCCGGAATTAATGAAAGGCCCGATCAATCCTATAGCCGATGCTACTGAGCCCAGTCAAGAGGCTTAAACCAGAAGGCTAAAAAAGACGCCTAGACAATGCTTAGCAAAGTTGTCATTTATAGTCTAGAAAAAGAGTAATACTCAACGCCCCTAAGCATTAGTATTCAAAAAACCAAAAAGCCGCAACTGTCTTTATCAGCAAGACTATTGCGGCTTTTTATTAACTGTCTTTCTTTACAGTAAAGGCGACAAGCATAACAATGGCTAACAGTATAATCATAGCTATCAACATAATAATGGCTAATTATTAAAAAAATATTGCCGCACTCTTACCAGTAATTCTCTACCGCTATATTACCCTCACCACGTCTATTCATCACCATGCCTAAGCTTTTTAGCGTCTCTTTGGTATCTTCCACCATTTCAGGGTTGCCACATACCATAACATGAGCGCTGTCAATATCTAAGGCTATACCAGCTCGCTGTTGCAAGCTTTGATCCAGCAATAACTTAGGCAGACGCTCATTTAAAGCATCTGTCATTGGCTCACGAGTAACAATAGGAATAAAAATTAGCTTAGCGGGATTATCTACTAATGAGCCAAAGTCCTGTTGCAGTTGCTGGATCTTATCCACGTAGGCTAGCTCTTCTATAGTACGCGCACTATAGGCTAGTACAATATGCTCATAGTCTTGCCAAGTTTGTAGGTCTTGCAGCATAGATAAGAACGGCGCCAGGCCAGTACCAGTTGCTAATAGCCACAAGTCTTTAGGATGCGGTTTTTGGTAGCGAGCTAGGGTCAAGAATCCAAAGGGCATAGTGTTTAGCAATAGCTCATCACCGACTTGTAGGTGCTGCAACTGCGAGGTAAAAGCCCCATCAGGAATGACGATTGAGAAAAACTCCAACACTTCATCAAAAGGTGAAGAGGCGATAGAATAAGCTCGAAATACCTCTTCATCAACCGCTTGCTCGACAACTTGATCAGCTGCTGCTCGTTGCTGTTGATAATATTGCAACTGACTGGGATTAACCCCTAAGCGTACAAACTGTCCAGCAGCAAATTTAAAGCTATCCGGTCTGGTGACGGTAAAGCTAAATAAGTTAGGTGTCCAAGTGGTTTTACTAAGCACTGTTACGGTTTGAATATTATCACTCATAAGTAGTAGTCGCCCTTAGTTATTTATTTTATCATTCATTTATTGATAAATTAGTGGTTGGCTGCTCGTCATTCAAGTACACATCGAAACAGCCTTTATAGTACCTTTAAAAATACAGTACCTTTAAAAATATAGTATCTTTAAAAAAATAATAACTTATTTAGATAATGGATAACCAAAAAATAAAAAAGGCCAGCCTGCGCCAACCTTTATTAATTATTAAAACCTAGCTGAGCTGTGCTTACCAAATACGAGCAAGCGTTGACCATTCAATCAAAGTACTTGGTAAGATACCAAAGAATACAATAACTACTGTCACTGCGATCACCATGATACCCCCTGTACGTACGCCCCAATGCCCTACTACATCAAACTCAATAAACTGCTTCGGACGTTTGAATAGGGTTAACATCACGCGCAAGTAATAGAACAGACCTATAGAGCTACCGATAATAATCATCGCTGCTAAGAACCATTGTGCGCCTTGCACGGCAGCAAAGATAGCAAAAAACTTAGTGATAAAGCCAGCGGTCAGCGGTATACCTGCCAAGGATAACATCATAATAGTTATCACTGCCGTCAATACCGGTCGACGCCAAAATAGACCTTGATAATGGCTTAATTCGTCTGCTTCACCAGTCATTCTAAACGGACTTGACATTAGGGTCACGGCCCCAAAAGCACCGATAGAAGTAAAGGCATAAATCGCCATATACATTGTAACGACCGAATCAGCCCCAGGACCTATACTAACAATCACAATCAATACGTAACCCATATGAGCAATCGAAGAATAACCCAATAGACGCTTGAGATTAGTCTGACGAACTGCTAATAAGTTACCGATTAGAATAGATAGGGTGGCCATGACCATAAGCAGCATTTGTACTGAAGGTAATACCAATAGCTTGGTATCTAATAAGAAGCGGATAGCCAACGCCATCATTGCCACTTTGGTCACTGAAGCCAAATAAGTGGCGACAGGCGCAGGGGCCCCTTCATAAACATCTGGTGTCCAGATATGAAAAGGTGCCGCAGACAGCTTAAAGGCAATGCCGAACATCATCAGCGCTGCACCTAGTATCAATAGTGGCGACTGATACATAGTGGCTAACTGTAAGCTAATAGGCTTAAAGCCTAATGAGCCAACTTGCGCATAAATAAAGGCCATGCCCATCAACAATGTCGCTGATGCCGTCGCTGACAACACCAGATACTTAAGCCCTGATTCAAGCGAGCGACTACGCAAAAAGGTATAAGCCAACATGCCATATAACGGTACTGACAATAGCTCTAGGCTTACAAAGAAGGAGGCCATATGCTGAGCACATACCATCAATAATGCGCCAGAAGTCGATAACAACATCAACAAATACAGCTCATCTTTATTGTCATGATAATTATCAAAATAAGCATATGACAAAGTACAGCAGGCCAGCGCACAGATAAAGATAACTAGCATGTTGAACTGGGCAAAACCATCAATAGCAAATAATTGACTCGCCTCAAAAAGTGCCGGACCGCTCTCAATCATCCCAGTCATCTGACCTATTAAAGTAAATAGACCAACGTTAAGTCCTATTACTGTAATAGTACCAGCGATAACATGTGAGCGTTTAATAGTGATAGCGATCATCACTAGCAATACTGTAATTATCACCGCAACAATGGGCGCATAAGGCATCAGCCCCATCAAATCATTCATCGTAAATTCAGTCATGACTTAACGTGCCTCCGTTGCATCAAGTAATTGCGATGCATCTACTTGAGTTACTTCACTATAGATATAAGCATTATTAATCCACTGCATAGCGTGGCTCGAAGTATCCAATATTGGCTGCGGATATAGCCCGAGCCAAACTAGCCCAAAAGCCAGTATTAACAATAATGACACCTCACGTCGACCTAAGTCTCTTAGTCGGCGCTCAGGTAGGCCATGTGACTTAGTTTCGTGACTAGCGACTTCTTTAATATTATTAACACCAAATAGCGTGCGATACACTAGTAATAATGAGTATAAACCTGCCAATACTAAGCTAAAGGTGGCAAAGACTACGAATACCGGATAGTCAGCAAATGAGCCGAATAAAATCATGAATTCGCCGACGAAGTTACCAGTGCCAGGAATACCTAGCAAGGCGGCACAGAAGAACATCAGTAACGGAGCGTAGTAACGAAACTGACCCCACATACCGCCCATTACAGTGATGTCGCGAGTATGCAAACGCTCGTATAACTGTCCTGCCATAATAAATAGCGCCGCTGAACTTAGACCATGCGCTAACATCTGTATCATCAACCCTTGCAGGCTGAGCAAACTACCCGCATAGATAGCTAGAACGATGAAGCCCATATGCGAGATACTAGTGTAAGCCAATAAGCGCTTCATATCGGTCTGCATAAAGGCCAACCACGCCCCATAGAAGATACCGATTGTTCCTAGAGTCATCGCTATAGGTGCAAACTCTTGGGAGGCTACCGGAAATAGAGGTAGCACAAAACGAATCAACCCGTAAGCGGCGGTCTTAATTAGTACCCCTGCCAAATCAACCGAACCCGCAGTAGGTGCCTGTGCATGCGCATCAGGTAACCAACCATGAAAAGGTATAATCGGTAGCTTGACGGCAAAACCAATAAAGAAGCACAACATAATGGGATATTCCCAGCCTCCCATAGGAGTGCCGAGTAAATCATTATAGTTAAAGCTAAATCTACCAGTATGTGCCTGACTAAATAGCACTAATAATAAGATACCAATCAGCATGATCAGCCCAGAGAGCTGAGTATAGATAAAGAACTTAGTGGCTGCCTGCTCTTTGGTCTTACCGCCTACTACATCATGACCCCAAATGGCAATCAAGAAGTAGATAGGAACCAGCATCATCTCCCAAAAGAAGAAGAATAAGAACATATCAATGGCCATAAATACGCCAATGACGCCGCCTAAGCTCCACAATAGGTTTAAGTGGAAGAAGCCAACCCGACGTTGAATCTCGTTCCAAGAACAAGCAACGGCTGCGACCCCCAATAGTCCAGTCAAACCTACCATTAGCAAGGACATACCATCCATTGCCAAATGAAAGCTGATACCCAATCTAGGTATCCAAGGCACACTAAATTCAGCGAACCAAGGTATAGCAGCTTGCGGTGCGAGCACTTGCTTGCTCATACCACTAAAGTTGCCATACTGCCATAGCACTATAGATAAGCCAAAAGTCAGCAGCATGCCGATCAAGGCAATCCAGCGTGGCAAACGCTTATTGTAACGCTCTACCAACCAGCATAATAAACCGGCAATAAATGGAATTGCAATTAATGCTGGTAGCATCCATGTTTGTTGTAACTCTATCATCTTATACCACCGTCATCATTACCAGCACTAGCAATACAGCCATTCCCAAGCCGAAGCTTGCAGCATAACCTCGAAGTGACCCTGTCTGCGTCGCGGACAACACTTTATTACCCGCTGACGCCAGCATAGGTAATATTGACCAAGCTTTATCGACAGGATCGGATTTGAATAAACGACCGATGAGTAAAAAGGGTTTTACAAAAACTATATCGTATAGTGCGTCAAAACCCATACCGTGATAGCACCAGTAAAATAAAGCACCACCGATACTTGAACGTTTAAAGCTAGTGAGCAGACGACCTTTATTGACTACATATAATAGTGCTGCCACTAGTAAACCTGCTACCATCGCCCCCATCGCTATAAATTCAGCGGTGTGCTTGCCATGTGCTTGACCGGCAACTTCTAGTAAGTGGCCAACGCTCTCTGGCAATACGCCTTGTAGTGGTGGCACAATTAGCGCACCTACAGCAGTCGATAGTACCAACAATACGCTAAGCGGTAACCAATATGACATTCCTGTCAATTTGTGCGCATGGGTCTTCTCTTCTCCAAAGAATACTATCCAAATCATACGGAAAGTATAAATAGCAGTTAAGAAAGCACCGAACACGCCCATATAGAATAATACTTGATGACCAGTAGCATAAGTTTCCCATAGGATAGCTTCTTTTGAATAAAAGCCAACCGTTACCCAAGGAATCGCTGCTAAGGCACCACCACCAATGACATAACACCAAAATACTAATGGGATCTTCTTACGTAAGCCACCCATTTTAAAGATGTTTTGCTCATGATGTACCGATAGGATGACTGCACCTGATGATAAAAACAGCAACGCTTTAAAGAATGCATGAGCCATCAGATGAAAGATAGCCCCTTGCCAAGCACCAACGCCAAGCGCTAGGAACATATAACCAATCTGACTCATAGTCGAATAAGCTAAAATGCGTTTTATATCGGTTTGTGCCAACGCACAGAAACCAGCGACTACTAAGGTTAACGCTCCAACACCACCTACCCAATATAATAAAACCTCTGGGGTCAGTATAAATAACGGATGCATACGGGCTATTAAATAAACCCCTGCTGTTACCATCGTTGCTGCGTGAATCAATGCCGATACTGGAGTAGGGCCTGCCATCGCATCAGCCAACCAAGTATGTAGCGGTAGCTGGGCTGATTTACCCATTGCCCCACCCACTAACATCATGGTAGTCAAAACCATAATAGGATTATTAATATCGAACATATCTGGGGCGCGAGTAATGATCTCTTGAATATTGAGTGTACCAAATTCGCGGTACAGCAAAAATAAGCCAAAGGCCAAAAATACATCGCCAACTCGGGTGACAGTAAAAGCTTTCATCGCTGCCCGACCATTGGCCCGATCATCGAAATAAAAGCCAATCAATAGGTAAGAGCAGATACCAACGCCTTCCCAACCGAGATATAACAATAATAAGTCGTCAGCTAGTACTAGCAATAACATACTGGCAACGAATAAATTCATATAACTAAAAAAGCGCGCGAAACCTGTATCGCCTTTCATATACCAAGCGGCAAACAGATGAATCAAAAAGCCAATGCCAGTAATGACCCCAAGCATAGTCAGCGCTAAGCCATCAAAGCTCAGACCAAAAGTAGGCGCAAAATCGCCAACTTGCATCCAAGTCCACATCGGTACAGTGATTACTGTGCCTGCAGGATAAGTAGTCAAAAAGGTAAAGCTAACCAACAACGTACAAAGAGCTGATAGCGCCATGCTACCCACCCCAACGAGCGCTGCTGCTTGTTCAGTCAACCTGTCACGCATAAAGGCTAATATCAAAAAGCCAACGAGCGGGAATATAAAGGTTAATGGTAATAGACTCATGACATCATCCTTTCATCTCATTGGCGCTATCGACATCGAGATGTCCACGCTTATGATAAAACTGTAATAAGATTGCTAGCCCAATAGAGACTTCAGCTGCTGCGAGGGTTAATATAAAAATAAACATTATTTGTCCATCTGGATCAACCCAACGGCTGCCTGCTACTACAAATGCCAGTGCGGCCGCATTCATCATGATCTCAAGACTCATCAGCATAAATAAGAAGTTACGCCTGACCATTACCCCGCAAAGACCAATAGAGAATAAAACTCCAGCTAATATAAGTCCATGGCTCATGGGGATCATACCCAAGACGTTTTGCACCTCGACAGTAGGCTGTACTAAGCCTACTACTTCATGGGCAAATGGCACAGCCGCTACTTCCGTTGCCACGCTTACTGCTTGTACCATCAGTCTAACTCCTTATGCAAGGCAGGCTTGGCTCGCTGCATACTCACTGACTTACCAACATAGTCATGCGGATCAACATCTTTATATTCATAAGGCTCAACTGTTGTCACAGCGTCAGTAACATCAGCCGAAGTATGACCATCGTATTCTTTAACACTACCTACACTCGGCTGAGAGTCTAAGCTTTCATTACTGATGATCTCATCATCAATAGACTCTTTACCCAAATGATAAGCAGCAACCAAAGCTGCTAACAGTAATAAGGCGGCAATCTCAACCAATAGGATATATTTGCTAAATAATGCGGTGCCTACTGCTTTGGCAGGAATACTAACACCGCCAATCATTGCTGCTGGATCAGAGTTACTACCTATCATCGCATAAAGAACCACAGCAATAATAAACGTCAGCCCTGTCGGCACTGCCCAAGTTTTGGCATCTAACCAGCGCTCTTCACGAGCATCATTAGCCATCCCTAAATTGAGCATCATAATCACAAACACGAATAAGATTAAGATAGCACCCGCATAGACCACAATTTCAAGCGCCCCAGCAAAGGATGCACCGATGATAAAAAATATCCCAGCAATAGCCATTAGGGTAACGATCATCGATAAAATAGCGTGTACTGGATTGGCAAGTATTACTACACGTAGACTGGCAAATATAGCCACCGCTGCTAATGCGTAAAACCCGACCAACTCAGGATTATTTAAAAAATTCATCATGGCAGCAAGCTCCTTAGATCAATAGGTGCCGCTTCGTTTTGTGCAGCGCCTTTTGGTTTATCTGCTACCGCCATACCGGATACCCGATAATAGTTATAATCAGGATACTTACCTGGCCCGGATATCAGCAAATGCTCTTTTTCATAAACTAAATCTTGACGAACATACTCAGCCATTTCAAAATCAGGGGTCATCTGAATAGCTGTAGTTGGACAAGCTTCTTCACAGAGTCCACAAAAGATACACCGTGAAAAGTTAATGCGGAAAAATTCTGGGTACCAGCGACCATCTTCACGCTCAGCTTTTTGTAGCGAGATACAGCCCACTGGACAAGCAACCGCACAAAGGTTACAGGCGACACAGCGCTCATCACCATCAGGATCACGAGACAAAATAATACGTCCGCGAAAACGTGGTGGTACAGGTACGGGTACTTCTGGATATAAGATGGTATCGCGTGGCCTAATGGCATGACTATTCACCATCCACATACTACGGATGATAGTATAAAAGCCAACGATGATCTTTCTTATGCTAGTAAACATGGGGTTATTATCCTTATCAGCTCTGCCCTAGCCGCTAATTAATACACTATCGGCGTTGGAAAAAAGATCAAAATTACTGCCGCAGTAACTAATAAATTAATTAAGGTTATCGGCAAACAGACCTTCCAGCCAAAATTCATTACCTGATCATAGCGTGGACGCATGAGTGAGCCCCGTGCCAGAATAAACATGGTCATAAAGAATAGCGTTTTAATCATGAACCAAAAAGCTGGTGGAATAAATGGAATATCTAAATTAAAAGGGGCTAACCAACCACCGAAAAATAAACAAGTCATCAAGGCTGAAATGAGTACCACGTTGACATACTCACCAATAAAGAACATACCAAACTTCATACCTGAGTATTCAACATGATAGCCTTCGGCAAGCTCTTGCTCAGCTTCTGGCTGATCGAAAGGATGTCTATGGGTAACTGCCACGCCCGCTATAACAAAAGTTAAGAAGCCAAAGAATTGTGGGAAGATGTACCAGCCATCACTCTGCGCTTCAACGATCATTCGCAAGTTAAAGGAGCCTGTTAAAGCCACTACGCCCATCAATGATAAGCCTAAGAATACTTCATAGCTGATGGTTTGTGCTGCTGAACGTAAGCCCCCTAATAATGAGAACTTATTCGCTGATGCCCAACCGCCGAACATTACCGCATAAACGGCAAGACCCGCCATAGCAAAGAAGAATAAAATTCCGATATCCCAATCAGCAACCCCAAAGGTTGGCGATATAGGAATAATGGCAAATGACGCCAGTGCGGTAAACATCGCTACCGCTGGTGCCAAAGTAAACATAAACTTATCAGTAAAATTCGGCGTCCAGTCTTCTTTAAAGAAGATCTTGAGCATATCGGCAACTAACTGTAAGGAACCAAAAGGCCCTACACGGTTCGGACCATAACGATCCTGCCAAAGCGCTAGCATCCGGCGCTCATAAACGATCATCAGAGCGGCGACAATAACCACCACTAAGAAGATAACTAATGACTGTATGACCAAAAATAGAATGGACCAGCTGTCAAAAGTCATTATACCAGCCAAAAAGCTTGGCACATCAGGGATAATACGAGTAAACGACATCTTACACTTCCTGTATGCTAGTTGGCGCTGCTAAATCTATGACATTTGCCATGTCACCTATGATAGTCATCACTTCTGCTGGTGCTGCAACTCTACTTACCGATGCTGGTAGCGAAGGATGGATAATACTCACTTGCCCAACTGGATAGCCGATACAGCCTTCTGCTAAATAAGGCACTAGCTGCACAGGTAAAGTAATCTGTTGGTTATCAACTTCAATAGCTAAATAATCACCAGCGGTAATTTGCCAGTCCTGAGCATCCTCAATACCGATACGCCAAGTAGCGATAGGTAATTGTTCCGCTACCACTGGACTGCGTGAAGCCATCATAGAGCTGGCATAAATATTATAAATAGGCACTAGTTTGGCGTGCCCTTGTTGAATATTAGTACTAGGTAAAGCGCTAGCTTCTGGAGCTATATACTGGCGTAGTGCCAAACGCTCGTTTTGATCAAATAAGCGGACACCGGGATCACCATTTTTAAGGCTACCCCCTACTTTATCTTGGTATTTATTCCAAGCTTGTGGTGAGTTCCAACCAGGAGTGTTAGCAAACGGAATCATCGAACTTGGCGTTTCAGTACCACTATAGCCTTCCATTGAAAAGGTTAAGCTAGTATCCAAATCTTTTGGTTGCATGGGCTCATGTACTGATAACGGTGCACGCATAGCAGTACGACCTGAATAGCGACGTGGCTCACGAGCTATCTTCAGACCAGTTATACGATAATCTGCATCGGGCGCCGCGCCTTTAATACCAGCAAGCTTAGGATGAGTGGCTATCAAAGCATTGATGACGTCATCGAGCTGAGTCCAATCGACTGACTTACCTTGTAAGCTGCTATGTACTGCATGCAACCAACGCCAGCCTTCTTTAATGCTGCTGAGCGGATGATAATAGTTGTTATCATAAACTTGGAAGAAGCGCTGCGCGCGACCTTCAGCTGAAACCAAGGTGCCATCTGCTTCTGCAAAACTAGCCGCTGGTAAAACGATATCGACATGCTCATGCCAGTCCAATAACTGATGGTCGAGGGCAATGACTGTCTTATTGCTTAACAATTGGCTAAGTTTTTGCGCATCAATAGCATCAGTCAGCTGATTTTCAGCAACTACTACTACCTCAAAATCAGAGGCTAGCAACTCTTCTACAGACTGACCCCCTAGCATGCAGACCCCAATACTATTGGCATCAGGTACCGTTAGGTAGATGCCCGCTTGGGCACTATAGCGAGTGTTGTGCTCTCTTAGCTCAAGCTTTTTAGCAGGTTGGCGCTCGAGATTATCTTCTGTCTCTTTATCAGTACCGACTGCTGACTTCGCCGGTTTAGCCGCTAGCTCTTGATCATCAGTAGGCTGCGTGGTTTGTGCTTGTTGTTCAGCGACAGCTACATTAGCTGCTTGTACTTTGGCATTATGAGCGTCAACTTGACTTTGCTCAGTAGCTTTAATCGCCGCGCGTTTTTGACTCAGAGCTTGAGTGATTTGAGCAGCAGCTTCAATCATAGCTATAGATGATAAGCTAGTACCCGATACAATCAGGGGCTTATCAGCTTGGATTAAATCATAAGCAATTTGCTGCGCTAAGGCTTGCATCGGGTTCACTTGCTGATCCGCTGCCTGTTCTGAAGCGGCATTCGGAGTTTGCGGATCGATGATGTCTGCTAAATCATTGGCTAATTTGTTGATCTCATCGGCTACTTTAAAACCAAGCGCCGTAATGTCTTCTGGCGTCGCTACTACACTGACCTTACTGATATCGTCGAGTTTAGTTTCACAGACATCCAAAATATAAATGGGACTTAGCGCCCCTTGACCAATACGTTGTACAGGTTCTGCTAGCCAAGCTTGCGTTTTGGCAGCAGCGGCCATTTTTATCGCTTCATTCTTAGCAGATTGACGGATAGATAAAGCAACTCGTGCAGAAGTCTGAGTAATATCTTCGCCTAAAATAAGTACTGCATCATGGCTTTCGATGTCAGTCATTCCAGGATTATAGACCCCTTCAGTACTGAGTACTTCGATACATTTATTAACTAATGCTTGCTGTTGATGGTTAAGGCCCGTGGAGAAGTTATCAAAACCAACTAGATTCTTCAGAGCAAAGTTAGTCTCAAGGCTAGCACGTGGCGAACCAATACCTATGACTTTTTTATTTTTTAGACGCTTGATAGTTTCATCGAGAGCATAGTCAATATTTATTTTGACGTGCTTGCCATTGATGCGCTCAAGCGCTTGCGTTGGACGATCTTCTCGATTGACATAACCATAGCCAAAACGGCCTCGGTCACATAAGAAATAACGGTTTACTTCGCCGTTATAGCGGTTTTCAATCCGGCGTAACTCGCCATAGCGCTCACCCGGTGAAATATTACAGCCTGCTGAGCAACCATGACAGATACTTGGGGCATACTGCATATCCCATTTACGATTGTAGCGTTCTGAGTGAGTCTTATCAGTGAACACCCCTGTTGGGCAAACCTCTGTTAAGTTACCCGAGAACTCACTTTCAAATTGACCGTCTTGATCACGACCGAAATAAACCCGATTATTGGAGCCATAAACGCCTAAATCTTCGCCACCAGCATAGTCTTTATAAAAACGTACGCAACGATAGCAAGCGATACAACGGTTCATCTCATGGGCAATAAAAGGCCCAAGCTCTTGGTTATGATGGGTACGCTTGGTAAAACGATAACGACGATGGTTATGACCGGACATATAAGTCATATCTTGCAGATGACAATGACCGCCCTCTTCACAAGTAGGGCAATCATGCGGATGGTTAGTCATCAGTAGCTCAATCATTGACTTACGAAATGCTTTCGCTTCATCATCGGTGACTGAGATATACATATCATCGCTTGGGGCGACCATACAAGACATTACTAATCTACCGCGACCTGCTTCTAAATCTTCTTTGCTTTGAAATTGCTTGACCGCACACTGACGGCAAGAGCCTACTGAGCCTAGAGCCGGATGATAACAAAAATAGGGCACATCTATACCTAGCGATAAGCACGCTTGTAGCAAGTTGTCCGCGCTATCTACTTCGACAGTGGTTCCATCAATATGTATGACTGCCATGCCGCTCTCCTTATTTCGCTACTAGCTGTTGACTATCTACAGCCTCAATGACTTCTTCACCGACCGCTTGCGCAATCTTTCGATCAAACTCAGGACGGAAATATTTGAGCGCACTCATAAGTGGCTCCATAGCACCCGGGGCATGAGCACAAAAAGTCTTGCCAAGCCATAAATCACGAGTTAGCTCTTCTAGTTTTTCAACATCGCCCAGCTGACCTTCACCATCATTGATAGCAGTTAGCAGCTTGACGCCCCAAGGTAATCCATCGCGGCAAGGCGTACAAAAACCGCACGACTCACGTTGGAAGAAAATCTCAAGGTTGCGTAGCAAGGGCACCATATCTTGCTCTTCATCGACTACCATAATTAGTCCGGTTCCCATCCGACTACCGGCAGCCTGAATAGTATCAAAATCGACTACAGTATCTAAATGATCAGCGGTCAAAAAGTCAGTAGAGGCGCCGCCCGGCAACCAAGCCTTAAGAGTGCGGCCTTCTTGCATACCACCAGCGAAGTCATCGATAATTTCGCGAGCAGTATAGCCAAAGGGCAACTCCCATAGACCGGGATCATTGACTAACCCTGAGCAACCAAACAGCTTAGTGCCCGGAGTTTCGACTACCCCTTTAGACTTAGGTAAATCCTGATACCACTCGCTACCATGTAAAATAATGGCGGAGACGTTATGCAAGGTTTCGACATTGTTGACTACGGTTGGACGACCCCATGCCCCAGCTACTTGCGGAAATGGTGGTTTAGTACGTGGATTAGCACGACGCCCTTCTAAAGAGTTGAGCAAAGCAGTCTCTTCACCACAAATATAGCGTCCAGCACCAGTATGCACATGCAGATCAAAACTATAGCCTGAGCCTAAAATATCGTCGCCAAGTAAGTTATTGGCTTTAAGCTCTTCGACAGCAGCATTAAGACGCTCAGCCGCTAAGATATATTCACCGCGGATAAAGATGTAGCCCGCAGTAGCTCCGATGGCATAAGCAGAAATGATCATTCCTTCGATAAGCTGTAGTGGTAGGCGCTCCATCAACAGTCGATCTTTAAAAGTACCCGGTTCCATCTCATCAGCATTACAAACTAAATAGCGTGGCCCGCCATCAGGGGGTGCCATCAACGACCATTTGATACCTGCTGGAAACCCTGCACCACCACGACCTTTGACTACCGCTTCTTTGATAGTCTTCAGCGTAGCTTCTGCAGTTTGATTTAGAGTCATTTTAAGCGCTTCAAAACCACGTAGTGATTCGTAAGTCGCCAGATCTAATACCGCATCATGATGGGCTAAACGCCAAGTTAGAGGCTTAGTCTCACTAGTAGCCGTGGATTTGTCACCATATATTGGGATACGCTGCTCATTAAGCTGGCTGGGTGCTTTACCTTGGCTACGAAGGGCAACTTGTTCTGCAACCGTTAATCTCATGCGTATAGCTCCAATAGTTGAGCGACCTCAGTAGGCTGAACAGGGCCGTAAGTATCTTCATCGATCAATACTGCCGGGCCTTTGTCACAGTTACCTAAACAGCAGATCGGTAGTATAGTAAAGCGTCCATCAGCAGTGGTTTGACCGTAGTCAATACCCAACTGCGATCTAAGCTCAGCAGATAGCGCTTCATAACCTGTTAAATAACAAGAAACAGAATCACAAATCAATATCACATGACGACCGACAGGCTGACGATAAATACGATTGAAAAAAGTAGCTACCCCATCAAGATCAGTTACTGGAATATCTAGCAAGTTAGCAATCGCATTCACTTGTGCATCATCGACCCAGCCATTACGCTTTTGCACTATCTTCAATGAATCTAGAGAAGCAGCACGAGCATGCGGGTAATGATGGATAAAATCACGAATACCAGTGATTTCTTCGGCAGTTAGGATGTTCTCTACATCTACCTTTGGTGCTTTATCAGTAACAATTCTCATATCTTTTGTTTTATCCTCACTCATCGCGCTATTTTCTATAAAATGTCATGATAGCTATGGCGTCTTACAAGTATAGCGTTTTGGTGCACCATTAGGTGATAACTTGTTGATTAGCTTACTTTATTAAGCTTTATTTCTATAGATTTTCTAACGATCACAATCAGCCATTACGATATCAATAGAAGCCAAATACATAATAGCATCGGATACTAATGAACCATTGATCACTGAAGGCATCTGCTGAATATGCGCAAATGTCGGGGTACGAATACGAGTACGATAGCTCATAGTGGCGCGATCTGAAGTAATATAATAGCTGTTTAAACCCTTAGTGGCCTCAACGATAGTGGCACATTCACCAGCGGGCATCACTGGACCCCAGGATACTGAAATAAAGTGATTAATCAAAGTCTCAATATCATTTAGAGTACGATCTTTCGGTGGGGGTACTGCTAATGGATGATCGGCTTTATAAGGACCTTGCGGCATATTATCCATACATTGACGAATAATACGCAATGATTGACGCATCTCTTCAACTTTAATCATACAGCGATCATAAGCATCACCGTTATAGCCTACTGGTACTTCAAAATCGTAATTTTCATAGCCCATATAGGGACGTGCTTTACGCAAATCAAAATCGACACCAGTAGCACGAAGACCTGCGCCAGTCACCCCCCAAGCCAAGGCTTGTTTGGCATCATATTGAGCCACACCTTGCGTACGACCTTTAAGCACACTATTCTTCAGTGCTGCTTTTACATACTCATCTAAACGTTTTGGCATCCAGTCCAAGAACTCACGGACTAGACGCTGCCAGCCACGCGGTAAATCTGCAGCAGTACCGCCAATACGGAACCACGCCGGATGCATACGATAGCCTGTTACCGCTTCGATTACGTCGTAAGCTTTTTGGCGATCGGTAAACATATAGAATACTGGGGTCATACCACCAGCATCTTGAATAAAAGTACCAACAAATAGCAGGTTGTTAGTGATACGGAAAAACTCACTCATCATCACTCGAATGGTTTCAGCGCGTGCTGGGATGGTAATACCGGCTAACTTTTCCACTGACATGATATACGGCAGCTCATTCATCACCCCGCCTAAGTAATCAATACGGTCGGTGTAAGGAATATAAGAATGCCAAGTCTGCCGCTCAGCCATCTTTTCTGCGCCGCGATGGTGATAGCCAATATCTGGAATACAGTCAATAACTTCTTCACCATCGAGCTGAAGTACTAGTCTAAAGGCACCATGCGCTGAAGGGTGGTTAGGACCGATGTTCAAGAACATAAAGTCTTCATCACGTCCCGAACGTTTCATGCCCCACTCTTCAGGAACGAAACGCAAGTTCTCTTGCTCATACTCTTGCTTGGCCGTATTTAGGAAGTAAGGAGTAAATTCAGTGGCGCGCGCATGATATTCTTTACGCAATGGATGACCTTCCCAATACTTAGGCAGTAAGATACGGGTTAAATGCGGATGGCCAGTAAAGACAATGCCGAACATGTCCCACACTTCACGCTCATACCAATTGGCATTTGGCCAAATGTTAGTAGCGCTAGGCACATTTAAGTCATCTTCACTAAGCGCAACTTTGATCCGTACATCGCTATTACGCTCCAGCGACATCAGGTGATAAAAAACCGTAAAGTCGCTAGCTGGCAAACCTTCACGATGTTGGCGCAAGCGCTCATCCATCGCGGATAAGTCGAACAACATGACATAAGGTTTTGGCAGCTTACGTAAGAATAACAAAATATCTAGTAAATCAGCACGTGCAACCCAGACTGTTGGGATCTCATCAATAGTCTGCTGCACCACAAACTTACCAGCATACTTGTGCCCTAGCTCTTGAATTACTGCAGGTACAGGCTTGATCTTAGGATCTATATTTTCGACTACCGTGACCATGAATGATGTTTTCCTTCATTAATCATAACTGAGTTATTATCACTAAATGATGATAAGCGCCTGCGCCTGTTTATCGTTAACGGCCCAACAAGCCAAGCTATTAAGTTAAATACTGTCTGGACTACGTAGATTTTTTACTGCAATACGATCCGCTTGTTTGCGGTCACGCTCAGCCGTCATTTGCGGCTGATAAATGCCTTGGTCTTTCATATGAATACCTAAAGGGCGACGCTCTTTAGTGATCGATTCTTGTAATAGCATCAAGCCTTGAATCAAGGCTTCTGGACGCGGTGGACAACCAGGTATATAGACATCGACCGGAATGATCTTATCGACGCCTTGTACTACTGAGTAGATATCATACATGCCGCCAGAGTTAGCACAAGCGCCCATAGAAATCACCCATTTAGGCTCTAGCATCTGCTCATAAAGACGTTGAATAACTGGTGCCATTTTGATAAAACAAGTGCCCGCTACGATCATGACATCGGCTTGTCTTGGTGAGGCACGAATAACTTCTGCACCAAAGCGCGATAAATCGTGAACAGCGGTCAAAGTAGTGGCATATTCGACATAACAGCATGAAGTACCGAAGTTGAATGGCCACAACGAGTTCTTACGCCCCCAGTTAGCCGTCGAATGCACTAAATCTTCTAGACGACCCATGAAGACGTTTTTATTCACTTCATCTTCGAGAGGATCACTGACCGTTTCTCTAGTCTCTGCAGGATAAACCTCTGCATCAGGATTGGCTCTGGTTAAGGTATATTTCATAACATTCAACCTTTATATTGGGTGCAACATAGCGTTGAGGTTGCCAGCAAGCTAATCATATTATTGTTGCAAGCATGACCTTCGTAACCAACTATCGACTGAATCACCTACTGTTTGGATACTGAAGAATTTATCATCTAAACCCTTCCTTTAATAGGCAATCAAATCGCAAATATAGTTCTTCTAAAAACTGAGACTAACTACTTATAATAATAAGTAGTATGCTAAGGACTGATACTAAGTATTCTCACGCTGAGCAGATGCTGCAAAATCCACAGAAGTAATATTTCCTGTGATATTAATGTGATCGATGCTTTCTAGATGGCGACGATTAGCTTCAATGTTATTTGATACATTGATCTGTCCTGAAGACTGTGCCGGGATTTTACCAGTAGGGTCGACCATCAATTCTTCAACCCCATCAAACTTGGTAATGCTCGCTAGATTAAAACCGGCAGGTGCGGCATAAAGACGAGCTTTTTTGCGCAGTTTATCAGCAGGTGACCAGTTTAGTGCGCCCAAACTTAGGGCATATATTAAACCAATCAACAGATCAATAATAAAAGTCGCAGCCGCAATAAAACCGGCCCACCCTGTTTCTCGAATTGAGACAGCGTAAGCGTATAAATATAAGGCTTCTAAGTCAAAGATAACGAAAAAGATAGCCACTAAATAAAATTTAGCAGACAAACGGATACGGGCATTGCCAGATCCGACAACACCTGCTTCAAATACGTGTTCTTTTTGTAGGCCATGAGACCGCCCACCTAGCAAACGCGGGACGACTAGCATGAATATAACCAGACCGATAGCGGCTAGAATAAAAGCAACGGCTGACCAATTAAAGGCAGACATGATAATACGTGCTCCTCACCCAAGCGAGTGTTAGGTATAGCGCAAACTAGTACTCAATAAAAGCATAGTTGTACGATATCCATAACGCAAACGAATATACAAAGTACCGTTAATAACTTATTTGTAATGTCAAAATAAGCTATAAAGCACTTTGCTGGTAACGGCCAATTATCAAGGTTATCGACGTTAGCATCAGATACGACCAACTGTAAAAATATCCGACATAGTCACGGATAAAGGCTGGTCATCAAAAACATCTACTAAACGCCTTGAATAAACTTATTAAATCAATATCTCGATTGCTGATTAAACAACAACTTATTTAATTGATTTAATAACTCATTACAAAGGGCCAATAATGGCGTGACAACTGGCATAAACGGTTTACCTACTATACGCATATTGGTGCTCAAAAGCCAGTTTTTCACTGTATCAGGTGGTCACTTTATATGCTACAAAATATGTATCTATAGCGATAAATTATGCTATAGGTTACGCCCTATTTAGATTTTTGCAAGGCCTTAATTTTACTATAAACTCAACTGCAAACCCCCTTGCAAAACCCACAGCGATCAGCATGGCGATGACCGTAAAAACTAAAAGATTAATCCAAATAAAAACAGGCGATTACACTCGATTGGTAACAACACCATTAAGTGCGCAACGTCGCCCAATCAGTGCTGTTGCAGATAGATGATGAACCAAGAAAATATTTATAAGTGCTTGTGATCGACATTTATCTGCAATAAATCTTAATTTACACCTACTTATACTTGCACCGAACAGACAAAAAAACAGGCCGAATAATCGACCTGTCTTTTTATATTATTAATAGATCAGCCATCCGCTGTTGGTTACTGATAATTGACTGCTGCTGCTTCTTGACTTATTGCTAGTTATTGATTAATAACATCAACGCCTTTTGGTGGAGTAAATTTAAACTGACTACTATTAATGCTTGGATTCAGCTTAATATTACTGAATTTGATCGAGGTTGTCTGACCTAAAGTATCATTCAGTACCATCATTACAGGCTTACCACCACTAAAGCTTATCGATAGATTCTTGAAGCTGGCATCGCTAGACTTAGGATAGAGCACGTAGTAGTTCTTATTACTATAAGGTTGAGTGACTTTGAAGCTTTTGTCAATCTTGCTTGGATCTCCAGATAGTAGCAATGCTGGAGTATTGCCCACTTGACTATCGACCGCTTGCTTAGTCGCTTGCTCTAAGTCTTTGTCATAAATCCACATCGAACTACCATTAGCGATGATCAATTGCTGAGAAGGTGATTTAGTCTCCCAGCGAAAATTGTTTGGACGCTGGACGCTCATACTACCTTGAAAAGATCCGCTACTTGCGCCTTTAGTAGTCTGACTGAAGTTAGCTGTCATACTCTTAGTATTAGTCAATAAGGTGTTTAAACGCTTGGCTGCAGTCAAGTTATCAGCAGGGGCTGCATTAGCAGATTGGGTCAAAGCTACCATAGGCGCTGCAACCCCAAGGCTAGTTAAAAGCACCCCAGCTAAAGCACCGCTCATCAGTTTTTGTTTTACCGTAGTTCTGTTAGTAGTGCTAGTATTATTGTTAGTAAATATAGTCATGATCTTTCCTCTCATTATGAATTTCAATATAAATTAATACAGTCATTAAATAGTACAGTCGATCGCTATGATCAAGGGTGTTTATTATTGGTGCTTATCACACTGTGTTATCGCAGTATCATAGTAGAATATTTAACAGCTTCTGATCGATGAGGGACAGTGTGCCAGCTTTTTTATTACGCGCCTAGGCTAGAATTGCAATCAATACTACGCCTGCCATACACGCTTGTAACTAACACAACCAGCTATAATTACTGATAACGGTTGCTGCTATTAATAAGTTTTTATACTTTAATAAAGTATAATTTTTCCTTAAAGTTTAGTCTTAGCCTTACTGTATAAATGCAAAAAGTCCCTATCACCAATCGGTAACAGGGACTTTTTTATTCGCTACGATGATTTATGGACTTGATATAACTCAAGCCTATAGCTCAGTAGCAAAAGGCTTACTAGGCGCTTTCAACCATCACATAACGACGGTTAAACTTACCTTTAGTTGCAAACTTCACTACACCGTCATTCAGTGCAAATAAAGTATGATCGCGGCCCATACCAACGCCTTCACCAGCGTGGAATTCTGTTCCACGTTGGCGAACGATGATGTTACCAGCGACGATGGTTTGACCACCAAAGATTTTTACGCCGAGCATTTTTGGGTTTGAATCACGACCGTTACGTGACGAGCCGGCAGCTTTTTTATGTGCCATGAGAAAATCTCCTTGTTAATGTGACTTATCGCTTATGCGATAACTCTTAAGCTTTTAGTGCGTTATTAATTATTAGTAGGTAACTAACAATAGCTAATTAAGCATTAATCGCTTTGATTTTTAACAAGGTGTACCATTGGCGGTGACCTTGCTCTTTGTGATAATGCTTACGACGGTTGTGTTTGATGATACGGATTTTTTCACCGCGACCATGTTCAATCACTTCCACTTCTACGCTAGCGCCTTCAACGACTGGCTGACCGATTTTGACAGTATCACCATCAACAACCATCAACACGTCTTCAAATTTGATTGTTTCGCCAGTTTCTGCTTTTAGTAGTTCAACCTTTAGCAACTCATCGACGACTACACGGTGCTGTTTACCACCAGTTTTGATTACTGCGTACATAGTCTAACTCCGCTTAACCCGTGTGCCGTGGCTGATATTATACCAACGCTTCGACGACGAACACGACAGGGAAAAATTAAAGGCATGATTTTACGGCTTTTTCACCGTAAAAGCAAGTTTCTTGTCACAGCTTTTACTAGCTAGTACTAAGGCCAATACCTCTATCGCAAATTCCATAAGCAACTGACTTAGCCGTAGCTCTATAACTGCGCCTAATGGCAGTCATTATAGCTTATCCAATCAATAACTTACAATATTGTTTTAACGCTGCATCTATATAGCACTCAGTGAGCATTTGCTAGCGCTAGTAGCTGTTTATATTAGCGCAAAAAAAAACTATTCCATGCCCATAACTTAGCGGTTATTAAAGGATAGCTATTGTTGTGAAGAACGCATTTTAGACAACAATAAAAGCTACTAGCTATGCTATCATGATGGTATTTTGACCTTATCAGTTACACTGACTTACTTTACTCATCAACCACATGATGATTTTTTCACCCAATTAATATGACTATTCTTATGACCAGTACCTCAATAACTGCTTCAGCAACTACTCCTGCCCTGCCTAAGCCAAGCTATGCCGATATCCAAAGCATCGTTGCTGATGATTTTGAGATTATGGATAAGCAAGTGTTTGGTAGTCTTAATTCAAAAGTTCAGCTAGTCATGAACGTCTCCCAGCATGTCATTAATGCTGGTGGTAAACGTATGCGTCCGTTAATCACGCTATTGTGCGCACGTATGCTCCATGACAGACCTTCAGAGCAAGCAATGCACTTAGCCGCTATTACTGAAATGCTGCATACGGCAACTTTAGTTCATGACGATGTGATTGATAAGTCAGGCCAGCGCCGTGGTAAACCTACTGCTAATGCTACTTGGGACAACGCTACTGCCGTGCTAGTAGGTGATTATCTTATTGCTCGCGCCTTTAACTTATTAGTTGGCTTTCAGAGTTTGCCCCTACTGCAACTGTTCTCTGATGGTACTTGCGACATCGCTGAAGGTGAGGTGCTGCAACTGCAACATCAGCATAATCCTCAGGCTACTGAAGACGATTACTTACGCATCATCGACGGCAAAACCTCACGACTATTTATGATGGCTACTCAAGGCGCGGCTATTTTACAAGACCAAACTCAATATTTGCCTGCATTGGCAGATTTTGGTCAGCATTTTGGTAATGCCTTTCAAATTATAGATGATGTGCTGGACTATAGCGGTGACAGTGAGATGATGGGCAAAAACCTCGGTGATGATTTGGCGGAAGGCAAGCCTACCCTACCTACTATTAAAGCCCTTGAGCTATTAAAGAGTAGTGACAACTCAGGCTATGACCAGCTACGTATAGCCGTGCAGACTGGCAAAACGCCTAATGCCGAACAACTGATTGCCTTGGTAAGAAATTCAGGCTCATTGGCTTACTGTACCCAGCGTGCACTTGAAGAGACTCGATTAGCGCAGCAAGCGCTAAGCATTCTTCCAGATAATCGCTATCGCCAAGGGCTATATCAGTTGACTGAACTTGCCAGCTCACGCTTAATATAACCTAGAATTAAAAACTAATTTTACTGGCTGCTATTAGTGATAAAGGTAGTGACTGTTAAAGTCCCTGTTTGAAGGCTTAGGGATTAAACTATCAGTTGCTATCGTAACCCCTGTTAAATTAGTTGCTGGGCAAATATTAGCTCGACTGTTACTATTTCTTAAATCCACGATCTTAAGGCAACAATTTTAAAACTACGAATAGCCTGTAACTAGCAACTAATTACTATTGATTAGTTATTAATGATTAATAGTCATAGATCCTGCCCTAGTAGCAAAGCTATAGGTTGTTAGTCAATAAATCAAATATCATTGCTTGCCTGTAGTATTTTCTCATATGCACATTAACTTATTGCTAAATTGTACATTTTGCTTACAAGCCATATTTTTATGGCTGTTTGTCATTTAATGCGCTGTAAATAAAATTTTATAACAAAAATTAACAATGTTTTAACTATAGCGTTATTTTAAAGTTTTATTTCGAGTTACTTGTGTAACGCTTATACTATCAACGTTTGCTGTAACCAAAAAGTACCCTATAGTTATCTAATGCTATAAACCTACTATTTAGTTGCTTGACTGTAGGGTAAACCCGATAGTTTATAATAGCTGACTAAGTTTATTACTAATCTCTATTAGTTCTCACCTTATTATCTTGCCTTAGTCAATGGGATAACTCCCTGACGCTAACCGTAATCGTAAGAAGTGGCTATTTTTTATTAACACTATGGTTATAGAGATCATGCTTATAAAAGATATTTTTTTAGGCCTTTTATAACTTAGTGTATTAGAAATTATTTTACTACACCCTTTTATTAAAACTGAATACTCCAGAGGACATTGATGAAGCACTCTTATCTTGCGATTGTAATAGCATCTGTACTATCGACAGCGGTACTGATTGGCTGTGACAAAAAAGAGGACGCTGCTGCCGAAGCCGCTCAGCAACAGATGCCGCCTGCCGTCGTCAACGTCCAAACGGTTACTTTTGGCACTATACCTCAAGTACAAACCTTTTCTGGACGCACTACTGCATTTGAAACCGCAGATGTGCGTCCACAAGTAGACGGCATTATTGACGAGATACTATTTCGCGAAGGCAGTAACGTCAAAAAAGGCCAGCCTTTATATCGTATCAATACTGATAACTATGCCACTTCTATCGCTAGCGGTGAAGCTGCCGTTCAGCAAGCACAAGCCAACTATCAGACTGCCTTGGCAAATAATGCCAATGCTAAAGCTGAATTGGCCAGTCGCCAAGCTTCACTGGCACAAGCAATAAACGATTTTCAACGCCTAAAAGGCCTAGTCGAGATCGACGCTATCTCTAAACAGCAGTATGATCAAGCGCAAACCCAAGTTCGTACCGCACAAGCAGCAGTTGCTAGTGCCAATGCAGCAGTAGGTCAGTCTCAAGCTGGCATAGAAAGCTCAAAAGCTGGTATTCAAAGTGCCAGATCAGGTTTGGATGCTAGTACTTTAGATCTCAACCGTACTATCGTACGCTCACCCATTTCCGGTCGTAGTGATCGCTCAACGGCTACCGCAGGCTCATTAGTAAATGCTAGCCAAGCCACTCCCTTAGTAACGATTTCGCGCTTAGATCCTATCTATGTTGATATCAGCCAATCTTCATCTGAATTGTTAAAACTACGTCAACAGATATCTGAAGGTAAAGCGCAAGCAGGGATGAATACTGTTGAGTTAGTGCTAGAAGATGGTAGCGTATATCCAGTAACGGGTAAATTGGCGTTGTCAGAAGCTAAGGTTGATGAATCAACTGGCGCAGTTACTCTACGTGCAATATTCCCTAATACTAATAGCGTGTTATTGCCTGGTATGTATGTTTCAGCACGCTTGATTCAAAGCGTTATTACTAACGCCGCTTTAGTACCTCAAAGTGCAGTTATGCGCTCGACCAAAAGTGAGACGCAAGTCTATATCGTTGATGCTAATAATAAAATTCAAGTACGTCCAGTGACTGTTAATGGCACTTATAAAGGTCAGTGGGTAATTACTGACGGTCTACAGAGTGGCGACCAAGTTGTAGTTATTGGCGGTGCAAAAGTCAAGCCTGAACAAGAAGTGGTGGCTAAGCCTTTAGAAGATCCTAATGCGGCCCCTACCAAACCAGGTGCGCCAGCAGCTAAAGGTCAGGCGGCAAATCAGCCTCCTGCCAAAACACCACAACAAGCAGCAAAAACCATGAATAAGCCAGCTAGTGACACAGCCAAAGCTGATGCCAAACAACCAGCAACCGCTAATTAATTCCATTCAAAGCTAGGAAGACCTAGGGATATACTATGTCACTTTTTTTTATTAACCGACCTATCTTTGCATGGGTATTGGCTATTTTAGTCATGCTTGTCGGGATTATATCGGTCATTAGTCTACCGATTGAGCAGTACCCAGCTATTGCGCCACCGACTATTTCGGTCAGCGCTAGCTACCCTGGTGCTAATGCCAAAACCGTTGAAGACTCAGTAGTACAGGTTATTGAGCAGCGTATGAAGGGCCTTGATAGTTTAATGTATATGAAGTCATCAAGCTCCTCAAATGGCGGCGCTTCAGTGACTTTGTTCTTTGAGAACGGTACTGACGCCGATACTGCGCAAGTACAAGTACAGAATAAACTTCAAGCAGCAATGAGCTCGCTACCTGAATCCGTGCAGCGTCAAGGGGTCAACGTCAACAAGTCCTCTAGTGGCTTTTTGGTAGTACAAGGCTTTGTCTCTGAAGATGGCAGTATGGATCGCGCCGATATCGGCGATTATATCAACTCTAATGTGGTCGATCAGCTTAGCCGTATTGAAGGAGTTGGTGAGGTACAAGCATTCGGTTCCTCTTATGCGATGCGTATCTGGCTTGATCCTGCGCGCTTGCGTAGCTTCAATATGGTACCATCTGACGTCGTTAATGCCGTACGAGCACAGAACGCTCAAGTATCAGCAGGCCAGCTTGGACAAGCACCAGCAAATCTGGACGAGCAAGTTATCAATGCCACGGTTACCGTGCAAAGCTATCTACAAACTCCTGATGAATTCGAAGACATCTTACTCAAGACCGATAGCTCTGGCGCGCAAGTACGCTTAGGTGATGTTGCTAAAGTTGAGATTGGTAGTGAAGACTACGGTGTTATTTCACTTTATAACGGCCAAGATGCTGCAGCCCTTGCCGTGTCTCTAGCCAGTGGCGCTAACGCTCTACAAACCCGTGACTTAGTTAGTGCGCGTATAGCCGAATTAGAAGCAAATTTCCCAGCAGGACTAAAGTCTGTTGTGCCTTATGATACTACGCCGTTCGTACGTTTATCTATTGAACAAGTAGTTATGACTTTGATTGAGGCAATTGTCTTAGTATTTATCGTCATGTTCATCTTCTTACAGAACTGGCGCGCTACAATCATCCCTACTCTTGCTGTACCTATTGTATTATTAGGTACCTTTGCGGTGCTTTATGTCGCCGGCTTTAGTATTAACGTACTAACCATGTTTGCGATGGTGCTATCCATTGGTCTACTGGTCGATGATGCTATTGTGGTAGTAGAGAACGTTGAGCGAATCTTGGAGGAAGACTCTGAGATCTCCATCAAAAACGCTACTATTCAATCGATGGGCGAAATCAGTAAAATCGTTATCGGTATTGCGTTAATCTTATCAGCAGTATTCGTGCCGATGGCCTTCTTTGGTGGCTCAACAGGGGTTATTTATCGCCAGTTTGCGATCACTCTAATCACTAGTATGGTGTTGTCAGCATTAGTAGCGCTTATCTTTACCCCAGCGCTTTGTGTGACTTTACTCAAACGTAGTAAAAGTCATGAAAAAGGCAATAGTGAAAATCAGAAAGGTTTCTTTGGTTGGTTTAACCGCAGCTTCTCTAAAGTAAGTCTTCGTTATGAGAAGCTCGTTGGTAATAGCTTCCGTTTTAAATGGTTATATCTAATCGCTTATGCAGTCATCATTGGTATTATGGCGGTAGTGTTCTTACGTATTCCCGGCTCCTTCTTACCTGAAGAAGACCAAGGGATTATGTTTACTTTAGTCCAGCTACCAGCAGGGTCTACGCTCGATCAGACCCAAGGTGTCCTCGATAAGGTTAGTGATTATTATACTAATCAAGAACCCGATAACGTCGCTTCAGCCTTTACTATCGCCGGCTTTAGTTTCGTTGGACAAGGCCAGAACGTTGGTCTAGCATTTGTTAAGCTTAATGATTGGGCGGATCGTGAAGGCGATGACAATGCGGTAAAAGCAATTTCTGATCGTGCCAACGGTTACTTCTTTAGCCAAATCAATGAAGCGACTGTCTTTACCATTATACCGCCAGCAATTAGTGGCCTTGGTAATGCTAGTGGCTTTGATTTAATGCTACAAGATTCCGGTAACTTAGGGCATGAAGAATTACTTGCAGCCCGTAACATGTTGCTAGGAATGGCTGCTCAGAATGATCAAGTAGCCGGTGTACGCCCAAATGGACAAGAAGATGCACCGCAGCTCAAGGTCGATATTAACCAAGAACAAGCTGCTGCTTATGGTTTATCGCTTGGCAGTATCAATAGTGTGATCTCCACAGCTTGGGGCTCAAGCTATATTAATGACTTCGTCGATCGTGGTCGTATCAAACGAGTCTTTATTCAGGGCCAGCCTGAAAGCCGTACTAATCCTACTGATATAGGTAAGTGGTATGTGCGCAATGACAGTAATGAGATGATTTCATTTGACGCTTTCTCTAGTAGTCGCTGGGAGAATGGTTCCCCGAACTTAACCCGTTATAACAGCTTACCTTCAATGAATATTCAAGGTAACGCTGGTGAAGGTCTAAGTACGGGCGATGCTATGAATGCTATGGAAGCTATGGTGGACAAACTGCCCGAAGGTATCAGCTTTGAGTGGACTGGTTTATCACTTGAGGAGCAAAAGTCAGGGGCTCAAGCACCGATGCTCTACGCTATCTCTATTTTAGTGGTATTCCTATGTTTGGCGGCCTTGTATGAGAGCTGGTCTATTCCATTCTCAGTACTACTAGTCATCCCACTTGGCGTATTAGGAGCGGCATTATTTACTTGGCTACGAGACTTTGATAATGATGTTTACTTGCAGGTTGGCTTACTGACAGTAGTCGGGCTATCTGCCAAGAATGCCATCTTGATTATTGAGTTTGCCAAAGATCACCAAGAGGAAGGCTATAGCCTTAAAGATGCAGTCATGCTGGCCGCAAGACAACGTTTGCGACCTATTATTATGACCTCACTTGCCTTCGGTATTGGTGTTGTGCCATTATTCCTAGCCAATGGCGCAGGTTCTGGTAGCCAGAACGCTATTGGTACTAGTGTCCTTGGCGGAGTAGTTAGTGCTACCTTGCTTGGTATCTTCTTTATTCCTATGTTCTATATTTGGGTACGTAGTATGTTCCCTTATATGAACAATGAAGCCCATGAAGTAGCGGGTAGCCCTAAAGGTAACGGCAGCGCTGACAATAGCGGTGATGATGGTGACGATGACCAACCTACGCCACCAACTGACAATACGCCAATGCCACCAACTGACAATACGCCGGACCCAACTCCCTCTGAGAGTTATCAGCCTGCAAGTTTTGGAGATAATACCAAATGAGTTCTCAAATCATTCTTACGCCTAACTCAACCTCTACGCCAGTAGTTACTACGGCTCAACGCTCAGTGATAGGTGTACGATTTAACTCGTTATCTGCTGCTCGCACTCGCAAAAATGCTACTCGACTCTTAAGCTTAAGCGCCCTAGCCCTTAGTATGGCTGCGTGTAACACTATTCCAAAAGCCGATATGCGTCCGGTGCTTGTTGAGCCTAATCTACCTATTGAGCAAGCTTACGGTGCCTTTGATCGTCAGACCGTAAGCACTGCTGAACAACCTAGTGTTGCTGGTCAGCGCTGGCAAGATTTCTATAGTGATGAGCGCCTAAAAGGCCTGATTGCTTTAGGATTACAGAATAACAAGGACTTTGAAAGTGCGCGCTTGGCTATTGAAAAAGCCCGAGCACAATATCAAATTACTGATATTCGTGATTTACCAACAATTGATGGCACAGCAGGCTATTCACGCCGACGTCAGGGTAGTGCATTAGGTAGTAGCACTGGTGACAGTTTTAATGTCAATTTGGGTCTAGCAAACTATGAGCTAGACTTTTGGGGCAAGATTGCTAGTCTAAAAGATCAAGCTCTACAGAACTTTTTGGCAACTAGTGCGGCTAAAGACTCAACGCAGATCAGCTTAATCAGTAATATTGCTCAAAGCTACGCTAATCTTAGTTACAGCTTAGCGCAGCTCAAGTTAGCTGAAGCGACCGTTGAGAGTCGTGAACGTTCTTTATTCATTGCTAATAAGCGTTTTGAGGCCGGTATTGATCCTAAGCTGCCTACTCTGCAATCTAGCGCCTCACTTGAGAATGCTAGGCTGGCAGTACTACGTGCCCAGAGCAGTATTCTAAGAGCACGTAATGCTTTGCAGTTTTTAATTGGCACGCCTATTCCAACCAATCTAATTCCAGCTCCAGCGATTAGCAATATTACTAATCATGAAATCTTTAATGCAGGTCTACCTAGTGAGCTCCTGCGTTATCGTCCTGATTTGCTACAAGCGGAGTACAACCTAAAAGCGGCTGGTGCTAACATAGAAGTGGCGCGTGCGGCTTACTACCCTTCTATAAGTTTGGCTAGTAGTGTTGGTCTTGGCAGTAGCAGCTTAGATAACTTATTCAAAAGCGGCGCTGTTGGCTGGTCATTCGGTCCTAATATTAGTGTGCCTATTTTTGATGCTGGCCGTTTAGATGCCAATTATGATGTAGCAAAAATAGAGCGTGCGCAGACCCTAGCTAATTATGAACGCTCTATTCAGACAGCCTTCCGTGAAGTGTCAGATGTGCTAGCAACGCGGGCAACGCTTGGTGAACAGCTTGCTGCGCAATATCGCTTGCAAGATAACTTTGACCAAACCTTTGTAATCGCTGATGCACGCTTTAAGGCGGGTATCTCTAACTATCTGGATGTTCTAGACGCTCAGCGCTCGTTGTTCTCCACGCAGCAAGGTATTCTAGATTTAGAACTACAAAAAATCATCAGTCAAATAGAGCTTTACCAAGTGCTTGGTGGTGGTGCCAACCTTGCAGTTCCAGTGGCTATTCCAGTAGCGCAATATACTAACTTATCAAGTATCGCCAACTTGAATAAAAACAGTGCTGAAGCTCAAGCAGCTTATGCCATTAATGCTGCCAGCTCACCACGAATAGCTTCTCTATCAGAAGCCATCGCTATCAAGCAATCAAAAACACCAGCAACGGCTACTTTTGATCCAAAGGCTATAGTCGATATTAATAACGATGGCAAAGCTGATGCTGCGGTTGGTACCGTGATTCAAGAGACCCCAGTTGAGCAAGTGCCAGTATCACAGATTATTGAGCCTTAAAGGTTGGCCAACATAGCTTACTACTAGTAATAGCTATGTATTGATATTTTGCAACTGGCCCTACCGCTTTGGTGGGGTTTTTTGCTTTTATAATTAGCTTTTACTTATAGCAATCTTATTAATAACTACATATTCACAGTGATATCATAGCCAAGCATAAAGCCATTAATCAACAAAACATTTAATAAACACCGCTTTTTATAACTAGCATTAATAGTGGCTTGTTCAATAACAGCCAGCTAATAAAAACCCTCTAATAAACTATCATTAGGACTCATTATGACTTATACCTTTAATCGCCAGTTCCCTGCTACCCGCTTACGTCGTCTTCGTTATAACGATAACGTGCGAGCGATGATTCGTGAAGTTGAGCTGCATCCTAAGCACTTTATCGCTCCAGTATTCGTAATAGAAGGCCACAACCAACGCCAAGCTATTGCCAGTATGCCAGGTGTTGAACGCTTATCTATTGATTTGCTGATCAAGCATGCCAAAGCCTTATTAGCTGAAGGGGTAACGACTATAGATATCTTTCCAGTTATAGATAATAGCTTAAAGACTGCTGATGGTCGTGCCGCTTATGACGAAAATGGCTTGAGCGCAAGAGCGGTCAAAGCGGTCAAAGATGCCGTACCAGAAATGGTAGTTATGACTGACGTGGCGCTAGATCCTTATACTTCACATGGTCAAGATGGTCTACTCGATGATAGTGGCTATGTGGTCAATGATGAGACGGTGGAAGTGCTAGTGCAGCAAGCTTTAGTCCATGCTCGTGCTGGTGCTGATATCATCTCTCCTAGCGACATGATGGATGGCCGTATCAAAGCCATGCGCGATGCCTTTGAAGCAGAAGGTTTCGTCAATACTGCTATCATGGCCTACTCAGCTAAATACGCCTCGGCTTATTATGGCCCGTTCCGTGATGCGGTTGGTAGTGCTGGCAACCTAAAAGGTGGCCATAAAAAGCAGTATCAAATGGATTTTGGCAACCGTGCTGAAGCTTTGCATGAAGTAGCTATGGATATTGCTGAGGGCGCAGATATGGTGATGATCAAGCCAGGTCAGCCGTATTTAGACTTGATTCGAGAAGTCAAAAATACTTTTGGTGTGCCCACTTTTGCCTATCAAGTCTCTGGTGAATATGCGATGCATATGGCTGCTATTCAAAACGGTTGGTTAACCGAAGCGGTGATTTTAGAATCATTAATTGGCTTCCGCCGCGCTGGTGCTGATGGCATCTTGACTTATTTTGCTCTTGAAGCCGCTCGTCAATTGAATAACGCTTAAATTCATTATTTATAACAATTTAACTTAGTTGCTATTGCACCAACTGACACCGTTCAGTTGGTGCATTTTAACTGGCTGTATTTTAAAAAGCGCTCAGACTATTACCTACACTCAGCTAATTGGTTAGCCGTTAGTTTCTATGTTAACTGTTCAAAAAAGCTGCAAAAGCTACACAGTCCTGCAAATCGGCTCATTATCTATCTACTCCCCCTAAGTATTATTTTTGCTTTATAATAACTCACCTAATTTTAGTCACTTATAAAGCCATTTATATATATTTTACTGCTTTTATTAGACTTAATCTTTTTAATATTTTTTAACATTAGAGATCGATTCAAAGTCTAGCCCTCTTTTGCTTTTGCCCTATTTGTCCCAAAGGTTTTGCTATGAGTCAACTAAATCCCAAACAACAAGAAGCCATGCTCTACGTCTCTGGTCCGCTGCTAGTACTAGCCGGCGCAGGCTCAGGAAAAACTTCGGTGATTACCCGTAAGATTGCTTACCTTATCGAAGAATGCAACATGCCAGCTGAGCGTATCACTGCGGTAACTTTCACTAATAAAGCCGCCCGTGAAATGAAAGCGCGAGTGAGCAAGTTGCTGCCTAGCGAAAAGACCCGTGGCCTAACCGTGTCTACTTTTCACCAGTTTGGTTTACAGTTTTTGCGTTATGAGCTGATACATACGCCGCTCAAAGGTAACTTCTCCATTATGGACAGCGACGATAGTAAGCGCTTGCTGATGGAGCTAATGATGCGCGATAACTTGAGTGGTGCTGAGAGTCGTGAGCTGGTTGGCAAAGCCATAAAAATGATATCTGATTGGAAAAACGATTTGGTTGAACCTGATAAGGCGATGGAAACCTTAACCGATCCAGAAGACATGATCTTTGCCACTTTATATGCTCTTTATGAGCGTAATTTGCGGGCTTATAACGCTGTCGACTTCGATGACTTAATCGTTTTACCAACTAAGATACTCCGTGAAAACAGAGAGCTGCGCGATAAATGGCAAAACCGTATTCGCTATTTGCTAGTCGATGAGTATCAAGATACTAATACCGCTCAGTACGAAATGATCAAGTACTTGGTTGGGCCACAAGGACGCTTTACCGTAGTAGGCGATGATGACCAATCTATCTATGCTTGGCGTGGGGCTAAACCTGAAAACATGGCGCTACTCAAAGAAGACTTTCCCAAATTAAAAATAGTCATGCTTGAGCAAAATTACCGCTCAACCAGTCGAATTCTGACCTCTGCTAACGCCGTGATTACCAATAATGAGCATTTATTTGAAAAAAAACTTTGGTCAGATAAAGGGCAAGGCGAAAAGATTCGTATCATCAACTGTCGCAATGATGACGATGAAGCAGAACGAGTTTCTAAGGAGATTGCTACTCATAAACTACGTTATGGTAACGAGTGGGAAGATTACGCTGTGCTGTATCGCAGTAACTTTCAGGCGCGGATGTTAGAGGCTAATTTACGTCAACTACAAATACCTTATAAGTTATCTGGTGGTCAGTCGTTTTTCGCTCGTAGCGAAATCAAAGACATCATGGGCTATCTGCGTCTAATTTTAAACCCTGAAGATGATAGTGCTTTTTTACGTATTATTAATACCCCTAAGCGTGGCATGGGGCCGGCGACCCTTGAGAAACTTGGACTGTTTGCGCAAGAGCATAGCATCTCGCTGCTGGCCTCTTGTACTCATGCCGGTCTTAGTCATGTATTGCCTAGCAAAGCTTATGGCACTCTTAAAGAGTTTGGTGATTTTATTGAGCACTATACCCGCGAGCTCGATCAGCATCCTGATCCCGTACCTTTAGTCAAACAGATGATTGACGAGACGGGCTACGTCGATGTAGTACGCTCAGAGGCCAAGACCCCGCAGCAAGAGAAAAATCGTTTAGATAATATTGAGATCCTCTATACCAGTATCCAGTCACTTATTAATCGCGCTGAGTCAGATGAAGACCGTACCATCGATACTATTATTCGTAAACTGGTATTGTTAGATATGCTAGAGCAGCAGCAAGAAGAAGAGAACACTAATAAAGTGAACCTGATGACTCTGCATGCAGCCAAAGGCCTAGAGTTTAACTATGTCTATATTATGGGTCTAGAAGAAGAGATGTTGCCGCATCGCAACTCTATTCTGAGCGAGACCGTAGAAGAAGAGCGACGCTTGATGTACGTAGGGATTACTCGTGCGCGTCGAGAGCTGACTTTGACCTTAGCGACTCAGCGCCGTTCAGGGGGACAGATGCGAGTTACCTCAGAGTCTAGATTCTTGGATGAGCTACCGGAGGAACATATCGACTGGCCTGCCAAAGCTAAGAAGAAAAAAGCCAGTAAAGATCCAGAAGCCGTCGCTGATGAATATTTAGCCAATATCCGTGCCCTATTAGGTAATCGATAGTTAAGCTGAGGTTAGGCAAGTATCAGTTAGCCGGTTAATGGTCCATTGGACCCTAGTTGATTATTGACTAGACGTTGTCATACTAGTGGCAGTAGTCAAGTTTTGCCTATTTCTACTATTGATAGCCGTACTGTTAGCCGTACTATTCTGGCAAACTGTGCTAACAACCAGCGCAACTTTAAGTTTACTGCTCCTTGAACGTTTTTATTGCTTATTTTTAATTATCAGCGGGTTAATCGCCGCCTTTTTACTTAGCAACCGCTTTAATTGTGAACAGTTATAGCTTTTACCATTTTTGGAACACTTATGTCCGTGCCTAATCCTAGCCCTGACCGCATACCGACATTGCAGCCAGACTATAACCCACTGGAGTATAGTGCTGAGTACAAACTGCTGTACTTGCAGGACTTAGTGGCTAATGACGATTTCGCTGCCATTGGTGATTTTTTATTAAAGCAGTCCGAGTATGAGATTGCCAACTTATTAGAGTCGTTTCCCTCACCGAGTCGCCAGCTAATCTGGGAACAAGTCGCGGCAAAAATCAAAGGCCAAGTATTAGCAGAATTAGAGTTCGATACCCGTCAGCCTTTATTAGAGAACATCTCTTCACAGGAGATATCCCTACTTGCACAGGATCTTGGTGCGCAAGATATCTCAGAGCTATTAGATACAGTTACTGACAAAGTTCGTACCTCAGTGATGGCTACTCTGGACGAAGATATCCGCATTCAAGTTAATAAGCTGGATACTTATGAGGACTGGGAAGTTGGCAGCTATATGGATCCTGATATCATTCAGGTACAAGACGACAGCAATCTTGCGCAAGTACAGCAATGGCTACGCAGTGATGCACGCTTGCTTGATGATCAGAGCCAAGAGTTATTAGTGGTTGATAAAAGTAAACAACTACTAGGACTCTTGAGCTTAGCTGATTTAATCAAACATGATCAAAGCACTTTAGTATCTAGTCTCGTTGATAATGCAGTGACGGTTAACGATCGTTTAGACATCCAAGATGCGGCGGCGATTTTTCGCTCAGAAGACATTCGCTTTGCGCCAGTGATTAACAGTCATGGCGAACTGGTTGGACAATTAAATGGTGAAGACATCTCAGAGATTATTCAAGACGATGTCGATAGTACTATGCGTAACCTTGCTGGTGTCAGTCAAGACGAGGAGCTGTTTGCGCCTATTCTAACTAGTGCTAAAAGTCGTAGTATTTGGCTGGGTATTAACTTATGTACCGCATTACTGGCTGCTGCGGTTATCGGTCAGTTTGAAGAAGTACTGGCGAAAGTAGTAGCGCTGGCGATACTAATGCCGGTAGTAGCAAGCATGGGTGGCATTGCTGGATCGCAGACTTTAACTATCGTTATTCGTGGGATGGCTATGGGTCAAATCGGTGGGTCCAACCGCTGGTGGCTGTTCAATAAAGAGCTGTGGGTAGGCGCTATAAATGGTATTGTTTGGGCCCTAATTATGGCAATAATTGCCCAGCTGTGGTTTCAGGATTCGAAGATTACCGCCGTGATCGGCTGTGCTATTGCCATCAATATGACTGCAGCTAACGCTTCAGGGATTGCCATTCCCTTAATGCTTAAAAACATGAATATCGATCCTGCCCTATCCGCTTCTGTCATTTTGACTACAGTGACGGATATTGTCGGCTTTATGTCGTTTTTGGGCTTAGCTAGTATTCTGATTCTTTAGCCAATAGTTGAAACTGAAAGTTAAAAACTATAAATTAAAAATCGTTTTTTTTGCTATTTTTTTAAAACAAAAATAATTGACAAACAAAGTTTTATAAACCCTGTTAAATTGTTAAGTGAGAAGGTTATGCAAGCAGTACAAGTTAAAGTTCTAAACCCTAAAGTCATTGAAAATCCAGCGTTCTCTTTGCCGACACGAGCTACAGATGGCTCAGCAGGTATTGATTTACGCGCTTGTATTGATGAGCCGTTAACTATCAAGGCTGGCAGCACGCACTTGATAGGTACTGGCTTAGCAGTTTATATCTGTGATCCTAACTATGCCGGCATGATTTTGCCACGCTCAGGTCTTGGTCATAAACATGGTATCGTCTTAGGTAACTTAGTAGGTCTTATTGATGCTGATTATCAAGGCGAGCTAATGGTCAGTATTTGGAATCGTAGTGGCGAGGATTTTTTACTCAATCCTGCTGAACGTATGGCTCAGTATATAGTAGTGCCTGTGGCTCGCCCTGAGTTCGAAGTAGTCACTGAATTTAGTGATCAGAGCGCACGCGGTGCTGGTGGTTTTGGTCATTCAGGCCGTCAATAAGACCTGCCGTTAACTATTGCTAATATTGGTTGTCACTAGGATAAGGAAGTAAAAATATGCCAGCTTTACCTGCTTTTACTGCCCAACAGCCCTTATTCCGAGCTTATGACATCCGTGGTGAGCGCCAATACTTTACTATTGATTTTATAGCCGCATTAGGCGAAGTTTTTGCCGATCTCTATCATTTTCGAAGCTATTATGAGCGTCTTAATAAAGCCTCTAATACTAATAAAACTCTTACTAATCAGTCTCAAAATAATCAGGCTCACACTACTGAAATTACGGCTGAAACTATAGTTATCGGCTTTGACGTACGCTTAGGTAGTGACACTATAGCGCACATGTTAGCCGACATCTTACGCCAACGAGGGCTAACGGTTATTAATTTGGGACTGATTACTACCCCAATGATGGCCTTTTGGGCACAAAAGTATGATGGCCATGGCATTATGGTCACCGCTAGTCATTCACACAAAGACATTTTAGGTATCAAATGGCTAGTGGCTAATACTTCTCCTAGCAGTCTAGAAATTCAAGCGCTGTATCAGCAGTTGCATAACTTTGAGCTCAAAAAAAATAGGCTTTATAACTATACAAATTCTCTAGATATTTCGCTAACCTTAGACTCTAAGTCGAATTTCAAATACAAATCCGCCCTTAACCCCAATAACAATGATATTGATGCTGCTATCGGTACTGCTATCAGCACTGACTTGCCAGCTGAGCTGATCGCTACTACTTATATCGATGCTATCGTGCAAGCCTTTAATATTATTGATCAGTGCTATGCTAATGAGCACCCTATTGATAACCGTAAAATTAATGACCGTAAAATCGATCGGCATTATATTGAGGGCAACTTTATTGAGGAGCCTGAGTCTTTAGCGGTGGTTAAGCCTATAAGCCAAGTTAAGTTGGATTTGACTTTAGTTATTGACTGTATGAATGGGGCAACTAGTAATATCGCTCAGCCTTTATTCGAGCGCTTTTGTCAGCGGGTTATTATGCTTAACGATAGACCCGACGGCTGTTTTCCGATAGGTAATCCTGATCCTACTGAGCCTAATCGCCTAGCTGAGTTACAGCAGACAGTGATGGTTAACCAAGCAGATATGGGCTTAGCTTTTGACGGTGATGGCGATCGACTCATGATCGTTGATAATAGGGGCAAAGTTATCAACGCTGATCATTTATTATACTTACTAGCGCAAGTAGCCGTCACTGAATGTCCTGTCAAAGCCAGCCCTACAGCACCTGAAGTTCTATTCGATATAAAATGTTCACATCATTTGCCTCGCTTGCTGAGTAAGCTTGGTGCTACCCCTATTATGACTAGAACGGGTAGTAGCTTATTAAGACAACAGCTACAAACGGCTACTCAGCCGACTATATTTGCTGGAGAGTTATCGGGCCACTTTATATTTAATGATGGTTACTTTATAGCTTATGATGATGCGATGTATGCGGCTCTACGCTTGTTGCATTGGTTAACTCATACTGCGCCTACTCTTGCGGCCTTAGCCAAATTAATGGACGCTGATAGCTTGAGTTATGCTGCGCCCCTAAGCACTGATGTATGGGGTGAGCCTAGAGCCCTAGTAGCTCCTTATCAGTTGACTGACATCACTAAAAACCTGCCTGTGCTTATTAGTAGCGCCGATCACTATCTGCCTTTTAACGATGCTAATAATAACAGCTGTACCTTTATTGAACATTTAATCGAGTACTGTCAGTATCTACAGCATGTAGTTGCTGATAATACAGGCGATCAACTCCTGACTCAGACGGCATTATTTACTCAGTCGATATCTTGTAAGTGCTTTAATCCTGAGCCGCCTATCTTAAAGACCGTCACAGAAGCGCAGCAGTTATTGCCAGCAGGCACCTTATTATCTCGTATAGATGGCGTGCGCTTAGACTTTGCGCATGGTTTCGGCGTAGTACGCCGATCCAACACTAGTAATAGTCTAACCGTGCGCTTTGCAGGCGACACTATGGATGAGCTCCTAGCAGTGCAAGCCCGTCTAGTAGCTCTATGTCGCTTGTTCGATGAAGATATGGCAGATCGAATAGCGGCTATTCAACCTGAATAGCTTCGATAAACAGTCCATAAAACCAGTAAAGTCACTACTATTATTGGCTCACTGTTTTAAGCTATTTTTCTGATAATAGTTTGATAGCTATTTGATAGCTATTTGATAGTTATTTGATAAAGGTTTGATAGCTGCTTAATAGTTGTCTTCGCTCAAGCTGATCCTTTAAAGGCATTTTTAACCTTAGGTTTTTGATGTCCCTACTAAATCTACTTGTTTAAAGCTTTTTTAACCTATTCCTGTGTAATTAATTACAATATTAAAACCCTATTTTAGGAGTTTATCATGTCGCTTAATTTAGATGATGCCAAGATCACCGCTGAAGTACTGACTATAGCACTGCCTTATATCCAACGTTATGTTGGTAAGTTAATCGTTGTCAAATACGGTGGCAATGCGATGACTGATCCTGAGCTCGAAAGCTCATTTGCTCGCGACATCGTACTATTAAAAACAGTCGGACTACATCCAGTGGTAGTGCATGGCGGTGGGCCGCAAGTCGATAACCTACTCCAAGAGCTGGGGCGTAAGTCTGAACGTATCGATGGTATGCGCGTTACTGACAAGAGCACTATGGATATCGTCGAGATGGTATTAGGCGGCGGGGTTAATAAGTCTATTGTCAGCTTAATCAATAAGCATGGTGGACAAGCTATAGGCTTGACGGGTAAAGATGCTAACCTTATTCAAGCTAAAAAAATGTTAATGGAAAAAATAGGAGAAGACGGTGTTGCGGTATCAGTAGACTTAGGTTATGTCGGTGACGTGGTTAGCGTTAATAAAGACGTAATCGAACTGCTAATTTCTTCCAACTTTATTCCTGTTATTGCCCCTCTTGGCGTCGATAGCGAAGGCAATACTTATAATATCAATGCCGATTTAGTCGCTGGTAAAGTAGCTGAGTTTTTGCAAGCAGAGAAGCTAATGCTATTGACCAATATTAAAGGAGTATTAGGTCGCGATGGCGAAGTGGTCACCGGCTTAACCCCACAGACTGTAGATATGCTAATTGAAGACGGTACTATATCAGGCGGCATGATTCCTAAGATCCAATGTGCCCTAGATGCAGTACGTGGTGGCGTTAAAAGTGCGGTTATCGTTGACGGTCGTGTCCCTCATGCTACTTTATTAGAGATTTTCACTAATGAAGGCGTGGGCACTTTGATTAGTAGTGATCTAAGTTCAGCGCTAAGCTAGCTTCCTGTTGCGACTCAAAAAACGCTGAAACACTAGCACTAAAAACACTTAGGCCCAAGCTTAGTATCCTCTAACCTTGGGCTTAATTTTAAAAATAGCATTAGTAAAAACAGCAGTTATAAATAAATCTTTACCATTTTTAGCGACTTAATAAGCACAGAACTCAACGGAGCTATAGCTACTATTGCCATAAACCTTCATTTTGTGATTGCCTTTACGTTCAGTAAAATAAGAAGTCTCTTTATCATAGCGATCACCATCTAAGCGACCATTAGGTCCTGTTACGTAAGCTACGCTAACTTGGTCATCACCGACATTACGAATGACTAAGTTTTGCTCTGGTAATAACCATAAACGGAACTCTTTACCGTTCTTGATATTACCGGAAAAGCTACCACAATAACTATCCTTAACAAAAGTTATTTTGGTAGAAGTATCAGCAGCTTGCGCATTGACAGACATAGCCATAAACGATGCTGTGACTAGCGCAGTCACTAGTAATAACTTTTTCATAAACGTCCCCTTTTGATTAATAAAAACTTATTCATAAAGAACTATTAATAAAGAACTGTTAATAAAGAAATGGTAATAAATATTGGTTAATGAGCAATATAGTTAGAATACACTAAACCTAATGTGGGTTTATGCAAAGATTGTGTTATTAACCAAAGGTTGTGTTAAAAATTTGTTGTTCAAAACCACAAAGCAAAACAGGCTGTTGTTTATAGCTACCTTCTATTATCGGGCGCTTAATCATACTAGTATGCTCTAGCAGCAAATCAATAGCCTTATCTACCTCAGTATCAGCTGATTGTTTTTGCTCATCGCTTAATTTGCGCCATGTCGTTCCACGCTTATTCAACACTTTATCTATACCCAAAGCATCGACCCAACGCTGTACGCTATCTTTGTCGATGCCTTGTTTCTTATAATCGTGAAAATCGTAGCTAACTGCGAGCTCATTAAGTTTAGTGACTGCTTTTTTCATAGTGTCGCAGGATTTGATACCGTAGATAGTAATAGTCATTAGTGTTCCTAGTTATCGATTTATCATTAATAGTTAGAGATTGCCGCATCTATCGCTTTAATAGTTCGGCAAAATTACTTTGCCCCATCGCAATTTTGCCCGATTTAAGCTATTCTACCCTATCTAAATTAATCCATTTTTCTTATTAAAACCTTTACTCTTGAGCCAACTATGAACAACGCTGTGACCTCTGACCAAGCCAATACTAATAATATCAATAATCCTGTCAATGATCTGGTTACTGACAGCACCCTCTATCAGCCACAGCTTATCGAAGCGACGCAGCAAGCCAAATGGGCGGCTGACAAGCGCTTTGAAGTAAGCAATGAGCCTAGCGACAAACCAAGTCGCTACATGCTGTCGATGTTCCCATACCCTAGTGGTAAGCTGCATATGGGCCATGTACGTAACTATACGATTTCTGATGTCCTAAGCCGCTATTACCGCCTTAAAGGCTTTGAAGTTATGCAGCCAATGGGCTGGGATGGCTTTGGCTTGCCAGCTGAGAACGCCGCGATTGCCAATCAGATGTCTCCAGCGGCATGGACCTACGCTAATATCGATAACATGCGTGCTCAGCTCAAATTGCTAGGTTTATCTGTTGACTGGTCGCGTGAACTTGCAACTTGTAGCCCAGAGTATTATCAGTGGGAGCAATGGCTATTCTTACAATTGTACAAAAAAGGCTTAGTTTATAAAAAGCTTGCTACTGTCAACTGGGATCCAGTCGATAATACTGTCTTAGCTAATGAGCAAGTTATTGATGGTAAAGGCTGGCGTAGTGGCGCTGCAGTTGAAAAACGTGATATTCCGATGTACTACTTCAATATTACTGACTATGCCGACGAGCTCCTCGACGATTTGGATCAGCTAGAAGGTCATTGGCCCTCGGAAGTACTGACCATGCAGCGCAATTGGATTGGTCGTAGTGCTGGTATGGAAGTGCATTTCCCTTATGAGCTTGAAGCTCAAGACAATACTTTAGATGTATTTACCACTCGTCCTGATACTTTGATGGGGGTTACTTATGTGGCAGTCGCCGCTGAACATCCTTTAGCGCAATATGCGGCTGAGCATAATGAATTGATTGCCGAGTTTTGTGCTTTATGTAAAAAAGGCTCAGTTGCAGAAGCGGACCTTGCCAAAGCTGAAAAGATCGGTATGGATACAGGCCTTACTGTTTTGCATCCTCTAACGGGCAAAAAAGTACCTGTTTGGGTAGCCAACTATGTACTAATGAGCTACGGCTCAGGTGCGGTGATGGCAGTGCCAGCTCATGACGAGCGCGATTACGAGTTCGCTATTAAGTATGATTTGCCAATCAAGCAAGTCATTGAGATGCCAGACAGCTATGCTGATAAGCTTAAAGCTCAAGCCGCAGCTGATAACACTGAAGTCAATCTTGCTTATACCGAACGCAATACCTTAGTCAACTCCGGTAAGTTCGATGGCATGAATTTTGAGCAGTCCTTTGCAGCTATGCTCGAACAGCTCGAACCCCTAGGTCTAGCTAATAAAAAAATTCAATATCGTCTGCGTGATTGGGGTGTGTCACGCCAGCGCTATTGGGGCTGCCCTATCCCTATGGTCAACTGTGAGCATTGTGGTACGGTGCCTGTTGAAGAGAAAGACTTGCCAGTAGTACTGCCAACGGACGTAGTGCCTGATGGTCGCGGTAATCCTCTTAAAAACATTCCAGAGTTTGTCAATACTAGCTGCCCTAAATGTGGTAATCCTGCTGAGCGTGAGACTGATACTTTCGATACTTTCGTTGAGTCTAGTTGGTACTATGCACGCTTTGCTAGTCCTAATGACAGTCAAAACATGGTCAACAAGTCGGCCGCTAACAAATGGCTGCCTGTAGATCAGTATGTCGGCGGTGTTGAACATGCGGTCATGCATTTATTGTATGCACGCTTCTTCCATAAGCTGATGCGTGATGAAAACTTAGTATCTGGTGATGAGCCCTTTAAAAACCTGATGACTCAAGGCATGGTATTGGCTGGTACTTTTTATCGGGTCAATGCTGATGCTAGTACCACTTACTACTTCCCACACGACATTGATATCGATTATGACGAACGTGGGCAGCCAATCAAAGCCATACTAAAAGCTGACGGCCAACCAGTGACTATTGGCAAAATTGAAAAAATGTCAAAGTCCAAGAATAACGGTGTTGATCCACAGACCACTATTGATCAATACGGTGCTGATACGGTTCGGTTATATACCCTATTTACCGCTCCTGCTGATCAAACCCTTGAATGGTCAGATGATGCATTAAAAGGTCCTTATAACTTTGTTAAAAAAGTTTGGCGCATCGCAACTGAACATATGCAGGCGTTAACTGATGCTAATATAGATCCAACTGCCTTAAATAACACAGCGCTAAATACTGACGACTTAAGTAAAGCCGCTAAGGACTTACGTCGCAAAACTCATGAAACTATCGCGAAGATCGATAATGACTTGGGCGAGCGCTTGGCATTGAACACTCCAGTATCGAGTCTTATGGAGTTGGCTAACGAGCTGAGTAGCTTTAAGGCTAGTGGCGAACAAGACTTACAAGTCAAGCATGCAGCGCTCTTGGACTTGTTAATCATGCTTTCGGTATATGCACCACATGTCGGTGAACATCTACTTGAAGCTTTAGGCTTGAATACCCAAAACTTGGCTTATCCTACTGTCGATGCTAGCGCTTTAGTGCAAGACACTATTACTATGATCGTGCAGGTTAACGGTAAAATGCGCGGCAAAATGGAAGTCGCCCCTAACGGTGATCCTGAACAGCTCAAAGCACAAGCACGAGCTATAGATAGCGTGGCAAAATTCATCACTGGTGAGATCAAAAAAGAAATCGTCGTGCCTAATAAGCTAGTCAACATCGTCGTTGTAGGTTAGGCTTACTAAGCCTTTTTAGACTAAATAAGGATAGCGATTATGGCGTATCAGTCATCAACCAAACCATCGGCAGTAAATAAGCTTGCAGTTATGCTGCTGGCAAGCCTGCCAATGGTTACCGTACTCGGTAGCGCCAGTTTACTGACTGGCTGCGGTTTTCATCTACGTGGTTACGATGCGCCTTTGCGCTTTGAGGTTGCTAAGACAGCTATCATTGTCGAAGACAATCGCATTTCATTCCCGTTGAAGCTGCCACTGACTAGACGCTTAGAAGCTTTAGGTGTCGATGTGGTCGATGGCATTACTATGATCGAGAGTGCCGCTAATAGCGCTGCTGCTAATACTGATGCAGAGCAGATTGCTAGTATCAAAATCGATAACTTACGTTTTAAAAATTATGAGTTGGTCGGGGTATTGACAGAGATTCGCCTAGTATTATCCGCCGACGTTACTTATCAGACTATGAAAAACGGTCAACCTGTGACTTTGACCAGTCCCATCCAAGTTGAACGCAGCTATCAGTATAATGAGGCCTCGGTCAGTACCGATGATCAGCAAGGCACTCAAATCCGTGGTTGGCTATATGACAGCTTAGCTCGTCGTATTACTGATCAGTATGTGGCTATTAGCCTACCAAAAGTAGCGCCTAACAGTGCCAGCAACTCGTCTTCGATGGTGCGTCAACCCACTACAAATTCTAGCGCAAAGATTATTGCGCCAAAACCTTAACTTTTTTAGTTCTGGTTGATAGATACTTAGCATAGTTGCCCGATAGCTATGCTAACGCTAGACTAAATACCACCAAGATACCGTGCTCAACAAACCAACCTGCTGAACTAAATAGCCTATACCTTATGCAAGAAACTTTTACCCAAGCTTATCCCAAGTTACTGCAGCCTACTGTTGCAGTAGCTGGCTTGTGGCTAGCACAAGGTGATGAGCCGTTATTGCAGCAGTGGTTAATCGATGCGCTACGACCACATTGGCGTGCACAAAACTATGCTATTAAACGTATTGAGCTAATATCAGTAAAAAGCTGGCAAGAGGTACTTTCTGAACTGAGTAGCTTATCGTTATTCGACGATGCTAGCGCCTTGATTGTCACTGGTAACCATAAACCGGATAAAGCTATCATCACTGAGCTAGAACGCTTCGCCGTTGATGCCCAAACGGGCGCGCATAGCCATAGTTTATTATGGTTAACGCCTAAGCAAGATAAACGTGCGCAAAGTAGCAAATGGTTTGTGCCCTTCGCCCAATACGGCCATATTATTGATTGTAATTTATATGATGAGCGTCAACGCCAGCAGTTGTTGCAAGTTCAGGCACAGCAGTTTGGTTTACGCTTATCACAAGATGCTTGGCAATTACTGATGTCGCATACTGAGCATCATTTACTCAGCGCCTATCAGACTTTATGGCGCTTGTCTTATCTGTTTGCACCCACGTTAATCGCTTTTAACCCTAAGCAACAGCCGCAAAAAGACCATCACTCTGGTAGTAATGCTGATAAAAACTCTATGCCTGAGCTTAGCTCTAACAATACTAGCACTGAGGCAAAACCCTTAGCGTTAGATATTACTGACTTACAAGCAGCGCTAGTGAGCGACGCACAGTTTAGCGTCTTTGATCTATCTGATGCGATGCTCGCTGGTGATCTTAGACAGGTTACCAAGATTATATTGCAGCTTAAAGCTACTGACGAACCGACTACGTTAGTGCTATGGGCTATCAGTAAAGATATGCGTCAGATTATGGCGTTAACGGATGGCCAAGACCCACAAGCATTAGGTATCTGGCGTAGTAAACAGGGCTTATACCAGCAGGCCTGCCGTCGCCAAACCACCGCGCAAACCGCCCAATGGCCTGACTTACTTTATCGCTGCGATCAGGCGATCAAAGGTCTAATACGCCAGCCTGCTTGGGAGCTTTTATTGCAAGCTGCACTGCAATTATCCGGCCAAACACTATTTGCCAATAGATAAAAAGGCACTGGTTTGTCCTAGTTATTGTTAATAACTTTTGCTTCCTTTTAGTCCTTTGCTCTCCTATCTACCTGCTTAACCTTTCGCAAACTAATTACCATTCACTTTTAGTAGCTAAGCCTTTACTATAACTATATTTTAGTCGATTGAAATTGGATTGTCATAATGCGCAAACTGAGTAAGAAGTCTGCTATCAAATGGGGCATCATTGCCCTTATCCTAGTCGCCTTAGGGGCACTAGCATATAGCAAATTTAAACCCAAAGAAGAAACCCCCAATTACATCACCGCAACGGCTAAGCTAGGCGATGTCGAGAATAACGTCATGGCCTCAGGTAAGGTCAAGGCGTTAAATACCGTTGATGTAGGTGCTCAGGTATCTGGGGAAGTGACTAAGTTATATGTCAAAGTTGGCGATGAAGTCAAAAAAGGTGACTTGATTGCTCAGATTGATCAAGTGACGCAAAAAAACAACCTCTCCAATCAGCAAGCTTCGTTAGCGCAAAGCCGTGCAGGTCTGCAAAGTGCGCAGGCGGAATATGGCAGTCGTCAAGCCAGCCTAGATAGTGCTTATGCTGATCTTACTCGTAAGCAAGTGGCCCTCAAACAAGCCCGTGTGGACTTCGGCCGCTTAAAGTCTTTAGTAGCTATCGATGCTATTTCTCAGCAAGATTATGACTCTGCAGCAGTTAAAGTATCTTCTGCCGAAGCCGATGTCATCGTCGCTCAAGCGGCTATTGATAATGCTAAGGCCTCTTTAATCACCGCACAATCCAATATTGCTAGCGACCAAGCTGGACTACAGAAGTCACAAACAGACCTCGATACCGCCTCTGAAAACTTAGGCTATACTACTATTCGTGCCCCTATGGATGGTACGGTAGTGTCAGTGACTACTGAACAAGGTGCCACCGTCAACGCTAATCAGTCAACGCCGACTATAGTCACTTTAGCCGATTTATCAACTGTGCGTATCAATGCGCAAATATCTGAGGCTGATGTGATTAACGTACGAGCTGGCCTACCAGTTTATTTCAATACTATCGGCGATCCAGATCAAAAGTATGATGCGGTATTAACGGCTATCGAACCTGCTCCTGAAACTATTAGTACTACTAGTGCGGCAGACTCAGCGATTTATTATGTCGGCTATATTGAAGTGCCTAATCCTGATAAACGCTTCCGTATTGATATGACAGCGCAAGTCTTTGTGGTTATCAATCAAGCTAAAGATGCGCTATTAGTGCCCTCTTCAGCTTTACAAAAAACGCCAAGCATGAGCGATAATAGCTCAGGCAAGTCGAAGGATGCTAAAGGCAATAAGGCGCAAGCTCAACGCCCAAAAGGCCAAGAGGATAAGTCTGCTACTGCTAGTCGCAAAGGTACTAAGCAAGAAAACAATGCTCAACCAGAGGGCGCTCTAAGTAGCAAAAAGCGTTTTGTGCGCGTCCTTAATACTGATGGCAGTGTGGAAGATAAAGCCGTCACAGTCGGTATTGATAACCGAGTAGACGCCCAAATTTTAACTGGTTTACAAGTTGGGGATACCGTGATTATCGGCGAAGAAGGCCCAAGTAAAGGAGGCGCTGGAGGCCCCCGTCGTCGTCCAGCAGGTATGTAACCTGACTTGTGGATGACCACTCACCTTTGCCAGCTCCCTTACCGTGGCGACTGTTAACTGCTGTGTTAAATACTAAGTAGTAGCTGTCGCCGTCTGTAACGCTTTGATAAGAGATCGCTATGACCAGCCCTTCTTCGCCAATTCTTGCTCCGTCGGCAACAGATTCGTCTGTTAGCTTGGCAAAAACCGAACCTTCCAATCAGTTAAACAAGTCAGCTAACACTCACCCTCCTAAGGGTCAGCCGATTATGGAGCTGACGGGTATCATCAGAGAGTTTCCTGCCGGTGAGCAAAGAATTCGTGTATTGCATGATATCGATTTGACTATTTATCAGGGGGAAATGCTCGCTATCATCGGCCAATCGGGCTCAGGTAAGTCGACCCTGATGAATATCTTGGGCTGTTTGGATAAAGCCAATGCCGGACGTTACTTAATCTACGGCCAACCTGTCGAGCGCTTAGACGCTGATGATTTAGCCAAGCTACGCCGTGAGCATTTTGGCTTTATTTTTCAGCGCTATCATTTGCTAGGGGATATCAGTGCACGTGACAACGTTGCAGTACCTGCTGTATATGCCGGTATGGACGGTGAAGCTCGGACTGAACGTGCTGAGAGTCTGTTAGGGGATTTAGGGCTCGCTGACAAAGTAGCCAACCGTCCTAACCAGCTTTCTGGTGGTCAGCAGCAACGAGTTTCTATTGCTAGAGCTCTGATGAATGGCGGTGATGTCATTTTAGCTGATGAGCCTACAGGCGCCCTAGACAGCAAGTCTGGCGCTGATGTTATGCAGATTCTCAAAGAGCTTAATCGTCAAGGTCATACCATCATCATGGTAACTCATGATCCGAGTATCGCGGCGCAAGCAGAAAGAGTCATTGAGCTAAAAGATGGTCATATCATTGCCGATTATCACAATGAGGCTCATTTACAAGCTGATGCTGAACAGAAACCTGCCCCACCGAATATTTTAGCTAGCAATCAAAAAGGCCCGCTGGCTAGCTTCATCGATCGCCTGACCGAAGCCTTTAAGATGTCTTTATTAGCGATGCGAGCGCATAAGATGCGTACTGTCCTGACGATGCTAGGCATCATTATCGGTATTGCCTCTGTAGTTTCAGTAGTGGGCTTAGGTAAAGGCTCGCAACAGCAAATCTTATCTAATATTAGCTCTTTAGGTACTAATACTATCACGGTGACCGACGGCTATCCCTACGGCGACCCACGTCGCCAATATAATAACGATAGTCTCACGCCAGAAGATGCCAAAGCAGTTGGTGATCAACCTTACGTAGTCAGTGTTAGCCCACAGTTAGATACTAATACTAGTGTGCGCTACCGTAGTATTCAAGAGTCAGCTAGTGTCAGCGGGGTTGGCGAAGATTATCTAGCGGTGACTGGTGAGACCTTAGCCTCAGGACAAGGTTTCGATGAGCAAAGTATCAACCGCCGTACCCAAGATATTATTATCGATGACAATGCCAAAAATACTTTTTTTGCTGATACGCCAGATCCGATTGGTGAAGTGATGCTGATAGGCAATGTACCGGGACGAGTCATAGGGGTATTAGAAGCAAAAGATGCTGGTGGCTTTGGCATGTCTAGCGATGCGCCGACGATTTATATGCCTTATACCACTATGATGTCACGTATTAAGGGCACGGCTTACATCGATCGCTTCGTAGCTTTGATTGATACTGAGATTTCCTCAGCCGCGGCTGAAACCGCAATTACTAAGCTTATTGAAGGCCGTCATGGTGCCGATGATTTCCGAGTTCGTAACTCGGATTCTATTCGTCAGACTATTGAAGCCACTACCACCACTATGACCTTGCTGATTTCTTCCATTGCTATCATTTCATTGATCGTAGGCGGTATCGGGGTGATGAATATCATGTTGGTTTCTGTGACTGAGCGTACTAACGAGATTGGCGTGCGCATGGCAGTAGGTGCTCGTCAAAGCGATATCATGCAGCAGTTTTTGATTGAGGCGATACTAGTATGTATCTTAGGGGGCAGTCTTGGAGTATTTTTAGCCTTTATGATTGGTGAAGGCATCAATAGTCTTGGCTCTGATAGCTTTAAAGTTATCTATTCGCCAACTTCTATCATCGCTGCTTTTGTTTGTTCTACCTTAATCGGGGTAATTTTTGGCTTCTTACCCGCTCGTAACGCTGCTAGATTAGATCCTGTAGAGGCTTTGTCTAGAGATTAGGTGAATATACGCCCTTAAACCCGTCAAAATAGGTATAATTTGGCCTAGCAAAAAGTATATTTTAATAAATTAGCAGTTTTTACATAGAATTTACGATTTTTTGGGTCTATAGGGTTGTATTTATCTCAAGACTATATATAATGTGCTCTCACGTTTAGGGATAGAAATTATCTAAGCGTGGATAGGAAGTTCTATTGAAAGAATTTCAGTTGCACTTAAACAGAATTAATAGTTTGCATGCAATGTTTTTAGAAAATTCTCTTTAAGAGACTTTCTCTTGCGAAGCTAAAATTGCAGTGCAATTTTTATACGCAATAAGAACCAAATATTTCCCTTTAAGGAAATATTACTTGCAGAGCTAAAAAAGCAGTGCTTTTTTTATACGCTCTTCAGGACCGATAGCTCAGTTGGTAGAGCAGTTGACTTTTAATCAATTGGTCCCGCGTTCGAGTCGCGGTCGGTCCACCATTTTCAGTAGTATGCTTGTGAAGTATTTTACCCTACTCGGTATTAACTTAATAAGTTTAGTTTTAAGTAGTTTTCTTTTAAGAAAATTATTTTTGTATTCAAAGAGACATTATTATTTGAGTACAATTTTTTAATAAATTTCCCTTTAAGGAAATTTATCTTGCGAAGCTAAAATTGCAGTGCAATTTTTATACGCTTCTCAGGACCGATAGCTCAGTTGGTAGAGCAGTTGACTTTTAATCAATTGGTCCCGCGTTCGAGTCGCGGTCGGTCCACCATATTCCAAAAAGCCCAGTCATTATTTATAATGATTGGGCTTTTTTTATGCCTATAATTTCTGTGCTAGTAGTTGCTATCTCCTATCAGCGCTCAATGGGATAATTAATACTCGCTAAAATTACTCTTTTTGCCTCTTAGCTTATGCTTGATAGTATCTTTTACTGTACGCGGCTCTTTAGGGGCTTGTACGATAAGCATATCAAAAGTAGCGGCATCGATAGCCAGCTCACGCCCATGTGCCATCATTACCTTAGTAGGATTAAGATTTTTTATTTTTTGCAGGGAGTTAATATAAGCTTTGGGATCATAAATAGGAAATGGGGCGACGAACTTATGACGAAGCTTAATGATTAGATCAGCGGTATATACTTGTCGGGTGGGCAGATGAAACAACGACAAATCTCGATCAGTATGTCCGGGTGTTTCTAACACTTGCCAATCTTCAAACCTAGGAATGCGGTCCCCATCACTAACTTTTATATCAGCTTGCAAATGAGCGGAGTACCATAGTTTTTTAAAAGGACGATTTTGCCGATTGGCCACATAATGAGCTAAGCCAATATCTACTAAGTGCATCATTTGACCACCGATACCCGCATACCATTGTTTTGGTTTATCAGCGGATACTACTAGGCAGCCTGTCGCCTCTCGCAACTTGTGAGCACCCCCAGCATGATCTGGATGCATGTGAGTAACCATAACTACTTTTAGATCACTTATAGGACGCTGTAGAGTGTTTTTGATGTAGCGTAATACTATCGGCACATCAGCACGACAGCAACCATCAAGTAATAGCAGCTTATCTGGGTATATGGCCAAATAACTACTTTGGATATACCCGTCTATACGAATAATATTACTTAAAGTCATAAATATTTCCTGACGTAATATCTGTCATTATTTTATTAAAATTAGGGGGTGTTAAACCATTGATCACAGCATTAATATCTTTTTAGCAGAGACTATTTTTAGTCTAATAATTTTAAAATGGCAGCAAAAAAGCTCTGTAGTATAGTGTGGCTAATGGCCTAGTTTTAGCGCCGTAGTACAAAAAAGCAGTCCTGTTGTTGGTCACTGCTAGGAAGTTTTACTGCTGAGCTTAAGGAGTAGAAGGTAGAAAATCTAGTCGCTGAGCCTAATAAACAAGTCTCTACACTATTTATAATTTCAATCTGGTTTGCAATACAGCTTTGAATAATTGCCAACAGTCTTCTCTGCTAATAAGAATTTAACATGCTCTAAGTATAGCCTTGCTACAGTCAAAATAGATTATTCTCAGTGAACGCTTGTGTTTATATTTTTTTAATTAATCTATACTTTTATCTGTGTTGCTATATATCTATACGCTTAACAGCAAAAACCCAGCACTTAGGCTGGGTTTCTAGGGTCTAAAACCAAAGTAAATTAATAGCAATTAACAATTGCTATTAATAATCGATAACCATTAAGCCAAGTCACGAACTTTTGGCTCACGCTCCCATAAACGCGATTTAGCGTTTTCGATAAAGCCCTCTAGATCAGATAATGGCGTAACAAAAGCATCTTTTTCAATCGGTAATTTACTTAAGATGAATTCGTCAGTCGCCCCGCAATAAGCGATAGCTTTACAATGCACATAGGCATCGGTAAACCAATCTAATGCTGAGCTGTCTTTAGCCAGCTTTTTAGCTTGCTCTGGCATGATGATACTAACGACGGCATCAAATAGCACCGATGGACCACCAGCTAGACGCTCATCAGCTTGGATACGAGTACCATCATCTAATAGCACTTCTTTATTCGGAGCGACGATCTTCACGCTAGCGCCCTGCTCTTTGGCCGCATTTTCAAACTTTTGAATTTCGCTATGCTTGGAGCCATCAGCAACTAAGATACCGACTAAACGTCCTTTTAAGCTCTTAGGCGTACGGCCGATAGTTTGTAGTGGCTCAGAAGTAGCCATATCAACTATAGCTGCTGCTGGCTCAGCGGCTTCAGGTAATTTCATCCCTAGCGCTGTCGCCACACGCTTGGCTAAATCTTCATCGATATTGAGCAAGTGACTCAAAGTACGTACCCGAACATGAGCCGTATCTACTTTACCTAGCTCAAACGCATAAGCAGAAGCGATGTGGGCTTGTTCTATAGCGGTCTGACTACGATAGAACATGCGAGGCTGACTATAATGATCAGCAAAGCTCTCAGCGCGTACACGACCTTTAACCCCATCGTCCATTTTTTCATGGAACGACTCAAAGCCTTTTTTCACACTTTCACGCGGTCTAGTAGGGTCTAAGCTTTGCGGTTCATAAAGAACTCGAGTCTTAGGAACCTGCATCTGCATATGACCATCTTGCTGATTATTAGCAAACGGACATTTTGGCGCATTGATTGGAATCTGCGCAAAGTTTGGTGAGCCAAGACGAGATAACTGAGTATCTAGATAGCTGAACAAACGCCCTTGCAGCAGTGGATCATTACTGAAGTCGATACCAGGTGGTACGTGTGATAAGCAGTACGCCACTTGCTCAGTTTCAGCAAAGAAGTTATCTACATTGCGATTCAATACCATTTTACCGACGATTTTAACGGGTACCATTTCTTCTGGAATCAGCTTAGTCGCGTCTAAATGATCAAATGGAAACTCGTTAGCTTGCTCTTCTGAGAACAGCTGAACGCCGAATTCCCACTCTGGATAATCGCCACCATCAATCGCTTCAAACAAGTCACGACGATGATAATCAGGATCGGCTCCAGATATTTTTACGGCTTCATCCCAAGTCGTTGACTGTACGCCTAGTACTGGTTTCCAATGAAAACGAACAAAGGTACTTTTGCCATCCTTATTAATCAAACGATAACTATGAATACCAAAGCCTTCCATCATTCTCAAGCTACGGGGTAAACCACGATCACTCATGAGCCAAATCACGTTGTGCATAGTTTCAGGACTTAGTGACACAAAGTCCCAAAAAGTATCGTGGGCAGAGGCCGCTTGCGGAAAGCCACGATCAGGTTCAGGTTTTACCGCATGAACTAAATCTGGAAACTTCATCGCATCTTGGATAAAGAAGATTGGCATGTTATTACCAACGATATCCCAGTTACCCTCTTCGGTATAGACTTTTACCGCAAAACCACGGACATCACGTGGAGTGTCTTTTGAGCCTTTGTTACCAGCCACAGTAGAGAAACGTGTAAACAAAGGGGTTTGCTTACCAGTCTCAGTCAATATCTTAGCAGTAGTATATTCTTCTAGCGATTCAGTTAATTCAAAATAACCGTGGGCAGCACTACCACGTGCATGAACCACACGCTCAGGAATACGCTCATGATCAAAATGATTAATCTTTTCACGCAACACAAAATCTTCTAATAAAGTCGGTCCCCGACTTCCTACTTTAAGAGAGTTTTGATTATCAGATATAACTACACCTTGTTGGGTGGTCAAAGCCTTAGTATCGTCACCAGCACGCTGATGGGTTTCACCCCCATTACCACGTGTTGGATTCATATCTTTGGCGGGGTCGGTATGATCAATATTACTTTTCATAATCCATCCTAGCTAGTTATCGAAAGTGAACACTAAAAATATTACTAGACAATAGTACCTAAAAACATTGATTCAATCATGGCTATCCTTGTTGATTTTTAGTTAACTTTTGCACTCTACCCAAACTCCTTTCTTAGTTTTTCTAGGTCATGTTATGATTAATAATAGCTGCTGTTAGGGTAGTTATTGTTTACTATAAATCATGCTAGCCCATCAGCAGTATTTATAATATTTGCTCTCAATCGATACGACTTTTAGTTAAAACTTATTCACTTAAACGATGAGGCTACTTATGTTATTCACTTCAGTCAATGTCCCGATCACCCCTTACCGCTCTTTGCTGCTATGCTCTTGTTTAGCGGCAATGGGATTAATGGTTAGCCAAACAGCCAGTGCTATTACTACTAAAGACATTAGCTATACGGTAGATAATATGCCTTATCAAGGCTATTACGCCAAAGCAGATAAACCTAATGCGCCTTTTATTCTACTGATACATGATTGGGATGGGGTTACCGACTATGAGCGTAAACGGGCAGATATGCTCGCCAGTCAAGGCTACAATGTATTAGCAGCTGATATGTTTGGCGCTGGCATTCGTCCGACTCAAATGCAAGACAAGATACGACTCACCTCGGATTTATATAAAGACCGTAATAAAATGCGCCGCTTACTTACCGGAGCACTAAACGTAGGGCAACAACAAGGTAATAACGTGCAGCAAGGGGTGACCATGGGCTACTGTTTCGGTGGTACTGTTGCCTTAGAGTTGGCGCGTTCGGGATTCCCCCAAAAGGCTTTTGTCCCTTTCCATGGTGCCTTTGATATTCCAGCAGGTCAGAACTATGATAATACTACTGGAGAGATTTTAGTTTTTCATGGTACAGCGGATGAAGCAGTATCTCTTGAGAGCTTTACTATGCTGGGCAAGACTTTAGAAGCCGCCAAAGTACCGCATGAGATGGTGACATATAGCGGCGCTAAACATGCTTATACAGTTTTTGATACGGCTAGTTATGATGCGCGTGCCGATCAGCGCTCTTGGAAACGCTATCTGGACTTTTTGGCAGAAGAGTATAAATAAGGGCGATAATTAGCAGCCTTACGATTTTAAAACCTTAACGTTAAAGCATTATAAATAAGCTCGAATCACCAGATATCTCAATTTAGATCTTATCAGGGTCGATTGAGATATTTTTTTATCTTAAAGCGTTGATAACTGAATCTGATAACTGAGAATGTTATTGTTTTTGAAACACTAATAATTGATTATTAGCAGGCATCTGATAGCTAGTTTGCAGTTTTAAACCGTGCATAATCGCTAGAGCTACAACCTTTTCTTTATCACGAATACCGCTATCAGCATTGCCTTGTCGTAGCATAGCGTCGAAATGCTGATTGCCAACACTAGTGTAATAACCAGCTTCATTATAGGGACCATAAACGATAAGCTTGCCATCGGTAGCTAATGACTCGCCTACTAATCTGAACAACTGCTCAACTAGTGCCCAGCTAATAATGTGTAAGGTATTAGCAGTGAATACTGCATCGTAAGCTATAGTATCAATAGGACTATTAGGAAAAGCATCACTGGCCAAATCAAAAGCTAAGGGCCCCTGTAAATTAGAGGCAGGATGAGCGGCGTGCCAAGCGTTAATAGCCCAATGGTTAGCTCTAACATCGCTGGTTTGCCACTGTAGATGAGCTAGATTTGGCGCAAAATAGACGCTATGTTGACCAGTCCCTGACCCTATCTCTAATACTTGCTGGGTATCTTGCAGCTCTTTTTGCAGAACCTCTAAAATAGGCTGTTTATTATTCTCACAAGCTCGTGATAATGGCAGATTGGCTGTTATCTCTACACTAGATTGCGCTGATTTATCTGCGTTCATAACAACCTCTGATAACTGACCCTAATAATTACTCTCAAAAATAAAGCTTATAAAATAGGTCTAGTAAATACCGGCTTCTAGTCCAGCCGCCAAAGTCATGGCTAACTCTTCGACTTGCTCAGCGAAGCCTTCTTGCCATTCTCCTTGTAGGATCAACGGCTCCTGTACATAGTTCCAGCGTAGACCAGTAATGATAGTCTGCATAGCACGTTTGGTCCCTGTGCCATCATGACCAGCACGGATATACAAGGCAAAAGGCATGCCTTGCTTTTTCTCTAACACCGGATAGTAGCAACGATCAAAAAAGTCTTTGGTCAGTCCTGCCATATAAGCTAAGTTCTCAGTAGTCCCCAATAACAAGGCATCAGCGGCTAACACATCTTCCGGCTGCGTATCTTGTGGTGACTTTAGCACCACTTTGATATCAATATCCGGATGATTAGCGCCTTTATAAGCGGCTTGCGCTAGCTTCTGAGTATTCTCTGATGGCGCGTGAGCAACGATAAGTAGCGTTTTGACGGACATACTAAGATTTATTACCACTGCTAAAAACTAAGTTTTGGGTAATATCAGGATGTAGGCTGTTAGCCATTGGACAAGTTAGAGCAGTTCGATAAAATATGGTTAATGTCTTTTCATCTAGCTCTTGTAGAAAAGTCATCACTATGTGTATTTCACTAACTCGCCTTGGATCAGCAGCCATTACTTTAGTCACTTCAGCAGTAGTGCCAGTGACATCAATGCCCATATCAGCAGCTTTGATACCGATAATAGTCAGCATACAGCTGGCTAAACTAGTCGCTAAAAGATCTGTTGGCGAAAACGCTTCACCTTTGCCATGATTATCTGTCGGTGCATCAGTAATGATTTCGTTATTTGATTGCAGGTGAATAGCTTGAGTACGCAATTGACCTTGGTAGGTTACTTTTGAGGTTGTCATATTTTCCCTTTTATAATTCTGTTCGATATTCATAATGTATTTGCACCTTTCAATGCCCATATAATTACATCATCTCTTTTAAACTGAGGTTACCGCCCTAATTCGAAATTAGGGCAGATGAAGAACACGAATTTTAGTTTGGCATTAGTCTCTAATACCTTATTTATATCTTTCTTAAGCTTCTGATTGTTTGTGGGAGCCACTGCAGCAAATACTTCAGCAGCTAACTCACCACATTCTGATTCAATATCTGAACCTGAAGCAGTTCCAAGATTAAGTCTGAATGGAGCTAATTTGGGGTATTCAGTAAATAGAATTTCCAGTTCATAAAATGATGACAAATACGTAAAAGATTGATTAATTTGTTCGACTATATTCAGTTCACGCTTAGAATCTAAAAGATTAAAACCTATACCGCCAAACTTCATTTTTGAAAAGAGCATTTTGAAGAGTTTGAATTAATCTCAGAGCTAATTTGTAATAAAGCCTCATCCATTGACTCGTACAATTTCTGCTCAAGTTGTTCGAGCTCATTGATGTCGTTTACTATAAAAGACTTAACCATACACTTCCTTTAAAATATAACACTTCACTAAATTATCAGCTAACAACTAATTATTATCAATTAAGTGCAGTTTTCAAATTTTGGCACGAATTAGCTAGGTCTTTATTGTCTTGGAAGGGTGCAATAAGTCTGCTAAGACGACGTGAAATTTCATTCAATAGATCTCTTAATTCAGAAAAAATTAATTCAAAGTCAAGTTTATCTAGTCGCTGCGCTATTTCGGTTAATTCAATGGTTATTGTTTGAATTTTGACTGTTTTCCCAGCTCCCAATGCGGCTTTTTTGCGGCTCTAGCTTCACGATGTGCCATTATAGAGAAAAGTACACCTATCACACTCAATATTGTAGAAATCCAAAATTCAGCTTGGATATAGAACGGATTCTAAGAACTCACCATTCCTACAATATTCACTAGCTCTCCTTCAGTCAAAAAACTTCTGCATTTATAAGCTAATAAAAAGCAACTCGCTTTTATCATAAGCATAAGTATATTGCATGAATATAGCAAGAGTATTGCTATTAAAGGCTGCAGTAAATAGTACTGGAAGCAACCCCACGAACGGAAGAAAACCCCCAACGAATTTACGTTGGGGGTTTATCTAGAAAAGACAGCTGACAACAACTTACTCTCACAGGGGCAAACCCATATCACTATTAGCGCAACGATGTTTCACTTCTAAGTTCTAGAAAGGATAACATGATATTGTCATCAGTAAAAGGATTAGATATAAGTCTGTTTTTATTATCTTTAACTTAAACTTTAGGTTTAAATCGACCAACTATAACCTAACTAAATCAAGGGTAAAGGTGATACCTAAATACTAGATTATTAACTGCAATGATCAAAATCTAAAATAAATCCGATTTGTAAAATAAACAGATAAAAGTTGACTGATAAGGGTTTATATTCTTATAACCATATATTATAATCAAATCTTCACACCATGAAACACATGACGAAAATATTTAAAAGGCTATAACTAATGAATATTCATGATCTTTCTGAGTATCAACTATATAAACTAAAGTCTATAGACCCAACGCTTAGCTCAGATTGGTTAGAAGTCATTAGGGATATTCTTCCTAAGCTAAATAAAGAAGGTCAAATTAGCGTTTATAAGAATATCTTAAAACCACGAGGTATCTACATAGAAGCGGATAGGAAGCCAATATTTAATCGACCTAACACCTTAGCATTAACCATAAAAAATGTGCAGACTAAAAATAAAAACCTAGTGTCTATAGCCCTGCATATGGCAAAAATAATTGATCCACAAGTTACCCAATATAATGCTATAGAACTGGCAGATAAAATTGAGGCCATATTAGGTTACTTAGATAATTTAGAAGTCAACGACTTGCTGCAAGATCAAAAGAACCGTCAAAAGATACGAGTAGCCTTTTTATACGATTTAGCATTATGGATCGATAATATTAGTTTAGATATAGATGCTGGCATACGTAATATTGACGTTGATTTAGTCAAATCGTATTTCAAAGAAGTTTTTATTAAACAGCAAATTCAGGGTCGAGATTTTCGTAATTGGGATTCTTCTGATCTAAGTTTTCAAGAAACTAGTTACTTGCCACCTTTTATCAAGCAACAAGGCACAGAAAGAAAGTTTTTGATTGTCGAAGGACAGCACTATTGGTATCTGATTGGCACTGCTAATAAGATGGAAAACAACCCCTACTCCTTTCGACGCTTTCTGTATGAAGATCGTAGTGGTAGTAGCAATAATTATATTTACTTAACTCATATTGTTCTAAAAAAAGACAGTATGCATAATTCAGATTATCTAGCACATGCTTCTTACTGTATGAGCAGACTTTATACGCTTGATAGAGGGGTTTCAGATAATCTTCTAAAGTTTATGCAGCAAATTCAGCAATTGTATCAAAACTATCTTCGACCCCTACTTAAAAAACCACTACAACCAGACGGCAGTGATCCTGAGTTAATAATAAAAGATCGAATGATCGAGTATGAAAGACAACTGTCAATTTTAATACTACAAAAGCTGCCCAACATCATTCAAAAAACCTCTAATGATTTAAATGACCAAGACTATTTATTCTATCATTTAGACCGACTGATGAAACAGATGAGTGAGAATATTCAGGATTTTAGACTACAGCCTTTATCTATGTACTCTGCTAGCAGCGAAATAATGCTAGTAAAACTCATTACTCTAAGAAGATTACTAAATAAATCACGTGATTTATTTTATGACGGGCAGCTACGCTTAGATGATGATTGTCAAGTTATGGGCAAATCTTTGCTGACTGTTAAGCAACAGTTGGATGAAACGGAAGTCTCTATGGAAAAACTACAATTGTTTAAAAATGAAATCGATAAACACTATTATCTGCAAGAAAACGGCAGCTTTTGGCAAAAAATAAAACTAGGTAAGGCTCCTGAGTATTCATTAGCAGAAATTGATCAAATGAAACTATCTATACACGAAGACCTTTTTATATCCATAGTTCGTCTAGCCAAAACAGAGAAGAGCAGCATGGTCTATACAGAATTTGAGTGCAATGAAATAATAAATGAAAATTATAGGCATTATGCTTTAGCAGATGGCAAACTAGGAATTAGTACCCTACCACGAATACTCCGCTTAAATGAAGATAGAAGTAAGTTTAGCATTAAACTAATAAGAGAAGCGCTTTACGAAGACATATTTAAATCTGGTCAACAATGGAGTACTAACTTCTAATATAGTCAGTTAAAATATCTAAAAAGACAAAAGAAAAGCCCCCTGTACATTAGTACAGGGGGCTAGTCAGAATAGAGAGCTGACGATGACCTACTCTCACATGGCCGGAGCCACACTACCATTGGCGCAATGATGTTTCACTTCTGAGTTCGAGAAGGGATCAGGTGGGGCCATCATGCTATTGTCGTCAGCAAA
>NZ_JAHLMU010000001.1:1323683-1387164 GCF_018919485.1 Psychrobacter sp. TAE2020
AGAATAGAGAGCTGACGATGACCTACTCTCACATGGCCGGAGCCACACTACCATTGGCGCAATGATGTTTCACTTCTGAGTTCGAGAAGGGATCAGGTGGGGCCATCATGCTATTGTCGTCAGCAAAGGGGTTAGATATGAGTCTGTTGTTGTTTTTATTGACTGCAAGTATAAACTTTTAGTCGACCAACTTATAACCTAACTGAATCAAGGTTAAAGGTGATATCGAAATATATATATTCTATAAGCTTACGCTTATACAAGATAGATTAATTAGAGCGGTTCATACAAACCACTTGGGTGTTGTATGGTCAAGCCAAACGAGCAATTAGTACAGGTTAGCTACATGCATCGCTGCACTTCCACACCCTGCCTATCAACGTCGTAGTCTTCAACGGCTCTTTAGGGAAATCTTATCTTGAGGTGGGCTTCCCGCTTAGATGCTTTCAGCGGTTATCCCATCCGAACGTAGCTACCGGGCAATGCCACTGGCGTGACAACCCGAACACCAGAGGTTCGTCCACTCTGGTCCTCTCGTACTAGGAGCAGATCCTCTCAAATTTCCAACGCCCACGGTAGATAGGGACCGAACTGTCTCACGACGTTCTAAACCCAGCTCGCGTACCTCTTTAAATGGCGAACAGCCATACCCTTAGGACCTGCTTCAGCCCTAGGATGAGATGAGCCGACATCGAGGTGCCAAACACCGCCGTCGATATGAACTCTTGGGCGGTATCAGCCTGTTATCCCCAGAGTACCTTTTATCCGTTGAGCGATGGCCCTTCCATACAGAACCACCGGATCACTAAGACCTACTTTCGTACCTGCTCGACTTGTGGGTCTCGCAGTTAAGCGCGCTTTTGCCTTTATACTCTACGACCGATTTCCGACCGGTCTGAGCGCACCTTCGTACTCCTCCGTTACTCTTTAGGAGGAGACCGCCCCAGTCAAACTACCCACCATACATTGTCCTCGGTACTGTTATACCTGAGTTAGAACCCCGACATGACCAGGGTGGTATTTCAAGATTGGCTCCACAAACACTAGCGTGTCTGCTTCAAAGCCTCCCACCTATCCTGCACAAGTCAGGTCAAAGTTCAATGTAAAGCTGTAGTAAAGGTTCACGGGGTCTTTCCGTCTAGCCGCGGGTACACAGCATCTTCACTGCGATTTCGATTTCACTGAGTCTCTGCTGGAGACAGCGCTGCCATCATTATGCCATTCGTGCAGGTCGGAACTTACCCGACAAGGAATTTCGCTACCTTAGGACCGTTATAGTTACGGCCGCCGTTTACTGGGGCTTCGATCAAGAGCTTCGCTTACGCTAACCCCATCAATTAACCTTCCAGCACCGGGCAGGCATCACACCCTATACGTCCACTTTCGTGTTTGCAGAGTGCTGTGTTTTTAATAAACAGTTGCAGCAGCCTGGTATCTGCGACTGTCGAAAGCTCAAGGAGCATGTCCTATCACCATCAACAGCGTACCTTCTCCCGAAGTTACGGTACCATTTTGCCTAGTTCCTTCAGCAGAGTTCTCTCAAGCGCCTTGGTATTCTCTACCTGATCACCTGTGTCGGTTTAGGGTACGATTCGTTTATAACTATTGCTTAGAAGCTTTTCCTGGAAGCATGGTATTTGCCACTTCACTGTACAAGTACAGCTTGCTATCAGATCTCAGCCATATTACAGTCCGGATTTGCCTAAACTGTAAGCCTACATCCTTTCACCTGGACAACCAACGCCAGGCTGACATAACCTTCTCCGTCCCTCCATCGCATTATAAACAAGTATCAGAATATTAACTGATTTCCCATCGACTACGCCTTTCGGCCTCGCCTTAGGGGTCGACTCACCCAGCCCCGATTAACGTTGGACTGGAACCCTTGATCTTCCGGCGTGCGAGCTTTTCACTCGCATTATCGTTACTCACGTCAGCATTCGCTCTTGTGATACCTCCAGCATGCCTTACGACACACCTTCACAGGCTTACACAACGCTCCCCTACCACTTGAAAACAAATTCAAATCCGCAGCTTCGGCTCCTAGTTTGAGCCCCGTTACATCTTCCGCGCAGGCCGACTCGACTAGTGAGCTATTACGCTTTCTTTAAAGGATGGCTGCTTCTAAGCCAACCTCCTAGCTGTCTATGCCTTCCCACCTCGTTTCCCACTTAACTAGGAATTTGGGGCCTTAGCTGGCGGTCTGGGTTGTTTCCCTCTCCACAATGGACGTTAGCACCCACTGTGTGTCTCCCGGATATCACTCATCGGTATTCGGAGTTTGCATCGGTTTGGTAAGTCGGTATGACCCCCTAGCCGAAACAGTGCTCTACCCCCAATGGTGTTCGTCCGAGGCGCTACCTAAATAGCTTTCGGGGAGAACCAGCTATCACCGAGTTTGATTAGCCTTTCACCCCTATCCACAAGTCATCCCCTAGCTTTTCAACGATAGTGGGTTCGGTCCTCCGGTGCCTGTTACGGCACTTTCAACCTGCTCATGGATAGATCACTCGGTTTCGGGTCTATGCCCTGCAACTATTCGCCCTATTAAGACTCGGTTTCCCTACGGCTCCCCTAAATGGTTAACCTCGCTACAGAACATAAGTCGCTGACCCATTATACAAAAGGTACGCAGTCACCCCAATAAATTGAGGCTCCTACTGCTTGTACGCACACGGTTTCAGGTTCTATTTCACTCCCCTCACAGGGGTTCTTTTCGCCTTTCCCTCACGGTACTGGTTCACTATCGGTCAGTCAGGAGTATTTAGCCTTGGAGGATGGTCCCCCCATCTTCAGACAGGATTTCTCGTGTCCCGCCCTACTTAATATGTTAATACTAGAATTTAAAATACAGGACTATCACCTACTACGGTCAGCTTTCCCACGCTGTTCTTCTATTCTAGTACTAATCGGCTTCTCCCCGTTCGCTCGCCGCTACTTGGGGAATCTCATTTGATGTCTTTTCCTAAGGGTACTGAGATGTTTCACTTCCCCTCGTTCGCCTCTCGTACAAGTACGAGATACCTAGCTTATGCTAAGTGGGTTTCCCCATTCAGAAATCTCCGGATCACAGGATATTGCCGCCTCCCCGAAGCTTATCGCAGGCTGTCACGTCTTTCATCGCCTCTGACTGCCAAGGCATCCACCATGTGCGCTTCATTACTTGACCATACAACCCCAAGTAGTCTTATCCTATAAATAAGATTTGACTTCAAAGTGTCATACGCTCTAATTATGATAACGATATCACCTAATTTTATACGCTTGATTCAGTTCTCTTATTACTTTTTGATAATCAATTCCTGGGATAACAACTGATGTCGTTAAGGAATCGATTATCAAGGTTAAAAAGTGCGCGTGAACACGCCCTTTCTAACCCAGACTCATATCTATGTTTTTAAATAGTTTCTATGCTCTCATCGAGTCACAGATTCTGTATAAAACAGAAGTAAATAATCAGTGACGATCACTTAATTCTGTTTACTTATTAGCATCTAAAGCCTACAAACCGTTTATAGTGGTGGAGCCAAACGGAGTCGAACCGTTGACCTCCTGCGTGCAAGGCAGGCGCTCTACCAACTGAGCTATGGCCCCATATAAAATGGTGGGTCTAAGTGGACTTGAACCACTGACCCCCGCGTTATCAACACGGTGCTCTAACCAGCTGAGCTACAGACCCAATTACGCTTGTAATAAACGTAAGCTTAAACTAAAGAACAACTTGTTGTGAATTCTTGTCAACCGAATGTCATCTATAAGGAGGTGATCCAGCCGCAGGTTCCCCTACGGCTACCTTGTTACGACTTCACCCCAGTCATCAACCACACCGTGGTGAACGCTCCCCCGAAGGTTAAGCTATCCACTTCTGGTGCAATCAACTCCCATGGTGTGACGGGCGGTGTGTACAAGGCCCGGGAACGTATTCACCGCGGCATTCTGATCCGCGATTACTAGCGATTCCTACTTCATGGAGTCGAGTTGCAGACTCCAATCTGGACTACGATAGGCTTTTTGAGATTCGCATCACATCGCTGTGTAGCTGCCCTCTGTACCTACCATTGTAGCACGTGTGTAGCCCTGGTCGTAAGGGCCATGATGACTTGACGTCGTCCCCGCCTTCCTCCAGTTTGTCACTGGCAGTATCCTTAGAGTTCCCGGCTTAACCCGCTGGTAACTAAGGACAAGGGTTGCGCTCGTTGCGGGACTTAACCCAACATCTCACGACACGAGCTGACGACAGCCATGCAGCACCTGTATTCTAATTCCCGAAGGCACTCCCGCATCTCTGCAGGATTCTAGATATGTCAAGACCAGGTAAGGTTCTTCGCGTTGCATCGAATTAAACCACATGCTCCACCGCTTGTGCGGGCCCCCGTCAATTCATTTGAGTTTTAACCTTGCGGCCGTACTCCCCAGGCGGTCTACTTATTGCGTTAGCTGCGTCACTAAGTCCTCAAGGGACCCAACGACTAGTAGACATCGTTTACGGCGTGGACTACCAGGGTATCTAATCCTGTTTGCTACCCACGCTTTCGAGCCTCAGTGTCAGTATTATGCCAGAAGGCTGCCTTCGCCATCGGTATTCCTCCAGATCTCTACGCATTTCACCGCTACACCTGGAATTCTACCTTCCTCTCACATACTCTAGCTCAACAGTATCAGATGCAGTTCCCAGGTTAAGCCCGGGGATTTCACATCTGACTTATCGAGCCACCTACGCTCCCTTTACGCCCAGTAATTCCGATTAACGCTTGCACCCTCTGTATTACCGCGGCTGCTGGCACAGAGTTAGCCGGTGCTTATTCTGCAGCTAATGTCATCGTCCGTGGGTATTAACCACGGAGTCTTCTTCACTGCTTAAAGTGCTTTACAACCAAAAGGCCTTCTTCACACACGCGGCATGGCTGGATCAGGGTTTCCCCCATTGTCCAATATTCCCCACTGCTGCCTCCCGTAGGAGTCCGGGCCGTGTCTCAGTCCCGGTGTGGCTGATCATCCTCTCAGACCAGCTACAGATCGTCGCCATGGTAGGCCTTTACCCCACCATCTAGCTAATCCGACTTAGGCTCATCTAATAGCGAGAGCAGTAAACTGCCCCCTTTCTCCCGTAGGTCGTATGCGGTATTAATACGAGTTTCCCCGTGCTATCCCCCACTACTAGGTAGATTCCTAAGTATTACTCACCCGTCCGCCGCTCGTCAGCGAGAAGCAAGCTTCTCCTGTTACCGCTCGACTTGCATGTGTTAAGCCTGCCGCCAGCGTTCAATCTGAGCCATGATCAAACTCTTCAGTTTAATCTTGCTATGAAGCTCTTTAAAGAAGCTCCTAAACTTGGCTCATCTAATCTGGCAATTACGCTCTTCGTATGTTTTCATTTAAATGAATTAACTTTGAGTTTTCTTGCTGTCTTAAATGATAATTTTTATAGTTAATAATCTTCCCGAAAAGAAAAGATAGTCAACTTTATTTTTTAACATTCTGAATCAACAAAAATCCACACAAGTTGTTCTTTAGTTATGCTTTTAAATAGTATCGCTCTGCTGTCGTCCAGTAGAGGATTATTACACTAAAAAAGAAAAGATAGTCAACTTTATTTTTTAACATTCTGAATCAACAAAAATCCACACAAGTTGTTCTTTAGTTATGCTTTTAAATAGTATCGCTCTGCTGTCGTCCAGTAGAGGATTATTACACTAATCAATCAAAGACATTTGCTTATCTTGTTTAGCGAGCTGACTATCATATCATGTTTATATAGTCTGTCAACCCTTTATTCTAATTCGTTTCAGTAGATTTACGCGCTAATTATTAAGTGACTGATCACTTCCTAATTGCTACCGCTTGTCTTGCTGAGGTGCGTATTATAGACGCTTTAATCTGGGTGTCAAGAAGTTATTTAGCTAACTTTACTCCAAGCGGTAAACCACTCCCATAAAGCCGCTCTTCCGTTCCGACTGGGACGCATTATACTAGTTTTTATTCAGTGGTCAAGGGCTTTGTCTAAACTGTTTTTATTATAAGCTTAAAGTTCACTATTGCTAATCAATCTTCTCATCCATATATTAATCACTAGTCATTTAACCTTTATGCACCTCTTAACATCCTAACCTTAGAACTAAAAAAGCCGCTTATTAATAAGCGGCTTTAAAGTCTATACAATGGCTACTATCGTTAACTGCTAGCTTTAGCTTTCATAGTACTAACGATACCTGATAGCGCATAGATAATACCTATAGCTAAAATACCAACGGGTATGTCGTAGATCACAATACTCAGTACTAATACTGCAATAATCAGAGCCACAAAAGGGACTTTCTTTTTATCAAACTCTTTAAAGCTATAGTATTTAACATTACTGACCATTAGCAGACCACAGATTACTATCCAAGCGGCGAATGCAGCCATGATTAAATTATCTTGCTGGCCAATCCACTGGTTGTGATCGATAGCAACCATCACTGCCGCAGTAACTAAGATAGCGGCAAGCGGACTGGCTAAACCAACAAAATACTTTTTATCGACTATGCCAACTTGGACGTTAAAGCGCGCCAAGCGGAAGGCGCCACAAGCCGTAAACACAAAAGCACAACCTATACCAATTCGACCTAACGGCTCTAAAGCAAAGCTATAAACCAAAATTGCAGGGGCAACGCCAAAAGCCAACATATCTGCTAGTGAGTCATACTGCTCACCAAACGGGCTTTGCGCATTAAGCATCCGCGCCACTCTACCATCGGCACCATCAAGGATCGCCGATAGAAATATCGCTAAAGCAGCCGGATAAAAATCACCTCTAGTACTGGCTAAAATAGAGAAAAAACCGGACAGTAGCGATAAAGTGGTAATAAGATTGGGAGCTAAGTAAACACCCCTACTCACTACTGGCTTTCCTTCAGCGACTTCAGTCTCAATAACCTCAAAGGTCAGACCATCATAATTATCGTTATCTGCTAAGCGTATATTGAACTCATGCTCATTAATGAAAGGCGGCTGAGTGGCCACGCTATCACTAATATTATTTCGAGTGTCATGGGGTGATTGCTCAGTGCTCATAACCGTATCCTTATTTGCCTATTCGCCGACTAACCAGCGCACATTAGTAGCACTATCTGGTGACAAGTTAGGCGCGTCAGCAACTTTTAGTATCGGCTGTAAGAAACGCAAGATTTCACGAGCGTGATTATCGAACTGCCAAGGTGGATTGATAATAAGCATACCAGTGCCGTTAAGACCAACAGCAATATCGTTAGGATAGATATTAAGCTCACAAATCAGCTGACGTCTCATCTCGGTACGTTTTAGCTTCTTATAAAACAGCTCAACAGCATCAATGTTCTTGATCGGAAACCATAAAGCATAAGTGCCTTGTGGCCATTTGTTATAAGCGGTTACTAATAAGTCGATAAGACGAGTAAAGTCTTTGTGTTCTTGCTCATACGGTGGATCTAATAGAACTAAGCCACGCTTTTCTTTTGGTGGAATGACTGCTGTGATACCTTCAAAAGCATCACGATGTTGAATACCAATCGGTAATCTATGTAGCTGATAGTTTAGTGCATCATACTCGCTAGCTTTGGCTTCAAAGGCTTCACCGCGTACACCAGCATCTGGATTGGTTTCAATATGATGGCCAATCCACCACGGTGATCCCGGACAGACTTTAGTATCGTAAGTAAAACGAGCTTGCTTAACCCCTTCTACATACTGTTTAACAGCAGCAGGAGCTTTTTCAGTATCAGCATTCACTAGAGCTTGAATACCACCTTTGGCTTCACCCGTTTTGCGTGCTTCTTCACTGCCAAGCGAATACAGTCCACGACCGCCATAAGCGTCTAACACATAAAAAGGCTTATTCTTTTGCCCTAATTGATTGAGCAATTGTATTAATAAAATGTGTTTGACCACATCGGCAAAGTTACCAGCGTGGTAGGCGTGTTTATAGTTCATAAGTTCAAAAGTTTAAATAAGAAAAATTGCATCTATGGTAGCATAGGATGGCTAAAAGATAACGCTGGTTTTGGTAAATAGGCGTGATTGAGCATCGATTGATGCCTCTAGAGATAAATAAAGGTCTAACAAGGGTAATAATGAGCGTAATTGCCAGTAATCTAACTACTAAGTTAACTAGTAATTTAAATAATATAGACGCAAATCTTATAGAGCTAGCTATTGATCATCCGATAGGTGCTGATAATCCACCTTTACTTACTCCTAGCCCTAACTCCAATAGCAAGCTCATTGCTGATGCCAATTCAGCTATTAATCTCAATAACCCTACCCAGCAAGGACTACAAAGCTCTGACTTTTTAGTCGATTGGCAAAACAATCTTAACGATAGCCATCTTGATCAGTTAGTGAATAACGGTTGGATAGTTATTGATAAGGTTTTCGCTGATAAAGCGCTACTGGCTCTACAATCCGAGAGTGGTTTTGTCGATTATCGTCAAGCCCAGCTTACTGCTGGTATTCGCCTCAGTGATATTCGTGGTGATAAGATTCGCTGGATCACTGAAAACTTCTTTGCTGGATTTTATTATCTACAAAGTATTAACCAGCTAGCTACTGTTTTGAACCGTAGCTTATTCGCCGGTATTCGCCATAGCGAAGCACATTATGCTTGCTACCCTAGCGGTTTTGGCTATCAATGGCATAGAGATAATCCTGCTAATCGCAATGAGCGTGTTATATCAGCAGTGTTTTATCTCAATGATGACTGGCAACCCAAAGACGGTGGTGCCTTAGAAATAGTGGACAAGCATGGAATTCATCATCAGGTATTGCCCGTTGCCAATAGTTTGGTAGTTTTTGATAGCGACTTACGTCATCAAGTACAAATCGCTCATCGCCAACGTTACTCTATCGCGACTTGGATGCGCCGTGACGGCTTAGTACCGTTTATTGAAGAAGGCAGTTTGTAAATGCTGGACTGAGCACAGCCTACCAATTATTCATAGAGTGAGCTATGCACCCAGACTACACGAATTAAACGGGGTCATTTAGAGTATATCAACACTTTCATTTAAAAATAAAAGGTTCGACATGTCTAATACTAACAAGCAAGCAGTAACCCATCAACAAGCCACTGTTGATCTTAGCATCACCTTGCTAGAACGTCCTTCAGTTACCCCTGATGATGATGGTTGCCAAGATATTTTATCAGAGCGTCTTACCCAGGCAGGTTTTGACTGCGAATTTATGTATTTTGGTGATAGAGATAAAACTGGCGAGCATGCCGAAGTCAAGAATTTATGGGCGCGGCGTGGCACTACAGATCCGGTGATTTGCTTCGCTGGTCATACCGATGTCGTGCCAACAGGCGATGAAAATAATTGGACTTATCCGCCATTTACCCCAACCTTAGCTGATGGCTACTTATGGGCACGTGGTGCTGCTGATATGAAAACTGGTATTGCTGCTTTTACGGTAGCCGCCGAACGTTTTGTCGCCAATCATCCTCAGCATAACGGCTCAATTGCCTTTTTAATCACTTCCGATGAAGAAGGTCCTTCTATCAACGGCACCGTTAAAGTCATAGAAGCTTTAGAGGCGCGTCAAGAGAAAATCACTTATTGCTTAGTCGGTGAGCCCTCTAGTACTGAGACTCTCGGTGATATTATCAAAAACGGTCGTCGTGGCTCTCTAGGGGCAGTATTAACTGTAACTGGCAAGCAAGGTCACGTGGCTTATCCCCATTTAGCCTGTAATCCTATCCATGCCGCCTTACCAGCATTAGCGCAATTAACCGCAGCGACTTGGGACGCTGGTAATGAGTATTTCCCTGCAACTTCCCTGCAAATCTCTAATATCAATAGTGGCACTGGGGCTACTAATGTCATTCCTGAAACTTTAGAGATGGTATTTAACTTTCGCTTCTCTACTGAAACGACTGAAGATGAGTTAAAAGCTAAGACTCATGCGATATTTGATGAGCACTTCGCAGATAGTAAGGCTGAATACGCAATCAATTGGAAGCTATCTGGTCAGCCTTTTTTAACTCCTGAAGGTAAGCTAGTATCGGCTTGCCAGCAAGCGATTAAATCAGTAACAGGCACTGACACTACCCTCTCCACTTCTGGTGGTACCTCCGACGGTCGCTTTATTGCGCCAACCGGAGCGCAAGTGGTGGAGTTAGGGGTGCGTAATGCCACTATCCATCAAGTCGATGAAAAAGTTGAGATTGATGATTTGGGTAAGCTTGCCCAGATTTATGAAGGAATTTTGAAAGGATTGCTATTAGATAGATAAACCATTCTTTAGTTTCTAGTTTAGTCGATGTTAAAACTACTGTAAAACAAACTGAGCGCTGATGGTTTGTTTTACAGTTTCATCTCAACCTTCCCACCCATTAATGATGTCTTTCATCTCTATACCTATCTATACCTCCCTCTAAGCCATTGACAACTAAATTTTTGGATAGGCCATTAATACTGGAATGGCTAAATATTGCTGTCGAGTTAAAAACAATAACGATAATGATTATTGTTATTATTATTACAAATGTTTGGTTATAATTAGTAATAGCTAAATTTTAGCTCTACTTTTTTTAATGGCCGTTTAGTCTATCAAAACACTAAAGCCCCAAGCGCTAGTAATGATCGTCAAGAGACCGCTAATGCTATTAGCCTCTGGCTCACTGACAGTTGGCAAGTCACTGACCCTTTAACTCTAAATCTTGCCTTGCGTTACGAGCGTATTGATACTGAAAAGATAAGAGGGGTTAACACTGATAAGCAGGCACTTATAAGCAATACTCAGTCTATCTTGTTGCCGAGTTTGTCCGGTAACTATCAGCTTAATGATAAGCTGCAGCTTATAGCTGGAGTACACAAAGGCTTCAGTCCATTGGGCGCAGGGGTATCTGAAAATGATGCTAATGAGCCTGAAGTCAGTATCAACTATGAGCTTGGCACTCGCTATATTGAGGGTAATAACTATCTAGAAGCCGTTGGGTTCTATAGTGACTTTGATTCCGTCCTAAAAAACTGTTCTGAGAACTCGCCTTGTGATTCGCGAACCTCGGGTACTGAAAAAGAGAGTGGCTCAGCAGTAATTGCTGGTTTAGAGCTATCGGCAGGCACGAGCTTTGAGAGGTCCGGCTATAGCATTCCACTCAATGCCACTTTTACCCATACTCAAGCAGAGCTGAGCGAGGATTATAAAAGCACCTTGGATGGTGATCGCCTGACTTTAGTACCCAAAAATCAAGCTAGCTTACGCGCAGGTATTGAGCTGGATTCAGGCTGGGATACCTACTTGACTGCAAAATACACTAGTGGCATCTGTGAGTCGGTAGGCTGCGAGCGTACTAATAAGCCTCGTAGCGAAACTGAGTCACTACTCACTTTTGATGCTATCACTCACTTCCCTATAGGTTATGACACTAAAATATTCGGTAAATTTGAAAACATCGCTGATAAACAAGCCATCGTCAGCCGCAACCCTTATAGTGCACGTCCTAATTTGCCACGCACTTTTACTTTAGGCTTCAATAAAACCTTTTAATGGCTATTAATAATAAGTTTTTTATGAAAAAGCCGCGACTAAAATAATAGTTGCGGCTTTTTTATGCTTAGACACTTTTGCTATTACAGCCAGTCTGCTGCATCAGTCAAGTTGATGGTTAGATGAACAAATAAGCTTCACAATAGCTGTAGTTAAGCTTTGCAGATAATCAGTAAAGATTACTTCTACTGGGGTTAATAAACTTATTCAACACCAATATAAAGATCAACTTGACCATATTCTAAGTTACCATCAATATAACGCTCAAAATCAACGTTAAAAGATCGGGTATGCTCACAGCTTGAGCTATTAAAATACTCAGAAACCTTCTCCCAAGCATTCATTATGGTATTAGGCATATAGCCTTCTTCAGAGAACAGCAAATACTTGCCCGCAGGAATAGTTACTGCTACTTTAGTACCATTATAAGCCTTAGTCTCAGTATCCGACTCTTCGCTCTCACCTTCTTGACTACCTAATTCCCAACCAGCTACGACATCAAAAGCACCGATTTCATCATCGCTCTCGTAGTCGTGGTAAATACCATAGATATCGGCATTATCTATCAAAAGGCCAGCTTGATCTTGATAAAACTTTTGCCATAATCGACCTAATTTTGCCGTTTCATGGCTGATTTCAGCGATGTTGGTAGTACGAATGCTGATACCTTTACAAGCCAACGCTGTGGTTAACTCTTTAATTTGTGGAGTCATGGTGTTGCCTATCCTGTTTTTTTGTTTAGAGTAGTGCTTATTGTGAAAAAATAATTAGAGCTCAGCAAAAATAGTAAAAAGATAACTAATCAGCTTCATCAATCCAGTTCATTTGAATAGACTCTAAGATGCCTTCATTTGATTTATTAGGATCATCATCAAAACCTTCAAGCTCAGTTATCCAGCGATGCAAATCGGTAAAGCGCACATACTGTGGATCAGTCTCAGGGAACTTTTCATAGAGTTCGATGGCGATATCTAAGCTGTCTGTCCATTTTAATTTTTGCGGGGTCATAATAGCTCCTTACAGGTTAGTAGCTTTGGTAGAAATAGCTTAATAGCAATAGGGTGAAATTGATAGGCACCATCCTAACAAAATTCAGCGTCTGCTGTATAGATAAGCTTAGCATCTAGCCGAGAGAAGAGTATCTTGTCCCATATAAAAGTCATTATAAACAACTGTAGTTCATTGACCTTGCAAGTCTGACAAAGCAGCTGTGAGTATTAACGACTTTTAGGTAACGCCTTGACCGCTACTTGGTGGGTATTCCACGACTTAATCACCTCAGTAAGCTGCTCCCCTAACATATCTAAGACACTAGGAGCACATTTACCTTGCTTGTTCATTAGCACAAACTTTGTCATACCTACTGCCATCAGCTGATTTTTTACTAGGAAACGATGTTCAAAGTAAACGTATTTGCTATCCCAGCCTGCCAGCATACTGTTTACCATCATTTTATCTAAGAACTTAATCTCTTTTAGGTAAATCACCTCTTGCATGGCGATGATCCATTGCAGACGCTCAGTGTCTTTTTGATGACAACAAGCCAGCAGCCAACGAGTGATATTGAGCTCAATAAAAGACAAATAGCGATAATTGGGCAGATGATTACGAAAGCCCATATCTTGTGGCAAGACTCGATAGCTGCGTACTACTGGTGCAGTCAGAGTTTCAATGCTTAGTTTTTCAGTAGTAGCTTGCTGCCTTAATTGCTGCTTAAGTAAGCTGGTCATAATAAAAAAACGCAGTAACATATTCATAAGTAATATTCTTATTAACTAGTATAAGGGGTGCTAAAAAAGTATCACTGTATTTAGGGTCTTAGGCATGTAAGGCTAACAGCATTTAAAGTTAATCCTATTTATAAGTAAAAAGCAGTCATAGCCAAGAGCAGTTAACGCAAAAAAGCCACCGCAGTGACTTCCTTGTTAAGCATTCTTGTTAAGCATTGATGCCTTTTAAAAAACACTTACTGACTTATAGATAAAATCAGTGACCTGCGCCATTGATACTACGCACCATCTCTTCGACCATTTTCTTCGCATCACCAAAGATCATCATCGTTTTGTCCATATAGAATAGACTGTTATCTAAGCCAGCGTAACCCGTATTCATAGAACGCTTAATCACCATAACCGTTTGCGCTTTAGTGACTTCCAATATCGGCATACCAAAGATCGGTGAACTAGGATCTTCTTTAGCAGAAGGGTTCACTACATCATTAGCACCGATTACTAGTACTACATCAGTGCCAGCGAAGTCAGAGTTTATCTCATCCATCTCAATGATATCATCATACGGCACGTCAGCTTCAGCAAGCAAAACGTTCATATGGCCAGGCATACGACCAGCTACTGGGTGAATAGCAAAACGTACTCTAACCCCTTCAGCTTTTAGTAACTCATACAATTCTTTTACAGCGTTTTGTGCCCGCCCTTGCGCCATACCATAACCTGGAACAATAATGACATCGCTAGAGTTGGCCATCAAGAAGCCAGCATCTTCTGCTGAGCCTGATTTATAGTTTTTAGGAGCTCCGTCATCGCTCCCCGCTGCTACCGCTGTCGTACCCATTCCACCAAACAATACGTTCAGTAGTGAACGGTTCATAGCCTTACACATAATGTAGGACAAGATAGCACCCGATGAGCCCACTAGCGAGCCGGCAATAATCAACATTGAGTTGCCTAAAGTAAAGCCAATTCCTGCTGCTGCCCACCCTGAGAATGAGTTCAATAGCGACACTACCACTGGCATATCACCACCACCGATAGGCGCAATCCACATCCAACCGAACACTATGGCCAATACGGTCATCGCATAAAACGCTGGTAGTGAATCAGTAATGAAATAGACCGCCCCAAAACCAACCATAGCGATAAATAATAACGCTTGTACTGGCTTAACCCAGCCGCCAACTAGCGTTTTGGCCCAGCTCTTAGCGGCCAATTTACCGAAAGCAAAGAACGAGGCAGAAAAAGTAATCGCCCCGATAAAGCAGCCGATAAATAGCTCTAAACGGGTAATAGTGCTATAAGCTTCCTCGGTATGTAACACAGTCGCTAAAGCAATAGCTACAGCGGCAAGACCGACGAACGAATGCATCAAAGCCACCGTTTCTGGCATCTGAGTCATAGCAACGGTTCTAGCTTTCCATAAGCCGACTAGCGCGCCCAATACCATTGCACCAACGATCATCCATACTATAGGCCCTTCTGCTAAGAAGAAAGTAGTCACCACAGCGATAGCCATGGCTACCATACCTAAGCGATTACCACGAATAGCAGTCTTAGGACTGGACAAACCCCGTAAAGTTAAGACAAATAATATAGCCCCAACTAAATAAAACCAATCGGCATTAGCAGCAATCATAGTGGTTAAATTACTCATACTTTGCCCCCTTTGTTAGTAGCGTCATAGGCGATAGCTGGTGCTTTTTTGGCTTTAGGTTTGAACATCGATAGCATACGTTCAGTTACTGCAAAACCACCGAAGATATTGACACTCGCTAAAAATACTGCAAAAGCACCAAGCAAGCTAGTAGCGGTAAATGCACTTCCCTCAATAGTTACGGTCTGTAGCATGGCACCTACTATCACAATACTAGAGAGCGCGTTGGTCACGGCCATTAGCGGTGTGTGTAGCGCTGGGGTCACGCCCCAAACCACGTAATAGCCGACAAATATAGCCAACACAAATATGGTAAAAATCGCAACGAAAGGGGTACTACCTATAACTTCACCAGCGGTTGCTGCTACTAAAACAGTCGCAATCATCTTATCCTCCTAAATTCATTCATTACTAATCATATAAAGTGAGCCCGAGTAAAACTAGCGTTTTGCTAGACGTACTTGACCGTCATGAGTCACCGCTAATGCGCCTTGAATTTCATCTGACATGTTTAGATTTAGCGTCAATTCATTAGTTACGGAACCCTCTTCTACTGCAGCTATAAGCGTAGTAATAAAGTTAACTAGATTATTAGCGTACAGATCTGAAGATTGTGCCGCTAGCATAGAGGGGATGTTGTCCGCACCAACGATGCGCACGCCATTATCAGTAGTAATCGTTTCATCAGCGACACTGCCTTCGACATTGCCACCCGTGCCAGCTGCCATATCGATCAATACTGAGCCAGCTTTCATTTTGGCGATGGTTGCTTGATGTATTAGTCGCGGTGCTTGTCTGCCAGGGATTTGCGCGGTGGTAATGACAATGTCAGCCGCGCTAACCGCTTTATCTACTACCGCGGCTTGATCTTTAATATACTGCTCAGAGGGTGTCCACGCATAACCGCCCGTTGCTTTGGCTTTTTGTGCCTCGTCTTCGCTCATAGGTACGTCTAACCACTTACCACCGAGCGACTCAACTTGCTCTTTTGCAGCAGGTCGCAAATCGCTGGCTTCAACTACTGCGCCCAAACGCTTAGCAGTCGCAATCGCTTGCAGACCGGCGACGCCTACGCCTAAGATTATTAGCTTGGCAGGCTTGACCGTACCTGCTGAAGTCATAAACATGGGAAACGGTCGTGCATATTCGTTAGCCGCTAGCAATACCGCCTTATAACCAGCGAGGTTGGCCTGTGACGACAGCACATCCATGTTTTGCGCTCGTGACAAAGTACGCGGTAGTAACTCCATGGCGAAAGTCGTTACGCCTTGTGTCGCATAGCTATCAAGATTGGTATTACGATACGGATCAAGCATTCCCACTACGATTTGACCCGCTGTCAATTGCTCAATCAAAGTTGCTGGCAAGTCGTGAACGCTAGTAAGAATACGAGCCTCAGTAGCAGTCTCTTCAGCAGTAGCTGCGATACTAGCGCCAGCTGCTTGATACATAGCATCATCGTAATAAGCACCAAGACCAGCGCCCGATTGAACTATTACTTCAAAGCCAATTTTAATTAGCTTTTTGACAGCATCTGGGGTGATCGCTACCCGACTCTCATAGGCACTATCTGCACTAACTACACCGATTTTCATATCGTCTCCTTACGACTATTGACTGCCTACATAATATCTTAGTTAATGAAGTCTTGATTAAAGACTTATTTCTAAAAGCTTACTAATTAAATTTGCACTACTATCCGTTTTATAGGATAAAAAGCTATAAGTAAAGTACTATAGATTTAATAAATACTTATTGTCATCTCATCATCGCTTTTTATTATAGAGAACTTATCTATCACTATTCATTTACTATCAATGACTCGCAAGTAAATAAAAAGTTAGGGGTCTGCTGCATTTGTATAACTTTTATTGTTATATTCGAATATTTTATTTTCGTATGCCTGTCACCAACCTGTATTGATAGTTATAAACATCGACTTTACCACCTCTTGTATATGCTAGGTTTTGGTAAGGGAGATGCAGTCGCTAAGGGCTTTGTGCTATGGTAGTCACAGTGTATTAATAAACTATAACGACTATAATTACTGTAAGGAATAAAGATGTACTTTTTGCTTTCTCCTGCAAAATCTCTTAATGAGACCGATGCTGTGCCGCTAAATCTTGGCCACTACTACAGTCAACCAGCACTTATCGATGACTCAGCCCAGCTAATAAAAACTTTGAAAGCGAAAGACCCGATAGATTTGCAAGAATTAATGAGCATCTCATCTGAGCTGGCAACCCTAAATGCTGAGCGCAATCAAGCTTGGCACCTACCATTTACAGCTGATAATGCTAAACCTGCAAGCTATCTATTCGATGGTGATGTCTATACAGGTCTTGATAGCTATAGCATGGATAAAGACACTATTCTATATTTAAATGAGCATTTAGGAATTCTGTCAGGACTTTATGGTCTGCTAAAACCACTAGATTTGATGCAGCCATATCGGCTAGAGATGGGCACTAAGCTTAAAAATGAGCGCGGTGATAATCTATATGAGTATTGGGGTGAGCAGATTACCAAGGCTATCAATGAGCGCATGGCAAATAGTGACGATAAAATATTGATCAACTTGGCATCCAATGAATACTTTAAAGCGGTTAAGAAAAAGGCACTAGAGGCTACTATAATTACCCCAAGATTTGAAGATGAGAAGAACGGGACGTATAAAGTAATTAGCTTTTATGCCAAAAAAGCACGTGGGCTAATGGTGAAGTATGCCGCTGATAACAAGTTGACTAATGCAGAGCAGCTAAAGAAGTTTGATTTGGCGGGCTATTATTATGTAGAAGAAGCTTCTGATGATAAAACGTGGGTGTTTAGACGGGATGCGCTGGATCAATAGCGTATTTCTTTGAATCTTTAATGGCTATAAAATTTAGTCTGCCCTCCTTAAATACGAACACAAAAAAACCCCAATAAGCCAAAGCCTATCGGGGTTTTCTTTTACAGCAATGTTATAAAGCTTTAGCAGCTATATAACATTAGGGTTTAAAAACAGTTTACATCATGCCGCCCATACCACCCATACCGCCCATTCCACCACCGCCCATGCCAGCCATAGCGTCACCGCTTTCTGGTAGGTCAGTGATCATCACTTCGGTAGTTAGCATTAGACCTGCGATTGAAGCAGCATTCTCTAGTGCTGAACGAGCAACTTTAGCGGGATCAATAATACCCATTTCTAGCATATCGCCATATTCACCAGAAGCAGCGTTGTAACCATAGTTACCGCTACCGTTTTTCACTTCGTTAACTACTACTGAAGCTTCTTCACCTGAGTTAGTTACGATTTGACGTAATGGAGATTCCATTGCACGACGTAAGATATTGATACCAGCATCTTGGTCATCGTTATCGCCTTTTAGCTCAGCTAGTGCATTCATCGCACGAATTAGCGCCACACCACCACCAGGGACAACACCTTCTTCAACTGCTGCACGAGTAGCATGTAGGGCATCGTCAACGCGATCTTTTTTCTCTTTCATTTCAGTTTCAGTAGCAGCGCCAACTTTGATAACGGCAACGCCGCCAGCCAGTTTAGCCATACGCTCTTGAAGCTTTTCTTTATCGTAGTCAGAGGTTGATTCTTCAACTTGACGACGGATAGAGTCTACACGCTCATCAATAGCCGTTTTCTCACCAGCGCCATCAACGATAACGGTGTTTTCTTTACCGATAGTGACTTTTTTAGCCGTACCCAATTGCTCAAGGGTAGCAGTCTCTAAGCTTAGGCCAATCTCTTCAGAGATAACCGTACCGCCAGTCAAAGTAGCGATGTCTTGTAGCATAGCTTTACGACGATCACCAAAACCTGGTGCTTTTACCGCACAAGTTTTTAAGCCGCCACGCATGTTGTTCACTACTAGAGTTGCCAATGCTTCGTTTTCAACATCTTCTGCGATGATTAGCAAAGGTTTGCTTTGCTGCATTACTTGCTCAAGTAATGGCACGATTTCGCGGATATTGCTGATTTTTTTATCAACTAGCAAGATATAAGGATTTTCAAACTCAGCGGTCAAGCTGTCTTGCTTGTTAGCGAAGTACGGGCTGATATAACCACGGTCAAACTGCATACCTTCAACAACTTCTAAGGTATCTTCAAAGCTTGAGCCTTCTTCAACAGTGATAACGCCTTGCTTACCGACTTTTTGCATCGCTTGCGAAATCAATTCACCGATTTTGGTGTCTGAGTTAGCAGAGATAGAACCAACTTGAGCTATGGCTTTTTCGTCGTCAGCTGGAGTAGATAGCAAATGGATTTGCTCTACAGCAGCACGTACCGCTTTATCGATACCACGTTTAAGATCCATTGGGTTCATGCCAGCAGCTACTGACTTCATGCCTTCTTGCAAGATTGACTGAGCCAATACCGTTGCAGTAGTAGTACCATCACCAGCGACATCGTTAGTACGGCTAGCAACTTCACGAACCAATTGAGCACCCATGTTTTCGAATTTGTTTTCTAGCTCGATTTCTTTGGCTACAGATACGCCATCTTTAGTGATGGTTGGTGCGCCAAATGACTTATCGATAACGACGTTACGACCTTTAGGGCCTAAAGTAACTTTTACAGCGTTTGCTAGAACGTTTACACCGTCCATCATTTGTTTACGGGCATCTATGCCGAATTTTACGTCTTTTGACATGTTAAATTGCTCCAATTATTTATAATTTTTGAGAGTTTGCGAAACCGTAACCTTGTATCTTAGGTTATTAAGGGTTATTAAGCTTCTAGAACGCCCAATACATCAGATTCTTTCATGATAAGTAATTCTTCGCCGTCAACTTTAACTGTCTGACCAGCATATTGACCGAATAGTACTTTATCACCAACTTTTACATCTAGCGCACGAGTGTCGCCATTATCACGGATTTGTCCGTTACCAGTCGCTAACACTTCACCTTGTGACGGCTTTTCTTGTGCTGAACCTGGTAAAAGAATGCCACCAGCTGTTTTTGTTTCTTCTTCTATGCGGCGGACGACAATACGATCATGTAAAGGACGGATATTCATCGATCTGACTCCAATAGGTTATTTGAGTTAAAAGTTATTTCATTTAGCGTTCTCAATATCGCTACTTCCTAAACCATTATTGTGACTATTAGTATTTAGAAGATAACTATTGAGCTTGTACCAAAAAGTGGGGGCATCGTTAAACAGCTTCAAGTGCAAAGCCCAAAAATTTACAAGAATATTATGCAATATTATTCATGGTGACTGGCTAATAATGTAAAAAAACACCAAGCAAATATTAAAAATCGTAACAGCTAAAGTTAGAGCCTGTGATTAGAATTATTAGAATTATTAGAATAGTTATTAGATTCAAAACCGTAGCTTTATTTACAGGCTGTTACTGATACTAGAGACTTAAGCTTTATTAGTAATATAAAATACAGCATTTAAACATCTCCCACTGCTACTACCCTTGAAAATGTAACAGGATATGACCATTATAACTGTTGACCTATTAAGCTCAGTCCATGAAACAATAGCTAAAGAACTCCAAGGTGTGCTGCCCACTCTATAATAAATACTGGCTATGTTTGCATTAATTTAACAATACTCTCCTGCTGCAAGCAAATGAGCTTTATTTTTTGCGCTGACTATAAATTAATTAAGGAATTCTATGAACGTTTTTTATGCTATAAATAAAGGTTCTACTCCAACAAAATCTAGCAATAAGCTGTTATCTGCTCTTACTATGGGTGCAAGCATTGCGGCTATCGGAGCATTAAGTATGACTGCCCCTACTATTGCAAGCGCAAAAACCATTCAACCTTCTAGCGCTAACTATGATTTTACCGTTGAAGATAAATACAAAGGTACGGCTACTCGCACCTTAAACAAAACAGGCAATGTCTGGAAATACGATGTCAATGCTCGGGTTGCTGGTGTCGCTAGTGCCTCTCAAAAAAGCACCTTTGTTATCAATGGCAACAGTGTAGCACCGACACAAGCAAGTACTACTTACAAGCTATTCGGAGTTGGTCGAACTCATAACCTCAGCTTTAATGCGGGTAAAAAGCAAGTTGCTAGTAGTTATAAAGGTAAAACTATTAACCTGAGTATGGCCCAGCAAGCTTTTGATGACCTGAGCTTAGAAGTTCAGATTCGCCAAGACCTATTGAATGGTACATTCTCTGGTAACTACTATATGGCCAAAAAAGATAAAATAGAAAAAACCCCGTTTAAAAATTCTGGCAAAGCTAAGATTACTGTTCCCGCTGGTACTTACGATACGGTACGTATAGACCGTATCCACGATGATAATAGTCGCTCAACCAGCTTTTGGCTAGCACCAAGCTTAGACTATCTACCAGTGAAAGTTAGCCAAGTAAATGAAGGTAAAAAAATGGATCTAGAGCTAACCAAAATCAACTAAGCTGCTAGTTATAGTTTATCTTATCAATGCCTTGGTCGATAAATCGCTTATTAGTTAAAACTTAGTTAAAACCAATAAAAAGCTGCCCTTTAGATTTAGAGGGCAGCTTTTTTATTGAGTAAAATATAGACCAAAATCCTAGTGCATATTAAAAACCATCGCTCTATTCTAAGTTAGCGAGCACGGGGCTGCTTGACCACGTTATTCATTGATGGCAAACGTTTTAATAATAAAAACAACCAAGCATTGATGGACAGTAATAAAACGAAATCCAGCAGGTAAAGGAGAATTTCAGCCCAACCACTGCCATAAACTCGAATGAATAGTGTAACCCCGCTAGCCCCTAAATAGACTAAGGTCAGCATACTACCAACCAGCAATATATAAGGGGAACGGCCACGTAATATGGCTGGGGTCAATATAAACGCTGGGATAAGCCATAAGCCATACCACACTATCCCGCCGACAATATCGGGACTAGTAGGGTTGACGATACTGATCAATACCGGCATTGCCAATAGTCGATAAGCCAGCCATAGCAGCCAAGTCATGACTAAAAGTCTATGCATAGGAGCTATAGGCTTACTGGCTTTGTCTACTTTAACTGACTTTTTGCTAGTGTTAGCGACAGGAGTAGCACTCGCCACACTTGGACTAGCAATAATATTAGAGTCAGTAATATCAGCAGCTTCAGTGCTGTCTATAACGCTAGTAGCTATCTCAGCTTGGCTATCAAGCGTAGCTAAATCATTGGTAGATACTGAACGCTGGGCTTCATTATTAGGATTGTTAGTAGCCATTAGAGAGGTCTGTTTCCTAGTTAAGGGCTGCTATCGAAGGTGCTTTTTAAAGTTACACTCAAACACCATCTTTTAGATAGTATTCTATAAAGCTCTCTTCGACTGAGCAAGCTTATTAGCGTTTCCATTTGGCTTGAGCCAAAGCGGTGGCTGCAATAGTCAGACGATAACCTTGAGCTATCGCCAATTCACGTTCGTCTTCACTAACTAGCTTATCGTGCGCTGCGCCGCTAACGTGGCTAGCGCCATAAGGCGTGCCACCTCGCTGAGTACGATTCAGCGCCGGCTCTGCATAAGGCAGACCTACGATCATCATGCCATGATGAATCAGGGGAAGCATCATAGTTAGTAATGTAGTTTCTTGTCCACCATGCATAGAGCCAGTAGCGGTAAATACTGCAGCAGGTTTATTCTGTAAATTACCAGCCAGCCATATCGTAACCGTATTGTCCCAAAAATACTTTAGCGGCGCTGCCATATTACCAAAATGAGTAGGACTGCCTAGTGCCAAGGCCGTACAATCTTTCAGATCATCCATCGTACAGTAGAGATCACCTTCATCAGGAATAGACGGCAGGCTGGCTGTAGTCTCAGGGGCTACTGGCGGCACCGTACGAATCCTAGCAACTAGTCCTGCATCCTCGATACCTTGAGCGATAGCATAAGCCAAAGTTTTGGTAGTGCCATGATTAGAATAATAAAGCACTAACACATAAGGGGTCGTTTGACTCATTAATAACATTCCTTTTAAAGTTGCTCTTATCATCAGTATTAAAAGATATTAGCAATTAGCGGTAGTGAGTAGTCGCAATGATTGATTATACCATGCAGCCGTTAAGCACTTACAGGCAAAGCTGTGACTTAGCACTCTTAAACAGCGTTAAAACTTACGGTTACAGCTATGCATTTTGACACAAATAATCAGAAGATACTAAACTGCTAATTTTGTTACAATATCGTATCTTAACCCCTATTAAATGGCCGATATGGAAAACTTATTAAAAAAACTGCCCTTTTTACAACAGCATTGGTTTCAGTTCTTAAGATTTTTGGTTCGGCACTTTTTTCAAGATAACTGTCAGCAAAAAGCCGCTTCGCTTACTTATACTACTATGCTGTCAATTGTGCCTATGCTGACGGTGCTGTTGATGATTTTATCTTCAGTACCAGCACTATCATCAGTTAGAGCACAGATTTACGAAGTAATTTATAGTAATTTGCTGCCACAATCGAGCCTACAAGTTAGTAAGTATATTAATAGCTTTGCCGAAAAATCATCTAACTTAACTATTATTGGGGCGATGATTTTACTGGTTACTACTATTATGACCTTAACCACTATTGAACGCGCTTTTAACCAGATTTGGCAAGTTGAAGACAGGTCAGGCGGTCTGAAGAGCATGCTGCGTTACTGGACTATAGTGACTTTAGGGCCGTTAGTATTAGGAACAGCATTTCTGGCATCGAGTGCAGTACAGAGCTTTAGCTTGTTGAATCGGCAGATAAATGGTTATGGTATTGACTGGGGGTTTTGGATTCAGCTGGTATCTACAGGTGTTACCGTTGCTGGCTTTACTGCTATGTACTGGTTTATACCAAAAGCTAAAGTCCCCTTCAAAAATGCCGCTATTGCTGGGATTTTTGTAGCGATTATCTTTGAGCTGTTAAAGCATGTCTTCGGTACAGTTATGAGCAACTTTACCAGCTATGAGGCTATTTATGGCGCCTTTGCGGCGCTACCGATTTTCTTGCTGTGGATTTTTTTATCGTGGAACTTAATCTTGCTGGGGGTTGAGATTAGCTATACTTTAACAATTTTTGCAACCAAAGAAGTTTATCCCCGCCATCCATTGCTAAGCCTGTTAGATATGCTAAATCTGGTTTATAGCCATCACTTAGAGGGTGACGCTGTCAGTGAACAAGACTTACGTAATGTGCTGGGTCGTAAAGAGCTACCTAAATGGTATACCTATATCAATTATCTGCAAGATAGTAACTTGATTACTCTTACTGAAAAAGATGAATACGTTCTTAAAAAAGACTTAAATCGGATGACTCTATGGGACTTCTACCGCACCTTGCCCTATCCGCTACCTATCAAAGATGAACTGGATGAAATGAAGCGTGGCAGCCAATATCCTTGGCTCAGCTTATTGGTCAACCGTTTTGTCAATACTGAAGCTTGTGCCAAACAACAGCTGGACTTGTCATTAGCGACTATCTTTACTCATAGTGAACCGCGGAAAAAAACTTCTGCAGATGGCGAGCAGCATTCCAATGACGGCCTTATAAGTGAGCAAAACCAGATTGCTCATAATGGCTATGATCGGAATGGCTATGACAGCAATAGTCATAGCGACGATAATAGTACCCCATGCTTTGAAGCCGAGGCTTACGATAAAGACAGCGAAGTTATCCATGACAACAATAACCATGACATCGTCATTCCAAATGGTGATCCAGCTGATGCTATAAGCAAAAATCTTAACGCTAACCCTACTACTAGTAAACCCGCAGCTATCCCAAGCAAAGCCAACATCATTACTGAAGCCGATAATCCAGCAGCGTCGCTGTAAGCTTGAGCGCTTAAATAGGGTTATTAACCTAGCTAGCACTCAAGTTACGCTCTATATTTGAGCTTGGCTTTAATAAAAAAACCTCTACTTATATTGCGGAGCTCGTGCCGGTGAAAGACCACTCTAAAGATAATCTGTCTGCCTCTGTCTTTGCCACACTAATAGCTTGGTTAAAAGATTTTAGGCAGCGCTGGTCATTTGAAAATCTGACCAATTTGCCTGATCGTTTAAAAAACATTTGGCAAAGGCTGCTTGGCTCTTATTGGTTTATTCCTATCGCTTGCATAGTATTAGGCATACTTTTAGCGCCACTATTGCTGTCTATTGATCAGCACTTTGATCGTGAAATGGTGAGAGACATTAGCTTTGCATTTACTGGTGATGCGGATGCTGCGCGGGCTATTATGACAGCAATCGCCGGAGCGATATTAGGAGTAGCAGGCACCACGTTTTCTATTACTATTGCCGTACTATCGATGGCTTCATCACAATTTGGCCCACGGCTACTACGTAACTTTTTAACCGATACTCCTAACCAATTTGTTCTAGGTATCTTTTTGGGTACTTTTAGCTATAGCTTATTAGTACTGAAGGCTATTCATAAGTTTGACGTTGGTTTTGGTGTGCCGCAGTTAGCAGTTACTTTTGCTATTGCTCTTGCGGTCATTTGCGCGCTATTGCTAGTGTATTTTGTCCAGCATATGGTACATGCAATTCAGGCCTCACATGTCATTCAAGATGCCAGCAACGACGCCATTAACAACATTAATTATTGGTACAGTGCCACTTGTGATCTGCAACATCAACAAAATATGTCTGCCAAAGATATTGATCGCTATCACCAGTGGCCAATGACTCCCCTCTATGCTCCAGCTTCAGGATATCTAAGACAATTATATGTAGAAACGCTAATAGCGCTAGCTAGTGACTATGGTGGCGTTATCCAATTGCATACTAATCTTGGCAACTTCGTTACTGATGCTAATGTTATAGGGCACTTCTATCAAAGCCCAGATGATCATGCAAGCTTACTACAAAAAACTAAAACCTCAAACTTAGCACTTCTACCACGCAGACCTGATGGTTTATTCTGGCAGCGCTTTGCGGCAGGCTTAGCTATTGACGCTAGACTGTCACACTCAAATGATATCGCCTACAGCTTAGGGCAAATGACTGAGATTGCGCTACGTGCTTTATCTCCGGGGATTAATGACCCTAAAACAGCAGTAAACTGTGTGCAATCTTTGACTACTTGCTTGAGTATCATGTTGCGTCGACAGCCTCCCAGCTCCTATCACTTCTATATACCATCACATGATAGCAATACTGACGATATTGCAGTCAACCAGCCAGTACCCGCAATCTTAGCACTCATTACTAAGACCCCTAAGATATCGGACTTTATCGATACCTCATTAGGTGAAATACGGCGTTATGCTACGGCAGATTTGATGGTGCTAAAAGCGCTGTGTCAGGCGATTACTGATCTGAATTATGCTAGAGTTAATAGCGCTCAACGTCAGACCTTACTGCATGAACTAACGCTGATTGAACGCGCTGGACAACAAAACTTAGCTTATAGCGAGCTCACCGCCGACTTGCAAGCCATGTGTCTACAGGCAAGAGAGTTTATCCATGATGATAACGCTAAGCACTTACACTTTGAATATGTTAGTGAATTTAATGCTCATATTCGTAAGGCGCTAGAGACTCAAGCTAGCTAGCTTGTTTAACTTCCATTTTATATATTTGAGAATTTTTTATGGCCTCTGCAACTAGTCTAACCGTACTCGAAATCAGCGCCATATTTTTATCGATCACTGCTTTGCTGACTTATTTTAATCACCGTTTTATTGGTCTGCCGACTACTATAGGCGTGATGGTCATCTCTATCTTATTGTCTATTATAGCGATATTTTTGGGGTTCTTAGGCTTTGATCAGCTGATTGATTATGAGGTTAGCCTACTAAACCAGCTGGATTTTACTGAAGTATTGTTAGATGGCATGCTCTCAATGCTATTATTTGCTGGTGCTTTGCATGTCAATATCGGTGATCTAAAACGTTATAAACTACCCATTGGTATCCTTGCTTGTATAGGGACGATAGTATCAGCCGTGCTTATTGCTGCTGCTATTTATTATATGCTGCCGCTGTTTGACTTTGGTCTGCCTTTTATTTGGTGCTTGCTATTTGGTGCTTTGATATCGCCAACGGATCCGATTGCGGTGATAGGCATCTTAGCTTCAGCCAATGCGCCAAAGAGTATCGAAACGGTAATCGCTGGCGAGTCATTATTTAATGATGGCATTGGGGTAGTAATCTTTGTCATTCTTCTCGGCATTTTGACTAGTGGTAACATCCCGACAGTCAATTATGTGGCTCATGCGCTAGCAGTTGAAGCTGGCGGTGGTATCGTCTTCGGTTTAGTACTCGGTGCTATTTTGTACTATATGCTCAAGAGTATTGATAGTTATCAAGAAGAAGTGCTATTGACCCTAGCTGGGGTGATTGGTGGTTATGCGCTCGCCAGCCATTGGCATCTATCAGGGCCGTTAGCTATGGTAATGATGGGACTAATGGTTGGTAATCGCGGTCGCGAGCTAGCAATGAGTGATAAGACCCGCCACTATATCGATCTATTTTGGGAGTTAATCGATGAGATATTGAACGCTATTTTGTTTGTATTAATCGGTTTAGAAGTAGTAATGATTGCGTACTCAGGTAATCTATTTATCGCTGCGGGCTTAACTATTATTATTGCTCTATTAGCACGACTTATCGTAGTCGGCATGACCACTAGGACCTTTAGACACCAACTCAATTTACCAGTAGGTGCTTGGAAAGTACTGACTTGGGGTGGTTTACGTGGTGGTATCTCCGTGGCGCTAGTGTTGCAGCTACCAGCCGGTGCCGAGCGTGATATCTTATTAGCCCTTACTTATGCGGTAGTAGTATTCTCAATCCTAGTACAAGGCTTAAGTATCGGTAAAGTTGCCAAAACTATTAAACCTATCAACGAGCTTTAGAGGGAGCCTTACAAAGCCATTAACTATTAAACTAATAAACTAATAAACTAATAAACCAAAAAGCTAGCTTATTAAGTAATAAAACCGCCAAAGAAGAATGTCTTTTGGCGGTTTTATTTGTGCTGTTAAACAGTGCTATTAGACAATGCTGATAAATAAGATAGTCTCTGCTTATATGTGACTAACTAATGCACTAAAAATTATTAATGATCAGCTTGGTACCAATAATTAGCAGAACTAAATCAAGCCTTTACGCTTCATATTTCGATAAACCACGATCACGATAACCACGTTTAATAGCAATATAAATAATTTAAACCCATCGAATGTACTAGCGAACAGATAGTACAGCTCTATAGGTATAAAAACACCGTATCCGATGACGCTAAACCAATAGGCCCAAGTTTTATCTTGCCATAAGCCGTAAGCTTCAATGAAGCGCAAGCTGGCATAAGCAAAAATCAACAATAAGAATAACGTCCAGTTGTGACTAGCTTTTTGCGCTAGCTGTACTATGCTTTCTACTTGCGCTGCTAACAGCTGACCAAAGTTTTGCTGCCAAGTATTAGTAGCAGTCGCTAGCCACTGATCTAAATCTTTGTGCCATAGCCATAAAGCAGCTGCTCCTAGCAGCGCGCCAATACCTTTGACTATCTCATAGATAGCTACTGCCTTGATCGACTCACTAGATTGACTAGCTGCGCTCACCTTTATAGGCAGCTTGGCATTAGATAGATTAGCCAAAGAATGTCTCCACGACACGACCTTGTAACTGTTGGCCGAAGAAAGGGGTGTTTTTACCGTTAGACAGCATAGTTTCAGCAGTTACTTGCCATTTCATATCAGGGTCTACTAATATAGCTCCGCCAGTTTCTAGATATTGATCTTCAATACCAGCAATTTTTGCCGGATTGAGACAAATCTTAGCCACTAGTTGCTCTACCGTTAAAACCTCATCACGCACTAGCTGACACGCCAGCGCCATAAAAGTATCGAAGTTAGAGATACCTGGGATACTTTCAGCAAAGGGGGCTTTTTTGGCAGTAACGTTAAGCGGCTCATGATGGCTACAAATGGCATCGATAGTGCCGTCTTTAAGACCACGACGTAGCGCTTGCTGGTCAGTGTTACTGCGTAATGGCGGCAGCACATATGACATAGCATTAAAGCCTTCTAGATTATCATCAGTCAAATGCAACTGATGCATCGCCACATCACAAGTGACTGGTAAACCCTTATCTTTAGCCCAGCGCATGAGCTCCACTGAAGACTTACAGGACAGCTGACTAAAGTGAGCGGCAATACCGGTCTCTTCAACCATTAGTAATTGCGTTGATAAAGCTACGGTTTCGGCAATCCAAGGAATACCTTGCAAACCATGATAAGAAGCGATATAGCCTTCGTGAGCTACGCCATCGCCAGATAAGCTAGGCTCATCAGGATAGAAGAATACTTTCATCCCAAAGGTAGCGGCATACTCCAAGGTACGCAACTGGACTAAATCATTTTCAAAAGGTCGACGAGCATTAGAAACTGCAATACAACCCCCTTTTTTGAGGCCGGCGATATTAGAAGGTCTCTCACCCTTTAACCCTGCCGTCAGTGCCCCTAAGATATGCAAGTGAATGCCGCCATCTTCTAACGCTCGTTCTCGCAAACCCTTTAGCAATGAGCCATTCTCTAATATAGGATTAGTATCAGGCGGAATGACTACATGCAAAAACCCGTTAGCCAGTGCTGCGCTGCCTTCTGATGCCAGCGTTCCATGCTGCTGCAAGCCTGGTTCACGTAAGCGGGCGCACAAATCAACCAAAGGCGGTAGTAGCCACATTTGATGATCTGATGCGTTATTAGTCAACTGCTCACTCACTGAACTGGGTAGTGATTGGCTAAAAGCGGTAGGCAATAGGTCGACTATCTGTGCTGTAGTGTTATTATTATCGATCATGAGCTGGGTACCATGTAAATAAGTTAAATAGGAAAGTAGACAAAAACTAACCAACAGCCATTGGCTAAATTAGTATCACATCAAAATCTAATCTACTGCTAGCAATTATCCTCTATTCGCTTGGTGAGCGCGCTGCCCTTCCATAGTCAAAGCCAATACTGCCATACGTATAGCGACCCCATTACTCACCTGCTTTAAGATAACGGATTGCGGGCCATCAGCCACGCTTGAGGCAATTTCCACCCCACGATTCATTGGCCCAGGATGCATAATTAGCGCATCGGGTTTGGCTAACGCTACCCGCTCAGGGGTAATGCCGTACTGCTTATAATATTCACTCGATGAAGCTAGTAGAGGCGAGCCAATACGCTCGTTCTGTATTCTAAGCCCCATAATCACATCACAGTCACGCACGCAGCTGTTCATATCCTCATAGACTTGCACCCCAAAACGCTCAATACCTTTTGGTAGCAGCGTACGTGGCGCTATCACTCTAATATCTTTGACACCTAAGGTTTGCAAGGCACTGATATCGGATCGAGCTACTCGTGAATGCTTGACATCGCCAATGATAGCCACTGACAACTCTTCAAACGGACGCGGCGCTTCACGGTGAATAGTGAGCATATCGAGCATACCTTGAGTAGGATGTGCATGCCAGCCGTCACCGCCGTTAATAATAGCAATATCTGGGGTCACCTCAGTAGCCATAAAATGTGCAGCGCCAGAAGCGGAATGACGTACTACAAAAATATCAGCAGTCATTGCTTGTAGATTCCACAGCGTATCGCGTAGGCTTTCGCCTTTTTTCGCACTAGAGCTGGCGATATCAAGGTTCAACACATTAGCACCAAGACGTTTTTCAGCGACCTCAAAGGTAGTCCGCGTACGAGTTGATGGCTCAAAAAATAGATTCATCACCGTACAACCTTCCAACTCAGGACGATTAATCAGTTGCCCATTTTCATCGAAGAAAGTTTCAGCTTTGGCAATGATAGCTTGCAATTGCGCTTTGTTAAGACCTTCCACTCCCAAAAAATGCCTTATGCTACCATCACTATTTAATTGTGGTCGACTAAGCGAAGTATTGAGTCTTTGATGAATAGTACTAGGATCAAACTTGGCGTATTCAGAAGGGGAAACGTTATTCTTGGTATCGTGAGTATTTGGCATAATGGCAAGTCTTTATGATAGGTTTATATTTAGGATTGAATTTACTGATTCAAACTGAATATTACAGCTAAGGTTATTATACTTATAATCATTGGTATTTTGCTTAAAACACTTAGTTAACCGTCTAGCAATAAGGACATTTTGTCGCTTATTTGCTACACTTTACCGCAATAACTTTATAATGCTAATGACTACTGATAATGAATGTTACAACTTAAGGCTATTATCAACTCTTTTAATGACGGTTGTACCAAAATTTATCAGCGCCAACGACATTAAGACGGCTCATTAATTAGCGAATGACGATAAAAATGCGATAGATTTTCGTCAATCAAAATAGTTGTTGTAGAGAATATCATCTTATTGTTTATAAACGCTCAAAGGGTCACATTAATAGAGAGAGATAGCTATTTTAAGGCCGCTAACTATCCATCCTATTAAATGAGGACATGCCTTAGCCATAGTGTAGCTGATTTTGTCATAGTCATAAACATAACGCTCTGACTAATTTAGCGCAGTTATGTATGTAGCTATTATTTGACCGCTAAAAATACGCTAAGCTCTCTTAATATAACTTTTTATCCAGCTTATCAATAGCTTTTAACCGCTATTATTACCTTTAATAGCTAATAATTAATACTGTAATGCATTGCCTAATCACTATTTATTAAAGATTCAGTTAAGATTTATAGCCCAGTTGTTTTATCACTTTTTTATGATAACACTTTTATTATAATCCTACTTATTAGGAAGCTTTATGACCACTTTGACCGACTACTTAAACCATGTTTCTTGCGACGCTGCGCTTAGCGAAGTAATCACCACTGTTACTGACGTTGGTAAAACCATTGCCCAGCTATTAAGGAAGGGCGCGCTTGCAGATATCTTAGGGGAAGCGGGCAATCAGAACGTTCAAGGCGAAGATCAAAAAAAGCTCGATGTTTTAGCCAATGATTTATTATTAGACGCTTTAGCACAAAACAGTCATTGCGCTGGGGTTGCCTCAGAAGAACTAGATCATGCTACTCCTGCCAATGTAGACGGTAGCTTATTAGTATTATTTGATCCTCTTGATGGCTCCTCTAACATCGACATCAATATGGCGGTGGGAACTATTTTCTCCATCCTTCCTTATAATCGTCAAGGCCAAGCGAGCAAAGATCAAGACTTTTTGCAGCCAGGCACTAAACAGCTAGCAGCTGGCTATTTATTATATGGCACTTCTACGATGCTAGCGCTGACTATCACTGATACAGTAGTTATGTTCAGTCTCGATCCTGATACTGGAGATTATATCGTGGTTGAAGAACAAGTCCAAATCGATGCAGACACTAGCGAGTACTCGATTAACAGCTCCAACTATCGCTATTGGCGTGCGCCTATGCAGCAATATATAGATGAGTTGATCGCTGGTGAAGCTGGTGTGCGCGAGCGTGATTTTAATACCCGTTGGGTAGCAGCCATGGTCGGTGATGTGCACCGTATTTTATGCCGCGGCGGTCTCTTTACTTATCCGTTTGACACTAAGTATGCCAATAAAGCTGGCAAATTACGCTTGATGTACGAAGCTAATCCGATGAGCTTACTAATTGAACGGGCTGGTGGTAGTGCTACTGATGCCGTCAACCGTATCCTTGATATCGAGCCTACAGATATTCATCAGCGGGTGCCTGTAGTCCTCGGTAGCAAAAACGAAGTCAATTATGTCAGAGAGCTACATTTACAGCATGCTAATAAACAGGGCTAACTTAGATAACCGTCTGTAATAGGCGGTCATCCATAAATGACCTTGACTGGGTTTACCTTTTTAACTACTAATTTTTAGCCAGTTAAACGGTTAAGCCGCGCAACTTTATATTGATTTTTAAGCGGTCTATTATGACATTATATTCAAACGAGCTAAACCCACTAGTTACTTCTGATAAGAACCAAACGATAAAGCTGGCCAAAGCTTTATTAACTCAAGCACGCCAACGTAATAAGCAAGCGCAGACTGTACTTGAAGGCATACATTTAATTGACGCCGCTTTACGCAGCGATTATCCATTCGAACAAATACTAGTAGCAGAATCCGCTCATGGGCACCCTGAAGTGCAGCAAATATTAAGCCGCCTGACTACTGATATTAGTGTTTTAATCATGTCAGACTCGTTATATAAGAGCATTCGTAGTCTAGGCTCAGGTATCGATGTTATGGCCATAGTCAAGATACCAGCTCCTATTCTGCCGATGATTACTACTGACTGTTTGATATTAGATGACGTCCAAGACAGCGGTAACGTAGGTACTTTACTGCGTACTGCTGCTGCTGTTGGCATTGATACTATACTTTGTACTAGTGGCACGGCTCAAGCATGGTCACCAAAGACTTTACGGGCAGGCATGGGTGCGCAGTTTGCATTGACTATCTATGAAGGGCTAAGCGTGACAGATATTTTAGATAAAGTACAAGTACCACTCTTAGCCACGAGTTCGCATACCGATACCTTAATCTACCAGCATGATCTACGCCGGCCTACCGCTTGGATTATGGGTCACGAAGGTCAAGGGGTTTGCGCTGAGCTCATGCAATGTGCTACTCCTATCGCCTTACCTCAGCCTAATGGTCAAGAGAGCCTCAATGTCGCTATTGCTGGAGCGCTCTGTCTGTATGAAACTTTGCGTCAAAGAAGTTATTCTTAGTTGGATTTGCTATAAGGGTACTACAGTTAGAATATTAGGCGAAATTAAGTAGAATATTTTAATAAGCATTTTTGCAGCAAAAAAATGACTGAATAACATGATCCTTTGAATCCGTTATTCAGTCCTTACTCATTGAAACAGCTATCAAGTAAATATTATAGTCTGCCTACTATAAAACCAGCGGTTAAGTACCTACCTCTTTAAAGCTTTCAGCATAATTATTTGGCGCGTTAAAATTGGTAAAGCTAATGCTAATAGATTTTTCTAATCCATTGACACAATGCCACCATCCAATAGGTATAAATAAAGCATCACCAGCCTCGATAGTGACTTCCACTGGGGTCACGTATTGCATAAGCGGGTGTGTGTTTAAATCGATTTTAGGAAAATCCACCTGACTAAATACATGCGAATCGTTATACATCCAAGGCACTTGCCACGCTGGAATCAACGTCACTTTTTTACTGCCATAAACCTGAACTAGCATGTTATTGGTTAAATCATGATGTATTGGGGTAAATACCCCTTTTGGTCCCATCCAAAAATAAGTATTAAAAGTAGGATCATCAGTGAGCATACGGTAACCTTCGCCAAAGTCACCTAAATCTTTAAAAGCTGGTCTTACAGCGTTAATGTTTTGCTGGGTATTATTCGCCGTCATATAGTAGTCATTGCTATCACCGCCATTTTCAATCATGTCTACAAACTCAGCCATGCGCATAGACTTACGATGCTGCTCAGAGTTACGCTCAAATAATGCATCACTCTCACGGTTGAACTGCACTTGAATCTCAGCCTCGCCTAAAGTGTCTGCAAAGTATTGAGGACTCCACTTTTTGAGTGCTGGCCAGTGATCAATACCCTTTTTTAAGACTACAGGCTTATGTTTACTATAGTAGTCTTTAATGAACACCTCAAGCGGCGGTGTATCGATCACCTCAATCTGCTGATTATAACCTGGATCTAATCTAGCCAAATCATCACAAGTTTGTAGCAGCCATTCTCGTTTTTTTAGCAGTTTAGCAGCTCTAATACCTGCTTGTAGATAAGGACTTTTATAGGCGGCTTCTATTTCGAATACAATCTGCGCGTTACTAAATCCTTGTTGCAACAATACTTGCGCAATGCTGTTTTTACTCGTCCCTTCAAGTAAATTAGACGCTACCCACTCCTTCCAGTTATCTGCAAGCGTATCAATAGACTTTTCGCTATCATTTGATGCTACTGTCCAGTGGGTACTCAATGCTGTTTTGATTTGCGCATCCGAAAAACTATTTTCCTTCAATGTCTGAGCGATTGTCTCTGCTTGCACACCGCGCATTATATTCGTTGTCACCCAATCATCCCAGTCTTGGGGCAAGCGTTCTGTGGTATTCAGTACTGTACTCATTAGTATCTCCTAATCCTTTAATGTACTAATTAATCGGTATATTATGTGGTTTATAGCGTAAGTCGCTGTCAATTAATCAGTTTAGTAAGACTAACCTTATCAGGCAATAAAATATAGACTGTAAAACATGACTATAAATATAGCCATCAGATAATAGCGGCTTGGTAAAGACTTAAGTATGGCATATTTTTTGTACTATCATCACTGGCCTACTAGCTCATAACTCTTTACTTTAGTAGATTAATATTAGACAGATCAATAGTAGACGGTAGGGCTACTATTTACTCTATTAAGAAATAGTGTTTTATACAATATAAGTGATTGATCGTTAGCACACTAATGCTTAACAGTATGACCCCTCACTTGAGACTAAGATGATTTGACAAAAAAGCCTCCGAACCAATTGGTTGGAGGCTTTTATTGTTATCCCTTGCAAGCTGCTAATAGGTTATCAATAACCTATTATCAACCATTAACTTATCAAAATTTAAAAATACTTAAATCTTACTAGTTAATTCAGGCAATGCTGTGAACAAATCCGCTTCCAAGAAGTAATCAGCCACGCTAGCGATAGGTGAATCTGGATCATTATTGATAGCTACGATAACTTTAGAGTCTTTCATACCCGCTAAATGCTGGATGGCACCTGAAATACCAGCGGCAATGTATAGATCTGGAGCAACGATTTTGCCAGTTTGACCAACTTGCATATCGTTAGCAACATAACCTGCATCTACTGCCGCACGTGAAGCGCCAATAGCAGCACCTAACTTGTCAGCAAGCGGTTCAATATACTTAGTAAAGTTCTCACCATTAGCAAGCGCACGACCACCTGAAACTACGATTGATGCTGAAGTCAATTCAGGACGGTCAGACTTAGCCATCTCTTCATTAACGAAAGTTGCTTTACCAGCTTCTTGTACATTATCGATAGTTTCGACAGTAGCCGAACCACCTTCGGCGGCCACAGGATCAAAAGCTGTGGCACGTACTGTTATCATAACTTTTTCTTCTGTTGTCTTAACAGTAGCAGTAGCGTTGCCTGCATAGATAGGACGTTCAAAATTTTGTGGATCTATAACTGCAGTGATCTCAGACAGCATACTCACATCAAGTAACGCTGCTGCACGTGGCATAAAGCCTTTGCCCGTGCTGGTTGCAGGAGCCAAAATATGACTGTAGTCACTAGCAATATCAGCAACCAATAACGCAATATTCTCTGCCAATTGATGCTCATAAACTGCATTATCTGCTAATAGGACTTTAGTCACCCCTTCAGCTTTCGCAGCTTCGTCAGCTACCGCTTGATTACCACTACCAGCAACCAATACATGAACATCGACACCTATTTGTTTAGCGGCGGCGATAGTGTTTAAAGTTGCCTTTTTTAGACTGGCATTGTCATGTTCTGCATATACCAAAATAGCCATGATTTTTGTCCTTTGTTTATTCGTATCATCTATTCGTATGGTCAGCTGTTAGCCTAAATGACTTTGGCTTCATTTCTTAGCTTGTCGACTAATTCGTCTACTGACTTAACCGTGATACCCGCTTTACGCTCAGCAGGTGGCTCAACTTTGGTGACCTCTTGTTTAGAGGTCATATCTACCCCAAAGTCAGCAGGCGTTTTTTCATCAAGTTGCTTTTTCTTGGCTTTCATGATGTTAGGCAGCTTGGCATAACGTGGCTCATTAAGACGTAGGTCAGTAGTGATTACTGCTGGTAGAGACAATGCTACTGTTTGTGCACCGCCATCTACTTCACGAGTGACGTTTACTTTATCGCCTTCTACTTTAACTTCTGAAGCAAAAGTACCTTGACCAATGCCCATCAATGCCGCCAGCATTTGACCAGTTTGATTATTATCATCATCAATGGCTTGCTTACCTAACAAGATAATATCAGTACCTTCAGACTCAGCGATACTTTTTAGGATTTTGGCCACTTGTAACGGATAAGGCTTAGCGTCAGTTTGTACCAATACGCCACGGTCAGCTCCTAAAGCTAATGCCGAACGAATCTGCTCTTGCGCTTCTTTAGGACCAATAGAGACCACGATAATCTCTTCGATAACGCCTGCTTCTTTTAGACGAACCGCTTCTTCAACCGCAATTTCATCAAAAGGATTGATAGACATTTTGGTGTTAGATAAATCAACCGCTGAGTGATCAGCTTTTACACGAACTTTTACGTTGTAATCAATGACACGCTTGACCGCGACTAATGCTTTCATAAGTTCCTCTTTTGTTATATGTGACTTTAAAAGTATTAAATAAAAAATTGCTATAAGTAAAAAGTAAAGCTTTACGGTCGTTCAAAGTTATATTTAACAGTTTTAGCTTATAGCACATAATGGTTAGTGCTTAGCTGTACTTATTAGACTAGACTATCTTGCGTGAGAGCGCTTATAAGGTCAAGATGACGCCGTGAATAATGGGTCATAAATTTGTCACTATTTCTGAAAAATAGCTAATATAAGCTTAAAACCTTTGGTTATAGATAATTATATATAGTCATAATAATTATAATAGTTATGCTTTGTATCACAGCCAAGTGCTTATTTACTTAAGGTTTTATGATTAATTCTATAGTATCTAAAGCTGAGATTTTTGGATGATATTACTACTATAAGCAGTCATTAATACTTGCTTATCACGGATATCATCAAATAATGACCAGTCAGGAACAACCTCATTATTCTTTATCACACTTATATCGGCCGTGGTTTCCATAATCACGGCAAAAACCTCAGACTTAGCCTTGATACCGTTTTTGCGTAAAATCTGTTTAATATCATTAGTACTTAGTTTGGCTTTTTTTAAGTTATCCCAAAGATATTCACCGTTAGCCATCAAAACAATGGGCTGATTGTCTATAAGCGATTTGATGGGTTTAAATTTGCGTCTGACAATAGACAGCAACGCTTGTAACAGGAACAACATGCCAATTGCAAAAACACCTTGTAATAGCGAGGTCGATTTTGATAGCACTGTAGAGGCTAAAATGCTACCAATGCCAACGGTCATGGCAAGATCGTAACTTGACAGCTTAGAAAAGCTTCGCAAACCTACGATACGAGTAAATATTATCAAAAACAAATAAAAACCAATAACAGATAGAGTTATGCCAACGATTTGCTGCCAATCCATCCATAACCAAGCTTGCCAATCCATAGTCCGCCCTCAGTAGTTATCAAATTATTTATCTTAACCAGTATAGATCATCAGCTAATCCAAAAATATTGCTTTTTTTCTATGCCTTACCTATCTTTGACTAAATTTTAGCCAAAAAAAAGCAACCCAATAAGTGGTTGCTTTTGCGATACAGTCTAAACAATATTTTTTTTGTTTTAACAAACAAAGTAATCTATTAACACATTAATCTTTATATAATTAAGCTAATTGATAAATCAATCGAGCTTGACCTATAAGATTAGATAGCTTCGATTTGCTCAGCTTGTGGGCCTTTTTTGCCTTCACCTAAAACGAAAGACACTTTTTGACCTTCGGCTAGAGTCTTGAAACCACCACCTTGGATAGCGCTGTAGTGAGCGAATACGTCTTGTCCGCCGTTATCTTGCGCGATAAAACCAAAACCTTTAGCTTCATTAAACCACTTTACAGTGCCTTCAACTTTATCAGACATAAATTTTCCTAACTCTTTAACTGTTGGCAAGACGTGTGTCGTTGCCTATTGATTGATGAATACTTAATTAATTTGTTAGCAGAATGCTAAAACTAGATAACGCTTTATCACAGTGATATTGCACTATTTTTGTCGCAAACCTCTTAAGTACAACATTATTATAGCAGTTTTTATAATCAATGATAGACTAAATTAAGGAGTTTTGTAAAAGTTTTTTACTAGTGCTAAAAGCTGTAAACACCACCGAAACCAGTGCTTATTAAATTTAACTTTAGCCTTTATTAATAAGCCTTTTGTAGCTTTAAAGCTATATAAACTCCCTTAGGTTTACATAGCGTATTATAGTAGTGACCTAAAGCAAAAGGTACATTGCAGCTATAGAAAAGCCATCAAAGCCAAACAGCACTTAGTTAAACTAGCAAATACTTGATCATTAAGCAGGTAGTGCTAGCCAAGGTGAGGATAATACTAACAGGCATAAGGCAAAGAATACTAGCGCAAAAGATTGGCTATAAGCTATATACTTAGAAGGTACTACTAAGTCTTCAGTAGAATCAGGAATGCCTGTACGCTTGAGCAAACGAGTGCCGTATACCCAGCCAAATACGGTATAAATTCCATAAGCAGCAGGAACAGCAACTGCTAACGGGGTCAGCTCAATCACATATAGCATAGCTACTGAAATAAAGAACCAAGCCGTATCTAATAGTGAGCTGACTCGGAAAAATAATGATTTAGGAAGCTTGCCGTTATTACGCTTAAGCATCTCCCCTTCTATCAAAATAAGTACAGCAACTACCGCACTACAACCTATATATGCAAACTGTGGATTCAACCATTCTGGAAAAGACATTAGTGCGACACAACCTATAGTTTATAAAAAGAAAAAATAAAACAACGGGGAACAAAGAATGACAATATCTTAAATAGCCCTTTATTAGGTAGCTCTACTGGCTAACAAGCACTCTACCGGTTGCTTAAATTGGGCTGCTATTATTGATTTTCAACCATTGTGATTAACTTAATTAAAAAATATAGCTCAATTTTGTGCCTATATCTACTTGTGTTTACTGCTGTAATTTTATTATTAAGGGATTGGCATGAGAGTAATAGTGACAAAACAGAACTGCCAATAAATAAAAGCCCATGCTATCAATTTAATAACATGGGTTGTAAGTCACGGATCTAATCATTATTAGTAACTGGGTTTTGCTAAGCAAAAAATTATTTAATTATTAATTAGTTTTTGTCTTTATCAATGATTTTATTACCACCAATCCAAGGCATCATACCGCGCAATTTAGCACCGGTTATTTCGATTTGATGCTCAGCATTGTTACGACGACGTGCAGTCATTGAAGGATAGTTAGTTGCCCCTTCAGAGATGAACATTTTCGCATACTCACCAGACTGAATACGTTTAAGAGCGTTGCGCATAGCTTCGCGAGATTGCTCATTGATTACTTCAGGACCAGTAACATATTCGCCATATTCAGCGTTATTACTGATTGAATAATTCATGTCAGCGATACCGCCTTCGTACATTAAGTCAACGATAAGCTTAAGCTCATGTAGGCACTCAAAGTATGCCATTTCTGGAGCATAACCGGCTTCAGTTAGGGTTTCAAAGCCCATTTTAACTAGCTCAACAGCTCCACCACAAAGTACCGCTTGCTCACCGAATAGATCGGTTTCAGTTTCGTCTTTAAAAGTGGTTTCGATAATACCTGAACGACCACCACCAACACCAGCAGCATAAGATAGCGCTAGTTGTTTGGCTTGACCAGACGCATCTTGGTAGATAGCGATAAGATCAGGGATACCACCGCCTTTTACAAACTCATTACGTACGGTATGACCTGGTGCTTTTGGCGCTACCATGATAACGTCAAGATCGCTACGCGGCTCTACTTGGTTGTAATGAATGGCAAAACCATGAGCAAAGGCAAGAGTTGCACCTTCTTTGATATTAGGTTCAATCTCGTTTTGATATAGCGCTTTTTGGAACTCATCGGGAGTCAAAATCATGACGACGTCAGCCGCTTTTACCGCATCGGCAACTTCAGCAACTTTTAGACCAGCATTTTCAGCTTTTTTCCATGAGCCAGAATCAGCACGTAGACCAACTGTTACTTCTACACCTGATTCTTGTAGGTTTAAAGCGTGGGCATGGCCTTGTGAGCCGTAACCGATAATAGCAACTTTTTTGCCTTGGATAATAGATAGATCACAATCTTTGTCATAAAAAACGTTCATAGGTAGAGTCCTTTTCCTCAATCATGGAGAGCCATGGATAGTAAGATACTTATAGCGCACTATTTCTATAAGAAAAAGTGCGCTGTATAAGCGTTATGTTAAATTCTAAGTGTTAATTTTTAAATTGAAATTTGAAAATTTGGTACTGGTTAAACACTCAGCGTTCTTTCACCACGAGCGATACCGATGACACCTGAACGTACCACTTCTAAAATACGTTCACGACCAAGCACATCTATGAAACCATCAAGCTTGGCAGTATCACCAGCGATTTGAAGGGTATAGATACTAGCGTTAACATCAACGATTTGCGCCCGAAAAATATCCGCGCTGCGTTTAATCTCTTCACGTACATTGCCAACTGCGCGAACTTTAATCAGCATCAGTTCACGCTCAACGTGTACAGTATCAGATAAATTAAGGACTTTGACTACTTCTATCAGCTTGTGCAGCTGTTTAGTCATTTGCTCGATTTTTTCAGGTGACGTAATAGTCGTCAAGGTCAAGCGTGAAATAGTAGGATCGTCTGTCGGTGCGACGTTCAGAGTCTCGATATTATAGCCGCGTTGGGAGAATAAACCAACGACCCGCGACAACGACCCCGCTTCGTTTTCCATCAATACCGAAATCAGATGTTGTTGCATTAGGTACGCTCTCCTTTAGTTAACCACATATCACGCATAGTCTGTCCAGCGATTTGCATTGGATAAACATGCTCATCACGATCGACATAGACATCAATGAATACTAGTCTGTCAGTCATAGCCATTGCTTCAGCTATCTGTGCTTCCATAGTCTGAGGATCAGTAATTTTGATACCCACATGACCGTAGCTCTCGGCCAATTTTACAAAATCGGGTAAGGAGTTCATATAAGACTGCGCATGACGACCTTCATAAAGCATGTCTTGCCACTGCTTGACCATACCTAACTGCGCATTATTTATATTTAAGATTTTGACTGGTATGTTGTATTGTAAGCAAGTTGACAGCTCTTGAATATTCATCTGAATAGAGCCTTCGCCAGTGATACAAACCACATCACGATCCGGACACGCCAGCTTAGCAGCCATAGCATACGGCAAGCCAACGCCCATAGTACCAAGGCCACCTGAGTTTAGCCATTGGCGTGGCTCTCTATAAGTATAATAAAGCGCAGCAAACATTTGATGCTGACCCACATCACTAGTGATGATAGCGTTGCCATCGGTTACTCTGCACATTGCCTGTACTACACTCTGAGGCTTGATGCCATTTTCGGTGCTAGTATCATAGCGTAGACCATGACGCTTACGCCATTCATTAATTTGCGACCACCAATCTAACAATGCCGGCTGATCTAGCTGATTATCAGTACCAATCAGCTCTAACATGTCAGTTAGTACAGATTTTACATCACCAACGATAGGCACATGAGCAAAGATAGTTTTCGAAATAGAGGTAGGATCGATGTCGATATGGATAATAGTAGCATCAGGACAGAATTTTTTGACGTTGTTAGTCACTCGATCATCGAAACGCGCACCAATAGCTAAGATAACATCCGCATGATGCATGCTCATATTGGCTTCATAAGTACCATGCATACCGAGCATGCCTAGGAACTGCTCATCGAAACCATCGAAAGCACCTAAACCCATCAAGGTATTAGTCACTGGTAAGTTCAAGCGATGAGCAAGGTCTCTAAGCTCGTGATGAGCATTACTCCAAATTACTCCACCACCAGAATAAACAACCGGGCGTTTGGCGGCGAGTAGAGTCTCAACCGCTTTCTTGATTTGACCGCTATGGCCTTTTATCGATGGCTGATATGAACGGACAAATACTTCGCTTGGATACTCATAAGCATACTTCTCACTCGGAGCGGTCATATCCTTAGGCACATCGATAACTACTGGACCTGGACGGCCCGACTTAGCAATATGAAAAGCTTTTTTGACAATCATTGGGATTTCGCTAGCATGGCGCACTTGGAAGCTATGTTTAACGATAGGGCGCGATACACCGATCATGTCAGTTTCTTGGAAGGCATCTTCACCAATCAGGCTGCTCGGCACTTGTCCAGCAATCACTATCATCGGTACTGAATCCATAAAAGCTGTAGCTATAGCAGTAACCGTGTTAGTCGCACCAGGACCTGATGTCGCTAGCACTACCCCAGTGTCACCAGTCACTCGTGAATAAGCATCGGCCATGTGACCTGCTGCTTGCTCATGACGCACTAAAATATGCTCGATATTATCTTGTTGGAATAACGCATCATAGATATGTAAAACCGCACCACCTGGATAGCCAAAAATATATTTGACACCCTCGTCAATGAGCGACTGCACTAACATTTCAGCACCAGTCATCATTACTGGTTCGTTACCACCTTCAGCAAGCAGTTTTTGTTTCTCTTGGAAATTTTTGGCGGCATTAGCCGTTTGAGTATGTCCAGTCATATTTGGACTTTGAGTAGTTTGCGTCACTGTCATCACCTTTATTTACGGCGCAGACTAGCAGAGTTTTGTCGGTATTTATAATGACGTCAGTTATGGCTTGGACGTAATTAAAGTACCTAAAAATAGTGCTCGTCGTTGTCCATATAAGAATATGTACCCACTATGTAAAAGTAGCGCTACTGTATAAGCTAGCCTGCTATTTTCACATAACAATTTATAGGGTCAGCTTTGTGATGGGATATTATCGGATACAGTGACAAGATGCGAGCGCATCTACAAAAGAAAAGAGGCTTATTATTATTTTGAACACTCACTATTCGACGATAAAGTAGAGAAGCATAACAGTCCTATATAGCTAGCAATCATTGTAGATTACACTATCGCTAACTGTAGCCTATTGACTATCATCAAAGCTGTCTATCCTATCTATCAAATTAGCAAAAACCATTATCCTAATATAGGCTTATGTCAGCGATGACAACCAGCAGATATAGCTATGACTAATGAGTAGTACAAATAATGGTAAATAATAAGTTTATCTTAGTCATTGTAGACCGATAAGTCCGGAGACAAATAACACTGCTGATAACTATAGTCATGATGACGATTATCGTTACTGTGCTATTGCCACAAAGAAGGTAAACCAATAGAGCTACCGATAAGTAGCCAAATAGGCTTTATCTTCAAGTGCTACGGCAATATTATAAATGCCGCTCACTGACCAACCAACTAGGATTAGTTTCAACGGTTTAGCTCCTATTGTCAAGAAAAAGTTATAAAGCCTATACCCAACTAATGGTTATTAAATAATATCTATTGATAAGTATTTTTTGTTAGAATCAATAGTTAGTATATAAGCATTGGCTATGCAAAGCCCTAAGGTTTTACTCCTAAGCTTGGCTTACTATTGCTTGAATCGATAACTGGCTGTAGGCCTTGGCGTTACCATACTTTTAATATTAAATCGACAGGACAGCTATTATGGCAGCAGTATCTATGATGAATTATGTGACTAAACTATTTATGCTATTAATGGCTATTAGTATGTGGGCACTATCAATAAATGCTAGCCACGCTGTTGAAGTTTATAAATCGATTGGCAGTTATGGCGAAGTCAAATATAGTCAACATCCGCCAAAAAACGGTAAGAGCATCGAAACGATAGAGTTTCGCAGTGATGGCCGCCAGAATACTCCAGGGCAGCTGGACGGTAAAACTGATGCTAATCAAACTGATAATAGCCAAAGCGCTGAACAACAGCGGGTGGCTCAGCTAGAAGCTCGTATTAAAGATCAAGAAGCGCAAGCCAATGCTCAGCGCTGTCAAACACTACGTAATAACTTAACTAACCTCAATGCCAATGGCCCTATCTATGAGACGGATGCTAGTGGCAAGCGTGAATATCTTGACAGTCGTCAAATTGAACTAAAACGTGAGCGAGTACAACAAGCTATCGGTCAATATTGCAGTTAATCTATGACGCTACCTAGGCTAGAGTAAATAGCTAATACTACTAGCCCCTCTATATCATTAGCCTACATTTTGCCAAGATTTAAAGGCTAATTAGCGCTATAATTTGTCGAACAGCCGCAGGCATATCTTGTGCTTGTAAGCCGCGCTGTCCTATCAAGGGTCGTCTATCTAAGTTTGCAGTACAGCTTAAACCATTATCATCTTTATAAGATAATTGGTTCATTAATAAATCTGCTGCCAGGCCATGAATAAGTACTGCTTGACGTAGACTACGCTGCTCATCGCTCAAGTCTTGTTGAGCCAACAACCCAGCGCTCACCCCTGACAGCACGTCACCCATGCCAGCGCTTGCCATACCTGCATTACCAACTGCGCAAACATAAACTTGACTCTGTGTTTCTGATAACTGCCCTAGCCCCTTTTCTAAAACTAAAGAACCTGCACCTTTTAATACCCAATCACCACCATAAGTAGCCGCGCATTGTTTTATCGCCGCTAGTCGATCATCCTCTATAGCCACAATATCTTTATCTAATAGACGTGCTGCTTCGCCACTGTGCGGAGTCAAGCAAACTTGGTGAGTAACAGAGTAGTGTTTTAGCTGAGCAATTATTTTATGGCCTTGTTTGTGTAATGAAGCCAAATGATAAAGGCCATCAGCATCGATTACTATGGCATGATCTTGCTGCATTATTGCTTGTAGGTAGTGAACCAATAGATTTTCTACGCTTTTATCACGGCCAAGCCCCATCCCTATCGCCACTACACTCGCCTCTTTAATGAGACTTTTGACTCCTGCTATATCATGTAAGTCAATAGTCATAGCGTCTGGTAGCGAGGTTAGTAGCGCCCCATGAAATGCGGTATGACAAGCGACTGTTATCTTACCGGCCCCAGTAGCCATAGCACTAGCAGAGGCTAGGATAGCAGCTCCGCCCATACCTTGTGAGCCCTCTATCTGATTACCGCCTATCACTAACACATGACCATAACTGCCTTTATAACTGTTTTGGCGACGCGCAGATAATCGCTGTGCGGTACTCAATAACGTAGCGGCGGCTGTTAGTTTGCCATAAGGTATCAGCGGGATATCGATGATGACGCCCGCATAGTCCTTACCATCTTTAGTATGTAGGCCAAACTTACGAGCTATCAAGCACAAAGTTACGTCAGCTTCGATAGCTAAGCGCTCGAATACTTGGCCAGTTGTAGCTACTAAACCACTAGGAATATCTACAGCCACTACTAGCGCTTCACCATAGTTATGGTGCTGTTTAGCAGCTTTATTAAAGCACTCAATAGCTTGTTTATAAATACCGCTTGGTGAGCGATTTAGACCAATACCGAATAGCGCATCGACAAAGACATCAGCCGATAAGTTAGAGGCAAATGCCATATCGTTAGCTTGCTGATCCTCAAAGCGCTGACAAGGAACAGCTGCCCTTAAAGCCAGCTGCTGAGCTTTTATGGCGTCTGGCAGTGGTTCAATTTTATAAGTTTTATCTCCCTCTTGTTCATCATTACGGTTATGACTAAGGCTATCAATAGCTACTGTCAGTGCGGTTACCTGCCAGCCTGCTTGTTGCAGATAACAAGCTATTAGCCAACCGTCACCGCCATTATTGCCATGACCAACCCAGATAATTGCACTTGGCGTTCTATCAACAACAGCATAAAGGTACTCCTGTTTTAATGCAGCAGTAACTAGCTGTTGATAGTGCTGCGCTTCAAGTTGAATAATATGCTGAGTCATTTGCCAAGCTGCTTGTTGCATAAGCGCAAAACTATCATAACCTTGTGCGAACCAAGCCTGTTCCATAGCATAGAGCTGTTTACTATCATACAAGCTGACAGGTAACTTAGTAGTTGCCATCGCCATTGTTGGGTCACTAATTAATAGATTTTTTTTAGTAGGCATAAATAGTCCTTAATGACTGGTTTAAAATGGCTATCTCTAAGCGGCTATCTGATAGTTTAACAAGCTGATCTAAGCATACATGATATTGTCTAATAATATGAATGACTATTTATTAGCGGTTATATTATTAGCTGCTATACTCACACCACTAGTCATCTAAGCTATGCAGCTTATCACTATGGCATACATTTAATGATCTTAACTTTGTTCTTTCACGCTATTATTTATTACCCACTATGACTATTAAGCCCACAGTAACAGATGTAGAAAACAATATTATAATGGTCAATCAAGGCGCATTTGCGACAGCCGATGATGTCAAGCTATGGATAAAAGCACAAGCGCAAGCCTTAGGCTTTGGCGACTGTGGGTTTTTATCTGTACATCATCCACTGTTTGCCCAGCAGATGGAACAGTTACAGCGCTGGCTAGCTAAAGGATATGAAGGTCAGCTCCAGTTTATGCATCAAAACCATGAGCTACGTGCTCATCCTGATCAGCTAGTGGCTGGGGCAAAAACTATCATTAGTGTGCGGATGGACTACCTGTCTCAAGCACCAAAATCACGTACTGTTGAGGATAATGATCGCCCCAATCACGGCATCATTGCGCGTTATGCCCGCGGTCGTGATTACCATAAAACTATGCGTGCCAGACTCAAACAATTAGCTTTAAAGATAGAAGCTATGCTCCCTGAATGGCAACATTTGGCTATTGGTGCTGATAGCGACTTTGTGTTTCGACCTTTTAGCGACTCTGCCCCTATATTTGAGCGTCCGATAGCGGATGCCGCAGGGCTTGGTTGGACGGGCAAACATACTTTATTATTGAACAAACAAGCGGGATCCTTCTTTGTATTAGGCGAGCTGTTTATGAGCTTAGAGCTACCTGATGATAAGCCTGTTGCTCCTCATTGCGGCAGTTGTAGCGCTTGTATCGATATTTGTCCTACCCAAGCAATCGTTGCCCCTCATGAACTCAATGCTGCCGCCTGCATCTCCTACTTAACCATTGAGCATAAAGGCAGTATCGATATAAAATATCGCCGTGCCATAGGCAATCGAGTATTTGGTTGTGACGACTGTCAACTTATTTGTCCTTGGAATCGCTATGCCCAGCTGACAACCGTCAACGACTTTGCACCTAGGCATGGGCTAGATAACAGCAGTCTGCTTGAGCTTTGGCAATGGCAAGAGCCGGATTTTTTGCGTTATACAGAAGGTAGCCCACTTAGACGTACTGGCTACCTAAGCTTCCTGCGCAATATTGCTATCGGTCTAGGCAATGCCGCTGGTAATCCTGAGATCATCAACCAATTACAAGCTAAATTAGGTTTTCATGGTGATTTGCTAGATGAGCATATTGATTGGGCTCTATTAGAGCAGCAAGCAAAGATAAGCACTAGTGACTAACTGGCTATTAATCAAATAAAGAGTTATTTAATCCTTTATCTGTGATTTTTTATTACTCATGGTTAATAATCGTCAATTAATAAAAGAAGTAGTAAAAAATTGAATAAAGGATGTTAATAAAACCCCTTAACTAATAGTTACTATTAAAATACATTTGATAAAAATTACTTAATAGAGCTCCTTTAATAAAGCTATTTAGTAAAAAAGCGCCTCTTAGCTATTAAGAGGCGCTTTTTGCATTGTAGTAACTAATTTAAAAAAATTAATACTAAAAATAGTTTTATTTAAAATCTTATGGCTTAGGAATACGTAGTACTTGACCTGGATAGATCTTGTCAGGACTAGATAGCATAGGCTTGTTAGCTTCGAATATTTTCATATAATCGTTAGCTGAACCATATACGCTCTGTGCAATCTTAGACAAGTTGTCACCAGATTTTACGGTATACATAGTTGATTCAGGTGCATCTTCTTCAATATCGATGTTATCAATGACTTTAGCAACGTTTTGTACGTTACCAATAGCAATGATAGCTTTTTCACGATCTGCTTGAGTCTTAGCGTTACCACTGATTTCAGCAGTATCAGTAGATCCATCATACTTAACTTTTAAGTTAGTGATGCTAAGGTTCTGTTGTTGAATACGACGTAACAAAATATTGGCTACTGACTGAGCAGAAGGCTCACTATCTTTTACTGGCGTATTAGAATCTGCTTTACTTTCTTTTTTGGCATCGTGTTTAGCATCATCACGATTAAAAATTTTATCACCAATGTCCTTTGCGAAACTAAAAATTCCCATTAAATTATTCCTTAAATTGTTGTTATTGAAGTTTGTGGCTTGTCCTGACAATAAGTATAACAAACCAATAAAAATTACATAGTAGGTGTTTGTTGAATAATGTTAAGGAAATTTAACTCATACGGTAGTAAAATTAGGATAAACGTAAAGCGGATAATATTTTTCTCACAAAAAAACCGCTTATCTATAAAGATAAGCGGTCTAGTACTAGTTACTAAAGTATTAAGTTATTACAGTTGTGCTTGTACGTAATCTACTGCTTTTTGAACAGTCGTTAATTCTGCTGAATCTTCGTCAGGAATAGTGATGCCAAAATCACTTTCGAATGACATAACTAGCTCAACTAAATCTAATGAATCAGCACCTAAGTCTTCCATAAAAGAAGCTTCATTGCTGATATCTTCAACATTCATGCCTAACTGTTCTGCTACTGCAGACTTTACTCTTTGCTCAGTATCATTACTCATATAGGTAACTCCCTTTTATTTATCACTTTTAAAAATAACCATCTGACTGCTTAGATGAGTCGATGGCATATATAGAATTTGGCAAATTATGTCAGATTAATAATCTCAACTTGCTTCAACGGTTTTATGGCACACTTGATGTCAGTTGAGACCTTGTTATAATACAGGGTTTGACATAAAAGTGTCCGTTATTATATCACCATTGTTTATAGTTTACACTCGTTCACACAAATTTTTGTTGATTGAATGTAACTTGTTATTCACTCTACATATACATGCCGCCATTGACTGGTATTACAGCGCCAGTAATATAACTAGCCTCATCGCTGGCTAAGAATAACACTGCAGCGGCAATATCTTCTGGCTGCCCCAAACGACCGATAGGCACAGCGTCCAGCATAGAGTTGAGCAAACGCTCATCCATCTCATCCGTCATATCAGTTTCGATAAGTCCAGGAGCCACACTATTGACGGTGATTTGGCGTGAACCGATTTCACGAGCCAGCGTACGGCTGAAACCTTCGACACCAGCTTTAGTAGCAGCATAGTTAGCTTGGCCAGCATTACCCATTTGGGCAACTACTGAACTGATATTAATAATACGACCACGACGCGCTTTCATCATGCCACGGATAGCACGCTTACTCATGCGATATACTGATGATAAGTTAGTATCGATGACATTATCCCAATCTTCATCTTTCATGCGCATTAACAAGCCATCTTGAGTGATGCCTGCATTATTAATCAGTACTTGTACCGCACCATAAACGCTTTCAATCTCTTCGAACAGCTTTTCAATCTGAGCACCATCACGCACATCCAACACTCGACCAATACCACCAGAATCATGTAGATACTCATTGATAAGCGTTGCACCTTTCTCACTGGTGGCAGTACCTATAACAAAATGACCTTCTTTAGCAAAGCGTTTGGCCACTGCTTTTCCGATACCACGACTGGCACCAGTAACTAATGTGATCGTACGACTCATGATAATACCTCTATTAATTTGTCTAAGCGAACAGGTTTGTCGGTTGGGTAGCTGGCGATAGGATGAGCTTGGCGCTTAGCTAAGTTACTCAACACATTACCACTGCCACATTCTATTAAAATATTAATTTGCTTATCAGCCAGCTCTTGCATAGTTTTCGACCATAATACCGGCTCACTAAGCTGCTCAGTTAAGGCTTGCTTAATACCTGCAGCGCTGGTTTCAACATGAGCGTGACGGTTCTGAATAACGGGAATAGTAGCTTGATCAAATTTTATTTTAGCCAAAGCTTCAGCGAGTGCTTGACTTGCGGGCTGCATCAAGGCGCAATGTGAAGGCACACTTACCTTTAACGCTATAGCCTTTTTGCCAGTGTTCTGCACTTTATCTATAACGGCGTTCACCCCTGCGGTATTACCGGAAACCACTACTTGTCCTGGACTATTAAAGTTCGCCGCCCCGACTATAGCCTCTTCTACATGTTCAGTAGCCTGCTCACATAAAGTGACAACTCTACTATCCTCAAGGCCTAATACTGCAGCCATCGCTGTATCAATACCGACAACGGCGTCTTGCATCAACTGACCACGCTTATGTACTAGCTGTATCGCATCGGCAAAAGAGATTACTCCAGAGGCACATAGCGCGCTATATTCGCCTAAAGAATGCCCAGCAAAGTAGCATGGCATTTCAGTCATTTTAGTTTGCAAAACTCGCCAAATGGCAATACTAGCTGCTAGTAAGGCTGGCTGAGTATATTGAGTTTGATTGAGTAGCTCTTCATCTTGGCAGATCGCCCACAAATCTTCACCAAGCGCTTGGCTGGCCTCAGCGAATGTTTCCTTAATTTGTGGGTAAAGTTCGCTCAACTCGGCAGTCATTCCTAAAGCTTGTGAGCCTTGTCCAGGGAAGATTACCGCAATGCGTGGTGCCGGTAGTGCTGTATCGAGTGCCGATGCCATAGCCAATATTCCTTAAGTAAATTGAGCAGATAACTAGAACAGATCTGCTATCTTATTAGGTGTACTGCATATTTAGGTATAACAATTAACGAGATAGGTGCAAGAGAATTATAGTAACTGCTTAGTAGCAAACTATACACTGCTGAGCGCTATTCTCCTAGTCTAGCTAGCCTAGGAACAATAACTATATAAAAAATTCGCTGTTTATGACCTGCACCTACTATTCATGATAGTAACAATAATAACTAGGTATCGGTAATAAATACTAAAGGGGACAAATTAAACATAATAAAAAGCCAAGTTATCCAGCCACATAATATATGGTAGCGAAATAACTTGGCTTTTATTAGCTCAATAGCTATGACTTTACTATAGTAATAAGCAGCAGTTACAAATGATGATAGACACCTTATGAACTAACCGCCTAGACTATCGTTAAGTCAATAAACTAAGCTTCTTGACTGACTTTAAACAATTGACGACCACGGTAGAAACCATCTTTAGTCATGTGATGACGACGATGTTTTTCACCAGTAGTGGCATCTATGCTTAGCTCTGCAATTTCCATGCGGTGATGTGAACGGCGCATGTCACGACGAGAACGGCTTTTACGACTTTTTTGAACAGCCATGATATAGCTCCTATGCTTAAAAAGGGTAAGCTTGAAATTCAGCTTTAATGGATATTGGCTTGGGCTTATATGATAATTTATATCACAATTATCACCAGCTGACCTACCATTGAATTAAAAGGGTGACTACTTGCAATAAACCGCTGATCGAATCTAAACTCTATGGATAAATCCGTTCAATCAGTAGTGCTTGGCAAACAGGGTATTGTCAGTATGCAATAAACCGGACATTATACGCATGTTTAACTAAATAATAAAGCCCTGCCAGCAACACTTTTATAGAAAGACGACAAAAGGTCTCTCGAGACTTTATTAGCTAGTAGTAAATCGAAGTATAGCGCTTATAGCTTACCTTTTAGTGCTCCTAGAGCGGCAAAAGGATTTTCGGTCTCTTCTTCAGGAATATCACCTACTTGCTCGACACCCATTTCGCAATCGTCATGCTTGGGGGCCATTGGTGCTTTAAGCAATATTTCATCTTCGACTAACTTTTTAAAGGGCAGTAAACGTTCAGGCGCAGGCTCAGTAATGACTTCGTCTAGCACTAAGTAATCTTGCTCTTCATTAACCATGTTTATTTGGCTTTCATCATCCAACAGCGCGATATTGTAGTTATCAGTCAGATCTATAGCTATCGGTTGCAGACAACGCTGACACGTAAGCCATACTTCACCAGTTAAGGTGAAGGCCAAGTGCAGCACATTATTACGACGGTATAGCGTCGCGTTTAGTTGTAAATTGCTCTGTTGGTGCTCATCACTTAATAGCGTGGTAAGACGACTAAAGGTCGCAGGCGCTACCTCTCCTGTCCACTCAAATCCACTATCTGCCCACTTATCTAACGAGATAGTTTCAGGCATAGTTGCTGAGTCAAGCGCTTGGCTGCTGTCAGGACGAACATCAGCTGCAATGCTAGCTTTAGGGTTTGACATAAGCGGTCTCAACGATCAAAAAGGAGTATAATATTGCCTGCCATACTAACGGAAACTGTCTCTTGACGCTAGCGCTAGTATGTTACGATTTTTACCACTGACAGTGGCTGATTTCAGGCTATAAGGACAAGTTACAGCTCAATATTATTAGATAGTACTGCTTCCTGATTTTACTACTTTATTAACTAGCGATAGCGCTGGTTTTTTAAAATCTAGACCACAAAGCTTAGAATCAAACTACTTTTTTCTGTATATCAATTTATATTCACAAAAAGGCCTCACCCATAAAATAGGCAAGGCTAAAACGCTAGTATTTATTTATAAAAACAATAACCCCAAACCAATGATTACTCCGCTGACAACCAGTACAATCACACAAAATCCCATGATATCCTTGGCTTTGAGTCCAGCTATTGCCAGTGCTGGCAAGGCCCAGAACGGCTGAATCATATTGGTCCAAGCATCGCCCCATGCAACAGCCATGGCAACTTTCGCCGGGTCACTGCCAAGCATTTCGGCAGCTTCTAACATAATGGGTGCTTGAACAGCCCACTGTCCACCACCTGAAGGGACGAAGAAGTTGACGAGTCCTGCACTTAGGAAGGCAAAAAGCGGTAGGGTGTCCGTTGTCGAAACACTGACGAACGCGTCTGACATGACTCCGGCCAAACCGGATGCTGTCATCATACCCATAATTCCGGCATAAAACGGAAATTGAACGATGATGGCGCCCGCTCCTTTGACCGCTTCTTGAACCGCAATCAGATATTTGCGAGGCGTTCCATGGAATATAATACCTAGGAACAAAAACATAAAGTTAACTAAGTCGAGCGTTAACGCAAATCCATTTTGCACAAAATAATAAATGATAAAAGCAATGCCCATTGCGCCAATAAGCATTGATAAGACCCAGCTGTTTTCTATACGCTCTGCTGGTGTCATAGCCGATTTTGTAGGGAGTTCCTCAATGACTGGATCCATAAGGACTTTGGGGTCTACTGTGACCGTATCTTCTTTGCTCGGCATCATCAAACGGTTTAATAAGGGTACAGTAATAACTAATACAACAACGATGATTAAGTTATAGCTAGCAAAAATGGTTGCGCTTGTTGGAATGATACCAATCTTATCAACGAACGGATGTCCTTCTGTCGCAATGGACAATGGAATCGATCCGGAAAACCCAGCATGCCAGATTATAAATCCAGAATAAGCACTGGCAATCAACAAACGGTAATCGACATTTTCAACACGCTTCGCTAATTCCTTTGCGAATAACGCACCAATAACCAATCCAAACCCCCAGTTGATCCAGCTCGCTGCAAGCGATACTAAGGTTACCAAGATAATCGCACTACCTGGCGAATTGGCGAAACTTGCCAATTTGCCTAATCCTGTTTTAAATATTGGACTACTTGCCAAGACAAAACCAGTAACTAGCACCAGCACCATTTGCATTGAGAACGCCAATAACGCCCAAAACCCTTCACCCCAAAAAGCCACCATCTGTACAGCTGAAGAATCGGTTAAGCCTAAGCCTAACCCAAAGATGACTACCGTTAAAATAATGACGAATAAGAAAGGATCCGGTAAATACCTTTCCATCAAATTATTTGAGAACCGTGTAATTCCTTTCATTTCCTAACTCCCTTTTGTCAAAGTTGCCACTTCCTTGTTAGTGCTGGCTAATTTTTTATTACTAATTATTCAATAAAAATTCGTTTTTCTAACACTAGGTTGACTTCTCAAATTACCCTTATTATCTTTCAACAGAAAAAGTCTTTGTAGAGTTATATTGCTCTGCAAACATTTGCAGTCATTCTTATATAAGAACAGATAGTAATTAGCTACCTATCATTATCTAAATACTTTTTATTTAACTATTTTTTATTTATATAGGCTGTAAAACGCAGTTGATAGTTAAAACGAACCAAACAGCGTACCTAAAGTAATCACTACCACTACGGCAACAAGCGGGATTGCCATAGTGACCATAGCAATGTTGAGATAAGACTGTCTATGGCTCAAGCCACAAATGGCTAGCAAAGTGATAACTGCACCACTATGCGGTAAGGTATCAAGTCCACCTGCGGCCATGACAGCCACGCGGTGCATGAGCTCTGGATCAATACCAGCTTTGAGCGCCATCTGCAAATAATCCTCACCTAACGTTGATAGCGCAATACTTAGACCACCAGAAGATGAACCAGTAATACCAGCAAGAGTGGTCATTGCTACCGCTTCTGAAATTAACGGGTTTTCAGGACTTAAATTCAAGATACTGTCACGAATAATAATGAAACCAGCAAGTGAGGCAATAACAGCACCATAACCCACTTCTGAGGCCGTGTTAAAAATAGGCAGCATTGAATCATAAGTACCACGGTTAATGGTTTTTTGTAGATCGTTCCAATGACCGATACGCATCACAATCAATACTATAGAGGCAACGACCAACGAGATAATAATAGACCATAGTCCCAGTGATCCTGCGATATTAAGATCAGGGAACTGAGTTTGCAAATCACTGAAATCCATTGAAGGAAAGAGGGCATAAGTAAGAAGAGCATTAAGAATAATGACTAGTGTTAGCGGTATCATAGCAACTATGAACGAAGTGTGATGAGTATCCCGTGCTTCAGCAGTAGCTGCTGGATTGCTTTGCACATTATGATTTTTGACATCGTTATTATGCATATCGTTAGCAGATTTTTTTTCAATATCAATACTACCCAAATCTGCATCGTCATTATGCTCACCGTAGCCTTCACCCATAGCACTGGCTTTTCGCGCCCGTGACTGTAGCCATAACCAGCCAAGCATAAACATAATCGTCCCACCAATGATGCCTAAGATAGGCGCGGCGAAGACGTTGGTATTATAGTAAGGAATAGGAATAGCATTCTGAATCGCTGGTGTACCTGGTAGTGCCGTCATGGTAAAGGTGAACGAGCCTAAGGCAATAGCGGCTGGAATCAAGCGTTTAGGAATATCAGCAGCTTTAAATAGGTCTTTAGCGATAGGATAGATGGCAAAGGCTACAACGAATAGAGAGACACCGCCATAAGTTAAAATGGCACAAACCAAAATTACGGCAAGAATAGCTTTGTTTGCGCCCAGTTTGTTGACTACACTGTTAGCGATCGCTGTTGCCGCTCCAGAGTCTGCCATCAAGCGGCCAAACAGTGCACCCAGTAAGAATATAGGAAAGAATTTGAGTAGGAAACCACTCAATGCGCCCATAAAGACATCAGTATAGGCAGGAATACTGCTTAAAAAATCACCTGAAAATAAGACGGCTAAAGCAGCCATAATCGGTGCTAGAATTAGCACTGAATAACCGCGGTAGGCAAAGAACATCAATAATAACAAAGTAATTACGATAGCAAGTGTGCTAAACATGACCGCCCTCCTTGGCTAAGTTAAGCCTGAGAGTATGCAGTGCATAGAAAAATAGGTCAATAAGATTAAACTTAACGTATTTTATCCAACGTTATTCTAGCTAAATAGTGTAATTACCTCCCCTATATTAATCAAGCTGCTCTACCTTGTAGGCGCTTCATACTATCCTCTAGTCGCTACTAGAATTATATGTTAAGTTATTACGGCTATACTCTGTATTCTATAGCGATATAAAATTTATTACTTTAAATGTAAGACTAATTAGTAATCTAGTATTTGCTTGAATGAGCAAAACCCATAATAAATCAATGTAAATAATAAAAATGAGACTTGCAAGGAGATAAGCATGAGTCAATCAAAGGTGTATCACAGCGCAGAAGCGGCGCTGGGTGGTGTTGTGCGTGACGGACAAACGCTCGCAATCGGTGGTTTTGGTCTATGCGGTATTCCTGAAGCATTGATTGAAGCACTGCGTGATAGTGAGGTTAAAGATTTGACCTGCGTCAGTAATAATGCAGGAGTTGATGAATTCGGTCTTGGTCTATTGCTACAGACTCGGCAAATAAAAAAAATGATTTCCTCTTACGTAGGCGAAAATAAAGAGTTTGAGCGTCAGTACTTAGCTGGTGAACTGGAAGTGGAGCTCACCCCGCAAGGCACCCTTGCTGAAAGACTGCGTGCAGGTGGTGCAGGTATTCCGGCATTTTATACCGCAACCGGCGTCGGCACCTTAGTCGCTGAAGGTAAAGAAACCCGTGAATTTGACGGTCGTACTTATGTGCTTGAGCATTCATTACGTGCCGATGTCTCTCTAATTAAAGCGCAAAAAGCAGATAAGGCAGGTAACTTAATCTTTAATAAAACTGCGCGTAACTTTAACCCAGACTGTGCAATGGCAGGCAAGATTACTATTGCTGAAGTCGAAGAAATCGTAGAGATTGGTGCACTTGACCCTGACGAAATTCATCTACCAGGCATTTTTGTGCAGCGTATTGTGCTAAATAGCAGCCCTGAAAAGCGTATTGAAAAGATAACGACTAAAGCGGTTGAGAGCGTTTAATTCATGCTACAGACAAGTGAATATTATAAAAATTAAGGAAGATACTATGGCTTGGACAAGAGAGCAGATGGCGCAGCGTGCAGCGCAAGAACTACAAGACGGTTATTATGTGAATTTGGGTATTGGTCTGCCAACTCTAGTTGCTAACTATATTCCAGAAGGTATGGATGTATGGTTACAATCAGAAAATGGCCTATTAGGTATTGGTGAGTTCCCAACGCCAGAAAATGTCGATGCTGATCTAATAAATGCTGGTAAGCAGACTGTTACGACGGCACTAGGTGCCAGTTACTTTAGCAGCTCTGAGTCATTTGCAATGATTCGCGGTGGTCACGTTAACCTTGCGATATTAGGGGCGATGGAAGTTTCAGAGAAAGGTGACTTAGCTAACTGGATGATCCCTAAAAAAATGGTCAAAGGTATGGGCGGTGCGATGGACTTAGTCGCAGGCGTGCAGCGCATCATCGTAATAATGGAGCAAGTCAATAAACATGGCGATCCAAAAATCCTTGCTCAGTGTGAACTGCCATTAACGGGTAAAGGTGTGGTTGACCGTATTATTACTGAGCTGGCGGTGCTCGATGTTACTGATAAAGGGCTAAAACTGGTTGAGTTAGCAGAAGGTATCAGCTTTGAAGAGCTGCAACAAAAAACGCCAGTAACTATTATTAAATAATTATTATCTCACGAGATAGCCACAATAAGGATCGTTCATGGCAACGCTATTAGAAAAAGACTTGACTGGTAAAGTAGCCTTAGTTACGGGTTCTGCTAGTGGAATCGGACGCGATGTCGCCGAAATCTATGCACTAGCAGGTGCCGCTGTTGGCATTGCTGATATAAATATTAATGCGGCGCAAAGCACGGTTGATGCTATTGAAGCTGCTGGTGGACGTGCGCTGGCTATTGAGATGGATGTCACTTCTGAGGATGCTGTTAATAGTGGTGTGCAAAAGCTAATAGATACTTTTGGCAGCATTGATATCTTAGTTTCTAACGCTGGTATTCAAATTATTAATCCTATTGATAAAATGTCTTTCTCCGACTGGAAAAAGATGCTAAATATTCACTTAGATGGTGCGTTTTTGACCACTAAAGCCGCTATAAAACATATGTATAAGGATAATAAAGGTGGTACCGTCATCTATATGGGTTCAGTACATTCTCACGAAGCGTCAATGTACAAAGCTCCTTATGTTACTGCTAAGCATGGCTTGCTGGGCCTATGCCGCGTACTAGCTAAAGAAGGTGCCGAGCATAATGTACGTTCGCATGTGATCTGCCCTGGATTTGTCAAAACACCCCTAGTTGAAAAACAGATTCCGCAGCAAGCCGCTGAAAAAGGTATTAGTGAGGAGTCAGTAGTTAATGATATTATGCTAGTAAATACAGTGGATAAAGAGTTCACAACAGTAAATGACATAGCTCAGTTAGCACTATTTTTAGCCGCTTTTCCAACCAATGTGTTCACCGGACAATCCATAGTTGCCAGTCACGGTTGGTTTATGAATTAATGTTTTAGATAAATAATAGCGAATGGGCAAACTTTAAGTTTTAATACAAAAGGGATATCGTTCGCTATCTATCAGACTGTTCCTAAGAGCAATGTTAGACTAGATTAAAAATTATTTTATGCATAATAAAAGATTCGGTTGAAACTAGGAATATTCAATACGACTGCAGTTTAAGCAATCTCAATAATAACTGCCACAGATTTACCCTCACCCTTACTGATATATAAAGCTGCAATGCTAGCTTTAGGGTCTGACATAAGCGGTCTCAACGATCAAAAAAGTGTATAATATTGCCTGCCATACTAACGGAAAGTGCCTCTTGAAACTTGCGCTAGTATTTTACGATTTTCACCAATGACAGCAGTTAATTTAAGGCTATAAGGATAGGTTACGGCTTTATGTTATTAAAAACTACCACTCCTGATTTTGCCGCTTTATTAACTAGCGATAATGCTATTTTATTATTAAAACAACTTCATAGGCTAGCAGATACTAGCAGGCATGGTCTACACCAAACCTCTACACTCACTGATGATTTATGCCTTTGTCCAGCGATTGATCTAAAGCTTTTAGCAACTCACAACTCATCGCTAAATTACACAGCGCTATCAAGTTTGGACAACGAACCACTGGCTACTGACTGGTTAATCGAAGTATTTAATGCTTTGTTTGTTGAGCAAAATGTCCAGTTGGTACGCGGTGATGATGAGCCTGAGTACTTCCCTGCTACTGCCAGCAGTCCTGCCCGTATCGAGTTCGCTCATGGGTTTTTTGCCAGTGCGCTACACGAAATAAGTCATTGGTGTGTAGCAGGTCATAAGCGCCGCCTACTTAGTGACTTTGGCTATTGGTATGCTGCCGATGGCCGTAGTCAGTCTCAGCAACAAGCTTTTGAGTCCGTAGAGATCAAACCTCAAGCGTTAGAATGTCTATTCACTATTGCCTGTCAGCGACCTTTTAAAGTATCACAAGATAATCTATTTGCCAGCTTTGATACTAGCGCTAGCACTTTTGCTAATGATGTCTATAAACAGGCTGAACATTACATTGCTAACCCGCAAACGCTACCTAGGGATGCGCAGACTTTATTAGCAGCATTATTAATGTTTCAGCTAGAGAGCTAGATTTATAATATACTGTTAGTCCTTAGAATGAAAATTAGTCAAAATAAAAGAGCTCTCAGGATACTGAGAGCTCTTTTTCTTTAAAACGATTTTGATCAAACCTGATAAACAATTTTTCTAAATATTACCATTGACAAAGTCAGCACAGACTTGATCTTTCCAAGTTAACTTCTCAACACGGTTATTTCTATCAAAATCAATTCTCAGACGACAGTTTTGGTAGTCGTTATTTGCTGAGAGTTTCAACTCAAGGGCGTAATTCCAAACTTTTAGGCTAAAAATACCTTCATTAAAATGAGGGTTACCTAATATTTGTCTGACTTGGTCTTTATGCTGTGCAACTTCGAGCAGACGTACTTGACTGACATCGTAATTTGGTAAACCCTTTAGATGACTATATTCTACCTCTGAAAACGCTGGTGTTTTTTATGAATTATTCATAAACACGTTGGTACAAGCAGTTAACGCTAGTACAGTTGATAGCATTACAGCTTTCAAAATTACTTTCATAACTTTCTCTCAAATAGATTAGATGAGGTGACCTAATAATTAGACCACCTGCAAAATACCTCTAGTTCTAGTTAATAACACCACTAATACCGATACGTGCACTTGCTCCGCCTTCAGAGTCTGTTGCTACACCACCGGTTAGACTCCAGCGACCACTATCAGCTGTACGACGCAATGAACCACCAATGGCATTTTCACCGCGATGATAACCTGCTCCTATTGAGTAAGTGAACTTAGCTGGAATATATGGTGCAGACTCGAGTGACAAGGCTGCAGCAATACCAGCATTGCCTTGTTTTTCAACTTCGTCGATACGATCATTGGTGTAATAGAACGCATCATCAATCCTACTATTTAGAGAGTCAAAGCGTTTGAGAGAGGCGCTATCGACTGCCGCTAAAGCAGAACCAACATCAGTATATGCCTCACCTGCTACACTATAACTAGGGGCCGTATATTACCACTAGCATCTACTTTAGAACCACCACCTAGAGCATTAGATATATTGGTATTGGCTGCATGTAATTGTGAGCCATTGACTGCCTCATTACTCTTAGCGGGCACTGCTCCGGCTTTGACACCGCTCACTGTACGATCACCAGCTGTCCCTGACATGTTGACTGAATTACCGCCTTTGTCTGCGGCAACTTTAATCTCCTGAGTTATCGCATCTTGCTTCACAAGACCAACTCCACCATTATTAATATCATTTTTTAAGTTATTAATATCAGTAGTATTGCTTTCAACTCGCTGCTCAGTTTGAAATAGCTGATCACCAGTTATGGCATCTTTACTACCTTTAGCAACTTTACCATTTTTTACATTGGTTAAAGTTGTGCCGTCAGCACCGCCACCTAAAGTAACCCTATCTTTATTAACGGAACCATCAGCATTTTTATCATACTGTACTGCCGAATTACTTAGTGACTCATTAGCAGCTTTGATGTTATTAATAGCCCCATCTAGCGTATCTAGTGCATCGCCCACATTGTTCTGCGTGCCACCTTGAACCTTGTAATTAGGGGCAGTTACTTGACCTGTGACTGGGTCATACTTCGAACCGCCACCTAAATTATTAGCGATACTATTGCCCAAAGCATCGTTTTTAGCATTATTGCTATTTGCAATAGCATCCAACTGGCCTTCATTGACTGCATCATTGGCAGCAGTTCCATTAGCAATATTAAAGCAATATTAATAATCTTAGCGCCACCAGCGTCGAAGCCGTTAGCTTTCACTTGACAAGTAAAGGTCGGAGCGTCTACAAATTGGATATCGATATTGCCATTAGACACTACGGTCTTGATATTGCTATTGCTTGCGGCAGCAGTAGCACCGCCGCTGATGTTAAGCGTGCTGCCAAGCTTCTGTGCTGTCGTGCCACTATTACCCGTAAAGATCAGTGGTGTATCAGCAAGATTCCCTAAGCTGTTTGCCACATCTGATACTTGACCTTCTGTTGCCGCACGGTTACGTACCACTTGCGTCTTATCGTAGCTGGTATTGGTTAGACCAGTGATATTACCATCTTTACCACTTATAACGACTGGATTGGCGCCACCAACAGTTATATTATCAGCTGCAACATTAGTAGTATTAGTACCATCCGTAACACTAGAACCTGCTGCGCCATAACTACTAGTGTTAATGCCGTCAGTAACCGTTGTCCGTGTCACTGTTAGAGCCGTTACGTTACCATTCCAGCTGATCCTACTGACACTACGGAGGTTGGTGCAGTTGCTGCTGCAGTATTACCGCCTTGAGTAGAGTTAATACGATAAGCGCCAGAGTTGTTGATTACTGCAGTAGTCGAGCCTTGACCAATTGCCATATCGCCAGCTTGACCATCAGCAGATGCTGTAGATCCTAATATCGTGGTATTGGCCAAACTTGCATTTGCATTAGCACCAACCACTACGGCATTGGCTGCCTGCAAACTTGTAGAAGATTTACGACTAATTGAGACAGAATCTTTTCCTGCTGCATTAGCAGACGCACCTAAGGCAGTTGCGCCCTCAATGCTTACTATTGCATTAGCACCAAGGGCAAGACTCTCTAAAGCCCTTGCTTGAGAATTAATATCAACTGATGTCGCTCTTTCAGTGATTGTTTTATTAGCTTCACTACTACCTGCTTGGGAGCCTCTACCAAGTGCCATAGAGTCTCCAGTATAAGCTCTTGACTGCATACCTAAAGCTGTAGACTGACTACCGAGGGCTTGAGAATCTGAAACCAGTGTAGTTGCTTGACCAGCGGTTGCTTTCGCTTCACGTCTAATTGTTGTTGCATTACCTGGTCCTGAGGCATCTGCAGCGTAACCTAGCGCTGTAGAGTTACCGCCAGCCGTGCTATTAATTCCTATAGCGGTCGCTTTATTGCTATATGCATTTGAACCCGTACCACAATTGAATCTTAAGACAGTACTATCTTCCTGACAACTAACAGGAGCAGCAGAAGCTATGGTACTTAAGCCCAAAGACAAAAAAATCGCTGCTGATAATGTCGTCAGTCCGCTTAAATCTAAAGAGTACCTACTAGCTGTATTGTTTTGTGACCCTCCAGCTGCTGATCCTACGGTTCCACTACCCTTTTTTCCATTTGCACGAGCAAACTCAGCTACTGCGATAAATGTGCCGGTAGCTTTGCAAAAGATCACTTTATAAATATGGTTCATACTTTTTCCTATAGGCAAGGATTTAAAAAACAGTGTTGACTGAGTTTCCCCAAGCACCGTAAATAAAAGAAGCCATTTTCATGGCTATACTTTTAGAAACATCAATAAACTCAGCTTCTTAATCCATGATTTTGACTATGAGTCTGCTTGTACCAATTCAAATGCAAAATAACTAAATTGTTTGCTATGTCATTAACACCATAAACGTTTCAGGTTTTATAGTGAGCACCCTAAACGGTCAACTATTAACAGATAGAAGTCTATAAGATAGCGATAAAGTGATTTTTACATCCTTTTTTCCTATGAATAACGGTAAAACCTTGATCAATAAATGTCATTACATTATTTCCTATATCTTATAGATAAAATATCACCTGTCTCTTA
>NZ_JAHLMU010000001.1:1387264-1496792 GCF_018919485.1 Psychrobacter sp. TAE2020
GTATTAAATAAAATCTTATCAATTCTAACAAGGTTTCACTTTGTATTCTTATCTTAGATAATAATTGAGAGTTTACGCTATTACCTTGTAATGGTCATTTACGATATAGGCATTGAGATTAGCCTAGGAAAAGCTGGTCTCTAAGTTCTATTGCAATAATTTTAGCCGTAGAACTATAAGAATAGTCTACAAATAGCAAAAGCAGCCTAATATAAGAGTGATGGCTACTTATAATTATTAATAACTACTTTATCACCTTGATAAACCGTGGAATTTGCTACTTAATGCTGAACTATTACTATTAAAACCATAAGGACTGTAAAGCTTTGCTAATTAAAATTAGTTATTCAATGCAAACCAATTAATACCTGAAGATAAAATCTATTAGGTATAACTTACTTAACGCTTTGGTAGTATCATTAATCGAATATCTGTATATGATATAAGCGTTTATAGCTATAATTAACTTAGAATCAAGCACTTTATATTTACCAAGAATAAGATATCATTGAAATTATTGATAACTATAAAATAAGGTTTCATTATGCAAACATTCTATATTCACCCAGAAGACCCACAGCAACGCCTCATTGAACAAGTAGCTGAGATGCTACGCAATGATAAGTTGATCATTTACCCTACTGATACTAGCTATGCTTTTGGCTGCCGTTTAGGGGCAAAAGATGCGCTAGAGAAGCTTAAGCAAATTCGTGAATTAGATGATAAGCATCAATTCACTTTGTTATGTCGTGATTTAAGTGAAATTGCTAACTATGCAGCAGTAGATAACACCCAATTCAAGCAGCTAAAAGCACATACACCAGCTCCCATTACTTTTATTTTAAATGCCACTAAAGATGTTCCCAAAAAACTGGCCCATACTAAGAAAAAAACCATTGGTATTCGGGTACCAAGTAATGCTATTGCTCAGGCAATATTAGCGGCAATGGATGAGCCTATCTTAACTAGCTCACTGATATTACCTACTCACGATGGTGTACTCGATGATCCCTATGACATCGAAGAGTTGCTAGGCAATCAGATAGACGGTCTAATCAATGTGGGTATAAAAACCACTAAATTGACTACTATTGTAGATATGACTAGTGGTGAAGTGGCAATCATTAGGCAAGGTGCCGCTGACGTCAGCGCATTAATGCTCTAACTATTTGCCAATTAAGGCATTGTGGTTAGCCTTAGAGGGAATTGCTAATAAAAACCATAAATTTTAGCCAAAAAAAAAGCTCCAATAAATTGGGGCTTTTTTTATAACAAAGATACTATTAATATTGCATTTAGCTTATAGAATTAGTCACGATCAACTAGCTCTACATAAGCCATAGGTGCATTGTCACCATCACGGAAACCGCATTTTACAATACGTAAATATCCGCCTGGACGCGTTTGATAACGAGGACCCAAGGTGCCAAATAGTTTGCCAACCATAGCTTTGCTACGCATACGGCTAAAAGCCAAACGACGGTTAGCAACGCTATCTTCTTTAGCCATAGTGATCAATGGCTCAGCAACACGGCGTAATTCTTTAGCTTTTGGCAATGTAGTTTTGATCAGTTCATGCTCAAATAATGAGTTTGTCATGTTCTGGAACATTGCTTTACGATGACTGCCGGTACGACCCAGCTTGACTCCACTCTTACGATGGCGCATAGTCAAAAATCCTTAAAGTTTAACGGCTACGATAAGAGAAGCGATCATCAACACGTAAGTCAGCGGGTGGCCAGTTATCTAGGCGCATACCGAGCTCTAAATCTTTAGACGCTAGTACGTCCTTGATTTCGGTTAATGATTTCTTACCAAGATTTGGGGTTTTTAGTAGTTCAGTCTCTGAACGCTGTACCAAATCACCGATATAGTAAATGTTTTCAGCTTTTAAGCAGTTGGCTGAGCGAACCGTTAGTTCAAGGTCATCCACAGGGCGTAATAGCACTGGGTCAACCTCTTCTTTTTCTTTCACAGGCTCAGGCGCTTCTTCAGCTTCTAGGTCAACAAAGATAGAAATCTGTTGTTGTAAAATAGTAGCAGCTTTACGAATTGCTTCTTCTGGATCGATAGTGCCGTTAGTTTCAAGTTCGACGATAAGACGATCAAGATCGGTACGCTGTTCTACACGTGCGTTCTCAACCTGATAAGCAACACGTAACACTGGGCTAAAGCTTGCATCAAGCTTCAAGCGGCCAATTGCTTTAGTGTCACCATCTTCACGGCGCTGATTTGCTGGCTCATATCCACGACCCATAACCACACGCAAACGCATCTTTAGATGACCGCGAGCGCTTAATGTTCCCAATACCAATTCTGGATTGATAATGTCCACATTATGCGGCAAAGCGATGTCTGCGGCAGTAATAATGCCTGGACCTTGTTTGTCTAAGGTCAAAAATACTTCATTTTGGTCATGAAGAGTGATTGCTAAGCCTTTTAAGTTCAAAAGCAAATCAAGCACATCTTCTTGCAAACCTTCGAGCGTAGAGTATTCATGGTCAACACCATCAATCTCAGCTTCGATGACTGCGGCACCAGGTAATGAAGATAACAAGATACGACGTAAGGCATTCCCTAAGGTATGCCCAAAGCCGCGTTCTAACGGTTCGAGCGTGACTTTCGCAATCGTTTCATTAACCGTATCCACGTTAATGGCATTTGGTGTTAGAAACTCAGTTGCATTTAGCATCATGATGTCACCTCGATTTATTTAACTGGTTTAATCAACTTCATTAAGTTGACGTTACCCACATAAGTGATAACGTCAATCATAATTTCAGTTACTTAGAGTATAGCTCAACGATCAAGCTTTCGTTGATTTCAGCTGGTAAATCAATGCGATCAGGTGCATGTTTAAATGTACCTTGAAGCTTGCTGTTATCAACATCTAGCCATTCTGGAATACCACGTTGTGAAGCTAATTCGATAGCATTCTGAATACGTAGTTGTTCGCGAGATTTCTCTTGGACAGCGATGACATCACCATCTTGCAGCTGAATTGATGGAATGTTCACACGAACAAACTCATCACGGCCGGCTTTTTTTACCATGATAGAACGATGGCTAACTAGCTGACGTGCTTCAGCGCGAGTTGAGCCAAAGCCCATGCGATAAACCACATTGTCTAAACGACTCTCAAGCATAGCTAGTAGGTTCTCACCAGTAGCACCACGTTTGCGAGCAGCTTCTTTATAATAGTTAGCAAACTGACGTTCTAATACACCGTAGATACGCTTAACTTTTTGTTTTTCGCGTAACTGTAGTGCATATTCCGAGGTCTTATTACGGCTAACGCCATGTTGACCTGGTGGACGACCAGCTTTTTTCGTTTTTACGTCGTAGGGCTTTACGCCAGACTTAAGACCTAGATCCGTGCCTTCACGACGTGATAATTTCAGTTTTGGTCCAATATAGCGGGCCATCTTTATGTCTCCTATAAGCTTTTGTTATAAAAAGCTTCGTCTTAAATATTAGACGCGGCGCTTTTTCGGCGCACGGCAACCATTGTGTGGGATTGGGGTTACATCAGAGATGCTATTAATTTTATAACCCAATGCACCTAGTGCTCTTACCGCAGACTCACGACCCGGTCCTGGTCCTTTGACCAAAACATCGACATTCTTAACACCATATTCTTGAGCCGCTTTACCAGCGACCTCAGCTGCAACCTGCGCTGCAAATGGTGTAGATTTACGTGAACCACGGAAGCCTTGTCCACCTGAAGTGGCCCAAGCCAATGCATTACCTTGACGATCGGTAATCGTAACAATGGTGTTATTAAAAGACGCATGGATGTGGGCTATGCCCTCCGATACCGAACGACGAGTCACCTTTTTGCGACTGCGAGTGTCTTTTGCCATCTTTTAGCTTCCTAAGTTAATTATCTTTTGATTGCTCTACGTGGACCCTTACGAGTACGCGCATTCGTTTTCGTACGTTGACCATTTACAGGCAAGTTACGACGATGACGAATGCCACGATAACAGCCTAAATCAACCAAACGCTTAATGTTCATTGACACTTCACGACGAAGATCACCTTCGGTCATGTAGTTTGCAATCTGTGCACGGATAGCATCTAACTGCGTATCATCTAACTGACTGATTTTAGTAGTAGTATCAATACCGACTGCCTCTAAGATTTTCTGAGCAGTGGTACGACCTACACCAAAGATGTAAGTTAGTGAAATAACAGCATGCTTATTATCCGGAATGTTAACACCGGCAATACGAGCCATTGCTTTCTCTCCATTGAAGAAAAACAAAATTTATTCATAATAAATAGTGTATTGTTTTTCAGATTTATTGCTGTTAGTACTCATGACCCTATTATCTTGACTATTAAAGTAACTCGCTTAGCGAAACTAATAATTGTTAATATAATAAAATATGAGTAAGAACTACGGCAAGTGGCGGATGATATCGCATCCGCCATTGTTTTTCAAGTATTAATTCAATTAATAGCTTAGGTAAAATACCTTATTCTATCCATTGACTAGCCTTGACGTTGCTTGTGGCGAGGTTCTGCTGTACATATAACGTGTACACGGCCTTTACGGCGTACAATCTTGCAGCTACCACAAATCTTTTTAACTGATGCTTGAACTTTCATTGCATGCTCCTTGAGATATCATCCTACTCATCCATCGTTAGATTACTAATAACAAAAGTTACTAATAACTATTAAGGCTGAGTTGGCGACTGAATTAACGTCTGATCATTATATTGATGGGTCATCAAATGCGCTTGAATTTGGGAGATGAAGTCCATTACCACAACCACCATAATTAGTAGCGACGTACCACCGAGTTGAAACGGCACACCAAATCCTGATTGAACTAGCATTGGCATTAAACAAATGGCCGTCATATACATCGCGCCAATAAAGGTCAACCGGTTTAATACATGATCAAGATAACGCTGAGTTTGTTGTCCGGGGCGAATGCCAGGGATATACGCACCACTACGTTTAAGGTTCTCAGCAACTTCGCGTGGACTAAAGACTAATGCCGTATAGAAGTAGCAAAAGAAAATAATCATCGCACCGAACAGAACTAAATAGAGCGGTTGTCCCGGAGACAATACCAAAGCCATATTTTGCAATATCTTCTGTACAAAGGTAGGATCAGTTGATTGACCAACCCACTGCCCTAAACTAGCTGGAAACAATAACAAAGAACTAGCAAAAATAGCTGGAATAACCCCTGCCATATTAATTTTCAACGGCAAATGTGACTGCTGTTGAGCATATATTTTGCGACCTTGCTGCTGCTTTTGCGCATAGTTTACAGGCACACGACGCTGGGCACGTTCAATATAGACGATACCCGCAGTAACCGCGACACCTAGTACCACAAAGATAAAGAGTACAATCAGGTTCATTTGACCCTGATTGACTTGTTCGATAGATTGCGAAATCATGCCTGGCGTACCAGCCACAATGCTAGCAAAGATTAGCATTGAGATGCCATTACCTACGCCACGCTCTGTAATCTGCTCACCAAGCCACATTAAGAACATCGCCCCTGCAACTAACGAAGTTACTGCAGGAATATAGAAGGTAAGGCCGCTGGATAAAGTCAGGTTCTGACTAATCAGACCAGCACACATTCCTAATGACTGTACTAAAGCCAATGCAAGTGTCCCTTGACGGGTGTACTTGTTAAGCTTGCGTCTACCCGCTTCACCCTCTTTTTTGATGGCTTCAAGCGAAGGTAGTACAGCTGACATCATCTGTACAATGATAGATGCTGAAATATATGGCATGATACCAAGCGCCATAATTGACATTCTTTCCAGCGCACCACCTGAAAACATGTTAAACATGCTCAAGATAGTGTTTTCATTGCGTGAGAACAAATCGGCTAAATTCACCGGATTAATGCCAGGTACAGGAATATGTGACCCTAAACGATAAACAATCAATGCGCCGATCAAAAACAACATGCGTGACCAAAGCTCATCATACTTACGTATAAAAGCAAAAGGATTTAGCGGAATGCCAGACGATGACACTGATTGTTTTGACACGTTACTACTCCTCGATGCTACCACCAGCAGCTTCGATTGCTTGCTTGGCGCCTTTAGTCACTTTTACACCTTGGAAGGTATAAGCTTTAGTGACATCACCAGACAAGATAATACGTGCACGCTTCATATCATGACGAATAATGTTAGCCGTTTTAAGAGTAGCAACGTTAACGATATCGCCTTCAACTTTATTCAATTCAGACAGACGAACTTCAGCAGTTGTCATTGCCATTTTACTGGTAAAACCGAATTTAGGTAGACGACGGAATAATGGCATTTGGCCACCTTCAAATCCTCTACGGATACCAGAACCTGAGCGTGACTTCTGACCTTTTACACCACGGCCACCAGTTTTGCCTAAGCCTGAACCGATACCACGACCACGACGTTGGGCAGTTTTCTTGGCGCCAACACCTGGTGATAATTCATTTAATCTAAGACCCATTACGCTTCCTCCACTTTTACCATGTAGTTAACGCGATTGACCATACCACGGGTTGAAGGAGTATCTTCTACTTCAACAGTATGATTAATGCGGCGTAAACCCAATCCTTTCAAGCTAGCTTTGTGGCTCTTGAGGCGATGGGCACCTGATTTTACTTGAGTGACTTTCATTGTTTTCATCGTAACTCACCTAGTCTAAGTTAGCCCAAAATTTCGTCTACAGATTTACCACGTTTTGCTGCCATCTTTTCTGGAGTTGACATATCACGTAAACCGTTAAATGTAGCGCGAACTACGTTAGCAGTATTGGTAGAACCATAACATTTAGTCAAAACATCTTTGACGCCAGCAACTTCTAATACAGCACGCATTGCGCCACCAGCGATAACGCCAGTACCTTCAGATGCAGGTTGCATATAGACTTTACTTGCACCATGACGTGCTTTGATCGGATGATGCAAAGTTGCATCATTAAGCTCAACAGTAATCATATTACGTTTGGCAGCTTCTAGAGCTTTTTGAATAGCAGCTGGTACTTCACGGGCTTTACCGCGACCGAAACCAACGCGACCATTACCATCGCCTACTACGGTTAACGCAGTAAAAGAGAAGATACGACCACCTTTAACTACTTTCGCAACGCGATCAACGGTAACTAAGCGTTCTACTAAACCGTCAGTCTGCTCATTCTTATCATTTTTATCATTTCTAGCCATGATTAAAACTCCAATCCGTTTGCGCGAGCGGCTTCAGCTAAAGCTTTAACTCGACCATGATATTTAAAACCACTACGGTCAAACGCAACTTTAGTGATACCAGCTGCTTTTGCGCGTTCTGCGATCATTTGGCCTACAGACGTAGCTGCATCAACGTTACCAGTTGCGCCTGAGCGTAAACTGCCGTCTAATGTAGATGCCTGTGCAATCACTTCACCACCGTTAGGAGAGATAATTTGGGCATAGATATGCTTTGGCGTGCGATTAACCGTTAGGCGATTAACACCTAAAAAACGGATATGCGCGCGGGTTTTCTTAGCTCGACGCAGACGAGCTGCTTTTTTATCAAACATTTCAACTCACCTTATTTTTTCTTGGCTTCTTTGCGAATCACATGCTCGTCACTATAACGAATACCTTTACCTTTATAAGGCTCTGGTGGGCGGAAACCGCGGATATTAGCCGCTGCTTGACCAAGCTGCTGTTTATTGTTCGATTTCAAAACAATTTCAGTTTGCGTTGGGGTTTCAGCTGACACGCTTTCAGGCAATGTATATTCTACTGGATGTGAATAACCGACGTTTAAGGTTATTTTATCGCCATTAGCTTGAGCACGATAACCAACACCGATCAACTGTAGGCGTTTTTCAAAGCCTTCAGTTACACCTTTAACATGGTTGTTAAGGATAGCGCGGATGGTGCCAGTGTGCATCATGGCTTCTTTTGAATCGACTGTAGGTGAGAGAATGATAGCATCATCTTCCTGTTTCAGCTCGACCAATTCGTGCAGGCGTAAAGACAAAGTACCGTTCTTGCCTTTCACTTCGACCTGCCGATCGTTCAAAGTAACACTTACGCCATTAGGCAGTATTACTGGGGCTTTAGCCACACGAGACATAGGAATATTCCTTAAAAAATTAATATCTTCTGTTAGCAAACTATTAGCAAAATAAATAGCGAAAAAACTAACAGGCTAAAAAGCGTGCTAGTTTAGCATAATCGATTCTATTATACACCCATCAATTTAATAGAATTATTATTCTATAATTTATCTGAGGTCTGATAGCTATAATTAATATAGATATCAGGTTTATGAGATATTGTTTAAATAAACCATAAACCTAATAAAATACAAATAGACTTTGTCGTGGTGCAGCTTACGCTACAAATGCAACAACTTCACCACCGATACCTGCAGCGCGTGCAGCACGATCACTCATGATGCCTTTACTAGTAGATACGATAGCAACACCCATACCTTGCTTAACAGTAGGGATAGCGTCTTTACCGCGATGCTGGCGTAAACCAGGACGGCTAAAACGTTGGATAGTTTCGATGACAGCTTTGCCTTCGAAGTATTTTAGTTCAATAGTTAGCGTTGCTTTGTTGTTGTCTTCAGCTTTTACAACAGCACTGGCTACATAACCTTCGTTAACCAATAGGTCAGCGATTGATTTACGTAGCTTTGAGCTTGGCATAGCTACAGAAACTTTATTGGCCATTTGTGCGTTACGAATACGGGTTAGCATATCCCCAACAGTATCTTGCATACTCATGTAATTACTCCTTACCAGCTTGCTTTACGAACACCAGGTACATCACCTTGCATGACACGTTCACGCAGCATATTGCGTGATAAGCCAAACTTGCGGAAGTAACCATGAGGACGACCTGTGATAGCACAACGATTGCGCAGACGTACTGGCGATGAGTTGCGTGGTAAAGCTTGAAGCTCTAACATCGCGTCCATACGCTCTTCGTCACTTGCATTCATATCACCGATAGTTTCTTTTAGCTTGATACGCTTTTCAGCATACTTTGCAACCATTTTTTCGCGCTTTAATTCGCGGTTAATCATGCTCTTCTTTGCCATAACGTCTTTACCTTATTTAAATGGGAAGCCGAATGCTTTAAGCAGCGCACGACCTTCATCATCAGTAGTAGCTGACGTAGTGATTGTAATATCCATACCGCGGATACGATCAATCTTGTCAAAATCTACTTCTGGGAATACGATTTGCTCTTTGATACCCAGTGAATAGTTACCACGTCCATCAAAGGCTTTAGGTGAAAAACCACGAAAGTCACGAACACGAGGAATTGCAACGGCAATGAGACGATCTAAAAATTCGTACATTTGCTCACCGCGTAGCGTTACTTTACAACCAATTGGCCATTCTTCACGAATCTTGAAGCCAGCGATTGATTTACGCGCTTTGGTGACTACAGGTTTTTGACCAGCAATTACAGTCATATCAGCAACAGCACCTTCAAGCAATTTCTTGTCTTGAGACGCGCCACCTACACCCATGTTTAATGTGATTTTGGTGATTTTAGGCACCTGCATCACGTTTTCTAAAGCAAGTTCTTCTTTGATCTTTTGCTTTAGTTCATTATTATATAAAACTTTTAATCTTGCCATTACCATTACACCCTTAGTGTCTTACGCAGTCGCCACAACTTCACCATTTGAACGGTAAACACGGTTTTTAACGCCGTCTTCGCCAGTTTGGTAAGAAATACGGTCTGCTTTTTGGGTTTGCGCATTTAAGATTGCGACATTTGAAATATGTAGAAAAGCTTCTTGCTTAAGAATGCCGCCTTCAACGCCAGTTGCCTGATTTGGCTTCTGATGTTTAGTGACAATGTTAATGCCTTCAACTTTAATACGATCGTTTTTAACAGCTTGAACAGTACCTTGCTTGCCTTTGTCTTTACCAGCAATCACAACGACTGTATCGCCTTTTCGTAATTTAGCCATGGGTTACCTCACAATACTTCTGGTGCTAGGGATACAATTTTCATAAACTGATCACCACGTAGTTCACGAGTTACCGGTCCAAAAATACGAGTTGCAATCGGTGCTTTGTTTTGGTTCAACAATACCGCAGCATTGTCGTCAAAACGAATGACCGAACCATCTGGGCGACGAACGCCTTTTTTGGTACGTACAACTACCGCATTCATCACGTCGCCTTTTTTAACACGACCGCGAGGAATGGCTTCTTTAACCGTTACTTTGATGATATCGCCGACTGATGCATAACGACGATGAGAACCACCCAGTACTTTAATGCACTGAACTCGTCTTGCACCGCTATTGTCTGCAACTTCCAGCATTGACTCAACCTGAATCATAGCGTTACTCCACACGTATGAGCAATAAAAACCAGTTGCTGCCGCTAGCACAGTATGAGTTGACGGCATTTTAATATAAATAACCGCACCTTACTCTCAATGCTAGTGATACACGCTAGGCGCAATCAGCATCCTTAAAAAGGCGGCTATTTTAACAGCTTCTGGCTTTTAATGCAATTTACTTAGATTTTTTCTACTGTTTCAATCACTTCTACTAAAGTCCATGCTTTAGTTTTTGAGATTGGACGCGTTTCTTTAATACGTACAAGGTCGCCTTGCTGGCAAACGTTGTTTTCATCATGAGCTTTAATTTTAGTCGAACGACGAAGTTGCTTGCCATACAAAGGATGACGCACAAGACGCTCAATCAAAACAGTGATGGACTTGTCCATCTTGTCGCTCACAACTCGTCCGGTCAATAAGCTAGCATTGGTAGCTGGTTGATTGTTATCGCTCATGAGTCGCCTCGTTGTTTCTGGTTAATCAAAGTCTGAAGCTGAGCAATCGTGCGACGATTGCCACGAACTTCATGGGTATTCCCCAACTGACCTGTTGCTTTAGCCATACGAATACGGAAAGCATCAAGTTGCTTTTCATCAAGTAACTGAGTCAGTTCTTCTAATGATTTATCACGTAATTCACTGATCTTCATTACATTATCGTCCGCTTAACAATGGTAGTTTTAAAGGGCAGTTTTGCTGCGGCAAGCGTTAAAGCTTCGCGAGCAAGTTCTTCTGAAACCCCTTCGATTTCATATAGCACTTTACCAGGTTTGACTTCGCATACCCAATATTCTACAGGACCTTTACCTTTACCCATACGTACTTCTAATGGCTTTTTGGTAATAGGTTTGTCAGGGAATACACGAATCCAAATTTTACCACCACGTTTAATCTTACGAGTAATGGTACGACGTGCTGCTTCAATTTGACGGGCAGTCATACGACCGCGAGTCAAAGATTTTAGACCAATTTGTCCGAATGCAACGGTGCTTCCACGATGAGCAAGCCCAGTGTTACGACCTTTATGCATTTTACGAAACTTGGTACGTTTTGGCTGTAACATAGTTTAACCTCTGTCTGAGTTTCGACGGTTTCCACCACGACCACGGCGTTTTGGCGCGCGAGTCTGCTCTTCTTTAACGGGATTATAAACACTGTTCATACCGTCAAGGATTTCGCCACGGAAAATCCAAACTTTTACACCGATAGTGCCGTAAGTAGTTTCTGCACGTACTGACGCATAGTCAATATCAGCGCGAAGAGTATGTAAAGGTACACGACCTTCACGATACCATTCAGTACGAGCAATCTCAGCACCGCCTAGACGGCCAGACAACTCAACTTTGATACCTTTAGCACCAGAACGCATGCTATTCTGTACCGCACGCTTCATAGCACGACGGAACATAACACGACGCTCAAGCTGACTTGCAATACCTTCAGCTACTAAACGGGCATCTAGATCAGGTGAGGTGATTTCTTCAATATTGACCTGAGCTGGTACGCCCATAATTTTGGTCAATTCTTTCTGAAGTCTCTCAATATCTTCGCCTTTTTTACCGATAACAATACCAGGGCGCGCAGTGGCGATGGTAATCTTAGCAGCACCAGTAGGACGCTCGATCATGATGTTGCTGATCATAGCGTTATCTAGTTTTTTGCGTAGATAATCACGAACTTGAATGTCGTTAATTAGGTATTCTGAGTATTGTTTAGGGCTAGCATACCAGTTTGCGTTATGCTTTTTTACAACACCAAGACGGATTCCGATTGGATGTACTTTTTGTCCCATAACTTATTCCCCTACCTTTATAGTGATGTGACAGGTACGCTTGCTGATACGATCAGCGCGACCTTTCGCACGTGGTAGGATACGTTTTAGCGTAATGCCTTCATCGACGTAGATAGTAGATACCTTAAGGGTATCAATATCTAATCCGTCATTGTGTTCAGCATTGGCGATGGCTGAGTTAAGACATTTCTTAACAAACACAGCGCCTTTTTTATTGCTATACGTTAGGATATCCAAAGCACGTTCAATAGATTTGCCACGAACTTCATCAGCAACGAGTCTAACTTTTTGTGCCGAGATGGCGGCACCGCGTAATTTTGCAGTTACTTCCATGGTAAGCACCTTATTTCTTAGCTTTTCTGTCAATGCCATGACCACGATACGTACGAGTCGGAGCAAATTCACCTAGTTTATGACCAACCATCTGTTCGCTTATAATAACGGGTACATGAGTACGACCGTTGTGAACAGATAAAGTTAGGCCAACCATTTGTGGCAGAATCATCGAGCGGCGCGACCAAGTTTTGATCGGTTTGCGTGAGTTGGCTGCAATAGCAGTTTCAACCTTGGCAAACAAATGCGCATCAATGAATGGACCTTTTTTCAATGAACGAGGCATGAAATTCTTCCTTTATTTCTTCTTGGCGCGACGGATGATCATTTTATCAGTACGCTTATTGTGACGCGTCTTAAGTCCTTTAGACTTCTGACCCCAAGGGCTAGTAGGATGGCGACCTTTGTTACGACCTTCACCACCACCATGTGGGTGATCAACCGGGTTCATTGCGACACCACGAACTGAAGGACGAATACCGCGCCAACGTGAAGCACCGGCTTTACCAAGTGATTTCAAGTTGTTTTCAGTATTAGATACTTCACCGATAACTGCACGACAATTGATATGCACACGACGAGTCTCGCCTGAACGCATACGTAGAATTGCGTAGATACCGTCACGACCTAGTAGCTGAACGCTTGCACCCGCTGAACGAGCCATCTGTGCGCCTTTACCGATTTTAAGTTCGATATTATGGATCACAGTACCCAAAGGGATGTTTTTAAGCGGTAAACAGTTACCTGGACGAATTGGAGAGGCTTCACCTGACAATACTGTATCACCAACTGCTTGTTTTTTAGCGGCGATGATATAGCGACGCTCACCATCAGCATACTTCAATAACGCAATATGGGCAGTACGGTTAGGATCATATTCAATGCGCTCTACAGTCGCTGGAATATTATCTTTAGTACGCTTAAAGTCAATTATACGATAATGTTGCTTATGACCACCACCAATATGACGAGACGTTATGCGACCATTATTGTTACGACCACCTGACTTACTTTTTGATTCGAGAAGCGCTGCATATGGACGACCTTTGTAAAGGTGTGGATGCACCACTTTTTCAACAAAACGACGGCCTGGTGATGTTGGCTTTGCTTTTACGATAGGCATGAGTGTTATCCTTATTCGTTGTTCGCTGTTTCACTAGCAGGGGCAGCAGTAATAGCTACGTCCTCACCAGCATCAGCCATTTGTACATCTTGACCAGCTTTTAAGGTAACGTAGGCTTTTTTGTAGTCATTACGACGGCCGATGCTCTTACCAAAACGCTTTGTCTTACCTTTAACATTCAAAGTGTTTACTTTAGTAACTTCAACACCTTCAAACATCAGCTCAACTGCTTTCTTGACTTCAAGCTTAGTCGCTTTAGAATCAATTTTGAATACTTGTACACCAAGTGAGTCGCCAAGCATTTGAGATTTTTCTGAGAAGACAGGTCCTCTTAAGACCTCATAAAGTCTTGCGTTGTTCATGCTAATGCTTCCTCAAATTGTTTCGCAGCTTCAACTGACATGATTACTTTATCAAAAGCAATCAAGCTCACTGGATCCACTTCACTTGTACCTAGTACATTGACGTGTGGAATGTTGCGGGCAGCTAAGTACAAGTTTTCATCGACTTCTTTAGTGATGATCAATGCACGTGGTGCATTCAATTCACTTAATTTAGCGATTAAGTCTTTGGTCTTAGGTGCAGACATAGTGATGTCTTCAACTAGAATCAAACGATCTTGGCGTATTAACTCGGCTAAGATGCACTGCATAGCACCGCGATACATTTTGCGGTTAACTTTTTGTGACCAATCTTGTGGTTTGGCCGCAAATGCACGTCCGCCCCCACGCCAGATCGGGCTACGAATAGAACCGGCGCGAGCGCGACCAGTACCTTTTTGACGCCATGGCTTAATACCACCGCCAGAAACTTCGGCACGGGTCTTTTGTGCGCGTGTACCTTGGCGAGCACCGGCTAAATAAGCGGTGACGACTTGATGCACTAGTGCTTCGTTGAATTCACGACCGAAAGCCGTATCAGAAAGCTCAACCGCCGCACCTGTAACTGTTTTTAAATCCACGTTAATCCCCTTGCTTAGGCTTTGACTGACGGACGTACGATAACATCGCCACCGGTGGCACCTGGGATAGCACCCTTGATGACAAGTAACCCTTTTTCGGCATCAACCGAAATCACTTCTAGGCCTTGAACAGTAACACGCTTGTTACCCATCTGACCCGCCATCTTTTTGCCTTTGAATACTTTACCTGGTGACTGGTTTTGACCAGTTGAACCATGTGCACGATGAGATACTGAGTTACCATGAGTAGCATCTTGCATGCTAAAGTTATGACGCTTTACAGGACCTTGAAAGCCTTTACCTTTACTATTTCCTGTAACGTCAACCATCTGACCTTCTTCGAACAAGTCAGCTAGAATTTCGCCACCAATAACGCGTCCTTCAAGATCGCTTTCATTAGCACGGAATTCCCAAACACCACGACCGGCTTTTACGCCAGCTTTTGCGAAGTGACCTTTTTGAGCAGCAGTTACGCGGCTGTCACGACGAGTTCCAGTAGTGATTTGAATGGCTTGATAACCATCTGTATCAGTGTTTTTTACTTGAGTAATGCGGTTTGCATCGACCTCAATCACAGTTACAGGGATAGACGCACCTGCTTCAGTGAAGACACGGGTCATGCCGCATTTTTTACCGACTAAACCGATCGCCATTTTGAACCTCTTTATATCTTCTATTAATGGATTGGGCAATTAATGTGCATTAACCCAAAGCAATTTGAACGTCAACACCGGCGGCTAAATCTAACTTCATTAGCGCGTCCACAGTTTTGTCAGTAGGCTGAACAATGTCAACCATACGCTTATGAGTACGGATTTCGTACTGATCACGAGCGTCTTTGTTAACGTGTGGCGAGGTTAAAACGTCGAAGCGCTCAATACGAGTCGGCAACGGTACAGGACCACAAACTTGCGCACCGGTGCGCTTTGCTGTATCAACGATCTCTTGTGCTGATTGATCAATCAAACGATGATCAAAAGACTTAAGACGGATACGGATTCTCTGGTTAGCCATGCCAGCAAGCTCCTAATATATGTTTTCGTCATTCTTGCAACGCAAGGTGATGACCAAAAGCCGTTTAAATAAATATTTACTCTAAGTCGTTGGTGATTCTTAGTAGAACTACTAACAAGCTAAAAGTAAAATAGTTTAAAGCCCCGCCGACTCTCCTATTAATTGGAAAGTAGCAAAGGCATATGAAATAGTGCTAGAAACGATGCTCTAGCTGTCATAGCGCCAGCGTTTTACTTGGCTGCGCTCTTATAATTCAGTGGTATATATTATACAGAGTATTTAACTCAATGCAAGGGTAATGTTTAATACAATAGTGAGTAATAATCAGCAGTATTAATTTTTAGTACAGTTTTCTACTGCTGATTAAAGCATAAATAGTCTACTTTTATCAGTCTAAAACAATATCATATTGCTCTTGAGTGTATAAATTTTCTACTTCAAAAGTAATGACTCGCCCTAGTAAATACTCTAGATCGGCAACAGTGTCTGCCTCTGAAGTCAATAGTAAGTCAATAACTGCAGCATGAGCAACAACAGTAAACTTCTTAGGCGAGTTATAAGTACGAGCACAACGCATAATCTCGCGAAATATCTCAAAGCATACGGTTTCGGCAGTTTTCACAAAGCCACGACCCTGACAAGTGATACAAGGCTCGCATAGCAACTGACCAAGCGATTCACGAGTACGTTTACGAGTCATCTCTACTAAACCCAACTCACTGACTTGAGTAATGTTAGTTTTGGCATAGTCTTGGGTAAGCTGTTCTCTTAAACTAGTAAGCACATCATCTTTATGCTCTTGTTCGAGCATATCAATAAAGTCTAAAATGATAATACCGCCTAAGTTGCGTAGGCGTAGCTGACTAGCAATAGCATGAGTAGCCTCCAGATTGGTTTTATAAACGGTATCTTCTAATGAGCGACCACCTACATAAGAGCCTGTATTAACATCGATAGTGGTCATAGCTTCAGTCTGATCAATAATCAAATAGCCACCAGACTTGAGATCTACCCGACGCTTTAGCGCATCACGCAAATCTTCTTCAACTCGGTGTACATCGAATAGCGCAGGCTCAGCAGTATAATGCACAATATGCGACTCAATAAAAGGCACAAACTCTTTAGCAAAACGACAGACTTGCTCATAAATCTGGGCATTATCAACAATAACTTTTTCAGTGCCAGCATGTACTAAATCACGGATAGACCTTAGCGGTAGCGACAGCTCCTGATAGATCAACTCTGAACTTTGATGCTGTTTCATTTCTTGTTTACGGGCGCAAATAGTACGCCAAAGTTGCAGCAAGTAATAAATATCTTCTTCTAGCTTGTCTACTGGTACCCGTTCAGCTGCCGTACGAGCGATTAGACCCCCTTGTAGATTAACCGTTTGCATCAAGCTACCTAGTTCAGTCTTTAGCCGAGTGCGCTCTTCTTCATTATCGATGCGTTGCGAGATACCTATATGATCACTCGATGGTAGATATACCAAATAACGTGATGGCAGTGAAACATTAGTGGTCAACCGTGCGCCTTTGCTGCCTAATTGATCTTTAGTCACTTGTACTAACACGCGCTGGCCTTCGTGCAAGCGGTGTTGAATAAGGCTTTTACTAGCCACTGTAGCAGTATCATTATCTTTTGAGCTGACTACTGGCAGGGTAACCGCTGATATATCAGGGATCTGATTACTATTAGACTGATCACTACTGGCTGTGTCACTAAGGCTTTTATCACTATCTGATTGATCATCAGCCAAATCTTTATTAGTTTTGTCCAAAACCTTGTTGGTAGTAGGCAGTACGCGCGGCTCTCGTTGCATATCGTTGACATGTAAAAAGGCGGTACGTGATTGGCCAATTTCGACAAAAGCGGCTTGCATGCCTGGCAGTACTCGTACTACTGTCCCTAAATAAATATTACCTACTAAGCCAAGCTTATGATGACGCTCGATATAAATTTCACTAAGCACCCCATTATCTAAGACAGCTACTCGCGATTCTACTGGACTGACGTTAATTAGTAGCTCTTCCGACATAATATTTTCTCTTATCGCTAGTGGGGCTTATTAAGGGGTATCCTATAATCTATAGGTAGGTGTAATTCATAGCTAATATAGTGCATAAATAGGCAGTGCTGATAGTGGATCAAAGCGCTGTGATAACAAAAGCATAAAGTATAGGCAGTGCCTTAGCTAAGTTTGCTACCTAATGTGGTTAAATATCGAGGAGCAATTTTAACATCAGTCTTATACGGTATAGTTTTTTATTAGTAAATAAACTTCTCGTATCTAGTGTAACAAATGCGCCCTGCCCCTGCCTATCGTTGCCGTATCATTATGTGTCTTAGCAGCTTCGCAGCACAAGCAACTCTCGAACTAGATGATAGGCTAGAGAACTAGCCATCAGATCAGCTATAGCCAATAATATCAGTATTGACTACTTGCTTCTTCGATCAGCGCTAAAGTCTGCGCCAACGGCAATCCTACAACATTAGTATAGCTACCGTTGATAGCCGTCACCCAAGCGGCTGCTAAGCCTTGAATACCATAAGCACCCGCCTTGTCAGCTGGTTCGCCACTGTCCCAATAATCAGCCATCATCGCTGGCGTTAAAGGTACAAAACTAACCTGCGTACGCTCAATAATTTGGCGCTGCCACAACACTTGTAATGACAGCCCACTCTCAGCGTTATTTTGATCTCCTGAATTTGTCGATAAACTAGGTAGTAAGGATATTTTTGTTGCTTGTACAGCGGTCCACACTTGATGAGTATTGGCAGACATCTGCTGCCACATCTGATAAGCGTGCGCACGATCTATCGGCTTTACTAATACCGTTTTGCCATCGGGCAACACCCCAATAGTATCAGCAGTAAGCATAGTAAAGGGTTCGGATATACTAGCAAACAGACTGTTATTAGCTCGGTAATCAACATTTAATTGCTCAACAGCAGCCGTTGCTTTACTGGCTACCATGCGTTGGATGTAGTCTGCTGGTGATTCATTAGCTAAAGTACTTTCATCGATATCTACACTAGTAATGTGCAAGTCGAGTTTGGCATTTGCCAATAGCTCACGACGACGTGGTGAGCCAGAAGCCAATAAAATATGCATTATTTATCTCTTATTTGGTATTTTTGAATAATTAGGAAGTGTTGAGCCTTCACAAATAGCCACTACTGAGAGGCGCTAGTGAATCAAAACGGTGCTGTAGACAAGACACAAATCAAAGATGATGCAAATGGCTGTTTATTAGCATCAGTACTTATTAATGTAGCCAGCGATAGTAGTCAACCCTTAGTTAATAACCTCAATTGCTAATTTTAGAATCAGCTACAACCAGTAGAACTGTTTTTTATCGCTACTGTGCTGAGACTATAGGCTTAAAACAGAAGCTAGATATTTTTATCTATGCCATTATTTTACAATTAGCATTGAACAAACACACTTTATAATGACGATGCTTGAAAGCTTATGATCTGGGTACTTATCGCGCGAATCTACGTAGGGCTAGTAGCACTAGAGGCCAACTGATAATGCTCATCAAGATAGATAACCCTGACTGCACAACAAACACATCTTGAGTAATAAGCTGCAATATCCAAAGACTTAACTGAAAGGCTATCAAGGCTAAAGTAGCAATCAACCAAGCGCTCACGGTATTGAGCTGTTTGACATAGATACTACTAATTTTGACTACTAAAGCTAATACTACCCCAGCGAAAGCTTGTTGTCCTAAGCGCGTATCTAATAATAAATCGGCAATAAGACCTATAGTAAAAGCGGTAAAGACCCCCACGTAACGTGGTTGGAATAGCAGCCAAAAAATGAGTACCATCATCATTACCATTGGCCGTATACTAGCCATAGCATGACTCAGTGGATAGACGTTCAGTGATGAAGACAGCACAAAGCTCAAGCCAATGACTAATAGCAAAAGACCGGTTGCGTGCTCAGATTCTGGATATAGCATGACTGCCTACCTTAATGATGGATTGGTAGTCGCTACTAAGGTTTGGACGGGCCGATTACTTAATGACTGATTAGATTGATGATTAGAGGATTGCTGATCGGGAGCTTGGCTTAAATTAGCGGTAATATTACTATCAATGGATTCAGTGAGCGCTGAAAATTCGGGCAGCTCAGTATCAGTGGCGATAATTTTATCTTGTAAGATCAGCACATACGCATTATCAATAAAGTTGGCTGCTGGAGTGACTTGAATACTTCTAAAGTTATCTGCTGCCGTATCTTTGATAAGCTCTATACGCCCTACACTATAGCCTGCCGGAATACGGCCTCCTAAGCCTGAAGAGATAAGCTCATCACCAACACGTACATCTGAAGTCTTAAATATATAGTTTAGACCCAATGACGAAGGTATGCCCTTGCCAGTCACTATGCCACGCTGACCCGTACGCTTGACCGTAACAGCTACCGATTGCTGCTCATCGGTAATCAATAGAAGCCGGCTAGTATTAGGATAGACATTGATAACCTGGCCCAAAATCCCCTCTTCATCGATAACTGTCTGACCAACTTGCACCCCATCTTGTTGCCCTTTATTAAGCACTACAATCTGTTTTAGTAGATTAGTATCAGTGCCAATCACTTGCGCTAGATTAAGATCAAACTGTTCCGGCTTAGTAGTCGATAGGATACCTTGTAAGCGTGCGTTTTGTGCCAATATATAGTCTTGCTGTTGCAGCTTAGCTTTGGCATGAATCAGTTGTGATTTTAATTGTACATTTTCGCGGCGTAGTGATTCCTTTGACTGACTAATGCCTCTTGCCCAATGACCAGCATAACTGGGCAGTAACGACATCTCGTAGATAGGCTGCATAGCGACATGACTCATATTACGGACTGGTTTAAACCATTCTGGATTTTTGCTATCAAACCACATAAGTATTAGCGCCGCTATTAATACAATAGCAGCTATACGTAAAGACAGGGGCTGGCGAGCAAAAATACTTGGAGTCATAAGGGTTCTAATTTAATCCGTAACTGGCGCTAAATATTAAACAACGTTAAATGAGGCTATTTAGCACAGTGTTACTATCACAAAAGGCAGCCTTTACGACTGCCTTGATCATTGGCTACTCTAACCTTATCGATAGTAACGAGAGTAATTTAAGCTTTCAATGCTAAACTTGCAGTTATGTATTTTAAGTAACAGGTTTTAAGCGAAAGACTTTAACTGTTTATACAAAAATCATATTAAGACTTTTGTTATTAATGAAGTCTAGGGCAATACCGCCACCACGACTAACACAAGTTAAAGGATCTTCAGCGACAGAAACTGGTAGTCCAGTCTCTCTAGAGATTAGTTTATCCAAATCACGCAGTAAGGCACCGCCACCTGTAAGTACTATGCCACGCTCAGCAATATCTGATGACAGCTCTGGTGGTGTTTGCTCAAGCGCTGCTTTTACGGCGCTAACAATACCACTTAATGGATCGCTTAGCGCTTTTTGCACTTCTTCTGAATTGACAGTAAAAGTCTTAGGAACACCTTCTGCCATGCTACGACCACGGACTTCTACTTCTAACTGCTCGCTCTCATTAAGGGCAGAGCCTACTTCTTGTTTGATACGTTCAGCCGTTGTCTCACCAATAACACAGCCGTGAGTGCGACGTACATGAGTGATGATAGCTTCATCAAAGATATCACCACCAATACGAATAGACTCAGCATAAACACAACCAGACAAAGCGATGACTGCAATCTCAGTAGTACCGCCACCGATATCGACAATCATAGAGCCACTAGCCTCATGTACCGGCAAGCCTGCTCCTATTGCAGCAGCCATTGGTTCTTCTAGTAGCAGAACTCTACTAGCCCCTGCTGAAGAAACGGCTTCGCGAATAGCCTTACGTTCAACTAAAGTTGACTTGCAAGGTACGCAAACCACTACGTTGGGCTGTGCCATAAAGCGTTTGGCTTTTACTTTAGCTATAAAGTGCTTTAGCATCTTTTGGGTAACTTCAAAGTCAGCGATAACACCGTCTTTTAATGGCCGAATAGCAGTGATATTAGAAGGAGTACGGCCAAGCATCTGCTTAGCATCAATTCCTACCGCTGCTACCGTTGGGTTTTGTGTGCGATTACTACGTAGGGCTACTACCGTAGGTTCATCGAGCACCACACCTTTATTAGGAATAAAGATTAGGGTGTTCGCAGTACCAAGATCGATAGCGATATTATTTGATAAAAATCCAAACAGGTTCATGACTAGTTTATCCAGCGCTTTACAAATAAGGCAAATGAGGCGAATGAGATGGCTAAGACGTACTTATTGTCAACAAATAGGTTAATGGTAGCCGCCTATGGTAGCGAAAGCTTACCCACACAACAAGTCGAACCTAAACAACAAAAGTTAAATTGAAATAAATTATACCGATTTAGCTTGGAAAAAACACAGCTATTATGCATTAGTAAGATAATGAGTTTGGTCTAACATGCTAGAATTTGTTTCCGACAGGACAATGACATAAAACATTGTTAATGCTATTGAGCACTAAGGCTGCAATTTTTTACAGTAATGTTTACGTTTTACTGTTCATTCACTGTATCGCATTTAGAGCATAAATATCTGAGCTATTATTAATAACTAGATAATCTATAGCTAGTATCGTCAGTCAACTATCATTATCAAATAATCAAAGCGGCTGCTCTGTAAAATCAAGCTAGATGCTTTATAATAGTTCGTTTGTAATAGACTATTGCTAAAAACTATAACTATAACTAAATATAGTCTGTGTTGCTAGAATAAACAATTGTCACTAGGACAGAGCGTACCATTTTAGGTCTATAAGGAAAAAACTGACTAGTAAAACAGTTTTTTCCCTAAAACTCACCAATTAGTGGCCAAAGTACACGTTCATCCCTAAATCTAAATTTTTTATCCATAAAAGTGCTATAAGTTCATTTTTATTAAGTGAATTTTTGTCGATAATTTTTATAAAACTATTTATATACTGTCCTATTAGCCAACACTAACTCTATGTAAACTAGCGTAGTGATTCACATTTATTATTATCCAGGCGTGTAAAATACTTATCTTTTAACATCGCTCTAAATCGGAGAAATTATGTCACAGCAAACTTCAACTAATGATAGTAGCGTCAGTCGTCAAGAAATCTTAGAAGTGGCCAGTTTGGCTCGGTTGGGTGTCGATGCAGATACCGCTGACAGTTATGCTAATGAGATCAGCAAAGTGTTAGGTTTGATGCATACTTTAGCAGGCGTAAACACTGACGATCTTGCCCCTTTGGCTAATATCCATGAAGCTTGTCAAGACCTACGCGCTGATATTGCCAAACACGATATCAACCGTGAACGCAATCAATCGGTTGCACCAGCAGTTGAACAAGGCTTATACCTAGTACCGCAAGTTATTGAGTAGCCAATCGCTATAACTTTCTAACTATAGTTATTCTTATTTAGTGGCCCTAAGTACTATTATTCCTCTTAACTACCATTATCTTATTCAGTGCTATGACTAGTGCTATCAACGTTATGACGGACGACCCCTTATGTCTGAGATTCATCATTTAAGTACCCAGCAACTGATTGCTGGTTTACAAGACAAACAATTTAGCAGCCTTGAGCTGACCGAACACTATATCAAGCGTATCAATGCTCTAGACAGCAAGATTAATAGCTTTATTACCCATACCTCTGAGACGGCCCTTGCCCAAGCAAAAGCGGCCGATGAGATGCGTGCTCAAGGCGACCAGCGTTTGCTACTCGGCATCCCTATGGCCAACAAAGATATTTTTTGTACTCAAGGGGTATTAACCACTTGCGGTTCAAAAATGTTGCACAACTTCATCTCGCCTTATAATGCGACTATCGTCTCTAATATTGAAAAAGCGGGCATGATTAGCCTTGGTAAGCTCAATATGGATGAGTTCGCTATGGGCTCGGATAATGGTAGCTCATACTACGGAGCTGTTCACAATCCGTGGGATCTAGAACGCGTGCCTGGTGGCTCATCAGGTGGTAGTGCAGCAGCAGTAGCAGCAGGGTTTGTGCCACTAGCTACTGGTAGTGATACCGGCGGCTCTATTCGTCAGCCAGCATCATTCTGTGGCTTAACAGGTATCAAGCCGACTTATGGACGAGTATCCCGCTTTGGTATGATTGCTTATGCTTCAAGCTTAGATCAAGCTGGTAGTATGGGACGTAGCGCTAGAGACTGTGCTTATCTGTTGCAGCCGATGATAGGTCACGATCCACGCGATGCTACTTCTATCAAACACGACATGCCTAACTACGTTCATGACCTTGATGAAGCTGCTGCAAAAGCAGGCGATAAGCCATTTGCAGGGTTGCGTATTGGAGTCGCTAAAGAGTACTTCGGTGCGGGTCTCGACCCTGAAGTCGAAACAGCAGTACGGGCAGCGTTGAAAAAGTATGAAGAGTTGGGCGCCACAATTGTAGAAGTGACTATTACTGATCCTGAGATTACCTTAGCCACTTACTATATGATCGCTACTGCTGAAGCTTCCTCTAACCTGTCACGTTTCGATGGCGTACGCTTTGGTTATCGCTGTGCGGATCCAAAAGATCTTATTGACCTTTATACTCGCTCACGCTCAGAAGGCTTCGGCCCTGAAGTGCAGCGCCGTATCTTAATGGGTACGTATGCACTATCGGCTGGTTACTTTGATGCCTATTATACTAAGGCACAAAAAATACGTCGAATCATTGTTAAAGACTTTGCAGATGCTTTTGCTCATTGTGATGTGATTGCTAGCCCTACAGCACCAACTGCTGCTTATAAGCTCAGTGAAGACTTGGACTCAGCTACTATGTATTTAGGTGATGTCTATACTATTGGGGTCAACTTAGCAGGCCTACCGTCAATCAGTCAGCCAGTAGGACTCACTACTGAGGGCTTACCTGTAGGACTGCAACTTATTGGCCAACATTGGCAAGAGAGTAAGCTGCTGACTACTGCGCATCTGTTCCAACAGCATACCGATCATCATCTACAACATTCTGCTATCGCTAAGGAGACAGTATAATGACTACCGCAACAGCGACTACTACCCCTACTATCCGTAAAGAATTACTAGTTGATGGCTATGAAGTGGTCATCGGTATTGAAATCCATTGTCAGCTCAATACTGATAGTAAAATATTTTCTAGTGCTCCTACTGACTTCGGTCATGAGGCAAATACTCAAGCCAGCATCGTTGACTTAGGTTTGCCAGGCGTATTGCCAGTGCTCAATAGCGGCGTAGTCGAGCGGGCGCTAAAATTCGGTATCGGCGTCGATGCAGAGCTGGGTTTATTTAATACCTTTGATCGTAAAAACTATTTTTATCCCGATCTGCCAAAAGGCTATCAAATCACGCAAATGGCTAATCCAATCGTTGGTCGTGGTCACATCGATGTGCTAGTCAATGAAGGTGAAAAAAGCGAATATCCTAAACGTATAGGTATTACTCGTGCGCATCTAGAAGAAGATGCTGGTAAGTCAGTACATGATGCTGTTGAAGGTATGACTGGTGTCGATCTTAACCGTGCTGGTACACCGTTGATCGAAATCGTTTCTGAGCCTGATATGCGCTCTGCTTCTGAAGCCTTGGCTTACATCAAAGCTATTCATCAGCTAGTTACTTGGCTAGGCATCTCCGACGCCATTATGGCTGAAGGCTCTTTCCGCTGTGACTGTAATGTCTCAATACGTGAGCTTGGCGCTGAACTAGGTACTCGTACTGAACTGAAAAACCTTAACTCCTTTAGAAATATCGAACGCGCTATCAATCGTGAAATTGAGCGTCAAATCGATATCATTGAAGATGGTGGCAAAGTAGTACAAGCCACTATGCTTTATGATCCTGATAAAGATGAAACGCGGGTTATGCGTACTAAAGAAGACGCTAACGACTATCGTTACTTCCCCGATCCTGACTTGCTACCTGTACGTATTGAACAGCATACTGTGGATAGTATCAAAGCCGCCATGCCTGAGCTGCCAGTTGCTCGTCGTGCGCGCCTAGAGCATGACTTAGACTTATCAGAATATGACGCCCGTATCTTAACGGGTAGCCGCCAGCTAGCCGATTACTACGAGGCTGTAGTAGAAGCAACAGGTCAATCACACGCTAAGATTGCCGCTAACTGGGTAATGGGTGATCTACTTGGTGCCCTGAATAAGGACGACAAACCAATTACTGAGTCCCCAATAAGCGCTAAGCAACTAGCTGGCATGTTGGAACGTATCTTCGATGATACCTTGTCTGGCAAAATGGCTAAAAAGGTATTTAGTGCTTTATATGAACGTACGGGTGGCGATACTGATGATGCTGCTGATCAAATCATCGAAGCTCAAGGCCTCAAGCAAGAAACGGATACTGGTGCTATTAAAGCTATTGTCGAAGAAGTCATCGCTAACAATGCAACAATGGTAGAAGAATACCGCGGTGGTAAGCAAAAAGCCTTTAACGGTCTCGTCGGTCAAGTAATGAAAGCCAGTCGTGGTAGTGCTAATCCACAACAAGTTAATGAGATTTTAAAGGTTTTGTTGGATTAAGTAGTTATAATAAATAGCATATACTGGCTATTGAGCGCAGAAACTTATTAATAACCGCAAGCAATAATTAACCCTTGCAATATATAAGATTTTGCGTAAAATAGTCAGTCATTCGGGGCGTAGCGCAGTCTGGTAGCGCACTACACTGGGGGTGTAGTGGTCGCAGGTTCAAATCCTGCCGTTCCGACCAAACATAGATATAGGGTAGACCGTCATTGACTGTCTGCCCTTTATTTTGGGCGTTTTTCAGGTTTGCCGTACTCTATAGGTCTATAGCGTTGTATATAAACTATTAGTGTGGAAAAACTATAGCTTAAAACACCTCAGTATAATGGCGAGTAAAACTGCTATTGATAAAAGCATTAAGTAGCTATTGAATAAAGTGGCTCACCCTTAAAATCGCCGCTAGTATTATCAATACTGCACATATAGCGATCAGAACCGTAGCACTTTAGAACTATCCCTGTTCATATCACTACTACTTATATTCGCTTAAATTAATATATGATTTGAGCTAATCTTAGATTATAAATCAAGTATATAAATATAGTTTTGAGTGGTCTTTATTTGCTGTTACTTTGCCTAAATAGCCCATGAGAATAATAAGTTTGCAACTAGTAGCGATAGATACTCACCCTACCTAGACTTTTATACGCCGAGCCGTTAGGGTAAACTCTTTACTAATTATTATGGTCCACCTTATGACCAAGCCTACCGCTCAGCGTACCTCTACTACTGATAATGCCAGCACTTATACCCCTTGGGAGCAATTTCGCCGTCCTTATGTCCGTGATCTAGCTTACGTGTTAGCCTGCCCTAATGTTTTGACTCAATGGCTCGACTTCGCACCCCATCAAAACAATTCCCCTATTGCCGTACACAGTACCAACTTCTGGCAAGCACAGTTTGACAGTTATCTAATCCGCTTACAGGAACTCGATACTACTCCTGACTATCAACAGTTGACCCGTTACCTATTGACAAGACCGAGTCCGAATCGTTTAGGGTTTCACTTTGAAGGATTATTATCGTTTTGGTTGACTGATGGTTATGCACATGGGCTGCATCCCTATGAAATAGTAGCGAGCAACGTACAGCTATATCAAGGTAAGCAGACTATTGGTGAGCTGGATTTGGTTTTGTATAATCATCATCACAAGGTCACTGAGCACTGGGAATTGGCGATTAAATTCTTTATGGGCTCAGCACCCTTTGCGCCTGAGAATTGGGTCGGTATCAACTCCAATGACAATTTGCAGCGTAAGATGGTCCACATGCAGACTAAGCAGTTTTGTACCCTATGGATAGATACTGAGGATCATGGAAGAGTAAAGATAGATAAGCGTTATGCGGTGATTAAAGGGCGATTTTTTCTACCTATTAATAATAATGACTTTGTTTATCCTGACTGGTTAGCCATCAGCTTTCCTATGCATAGATGGTATGATGGGCAAGATAAAGCTAATCTAGTTGCCTTGGATATAGCTACACTGCGACCAGCGCATTATATAGAGTGGTTTACTAAGCGTGACTTTTATGATGAGCGTCAACAGCCACTATTATGGTCACAGAATGAGGTACCAGTAAGCGGATTGTACTTTGACAATGATAAGCCGCTAGTGATCTACCCTGAGCAAGAGGTGCCAGTAGAAGATAAGCTCTGATGACTGTTAATAACACCCCTATCAATAGCAGTAATAATGCTGTGAAACGTACACCTAGCTATTAATAGGTTTAAAAAAATTCTAAAAACCGCCCATAGCCACTCATTGTTTTTAATGACCTCTAATAGCTTTTTATGAGCTTTAGTAATTCTCAATTACCTGCATAATCTCATATCTCAGCATATCAGCACTTGGCATACGCTCGGCATGAAAGCGTACGATAGCAATACCAGCACTAGCTAACGCCTTATCTTTTTTATCATCGGCTTTTTGTCTAGCTTTACTGCTGTGTGTCCAATCATCCAACTCGATAGCAACTAAGGTAGTTTGGGCATCGATATCTGTAATAACATAATCAACGCTTTGTCGGCAGATACGATTGAACCAAAAGCTGCGTTCTGAGGCCTCCTCACTATTGGCAGTAATAATCCTAGATAGCTGAACTTGCACGAAGACATGGTATTCCGGAAGCGCATTTTGTAGTTTATTAAAAAACAGCACTTCAGTATTGGTCATGATAGGCATAGGCTCAAACGGCCATATAGGCAAATCATCACCACGTACTGGTTCAGGATCTGTCTCTCTGCTAGCAGAGCTAGGCTTAGTCAATAATTTTGGTAAAGTGATTAGCCCTAGAAACCCTACGGCCAACAGCAAAAATATAACCCCAAATGACATAGCTTTACCTTATGTAAAGTTTAAAGCGATTGTGGTTGGTGCCAAACAACCCCAATTAAAACATGGCAGCCATCATTGATTGCCATGGTTATAAAAGAGAGAAAATAAAGTGCGCTTATACTAGCTGAGCTAGTATTAATCAGCAATCTATAAACGATAAAACACGACATCAGATGTCGTGTTAGAGGGTATAGCAACCAACTGACTGCTAATAATAGTAGGAAAGACTTATAACATCGTTTATATAATGCTTTATATCAGCAAAGTAAATCAACGCCAGTAAAGTACCCAAGCACCATTGGAGTTTACTTTAGGATCACTGTCCACTTTATCCTTTAGAGCCAAAGCTGCTATTTTGCCACGCTCAGGACCAACGATAACTCTTACACCTCGACTAGTATTGCTAGTTTTTACTTTATAGCCCGCATCTTTAAACTTCTTCGCGACCTCATCCGCTGATGCTTGGTTACCTGCTAGTGCTACTTGGACACCAAAACTGCCTTTAGCATCCGTTTCTTTGACTTCCTTTCGAGCTTCAACTAGTTTCTGCTGAGCTTGACGTTTAGTTTCAGCAGACCTCTTTGCTTGTGCCTGTTCTTTAGCGCGCGCTTTCTCTGCGGCTGCTGCTTCACGCTCTAGGCGCTGTACTTGTTTACGGGAAGGGATAACTATAGTCTGGCCTAACTGTAGAGTGGCTGACGCAGAGGTGCTATTTGCCTGCGCTAACGCAGCAACTGGCACATTATATTGTCGTGCTAACTTTATTAGACCATCGCCAGGTTTGACTTTATAATCTAAAGTGGAGGTGGGTGCTTCTGTCTTAGCGGCTTTGGCTGCTACCGCTGCCTTTTCTTCAGCTCTTGCTTGTTGCTTAGCGGCTTTTTTTTCAGCAGCCAGTTTTGCCTCTGCTTCACGCTTGGCATCTGCTTTTTTCTTGGCACTATCTTCAGCTTTTGCCTGTTTTTTATCTAATATCTTTTTTTCAGCTTCTGCCTGTTTTTTATCCTCTACTTGTTTTTCAGCTGCTAGTTTTTTTTTGGCTTCTGCTTGTTGTGCTTCCTTGTTAGCAGAGCTAGCAGCCTTAACAGTAGCTGTCGGTACAGTGTTAGTTGCCGTACTTACTCGTGGTTGAACTTTTGGTGCCACCACCTTAGTCTGAGTGCTCTGCAAACTAGTACTATCATCAGCGTCTGGAGTAGTATTTTCAATATAGCGCTGATTTTCGGTACGTGATTTGGCTAATGCTTGAGACTCAGCAGTCTCTTGTTCAATTGAAAATTGCTGGGCACGTTTTTCTTGTTCGGCAACCCGAGCCGTGCGTTCCTTTTGCTTTTGTGCCAAGATACGTTTTTCAGTATCGATATCAGTAGTCAGTGGGGCTGGCGTTGCTTGTTGTGTATCCGCCTTCTGGATCATAACTGACTTATCAGCTGATTTATCATTAGCGCCAATCTGTTGCACCATAGCGAATAGCATGACGCTACCGCCCATAATCATCCCAATGCCCAATAAGGCTTGTCTCGAAAAATTCATCCGTTCACATCTCTTAGTTGGTAAAAAGGTTGATTGAGCGACACACTGTTGCCACTAGCTAGCCGTTTTTAAAACTCAATGACTGTCTGCCACCTTTTTGATTATAAAACATATTCTCAGCGCTGTCTGCTATAGCAGCAATGCTGTGGATTTTGACGGTTGCAGGCTGACTCTAAACTGTAAAACTTAAGCCATATCTAAGGCTACTAGCGTCTCGCCAATAGTATGGAAAGACCCACAAACCACTATTAAGTCTTGTGGCTGAGCCTTAGCTATCACCGCTGCTGTTGCTTGCTGCAAGTCAGCAAAGGCATGAGTATTACTTACATCCACATGACTAGCTAGTACGGTTTTTAACTGCTTTATGGAAGCCGCACGTGGATAATCAATCTCCCCGATAAACCAATCACTAATCGGTAAATTAGCTTGCGTCAAACGTTGTACTACCATCGAGATATCTTTATCACCCAACATAGAGAATAGCATTTTAATAGTTGCAGGTTGCTTATTATCACTGCTTTGACTGTGTTGTTTGGCTTGATTGAGTAGATGATGCTGCCAAAATGGTAACAGCTGCGCTAGTAAAAACTCAACCCCTTGCTCATTATGAGCAACATCAAATAACCAATAACGGTTTTTTAACTCGCGGTAATCGAAACGTCCTGCCAATTTGACGGTAGTGAGAGCTTGCTCAATAGCGTTAGTATCTACTGCTAATGGACTAGCCAACACCGCTGACAGTGCGTTTGCAGTATTCGTTAAAGACAAAGCAGGTCGTGGCAGCTGAAAGGTGACAGCGGCATTGCTATACTGCCAAGTGTTTTCATCGACCACACTATAGCTAAAGTCTTTCCCTACCTGATAGCATCTGGCATTATGCTGATTAATCAATTGCTGCACACTATTAGGCATCTCAGTAGCGCCATAAATCAAGCTGATATTATCACGTAAGATACCCGCTTTCTCGCTCCCTATAGCCTCGACGTTATCCCCTAACCAATCGACATGATCAATACCTATATTAGTAATGACGGCTAAATCGGCATCGATAATATTGACTACGTCTAAGCGGCCCCCAAGCCCGACTTCTAACACCCATACCTCACAGTCGGCTTCTGCAAATATCAACAAAGCCGCTAAAGTAGTCATCTCAAAGAAGGATAAGGTCAATCCGCACTGTAGGCGGGCCGACTCCACTTTATGAAAAGCAGCGATGAGCGTCTGATCACTGACCATCTGGCCATTGATACATACTCGCTCGTTAAAATGGCTAAGATGGGGCGACTGATATAATGCAGTCTTATAGCCTGCTGCTTGGCAAAGTGCACTGATAACTGCAGTGGTTGAGCCTTTGCCATTAGTACCGGCAACCGTAAAGACGTAAGTGTCCTCTTTGGCGGACTGTACGATGCCTAAATGCTCCGCTACGGGCAACACACGTGATAATCCCATATCTATCGCTGATACATGTATCTGCTGCATGTAATCTAGCCATTGGGTCAAGCTAGCATCAGACTTAGGGCTATCAGGGTTACTAGGTAAGGAGACGGACATGGACAAAACCTATATATAAAAGTAATGAAAATAAATAACTAGCTGAAATTTTACCCTAGTGTATAACAACAGCACTGAAAACCAAAATCGAAACCGCAGTTAACAGAGTACTGAAGTCCTTAGAGTGACGCTTACAGCCAACTGTGCCACTAGTATAGAGATAAAACCTGAGCCTAAAAGCAAAAATAGCACTTATCGTCAATTGACAATAAGTGCTATAGATATTTACTTAAAGAATGGTCTTAACCAGCTTCGCTGCTCTAGGTTATCAACTAAGCATCAACGTTAGATTGACTGCACAGCTTAGCTAGTAAGCGATAGGTAGTATCAATCAGCTGATGACGATGAACGACTTCATCAACTACTCCATGCTCTAACAGAAACTCTGCACGCTGGAACGGCTCTTCTAAAGTTTCGCGTACCGTCTGCTCAATAACGCGCTTACCAGCAAAGCCAATCATTGCCTTTGGCTCTGCCAAATGGATATCACCAAGCATAGCTAATGAGGCGGTTACGCCACCATAGACAGGGTTAGTCAATACTACGATGTAAGGAATACCTGCCAGCCTGAGACGCTCGATAGAGGCTGCTGTACGTGCCATTTGCATCAATGACAAGATACCTTCTTGCATACGTGCCCCACCTGATGCTGCAAAACAAATCAATGGCTTACGTTCTGCTAAAGATTTTTCAGCGGCTTGTACGAATCGATCGCCAACTACTGAGCCCATAGAGCCGCCCATAAAGCGGAAGTCAAAGGCACAAGCAACCACTTCTATATTACGTAGTTTACCGTATAGCACTATTAGTGCTTCGCTTTCGCCAGTTTTGGTCTGTGCCTCAAGCATACGCTGTGGATAAGGCTTGCTATCGATAAAGCCTAAAGGATCTTTAGCAGTGAATTCTTGCCCAAGCTCGCCTTCGACTTCATCTAAGAACCATTGCAAACGCTCACGTGCAGACATCGGTAGATGATGATCGCAAAGCGGACAAACATAGCAGTTGAATATCAGGGCTGTATTGGTAATTACTGAATGACAACTGCTACATTTAGTTGAGGGTTCAGTCTCAACGGCGGTTAAAGGAGCCGTCAAGTTCTGTTTAACGCCAGGTACTGGACGATTAAACCAAGAGTTACCAGCCGTATGAGTAGCGGCTACATTGACATCGTTTTCAGTATTAGGTGTGGTTATAGTATCAGTCATATTATTCGCCATCATTAAAGGCTCATCAGCATTTTAGTTGTTGATTAATCGCTGAGAGTTAAATTGGGAGTTAAAGTCAGTCATAATATAAGCGGTGATGAGACACGCCTACCATAATTGTAACAATTCATACGTCACATTAGTTTACACACGTAAACTAAATTTAGCAAAGTCATTCGACTCTGTCATCACTAATATTATAAAAACCAACAGACCATACAATATCTAATCTTTATTTAAGCTTGCTGTAAGCTATCTAACGCACTGCGTAGCTCGTCCATTTTTATCATAATATTTTGCTGAGCACTAGCAACAGCATCAGCATCATTAGCGTCTATACCAGCAAAATTCTGTACTAAGGCACTACCCACAATAATACCGTCAGCATGTTCGCCAATCGCTTTAGCAGAGGCACCATCACGAATACCAAAACCTACGCACACCGGTAAATCAGTTTCTGCTTTAATAGCTTGTACTTGCTTCGCCACATCATCAGTGTCTAAGGTCGCTGAACCAGTGACACCTTTTAGTGATACGTAATAGATGTAGCCACCACAATGAGTCAATACTTGCTGGCGACGCTCAGCTACCGTAGTAGGTGACAATAAAAAAATCTCATTCATCGAATTATCGGTTAGATGCTGAGTAAAGCTGCCGGCTTCTGCTGGTGGCAAGTCGACCATTAAGATACCATCGACCCCTGACTGCTCACATAGCGCCACAAAATTATCATAACCAATGATCTCTACTGGGTTGAGATAACCCATCAAAATAATCGGCGTTTGGCTGTCTTGCTCACGGAACTTTGCCACCATCTTTAGCGCATCACGAGTACTAGTACCAGCGGCTAAAGCTCGCTCACCTGCTAAAGATACTGTTGGGCCATCAGCCATAGGATCTGAGAATGGTAAGCCAAGCTCAATCATATCTGCGCCATGTTTCACTAAGTCATGCAGTAAGCCTACAGTAGTAGTAGGGTTAGGATCACCGGCCATTACGTAAGGAATTAAAGCTTTTTTATTTTGAGCTTTTAAAGTCTCAAAGGTACTTTCAATACGAGTCATAGGATTCTCTAAAATTTAGTTTAAATTTAATTTTTTATTATTTAATCACCCAATAGACGTCCTTGTGCGATCATAAATTTATGCAAAATAGCTATCGAAGTTAGTTGTGGCAGCTTTTATAACCAGATTAATCTAAGACACTGGTTCGCTGCTGCCAACTGTTAATCTTTGCCAAAATAATATTTACCCTCTACTAATTCATAAAAGGCCTTATAAAATATAGCTCAATAATAATTTCAACAATAGAAGCTATTAAAACTCAAGCCCTTCTGCCTTCATGACAGAATGCAAATCTTTGTCACCACGACCAGACATATTAACCACGATGGTTTGATCAGGGGTCATAGTCTTAGCAAGCTTGAGGGCATAAGCAAGCGCGTGAGCTGTTTCAAGGGCCGGGATGATGCCTTCTTTACGAGTGACTTCATGGAAGCCTTCTAAAGCTTCTTTATCCGTACAGCCTACGTATTCAACACGCTTCATGTCTTTTAGGAAGCTATGCTCAGGACCAACACCAGGGTAATCAAGGCCAGCTGAGATAGAGTGTGTTTCTTGGATTTGTCCATCATCATCGGCCATTAGGTAAGTACGGTTGCCATGTAATACCCCGATACGACCGGCGGCTAGTGGGGCAGAATGACGGCCCGTTTCGATACCATCACCAGTGGCTTCAACGCCATACATTTTTACATCAGTATCGTTTAAAAAATCGAAGAACAGGCCGATGGCGTTAGAGCCACCACCTACACAAGCTACTAGCGCATCTGGTAGTTTTCCTGTTTTTTCTAAATGCTGTACGCGTGTTTCTTTACCAATAATCGCCTGAAAGTCACGCACTAATAACGGATAAGGATGCGGACCGGCGACGGTGCCAATAATATAATAAGTAGTATCAACGTTAGTTACCCAATCACGCATTGCTTCGTTCAAAGCATCTTTTAAAGTGCGTGAACCAGAAGTAACGGGCACTACAGTAGTACCCAGCAGACGCATGCGGTAGACATTCATCTTCTGGCGTTCGACATCGTCAGCACCCATGTAGACTACACACTCTAGTCCTAAACGTGCGGCAATCGTAGCTGTGGCAACACCGTGCTGTCCAGCACCAGTCTCAGCGATAATACGTTTTTTGCCGCACATCTTAGCTAATAAGGCCTGACCGATAGCGTTATTCACTTTATGCGCGCCAGTGTGATTGAGATCTTCACGTTTAAAATAAATCTGTGCCCCACCAATCTCATCGCTCAAGCGTTTGGCATGATAAAGCGGGGTTGGGCGACCGACATAATTGACTAAATCATCATGGTACTCTTTCCAAAATGCTGGATCGGCTTTGACTTTATTATATAGCGCTTCTAACTCTTCTAGAGCAGCCATAAGGGTCTCAGAGACAAAACGTCCGCCATGTACGCCAAAATGTCCACGGGCATCAGGATACTGATTAAAGTCTTGCACGTTTTCTGGATTGCTAAAACTATTAACCGCTTCTGGGGTAGAAGAAGACTTAGTAATGGGGGTTTGGTTTGCTACAGAACTCATAATAATTCCTACGATAAGGGGTTTTTTATAGTAATAACTCAAAAAGTTAATGACTTAAATGAGTGGTGAAGAATTAATTTTGAAAAGTGGTGATAAAAATGAGGGATTAGAAGGTTCAAGGACTTGGCCTAGAACCTTAGCAAGCAAATAAACCATGACTAATCATTAAAAACTAAGCGTTGAAAACTTGGTATTCAAGACTAGGTATTCAAAACTTGGCATTGAACAATAAGTATGAAAAGCTAAGTATTAACCACTAGCCACTAAAAACTAGGGATAAAAAACTAAGTATTTAACTCTACTTACTTAAGCTTTAGTTGGCTACTGCTGCACTGTGCGCTGCGCTTTGCCATCGATCGTTTTTAATGGCTTTCATAAAGCTACGCATTTTAGCATTGTCTTTTATACCTTTAGCGCTCTCTATACCGCCACTTACATCGACGCCGTAGATAGGTAAATCTAGAGTAGCAGCGACATTTTGGTCATCGAGGCCACCAGCTAGAATAATTGGTAGCACACTATCAGTCGGTATTAAACTCCAATCGAAGCGAGCGCCAGTACCACCGTACTTATGCTGATGATAAGCATCGAGTAATATACTACTAGCACCTGCTGCTGCAAACTGTTCAATCCTAGCACTAACGCTAGCTAGGGTATGTCGTTGAGTGTCTATACGCAAAGCTTTTATCCAGCGTTTATTGACTAAGCCAGCGAGCTGTTGGCACTGCTCAGGGCTTTCGTCACCATGAAATTGAATGATATCAAAGGCCACTTTTTTAGCCAATTCAATTAGCTCAGCTTCAGCCATATTGACTACTAAAGCTACTACACTGACAAATGCTGGCAGCGCCGCACTTAAAGTTTGCGCTTGCGCCCAACTGACGGCCCGGGGACTTGGCGGATAAAACACTAAACCTACCGCATCTACCCCTAATAGGGCAGCAGTATTTATATCGTCGATTTGGGTGAAACCACAGAATTTTACGTGCATCGTATAACCTTACGAACAGCAAACATTGATTAGGGATAGAATACCAAATGAATCATAAAAAATGCTGGTAATAAATGATGATAATTTGTTATTTAGATAGCAAATGAATTGCATACAAAAACTTATCCTAGCATACTTTTATTCATAGTTTTGTTTATGATTAAAATAAGGATTTCTCAATGTCCACAAAGACAGCAGTAATTGATGATAGTACTAACCAAGTTAACCAACAAGCTGATAATAGTAACCTACCCTCACCCCACTATTTGATGTGGTTTCGCCGTGATTTGCGCCTTCATGACAATACCGCTTTAACAGCCCTCTGCGAACGGGCAGTTACTGAGCATTCTAATGACGGTGTAAATGCTGAAAAAATAAAAGTTTCCGCCGTATATTTTTATACTCCTGAACAGTGGCTTGAACACAATAACTCATTAGCGCAAGTCGATCATATTGCACGCACACTGCCGATCCTTGCTGAAGACTTGCATAAGCAATTAAATATTACTCTAAGCGTCCATGTTTGCTCAGACTTCGCGGCTTGTATAGAGGCTATTAATGAGCTATGCGTTAGTCAAAATGTCAGTTGTATCATGGCCAATCACGAATACGAAGGTAATGAAATCGATCGTGATCGACAGCTAACAGAGCAATTAGCAAACCATAATATTGAGTTTATACGCTGGCATGACCAGTGTGTTTTACCGCCCCTTAGTATCACTACTAACGACGGTGATAGTATGTACAAAGTGTTTACCCCTTTTTACAGAAAATGGCGTGATACCGTAGAAGCCAGTCAAATGCATAGTCATGAAGCTCAACAGCTGGCTAGTAATAAAACCAGCACGGAACCAACAGCGCTAAAATCAGTTTCTGCTAGCGCTCATAACACTGAAGGTAATAGTAGCGAGATAAGCTCATTAGGCGATCAGCTGGTTAATGACTACCAACAAGCTCAGCTTAACAACAAAGAGCTTAAAGGGTACAGTGATAGCACGGCGCAACTTAAGCAGTCACGTGCCGACTATCCTGCTGGAGAGGCAGCGGCTAAGGCACAACTAGCGCAGTTTATAGCTGACGATATTGACAATTACAATGTCAGCCGCGATGTCCCAAGCTTGCAGGCCACTAGCCATATGTCTGCCTACCTGACTATCGGAGCCATTAGTGCTAGAGAGTGCTATATGCAAGTGGCAAGAGCGCAACAACAGTTGGAGGTTAATGATAGTGACAGTGAAGATATCAATCGCTGGATTAGTGAACTGGCATGGCGTGACTTCTATCGTCATGTGCTAGTAGAGAAGCCTGAACTGATTCGGCATCAAGCTTATAAAAATGCTACTGATAAAAAGGTTGACTGGTCTTATGATAAGCAAGACTTTGCCGCTTGGTGTGCCGGTAACACCGGGGTGCCATTAGTAGATGCAGCGATGCGCTGTCTCAATGCGACAGGCTTTATGCACAATCGTTTGCGCATGGTGACCGCGATGTTTTTGACTAAGGATTTGTTGATTGATTGGCGGTGGGGCGAGCGTTACTTTATGCAGCAACTGATAGATGGCGACTTTGCTTCTAACAACGGCGGCTGGCAGTGGAGTGCTTCAACTGGCACCGACTCTTCGCCCTACTTCCGCATTATGAATCCCTTCAGCCAAGCTAAGAGCCATGACCCTGATGCTATCTTTATTAAGACTTGGCTGCCTGAGCTAAAAGCGGTTCCTGCCAGCATCTTACATAGCGAAGATAAGATGCGTAAAGCTTTTAGTAGCGGTGGTAAGTTTGTTAATACTGCCTATCCTGTACCGATAGTGGAACATAAACAAGCTCGACTAGCCGCTATTGCTGAATTCAAGAAATAACTGTTAAAAAACAGCTACTAAAAACGGGCCGTTAAAAAGCAGCCTTTAGTAGACCGCTTTCAATAACAAACTAGCAAACATGATTATGCTAAATCAGCAACCTGAAAATAAACTGCGGTAGATTAACAGATATAGATAAGCGTACTCTAAGACGCTGTGGCGTTACTCATTGGCATCTGACAAGCGCCAGCGCCTTGCGTGTTGACCTTAACGGTCGCCCCTGTTAAAGAAAACAGCTGCTGCAACTGAGTTTGAGCGTTTTCAAGAGCGATAGTCATAACATCGCCGCGACAAGCGCGCTCTAGTACTTCTTTTTTGGCCATGCTCTGTGCTTGCGCCAAAATAGTAGGGTCTACTTGCATCATGCCGAATACCCCAGTTTGCCAATCATAAATCTCTATATCGTCCAAATACACCGCAAATATCTCTGAGGGCGGTATAGTGATAATGATCTGCGGCATAGTAGAGATAGGGTTATTAGCATCGATAGACTGTGCGCCCTTATCCTCTACATTGAGCGGTTCAGCAGGCTGCACTACTTGTACCATCTCAGGAGTCAAAGCACTTAAATCGATACCCGCTTGCACACGACCTTTAGCGATAAATAAAGCCTTTTGCTCATCTTGCCACAACTTCATCCAACTGCCCGTGCGTTCGCTAGTAATGATAGTATCTACGTTAAAAGCCACCGTCTGTAAACGATTGAGCTGCTGAATCCGAGTCACTACCCCTTCGCGAGTGATAGTATTGATTTCCGGCTCATCTTGACTGCTTTGAGAAATATAAATAGCCGCTACTAAAGCTGCCAAACCAACAATCAGCAATAACCAAGACATTTTTGCAATGGCTGGTTTTGATTTAGGCTGCTTACTAAGCGCACTATCGCCATTGACAGGTTTATGGTCAGACGCGGTCATATCAGCTACCTTATAAAAGTTATTAATAATAGATAAAAGCGCTACAAGCGTTAGATACTTTGCTATAAATGCTGCTTGCTAGCCGTCAGTTCAAGTAACCGCTACTATATCTCTACACAATTGCTGGGAGAGCAGGTAACTATAGTCAGGTAGCTATAGTAAGGCCCATTCTGCTATCTTGCTATAAAAATTAGCCCATAGATGTTTATTAGTAGCATAATTTATCGGTTTAAGCTTAGTTATAGTTGAAAAGATAAAAAGTCATTGCGTCTTAGGCGAACTTTACCTACCATAGTCCATAGCTGTCTATGCTAGATTGTCTCTATGCTGTATAAGCGCAATTAACTATCAAGCTACTGCCTTGATAAGTACTTATTATAAGTATAGCTATGGACACCCTAACCGTTAGATATCCCCCACTAAGAAGGCAAGTCGAAGGTGAGATTAAGCTATTAATCGAACTCCCAGTGCCTTATTTATTTATTGTTTGATCGTTGATAAGGTTACGCTTTATTTATGAAAGCCAGTCAGTTTTTGTTCGCTACGCTAAAAGAGACTCCGAGTGATGCCGATATCGCCTCAAGCCAACTAATGGTTCGTGCCGGTCTTATCCGCAAAATCGCTTCTGGGTTATATATATGGTTGCCGCTAGGTTTGCGAGTCCTGCAAAAAGTCGAGCGTATTGTTCGTGAAGAGATGCAGAATGTCGGTGCGCAAGAAGTGCTAATGCCCATGACTCAGCCTGCTGAGCTCTGGCAAACCACTGGCCGCTTCGATGATTACGGTCCTGAGCTGTTACGCTTTAAGGATCGTCACAATCGCGACTTCGTATTGGGGCCTACTCACGAAGAAGTTATTACTAACTTGGCACAAGGTGAACTACGTAGTTATAAGCAACTGCCTATTACCTTTTTCCAAATTCAGAATAAGTTCCGTGATGAAATTCGTCCTCGCTTTGGCATAATGCGCGCTCGTGAATTCACTATGAAAGATGCCTATTCTTTCCATGTCGATCAAGCTTCATTAGCCAAGACTTATCAAGAAATGTTCGAAGCTTATGTGCGTATCTTTACCCGTCTGGGTTTAGACTTCCGTGCTGTACAAGCCGATACTGGCTCGATTGGTGGCTTTGCCTCACACGAGTTCCATGTGCTGGCTGATAGCGGTGAAGATGATATCGCCTTCTCCGATGCCTCTGATTATGCGGCTAACGTCGAACTTGCTGAGTCAATCAGTACTGCTGAGCGTCAAGCGCCTACTGCAGAACGTGCAGATGTACTCACTGAGAATATGCCTACTTGTGAATCAGTCGCTGAACATCTAGATATTCCATTGGCAACTACTGTCAAGACCCTCATCGTCCATGGACATACTATGGAAGGCGAGGCCCAGCTTATCGCTTTAGTATTACGTGGTGATCATAAGCTCAACACTATTAAAGCGGAAAAAATAGAAGAAGCTGATATGCCTTTAACTATGGCTTCTGAAGAAGAGTTAAAAGCAGCTGGCCTACATAAAGGGTATATTGGCGTTGAGCTAGATATTCCAGTATTCGTTGATCGTGCAGCAGCAGCGCTCTCCGACTTTGTTTCCGGTGCTAATAAAGTTAATAAACATACTACTGGAATGAACTGGGCTCGCGACGCTAATATTACCCGTATCGTCGATATTCGCAATGTCAATGAAGGCGATCCTTCTCCTGATGGTAAAGGTACTTTACAGATCAAACGTGGTATCGAGGTTGGTCATATCTTCCAGTTGGGTGATAAGTACTCACAAGCGATGAACTGTAGCGTCTCGGGTGAAGATGGCAAGCCAGTTATCTTGATGATGGGCTGTTATGGTATTGGTGTTAGCCGCATTATTGCCGCTGCTATCGAACAGAATCATGATGAAAATGGTATCATGTGGCCAGTAACTCCTAACGTTGATGATTCGCTAGCGCCTTTTGAAGTAGCTATCGTACCGATGAAATCTAAAGAAGATACGGTGATGCAAACCGCTACTGCTCTATATGAAGAGCTAAAAGCGGCTGGTATGAATGTATTGCTCGATGATCGTAATGAGCGTCCAGGCGTTAAGTTTGCTGATTTGGAATTGATCGGTATTCCACATCGTATCGTCGTCTCAGATCGTAACCTTGCTGAAGACAAGTATGAGTACGTCAATCGCCGTGATGGTGAAAAGCTGATGCTTAGCCGTGATGAAGTATTAGCAAAAATTAATGCTAAGTAGCTTATTATTTACTAACTTAGTATTAAATATAGCTTAGCATAATGATAATCAGTATAAAAAGGGCCTATCTTATTAAATAAAATAGGCCCTTTTTTGGTTATAGTCTGGATTCTTTATAGTCTACATTGGCTATTAAGCTGCTTTATTCACAGACTAGTTTATTTATAGACGGCCCCTCATCAATAGCCTTATTGACGGATTAGACGACTCGGCTTAGGTAATAAACTTAAATCACTAACTCGGCAAGGATTAATATCGATACCGCCGCGGCGTGTATACCAAGCTCTTACCATTAATTCACTCGGTTGAAAATGCTGACTTAAATCAGCAAATATCTGCTCTACACATTGCTCGTGAAAGCCATTATGCTGACGAAAGCTTAATACGTAACGCAACATATCGGCATGAACAATTGTGCTGATGCTGGTCATCGTAACGGCTAAGGTGCCCCAATCTGGCTGATTGGTCACTGGACAATTACTACGTAACAGGTTGGAGTAAAAACTAACGCTCTGCTGCGCTTGCTGTTGTTTATTAGCATTATTGTCTGACACACCCTTTAATAGAGAAGCGTCAGGATGCAGGGTTAACGTTACCTTGTCTGTACACTCTGCTAAGGCATCATCGATACTAACCCCTTCTGGCTCAATGATTAGTAGCCTCGAGTGCATATCATCTAACGCTATTAACTCGACGCTTACCTGTGCTTGGACGCAAGCTGATAGGTCTCTGGCAAGCAGGGTTTGTACTTGTTGCCAGTTGGTGAACTCAGTAAAGTTAATGCTATTTAAGTACAGCTTTAACGATTTGGACTCAACGATATAGGCTGAAGTCGCTGGAATACTAAAACGAGCCATTGCTACTTGCGAGATACCTTGCAGATTAAGCCATGACATCTCAAAAGCATGCCACCAGTCCAGACCCACTTGCAGCTTGTCCTGTTGCCAGCCGATAACATCACGGCCCCTGCTACGAGCAATCGGATATAGCGTCTCTGGGCTGTACTGAGTTGGATAGTCAGTAGTTTGCTCACCTAAAATACCGTGAATACTCATAAATTACCTTTGAAATTCGCCATAACTTTAAAAAAGAATAGTCATGTATAAAAAGAGAACTATTTTACCTTAATATAGGACGTGTTGAAAAACCATTACTGAATCTCGCATTTTAAAACCAAGCTACCTTACAATAATTATGTCACGATGTTAAACACGTAGGCTGAGCAGAGCTTGCTTCCCCAAACATCAGCGAGTGAGACTAATCTATGGGTTCTGTTACCTTAGCACCAACTTGCCTCGCATAAATTATGATCGATGGCTCATTAGTAGGTTGGGCAGAGCTTGCGACCCCCAACAGCTTTGCTTGCTATGTCATAACCATAATTTGGTAGAATAAGTAAGGTGACGCCCCACACACCATTTTTTAGCGGTGAATGTTATAGGCATAGAGTGACTTTATCCAAGCGTAACCCACCCTACAAGACATTAACTTAGAGTGTCTATAACTCTATAGTTGAACGCAGCTTGCGATCCCTAACCTTACATCGCTACTCTTGAATTACTTGGCGCTTTTTAGCCTCGACTGTAGCGGTTATCCTTGTCCGATTGCTAGGTTGCGACGGCTTGGCTGGGCAGAGTCTCGCGGCAGCAGGAAGCTGCTCAGCCATTAGCCGATGCCCTAACAGACTGGCAAGATAATAGCGGACGGCGGGATCAGCTAGCAAAAATCAAATCATCGACAATAAACTCTCATAGAATTAGATACCAGTTATTTACTATTAGAAATAATGAAAAAATGTCCCTCTATAGCGAGCATAAAAAAAGCCCAACCACGTTGGACTTTTTATAGAGCTCTACTCTAGCTGTCAGCAATCCATCTACAAGCGAATGCGTGAACCATTACTAAGTAAGCGATAGCAGATAATATAGAATATTACGCAGAAGGCAAAAATAGCCGCCATTGAGGACCAAACGTTGACATCAGAATAGCCTAAAATACCATAACGAAAAGCGTTAACCATATAGACAATTGGGTTTAATAAAGAGATATTTTGCCAAAAGCTGGATAAGTCTTCCATTGAGTAAAACACCCCACCCAAAAAGGTTAGAGGCGTTAATACAAAGCTTGGAATAATAGAGATATCATCAAAAGAACGAGCATATACAGCGTTAATAAAACCGCCTAACGAGAACAAGATAGAAGTACCAAGCACCGTAAATATAGTGATGAATAAATGCTCTACCCCCAATTCAGTGAAGAACAGCGCCACGATTGAAACAATGATGGCAATAGTCAGACCGCGGAAAACACCACCGCTAACGTAGCCCATCAAGATTGCATGCTTAGAGACTGGAGAGACTAATATCTCCTCGATACTAGCGGTAAACTTAGCGCTAAAAAAGCTCGATACTACGTTCGAGTAGCTGTTGGTAATTACCGCCATCATAATCAAGCCTGGGACGATGAACTGCATATAAGGCACACCGCCCATTTCGCCAACTCTATCGCCTATCATCGTCCCAAAAATCACAAAATATAGCGCCATAGTGATCACTGGCGGTAGTAATGTCTGCGGCCAAATACGTAATATTCGGCGAATCTCTTTCATAAATATAGTATTAAAAGCTATCCACTTCTTGTTCCATGACACAGTTTCGTTAGGATCTATTCTTATCTCCTTACTCATAACCCTGCCTCCTTCATACTGTCAGCGCTTTGAATATTCTTATCTACTAAACGCATAAATAGCTCTTCTAAGCGGTTTGATTTATTACGCATACTGGCCACTGCAATATTTAGGTCAGTCAATTGCTCAAATACACAGTTAAGACTCTCGCCTTTACTTAAGGTAACTTCTACTGTCAGCTCATCAGGCTGGGTAATTGCCGTGACTTTGTCGATCACTAGCGGCTGATTAAGGGGCTGCTCTAAGTCTAATACAAAAGTCTCAACCGATAACTGGCCAAGCAAATCTTTCATTTCAGTATTAATACGGATTTCACCATGATCTAAAATAGCGATGCGCTTGCACAGCTGTTCAGCTTCCTCTAAATAGTGAGTAGTCAGAATGATAGTGGTGTTCTCTTCGACGTTGATCTGTTGCATAAACTCCCACATTGAACGGCGTAGCTCGATATCTACCCCAGCCGTGGGCTCATCAAGAATCAACAGCTTAGGTTTGTGAATCAGCGCTCGGGCAATCATCAAGCGTCGTTTCATACCGCCAGATAGCTCGCGGGACTTACTGTCGCGCTTATCCCATAGTCCTAAAGCTTTAAGCAGACGCTCAGCACGTGGCTTAGCTTCTTTAGCAGGGATGCCAAAATAACCCGCTTGGGTGATGATGATATCTTCTACTTTTTCGAACATGTTGAAATTGAACTCTTGCGGTACTATACCTAGATACTGCTTGGCAATGGAAGGGTTCTCTAGCAAGTCAATACCGAATATCTTCACGCTACCGGCAGTCGGCTTAAACAGCGAGCTGATGATACCAATCATCGTTGACTTACCAGCACCGTTAGGTCCTAATAAGGCGAAAAAACCACCTTGAGGGACGACTAAGCTCACGTCTTTCAACGCTGAAAAGCCATTATCATAAGTTTTGGATAAATGCTCGATAGCAAGTGCAGGTACTTCAGACATGAAGGCCTCTTTGTTATATATTTAAGAATGATTAAAAAAGTATCTAAGGCCTTAATGTGAGGCTAGTTATAATCGATTTCAACTGCCTACGCCTATAACGATGAGATAAGAGTAACTTATCGACTATTTAAAGTCACTAAACAATAGGTTCGAGCAATATATTGAAGTAAATGCCAAAAATAAAAAAGCACCGACTTTAGCTAATAAAGTAGGTGCCCTATAAACTCAATAATATTGCTAGCCGTTAGCTGGCTTCACCAACCATATAATCAACAGCGTTTTGTACTTCTTCATCAGGGATATCAGCCCCGCCTTTGGCAGGCATAGCGTTATAACCATTTATTGCATGAGTGTATAGCGTCTCTTTACCTTGCGCTATACGAGGTCCCCAAGCACCAGCATCACCTAGCTTAGGTGAGCCTAACAAACCTGCTGCATGGCAAGTATGACAGACGGCATTATAAACAGCGCCACCGTCGCGAGGGCCATCACCAGCCGAGGGGCCAGAAGAACGTGCCGTTACATCACAAATCTCGCCGTCTTCAAAACAAACCTGACCTACAGGCTGAATACGGGCAATTAGATTTGGATAAAGAGCAATAAGCTTCTGAACTTGTGGAGTATCTTCAGGAATAGGCTCTTCATCAACAACCGCAGCAGCCATGGCAGGAGCAGCAGCAACTGCCGCTGGATCTTCAGCAACAGCACCATCAGCTGCGCCAGTAGTATCCGCAGCAGCTTGAACTTCATCACCTAATGCTACAGGAGCTTCAGCGGCTACTGCAGGAGCTTCAGTCGCCGTATCTTCTGCTACTGCAGAGATAGCTACAGGAGTGTCTACAACTTCTTCAGCTTGGCTCACCGCGATACTAGCGATTCCTAGAATGGCAGCTGCCGATAACATCACTACTTTTCTCATTCGTCACGTTCTCTTATATCTTGTACAAATGGCTAGCAATAGTTAAATATATTATTCAACGTATATCAACTCTACTAGTACACTTGTAATCGGTGGTCATTGATAGTTATTTCCCCTATCATTATAAGGGAAAAGAGGGGTAAATTGCCATGCCTGTTTGCTGACTATAGTGTTTTTTATAAAGAAACATCGATAACAAGCTTTGTTGATTGGCTTTATAGCTTTTATTTGTTAGACTAGGCGGTCTTAATTTCAAGCCTAACAATGCGCTCGTAGCTCAGTTGGATAGAGTATCGGTCTCCGAAGCCGAGGGTCGTGGGTTCGATTCCCGCCGAGCGCACCACTCTTCGCATTATCCCTTTATTATTACCTCTTACTCCTGTAAAGACTCAGCCATTTAACATCTGAAACTTATCACAGCCATTCTGATTGCCACTATCACATGATTTACCAAACCATTCTTTGGCCTCAACGTAACTATGGCGAACGCCTAAACCTTTCTCGTAACTTAATCCTAGATTATACTGCGAGTTGGAGTGTCCTTGATCAGCAGCTTTTCGATACCATTTTGCTGCTGTAGCCGGATCCTGAACGACCCCTAAGCCTTTCTCGTAACTTAATCCTAGATTATATTGGGAGTTAGCATGCCCTTTGTCAGCGGCTTTTTGATACCACTTCGCTGCTGTAACGAAATTTTGTAAAACCCCTCTACCATTATCGTACATTATCCCAAGAGTAGACTGAGAATTGACATGGCCCTGATCAGCAGCTTTTGTATACCATTTCGCTGCTGTGACAAAATTTTGTAAAACCCCTCTGCCATTATCGTACATTATACCTAGGCTAGACTGAGAGTTAGCATGGCCTTGCTCAGCAGCTTTTTTATACCACTTCGCTGCTGTAGCGGAATTCTGCAAAACCCCTCTACCATTATCGTACATAGACCCGAGACTAGACTGTGAATCGATATGGCCTTGCTCAGCAGCTTTTCTATACCACTTCGCTGCTGTAACGAAATCTTGTAAAACCCCTCTGCCATTATCATACATTACTCCAAGACTAGACTGAGAATCAGCATGGCCTTGATCAGCAGCCTTTCGATACCACTTCGCTGCTGCAACAGAGTTTCTTACTGTTCCTCTACCTGATTCGTAGATTAACCCAAGATTAGATTGAGAATCGATATGTCCTTGATTAGCCGCTTTTCTATACCACTTCGCTGCCATGGTAGGGCTTCTACGCACCCCCTTGCCGCTATCATACATTAAGCCCAGATTAAACTGGGCGGATATGTCTCCATGCTCTGCTGAGCTTTTAATGGCTGCAATATCTACTGCCAACGCTGATACAGGTATTTTTAATAACAACCCCAACACCATGACTTTATAAATAAGCATCTGTTTTAGCGCTTGTAGATTCATCTTTCTTCCTTGAGGAAAATAAGAGTAATGATGATTGAACTATCCGGAGAGTCTTGGTAGGGAGATTAGTAACTCAAGCTGCTACTGAGTGTTTTTGGTCACCTTGTTATGATTCAGGAAAGCCTTAAGTTTGTAGTAATATAAAATTTTTTGTTCTTTATGCGTCTTTTCGTTTATCTTTTTGTTCATTTGTTTCTCTATTGTCGCAGTTTAATAGTAGATCAACAAGGTTAATTAGTCTTTAGAATCACTTATAGCTAGGCAGGAATCTTATTGGAAATATTAGAGGTTTGCTGATGCAACTAGCCGTCCTATAAGGGCTTAGAATAAACTATTGATTTACAAAGCTTATCGATTTTACCGAATATTGCTAATCGCGCTTATAGGGCTTGATCGAGTTTATGACAACTAGAAATAGATTACAAAACTTAACGACTCGAAGACTCTAATATCAGAGCTTTCTACCTTCTGAGTCGTAGTACCTGAGCAATATCATGGAAAACTTAATTAAGTTATTATTAATACTGTCTTTCACTAGCTTGAATTAATATCATAATTGGACAAACTCTAAAAAATATACTGGCTTATATCCTGATAGATAAACCTAAGTAGTGAGTAAGTTTTATAGCAGAAAAAAAGGGGGCTTACCCTAAATCTAGAGTCAGCACCCTTTTTGTGTTTTGATCCGCTGCACCATAGTGGGAGACCTATCTGGCAGGACAGCAAGTGCCGTTATGGGCTCTGTAAAGCTTGATAGGCTTAGTAACAGATGAAAATTGCTGGGGTATGCGTTGCTCGCTGTACCATTAATAGGTTAATAAAGCCGCATGGATTGGAAGGATTTTGCCGTGGTAAGGATAAAGTTCCTCCCAAGAGCGCTGTTAATCGACATACGGACTTTCTAGTTTGCGATGACTGGCGTCAAAAACCCATAAGGGTCGTTGCAGTCTAGTAATAAATCGACCGTAGCAGAACTACGTTTTTAACAAAAACTATAGTTTAGGCACTAGCATTAAGATAATAGTGAGCTTTACGCTATTTGCAGTAGTTTTTGTCAGAGATGATTATAGATAACTTTTTAATCTAACTATCTAGTTAATCCATACCTATTCAGTCCATATGCTGCAAACTTATAGCGATTTGCGTACGGTTAGGCACTCGATGATAATTCATCACTGGCACCTCACCTAAACGACGCTGACCAACAGCTATCTTTTTATCAATAGTAATCATAGCGATCTTCACCCCCTGCTTACTGATCAATAAATGACTGCCTTTACGAGCTACTCGATAATCAGGGAAGTGCTGCTTAATTAATTTCAAAGTTTTTTGTAGAGCATCATTATTGGGTAAAGTCGCACTCGTGGCCAAATTGCTTGGTTTACTCTTATTATTAGGCTTCTCGTTGCTACGTGACTTTGCTAATAACCATAAAGCCGCAACAACTGCTAATAATATGACAAGCCACCAAATTCCATCTATCATAACTATGCATCCATTATTAGCTAAGGTAATCCTATGTTAGCAGAACTAGCGGTTCAACTACATCAAGCTACTCAATTGTTAGCTCAATCTTCTCGTATCTGTATACTGACAGGAGCTGGAATTTCAGCTGAAAGCGGTATTCCAACTTTCCGTGACAAGCAAACTGGATTATGGGAGCAATATCGTGCCGAAGACTTGGCTAGTCCTAGCGCATTCACCAAAGATCCGCAGCTAGTTTGGTCTTGGTATCAATGGCGTCGTCAGCTAGTACAAGATAAAGTGCCAAACCCTGCTCACATAGCCCTTGCTCAGTGGCAACAAGCTCAAGCACAGCAACTGACTTTGATTACCCAAAATGTAGATGACTTGCATGAACAAGCGCTTAGTCAGCAACCAGCCAAGCACTCTTATCAATCCAGCACTGCAGTGACTCATTTGCATGGGCACCTTTGGCGCAATCGCTGTAGTCAATGCGCGGCCCCTTATAACCCTCAATCGCAGTCTACTAAAACAGCCAAAAGCCCTAACGCTACTATTAGGTATAGTAACGAGCTACTAACTTGTAGTCATTGTAGTGGTTATATTAGGCCTGATATTGTTTGGTTCGGTGAGTCCTTGCCAGCCGAGTCATGGCGAATAGCAGAACAAGCCGCTGCTAACTGTGAGGTTTTTATTAGCATTGGTACTTCAAGCTTAGTCTACCCTGCCGCTGGTCTTGCGCAATTGGCCAAGCAAAACGGTGCTAAAATCATCGAGATAAACCCCAACCCTACCCCCAATACCTTAGTCGATATCACTCTAGCGCAAAAGGCTGGGCTAGTATTGCCATTGCTATTACAAAAGCTCATAAAATAATAGGCCAGCTTAAACTATGTTGATATGAGAACTTATACCGCCTCATCAACTCTAGCTAAATAGGCTTGCTTTAACTCATCATCTATAAAAGCCGATCTAAAAGAGTTTTTTACTAAGGTAATAATATCTGCTGCTGATAGATCAATATTCTCATAAAGGTTAATAAAGTTTTGATTGATATAACCTTTAAAGTAGGCTGGATCATCTGAGTTGACGCTGACATTCAAGCCATAATCTAGCAGCTGTTTTATATTATGCTGTTGGTAACTGTCGAATACTTTGAGTTCGATATTAGAGTTCGGGCATACCGTAAGCGGTATTTGCTCTTCTTTTAAACGCTTCAATAGTGCTGGGCTTTTTATAGACTGTACGCCATGATCTATTCTCTCAATTTCTAACAGATCCAACGCTTCATAAATATAAGAAAAATCCGCTTCTTCACCAGCGTGAGCGACTAGTTTAAAACCCTCTTGCTTGGCTCTGCTAAACACTTCTATAAATTTTGACGGAGGATTATTTAATTCTGATGAATCAAGACCAACACCGACAATATGGTGTTTAAAGGCTAAAGACTGCTCTAAAGTTGCCAAAGCCTCTTGCTGTGATAGATGTCTTAAGAAGCACATGATAATACAAGATGTAATGCCATACTTTTCTTTAGCATCGGCTAAAGCATTGTTGATTCCAGTGATGACCGTCTCGAAAGCTATGCCTCTGTCAGTATGAGTCTGTGGATCAAAAAATATTTCCGTATGGATAATATTGTTTTCAACACACTTCAAGATGTATTCCCAAGTTAAATCATAGAAGTCATCTTCAGTAATTAGCACTTTTGCCCCAGCATAGTAGATATCTAGGAAAGTCTGTAAATTAGTAAAATTATAGGCTTCGCGCACATCTTCAATACTATTGTAAGGGATGTCTATATTATTCTTTTTAGAAAGTCTAAACATCAATTCAGGCTCAAGCGACCCTTCTATATGTAAGTGCAATTCTGCTTTTGGTAGTCTTTTAATGAGCTCAATCATAGGAATCCAGTTTTTATAATCCGTTAGAAATCTTAATAATAAGTGGGCTATGGCCCAGTAAGACATAACTCAGTTAGGAACAGCTATAAGTAATAAGCGTTATTGGAGATACGCTTTATTTTATAAACAATACGGTATCAGACAACTCATTGCCTGCTGGATCGTCTTCTAAATGATAATACTGACGCAGTAACTGTCCCACTTCATCCAACAACTCAGTCAAACTCTCTGCTGTCTTTTGATTAGCGATGCCTGCTACTGCTTTGTCACTCATAGCTTGCCATACCGTCGGGCTCACATGGGAACTAATGCCACGATCAGCGACAATATGCAAATAATGCTCGCAGACATTAACATAGATTAATACCCCAGTATTCTCTTCAGTGTCCCAGACTCGGCAACGACTAAACAACTCAATAGCACGATCATGGCCGCTACTATAATAAGCACTACTGATCGGCAGGTGGTTTTCTATGACTAAGAACACTTCACCTCGATGACCAAGCTCAGCTTGAGTAACTTTGGCCGTCAGCATCTGTATAGTTTCAGTATTAATCCACCTACTATGTAGTAGCGGAACGAACAACACTTGACGCCACCAACGTGCAAAACTGGGCTTTGTAAGCTGGGTGTGTAGTGATCCCATTGGGTATTCCTTAAAATAAAAGCAAATTGCTATATTAATCAAAAATTACTATTACCAAGAGCCGCCGGCTCCACCGCCACCAAAGCCGCCGCCACCGCCGCCGAAACCGCCGCCGCCGAATCCACCGCCACCAAAGCCACCACTAGAACCGCCGCCGCCGAAGCCTCCTCCTGGCAGAAATATCATCCCACCACCACCGCGTCCGCCGCGACCACCACCGCCACCGCCACGAGCTATCAAGAATAGCCATAAAAACACTGCCATAATGATAGTCATAAACAAACCACCACCTAAGGCTAAGGAACCAATAAAAAAACCGCCAGCAGTCAAAATGGAGCCAAAGATACGACCAAAGATACTGGTGATAAAGCTACCAAAGACTAAGGCCATAATAAATAAGAATACTGGAGAGGGACTATCGCCAATATCATTTTGACCTTGACTGCGTGCTGCCGCTTGCGCATCTGCTTGCGCCAAAATTGCGGGGTCTGCTTTTAGACGTTCTTCAATAAGGCTAATACCATTACTCAAACCATCGAAATATCTACTACCATTTTCTGGCTTAAAGTAAGGCGTTATATCCTCACGAATAATCCGGTTCAGTGCGCCATCAGGCAATACACCTTCCAAACCATAACCTGACTGAATGTACATATCCCGATCATTAACGGCGACTACTATCAATAGGCCATCATCAGTGTCAGCTTCGCCCAATTTCCACTTTTCTGCCGCTTGTAGCGAGTAATCAAATATAGGTATGCCATTAGTGGTAGGCACGATGATTACTGCCGCCTGTGCTAGGCCTTGACGATAGATACCTTGCAGTTGCGCCTCAAGGCGTTGTTTCTGTTGCGGATTGAGTATATTAGCTTGATCAACTACTGGATTATTAAGAATAAGTTTATCAGCGTCGACACTAGCCGCATTGGAGGTCACTGGTGCTTGCTTAGTAGCAGTGCTGCTATTAGCGCTATTGGTGTCGCTAGCACCGTTAGGATTTAGAGCATCGTTACCTAATAAAGCGCCGTTAATGGCTTCATTACCCAGTACTGCATCATTGAGCGCCTCGTTATTCTCAGCAGCTTTGGCGATAGCTACTAAGTCCTCGACACTACGATTCTGCTCACTATTGATGCCACTGTTGCTAGAGCGATTATCTGCGGCAGCGACAGCAACATCATTCGGTGCAGCATTTAGCGTAGTGATACTAGTAGCGCTAAGCGTCAACAGTAGGGCCGCTACAATTGCTTTGGAATTAGTCATCTGCTCTCTACCACCTAATGTTTTTACTTAAAGTTATATAGCACTGCATCTATTCACACCAATAAACTCATACTAGTGCTTACCATCAACCGCTTAATAGATAGAGCAGACAAAATAGCATCTTGTCTGCTCCTTTACTGCATACGGCTGTAGTCTAAACACTGCTCTGCACTAACTCAAAACAGTAATGCAGATTAACACCTACTCGCCAAAATCAACGCTTGGCGCTTTAGAAATAGCGTCTTCATTAGCTACTGTAAAGTTAGGCTTAGCACTCATACCGAATACTTTAGCAGTGATATTGGTTGGGAACTGACGCACAGTAGTATTATAGCCTTGCACTTCTTGGATATAACGATTACGTGCCACAGTGATACGGTTCTCTGTACCTTCTAATTGCGCTTGTAGATCTTGGAACAAGGCATCTGACTTTAGTTCAGGATAACGCTCAGATACTGCCATTAAGCGTGATAAAGCACCAGTCATCTGTTGCTGTGCTGCAGCATAGCGTTCCATCGCCTGCGGATCATTCAACAATTCTGGAGTAATAGTAATACCACCAGCTTGCGAACGCGCTGACGCTACCTGAGTAAAGACTTCTTGCTCTTGATCAGCATACTGCTTCACTACTTTGACCAAGTTAGGCACTAGATCATCACGACGCTGATATTGGTTGACCACTTCTGACCAAGAGGCTGTCACCTGCTCATCTTGAGCTTGTAGGTTATTATAACCACAACCCGTTAAACTCAGCGTTGAGGTTGCTAACACTGCTGATAAAAAAATAGGCTTTATAATAGATTTACGCGTCATATTTACTACTCCTAATAACTAATAATAACTAACTATAATGATCAACAAGATTTATATGGCTAATAATGGCGTGATGGCGACATTTTTACAATTCATTTTTACCAAAACACAACCACCCAATTTATTCACACTATCATTTCACCAGTGAATTACTTGTACTTTGTTGGGTACAAATATCGTTTTATTCATAATACTCTATATTTGTCTACAAATTAATATTTCCTTGCTAATCAACACTGACTAATTAAAAAAATACCTAGTAATTAACACAAAACTATGGCAAATTGCAGTTACGTAGCCGTATGGTTTGCATACATTTAACAGTTGATTTATTACCTATTTAATGATTGTCATTATTAGAACTTTTATAGTGAAAATAAATACCAATGATTAGTTTTTTAACATGATAATTCAATCTAGTGTTTTGTGATTATTAATGCATGATTTTTTAAAACATTATTCTATGATATTTTAAAGTATTATGACATTTTTAAAATTACAATGTCATTATGACCGATACGGCAAAAGGAATTGCCCCGCAGCTTGTTGACTGACCCTGCTATTGTTACGAGTAAGCCTTAGCTTTAATCAGTAAGCTTTATTGATAGTATAAATAGTAGCAAGCTTTGCGGACAAATACAGACAACTGATATCCATACTCGATGACCCTTTCAATAAACAGCTTTAGTTTAGTTAATAAGCAATACCTTTATTGATAGTCGCCAATCTGAGAAAGTTTGAGGAACATACATATGGAAGGTTTAGTCAATATTGTAAACGGAATTATTTGGAGCCCAGCGTTAATTTACTTATGCTTGGGTGCTGGTCTATTCTATTCTATTCTGACGCGCTTCGTACAAGTGCGTCTATTCGGTGAGATGATTAAATTACTATTCACTGGTAAATCTAGTGCTGATGGTATCTCCTCATTTCAGGCCCTTGCTGTTTCTTTAGCAGGCCGTGTAGGTATGGGTAATATTGCAGGGGTAGCAGCAGCTATTGGCTTCGGTGGTCCCGGTGCAGTATTCTGGATGTGGGTTGTCGCTTTCTTAGGCGCATCTACCGCTTATGTTGAATCAACATTAGCACAGATCTATAAAGAAAAAGATGCTATTACTGGTGAATACCGTGGTGGTCCTGCGTACTACTTCGAGCGTGCGCTTGGACAGAAATGGTATGGTATCCTTTTTGCAATAGCCTCTATTCTATCTTGTGGTATGTTCTTGCCAGGCGTGCAAGCCAACGGTGTGATCAACGCTTTTGCTCAAGTAATGGGTGAAGGTACAGTAATGAACATCGGGTCATTAGAAGTGGGCTCTATGCGTCTAGTAGCCCTAGGCATCATCCTAGTAGTGCTCGGTATCATCATCTTCGGTGGTATCAAACGTATTGCAACTTTCACTGAATATGCCGTACCTTTTATGGCAATCGGTTATATTGTTCTTGCCTTGGTCATTATGGGCGCTAACTACCAAATGATTCCAACTGTATTCGGCTCTATTATTGGTGATGCCTTTACTGCCCAAGCAGGCTTTGGTGCTGCTATCGGTTGGGGTGTAAAACGTGGTATTTACTCTAACGAAGCCGGTCAAGGTACAGGCCCTCACGCTGCTGCTGCTGCCGAAGTTGAGCATCCATCACAGCAAGGCTTAGTACAAGCGTTCTCAGTATATGTTGATACTTTGCTTGTTTGTTCTGCTACCGCGTTCATGATCTTAACTATGGGTACCTATAACATCCAAGGTACGCTACCTGATGGTCAGTTCATCGTGCAAAACGTAGCAGCTACTACTGAGATCAACTCACCAGCCTTTACCCAAATGGCGATGGAATCAGTATATGGTGTCTATGGTAATACCTTTATTGCTATTGCCGTATTCTTCTTCGCCTTTACAACTATCTTAGCTTATTACTATATCGCTGAAGTGAACGTCACTTACTTGAGCCGCTTTATCGGTCGTGGCGCTCATAAAACAGGTCTTTTCTTAGTTAAGATCTTGATTATGGTTATGGTTGCCTATGGTGGTCTTAACTCAGCAGGCTATATCTGGGCTATTGGTGATATTGGTGTTGGTCTCATGGCTTGGCTCAATATTGTTGGTATCTTGATTATCTTCTTTGTGGCTCGTCCAACGCTCACTATGCTTAAGGATTACGAAGCACAACTTAAATCTGGGGTGAAACGTTATACTTTTGATCCGGCAAAATTCGGTATCAAGAATGCGCCTTATTGGGAAGAGCGTCATCTAAGAGAGCAAGAGCTGCTTAGACAAGAAGCTTTACGTAAAGAGCCTAAAGTATAAATATTACTATCAAAGCTATTTACTAACGACTATTAAGTTAATAATTTGAATTATAAAAGCCTGAGGCTATAGTCTCAGGCTTTTTTATGGCTTCGCGTTTATTAGTGGCTAATACACTACTAGCCTAGTTATGCTTAGGATCAATGAAGGCAATTAACAGCCCCTGTGACCATCACAGCATTAACCCTTCTGTCTAGCCAATACCCGTTTGCCTAAGCTTAACTATAGATATCTTAAGCCTTAGACACAAAAAAGCCCAGCGCTAATGGCTGAGCTTCTTATTACTATTACAAATTGTCTAAATATTATTTAAACAATAGTTACCTGTTACTCAGGCATTAATACTGCATCGATAGTATGAATTACGCCATTCGTTGCCATGATGTCAGTACCAGTGATATTAGCAGTACCGCCAGAAGCATCAGTGATCACATTAGCATCGCTGATATTGATAGTAGCACCGTTAACAGTTGCAACATCAGTACCAAAAGGGATGTCAGCTGCTTTAACGATCATAGGTAGAACGTGGTATGGAAGTACTTTTTTCAATAAATCAGTGTTAGCTAATAGTTCTTCTTTGGTTACACCAAGTTTAGTCAATACAGGAGCAAATGCATCATCAGTTGGTGCAAATACAGTATATTCACCAGCATCCATCATCATAGTATCAAGACCAGCAGCTTTTAGGGCAGCGGTTAAGATAGTTAGATTTTCGTTGCCAGCTGCTATTTCAGCGATGCTTTGCGTAGCCATAGTTTCTGCCGCTGGATCAGTAGCAACTACTGGATCAGTTGTTTCTGCAGGAGCAACAACCACTTCTTCAGTGGTTACTTCTGGCTCTACAGGATCAGCTGCCTTTTCTGCTTTGTTACAAGCAGCTAGTGATAGAACAGTAGTAGCGATTGCTAACGATAATAAAGTCTTCTTTAACATGGATATTTCCTTATGGGATTAAGTATGGGTCAAACACTTTTTAAATTTATGACAGTTCAAGTAATAAGATTATTATCAAAGACAAGCAACTATCGACAAACAAAACAACGGCTAGTAATGCGCTCATTACTAAGCATTAACAGTAAGGAAAAATTTAAAATTGCTAATAGAGACTATGTCTATTATTGGCAATCCATCAATCAGCTTAGCATAAATACTAATGTTTAAGGTATGCAAATGATAACGACTGATCACTAATATTTATTTGGGTAATAATACCTTATCAATAACATGGACTACACCATTTGTAGCGGCTAAATCAGTTTTAAGTAGCGTGGCGATACGACCATTCTCATCAACTAGCTTTAGTTGTGGGGTAATCATTAAAGTATCACCACTAAGTGCCATAACATTACCAGGCTTGACGTCTTTAGCATAGATAGGCATATCACCATTAATGACGTGATAGCCCAATATCTTAGTTAATAAAGGCTTATTGGCAAACAGTTGGGCCTTGGTCATTTTAGTCTCAGTCAATACCTGCATAAAGGCATCATTAGTGGGAGCAAAGACTGTATAGTTGGCATCAGGATTTGATAAAGCGGTTGCTAATCCTGCTGCTTGTACTGCTTCAACTAATATTGAAAAATCGGCATTACTTTGTGCAAGTTGCACTACGTTCATTTTTGCCATAGTTTGACTATGCATAGGTGCTTTCATTGCTGTGTCTTTTTGTGGCATCATATTATTACAAGCAGAAAGACCAGCTATTGAAACCGCTAGAGCACTAATTGTTGCGATTTTTGTAAATTTCATATTCATATCCTTAATGATGGAGTGTATCCTACGTTTATTTTACCAAAAGCTTTTCTTATAAGAAGAAGAGCCTTCACAACAACAAATACTAATTATCGATCACACAAAAAGGCTGAACAATTGATAAGTAATACCTAAATTCATAAGTAATGCTTATTAGATAACTATTCTTATGAACTTAAACTAACATATAAACTTGCGACATCATCTTATGATTACGCTACTTTTTGTAATACGCTTGTAAACTTTGTCTGCTTTGTAGACACTAGCGTAAGCCATATTGGTTTAAAGTAGCTTATTGTTTATAAATCACTGTTAATCTTGTGTTTTTTTGTTTTAATAAAGCCCATTTTTAAACTGTATTTTTTGCTTGAACACCCTATTCATAGTTCAAATAAGTGGCAATGCTAGTTATTATTAATGATAAATATTAGTAGTATTTGCTCCTACTTTGCAGAATCGAAAGTCAAAGCTGTGTTACCACTGACTATTATAATTTTCATGTTAATATCCTCTATGTTTTTATATTTTAAGCTAAATGATCGCCCCTATTACTTATCTTCCCTTTTATGATCTTGACGATATAAGCCCTTTACTATGACTGAAAAGACCTCTTCAATGACCGACTCTCTAGCAGCTACTGCCATGACCAAAAATTCTACTCTAATGGCTGATAGTGTTGCGCCAGCGACTGATAACTCTCGTCCCAATGATTTCATATTAACACCGCCTGCCGTGTTTCCTTATAAAGAGCAGCAGCTTAGCGCGCGCACTCGCATCACTGCACAGATGGCAAAGCGGATTTTGATGCTCGATGGGGCCATGGGTACCCATATTCAGAACTATAAGCTTGAAGAGGCTGACTATCGTGGTGAGCGCTTTGCCGATATTAGCCAAGATGTGCGCGGCAATAATGATTTATTAGTGCTTTCACAACCGCATATGATTAAAGAGATTCATCTTGCCCATTTAGAAGCCGGTGCAGATATTATCGAGACCAATAGTTTTAACGGTACACGGTTGTCGATGGCCGACTACGATATGCAGTATCTAGTGCCAGAGCTAAATAAGGCAGCGGCTAGATTAGCACGTGAGGCTGCTGATGAATTCAATGCTAAGACCCCAGAGAAACCACGTTTTGTCGCTGGAGTCTTAGGACCAACCTCACGAACTTGCTCGTTATCTCCTGATGTGAACGATCCGGCCTTTCGTAATATTACTTTTGATGAGTTAGTGCTTAACTATCGTGAATCAACGCTCGCGCTGATAGAAGCTGGGGTCGATATCATTCTTATCGAAACTATCTTTGATACCTTGAATGCCAAAGCCGCCATCTTTGCGGTGACTGGGGTATTTATAGATATCGGCTTTGAGCTGCCGATTATGATTTCGGGTACTATTACTGATGCCTCAGGTCGTACTTTGTCAGGACAGACTGCTGAAGCCTTTTATAACTCCGTTCGCCATGCCAAACCATTATCAGTGGGCTTTAACTGCGCTTTAGGGGCCGATGCCTTAAGACCTCATATTCAAACGCTATCAAACATCGCTAATATGTATGTCTCTGCCCATCCAAACGCTGGCCTACCCAATGAGTTTGGTGAGTATGATGAAACCGCTGAGCAGACAACAGCGCTGCTAGAGGGCTTTGCTAAAGCTGGTATCTTGAATATCGTCGGTGGCTGCTGTGGTACTACCCCTGAACATATTCGCCAAATCGCTAATATGGTGGCAAAATTTCCCCCACGGGTAATTCCTGAAATCCCACCGGCTTGTCGTTTGTCAGGACTTGAACCGTTTAACATCACTCCTGATAATTTATTCGTCAACGTCGGAGAGCGTACCAACGTTACCGGCTCAAAAAAATTCTTACGCTTAATCAAAACCGAAGCTTATACCGAAGCACTAGATGTAGCACGTGACCAAGTTGAAGGGGGCGCACAAATCGTCGATATCAATATGGACGAGGGCATGCTCGACTCCAAACAGGCGATGATTCACTTTGTTAACTTAGTCTCAGGCGAGCCCGATATCAGCCGAGTCCCATTAATGATTGACTCCTCTAAATGGGACATCATTGAAGAGGGGCTCAAGCGCATTCAGGGTAAGTCCATCGTCAACTCTATCTCCTTAAAAGAAGGTCATGATGAGTTTGTTGAGCGCGCACGTTTGTGCATGCGCTATGGTGCGGCTGTTATCGTTATGGCTTTTGATGAAAATGGGCAGGCTGATACTTACGAGCGTAAAACTCAAATCTGTCAGCGCAGCTACGACGTCTTAGTCAATGAAGTCGGCTTCCCTAGTGAAGATATCATCTTTGACCCTAATATTTTTGCGGTTGCCACTGGTATTACTGAGCATAATAATTACGGCGCAGACTTTATTAATGCCACTAAGTGGATTACTGAAAACTTACCTAATGCTATGGTGTCAGGCGGCGTGTCCAACGTCTCGTTCAGCTTCCGTGGTAACCCTATTCGTGAAGCCATCAACTCGGTATTCCTGTATCACGCCATACAAAATGGTCTAACCATGGGTATCGTCAACCCAGCGATGCTTGAGCTATATGACGACATCCCCAAAGAGGCTCGTGATGCGATTGAGGATGTGATGCTCAACCGCAATCAAGGAGAGAGCGGACAGGACGCTACTGAACGACTAATGAGCGCTGCTGAGAACTATCAAGATGGTGGTAAGAAAAAAGACAGCACCGTCGATATGACTTGGCGTGAAGGCACTGTTGAAGATCGTATTGCCCATGCTCTAGTGAAGGGGATTACTACCTTTATCGAAGCCGATACTAAAGAGGCTTGGGAGAAATATCCACGTCCATTAGAGGTTATTGAAGGGCCATTAATGGATGGGATGAACATCGTTGGTGATTTATTCGGTGCTGGTAAAATGTTTCTACCGCAAGTGGTCAAGTCCGCCCGAGTGATGAAGCAATCTGTCGCTTGGTTGAACCCATACATCGAAGCGGAAAAAGTCGAAGGCGAAACCAAAGGTAAAATCCTCATGGCAACGGTCAAAGGCGATGTGCACGATATCGGTAAAAATATCGTCGGCGTGGTCCTCGGCTGTAACGGTTATGACATCGTTGATCTAGGCGTAATGGTATCTTGTGAAAAAATCCTCGATACTGCTATTAGCGAGAAAGTCGATATCATTGGGCTGTCTGGTTTGATTACCCCAAGCCTAGACGAGATGGTCTATGTCGCCAAGCAAATGCAAGAGCGTGGCATAACTTTGCCCCTAATGATTGGGGGCGCAACGACCTCTAAAGCCCATACGGCGGTCAAAGTTGAACCACAATATCAGAACAATGGCGTCATCTATGTCTCTGATGCCTCACGAGCAGTCGGTGTGGTCACTAAGCTGTTATCAAAAGAGAACCGTCAGCAGCTAATCGATGAGACACGTGCAGAATATGTCGCGGTACGTGAACGTCTGGCCAAACGCCAACCCAAAGCTGCCAAGCTATCCTATGCTGAGTCAGTTAAGATTGGCTTTCAGTATGATTGGGACAACTACTTGCCGCCTACCCCTAACCAATTAGGCCAAGTCATATTTGACGACTACCCTATTGATAAGTTGATTCCTTTTATTGACTGGACACCGTTCTTTATCTCTTGGGGACTGGCTGGTAAATATCCTAAAATCTTACAAGATGAGGTAGTCGGTGAAGCGGCGCGTGACTTATTCAGTAATGCCGAAGATATGCTTAGAAAGCTGATTGATGAGAAGTTAATCACTGCCAAAGGAGTGTTTAAAATCGCTCCAGCACGCCGTACTGGTGCAGATACGGTCAGCGTTTATGACAAAGCACCGACTGATGGCGGCAGTGCAGAATATCAATTTGAACATTTGCGTCAGCAAAGCGACAAAGCCAGCGGCACGCCCAACTATAGCTTGGCCGACTTTATCTCACCGTCGGACGCCTATACTGATTATCTCGGTGGCTTCACCGTTTCGATAGCGGGTACAGAAGCCATCGCTGAGCAATACAAAACCAATGGTGATGACTATAACGCTATCATGGTACAAGCGCTATCTGATCGCTTGGCAGAAGCCTTTGCTGAGCATCTGCATAAACTCATCCGTAAAGAGTATTGGGGTTATCTGCCTGAAGAAGGCCTCAGTAATGATGAGCTGATCAAAGAGAAATACGTTGGTATCCGCCCTGCGCCTGGCTACCCTGCTTGTCCTGAGCATACGGAAAAAGGCAAGCTGTTTGAGTGGCTAGGTACGGTCGATGCTATCGGTACTACTCTGACGGAAAGCTATGCGATGTGGCCTGCGTCATCGGTTAGCGGGTTCTATTATTCGCATCCTGAAAGCGTGTACTTTAATGTTGGTAAAATAAGTACTGACCAACTAGAGAGCTATGCTGAGCGTAAGGGGTGGGATATCAATACTGCTGAGAAGTGGTTGAGTCCGAATTTGTAGGAATATTAGTTGAACTGATCTAAGCAGCGATTATTGAGTGTCTACGGTGTACTAGCCAAAAGTTAGTACGCCTTTTTTTATACTTTTATGCTTTTATGCTTTTATGAATACTAAGCAAACTTATCGCTAGCTCTACAGCAAAATAGTTTTATCAATCACCAATAGCAGACGTGTTAAATTACGATTTAAATTATCCCTGTTGTGAATAGCCTTATGAATCAGATTGCCGCACTCTCTAACTGGATTGGTAAAACCTTTGCAATTTGGGCCCTGCTTAGTGCCTTATTGGGGTTTGTTTTCCCTGAGTTCTTTGCCTCGCTGGCCTTCCTTATCGTGCCAATACTTGGCATCATCATGTTTGGTATGGGCATGACTCTTAAAACTTCAGACTTTTTAGAAATCATCAAGCGACCAAAGCCAGTGATCATAGGTCTTTTAGCACAATTCACTATCATGCCATTAATAGCGTATTTATTAACAGTAGTCTTCAGCCTTGATCCGCTAATTGCTGTTGGGGTGATTTTGGTTGGCTGTTGCCCTGGTGGGACTTCTAGCAACGTCATTACCTTTTTGGCCAAAGGCGATGTGGCTTTGAGTGTGGCTATTACTTCTATCTCTACCCTGCTAGCGCCATTCTTGACCCCTATTCTATTACAAGTATTTGCGGGTCAATTGATCGATATCGATCTGCTCAGCATGATGGTTACTATCACTAAGATAGTTATCTTGCCTATCTTATTAGGGATTATCGTCCATAAATTTCTTGGTGATAAGATCGAGTCAGCTATTACGGTGCTACCAATGATTTCAGTATTAGGTATCTCTATTATCATAGCAGCTGTGGTTGCCGTTTCTAAAGCTACGATCTTGGATAGTGGTGCTATCGTTTTTGTAGTAGTAGCCTTACACAATATGCTCGGTTATAGCTTAGGATATTTACTTGCTAGATTGTTAGGCTTTACTGAAACTCAGAGACGCGCCATTATGATTGAAGTGGGTATGCAAAACTCTGGCCTTGGTGCTGCCCTCGCCGCCACTTACTTCAATCCTGTTGCCGCGCTACCGAGTGCGATATTTAGCGTGTGGCATAACTTTAGTGGCGCGATAGTGGCGAATGTTTTTGCTAAGCGTGATGGGGTGTAGGTTTTGCTGGCTTTAAAAAAGAGCCGTACTGAACGTAAGGACTGGGATATGAAAACGGCTAAGAAGTGGTTCAATCTAAATTTGGCCTAGGTTTTTAAACACGAAGTAAGGTAGATGGTTTCTAAGTAAATCATCTACCTCTATAAATTATTTTATATACCAAGTTCTATTAGAACCATCCCAACCAAAATATTTATCGTGAAAAGCTTCCATAGAGGCTACATACTGAGAAAGTATTAATGTTACATCACTTGCTTGAGGTACATCATCTTCATCAAGTATGTCCAAGAACTCAATAGTATCTTCATCAGCAAGTATTATACGTAATCTCTCTAATAGACGATTAGCTATTTTAATTTTGTTTTTACTAACAGCTGATTCTGGCTTCTTCTTTGATATCTCTTTAAACTCTGAATACATCGACTTTATTAGAGGCGTCATAGCATCATGCATCTGCGCTTTAGACTGAGTTGTATAATGTTCAATATCTTTCATAACTATTCCTTAAGCTTTTTCGGTTGAATAGTACGTATTTTAACTTTACCTCTTTCATCTCCTTTCTGACCTTCATTAGCTTTTACATACCAATACCATTTACCCATATTTATTATGACATTATCTGCTCTCTGCTTTTCAAAGCATTGAAGATACTGAGATAGTATAAAGACTATGTCGCTATTTTGTGGCATATCGTCTTCTTCGAATAATTCAAAATCGTCAAAAGGTTTGTATTTATCAGATAAAAAACTATTACTTTGGTTTAGTAATTTATTTATGAACTTCAATTTGAATTTATTTAATGCATCATTTGGATTTTTTTTTGATAAATGTGATACTTCTTCGTAAACCCCTAATAACTGCATTGATAGCTTTTCAAATGTATCAACGTCGTTTCTATTCATAATATATTTCCTTATTTGCTACGAGGGACATGAACGTCTGAACTCTATGTATTTTTTCTTAAGAACCTCAATTGGTGCACGTTGTTTACTTTCATAAACATCAACCATAAGCTTAAGATCTTCGTCCGTAATAGCTATAATGCACTTCCTTTGCGATGACCATAAATCTACAATATTTGATTCCATGGCTTTAGGTAAAGGATTCCTTGTCAAGAATACACCAAATCGTCCAATATTTGGTTGCAAGTATCTGTTCAACTGGTTAACGTGATCTCTTTCTATCTTTTTTACGTTTTTAAGTTCAAATACAAGCTGTCTATTCTCATACTCTGTGAATATCTCATCTAAAAAATCAACATCCCTATTGTTGTAAAAAATCAAATCACGAATATGGCGTCCCGAATCAGTTCTACTTTGTGTCTGAGCAAAGTCTAAATGTGGATAAAATAATGACGCTAAGAGTTGAGTAGCTAACTCTTCATACTTCATATCCGCTCCATTATCCTTACCTATATTTAACTTGAGGATATCATTTAATTTTCTTCTAGCAGATAAAACAGGAATTTGGCTGAAAAGAGGGTCATTGTGACAATCATTAGCATTTTTTTCTTTATACTTAATATAATCCTCAACCACTCCATAGTTATCTCGATTAAAATTTAAAACTTTAACTCTTTCAATTGGTTCATTAGGGTTAAACACTTCATCTCTAGGGCAGTACTTTTCAAAGTAATTTTCATAATTAATCCAAGGGTTAAACTTTAACCACCTTTTTGGAGTAAATATGATTGGCTCTTTAGTAATAGGATTAACAGGCAATCTATGCTTAACGTTTGAATCAACTTTGTTAGTTCGATAGTTATATAAAGTGTCGAGAATAACGCCCTCCATAGGTATGGCATGCGTTTCACACTGCTCCATCGTATAATCTATCAAAAACGATTTGATGTAATTGCAAGCAATATCACTGACTCTATCTTTTGATATTCCAGCAACGTAAAGCTGTATGACTTCGAAATGACTAAAACCAAATTGACTGTATTCTGGAATATCAGAGAACAAATCTAGTATTTCTTTTGCTTGTTTGGTGCCCATTCTCACACCTTTTCGGGTTTTAGAAACGCCAAGACCAACTTCAGAACACTCAGAAATATTTACGAGAATTTCTATAGCTTCGTCGATTTTATTCTTTTTAATCAGATAATTCAGTTGATTGTATGAATTAGTAATCGTGGTATGAAGGGCTTGGTCTTGCTGTGATGGTGAATTCCAGAGAAGGAATGGATCTACGTAAAGAGGAATATCTTCGTCAAAAAATTGTATAGCAAAATCTAATTCAGATTGAGATTTATGTATCCCATGAAAGTCTGTCAGTCTTGGTCTAATTAATTCCATATATAATTTTACTCGTAAATTATTTGCTAAAGCATTATTCTAACTCAATTAATAATGTCTTTCTTATTAACTCGCCGACAGCGCTCAGAGCAATAAATCACTTGCTCCCAGTCCTTTTCCTACTTCTTACGCCATATAAAAGGACGCTGGCAAACGGGGCAGATTTTTTGCGGTAGGTTTACTTTTTTATGAGCCATGATTGTCCTTGTCTACCGTTGTAGGGTGGTGTCGAAGTACGAGACCCAACAAATTGCATTTAAAACTGTTGGGGGTCGCAAGCTCCACCCAACCTACCTTAACCTTTTTCTATAATAAAGCTCATTGATCGAAAAGCGTGAAGTAGCTATTTACTATCACCATTTGATGGGCACGTACCAAAATTTAATCTAAAAATAGAATCAAGCTTATCCCAACTTACTAGCGGCAACACTCGCCTCGCCCCAATAGTAATAACCAACGATATTTACACCCTGAGTAAATCTCTGCTGACCCGACACCTCAAAACCAGCCTGCGCTATCAGCTGTTCGATATCCCTATCAAGATGACAACCGCCTGATACCGTCTTCCATGCTGGGGTGATGAGCTGTTGTATTTTGCCGATTAATTTAGGCTGTGGTGCTAGGCCATGCTCAGCATAATACAACGTACCAGCAGGTTTTAGCACTCGTCTCATTTCACGTAACGCTTGCATAGGATTAGGGATAGAACATAAAGTAAAAGTCATTACAATGCTATCCACGCTATTATCTTCAAGAGGTAGCGTCTCAGCAGACAACGGCTGCGAAATAAGTTCAATACCCTCATTATCAAACCTTTCTCGTGCCAATGGCTGCAAGTGCGGATCAACCCCTATTACTCGTTTGACCTTTTGCTTATTATAAAACTTTGCATTAAGTCCACTGCCCACACCGACTTCTAGCACTATGCCATGGGCTTTAGGTACCACAAGCGCTCTTTGTTTGCTAACAACGTCCAACTTACAGGCTTTATCTATGAGTATAGGCAAGACCTTATTGTCATAGTTTTTTTTGATACTAGTCAGTTTTAAAGTTAATTTTGAAGTCATGGTTACACCTATTCTGTATCTATATTATTAGAAGAGTAACGCTTTTTTTAATCGCTCTTTTTCACTCGTCGACACTTCTCAGAACAATAAATCACTTGCTCCCAGTCCTTCTCCCACTTCTTACGCCATATAAAAGGACGCTGGCAAACTGGGCAGATTTTTTGTGGTAGATTTACCTTTTTATGGGCCATCGGTTTTCCTTGAATCAAATTATAGGGTGCTGTCGAAGAGCGAGATTAGACAAGTTATGAGTTTAAAGTCGGTGGGTTACGCTTGAGCTAACCCACCCTACGACGACCAAGAGTTCTTTAATTATTTGATATCATATTGACAGTCAGGTCTTCCAAAATGGTGCGCGAGACGCACCCTACCAACTCACCCTACAAGGTTATAAGATGCTGGGTTAAAAACCCAGCCTACAACGAATCTAATTTAGACTTAAATTATTGCTTCTGATGCTCGACATTCTCATACTTCTTTACACGCCGGCATTGGTCGGAGCAATACACCATACTCTCCCAGTTTTTATCCAACTTCTTGCTCCAGCTGAATTCGCGCTCGCAGACAGGACATTCTTTTTTGCGTACATTCTTCTTTTTGTGCGCCATTATTTTTCCTTATATCGCTTGGTAGAATGAATTAGTAAAGCCTAACCCACTAGATATATAATTTTTATATCCAGTGCTGGGTTAGCTGTTGCCTGTATTTTTTGCAACACTGCGACAATTTTAACACTACTTTAAACTTATGAACTTAAAATCGTTGGGGGCCGTAAACTGCACTCAACCTACTCTAAAACTTCCTGTATAGCAAAACCAATCAAGGGTTCTATGGTTGCCTTGCAATGCGCTTTGGCGCTGATAGGAGCGAAAAGCGGGACATAGCTCTAAAACACCCTAACGTAAAAAAAGATATTTAACCATCAGCTAAATATCTTTTTTAACCTGCCAAGCATTTGTTTCTTACTAATAACTTTGTTCAAATACTCTAGTGATTATTCACCGCTCTTATTTATAGTTGTCAAAGATAGTATTAAGTCGATTTAGGCAATCAACAATCAACTTGCCGGTTTGCTCGGTACTGGAATCTAAGATAAGCTTTTCATCCAGACGCCTAGCTAAAGGTTGCAACGCTTGTTTTAACGCCGTAGCCATCAGCGTTGTCTGCTCAGTGACATCGGTAATAGTAGTCTTTGACGCCTCGGTAATCGTAGTAGCTGCACCGCTAACGCCACTCGCCAGCATACTCTCCGATAGACTGTTGCCTATATTCTTTGCCATATCCCCTGTCATATGCACTGCCAGCTGCTCGACAGCATTGATTAGACTGACCATCAACTGTTTTTGTATATCTTGGTTCAGCTTTTGATACTCGCCATCGGCTTTATGATCGTGCCGATAGATTTGTACCAGCTTATCCATGCTTTGCTCAAAACCATTATCGATACTCTTACTCACCACATTGGCATTGTTCAGCATACTGTTAGCCACACTATTAGCCATGCTATCGGCGAGAATCTTTTGCGCCTCTAACTGCGCGGCTAGCTGTATCTGCTGCCCCGCCTCTTGTAAGCGAGCGATTTGTTCAGGATCATGCTGGCTTAAGTAGCTAGCAAACTGCTGGTTGATAGCTTTAAAGCCACCAGCGACGTCAACTAATTGCGCGACGATGCGTGCACCCGTATCGCCATCCGCGCCGCCCATAGCTTTGTTGCGTAGGAAGTCAGTTTTGATCTGCTGCCAACGCTGTGCTTCATCGGCATCTAACACCCCACGCATCTCGGCAAGCTTGAGTAGATTGCTCTCTGCCCCTGAAATCAACAGCTGCGACTCTCCTAGATAATGATCATCTATCAGCTGGTTCAGCTCATTATCATTCATAACCGCTGATAGCTTCTCAGTCATCTTATTCATATTGCGGTAGCTGCCTTGCAGCTTAAAGATAGGTTCAAGCCGATATTTATCATCTTGCGATGCCGAGGCAATATAGGCTTGGTTGACCTCAAGAATCACTGCTTGTACCGTAAACATGTGCCGTAGAATAGCGATAATTTCATTAATCTCCGCCGTGCTATAAGGGTAGATAAGCTCGCTACTTTGCGCTTGCATCATGTTAGCGCTATTAGCAGTGTTGCTAGCACTATCAGCAGCAACGGCTTTAGCCATTTTTATAAGTCGATGCACGTCAGCAAGATCACGATTGGCTAAAGGCGCCAGTACCGTATTAGAGGTTAATGAGTTTTCGATATAACTAAGGGCGAACACTTCTTCCATACCGCTCATGATATCGCCTAAGTTATAAATGTCGGCACGGTTGGCCAGCATGTCAGGCACTTTAAAGGCCTCGCCACTCTCAGTATAAGGGTTACCCGCCATCACCACGCAGAACTTCTTGCCACGCATATCATAAGTCTTAGTCTTGCCTTGCCAAACCCCATCGATACGGCGTGTGCCATCCCCTAAGGAGATAAACTTCTGCAAAAACTCTGCGTTAGTGTGCTGGATATCATCCAGATATAACATGACATTATTGCCCATCTCAAAGGCTAAATTAATTTTATTTAGCTCTTCTCGTGCCGTTGCATTAGGGGCTTTGGCTGGGTCCAAAGACATAACATCATGGCCTAGTGAGGGACAGTTAATCTTCATAAAGATTAAACCCAAGCGATTAGCCACGTATTCCATCAAAGTAGTTTTGCCGTAGCCTGGTGGCGATATCATCATTAAGATACCCATCAAGTCGGTACGCTTGTCATCGCCTACAGTACCCATCTGCTTGGCGAGGTTGTCCCCAATCAAGGGTAGATAGCTCTCGTTGATCAAACGGTTACGCACAAACGAGGATAACGGACGTGGCATAAACTCGTCTAGTCTTAGCGCCTCTTTTGACTCATTTAATAGCTCTGAGCGTAGTGACAGATAGCGCTTATAAGCCGGAATGACTTGCGTATGATGATCGTGCAACCGACTCATAAAATCATCAACAGCGAAGCTTAGCGTTTGCTGATGGATGCGTTGATGCTCGCCTAATAAGTTATTCACTTGTATCTCAAGTGATACTTTACTAGTACTGCGCTCAAAGCTTTGCGCTTGATTAAGGGGATTATTAAGACTCGTCAGTGCCGGCGTCAGCGCGCTCGATGCGGTTGATAGTGATGTTGATGGCAATGTTGATAGTGATGTTGCCAGTGTAGATGTTGGCGTAGATAGTCTAGCTTGCTTGTCAAACGCTATCCCAGAGTTGATCAGGCGTTGTACTAAAGCTTCTCGTTGGGCATCATTTAATTGAGTCAGTAGCACAGCAATCGCTTCTGGTACAAAATGACGTCCGCTCTGCAACTGCAGTTTAGCTAGTACTGCTGCATCCTCGCTCTTAGCCAACTGTTCTGCACTAAGCGGATTGCCATGATCATCAACTTTACTATTGATGGCTTGTGCACTAGCAAGGTGATTATCCTCATAAGCTTTATCTAATAGAGCATCAAACCAAGTCGCTAGTAGCTCATAAGCCGCTTTTGGCTGAAAGCTGAGCCTAGCGACAGAGGTTCGTAGTTGCTCAAAGCTAGCCCTGTTTTGATTATTGTTTTGGCTGCTAACTGGTGAACTGTTGAGCGTTTGAGTCAATTGATCACAGAGTTGCTGCGCTTTTTGACTAGTCTGCCATTCTAGCCCTTGCGCTAAGCTGACAGTAGGCTCAGTACCTTGCCCCAGCACATTGACTAAATATTCGCAGGCAAGCTGTACATAACTTTGGGAGAATATACTGCTGTCTGAGCTTAAAATAGCAGGGCTATTATTATGGTTAGCATGGTTGTCGCTATCAGCCTGGGCATCGGTATAAACACCGTTATCAATAGCGTTGTCAATACTACTAGCACTACTAGCCTGTATCTCAGCATTACCATCATGGGCAGCTACAAAGTTGCTCATTACCGCCTTTATATCATTGACTAGCAAAGCTTTTGCGCTATCACTACCTAAAGTACGATGCAGTTGCTCAGCGGTGAGCGCTCGATCCGTCCAATTGCTAACGCTAGTCAGCGTTTGTGCATCCAGCCATTTATCATAACTAAATTGGGTCAGTGCGGTTAAGCCTAACGCTTGTACTAAGTTTAATTGCCAATAAAACAGTTGTGCCAGAGCACGTATTTGCGGGGTATAAATAAGCAGGCCCGCCTCACGTAAGGTTGGCAATATCTGCATCAACAATAAGGTGGCGTCATGATCGTGAATGCCTTTTTCATAGCCGAGCTGATAGCGAGGCGTGGCATAAGCTCTGACTACCTTAGCCAGCGCACTGTCATCAGCTATCTTGCCATGGCTATCAATAGTGCTAGCTGTCTCATCATAAGCTTGATAAAGTCGGGTTTCGCTCAAACCGTCTTTGCTATCTTTGGCACTTTCGATAATGCTATAGGCTAAGTATTCAGCGCGATACACTTTGTCTGATTCGGAAGCTATATTCATATCCCAATACGGGCGTAGCGAATTAAGCTCATCATTATTTAATACTTGATAGTAGTCGGTGCCCGTCAGATGTAGGTTGAGCAGCCGTTGGCCATTAGCCTGCTGGCGACTCAGAAGGGTCAAATCTAAAGGCTGAGTATTGACCGAGAAGCGGTGCTTGCCCAGCTTGATAATCTGACCACCCTCTTCAAATAAGTCTGACTTATCTTTTAGGCTCTTATAACTCTCAATTTGAATGGCTTTAAGGCGAGCATTCAGATCATCTGCTTTGACACTAAAGCCTAGCTGTTGCAGAGACTTGGTGATGCTACGTACCTTTTGTACTAAGCCATCCGCAGCAAAATAAGTATTTAGGGCACTTTCATCTTTAAAGCCAGTAATGCTAGCACTTTGGGTACGCTTCTTGATACTCTCAAGCATCCTAAGCGCGCCATCACCTAAGTTCTGAGCCTTGCGGTTACGTGCATCGAGCAGTTGCTGCTTATGGTTTTCAAAAACCTCGTAAATCTCTTCACGTTTACTAATAATGTCTGCTAAAAACTGATCACCTATATTAGCTTCTGGATCAGAAAACTGGCTCTCCAGCTCTTCTAACTGCACTAGCAACTTAGCCATTTGCTCATCTGACTTCTCAGGCGTATTAGCGATGGATAGAGCATTGGCAATTGACTGACCAAACAGCTTAAACTGGGCACCAAACTGCGCTACTGCCTCAGCAGAGCCTAAGTTTTTGCGTTTATGATTAAGCTTGGCCTTGCTCTGGTTAAGACGCGAGTAAATAGCAGAGATATCATCAATAATTTGGGTGCGCACGGTGGCATCAGCAACATCTAGCGTGCCTAACAGTTCAGTCAATAGATCTAGACCTTGTGCCGTTGCATCGATAGTGTCTAACACTGGCTTTAATTCAGCATTAGTTTCAGCCGCATCTAAGCCCTCACTGACCTCCGCTAAAGTGTCTTCATAACTTGATAACGCTTTCTCAGCGCTCAGATAGCCTACCGTCTGCTCAGCCAGCTCGCTTTCGATAGTTTCTAATTGAGCCTGTAACGCTTGTAGCTTATCGCTATCTAAATAACGCAAATTCTCTAAACTGACTAACTGGCCCTTCTGCTGTCTGATTGCAGACAATTGCGCCACGTAGTCACTCGCCGAATCAAAAGTGGTTGTTTTTATCTGCTGAGCAATCTGGTTTTGCTTAGCCTCGGCATCGCTCAAAGCAGTTTGGGTTTGCTTTTGAATGCTTTGTACTTTAGCGAACTCATCGATTACCAACTCAGCCGTCGCTGTGACCTCACGAATACTATCTGCCACTTCAGCAAGATCAGGCTCAGACAACCAATAATAACTATCGAACAGCCTGCTGGTATTACCGACAAGCTCCTCGTAGAGCTTTTGCGACACCGTTTGATTGTCTATTAGGCGAGTAATACTGTAGAGGTCTGAGATGCCTCGAACCAATTCCTTATTACCAATTTTGCCATAAAAACTGCTGCTTTCAGGCAGCTCGCTAATATACTCTTGCGAGGCATACGGGGTATGCCATATCTGCATAGGGTGAATACGTGACGGCTCACTTTGGGCACTAAATAGTACTAGCTGACCGCTCTCTGCTAACGCCATCCCGTTACAGTAAATAGGATTTGCCAGTCTTTTTTTGATCAAATTATAAGGGAATAATCCGGTGACCCCTAAGGCTATATCATAGAATAAGAACAACACATCCTCACCATTGGGTGATATTATTTTGCGCTTAAATCTTAAATCCATAGCACTATTATTTTGGCTATCAAATAGCTTATGCTCTCCGGTCTGTAAGTAATAACCACTAGGAAATATAATGCCATGATCTTCTGGTAGCTGCACACAAGACTGGCCGATAGCATCCAAACGTAATACCGTCTCGGTCAGGGTGTTATAGACAAAATAACGATAGCTATCTTCTCGATAAGGCAAAATCTTCAGCAGTATTAGACTACCGACTTTGGCATAAGCAATCTCAGCATCGGTTAGAGATTGAGTGCTGTCATTGACAAGCTCACTATAGATCCCTAGCCCTGATTGAGTATTATCCTCAATCTTGATGGTCAAGTCGCCATTGACGGTTTCTACAAATATGGTATCTAAGATATTCATATGCGGATGTTTGCCATTGACCATCTGCTCGCGTGTAGTCACGATCCAATCAAAATCATGGGCGGATGGCAACTCAATATCACGCTCACCGCGATTGTCTACATAAGCTACTTGTGCCGCCTTTGGGATATTTTCGCTAAAATCTAAGGCAAAACGAAATACTCGAATGTCAGTGATACGCTCACCGATCTGAAACGCCAATAGCAGCTTGCTGTCCTTGACGGTAATTTGTATCAAGCGCGTTTGCTTGTAATAGCGGTACAGCTCATTAAAATCTTGTACAAAGGCAGTTTGATCTAAAAACGTATCAGTCAAATCGACTTCTTCTAGCGCATACTCTTTATCGCTGCTGTTGCTACTATCACTACTGTTGCTATTACTGTCATCGCTATTGTTACTGTTGCTGCCATCAGCAGGCTCTATAAGGCGATACAGCGATAGTACATCCTTAATATTGCTTGCCCGTTTTAGACCCATAAATACATTATAGCCAAACAGCAGATAGTCACCGACTTGTACCATGTCTTGTGCCACACAATTGTATTCAGTACGAACACGCGTGCGGGCAATAACTTGCATCTGGGTACTGCCAAACTCTGCTAGACGCGCATTATTTAATTTGGCAGTCTGCTGCTCTAATCGATTGCCTTGCTCAGTTAACCGCTTTTTGATCAGCTCATAGGCATTGCCTGCAGCAACGGCTTGATCAGCTTGCTCAACTCTACCGGTGCTACTAAGATCTGTCGGATTTTGCATATCTGCCATTGCTATTATTCTCTACTTTTAGGCAATAAGAAAAATTTGATAATAGGGATTAAAATTAACTATTTTAAGGCAGTTTCAAGCGGTTTGATATTGTCTTAAAATAGCTAACTCAATGTTATTACGAATTTAAGTTAGTAGAAATAAATGGCAATTTAAATTACCATTTATTTATATGAGTGATTTTGATAAGTAGGCGTAGGGTGCGCCATGCGCACCTGAAAGTCGTTAAAACAAAGTACTTCTTTGTTAGACTTGCAAGGATAATCCTTTAAATAGGATTGTCTAACTTTAGTCATACCTTAGCTACTGGTGCGCTAGGCACACCCTACAAAAGCTTATTCTATCGACATTTACCGATCGCCAATTAGTCATTATGCTCAACAGGCTTATCATGCTCCTGTTGGTTGGCCCTAGACATCGCTTGATTGGCCATCATAGTATTGATAATACCGCTCAAAGTATCCGACTTGCCGGCAAGACCATCGATAGCTTTGCCGATAGACAATGACTTGGCAAAGTTATCAAAGAAGTGCGCTTCACCGCCGACAATATCGATTTTGGCTTTTTGTAGGGCGACTGCTAATACTTCAGCATTTTCTTTAGCAATCTCTTTACCCGCTTCGATCGATGCCATGGCTTCTTGCAGGGCGGTTTCAAGACCCATACGGAATTCTTCGTGCTCTCGCGCCTCTTTACTCATGCTACCCATAGCATTGAACTTTTCAACTAAGCCATCAGCTTCGGCCTTAAAGTGTTCACGAGTCACTTCTGCTTTAGCCAGTCCGACTTCGCGCTCTGCTTGTGCATTAGATTGACCAATAGCAGCAATAACTTCAGCATTGACTAAACCGATGTCACGCTCTGATTTAGCATTAGACTCACCGCGAGCGGCAATCACTTCAGCATCTGCCATGCCTTTTTCACGGTCGGCCTGAGCTTGCGCTTGTCCGGTAGCTCTAACGATATTGGCTTTGGCTAGACCTTCTTTTTCTAAAGATGACGCCTTGGCTTCTTGAATAGCTGCTTCTGCAAAGCCATGGGCCGACTCTTCGGCTTTGATACCTTCAGCCAGTCTAACTTTAGCTTCCGACTCTTTAGCGGAAGCTTCTAGATTAGCAGTAGCTAAAGTGGTGATCTCAACAGCTTTATGCTTAGCCGCCATCTCATCTGCTTCAGCCTTTTTGACTTGACGTACCTTGATTTCTTCAGCATCCGCTTCAGCGGCTAATACGCGCGTTTGCTTAGAACGCTCTGCTTCGCTAACTTCACGAACTTCTTTAATACGCTCTTCTTCTTGGGCAACGGTCTTATCTACTGCAATACGCTCACGAATAACGTTAGCGATTTCTTTTTTCTCAAGCTCAATGGCTCTTTCGGCTTCGATACGCTGTAGATCCACTTCACGCTCACGGGAGACAATTTCTAAGTCGCGAGCACGAGTCACTTTCTCTTCTTCAATAACTACCGCACGCAAGCGGTTTTGGCCAGCCACTTCAATCTCACGCTGTTGATTCTCGCGTTGTATGGCTAAGTCCTGCTCAACCATAATGACCGCAGTTTCAGACTTCTTACGTTCTTCTTCTTCGATCTTACGAGTTTCTGCGGTCTCACGAGCGATGACAGAAGCTATTTCACGACGTTGTTTGGCTTCTGCATCGGCTTGTTGACGCTCTAACTCCAGCATAGCTTCTCTGGTTTCAACGTTTTTCTTCTTAACCGCTAACTCTTCATCACGCTCAAGCTCATTAGTGATAATGTTTTGAGCAGCCGTTAACTGAGTGATCTTTTTGATACCCTCAGCATCCAAGATATTGCTTGAATCTAACGATGATTTTGGCGTTTGTTCTAAGTAATCAATCGCCACGTCTTCTAGAACATAACCATTTAAATCATTGCCGATCTCTTTGACAATACTGTCACGAAACTCGCTACGATTTTCAAAAAGTTTGACGAAATCAATCTGTTTACCAACTGTTTTTAGCGCTTCAGAGAACTTAGCATTGAACAGCTCATTAACAGCGACTTTGTCCGAAGCGCGTTCAACCCCAACAGATTTAGCAACTTTGAGGACATCTTCTTCAGTCTCATTGACGCGTAAATAAAACGCTACAGTGATATCTGCGCGCATATTATCGGCACAAATCAGCCCTTCTTTACCTCGCCTATCTACTTCTAAGGTAATTAGTGAGATTCTCATCAATTCTTTTTTATTAATGATCGGCCAAATAATACCGCCGTCGAAACGTACGTCAATTTTACTAACGCCATTAATAATTAGTGCTGTGCCTTGCTCAACCTTATAATAAAAGGCTTTCAGCATTAAAAGCATTGCCATAATAAAAATAAACGCCAGCACTACTACTACGCCAACGATAATGAGTATGTCCATATTCACTCCTTTAATGTAAACCGTTCAACCAAATTTAGAATATTTAACGCTATGCCTACAAATAGCTAGCCATTTATCAGCGGCTAAGTAGTCAGCAAATACTTATTAGTTCAATTTATTATTAATAATGATTTAGTAAATCGCCTAAGCCGTTATAGGTCTTTGACTACCGCCACCCGATAAGCATTAGTCTCTTGTAAATATTCTACTAATACTACTTTATCGCCTTGTTTAAGCGGCAGCGCCTTACTATCCATATCAGGTCGAATTCTAAGTATCAATCCTGCTCCGCCATCGCTTAGTTCAGCCTCGCCGTGCTTATCAGTAACGCTAAGAGTGCGCACTATAGCCGTCTTACCCAAGTTGCTAGAAGCATTACGTTTGGGGACATTGGTGACTTTTTTACGAATAGGAGCGATGATAAGGCCAGTTAGCCACATAGACACTATTAGCACTAATACTAGTGCTCCCGTGCCAAATACATAATAGAGTAGACCTGAGTCGTACCATTGGTGTAGCAAACTGCTATATAAGTAGCTAAGCGGCCAACCAATCAAGCTCACTAAGCTAAGTATCACTATTAAGGGTACGCCATAGAGACCAAACTTCAGCGCCAGCCCAGTAAAAACTCCTGTGGAGGCTAGATTAGATAAGTTAGAGTCAGCGCCAGAGTCCCCAATCTCTACGTTGTCCATATCAGTGACGCCTAGCAAAGAGACTAGCCAATATAAAGTGACAAACATCACTAGACCAGTAAAGATAACCGTAGGGTATAAGCTAATTTTAGTAATAAATATTAAAAAAGATTCTTGCATCGTACCCACGCTCCTTTTGACCCCCTAATCTAATAATCGCTAGGGTCACCAGCTATTTATTTGGCTATATAAACAATAATACTAAGCAATAGCAGCCAACTTTTATACTTTTATACTTTCATAGTACCGTCAAAACCTTAATAACAACTTAATCTAACAAGGTCGACTTATGTTTCTCTATTTGGTATTAAGTATATATATAAATAATTAGCCAATACATCTAATTCGCCATTAATAGATCGATAGCTTGAGGTCGACGTAATAAAAATCATAAAGACTATAAAAGTTATAAAAAAAATAGCAGCTAGTTAACGACTCCATACTGGCGAACGCATTAATCCAGCTGACTTACTGCTAATGGTATAACTACTACCGCCAGCTAAAGAGCGAATCACTAGACTGCTACCGCCTTGACCATTTATGTTGCGGTTTTGCATAGCATAAACTACGTATTGAGCACTTGGAGAAAGACGGGCCGGCTCATCAAGGCCAGTCTCTGCAAGGTTAATCACTTGCTTATTGGCTAAAGTCATAACCGCAGCTTGGCGACCATTGAGATAACTCATAAGCTGGCCATCTAAGCTCAACTGCGGACTGGCAGCGTAGCCACCAGAAGATATCTGCGTGGCACCACCCGTAGTCAAGCTATAGCGATAAATACTAGGCCGCCCAGCGCGAACTTTATCACTAACATACAGGAAGCTCTGTCCATCAGCAGCATAACTTGGCTGTACCTCAGTACTAGACAAGGTAGTAAGCTGCTTAGTAGTCCCGTCAGTTAAGGACAGCTGATAGATATCGGCATTGCCAGCAACCGATGAGCTATAAAGTAAGGTTTTTCCATCTGGTGAAAACGCTGGCGATAGATTGCTACCGCTAGCATCGACCACTACCTTACGAGTTTGCTTGCGGTGATCATAGATATAAATAAATGGATGTTGGCGTGCTGCTTGTTTGCTATAAGCTAAAAGTTGACCATCGGCAGACCAAGCAGGGGCATAAATATAACCGTTAAGCTGATCAAGCAGCTGTCTGTCACTCCCATCAGGGCGGATACTATATAAAGATGATATTTTGGCACTACCTAAGCCTTGCTCTTCTACATAAGCAATACGCCCTTGTCGATCTATGGCTGGCATTTTTGCAGCGAGAGGATTACTACTAGAGTTATTTTTATTAGAACCAGTAGAAGTCGATAATGTCTGACAACCGCTCAAAGCAAACAAAGTTATGGTAATAACCACTGCGGTTATGTTCCTCAGCGTATAACCATTACTGATAGTATGCGTAGAGCCAATAGGATTAACCATAAAATAATATCTCGCCAAGCGTTAGGGAAAAAGGAGAAAAAGGGAAAACTTATAGCCTTTATTTATTTACTTTGAGGGGTCGATAATTTAAAGACCGTCTAATTTAAAAGCTGTCTAATTTAAAAGTCATAAGCTTTAGAACTGCTATAGCCATGCTGCCATAATATTTTTGCAATTGCTGTTAGGCAAACACCGATAAATGCAGGGTAGCAAATTTTATATTAATTGCCTTTATCGGTTGAATCTAACTAGCAATGATGCCGTTTTATTTTCGCTTGACTAAGCTTGAAATATTTAATGAATACCTTAGTGTAGCGTAAACCATGATGATTTTTACACAAAAAAAGGCCTCACTAGGTAGTGAGGCCTTTTCTATATAGCAGTCTAGTATTAATCGACTGTCATTTTGGCTATAAATCAAAGCTATTAGCTCTAAAGCTGACAGCTTATGTTTTTATAGTCTGTTTTTATAAAAAATTACTTAGCAACGGCTTTAAATTGCGCAACTTGATTAGCGTTAGTAATGGTCAACGTAGGCGCATTGTTACCACTTTTGCTCAAGCTATATCTACCTTGAACCGTAGCCATAGTAGCGGTATCAAAGCTTGCTTGTGGCTCAGGGCAAGCCATCATAGTGCTCAGTACGTTGTTCAACTGTACATTGTTATTCACTACGCTGTATTCAGCACCCATATTGTTACAAGTGTTCTTGAAAGTAACGCGGTTTTCGCCATTGTAGTTATTGAAGCTTAAAGTTAACGGCTTAGCTGGATCAAAGAATAACTGAGTAATCTTAACACCGTTAGTACGCTTAGCATCAACTAACTGCCAGTCATAAGACTGTAGTTCAGTGTTACTGATAGCTTGAGTTGTTTGTGCAGTAACGGTTGGACTGGTTTGGCAACCTGCAAGGGTACCTACTGCCAATACGCTAGCCATCATTACTTTAGTCAAATTTTTCATATAAACTCCTAGAGGTATCAAAAAAGGTTTTAATTGATAATAGTGTTAAAAGATTTTGCTTTTATAAAGTTTAGCAATTATCTAAAAACTGCTGCATTAATCAACTTGGCACACTATACAGTATCTATGTTACTACTGTACTTAAGCTTGTTAGTCTTTTTATTTTTAATCAACAACCACAGCTGATTAATCAACTTTATCAATAACTGTCTTAATAAATAGTGTGGCTATTATGGACTTAACGCCGATCACTGTCATCCCTCCTTATGTATAGACTTCACTCAAATATTGTTCTCCCGTATAGGCGTTTTGCTACTGTCTATTGCTAGTTATAGTATTACCTGCTACTCATTATCACCCTTATCCTTTTTAACCTTGGCAGCTGTGGTTTACGCCCTATATTTATCGTCAGGCATCAAGCAGACAATAACAGCCCCAGTCAAGCTAATAACTGCGGCAATGATAAATAAGATATAACAAACGACGGTTATCGGCCATCCATTATTAGCCTTATGTCTTGATTGATGTGTTATTGATCATTTATTAATAAGTAACTTCTACTTTAAAAACCAGCTTAACAGCTAGCTTAAAGATTGGCATTCTTTAACCGATTCACTTGGCTACGATAGATAGATTTTGGTTCAGACTCTCCCCAAAAGGTAAGGCCAAAAACTTGGTTCGCTGAGTGTAAATGGTTCATCCTATAATCGTCACGAATCACATAGCCTAATCGACTCGAGCAAGCAGAGACTAAGCCATCACTCGGCTCACCTGCAAACGGTATGCTAGTGGCTGCTAGTAAGTAATCGCTAGGATTGAGTACGCTAGTTATCTGACCCACACCGCTGAATGAATAATAGTTAATGCCATTGACTTGAGTATCAGCTGGTTGACCGCAGTAACGGCTTGGCAGCGCTGCTGGGAATTTTGCATTGAACTTGGCTGCCCCATCAGTAGACAAGGCTATCAGAGCTTTCCAGCCATCTTGCTGTTGGATTTGCGCTAAAGGAATGCCCGAACCTACATCGGTAAAGCCTCCAAACAGCTCAGCGAAACTCAAGGTAGCTTTAGTGATTAGACTGTCTTGCTAAAACTCTTCCAGCACTTTATCTGCTGTTTTTGACCCTTGCTCTGGACTAGCGACTGCGGTTACCGACGCCACATATTGTGGAGCCACGCCCGCGACATAGCGGATATCGATACCGCCTTGACTGTGTCCGAATAAATTGACTTTAGCATCACCCGAAACCGCAATGATGGTTTTGATTTGCTTTAATAATTGCTCTCCACGAATCTCACTATTATGAATAGCTGAAGTTTTAGTAGCAAATACCGTTGAACCGCCTTTCATTAAGTCTTGCGGGATACCATAAAAGTAGTCTACGGCTCCAAACAGTTTAGTAAAGCCACTCGCTCCATGAGCCAATACTACAGGGTACTGAGTTTTAGTATAGCTAGTAGTAAAATATCTACTTTCCACTACTTGACAGCCGTTAGCATTGGCACAGTTATAATACTATCCAGCAGCTTGGGCAGCCGTAGTCTGTAGCGTCATTAACAGGATACCAGCTCCGATAGCACTAAAGGCTGGGAAAAATTTTCTTGGGGTTGTAGCAGCGCGTAGGAGAGTATTTAGGGTCATAACAACATCCTTGTCATTGTAAGAGTTATCTTAACTGTTGCCCTGAGGTATAGCGACAAGATCTAATAAGAGCTTTATCCACTTTTGGCTATATCAAACCACCCAAAATCGAACCACCCAAAAGCTATAAAATAATTGCCATCTCCTTTAGCAATCAAATTTACATTACTTTTATATAGTGTAACATTCAACTTATTTTTCAGTTAAGCCTACCGCTTATATGACCCACTAGTCATAGATCAGCTTTTAATGGCGCAAGGTTAAGCCAATAAAGCTTGGTTAATTAATAGCCTTATTTAGCAGTTTTAGCGTTGGTAATTATATTAGTAATTATGTTAATGCTGGTATTAATAGTTGCTATTGGCATTTACCCTGACATTAATGTAAATAATCTTAATAGTAGTTTTGACGTTGATAAACACTTATCACAGTCATTAATGATAGCAAAACTGTTGCTAGCTCATTTATGATATAATTTGCCTACTATAATTTTATAACTATAAGATCAATAATGATGACTAAAAAATCCCTTATCCAATCCCCTGAAGCCATAGCAAAAATGCGTATTGCCGGTAAACTTGCTAGCGATTTACTGGTTATGTTAGACCAGCACGTGAAGGTAGGCATCAGTACCGAAGCGTTGAATCAAATCGCTCATGACTATATTGTTAATGTGCAAGACGCTATCCCTGCTCCACTTAACTATAATGGTTTTCCGAAGTCAATCTGTACCTCAGTCAACCATGTAGTCTGTCACGGTATCCCAACTGAGAATAAACTTCTCAAAGACGGCGACATCATTAATATTGATGTGACAGTTATCAAAGATGGCTACTACGGCGATACCTCTAAGATGTGGATAGTAGGCAACGGCTCTATCATGGCTGAACGCATTTGCAGAGTGGCCCAAGAGGCACTCTATGCAGGCATGAGCGTTGTCAAAAATGGCGCGCGTTTAGGCGATGTAGGGGCGGCTATTCAAGAAGTAGTCGAGCCCGAGCGTTTCAGTATCGTACGTGAGTTCTGTGGTCACGGTATCAGTAATGAGTTCCATCACGAGCCCCAAGTGATGCACTATGGTAAAAAGGGTACTGGTTTTGAGCTCAAGACTGGTATGACTTTTACTATTGAGCCGATGATTAATGAAGGTAAATGGCAGACCAAAATCTTACCGGATGAATGGACCGCTATTACTAAAGACCGTAAGCTCTCAGCACAGTGGGAGCATACGATGGTCGTCACTGATAATGGCTGTGAGGTGTTTACCACTCGCCCTGAAGAAGACTTAAGCTTCTTGACTCAGTAATAATAAAAAAAAGATCGCTTAGGCGGTCTTTTTTTTACAGAATTTTTAGAGATTTTAAACAAGTTTTAGGGCTTTTTTTATGGAACGCTTAGTAACACCTTGCGTTGAGTGATCATTTGGTTTTATGATCATTCAATAGCGATAAGCTTTCATTACAGGTTCATAAGCCGTTTAAAAAGGCTACCTTATATGGCCAATTCCTATAACTATTATCGACCTAAGATAGATTTAGATTTTAAATAATCAATAAACTTAACTACTTAGCTTAACCGGATAATACTCATGTTTACTTGCGATGTCGCCTCTATTTATATCACCCCATTACCCCTCTTTTCGCCAACGCCTATGGCACCTGCTGCGCCTTCATTGACGGTAACTAACCCGGCCAATAACCCACTGCTGGGTATCCCTGAGTGGCTGGCAAAAATAAAGGATGATATTAGTCGGGCGCTTGAGCGTGGAGTCACTATTCGACAGCTAGTAGCAGCGCGTGCCTGTGCGATCGATAGTTTACTTATAGCTTTATTTAATTGGTATCAACTTGATGATACTGACTTAGCGCTGTTTGCTACTGGTGGCTATGGACGTGGCGAGCTATCACTGCATTCTGATATTGATATCTTACTGCTAGCTCCTACTGCTATTAATGGTAAAACTAGCGCCAGGATTGACAGTTTAGTGGCATTATTATGGGATGTAGGTCTTGAGCCTTCATTGTCTGTCCGTACTGTTGAGGACTGCTTGGAGGCGGCAAAAGACAATACGGTTGCTAGTACTTTATTAGAGGCGCGGCTACTGATTGGCAATGAGACTTTGCACAATACCCCCAGTGACATTGTCAATCAGCTATGGTCGCAGCGTGAGTTCTTTGAGGTAAAAATACACGAAGCAAAGCTGCGTTATCTGCAGCATAATGCTACGGAATATAACCTTGAGCCTAATATCAAGACTGCACCAGGTGGTCTGCGCGATATTCATATTATTGGCTGGGTAACTAAGCGCTACTTTAGAGTTAGTAAACTTTATGACTTAGTACAGCAAGATTTTTTGACTGAAAAAGAATTCGATGAGCTTAGTTTTGCAGAAGCTTATTTATGGCAAATACGTCATTACTTGCATGAGATGACTGGTCGTAACGAGAATAAGCTGTTGTTTGATTATCAGCGTGAGATTGCCCAGCTTATGGGTTATGAGACTCAGCCAGACGACGAGCCAAATGCAGCAGTTGAGCGCTTTATGCGCGACTATTATCGCTGTGCTATGCAGATATCGACTTTGTCCGAGATGCTGACTAATCATTATTATGAAACTATTATAGAGCCAGATCTGCCAGATGATGAGCGTCCTAACAAACACCCTTTAAACGCTCATTTTAATCAAATCGGCAATCAAATAGCAGTAGCGCATCACCGAGTTTTTGCGCAACACCCTGAAGCTATCTTAGAGATGTTTTTGCTGATGGGTCAGTATGGCATTAAGAATGTGCGTACTCATACTTTACGTGCACTGAAAATCGCTGCGCGTGGTATCGATCAAAACTATCGTGACAACCCCGAGCACCAAGCGCTGTTTTTAGAAAACTTGAAAGAACAAAACTATCTATTCCATCGTCTGCGTGCCATGAACCGCTATGGGGTATTAGGTAATTATATTCCCGCTTTTGCTCAAGTTACTGGGCTGATGCAATATGACTTGTTCCATCGCTATACTGTCGATGCGCATACGCTATTTTTGATTCGGATTTTACATCGTTTCACTGATCCTCGTTTTCAGGATGAATTTCCGTTAGTTAGCGCCTTGTATCAGCGGATCGAGCGTAAAGAAATCTTAGTGCTAGCCGCAATGTTCCATGATATTGCCAAAGGTCGCGGTGGTAATCACAGTCAGCTCGGCGAAAGCGAGTCCATTGATTTTTGTTTGGCTCATGGTATGAGTGTGGCGGATGCAAATTTAGTAGGGTGGTTGACTCGCTATCACTTGCTCATGTCGATGACTGCGCAGAAGAAAGATATCTCTGACCCAGAAGTAGTCACGGTGTTTGCCGATCTAATCGGTAACGTCACTCATCTTAATCACTTATATGTACTAACAGTCGCTGATATGAATGCTACTAATCCTCAGCTTTGGAATAGCTGGCGGGCGACGCTCATGAAACAGTTGTATTCACAAACTCGGCGTATTTTGCGCGCCGATATTGATGCCCCAACTAATCGTCAAGATATGATCAGTGCCACTCGAAAACAGGCCCTCATTATGCTCGATAATGTCGATAACCAGCGTATGAATCGTGAAGAGGTGCTCAGCTTATGGGATGACTTAGGTGATGAGTATTTTTTACGCGAGATTGCTGAGGATATCTTATGGCATACTGAGGCCATCTTGAATCACCCCCCTATAGGTCGTGCCTCAAATGCTGATAGTACACCGCTAGTGGTATTGCGTGAGCATCGAGAGCTGGCTTTGGATGCTGTGCAAGTCTTTATTTATACTCAAGATCAGGTCAATCTGTTCGCCGTAACTATGGCGGTGTTTGACCAGATGAACTTGGATGTTCTAGATGCGCGTATCATCACCGCTACTCGTGACTTCGCTCTAGACTCTTATGTATTGCTAGACCGCAGTGGGACGCTACTGGCTGATGAAGATAGTCAGCATGAGCTTAAACAAAAACTAATCAATGCTTTTAAGAACCCCACAGTACCAAAGCTCACTCATAAGCGCATACCACGCCAGCTCAGACATTTTGATGTGCCTACGGTGATTAGCTTTGAGTTTAACGAAGCTTCTGATCAACACATCATGAGCCTACAAACCTTAGATCAACCAGGATTACTCGCGCGCGTAGGCCAAGTATTTTTGCAACAAAGTATCGAAGTACATGCGGCTCGCATTACTACTCTAGGCGAGCGTGCAGAAGATATGTTCTATATCAGTGATCGTAATGATGAGCGCTTAACCCAAGCTAAGCTTGAGGCGTTAAAGCAAGCTTTGATAGACTGTTTGGCGGTATTGGCTGATAGTAGCTATGGTTAAAAATAGCCGCTATAGTAAAAAACAGTAAGCAGTTAAGGGCTGCCGATACAAACATTAAAGTTTTTCTATCGGCACCCTAACTGTCTATTAGGTGGTGTTGGACATTCGCAAGTAAACACTGCTGATAACTAACCTTACTTTAGTCTATTTTACAATGTGCTTGTATAGACCATCTTGCGGGCATAAGGTATTAACTCATTGTCAGCAAACTCTGGTGGTAAAATCTCCACTAGCAGATTCTGAGCCCCTAACATCATCCGCCCCGCTTCGACCTCTATTTGTAATAAACGCTGTAAACTGGCTCTACGTAGCTGAGCGTCATAGCGTTCATAAATATGTTGTAGGGAGATTGGCGTATTAGCATGAATATCTGGCAAAATGCTATCACTAGCTAAGATATTCATTTCAGTGAGTGCTTGCTCACGTATTAAACTTTGTTGGTCGATATTATGCTGCATGTGTTTAGACAGCTTAGTTTTAGAAACCAACATCCCTACAAAAAATAGCGTTTGTAAACCAAACACCATAACCCCTTGCCATAAGGTCAAGTGCAGTTGTAATAGTTTACTCAACATCATAAGCACAATGGCTATTACTATATAACTGAGTAATTGCCAGAGCAGCCACATTTTCAGGCTATTATCACCATACCAAAACAGCTGGCGCTCCTTAAGTATCACTAGACGCTGACGCGTTTTCCACCACTGCTGCTCGCAGCGTATTAACTGCTTATAAACTTTAGAGCCCTGCATACTACTACTGGAAATATTCAGCATATCAATGAGCTATCCTTAGGGTAGCAACCCTTGTAGGGTTATTATTTTATAGTTATAGATAAGCGTTACCAAAAGACAATAAATAGAAGAAGTGCTACACTGCGACGGTATAGCTCTATTAATAAAATGTCATTACTGTCCATCTTTTAGGTTTATCAATTACAGATACAGATAGCTCCTTATATTTACTAACCGTTACTTATTATAGTCAGCCCACTTATGAATCACAATCTAGCAAAGCTGCATCCTTATCCTTTTAGCAAGATGAGTAATCTACTGGCTAATAGTACGCCAGACCCCGCCTACTACGAGATCAAGCTTGGTATTGGTGAGCCAAAACACACGCCACCCGCTTTTGTGTTGGACGAGCTAAGAGAAAACTTGGACAGTCTATGTCGTTATCCGACCACTAATGGGCTGTTTGAGCTACGCCAGACTATCGCTCACTGGCTTGAGAGACGGTTTTTTCTGCATCATGTCAATGCTAATACTGAAGTACTACCAGTAATGGGTACGCGTGAGGCTATCTTCAGCTTTGTACAAGCGGTGGTGAATCATGATGATAGCGGTTTAACTGACAATGTTGACCGTGCTGATGGTTTAGATAGTAGTGAGCGACCGCCCAGTAATGCTACAGTAGTTATGCCTAATCCTTTTTATCAAATTTATGAAGGTGCCGCGATATTAGCCCAAGCAACCCCTTACTTTGTTCCTTGTACCCTAGAGAATAACTTTAAAGAAAACTACCGTGCTGTGCCTAAAAAGGTTTGGGAGCAAACACAGTTATTGTTTGTTTGTAATCCGAACAATCCAACGGGTACTGTCATGACTATGGAAGATTGGGAGCTACTCATTCGTCTGTCGGATCAATACAACTTCATCCTTGCCAGCGACGAATGTTATAGTGAGCTATATTTTGATGAGCCCCCTATTGGTCTGTTACAAGCTTGCGCTACTCTTGGTCGTAATGACTTCAAAAACTGCGTAGTCTTTCATTCTTTATCTAAGCGCTCAAACCTACCAGGTCTACGTTCGGGGTTTATCGCTGGTGATGCTAAGATCCTGCAAAGCTACTTGCAATACCGCACTTATCAAGGCTGTTCTATGCCGATACCCCATCAGCTGGCTTCTATCCTTGCTTGGCAAGATGAAAAGCATGTAGTGCAAAACCGAGCATTGTATAAAGAAAAATTTGCCTTATGGATGGCGGAACTCGGTGAGCTATTAGAACTGCGTATGCCGGATGCTGGGTTTTATTTTTGGATAAAAGTCCCTGACCGTTTCAATGGCGATGATGAGATTTTTGTCAAAGCTTTATATGAACAAGTTAATATTTATGCCTTAGCTGGCAGTTACTTATCTCGTGAAGTTAATGGTCATAATCCTGGTAAAGGTTACGTGCGTATTGCGCTAGTAGCTAGTGTTGCTGAGAGTCGTGAGGCTATCAGTCGTATTCGCAAGCTACTTAGTTGTTAAGTCCTTTACTATTAAGCAGTGTGTTTTTAGCTAGCCACTGCCGCTACTAGCTATTGCTGCTGTAAGTATGAAAGTATTTAACTAATATTTTCCTATCACTGACTCCCTGCAACTGGCCAGCGGTTAGTGACTGTTATAATCAAACGGTCGCTACAAACTGCGACTTTGAGCTATTATAAAGTATAACCACAAAGTTATTAAGGATTAATTAGTAGATGGTGCTATAGTAAAGTAACTTTACTTGTCATACTGTCAAGGATAATGCTATGCCCCATCTTGATTTTGCTCAGCCCCCCTTTGATGTATTGAGCCTCGCTGAGCGTCAAAGCCTGAAAAAGCATACCCAAGTACGATATTTAGCCGCTGATGAAATTCTGCCGACCACGGATTTAAACTGTTTTTTTGTGGTGATAAAAGGCCAAGTTGAACAAACCCACAATGATGAGTTTGTGGCTAATTATTTAGGCGGTAATCATACTGATCATGTACAAAGTAATGATTGGTTTGACAGTCGTCGTAGCCCTGAGCGACCGCTAACAGCTACATCTTCAATGGCATCAGTTAGCAACACTACTGCGGATTCTGACTTTAATAACCCTCAGTCATCACAATACTCTCAGCTATCAGAACGCTATCAATACCGAGCTGGCGAAGATACTTTGCTCCTACAAGTTGACGGTGCGGCTATCGATAGAATCAGTGCCCAAAATCATCTAATACGCCAATTACTATCGGATAAGCTACCAGAACGCCTAAAAGCCTTACAGCAGCGGCGTAGTGCCCAAGGTCAAGCGCTAGGTTTAGGAACCACTAGTTATACTGCACAGCAAGAAGTGCAGCAAATCATGTTGCAGCCGGTGACTGATGTGACCTTGCTACCTATCCATATTATCGATGCTGAGCAGAGCTTATATCAAGCGGCACAGATTATGACTAAAGCTGGTCTCAAACACGTATTAGTGCGCCCTACCGAACATTCGGAAACGATGGCTACTTTCGATACTTATTCCAATAATAGTTCCTCTACTAATAACCCTTCTACTACCTTTGGCTCTCGCTCCGACCGTACTTTAGGTATCTTAACTGATACTGATATTTGCCGAGCGGTCAGCGATCAGCGTGATCCTGCAAACACTGCTTGCCAGCACTACGCTAGCTTCAATTTACGCACTATCGATGCTGATCATGAGATTGGCGATGCGCTGCTGACTATGACTCGCTATCGTATCCATCGACTGCCAGTTATTGATGACGACGGTAAGGCCATTGGCGTATTAGGTCAAAGCGATATGTTGGCTCATATTGGTCATCACTCACAACTTATTAGTATTCAGATCGAACAAGCCAAAGACTTAGCCAGCTTAGATACAGCTGTAGAGCTAATCGGTCGCTATATTCGTGCTCAACAGCAGAATGGGGTTAAGATCGGTATCGTTAGTCGCATGGTACAGACTTTAAATGCGCAAGTTTTTACTAAGCTGTGGCAGCTTATTGTGCCAGAAGAAGTAATGAATAATAGTTGTGTGATAGTGATGGGCTCAGAGGGTCGCGGTGAGCAAATCATGCGTACTGATCAGGACAATGCCCTTATTATTCGTGATGGTTATAGTCATGAAAGATTAGCAGAGTTTGCCGAAACCTTTAATAATCAATTGGCTAATTTTGGTTATCCATTATGTAATGGCAACATCATGATGACTAATCCTATGTGGCGTCAACAGCTCAAGCCTTTTAAAGCGCAGATTAGCTTGTGGTTTAGAAATACTGACCCTATGCATAGTATTTATCTGTCTGCTATTCTTGACGGTGAATATGTCTGCGGTGACGAGTCACTGCTAACCCAAATACGCAAACATCTAAAATTTGCCCATCAACACTCGGACCCTATGCTTATCCGTCAGTTTGCACGCGCAGCCTTACAGTTTGGTGAAGTCAATCAGTGGTGGCAAAAGTTTGTTCCACTATTAGGTAAGCCAAAAGCTAATGATATTGACCTAAAAAAAGCCGGTATTTTTCCATTAGTGCATGGCATTCGTGCTATGGCACTTGAGCACGATATCTTAGAAGCTCCTAGCACTAAAAACCGACTCAAATTGCTAGTTAATGCGCGCACTTTGACTCAAGAGCGTGCCGATACCTTGAGCGAAGCATTAGAGTTTTTTATGGCCCAACGCTTGTCAGTAGCCCTCATTAATGAAGACAAGTATGCCCATCAAGTTGATCCAACCACTTTGTCTGCTCTAGAACGAGATGTGTTAAAAGAGTGTCTCGCTGTAGTCAAAAGTTTTAAGACCCAGTTGCGCCAGCACTATCAATTAGATCTTGGTTAGCTACCGTCTTGGATAGCTATTAGCCGTTAAATAATCGTAGTCAACTAATGGCTAAAAGACAGAAAAATGGAATGAGAAATCTTATGAGCTGGTTTAAACAATTATCCTCATCATGGCAGCAGAAGCAGCTCCAGCGCCCGGAGCTGCTATCGATGTTCGAAGCGCCCGTAGCGCAGCAGTGGGTGGCGATTGACTGTGAAATGACTGGACTCAATCCAAAAAAACATTATTTATTGTCGGTAGCTGCTATTCATATTAATGGCGATTATGTAGATACTGGTAACGGCTTGCATTTGGTTTGTAGTCCACCAGTGATGCCTGAGCGCGATACTATTGTCATTCATGGTCTGCGTAGTGCCGATGTGGCACAAGGTATGAGCTATGAGGAAATGTTAGCGCTGTTATTACCTTTTATTAACAACCGACCTATTGTGGGTTTCTGTCCACAAATAGACATGGCATTTTTAAACCCCTTAGTTAAGCAGTATATGGGTACTACCCTACCTAATGAAGTCATCGATGTGCGGCGCTTATATGGTCAACGGATGGGTGATCATAACCCTAATATTCCCAAGCAGTCACAGCAATTGGCCAAAATACTGACTCATTATGATATTCCCGAGCTTGGTAATCACGATGCTTATAATGATGCGGTGATGACAGCTATGGCTTTTATGCATCTCCGTTAAACTTCATCGCTAGTTAAAGCGCCTAATACTATTTAAATAATTTTATAAGGTTACTGAATTTGCCAATAAGGCCGTTGAAATAGTTTCGACAATACTGCTGTAGTTACGCCTAGTTTGCAACTCATGTTACTATAGCTGGCTTTAGTTAATCGACCACAGAATTGTCATGTCTATTTTTCCTATTCTCCCTCCTATTGGTACCCTTTATAGTAATTATACTGTTTACTGTAGGCGCTTAGTTATTTTGACGAGCGCACTGGGCCTCTCTGTGAGTGTGCAAGCGGCGCTACCAGAACCTATACAACTAGCACTGGATAAAGCCGCATTAACGCCTAGTAATATCAGTATCATTATCAGCCCTGTAGGGGACAAAGCTACTAGTCGTCTACCGCCAATAGTAGTAGTGATTGATAGCGCAAAAAGTGCTAACATTACTAATAAAGTTGCCAATAGCCAACTGCTAACCGCTACTAATAATCCAAACAGCTCAAACAGCCCAAAAACTATAGATAGTCCTGTTAAAACCAGCCATTCTAATAGCAGTCCTAGCAACAGCCCTAAAAGCAGCGTCGTCAAAAACAGCAGTCAAGATGAGTCAGCTCCAGCCTCGATTACGCTAGACAAACAAACTATCAAACAGCAACAGCGAGTGTTAAATAGTTATACTGATGACCCTTACACTTATCAGAGTCTAGAGTCTACGGCTCCTGTATTGCCGAGCACCAACCGCGCTAATCCCTCTATTACTGATAACAGCGACGCCAATAAAACTACTAGTAACCATTCTAACGTAGCTACTGCTGCCAACTTAGCTACTGCCAACCCTGTAAGAGCGCCGCTGTTTAGCCACAACCCTACCACCGCTCGCACACCTGCCAGCACAATGAAACTGATACCTACCTTTATCGCCTTGGATACTTTGGGTGCTGATTTTGTTTGGTTTACTAGGGTTTATCATAGCGGCATAATCATAGGTAACCGTCTGTACGGTGACTTAATCATTCAGGGTAGTGGCGATCCAAAGATGACTCATGAACGCTTAGAGCAACTGCTCTATCGAGTAAAAAAATCAGGTATTGATCATATTCAGGGCGACATCATTATCGATAGCGCTATTTTTGCTAAGGTCAGTAAAAACCCTGCTGCTTTTGATAACGCACCCTTGAAACCTTATAACGCTAGTCCCGATGGCTTTTTGGTTAATTTTAATAGTATAAGTATCAATAGCCATTTGCCAAATAATGGCCAAGCGCGATTAACTTACACCCCACAACTAGCAAATTATCAACTGCCAACCCTGATTAATACTCGAGCCTCACGTTGCTCAAATGCTAGCTATAGCCTAGCACCGCATTGGCATAGTGATAAGCTCACCTTTAATACCCAGCTACCAGAAAGCTGCGGTGAGCATATATTTTATGTGGCTTATCCAGACGCCAAGGACTTTGCTACTCGGGTGGTTGCTGCCAAATGGCAAGCGCTAGGCAACACCTTAAGCGGAAAAGTCATTAACCAAGAAATGTCTTATAACGCTATAAATACTGCTAGCGCCTCTAAGCCCCCATTAGCCGTTAATAATGAGCAACCCTATCGCCAGCGTGCTTCATTGCCATTATCACCATTACCTATTATCAGCTATCCTTCGCTAAATCTAACCCAGCAGATTTACGATATTAATCACTTCTCCAATAACGTGATGACTGAACAAGTGGCGTTATCTATAGGGTCTTATGATCAGACGGTCAATACGGTTAATACGGTTAAAGCTGCTGTATCCAGTACTTCATCTGAGCAAGTAAAGCTTAGTAAAGATGTGGATAATAGCACTAGCTTGTATCAGTTCGATAAACCCAAAACTAGCGACTATCCACGAGCATTAACCACTATCAACCAGTGGTGGCGAAGCCATTTGCAGACTCCGCTCCCTTATTTGACTAATGGCTCAGGCTTATGCCGCGATTGTACGGTTACGGCGGCTAATTTGAGCGAGCTGCTGACCTACGCTTATAGCCACCCAAGCTTCAACGCTTATGTTGATTCTTTAGGAGTCGCCGGCGTTAGTGGGACCATTTCTCATCATAGCGAACGCTTGCCGGACTCGGCTGCTATTGGACGCGCTTGGATAAAAACCGGCACTCTAAATAACGTCACCGCAATGGCAGGCTATGTCAAAGGGCAGTCCGGACAGGACTATACCGTAGTAGGCTTGATTAATACTGAGCAAGCTATAAATGCTGATAATGCCAGACCAGTACTAGATGCCATGCTTGATTGGACCGCGCAACAGTAAGCTGCCGATGACCTCAGCTACTTTATTATTTGAATAGCCGCTTATGTTATCCATTAGCATGGGACAATAGACGGACTATTACTCTACTTATAGCTATACCCACGGACAGGTAAAATTATGGCGCGCATCACCCCTAACAGCAGCAAAGCTAATCAACAAGCAACCTTGACTACCAATAAAAGTACCGCCAAGTTGACCTTATATATCGGTTTTTTTACCTTAGGGTTTATCATAGCTAGTATTCTATTCATGCTGATACAAAGCAAGTTTGCCTTGAATGCGCAGTTAGTGACGGGACTGTCTATAGTAGTAGGCGCTTATGTTGCGGTATATAAATTTATCAAGCATCAACAGCGAGCGCTCACTAAAGAGGAGACCAATCGATTGACTATAGGCAGTACCGCTGTCCTATGGATGTTGACTGCGGTGTATTTTTTGGGACTATGGTTGTTTCTATTCGATACTGCTAATCGTGAAGTACTGATAGAAATGACTAAGCAGCAGCCCTTGCCCTTACTGTTCGCCTTAATGATGATGATTATATTTACTTTGCTGATTAACCGTTTCAGCTTAGGATTATTTAATCGCCTGCTCGATCCTAAACGTAAATGACTATTAGGTTAAGGGAAGAGTGTTAGCTACTACTCAGAGTAGCTACAAAGCTTTTGTACTATTTATAGAAAAATCCGTTAAGCTATTTTAAATAGTGATTGTTTTTAGTTTGAGTGAGTGTTTTTAGTTAGGTAGCTATATTAACTGACCAACTGTTTTAGGTAATAAGCTTTTATCAGCAATCACTTTTAATACAAATTGTCTTTATTGCCATTTGTTAGCTAGCATCTATAGGAGTAAGCATCATGGATATGATATTTTTTGATAGTATCGAGAAGCTTGGTCGCATTGCTTTAACCACAGTGATAATTTATCTGCTTATCGTCTTAGTTACTAAAGTCTCAGGAAAGCGCTCAACTTCCCAGCTTAATAACTTTGATTGGATAGTCACGGTGATGATTGGTTCATTAGGCGCTAGTACTATTTTGCTCAAAGACATACCGCTAGTTGAGGGCGCCTCCTCTATTGTTATCCTTTATCTACTGCAGTATTTAGTGACCAAATATGCCTCTATTTCTCCGCAGTTTAGTAGTGTTATTTTATCAGAGCCACGTATTGTCTTTTATCAAGGGCAGTTTTTACCGGAAGCTATGCAAGCTGAACGTTTGAATCGTCAGGAGCTTGAATGTGCCATGCGCAGCGAAGGTATTCATAGCTTATCTGAGGTTGAAGCCATTGTTTTTGAATCTGATGCTAAGCTTACGGTAATAAAAAGGGACGAGAAAGTACCAGCTGATGTGGTTCCTGAAACTCTACTCCCTATCATTCAGAATTAAGCCCGTAAAACTATAGCTACAATCCATCTGACCGACCACAAAAAGGGCAAGCTGCTATTAGATAGCAACTTGCCCTTTTATTATAAATAAAGCACTGGCAATGCTTTTATAACGAGTGCTAGTAAGACCTTCTAGCTATTTAATACGTTGCCAAGTCTGCGATCGACCAAACACTGGAGAGCCTACATAGCCTCTAAGTTTTAAGCTTTGCCCATTGTCACTCAAAGTCATTTTACCTGAGTATATTTTGCCAGTTTCAGGATCTACCAGTTTGCCGTTACTCCACTGGTTCTCACCATCAGCTTTCATACCTGTCAATATTTGTAAGCCCTCAATAGGTTTATTTTTAAGACTGCCTGTACATTTTTCACAGTTAGCTTTAGCCTCTTTTTTATCGGCTACTTTTATGATTTTTCCTGTGACCTGACCAGCATTTTCATTGAGCTGAACAATAGCCTTTTTTTCGCCAGTTTTATCATCTATAGTTTGCCATTGGCTACCATTCAAAGAAGCAGCAAAAACAGCAGTGGATAGTAAACTACCAGTGATAACGGTTAGTAGGCTTGGTATAATGCGCTTCATAGTCGATTCCTTTCTTATAGCAATGAGTATAGTAATTAAATATAAAAATAACAGACAACAATTAGAAAATAATTAACAGCAGCAATGCAAAACAGCAAGCAAAGAAAAAATTTGCTGTAACCGTAATAAAGCTATTATTAAGGGTACTAAAATAAAAAACAATTGTTTATTTGTAAAATAATTATTCAGTAAAATACTGATTTTAAAAGTTTTATTACTTCATTTATCTATAGAAATGGTCGCTATTATGAAAATAAGAATTTTAACCGTAGGTAATAAAATGCCTAGTTGGGTCCAAAGCGGTTTTGATGAGTATCACAAACGTATTCAGCCAATGCTAACTACCGATATCGTTGAACTTGCTGCCGCTAAGCGCGCCAAAAACCCTTCTGACGCTAATTTAGCTCAGTATCGTGAGCAAGAAGGTCAGACTATTCTAGCTGCCCGTAATAATAGTGGTCGTGAACAGCTATGGGTACTGGATGTGAAAGGTAAGATGCTATCGACTGAAGGCTTAGCAGAAAAACTGGCTGATGCTATGCAACAAGGTGATGACGTAGCGCTAGTGATCGGTGGCGCTGATGGTGTCTCGCCTGAAGTATTGGCACAAGCTGATATGAAGTGGTCATTGTCGGCTTTGACTCTCCCGCATCCGCTGGTACGGGTAGTGCTTATGGAGCAACTATACCGTGCAATGAGTATCAATAATAACCATCCCTATCACCGTGGTAACTAGTCAACTCAGTAATAGGGTGCCTATTAATACTTATTGTAGTGGTAAGCATGGCCGTAGTAGACATCAGGGTGAAGCATTAGAAATATCGGACAGTAAATAGATTGAAAAACCCTTAAGTGCCCTAATAGATGTACCATGAGCTACCCAAAATCAAGTACTACTAAAGCCTTTTCTTCGCCCTCGTTGCCAGTACCGCAAGGTAAGACTGACAGTGCGCTTACGCCTAACTTGCCGATTACTGGTTCAGTGGCTTGGATCGATGCTCCTGCCAGCTTTACTGCTGCGGCGTGCCTGCCAGCGCTGTTCATCTCGCATGGTGCTCCTACCTTAGCTATCGAACAGTCAGCGACTACTAGTGCACTAGCACGCATAGGACATAATTTACCTAAGCCGCGCGCCATTGTCATTATGTCGGCCCATTGGCAATCCTCTAAGCTTGAGATCAGCAGTAACCCACTACCTAAAACTTGGCATGATTTCTCAGGTTTTGACTCTGAGCTGTATGAGATACAGTACCCAGCGGCTGGTCATACCCTACTGGCTGAGTCTCTAGCGCAGCAGTTAAGCGAACGTGGCATTACTTGCCGAGTCAATCCGATAAGGGTTTGTGATCATGGGGTCTGGGCGCCACTACGCCATCTATACCCTGAAGCTGATGTCCCTATCGTACAGATATCTTTGCCGCAAAATTATGATAGCGTGGCTTGTTACCAGTTAGGCGCGCAGTTGGCACAATTGCGCAATGAGCAGATAATGATTATCGGCTCAGGCAATATCACTCATAACTTGCAAGCGATGCGCTGGCAAGCGGATAGCATTGATCAAACCGCTAAAGACTTCAAGCTGTGGCTGCTGCAACAGCTCAAAATAGATATCCCTACTGCTTTGGACTGGCAGCAATACCCCGATTATCAAAACATCCATCCTAGTGATGAGCACTTATTACCGCTGTTTTTCGCCTTAGGTGCTGCCCAGCGAGTCAGCGTAGTACATCAGAGCATGGCGCATCATAGCCTAGGAATGGATATCTATCGCTTTGATTAATGCTTTGCCTAATAATTGAGCTGCCGCTGTAATTATTTCTAAATTTTAGTCATTATTAATAGATAGCTACTATTTATTAAGCTTAGCTGAGTAATAACCTTTAAGCCATAAAAGCTACTTCTCAAAAGCAGGTTTGCTAAACAAGCCTGCACGCTCTATCTCTCCGGCTAAGCTAAATAACGTACTCTCATCATTCATGCGCCCAATCAGCTGTATGCCTATAGGCAAACCCTTTTTGCTCATACCCAAAGGTAACGACATCGCTGGTAGTCCTGTGATATTACCTAATAAAGTAAAGGCCATCTTACCCAATACTGGTTGGCTAAGCTTCTCGATCGCTCCAGAACTAAAAGCAAACTTACCCATATCAAAGCCTTTATTGAGCACAGATGAGCTACGCATCAACATCTCCTCCATACGGCTTGGCGGTAGAATACCGTGCTTGACGGCTGCACTAGGCACTGTCGGGGACAAGATCATATCGTATTGCTCGAGCAGCTTACCAGTCTGATACTGACTGTCGTGCCAGCCATGTTTAGCATGTACCAAATCTACCGCTGATAGCGAGCGTCCTAATAGCGCCATGTTATAAGTTTGCGGTTCAAGATTTCGGACGTGTTCTGCGCCAAATTTGCGCTCAATATTATCAATAGTAAAAGCAGTATGAGCGCAGACTACTACTATAAAATCATGCCAAAACTTCTCTATATTGATCGCAGGTTCAGCAGCGACTACCCGATGACCCATCGCCTCTAACTGCTTGACAGTCTGCTCTAACACGGCCAATACCTCTTTATCCACTACGGTATTGGCTATCAAAGGCTGAGTGTGCAATGCTATTGTCAACGGTCTAGGCGCACGCATAGCCGCTTGCAAAAAGCTGCCTGTAGGCGGCGCAATCACATAAGGCGCGCCAACTTCGGCGCCACTAGTAGCATCGAGCATAGCGGCACTATCACGCACACTACGAGTAATAACGTGATCGGCGACTGCACCATCCCAGCCCTCACCAAAAGCTGGACCCATCGGGTTACGGCCACGGCTAGGCTTCATACCGAATACACCGCACCAAGCTGCTGGAAAGCGTATTGAGCCACCGCCATCACCGGCCCCTGCCATCGGTACGATGCCACTGCTCACTGCCGCTGCACTACCCCCCGATGAGCCACCCGTGCTATAGCCTTTTTTAAACGGATTATGCGCTGCGCCTGATGATTTAGGCTCAGTAGTGATGATCAGGCCAAACTCAGGAGTATTAGTCTTACCAAACGTATTGACTCCACTGGCTTTCATGCGTTTGACTATTTCGCTATCACTCTCTGATATTATATTGACACTACGGCTGCCCATAGTTATCGGCTCACCTGCTAAGCTAAATGATAAGTCTTTGAGCAGATAAGGCACCCCAGTAAAAGCCCCTGCTGGCAGTCCTGCTCGCGCTGCCTCATAAGCACGCTGATCAAAGCGGTGGATAATGGCATTGAGTTTTGGATTCAACTTATTGGCTTGCTCGACCGCAGCATCGAGCAATTCTTTGGCACTGACTTGTCCAGAATTAACTAGTCCTGCCAATCCCAAAGCATCGTATTGAGTATATTCTTTAAACATAATTTACCTTCCTTAGTGGTATGTCATCGCAAAGTATAGCTTTTTACCCTTATGAACAGTAGCAGTCTTACTGAGTAGTTTTCTGTGTTAAAGATAAAAATTTAAGCAGTAATAATTAGTTAGCTTTATAAAACCGTTGCCATTCATGAAGTGTTTACTAGTATCACGCTTCAATAGGAACGTCATCCTATTAACCTCAAAGCCATCCTAAAGTTATACAAATTTTATCTTACACTGGTTTAATATAGAGCAGCTTGTCTAAAACTATTGCTGCTGTTTTAAATAACGACTTTCGTCCTCATTAACCGATTAATACGCGCAAGTTTACTTATTCTATTGGAACTTGATTGATGATTTATTTACTGTTGATGCTAGTCAAATGGGTGCTTATTTTTCTCGTCATTCTAGTGGTAGTGAGTGCTGTCGGTACGGTATTATTTCTAAAGTTTGCGCCTACTTTTGGCGGCAGGCCTGATACGACCACCTTAGCAAGAATTAAGGCATCAAAGCATTTTAACGGTGAGACCTTTGTTAATCTAATACCCACTCATGCCAGCACCCTTGATATAGCTGACATTACCGATGGCGTTAATGATGATGAAAGGCATTTGCTTTTGCAGTTTTTATTCCCGCCAAAAGGTAAAAATCCGAGCCAGCCCATTACCAGTCGCAGCTTGACGCTCATTGATGACGCCAAAAAGCTAACCACTACCCTAAAAGACGGTGAGTTTGTCTGGCTCGGTCACTCTACTGTGATCTTTCGCATGGCAGGTAAGATCATCATTACCGACCCCGTCTTTCATCGAGCTTCCCCAGTGCCCATTAGCGGCAAGCCCTTTGCCATGACGCATATGCCAAGCGTAGACGACTTACCTTTCATTGATATAGTGCTCATCTCGCATGACCACTACGACCATTTAGATCACAAAGTCATCAAGCAGCTGGTCAAGCAAAACAAAGTAGGGCACTTTTATGCGCCGTTAGGCGTGAAAGCCCATTTAATGCGTTGGGGCGTGCTCGCAGATAGCGTCACCGAGTTTGATTGGTACGAAGAAATAACCGTTAGCGATAATGACCTCACCCAGTTAAAGCCCAGCCAGTTAAAGCCCAGCAATCCAGCGTTAATAGAAAATTCGGTACAAAACAAACGGCCACTTGCTACCGATGAGCTGCGACTAGTCTTTACTCCTACCCGTCACTTTAGTGGTCGGCGCATTAAAGGCCATCGCACCACGCTGTGGGGCAGCTGGGTAGTACAATCAGCGCCCTTGAATGTCTATTTTAGTGGCGATGGCGGCTACTCTAATGAGTTTGCTAATATCGGCGAACATTATGGTCCGTTTGATATCGCCTTTATGGAAGATGGTGCTTATAACGAGCGCTGGCGTGACGTGCATATGTTGCCCGAGGAATCAGCGCAAGCAGGATTTGATCTACGAGCCAAAGTGGTGCTGCCCATTCATTGGGGCAAGTTTGACTTATCGACGCATCATTGGCGTGATCCGGTGCGCCGGATTAAGCAAGCCGTTGCTAAAGGCAATGAAAAGGTCTTAGAGGACTGGCAAATCAAACTAGCATCACCAAGAGTTGGAGAAGGGTTTACTTTGGTTAACTTACCTACTGAGGCTTGGTGGGAAGCAGAAGACTAAAACTCTACTTAGCAACAAACTATTAACCAACCTATCAGCCAACCTATCAGCCAAACTATAAAGTCATCAAAGCGGTAAGTTAATCAAAGCCATAAACTTATTAAAACTACAAATGATCCAAACGATAATACTAAGGACAATCATGAACCAAACCACAGCCCATACCACAGCCAAACCGCAAGCCCTACCACTACGTAAAGACGTGCCCACCCATCTAACGTGGGACATGACAGCCCTTTATGCCACGCCTGATGACTTTTATGCTGAGCTAGAGCAAGCAAGCCAACTTGCTGAGCAGCTTAGCAGTACTCAAATGCTAAGCTTAGGCGATGCCGCCAGTATCATTCGTTTGCTAGAGCTGTATGAGCGCTATCTTATCATTCTATCTAAAGCGGGTACTTATGCTGGGGCACAAAGCGCGGTTGACATGACCGACAGCGAGCTACAAATCCGCGCCCGCGACTTTGACTCAACCGTGGCTAAGCTTAATAGCCAAACCACTATTGTGCTGCAAACCCTCAAACAGGCCGATGAGACCTTATTAACCCAAGCCATTGACCTTAATGCCAAGTACAAGGCCTTTTTGACCGACTTACTAGCGCAAAAGCCCTACACCCTAAGCTTAGAGGTCGAGACAGCATTAGTCTCCTTATCACCAGTGTTAGACTTACCTTATAACAATTATGAGCAATGTAAGCTGGCCGACATGAGCTTTCCTGACTTCAAAGTTAATGACTCTGAAGGTAATACTAAAACCTATCCGCTTAGCTTTTCAGCCTTCGAAAACGAATACGAAAGTGATCCGCGCACCGACTTTCGCCGCGCTGCTTTCAAAGCTTTTTCATCACGTTTACGTCAATCGCAGCACACCATCGCCAGCGACTATCTAGCTCAGGTCAAAAAAGAGAAAATCCTCGCGGACATGCGCGGATTTGACTCGGTATTTGACTATCTATTGCACGAGCAAAAAGTCCCGCGCGCTATGTATGATGAACACATCGACACGATTATGACTCATCTAGCTGAGCCGATGCGCCGCTATGCCCGCCTGCTACAAACGGCCAATGGCATCGATAAAATGACCTTTTCTGATCTAAAAGTGCCACTAGATGCCAACTTCGTCGCCAAAGTCAGCATTGACGAGGCCCGTGACTATTGCGTGGATGCCTTAACGCTATTGGGCGATGATTATACTGACATGGTCAAGCGCTCATTTAGCGAGCGCTGGTATGACTTTGCACAAAACCAAGGCAAAAGCACCGGCGGATTTTGCGCCTCCCCTTATGGTGAGCACTCTTATATCTTACTATCTTGGACCGAAAACCTAGGCGACGTCTTCACCCTCATTCACGAAATCGGTCACGCAGGGCACTTCTATAATGCAGGTCAGCAGCAAAATTACTTAAGCTACGAGCCCTCGCTCTACTTTATCGAAGCCCCCTCCACCTGCAATGAGCTACTGCTTGGTCATCACTTATTAGAACAAAAGCAAGACAGCGCCTACCAGCGTTACGTCATCGCCTCGCTGCTATCCAACACCTACTATCACAATTTCGTTACCCATTACCTAGAAGCGCACTTTCAGCGTGAAGTCTACCGCGCTGTCGATGGTGGCAAAAATCTAAGCACCGAAGACTTACATGCCCTAAAAAAAGCCACCTTGCAACAGTTTTGGGGTGATACGGTAGAGATTGATGACGATGCCGCCCTCACTTGGATGCGCCAACCGCACTATTATTTGGGTTTATACTCTTATACTTACAGTGCTGGTCTCAGTATCGCCACCCAACTGTTTAAAAAGCTGCGTAGCGGTGACTCATTGAATGACAATATCATCGATGACTGGTTAGCGGTACTTCGTGCAGGCGGCAGCAAAACTCCAGCCGAGCTGACGCAAATGGTTGGCGTGGATATAACCGACAAAGCCACTTTGATTGATACTATTGGCTTCATTAGTGAGTTGGTGGATCAGGCGATTGCGCTTACTGAGCAGATGCAAGAAGGGTAATCTTAGACAGTGCAGGGTTAAAAATCCAGCCTACGCAAACTTGCTTAATCTAGGTAAGGTTTAGCTTTTGTAGGCTGCGGCTTTAACCAAGCTTTGCTAGATTTTCGAATCGTTTATGGCTTTTAGGAAGAGGGTACCAAAAACTCCGAAGGCGACTCATTATCTTTTGATTGGGTAACTAAACTTGGCTAAAATACCACGAGTAGATGCGTATGCTCAACACCTTCCTCAATCCGGATTATTAAGTTTCTTTTATTTTGAAATGGTGTTGGCAAGATGGCGACAAATTAATGACCTTTATTGATTTACCCGCCTTAAAAACTAAGGTGTTTGATAATATAAAAAATGATGTAGGCTAATCGAACTCCTCTATGCACACAAAGGGGAAAAGTCTATTGATTAAAAACCAGCCATAATGAGAAATTAATGAAAAGGCAAATTATCTAATCGTAATTCGCCTTAACAGTAGCAAATAAAAGTTCGCTAAAACACTACATTAGTAATTCACGTTTACCACTTTTGCCCATCGAGCTGACTAGTCCAGCCTCTTCCATTGAGTCAACGATGCGGGCGGCACGGTTATAACCAATGCTAAATTTGCGTTGGATGCTCGAAGCTGACACTTTGCGGGTTTCCATAATAAAACCTACTGCCTCATTATACAGATCATCATCTTCGCCGGATGGACTACCAGTGCTACCGCCACCAGGACTAGACAGTTCAAAATTGCCAGCCATATTATCGATATAATCTGGGGCACCACGCTCGCGCCAAGCATCACAGACACTATTAACCTCTTCATCACTAACATAAGCGCCATGTACCCGATCCGGCTCGATCTGTCCTGGCCCTAAGAATAACATATCACCATTACCTAGCATGTCCTCAGCGCCACCGCTATCGAGGATAGTACGAGAATCGACTTTTGAGTTCACTCGCAAAGCGGCACGCACCGGAATATTCGCTTTAATCAAACCAGTAATGACATCAACAGAGGGACGCTGAGTCGCTAGAATTAAGTGAATACCTGCTGCCCGCGACTTTTGCGCCAAGCGGGTGATTAGTTCTTCGGCTTGCTTACCAACTTGCATAATCATATCAGCAAATTCGTCAGCGACGATTACGATCATCGGTAGAGTCTTCAGCTTAGGAGCTTGGCTGATACTCACATTATCGTTAGGTCGCCATAACGGATCTAACATCGGGTTGCCGGCCTGTTCAGCGGCAATGACTTTTTTATTGAACTCGTTAAGCTTACGCACTTTGAGCAAACTCATCAGCTGATAACGGCGCTCCATCTCGGCCACACACCATGACAAGCTACTAGCGGCTTCGGTCATATCGGTGACTACAGGAGTCAATAAATGCGGAATATCATTATAATTAGCCAGCTCCAGCTGCTTAGGGTCAATTAAGATAAGGCGCAGCTCATTAGGGGTATATTTGAGCAGCATCGATAGTAGCATAGCGTTGACTAGTACTGATTTACCAGAGCCAGTCGTCCCAGCAACTAGCATATGTGGCGCGCGTGCCAAATCAGTAATAATCGCCTTGCCCCCGATGTCTTTACCCATAGCCATACTGATTTGAGCGCTAGAGTCTTTGAACTTTTCGGTGTCTAGTAGTTCAATCAAGCGTACCATTTCACGCTGTTTATTCGGTACTTCAATACCAATGTACGGCTTACCTGGAATAACTTCGACTACTCGTAGCGACGCCATCGATAATGAACGTGCTAAGTCGCGTGAGATACCAGTGACTTTGCTAGCTTTTATGCCAGCAGCCAAATCAACCTCAAAGCGAGTCACTACTGGCCCCGGAATAGCATTGACTACGTTGGCTTTGACATTGAACTCTTGTAGCTTAATCTCTAACAACTCTGATAACTGCTCAAGCTCAGCCTCAGTATAGCTAGGCTGACGGTTAGGATCAGGTTTATCAAGGATAGCTATCGAGGGAATAGGTGACAAGCTAGCGCGATACGCAGCTGTTTGCATTGATCTTGAGCGCGTAGTAAAAGCCGCATCATCATGGATAGCTGCCATCGTTGGCACCGGCATATCATCAACTGTGCTGTAGTCTTCAGGCATCATATCCTCGATATGATTACTAGAATCTCCATCAGGTACCGCAAAGCTGAAAGTTGGCTTAACGTCAGCCGTAGGCGCAGCTTTTGGATCGGATGGTGGCGTATTAGTCGGTGTCATATCAACGGTTGTTGAATGTTGCTCAGTGCTAAGAGCTGCTGACTTTATTTGCGCCTCAGTTTCTGATGGTACTATGATTCGCACTTTTCTTGCTACAGTTGGCTGCACTAGAGCTGCTGTGATCTCCTGCTCTAACGCCGTAGTACTGGCACTCTCTACGGTGTTAATAGCGGCGGCGCTAATAGCAGCTGGACTGCTTACAACTGCACTATCTATCGCTGACGAGTTGCTGAAGGTATCGGTGCTATCTGTTGCTGCCGAGCCTTGTTCTACATAGCTTGGTTCTACATAGCTTTCTTCTACAGAGTTATACTCAGCCAGATCATCGACTGGCATTGCTTGATCCGACACTGACTCGACCGGTGCTGATTGACTAGCATCAGCAAATCCAGAATTCAAAAACTCGGGGCTTGAGGGAACTGTTAAAGACTCCATTGCCTGCTGGTCGGTGGCGAATTGATTGGTCAATAAATCATCGACCATATTCGGATCGTTCCAAGCAAAGCTTGGCTCAACTTTGCGTAGAGGTGCGACTGAAGAGCTGGCGACCGTTGGATTTAAATTAGTATTGTTGTTACTGAAATTATCGTTGCTAGCATTCTCTTTACTAATACTGTTGCTAGCCTTTGTATTAGCATTGCTGTTAGGCATAACCGTTGCCGTTTGCAAATTATCATTCCGCATTCTACTATTGGCTGCTGCTTCTGTAGCTGCTGCCATAGAGGCCTTAACACTCTCGCCCAATCCTGACTTAGTTAAGAAGTCGGTTAATACATTACCAAAGCGACTTTGCTTATGCGTCTCTGGCGCTGTGGATAGCTGAGTAGCATCCAGCTCAAGTGGCAACTGACCGAAATCTAGTTTACTACGCTTCATCTTGCTAGTCACTAAATCATCTTTAGCCGTTACAGACTTATCGCCAAGGTTAGTGCCTTGTTGTGGCAGATCGTCAGCTACAGTAATAGACGACTGAGAACTCGCTGTCACTCTCAACCCCGAACCTAACCAAGACAGACGAGTTAATTTATAATAAAGCGCTTGCCAATGAATATTAAAGGCAAAAGTGGCGGTAATAATAACGAATACCGTCAAGAATGCCATGCTGCCCCACTTTGATAGTAGGTGCGCTAAACGGGCTTGTAGCTCTAGACCTATGATGCCACCAGCTACCCCTTGTAGACCAGTAGATATAGGATCTACTACTTGCTGAATCAATGCGATCAACTGTGCAAACAAGGCACTAGCGCTTAACAGCAAGAATACGTAAGCCACTAAACGCAATAACCAAAACGTCGGTTTGTTATCCCACCAAATCAAGATAGACTCATACACTAAAAACGCTAGTAACCACCACGCGCCAAAGCCAAAAAAGCTATACAATAAGTCAGATAACCAAGCGCCCATCGCCCCACCCATATTGTTGATGGTGGTCATATCGCTACTGATATGTGACCAGCTAGGATCGTTACCAGTATAAGTCAACAAAATGACAAACAGATAAACTGCCACCATTAGACCTAAAATAGTAAATATCCCTTTTTTTAAATAATCGATAGTCGCTGCTGATATCACGTAAAATCTGCCTTGTTGTATAATTGATGCTGGATAATGGTCAAGTGCTGCTTAAAACGGGTCGAACCTACTATTACTAAAGTGGGTTCAACGGTCACAAATAATTACTGCTCAGCCTAAGCTTTTCCACCTAAACTTAGGTCAGCTGCGGCATAACTGCTTATAATAACAAATACCTGAGGTAGGTGGCGACTGTGTTGATAATAAACTGATTAACTTTTAAAAATAACTCATTTATAACAGTTAATTACAGTATTAAGGGTAGTAAAATCGTTTAAGAAACTAGCCTTGCCCCTTGATAGTCTACTGAGCGCCCTAGGCTTTGATTATAACAATACCTATGTTTATTTTAGCAAACTTGCACTTTTTGCTTACAGCGCTTATGTTAGTGCTAACTTGCATTTAGTCTAACTTGCCTACAATTATAAATTCTAACTATAAATTTTGGCTATAAATCTAGACTATACATCCCAATTATCATTCTTCATCCCAACAAGGAAATACTATGACCACTGATTCAACTGTAGATAATGCCAATAAAGATAATGAAAAAGGCCCACGTCACGAAAAACTTATCATTCTAGGGTCAGGCCCTGCAGGCTATGCTGCTGCTGTTTATGCCGCTCGTGCCAACCTAAAGCCAGTAATGGTTACTGGTTTAGAAGTCGGTGGGCAGCTGACTACAACGACTGAAGTCGATAACTGGCCTGGTGATGCTTACGATTTGACAGGTCCTGCACTGATGGAGCGGATGAAGTCCCACGCTGAGCGTTTCGGTACAGTCCTAGTTTATGATCATATCAATGCCGTTGACCTTAGCGAGCGTCCCTTTAAGTTAACGGGTGACAATGGCAGCTATACTTGTGATGCATTAATTATCTCAACGGGTGCTTCTGCCCAGTATTTAGGCCTCGAATCAGAACAAAAATTCAGAGGCTTAGGGGTTTCTGCTTGTGCTACTTGCGATGGTTTCTTTTATAAAGATCAAAAAGTAGCGGTGATCGGTGGTGGTAATACTGCGGTTGAAGAGGCACTTTATTTATCCAACATCGCTGCTGAAGTGACTTTAGTACATCGCCGTGATGGTCTGCGTTCTGAAAAGATTTTACAAGACAAACTGTTTGAAAAAGCTAAAAATGGCAACATCAAGATTGAGTGGAATCATAGCGTAAAAGAAGTTGTGGGTGATGATATGGGCGTTAACGGCGTTATTATCGAATCTACTATTGATGGTAGCACTAAGCAACTAGACGTTTTCGGTATGTTCGTCGCTATCGGTCACAAGCCCAATACTGAGCTGTTTAAAGATCAACTGAAGATGAAAGATGGTTATATCGTAGTGAATAGCGGTCTTAATGGCAATGCGACCCAAACTAGTGTGGAAGGAGTATTTGCTGCAGGTGACGTCGCTGATCATGTCTATCGTCAAGCGATCACTTCATCAGGCACTGGTTGTATGGCCGCGCTTGATGCCGAAAAGTATTTAGATGCTATAGGTGAAGCTGTTGCTACCGATCATACTTATGCTTCAACTTTAACCGCTGATAAAGAGACTGCTGATAAAGAATCAGAGGTTTAAAAGTGCGCGAATCGTCCGCTAGCATTGTTGGTCACGCTGACAATAATGGGCATTTTACCCCTGAGACGGTTACTAATACTCTCAAAAATCTTGGGCGCTATGACTTTCCAAATCCGATAGCTGTCGATCCTGACGGTATCGGTATCATAGCTGTGGGCGCTGATTTAGCGCCTGAAACCCTTATATCTGCTTATGCGCGTGGATTATTCCCGTGGTTTAATGAAGATGAACCTATTGCTTGGTGGTGTCCTGACCCTCGTTGCGTGATAGTGCCATCTGATTATCAGCCAAGTAAATCGTTACTTAAGCAAGCCAAACGTGAGCGCTGGCAATTAACGGTTAATCAAGCTTTTGATGAAGTTATACAGGCTTGTAGCTTACCACGCTGTGATGGCTTCAATGACCAGCAGCCTGAAGGCGAGCACACTTGGATTCACGCTGAGATGATTGAGGCTTATAACCAGCTACACGACTATGGGTTCGCTCATAGTATTGAAGTTTGGGATGCCGATAGACAGCTGATTGGTGGCCTATATGGCTTGAAGATTGGTAACATTTACTTCGGTGAATCAATGTTTCATACCGCCTCTAATGCTTCTAAAATAGCCTTTTGGGGCCTGATGCGTTTATGCGAACAAAGCGAGGTGGCATTAGTAGATTGTCAGTTACCTAATGATCATTTACTGAGCTTAGGAGCTATAACAATGACACGTAAAGACTTCTTGACTCAGCTGGATGACTTGATCGCTAGTCCTTCAGTAAAATGGCAGCGCAGCTCGCATAAGCCATTAGCCGTTACTCAGTTAGATACTGCTGCACCTTGGCAGTTGCAGGACTGAAGTTGCGGTTTTAAAGAAGCTAGTTATTTACATTACTTGCCATTATTGAAGTTTTAAATGAGCTTTTTATAGCTAGTTGTATGACTTTTGCATAAACTATTATGATAATAAGGTTCGCACATGACAGCAGATACCTCATTTTTACTCATCGGTAAATTAGCTAGCCAAGCTAATACTACCAAAGATACTGTGCGTCATTATGATGAACTCGGCCTGCTAAAATCCCGCAAGCGCCAAGCAGGATCGCGGTTTTATACTGAGTTCCATCCTGAATGTATCGAGCGTATTGAGTTGATCAAAAGTGCGCAAGCAATTGGGTTTACTTTGACTGAAATCAAAGATAGTCTTAATGATTATTATGACGGTTATCTTAATCTTAATGAGCAACTTTTGCTTACTGAACAAAAGCTTGAGCAAGTTAAAAAACAACAAGACACTGTCAACCTGATGGTTGAGCTGTTGTCCCAGCGCATTACTACACTTCAGCAGATGAAGGAAGATGACAGTTATATTTTTAATACTAAAAAAAGTAAAAACTCACCTCTATCACTGCCTCCTTGTTAAGCTGTTGCTATCACTCTGTCTCATAATAGAATAGGCACTGTAATAGAATAGGTCTTATAACAAAACCTACCTCATTTTTCTATAACTATAACTGAAGCTGCATTATTAATGCATCTATAGCTGGCTGCTGAGGCTGTTGATAATAGCCTTGGCGCTGATGAATTACCTTAAACCCTTGCTGCTGATATAAAGCTATTGCTGCTCCATTATCAGCTCTGACTTCTAATAATAAGCTTTCAGCTTGCTGCTGTTGTAGCTGCTTATTTAATCTAATAAACAGCTGTGAAGCTATGCCTTGGCGCTGATACTCTAGGTGAGTACCTATCCGCAATATCTCTGCTTGCTCAAACACCACTTGATACAGACAGTATCCTACGACTACGACCTTATTGTCGTCTGCTCTAGTGACAACTAACAAGCTAATACTTGGTTGTGCAAGCAGATCGCTTAATACCTGATAGTCCCAAGCATCTTGCGCTTGGATAATGCCTTCAATAGCAGCGACTGCTCGTATATCAGCTTGGTTTTCAGTGCTAGCGCCTGATAACTGCTTCATAGTCAGCATTGACCTTCCTTTCTTATTGTTATCATTCAAATACAGTCAGTCCACTCAAGATTTGGCACAGAGTCACTGGCATAAGATTGCGCCTGCGTCAGTTATATTATACTTCTAGCCAGAAAATTTATATCAACAACTCGCAATATACTATTTATAAATAGGATTGACTATATTATCCATTTGAGCTTTTATGGCGAATAATAAAGCTAAAGCAATTAGTTTAACATTTTTCTATCCCACAAAAAAAGCCACCCGCAATAAAGAGAGTGGCTTTTGACTAACTGATTAAGCGTTAACCCAGAGGTTAAGTCTTAAACGTTTACGTTAGCAACAACACCAGCGCCTACAGTACGGCCGCCTTCACGAATAGCGAAGCGAAGAC
>NZ_JAHLMU010000001.1:1496892-1962916 GCF_018919485.1 Psychrobacter sp. TAE2020
CAATAAAGAGAGTGGCTTTTGACTAACTGATTAAGCGTTAACCCAGAGGTTAAGTCTTAAACGTTTACGTTAGCAACAACACCAGCGCCTACAGTACGGCCGCCTTCACGAATAGCGAAGCGAAGACCTTTGTCCATAGCGATTGGGTGGATAAGCTCTACGCCCATCTCAACGTTATCACCAGGCATTACCATTTCAGTACCGTCTTGTAATTGGATTGCGCCAGTTACGTCAGTAGTACGGAAGTAGAACTGTGGACGATAGCCGTTTAGGAATGGCGTATGACGACCACCTTCTTCTTTCGACAATACATACACTTCAGCGTCAAACTTAGTATGTGGAGTGATAGAACCTGGCTTAGCTAGTACTTGGCCACGTTGCACATCTTCACGTTTAGTACCACGTAGTAGGACACCACAGTTTTCGCCAGCACGACCTTCGTCAAGCAGTTTACGGAACATCTCAACACCAGTACAAGTGGTTTTTTGAGTGTCACGGATACCAACGATTTCGATCTCGTCGCCGACTTTAACAATACCAGACTCAACACGGCCAGTTACAACCGTACCACGACCAGAGATTGAGAAAACGTCTTCGATAGGCATTAGGAAAGGCTTATCGATTTCACGCTCAGGCTCAGGAATGTAAGTGTCTAGGATACCTAGCAATTCTACGATAGCAGGCTGACCATATTTTTCTTGCGAGCCTTTTAGCGCTTCAGTTGCTGAACCTTTAATAACTGGAGTGTCATCACCTGGGAAATCATAGTCGCTAAGTAATTCACGAACTTCCATTTCTACTAGTTCTAACAATTCTTCGTCATCAACAACATCACATTTGTTCATGAATACGACGATGTATGGTACACCAACCTGACGTGAAAGCAAGATGTGCTCACGAGTCTGTGGCATAGGACCATCAGTAGCTGATACTACAAGAATAGCACCATCCATTTGTGCCGCACCAGTGATCATGTTTTTAACATAATCGGCGTGACCTGGGCAATCAACGTGAGCGTAATGACGAGCTTCAGTGTCATACTCTACGTGACTGGTGTTAATCGTAATACCACGTGCTTTTTCTTCTGGAGCTGAGTCAATAGACGCGTAGTCTTTGGCTTCGCCACCTGAAGTGATAGCCGCAACCGTTGCAATAGCAGCAGTTAATGTAGTTTTGCCGTGATCAACGTGTCCAATAGTACCGACGTTGACGTGTGGCTTTTTGCGTTCAAACTTGGCCTTTGCCATGGCCACCTGAAGTGATAGCCGCAACCGTTGCAATAGCAGCAGTTAATGTAGTTTTGCCGTGATCAACGTGTCCAATAGTACCGACGTTGACGTGTGGCTTTTTGCGTTCAAACTTGGCCTTTGCCATGGGTATTTCCTCTTTTATTGGTGAATCTTTATGCTTAAAAAACAATAAACAGTAAGATTAATGAATAGCTGTTTGACGGCTCATGATAGATTTATAACCATCAAACCGTTGACGCTATGGCTTATCTAATAAATAGGGTCTATAAACTTAGCTAATATATGGGTACGAGACTGATTTTTTCAATCTCAGTATCAACTTTTTGTTCAGTAAAATATTATTAGCAAAAACTCTAAATCACCATCATTTTTTAGCAATCGACTAGTTAATCAATATTATTAACAATCAAGGTTGCTAGAAGCAGTTTACTCTCGTTAATGCTTAGGGTCAAAAAGCAAAATATATGCTACTGACAGCACTAAAAGGCAACACCTCGGTGTCACCTTTAATTTATCACTACCGAATTGATTTTATGATTTTTGATGATGTCATAAACTTTATAAAGCGATTCATCCTAACCGATATTTGTATTTCGAAAACAATGTCGATCACTATATCGAAAATAGATTATAGCAGCTTAATAAAGTAAACATCATAAGCTTTAATAATAAATGGAGCTCATATTGAGAATTGAACTCAAGACCTCTCCCTTACCAAGGGAGTGCTCTACCGCTGAGCTATATGAGCATATTTTTAAATGACTGACAAATTAGCCGACAGCTTATAAAAAAATATCACGAAACAATTCATAAAAGCTGATTGTCGTGATTAATTATTGGGTGGTTATTTTGGCAGTATCTATCTAGTTTACTTATAGCACATATATGGAGCGGGTGGCGGGAATCGAACCCGCGTCATTAGCTTGGAAGGCTAAGGTGTTACCATTATACCACACCCGCAATGGCTCTATATTAGACTACTTAAGAGCCTGCTTGGCGCTAGGATAAACTTTAAAACAATATGGTGGTGGGAGAAGGATTCGAACCTTCGAAGCTTTCGCGACAGATTTACAGTCTGTTGGGTTTGACCGCTCCCCAATCCCACCTTAGGTTACTTTGAAAGAAATGGTGCCGACTGCCGGGTTCGAACTGGCGACCTACGCATTACAAGTGCGTTGCTCTACCAACTGAGCTAAGTCGGCTTGTTCTTTCAAAGTGGGGTGTATTCTATCAAATATATTATAAAACACAACCCTTATTTCTATTTTTTTATCATTTTATTGAAATTAATTTTTAAGCTTTTGATTACACTGCATTTTTTTTGTAAAAAAACATCGTGATTAGCAGTTTGCTTTTGACTTAGCCACCCTAATAATCACTAACATCAGTAAATTAGGGTAGCACTGCTTAAATATTAACGAATGCGTAAACCGTCACAAGCCATTTTTACCGCTTTAACCAATGCTAAGGCTTTTTTGTTAGTTTCATCCCATTCCGATTCTGGGATTGAGTCAGCGACTACTCCTGCCCCTGCTTGGATATGTATTTTGCCACGACGCATTACTGCGGTACGAATCGCTATAGCGGTATCCATATTGCCATTCCAACCTAGATAGCCGACTGAGCCACCAAACACTGTGCGACGTACCGGTTCAACCTCATCGATGATTTGCATTGCACGAATTTTAGGTGCTCCTGATAGGGTACCTGCGGGGAAAGTAGCACAGAAAACATCTAATGCATCTTTACCAGGTAGTACTGTACCTTCGACATTAGAGGCGATGTGCATCACTTGCGAGTAACGCTCAATAAACATCTTCTCAGTGACTTTGACGCTGCCATATTCACAGACACGACCTATATCATTACGCCCTAAATCAATTAACATCAAATGTTCGGCAATTTCTTTGGTATCTGACAGCAGCTCTTTTTCTAATGCCAAATCTTCAGCCTCATCTATCCCACGTTTACGGGTTCCAGCGAGCGGTCTTACCGTCACTTTACCATTTTCGATGCGGGATAAAATCTCAGGCGAAGCGCCAATAATATCGAAGCGCTTATGATCATCTAAAGTGTAGCCGTGCACCAAAAACAGATAAGGCGATGGGTTTAAGAATCTCAATGCACGATAAACGGCTAATGAATCACCCTTGTAATCAGCTGTCAAACGCTGTGCAGGCACTACCTGCATTACATCTCCGGCAAAGATATACTCTTTTATTTTATTAACATCATTGCAGTATTTTTCTTTACCAGTTTGCGAGACAAACTTTGGCGTAGGCATGATTGGCGCCTTTAAATCTGGCATTTCTGCTAATTTATCTTCTATTTTTTCCAACTCACGGATAGCGGTGCCGTAGCCATCTTCGGTATTACAATCAGCATAAACGATAATAGATAGAGTGTTTTCTAAGTTGTCGAAGACAATCACACTCATCGATAACATCAACCACATGTCGGGTAATGACATAGTATTCGGGGCATTAGATAGGCCCACACTAGGCTCAATCACTCTGACCATGTCGTAACCAAAATAGCCGACTAAGCCGCCACTAAAACTAGGTAGAGCGGCCACTTCATCTTCTGTCGGCATCTTATACTGCTTCATAAGCTGACGAATGTAATCAAAAGGATCTGCTACTGCATCCCTATCGATTTGGTCATCTTTTTTGATAGTCATAATGCCATCAGCGTACTGCAAGATTAGATCACTACCTAAGCCAATCATCGAATATCGTGCCCAACGCTCCCCGCCTACTACTGACTCAAACAGATAAGCTGAGCCGCTCAAGTCTCGCACTTTAGAGAACACAGAAACGGGTGTTTGAGCATCCATTAATCGCTTCTTCACTAAGGGAACATGGCTATAGCCTCCATGTTTAAAGGCTTGATATTCTTCAAAGGTCATCATAATCGACAGTCTCTTGACACTACATTTATAAGATATAAGCGTGACACGCTATAACGAAGGCTTGAATACAAATTAAAATAGGCTATTAGGCCATAAAGTATGTGACATAGTTAAGCCCGCCAGTATAGCAAAACTAGCGAGCTTTATAAGTAATGAGGGTTACTAGACGGTATTTAAAGTAGGCCAGCGTTTGCCGAGCTATTAACGGTGTCTTAAGAGCTCAGAAATAGTCGAATAAACGCCTTTACTGCACTCTAGAGACCCTTTTATATACTAGCTAGGCTAAGGCCGCAATAGCAGGTATTGAGTCGCTACTGCAGCACTCCTTACTAGCGGTTATTCATTGAACAAAATTATAGGATAAGAAAGTTACGCACCGCCCATATTGAACAGCCATAAGGCTAATCCCACAATGATAATCGCAATAAATACCCAAATAAACCAAGTGCCACTAGGCTTTTTGTCTGAATGCGCGCCATTGGCTGAGTTATCCAGAGCTTGATCCATAGCATTGTTGCCTTGAGTACCTAAGTCGCGACCTTGGCCTAAATTAGCGGTCCCTGAGAACTGCCCAGTTGCCGCTTGTTTCGCTCGCAATACATCTGGATCGGCTTCTTCTTGCAGCGCGGTGGTGGTAGTCTTGTCATGCTCAGGACTAACTACAGGCTGTTGATAAGCGTCTTGCTCATGGATAAGCGGTTCATCGCTCACTGCTGCACTGTTTATCGACTCGCTAGTCATAGGCTCACTGATAATAGGTTCGCTAACGACAGGCTCTTTGACTGGCAACGCTGCTGCTAAGGGCTGTTTAGGTATCTCATCGGCAAGCACTTTTTCTTGTTCAGTAACCACGCTCGGCATAGCTGCTGAGGCCAATACCTCGGCTATCATAGTCGATTTGACTACTGGCTCTGTCGATGGAGTGACTAAAGGTAGTTCAACTATCGGTTGCTGAACTAATGAGTGCTCACTAACTTCCTCAGCGCTAACTGGTTCAGTGATTGGTAGCGCATCGGGGTTTTGCTCTAAATTTGCTACTGGTTCAGCAGTCTGATTGGCTAACGCATAGTTTTCTAATACCGTCTCTTCAACTACACTTGGCTCTACTGTGGCTGGCTCTATTACTGGAGTAGTGATAGTGTCCGTTATTGCAGTGCTCGCCGTTCCAGCCGATAACTTTTCTATATCGTTATAAGTGTCGTTGCTGCTAACTGTCTCAACGCTATTAACATCAGTGACAGTATTAACATCAGTGACAGTATTAATACCAGCATCAAAATCGTTTTCAGTAACTATGTCTCTGCTAATACTAGCATCAGCATCTATATAAGCTTCACTAACTACATCGACTTCATTAAATAAATCGTCTTCACTAACCGCATCAGCTTCAGTAACTACATTAGACTCAGTAACTAGATCAGCTTCATTAACCCCATCTGACCCAGTGAGCAAATTAGACTCGCTAACCATACCAGCTGCTGGGGTTGTCACTTTAAAACTAAAGCTAGCAAAGCCAAGAGTATCGTTGACTTGCACTGATGTGGACTGATTGCTTTCGATACGTTCATCATTGATGAAAGTGCCGTTAGATGAGGCTAAATCTTTAACATATAACTCGCCATTTAACACACTGAGTAGGGCATGGTTACGCGATACTTCTTTACTGCCCAACACCACATCATTATCAGTGCCACGGCCAATTGACAAGCTATCAGTAACGGTTAATGTTAAGTTACCAAGCGCTTCGGTCAGCGCATTTAGCTGCCAGTTTAACCCTTGTTTATCGCTATTCGATGAATCCTGTTGACCCAATTGATCACTCATTGTCTTGCTCCTTGATTTTGATTTAACTTTTAAATGTTTTTAACTACCCTGTAACGGTTTATCGATAGCTTTTGTGGCGCCTTATTATTTTGCTAAAAAACTAGGTTTAATGATGCCGCTAAGCTTAGCATAAGGAATGCTCAATACTGGCATACCATAAGCATAAGGGCCGATATCATAATGCTGATAGCGAATATTAATGCCTTTATCTGTTAGAGTCACATTATCACTCAGAGTAAAAGGCCAGTTTTTCTCATAGTTACTGACATCTTCATCAACTGTCTTAACCCATTCTTTATAGGCCTGATAAGCCAGCGCTTTAAAGCGTGATTGCTTACCTAGTTGCAGCATATCTGCCAGTGTTACTTGCTTTTTACTATTAACATCAAATATTAAGTACTCGCTAAGCGGCATGCCATGAGCACCACCAGTGAAAACATAAGAGTTGATCTCAAACAGCTCAAAATCTTCAGTTTGGGTCGACTTTGTACTACCTTGCTGTAAATGGCCCTGCTGTACACGACCCTGCTGTACACGACCCTGCTGTACATGACCCTTCTGTACATGACCCTTCTGTACATGACCTAAGTACTCAGGCTTAACCAGTAAGCTATAAGACCCTGAGCTATCAGCTGGCATATCTTTAAACTGCGACCGGGCAAAGTCATCGATAGCCAACTTTGCCGCTTTTATAGTAGTCGATTTATTGACTGGCGACTCACTAGGCTTACTATTGATGACCAAATTATTAATACGAGCGTTAACTATGTTATTGATCCAATCATGATTAGTCTTAAGATATTTAACCTCAATCTCTGGGCAATTACTTTTTTTGTAGCATTGATCTTGCACAGTCTTAGGCAGCTCATAATCAATATATTCTGTGCTGCTAATAAGAGTGCTAGCGTTGGCAGAGAGGCTAAGTAATGAAAAGCATCCCATAACAGACGCTAATAAAGAGCTTTTGAAAAAGCCAGCGTTTGTCTTATGATTATTAAGCAATAGATTAAATGACATTGTAAACTCTACTAGTTAATTGATTAATAAATAGCTTGCTTAGTTCTCATAATCATAGCTTATCTATAAATAAATCTTTGTTTGAAATGTGTTGATAGCTGGTAGTGCGCTCAGCGCTCTATAGCAGTGTTTAAGTTGAGACACGGTCGCAGATTAGCGGCTAATTATAGAAAATAACTGATGAAGAAGATACCGTTAGCATGCCTTTTGACTGATGTCTAAGTTGAGGCGATTTTTGGGTTTATGCGGTCAATAGCTATTATGCTCCTACCTTGTGAGTGATGCTAACCGGTGATACGGTGATACGGTGATACGGTGATAACCCTAAAAGTGTTAATAATGAGAGTCGAGACTGAATCCTCACTCTCTGATTAGCGTCAAGCTGATACTACCTCTAATAGTCTAATTTGAGTAGTTCCATTATACCAGTCTGTTTTGAGTGGTCTATTAATAGGTTTGAAGGGTGCAATAGCTGGTTCCCTTGGAGTATACCTCAAGGGAACTGAAATTCACAGTCAAAATTTTTCGTATGGTCTATAATATAGTGCCTATAATCTCTACGTTTGGATCCTAAACTATTTGACTGTTCTTTGAGAATAGTTTGATAGTTTTTATTAAAGTCACTCAATAAATAAGCCGCTGACGAATCAATGATAAATCGGTTGTTAGGTTTGTCGAAACGCGCTAGATAAGTATAAGTAGTATCGATACCTGATGATCCTTTTTCGGCAACATCATTATCTATGTTATAAACTATACAATCTGTTAATAAATTCTCTACAGGCATTTCAAGTAAATAATAAATAGTATTATTATACCTAACAGCGTTACTTGCTAAATTAAATTCTGGGATTTTATCTGTCCTTTTTAATCCTTCTTTAGTCAACACATACATGTTTTTATGAGGATACATCTTCTCGTTGGTATTAGCATTCAATATATAATGCTCAGAACTCAGCAAATCTCGAGGGGCACTCTCAATAATAGAATAATACTCTTGATAGATATCATGGGTAATGAAATAGTATTTATCCCCTTCTATATACAATGCTCTATCTTCTTCATATCCAACAATATCATCAACTTTTTCTTTATGAATTTTTAGAAAATAATTACTACTTGTTTCACATTTTGGCAGCAAGGTTGCTAAGAATATTAGGATAATTATTATAGACAGCACTTTTAAAGTCTTTACACTTGTCACTATTTAGATACTCCGCCTTGCCTTGATTTTGACAACATCAGCTGCTCAGAAAGTACACCGTGAAGTACACTACAATTATCTAAAAAATAAAAATATTGATACCAATAGCCTACAGCGAAAGGTTCAAGTCCTCACTAGGGTACCGAACCAGCGAAAGCACCTGATTGGTTCGGTGTAGGTGTAGCTATACCCTAATATGATAAGATCTTTAAGGGATCTAGTTTAGCTGGTTCATATCCTTGTCTATCAGAGTAGAGTGGTCAATTTTAAATATTGGATACACATCAATAATAGTCAGTCTTTTAGCGTATAAATCCTGATAATTTAGATATTCTATAATGATCTGATTCTCATATATCATAACCCTCATCGCTCCTTCTTCATATATCTTAAATATTAATGCTTCATCTTGATATATATAAGCAGATATTGAGTTCTGAATATCACTGATAGAAAAAACCATTTTTTTATTTTGTGTATCAATTAATGTGGATTGTAGCAAACCATCATTATCTATATGACTCTCGCATCCAAACATCTCCATAAAATCTACATCTTTAGGATAAAAGAACGACATTTTCTTTCCTATGATCAAAGTCTCTAGTCAATTAATTTCGTACAATTTAGGATGATAGACGAAAGAGTGCTAATTATATAGCCAATGCTTCGCTACCTATATGGCAAACGGAACATGTTCAACATAAATTAGATTATGATAAATAACCTTGAATAAAAGAAGTCAGTTTACCTTAGCCCCATTTAGGTATACTTTTTGAAAAATAAAAATTACTTTTACAGATACAATAGAGACTTACTCTCCAAACCTTATAAGACATTGTTATGAAAAAACCTGTTCTTATCATCGGAAATAAAAACTACTCATCATGGTCGCTACGTGCTTGGTTGCTATTAAAAGCCTTTGACGTTGATTTTGAAGAGCAGTTTATTGATTTGCTTGATCCATTAGCAGCGTCTGTGCTTCAAGCGAATTCACCAACAAGTAAAGTGCCCGTTTTGCTACAAGATAACGGTGACAGCGACACCATCAAAGTTTGGGACAGCTTAGCCATTGCCATTTATACCAATGATTATCTAACTAAAACGGATATTTGGTCAGGTCATAATAGTTTTGAAACTGATAACGAAACTGATAATGAGACAAAGCAGCCATATCCAAATCTCAAAACAGATAGAGCATACTGCCAAAGTATCGTAGCAGAAATGCATTCCGGCTTTATGGGCATTCGTAGTGATATGCCTATGAATGTCATAGAAAAATTGTGTATTGAACCGACTGCTGCCTGTTTAAACGACATTGCACGCATTGAATGTATTTTTGCAGAGTGTCTAGCAAACAGACCCGTAGACAGCTATTTATTCGGGGGTTTTACAGTTGCTGATGCGTTCTTTGCTCCTATTGTCCTCAGACTACAAACCTATGCGCAAGCATCAGAAATAGAGCTAAAATTAATCACAAAGCAATACTGCCAAACTATGTTACGTAACCCGCATATCCAAGCATGGCAGGAAGCAGCACGACAGGAGCACCCTAAAAACTAACTCTGATTGATTGATAACTTCTTTTATAAAAGTTAAAACTATTAACGTCCTAAAGCAATGATTTAAACCCGTAAAAAAGACACGATAAACGTGTCTTTTTTTATACTGATCATTACTAAATATTAGTGCTCACGAGTATTACTAAAAGTCACTTCTGGATAGCGCTCTTGCATCAGCTGTAGGTTCACTCTTGAAGGCGCTAAGTAAGTCAAATACCCACCGCCATCGATAGACAATTGATCATGAGCTTTGCGTTTGAATTTCGCTAATGCCACTTCATCATCACAATGAATCCAACGTACCGTAGCAATAGACACTGACTCAAAAGTACATTGTACTTTGTACTCTTCTTTTAGTCGGTGAGCTACTACTTCGAACTGTAGTACCCCAACTGCACCTAAGACTAAATCGTTATTGATCTGTGGCATAAATACTTGGGTAGCGCCCTCCTCGCTCAACTGCTGCAAGCCTTTTTGTAGGGCTTTTGACTTCAGTGGATCACGTAAGACCACTCGACGAAAAAGCTCAGGAGCAAAATGTGGAATACCGGTAAAGTTCAGCTCTTCCCCTTCAGTAAAGCTGTCACCGATAGAGATAGTACCGTGATTATGCAGACCAATAATATCACCAGGATAAGCCTCTTCTAAAGCCTCACGATCACCAGCCAAAAAAGTTAGAGCATCGGCAATACGTACGCTTTTATTTAGACGCACATGCTGTAGTTTCATACCTTTTTCGTATTTACCTGAGCAAACACGTAAAAACGCTATACGGTCACGATGACGAGGGTCCATATTGGCCTGAATCTTAAACACAAAGCCGGTAAATGCCGTTTCAGTAGCCTTAACTTCACGCTCCTCAGTGGGATGCGCTTTTGGTGGCGGCGCATATTTAACTAAGGTATCAAGTACCATATTGACCCCGAAGTTACCTAAGGCCGTACCGAACAACACTGGCGTCATCTCACCCGCTAAGAACGCCTCGACACTGAAATCTTCTAGCGCCATTTGTACTAGCTCTAACGACTCTTCAAACGAGGCAAACATCAATGCCCCTAAGCGCTCGCGAATGTCAGGATAGTCATAACCATCACGAGTCTGCGCTACGGTGAGATCACCGCCATGGCCTTTTTCATAAAGGTAGGTTTTGTTTTCCGTTAAATGATAAACCCCAATGAAGTCTTGTCCCATACCTATAGGCCAAGTAAGTGGAATACATTTAATCTTCAATACTGATTCAATCTCACTTAATAGCTCAAGGGGCTCACGAATCTGTCGATCCAGCTTATTGACGAAGGAGATGATAGGCGTATCACGCATCCGACACACTTCCATCAATTTAATCGTTCGTTCTTCAACACCTTTTGCCCCATCGACCATCATCAATGCACTATCGACGGCAGTTAGAGTACGATAAGTATCTTCACTGAAATCGGCGTGACCGGGCGTATCTAGCAGGTTAACCATACTATCTTGATAAGGGAACTGCATCACTGAGGTAGTGATAGAGATACCACGCTCTTGCTCCATACTCATCCAGTCAGAAGTCGCATGACGGTCAGTCTTACGACCTTTGACTTCGCCTGCCACCTGAATAGCTTGACCCCATAATAGGAGCTTTTCGGTCATCGTGGTCTTACCAGCATCAGGATGCGAGATAATCGCAAAAGTACGGCGTTTAGCAACCTCGCGGGCAAGCTTAGCTGGAGAGATGTTATTGTCTGCGCTCATAATCGGTAACTTATGGTTAAATTTCGGAAGGAAATAGCAATATTTAATAAAGGGTTTAATAATAAATAGGATAGATTTTAGTGGGCGTATTGTAGCGGATTTATGCTTAACATGCTATTTTTGCCAACTATCTTAATGGTTCTAGTAGCCACACAACCTTATCAATATAAGACCAAAAAACCTTACCTTCAAGGCTCTATAAAGTTAGTATTTGATACCTTTACATGGGGATTTTTGAGCTTATCCTAATAGTGGTAGCACTTGCATATAAAGCTTGGCTGATTATTTTTTTGCGATTATCAAAGATTTATTCTACAGCACACTTACAAATTAGTAGCTTAGAGTTACCACGCCTACATAGTGTGATGACCAGGGTTTGCTATTCTTAGCAATGTATTCTACTGTTATTCATTAAACGCAGATAATATATTAAGTTTTAACTAAAGCCTATTTACAACAATAAACTCATATAAAAGGACATATCATGAAAACATTATATTCTACCAAAGGAACGGTTACTGGTGGTCGTACAGGTAAAGCTAGTCTGCAAGACAGTGATCTGACTATCAATATGGTCGCACCAGGATCTGGTAAAGAGGGCAATAATCCAGAGCAACTATTTGCAATGGGTTATGCCGCTTGTTTTGATGGAGCGCTTGCAGCTGTTAAAGGCATGGAAAAAGCTAAATTTGATTCTACCACTGAAGTTTCAGTAGATTTACTACAAGGTGAAGGCCACGACTATCAATTGGCGGTAAAAATTCATGTTAGCGCTGAAAACACAGAGCTATCAGCGGAAGAGTTCCAAAAACTAGTCGAAAAAGCCAATGAGGTCTGCCCATATTCTAAAGCTACCCATGGTAATATCGATAGCGAAGTCACTTCTGAAGTGAAGTAATCGTCCTCATTTATAACCCGTTAATAGCATCATAGAACTATAAAAGTATTAACATAACTGTTATATTTAATAAAAGAATCCAGTCAGCACTGGGTTCTTTTTTTATGGGCATATCTTTTATAGTTGCAGCTGCTTAATAGACACATCGTAACTATTGAGAAGTTCGGCAACTACTGATTTTATGGTTATAATAGAGACATCTTTTTATCTGATACTTAATCTATCTGATACCTAATAATAAGTGACCTTTATGACTGAGCACACGACTGACAAAATGGACGACCGCAACCACAACTCACATCAAGCGCTCGATCCTAAAGCCTTGCCAAACTTTGATAGTATGCCCAATGTAGCGACTATGTCTACTAGTCACGTGGATAAAAATCAACCGCCTTTTATCTTAGTAGATGGCTCTTATTATCTGTTTCGTACTTATCATGCCTTGCCAAAAACTATGCAAACCTCGCAAGGACTGATCACTAATGCGATCCGTGGCACCCTTAATGCCCTGCTAAAGCTGATGCGCCGTTATCACCCGACCCATATGGCGGTCTGCTTCGATACTAAGTCGCCGACTTTTCGCCATCATATGTCTGCTGATTACAAGGCTGCTCGTCCCCCCATCGATATAGAGTTAGTAGAACAGATTCCTTATATCCATCGTTTAGTGACGGCATTAGGCTTGCCGCTGTTACGCATTGAAGGCGCAGAAGCTGACGATATCATCGGTACTCTTGCTCATCGTGCGGTGCAACAAGGTCATCATGTGGTGATCTCTACTGGCGACAAAGATATGATGCAATTGGTCAATGACTGCGTCATATTGGAAGACAGCTTTACAGGTAAAGTGACCGACACCCAAGCGGTCATCGAAAAATTCGGTATCAAGCCTAGTCAAATGATTGATTTTTTAACCTTAATGGGTGATGCCTCTGATGGTATTAAAGGCGTCCCTGGCATCGGTAAAAAGACTGCCAAAGATTTACTAGTTGAATATGGTAATATTGACAATATGTTAAAGCATATTGGTTTTATCAAAGGTCGCGGTGCAAAAGGTTTGATTGAGAACGCCGATGATATTCCTTTCAATGCAAAACTGGCTACTATCGTCACTGACTTAGATATTGGTCAAGACTGGAACGATTTAAAGATAAATACTGACCCTTCAGCTCATATCGATGAATTACGTGAGCTCTACCATGAGCTTGAGTTTAGAAACGAGCTAGCCTCTCTCGATCATCCAAACCATCCCGCCAACGCTAATGAGCATGGCTCGCAAAGTGTAGCAGACAGTCAAGCCAACGCTGAATCACAAGCGCAAGTTGCCAAAGCAATGCAATCGATACAGATTGATAATGTTAAAAACAGTGGTAGCCAAGATAAAGCTTGGCATACTATTTTAGACATGCCAGCTTTTGACAGCTTAGTAGCACAATTAGAAGCTGCACCGCACTTCGTTATCGATACTGAGACTACCAGTGTCTATTGGCGTAAAGCGCAAATCGTTGGCTTATCTTTTGCCATGCGAGCGCATGAAGCCTACTATATCCCGCTCACGCATAGCTTAGAGGGTGATGAATTAATAGCAAAACAGCTTGATCGTGATACAGTATTAGCCCGCCTAAAACCTATCTTAGAAAACGCTAACATTGGCAAAATTGGTCAGCATCTCAAGTATGACGCCCATATTTTAAGTCATTACGATATAGACTTAGTTGGCGAGATTCATCAAAGCAGTCATAAAGGTAGTGATAAAAACAACTGGGCAATGGACACTATGCTCGCCAGCTACGTCATCAATGCGGCGATTACTCGTCATGGTATGGATGACTTAGCCCGCTACTACCTACAGACTCAGACTATCAGTTATGAAGATGTAGCCGGCAAAGGTGCTAAGCAAGTAACCTTTGATCAAGTCGCTATCGATATAGCTAGTGATTATGCTTGTGAAGATGCTGATATTACTTACCAGCTATTTGAGGTGTTTAGTAACAAGTTAGCCGATGACGCTAACAATACTAAACTACTGCATGAGTTAGAAATTCCAACTGCTGAGATCCTTTGCCAAATGGAAGCTGAAGGTATATTGATTAAGCGTCCTTTCTTAAATGAGCTCTCAAAGCGCTTTGATGAACAAATTATCGCTTTAGAGGCGCAAGCTTACCAAGTGGCTGATGCAGAGTTTAACTTAGGCTCACCTAAGCAGCTCGGCGAGATGTTGTTTGATAAGCTTGGCGTTAGTGGTGGTAAGAAGACTAAGTCAGGTCAGTACTCTACTGGCGAAGCCGTATTATCTAAAATTGACCACCCCCTAGTCGATATTGTGTTGGAGTATCGCAGTCTATCGAAGCTAAAAAGCACTTATACCGATGCCCTCGATGCGGTTGCCGATAGCGAGACTGATCGCGTACATACTAGCTATCATCAAGCATTGACTAGTACGGGTAGACTGTCATCTACTGATCCCAATCTACAGAATATTCCTATTCGTACCGCAACTGGCCGCCTTATTCGCCAAGCCTTTATTGCACCCGAAGGCCGCGTCATATTGGCAGCGGATTACTCACAAATTGAGCTGCGCCTGATGGCTCATTTCTCCGGCGATGAGAATTTAACTCGTGCCTTTAATGAAGGTTTGGATATTCATACAGCTACTGCCGCTGAAGTATTAGGCAAAGCGATTGATGAGGTCACTGCTACTGAACGCCGCAATGCTAAGGCCATTAACTTTGGCCTACTGTATGGTATGAGTGCCTTTGGCCTCGCCAAGCAATTACAAATGAGCCGCGGTGAGGCGCAAGACTATATCGATATGTATTTCAACCGTTATCCTAGTATCAAAAAATATATGATAGATACCCGGGCTAGCGCTCATGAGCTAGGCTATATCGAAACTATATTAGGCCGCAAACTATACACCCCTGATATCCATCATAGTAACCGTATGGTTAAGCAAGGTGCCGAACGTGCCGCTATCAATGCCCCGTTACAAGGCTCAGCGGCTGATCTAATCAAGCTGGCGATGATTGCGGTAGATAAAGTATTACCTAAAGCCAATGCTAAGATGTTATTACAAGTACACGATGAGCTAGTGTTCGAAGTCGATGCTGATAAAGCTGATGAGATCAGCCAGCTAGTCAAAGATGCGATGCAAGAAGTGCTGGCAGTAACGGCGAAGGATAAGGGCTGGGATGTTGATTTTGCCGTGCCTCTATTGGTTGAGACTGATATTGGCGCTAATTGGGATGAGGCGCATTAAAGATAGCCATAGCTAAAATAGACCTGTCAGCATAAAAACTGCTCATTCTATAAGTGGTTATACTGACTATAAGTAAAAGCCATCGTTATAATATATCGTCTTTAAGTTTTTTTATTAGCAATATTATTTAGCCATTAAAGTGAGTCTTCGGATTCACTTTTTTATTAGTTATTTTTATTGGTTAGACATCAAAAGCTAACGGTTTTTATTGAAAATAGCATTATAGCTGTGTTATTTATAGCTTTGTTATTTATAGAGTGTCAGAACAAAACAGCTAGTTAACTGTAGGTGTATTAGCCAGCTACTATTATTGCTACTACTGTAACTGCGTTAATAGTAAGCAATATTTGCTTACTTATATCCCCTAATACGTAGCTATATAGGTATGATAATTTGCTATGCTGAAGGCAACCCCCTAATACTATTCAATCTTCAATAATAAGTAGAGAATTATGAATATACTAATAACAGGTGCATCACGTGGTATCGGGTTAGCGACCGCTAAACGTCTAGCTGCCAAAGGCCATAGCGTTGGCTTATTCGATATTGATACCGCTGAGCTTGAGCGTGCAGTTACCGATAAAGCCTTTAAAAAAGCCCTAAAAGCTAAGCGCATTGTACAGGGTCATCTCGATGTGACTGATCCCGAGTCTTGGGATACGGCTATCGAGCATATGGTTGATAATCTTGGCGGTATAGATACGCTGATTAATAACGCTGGCGTGCTAGTTAGCGGTACCTTGCCAAGCACTAATTTGGATAAACAGCTGTCATTAATCGATATTAACTGTAAAGGAGTATTGATCGGCTGTCATAAACTAGCGCCACATTTAGCCGATAGCAAACAAGGTAAGATCATCAATCTATCTTCGGCTTCTGCTATCTATGGTCAGTCTGAAGTTGCCCCTTATGCCGCCAGTAAGTTCTTTGTGCGCGGTCTCACTGAAGGGCTAAATATTGAATATGCTGAGCTGGGTATCAAGGTGATCGATGTGATGCCTTTATGGGTTAAGTCTGATATGACTAAAGACATTAGCGTGACTAGTATCGATCGTCTAGGCATTAACTTAACTGTAGAAGATGTGGCAAAAAAGCTGGCTAAACTGAGTACTTGTGCGAATCGCAAACTGAAAGCTACCCATTACCCTATCGGCTTGCCAGCTAAGCTATTACAAAAGGCCTCACAAGTGGCACCAGACCCAATCATGCGCTTTGTTAACAGTAGAATCGGTACTAAGTAAGTCTTTAGCTTACAATAAATTTATATTAAACAGGCGGCTATCAAACATTGGTAGCCGTTTTTCTTTTTAAAATTATGATTAAAAATAATAGCTACCTTACATTTTTTGCACATCTTTTCACAGCTTACTACTAGCAGTGACTGTTTTTACGTTGCACACTAGCAAACAAGTTATTACCACTATGAAAAAACTGCTAACAATAGGCTATAAAAAATCAGCTGACTAATAAGGAATTACTTATGGATAACTCAAAGCAACCTCTTCCTGATGAGATGAGTGAAATCGCCAGTCACAAAAGTAGCGATATGGATCGTGATGATCAACTAGTCGATTTAGACGATAACATGCTGCATACTATTGATAATGACGAAATGATTGATGACAGTACTGGTTTTGATAACACGCAAGCTGGTAGTGGTGCTACTCAAGGCCTGACTCCAATGCATCGACAGAATATTGACGAATCCACTATTGATAACTTATTAGTACAAGATAGTTTGGACGACAGTGACTATCCTGATATTATCGATATCGCTGATAGAGAGGCCGCACAACGTAGCAACGATGATAGTGATTTGTAATTGCTAAAATGACACTAACTTAATTTTGCTGCTATTGCTATTATTAAAATAGCTACTGTTATTGTTATTAAAAATAAAGCACGCCCCATATGATTGAGCGTGCTTTTTTATGCCGTAGCGCATTTATAGCTTAAATGGCTTAGACCAATCAAATGATTTGGTCTAATAATGAGTAAATTATAGCGTCATTATCTTCTTCCGCTTGATATGTTTAACTTAAGTCTCATTGCTATAGTTATCAAGATAAAAGGCTTGAATGTTTACATTGTCATGGCATTTTACAAAGCAGCCTTTTTCTTCGGTATCCATCACTGCGGTAAATAAAGTAGGATTATATTTATTAAGAGGGAAGATAACTGTTAAAAGAGCAGAAAAAATGATCAAATCTAAGCTTTTTGCATTGCGCTCGTTATATTGTGGTTGCGCTGCTGTTGATCATTTCATCGATCAAAACCATTCTAATAAAGACACTTGCCAAAGCATAGATAAAAAAATACCGAACATAGTGTCCGGTATTTTAGCTAGCTTGGTTAATTTTATCTAAGCCCAGCCCTCTAAGGTGCCTGCCCAGCCTTTGACTAACGGTGCCGACATCGCTTCTAATAAGTCTATGTGCGCCTCATCGAAGTTGAGTGCAGGAATATAGTGATATTCCTCGCCGCCCGCTTCAATGAAGTTCTCACGGTTTTCAATCGCTAATTCCTCTAAAGTCTCTAGACAATCCGCTGAGAACGCTGGACTGAGAATTTGCACGGACTTCACTCCAGACTTCGCCCACTCATCCAATATCACATCAGTATAAGGTTTGACCCACTCTTGCTTACCGAAGCGTGATTGGAAGCTGATAATCCACTCATCTTCGTTTAAGCCTAGCTCATGTGCTACTTGAGCAGCCGTACATTTACAGCGTCTAGGATACGGATCACCTTTATCCATATAAGGCTGCGGAATACCATGAAAACTAAACATCAACTTTTCAGGCTTGCCATGTTTAGCTTGGAAGCGACGAATACTATCTGCTAAAGCCTTGATATAAAGAGGATGGGCAAAATAGTCTTTAACGATAGTGATATTAGGCAAATTACGCTGCTTAAGTGTCCACTTAGTTATTGCATCATAGACTGCACCTGTTGAAGTTGCTGAATACTGTGGAAACATTGGTAGCATCACAAAGTGATCCACACCTTCGCTACGCAATTTATCCATGACTTCAGGTAGACCAGGGTTACCATAGCTCATCGCCGAATGTACAGACACTCGAAACGGAGCGGCATCTTTAACCAACCGCGGCTCTAACAGTGCCACTTGCTCATTTAATATTTTACGCATTGGCGAATCACCATCCCAAATACTGGCATAAGCAGCGGCTACGCGCTTGGGACGGCTAGGCAATACAAACAGATTTAGGATAATCGCCCATAAAAACTTTGGTAATTCAATCACGCGAGTATCTGACAAAAACTGACGCAAATAACGCCTTACAGCTGGCGCAGTGGGCTCATCAGGGGTACCAAGATTGATCAATAAGACGGCAATACGTGGAGGCAATTGAGGTTTCATAAAGGCACATTTTATTAGAGGTAAAGGATTAACAATAAAAAAACTATCTTGATAAATTATAGTAGAAAACAGTCTAAGATAATGGTAATTAGTGTAGCATTTTATCGCTGGCAGCCGCAGGGTAAAAGCCAATAATTAACTATTAAAATATCCTGATAAATAAACAGTTAACGCAGAGGTTGTACTCATTAGCGCATCGCCATACAATAGGCGAACCATCTTTTTTTAGTGCTTTACTTTTCTTTTATTGATAACTGTCGTCTGCGAGGTAGCTTTGAGAGCACGTCCCGATCCTTCTAGTGAGTTTACAGCCACTGAACGCTCTACCCCTAATAATGCCACTGGTTTATCAAATTCGGCACAATCAGCTGATTTAAATGATCCGCTTGAATCGGCTGGCTCAGTTGGCATTGTCACACCTCAGAATCTACATTTCGCTGAACCACTGACCTTAGAGTGCAATCGCACCTTACCGGCGTTCGATTTAGTGTTCGAAACTTATGGCACCCTAAATAATGACCAGTCAAATGCGATCTTGATCTGTCATGCGTTATCAGGCAATCATCATGCTGCAGGCTTCCATAGTGAAGCTGACACTAAGGCTGGCTGGTGGGACAATATGATTGGCCCTAACAAAGCAATAGACACTAATAAATTCTATGTAGTCAGCGTCAATAACATCGGCAGTTGCTTTGGCTCTACTGGTCCTATCACTATCAACCCTGACAGCATTGATTCAATAAATAGCGAGCCACAAGTATATGGGCCTGACTTTCCTTTAATTACTATCAAGGACTGGGTCAAAACCCAAGCTATGCTCTCAGACCGTCTAGGTATTGAAGTTTGGCACGCGATCGTCGGTGGCTCTATGGGCGGTATGCAAGCGCTGCAATGGTCAGTTGATTATCCCGAGCGCCTAAAACGCTGCGTAGTGATTGCTTGCACCCCGAAACTATCGGCACAGAATATTGGCTTTAATGAAGTCGCTCGTCAATCAATCCTATCAGATCCTGACTTTAAACAAGGACGCTACTTGCAAGCTGGTACTTATCCTCGTCGTGGCCTTATTCTAGCAAGGATGGTTGGCCACATTACTTATCTGACTGATGATGCGATGAAAGCCAAATTCGGTCGTGACCTCAAGTCCGGCAAATTCATGTATGGCTATGATGTCGAGTTTCAGGTTGAGAGCTACTTGCGTTATCAAGGCGAGCGCTTTAGTGAAAACTTCGATGCCAATACTTATCTGCTGATGACTAAAGCTTTAGATTACTTCGACCCGACTCGCGGACTAGTCACCAAATCATCAGCGCCAGCCGAAGACTCTTTAGCAGCTGCTAGTAATAGTGGCAATGAGATAACGCGAGCAAATGAAGCGAGCTTGCAGAACCCTGATATTCATCATGAACACAACGATCTAAAAGCGGCGTTTGCTCATACTAAATGTCAGTATCTAGTAGTGTCATTTACTACCGACTGGCGCTTTGCCCCTGAACGCTCACAAGAGATCGTTAATGCGTTAATGGCTACTGGCAAACCAGTAAGCTATATCAATATAGATGCTCCCCATGGGCATGATTCGTTCTTGTTCGATATTCCACGCTATATGGGCGCCGTTAGAGGCTTTTTGACTGCCCCCTTTATCGCAGCTAATAGTGCCGCACCAAACACCGCCCTGACAGGAGCACGCTCATGAGAATGGATCATCAGTTAGCTGAGCGCTGGATTGCTCCTCAGTCGCATGTGCTGGATTTAGGTTGCGGTAATGGTGAGCTGCTAGCACATTTGCAACACAAGCTGGGCGTTAGTGGTTACGGATTAGAGATCGACGAAGATAAGATCAATGAAGCAATTGCTAATGGACTGTCAATCGTCGAGCAAGACCTTAACGATGGTTTGGGACGTTTTGCTGATAACAGCTTCGACACTGTAGTGATGGCACGAGCGCTACAAGCGGTCAAAGCCCCAGATGAATTACTGCTCGATATGTTACGAGTGGGGCGCGAAGCCATCATCACCTTTCCTAATTTTGCTCACTGGCAAAACCGTCTCCATCTTGGTCTCAAAGGCATGATGCCTGTATCGGAGGCGCTACCTTATGAGTGGTACGACACCCCCAATATACATCTATGCACCTTTAAAGACTTTGAGAAACTTTGTGCGCAACAGGGTATTGATATCATTAACCGCTTTGCGGTTAGCGATTCAGATAGAGGTCATTCGCCTTTGATGACCACATTAATCCGCCAAGCGCCTAACTTGCTCGCTGACGTTGCTATCTATCGAGTTACTAAACGTCATAATTGATAGCGTATCTAACTCAACTCTCTTGGCAAGCATTTATAACCAGACTGTAAGTACTTTCTAACTGCTGTATAATTATTTTGTAACTTTTAAAAATATCAGTCCTTATTTTATAACTTAATAACTTCATGATTTTATTGATAACTATTTAATAAAAACTACAGTTGAACCACGTAATTAGTATTTGAGTTTCGTAACGTTGGGTGTTAAGCTAGTTAAATCTTGTCAATAGCACCTTTTTTGCTATTACTTATCTCTTTTATGGCTAGCAATTTTTAGTAAGTTTTTAGAGCTGCTAAGACTAGTCGAATCATAAATAGGCAAGTTTATATTGCAAACTATAACTAGTTATCATCGTATTACTTTTACGATATAGCTTTATTTTTTGCCTATTAATTACCTACTTTTGGAGCCGCTATGAAACTATTGAAAGCTGCCTTATTTACTGCCCTTTTCTCTTGTGCTGGTTTCGCTAATGCTGACTTAGTCTCAAACGTACCTCTTGATACTTCACGCTTTGAGTTAATGAGTGTTTCTGATCTGTCAGCTCGTGCTGCTCAAGGTAGCGACCATGCTCAGTTTTATTTAGCCAAGCGTTTACAAAAAGGCGAAGGCATTGCACAGAATACTCAGCAAGCCATCCAATGGTATACCCGTGCAGCTCAACAAGGCGTTGCGCCTGCTCAGCTTAATCTAGCGATTATGTATTTACGTGGTGAAGGGGTAAAACCTAACTTACAACAAGCTAAAACTTGGTTAGAAAAAGCAGCTATGAGCGGCGACAACCGTGCTAGCTATACTCTTGCCTTGTTAGACGAAAAGCAAAAGAACTTAGTTGATGCCTATAAATGGTATGACTTAGCGGCTCGTGATGGTATGTTAGACGAAAAAGTACGTAATAAAGCTCGTGGCAAAATTGGCCAATTAGCATTGAACTTATCGTCTTCAGATATCGCTAGTGCTCGTAGCAAAGCCGATCGTTGGTTTCAAAGCAAATAAATAATTAGTAATTTTAGCCATAAAAAAACTCAGCTTACTTGCTGGGTTTTTTGTGCTTGTAAGTTAGTTATTTTAGTAGTTTAATGGGCTGTAACAAAAGCCAGTTTCAGCTGCCATTAGCTAATAAACCAACCATTTTTTGTTGTTACTCAAGCATTTATTAGACAGTAATTACTAGTAAAAGTAATCACTGTTTATGTCCCTACCCGAGTAGCTGCGTCTCTAAACCCCATGCCACAACTACTGCATAAATAACGTGAGCAACCAAGGCCACCCAAGCAACTTCTGCAAAACCGAGAAATGATGGCAATCCAGTAAGTAGATGGGCTACAACGTACAATGCAAACACCCAGAGCACAATACCGTAGAGCACAGCTGCAACTGACCAATGCAGCGAGGGCAGGATCGCTTTCCAAATGGGCCGCACCACAATCATCCACCCTATTGGATAAAGCATCAAGCCGGTGATGTAATGCAGCAGTTCTGGGATACCTGTCGGAGCTGAACCAAACAAAGTCTCAATCATAGAGGTGGGGAGCTTGACTGGCGAGAGCTGGGCAAAACCAAGAATAGGTGCTATCGATAGACCAAAAAAATCAAAGGCTACTGTGGCGAGTGCGCCTGCGAAAAAAGCCTTTTTAATAAACGAAAACTTAGGCTTGGAGACGCTTTTCGTTACAGCTTGGTTATAGGTCATAGTTTTTCTCTTTTGAGGATAAACTCAGCCTTACACAAATGACCAATCTCTGTCTGTATTCAATAGCTAAAAAGCCTTGCAGAAGATATAAAGAAATTACAGTAGAATGAGCTAGCTAAGGGATTAGGAGTTATCAAGATGCTATTCAATATACACTTGTTGTTATAGCCGCCTGTTTATAGTTTGTAAATATAAAACTGCCTATATACCAAGGCTTACGCCAAAAATCTATGTAGTTATATTTTATAACTCATTAGTTAATTTTAATTATATCAGCAACTTAAATTCCGTATTAGCGAGTGATGTTTAATGGCTAGAGCTAATAGTTTATGAGCTAAAGCCTTTACACTGTTGATATACTTGCTAATAGAAAAGGCCATTCGCTATTTAAAACTATAAGCACAACCCTCTGCAAAAATAAGTAAAACTTGCTACAATACGCTCGCATTTACTAATTCCACAATCTGGTAGATGTTATTCACTTTGCCAATCAAAACTTTTAAATAAATCATTGCACTAAGTTTACGACTTAGCTAGCAGGAGAAATAAATGAGCAGCACCGAACTAAGCAGTATTACGGAGCAAACTGATCCTAAAGCATCAAACCATGCCAGCGTTTACGATAGTAAAATCAACAACATCGTCGTTGCAGCCCTTTACAAGTTCACTCGCTTTGCCAACTTTGAGCAATGCCGTGAGCTTATCTTAAACACCATGCTCGATAATGAAGTCAAAGGTACTTTGCTGATTGCCGCTGAAGGCATTAACGGTACGATTTCCGGTACACGTCAAGGTATAGATAAGGTGCTTGCTTACTTGCGTACTATCGAAGCCATCGGTAGCTTTACCTTTAAAGAGTCTTATGCGAGCGAGCAGCCTTTTTATCGTACTAAAGTGAAGCTCAAAAAAGAAATCGTCACTATGGGTGTTGAGGATATTGATCCGCTACAGTCAGTAGGCCGCTATGTAAAGCCAAGCGACTGGAATGCGCTAATATCTGATCCCGACGTTATCTTAATCGATACTCGTAATGATTATGAAGTACAAATCGGCACTTTTAAGAATGCCGTCAACCCTAATACTGAGACTTTCCGCGAGTTCCCCGACTACGTCGCCAAGGAGCTAGATCCTAGCAAACACAAAAAAGTAGCGATGTTCTGTACTGGTGGTATCCGATGTGAAAAATCTACTGCCTACATGCGTCAACAAGGCTTTGATGAGGTTTATCACTTAGAAGGTGGTATCCTAAAATACTTAGAAGAAGTACCACAACAAGAGTCAATGTGGCAAGGCGACTGCTTTGTTTTTGATAACCGAGTATCAGTCAATCATAACTTAGAAAAGGGTGACTATGAGCAGTGCTTTGCTTGTCGTATGCCTATTACCCAAATAGAGATGCAGAGCAGCGCTTATATCAAAGGCGAGTCTTGCCCTCATTGTATTGGCAAAGCTACTGAGGAACAAAAAGCGCGCTTTCGTGAGCGTGAGCATCAGATGCAATTGGCGCAAAAGCGTGGCGAAGCACATATCGGCAGCGATGTGATTGAGGTTATAGAGAAGCGTAAAGCGGCTAAAACTGAGTTGCGTCGTCAAGCTGATGCGGCCAATAAAGCTAAGGCAAAATAAGCTTAATAGCTAACGTAAAAATATAAAAAAAGAGATGATCCTTAATAGGCCATCTCTTTTTTTATGCACTAACTATGCTAATCAGGTTACGATTTAGCTACCACGATAGGTGCTGTAGCCGTATGGAGATAAAGTAATTGGCACATGGTAGTGATTATTACCTTTGATATTGAAGTTAACTTCGATATAAGGATAGAAAGTTTCTAGACCTTGGTTATAAAAGTATGGAGTAGTCTCAAAAATCAATTTGTAAATACCATCGTTATCGATTTCGCCTTCGTTCGGTAAGAAATTACTGATACGGCCGTTCTCACCAGTCTTTTCAGTATTTATTAATTTCCAGCTACCGTTAGCTTGTTGCATCATCAATTTTACATTAACATTTGGCGCAGGTTTACCAGTACTGATATCTAAGATATGGCTTGATAACTGATAAGCATCTTGATCCGCAGCATAGCTAGCCGTTGCAGTCATGGCTAATACGCCACCGAGTGCGGCTGCTTTCATTATGTTCATTTTCATAAAGCTTCCTTTAATCATTGATTAGGTTATTAAAATTGTTGATAGTAAAGTTAAGAAAATAACTCTATAAGACTTTTACTATTGCTCGGTTCTTATATTGTTATGTTATAAAACCAGTACTAATGAAACCGATATTTTGCCCATAGAAAAATCGCAATGATGTTCTATAACGTCGATCAAATTAGTAATTAAATAAAAAGTGGATTAATCTGAATTTAATAGATGATCCCTACCTCAAACTAAGCTGTAAGTTCATTGATAGACCCAGCTGTGTAGTATAAGTTGTCATGCGTGCTTTATTATAAAGATTATGTTAACTTATACGATTAAATGTACACAGCATGTAGCGTTGGCAACATTAGCACTACTTAAACAACGAAAAAATAGCGGACAATTTTGAAAACTGTCCGCTATTTTTTATTAGACTAACTAAAACCACCTACAGCATTGATTAGCTGCTATTAATGAGTAGCTATAACTGTTGTTAGCGTTTCGGCTGTTAGAACAAAATACGTAGTCGAATGGTCTCTTCCACGTCTTTGAGTTGATCCAGAGCGGCATCAGAATCCTGATAATCCACATCCATCATCAAATAACCCACATCACCATCAGTCATCAAGCTTTGCGCTAAGATGTTAATATGCGCTTCAGCGAACAAGCGGTTAATCTGTGACAGTACGCCTGGTACGTTTTTATGAATATGTAGCAGACGGTGTGTGCCTTCTTTGTACGGGATTGATACTTCTGGGAAGTTGACCGCCGTTACGGTATCGCCTTGGTCGGAATAGCGAACGAATTTCTCAGCCACTTCTAAACCAATATTAGCTTGTGCTTCTTGAGTTGAGCCACCGATATGCGGAGTCAAAATCACATTATCGAACTTACGCAGTGGTGACTCAAACTCTTCATCAGCAGATTTTGGCTCTTTAGGGAATACATCAATAGCCGCACCTAGGATCTTGCCTGACTCGAGTGCCGCAGCTAAATCATCAATTTCAACACAAGTACCGCGTGCAGCATTGATAAAGTAACTACCATCTTTCATTTGCGCAAATTGCTTAGCTTTCATCATATAGCGAGTGCTTGCCACATCCGGAACATGCAGAGTGACGATATCGGCTTTACCCAACAGCTCTTCCAAGCTTCCGACTTGTTCCGCATTACCAAGGGGCAATTTAGTCACTACATCTTGATAGATAACCTTCATACCGAAGCTCTCTGCCAATACTGATAACTGCGAGCCGATAGAGCCGTAACCTACAATACCGATAGTTTTACCGCGTACTTCATGAGAGTTTTTGGCAGACTTACCCCAACCACCGCGATGAACCGTAGTGCTCTTTTCAGGAATACCACGATACAGCATAATAGCTTCAGCCAATACTAATTCAGCTACTGAACGAGTATTAGAGTAAGGAGCATTGAAGACTGGAATACCCATCTGGCGAGCGGCTTCTAAATCAACTTGGTTAGTACCAATACAGAAGCAACCAATACCAATGAGTTTTTCAGCATGCTCAAGCACTTCACGAGTTAGCTGAGTACGTGAACGAATACCTACAAAATGTGCATCTTTGATCTTCTCTATCAACTCATCTTGATCGAGTGCATGACTAAGAGACTCAATGTTTTGATAGCCAGCGTTTGTTAGTATTTTTAAGGCATTCTCGTGCACGCCTTCTAATAATAAGAAGCGGATTTTATCTTTTTGTAGTGATAGCGCCATGTGAAAGCTGTCCTATAATTGACGGATAGATAGGTTGCATGCCTGCAACGAAAAACGGTTTAATCATCTTACACAAATTCAAGCCACGATGTTAGAGGATAGGACTAAATAAATAGTTACCATTTTCTTCAATGATATTATCTATCCCTATCAAGCTTGCATAGCTCTAGGCTAGTATTATGATAATATTACTATTAGTTAATGCTTACTTCGGCCACTCAACAGCCGGTTTTTAGCTTTTAGTCTTATCCTTTTATAGCCACCTACCCTATTCGAGACCGCCATGACTGTAGCACAGAACCAGCACCACCGTCCTGCTCACAAGCGCACTCATACCGCAGACCAAGCGGATACCAATGAAGCTATGTCTAGATCGTCCAAATCATCTATTCCGGACAATATGCTTGAGACCCTCGACTCTGTTAGAGCTGCCAACACTGCCGCTGTCCAAGCTATCTTAGAGGCGCTTGTCAGCAGCCATTATTTCGATGATAGTCAAATCAAAACCGATGAAGAGAGTCTAGAACATTGGGGTAAAGATTGGACTAAGCATTTTGCACCTGCGGCAGCGGCTATTGTTTTTCCCAAGAGTACTGAGCAAGTCCAAGCTATCGTGCTACTAGCTAATCAGCACAAAGTAGTGCTAACCCCTAGTGGTGGTCGCACGGGTCTATCAGCTGGTGCGGTTGCTGCCAATGGTGAGATTGTAGTCAGTATGGATAAGATGAATCATATTGGACATTTTTATCCTGCCGATAGGTTAGTAGAGATAGAAGCCGGAGTAGTCACTCAGCAATTACAGCAGTTCGCCGAATCCAAAGACTTGTACTACCCTGTTGATTTTGCTTCGGCAGGCTCTAGCCAAATGGGTGGCAATATTGGCACTAATGCTGGCGGTATTAAAGTGATTCGCTACGGCATGACTCGTCAATGGATTATGGGTCTAACGGTAGTTACTGGCAAAGGCGATATCTTACAACTGAATCGGGGTATGGTCAAAAACGCTACTGGTTATGATCTGCGCCAGCTATTTATCGGTAGTGAAGGAACTTTAGGCTTAGTCACTCATGCTCAGATTAAGCTTGAGCGTTTACCACAGGCGTTGACGGTGATGGTGTTAGGTATGGACAACTTCACTGACGTCATGAACGTGCTCTCAGCTTTTCAGGCTAAGATCGATCTGACCGCATTTGAGTTCTTTGACGATGTTGCTATTGATAAACTAATGGCCCATGGGCAAGTGCAAGAGCCGTTTGAATCACGCACTAAGTTTTATACCTTAATTGAGTTTGAAGCGCCTTATGAACCGATTATGGATAAAGCAATGGCGATATTTGAGCATTGTATGGAGCAAAGCTGGGTCGTTGATGGGGTCATGAGTCAAAGTATTGCGCAAGCAACGGAACTGTGGAAGCTACGCGAGTATATTTCTGAGACCATATCGGTGTTTACTCCTTACAAGAATGATGTCTCAGTACTTATTACTCATGTTCCTGACTTCATTAACGACATTGATCATATCGTTAGTAGTAACTACCCCGATTTTGAGGTCTGTTGGTTCGGTCATATCGGTGATGGTAATCTGCATTTGAACATTCTTAAACCTCAGAACATGAGCAAAGATGAATTCTTTGCAGAATGTCAGGTAGTCAATAAATACGTTTTTGAGACTGTGCAAAAATACGGTGGCTCAGTATCAGCCGAGCACGGCGTGGGTATGACCAAGAAGCCATATTTGCAATATAGTCGTAGTGCGCTAGAGATCGATTATCTAAAGGCAGTCAAAACAGTTTTTGATCCTAATAATATTATGAATAGAGGTAAGATCTTCGATATGTAATAGAGATTATTAGAGGTCGTTAGAAGTTACTAAAGCTTACCTTGGCTTAGCGTGGATATGAGTAAGACCCTACATTGACGTTGCTCATAAGCAAAATCTCATAGCCAGAAGAATATGCAAGCGCTTATTGTTAACAATAACAAAACACTTTGAATAACCAAAAATGCTTGATGCGGCCCAATGAAATGGCGACACATATTGCCAAAAGTATTGTCACTAACACCAGCAGTATTGACGTAGGGTTGAGTGGCAAAAACCTCAATACTCTGTAAAAAATTTCCGGTACGTTCAGCTGACCAGTTATGTGGTGTAAATGGCAAGTAGCTTGATAGGCTTGTAGCTTGCTCCTTGGTAGCTAGCGACCATAACCAACGTTCCAAAAATAATAAGCGCATGCGCCAGTCGCTAAACATGCGCTTATCAATACGCTGCACTAAGGGTATTTTAAAATCATTATGGCGTTTATCAGTAAATATCTTATGCACAAGCGCTACTATCTCTAACTTATTGCCTTCAATACACTGTAAAAATTGTCCATTACTGTAACAGAGAATACCAGTAATGCCATGTTGCTTATTATAGCCATTAGCCTGTTTTTCTATATGAGTAGTTATTGTGCTATTCAAGCGAGTTTTTAATGTTGCGTTACTGACATAGACCAGTTGAATCAAAGCAGTATCGGGTACTTGTTCTAACCGTCTTTCTATATCAATATAACCTAATGGCATAATAATTTTTCCTAAAAGATAGCTTACTATGGACAATGAGTAATGAATGGGTATATCCATATAAGGCACTATAGGTATAAAAACTACCTTCATTGGGAAAAATAGGCAAAGCATATGACTTATGAGCTGTAGCGTATCACTGTTAATGTATAATTTTATAGATGATCGACATTGCTAATATCAACAGCAGTATAAGCAGGTAAAACCTTACTTCTGACAGCTTTTTATAAATCAATGAGCTATTATAAGGATCAGTCAATTATAATATTTATTGAAGTGAATATTTATTGTAGTGTCTATGTTCTTTTAATGATAGGTTTTTATATCAATTGTTACAAAACCTTGTCTACAACTTCAGTTTCATTATTATAAAATCTCTCGCAAGCTTTAAAAACTCTTCAACACTTATTATGCTTAATGCTATAGGCTGACAAGCACTCTACTTTTTTTAGATAAAAAAATGACGCTAAGTAACCATACTTGCGTCATTTTCTAGCCTAGATACCGGTCGACTTACTACTACCAAAAAACGCCTTGTTAATAAAACAATAGTAGTAAGGCGATTAATAATAACACCGCTAAAATACCTTGAACTACTAAGAATGCTTGATGCGGAGCAGCCATGTGGCGAAACATATTGCCTAACGCATTATAAGTCATACCAGTAGCTTTTATATGCGGTGTATTCTCAAAAGCTTGCATAGTCTGTAAAAAATGTTGAGTTTGCTCAGGAGTCCAGCTACGTGGTGAAAAAGGTAAAAATGGTGATAGTTGCGTTGCCTGCTGTTTGGTAGCAGGAGACCAAAGCCAGCGCTCTAAGAACAGTAGGCGCATACGCCAGTCACTAAAGTTGCGCTTATCAATGGCTTTTACTAATAGAACTTTGGTGTTTTTATGACGTTTATCACTGAAAATGCGTTGTTGTAGTCGTAGTATCTCAGCTTTTCTACCTTCAATACATTGTAAGAATTGACCATTGCCGTAGCATAAAATACCAGTTATACCTTGCTGCTTATTATAAGTACGAGCATGGCCTTCTACCTCATTGAATACAGAAGTGTTAAAGCGTCCTTTAACAGTCAGATTGCTGGTATATACCAGTTGAATCAATGCTGACTCATTTACCTCTATTAAAGAATTAACGGTATCGACATGGAATGCAATCATATTATATGACCCTAGAAATTTTCAGGTTCAAACACATAAGAAATAAAAAAAGGCCCAGCTCACCATGCACTTATCCTTTAAGCTCACAAAACTGTAGCATAGTGTTACTACGTTAGGCTTTTATTAATTATCTTGCTTGCTATGATATTGGACAGCAGCGCTAGAGCTAAAAGTATTACCAAAGATAACGCTAACAGCAAACTATTATCAGCTGATTTAAAATATTCATTGAAATATGAGTATTGAGAATGGATGATTCCAGCTATAAGATATAACTGTGTTGGTTTTTTGTCACCAGTCGTTAGTGTAGCGTTTATATTCTTACATTAGTATTTATTTATAGCAGTTGTTACATAATTATTTTATTTAGTATTGTGGTTAAATTAAACATATTCAATAACTTATAGAGCCATAAAATCTAGGAACGTTAAACATTATGAGTAAAATAGAAAAGCTAGATGACCTTCATCTAACCATTGCCGAAATAAAGAAAAAAGACTATCCCCAACTAAAGGCATTAATGGATCGAGTTTATGCCAATTTAGGAGGATCTTGGTCGAAGACTACTATTAATACTTTAATTGATGCTTTTCCAGAAGGCCAAATTGCTTTATTCGACCATGAGCAATTGATAGGTATCGTGCTGTCAGTACGAGTGGATTACGCTAGGTTCTCGAACCCGCATACTTATGATGACTTGATTGGACTCAAAGAAATCATCAAAGATAATCCATTAGGTGATGCCATCTATGGCCTTGACGCACTGATTGATCCTGACTATCGCGGCTATCGTTTAGGGCGCAGACTATATGATGCGCGTAAAGAGCTATGTCGCCAGTTAAACCTACGTGCTATCTTGGCTGGTGGGCGTATTCCCAATTATTATAACCATCAGGATTTGACTCCTGGTGAGTATATCGATGCCGTTGAGTGTCGTGAGATTCATGACTCAGCGCTCTCCTTTCAGCTATCAAACGGCTTTATCGTCAAGCGTATTTTAACTGGTTATTTGCCTGATGACGCGCAGTCAAAAGGCTTTGCTACTTTGCTTGAGTGGTCTAATATTTATTATGAGCCCCAAGACTACAAGCCCAGTACTCGCAAATCCGAGGTACGTATTGGCGGTATTCAATGGCAGATGCGTGAAGTCGAGTCGCCTGAAGAGCTGCTGCAACAAGTTGAGTTCTTCGTAGATGTTATGGCTGATTACAACTCTGATTTTGCTTGCTTACCTGAGTTCTTTAACGCGCCGCTTATGGGTCTTTGTGAGTCTACCGATCAGAACATTGCCATCCGTTTCTTAGCCGGTTATACCGAATGGTTCAAAATTCAGATCTCACATTTAGCGGTCAGTTATAACGTCAATGTGATTACTGGCTCTATGCCTCTACTAGATGAAGAAGATATATTATATAACGTCAGCTATCTATGCCGTCGTGATGGCACTGTAGAAGAACAACGCAAAATCCATATCACTCCGCATGAACGTAGTGCTTGGGTGATTGAAGGCGGTGACAAAGTACAAGTATTCGATACTGATGCCGGTCGTATTGGTATTTTGGTTTGTTATGATGTTGAATTTCCGGAGCTAGCACGATTAATGGCGCTGGATGATATGGACATTTTATTCGTGCCGTTCTGGACTGATACTAAGAATGGCTATCTGCGCGTACGTATTTGTGCTCAAGCACGAGCTATTGAGAACGAATGTTATGTGATGATTTGCGGCTCAGTTGGCAACTTACCACAAGTAGAGAGTCTCGATATTCAGTATGCGCAGTCGTCGGTTTTCTCACCCTCAGACTTTGCTTTTCCACATGATGCCATTATGGCTGAAACCACAGCTAATACTGAAATGGTCTTCTTCTCCGACGTCAATTTGGATAAGCTTATTCATGTGCGTAATGAAGGCTCAGTTCATAACTTGCTGGATCGCCGTGATGATTTATTCAGCCTTAAATGGAAGAAAAAATCTAAAATATCCGCTAGCAAATTAAGCGGAACTGAACTTCGCGAGAATTCAGGTAGTGTATTGCAAAGTGACCCACTACAAGATCGTGCCCAAAAGCCTTAAAGGTTGACGCTCTACTAACCGTTAAATAATAGATTTTAATAATACGGCTGACTATTCAGCCGTTTATTTTTATCTAAAATCAAGTTTAAATTGAGTATAAAAAAGTAACCGCTATGCCTATAAAAACCAATAATATGAATCCTAAACTGAAGCTCAAAAAGACTAGTAAACAAAAAGCATGGTCATGGCTTAAGACCTTAGTGCTATACAGCGTTGTATTCTTAGTCATTTATACCGCCGTCAATTGGTGGCGACAGCCCATCATGCCAGCCAATCCACAATTACAACTGACAGATTATCAAGGACATACCGTTAATTTAGCAGCTCTGAGTCAAGACAAGCCAACGTTAATATACTTTTGGGGAACTTGGTGTCCGATATGCACTACCACATCACCGTCAGTAAACCGCTTGGCGACAGCAGGAGACTATCCAGTAGTCACTGTCGCTGTTCAATCAGGTAGCAATCAGCAGCTAACAGAGTACCTAAATGAGCATAATTATAATTTCACTACTATTAATGATCAACAAGGGCAGATATTCGATGATTGGCAAGGCCAAGTCACTCCCTCGTATGTGATCTTAAAAGATGGCGAGATGACACAAGGGCTAACGGGTATTCAACCATTGTGGTCGCTCAAGTTACGTTTATGGCTGTCATCGATGTTTTGATAGAGCTATGAATAAAAGACCAAAGACTTAGTCCTTATTAATAGATAGCTGTTACTGAATCCGTATTACTAAGTGCCTATTACTGTATTCGTTGTACTGCATTGTGTCTCACTAGCCCGTTAAAGTAAAAAACCTACCAATCATATCGATCAGCAAGTTTTATTTATGGCTTATATATAACTTAGCATTAGCGCCTACTGTTAGCTAATTAATGAGTTTAACTCTTTATACTCATAGTCTAGCGCTTCAGCTATAGCCTGATAAGTGACATAACCTTGCGCAGTGTTGACCCCTTTTGCTAATGCAGGATTATCTATACAAGCTTGTTTATAGCCTTTTTTAGCTAAGGCTAGCACATAAGGTAAAGTCACGTTAGATAAGGCTAAAGTCGACGTCCGTGGTACTGCACCAGGAATATTGGCAACCGCATAATGGATGATACCGTGCTTCACGTAAGTGGGTTCATCATGAGTAGTGATGCGATCCGTGGTGGCAAACACACCGCCTTGGTCAATAGCAATATCTATTACTACTCCACCCGGCTGCATTGATTTGATCATCTCTTCATCTACTAGCTTAGGGGTAGCTGCACCCGGAATTAGTACAGCTCCAATGACTAAATCACTTTCCTTTACGCTTTTAGCGATATTTGACTTAGTTGACATGAGTGTCTGTATATCATTACCGAATAGCTCAGACAGCTGCTTTAAGCGCTTGGGATCTAAGTCTAGAATAGTCACATCAGCACGTAAGCCTATAGCAATTTTAGCGGCTTCGGTACCTGATACCCCACCACCAATAATAGTTACTTTACCTCTTCTAACCCCTGGCACACCGCTGAGCAAGATACCCTTACCACCATAAAAACTCTGTAAGAACTGCGCACCAATCTGCGGACTCATACGCCCCGCAATCTCACTCATAGGGGTCAGTAAAGGCAACGAGTTATCTGCCAGTTGTACAGTTTCATAAGCAATACCAGTCACTTTATTGTCCACTAATACTTTGGCTAGCTCAGGCTCAGCGGCTAAATGTAAATAAGTGAACAACGTCAAACCTTGAGTTAAATACTTATATTCTTGTGGTTGCGGCTCTTTAACTTTGATAACCATCTCGACAGCCCATGCTTTTTCAGCACTATCGACAATAGTTGCACCAACATTTTTATAATCTTCATCAGTAAACCGTGAGCCAATACCAGCGCTAGTCTCGACATAAACCTCATGACCGTTATCGACTAAGGCACTAACACCATTAGGGGGTAAGCCAACACGATTCTCATTATTTTTTACTTCTCTTGGGATACCTACTTTCATTTTCTACTCCTTACTTAGTGGTTATGTTTTTTATGAGGGGACAAAACTTGGTTACTTGATAAATTATAAATAATGTCTTAGTCATTAGCCTTCAGCTATTAATAACTGGAATTGAAGATAATAAAAGCGCTATAACGCCGATAGCATACTAGGCGATTGATAGGGGGGTTATAGGATTGTTGAGCGGTAGTATTGCAGATGACACCGTGGATCTGCTGATAATAACGGTTTGAATAGTTATTGTGACGGGTAAATAATTTAATGATTTTTTGACCGACTAATAGATTTTTATGGTTTAGTAATTTAATAGTTTTTTGAAGAGATGGCAATTGTAGAGGGATTAAGAAGGTGTTGATGAATAATAGTTATTAACTACTGTTGTACACAATGCTGCCAAATTAAGCAACTAAAATTATAGCAGTAGGCTGCAACGTGCTTTACTCTGAGCCTTTGACTAAAAACATGCACTATAAAATATTAGATTAACCGCAGCACGTAAGGAAAATTTATACCAGTAGCAAGCCGTAATGATTGTGCTTTTTTGTTTAGGATTAACTATAGACAATTACTGTGATTAGATAATGAATGCGATTAAATAACTGATGCTATTAGATAACTACTGCATTTTAGTCGCCGCTAACGCAGTAGTCCCCGCGGCAGGATTACCACCGCAGGGACCATTAGACAGCGATTAACTAGTGTAGATTTATGGCATAAAACGCTGTGCAGAAGGTAGTTTAAGCATTAGTAACCAATAGAGACCACCTGCTGGAATCAAACCGGCGTACCAAGAAACACTTGAGAACGTCAAGGCAACTGCAACCCCAACGACCATCGCAATGACAGCAGCCATATTGACACCTTTATAAGGACCATTTTCATCATACAGTTTATCAAGATCAAGATTCTGCTTACGGATGAAATAATAATCAACCACTAAGATGGCAAACAATGGACCTAAGAATGCTGAATAGGTTTGAATGAATAAGTTTAATCCGGCAGCAGACTCGTCTTTTACTAACTCCCAAGGAAAGGTGCAGAATGCCAATAGGCCAACAACAACTGCCGCTGTTTTAAACTTAAGATTAAAGATATCCATCAATGCATAAGCCGGTGGTACTACGTTATTTAAGATGTTAGTAGTGACTTGCGCAAAAGCAATAAAAATCATAGTGATAACTAATAAAGGCTTGTTATCAACGGCGCTTGAAAACACGCTAATAGGGTCAACTTCTCCAGTGGCACTAGTAACCATTAGACCAATCAAACCCATGAACAGGGTTGCTGGTAGGATTGAGTTGGCATAGATGGCAACTTGACGAAATAGGCCAACGTTCTTATGCAATTCGCGCGAATAGTCAGAGACGTTAAGCATCATAGTACTGTAAACCCCTAGGAACAACATAGTTGCACCCCAAAAAGGTGTACCCCAAGTACCTTCGACGTTAATCAGATTGGTTGAGATTGCGTCACCATATTTATTAATGACACTAAAAAACATATAAACGAGCGAGCCAATGATAAAGACTGAACCGATATTTTCCAGCCACTTTATACCGTGAAAACCAAGAACCGATAAACCAATTTGTAGAAACTGAAAACCAATAAAGAACACTATTAGGTTGTTGTAGCCAAACAAAGTATCCGATACTAAGTTTAACGCACCAGCACCAATCCAGCTTTGAAAGCCAAACCATACAATAGCTGGCACTGAGCGCACTATTGCGGGAATACGGTTACCTGAGAAGCCGAATGCGGACCGGCACTGCACCATGAATGGAATACCATACTTGTGACCAGCCCGACCGTTTATCATTAGCGCTGCACCAATGACCGTACAACCAATAGTGATAGCCACAACGACTTGTAGTAAGTTCAATGTACCGACTAGACCAGAGCCAACAGTGAATGTTCCAATCGATACACAACCACCTAACCAAGCAAATAGATAGGACCAAGGGCCCATAATACGTGTAGTCTGTGGAGCAAGGCTTTCTTGCCCTACCCCCTTATGGTCAAGAGTCTCTACCCCAGATGTGCTAGCAGTTCTCACATTTTCCATTATATTCTCCTTCCTTGAGAAAATTTATTGATTTATCTAAGCTTGTCTAGTTTTAAATAGGTTTCGCATAGGCACCAATTTTGCTGGTTTTTAATCCGCAACCAACTAAAGCCTCAATCATGCGAGTAGCAACCGTAACGCCATCGATAACGGGGACGCCTGTTTCTTCAGTTAACCATTCTGTCAAATCAGCCATGCCTGCACAACCTAATACTATAGCTTCACAGTTATCTTCAGCTATGGCACGTAATATTTCGTCACGAACTTTTTCACGCGCACCCGAACCAGGCTCTTCAAGTGCCAGTACTGGAATAGCAGCAGAACGCACACGTCTGCAACGATGAGATAAGCCGTAGCCATGAATCAGCTCTTCAATTACTGGAATAGAGCGTGGTAAGGTGGTAACGACGCTAAAAGAGGTCGAAATCATGCTAGCCGCTTTCACCGCCGCTTCACAGATACCTAGAACCGGACCTGAAAATACTTCACGACAAGCACCAATACCGGGATCATCAAAACAGGCGACAACTACCCCATCAACTCCATCTGCCTCAGCTTGTCTTAGACGAGCTAAAAGGCCTGGTACTGACATAGCTTCGTCATAATGGCCTTGGATGGATGCTGGCGAATCTGTTCCTGATGCGCCAATGATTTCTGTGCCTATACTGGCTGTTTTACGCGCACTCTCTACAATCTTATCGGTCATAGAGGTGGTTGAATTAGGGTTCATAACTAAGATTTTCATAGGGCTTCACCTTTGATCATTATTTGATTGCAGACTTAATAAACTTGTTAACAATCATTGTTAACTATTATTGTTAACAAAACAATCAATATTTTTATTATTTGTTGTTAAGACGAATATAGCGCTCTATAATTGCGGCTATGACTAAATCAAAACTTAAAAAACTAGCTTTAGAAATTGATGAAATACCAGAACAGGCAATCATCAGCTCTATCACAGCTGCAGTATCAGAACAGCGTCTACCAGCAGGAACCAAACTTGGTGAACAAATGCTGAGCGACTTATTTAATTGTAATAGGGCCAATGTCAGGCGAGCACTCTCCACGCTGGCCACTATGCATGTGGTGCAATTGCAGCCCAATCGAGGTGCTTTTATCTCCACACCTTCTCCTAAAGAAGCAGGAGATGTGTTTGAGGCTCGCCGTACTATCGAACGTAAGCTGGCTTGTAGTGTTATTGAGAACGCTGGTGCTGAAGATATTGCTAATATGCGCGCTACAATCACTGCTGAAGCGGAAGCTCGGGCCTTAGGAGATAAGCCAGCAGAACTGCGTTTATCACGAGAATTCCATATGCACTTAGCGACTATCGCTAACAACCAAGTATTAGAGAAGTTCTTGAGCGAGTTAACGTTACGCACCACCCTAATCATTGGCTTATACAATAAAATAGGCTCTTCTAACTGTGCCGAAGATGAGCATTTAGGTATTGTAAAAGCCATAGAAGCAAGAGATGAAACACAGCTTATATTTTTGATCGATCAACATCTAAATCATTTAGAGTCTGGGCTTGATTTCCAGCGAAGAGCCCAACCTTTTTATAGTTTATCAGAGCAACTAACTGCTACGCCTATTTAGCATTTTGCACAGCTAATATTTATTGAACTTACTAGATTTTAGAGCTGTTACTACCTGATGTTTAACGGGACTCTCTAGCAGCTCAGCTAATAGTCGTCTTGACTTATAGCTTACTCAGCCACTAAAAAGCCTCTAGCACACAAGTCTTAACGGATTTGTATGTTAGAGGCTTTTTAATAGCTATTTATTAAATCAATAATAAGATTAAAACGGTTATTGACAGCTGGCATTACCAGTACGATGGTTTATTGCCCCATTCGCCGCGAGCAGCTTTTGCATATCTACTAGATTGCGCGTGCAGGCATAGGAATAGGCGCTTTGATCATAGGCATAGCGCGTTTTGTCATCAGTGGTCGCTACTAGATTTAGATCCACTCCTTGAGATATCAAGTATTTGACGTTTTCTCTACGATCATTACTAGCAGCAATCATGACCAAGGTTTCCCCTTCACGGTCAACCGCAGCAGATTGGTCGTCTAAGTCTATAGGCGACTTGGCATCTAACAGTTGATGTATTTTTTTAGTGATTCGAACGTTGGTTCCTAAAGTGGCAGACTTTAAAACGTTGTAGGCATCGCCTTTATCAGTAGCATATAGGTTTGCGCCTTGTTCTACTAAATAATCGACCATATCTTCATAACCAATAAACGCCGCCCACCCTAAAGCGGTTTGATCAAGACTACCTGTATCTATAGCTTCTAAATTTTGACCATTCTCTACCATATATTTAACCGTCGCCATATCACCATGCTTTACGGCATCGAACCATTTAGAATCTGCACCTATAGAAGGTTGAGAATAAAAATTGCGGTTGGCAAGTCGGTCTTTATTAGTAAGCTCAAAGTTCTTAGCATCACTAAAGCGAAAATAGGGTTGTGCTACAGGCTCGCTTTTAGGAACTTGCACTACTTTCATATTTTTGGAGATCATGCTTTGGTTATTGAGAGTTGTAGGGTTAGTTGTTGAACAACCCGTTGCCAGCATAGCGACCATAAGTGCTGAAGCGCTTATTCTATAAATGTTTTCCATAACCTAATCTCACAGTTGAATTGAGTGATAGTTCCATATGATCAACTGATGACAGCAATCCTTGCTGGCTTTTGCTAATATATTCAGTTCTCACTATCACGAATATAGCATCTTTTTTACAAAGATTTTAATAATTGTTAACAATTTTAAAGTTTTTTTAGTTCTGCTATTGTTGTAGTAGTTATTAGTATATTTAGTCAAACGCTAGCACCGTCTACTACTCAAAATATAGAACAAATACTGAATGCGAGTCCTTGACAAGCCATAAATTATAGCCAAATAGGAAAAGCTGTTTTATAAATAAGCTTTTATTATCCTAGCTTTTACCTTCAATATCTTACTCGCTGTTTTTAATGCCTTATTTATCCTATAATAGGTAGCCTTGATTTCACTACTTATGCTAGCCATCTCATAAATCATTGTTTAACATACCTCATTGCAATTTTGGCTTTGTACTATTAGCTTTGAACCACTAGCTTTGAACAACATAAATCTAGCTTTGAACGACACAAATCCTTTTACCGTACGAATAAAGGCAAGACCCCAATATGACTGAACCTACCGACTATAAAGACACTCTAAACCTTGCTGATACTGAATTTCCAATGCGTGCCAATCTCGCCAACCGTGAGCCAGATTGGCTTACCGCATGGGAGGCTGACGATGTCTATGGCAAGATTCGTCAGTCCCGTATAGGCGCACCTAAATATATTCTGCACGATGGTCCTCCTTACGCCAACGGTCAGATTCACTTAGGGCATGCCGTCAATAAAGTATTAAAAGACATTATTGTAAAGTCAAAAACTTTATCAGGATTCGATGCGCCTTACGTGCCGGGTTGGGATTGTCATGGTCTGCCAATCGAGCAAAAGGTCGAAGCAAAAGTGGGTAAAGTCGGCCAAAAAGTATCCGCTACTGAGTTTCGTGGTCTTTGCCGCGAGTATGCTAGTACTCAAATTGAGCTGCAAAAAGCTGACTTTAAACGTTTGGGCGTCTTTGGTGATTGGGATAACCCCTACTTAACAATGAACTTCCATCAAGAAGCCAATATCGTTCGTGCCTTGGCTAAGATCCATGAGAATGGTCATGTAACTCGGGGCATGAAGCCGGTTAACTGGTGTTTAGACTGTACCTCAGCATTGGCTGAAGCCGAAGTGGAATATCAGGACAAAGTCTCCGATGCTATCTATGTTAGCTTTGATGTATTAGATACTGACAAGCTAGCCGATTTTGCTGATATCACTGATACTATTGCAGCAGTTATTTGGACCACAACGCCTTGGACTTTGCCTGCTAACCAAGCTATCTCAGTACATCCTGAACATAACTATAGTGTAGTAGCCACTGAAAAAGGCAATCTACTGTTAGCAACTGAACTGGTTGAAAGCGCATTGGCTGAGCTTAAACTGAGCAATCAAGGCGTATTGGTCACTGTATCAGGGACTGAGCTTGAAGGTCTACGTGCCCAGCATCCGCTTATTGAGGCGCGTCAAGTGCCAATAATTTTAGGCGATCACGTCACTGTCGATAGTGGTACTGGTCTAGTACATACCGCTCCTGGTCATGGTCTTGACGATTATATTGTTGGTCTAAAATATAACCTGCCAGTAGAAAACCCGGTCGGTGGCAATGGGGTCTATTTAGAGAGCGCTGCAGTATTTGCCGGTGAGCATATCTATAAGGCCAATCCCAAGATCATTGCTGCTTTGCATGACAACGGCCATTTAATTAATCATACCAAAATCGAGCATAGCTACCCGCATTGCTGGCGTCATAAGTCACCGATTATCTTTCGAGCGACGCCGCAGTGGTTCATCAGTATGGAGGTTAAAGGCCTACGTGAGCGTGCCCTTGCTGATATTACAAAAGTGAACTGGACGCCAGCTTGGGGTCAAAACCGCATTGAGTCGATGATGAACGGTCGTCCAGATTGGTGTATCTCTCGCCAGCGTACTTGGGGTGTGCCGATTGCCTTTTTTACTCATAAAGAAACTGGCGAGCTGCATCCTAATACTTTAGAGCTAATGGAAGTTGCTGCCCAAAAGATCCACGACGGCGGTGTCGAAGCTTGGTTTGATGCTAGCTGTGAGGACTTCTTGGGTAGCGAAGCTAGCGATTATGATAAAGCTACCGATACCTTAGATGTGTGGTTTGACTCAGGAACGACCCACTTTACAGTACTTGAGCAACGCGATGAGCTGACTAATCCTGCTGATCTATACCTAGAAGGTTCAGATCAACATCGTGGTTGGTTCCAGACCTCACTACTGACTTCTGAGGCTATGTATCAACGCCCTCCATTCAAGCAAGTATTGACTCATGGCTTCGTGGTTGATGAAAACGGCCGTAAGATGAGTAAGTCACTTGGCAATATCATTACCCCACAAGAAGAGATCAATAAGACCGGTGCGGATATGTTGCGCTTATGGATTGCCTCTAGCGACTACCGCTATGAGATGAATGCGGGCAAAACTGTATTCAAAGGCGCTATCGATATGTATCGCCGTATCCGTAATACCTTACGTTTCTTATTGGCCAATACTGACGACTTTGATCCTGCTATCAACAGCATCGATGTCAATCAGTTGGTGAGCCTAGACAAGTTTATTATTGAGCGTGCGCAAACGGTACAGCAGCAAATCATTGAAGCTTATGATGCTATGGACTTTCATCAAGTCACTCAGCACATTACTGCGTTTTGCTCGCAAGACTTAGGTGGGTTCTATTTAGATATTATTAAAGATCGTCAGTACACTACCCAAGCGGATGGTGAGCCACGTCGCTCGGCACAGACTGCTATTTATCATATCGCTCAAGCCTTGATTCGTTGGATTACCCCTATCTTGTCGTTCACTGCTCAAGAAGCGTGGGAAATCATGCAGGGTACTGATGCAAGCTTGGATGACGCAGACCGTTACGTCTTTACCCAAGGCTGGTATGAGTTCCCTAAATTTGAGCTAAGTGTTATTAGTATTGAGGACTGGCAACATATCATGCGTGCCAAAGATATGGTCAATAAGAACATTGAAACCGCACGTGAAAACAAGCTTATTAATGCCAACCTATCCGCTGATGCTACTTTATACGCTGATAGTAGTATGTATGACAGCTTAGCTAAATTAGGCGAAGAGCTGCGTTTTGTGTTGATTACTAGTAGTGCCACTTTACAGCCAATCAGCAAAGCACCTGCTGACGCTAATATTGCCGGTACTGTTGGAGATAATGCTGAGAATAGTAACGAAAGCGCTGCTGACTTAAAAGTGGTGATTACTGCTGCTAAAGGCACTAAGTGCGTGCGCTGCTGGCATATCCGTGATGACATCGGTGTCAATGCCTCTCATCCTGAACTTTGTGCGCGTTGCGTAACTAACGTCAGTGGTAATGGCGAGGTGCGCCACTATGCCTAACTCGACTGAGCACAATAGCAGTAATGATGGTTTAAATACCGTCAAGCTAGATAGCACCCAACTAGATAGCGTTGAAATCATGGATGAGACGGTAGTAGAGACTAGTAGCCTGCCGCAATCAACTGACGCTAAAGCTATGAATCATACGCCGGCCCATGTTACCACTGGCAGCTCATTAGTTCCCAAAGGACGCTTGGGTAAAACTCCAAAAATGATTGCTAATGGTAGTCGTGCGTTTGTCTGGTATGCGCTATCACTAATAGTATTAGCTATCGATCAGTGGACTAAATGGCTAGCTGAAACTAACTTAACTTTTAATGAGCCATTATCAGTGATTGAGCCGTTCCTTAATTGGACTTTGGCTTATAACTACGGGGCTGCTTTTAGCTTTTTGGCAGATGCTGGCGGTTGGCAAAAGTGGTTTTTTTCAGGGTTGGCTTTAGTGATGTCGATATTTTTGACTATCTATCTAATCAAAGCCCCACGTCCAGCCAAACTGCTATCTCTTGGTTTAGCCTTAGTACTTGGCGGTGCAGTAGGTAACTTGATCGATCGATTGTTACATGGTCACGTTATCGATTTTATCCATGTGCATTATGCCAACGTTTGGCATTATCCTATCTTTAACGTCGCTGATATGGCTATCTGCATCGGTGTGCTGTTGATTATCATCGATATGATATTTTTAGAAAGCAAACGTAGTCGCTAATCTGAATTTGTTTAGCTTAGCAGAAACAAACCCCGTCATAACTTGCTATGGCGGGTTTTTTTCTGTTGTAGGCTGGTGCTTTTAGCCCAGCACAAATAAACATTTTCACACTCATATCCTTCACGCTATCCAGCTCTATATATTTGCCTTCCAACTACAATCAAACTATCTCTATTATCTAATGTTACTAACTTATCTGAATAATCTGAATTAAAGCTATGTAGTCGGAGCAAGCCGCCCGTTTCTATAAATATTTGTTTTAACATCATATATTTACCTTCTAAAAGTATGGCATATATGCTGCCATCTTTTATATATCTCTGATTTATAATTATCCCAACTTTGTCTTTTTCATTTATGTATGGCTCCATACTATTATCTATGGCATAGACCAACCTAAAATCTTTAGGATCTATACTTTTTTTCTCAAAGAACTCAAAAGTAAAGCCACAAATAGTATCAACTTCTTCAAAAATACATTCATCTTCATCTTCTTGATAAGAAAATCTATTGTAAACAGGTATGTTTATTAAATTATTAGACCTCCCTTTACTATCTGTTGAAAGATTACTTGGTTCATTCAATATTTTATTTTGACTATGTTCATGATCTAACCAGTTATTCGACTTATTAAAAAAGATTTCAATCTTATTCGCAATTTCATCACCAATAGCCTTGCTAGGATTCTTGCCTATGTAATGACCTAATAACGCATAGTTAATTTGTGCATTTTTTGATAAATCACTTCTTGTTATCTTAGTTTCTTGCATAAGTAGTTTAACGTTCTCACGTCTAATCACTTCAATACTAGTGAATTTTTTAGTCACTTTTATCTCCAGTATTTCTTAGTATTAATAATTCCATCAACATCCGAAAGTATTTTATTAGCTTAATAGAAATATTTAATGACTATATCTGTTATATCTTAATAGCACCGAAAAAGAGAATTTATAGATTAAAAATCATAGAGTTTTTACAGATCAAATTTATAGGTTGTATTGATAAAAAACGCGGTGTATTAGCTGTAGATTATCATATCCTTACAGCATAAATTTCATCAACAGTGTGTTATTAACTACCTACAACAGCCCTTTGATATCGCCACCTGCCAATACAAATAACAACCCTGCCAAGTTAATCACTACCGTCAAATAATAAGCGACACGAAAATCAGGCTTTTGTGACTTATGACGTAAGTAGGTCTGCGCAATCATCGCCCCCACCCAACCACCAAGTGCACTTAAAATATGCAAGGTCATCTCTGCAGTACGCCAGTTATTATTCTGCGCCGCAGCTTTATCCTTGGCATAGACGATATAAGTAATTACTCCTAGCGCTATATACCAAGTAACTACTAGCCAGCTCAGCTTATTAGTGGCCGCTAATAATATCAACATCCCATAAAAGCCCACGCCAAGAAACAAGCGTTTCTTCTGACCTTCTTCAAAATCAGCTTGCTGGCTCTTGTGTGAATTACGCTTACGGATTTGTTTATTCTTATGAGCGATTTTCTGTTGTACAAACTCTAGCTCTTGTACTTGCTTTGCTTGCATCCTTCCTTGGCTGTCTGGTCCGATGGTAAACACTACCTCATCACCATTGACCGGTCTGCGTGGTGCTTTAAACTCACTAACATGAAAAAATACTGACTCGCCAGCTTCAGTCTCGATAAAACCAAAGCCTTTGTCTTCTTGCCATTTCCTAACTTTTCCTTGCTGAAAAGTGCTTTGTTGTTCGCTTGTCATTGATAATGCTACCGTCTTCTAGATTCATCAGATATCTTACACCATTTGCGTTACACTATTTACGCTTACAGGGTTTTGTATTTAGCTTATCATTTCTATGACTATTATTAATGCACTGCCTTCATTCACATCACCAATAGATGGCCTCCTGATTATGACCAAAGAAACTATCAATGAATCGCAATTTATTAATCCCAATGAAGATACTCGTATCACTTATGGCAGTCTAGTTAAGCTACATTTTGAAGTGTCCTTAGAGAATGGCACTATGATTGACTCAACCTTTAGTCGAGAGACCCCTGTATCTTTGACTATCGGTGACGAGAGCTTATTACCAGGGTTTGAGCAAGTACTGATGAATTTGCGAGCCGGAGATACTCGTAGTGCCCACTTAGATCCGGAGCAAGCTTTTGGCGACTGGAACCCCGATAATATTCAGCAGTTTAGCCGCGCTCAGTTCGCACTTATCGCTGATAATCCTGAAATTGGTATGATGATTGAGTTTGAAGACAAGGGTAAAAACACGCTCGCGGGCACTATTAATGCCATTGAAGATGATGAGATTGAGGTCGATTTTAATCATCCGTTAGCTGGGCAAGCCGTACTATTCAAAGTCAAAATTTTCAAAGTAACCCCACCTGGCGTTACCGGTATCAAGCTAAGATAGTAGGTGCTAACAAAGTACGGAAGGTTATAAAACATTAAAACCATCCAAATAGTTAACACCACTTATCAAAACAAATCGTTAAAGGACATCTTATGCAGTATCAAACACTTCCACAAATCGATGAAAAGGTTTCCAAAATTTGTCTAGGTACTATGACATGGGGACAACAAAATAGTGAAAGCCAAGCCCATGAGCAGATGAATGTAGCACTTAGCGAAGGGGTGAATTTTTGGGATACCGCGGAGATGTATCCTTCACCACCAGATAAAGACAAGCAAGGTGATACTGAGCGCTTTATGGGCACTTGGTTCGCTAAAACTAAGCAACGCAATAAAGTAGTACTAGCTAGCAAAATCTCTCCAATGAGCTTTTTGCGTGACGGTAAAACTCGCTTCAATGCTGAACACATTAGCAGCGCTATTGATGGTAACCTTCAACGTCTACAAACTGACTATATTGATATCTATCAGCTACACTGGCCTGAGCGTCAGTCTAACTTTTTCGGTCAACGTGGGTATAGCGAAGATATGGCAGCACAGTCGTTAGACGATTTGACGCCTTTTTTAGAGACTATTCAAGCCTTGAATGATGAGATTAAAAAGGGCCGTATTCGTGCTTATGGACTGTCTAATGATACGGCTTGGGGACTGATGAGCTATCTATCGCAAGCTGATAAAAATGGCTTGATTGCTCCTATTACTGTACAAAATCCTTATAGCTTACTCAATCGACTGTATGAAGTTGCTATGGCGGAGATATCACATCGCGAAAACGTAGGCTTACTGGCTTATTCGCCACTTGGCTTTGGCGTATTGTCTGGTAAATATCTTGACGGTAAGCGCCCAGCTGGCGCACGTCTAACTGAGTATGATCGCTTTGATCGCTATATCAATGAACAAGCAGTATCAGCAACCGTACAGTATGCTAAGATTGCCGCTGATGCTGGTTTAGATATGGCACAAATGGCTTTGGCGTTTGTTAACACTCGCTCTTTTGTGACTAGTAATATCATTGGTGCCACTAGTATTGAGCAGCTAAAATCTAATATTGATAGTGTCAATATCACTTTAAGCCCAGAAGTATTAGAAGCTATTGAAGCTGTACATGCCCGTCAGCCAAATCCTTCACCATAATACTCATTGTCTTATAATGATGAATTGCTTTTAACTAAAAAAGGCGCAAACCATTATGATTTGCGCCTTTTTTATAGCGGTTAAATGATAATAAATAAAGACTTTAGAATCATAAAACTGTGTTTTTATAGCACGGAAGTAGAGTTATTGTTTGGCTCAGTCAATACCCGAGCATGCAGCTCTTTTAAACCATCTCGCATTCGTTGTTGCAATAAGTTGGTTAACTGACTCTTATTGTAGCCATTAGGATCCAAGGGCTCAAGCGGTAATACATAAGCAGTTACATGCCTGCTGTCGAGTACCTTTTTCAGACTATCTTTCATAGTCAGCTTGCCATAATACGGTAAATCTTTACTCAGTTCTCCGTCCTTATTGACATAGCACAATACTAGAGGCTGAATAGGTACACCAGTATCTATAGCCGCTTGCAATAAAGTACCGTGAATACGTTTGATGTTAGTACCATCAGTAGTAGTCGCTTCAGGGAAGAAAATAACCGAAAACCCCTCATTCAAAAAACTGGCTATTTGGGTTGCTACTGATCCAGTATCACCGGAGCCACGCTCGATAAACACCGTGCCTGCCGCCTGAGCCAGCTTACCGAATACTGGCCATTCACCGATTTCAGCTTTCGATAAAAAGAACGCTGGACTGACACTACCCACCACTGGAATATCCATCCAAGAAACATGGTTAGAGACCCATAGTCCATGATGCTGAGGTACAGGTTCGATGGGTATTATCTTTACCCCAAAAGAGCCTGCCATTTTACGACAAAAGGTTTGAATATAACGCGGTAGCTTTTCGCGTGGTGGTTCTCTAAAAGCACCGATACGCTGTGCAGTGCGTAAGCCACCAGCAATAGTCGTGGTCATACCGGCTATCTGTTTGCCACGACCCAATTGCTTTCTCAGTGAAATTCTTGACTTAGATTGACTCATCTGTGCCCCTCATCATTAAATAACGGCTGTTTAGGTATTCTCAAAGCTTATAGATAGTTAGACTTTATATGCAATTAGATATTATAGGTAGTTAGATTTTATCAGTTAACAGCGTTGCAAAAAGCGAAATAAGTATAGCAAAATTCTGTTAGTCAGTGATGATTTGTTCACTCAACACCTAACGGATTATAAGGTTTACACCAATACTTTTGACAAACCCTTAGCGGATATTAATAATTAAATTAAAACCTGTAACACAAAGTTATCGATAATTAGGCTAATAACCTTTAATATCAACAGATAAGACCTTATATAAGGGACCATCTGAACGTAATTTATTAGCTAACGACTATTTTAATAACAGCGTTCAATTTACTATTCAATGAAATGTTACATAACTAATAGGTGATACTCTTTGGAATATTTTGGAAGATATGAAGGTGGCGAGCGTGCCATTTTAGTACATTTAGACATTCGTCAGATTCAAGATCCTGATGACTTAGGTGAGTTTGAGCTACTGGTCGACTCTGCTGGTGCGCAGCGTGTAGAGCTAGTAACAGGCTCACGCCAAAGACCTGACGCTAAGTATTTCGTTGGCTCGGGAAAAGCGCAAGAGATCGCTGAACTAGTCAGTGAACATGACGCCGATATCGTAATATTCAATCACAGCTTATCGCCATCACAAGAGCGGAACCTTGAAGCTTTGGTAAAGTGCCGAGTACTCGATCGTACTGGTTTGATTCTCGATATTTTTGCTCAACGTGCTCGTACTTATGAAGGTAAGTTGCAAGTTGAACTAGCACAGCTCAATCACTTGTCTACGCGCTTAGTACGTGGTTGGACGCATTTAGAGCGTCAAAAAGGCGGTATTGGTCTACGTGGTCCTGGTGAAACTCAGCTTGAAACCGATCGTCGTTTACTACAAACCCGAGTAGGCCAGCTTAAGGTCAAGCTCGAAAAAGTACGACAAACACGAGCTCAAGGTCGCGCGAGACGACAAAAATCAGACGTCCCTACTATCTCCTTGGTAGGATACACCAACGCTGGTAAATCAACGCTATTTAATCGTTTAGTCGATGAAAACATATATGCGGCTGATAAACTATTCGCCACTTTAGACCCGACCTTACGCCGCTTAGATTGGCAAGGCGTTGGCCGTGTAGTGTTAGTCGATACGGTTGGTTTTGTTCGCCATCTACCCCATGAGTTGGTGGAGTCGTTTCATGCCACTTTAGAAGAGACCTTAGAGGCAGATTTATTATTACACGTTATTGACTCTTCTAGCGAAGATATGCATGAGCAAATCGAAGCAGTAAAAGCAGTACTGGCTGAGATCGAGAATGATGTACCCGTGCTCAATGTCTATAATAAAATTGATCTAACTGGCGAACCTGCACATATCGGTTACGCTAGCGAAGGTGACCCTAATCGTGTTTATGTATCCTCAAGAAACAACTTAGGGATTGAAGAGTTATCTCTAGCCGTACAGCAACTAATGACTGGTACGCTGACCACTTTTGATTTGACCCTGCCTTATAATGCCGGACACTTCAAAAACACTTTATATGAGCTTGGGGTTATTCTAGAGGAAAGCTATGACGATAGTGGTCATGAGTGTTTGACTATACGCCTGCCAAGCGAGCGCTTAACCCAGCTATTAGGTCAGGCTAATCTGTTACCAAAAGATGTATTGCCATTAGCTCAAGCAACCTTATTATTGCCAGTGCTGGAACCTTTTGAACAGCAAGAAGATAAGGATGAAGTCAAGCTAGATATTAGCGAAGATCTGACCTATGAGCAAATATTTGAGTCCGATAGTGATGCTGATTTAGGCGGTGATGATGTTGAAAGTCAATAATATCACTTATTAACAAGTGATGTTTTTGACAGCTCGTTGAGTATATTGGTTTAATAAAACTGATATACTCATTTTTTTATTTGGCTTAGGGTGTGTCGTCATTTCAAGCACGGCTTGTTTATTAACGACCTTATTATGTATATAATCAAACGCGCTAGAACCACTAAAGCAAGTCGATTATTGTTGTCAAACAATGCTTGCCAATTGCGCGCTATTGCCCCCTTAATTTATGTTTTATAACTCTTGCTATAGCAAGGACTGTCTATGTTTCACTCCTCCAAGCTGCCCCTATGGATGGCTATTTTATTGACCCTAATAATGGTAGTTACCGTTAGAGAATCAGCCGTTGTTATCTGTCGCTCATTCGGTATTGAGCAGGCCGCTAACGTCGTCGCTATGGTAGCTATGTTTTTGATTTTAGTCATATGGCGAACGCTCAAAGGCTTACCAAAGTGGCTAACCAAAGCCAGCAATGTGTTATTAGTCGATAGTGGCTTTGCGTTTTTGCCCGTATCAGCTGGGGCAGGCATTTTATTATTTGGGCTAGGCGATGAGCTGTGGGGCATAATGCTAACTATGGCAATTAGCACTTTGATACCTTTATGGGGATTGGCTTTATTAACCAACCGCTGGCTAGGAAATACGGTTGATACCGATAAACAACCATCAGCTAGCAGTGAGTCATCAACTTTAGGTAAGAAACACTCATGAGCTCTAATAATATGTTGGTTGCGACCCTAGCAGCGATACTATTAACCTTAGTAGCGCATGTGGCAGCAAGAGTTCTAGCGCGGCGGTTATCATGGCTACCAATGGTGATTACCGCTTTAGTACTAGTATTAGTGCTTTTATTTATTGTGCAATGGGATTATAACGATTATTACTTCGTTGCCAAACCAGTATTCGATCACTTGTTGGGTTATGTGACTGTACTGTTAGCCATACCACTAGCCGCAATGAACTTTAAGGGCTTACCAGTAAAACGCCTAATGGTTATAGTATTGCTCGCCAGTGTTATTGGAGCGCTGCTACCAATGGGCTTAGCTTATTTATTCTCCTTAAGTCAAGAGACTATATTGGCCTTTGCCACCCGCTCAGTGACTACACCAATTGGTTTAAGTGTTGCTAGCCTAATCAAAGCCCCACTAGCCCTTGCCAACTTGATCATCATCGTTTCAGGCTTAATAGGAGCGACTTTATCACGGTTTCTTTTTCGCGGTATCAGCGATGACCGAGTCAAAGGCTTAGCTTTGGGGCTTGCCGCTCATGCTTTTGGCACAGTAGAAGCTTGGCAAATTAGCCATACTGCTGGGCGTTATGCCGCTTTTGGTTTGGCGGTCAATGGACTGGTCACTGCCGTTTGGGTGCCTATTTTTATCGCTGCTTTGACGCTATAGTTTTCTCGTACCTTTAAATGATAGGTAGTTTTTAATAGTAGCTAAGTAAGGTGTTTTTGGCCCGAGCGTTACTAACTGTAAAGCTATCTTGATGATTTATTTAAAAATTTATCTGCTTTTCTGTCGTTTCTTATCAGTAATCTCATAGGGCTAAAAGTCAATTTGTGCTATAGTAAACAACTATTGTCTTTTGTGTTTATTACAAATGGTGTCGTCAGATATCATTATTATTGCTGACTTATAGCCAATTAGATAATTTTTATTAGCAAGACTCAGTAGTGACTTTACTGAGTTAGACCCTAAGCTTATGTGTCTTATGCATAGAGCAACTTGCTATAATTTAATTAGAAGTGATTTTTTATGACAAAAATTAAGCCCTTATTTAGCTGCTCGTTACTATCTCTGTTGGCCGCTACGGTCACTTTAGCTACTGTAACTGCTAGTGCACACGCTGGCAATATGTACATTTTTAAAGACAAAGGCGGGCAAGTACTGCTCACTAATGTCAACCCTAGCGGTAATTTTGATAGCTTCACTAAAAAAGTTAAAGTGACTTATTATAAAGATGCCAGCAGCTACTCTAACAATAATGGCGCTAGCAATTATGGTAGCAGTGCCGCGAGCAATAGTGGTAGTCGTAATGCCTATGATGGCTATATTATAGCTTCAGCTGCGCGTCATGGTGTCGATCCTGGACTGATGAAAGCGATGATGCATACTGAGTCGGCCTTTAACCCGAATGCACGCTCTCCAGTAGGGGCACAAGGTCTGATGCAATTGATGCCTGCCACTGCCCGTCGATTCAAAGTCAGTAATGCTTGGAATCCTGCAGAGAATATCGAAGGCTCAGCCAAATATATTGCTTGGTTGATGCGCCGCTTTAACAATAATGTCGAGTTTGCAGTAGCTGGCTATAATGCCGGTGAAGGTAATGTCGATAAATATAACGGTATTCCTCCCTTTAGAGAGACCCGTAACTATGTAAAAAGAGTAATGGATCGTTATAATAGTCTTTATAAAGGCGATGCCAGCTTATCAGCTAATAACAGTAGTTTTAATAACGGTAGTTTTAATGGCAGTAGTTTCAACGACCCTACTCTTAATAGTCCTAGCTCCAATCCAAGTTTACAAAATATCAGTTATGGTACTATTAATAATAAAGCCAGCTATGCTAACTCAGCTTTTAATGCTTTAAACTAAGCTTTTTAATAGTTAAATATAAGCACTGTCTATAAATCATTAAATCATAGTACAAAAAAGGCCCGTTAATTAAATAACAGGCCTTTTGTATATTATCAGACTATAAGTTTTATAAACTAAATCAATAGTTACTTATTAGCTAGCGCTTGGGTAGCCGCAACTTCAGCTGCAAAATCTTCTTGTTTTTTCTCAATGCCTTCGCCAACTTCCAAACGTTTAAAGCCAAGAACTTTGACACCTTCAGCTTTTAGTACGTCGCCGACTTTTTTGTCATTGTCCATAACGTATGGCTGACGTAGTAAAGTTACTTCGTCTAGATACTTACGTAGGCCACCTTCAATCATTTTTTCAACGATGTTATCAGGCTTGCCAGATTCTTTAGCTTTGGCTTCAATAATGTCTTTTTCGCGTGCTAATACATCAGCAGCTACATTTTCATCATCGACTGCAACTGGATTAAACGCAGCAATGTGCATAGCTAGGTTTTTACCAGTATCTGCATTTCCGCCTTCAAGAGAGACTACAACACCGATGCGTAAACCATGACGGTATGCAGCAATATTGTCACCTTGTAAGGTTTCAATGCGACGAATTTGAATGTTTTCGCCAATTTTTTGTACTAAAGATACACGGGCTTCTTCAACACTTTGACCATCGCCATAAGGCAACTCAGAAAGAGCAGCTACATCAGTAGTGTCATTCTCTAACGCAATGTTAGCTACTTTTTCAGCAAAAGCTGTGAAGCTATCATCTTTAGCTACAAAGTCAGTTTGGCAATTGATCTCTACCAAAAATGCTTTTTTATCACCTTGAGCAATAATGATCGCGCCATCAGCTGCAATGTTACCCGCTTTTTTAGCAGCTTTTGCTTGACCAGATTTGCGTAGATTATCGATGGCAGTTTCGACATCGCCGTTCGACTCTTCTAATGCTTTTTTGCATTCCATCATGCCAAGACCAGTACGGTCACGTAATTCTTTTACCATTTTGGCAGATACTTTTACTTCTGTCATAAGAGTTACCTCAGTAGTGTGATGTATTACAGGTACTTAAATTCTATTGCACGTATCAACAACAAGGCATGACGAGTAAAACTACATCATGCCTGTTGTTTGCTTAAACTGTTACGCTATAATTCTTACTCAGCTTTTTCTTCTGCTGCAGCAACTGGAGCTTCTTCAGTTTTAGCAGTAGCAGGAGCTTCTTCTGTAGTAGGCGCTTGCTCATCAGTTTGGTCATTAGCTTGTTGATCAGCATTACCACTGGCTTGAGTTTGTGCATACTCTTTACCAGCGATGATTGCATCAGCAATAGCTGTTACGTATAGAGTTACCGCACGAATAGCATCATCGTTAGCTGGGATAACGTAGTCAACATTATCAGGATTAGAGTTAGTATCAACGATACCGATTACTGGAATACCAAGATTTTTGGCTTCTTTAATAGCAATCGCTTCATGATCAACGTCAACGACAAAGATAGCGTCAGGTAAACCGCCCATGTCTTTGATGCCGCCTAATGAACGCTCTAGTTTTTCCATATCGCGAGTACGCTCTAGCGCTTCACGTTTGGTAAGCTTAGCAAAAGTACCGTCTTCTGCTTGTTTTTCAAGCTCTTTTAGACGATTGATTGACTGACGTAGAGTTTTCCAGTTAGTCAACATACCACCTAACCAGCGATGGTCAACATAAGGCATGCCAGCGCGGGCTGCTTGCTCACGGATAACACCGCTAGCTGCGCGTTTAGTACCTACGAACAATACTTTGTTTTTCTTAGCAGCTAAGCCGTTAACGTAGTTAAGCGCTTCATTGAAGGCTTTTACGGTGTGCTCTAAGTTAATGATATGAATTTTGTTACGCGCACCAAAGATATAAGGACCCATTTTTGGGTTCCAAAAACGTGTTTGGTGACCAAAATGAGCGCCGGCTTGTAATAAGTCGCGCATTGGCATTTTGGTAGGGTTTTTATTTTCTGTAGCCATGTTCAATATCCTAGTGGTTGGGTTATGCCTCCACATCACAAAAACTGCCTATCTAGCAACACGCATTTGCTAATAATCGATACATGATTTATGTAAAATTATTATTAATGCAAATTAATCAAGTCGCCAAACACCCAGCAATTTTTTGTCATGATGTGTGTGTCATTGGTTGGTTTATAGAGTACGCTATTACTTACGAACAGACCGAATGTCTAGACTTAAGCTATAATCAGATATAACAGATTATAAAAATAGCTGCGCTGTATCTTACCATATATAGCTACCCAAGCTCCAGTAGTTTATTTATTGATCTAGCAGGGCTAACTAAGCAATACAAATCCCTATCACCACCTGATAACCACCCCAGCTAAACGGGGTAATATAGCTATTACGATCTTTTGGCAAATAGGCAGCACTAGGTGCTCCTACTACTATTTCTGGTGGGGCAATGATAAAATCAATGCCGAATTCAGTACGAGCATTACCAGCGATAGTATTCGCCACTTCTCTAGCAATATCTACTAGGTTCTCTTCGCTGGCATCGATCTCCCCTAAACTCTGTAAAATACAGCACAACAAGCTTTGGGTAGCTGAAAAATATACTACGCCTTTTTGCTCTCCTGACACCCTGATTATCCCAGTATAGTCATAGACTTTAGGCTGCTTATCAGCTGATAGATAAGGGCTCTCGACCTTAAGGGCTTCACCACTTAGCTGGGCAAAATAGTTGGAGATGATCTGTAAAAAAACTTGTAACTTTTTCTCTTTTATAATCGCATCCATTTCATAGGTCACGTCACGTTACTCTTGTACTAACTCATACAACGATTCGATAAGCTCGTCTTCTGAAAACGGTTTGCATAAAAAGCCACTACCTCCTAACGACAAAGCATGAATTCCTGTAGATTTATCCGATAAAGCAGACACCACTAAAATACGTACTTCAGGATCAAGAGTAATTATTCTTTCAATACATTCAAGCTCATCCATTTGCGGCATAGTCAAATCCATAGTGACCACATCAGGACAGTGGATATTGAATTTTTCAACAGCCTGTACCCCGCTGTTAGCAGTCGCCACTAGCATGAACTGTCCTCAATAATAAGCACGCTGAATACGATTTCGAATAATATTTGAATCATCAACAATCATTAATTTATACATGGAGCACTTATTATCCTTTATTAAGCTGCTGGTAAGGTAATGACAAAGCGCGTCATCTTATCCAACTCACTTTTTACATTGAGCTTACCAGCATGTTCTTTGACTTAAGCTTTGATAATATCCAAGCCAACACCGCAACCACCATCTTCATCTGCGTCATCTTTAGTAGAGAACCCAGAAGAAAACAGCTGTTTTAACAGGTCAGTGCGATTCAAATTGCTAGCCTGCTCTACGCTATAACGATTCATTGCCACTAGTTTGTGACGAATACTGTCGTAGTCGATACCTTGACCATCATCTTGCGGAATGATAATGAAGTCTTGACCCTCATTTTTAATTTCTATATCGATAATGCCAACAATAGGTTTACCCTCTAACTGCCGAGCAGCAGGCGCTTCAATTCCATGTACCACAGCATTACGTAATAACTGCACACTGATCTCTTTGATTGAAGTTCTGAGATGCTCAGGAATAATAGTTTTCGCTAAGGTTTCACTATTGAGCTGTACTTGCTTATCCTGTCTTACAGCGATATCTTGAGCAAAGTCTTGATAATAAGAGAGGAGATAACGGTTTGGCTCATCGTCTAAGTCGATATATATACCTGATTCTAGGTCTGCTTCATCTAGATTATTAGGGACAGCCACTAGCGGCATGATTTCAGCAGTATCGTCAGCTGGTTTTGTGGCATTAAGTGTTACTAAATTTCCCGCCCTACTATTATCGCTACTAATTAAACTGCTATTTTTACTGCTGATAGCGCTAGTAGGTAATTCTCAATTTATACATTGGCCTAAGGTTTCGATAGTCTCAGATAACATGAATAATTCATCCAAGTGGATAGCCAAAGCCAAGAAGTCGTTGCCTGCTAGCTCGCTTTGGTTCTGTAACGCCTGCAACTTATCTCCGGCTTCCGATGAGATTTTAGTAAAGCCGTGCAGTTTGAGAGCAGAGGACTCGCCTTTTAAGCTATGCATGTCACGATAAATCGCTTTCAGCTTATTCTCCAGCTAATATTGTGAGCTGCCAGTATTTTTCAAAATACTATTCATTTTTTCGATGTACAATTTCGTATTGCTAATGAACTCATTAATAGTGGTCGGTTCAACATTAAGAATAGTAGTAAGCATCTCGATTTGCATATCGTTTTGGCTACGTTCTTTCTCTAAACGCTGCTCTAAGTAAACAGCATCTGAAACATCGTTGATGTTAACTAAAATACGCGCAATGCTTTTATCTTCATAAACCCGAGGAAACTTAAAGTCCAAAAATCGGCTATTGGCCCCTTTTTCATTCGAGGCATTATGCAACATGACTTTATGTAGAGGATTTAGAGCATCAACTAGCTTTTCTTTAACCCGAGGGTTATAAAGCTGCTCAATAAATTGCTGCGTGGTATTGAGGTCTGTATCAGAGATACGGCCACGTAAGACGTTAGTAAAATTCTCACCTGCTAGGCTTGGTGTCCCAATAATGGTGGTGAGTGCTTTGGAGTAAGGCGCCCATAAATTTGAGGTTTCTTCGACGAATTTTATCTGTTCAGACTTCGTTAAAGTTTCATAAGCGACTTGATCGCTACCAATCTTGACATCAACGCACTGCTTTAGAATGGTAATTTTTTCATCAATTTCTTGGGTTGATTTAGCAACTTTTACGGCTTGCGGTTGAGTAACACTAGCAGGCTGTTGACCGCTGCGCATAGTGTTGAGTAGGTATGTATCTTGAGTTAGGATTTGAATGTCGCTTTAAAGCTTAGTACTCAGTGATACTGCAGCTCGTAAATCAAGGATTTTGAGTGAGTTATAGATACTAGTAATCAAAATATCTGAACTTAAAATCAAGAAAATAATGACCGAGATAATGATTGGGGCATAGCGACTCTTAGGAGTGTTGGTACTCGATTGTGGCGATGCATCCATAATTGACTTCCTTGTCTAAATTAAATTTTAAAGATTGCAATAAGTGCAATAATTGACAAATTCCTGAGTGTTTATTTTTATTTTCCTATCATGATAAGCCTTAAAACCTCATTATTTTAACGATTCAGTTGGATTTGCAAACCGCTATTACTACTCATTTAGAACTATAAATCTAGATCAAAAAAGCCCGACTAAAAACGACTTCCAGATAATTTTTATTCTATGACATTTTCAAGGATAATTTTTATGAAATATCTTATGATGTAGATAATTATCTAACTAAGTAATTTAGATAATATTCACTATTTTAGTAAGAAAATAACTAATAGTTAACTATTAACTTGTTAGATCAGTCTTATAAAAAATAGAATTAAGTTGACTATTTTTTAATTATGCAAGCCTATATAATAGGGAGTAAAGGCTATATAAATAAAAACGGATAGTAGAAAAAAAAGTTTTATTGTCTATAGATTTGACCATTAATTGCAGGGCATTAGGATAAAAACAGAAACTCGAGTACTAAAAAAGCATCCAAAATCTAGCTGATTTATGGATGCTATTAACTACTTTCTGAATGCTTTTTGACTGATTGTAATCAAGAAACTATTGGTTTAATCCTATTACTCAGCATCATCAAGATTGAGATTGCGATCTATTTGCCAAATCAAATAGCAGCCTAAGCTCATGAGTACGAACATGGCAGTACCAATCTTTAGTACCGGATTAACGGGGAATAAATTCAGTAATAACCCCCCAAAAATACCTACTGAAAACATCAATGAACCTTGTAAAGCGCTGGCCATACCGGCGCGACGTTTCTGAAAGGCCAAGGCTATAGCAGAGGCATTCGGTTGGGTAAGACCTAAACCGGCAATACAGAAAAAGATACACGCCAACACTAAGGGTAACCAAGCATCGGTCCCAAGGACTAAACCAATGACGAACAGGGCTGCAGCAGAAATAACCTGCATCATAGCCCCAAAACGCAAAATACTCAGAATGCGGAAGCGATTAGTCAGCCACTGATTCAACTGGGTTAGAGCTACAAATCCAGCAGCATTGAGACCAAATATCCAACCAAAATGAGTAGCTGAAATACCATAAGTATCCATGATTAACTCAGAAGCGGCACTAATGTATACGAACATTGCGCCCATTAGCAAGCCACCGCCAATCGCCGGATAACTAAAGGTAGGATCCTTTAACAAGTCCCAGTACTGACTCAATACTTCTTTAGCAGGTTGCACATTACGATTCTCTTCAGTCAAGGTTTCAAAGAAGAAAAACTTAGTCAATAATAAATTCAGAGCACCAAAAGCCGCTAAAAACCAAAAGATAGAGTGCCAGTTAAAAAACCGTAAAAATAAGGCCCCAAGGGAGGGTGCTAATATCGGTGCCAAACCCATTACCAATATCATGATAGAAAAGGCTTTCGCCGTTTGCCTAGCAGTGAGACGATCACGAATAGCTGCACGAGTCACTACTGCTCCTACGCAAGCTCCCAGTGCTTGTACCGTACGACCAGCGAACAAAACGTATTCATTATTAGTAGTAGCACAGATTATAGAGGCAATTATATATAGCGTCATACCGAAGTATAAGGGTTTGACGCGGCCGACTCGATCACTAAAGGGGCCATAAAACAGCTGACCAAATACCAAACCTATAAAGTAGGCTGGTACTGAGTTGGCCATAAATGCGGTTGATACCCCAAAGCTATCAGCCATAGCCGGTAGCGCTGGTAAGTACATATCGATAGATAACGGCCCGACTGACACAATAAGTCCTAACATCATAATCCAGGCGACAGGCAGCTCCGCCGAGCGCACTCTAGTAGGAGTAGCAGTGTTAGAGGATAGAGTAGGTTTTGGAGCGGACATAGCGGAGACCATTTGACAGTAAAGGAGTTATCAGGGCGCACAAAAATGCAGCCGGACAGTGTTATATCGTACTGTCTGGTTTTATTTCAATAGGTGGCAAGCGCTTATCAAGTATAGTCTGAGTAAATGGCTATACTTAATTAACGCTAATAATGAGCAAGATAAAAGCTCAGAGGCTAGCTAAATTGACGTTTGCTAAATTCAGTAGCAGCTACCTTAGCTTTTTTGAGAGCCAATTTGCGATTTCTTCCCAGCATTAATTTGACTTGCCAAGCTTTTTCTTTATACAGCGTTAGGGCTGACTGTTGATACATCGCATTGACAATACGTTTGCTGGCTAATACAGCGTCAGGTGAGCGCAGTGCTAACTCGGCAGCTAAAGTATGTGCTTGCTTTAACGGCTCATCGCTACAATGGCTAACTAAACTTAATGCGTGCGCTTGCTCAGCACTGATAACACGAGCCGTCATTGCTAGCTCCTTTAATATATCAGCAGGGATGATGCCTAATGCTGATTGAGTAAGTCCCATATCTGGCACTAGTCCCCATTTTGCTTCCATGATTGACAGTTGACACTCAGGATGACTGATACGAATGTCACAAGCCAGCGCTAGTTGTAGCCCGGCGCCAATACAGTGACCTTCTAGTACTGCAATGACTGGAATAGGCAGCTCACGCCAGACCAAACAAACTCGTTGGAATAAGCTTTGTCGCGGTTTAATAAGTTGCCACAACGCATAAGCTTGGTTTTTAGGCTGATTAAGATCACTCAAATCAATACCAGCACAAAAAGTGCCTTCAGCACCCTTAATGATGACCGCGCGCAGAGCCTTATCTTTACTAATCTTAGCAGCAACAGCGATTAACTCAGCCATCATCGCAAAGCTCATAGCGTTCTTTTTTTGGGGCCGATTCAAAGTCACCGTCAAGATAGCTTGATTGACCGTGACTTGTAGAGTTTGATACTGATAGGAGGCAACAGCGTGCATGGCAATCCTTTACGATGAATAAGTAACAATAAACGATAAATTGAGTTGATTAAGCTATAAATCATAGCAGGGTTGTCTCTAAACAGCCTTAGCAATAACTGACCCTACATTCAAGAAAAGCGTTAAATCATTTTCCAGTTCATATCATTTTCATTAAGGCGATGGTAGTTCAGCTGAGTATAGGAAGATAAATCAAGCGTTTGTAGCCGAGTCAATGCCAATAAAAGCGCTTCATAATAAGGTTTGAGCATCGCAAATTGTGCCGGTGTAGTATGTTGCAAGTTTAGTAGGCACTTGTCTTCTAGGTTTTGGCTAGTTTGGCGCAGTTGAGGTACGCCAGTATAGCGACTGCCACCTAAAATACGGTGGGCAATCTGTGATAGCTCATAGCGATCACGTGCCTGCCACGCTTGCGATAGTGCCTCTTTTTCATCGGCGATAGTTTCCAGCATCATAAGTATCAATTTGGCAGCTAGATCTGGCTTGTTTGCTGCACGAGTCAGAGCATCTTCCCAATCCAGAATACTTAAAGCATCTGAATTATCTTTCAATATAGTACTGTCATTAGTAACCATTAATGGTTGCTGCGAGGGATACTGATTGACTAGCATAGGACTGAGATGGCTATGCAACTGCGAACCTTGCTCTACATCAGTAGTTATTTCTAATAGCCACTGTTCATTAGACAGACTTTGATTACGTGGTTGTAGAGCTTGCGTAGTCTTATGCCAATACCCATCATTTGGCTGGCTATCACGTAAGTAGTCGTCTCTAATTTTTTTTAGGGCTAAGGGTCTAGCTATTCTTTTATCAGCTTGCAGTACTGTATCTTTGGCACTAGTGGCCATACTGACATCACTATTGATGCTGCTAGCCCCTATGCGACTCTCACTACCAATCATATTGGCTTCAGCGCTATAACCATCGCTTAGTTCTTCATCTATAGCTAAGCTATGCTTAAGCATATTGACACTAGTCACTGCCGTTTCATTATTAGGCGCTGCTAAACCATCGGCTTTGGTATTAGTAGTACGTCCCAGCCATTTTTGCAGCATTTGTAGTAGCTGTGGTTGGCTAATAGGTTTGCCTACATAGTCGTCAATGCCACTGGCAATCAGCTTATCGCGCTCATCAGCCAGACCATGCGCAGTCAAGGCAATGATAGGAATATGACTATCAGGATGCTCTATTTTTCGTATTTGTGCTGCGGCTTCACGCCCTGACATACGTGGCATCTGGATATCCATAAAGATAAGCTTAATACGGTCTTTATCGTCAATACGTAGGTTGTCTTCACTAGTGCTTTGTGACATGGGCATACTACTGACTTGCTCACGAGTTTCCGCTTTTGATATTTGAGTTTTTTTCGATAAGCTATCAGGTTTAGGCTTAAGTGTTTGGGTGCTTGTTGACTGTTGCTTACTAATAATTTCAATAGCTTCAAAGCCGCTGCTAGCAGTCACTACCTTGATACCAAGCTCACTCAATAGTGCGTCCAATACTAGTAAGTTCGGTAAGTGATCGTCAACTGCCAGCACTGTAACCCCTTGCCAAGTTGGCAGCTGGGCTTTTATAGGGGTATTGCTCTTTTGAGTATCTAGCATAGCGTATAGCTGACGCTTGTCTAATGGCTCATATAATATATTGGCATGATAGCGATTCAATAACGCCTGATCAGCGGCAACTTGATAACCAAATACCGCCAGCTTACCTTGATAATGTAAGCGAATTTGTTTTAGCAATGCCATCATGTCATCTTGAGTATCATTATCGACGATAACCCAATCCCAATAATTTCCTTGCTCCTTTAGTGACTCGAGTACCCCTGGTAAAGAGTTGGCTTGGGTCAATTTAATCGGCAGGTTTTGCAAGCTAGCTTTTAGTACTTGTCTAGAGGCTGTATGATTGATCCAAACTAACACATGAAACTCATCGGCAGCGCTAGCCAAAGGTGCTAACACTGGTAAGGCAATAGTCTGACCAGTCGCCGCTTTTAATACGTCAACATGAGCAGGCATCCGAAACCAAAATGTCGCCCCTTGATTGTCAATATTCTCTCGCGCATTGTCATAAAAGCCTATATCACCACCCATCAATCGCGTTAATTGCTTGGAAATAACTAGGCCTAATCCTGTGCCACCATACTGACGAGTAATAGAAGGATCACCTTGACTAAAGCTCTGGAACAGCATTTTTTGATCCGATTCTGAGATACCTTTGCCACTATCTTGCACGCTAATCATAAGGTAGTTTTCTTGATAGTCGTCCAAGCTCACTCGCACTACCACTCCTCCACTGTCTGTGAATTTAATGGCATTACCAACGATATTAGTCAGTATTTGTTTGAGGCGCATGGCATCGCCATTGATACGCATTGGCACATCGTTATAAAACAATACGGCGGTACGTAGGCCCTTTTCTGCAGAGACTGGTGACAGCATATCTACGACATCATAGATAGTGTCATACAGATCAAACTCGTGGCTATCAAGGAGCAATTTACCCGCTTCAATTTTAGAAAAATCCAACACATCATTGACTAAAGCTAGCAGATGCGCTGAGGATTTACGAATAGTTTGTACATATAAATCTTGCTCAGAATTTAGCTCACCGTGACGCGCCAGCAAGTTAATAAACCCATCAATGCTGTTGAGTGGCGTACGTAGCTCATGACTGATATTAGCCAAAAAAGCCGACTTTGACTCGCTAGCTGAAATAGCGACATCGCGTGCATTACGGATAGAGATGTTTTGCATCTCCATCTCATCAAAGGCCAAACGCAAGTCATCTTCGGTTTGTTCAGCATGATCTTTGAGCTCTTGAAAGCTACTATGCAGACGGCGTAAGGCTTTGACTAAATCTTGTTGTAATAAGTTCAATTCACCGTCAGATTCGACCAGAATAGGCTTATATAGATTATCGACATGGGTACGTTGCAAGCGCAAGCGTAGCTCATAGATGGGAGCAATCCAACGCTTAGCATAGATATTAAGGCTGAGTAGTAATATCAATATGGTGAATAAACCGGTAATCACCAAGGCCATTGCAATACGGTAACGCGCAATATATAAAGGCTCGTTATCCATATCAATGAGCAGCCATAACTTTTGGCCTTTAAACTCGCCCAACATACTACCGTAAGCCGTTCCCACTGACGTCGCTTGTTTAGACAAAGCACGTTGATTACTGTCTACAGCTGGCCAAGTTTCGTTAACCCCATAGCCGACGCTAGCCAGTACTTTATTGTCCTCATCGATAATAGCAATACGCTGCACATGTTGCTCAGACTGCATACGACTAAGCTTATCGCGAATGGCAGCTAGGGTCGCCATTGCTTCTTGCGACTTGATATCAGGGTTAGTCAGGTCAGTATCAGACGATGACACCCCAAACTGTAGATCGGGAATAAGCTCTGTCACCATAGGCTTATAACGGATCAATACCGCTTCGGCTAATGCTTCTTGTTCTGAGTTGCTGGCACGCATGGTTTCGTAAAACACCAAAATACCACCTACTGCTGCTAACAAGCATATCGGCAAAAAAACCAATATAATAAGTTGACCATAAGCACTACTAGTATTAAAGCGTTTTTTGTATGCCATGCTATGTTTAAACCTCATTTACCGTTGTATAGTTATCACTAACAAGCTGACTATAGCGATTATTTTATCAGTTATCTAACCAGTAACCTATCATTGGATGCGGTTCGATAAATGCACTTAATAAAAGCCAGTTACCAATAATAGTACTTGCCTTGAGCGCAGCGAAAAACAACCTGATATACTGACACAGCACTTTTTGGTCTTCAAAATGATAGAGCAAAAACAAAATTGACCGGTTAGTTATTCATTGATAATACCCATTAAACGATACTCTAGGATGCCTTATGTCGTCTACGACCATAGCGAATACCAACTTTATCACCCAAACAACTGCCCTTGCTGATTGCGTAGGTCAGACGCCTTTGGTCAAGCTGTACCGTTTACCTAAACTAGAAAACATCGATAACGGTGCGCAGCTGTTGGCTAAGCTTGAAGGTAACAATCCTGCAGGCTCAGTGAAAGATCGTCCTGCCTTTAACATGATCTATCAAGCGGAGCAGCGTGGCGATATCAAGCCTGGTGATACTTTAATAGAAGCTACTAGTGGCAATACTGGCATTGCTTTGGCTATGGTTGCCGCCATGCGTGGCTATCCTATAACTTTGCTAATGCCGACTAATTCAACCCAAGAGCGCAAAGATGCGATGATCGCTTATGGTGCTACTTTGATTGAAGTTGATGAAGGTATGGAGGCGGCGCGTGATTTAGCGCTACAGATGCAAAACGATGGCTTAGGGATAGTATTAGATCAGTTCAATAATCCCGATAATAAACAGGCGCATTATTTGACTACTGGCCCAGAATTATGGCAACAAACAGACGGTAAAATTACTCACTTTATTAGCTCTATGGGTACTACTGGTACTATTACTGGCGTAGGACAGTATTTAAAAGAGCAAAACCCAGCAGTACAAATTATCGGTTTACAACCTGATGAAGAAGCTTCTATTGCTGGTATTCGTCGCTGGCCCGCTGCTTATATGCCCGGTATTTATGACGCTGATATCGTTGATAAAATTATGGATATCGACCAGTACACCGCTGAAGTTTATATGCGCAAGATGGCTAAAACTGAAGGTATTTTTGCTGGAGTATCTTCTGGTGCAGGGGCTTGGGCAGCGTTACAGATTGCTAAGGATAACCCAAATGCTGTCATAGCTTTTATTGTCTGTGACCGTGGCGATCGTTACCTTTCAACGGGTCTTTATAATATTAACGACGACTTGGATAATGGCTAGCTAGTTAACTGATTTGTTGCTTATTATGACAGTCAGTTGGCTAAAACTAGTGAATGATCAGCTAATAAATAAGCCCGCTAACAATAATGAAAATAGTGACTAGTAAGAGAGCTATCTATGACATATGCCCTACCCGCTAATCCAGTATTGGTCTTTGATATTGAAACCGTCGCTGATACTGCTGCCGCACATCGCATTTATCCGCAGCTGAGCGATCTCAATGATGCCGACACTTTATCAGCGCTAACCGCTATTCGTCTGCAAGAAGCTGGCCACGATTTTATGCGTTTGCCATTGCAGCGTATTGTCTGTATCTCTGCGCTCTATATTAAAGGCGGTCAGTTATCCCTATTTTCTCTAACGGCTGATAGGTTCAGTGAAGAAGAGATTCTAACTAAGTTTTTCCGAGCTTTTAATGAAGTTGAAAAACTGCCGCAGCTAATCAGCTGGAACGGTTCTGGATTTGATATCCCAGTGCTTATCTACCGTGCTATGCAGTATAATTTATCAGCGCCTTGGCTGTTTGAAGAAGGTGAGCGTATCAAAAACATGCGCTTTGATAATTACGTCAATCGTTTCCAAACCCGCCACCTTGATCTGATGGATAGATTTAGCCAATACGGCGCTAGTCGTCGTGAAGCTATGGACGTAGTAGCTAGTTTGTACGGTTTACCTGGTAAAACGGCTGTAGATGGCAGTATGGTTGGGGCTTTAGTCGCAGCTGAGGATTGGCAAACTTTATCGATATATTGTGAGTCCGATGTACTCAACACTTGGTTGATTTACTTACGTTGGTTGCGCCTAACTGGCAAACTATCTTCACCAGCTTTTGATTACTGGCAGCAGCAAAGCGTTGCTTACTTAAAGGCCTTTGCTCAAGCTGATGGTAGCGCCCGTCATCAAGACTTTATGGCTAACTGGTCGTCGTTACCAAAGCTATAAGCAGTGTCTAGTTGTGAGTATTCGACACGCCTCAAATAAAACTAGCTCTAAAATTTTGTACGGTGACAGTTTTTATATACTGTATTTATATCGGCCCACCGTTTTTTACTTTATAGCAGCCAATCATTATCTTAGCGCTTTTGTATGTTAAAATTGCGGTCATTTTTCATCCCTTTATTTTATAGGCAGGTTTATGCAACCCACCGACTCAAAAACTGCTGTAGCAGATAGCTTGACTACTAAATCTAATACGCTTGCTGATGACAGTCAGGCAATTATTACCCCGCCTAACAAGAAAAAGTCTAAGCCTTCATCAAAGGTACGCCGTCGTCTAAAAGATGCTGAACCCCTGCCATTCATCATTGATGGATTATCGCATGATGGTCGCGGAGTTGCTGTGTACGGCAATGGTTTCGATGCACAAGCAGGTCACATTGAAGACAAACATGGCAAAAAAATATTTGTCAGTTTTGCTCTACCGGGCGAGAGCGTTGAAGTAAAGATAACCAATAGCCGCGCCAGTTTTGAGGAAGGGGATGCTACTAAGGTTACTGCCAATCCAAACCCTGAACGTGCTGTACCACCTTGCCCTCACTTTGGGGTTTGTGGTGGTTGTAATCTGCAACATTGGCAACCTGAGGCCCAAATTAACTTTAAGCAATCGGTTCTAGCAGAGATGTTACTGCATCAAGCCAATGTACAGCCAGATACTTGGCTACCACCAGTAGTTGGGGATCGTTTAGGCTATCGAACTAAAGCTAGATTGGGTGTACGTTATGTAGTCAAAAAGGAAACAGCGTTAGTAGGTTTTCGTGAGCGTTCGAGTAATTTCTTAGCCGAGCTCAATGAATGCCATATTCTAGATCCGCGTATTGGTTTTGAAATTGAAAATTTAAAAGCCCTAATCAGCACTCTTGAGAGTCGTAACAAAATTGCTCAGTTAGAGCTAGCTATGGGCGAATACCTCCCTGAACTGCCAGATGGTGATCAGCCAGTGGCATTAATTGTACGCAACTTAGAACCTTTATCTGACGGGGATATAGATAAGCTCAAAACCTTTTTTGCGGCGCGTAACTGGCAACTGTATTTACAGTCTAAAGGTGTCGACAGTATCCAGCGCATTGCATTAACGGCTAACGATGATATGAGTCAACAGTTCGGTCGTCTCTATTATCAGTTACCTGAATATGATCTTACTTTTGAGTTTATTCCGACTGACTTTACTCAAGTGAACCTATCTGTTAATCGGCAGATGACTAAACTGGCTTGTGACTTATTAGACCTAAAACCCGGTGAGAGAGTACTAGACTTATTCAGCGGCTTAGGTAACTTTAGTTTGCCATTAGCTCGCTTAGTTGGCGAATCAGGCTCAGTAGTGGGAATCGAAGGCAGCGAAGCTATGACTTTACGAGCTGCTGATAATGCGCGTCGTAACAATATCAATAACACTGAGTTTTATAGCCAAGATTTAACTCAAGATTGCACTGATAAGCCGTGGGCTAACCAAGGTTTTGATGCGCTACTCATTGATCCACCACGCTCTGGCGCTTGGGAGATCATGCAGTATTTACCAAAATTCAATGCTGAGCGCATAGTCTATGTTTCTTGTAATCCGGCAACTCTTGCTCGTGATACTAAGGCGCTGTTAGAGCAAGGCTATCGACTCACTCATGCAGGAGTGATGGACATGTTCTGTCATACTGGTCATGTTGAATCAATTGCCCGCTTTGAAAAGGTATAATCCAAGTCGCTTGAGTGTAGCTTCAATGATAAGGCTTGGGCACTGGTTGATACCCGCTACTGCTCAAGCAATAACTCCTATTATTTAGTAAAAATACATAGTAATATTATAAAATTTATACTAACTTATGTTTTAAGTGATTATTATTGGCAATTAGAACTTAGTCAAATTACCTTTTAACGTATAATAATTACAGACCCTTGCTTGAAAAATGGTAACAAAATAACTTATTATCACTTATTACTATACCAATAAAAATATATTGAGCGATTGACTGATTTATATATGTTTTTGCGAAATACTTTTTAAGGAAGTTCATAAAGAACAGGCTGTGTTGTACATTCACAAGTAGACACTTCTGTGTTCAATGGTGAACCAATGCTTAGCTTAAAGAGAAAGAGAAAGAGAAAAATAAAGCTAAAAATCAACGCTTTTGTATTAACTGCTATCACTTTATCAACCGTCATTATATAAAAGTAAGTTTATCGCAGTTGCCAAAAGATTTTTTCTTTAGCAACTGCGCTGTTTTATGTGATTGCTGACTTTAGGTAATAGTTTGAAGGACAGTCGATATAAAATAATAATCGACATACACAGCAGTAACTCGGTTAAAAGGAGTCAGCTATGGTAAAAATTCGTGAAGGATTGCCATTAATGGATGGGCAAACAGCAGAGACTGATAGTGCGTCATTAGCTGCGCAGCTAGTGGCCAGTCAACGTTCTCACCAATCTGCCAATAGCTATGCTCAAATTCCACTAGATATCAAGAGACAGCTCAGCACTCATAAGCTGCACACAACTTTTGATCGTTCCGCACAGCACTCCTATCATAGTCATGACCCAAAACTGAATGAAGAGTATCTCAATAGTAATTTACAAAGTCTCTCATTGATCACAGACGTTTCTAAAAATATTGATCTAGATCAAGCCAATATCGATGTGCCAATGTGGCTGGATAATGTGGCCAAGCGTATCGGTCAAGAGTCGGTTCCGAATTTAATAATGGCTTGTGAATTTATTCGCAACCGTATGAACACTACTGAATCTGAACGGTCCGGTGCTTATGTGACAGGCATTGGTATGACGGATATATTGACTTACCTCTATCAAGATGAAGATGCACTAGTCGCGGCAATGCTTTATCGTAGCGCCCGTGAATCGCTTATCAGTTTAGCTGACATTCAGAAGAGCTTCGGTACTGATATAAGCAGTTTGGTGAAAGATGCTTTGGCGATGGGCAAGCTATCGGCTATCATTGAGAGTAACAAGCGCTTAGAAGATCATTTCGCCAATAATCAACGTGATCAGCTGTCTAACATCTATAGCATGCTTATTTCAGTGACTAATGATGTGCGTGTCGTACTCATCAAGCTGGCTGAGCGTACTTTTGCTATGCGTGAACTGTCATTCTCTAATGAAGAGCGTCAGCAGCGTGTTGCTCTTGAGGTTATGACTATTTATGCCCCATTAGCCCATCGTTTAGGTATTGCCCAACTTAAATGGGAGCTTGAGGACTTAGCTTTTCGCTACTTGGCCCCTGAACGCTATAAAGAAATCGCTAAGTTACTATCTGAGAAGCGCAGTGAGCGCGAAGACTATATTCAACGAGTAGAGGATAAACTAAGCGACGCTTTAGTAGCGGCTGATATCGTCGGTGAAGTTTCAGGACGCGTCAAACACATCTACTCTATTTATCGAAAAATGAAACTTAAAGGCTTATCTTTTGATCAGCTTTATGACATTCGCGCATTACGAGTATTAGTCGAAAATCCCTCAGATTGTTATCATGCTTTAGGGCTAGTTCATGGCTTATGGCGCTATATCCCTGAGCAGTTTGATGACTATATTACTAATCCAAAAGCTAATGGTTATCGCTCGCTCCATACCGCCGTTATTGCTGAAAATAAGTCTCTTGAAGTGCAAATACGTACTCATACTATGCACTTTGAAGCTGAGCTTGGTATGTGTGCGCACGTCAACTATAAAGAGGGGCTAAAGAATAAAAAAGACAATTATCTTAATCAAAGAATTAGCTCTTTAAGACAGCTACTATCTATAAACAATGAGACTCGTAATCAGGCACGTACTGCTGTAGCTAACGCTGAAGGTATTGATAATAGCGATCTATTTGAGCTAGATGAAGAAGAGCAAACGGTTGATTTTGACGAGCTTGAACGTATTTATATATTCAGTCGTGACGGCGATATTACTGAACTCCCTAAAGGTGCTACTGTCCTCGACTTTGCTTACTACGTACACACTCAAGTTGGTAACCGTGCTCAAGCCGCTCGAGTGAATCAGCGCTATGTACCTCTCACCTACCAGCTTAAAACCGGAGAGCAAGTAGAGATTATTACTAAGTCCTCACGCGAGCCAAATCGCGATTGGTTAGTGGCGTCTTTGGGTTATATACATACCAACAGAGCACGCTCAAAGCTACGCCAATGGTTCAATAAACAGGATCGTGATAAGAATATTGAGATTGGTCGACAGATGCTTAGTAAAGAGCTCGAGCGCTTATCTTTGCATCCTAATAGTATCGACTTAAACGATTATTTGAAATTTTTTAATGTTAATAACACTGATGATATCGTTGTTGGTTTAGTCACTGGTGAAATTGGTATTCATCAGCTGATGGGACATGTTTCACGCCAGCTACATTTAGAGCCTGAAAAAGCAGAAGAGGAGTTTACTCCTAGTGTTGATCCCAAAACCACCGGTAAATTGGATGCCTATAAAATCTGTATTGATGGTTTAGATAATATTGAGATTAACTTAGCAGGCTGCTGTCACCCGGTACACGGTGAACCTATTTCTGGCTATATCACTTTATCGCGTGGTGTCAGTATTCATAATCGTGGCTGCGCTGAGTATATTCGTATGATTGAACGTGATCCTGAACGTGAAATCAGCGCTGCTTGGAAATCAAAATCTGGTCGCTATCAACCCGTTGATATCCATATAGAAGCCTACGATAGGCGTGGCTTACTGCGAGATTTGACTCAAGTTATTGATAAAGAAAATGTCAATATTAGACAAGTTCAGACTATTAGTACAGATGAAAATATTGCTTTTTTAAAATTTCATATCGAAGTCTCAGGTCTGGCGCATTTATCCAAACTATTAGCTAAACTTGAACAGCAGCCTGGAATATTGCATGCTCGGCGTGCCGTTGTTTAAAAGCGCCTTGCTATCCAGTACCATCATTAATCTTACGATAATAGAGTTTAGATAAAACCACTATGCCTGAACTGCCCGAAGTCGAAACCACTAAAACCAGCCTAAGCCCCTTATTAGGGCAGCGAGTCAGCAAAGTCGAAGTATTCCAGCCTAAACTGCGCTGGCCAATGCCTAATGATTTGACAGCTTTAGTTGGCTATTCCTTAGATCGAGTCGAGCGTCGTGCTAAGTATTTATTAGTAACTTTTAAATCTACTCAAGCTATAAGCCCAGCTGAGCATACCTTAATTATCCATTTAGGTATGTCAGGCAGTTTACAGCAGCATCCGGTAGGAACAGAAAAACGTAAGCATGACCACTTGATCATGCTGTTTGACGAAGCCGATAAGCAAACTCAATTACACTATCATGATCCAAGACGTTTTGGTGCGATACTGTGGTACAAAGAATATGCTCCTAAGCTCTTAGAGCATTTAGGCCCTGAACCGCTAGCAACAGAATTTAGTGCCGACTATCTATATCATCTTATTCAACGTACCGAGGTTAGTGATACGCCTGCTAAAGTGCCTGATAGCACATTGCTAAAATCTGTTGGCAGCTCACTAGCCCAGCAACCACTAACTTCCCACTCAGCTTCAGCTATTCAATCGCCTAGCAAAAAATCTGCCAAACGTCCTATAGCTCGGGCAATAAAATCTGTGATTATGGAACAGCAGATAGTGGTTGGTGTGGGGAATATTTACGCCACTGAAAGCTTATATTTGTCCGCTATAAATCCAGCAACGCCTGCCCATCACCTCACTTATCAACAAATAGAAGTATTAGTCGCTCATATCAAAGCTATTCTGAAAAAAGCGATAGCCCTTGGTGGCTCGACTTTACGCGACTTCACAGTCGCCAGCGGGCAAACGGGCTACTTTCAACAAACGCTGAATGTTTACGGTAAGCAAGGAGAAAGCTGTCCACATTGCGCTACGGAACTCGATAATATCAAAATCAATGGTCGTGCTAGTGTTTATTGCCCTAATTGCCAACCGTTGCAGTAGCTAATTAACCGTCAATGGCTTAGACAAGCTGAATAGATAATCATCACTGTGGTATTCATAGCTATATTTGTATTGCTTATCTGTTCTAGTCTTGTTTTAATAGTAATTACTGACAAAATTTCAGTTTTTTATAGTGCTATTTATAATAACTGGCTACTATTCTCTTTAGGAAACCATTATGACTGTTAACGCTAATTTTCAGCACTCTGTTAAGCATAAACTCATTACTGCTATTATTAGCACTAGTTGCATTGTTACTGTTATGCAGCCTGCTAGCGCAGCTATAGAAATTGATGAGACAGATTTTGGTCCCTCATACGGCACTATGGCTGTGGATACTATTGTTGGCAAGCCACTGCAACTTGCAACCGCTATCGCCGGTACTGCTACTTACCTAGTCAGCCTACCCTTTTCGCTAATCAGCGGTAATGCTGAGCAAGCTCAGCAAAAGCTATTTGTAGAGCCTTGGGATGCTATGGCACGCTGTTTAGGCTGTACAGTTGCTGAAGACAACTATTATAAATCTTCGGCGATTAGCAACAATGTGGTTCGCATAGTCGTTAACCAACCATCAGAGATCATTATCAATACTAACGACTACGTCATGGTCAATCCACAGTAATAACTCATTTTTTAGCTTCCTCTTAAGACGTTTTACCTAATAGATACCAACAAAAAAGGGCTAAATTCATAAGTTAGCCCTTTTTTGTTTTAACAAGAAACTTTGCTAAATTTATACTATTAAGTCTAATCTCATTTAGTTAAATTGTTGTTACCAAGCTTTGCGCTGATTTCACGCAACAAGAGGATATCTTCTGCTGTTGCTTCTACTGTAGGAGCAACTTCTTCTTGACGACGCAATCTATTAACAAACTTTACCATCATAAAGATAATGAAAGCTAAGATAAGGAAGTTGATTAGCACCGTAATGAAGCTACCATAAGCTAATACTGGAATACCTGCCGCTTTCAAACTAACGTAGTTTCTAGCTACCCCTTCAGGAATATCACCTAACACAAAGAACATGTTGGTAAAGTTAAGTTCACCACCGACAATCATCGCTACGATAGGCATGATAATATCTTCTACCAGAGAGGTAGTAATAGTAGCAAAAGCACCACCAATGATAACCCCAACGGCTAAGTCCATCACATTACCTTTCAGGGCAAACTCTTTAAATTCCGATACCATACTCATAAACATTCCTCCCAATTACAAAACTGCGAGTATATTGCTATTTAAGTTACACTACAGTATAAAACCGATAGCAGGTATTTTTTGACTGATATAAGGATGGGAACTTATGTTGATTATTAGAAACCAGTATTTTTACTCTGTGCATAGAAGATATTGACCTTATTTATGCCCACAAAAAAAGGCTAACTCAAAGTTAGCCTTTTTATTTTACCTAGTTTTTACTAGCAATCATTATTACTGATGATACTGACAAAAATTATTGATAAGAGTAAGTTTTAAGCACCTTTCTTACGGCCATAACGCTTACGCTCACTCTCAGTGAGATAACGCTTACGTAGGCGAATCGCTTTTGGTGTTACTTCAACTAACTCATCATCTTGGATAAACTCAAGTGCTTGCTCAAGCGTAAACTTGATTGCTGGGGTTAGCGTCAACGCCTCATCAGTACCACTAGCACGAACGTTAGTAAGCTGCTTAGCTGTTGTCGGATTGACGGCCATATCATCATTACGTGAGTTCAGACCAACGATCATACCTTCGTAAACTTCAAGCTGTGGCTCGGCAAACATTTTACCGCGTTTTTGTAGGTTGAATAGAGCAAAGCCTAAACAAACCCCTTTGGCCATAGAAACTAGTACACCGTTAGAGCGTGCGCCGACCTCACCAATTTTTTGTGGGCCATAATGTGAGAAACTGGAGGTTAAGATCCCGGTTCCAGAAGTAAGGGTTAAGAACTCAGAACGGAAGCCAATAAGACCACGAGCTGGCATAGTGGCTGCAATACGCATACGACCTTTGTCGTCAAGCTGCATATCAGTCATCTCGCCTTTACGTAGACCAACCTGTTCCATGATGCTGCCTTGATGCTGATCTTCAATATCGAAGACAACATTTTCATACGGCTCTTGTAGTTTACCATCTACTTCTTTAACGATAACTTCTGGACGCGATACAGCAAGCTCAAAACCTTCACGACGCATGTTTTCGATTAATACTGACAGATGCAACTCACCACGACCTGACACTTTGAATTTATCAGGAGAATCGGTGTCTTCTACACGCAAAGCTACGTTATGAATCAATTCGCGCTGCAGACGTTCACGAATGTTGCGTGAAGTCACAAACTTGCCTTCACGACCAGCAAACGGTGAGTTATTCACTTGGAAAGTCATAGATACGGTTGGTTCATCAACAGTCAATGGTGGCAATGCTTCAACATGATTAGGATCACAGATAGTATCAGAGATGTTTAGAGCATCAATACCAGTAATACAAATGATGTCACCGGCTTGTGCATCATCTACTTCAATACGATCAAGACCATGATAGCCCATGATTTTTAAGATACGACCGTTACGGGTTTCGCCTTCTTTATCGATTACAGTGACTTGCGTGTTGGTAGAAATACGACCACGCTGAATACGGCCAATACCGATAACACCTACAAAGCTATTATAATCAAGACTTGAAATTTGCATGCGGAATGGAGCATCTGCATCAACTTGTGGTGGTTGAACCACATCAACAATAGTTTTGAACAACGGCGTCATATCATCAGCAAGATTATCTGCTTCTAAACCGGCAATACCGTTTAGCGCTGAAGCATAAACCACTGGAAAATCTAACTGCTCATCAGAAGCACCAAGATTATCAAACAAATCGAAAATTTGATCCATTACCCAATCAGGACGTGCACCAGGACGATCAATTTTATTAATAACGACGATAGGCTTCAAGCCTTGCTCAAATGCTTTTTGAGTTACGAAACGTGTTTGCGGCATCGGGCCATCAACAGCATCAACTACTAAAAGTACGCAATCAACCATCGACATAACGCGCTCAACTTCACCACCGAAGTCGGCGTGACCTGGAGTATCGACGATGTTGATACGATACTCAGTGTCATCAGACTTATCTGTCCATCTGATAGCTGTATTCTTAGCCAAAATGGTAATACCACGTTCTTGCTCAATATCACCAGAATCCATTGCACGTTCTGCAATGTTTGCACGGTCACCAAAAGTACCTGACTGATGTAATAGTTTATCGACCAAAGTAGTTTTACCGTGATCAACGTGGGCAATGATTGCAATATTACGCAAGTGTTTGATATCGTTCGCCATATAAAATGCTCGTTTTGTCTTAATAAAATGTAGTAGCAGTAAACACTGTTGAATAAAATATTAGGATAAATTAATTAGATACTTTATGGTACGCTTATATACCTACGCAATGAGGGTAAAAGCATATGTTGAGCAGTACTAACAAATATCTATATCAATGAATCTATTTTATCACCAGCTATGCTAGTAGACACCTTGTCAATTTACAAAGTGTTTGGGCGGCTAGTATAACATTATTGCATTATAAATTTATGCAATTACTTGTTTATCTGTGTGTTTTATTATAGATATAAAATTAGCCATAAAAAAAGCCACCTATAAGGTGGCTTTTTTTATCTTATTTAACTTAACTATAAACTGGTTATTACTCAATAAGCTTAAGCTTAGTTGATTACCATATCTTTAGTTTGTTCTACAGTCATAGTTTTGTCACCAGTGATGATGGCATAAACACGACGGTTCATAGCACGACCTTCTTCAGTATCGTTTGAAGCGATCGGTTGATCATAACCGTAACCAACTGTTGATACACGGTTTGGTGCGATACCGAACTCGTTAGTCAACATTGATTTAACGGCTACAGCACGGGCTTCAGACAAACGTTGGTTATAACGTGCTGATGGACCAGTTTTAGAAGCATGACCTTCGACGCGTGCGCCAGAGTTTGGATACTCACGCATCTTCTCAGCTACTTTAGCGATTTCTGATTTGTATTGGTTTTTGATAGCTGATTTATCGTTATCAAAGAATACACGAAGTTCCATTTTTAATGTATCTTCGATATCTACTACTTGTGGGCAACCACGTGCATCAACAACTACATTCATTGGCGTGCCTGGGCACTGATCAACGCTATCATATACGCCATCGCCATCAGAATCGATGTCGTCAACTGGAGTAACGATTACTACTGGTGGAGCTACATAAGTAGGCTCTAACTGTGGTGGAACCGCTACTGTAGGAGCTAAATGGCCACCAAGTACCACTTCTAGACCAGCTAAGGCCATGCCTTCCCACCAGTTTTCATCAAAGTTATGGATAGCACGTGCTTCACCACGTAGGCTTAGAGCGTCGTTGATGCGATACATAGCACCTAAACCTAAGTTACCAATAGTATCTATTGAATCTGCTACTTCATTACCGCTGTTATCTTTAAACTCAAGTTTCGAACGACCAGCACCAACTAGAACATATGGTTTAAATGCGCTATCAGTGTAACCAGTGAACTGCTCAGTACCAATCAAGAAGTTACCACTGATCATTTCTTGTTCAGCATCAAAGTTATCGTTGCCATCTCTACCAACACCATCAGTATTTGATACGCCGTATTCTACTTGGAACTGAGTAGAAGGAGTCAATTCAATACCTAGAGCCGCACCAGTATAAAGACCGTTTTCTTTATAGTAACCAAGCTGATCACTTTGCTCATCATCAGCGCCTTCGCTGTAATGATAACCTAGTAATAATGGACTGATAGTAACACCAGCGTTAGCCGCTAGTGGAGCAGCTGTTACAGCAAACAGAGCTAGAGCAATTTTATTCAATTTCATGGACTTCCTCCAAAGGATAATTTAAGTAAGGCATTAAACAAGATCGCTTCCTAGATGATCTAAGAATAGACATCTTTCCAAACACATTACTATACGATATATAACGAAACTAATTACGGAGTAGCTTAGCGACAATCAATTCAATTTACAACTTTTTTCGCTACTGAGCTACACATTATTACACTATAGTGTTGTAAGCAGAACACAATAATCGTTTCAAGTTACTGAAAACAAACACCTAAACTACCGTCATTATGCCAATTCTTGAAAAATGACATATGTAGTTACAATATCGACTATTTCTAAGTGCATTCTAATCCAATAAACAAATTTTCTCTATTACAAAAACCAGCCATTCACTAATTGAAACAATTTTTGACATTAGCGTTATATTATGTGTATATTTAGCTAGCTAACAATATCCTTTTAATAGAATATACTTTATCTTATAAGATATTTGTATCTTAGTTTTTATTATTATTTATTGGTTATCGTTTATCAATATTGATGAATTTGTACCTCAGAAGAACATTATAATTATTGTGATTGCTAGTACAGATCTAATCAAATTAAGACCAATGTCTAATAACATGACTTCATGGAATGGTATATACCACAAGTGACAATGAGTTAAACCAAGTCTTTTATAGGTGATCCCTACTAATGGTTATGTCACGTAAGGTTTATATTTATCCTCTATACCTATTTACTTCAGGTTGCCATACACCGTTGGCAACTAATCACTCCAGTTACGTTAAACAGCAGCTTGCTTATAATGAAAATTATAGTGAAAAGGATAGTCGATATAAAGGCTTTACCTTAGTAGAATTAATAGTAACCTTAGCCATCATCGCTATAATTGTAACTATAGCGACGCCTTTTATGTTAAGACAATTGGCAACGATGGAGGCCAAACGTATTAGGTATGCCTTATCTAACACTTTAAAAGTGGCTAAGGCTGAGAGCCTCATTAGAAGAAAGAACCTGATACTGTGTCTTTCTGACGACAATAGCCGCTGTAACCGAAACAGTAATGAGGTTCTGTTATTGTTTATAGATAATAACCGCAATAATCATTTCGATCCAGGTACTGACCAACTATTAGAACAACACCACTTGAGCCCTAAGTACGCCACTATACATTTGCGAGTAGGCTCTAGACGCCATTACACTAAGTTTTGGGGTGATAGCGGCAAACCACGTGGACACTTTGGCCATATCAAATACTGTCCTACCTCAGTACACAATAACGTCAAATATCAAATATCATTTAACCAAGCCGGTATCATCAAATACAAACCCAATAGTAGCCACCGTACTAACTGCGATTAGGAAGGACTCTGTAGTCATCTTGCAAGCATAAGCCTTTATAGACTTACACTTTGTCAAAATCCTAAATCATTTATTGCATAGCTGCTTTCATGTCTGCTATCGCTTGTGCCAAGCCTACAAAAACCGCATCTGCAATTAATGCATGGCCAATATTAAGCTCATAAATGCCTGCAATTTGGGCGATAGCTTTGACATTATCTCGAGTCAGGCCATGACCGGCATTGATCAGTAACTGACTATCGGCTTGCTGAGCATAGCTTACCGCATGTTTGATACGACTAAGCTCAGCGTTTTGCCCATTACTATCATCAGCCAGCCCCTTTTCTGCATAAGCACCGGTATGTAGTTCGATAGCATCGGCCTTACAAGCTACAGCAGCATTAATTTGGGTCTCAGTAGGATCAATAAACAGAGATACTTTAATACCTGCCGCCTGTAACTTATTGATGTAATCAGCTAACCACTTTACTTGCCCAGCCACGTCTAAGCCACCTTCAGTAGTTAACTCAGCACGTTTTTCAGGAACTAGACATACCCAAAAAGGCTGCACTTCACAGGCAATAGCTAGCATCTCATCGGTAGCTGCCATTTCTAAATTCAGACGGGTAGTTACTTGCTTAGCAATCTCATAAACATCGGCATCTTGGATGTGACGACGGTCTTCACGCAAATGAATAGTAATGCCATCGGCACCGGCTTGCTCAGAGACTAGCATAGCGGCTAAAGGACTAGGATAGTCAACACCACGCGCTTGACGTAGGGTTGCTACGTGGTCAATATTGACTCCTAATAAAGGTGTTTTTTCTGCAAGGTTTTCTAGAGAGTTATTCATATCAAATCCTTTTTAATAGGTTTTACGACCGTTATACTTATTGGGAGAATAGGATTAAATGCTAAGCTTATTATAATCGAGCTATTATTGATAGCGCTGCTGCTGTTGCCATAACAAACGGCTTTGTAACGGCTGATAATCAAGCAGATGATCGATAAGGTGTCGATGCAGCCGCGACCATGAATGGATAGTAGACGTAGCGATGCCAACTTGCTGCATTGCTAGTATATCACTACCTTTAAACACAGCTTGCGAACTAGTGTTTTCAATGTTGTCAGTGGTTGATATAATCGGCACTAAGCCGACATCAGGTAAAAAGCGATAAATCGTTTCAGACTCAATGCTGGTCAGCATATTATCGTGAGTTAGATTCAAAGCAAAGCCTAACTCTTGAAATAAATATTGTTCAAATTGGCGTAAGCATAGACGTAGCTCATCTGCGCTCAACGGTTGTTTAAGCGCTAATAAACTATCTTGATAATGGTGCCATAGTACCGCCATTGGATCTTCAATAGGCAATAGCTTTAGCAGGATTTCGTTTAGATATAGTGCGGCATACTGCTGCTGACCACTAATTTTTTGGTAGCTTTTGGGCTGGTATGACAGCGGCTCGACGGCAGTACTACCCTCGTCTGGCTGAACCTTGTCTGTTTGACTGCTACTCGTTGTAAGACTATTAATTTGATTGATGCTAATAAGGCTGAGGTCTATCTGGCTAAAGGTTTTTAGATCACGTTTACCAGTTGCGAATAACTGTAATAGCTCAAACAGTGGAGCGCCCTTTTTGCCCACTCCATGTATTACCCCGAACTGTTCAGAGAATAAATAGTACAAGGCACGCTTTTCTTGATAGGGACGTTGATGCAATAAATACCCAGTCAACGCTTGATTACGCATAGCCTACTCCCTCAGCTATGGTAATAATAGTTATTAATTATTACCATACTAATTATCAGCAACCTTACCGCTATAGTTAATACCCTAAGCTAGTTAGAGCACGTTCATCATCAGACCAGCCACGTTTAACTTTTACCCACAAGGTTAGCATTATTTTTTTGTCAAACAGCTGTTCCATATCTTTACGTGAGTCCATGCCTACTTGCTTAATACGCTGGCCTTTATCACCGATTATAATGGCTTTTTGTCCACCGCGTTCAACATAGATGGTGGCATCGATAAAAGTACAAGCTTTACGTGGACGACCAGTTTTTGGATCAGTATGCGCAGGTTCATCTTTGAATTCATCAATCTGTACTGTCAAATCGTAAGGTACTTCATCGCCAGCGCTACGCATAATTTTTTCGCGAATTATTTCACTAGCCAAAAAGCGTTCTGAGCGATCCGTTATTTGTTCTGTATCATAAATAGGCTCAGCCACCGGCAGATGCGAAGCGATAACTTCTTGCAAACGATTAAGGTTCTGATTCTTCAGCGCTGAAACAGGTACGATATCAGCAAAGTCAAAACTGTCACTAAAAGTTTCAATTAATGGCAGCAATGTGCCTTTATCTTTTAGAGTATCAGCTTTGTTAATGACTAATACTACGGTTAAGTTAGTGTCGCCAAGCTTTTGTAGAACTAACAAATCATCGTCACGCCATTGGTCTGAATCTACTACAAATAGTACTAGATCCACATCAACTAAAGCGGATACTGCGGCTTTATTCATACGCTCATTGATAGCACGTACTTCATTACGATGAATACCTGGGGTATCCACAAATACGGCTTGCATTTCGTCATTGGACAAAATGCCGTGTATACGATGGCGAGTGGTTTGCGGCTTACGCGAGGTAATGGATAGCTTTTGACCTAGCATATGATTCATCAAAGTCGATTTACCAACGTTTGGACGTCCCACAATCGCTACATAGCCAGTCTTAAAATCACTGGTACTAACACCGTTGTGATTTTCTTTTTTATTGCTAGGGGCAAAAAACGCTTCAATAGCATTATCATTGTTATCATCGTCTTCGCTATTCACTGCCTCTTCAGTACTATTAGTAGTATCGTTAAGAGCGATGCTTTTTTTCATTTTGCTAATAGAATCATGGTTAACAGTAGAATTGTCAATGCTCTCGTCAGCGTCATTTTTAGCGTTTAATGGCAAGTCGGTACGATTGCTCATAGATAGTTCCTATAGGGTGTTATAGTCAGTTATTCTACTGGTTGATGGTTTGATTACACCCTCAACCAGTAGACTACTATTTATTTAAGAAAGGAGTTTTAAGAGGTTGTCTTAAAATATTGTTTTAGCCTTTAGTGGCTAGTGTTTAACTATCACAGACTATTTAATCAAATAATGGTGGCCATAAGTTACGAGGGCTTCTTAACTGAGTTCGGCAGTTTATGTAATTGATTGATCATCAGTTCAGCTGCTTTTTGTTCAGCTATACGGCGACTCTCTCCTGACTCAGTAATATTAGGACAACCTATGATATTAACTTGACAACGCACTACAAATATCTGATGGGGAGCATTACCTTGAATTTCTAGCAGCTCATAAAATGGTAAATCAAACTGTTTTGCTTGTAACCATTCTTGCAATCGACTCTTGGCGTCTTTCAGAACTTTTTGCTCATTGACATCATTAATCAAATCACCATACCACCCTAGAACACAATTACGGGTAACCACGAGGTCTTGACTGTCTAAATAAATAGCCCCCAATAATGACTCCACGGCATCAGCCAAGATCGAAGCACGGTTACGGCCACCGCCTTTACGCTCACCAGTACCTAAGATCAAGTGATTAGACAAGTCTAAATCTTGGGCAATAATAACTAGGGTTTCTTGACGTACTAAAGTGGCCCGCATACGCGTCAGCCGACCTTCGTTTTGGCTGGGATAACGGTGATATAACGCTTCGCCCACGATCATACCTAATAATGCATCTCCCAAAAACTCTAAGCGCTCATAGTTTTTTTTGCTGTCGAAAGAACGATGAGTCAAAGCCAGCTTGGGTAGACTAGGATCTTTGAACACGTAACCTAGCTTACGTGTCAATACGGCTAAACGCTTTATAAAGTCAGCGTTGATGGAGACAGCTTTAGTATCTATACTAGTATTAGTGGCCAAGTTCAGCGCCTGATGCGGTATTAAGTTTGATTTCATGCGTGATTTTTGACTATCCTATTGGTATTACTAATCAGATTACTGACATTGTATAAATGAGTAAAAATATTTAACCCTTACTCAACTAGAGTAAACTCAATACCGCCTTCGAAACGGCTTACAATGTCAATGTTAGCAAAAAATTTATGGGTCTCAACGTATTTTTTATAGACGGCCAATTGGCCGATTTTTTTATTAGTAAAGGTAATTCTCTCTTCCACCTTACTATCATAATCGCCACTGATAGTAAGCTGCCTATCAACTCAAGTAATGAATTGCTTGGCTGTTTCATTATTAAGATTAGCTTGCTGTAATTGATCAGTCAAAATTTTTGTAAACTAATAATCGCCTATTTGTGCCGGTACAATAGCGATAAGAAGCTTACCTGCGACTAAGATAATCAGCGTTAGCAAAATGATACTAGCGCCACGCTGTAAAGGTATACCAGTCAAGTGCTGCAACATATCAACCCCTAATAAATTACAAAAAAACACTCTCCCTACTGTATAAGACTAGTTAGTTAAGCGCAGTTATTCGGTAATAATTAGTAGGTTGATAAGGCTTAATCTATAGAGTCGTTACGTGCAAAAGTAGGTAAGTTAAGACCTGGCGGCTTATGCATCCATATATATACCGCTTTACCTGCTAAGTTATCATCTGGAACAAAGCCCCAAAAACGTCCATCGGCACTGCGATCACGGTTATCACCCATAACGAAATACTGGCCTTCAGGAACAGTAATACGCCATTGAGTCCCTAATGAGCTCACCACTTCTGGTGATTTTTGTTGCAAAAAAGGGGCATACTGCGAGCTATTCATGCCCGGTAGATAGCGCACTAAGTGCTGATGCTGACCTTGGGTTTCTTGAAAATACTGTACTTGTTGTTCTTCTTGTTGCCCCAGTTCTATCGCTTCGTTTTCAGTCAATACTTGTCCTGGAGCTATGGGCCCTGGATTATATAATTGCGAAGTTAGCTGAGGATCGGCCTCGAAAGCTACTGATTTAGTTTCAACAGGGACATCGTTAATCGATAGTTGACCATTACTATAGCTGACACTATCACCCGGCAAGCCAATCAAGCGCTTAATATAATAAATGCTTGGGTTTTCTGGATAACGAAACACCATAACATCACCGTGTTCAGGACTGCCTGTCTCTAATACTTTGTTATAAGTTAACGGTAAACGCACACCATAAGCATATTTATTGACGGCAATAAAGTCACCAGTATATAAAGTGGGCACCATCGAAGACGAGGGGATATTGAACGGCTCAATTAAAAACGAGCGGACAATTAACACCACTGCTAACACTGGGAAAAAGTCGTAAGCCCAGCGTACCGGCCAGCTTTCTTTACCACGGCCCTGAGTTTTACGTTGCTTAAATACTAGCTTGTCTAATAACCAAAGCAGCCCTAAGCCCAAAGTTAATGGCACTAAAACTAAATTAAAATCAAAATCCATACTTAACTGCCTATTAGCGAGCTGCTTATTTTGTAAGTGATAACTACCGATAGCGGTGCGCTATTTAGTTTACTGGCAACTTAATCTACCTGCAAGACCGCTAAGAAAGCTTCTTGCGGAATCTCCACATTACCCACTTGCTTCATGCGTTTTTTACCCGCTTTTTGCTTAGAGAGTAGCTTTTTCTTACGCGACACATCACCGCCATAACATTTAGCCAAGACATCTTTGCGCATGGCTTTCACCGTACTACGGCCAATGATTTGGCTACCAATAGCGGCTTGAATAGCCACATCAAACATTTGACGCGGGATCAGCTCTTTCATCTTACCAACTAAGGCATTACCACGATAACGCGACTGAGTTTCATGGACAATCATCGCTAAAGCATCAACTTTGTCACCGTTAATTAATACATCAACTTTGACCAACTTATCAACTTGATAGCGCTCAAAATTATAATCGAGTGAGGCAAAACCCCGAGAGACTGACTTTAGGCGATCAAAGAAGTCCATCACCACCTCACCCATTGGAATATCAAATATTAGCTGTACTTGTCGACCCATAAAGCGCATGTCGACTTGTACACCGCGACGCTCAATACACAAAGTCATGACGTTACCCAAATACTCTTGCGGCACTAAAATCTGACAACGGGCAATCGGTTCACGGAATTCTTCAATATTATTTGGTTCAGGCAAACGTGAGGGATTATCAACATAGATAACTTCACCGTCTTTTTTCATAATCTCATAAATAACAGAAGGCGCAGTAGTGATCAAATCTAAGTCGTATTCACGCTCTAAACGCTCTTGGATGATCTCCATATGCAGCATACCTAAGAAGCCACAACGAAAACCAAAGCCAAGCGCATCAGAAGTATCCGGCTCAAAAAACAGCGAAGCATCATTGATCTGTAGTTTCTGTAAAGCTTCACGGAATTTTTCAAAATCAGTGGATTCGACTGGGAACATACCAGCATAAACTTGCGGGGTAATTTGCTTAAAGCCAGGAATACGTTCAACATCAGGAGTTTTGGCGTGAGTAATAGTATCGCCGACGGGAGCACCAGCAATATCTTTAATACCAGCAATAATAAAACCAACTTCGCCAGCTTCTAGAATACCGGTATCTAGTGGTTTTGGGGTAAACACCCCGATTGAGCCTACTAGATGCGCCTCTTGGGTTGACTTAATATAAAGCTTATCGCCTTTTTTGATAGTGCCTTCGCGCACACGCACTAGTGAGACTACACCCAAATAGTTATCAAACCATGAGTCGATGATTAGTGCTTGTAATGGCGCCTCACGATCACCCGTTGGCGCAGGGATAAACGCTACTAACGCCTCCAACAGCTTATCAACACCTAAGCCCGACTTAGCCGACACCCTCGGGGCATCAACAGCATCGATACCTATAATGTCTTCAATCTCTTGAATCACACGCTCAGGCTCAACTTGTGGTAAGTCAATTTTGTTAAGCACGGCCATGACTTCTAGGCCTTGATCCACTGCAGTATAGCAGTTGGCAACCGACTGGGCTTCTACCCCTTGCGCGGCATCCACTACCAATAGCGCACCTTCACAAGCCGCTAGTGAGCGCGAAACTTCATAAGAAAAATCGACGTGACCTGGCGTATCAATAAAATTAAGTTGATAACGCTCGCCATTAGGATGATCATAAAACAGCGTTACGGATTGCGCTTTGATAGTGATACCGCGCTCGCGCTCAATGTCCATGGAGTCAAGCACTTGTGCCTGCATCTCACGATCTTGTAGCGCACCGCACATCTGAATAAAACGATCGGCAAGGGTCGATTTGCCATGATCAATGTGGGCAATAATAGAGAAATTACGAATATTGGCTAATGCAGTCACAAAGCGCCTACTAAATAAAGGGAGGTGGGATAATACTAATATATAATCTAAAAAATTTGCGACTACTAGTAATTTGAAAAGCTACCATTAGTACGGTCGGTCGTCAAAAATAAAGTCAGTCATCAAATCATTATAAAATAGCGGTAACGCTGCTCGCTACGATTCTCAAACAGCTGACAGATATCTACAGGTATTCTAGCAGTTTTCTGCTGTAAAGTAAGACGATTTTGTCAGCAAGTATTTGCATACTCACCTTAACCGAAGCTGCAAACTTAGTTGATAAATCAAAAACATTTGGCTTGTCTTTATATTAAGGCCAGTTGATTCATCACTAGGCGGCAGTACGAGTAATTTGCAACAAGTATTAGCACTGCTGATTCTTATGCTTAAATCGTTAAGCTAAGAATTTTAGGCAAAAAAAAACCAATCGCTAAGGATTGGCATTTTAAATTTGAGCAACTAAATTTTTAACAACTAGCAATAAATGGTGGCGATGAAGAGACTTGAACTCTTGACCTCACGATTATGAGTCATGCGCTCTAACCAGCTGAGCTACATCGCCATTTAAGGCTCGGTATTATGCCGATATGGATGACTGACGTCAACCCTTAAGCGGCATTTTTTTCAAAAAAATTTAATTTAATTGAAAATACAGCCTGTTTGCAACAAACAAGTCTCTAAAAACTAAAGACCTTACTACTTAAAAACTATATAAAGTTGGTAAACCGATAAGCCGGGTTCTGTCGTGGACAATCATTCCTCTAGGCGTATCATTGCTAATACGCTCAAGCAACCTACCCGCATCGAACGCGGGCCGCGCCATGCCGATGCCTATTTGGTCTTGCTACGCGTGGAGTTTACCTTGCCGTGAACTGTTGCCAGCCACGCGGTGCGCTCTTACCGCACCCTTTCACCCTTACCGAATCGCCCGAAAGCAATAAGGCGGTCTCCTCTCTGCTGCACTTGTCGTCAGGTTACCCTGCCCAGCCGTTAGCTGGCACGCTGCCCTATGTAGCCCGGACTTTCCTCCCCCGCATGTCTGTTGCCAGTGTGCAGCGGCGATTGCCTAGTCTACCAAGCGCGCTAGTATAGCAAAATTAATCCTAATATCGGAAAGTTTTTTAGCTTATTTTAACAGGTTGTCAAAACTATCAATTTAACTGACATAAAACCATTCATTCCAACGAAATCTTAAAGCAAAAGATTTAAAAAACTTCTACAGCAAAAAATTCTTAGGCAACATAAAGTCTAAGTTGCTCGATTTAGTTTCTTGTTGCATAGCTAATGACAACCAATGCGCCGTTGGATAATGCTTAGCTAAATAGTTTTGCAAAAAATCAATCGTACTAGCTGCTATCTGTTCATCTGTCTGAGCAGCATTGTCATGAATATGGTTATAAACCATACTATGAATCGTTAAGCCGCGCGATTTTATCGCCTCCAAGCTAAGCAAAGTGTGATTGATACTCCCCAAGCGCCCAGAAGTGACTAAGATAATAGGATAGTTCTGACTAGCAATATAATCTAAGGTTAGTAAGTCTTCTGTTATTGGCACCAGTAAGCCGCCTGCCCCTTCTAATAGCACTACTTCGTAACCGGCTTGCAAGCTTTGGGTGGCGTCAGTAATCCTCTTAGGATCGAGCATTTGGCCAGCCAGCTTAGCGGATAAATGCGGTGAAGCAGGTTTTTGATAGCGATGAGGGCAAGTAGTGTAGTCTAAATCACAGGGCTGTAGCGCCATACCCATCAACTGACGATGAGTAATAATATCATCAGCAATACCTACCTCATTACTATCTGCATCTATCGCTACGCCAGTCTGTACTAGCTTTTGGGTAATAACATTTTTGCCTTGCTGCATAAGCGCTTTAGCAATGATGCCAGTAGCATAAGTTTTACCAATATCAGTATCGATACCAGAGATGAATAGCACGCTCATAGTGAACCTTTTTCAGTCAAGGGGATATTTTTTCTCGATAAAGCTTGAGCAATTTGGGTTAAATAACTACTGACGACTTTTAATAAGGCTTGGCATAGCAGCGCAAGCTCATCATTAGTAATGATATAAGGCGGCATGATATAGACTAATTTACCAAAGGGTCTTACCCAAATACCGTTAGCGATCAACAAAGACTGAAACACTGGCATATCGACGGCATCTTCTAGCTCAATTACAGCGACTGCCCCTAAACAGCGTACCTCAGCAACACCTGATAAAGTCGCTGCTGCGGCAAGCTGTTGCTGCATAATGGCTTGCATATTTGCAGTTTTTGACTCTATATCATAAGACATAATCAGGTCAATAGAGACACAGGCTAGCGCACAAGCCAGCGGATTGCCCATAAAAGTAGGACCATGCATTAGGGATGGATAGTCACTTTGGCTGATAGTGTCAGCAATGTGACGTGTGCACAAGGTCGCAGCAAAAGTCATATAACCGCCGGTCAGCGCCTTACCGACCGTCATAATATCGGGACTGATATTAGCATGCTCACAGGCGAATAATTTACCACTGCGGCCAAAACCGGTCGCAATTTCATCAGCAATCAGCACCACATCATGTTCATCGCATAGCTTACGCAACAGTTGCAAATACTCAGGGCTATAAAAGCGCATACCCCCCGCGCCTTGGATAATTGGCTCAATAACAAAGCCTGCTAGCTGCTCTGCGTACTTGACAAAAAATGCCGTTAATGCGCTACGCTCATCTTCTGTCAAAAGGCGATCAAAACCTAATGGTGGTGCAGGTACGAAATGCTGCATCGGCAATTGATTGCCATACAAGCTGTGCATGCCAGCTACCGGGTCACAGATGCTCATGGCATGCCAAGTATCGCCATAATAGCCAGAATGGGTAGAGGCAAACTGCTGCTTAGTGGGACACTTGCGAGCAATTTGATATTGCAGGGCCATCTTTAGCGCCACTTCTACGGCGATGCTGCCACTGTCAGTATAAAATATCGCATCGAGTCCAGCGGGCACAATAGCCAGTAGTTTTTTGCCTAGATCTATCGCTGGTTGATGGGTCAAGCCACCGAACATCACATGGGCCATTTTGCCCAACTGTTCAATAACAGCAGCATTCAGCTTTGGATGATTATAACCATGAACGCTCGCCCACCATGACGACATGCCGTCAATCAGGCGCGTACCATCTTTAGTGACAATATAAATACCATCAGCATAATCAATGACTATGTTGGGATAGCTCGGCGGCAAGCTGGCATAAGGATGCCAGAGATGTTGCTGGTCAAAATCACTAGTTGGTTGATCACTAGTCCGCAGATAGTTATTAGCAGTCATTATTCTGTCCCTAAGATGTTGGTTTTATACTAAGTCCAACAATCTACTAAACTCACCGGCCTAATAAGCGCGGTAAGTTAGTGCTGGCACGCCCTTTGCTAGTTAGCTTAGATTTTTGCCAAACTTATTATCATAGATAGCGGATTAGAGGCAGGTAGTAGTTGCTAGTGATGGTTAATACTTGCATTTAACTGGAGCGTTTTACTAGGACTTATTTGCCAGTGATACGCTTGTATTTGGACATTAGATCACTTTGAGTCTCTACATAATCAGGATCATGAGGAATACAGTCGATAGGACAAATAACTACGCATTGTGGCTCATCAAAATGCCCGACACACTCAGTACAAAGATCAGGGTCAATAACATAGATATCATCGCCCTCAGAGATAGCATCGTTCGGGCAAGCAGGCTCGCAAACATCACAATTGATGCATTCATCAGTGATTAATAGCGCCATGCGCTGCTCCTTAGGTGTAGACTAACGGTCATTAGGACTCGAACTTTTAAAGTTTTAACTTTTGTGCAAAAGCTTCAGCAACACAGCTAGGTACAAACTTATTCACATCACCGCCTAGTTTAGCAATCTCGCGAATCATCGTCGATGAGATGAAGGAATAGTTCTGTGAGGGCGTCAAAAACACCGCTTCAAAATTCTCATCCAACTCACGATTCATATTGGCCAGCTGAAACTCATATTCAAAATCTGACATTGCTCGCAGGCCACGCAGCACTGCAGTAGCATTTTTTTCACGCATAAAATCGACAAGCAAACCTTCAAAGCCTATTACCGAAACTTGTGGTAAATCAGCAAATACGGTCTCTACTAACTCTACGCGCTCTTCAAAGTTGAATAAAGGCTTTTTATGGTGTCCTGAGGCTACCGCAATAATGACCTGATCAAACAGCTTGACCGCTCGGGTTACTAAATCCACATGGCCATTAGTAATAGGATCAAAAGTGCCTGGGTATAGAATTCTAGTATGCAAACGTGAAGCGGTAGCAGGGAGACTCATAATGGAGCTACTCTAATCATTAATAATACTGCGTATGCTAGCAAATTTTAGCTCAAGTTAACACTTATCTGTCAGTAAAAAGAGTCCCTATTAGCTTTTAGGGAGATATCGCTATCACTAGGGACCACTTAAGCTAACTTTATGAGTAGTTGTCGCAACGCAGTCACTACATTTGTTATAGCAGCAGAGCTACATTTGCGCTTAATGCTTTGCTACAATAGCGGCTCGACTCATCAGCACCTATTAGCAACTAGCGGCAATATTAATAGTCAAAATTATATACACAGCTTGCTTATACGATGAGGAATTATAGAGGAGGATCCTATGTCAAAAAAATCAAGAAAACCCGAGAACCAAATTTGTGCCAACAAAAAAGCGCGGCATGAGTATTTTATTGAAGAAACCTTTGAGGCAGGAGTAGTCTTACAAGGGTGGGAAGTGAAAGCCATTCGCGCTGGTAAAATGACAATTACCGAAGCTTATGTCATCTTCCGTAATGGAGAAGCTTTTCTTTTTGGCTCGCATATTCAACCGCTGCTAAGTAGCTCGACTCATGTTAGCCCTGATGGTATTCGTACTCGTAAGTTGCTGCTTAATCGCCGAGAGATTGAGAAGCTGTTTGGTGCGGTCAATCAAAAGGGTTATTCCTGCGTGCCCTTATCTTGCTACTGGAAAAACTCCTTAGTCAAATGTCAGATTGGGTTAGCATTAGGTAAAAAACAACATGATAAACGCAAGACCTTAAAAGATCGCGACTGGGAACGTGACAAACAGCGTGGCTTTAAACAGCATTTAGACTAAGTGTTTTGATAAAAAACACAGCTAATATGCAGAAAAAAAGGACGACTTAGTAATCACTGAGTCGTCCTTTTTTTGGGTTAAATCTTAACATTTATGGCCTGGCTAATAGGGCTGTCATTAATACGTTTTCACTAATATTATTCAATAAATAGCCGCTAAACCTAGACCGCTTGCGAGACTGTAAGCTGTTGCTGCGGTTTACGCGCGCGACGCAGTTGGCGAATACCGTGGATAATCAAAAACACAATACCTAGCCAGATCAAACCATAGCTATATATCATCGCAGATTCAAATGGATTTCCCAGTACAGTTATCGCCAAGATAAATAACAATGCCGGCTCCAAATAACTCATCATGCCATAGACGTTTACTGGCAACATTTGACTGGCATCGACGTTAGTTTTCATTGCTAAGACGCTCAAAATACCAAGCCCTGTCAGCATAGCTATAAAGAACCAAGATCCAGATACTAGGCCTAAACTACTTGGTTCAAAGAACACTAAATAACCGAGTGCAAAGGGTACAAAGATAGTCAAATCAATCAGTAAGCCGGTCACCGCCCCAATGCCTTGCAAGCGACGCAGAATATAATACATAGGATAAGTACCACATACCCACAGAGTTGCCCAAGAGACGCTTTGCGTACGTATAATTTCACTACCTACACCTAAAGCGGCAAAAGCAACGGCTAACCACTGCAAGCGGCTTAATTTCTCACCGAATAGCACACAGCCGAACACCACCATCATTAACGGAAATAAGAAATACCCCATAGCGGTTTGTACGCCTTGGCCGTTCACTGGTGCCCACATAAACAACCAAAACTGACTCAAAAATATCGGTGTTGGTAACAGTAACCATGCCCACTGCTTAACTGAGCCTAAGCTCCTCAATTTAGCAATATGAGTACTCAAACCCCCACTAATCACTAAGTAACCTATCAGCGCCGCCCACATCGCCAGCATACGCCAGATAAAAACTTGTGTCCCTGATAGCGGTGCCAAAAAGCTACTGTAAGCATAGAGTACTCCGAATAGCAGATTGGACAATACCGCTAGCGCTACGCCCATCATTAAAGTGCGCTGCTGTGCGCTACCCGTGGTCCACATCGCTGGCATCGGTAAGCGTGCCAGCGTTGAGGCTACAGTGTTAGCTAAGGTTGAAGTAGACATAAGGCACCTTGAGTGGCATTAGCAGTTAAAAAATACTTCATGATCACTATTATTATTATTTTTGAGCGAGAAGTAGGGTTGATAAGGAATAGTTTATAGTTAGCAGATGAGAAAATATTTCTATATTCAATTAGATATGAACATATTTATCTTAATATTGAGTAAAATATCAATAAATTCTTATTTTATAACTTATAGTGATAACACTTCTATAATTAAGCCAAATATGTTCGCAGTTTGATTCGTTGAACCCCATTCATTATTCATTATTTATACTCTTAGAGATCAACCTTATGCTCCAGCCATTAGACAATACTGATAAAGCCATTTTGAATTTGCTGCAAGATGACGCCACCCTACCGTTAAAAACTGTTGCAGAACACGTCAATGTTTCTATCGCTACTGCGCAACGTCGGGTGCAAGCTCTAATAGATAACGGGGTGATTACTAAGCAAGTGGCTATCGTCGACCCTAATAAAGTTGGCTATAGCTTGACGGCCGTAGTGATGGTAGAAATGGAGCGCTCCAATAACTCTATGCAGCATCGATTCGAGCGCTTAATGAACGCCCAAGCGCAAGTGATGAGCTGTTATGAAGTATCTGGCGATGCTGACTTTATGCTTATGGTCAGTGCGAAGAATATGAGCGACTATCATCAATTTACCCGCAGTCTACTCACTTACGAAAATAATGTACGCAATTTTAAAAGTCAGTTTGTGATGAACTTTACCAAGAGTGGTACGAAGATTTATTTAGATTAATAACCATTGTTAATAACTGCTGACAGCTACTAGGTGATGGATAATATTAGGATTTTTTAACTGCCCGTAAATGAAGAAAATAAGGAGTGGCAAAAATTAAGGTTAGCAGTGCATAAGGCGATAAAATGAGTAAATACGACTCCACATCAATACCGCCTAGCCGCAGATTGATTATGTATTCAAAAGTGATTAATGCCATGCCTGCTATCGGAAACAAAAGCGCGACTGCTAGATGCTTGATAGTGAATGATTTACTTTTATATAAGCCATTTCTTTGAAAACTGATTGTCGCTATCAAATGAATAACTGTGACTAACGGCATAAAAAAAACTAATAAAATCATGGCAAGCATATTACTCCCCTTAATCTGATGCAAAGCAGTCGCTACATCATTTATTCTAAAACCATAGGCTAAATGGTTTTATTTTTATAATAGTGTTTTTTATAGGAGCATTTTTTATGACATAAAGCAATCAAAACACCCGCGTTTTATTCACAGACTGTAATTGGATTACTCCACGCTATCAACAACTTATCATAAATCATAACGCTCAATAAGTCGCATCATGAATACAATTCATGTTAAAATGAGCGCCTTTAAATTAGCATTAATAAATAGGTCTGCCCATGTCTGCCGATACCATCGCCCGCACCGCCTTTAAACAAGGCACTAAGCCCCTTTACGACTATGATAAACATTGGGCGAGCTGTTATGAGCCTGCGCCCTTTTTGCCGATGAATCGTGCTGAGATGGATGCTCTGGGATGGGATGCATGCGACGTGATTATCATATCCGGCGATGCTTATGTTGACCACCCTAGCTTTGGCATGGCGATTATTGGCCGTTTATTAGAGGCGCAAGGCTTCCGAGTCGGTATCATTGCTCAGCCAGATTGGAAGAGCAAGGATGCCTTTATGGAACTCGGTAAGCCAGTCTATGCTTACGGTGTGACGGCGGGCAACATGGATAGTATGATCAATCGCTACACCGCTGACCGTAAGATTCGTAGTGATGATGCTTACTCACCAGGTAATGTCGCTGACAAACGTCCTGACCGTGCTGCTATCGTTTATAGCCAGCGCTGCCGTGAAGCCTATCCAGATGTGCCTATTATCTTAGGGGGTATCGAAGGTAGCTTGCGCCGTATCGCTCATTATGACTACTGGTCAGACAAAGTACGCCGTAGTATCTTGCTCGATGCCCGTGCCGACGTCTTATTGTATGGTAACGCTGAACGCGCTATCGTCGACGTGGTGCATGGCCTGTCAAAAGGCTATACCCTTGAGCAGATGAGTAAGCTACGTGGCACTTGCTACTTATTGACCCCTAGTCGCCGTCACTGGCAAGCTGATATGATCGAAGTGATCAGTAACGATGTTGATACTGTCGGTCGCGTTGATCCGATTATCAACCCTTATGTTATGACTGAAGACTTAGACCAGTGCTCAATTGAACAGAATAAGCCTAGCGACTCCCCTGTTGGACAATCCATGTCAGGAATGTCAGGGCAGTATCCAGGATTTGTGTCTGAGCCTGTGACTGATAAAGTTATCAATGCTGATCAAGTAGATGAAGAAACGCAAGTAGTACAAATGCGTGGCTTCGATAAGCCTCAAACTGCGCGTAAACATAAAATTAAAATGCCAGCTCGCGAGCAAACGGTTATTCGTCTCCCTGATTATGAGCATGTGAAGTCAGATCCAGTACTTTATGCTCACGCTAACCGTATCTTGCATTTGGAAACCAATCCGGGTAATGCTCGCGCTTTAGTGCAACGCCACAGTAGTGGTGCTGGTAACTCCCATACGTCAATCGATGTCTGGCTTAACCCGCCGCCGATTCCGCTATCGACCGAAGAAATGGATTATGTGTTTGACTTGCCTTATGCACGTCTGCCGCATCCAAGTTATGGCAATGCACGCATCCCTGCTTATGACATGATCAAATTCTCAGTCAACATCATGCGTGGCTGTTTTGGCGGTTGCACTTTTTGTTCTATTACTGAGCACGAAGGTCGTATTATTCAGAACCGTTCTGAAGAGTCTATCCTACGTGAAGTGGAAGCTATTCGTGATACAGCGCCTAACTTTACAGGGGTTATCTCTGATTTAGGCGGCCCAACAGCGAATATGTATCGTCTAAGCTGTAAAGATGAGACTATCGAGAAGAACTGTCGGAAGCCCTCTTGTGTCTATCCTGATGTCTGCGAAAACCTAATCACTGACCATAGCAATCTGACTAAACTCTATCGCAAAGCTCGTGATATTAAAGGGGTGAAAAAGATTCTTATCGCCTCGGGTTTACGTTATGACTTAGCGGTAAAAGACCCTGAATACGTCAAAGAGCTAGTGACTCACCACGTCGGTGGTTATCTCAAAATCGCTCCTGAACATTCAGAAGAAGCAGTGCTATCGAAGATGATGAAGCCTGGCATGGGCTCATACGATAAATTTAAAGCGATGTTTGAGCAGTTTAGCGCGGAGGCTGGTAAAGAGCAGTACCTTATCCCTTATTTCATCGCCGCACATCCAGGCACTAAAGATGAAGACATGATGAACTTGGCGTTATGGCTTAAGAGTTACGGCTATCGTGCTGACCAAGTACAAGCTTTTTATCCTAGTCCGATGGCGACAGCAACGACGATGTATCATACCCATAAAGACCCGCTACGTAAGATCAGTCGTGATGAAGGGGATATGGATATCGTCAAGTCTGGCAAGCAGCGTAAACTGCATAAAGCCTTCCTACGTTATCATGATCCTAAGAACTGGGTACTATTACGTAAAGCGCTACAAGATATGGGCCGTAGCGATTTAATTGGTAAGAATAGAGGCTGCTTAATACCGCCATTCAACGCCAGCTTAGAAGGCCGTGATGCCGCACAAGACAGCTATCAATCAGCGCGTAAGAAGAACAGTCGCATAGGTAATGATTCTGTTAAACGCCGTGGCAATAATACTGCTACTGGTGCAGATACTAATGACTCAGCAAACAATAACGCTGCCGTTAAGAACGTCAAAAAGCGTGTCAGTAAGGGTAACTTCCAGACGCAGCATACTGGTTTGCCACCACGTAAGACAAAATAAGGCAGTTAGTTGATATAGCTACCTAGTTAGATCATTTAACGGTATAAAAAACGCATAATATCTTACCAGTGTTATGTGTTTTTTATTGCCATTTATTAGCTCAAATTAACAATTACATTAGTCAGCATTTGAGTAACCAAGCTAACAACTCGGAACAATTTCTAACATTTAGTCGGGCTAGTTTTAGTTATTATGGCTGCGATGCATTTAACGCATTAATGCTACAAGACTTAGATATAAAAGACTAAGATTTAAATGACCATACTTTCGGAGAAACGCATGAATACTTTAATTAAATTGGCTACTGCCGTACCAGCTATCGCTCTATTGGGTGCTTGTTCGACTATGACCCCTGCTCCTAGCACCCCAACAACAGTACCATCTGAAAGTGTTACTACTCTCGCTTATGACCGCATGGCTCCAGCCCGTTATACTTGTACTGATAACAGTCAAGTAATGGCTAAACAATCTATCAATAAACAGCAAGTTATGGTCACTGCAACTTTACCAAAAGTTGGTTGGTCACAACAGCCAATCCTATTAAACGGTGAAGTTCAAGGCAATACTGCAAGCTACGTTAATGAATCAAATCCAGAAGTGATCTACGCTTGGCACATGCAGGATGATAAAGGTATTTTGGCCATGAAATGGGCAGATGGTAAAGAATATCAAGTAAATTGTAAAATCTAAGTCAGCATTTATAATACTATCAGTGAATGATAGTAGATAGATAAAACAGTCATCTAACGGTGGCTGTTTTTTTATGGCTATCTGAATAATTAAAGAGTGTAATGGCTATCAAATTAGCCTTAGTCAGCGTTAATTATGCGACAATAATGGCAACTATAATATTATTAAAAGGATCAATCGATGGCCAAGCGTTTAGCAACTATGATGATAATAACGATAGCCAGTACTGCAACGCTATTAGGCTGTGATAAGCGCTCTGAAACTACCGAGACTGTCCCCGATACCAAAGCGGTAGCAACTGAACAAGCGGCCTCTAGCACAGTAGATATCAACACGCCGGCGACTGCCGTTGACTGGTCGAAGGTAGCGACTAAAGAAAAACCTGCTGATCTTGCTAGCTATAAATTCCCTTTTGCCCTGGATAGTCAAAACGTTAAAAATTACGCTGATTATTTCAAAGTAGATAAACCCACTGCTCAGTATAATCTCACTGTAGGCATGGCTAGTAATGAGGCCTTATCTAAGGTGCTTGATCAATTGGATACTAGCTATACTTCTCATGAAGTCACTGATGGCGAGAAAACTAAACTAGTCATTCATACTACTGCTGATATCGATGCCAGTAGCTATGATTATGTGTTTGAAGAAGACTTCGCTAAAGGGCTAGTCTTACCTATTGAGATTAAACCTGATGGTATCAAAATTGAGAGTGATCCGCATGCAGGGTCTTAGGATTTAAAAAATACGATAACTTGTCGCTCACTTTTTACAAAATTTGATAGACAAAAACATTTAAGGTATATATATTAACCCCTATACAGCTTGTCTATCAGATTAGATAGAATGTGAGAGTCAAAATATTTTGTTATAACTATATTTATAGCAAGTGATGTAGACGCTCACATTGATAAAGTTTTGAAACTTAAAGTAACCAAACAATCTATTACTTAAATTGGCCACTATTATGCCTTTAGATTTGACTGAAGCTGTTACCTATCATTATGACAAGTTTCCGCCTACAAACCTTAATTATGGCGGGTTTGTCAATGAACTAATCAAAGCTACTGATGCTATTGCCCGCTATGATCAAATGCTCAAGAACATGCATAATAGTGAAATACTGCTGGCACCCCTACGGAATCAAGAAGCGGTTATCTCTTCTAGAATGGAGGGAACCGTTAGTACAATGGATGAGATTTTAAAGTTTGAAGCAGACTATGAGAATGATAGCACTATCACCTCTAGCGTAAGGTCTGAAGTTGTAGAGACTATTCTTTATCAAAGAGCTTTGAAAGATGCACAAGAAGCGCTGATAGATGGCTATCCTATGTCCCAATCTATGCTTAAAACTATTCATCAACGTTTATTGTCTTTTGGACGTGGCGCAACTAAATCTCCAGGCGAGTTTAAAACTGAGCAGAACTATTTAGCGGATCGTTATAAGCGAACCATATTATTTGTGCCGATTACGCCTGAGAGGTTAACCGACGGTCTGGAAAACCTTTTTGAATATATAGAATCTAGTCAGGACCCTTCTTTAATAAAGGCTGCGTTTACTCATGTAGAGTTTGAAGCTTTACATCCTTTTAAAGACGGTAATGGACGCATAGGTCGTATGCTAATTACTTTAATGTTATGGCAAGCGGGTACTATTTCTGCTCCGTATTTTTATATCAGTGGTTACTTTGAAGAGAACAAAAACAGATACATAGATATGATGAGGGAAGTCTCACAATATAATAACTGGGATAATTGGTGTGCTTTCTTCCTAGAAGCCGTGGAGAAGCAATCGATTAGAAATCTGAAAATCGCTGAAGATATTCAGGCTTTGTATGAAGATATGGAACAACGTTTCGCTGATATATTATCCTCAAAATGGAGTGTTATTGCTCTAGACTTTGTGTTTACTAACCCTGTATTTCGTAACAATAAGTTTACTAACCAGAGCGGTATTCCTGCGGCAACCGCTTCAAGGTTTACGAGACTCTTATTGGATGAAGGCATTATCAGTCAAATTGAAGAATCCTCTGGTAGACGACCTGCACTTTACTCGTTTGAGCCATTGATGGAGTTGGTGAGGGTTTAAATATTGTCATCTAAGAACTGATGTTGATTCCTTAGATTAGGTCACTGCTAGCGAATACGAGTATGTGTTTGCAGAGCCTTTTGCTAAAGGATTGACGATACCGATTGAGATTAAGCCAAATGGCGTCAAAGGGAGATCAATATTAATCCGCATGAGGGGACTTAGTGGATTATATAGTACTAATCATTAAGAGACACTTATATCAGAGATCGCTAAGACGCTAAGCCCTCCTAATTACGCCGTGATTTTTAGCTCTACGCGCACTAATGGCGACGATGGTTACGCTGCTCGATGGTTACGCTGCTATAGCTGATAGAATGACTGAGCTTGCATCCGAACAAGAAGGGTTTCTTGGTATTGAATCAGCCCGAGAAGATATAGGTATTACTGTGTCATATTGGGCTAGCGAAGAAGCTATCAAGCAATGGAAGCAAAACGCTAAACATCTCGAAGCGCAGCACTTAGGTCATAAAAATTGGTATGCTAAATTTAAAGTTCTAGTAGCAAAGGTTGAGCGCGATTATGGGATTTAATTTTTAGTGTTGATGATGCAGTATGTAGCGTGGGCGATAACCCACGGAATATGAAAATATTATAGAACGTGGGTTATCACCCATGCTACGTTTTAAGTCTGCCGATAAGGATTGTTTGATAGCTCTATTTTGACTTCTGTATTGCGAAGCAACCAAGATAAGTATATTTGATATTCGTTAGCAGCAGGAGCTATATATACTTTATTAAGATTCTCTTTTACCTCAGCTTGGTACTCAACGTATAAAAATCTTCCAAACTCCATTTGAACTTTGGTATCTTTAAGTGCAGTAATATAAACTATACGACATTCTTGTTCTTCTTGAAATGCTGAATGCTTAACAAGGTACTTCAAAGGTAACAAAATTTCGTTCTCTAAAATATATAATTCATTTACAAATCCTGTGTAGTTATCTTTTAATTTTAAATACTCAACTTTAAACGAATCGTAGTTATCTTTTAATTTTTCTAGACTTTTTAATACTATGTCTCTTTTACTATTTACATACTCAGTGTACTTTCGCCAGTGATTTTGAGCCTCTTCTTTGTTCTCAAACTCGTTATAGAATGTAACTTCGTTTCTTTGAGCCAAATGTACATAACCATTACTAACGTCTAAATACATACATCTAAAGACGTTTTGTTTACGTATACTGATATCTATTGTGTTCGATGATACGTCTACATTTCTAATATCATCAACTTCTTTTTGAGAAATAATCTCTATTGGATCATTAACTGCTTTATTGTATTTTTTCTGTATAGTGTTGTTTAGAAAAAAATGTTTATTAAAAACTAAGCTAACTCCTGAAGCTTCCTTGTTATTTTCTTTACCGTATAGTCTAAATTGGTTAAGACTATCGTGATTAAAAGTAAAGCAACTTAGAAAAGCATGATAGTCTAAATCTAAATTAACACCATCTATATTACTACCCTTTTTCCCCGTGAGATAGTTCATTAACAAGCTACCTTCACTGGGATCGTTGACATTTTGTATGGTATTTAATCTAAATAAATTTTCCTCCTTTTTAGAGTCGCTTAGTAAAATGTTTGCAACCGTAGTACTTGTATAGTGAGCAAGCTTTCTTTCGTACTGATTTTCGTGATTGCACTCTACGATTAAACTGGACTGTATTTTTAACACTTCCGTTAAAGAACTTAAAAAATATTGAGCAATTTCTCTAGTTTCTTCTTTGAGAAGCATCATAGATATTTTTATTAAACAATAATTTTCATAAGAGTAAGAGACGCCTAATGCTTCAAAAAATTTAAAGGCATTTTTATAGTTTTCTTTTAAGATAGAATCCTTTCCAAATTTGAATATAATATCTTCTGCGGAGAGCAGACCTCTTTCAGATATCATTATACTTATAGGTTCAAACTCTTTATCTCTATATAGCTCTACAAGTCTATCAAAGGATTTGTTAATATCATCCTTTTCACTAAGTCCTAGATTAATTTGAGCTAAATAATAACTTACTTTGTTATCCCTTTTCTCAATGTCAACTAAGGCTTTATACCCTAAAGGTCTTTGCTTACTGTAATAGGAAAGATTAAATATTTTTAATCTCGCATCTGTAAAAGCTTCTCCTCCATCCTTCTCACGAGTTACCTTCTGCAACTCCTCAATTTCTTTCCGAGTCTCATCATCCAAATCTTTCAAATCATCAATATTCATAATCACTTTACTCCTCAACCAAACCCAAAAACTCATCCTCACCCACCACCTTTACCCCTAACTTCTCTGCCTTTGCCATCTTCGAACCCGCTTTCTCACCTGCTAGTAGCGCAGTGGTTTTAGCAGAGATGCTGCCCGATACTTTTGCGCCTAAGGCTTGTAGTTTCGCCTTTGCTTCATCACGAGCCATGCTTGCCAGTGCCCCAGTGATTACCCACGTCTGACCATCAAGTGGTAAATCGCTAGATGCTTTGTGTTCCACTTTATCCCAATATATACCAGCTGCCAGCAAGGCATTAATGACCTCGATATTGTGTGGGGCACGGAAGAATTTATACGCCAGCTCAGCAGTTATAGTACCAACATCAGGGGTTTGGATAAGGGTCTCGATATCAGCAGCCATCAAGCTATCGAGATCGCCAAATTGCTGGGCGAAGCTCTGGGCAGTGCCTTCGCCTACCCCACGAATACCGAGCGCATAGATAAAGCGAGCTAGCGTCGTATGTTTGCTGGCCTCAATGGCGGCAATGATATTTTGTACTGACTTTTCACCCATTTTTTCAAAAGTAATCATCTGCTCTTGATGCTGATGCAACTGATAAATATCAGCGACAGTCTTGACTAGTGCATGCTCAAAGAAACTGATCAACCAACGCTCGCCTAAACCATCGATATCCATCGCCCGACGTGAGACGAAATGAATCAAGGCTTCTTGCTGTTGCGCCGGACAGAAGAGACCACCTGTACAGCGTGCTAATGCTTCATCTTCGGGTAAGACTACTGGCGAGTCGCATACCGGACAAGTGGACGGCAGCACCACTGGCTCGCTATCGGCTGGACGCTGATCATGCCAAACCCGAGTAACTTTAGGGATAACGTCACCAGCACGATGAACGCTGACCATATCACCAGCTCGCACATCTAAGCGTTGAATCTCACCAAAGTTATGAAGAGTGACATTACTTACTGTGACGCCACCTACTTTGACAGGCTCTAACTTGCCGACTGGCGTAATTTGACCGGTACGCCCAACTTGCCAGTCAATAGACTGCAGGCGAGTCATAACCGTTTCTGCTGGGAACTTATAAGCAGTTGCCCAACGTGGCTCTCGGGATAGAAAGCCCAGCTGCTGTTGTAGCGCTAAGTTATTTACTTTGATCACCGTACCATCAATCTCGAATGGTAATTTTGCGCGCTTTTCAATCACGGACTCATAATATTCTTGCGCCTCGCGGGGGTTCTGTACCACTCTCACGGCGCTAACGCTAAAGCCAATGTCACCTAGCCAAGCAAGCGCTGCTGATTGGGTATCTAGCTTAGCAGGCAAGCCTTGATTGATTGAATATCCATAAAAAGCTAAGGGGCGACTCGCTGCTATGGCAGGATCGAGCTGACGTAAGCTACCAGCAGCAGCATTACGAGGATTAGCAAAGACTTTTTCGTCGTTCTCTTCTGCTAAACGATTAAGACGCTCAAATCCCGCTTTGGGCATCAGTACTTCACCACGCACTTCTAATAGCTCAATATCAGCCGCGTCAGCTAGCCATAACGGCAGATTGCGAATAGTTTTAGTATTTTGAGTAATGTCCTCGCCAGTTTGGCCATCACCACGCGTGACTGCTTGAATAAACTGTCCATAGGCATACTTTAACGACACCGCTAGCCCATCTAGCTTTAGCTCAACCTCGTATTCAGGATTTTGTTGCGCGTCACTCAGACGGTCATTGACTCGGCGCATAAAGTCGCGCAAATCATCGTACTCAAAGACATTACCTAGCGATAACATCGGGATATCATGAGTCACTTGGGTAAAGGCTGATAGCGGTATATCGCCCACTTGATTTATGGGACTATCCGGCTGTACTAAATCAGGAAACTCTTCTTCAAGCTCAATTAAAGACAGGCGTAACTGATCATACTCGCTATCCTCTAAAACAGGATTATCGAGTACGTAGTAAGCATTATTATGGGTTTGTAGCGCCTTAATAAGTGTGCGCATCTTAGCGATAATCACATCATCATTTGCAGGACGATTTGCAGGATGAGTAGCAAGGTCACTATTAACAGTATTCTGGCTGTTTTGTGAAGTAGTGATTTGCGCAGGAATTGCTGGAGAAGAAGTCGGTCGGATAGAGTCAGTCATAGTCGGTGTCTTCGCTGTTCAAGATACCGATATAATAACAAGTTTGGCTGTTTTTGTGAGCATTGATTAAGCATTGATAAGGGCAAATAACCTAACTTTTATCATAGAGCTTGCTATGAAAAGTTAGGCTATTTGACCTTTATTGACTATTTCAAGATTTAACTGAGCTGGCTTTTAATAACTAACTTTTAATGACCTACTTTTAGAGATAAGCAGCGGTTACACATAATCACGTACTTGATTACGCAGTTGTTGCTTATATTCAGTAGTGATTTGCTGATTATTCTCATCAAGAATCATAGCATCTAGATCATTGGCCATCATATAGGCAATGCTCATCATACTATCAAAGCTGCGCAAGGCTTGCGGATGCGGTAGCGATAAGAACACTACTACGCCGTTATAAGTATTAGTTGCGACACTGTGCGGATCAAAAGGCGCAATACCATCATCAGTAATACCCATCATACTAAACCACAGCATACCAGTACCGTCTTTTTGCTCATAGCGATGGAACATATTCATCGCTCCAAAACGTAAGCCATACTTATCAATAAGGGTTAACAAGTCACGGCCACGAACTATCGAAGGCGTGCGATCACGATATTGGTGCGGCAAGATAGTAATATTAATATTATCTTTAGCATTAATAAGCGGACCGTTCTGTGCTTGATCGACTGGCGACAGCAAATGCTGATCAAGAATAGGACTATTATCAGTGAAATTTGGCTCTTCTGCTGTATCAATAGTAGGCATTAAACTATCCGTCGCTGACATTAAGCTAGAGAAGGCATCAGGCTCTTGCGCACTGTAAGTTGACTGATACTCACTCTCCTCATTACTTAGCTCATTAGAGAAATGTGCAAACTCAGCATCATCAACAAGTTGCTGTTCAGCCTGCCAGCGGGCATAGTCAGCAGCATCAATACTGTCTTCGTTATGAGTATTGTCTTTAACAGTGTCATATGGCGTAGAATGCACAGGTGACGAAGGCTCATCTACAATGACAGCATTTAGATAGTCACGGTTGGGGCCAATAATGGTTTCACCAGCGAAGGTATCTTCTAGGTCTGGCTGATCGATTACATTACGCTCATGACGAGGAATGATCGGAATGCCATTTTTATCGTACTCGACGACAGCAGTTTCAGCGTTTTGACGACGCTTAAAGCTACGAATGACCATAAACAGCCCTGCAAAGACGATAAATGCAGCAATGGCAATTAATACAAACTGAATAGCGGTCATGAGAGACACATCCTAATAACAATAACAAATGAAAATAAATTGCAAAGTATAAATTGGAATAGTTTAGCATGGCTATCCCATGCCGTCACCACTTTGTACAGCCCTTAGCTTGCGCTGCTTGCTGACTCTAGGTAGTAGAGTTTACTACTTGCTAAGCAATAGACTTATTTTCGCTAATTTAAAACTGGTTAATACTACCCTACTTACTAACTTAGCTCCTAACTCAGTTACTAACTTAATAACTAGCATTCAGTTATCCAGAGCTTGTAACCCTTAAAGTTAGAGCATCATCTGGTAGCTTTGGTTGAAAAATTAAGCGCCAAAACCTAACTATTAATGTTTTTTACTAGTGTTAAATATTGAGCTAAGCCAGACTAAAGATCAACATAGTGCTCAGCTTCATCCAATGAAACGCTTACTAGTGTCGAGATTCCAGCGCTGGGCATAGTGACCCCTTTGAGCTCATCGGCGATTTGCATAGTCAGCTTGTTATGGCTAATAAATATAAACTGTAAGTCATCCGCTAGCTCATGAATTAGACTAGTGAATCGACCTACATTAGCATCATCAAGCGGAGCATCGACTTCATCAAGCACACAAAACGGTGCTGGATGCTGCTTAAATATAGCAAAAATTAAACTCAGAGCCGTTAAGGTCTTTTCGCCACCGGATAATACCGCCAAGCGACTGTTGCGCTTGCCTTTAGGCTGCGCCATTAAAGTCAGCCCCGCTCGCCATTGTTCCGACTTAGCCGTATCCGCTGGCATATCTTCCAAATTCAACGTCAAACTGGCTTGACCACCGCCGAATACTTTGGCAAATAGCTTAGCCAATTCACTATTAACACTATCGAGAGTCTGCATAAACAGGGTCTTAGTAGTCTCATCAATAGAGGCAATTGCCTCCGTCAAAGTCTGCATGCTAGCGGCAATATCTTCGGTCTGCTGGTTCAAGGGTGCTAAGCGCTCATTCACTTGTGCCAATTCAGCAATAGCTGCTAAATTAACAGGGCCAATCCTACTCAATTGCTGGGTAAGCTTAGTGGACTCAGCTTGTAATTCAGTAATTTTATCTGGGCGAACTCGGCGCTCGTGGGTAATAAAGTCAGTCAATAAACTGGAGACACTGACAGTCGATGGCGAATTATGTGGATTGTTTTTATTAATAATTTGATAGTAACTATCTAAAGCATCCTGAGTCTGCTGAATACTATCTTGCAAATGGGCCTCGCTAAGCGCCAGTTCAGTTGCTTGGCTAGCTAATTTGCTTTGCTGAGTCTGCAATTGAGTTTGCGACTTATCTAATTCGATTTGCTGTTGGCTATAGTCTTGTTTCAGTGCCGTTAATGCCGTCTCACGTTCTGCCAATAATGCTTGCTGCTCATCACGGGTGGTTTGCGCCGCTTGCAGTTTTGCTTGTATGTTAGGTAGTTGCTGCTTATGAGTTTGCAAGCGCTTTTGCAAGGTCAGCTCGCTTTGTACGGCTTGCTCATATACGGCATTGACGCGCGCTAAACTATCAGTACTATGCTCAAGACGCATCTCACCTTTTTGTACGGTCAGCTGCAATGACTGCCAAGCGTTGTCGTCCAATTGGCGATTACGGTTTAACTCGTTACGCTCATTCTGTAAGTGCTGACTATTAGCTCGGGCTGCCTCTAATTTAGGTCTTAGTGCCACCAAGCTGTGCTCAATTTGCTGCTTTTCGCTATCTAATACCTTTTGCTCTTGAGCTAATTCTTGCTGCTCGGCTAACAGTAATGCTTGGTCAGCTTGTAAGCGCTGCTCCTCCGCCTGTTGGCGCTCATTGGCAGCTTGCTGCGTAGTCAACTGTTGCTGTTGGCGATAGTTATCTTGCGTTAAGCGCTGAGCCTGTGCCTGGGTTTCTTCTAAACTGACCGTCAAAGCATCGTAATTAGCTTGGGTGCGCTTGATCGTCTGCTGCTGGGTTAGAATTTGACTGTCAGATTCATCGAGTAGCGTCTCTAATTGCTGTAAGCGTTGACGCTGCTGCAAACGTTGACTCAAAAACTGGCTGTTACTGTGCTCATTGTTTTGGTCACTGCCATTAGGGTGTTGTGCTGCTGTAACCTTAGTGAGGTTGACACTACCTAACCTACTAATTATCCAACCGTCTGTAGTTAATACTAGTGCTGTTGGCGGTAATACTTTAGTAATAGTCGCCAGCTCTGCACTCGCTTTATCGCTGTTAACATTTTCATCAGCGAGATACAGATAACACTGCTGCCATAGCGCCAAAGCTGGCTGCGCTATCAACTGGGCTAAAGGTAAAATCTTGGCGCTGAGATCGGTTGCTAGCTCATCAAATATGCTTTGCTGCTTATTCGTTTGCTTAGGGGTTTGCTTAGTAGGCAGCCACAAGCTATGACTTAGCTGCTGGCGGCTATTGTGCTGCTGATAGCTAAGTAGTTCTGCTAAGTAAGGCTCAAGCGTTTGTCCTAAATTGGCTTTGGATGCTGTACTGTCATTAGGCGCTGTTAGGTGCGACTGATCTGCTTGAGCGGTCACTAGCACATGGCTATCTAGCCACATCGCCAACAAGCTATCGAGTAGCTGTGCGTATTGCTGACCTTCAGCAGTTAGCTCAATTTGCTCACGTAAAGTAGCTATAGCTAGCTTCGAGGGCTGGTGCAGTGCACTTGCTGCTTTATCTTTTGCATCACTACTTTGGCTAAGCAAATTTTGCTGATTTTTGACTGGTTTAGGATGCAATATCTGATGCAGGGTATCGTACTCGCCAGCCAATGATGCTTGAGATTTTTCTTGCTTGATTAGTTCTACCTGCTGTGCCGCTAACTGCTGCTGTAAGGTTCGAGCTTGTGGTTGTAGCTCCGACAGACGCTCTGCCACGCTATCTTGTTGCCGCGCGTTTTGTTGCAGCTGCTCTTTAAGCGTGGCTATTGATAGCATTGACCCTTTATCAGTATCAGGCTGCTGTAACTGCTGCCACAATAGCTGCCAATTTTGCTGACGGCGGCTCCATTTATCTTGGCTTAGCTGCTGGCGCTGCTGAGACTGAGCATTCAGTGCTTGCTGTTGCTCAAGCTTGCGCTCACTCTCTTGTAGCCGTGACTGTTGATCTTGCGCCTCATACAAAGCACATTTTAAGGGCTGCTCATCACGATTATAGCGCTCACGTTTAGCCGTCAGCTTACTCAGCTGCGGACGTAGCTCTGCTAACGCTTCTTGCTGCTGATCCCGTTGGCTCTGTAACGTTTCACTCTCAGCGATTGCTTGCTGGCGCTGGCTATCTAAACTAAGTAGCTGCTGCTCTATTTGCTGTAGTTGTGCTTGAGCGTTATTAAGCTGCTGCTCGGCTTGCTGATAGCTCAACTGCTGCTGATAATGGGCGCTTTGCGCCTCATCTTTGAGCCATTGTTCTTGATTAATACAAGTGCTAAGCTTATCTTGCTTGGCTTTGATACGCTCATAATCAGCTTGAAGTGTCGCTACGCTAGCAGCACTATTTTCATGAGCTAGCTTATGCTGCTGCTGAGTGTGTTTGGCTTGGTATAACTGTTGGATAGCCAGTTGCTGCTTTACATCAGCTAGGGCTATGGCAAGCTCTTCATAACGCTGAGCACTAGTTGCTTGTTTTGCTAGCGATTTTTGTTGGCGTACTAATTCGCTTTGCATATCATACAGGCGGGCTAGATTGTCTTGAGTCATTGAAAGCTTTTTTTGAGTTTCTGCACGTCGTACTTGATAGCGCGAGACCCCTGCTGCCTCTTCAATGAATTCACGCAATTGTAGTGGGCTGGACTCTACAATCCGGCCAATCATACCTTGTTCGATCACCGCATAACTACGAGCGCCAAGACCGGTGCCCAAAAACACATCGACCACATCACGGCGACGGCAACGGGTACCGTTTATAAAGTAATCTGAACGACCTTCTAAGTTCACTTGCCGACGTACAGACAGCTCATGATACAAGTTAAACTCATGGCGAATACCAGTGTGCTCATCTTGGGTATGCTCAAAGGTAAGCTCAACACTAGCCATGCTTTTGGCAGCTTTATCTTGCGTACCGGCAAAGATAACATCGCTCATTGCACCGCCACGTAGCTGCTTAGCAGACGTCTCCCCTAATACCCAACGAATAGCATCAATGACATTCGATTTGCCACAGCCGTTTGGCCCGACAATGGCAGTGATGCCGCGGGGGAAAGTAAAAGTAGTTGAGTTAGCAAAGGATTTAAACCCTGCTAGTTTTAGAGATTTTAAACGCATGAAGAGCCAGTAAACTTAGCAAAAACAGGCGGCTATTCTACCTTAAATTCTCGGGAGGTTTTAGAGTTTTAGGGTGTTAAGTATAATCTGATATAGGCAGATTAATCTTTTGTGTGCAGACTTCAATTTCTACAAACTAATCCCTTGGCTCAACAGAACATCAAGCAATATAAAACCCGACGCCATCAAAGCTGTAATAAAATTTTTACTTTGTAAGAGAGTCTTTATTAACTCTTTACTCGCTTAGCCCACCATTTCAATATAAGTACCAGTATGGCAACAGCATAAAGCAGCCAAACACCACCTTTTAATAAGTCGATAACTATAAACGGGGATTTTGATATTTCGCTTAAATCAGTTGCCGATATATTTTTTGCATAGCTTTGGGCGACAAGGCCTAAGAAGAAATAGAGAGCAGCTGCAATAAAAGTCGTTAAAATTAATGCTATAACAAATCTTTTGTCATTTCTATGCATACTTTTTATCCTTGTAAGAATTACTTAATAGCACGTTGCTACTCAGATTTCAGCTTATAGCATGCTTATAACATGCTTACAGTATCCCAGTCTAAATCATCCCAAGACCACTCAACAATAACTGGCCACCTGCAAACACTAACAACACACCAAAAGCACGTTTTAGCATTAACGCTGGTAGTTTATAAGCCAGTTTTGCGCCTACTTTGGCCATAATAAAACTGATGACTGAAATACATAAGAAGCCGCTGATATGCACGAAGCCGATAGTACCCTCTGGTAAGTTTTCTACGTTCTGACCGAACCAAGCAAAGCCTAATGCTCCAGCAATTGCGATCGGCAAACCGCAAGCAGCAGCTGTGCCTACGGACTGCTTCATGGTCAGCCCTGCCCAGTTTAAGAACGGCACCGTCAAACTACCACCACCAATACCAAAAATAGAAGAGGCTAAGCCAATACCCGTACCAGCACCGAATTGCACTCCAGTCGAAGGTAAAGGTTTGCCCAATTGTTCTTTATTAGAGAAGAACAGCATTTTTATAGCTACTAATAAGGCCCCACCACCAATGATGGCTTTTAAGGCTTGCCCATCAATCGACTCTGCCACTGCTGCTCCTATTAAGCTACCAATTACCAAACCTAGTCCCATCTTGCGCCAAATATCCCAGCGCACGCCGCCACGTTTATTATGAGCCGTCATAGAGCTGATTGAGGTAATGACAATAGTCGCTAATGAAGTACCAATCGCCAAATGAGTAACGACTTCAGCAGGAAAATGGTAAGCCGTAAAAATCCATACTAAAGCTGGTACAATAATCATGCCGCCACCCACCCCAAACAATCCAGCGCAAACTCCTGCGAACGCACCTGCAATGACAAACCATACGTATAACATCATCAAATTGACCTTTTATCGAGCTTATTTTTATATCATAATAGTTAGCATGTTAGTGGCAATATGCCTATTAGTATCAACACTAGCAATCATCAGCTAGGATTTCTCATCACTTACCTTATTTGTAAGCTGAGGAATTAACGGATAACACGCCTAAGTATAACAAAGATTTTAATAACCACATCGACTAAACTTATGTCATTAACCAATAGTCCTAATAGCCTATTAAGCTTCAATCATCGCCATGTTATCAGTAGTGTTTCAACCAATAGCGAACTAATAGACGCTATCAAGAACACTAGTCTCGCTGCCGATGAGCTGCACTTACTCACTGCTGAAACCCAGAGTGCTGGGCGTGGGCAACGTGGTCGCTCTTGGCAGTCGCCACTAGGTAATGTTTATCTGTCGCTGTATCATCCGGTGACTATGCCCATCAGTGGCTTATTGTCCTTGATCATCGGTGTTGAGTTAGCAAAAATGCCCGTTATCGATGAGCTAAATGAGCAACTAAATGCCCAAGGACTGAACCCTATTGGGGTAAAATGGGCTAATGATTTAGGCTTTTATAAGACCTCGCCTTTGTCAGATAAACTAGCAGGGGGACATACAGGCTATCAAATAAACCAGCAAACAGATCTGAATGACCATATTAGCTCTGGTAGAAGCGAAAATGCTGACCAGCAGATTATCTATTTTAATAAGCTAGCAGGTATTTTAATCGAACCAGTATGGTGCGCAAGCAAACTAGTTGGAGTAGTCATGGGTGTTGGTCTGAACGTACAAGCCACGCCAAAGCTGACTGCCCAAACTTGTGAAGGTATGAGCTATCAGGCCTTAAGCTTGCAAGATATTTATCAGCAGCTTGAGGCAACAGACGCAGCTCCTCTACCTAAGTTATCAAGCCTTTATCAACAAGTCAGTAATGCTCTAATAGCATCGATCAGCTGTTTTCACTCATTGATGATTGAAAAATCATCGACAGAAGTCACTGCTGCCAATAATTTTATGCGACAATTTAATACGCTGGATGCATTGGCAGGGCTACGCTTACAAGTCACTCAAAACCATAATGGCGAATCTCAGATCATAACCGGCACTGCTTGTGGCATTGATGCCCAAGGGTGTTTGCAATTGCGTCAAGATAACGGTAAGCTTGCCGCGCTTTTTACTGGTCGTATTGACGTTATTGACAAGTATTAAACGCTATATGACCATCAGATTTAATTTGCTAAAAGTGTCGAAAGTGGCATGATTATTGATATAAATACAAAGTTAATCTAGCTCTGCAAGCGCTTAGTAGTTGCTTGTTCGCCGATGCTTATAAATTGCTTTACTGCAGTTGCTCATAAATTGATTTAGCGTATAAAAGGATACTTATGCTCTGGCTTGACCTAGGCAATACCCGACTTAAATATTGGCTGACCGATGATATCGGACAAATCGTCTCACATGATGCCAAGCAACACTTGCAAGCACCAGCCGAATTGCTTATGGGTCTGACCGACCGTTTTGCGCATTATGCTCCTGACTTTATCGGTATCTCATCGGTATTAGGTGACGAGTTAAATGGCAAAGTATCAGAAACTTTGGGTCGATTAAACATCCCCTTTGCCTTTGTCAATGTCGATGCTGCGCACCCACTAATGCACAGTGTCTATGATCCTCATCAACTGGGTTGCGACCGTTGGTTACAGATGTTGGGCGCAGTAGATAAAAAGAAACGCCAATGTGTGATAGGGTGCGGTACTGCAGTAACTATTGATTTGATTGACCATGCAGAGCACTTAGGCGGCTATATCTTCCCTAGTATCTACTTGCAACGTGAGTCACTGTTTTCAGGGACTAAGCAGATTACTATCTCTAACGGTACTTTTGATAGCATTACTCAAGGTGTAAATACTCAAGATGCCGTACATCGCGGTATTCTATTATCCATCGTTGGCGCTATCAATGAAATCAGTCGTCGTCATCCGAACTTTGAGCTAATTATGACTGGCGGTGATGCTCGGATGATCGCCCAACACCTCAGCCGTTCGGTACGTATGCGTGATGATTTATTATTAAACGGTTTGGCTAGATACTTTGACAACAGTAAGCCACTAAGCAACAGCAACTAAGCTATTAAAAAAGCCAACCCTATCTTTTATAAAATTTTATAAAATTTTATAAAAGATAGGGTTGGCTAATAAAATAGGATTGGCTAATCACTTTATAGTTAGCCTATTGACAACTATACCTTAACAGGAATAGGCGCTTTGATAGTCGCCACTGCGCTGACCTCATTATTATCATTAAGCAGTTCCATCACTAGCTCATCATCGGTCTCGGTTTTTATCTGCCAATTGCCATCGCTACGAGGTACACCTGTCACCATCACTGAAATAGCTTTGTTTTTTAGGCGGATCATCGGTGGTTTATGATCATAACCATCATGACTGATCCCCAAGATATCATCAGCGATAGTCGTCGCTTGCGCGCGTAGCGGAGCGACATAACGACAAGGCACCCCATCGATAGACATACAGTCACCAATCGCATAAATATTAGCCTGATTAGTACGCAGGGTCGGCGCATCAACCACGATACCAGTACGTGGGTTGAATTCAATACCAGCAGCAGCAGGTAAAGTATCGTCTACCACTAAACCAGTACTAGCGATCACATGATCGACGATAAGCGTAGACGATTGCGGTGATTCAATATCACCCTCTGAGGCTAACGGCTTATAGCTAATTTCAAGCTGCTGATTGTGGCGAGTTACACTCGTCACTAGATAACCCCCTAAGAATTGAATACCTTGTGATTCAACGGCTTTAGCAATACGTGCTGTCGCTTTTGCTGGCAGCATCTGTGCTAATGGCGCATCATTCAAGTCAATCAAAGTTATCTTATGACCCGCTTTTAGCAAGTCCTCAGCAATTTCAGTACCGACCATACCCGCACCAACGATTGCGACATGCTGACTGCCCGTTGCTAGCTTTTGTTGCAGCTGCCCAAAGCGCTCAATATGATTGACGTGCCATACCAAATCTTGCGGTAAGCTTTTCGGGAAAATCGGATGCGCACCCATAGCTAATACTAACTTGTCATAGCTGATAGTAGCATACGCTGTATTGGCTGGATCTGAGCGATTAGTAGATACTAGCTGTAATTGTTGGCTCACTGCGTCAATGTCGCTGACATCAGTATTGGCCATTAAAGTGACCTCTGCTGCTGTTGCCGCATCAGCTCCTGTTGCTCGTACTAAGTCAGCTGCACTCTTTTTTTGACTAATAGCCATAGTCAGCATTGGCTTATGATAGCGATCGCCATTGTCACTAGTGATAAGGGTAATAGGAATCTGTTTATCCTTACTACGGATTGCATCGATCACATGCCAGCCAGCTAGACCAGCACCAATAATGACAATACCTGCCGGTTTATTAGAATTTTCTACGCTCATATTAGCTCCGAATAAATTATATATTGTACGTTACGAGTGTTAGCTTTGAATGTGATTTCTGAATGTGAGTTCTGAATATAGGTTATAAAAGATGCTAGCTATTGTAGCAGTAAACGCAGAGCCTACGAAAAAAACCAGCGTCCATAAAAAAGCGCCTTGATTAAAGACGCTTGTTATAAACAATGAGCGGACTATTAGGCTTAGTCGTTACTTAATTAATGGTTGAGAATTTTAGATAAGAACATTTGCGCACGCTCACTTTTTGCGCCTTCAAAGAACTCATCTTTACTGCAATTCTCAACGATGTGTCCTTCATCCATAAAGATGATACGGTTAGCGACTTGGCTAGCAAAGCCCATTTCGTGAGTAACACACATCATCGTCATACCCTCACGAGTCAACTCCACCATCACATCGAGCACTTCTTGAATCATTTCCGGATCTAGCGCTGAGGTTGGCTCATCGAATAACATAGCGATAGGATCCATCGCTAAAGCTCGAGCAATCGCTACTCGTTGCTGCTGGCCACCGGACAGTTCCGCTGGGTATTTTGCGGCTTGCACTGTCAAGCCTACTCGATCTAAATAAGCCATGGCTTTCTTTTTGGCTTCCGCTTCTTTACGGCCTAGCACTTTGACTTGCGCTACAGTCAGGTTATCAATAATAGTTAAATGCGGAAACAATTCAAAATGCTGGAACACCATACCCACTCGACTACGTAGCTTAGGCAAGTTGGTTTTAGAAGCGCCGACTGAGATATCGTTGACTATAATCTCGCCTTTTTGAAAAGGCTCTAAGCCATTGACTGTCTTAATAAGCGTTGATTTACCACTGCCTGACGGGCCACAGACTACTACTACATCGCCTTTATGAACGTGAGCAGTGCAGTCCGTTAGCACTTGGAAATCACCATACCATTTGCTAACACTGTCCATCTCAATGACCATCTCGCTACTAGCATGACCACTATCGGTGACTAGCCCGCCAAATTCATTTATGAAGGTCTTAGCATCATTCATTACTGTCTCCCAACTTATACATTCATAGATAATGGTCTTGAGCTTAATAAGCGCTCATTAACATTGATATTTAGGCTTAAAAACTTACAGTCCATTACTAAAACTTATCTTTAAAGCCTATATTTGAAATCTATTCCTAAAACCTCAAACGTTTTTGTACTTGCTGGACGCCAATAGAAGCTCCCAAACTGATAATAAAGTAGATGGCCCCTGCTCCCAAAATATAAGGAGTTAATAAGCCCATTAACTCACCGCGTACATAAGCTGCTCGGAAGAAGTCTGTTAGACCAATAGCGAATACTAAAGTCGTATCTTGGAATAGAATAATACATTGCTGCAAAATTAATGGTAGCATCTTACGAAAGGCTTGCGGCAGAATGACTAAGCGCATAGTTTGACTATAAGTCATACCTAAGGCTTTGGCCGCATTAACTTGTCCACTACCAATAGACTGAATACCGGCACGTACTACTTCAGAGAAGTAAGCGGCCTCAAACATCATAAAGGCGACGACACAAGAAGCGAAGGCGGCGTCTAGTTGTAAATACTTACCCGCTATCCAAAAATAAATCATTGGTACTGCAAAATAGAACCATAATAGAACTAGTAGTAATGGTACCGATCGAAAATAGTTAACATATAACTTAGCAGGAATCTCCAGCGCTTTAATGCCTGACAAACGCATTAGAGCTAATAATGTCCCTAAACTGATACCGCCGATAATGGCTAGAAACAGCACTTTCATCGTGGTAATCATACCGCCCATTAAACCGGGATAAGCTGTGGCAAGTTCGGTCATCATACTCATTTTTGACCTCCTGCGATAAGCCCAGGTACACGCAGTTTGCGCTCAATTAAGCCCATGATAGCAATTAGCGATAAGTTAAATACTAAGTAGATAATAGTAGCGTAAGTATAGATCTCGAGGCTGTTTTGGGTATATTCACTGATGGTTTTAGTTTGGCTAATCAGCTCCATTACCCCCACTAGTGAGGCCACTGAAGCATTTTTAAAGCAGTTGGTAAGCTCAGAGCTTAGCGGTGGAAGGATGACGCGAAAAGCTTGCGGTAGTAACACTTCTTTATAAGCTTGCGGAATAGTAAAACCTAGGGCGTAAGCGGCATTTATTTGGCCTTCAGGTAGCGACTCAATACCAGTACGTACTTGTTCAACGATACGCGCAGCGGTAAATAGACCTAAACCAATACTCGCTGAGAGCATGGCTGAGGTATTCGGTGACAAGTCTCTAAACCACCACTCTTGCAGTGCCGGTGTTAGCCAACCTGGGGCAACATAAAACCAAAAGAATAACTGCACAAGCAAAGGTATATTACGGAAAAAGGTCACATATGCAGTACCAATGCTACGTGCCGTCTTATTAGGTAAAGTGCGCATAATACCGAAGATAGTACCGATGACCATAGCAATGGCCCAAGCAATACTACCGATCAGCAATAGCCAACCAACACCAGTAATCATCCAATGTAAGTACAGCTCATTACCGATACCGGTATGTTCAAACAACACACCCCAGTTCCAGCTATAATTCATGGTGATCTCTCCGAACAGCGAACAATGGATACTCAAGCTAGGCTTAGCTTATTGCTAAACCGAACTTGAGTACTGGCTATAGTGAGGGAGAAATACTCGTTATTGTGCCACAGCTGCTTTTGGCTGATCGCTGTCATGCGGATTAGCGATAAGCGCCTTTAAGTTATCTGACATCTCAAACTTTAGGTTGACGTTCTTTGGTGGAATTGGGTTTAAGAACCATTTGTCATAGATGCTAGTGATTTCGCCTGAGCTAAAGGTTTTATTTAGCGCGTCATTCACCACTGTTTTAAATTCAGGATCACCTTTGCGCATCATACAACCATAAATCTCAAATGATTGTGGCGTACCAACAATTACCCACTCATCAGGGTTTTTAGCTTTGGCTTTTTCGCCAGCTAGTAGCACATCATCCATCATAAAAGCATCAGCACGGCCATTCTCTAACATCAAGAAGCCTTCGCCATGATCTTTAGCTGAGATAATATCAGTATTCATCTTTTTCTCGTCGTTATACTGACGGATATAACGCTCTGAAGTAGTACCAGCAGTAGTGACTAGTCTCTTACCTTTTAAGTCTTCAAAATCTTTAATACCTGAATCAACTTTAGTCAATAATCGGGTGCCAATCTCAAAGAAACCATTAGAGAAAGCAACTTGCTCTTGACGCTCGACGTTATTAGTCGTTGAGCCACACTCAAAATCAACAGTACCGTTTTGCACTAAAGGGATACGGGTTTGTGAAGTGATTAGGTTATAGCGAACTTTCAAATCTGGCATGTTGAGGTTTTCTTTAACGGCTTCAACGATTTTCATTTCTAAATCGTGGGCGTAACCCATCGGCTGATTAGGGTCATCGGCAATATACGAAAAGGGAATAGAAGAATCGCGATAACCAACAACTATAGTGCCTGAATCTTTTATTTTCTGAAGAGTACCATTAGTATTTGCTGCAGGGTCAGTCTTTGCTGTATCGTCAACAGGTTTATCTTCAGTAGCGGTTTGGCTACTGTTGTTACAGCCAGCCAGTCCTAGCACCATAAAAACAGCAAGAGTTAAAGGTTTTGTCATTGAATAAGTCATGAGATACATCCTTTTATCACATTATTAAAGTTAAAATTCATTGAAAACAAAAAAATCATCCATTAAAAAAATTCAGCTCAGCAATTTCCTCTACCTCTCTGCTGTTACTGTTAATTATCATAATGCAACTTTATGTTACTGTACAACAATTTTGCATGGGTTAGTAATATTTTTTGAGCCTTTGCTACATTCATTACCAGACTCTCACTAAGGTTTTATTTTTAACTAGCCTATAAACGCTAGCCCCTATTTTTTACTAGTACTCTTATATTAGATTTTAACGCTAATGAAGATTATTTTTTAGATCATCAAAGGGTAGTCATCGTTGATAAATCAGCGATAATCCCCATAAAGATCACAACTTCTCAATACAATAAATGACTTATGACTCAAGATATGCAAACTTCGACAACCGATGCTATTGGTACTGATAACGATGTGCGTCAACGCTTTTTTATCCAAGACTCACCAGTGCGTGGCGATGTAGTACGTTTATCACGTAGTTATGCCAATACTATCGCACAAAAGCCCTACCCTGAAGCCATCAAGTGCTTATTGGGCGAAATGCTCACGGCAGCTAGCCTATTGATAAGCACAGTCAAAATTGACGGGCGCTTATCCATTCAATTACAATCTTCAGACAGCGACAACTTGCTCAATTGGGCGATGGCAGAATGTGATCAAAACGGTGTTATCCGTGGTCTTGCAAGTTGGAAGGCAGATAGTGATGAACAACGGCACGCTTGGGATATTATGACTACTGCTAACCAAGCTTTTGCAGAGCTTGGCGCGGCTGGCGAAGGAGTGTTATTTATTAACATTCAACCTGAAAAAGGGGAATCGTACCAAGGTATCGTCGAGCGTAGTCATGATAATTTAGCCGACTGCCTAGCCCATTATCAGAAGCAATCAGCACAGATTCCAACTTTGATTAATTTGGCTTCCGATGGCTTGCAAGCAGGCGGTATCTTAGTACAGCTGTTGCCACGTCGTGATGATGAAGAGCAAGAAAAAGTCGATACCGATTTATGGCCGCGTTTGTCAGTACTAACTCGTACTATTAAGCCTGCCGAGTTAACCTCATTACCTGCTACTGAACTGCTCTATCGCTTGTATAATGAAGAAGAGGTAGTATTGCCAGAAGCCAAAGCGCTAACGTTTGGCTGTACTTGTTCTAGAGAAAAATGTGAAACGGCGATATTGCAAATCGGTCAAGATGAAATGCTCGATATCTGTGATGAACAAGGCGGACAATTTGAGATGGACTGTGGCTTCTGTGGCGAGATTTATCGGTTCGATAAAGATGACGTAGCTAGTATCTTTGTTGAATAGTATGAGTTAATTTCTCTCAAAATTTTTTATTAGCTAATAAAAAACCCTCAAGTTTGATGCTTGAGGGTTTTTTCGTTAAGAAATTACAGAAATCATTAGACTACAAACTAGCTTAACATCCTAGATCTTAGAAATTTTTAAACCGTATAGTCTCCCTAAGAACAGCCCTCTGCTGCCTTTAACTGCTCATCATAACCTACTCTTATATCGTAGACTCTACCTTGATCAATCTCGTAAAGCGTCCCTATTTTGCTGCCATCATCATTCCAATAAATAATGACGGGTTGACCAGTATAAATATTTGGATACACCTCAGGACTCTGATTGGCATGTTTGGCATATACCTTCTGCTCTGCATCGCCTACTTTTATTCCTGTGGAAGATTTAAAGCCTGAGTCACCAACATAAATAGCCGCTACCTTATTATCGATAATATATAAGCTTAACAAGCTCTCAGGATAATTTTTGGCTTTGGCAAAGAAGCAATAATCTACTTCGGGGTTTCTACTATCAGCGATTTCTATAAATAATTGATCATCATAATGCTGATTGATAGAAATATTAGCAAAACCATCTTTAGTTAACTTAAAGCCAGAGGGGGAAATATCAGCTTTTGTTGCTGCAACTTTTCGGGTGTTGTCTGTCAAATCCTCGACTAACAACCACCCCAATTTAGTATTATTTTTATAGCTTACGTATAGCCAGTTACCCTCAACTCGTAGTGGCTTAATAGTATCGCCCTCTATAAAATAAGCAGCCGTCTTAGCAGATTTTGACTTATTCTCATACATAAAGGCGCGCTCGTTTATGACCGTATATTCTGTAGCCGCAACCTCACTATTCTTAGTCAAAACTCTATCTTTTGGCAGCGCCACCGTCATCTCTTTGGGATAGTCTGATAACTGCCAAGCTAGACTATTATTATCGAATTTTAAGCTAGCAGTTACTTTTATATTATCGAAAGAGCTATTAAAACTGATTAAGTACTTATTATCCTGCTGTCTTTTACCGACAAAGTCATTATCACAATCTATTTTTCTACCATAATTACTAACGTAGCAATAGCTCCCAGCAATATACGTAGCGCTTAACTGCGTTATATCGACAGAAAAAACTGATAACGGCTTGTTATCTTGGTCGAATTGCTCAGCAGACCAAGATCCTAGCCGACTAGTATTTATACTGGTAGCTTGCTTAGGGTTATTAATAGCTTGTTTGGGGTCATTGATAGCTTGGTTAGAATCATTAATAGCTTGGTTATCGCTAATAGCCTGTTGATCGTCAGTACTACTATTCTGCTCAGCTTGACAGCCAATCTGTACTAAAAATAGCGCCGCCATCATCATTGCTCTACTAGTTACTTTATTAATGCTTACTTTATTAATGATTATCATAATTACCTCTGCCTAATAGGTAAATCCTTTATCAACTAATAAGTGGTTTGCTAACTTATCTTCTGCTAAACACCGCACTTTTTAAAAATAATACAGACTTTAGAGACTACGCTATCTAAATCACTACTCTGTCTAAACCACTACATCTAAATCATTAGGATAAGAGTAGATACGAGTTCTAAGCGCCTGATACATCTGATTAAGATCGCTTTGGCCATTATCTAATAACCAAATAACAACTTGCTCATGGACGCGTTGATTGTAGATCAAATTATAATGGCTCACTCCATAGAAAATAGCTTTGTGACCTTCTGGCACTATCAAGGTATGTTCGCCAGCATCCTCACCCAAGGCCGATTCTACTGTTACTAAGCCATCACCTAATAGGCTTGCAGCTTTAGAATCGTAGTGGGCCTCGACTAAGGTACCAGCAACGAAATAGCTGCGCACGTGTAAAGGTAGACGTGCAGGATGACGAAAGTCTTGTGGCAACACACTGCGACCGGGTAACGAGTTCCAGTCGGCATCACGAACGCTACCATAGCGTAAATCCAGAATGCCAGCACTGCGTAAATCGCCCAGCTTAGCTAAGGATCCAGCAAAAGGTAGCTTACCGATCATATCCTGCACAAAAACCCCAATGCGCTCTAAGCTTGCGCCATGATGTGGTGAGCCCAAAGTGACTAGATTACCCACTCGCTGTACCCAGTGGTTGCCTTGTTCTTTACCATAAAACAGCGCACTGCGAGCAACTAATCCGCCCATACTATGACCGATCAAATCAATTTGTGAGATATCAGGATTATCATCGACCAAATTCTGTAGCATGTTAGAGAAACTACGCCCATTACTAGAGATACGGCGTCCAGTATTATAGTTAAGGTATAAGATAGTAGCGTTGGGCTGACTGGCCATGAGCGCCTCACCTAGACTGTTATTATGAGCAACGTTCCAACTTAAATGGCTCATACACAGTCCATGACAGAGAATAATTACTCGTCCTGACAGGGTTTCGCGTTGCAGATAACTCTTACTATCATACATATCCATAGGAATAGCGAGAGGGTTTTTGTGAGTGACTAAGTGATCCCCCATTACCCCATTTAAGATATTAACTAGCCGTCTAAGACTTCTAGGAAGCCGTTGGATATTTTTTTGCTTAGTCATGTTGTTATATAACCATAACCCGGTAGTCAAGTTATTGCCAACCATTGAGGTGATATAGCGTACGGTACCGTAAATACGGCCAGTGATACCACGCTGCCACTTGCTCAAGTTACCTTCATTAAAGCGACCAATAGGTCGTAAGATAATTTCCCGATGAATCGCTTCTACAATATCAGTGATTTCAACTACACCCATAGTAGCCAACTGAGCTAATCCTTCGAACACATCACTCAAAGAGGTAGGCCCCTGATGGCCTAACGGGTCTCTATCATCTGTCGTTGGTCGATCGACATGAATGTAGTCAAGATCGGCTAACTGCTCATACACATCACTCGGGGGATATTTGTCAGTATCTAAATTGGTAGCGGTGTCGACATCAGGTTTTGCACTGATATCAGAGCTGGAGAGATCATAAAAGGTCACGAATGACTCTGGACTGGGCATAGTTTTATGTATTCTATGATAAAGATAGGATCATCTTAGCCTTTAAATTTACTAAACAAAAGAAGATGATTTGACTCTTAAGTAATTTTGTCATTAATAGGCTAGTCAATTAAGAGTTTTTGCGACTGGCTCAGCCTATTTGGCTCGGTGATAAACTATAAGTGATATAACAAAAAACCCTAGGCCAAAACCTATGATTCGATAGAACGGATTTTATGCGAATAATTGCTTATGAATAGGGTTTATTGTACTTGGGCTTGCCACTGATGCGCAGCTAAGACTAGCTTCAGCTCATCACCAGCCTGCAATATACCAACACCACTCGGTGTGCCAGTCATAATGACATCACCGGCTTGCAGACTAAAAGCGTGGCTAATGTCCGCTAGCAGCTCATATACTGAAAATAGCATCAGAGCGCTATCGCCATCTTGCTTGAGCTCATCATTGATATAAAGCTGATAATGTACTTGAGTTAAGTCACCAAACGCTCGCGCATCAACCCAATCTGCGAGTACACAAGACCCATCGAAGCATTTAGCACGCTCCCACGGCTGGCCTTTATCCTTTAATTTACTTTGCAAATCACGCAAGGTCAAATCTAGCCCTAAAGTTACATTGCCAACTGCTTGCTGCGCTTGCTCAACAGTCGCAGCACACAAGTCAGCCATTAACTGAATACATAATTCTGCCTCGTAATGGGTTTCCCCATAGCGGCTAGTATCAGGTCGGACAATTTTATTAGCAGCAGCAGTATTACTAATATTCACTATAGCGGAGACCGGCTTCATAAATAATAGCGGTGTACTAGGCACTTCATTACCTAATTCACGTGCATGAGCCACATAATTACGACCAACACAGACAACTTTGCCAATAGTTAAAGGCTTCAATGATGCAGAATTCATAACAGGAGCTCACTATAGAATTAAGGGTTAACAGTTACTTTTTAGATAACTATTTTACAGTTACTTTTTGGATAACTATTTTACAGTTACTTTCTAACCGCTTCATAACGGTTAGCAATCAATAACCAGCTATTTAAACTTAGCTTCATCTATAAATCGATATTTCGCTGGCTTATTTTTCTTCTCATCACCTTCATCGGCGGTAAATAGTAGTTTAGCTACCCCATTCACTTTGACAGAGTCGATCCCTTCGATGTTCTTCATATCTGACAACTCAGGTAGATCTATGGCGATAGGCGCCTCTTTAGGATTTCCGCTCCAAGTCCATATCTTAGAGTGGTCTTTGCCTTTTTCATTTTGTACTTCGTTAGCGATGACATACTTATTTAGAGCAGTACTAAAATGTAATGAGCGAATACCACCACCATCTAAGTCTAGAAAGATAGGCTTAGCAAATATTGCTGCAGCTTGGTCATCAAATACCGCATTCGGATTAGCGATCGACACTACAATAGCTAACTTTCCTGCTAGTGGCGCACGCAAGCCAAGCATCAGATCATCAGCTTTATGATTATAAGTTAACCCTTCAATATTTAATTCATTAAAGTCAGGCTCTTTATTAGTTTCAGCTTTTATCGCTGCCGCTAGCTCCTTAGATTTAGTCAAATCATCACGTAAGGTAGTAATACTAACGATGTCAGCAACATCGTCACCCTTAATTCGAAAACGCAGTAACTGCTCGCGATTCGGATCACGGTCACCGTTTTTCCGCAATGAATGTGATGTGGTTGCATAAATGAACCCTTCGTGGTCAGCCGTTAAGCCTTCTAAATCGTCAAGCTGGCGCTCAAACCCTTCAGTTAATCTAAGGTTGGCGGCTTTGTTTTCGCTTAAGCTACCGTTAGGAGAGATAGTCAAAATATTCATCGCTCGATGTTCTTCATCTTCGACCAGTAGCACTCTGCCATCATTAAGCTGGAACACTGCTGAAGGCTCGTAAATATCACTGAAAACGCCCATCCCATCTTCACTCAAACTTGGTGTCGCCTTCGCAGTAGGATAGAACAACAGTAAGGAGCCAGCTGCGATAGCAGCTAATGCTGTAGTCAATAGGCCCAAACGAAGATTCGAAGAAATGCGACTTGGTAATATGTTCATAATACTTTCTCATGAGATAGTTAACTGTGGAACAGCATATGCAATAATAAAATAATGAACTAGTATCGCTGATAATTAGCCCCTAAACTGACCTTTTTAAAATCATAACTGTAGTTAGGCTAGCTAATGGCAGTAGCTCATAATAATAAATAATATTTATTGGCTAAATTTATTATAATCTAACATCATATATCTGGCATGAATGCCCTTTTTAGCATCACCTTCATCAGCCATGAATAACATTTTGATGGTGCCGTTAGCGGTAATTGAATCAACAGCTTCAATATTTTGAAGCGCTGCTAACTCAGGGGTATCAACTTTAACAGGCTTGTCTTTACGGTTGCCCGTCCATGTCCAAATTTGTGCTTCTTTATTGCCTGCTGGATCATTAATTTCATTAGCAATAATGAACACTGCTAATACCGGGTCGAAGTATAGAGAGCGAATACCACCACCGTTCAGATCCAAGAAAATAGGTTGATCGAAGACTGGAGCCACGTTATCGGTAAACATCTGATTTGGGTTAACAATGGGTATAATCACAGATAGTTTGCCAGCCATAGGTGCCCGCAAGCCTAGCATTAGAGAGTTTTTGCTATCGTCATAAGCTAAGCCTTCGATATCTAGCTTATCGAAATTAACCTTAGTATTCAGTCGTGCCCTAAAGGCAGCATCAACCACTGGCGACTTCATTAAGCTATCACGTAAATTACTGATATTAGAGATATCACCGGCGATGTTACCGTTAACCCGAAAGCGTATCAACTGTTCGCGAGCAGGATCACGCTTACCACTAGTGTCAGACGAATGCGAGGTAGCCGTATAAATAAAACCTTTGTCATCAGCTGCTAGACCTTCTAAATCGTTGAGCTTGCGACCGAAACTACGAGTCAACTGTAGACTAGCTACCGCGTTTTCGCTCAAGCTACCATCAGGCGCTATAGTCATAAGATTCATTGCGCGCTGCTCTTCATCCTCAATTACTAATACTCGTCCATCAGGTAACTGTTGTACCGCTGATGGCTCAAAGACTCCAGTCAAAGTACCCATGCCTGTCTGATCCAGCTGTGGGGGAATGTCAGCACCTACTCCTGGATAAAAGAACAACATCAACTTTAGCAATATAGAAGCCAATACGGAGGCCAGCATACCCCAACGGAATAAGCCATAAGAGATATTGAGCATTTTAAAATTGTGTGCTGCTATTTGACCGAGCCAGTAGAGCTGATCACTCATTGCATGATAAGTCTCATCACGGTCACGCATCAGTATCTGCATGCGCTCCCAGTACTCTTCACGCGACAATTGCATACGGTCTTTATTAATCAGTGGATTGATATCACCGTTCAATGAAGTTCGATTGGCACGTGCCAAGTATTCCTTTAAATCATGGAAATGTGCATCACGCTTAACAAAGGCTTTGAACCAATTAGAAAAACCTTTGAAGAATTTTGCTTTTTCGGGTGAGGCGGCGAGTATAGCGAAGAATATTGAAGCGGCAGCAGTAAACATAAACATCCCAGCTGGGATCAAAAATGCTGCTGAGGACACAAAGATAAAGGCGCCTGAAATCATCAAAGCTGAAATTATAATACCATTGAGCGAGATCATAATATTGGCTTTGGTTGCCGCTAAGGCGATCAAATCAAGCTCAGTACGTAAGGCATTGCGAAACATAGTTTCGACAGCTTTTGAAGTACCAAGTAAAGGCTTAGCTTCCGTTTCTACTGCTTTATCAAGCTTAATAGCTAATGGAGCTACTAATTCAGGCTTATCTTTTTTCTTTTTCTTCTTCTTTTTAATAAGATTTTTATTTGGCAACTCATCTAAACGGTTATCAGAATTTTTTACTAGAGGATGGTTTAAGTCACTATCTAGCCTCTTATCTAGGCTATTACTTAAATCCGCAGTTAAACGTTGAAGGGGTTGGCCTGCTAACTTTTTGGCCACACCTTCATCTAACAGCTGGTATAAATTTTCGCTCAAATCTTTATCAAATAGTACATTGGAATTTCTATTCAAAATCTACCTACTTTTTCACAAAAAAACATTTGAAATGATTACATGCCTACTAAATCTTAGGCTCTATTAAGCTAATAAGGCCTTAAATATTTTTAAGGCCTTATTTTCGATACATAGTATGTTTTTTTACTTACGATTACTATTGTAATAAATGTATCAATAAGTTAAGGAATAGTACGAGTAGTCACATCAGGTGGCACATAAGTCATATAACGGTTCATGCGCTTTTCAAACAGTCTAAAGCTGAATAGAATGACCCAAGACAGTAATAGATAGACGATACCTGCGGCAAAAAACAGTTCCATCAAGGTATAAGTACGCGCGCTGATAGTGCGGGCAACGCCAGTAATATCCATTAAAGCAATAGTTGAAGCTAGGGCACTACCTTTGAGCATAAAAATAACTTCGTTGCTATAAGCAGGAATAACGATACCGAAAGCCCGTGGTAAGGTAATGCGAGTCAGCTTTTGCCACTTGGACATACCGATAGCGTCGGCTGCTTCGAGCTCGCCAATCGGAATAGCCTGAATAGCACCACGAATAATTTCTGCTAAATAAGCGCTAGTATTCATAGTAAAAGCAATGATAGCGCACCAGTAAGCTTGACTCAGTATTGGCTCCCATAGAAAAGAGTTACGTACTGCTTCAAACTGTCCAAGGCCATAATAAATCAAAAATATTTGTACTAACAGGGGCGTACCACGAAAGAAGAAAATATAGGAGAAAGGTAATATTTGTACTATCCAGCTTTTGGACAACCGTAACAATGCCAATATTATGCCGAAGAACAAGCCAATAATACTGGAGATGATGACTAACTGTACAGTCAGTACTGCGCCACCCAATAAATCTGGGATATGATCAAAAATAACCTGCCAATTCCAATCCATGAGTCTCTCCCCCTACCCTTTGATTGATTGATTGGTTACTGATTGACGGTTCAGCTTTTTAGAATAGCGAGCTGCAGGATTAGCGCGCCACTCAAGCCACATCATAAAGCCAGTAATCAACATCGTCAGCCCTAAATAAATAATCGCTGCCGCCATATAAAAAGTAAAAGGTTGCTGGGTGGATTGTGCCGCACGTGATGACTGATACATAATATCCTTGAGGCCAATAACTGATACCAGCGCCGTGTCTTTTAATAGTACTAGAAATAGGTTACCTAGACCTGGCAAGGCAATCTGCCATATTTGTGGCAAGGTAATTCGATAAAAGGTCTGGAAAGGACGCATACCTACCGCTTTGGCTGCCTCGCTTTGACCTACCGGAATCTCTTGAATCGACATTCGAAAAATTTCGGTCGCGTAAGCACCAAAAGCAATGGATAACGCCATCACCCCGCCCCAAAATGCGCTGATTTCAACGTAGTTATTATAGCCGAACTTTTTGAGGACGCTCATCAATAAGATGGAACCGCCATAGTATATAAATAATACTAATAGCAGCTCAGGAATACCACGCATCGTTGCCGTATAGAGGGTCGCAAGCTTACGTAGCAGCCAAACGTTAGACAACTTAGCTGTGGCACCGAGCAGCCCTAAAGCCATACCTATGACTAAGCTAGTCATAGCAAGCTTGATGGTGACAGTTGCGCCGCTTAATAATAGCGCGCCAAATCCTTGTAAATCAAACACTAGGGCTCACTCATTCTTTTTAGATGGGGACGCACTAAACGCCCTAACAAGTTAATAAAATAGTGGTCAAAACAATCAGTGATTGATTCGCTCATTGCAGATACAGAAATGAGCGCTGATTTTATCATATCCAGTAGCATTGATGTTAATCGCAAAAATAAAAGCGACAGTTAGCAAATAACTTCTTCTAGCACAAAGGTTTTATATTGCTAACATCAGTAACTAGCATCACATAAAAGGCGAGGTAAAAAAAGCAAAAAGGATAGCACCATTATAGTGATATCCTCATTTTTACTTATAAACTATTTGAGCCTTACTGCGCTTTGCTATCAGCATTACTACCTTCCGGCTTTACTGCTGCCTTGGTTGCTGAGTCACTGCCTACAGCACTAGTAGCTGCTGGTACTGCAAAGTATCTTTTATTAAGATCATCATAAACACCATTAGCTTTTATATTGGCTAAGGCTTTATTGAGCTTGGCTTGTAGCTCATCGCCCGGACGTACAGCAATAGCAAAGTTATCATTAATATCGATCTCATCACCTTTTAGCACATAATTTTTACCAGAGGTTGAGTTAAGCCACTGTAGCGCTGGTAGCTTATCAGAGATCATCGCATCAACACGACCCGAGCCTAAGTCTAGAAAAGCATTACTCAAAGTATCATAGAGCTTCATTTTGGCTTGTGGATAAGCTTTCTCAAGCCACTGTGATGAAATCGTCGAGCGCTGGGCTGCAATTAGATTTTTATCAATATCCTTAGCGTTGCTAGGATCAAAATTACTATCTTGCTTAGCCAAAAACACTAAATTATTACTAAAGTAAGGATCAGTAAAGCTGACTTGCTCAGCGCGTTCAGGGGTTATCGACATAGCAGCAACGATGGCATCGTATTTACCCGCTTTTAAGCCGGGAATAATACCGTCCCAGTCTTGAGCTATGATCTCACAAGTCACTTGCATATCTGCACACAAAGCATTAGCCATTTCTACATCAAAACCGCCAAGCGAGCCATCAGCATTAGTATAGTTAAATGGCGGATAAGCACCTTCTGTACCGATACGTAGCACTTCATCCTGACTAGCAGCAGCATTGTCGTTGCTGTCAGTATTCGCCTCTGTGCCTACTTGTTGATTATTACCACAGCTTGCTAAAGCTAAGCCAGCAGCTAAGGTCAGGATTGTCTTTGATAAGTGGCATCTGGTTGTGCCCTTGCCACCTAGTATCTTATTGAAGACTGAAACTTGGCTAGCATTACTGTTGGTCATCATCCTTAATTCCCTTATTAGCTAAGCATATTAACTGAATATCTAAAAGTAGTAGCTTGGCTTTGACCTATAAAGAAGCTATTAGCTACCCGCTACTACAGTGTTAAATAATATTTTTAGCTGATTTTGATATAGCTATTAATGCTGCTATTAATTAGTTGCTTTAACAGGCTTATCTTCAACTACGGCTTCGGTAGCTGGAGTCACTGAGGTCTGCGCAGCAGCAGTAGTGGTAGTACCGAAATAGCTACTAGTGATTTGATCATAAGTACCATTAGCTTTTAGCTCAGCTAAAGCGGTATTGAATTTTGCTACTAAAGCATCGCCTTTACGAAAAGCAATACCCATAGCATCATCATTAGTGCTGATTTCTTGACCTTTAACTTCGTAATCTTGGCCAGCTGCTGTTTTTAGCCAGTCAATACCAGTGACTTTATCAGACATCATGGCACGAACACGACCTGAGGTTAGATCTAAGTAAGCATTATCTTGCGTATCATAGAGCTTGATATCTGCTTCTGGATGATCGTCTTGCAAGTACTGCGAGGCAATAGTTGCACGCTGTGAGCCGATAGATTGACCTTTTAGGTCTTCAACCCTAATATTATCGCCTTTCTTACCAATTAGCACGATACCACTATAAAAGTACGGATCGCTAAATTCTACCACTTCTTTACGCTCAGGAGTAATCGACATACCAGCAATAGCGGCATCGAATTTTTGCGCGTTTAGACCAGGAATCAGACCATCCCAGTCTTGAGAAACTACTTCGCACTTAGCTTTCATTTGCTCACATAAAGCATCGACCAGCTCAATCTCATAACCGATAAGTTTGCCATCAGCATCAGTATAGCTAAAAGGCTTATAGCTCGATTCGGTAGCGATTTTGATATTCAATGGTGTAGCATCAGCTGAGGTATCAGTCGCAGCTTTCTCAGTTGGTGTGGCACTATTATTACAGCCAACAAGCATAAGTACAGCAGCACTCAAAGGTGCCAGCCACATGGCTTTAGTTATTTTTGATGAAGCTATTGAAAGGGCCATAATGTCTATTCCTTTGTTTATCTAGTAGTGGCTAAATTGGCTTATTATCCAAGTGCTCACTACTGTATAGGGAGTAACTTGATAGGTAAATGACTTAGTAGATCGCAACTTAACAAACCATAACGATTACTAAAAACTATTCACCAAAATTAGCTTGTTCAAGGCGTGCTAACTCACCATTACTGCGAATCTCAGTCAAAGCCTTGTTAAAGTCTTCTCTTAATGAATCACCTTTGCGTACTGCAATAGCAATATTATCATCGTTATCAATCTCATCGCCTACTATACCGAAGCCTTTAGGATTATCTTTTAACCATGATTTTGCTGAGACTTTTTCAGCTAATACGGCATCGCTACGACCTGATTTCAGGTCCAAATAGGCATTATCGTAATTGTCATATAACTGTACAGTATTGCCGTCTTTGCCTTCATAGTTATCTTGCAAATAGGCACCAGGAGTAGTTGAACGTTGGCCACCTAGATTCAGATTTTTAATAGCTAAAGGATCAAAGCTGCCTTTAGTGTCAGTCAGCCATACCATAGTATTAGCGAAATAAGGTTCAGTAAAGTCAACTTTTTCTTGACGTTCAGGAGTGATCGACATACCAGCAATCACTGCATCATACTTTTGTGCTAGTAAGCCTGGAATGATACCGTCCCAATCTTGAGCAACGATTTCACATTTGGCTTGCATTTGCTTACACAGAGCATTAGCTACATCAATATCATAACCGCCAAGACTACCATCAGCATTAGTGAAGTTAAAAGGAGGATAAGCACCTTCTGTAGCGATACGAATGGTTTTACCAGCGCTATCAGTAGCAGTAGCGTCAGTGTTAGTAGTATCTTGCTGACTACAAGCAGCCAAAGTTATAGCGGCAGTAATAGTCATAGAAGACCATAAAAGACGGGAGTTAAACATCATATGTTCCTTAATTCTTGATAAGCGTGGCTGCTATTATTGGCATTTGACATCCATGCCAAATCACTAAAATAGTCATAAATATCGATAGGTTATAAACTCCTCGATAATACCTTACTAAAATATCAAAAACAAACGTTTTAGGTGTTGACTGTCATTATCCCGTAATAAACGGTAGAGTAATAACTATAATAGTGTGGCCAAAATTTTAACTAGTGCCATGCAGATAATATTAGTAAAACTAGGAGAGTGAATTTTTTGCTTCAAGGTTAGTTAATAATAAAAAGCCACTCAGCAAATGCTAGTGGCCTAATATGTAGTAGTGAGCGTGCTGGGCAAAAACCTTGGCAGCTGCTAGTTTTAAGCTGCTAATGGATAAGCTAATAGCTTTAAGATATTAGTGTTGACGATGCGAAGCCATAAAGTCTCTGACTCGCTGCGAGTTTGGATTATCAAAGACTTTTTCAGGGGTTCCTATCTCTTCCACAACGCCTTGATGCAAAAATACTACTTGGCTAGAGACTTCGCGGGCAAAACGCATTTCATGAGTGACGATCAACATAGTACGACCCTCTTCCGCCAACTCACGCATTACTACTAATACTTCGTTAACTAGTTCAGGATCTAGTGCTGACGTAGGCTCATCGAATAACAACACTTTAGGCTGCATAGCCAAAGCACGAGCGATAGCCACTCGCTGAAGTTGACCGCCAGATAAATTGGCTGGGTAAGCGTCTTTTTTATCCAATAAGCCAACCTTAGCTAATAATACTTCTGCATCGCTAATCGCTTGGTCTTTTTTTATCTTAAGAACCTGCGTTGGCCCTTCGATAATATTTTGCAGAATGGTCTTATGTGGCCACAAGTTAAAGTTCTGGAATACAAAACCCACACTGGCACGTAAGCTTTCAAGCTGTTTGATATCTGCCGCCTGCAACTCACCAGATTTATTAGGCTTTAAGATTAGCTCTTCATCACCTACTCTAATTCGACCTTGCGTTGGTTTTTCCAGCAAGTTAATACAGCGCAATAGGGTGGATTTTCCGGAGCCAGATGAGCCCAGAATTGAGATAACATCCCCATCATAGGCTGTAAGAGACACGCCTTTTAGGACAGCTAAGGAGCCATAGCTCTTATGTAAGTCTTGCAATTCTAAGGCGATAGGGCGAGTCGAGTCTTTAGTCATATCAGGCATGGTTCAGCATATTTCCGATTATTAATAAAAAATACATCATAAAAAAAGGCCAAGCCGCTAGTGCAGACTTGAGCCTTATTTTATCATCTTAGAACGCAAAATGTGACTATATAATAACACTATTAGCAGCTTTACCAATCAACTTAATGACATAAATGTTTGTTTTACAGAGTTGATTAGTCAGCGGCTTAATAGTTAAAATCAGTAAGTCGACACGTGTTCTTGCGTTTCGCTACCCTCTAATACTTCTGAATCATCGATAGTATTACCTTCTATGCCATCTTCCGTGCCTAACTCATCAACAGTAGCCTTATTATCATCAGCTTCTGCACTAGCACTGCCATTGACTGATGGATCATCTACAGTAACTGTACTATTGACTGCTTTAGTCCCTTGCTCTACATCACTAACCCCTGTAGCTTCTTGCTCTATGGCAGTTTGTGCATCAGCTGTAATATCCGCTTCACCAGTCGCTGCCTCTTTGTCAGCACAAGCACTTAATGTCAATGCCGCTACTGCCAAAGCAGTCATTAGTAGTTTCTTAGCTATTGGTAATGACGTGATCATAATAGTTACCTTTTTAGTGAAATTAAAAACTGTGATAATAAATAATAGTAGTTTGAGCTTTTCCAACTAGGTTGCATCATAAGCTGTGCAACAAGTTAGGTTTATTAAGCAATGTTTAATAATCGACTACAGTAATTGTCTATTTTTAGCGGAGGCTTTTTTAACAAAGACTATTTTTCACTGATTTTAAGATAGTAGCCAGCCAGCTAAAGCTTTCGAGACTTGTATTCAAAGAGCAAAGGTATAGCACAATAGCGATAGAAAATAGTTTTACTATTGTTAGTTAGTCTTCCATATCGTCTTCAAAAGAATAGTCAACGTCGTCGTTTTCTTTATCATTGTTATTTTCAAAATCGTCATCACTATCTGCACTGTCAGAATCATTATTTTCGCTAGTAGTGGCCCTATCTAAATTGTCATCTTGCTGATTAGTCTTTACTAGTGTGACTGGGTTAATGGCTGCACTGTATTCAGCAGCTACCGCTGAATTATCTAAATAAAGCCCCAAAATCAGGGCAATTACTGCCAAAGAGCCGTACAGCCATTTTTTGGATATTGCTGGTTTTCTAGAGTTGTTATCTTCCGTGGCCATCTTGGCTCTCCATAGTGGCTATGCCCTACCTAGCAATAAATAACGATAATAGACTATCGATTATAAGGAATATTAGTGGTATTGATAGTAACTATAATGGCAGCTTGCAAGTACTACTTTAGTATTTACACCATACTTGTGTTAAAAATAAGTAACACTATTAGGCTAGGTTGGCCATATGAATACCACAGGGTTTAGTTGTGAAGGTTCAATACGCTTCAGCCAACATCACTAAGGACACTAAAATCACTCGAAGAGGCCATCATTACTACTTAGTATGCTTAAATTCGCCTTTACTATCGCCTTAATCTGCTCTATGTTAAATAGCGTTAGGCAGTAAAGGGCCTAAAACTTCTATTTATATCAGCTTTTGCTACCATTTGGTATCTTTAACACTCTAATCATTTGCTACTTTCTCTGGTTTAAAAATCTTATAAACATAAGGAAAATAATACATGACTCAATCGATTACTACAGATATTGCTACTTATATGCAAAGCGTCGGTAAACAAGCACGTGCTGCCTCTCGCGCCCTTGCCGCTGCTAATACTAGTCACAAAAATGCTGCATTGATAGCTATTCATGATCAATTAGTCACTGCTAAGTCAGAGATTCTGGCTGCTAATAAAACAGATATGGATAATGGGCAAAAGAATAATTTAGACGCCGCTCTTCTAGATCGCTTAGAGCTTAACGATGCTCGTTTTGCCGGTATGCTACAAGGCCTAAAAGATGTCTCGACTTTGCCTGATCCAATCGGTGAGGTCACTGATATGACTTTTCAGCCCTCAGGTATCCATCTAGGTAAGATGCGCGTGCCACTAGGGGTAGTGGGCATGATTTATGAGTCACGTCCAAACGTCACTTTAGAAGCAGCCTCTCTAGCCTTAAAATCAGGTAATGCTATTATTCTACGTGGAGGCTCAGAAGCTTTTGAGTCTAATCAAGCGATTGCTAAATGTATTCATCAAGGTCTCAAAGCTGCTGACCTTCCTGAGCATAGCGTGCAAGTACTACAGACTACTGATCGTGCAGCCGTCGGCGAATTGATCACTATGACTGCCTATGTCGATGTGATAGTACCCCGTGGTGGTAAAGGTTTGATTGAACGTATCAGTCGCGATGCCAAAGTACCAGTCATCAAGCATTTAGATGGTAACTGTCATACTTATATCGACAGTGATGCCCAAGCCGAGATTGCGATAAAAGTTAGTGTTAATGCTAAGACCCATCGTTACGGTACTTGCAACACTATGGAGACTTTATTAGTAGATATAGCTGTCGCTGAAGAGCTGCTGCCTAAGATTGCTGAAGCGATTATTGCAGCGGACGAGGCGATGCAATTGCGTGTTGATGAGCAGTCATATGCTCTATTAAAAGACAATGCTAAGCTTGCTGGGCATCTATCGGCAGCAACCGCTGAAGATTGGGATACTGAATACCTTGCACCGATATTAGCGATCAAAATAGTTGCTGGCTTAGACGAAGCTATTGAGCATATCAATACTCATGGTAGCCATCATACCGATGTCATCATCACTGATAACTATACTAAGTCACAGCGCTTTATTCGTGAAGTGGACTCAGCTAGTGTGATGATTAATGCTTCAAGCCGTTTCGCTGATGGCTTTGAATACGGTCTGGGGGCTGAGATTGGTATTTCTACCGATAAAATACATGCTCGTGGTCCTGTAGGTCTCGAAGGACTAACTTCACAAAAATGGATCGTTTATGGTCACGGCGAGACTCGTGCTTAGTGACTTTTATAATGGCTAATCGCTTTTATAACCATTAATGATATTCATCCTCTCGAACCACTAAAACGTCAGTATTTTTGCTGGCGTTTTTTATGCTTACGAACCATCATTACTACTAGCTTTTGTTTTGTGAGTGTTAATGATGTTGTATATACTGCTTTAACATAGACAGTTATTAAGGCAGTGCAGTTATGCAGAGTGGCGAAATTAAACACTGGAATCAAAGCCAAGGTTATGGCTTTATCGATGTTAATAATCAACCCGAAGATGTATTCTTTCATATCAGTAAAGTGCGACTATCGCAGCCAATAACTGTAGGCCAACGGGTGTATTTCAATAGTGAACGCAATGCTAAAAACCAGCTACAAGCAACTGAAGTTACTTCCATTGCCTTAAGTATTGCTGAAAGCTCAGCATCAGATTCAACCAATCATTCACTAAAGCGTAACTCTAAAAAAGCTAATGCGAATCGTCATCACAACACTAATAACAACCGTGCTAACCCTAATAAAAAAAGTAAGTTATCGACTCTATTTAGTTTGATCGCCATTATTGCTGTGGCGGTTATTTATTTTGGCTTTAGTGCAGTGCAGCCTGAGTCAGTTTTAGAAGATGTAGCATCTAATAACTCTTCATCTAGTACTTCTACAGTAGCGCCAGCCACTGCATCAAATGCCATTACGGGCGATAAGCAGATAGACAATACTATTGCCCTTATTCAACAAGGCGGGCCGTATCCTTATCCTGATAAAGACGGCTCAACTTTTGGTAATCGTGAAAATAGGCTGCCTGCTGAAGCGCGAGGCTACTATCGGGAATATACTGTACCCACGCCCGGTGTATCTCATCGTGGCGCACGACGTATCGTTACTGGTGGCAATCCACCAACCGTCTATTATCTAACGCTCGATCACTACGACAGCTTTAGCCAACTTGAGGTAAATTGATATGAGCCAAGCCATTTACTACATTGAACGGAATAGCGATGCGTATGACAGCATGCCTGAGCAAGCTGTCCCTATTATTATCGATAATGAGCTGAATAAAGACACGCTATTAACGAGCGTGGCAAAAGCTTGCGATTTCCCCGCTTATTTCGGTCATAATTGGGATGCGCTATGGGACTCTCTAACGGATAGTGACGTTAAATATTTACAGTTGGATTTAACCGATATAGAGAAGATTAATACCGAAGACTTTAATATGTTTAAAAGTATCATTGAAGATGCTTATAATGATTTTGGTCAGCCGCAGTTGTGGGTTGTGAGCTGATACTCTTATTTAATGACGTAAGTAAATTGGCTGCTTTAGCGTAGGCTGGGTTTTTAACCCAGCATTCAATGGCTAAAATCACGAAATGCTGTCGCTTAACAAACTATTATGTAAAGAACAGCCAAATAATAAACAACCAAAAAACTCTCTACTAAACTCTGTTTTGATACTACTATCAGGCTTAGAAATGCTATCAGCTTCTAGTGTAATTATTCGATTGTTAATTATATTTTTTAGATATTCTATAGCTTCATTTTCCTCTTCAAATAAATCCAGCCTATTTTCTAGCCTATACTTTTCAGCATCAATTTTAGACTCAGACAAATATTTAATTTCATCGTCAAGCATAGCTTTTTTCATTCTATACCATCTATCTTTATCAGCATTGTAGATGGCATACCATATCAATTCCCATGAGTCATCCATAGCACTCTCAGGAATTATTTCACACGCAATATCATACATTCCTGCTCTGGCGTAAAGGTTAGCAATATCTAAATTATCGTAGTGAGCATTTTTTTCTAACTGAATTAATAGCGTTACAGTTTTTTGAAGGTTTCCAATAAGGATTTGTAGCCTAACCTGATTCAGTGAAATGTTATACTTTTTTTCATCTAGTATGGATTGTGAGATTGTATTCTTATTGGAATCTATTTTAATATCTTCAAGTTCTTGCAGAGCTTTAACAAAATATTTTGAAGCCTCTTGGTATTTATCAAGCATGACATAAGTGCAAGCGATATTATTAAATATATTAACAGGCAGCAGTTGATGTACCTTATGCTGCTCAGCTGACGCAGCATAAAACTTTTCGAGTGCTGTTAAACAGTATTCTATGACCGAATCATATTGATTTGCATGTTTATACAAATAGCTATCGTCTGTGTATCCAACGTCAAAGGTAAGCATTAGAATATAACTGGCATAAGGATAATAGGACTTAGGCTGTAAAAGTAAAGCTTGACGCTGTAGCTCAAGACTTCTATTTTCATCTCCATATTCATGATATAGCCAAAATGCCAAGTTATGAGTATTCTCTATCGAAGGATTGGCTTGATAAGCTTCTTCTAAGTACTCTAAATCCTTATTGCCCTCTGGATTTTCGATATAGTGAAGCGCAATTTTCGCTAATAGCTTATCATCGTTAGGATGCTGTTCTAGCTGCTTGAGTAATTTATTGATGTCAGGCTTCATAAGGCTCTCTATGGTATTTTTATTATCCTGGTACTATTAGCTTGGAATTGCTTAGGTGAATTAAGCTTGACCTAATCCACCTTACACCTTAAATCAACACTTCATCTTGATAGACAAATCAGAATAGACCTTATTAATTTAATTAGTTTAGCTTAGTCGTAGGGTGTCGCTCCGCGCACCAGTATAATTAGCCCTTTATTTTGAATGATGAAAATTATTTATGTTCGGTATCACTGATCTTACTGCCTATATTATTGGCTCAATCATCATTATCTTGCTGCCGGGTCCCAACAGTTTATACTGCCTATCAGTGTCAGCCGCACACGGCGCTAGAAAAGGCTATCGCACGGTAGCTGGTATATTTTTGGGTGATAGTATCTTGATACTAGTGACCGTCTTAGGAATGGGCAGCCTGCTAAAGCTCTACCCTGTTCTTTTCACCGCTATCAAATTATTGGGCGGATTATACTTATCTTATTTGGGGATAAAACTGCTCATAAGTGGCTATCAAACCTTTCGTCATAAAGCTCAGATCGCTTACGCTAAACCAAAGCTAGTAACAGCGCCCATTAGCCAAAACTTCTTTTATCGTGCGCTATTACTTAGCTTGACCAATCCTAAAGCCATATTGTTTTTCTTATCGTTTTTTGTGCAGTTCGTTGAGCCGAATTACCCTCACCCCTTTTTATCTTTTTTAGTATTGGCCATTATTCTACAGCTCATTAGCTTTAGCTATTTGAGTGTCATGGTGTTTTCAGGTAAAAAACTCTCTCGAAAATTTAGCCAATCACCGACACTAATCATTATAAGTACTACTTTTACAGGCTTACTATTTATTGGCTTTGCCATGAACTTATGGTTAGCGCAGTTAAGTTAAATTATTTGCCTACAACAAACTCTCAGGCTTCGTTCTTAAATCGTAACCACAAAAAAACCGCCTAGCAAAAGCTAAGCGGTTTTCATTTTTTACAACGTTAAAACTTACTGATTCTTAGCATAAACCGGTTTTTTCGTGCAGATTGCTTCGACTTTTGCACGCACTTCGGCTAGTACTTTTTCATCACCGCGCGCATCTAGCACGTCACACATCCAGCCTGCCAATTCTATTACGTCTGCTTCATCGAAGCCACGAGTGGTCACAGCGCCCGTACCGATACGAATACCAGAAGTCACGAACGGAGATTTTGGATCGTTAGGTACGGCGTTTTTATTAACCGTAATGTGCGCATCACCCAGCCATTTATCCGCTTCTTTACCAGTCATTTCTTGCTTAACTAAGCTGATAAGCATTAGATGGTTTTCAGTACCGCCAGAGATGATTTCATAGCCACGCTCTTGAATGACTGCCGCCATAGCTTTGGCGTTTTTGATCACTTGCTGCTGATAAGTCTTAAAGTTATCTTCCAAAGCTTCTTTGAAGCAAATCGCTTTAGCAGCGATAACATGCATCAATGGGCCACCTTGGTTGCCTGGGAATACTGCTGAGTTGATTTTTTTAGCTAGCTTATCATCACGTGACATGATGATCCCTGAGCGTGGACCACGTAGAGTCTTATGGGTAGTACTAGTCACTACATCAGCGAAGGGTACTGGGTTAGGATAAGTACCCGTAGCGGCTAGACCAGCGATGTGTGCCATATCGACTAAGAAATAAGCGCCAACTTCGTCAGCAATATCACGAAAACGCTGCCAATCGACCACTTGTGAATACGCTGAAAAACCAGCAATAATCATTTTAGGCTTATGCTCACGCGCTAAGCGGTCAACTTGGTCATAATCGATAAGACCAGTTTCTTCAACTAAGCCATACTGCACAGCGTTATAGTTGATACCTGAGAAGTTGATGTGAGCGCCATGAGTCAAGTGACCACCAGCGTCAAGGCTCATCCCTAAAATAGTATCATTGGCAGCAAGAAGCGCTAAAAATACTGCTGAGTTGGCTTGGCTGCCTGAGTGTGGCTGTACGTTGACATATTCAGCACCGAACAACTCTTTTGCACGGTCAATAGCTAACTGCTCAACGATATCTACGTGCTCACAACCACCATAATAACGCTTGCCTGGATAGCCTTCTGCATATTTATTGGTAAGATCTGAACCTTGGGCTTCCATCACAGCTTGTGAGCAATAGTTCTCTGAAGCGATAAGCTCAATATGATTTTCTTGACGTACGCTTTCAGCTTCCATAGCAGCAGAAAGAGCTGGGTCATATTCTTTTATAGAGATATCTTTAAACATAGTTATGTCCTATATAGAGTATTTTTTATGAGAAATATTACTAGAGGGAAATATTAGACCAAAGGAGGCTTGCCGTACACAACAATACTGTTTATGCGCCGTTGCATATTGAATTTCGTTGTCGCACAAGTGTACCATGAAACCTTATTCTACCTACATAAAAAATCCTCAGCTTTGGCTGAGCAAAGTAACCAATAACCCCACAAATAATAGTGGCTAAACACTTCCTATAACTGCCCTAGAATTTCAGTAGCTTATAGCGAAAGCCGTATGCTCATCGGCAATAGCTTTGTCAAATCACTCCAAGCGGCCACTTGCTCTAGCAAGCGCTCGATAACTGGCTAATTAACCGCAAAACCCTTATCAGTTGCTAGCATTTAGGCTTATATAGCATTTAAGCTCTGACAAAACTCTGGTAAAAAAGTCTCACTGATTAGCACCTTGCGGCCATACCAATTGTAGCAAGTTTGCCGCTGCCAGCCCTGCTTAGTACTATCAATACTGCGCTGATTAGGCAAAGTGCGACTGCGCTTAAACAATACATATCCAATCGGCGTGCCTTTTAGTTGCTGTAGGCGTTTGGCTCGTCCTTGTAGACTCGACACTGGAAAAAGACTTTGTGCCCATACCCATGCCTGCTCGCTATCGCCATATAACTGCACCTCACGCACCCATGCCATCATAGGGCGGTTTAGCGCTGAACCTTGTAAACCCAATTGGCGCTTTTGTACTAACGACAAACGGCGATAGCCTTCAAACTGGCGTTGCACTCGTAGTGGCTGCCCTGCTTTGGCCTCTAGCATTGCCGTCAGCGATCCTTTAGCTTCGAGCCACGGTAACAGTTCTGCAGCTGGCTGGGTTATACAGGAAGAGGAGTTACTAAGCTGCGACATAATCAGATAAAGCCCTTAAGCATTACTATCGAATATGGGCATATTATCATTATTAAACGGCAAAGCTTCATGCGCCTGCTGTCTATACTGCGCCATACGTGAGCGATCTTCTTCACAGAAATTGGCTATTGCAGGGATAAATCGCCAGTCAAAAATACGATGCAGCGAGTGGGTTTTGGTCGGTATAAAGCCACGAATAAGCTTATGCTCGCCTTGAGTACCTGGATCAAAATAGTTTAAGCCTTGCTCAATGGCAAACTCGATACCTTGGTAATAGCACAGCTCAAAATGCAAACTATCGTACTCACCAAGCGCACCCCAATAGCGGCCGTATAAAGTCGTCGCTCTATTATCTGCTGAGCTATCATCACTGCTAAATACATCCGGTACATCATATAAGAATAAGCTACTAGCAATAATCTCACCAGTGTTATCGAGCGCTTGCGCCAACATAAGATGCTCAGGCATGCTAGCCGCTAGTTGCATAAAGAAGTCAGCGCTCAAATAAGGCTGCTGGCCACGTACCGCATAAGTCATCACGTAACAATGATAAAATACTTTCCAATCTTGGTCAGTGATCGCATCACCACATTTACGCACGCAAGTAATACCTTGTGCTGCCACTTTGCGCCGTTCAGCACGAATAGTTTTACGCTTTTTGGCGGTCAAGGTCATAATAAAGCCGTCAAAATCAGCAAAGGGCTGCTCGTTATCTAGCAAATTTTTATTTTGCCATAAAAACTGACAGCCTTGACGCTCTAAAACAGGAGTAGTAAAAGCATTGGAGTTTATCACCTCAGCATTTTCATCACTAGCATGACTATTATTATGACTATTGGCTAGCGCCTCAGCTATCTCACTGTCTGTCGAGGCGGCTAGCGCTGCCAGCTCAGGGGTCACAAACAAGCCATGCCAGCTCGATGCACCTACTTGCTGAGCGAGGTCATCAACCCCTGCCATAGCCGCTTCAATAATCTGAGTATTTAGGGTCTCGCCTTCTACTAGCCAAAAGCGCTGACCCGTAATAGGGGTATAAGGCGAACTAGTCACTAGACGCGGATAGTAATCGATACCATAACGGGCGTAAGCCTCAGCCCAAGCATAATCGAAAACGAACTCACCTTGATGATGGCCTTTAACGAACACCGGCATTACCGCTACTGGCTGCATCAGGCTTTCATCAATGATTGCTTTATCAGAATCTTGACTGTTTAATTGATTGTTGTTGGTATTATTTTTATTAGCATCGCTGTTATTGGCATCAGGGTTATCAGTGTCGCTGTTACTGTCATAATTATAATTATCAGCGCCATTCTCGCCCTTACTGTCTGCCGCTGTTGTCCCAGCACGATACACTAATACAAAAATAGGTAACCAGCCAGCTTGCTCACCAATAGCATTAGTAGCCTGCAAGGCTTGCCAAAATGCAAAAGACATAAATGGGGTGTCAGGAGTCTGCCACTTAGCCCTATCTTGCCAGCTCATATCACCGACGAGTGCATACTGTAAACTCATAATGCTCACCATTTATTTTGAAAGGTTTCTAGCGTAGCAAAATTTCAGCAAATTGCTGTCACGATTTGCAAAAATCATCTAGGTTTTTAGGCAAACTATAGGCAAGCTTAAGCTGGAAATTGATTTATTATACTCAATACCCTTTAGGAGAGTACTATGCTTATTTTTCTACGGAATCTATCTTTTGCGGTTACCAGAAGGCTAGTGCTATCACTGATCATTAGCTGTCTGACGCTTTTAAGTGCCTGCAACGGTCAAGAGATCAGTGGCGCGTCAACCTTAGGCAATAACAACGCTGCGCAAACCAATCCTGACAAGATTAAACGTAATAGCATGGATGATCAAACGCAGAGTAATAACCATTTAGACAGTAATGTGCTCATTGAAAGTACCGATGCTGTTGATCCTTAAACTGCTGCTGTCTACTGACTAAAAACAGCCAACTATTAAGTAGTTGGCGGTTAAGGATACAAGCTATATCAATGCTGCTTGCACGCAAATGATGTAATTTATGCTAATCACTGGTAGAATAATGCTTTTAATAGTCTAATATAATTCAGATACTGCGGATACGAGCGAGAATAGTATTCTAAGTTCAACATGCAAGGTTGACATCGCATTCAACACCCTAATTGATTTATAGCAGGCTAACTATAGTTAGTCTCTCTCTTTCAGACCGTACAGATTACATCATCAAAACGGCTTAGGTTAATGAACGTTTTCAGAGCGTTCACGCCCGTAAATTAAAGACCAGTCAACAAAAAAAGCTACGCAAACTTGAACGCCTTCCGCAAACTACCTGCAGTGTATTTGATCCAATTGCCCAGTCCATTATTTTATAGGGCTATGTACCACTATTAAATTGAATTTGAGCCTTATCAACCACAACCTAAAGGAATGTCATACTACAATGTCAAAAATCATTTATACAAAAACTGACGAAGCTCCAGCGCTCGCAACCTTATCATTCTTGCCTATCGTAAAGGCTTTTACTAACACCGCTGGCATTACTATTGAAACCGCTGATATCTCTCTAGCAGGTCGCATCATTGCTTTATTCTCAGAGTTTTTACCTGAAGAGCAACGCATTCCTAGCGCATTCGTAGCTTTGAGTGAATTGGTAAAACAACCTAGAGCAAACATCATCAAATTGCCTAACATCAGCGCTTCAATCCCGCAGCTTAAAGCGGCGATTAAAGAGTTGCAAGATAAAGGCTATGACCTACCTGATTATCCTGATCACCCAGAAACAGACGTAGAAAAAGACGCTCGTGAGCGTTATGACAAAATCAAAGGCAGTGCTATCAACCCGGTTTTGCGTGAAGGTAACTCTGATAGACGTGCACCCAAAGCAGTTAAAGCGTTTGCAAGAAGTCATCCACATTCAATGGGCGCATGGAGTGCCGATTCTCAGTCTCACGTTTCTACTATGAGCCATGGTGATTTTGCTGATACTGAACAATCAGTAACTCTTGATGAAGCCACTGATTACCGTATCGTTCATACTGCTGATGACGGCACCGTTACTGAGTTAAAGTCGCCAGCTCCCCTACTAAAAGGTGAACTAATCGACGCGTCTATCTTGAGCCATAAAGCTTTAGTTGAGTTTTTTGAAGAACAAGTAGAAGACGCTAAAAAATCTGGCATATTGTTCTCTTTGCATCTAAAAGCCACGATGATGAAAGTTTCTGATCCTATTATCTTTGGTGAAGCAGTAAAAGTTTATTTCAAAGAGCTATTTGCTAAGCATGGCGATACTTTTGCAGCGCTAGACGTTAACGTTAACAATGGCTTTAGCAATCTGCTAGCTAAGATACAAGAGCTACCAGAAGCAAAACGCAAAGAAATCGAAGCTGATATTCAGAGCATCTATGAAAGCAACCCAGATCTTGCCATGGTTAATTCAGACAAAGGCATCACTAACCTACACGTACCAAGCGATGTGATTGTCGATGCTTCAATGCCAGCGATGATTCGTAGTTCTGGTAAAATGTGGGGCGCTGATAATGAGCTGCATGATACTAAAGCCGTTATCCCAGATAGCAGCTACTCTTGCATCTATGATGAAACTATCAAATTCCACAAAGAATTCGGTGCGTTTGATCCCACTACTATGGGTTCAGTTCCTAACGTTGGCTTGATGGCGCAAAAAGCTGAAGAGTATGGCTCACATGATAAAACTTTCTTAATACCTTCTACCGGTAAAGTACAAGTTATCGATAGTGATGACAAAGTACTAACTGAGCATAAAGTAGAAGCCGAAGACATCTGGCGTATGAATCAAGTCAAAGATGCGCCGATTGAAGACTGGGTTAAATTAGCCGTGACTCGTGCTCGTGCTAGCAAGATACCAACTATCTTTTGGTTAGATAAAAAGCGTCCACATCACGCAGAATTGATCAAAAAAGTTGAACACTATCTAAAGGATTACGACACTAGCGACTTAGACATTCGTATCATGCCTGTACGTGAGGCTACTCGTTTCACTTTAGAGCGCCTAAAAGACGGTAAAGACACTATCTCAGTAACGGGTAACGTATTACGCGATTACCTAACCGATCTGTTCCCAATTTTAGAGTTAGGAACTAGTGCCAAAATGTTATCAATCGTGCCCCTTATGAATGGTGGTGGTCTGTTTGAAACGGGTGCTGGTGGTTCAGCTCCTAAGCACGTTGAGCAACTAGTAGAAGAAAACCATCTACGTTGGGATTCACTAGGTGAGTTCTTAGCCTTAGCGGTATCTCTAGAGCATCTAGCTACTCATGAAGATAATGCAAAAGCGCAGATATTAGCCGATACCTTAGATATGGCGACAGAAAAACTATTATTGAATAACAAATCACCATCACGCAAAACGGGTGAGTTGGATAACCGTGGTAGCCACTTCTATCTAGCTATGTACTGGGCACAAGAGCTGGCCGCGCAAAATGACGATGCTGAATTAAAAGAGAGGTTTGCACCTTTAGCGCAAAAACTGGCTGATAATGAAGACGCTATTTTCAAAGAGCTAAATGACATTCAAGGCAAAGCTATCAATATCGATGGTTATTATTTCTTCGATGAAAAACTAGCCACTGACGTGATGCGTCCAAGCAAAATATTAAATGAAACTATTGCTTCTTTGTAATTGCTTAATTGCAATCGCAGTTAAGTAATGAATAAGCTACAGGCACACTAAGCTGGATTAGGTTTTTTTATAACCGAAAACGGTGCAGAAAAAACCAAACTCGCCTTAGGATAGTTAAAGCTTTTATCTTAACAACACCTCAATAGTCTAAGACTATTGAGGTGTTTTTTATTGTCAAAATCAACAGCTTCAATTGACAATTATTGAGGTCTGTCCTACTGTATGAACTTGCTTTATAGATATCTTTGATTCGGTAATAATAATAAACTGTCTTACCATTGTTATATACTAATGGCACTGATACTAGTATTACTCTTAGCTATTCATAAGTAGGGGATTAGCTCACTAACTGACTAATTAATCGGCTAATAGACTAAACCACTTATATTATCTTTAATGGGCGTGTTGTCTAAAATAGCGTTGCAAGCAACTGGCAACTCTGCACAGGGTTTGCTTTATTTTGAGCTATTAGACACGCTCTATCGTTAACGACAACCTAAAGGAATGACCTACAACAATGTCAAAAATTATTTATACAAAAACCGACGAAGCCCCAGCGCTGGCAACCCTATCATTTTTACCTATAGTAAAGGCTTTTACTCATACAGCAGGGATTGCTGTTGAGACTACTGATATCTCAGTTGCCGCGCGCGTGCTGGCTGAATTTCCAGAATACTTAACTGAACAACAGCGTGTCCCTGACAATCTAGCTGAACTTGGTCGCTTAACCCAAGATCCTAATACTAATATTATCAAACTGCCCAATATCAGTGCTTCTGTTCAGCAGCTCAAAGCTTGTATAAAAGAGTTGCAGAGCAAAGGTTACGCTATACCCAATTTCCCAGATGATCCAAAAACAGAGGAAGAACAACAGCTGCGTCAGCGTTATGGCAAAAGCCTAGGCAGCTCAGTGAACCCTGTACTGCGTGAAGGTAACTCAGACCGCCGCGCGCCGAAAGCAGTTAAAAACTATGCTCGTAAGCATCCGCATTCAATGGGTGAATGGAAGCAATGGTCACAAACTCATGTATCGCACATGCACAGCGGCGACTTCTATGCAGGTGAGCAATCTATCACATTAGATAAAGCCCGTACCGTGCGCATGGAACGCTTAGCCGACGATGGTACGGTTAATGTCTTCAAAACAGGCATCTCTTTGCTTGATAAAGAAGTCATCGACCTTATGTTCATGAGCAAAAAGGCACTGCTTGAATTTTATGAGCGTGAAATGGAAGACTGCCGTGAAGCAGGTATTTTATTCTCATTGCACGTAAAAGCCACGATGATGAAAGTATCGCATCCTATCGTCTTTGGTCATGCGGTTAAAACTTATTATAAAGATGCCTTTAACAAACATGGTGCTTTCTTTGATGAGTTAGGCATCAATGTTAATAACGGCATGGCAGATCTATACGACAAAATCTCAAAACTACCCGCATCAACACGTGAAGAGATTGAACGTGATTTACATGCATGCCAAGTACATCGCCCACGTCTGGCGATGGTTGATTCTTCAAAGGGAATCACTAACTTCCATTCACCAAGTGACATAATCGTAGATGCTTCTATGCCTGCTATGATTCGTAACGGCGGTAAAATGTGGGGTGCTGATGGCAAGCCCTATGATTGCAAAGCGGTTATGCCTGAGTCTACCTTCGCTCGTATTTATCAAGAAATGATCAATTTCTGTAAATGGCATGGTAACTTTGATCCAACCACTATGGGTACAGTGCCTAACGTCGGTCTAATGGCACAAAAAGCAGAAGAATACGGCTCACACGACAAGACTTTTGAAGCAAGCGATGATGGTATTGCGCGTATTGTTGACGAAGAAACCAATGAAATTTTGCTTGAGCAGCGTGTTGAGAAAGGCGATATCTGGCGCATGTGTCAGGTCAAAGATGAGCCTATCCAAGATTGGGTCAAGCTTGCCGTACGTCGCGCGCGCGAATCTAATACACCAGTCATCTTTTGGTTAGATCCGTATCGTCCACACGAAAACGAGCTGATCAAAAAGGTCAACATGTATCTAAAAGATCACGATACTAAAGGCCTGCACATCGAAATCATGTCACAAGTTCGGGCTATGCGTTATACGCTAGAGCGCGTTGCCCGTGGTCTTGATACTATCTCTGCTACTGGTAATATCTTACGTGATTACCTCACTGACTTATTCCCAATTCTAGAGTTAGGCACTAGTGCAAAAATGCTGTCAGTAGTACCACTAATGAAAGGCGGCGGTTTGTTTGAAACGGGCGCGGGTGGTTCAGCACCTAAGCATGTCCAACAATTGGTCGAAGAAAACCATTTACGTTGGGACTCACTAGGAGAGTTCTTGGCCTTGACGGTATCTTTGGAGCACTTAGCAGAAAACGATAACAATGCTAAAGCTAAGATATTAGCCAATACCCTCGATAAGGCCACAGAAGAGCTGTTATTAAATGACAAATCACCTTCACGCAAAACGGGTGAGTTAGATAACCGTGGTAGTCACTTCTATTTGGCTATGTACTGGGCACAAGAGCTTGCGGCACAACATAAAGACAGTGAGCTTGCAGCACAGTTTGCCCCATTAGCTCAAAAACTCGCTGATAATGAAGCGGCGATTATTAAAGAGCTAAATGAAGCTCAAGGCAAACCAGTAGATATCCATGGCTACTACCTTGCTGATGAAAAACTAGCCGAGCAAGTAATGCGTCCTAGTAAGTTATTTAACGACGCTTTGGCATCTTTATAACTTCTATGGGCTTATTGTGCTTAGATAATTGCGCTTAGGCGGCTTTATTGCTTGACGCTATTTAGGCTTATAAGTAAAACACCTCAATGGTCTAAGACTATTGGGGTGTTTTTTGCTGTAAAGATTGCTAACATGGCGTTCACTTGTCTAATTTTTATTTAATTTTGCTTCTTTTATTTAGGAACTTCTGTCTTATGTCGACCTCTAGCATCGTGTTGTTCAATAAACCTTATGGGGTACAGAGCCAGTTTCGTGATGATAGTAATAATGATCATACGACTTTATCTGAGTACTTTAACGATAAATCACTGCGCATAGCCGGTAGACTCGATGCCACCTCAGAGGGTTTATTGATACTGACTGATGATGGGCGGGTGAATAAAGCCATTACCCAGCCGCCAAAAACCAATAAATTTGATCGCTCTACTGCCAAACAAGGTAAGACTTATCTAGTACAAGTTGAAGGACTAGCGACACCATTGCAGCTGCTAGCATTAACAAAAGGGGTGTTATTAAAAGACGGGAAGACCTTACCTGCCAAAGCCGTGCTAGTTAATGAGACTGAGTTACCAATCAAGCTTTGGCAACGTGACCCCCCTATTCGAGAACGCAAAAGCATCCCCACTTCATGGGTGATGCTAACCATTTATGAAGGTAAAAATCGCCAAGTTCGACGTATGACCGCCCAAGTTGGACTGCCTTGTCTACGTCTAATTCGCTGGTCAGTAGCAGGTTTTGAGCTAGGAGACCTTGCGGTAGGTGAACAGTTACATATTGAGCTCAACACTGAGCATTATAAGCAATTAGCTATTAGCTATTAGCTATTAGCTATTAGCTATTAACGATTAACCGCTATAAGCTCTAGTTATGACAGCAGTCACTGAAATAGGGCCTAAATGAGATAAAAAGCGTCTATTGCGCTGTTATAACCGCTGACCTCAGTATTATTAATACATTGGCAACTTCGCGTCTCGAACCAGTAAGGTTGATCTGTTAGTATTTATTATATTAATTATATAGTTTTTTATAGTGTAGCTCTATGCTCTACCGATCTATTATAACGCCAGTTTAAGTTAAGGACCTTTCATGATTAGTCATTATCGTCTTGCTCTCGTTGCTATTGGTACTTGTACAGCACTTGTAGTCAGCGCTTGTCAACCAACCGCTAACTCAGTAGAAAGTACTGAGACTACGGCAGCTGAACCAGTCAGGCCGTCGATCCCTACAGTGGAAGCGACAACAGATACTGAGATTGAGGCTGATACTAAAAATTATACTGATAACAATATATCAGCGAGTGATATGGTAGCGGATCAAGCACCGATGACTGATATGCGTAAGGACTACACTAAGTCGCTAACTAGAATGTATGATGAGATGAAGATTGGTATGGGTTATAACGATCCAGACACTACCTTTGCTAAAGCTATGCTCGGCCACCATCGTGGTGCACTCGACTTAGTCACTATCGAATTAAAGTATGGTGATGATGCTAGCATGCAAGAGCTTGCTCAACGAATTGGCGATGAGCAGCAAGCTGAGATGGCCATTATTAACAAATGGCTGGCCAGCCATCTAGATGCGGCTAAGCCTAAGCTTGAAACTGCATTTGTACAGCAGGATTATAGGGATAGCACGCAGCCGATGTATGACCAGATGATGTTAGCTAGCACAGACCCAATAGCTGATCTAGCATTTGCTCGCAGTATGCTTGCGCATTATGTTGGCGCCGCTGATATGGCTATGATTGAGCTTAAGTATGGTACAAATGAAGATATGCTGGCATTGGCTAGATCTATCATTGACGAGCAGCAGCCTAATAAAAAAATGCTGCAACAATGGATTGCTATGCATCCAAGCATTGAAACAGTATCTAATGATGACTTAAATAGCGTCGAAAGCACAGCAGTTGCAGATACCATTAAAAAGACTGAGCCAGCTACTAAGAATAAGCCCGCCGCTTAAGTTGCTTGGCCACTCCCTACTTTATTAGCACTCATCTTAGCAATACGCACTACGCTTATTTAGTTATTAACTTAGAGTTAGAATATGATGTTTAACTCTAAGTTTTTTATTTATAAAATATTATTTTAACTTTTTGCTGTTGATAGGACTTCCAGCCAATTTTGCCAAGCAGGGGCTTGCTTAGGATCAACAGTATCTCTAGTGCTATTAATGTCATTATTGAAACGCAAATTTACTTTATGTATAGAGGGTGCGGCCAATACCTGTTGCAAGCTGTCCTGCTTATCCCGTTGTACAGCGGGTAATACCGTGACGACTAGCAGCTCATCGCGGCGGAATAGATGACAGCGAATTGCATGGTTATTATTGGCCACTGCTAAAGCGACTAGCTGCTTATTATCGGCTTTTATACCATCGAGGGCGATAATCACATCATTAGCAGAGATACCTGCCAGCGCAGCTGCGCTGCTACGTTGTACTCGATTAACTTTTAACCCAGCAGCAGTCTCCGTACAGCTCATACCCCAAGGCATTTTTTTATCGGCACTATCTTTAGGGTCCACTTGAATTTTGATCCCATTCGCGCTTAGCAGGCGTTCGATAGGTAGCTCTTCTACCCCATTGATATAACGGCCTTCAAAGTCCTCCCAGTCAGCTTGTGGCATAAATTGACTGATAACCTGCCCCATGTCAGCGCTACTAATACCAATGCGTTTGCTGCCCTGTTGCTTAGCTTGTCCATAAAAGGCTTTTACCACATCGAATAGGCGATACTGACCAGCGCTTTTCTCTAGTAAGGTCAAGTCTAGGCATAAGGCTACTAATGCGCCTTTATTATAGTAACTAATACCAGCATTAGCAGTGTTCTCATCGCTACGATAGAGCTTGATCCAAGCATCAAAGCTCGACTCTGCTACGCTTTGTTGGGCCCGTCCAGGGGTTTGATAGTAACGACTGATCTGCTCAGATAACAACGTAAGATAGCTGGATTTATCTATAACAGCCGATGCTTGTAGCATAAAGTCATCAATATAAGAAGTAAAGCCTTCGAACACCCAAAGTAACGGGGTAAATACTTCACGGCGCAGATCAACATCGATCATCACGTCTGGACTTACTGTCTTCACCCACCAAGAATGAAAATACTCATGGCTACACAAGCCTAAAAAGCGCTGATAATCAGAACTCGGCATTGCAGGCTCATTGCTGCTAGGCAGATCACGGCGCGGGGTAATTAGGCTAGTGGAATTGATATGCTCTAGACCACCATAATCTTGACCACTGGCATAAGTCATAAAAGTATAGTCATTAAAAGGCGCATCCCCTAGCCAATTAAGATAGCTTTGGCATATTTGGGTAATATCTTGCTGTAATCGGCCCATATTGGCGCTATGCTTACCTGAGAGATAGAAGCGATGGCTTAAAGCCTGATTATTATCATCTTGAATAATAAAATCAAAGAACTGTTGGCTAGCAATCTCAAACGGATGATCAATCAGCTGATGATAGCTATCTGCTTGTAAACCATAACCTTGTTGATTGGGACCTTGTTGATTAAGGCTTTGCAAATAGCTAGCATCAAGTCCACAAGCCAACTCAACGTCAGCCTCATTTTTATCAGCTAAAAAGGCAGCTGGCACTAATAAGTTGACTTGTACTGGCGACTGCTCTTGTCCCTCAACAGCTAACGCTAAGGAGGTAAAATTGCCATATAGACGCTGCTGATCGACATAAGCTGTACGTACAGATAAGTCATAACAATAGACTTCATAATATACGCTCAACCTTTGCCCTGCTTTTACGGCTGGTAGCTGCCAAGTATTTTTGTCTATTTTTTGACCACGATATAATTCAGGCGCATTACTAATATTAGCCTTAATCTCATTACCAGTATCAGTATCAGTATCAGTATCAATATTTAACACCTCATAGTGAACGGCAGTGATATGACGGGCAAACTCACGTATCAGGTAACTGCCTGGAATCCACGCTGGCAACCATAGTTGCGGAGCATCGACAATCGCAGCGAAGTTTAAGGTGACATCGACTAAATGCTCATTAAAGCGCTCAAAATTGATACAGTAGTTGATAGCAGTCGTATTATCACTGTTTACTATAGCTATATTTGCTTGATCATTAGGGTTTTTGGATATAGTAGTCATAGTCTATACTTATAGTAATATTTACCTTTATGGTAGAAGTCATTAGCAAAAAACGCAACGGCTAAACCGTTAGTAATGACTATTCTGGCTAACAATTAGCTTAAAATATCTGATATATTATATAATTAGTTTTTTTTATTGTTTTTACCTTGAAAGTTATTAACACCATCTCAATTAAAGAGGCTAACTGTCACAGTTACTCTAATAAACTGCTTATAATCGACTAATATTTTGGCTTTATAGCGTAAAGATTGGCTTTTTCAGGTTTATTGCAACCGAATTTAATTTTTATAATATATTTAGGATAATTTATGACTACTATCACAAAAGATACTGCTGTCAAATTTAACTATACTTTAAAAGATGACGAAGGCAACGTGCTTGACCAGTCTCCAGAAGGTCAACCTTTAGCTTATTTGCACGGCCATAGCAACATCATTCCAGGCCTTGAGCAACAACTCGAAGGTAAGTCTGCTGGCGAAACAGTCAATGCAGTCGTTGAGCCTGTTGATGGCTACGGCGAATATCAAGAACTAGCGGTACAAAAAGTACCTCGCGATAATTTCCAAGGCGTAGAAGACATTCAGCCTGGTATGCAGTTCCAGTCAGAAGCTGGCGGTCAAGTAATGCTAGTTACTGTTACTGACGTTAATGACAAAGAAGTTACTGTAGATGCTAACCATCCACTAGCTGGTAAGCGTTTGACTTTTGATGTTGAAATCCAAGAAGTACGTGCAGCTACTGAAGACGAACTAAACCATGGCCATACTCATGGTGCTGGCGGCGTTGAGCACTGATCTTAATTGATTCATTAGCAAAATATTTAGCCAACAATTCTTTTAAAGATTTATCTATATATCTGAACAGATTGATAGTCTAAATCTAAAAAAGCCAGTAACTATCGTTACTGGCTTTTTTGTGGCTGATCATCACTATTTAATAGCAGTTATTTGCCATGTTAATATTGATTGGATGCCAGTAACGACTATAGCAACAAGCTATAGCCGTACTTAACAAGCTATCTCAAAACTATAACCCACTAGTCAGCGACATTGTTACATTACAAAAGTTATTCAACGACCAGACGCAACAAAACCGCATGACGATAATCGCCATACGGTCTCTATTACTCACTTAACTGTCAGTTTACAACAGTTATCTAACTATTTTTACTAGCGTTAGTTAGTACCTAATCCCGAAGTACCAACTAACCAACAGTCATTCAGTCTTATCATCCATAACCAGCAATCCATCCCTAGATCAATTTATACGCTGTGAGAAAATACCAATCCCTAGTATCCTAAAACAGTATCGATAAACAATATCATTAAATTGTGCTGTGAGTCCATAATCGCAGATTAGCTCAAAGTCAGTAAGTCGCTAAAACGTCATTACACGTAAGCATATGCTTACATCGACCTAACGTCAATTTTAGCGACTATTTCAGTGGCAAATTTAATGACTAGTTTACCTTTATAGTTTTTGCTCAGGACTAGCTAGTACTGATGATTCAGCATTCAGCATTAAGTAAGCTGCTTCATTAACAAACACTTCACTTTCTGGTAGCTTTGGACGTTCACTCTCTTTCAATTGACTGAGTTCTTCGAACTTAGCATCCATAGCAGCTTGATAAGTATTCCAGTTAGAGTATTGCTTTTCACCAGTAGCCTCTAAACGCTTATTTTCAGCGGCTAAAGTACGGTTTTCAATCAGCTGCATTTTGGCACGGCGCTTATTAATATCCAAATCTATAGGTTTTTTCTCATCATCCATATTACGAATATCGTTGAGTGTTGACAGATAGACAAACTGCGGATCTTGCTGCTGACGAATCTTTGACTGCTGATTAAGCGTGGCTAAAGTACTGTTACTGAACTTAGCTTCAGGCTTATAAGGCGCTGTTTTTATAGTATCCCAAGGTAAAGCTTTTTTCTGAGCACGCTCACCAAAAGTCGCGTCATCATAAATATTTACTAGTTTGATATCAGGTACTACGCCTTTGTTCTGCGTACTACCACCAGTGATGCGATAGAATTTACGCTGAGTCAAAGTCGCGGAACCCAATGCCAAAGTATCTAGTTGAATTTGTGCTGAACCTTTACCAGTAGTCGTGCTACCTACTACCAATCCACGACCATAGTCTTGGATGGCAGCAGCAAAAATCTCACTAGCAGAAGCTGAGGCTAAGTTGGTTATCACTACCATCTTGCCATCATACAGCTGCTTGCCACCATCATCGTCACGATAGACTTGGATATTACCTCGGTTATCACGAATCTGTACTAGCGGCCCGCTCTTGACGAATAGCCCTAACATTTTAGCCACTTCATCTAATGAGCCGCCTGGATTATTACGTAGATCAACGACTAACCCATCTATATTTTGTTTATTAAGCTCTTTCAAGGCTTTTTCGGTATCGACGCTGACACTACGATAGTCCTCCCCATTACGACGCGCACGATAGTTCAGATAAAAGCTAGGTATCTCTATCACCCCTATGCGTTTAGGGGTAGCGTCAATATTAGGGCGCTGAACTTCTACTACTCGATGAGTGACACCGGACTCTTCTTGCTGAATAATGTCACGTACTACAGATATAGTGCGTGTAGCGGCTTCAGGAGTATTAGGCTGACGTACTTTCAATGTCACTGAAGTACCACGCTTACCACGAATGAGGCCGACGATCTCACGCGTTGACCAACCCACTACGTCAGTCATAGTTTTGCCATCTGTAGCAATACCGATGATCAAGTCATTAGGCTTGATTTGACCCGTTTTAGCCGCTGGTCCCCCATCGACTAAAGTCACAATACGAGTATAGTCTGGATTTTTGCGATCCGGTCGGATAGAAACCCCGATACCTTCTAACTGTAAGCTGGATTGGATTTGCAACTCATTAGCTTGAATAGGGGCATAGTAGTTGCTGTGCGGGTCATAAGTAAGCATGGCCGTATTGAGGACTGTTTCCATGATCTCGTCATCGTTAAGACGCTTCATTTGTCCTTGCTGACGCGAGAAACGGTTCATTAAGATCTCACTCGGCGTACGCTGATCATCACGTACTAGATCCTGTCCACGAGTAATATCAGGATTACTCAAGAATACTTTTTCTTTGGCTTTTTCATCCTCTTGACCTAAAGTAATGCTCATAAGCTGGAACTTTAACTGCTGCGCCCAGTAATCGCGTTGGGCCTTTTTGGTAGTGAAATGGGGTAGCTTTTCCCGATCCAGTACTACAGTCTCGTTGCCCGTTAGATTTATTTTAGTCTTGAGCATCTTTGTCGCCATCTCGAAGTACTCATTCGAGCGTTTTCTATAGCGCTCAAACACTTCGACACCGGCGGATAGATCCCCACGTTTGAGACGACTGCCGAACTCGCTGCCATACTTTTTAGTGAACTCATCAACGTCAGACTGCAAAAACAAAGTATGATTAGGATCTAAGCTGTCAATGTACATCGCCAAAATTTCACTACCCATCTTCGTATCAAGTGGCTGATTTAAATAATGGCTTCTATCAAGTAAGGCCGCAACTTGGCGAGTAGTGAGCTTTTGCTCTGGGGTTCCTACAAAGCCTTCTGTATTGGTGTCTGCTAGTGCCGTGCCATAGCTTTGGCTCAAGATCACACCAGCGATACCAACTGAAGCGGCGCTTAGTAACCACTGTGCGGGTTGTTTTTTCATCATATCTACCTAGTTGTTTTGAATAGTGGTATTAAGTTAGAAACTAATTATTATTGGCGCTATTGAATATCGTTGTTAATTAACAAGCTAATAGTCTAAAGATCGATCAATTATAAGTAGTACAAAGCTAGATAACAAATTATTTAACTAGCATTGAAAAACCACTTAAACTGAGTCAAAAATCCAGTTTAAAAATCGATAGTAGCATGTGCATTAGTGACAAATTGTCTCAAACTGTATAAACAATCTTACACTCTGTAGTTAGCTATACCAAACTTTCTTTTACGTTTATCCTCGGACTGCTGCTAATGTAGCACTCTGCCTAAACATAGCTGGATAAGCCGAAATCAACCGTTATTTTAACTGGCTACTTATCAAGACTGTTTATCAAAGCTATTAGTCCATACCAGCAATAGGATAATATTAGCTAGTTAGACTTTAGCGCAGTTAGCCTTATAATAGAGACTATAGCTAATCAGCAAGCGATAATAGTAAACGCTGTAAACTATAACTAACCATAAATTTTTGGCTTAACTATAGCACTTTGGAGAATGGATCATGTACGGCATATTGATGATCGATATTGATAGCACAGTACTTACGGTTGAGGATATTAGCTTAATCAAGCAAGCCCAAGTTGGTGGCGTTATTTTGTTTGGTCGCAACGTAAAGGAGCCTTTGCAGGTACGCCATTTATGTGACGATATTCGCTATTACAATCCTGATATATTAATAGGAGTCGATCAAGAAGGAGGTCGTGTAGCACGCTTACGTGAAGGCTTTACTAAGCTGCCTGCTATGGGACAGCTGGGTAAGTTATTTGATCAAGATCCGAGCCGCGCTTTAAGCTTAGCTTATGATTGTGGTTATTTAATGGCTGCTGAAGTATTGGCAGTAGGTATCGATATCAGCTTTGCCCCCGTGCTAGACAGAGATGGTATCAGTCAAGTGATTGGCGATCGCAGTTTTCATCAAGATCCGCAGATAATTGTGGCTCTAGGTACTCAGCTGATGCAGGGTATGAAAGCCGCTGGTATGGCAACTACTGGCAAGCATTTTCCTGGCCATGGCGCCATTGCGCCAGATTCGCATGTTGCAGAAGCTATTGATGAGCGTAGCTTTGATGAGATCATGGCGACTGATATTCAACCCTTTATGCAGACCCTTCCTTGGCTTGATGCGATTATGCCAGCCCATGTTGTTTTCTCGCAGATCGACGCTAAGTCTGCTGGGTTCTCTAAAGTTTGGTTACAAGATATTCTACGCCAGCAGCTACAGTTCGATGGTGTGATTTTCTCCGATGACTTGTCAATGCAAGGCGCTCAGGCCGCAGGTGATGTCAGTGCACGAGTACGAGCAGCAATTGAAGCTGGCTGTGATATCGCCCTAGTCTGTAATGATAGAGTAGCGGCTCATGAAGCAGCTGAAGCAGCACAAGAGCTGCCTTATCCTAATCAAAATCGAATTAAAACCATGCGCGGTAAGATTCCGCAATGGCTAGGCAGTCTTGAAGAAACTTGTCAGCAGTTTCAACACTGGCAACAAGCAAAACTTGCGGTCTCAACGGCTTTTTTTGCTCCGTCAATGGCTGAGCAGTTATCAGATAAAGTCAGCGACTTACTAGATCCTACTAACTATAAATAGTAGCTAGCTATAGCATGCAACATCGATGGCGGGTTGCAAGGTCATTGATAAAATCAAACAAAAAAACCGCGTCCATTAAAGACGCGGTTTTTGTTTTATGGTTACTGCTCTTTAAGAAACTTTAATCACTTACTAGTTAAAATTAAACAGGGTTATATTTTAACCTTATGGTTTCTTTGGATCTACAGCAGTACCTTGAGTTGGGTCATCACTATCTGGTAGCAAATCATCATTGTTGCTATCAAGTGGATTCAAATCAGGATCTGGCATAGTAGCCGTACCTTTAGTAGCAGTATTGGTACTAGTACCAGCAGTTACTTCTTCTTCTTTACCCATTGCTGACTCATCATATACTGTAAATTCAATGCGGCGGTTACGGAAACGACCTTGGTCCGTTGAGTTATCAGCGATAGGGTTAGATTCACCTGCGCCTTTAGTAGATAGCTTACTAGCATCGACACCTTTAGAGACTAAGTAATCTTTTACAGCTTCTGCACGTTGACGTGACAAATCTAAATTATAAGCATCTGAAGCTAAGCTATCAGTATTACCAACAATAGTTAATGCCATATCAGGTACTGATTTAATAAGGGCAGCAGCGCGATCAAGGAAAGGCTTGTTGGCTTCTGGAATAAGCGCTTCATCAAGTTCAAAGTTGATAACTTGTAAGCTTAAGGCACGAGCAACATCACGTGGATCTGGGTTTTCACCAAGTTTGCCCATAGCGGCATCAGCAGCTGCTAAGCTACCATCAATTTCGCCTTGTAGATCCAATGGACCTTCTGCTTCCACCGTCATAGCAGGAGCAACAGCTTGTAAGTCACTAACTAGTTTAGCTAGCACGGTCTCATCAGATGAGTTTACTAAGATTTTATCACCTTTAATAATCATGCTGGCGTTAGGAACATCTTTAATAACTGCTAAGATAGCAGCAAGCTGTGGGGCGGCTGGCATATCTATGGCGAAGTCATTATCGACATCAGCACGACACTTATCAGCTTCTGTACCGAAAGCATCGCTCATCGCACTCATTACAGTACCTTGTAGCGCATCATCACCAACAGTCATACTACAAGCATATAAAGTGCTGTTCGTTTCGCCAGTGGCGATACGTAATGCAGCAGGCTCTACATCGGCAGCAACGGCAACTTGACCATTATCTGCTACTTGCTCTTCAGTGACTACAGGCGTTCCTACAGGCTCTGGGTTTTCTTGGCAACCACGTAATAAGGCCCAAGCCAAAGCAGCCAAAATAATCAGACCTATGATAGGCAATAATGCTTTCATAAAGCTGCCTGACTTTTCTTCTTCTTCACGTACTAATGGCGCCATACTGGTAGTGTCAGAAATACGTTTGCCAGCAGGAGTCGCAACCAGCATTCCAGCAGGAATAACAGCACTAGCCCAAGCAGGAATGTGATGCTGATAGCTGGATAAATTGTCATTTAAGAACTGCGGTACTGGCGTAGTACCTGCTAAGCTTTTGATCTCGTGATAAGCCAAAGGAGCTGCCATAGCGATTAAACCACGTGAAGCGGTAGCGTCTACATTGTGCGCAGCTGATAACTCGCTTGATATCTGATCACGATGACTACCCTCTGTCCATACGCGATCATAAAACCCTTGATCATCACGAGCGATATTTTCATTGGCAAAGCGGTCATAAGTGTCTGTATCCGCTAAACGCGCGGCAAAAACAGCATAGAACTGTTCAAGCAAATTCTTTTTGGCAGAGTTATCATCACCTCCTAGTACTGCGGGAGTGACTGTGCGTGTTAAATGACTAATAATATCCATAATATATTTCCTCAAGTTACAATGGTTTGCCAACAAGCTTTAAAATCATTGGCACTTTTCTTAAAACAGTAAAACTATGACATTGCTGCCTAGCAAAATTATTTATTGACTACTATTATATCTTATCACTATACCTAAAATATTTATCCATAACGTAATTTATTTGATAAAAAAAATAATGACTTAAGCCCAATATTATCTTTTAAATTTCAATAAATACTATGATCATAATAATTGGTAGCGTTACTTATTTTATAAGAAGATCTGTAAAACTCAATCAACAACTACTCCTAACAATCAAACTAGTTTAATAAAGAACACTCTACTAAATAACTACTTATAAAAATAAATACAAATATAAATAACGATTTAACGGATGCCTACATTATAATTGTGGGTAACTGTGAACCACAATAAACCTGATGTTGTGTAAATGCTACTATAAGTAATTTTTCAGTTGTTAGGCGTAACTGCGAGCCTTATTCACAACGAATTGATAACATAATATAAACAGATAATATTATCTATTACGAGAACCTGTGAACTATAGGCTTTTCAAATTTATAATAGAGAACCCCTAATTGATAATCATCACCTACTCAACTTAGAAAATAGATACAGCAATAGATTAATGGAATGATAAAAACGGATTAATAATCCAGGTCCTAATTAACTTTAAATAGCCATTAATTATTAGGGTTTATATTTTTATCAATTGGCATCGCATGGGTTAAAGAGTCAGATACGATGGACTTACTGACCAAATTTTCTACTTCTGCTAAAGACACATTGCCAGCTGGCTGATTGCTGTTGTTAAAATTTTTTAGATTATGATTAAAGTTACTAACGTTATCAAATTCATTCTGGTTATTGCAGCTATTAGACTCATAGCTCCTAGCTCCTAGCTCCTAGCTCCTAGCTCCTAGCTCCTAGCTCTAAAAACCCTACTTCTTTTCCTACTCCTTGGTTTTCTATTTCTGCTTTAGCCTTTTTATCAACAATAGTGGTAACCACTGAATCAATACTAACACTGGCTATAAGCTGCTCTTGACTAGTTGGCATAGCAGCTGATATTACAGGAGCTGCCCATATCGGCAAGTATTGACGTATCGCTGCCTGCTTTGGCTTTAAGTAAGCAGATAACGACTGACCTTTAGTGAGAACCTCAAATTTTTGATAGTTCAGATGACTAGCATTGTTAATTAGTTGCTTGGTAGTAGCCAGTAGCCTAATCGACATGATAAGTAACAGCCAAATCATTAGTAATAAACTGTCGCTACTCAGAATAAGGCCAAAGTTGCTCAAAAATACTATTAGTCAACTCTGTTGCTAACGCTTGGGTACTTAGCAAATGACTATAAATATCTGCTGATATTAGACGGGCAACTAGTAGCGCATAGACCTGTTCAAGTAAGCTGATGACTGCTAGATAAGCCTTATCGCTTATATTGTTTTGTAGTTCTGGTATTAAGATCTATACCGATTAATCGATAATTGTCATGGTTTTTACCTAGATTAGCGCTATTCTCACAGATAGCGGCAGCTTAGGCAAAACCTTATATTTCTTAGAAGAAAATATTATGAAAGGCTTACACTATGGACATAATTGCTATTAAAGTCACTCATTAGTTAGATAATAATTAACTTTTGTTAGCTATTGTCGCTAAAAAACCTACAGTCTTCTATAATTAGTCGTTTATAATGGCTCCTAGAAATTTCTCCTAAAATGGCTTCCTTAAAACATCACTGTTAATACTTTCCTGATGGAAGAATAGCGTTAAAATGGCAGTACTAGTACAGTAGTCCCTTCAGTAGCCGCCAGCAGTCAATTTGGCTGCTAATTTGGTAGTGAGAGCTTTGATAACAGATTTCGCTGGGGCATAGAAAGATTTAACTATTAAATGAATCTGCTAATAAATAAGCAATAAAAAGTACTACTCCTAAAGCCGTAGTTAGTCATTACAAATTTGTATGTGTATGTAAATTACGCTGCGCTATCGTTGTGATTTATTTTTAAAGTCACTAAGATAAGGTCTACTTGTTAGATTTTTGCTATACCCTTTTATGTTAGCTAGTAGGCTTTTAGCCCCTTTATTAATTCGTATTTGCCTAAGGATTTCCCTTTGCTGAACCACACCACCCTTATTATTATTATTACGGTTATCGTAAGCTTATTGGCATGGCAAAATAAGGCCTTGTTTAATCGTCTTATTTTTTATCCACCAGCAGTAAGCAGTGGGCAATGGGATCGTTTTGTCACTCACGGTTTCATTCATGCGGACAGTATGCACTTGCTGTTTAATATGTTCACTTTATACTTTTTTGGTAGAGCTATTGAAGGCATATATCAGCCGTTTTTAGCAGGTTATGGTTTTTTAGTGTTCTACGTTTTGGCTATCGTCGTGGCGATGATTCCAAGCTATCTTAAAAATAAAGGCAATGCCAGTTACTTAAGCCTAGGCGCCTCAGGTGGGGTGTCAGCAGTATTGTTCGCCTTTATCTTACTAGCACCTTGGGACATGATTTATTTATTCGCAGTCGTGCCTATTCCTGCGATTTTATTCGCTGTCGCCTACGTCGCTTACAGTATCTATGCCAACAAGCGTGGTGGCTCTAATATCAATCATATGGCTCACTTATGGGGTGGTGCCTTTGGGGTAATAGCTACTATTGCTCTACAGCCTCAGATATTGCCACATTTCATTAACGCTTTACTCTCGCCCAGCTTTTAGTGGGCTGTACCTTTTAGTATAAAAAATCAGTATAGAAAGCTAGTTATGATTATAGATATTATCGGCGATATTCACGGTTATGCGGACAAGCTTATTGGCTTGCTCACGCAGTTAGGTTATGTTCATAACGGCCAATATTTTGAACCTCCTAACAATCATAGAGCGCTGTTCATTGGTGACTTGATAGACCGAGGTTCGCAGCAGCTCGCCACCTTAGAGTTAGTATTTGCCATGTTAGACGCTGATGTGGCCGATGCGGTTATGGGCAATCATGAATACAATGCCTTAGCCTATGCTACCATTGACCCCAATGAGCCAGATCAGTATTTACGCCCGCACAATGCTATCCATACTGCTCAGCATCAAGCATTTTTGGCAGAGATAGCATTTGGTTCTGATTTACATCGTTATTGGCTGGCACGTTTATATGAGCTACCATTATGGATTGAAACTGACTACGCTTGTTTTGTCCATGCTTGCTGGGATGTCGACAGCATGGCGGTATTGCAGCCGTTATTGAGCGCTAATCACTGTCTAACGGAGCAAGCACTGATAATGACCTCACAAAAGCACAGCTTGCCTTATGAGGCATTAGAGCGGGTGCTAAAGGGAGTAGAAACTCCGCTACCAGCAGGGTTAGTCATTATCGATAAAGAAGGTACTGAACGTTCAAGAGTGCGAGTACGCTGGTGGCTAGATGAATTAAATAAACGCACTATCCATCAAATTGCGCGCGCCCCAGATTCAGGATTAGCGCAGATTCCGATAGATGCCTTAGCAGAAAATATCGATTTTACTTTAAAGACCGATAAACTAGTATTCGTGGGCCATTATTGGCTAACTGGTGAGCCACAGCCCTTAAGTGCACAAGTTATTTGTACCGACTATTCTGCAGCGGTAGATAGTGGCTACTTGACTTGCTACCAGTTAGAGACTACTAAGTCCTTAGCACTCTCCTCCAGCAATTTTGTCCAGCATCGCCACGACTGTTAATCTTCTACTGTCTAATACGGTTTGATACAGTCTGATTAATTAACTAATTATTAATTAGCTATTCATCCTTTGGCAATCGGCAGTTAAATAATGTTTAAAAAACCGCTAAATTATGCTCTATTAACAGTAGCACTCAAACTTGTCTTTACGGCAGTAGTAGAATTTTTGTATGATAGTCTTTTTGAGGATATTGCGCCATGAGCACTGTCACTACCCAACCTAATCCCATTACCTCACCTGCCGGCCCAGCCAAAGTAGGTATCATCATGGGTTCGCAGTCTGATTGGGCTACTATGAGCGCTGCTGCACAACTATTAGCTGACTTCGATGTTGCTTTTGGATGCGAAGTAGTCTCAGCCCATCGAACGCCTGACCGATTGTTTGATTATGCCAAAGCCGCCAAAGATAATGGCTTACAAGTGATTATAGCTGGTGCGGGCGGTGCTGCTCATTTACCAGGTATGTGTGCCAGCCAAACGCCATTGCCAGTATTGGGTGTACCCGTTAAGTCCTCTATGCTCAGCGGTTGGGATAGCTTATTGTCTATCGTTCAAATGCCTAAAGGCGTGGCGGTTGGTACTTTAGCGATCGGTAGTGCCGGTGCTTATAACGCTGCTTTGCTTGCTATTCAGATCTTGGCGCTACAAGATAAGGTGCTAGCTACCAAACTGCATGACCTACGTCAAAAGCAAACCGAAACTATCTTAGCTAGTCCCACCCCAGGTATCATTAACCAGTAAATAAAAAACAGCTACTGTATTTAACTTACTTGCTAATAAATAGGTTTTATTGTAGGTAATGGTTACTTTGTATAAGTCTTTTACATAAGTGTTTTAGTGACAAGGTGCCTATAGTGCACCTTTTGCTATTTTATTAGCCTTACTACTCTGCGAGCTATCCCTAGATTTTGATTCTGCAATATTCTAGAGTATTGTAGAGTCTGCTTAACCAAATCATTCAAATCATCTTATTAATTTAAAGGCCAGCTATGACCACAGCCAATGCTTATCCTGTTACTCAAACTATTCGCACTATCGGTATCTTAGGCGGTGGTCAGCTCGGCATGATGCTAGCTCAAGCAGCTATGCCGTTAGGTTATCAGTGCGTGTTTTTGGAGGACAATGCTGATTGTCCAGCTGGCCTCTATGGTCGGGTTTATACTAGTGAGCAATTAGAGGATTTCATCGCTGCTGCTGAAGTATTTACGCTAGAGTTTGAAAACACCCCTACTGCGACTGTTGAACGCTTGGCTAAACTTTCTGCTAGCCAGCAAAAACAGGGAATGTTTCCACCTCCTATCGCCCTTGAGATTGCGCAAGACCGCTTAAAAGAAAAACAATTATTCAATGATCTTGACATCGCTACTGTACCGTTTAAAGCAGTTTCCTCTCTAGCTGACTTGCAGCAAGCTTGCAGTACTTTGGGCCTGCCTATCGTGTTGAAAACCAGTCGTGGTGGCTATGATGGCAAAGGTCAATACGTTATAAAAGAGCAAAGTGACATAGCGCTGGCTTGGCAAGAGCTCAAAGCTGCGGTGAGTGGCGATGGTCGCCTTACTTCACTGCCAGCACCACTTATAGCCGAAGGCTTTATTAACTTCAGCCGTGAGGTATCCATCATTGCAGCACGTGGCCAAGACGGTACCGTACGCTGTTATGATTTAGTGGAAAACCATCACTATCAAGGTGTGTTGGCTAAAACTCAAGCACCAGCTGTAGGCACTAGCCACTTGTTTGCGCAAGCACAGAGCAGCATGACTAGTTTGATGAATCATCTCGACTACGTAGGCGTTATGGCGCTTGAGCTGTTCGTTACTAAAGATGAGCGCGGTAATGATTACCTGTTGGCGAATGAGATTGCTCCAAGAGTGCATAACTCTGGGCATTGGAGCATTGAAGGCGCTGTTACTAGTCAGTTTGAAAATCACATACGGGCGGTGGTCGGCTTGCCCCTTGGAGATACTGATAATATACATCCGGTTATTATGCTCAACGTACTAGGGCAGTATCCAGATACTAAAGCGATAATGGCTATTGATGGCGCGCACTATCACAGCTATCATAAAGCTGAGCGTGAAGATCGCAAGATTGCTCATATTACCCTGATGCCCAATGATGTTGCCGATTTAGAACTGGCATTAGCTAAGCTGATCACTATCATGCCTAATAAAATGGGCTTAGATAAAAAGCCCTCTTCACTATTAATTAACCAAGCGATAGCGGAACTAGTAACCGATACTCAAAGCAACGATTCGCAACAGGAGCAGTCAAGCGCTGCTGAAATAGTGATGACTAGTAATAATGCTGATGCCACCAAAACAGCAGAGCCTAAAACCACTACTAAGCCAAAATCTACAAAACAACCTGTTAATAAGGTGAAAAAATAATGCAGATTTGGGTTGATGCTGACTCAGTACCTCTAATAGCCAAAGACTTGATTATTAAAACAGCTGAACGTACTCAGACTACCGTAATATTCGTCGCCAATCAGCCTATTAAATTACGTAAGTCACCGCTATTAATTATGACCGTGGTGCCACAAGGTTTTGATAAAGCTGATGATTATATCGCTGAAAATATTCAAGCAGGAGACTTGGCTATTACTAGCGATATTCCACTAGCCAATGATATTCTGGATAAAGGCGGCAAAGTACTGACCTCACGTGGGGTCATTTACGATCATAATAACATTAAGCAAAAGCTCAATATGCGTGACTTCATGGATACTATGCGTGGTACTGGCGTTTTAGAATTGCAGGAGATGAGCGGTCAGAAACCTTATGGCGACCGTGATAAAAAGTCTTTTGCTGATGGGCTGAACCGTTTAGTTCGTTAATTAGACCCCGTGCTTGAACTGACTTTAAATTGTAAATTTTTTACTTGCGAAGGGTATTTTGCATGGCGACTATACCATCATGTAAGTAGATACTTAAAAAGAGCGTACAAGCTAAAAAGCCTGTACGCTCTTTTGTTTATTTAAATGGCGTAGCTATTGATGATTGATAATTAATGAGTATTGCTGATGGCTTGTTAATTACTGGTTAATCGCTATTAGCTATTAGGCCAAATCACTAGGGAAAGGGATCACTTCTCTTAGATTTTTGGCACCTGAGATAACCATCAATAGTCTATCTAAACCAACGGCTATACCACTACAAGCCGGTAAGTCATCACAAGCAGCAACTAGATGCTGATCAATAGGCATTTGTGCTAAATCATGCTGTTGACGTAACAGATTGTCCTGCTCAAAGCGTTGTTGCAGCGCTGCGCCATCGGCCAGTTCATCGTAAGCATTAGCAATCTCAATACCATTTATATACAGCTCAAAGCGCTTGGCTACAAGATTACCGTCTTTGTCAACATCAGTCTTAGCTAGTGCAGCAGTAGCTGGAGGATAGTCGATGATTAAAGTAGGTAAATCGTGACCTAGATTGGGTTCTACCAAGTGACTAAACAATAGATCCAGCCACTGTTGACGATTGTCAGCGTCATCCTCTAAAACGGCGCTAATACTCTCCTCACTTTCTACAGAGTGGGACGGCGGCGCAAAACTTTTAGCGACTAGACCTTTATCCTCAGCTATAGCTCTCAATGCGGTAACACTAGAGGTGAGAGGGTGAATAGCTACAAAGTCAATAAACGCATCGATATAGCGATAGTGAGTCATAACTACCGGATAACCGTAAAGCACTTCTAGTAATTTTGCCAACTCCTCGCCTAGCTCCGTCAAGCTATAACCTAGTCGATACCATTCGAGCATAGTAAATTCAATATTATGGCGCGAACCAATTTCGTTATCACGAAATACTGGACAGATTTGATAAATCGCTACTTGCCAACTAGCGAGCAAACGTTTCATAGCGAATTCGGGTGAAGTATGTAGATAATAAGCACTAGGCTTGTCCTGATAAGTTACCCTACAAGCCACTGACTGCAAAAAAGTGTCAGTATTTGCTGCTTGTGACAATAAGGGCGTCTGCACTTCTAACACTTGACGCTGCGCAAAAAACTGCCTGATGTCAGCTAGCATTTTTGCTCTTTTGTGCGCCACTGCTAAACTCATTGTAGGCCCATAAACTGCCTTATCCTCCGTAGCTTTTATAAGCGACTCATTATTTAGGCTCATCTTATACTAGTGCTCACTGGTAGTTGTCAACTAGATTTTTACGTTAAATATTAGAGACGAAACCATTAGGACTGCCATTCACGACGCAAGTGATAGTCCCGACGCAGCTGATCAAAGTCAGCACCTTTGACTTGCCCATCCACTATTTTTGCCCGCAATGCTCGGTCATCTTCTGCGATATCATAAAACTTATCCAAACGCTCAGGATGAGCTTTAAGCTCAGACCATAAGTACAAGTTCGCTGGCAATAGATGCAGCATAGATTGCACAGGTTCGACTGCCAACTGTTCGCATAGGGCGTCATAGATCATCTGGGTGCCGCGCAGCTTACCTTCTACGCTATATCCTGCAATGTGTGGCGTGGCAAAAGCTAATTGGTCCAGTAAGCTCTTGTCGACTTGCGGCTCATGCTCGAACACATCTAGCACCACTTGGCGTCCAGTACTTTCAATATTGGCCTTTAGCGCTGCTTCAGCAATCACTGGCCCGCGCGCACTATTGATCAGTAGCGCATCAGGCGACATAAGCTGCAACGCTGCTGAATCAATAAGATGCTCAGTTGGATAATCGCTAGCATTGTTAATAGCTTTGCCATTAGCGGCAACCGTCAAAGGCACATGCAAACTAATAGCAGCACTTTGGCTAAGCAGTTGCTCAAAGCTGGCATTATTATATTTTGATGCTGGTAACAACGGATCGTAACCTAGTACTTGCCAGCCTAGATCAGTAGCATACTGAGCTAGCGTACTGCCAATATTCCCTAGTCCAATAATACCTAAGGTCATCGGCTGCTGCCAGTATTGGGGCTGCAAAGTCAGTATCGCTGTCAGCACATATTGGGCAACGGAATGTTTGCTACAGCCAGCAGCATTAGCGAAAGTGATATGACGCTCAGCCAGATAAGCTTGATCGACATGATCAGTACCAATGGTGGCTGATCCAACAAATTTGACACTAGTATTATTAGCTAGTAATTGCTTGTCCACTAGCGTCACTGAACGTATCAGCAATACATCCGGTTGTAGCTCGCTTAGCAATTGCGCATCTATATCACGGCCTACTACTTTTATAATTTTTATATTCTGCGCTGCATCTTGAGCTAAGGTTTGCGAATTAAAAAAGTCATCAAGGCTAGCGATATTACTATCGGCAAGGATAGTCAGGACAATCGGTTTATTAGTTAACATAGTAGTGCCATCAGCTTAATGGATTATAGGATTATAGGATTATAGGATTATAGGATTATAGGATTATAGGGTTATAGGGTTATTGGTATATAGGAATATTCATTTACCATTACCAGCTATTAACTGTTTGCAGGATTTTCACTATCGTCTTTATTCTGCTTCTCGAAGTTTAATAACATTTGATTATCAGTTAATAACACTTGCTTAGGGGCAAAAATCTCGTTTTTATGCTGTGATATCCACTCACGCCAAATGGCAAGGCCAATAGCTAGTACTACAGGGCCTATGAACAAACCAACGAAACCAAAAGCTGTAAGACCGCCTAATACGCCGATAAAAATAATGATAAAAGGAATCTTGGTAGCGCCACTAATGACGATAGGACGAATAAGATTATCGACCCAGCTGATCACTAAAACACCCCATAAAGCGAGACCAATACCTTCAGTAGTATAACCTTGACTCAACAGCCAGATCGATACTGCGCCCCACGCAAACGGGGTACCAAAAGGTATTAGCGCCACTCCGAAAGTGATGAGGGTAAGCAAGATAGGACTAGGCGCACCAGAAAAGTAATAACCGACGCCAGCCAGTAATGCCTGCGCTAATGCCGTTAGACCAATACCATAGACTACAGCGCGCGTGGTGGTGCCTACAGAATCAATATAGCCATCAATACGGTTGCCGATGATATTACGCAAGGCTTGACGAATCTGCCGTATTAGACTGATGCCATCACGATAAAAGAAATAAAGCGTCATCAAAGCCATACCCAATTTGGCAAGACTGCTGAACAATACATCGAGAGCCACTTTGCCGTAGTATAAGTGCGACTGAATCCAAGCACGAAAAGCTTCGAGAGTACCCTCAGGATTCTTATTTACTCTCCATAAGATATCTTGAATTTGTTGACCAATAACCGGTAGGTTTTTAAGAGAATCGGGCATATCAAGATAGCCGACTTTGATACGATAGATGAGATTAGTATAGAGGCTAAGCGCTTCTTGTTGCAGTATAAATATCGCTATAACTAAGGGTACCCCTATCATTAGCGAGATACTAATGGTCATAATGGCCGCACTAACATTTGAACTGAACTTTACTTTTTCATGGAAAAACTTATAAATAGGAAAAGTAACGTAGGCCAAAATCGCAGCCCAAAGTGCTGGCACAATAAAGAACTGCACCACTTGAAAGCAAAGTATAAACAGTATCACTAGTAACGTAATGGCTAGTAATCGCTGAATAACGACCTCTTTTGTCCAGTTTTCAATCATAGCGTATGAACCAACCAGTAACAGCCTTATAGGATGTTACTGCGAATTATATGAATATGTAGGCATGAGCCTATGAGTAAAAGTTTATAAACTGTATATCTATGCGCCTAGCAAACATCTTAACAACCAGCAGCCATTATGCAATAGGATAAGACGAATAAATAATACTGTGTTGTAATTTTTACTTACAATTTTGTTTTAGGTAGTCTGTTAAGGCGGCGTTGAACAAGGACTAATAGACACTGTTGCAGTCGAATGTTCAACACGCCTTAGTATTGAAATAAAACTAAAGGTAATAGTAAGCAAAACTCACTTAAGTCGATAATAATATAGTTTTGTTTAGGGTGCAAAAACACCGTAGCGTTCTCTTAGCATTAGTAATTGATGTTATACTAAGGGTATTATTTTGTGCATACGAAATCCATTGAGATTTTTTTTAGCTGCCTATTTGGCAATATTTTTGCTAGCTAGTACAACTATATAGCTCAGTCTCAGCACTAGATTCACGGACCTGTCTTGAGGCTAAATTTAAGAATAGTAGCTAAGCATTTACTTTTTTTATACTTTTTACGTATTATTTGGCTAGCTTACTGGCCAAATAATACTTTAGCTAGCAAACATCATAAGCGATAAATTGTACAAACAAGTTAAATCATTAAGCCCTATAACTGAATTATTTTAAAAAACTAAGCCATATATTATAGTTTGGTGAGCACATTCTAACTAAGCATTTTAACTAGACGATCCAAATAAATAATAATCCACTAAATTTTAAATACTATATTGATAGGAACAATAACAATGTCAAAAGACAATAGCCACGCTCATCCCTCTGTTACTAATACTGCTGAACAACCATCTGCACAGACCAACTCTATTACTTTTGCCTTAGCTCAATCGCATTTCTTAGTCGGTGACATTACCGCCAATGCTGAAAAAATGCGTGCGCTTGCAATAGAAGCACGTGAACAAGGTGCTGATGTTATTATCTTCCCTGAATTAGCGCTTTTAGGTTACCCTCCACAGGATTTATTACTACGCCCTAGTCTTTCAGGCCGTATCAAAAGCGCTTTGTCTAACTTGAGTGACATTGAAGATATCGTCATGATTGTTGGATACCCTCATGTGGATCATCACGGTACTTTTAACTCAGCGGCTATTTTGCATAACGGCCATCAAAAGGGCTTTTATCATAAGCAATTCTTACCTAATTACGGGGTGTTTGACGAGCGTCGTTATTTTGATAAAGGTCGTAACCAAGTTTTATTTGACTATAAAGGTATAACTATAGGTCTTCTTATTTGTGAAGATTTATGGGAAAAGAACCTAATTGCAGAACTAAAGGAGCAAGGTGCAGAGCTCATTATTAGTCTCAATGCTTCTCCTTTCCAAAGAGAAAAGCAAGATACTCGCAAAGCCATGCTAAGCAAGCGCAGTAGTGACAATAAGCTACCGATTATTTATGTTAATGCAGTTGGTGGTCAAGATGACTTAGTATTCGACGGTGGCTCAATGGCAGTACAAGCCAACGGTAATATTGCTCACGAAGCTACACGCTTTATGAATCAGCTGTTGCTAGCCACTTTAGATGTCAATACTGGTACCTTTAACACTCAAGCTAAAGCGCCCCTATCATTGAGCCGTGAGTCTGAGATGTATCAAGCCTTAGTAGTGGGCTTACGTGATTATGTTAATAACTCCGGCTTTACTGGGGTGATTATTGGTCTGTCCGGTGGTATTGATTCAGCGCTGACTTTATGTATCGCTGTCGACGCCTTAGGCGCAGACAAAGTCTATGCCGTGATGATGCCTTATGAGTACACCTCAAAAATTAGTTTAGAGGATGCCCAAGCACAAGCACGCCGCTTGAATGTTTCTTATACTGTATGTCCTATTTTTGATGCAGTAGAAGGCATTCGTCATACCCTTGCTCCATTATTTAACAAGTCACCAGCGGACACTACAGAAGAGAACATCCAAGCTCGCGCCCGTGGAGTGATCTTGATGGCGCTATCGAACAAATTTGGTCATTTGGTTATTACTACTGGTAACAAATCTGAATTAGCAGTAGGCTACTCTACTTTATATGGTGACATGGCGGGTGGTTTTGACGTATTAAAAGACGTTTATAAAACCCAAGTTTATGACTTGGCCAGCTATCGTAATCGTTTAGAAGACACCCCGGTTATTCCTGAACGAGTCATCACTCGCCCACCTTCAGCTGAGCTACGAGCTGATCAAACCGACCAAGACAGTCTGCCCGATTATGCCATATTGGACGGTATCCTCACCTTATATATCGATGAAGATATGGGCTATCAAGATATCGTATCTAGAGGTTTTGACGAAGACTTAGTCGCTAAAACCATCAAGATGGTCGACCATAGCGAGTTTAAGCGCCTACAAGCACCCATAGGTACTAAGATCAGCCACAAGGCTTTTGGGCGCGAGCGTCGCTATCCCTTAGTAAATAAATGGTCACTAAAAGGCTAACTATAAAAGATAGAGGCTAGCTAGCTTAAACCCTAGCTAGCCGACAATCAGACTTATAGAAAAATCAATGATGAAATTATTAGCTGGGTACTTGCCCAGCTTTTTTATTACCTGTTAATAAAATTTAGTCACTGTCTTTACTTTGTGTCGTTACTTTTTATCTTTATCCCAATAGCCGACTTAATCGTCTCCTTAATTATCGCTTCAATAATCCCATCTATATTTATCCGAGTATTTCATGAGCTTGCTAACCGCTAGTGTGTTTCTGTTTTTATTACTGGCCCTAAGCGCCTTTGTATCTGGTGCTGAAATTGCCATTGCCGCCAGCCGCAAGATTAAGTTACAAGTGATGGCCAAAGAAGGGGAAGTACGTGCCCTTGATGTCCTCAATATGCAACAACATTCCGGCAGCTTCATTACCGTAGTCCAAGTCGTGCTCAATGCAGTAGCTATCTCCGCTGGAGCGATTGGCGAATCAGCTATCAGTCCTTATTTATCGCTGTTATTTAAAAATGAAACTGTAGCCTCTGTACTGTCGTTTATCATTATCACTAGTGTGTTTTCACTGCTCGCTGACTTAATGCCAAGACGGCTGGCTATGTCAGACTCTGAAAATGTTTCTGTCAAATTAGTACGACCAATGATATTTTTGATCTTTATTTTTAAGCCTATAATTTGGGTATTCGATGGCGCAGCAAACGTACTGTTTAAAGCGCTAGGTATTTCCACAATTCGTCAAGACGATATGACTTCAGAGGATATCTATGCGGTAATGGATGCTGGTGCAGAAGCAGGAGTCATTAAGCATCAAGAACACCATTTAATTGAAAATATTTTTGAGATGCAAGAGCGAACAGTGACTTCAGTGATGAATCCTCGTGAGCATGTAGTTTACTTTGATAGCAAGGCTAGTACTGAGCATATAGTCGCGGTAATGATTAGACAGCCGCACAATAAGTTCTTAGTTTGCATCGACGACGACTTAGAACATATCATTGGTTATGTTGAGTCCCGTAGCTTTTTGGCATCGGTACTTGAACAACAGCTAGTGTGCCTGACCGATCAAGCGCTGCTAAAACCTGCGCTGTTCGTTCCCAATACGCTATCGCTATTTGAAGTGTTAGAAACGTTTAAATCAACGGGTGCAGATTTTGCGGTCATCGTTAATGAATACGCTTTAGTAGTAGGCGTTATCACCCTAAAAGATGTGATGAGTATTGTAATGGGCGAGCTAGTTACTTTAGAGGAGCAGCCCATCGTTCAGCGCACTGATAACTCGTGGCTGATCGACGGTATGACCCCGATTGAAGATGTTATTAGGGCGCTTGGTATCGTCAGTCTACCGCATAGTCAAAACTATGAAACGATCAGTGGCTTTATGATGTATATGCTACGCAAAATTCCCAAAAAGACCGACAGTATTGACTATGCCAATTATCATTTTGAGATTCTTGCTACTGAAAAACTCAAAATCAATCAACTGCTGGTAACTAAGTCCGAGGATGTTGTTTAAACCAAACAGCGTTTGTATTAAACCTATTAATATAAGGCCAACTTTCAATAAAATACTGTTTGCACAAAGAGCAGAGAGAACGGTTTTAATAATAGCTTATGGCAACAGACAATTCTTTCAAGTAACAGCTATTGCAAGCAACAATCATTCAAACAAAGCGTCTGACTAATCGCGCGCACCAAATATTGCGGTACCAACTCGTACCATAGTCGAGCCATTAGCAATCGCCTCAGTCATATCATCACTCATACCCATACTTAGCGTGTCCCAAGCAGTAAGCTCTGGATACTGCTTTTGTATGTCGTTGAATAACTGCTGAGTACGGGCAAAAGCATCAGTATCTGCTTTGGCAGGAATAATCATAAGTCCACGCAGTTGTAAGCGCTCATAGCTTTTGATAGTAGCTATCAAATCAGCAAGCTCTGCAGGCAAACAGCCTGATTTACTGTCTTCATTATCAATATTGAGCTGAATAAGGACATTCAATGGTGCCATACCATCTGGGCGCTGATCATTCAGGCGCTTGGCGATAATGTCACGTTCAACAGTCTGCACCCAATCAAAGTTCTCCGCTATATCACGAGTTTTGTTGCGCTGAATACTACCAATATAATGCCAAACAATAGCTGTCATTTCAGGGTCTGCCCGCAAGCTGCTAATCTTATGGATAGCTTCTTGTAGGTAGTTCTCTCCAAACTCAAGCTGACCTTGCTTAGCTAAAGTGGTAATCATTTCAGCAGGCTTAGTCTTAGACACTGCTAATAAGGTCACTTTACTCGCTGATTTGGATTCCGGTTGTTGGGAGGCCTGCTCACAAGCTTGCATAACTTGAGCACTTATTTGTTGCCAGTTGTTAATCAATTTACTGTAGTCACTATCGCTATTATTAGCTTGATCATTATTACTTTCTGTATTTGCATCGTTGTCGTTTTTAGGATTAATCAAAGAACTATTCATAAAGTACTCGTATCGAAAGTTTCTGTATAAATCTATTTATGCCTTGGTATGCGCTAATAGATGGTTAAGTATGACTAGTATTGTTATTATATTGTTACATTAACTTACTTACTATGTGAATACATGTTCAATTATAGCTATAGCAGATTAACATAAAAACATCCTTGCTCTTTGTAAATATAAGCTTAGAGGGTGCAGTGTTGTATTTTATTCACCATTAGGAATCGCTAATTATGTCTGAAAAAAGCACGTTGAGCATTGAGGATTTGCTACGTTTTGCGGTCAAGCACCAAGCATCAGATTTACATATTTCAGCAGGAATGCCAGCAATTATTCGAGTGGATGGCGAAATGACTCGTATTAATATGCCAGCAATGAGCCATCAGTTAGTTCATCAGCTGATCTACGCTATCATGAATGATAAGCAGCGAGCAGACTTTGAAGAGTTTTTTGAGACCGACTTTTCTTTTGAAATACCTAATTTAGCCCGTTTTCGAGTAAATGCTTTTAACCAAAACCGGGGTGCCGGCGCTGTTTTTCGTACTATCCCCTCCAAAGTTTTGTCTATGGATGATTTAGATATGGGCGATGTCTTTAAACGGGTATCTGACTTTAAGCGTGGAGTAGTGTTAGTCACTGGTCCTACTGGCTCTGGTAAATCAACGACATTAGCCGCTATGGTTGATTACATTAATGAGACCCGTAAAGAGCATATTCTAATTATCGAAGACCCGATTGAATTTGTCCATGAGTCCAAAAAAAGTCTAATTAACCAGCGTGAAGTGCACCGTGATACTTTGGGCTTTGGACCAGCACTACGCTCAGCTTTACGTGAAGATCCGGATGTGATTTTGGTCGGTGAGCTACGTGACCTTGAGACTATACGTTTGGCCTTGACTGCTGCTGAGACTGGACATTTAGTGTTTGCCACCTTACACACTAGCTCAGCTGCCAAAACTATTGACCGAGTCATTGATGTGTTTCCCGCTTCAGAAAAATCTATGATTCGGGCTATGTTATCTGAATCTTTGCAAGCCGTTATCTCGCAAACTCTATTGCCACGCAAAACAGGTGGTCGTGTCGCTGCGCACGAAATCATGCTCGGTACTCCAGCTATCCGTAATTTAATACGCGAAAACAAAGTGGCGCAGATGTATTCCTCTATTCAAACTAGTGCTAGCGAAGGCATGATCACCCTCGACCAATCATTACAAAATTTAATCAGTAAAGGCACGATTAGTAAAGAAGTTGCTCGTCCTTATGCCAAACAACCTGATGCATTCTTGTAATTTGATTTTATAGCTTAATTCTTAGTGCTCAATTCTTAATTCTTAGTGCTCAATAACTTTATAGCTTTTTGGCATCGACTTGACTACTTTGAGCCTTTTTAATTTCTATCTATATGAGGCTATCATTATGGACTTCGATAAACTATTACAACTGATGATTAAAAATAATGGCTCTGACTTATTTATTACCGTCAATGTCGCTCCATCGATGAAGATGAACGGTGTCATCCGTCCTGTAGGTAAAGTAGCATTAACAGAGAAGCAAGTCGAAACCTTAGTCAGAGGTGTAATGACAGAATGTCAGCGTAAAGAGTTTGCTGAGACTAATGAATGTCAGTTTGCTATCACAGATGAATTAGAAAAAGCACGCTTTCGGGTTAGTGCTTTTAGGCAACGTAACATGCCAGGCATGATTTTGCGAAAAATAGAAAACAAAATCCCTACTACTGATGAGCTGGGGTTACCCCCATTATTGCAACAACTGGCCATGAAGAACCGCGGTATTATATTGTTAGTGGGTGCCACAGGAACAGGAAAGTCTACTAGCCTAGCTGCTATGATAGGACATCGTAATCGTAACTCGCATGGCCACATTATTACTATTGAAGACCCTATAGAATTTATCCATCAGCATCAAGGCTGTATTATCACCCAGCGCGAAGTAGGTATCGATACTTTAACTTTTGAGACAGGTCTGAAAAACACTCTACGTCAAGCACCAGATGTTATTTTAATCGGAGAAATCCGTAACCGTGAAGTTATGAACTATGCGATTCAGTACGCTGAAACTGGTCACTTAGTTTTTGCGACTTTACATGCTAACAATGCCAACCAAGCCATAGATCGAATTATTCACTTTTTTGAAGCGGATCGTCACAGTCAGCTACTTATGGATCTATCGCTTAACTTACAAGCGATTGTCGCTCAGCAACTCATCCCTACCTCGGATGGCCAAGGACGCCAAGCCGCTATTGAAATCTTACTAAACTCGCAGCTGATAAGTGATTATATTCGTAAGGGTGAAATTCACGAAATAAAACAGGTTATGGCTCGTTCACGTAATAGTGGCATGCAAACTTTCGATCAGGCCCTGTTCGACTTGTACGAAAACTCCGAGATCACTTACCAAGATGCTATTAAGTATGCTGACTCACCAAATGATCTGCGTTTACAGGTCAAGCTCAATAGTAGACATAGTGATAACTATAAAGATAAAAATATTAAAAAACTCTCTTTAGATGCTAATTAGCTATTAGCGTTGAGCCATCATTAGCTATGGATAAACTGGGGTTGAAGAAATCGCCGCTGTTAACTTGTCAGTGTTTAGATAGTATATTTATAAGGGCCAATAATGAAAAGCAGCAACCGATAACCAACCTTGAATTAGCTATCCTCAACCTATCTGCAATAAAAAAAGCCTTTATTTATAAAGACTTTTTTTATGCTTAATACTAAGCCTAAGATATCAGGAATAAAGCACTACAGCAAATAGCACTAAAGCTAGCTGAATCGTGCGACTTACTTGGCGCTATCCTTACATTCTTGATTATTGCAGATACCATAAAGTACTAGTGAATGTCCTGAGAGCTTAAAACCATGCTCGTTTGCCACTTTCAGTTGTTCTTCTTCGATAATTTCGTTGTGGAACTCAATAATCTTGCCACATACATCACAAACCAAATGGTCATGATGCTCGTCTTGAGTGATCTCGAACACAGAAAGATTATTTTCAAAGTTATGACGCTCAACGATACCGGCTTGCTCGAACTGAGTTAATACTCGATAAACCGTGGCTAAACCCACATCTTCACCTTGCCCAATCAGTGCTTTATAAACTTCTTCAGCACTCATATGGTGATGCTCTGCGTTTGCTAATAATTCTAAAATCTTAATGCGAGGTAAGGTAACTTTAAGCCCCGCTTTACGTAAATCTTGATTGGTGAAAGCCATAGTATCCCTCTTGACTATTAAAGTCTTAGTAAATAAAAACGTTTTGCAATGATAAACAAGTGCGGCTGAAGGCAAGCTACTGGCCAAAGCCAACAACCATTAAAGAGTAAGAACTAGGCTTTAACAGCTTTAAACTATCTCAAAATACTATTGTAAGTAGATAAGCTTAAGCTTATAAAGCTTTAATTCTGTTAAGATTATGAGGTACTAGTAGTTATAGTTATTCTATAATGCTTATTAAATAATGTCGTAAGTGATAGGCAATTGCAAGTAAATCACGTATCATTTGTCCAAGATTGTCGGTAATGGTTGTATTGACAACTGTTGGCCGTACCTAACCCATTTCTTATGAGTCATCTTACCATGATAAATTCATTATCTCTTCGTTCTATTGCCAATACTCGTATGCTACGCAAACTTATGATCGCTATTAGCATTGGCGCTACAGTTACGCTATCAGGCTGCTCACTATTTAGCGTTTATAAGATTGATCTGCCGCAAGGAACACCTCTTAGTCAGACCCAAGCCCAAGCCTTGAAGGTAGGTATGAGCCAAAACCAAGTGCTCTATATCTTAGGCAGCCCTGCCATTAGAGACACTTTAGAGCCTAATCGTTGGGATTATATTTATGACTTTCAAGCAGGTACTGAAGGAAGTCGTAAGGGCATTGCTGATGTCAAAAATGCTAGCCAGCATTTGCGAGTTTACTTCGATGCCAATGGCATAGTTAGCCGTATTGAAGGTATTGAAACCTTGCCGCAACCTTGATAAATGAGAAGTAGTAAATCATTCAAGATAAGCCAAGGGTGATAAATCAGTTTTAATAGCTCAACCTTAAGCACTAGTTAGCATAAAGCGCTGTTTACTTTTTAAATAGCGCTTTTTTATGCGTTAGGTTTTGTCTGCTGACAGACTGTAACCGTATAGTTTGCCACTATTTAGACTTATTCTTGCGTTGAGACATCGGGTCAGTACTTAAGCTCCTATAGACTTCAATTCGATCAAGCGCCTGCAATTGATAGCTGAGTGGCTGCTTTTGTGCATAAATTCCCACATGCCATAATTTGGCAGCGGGAGTTATAGCCGCTGCTACTTGCTCACACCATACTGCCAAAGCAGCAAACTGTGTTAACCAACCTGCTTGTGCCAACGCCTCATATATCGTTGTACCATTAGCCACCTCTAAGCTCAGATAATGCTGTATTTGTGCCGTCTCTGCATAAGCTAAGTGTACCGTTATTGGCTTAGATGCTAGCGTTTGTAAGGGCATCTGTACAGCCACATCATTATTTACTAGCTCATCCACTGTAGTACCCAACCTACTAATGCTAAAGTCAGTGCTAAGGGCACAAAAATACGAATGGCTATGCGCCACAAATTATAAAAGCCTTCATTACCGAAGTTTAACGACTTACGCAGATGACTGATTTTCATCTGCCAACCAACGAATACTGAAAGCAACAATACCGCTACGCTGCTAATAATAACTAACAATCCAACTAGCCAAGTGGTTGGTACGGCTATTACTAATACTACCCCTAGTGCTACGGTCAATAGTAAGCTAACTACCAGCCCAAACTTATAAGATAGTTGTTGCACAGCATAATGTAGCAAATAACTGACTACAAACAGCACTCCTAGCCCATATACCAGTTGCGCGATTGGTGGCAGATTTAGACCACTAATAAATAACGCAATCACCCCAACTATCAACTGTAATATCCAAATCGGTAATACTAGTTTAGTAGCGCGGTATACCGCAGTAGACTGATTTTTTTTAGTGGCAGCGTCACTATGGTTAGCACCTGAGGTTAATAGGGTTTGTTTACTGACTAAGTGCTGTCCGAACCAGTATAGACCAGTACCAGCACCTACACTCACTAATGCCAATGCTACAGCTCGTGCCCATTCACTCAAGCTAATATCAGTCATAGCGAAGCTAATAGTAGGCAAGCCATTGGCAACGCCTAGCGCTAACCCTATGATCATCAACCCTAGACCAATTGGTAAAGGAGCTGCTCCAAGCAAGCTTAGCAATACAGCGATGACTAGCAAACCGGCACCAACGGCAAAGCTTGGTATATTAGGCAAACTATTAAGCTCAGTCAGTGCTGCTAATATCCTGTTACTAGCATCAGAGACTACTAGTGCCGCAATAACTATCGACACTAAAGCTGCAAGCCAAGCAAAACTTCGCCATAGCGAACTGGCATCAGCTTCACGTGTCAGCTTTTGCATGCCTGCTAATGGCGACTCAGCACTGCGATAAGCTAAAGCAACTTCAGCATAAATGACTGGTAGAGATACTAGCACCATGGCTAATAACCATAGTAACCAAAAATCGATTTCACCAATTGAGGCTGGGGCAAACCAGCGAAACAATAATAGTGGCAGTAGTGCAGCTATAAAATAAGAGGCATAACGGATCATCATAATTTCAATCCAAACGTTCTAAAGTAATAAGTAGCGTTAGGGGTTGTGCAATATGTACAAATACGTCCTGATATAGAAATACAGTTATTCTTATATATAAATACAGCTATATAGGAGCACCGGCTTATTGTAAACCCTTATGATTTATATAAGGCAGCATCTATAAGCCATTATTTGTAGAGCTGTGTCTTTAAGTGGTTATACATAATGGAGAGCTAGCTATAAAAAAACCCCGGAATCGGGGTTTAGTAGCTAAAGGATAATCTATATTCTATAGGATTTAAAAAACTCATTTAACTACGGTATAGGACTAGTATTTTTAAGTATTAGATATTGAATTAATGGATAGCACTGACGTAGTCTGCAAGGATGCGAATATCGCGATCCGACAACTTCGAAGCTACTACCTGCATCATACCCTTATCGCCTTCTTTAGCAGCATCATTGTAGCGCTTTTGATCATCACTAGTGACATCATCTTCACGACCAGCAGCGCGGAATAGCTTAAGCTGAGTCGCGATATATTGAGAATGTTGACCCCCTAAACGTGGGAAAGCAGCCCAAATATTACCAGCAGCATCTGGACCATGACAACCAGCACAACCAATGACCCCACGTGACTTATCACCACCTAAAAATATCTTAGTCGCTTCTTGCACAGTAGCTGGGTTACCAAAACCTACTCCCCAAGGAGCTTTTTCAGTATAGTAGCCAGCAACGTTAGCTAGATCTTGCTGAGACAAGTTAGCAACTTGCGCTTGCATGATACCGTTTTTACGGTAGCCTGCTTTGAAGTTCACTAGTTGCTTATAAAGATACTTTACATTTTGGCCGCCTAAGTTAGGCTGAGCAGGGACTGCACTTACTCCGTCAACACCATGACAAGCGGCACATTGTGCTTCTACGATTTTTTTACCTGCATTAGCGTCATATTCAGGAACAGTAATAGCAGCTTGTACGCTGAAACTTGCAATACATAAGCTGGCGGCAGCGATTAACTTTTTCATCTATATGAATCCTACTAACTTGGCGTAAGTATCAGTTAGCATAATTGCATTAACAAGACTCTATCTATACGATAGTATGTAGCAATGCTCATAGAACAATTCCTACATTTTCAATCTTAGTAATCAACCACCCAAAAGCACTTACTGACAACAAGGTTTATTTACGATTATTATAGCAAGACTTTATAGTATTTGCTTACCTAATCTCAGTAATATCTTAGTCTATTCAGTTTTATATCTATATTCATTTTCAACATCACTTACTCATATATTCTATCAACTGCTTGTAATCTTCATCGCTACAATTATTACATAAGCCGCCAGCAGGCATTTGAATCATACCGTTTTTGACTGACTCGATAAGCGCTGGTATACCTTTTTGTTGTTTGAGCTGCTGCCATTTGGCACTATCGCCCTTTTTGATAGCGTTTAAAGCACCACTGTTATGACAAGCCGCGCAAGAATCGTTATAGATAATAGCAATATCAGCAGCAGAAACCGTAGTTACCATTGCTGTAGTTAACAAAATAGCGGCTATACCACCCGTTAAAGTACGACTGATTAAAACGCTACTGATAGCGGCTGTCAATTGAGTTAATAGGCGCATAAGAGGCCTCCTTTAGCTGGATAACGATAAAAGGTACAGCGAATTGCTGTCTTCTCTTATATCTACTGGCTTGGCCTATATTGTAACAAATTATATTAGCTTAATGTAGTGATGCTTTGTTTAGCGGTGTTGAGAACTTTCTATAAGCGCCTATCGCGTTTAATGTTATGCTATAACTAATATGGTGTTCCTAGCTATTATTTCAACAGTTTTATCTACAACTTTTATTAACTATCTGGATTAGACCTTACTATCGAATTACCCGTAAATACTGATAGTTATTGCTAACAGTTGCTATAATATCTTTTTTTTAAATCAGCAGCTAGTTTGAGATCGGCACGTAGATAGTAATGAAAAGATAGGCTCTTAGACCGTGATGTCGAGACTCACTATCTTGCTAGCGCTCTACTCCTTACCTTTATCCAAGATTTATTTCGAATTTATATATATTAATGAGCCCTTTATGAGTACCCCGTATAAAGATGTTGTCGCTGAGCATGCGGCATTTAATACCAAAGCTCGCCAGCGCATACAACAAACTGAGTTTATGACTTCAGCGCCTACTTTTCGTCTGTGTCCACCCGATGCAGGGTTTGAAGTGGCTTTCGCTGGACGCTCAAACGCTGGTAAATCATCAGCAATTAATGCTCTAACCAATCAACGTCAGTTGGCACGCTCATCAAAGACCCCTGGGCGTACTCAGATGATCAACTTTTTTAGTATTGGCGATACTGATAGACGTCTAGTCGATCTTCCAGGCTATGGCTATGCTGCGGTACCACTAGAGATGAAAAAAGAATGGCAAGTGGAGTTGGAGGAGTATCTAGTGTCACGCTCAAGCCTAGCTGGATTAGTGCTATTAACAGATATTCGTCATCCTCTAAAGTTTTATGACGAGCAAATGCTGCATTGGGCCAAAGAAGGTGAGCTACCAGTCCATATTTTACTCACTAAAGCGGACAAGCTAAAATATGGAGCCTCTAAAAATGCGCTTCTCAATACTCGTAAACAGCTAAAAAAATTAGGCTTAGACTGTACTACTCAGTTGTTTTCAGCTCTTAGAAAAGAAGGTTTAGATGAATTGGCTGGCGTCATGGGTAATTGGTATGACTATAAACTTACCGATGAAAAAGTATCGGCATCAGGCTTTAACCAGCAAACTGATCTAGCGTCGCTTAACGCGGCATTAGATGCTGAATTAGAAGCGCAAACTCTAGAAACGTCTATAGCAACTAACAAACAATCAATAGATAAATAATTTGTATTTACGGTTGTTAATTATGCCGTATTACAGATTATTTAGCAGTTTCTAAGCATAGCAGTCGCTACACATAGCCGCTTTAAAACATAAACAGGGTTTATCGCTAATAACGATAAACCCTGTTTTTATTGATCATAACTTATAGTAAAGCTTTAACGGTTAGCCACTTTAAGCCCCTAACAACTTAACCAAAGCTTGAGGCGTAGTGACTTGATAAGTCGGTTGCTGGGCAGCCAGCTCGTGACTAGCAGCCGAGCCATAGTCAACTGCAATACTAGTCATCCCCAACTGATTGGCCATTTGAATATCATAAATACTGTCACCAATATATACCGCATCAGATACTTGCTGCTGCGTAGCGTGCAAAATTTCAATCAGCATCTTAGGATCAGGTTTAGAGCCAGATTCATCGGCACAGCGGGTGGCCACGAAATAATCGTGACCGTTAGCAGCGCTCAATACTCGGTCTAAGCCTCGACGCTTTTTACCAGTGGCTACGGCTAGCTGCTTACCTTGCTGTTGTAGGGTTTGCAACATCGCCTCGATTTGAGGAAAAAACGGCGTACAGTGACTGTTAGCGATGTAATGCTCGCTATAACTATCTTGAATGGCTAGCTTCTGTGCAGCCGTTGCGCCGGGATACAGAATATAGATGCCTATTACTAAGCTTAAACCAATGATATCTTGCACTTGTTTGTCAGTAGTAACAAACCCATGAGCCTCGCCAGCAAGATGCATCGACTCGACGATTAGACCTATAGAGTCCATCAAGGTGCCATCCCAGTCAAAGATAATAAGTTTTTTGCTTGCTAAGCAATCAGCAGCTGATGGGGCACTAGCAAGTGGCTGTAAAGAAGTTTGTGTTGAAGTAGCAGCAGTAGCCGTTGCTGTAGGATTGGCAGTAGCTTCGCTCATAAACAGACCTTAATAAATAGGGTTAGCACCATGGAATGATAATGTTGCAGGACGCTGTTAGCGACTAACAGTGATAAACTGACCCGTGCTCAATTAACAATGACAAAATACTGATAACAAACTCATATAAGACTCAGCCAAACCAATATTTAAAGCCAAGCTAGTAGCTTGGCTTTAAGTCTTATCAGAAGGGTTAGTCACTTATTTAGGCAATTCAGTCTCTTTTGGCAATAATGCAGCGATATCTTCAGGTAGCGGAGCGGTGATAGTCTCATAACCTGGGATATCTAAGCGCCACGCATGTAAGCATAAACGATGCACGCCAGACTTATCATGTACGTGATACTTATCATCGCCTAAAATAGCATGACCAATATGCGCCAAATGTACACGAATTTGATGAGTGCGCCCAGTTAATGGTTTGGCTTCTATCAGACTTATAGCCTGATTAAGATGCATAAAGCGGCTGTGTACTACGATATCAGTTTGGCTTTCTTTGGCTTGTGAGTCCTGAGCATCTACTTTGACTCGGCGCTCACCACTACCAAGCGTATAACGTAGCAATGGCGCATCGATACGCTGCTCATTGAGTACTGGCTGCCCTTTTGCTAAGCACAAATAGTGCTTTTGAATAGTCTTGTCAACGAGATGCTGTTGCAGAGTTTTAAGTGCTGAGCGCTTTTTAGAGATCATCAGTAGACCTGAAGTATCTTTATCGATGCGATGTACTAGCTCTAAGTACTTTTTACCGGTCGCTTCACGCATAGCTTCGATAACCCCGAAGTCAAGACCACTACCGCCATGTACTGCGATACCTGAAGGTTTATTCAATACTAACAAGCCTTCGTCTTCATAGACCACACGTGACAATAAGCTTTTAGCAAATTCAGTGCTAATGATTGGTTTTTCGCGAGTAGCTAACTGTACTGGCGCAATACGGACAACATCTTCACGCTGCAATCTGTCATGGGCTTTACAGCGCTTATTGTTGACTCGAATCTCATCTGAGCGAATCATTTTATAGATGTGTGATTTTGGCAAGCCCTTTAAACGATTCAATAAGAAATTATCTAAACGTTGGTCATGTTGATGTCGAGTCACTTCTAAGTAATTGACCTTTTCAAAGTTGCCAATCTCATCGTCAGCGCTCTGGGGACGAGTTTTACTATTGAAGATAACAGGAGCTTCGTGAACGGGTGCGTCATTTGTCATTTTAGAGTTCGTCATTTTTAGTTAGGTGTTTGCATAAAGATTTGCTATAGTTTAGCATGTTGAATGCCAATTGAGCAGAGGTTGCGACAATAATCATTGTTGTAGTCGACTACTGTTTTTATTGCTGAAGTTTTTATTCTAGTATTTTTTAATACCGATAAACGCTAAGTAGCAATTAATATTTGATAGTAGTAAGGCTCCTGCTAAATTTATGCATTTCATCTGATTTTTAGGGCAAGGTTCTTACTGACCTGTAAATCCCGCCCGACAAAAGGTATTTATACCTAATAGCTTTATATAACAATCGACCAATCGACTTAGTAATATAGGCGAATATGCTTATTTATTAAACGATAACTTGATACCATTTACTCAATAAACGCATGACCACGACTTGACCTGCAATTTTTGCAACTTTGATTGGCACGCGCAGTTGAGCAAAAAATGATAAATTGAGGTTAGTGTGTCGCTGTTGCTTAAATATTGACGGTCAAACAAATAATAATAGTTAAACAATCGACAACTTATGCCCTAACCAGGCTAGGATTTTTATTTTGTTTGCCAAGTACGCCCCGTTGAATTTTTATACAGCGTTGATCTAATTAAAGATAAAACTAATATTTTGTAATAATGAACCAATTGGTAAATAAATACTATTACTTATTTCTGAGCTTTTAGCTCTAAAGTACAACTGGATTATAACCGCCCTTATAAGCTTACAACTTATACTAATGACCGGCTACTATTACCACAGTGATAAAAAGTGACCAGCGATGTTGACTAGTAAGCACCTTATCCTTCGGGTATGAATACTTGCAAAGTTTGCCAACGTCCTGTAAAGACTAGATGCTAACAGCCTTACACTCTGTTTAATTTATAGCCATTGCTAATAACGAAATCACTATGCTAACGAGTAGGTAAAACCAGTCGAATCGGGTAGATAGCCTTGAGCGTCTAAGTAAGTTATTATTGACATTTTACGCTGAACTTTTAGCTCAGCAATGATATGTAGCACTTACGTTTATGCCGGAGCTTTAGGTGGATATTCCTAGGCCAGACAGATAAGCCTATAGTTTATTTATTAGCATTCAATAAATATTAGTAACCTTCTCAGCTTTACCCTTTTTTGCCACTGCTGCCACAGAGAAATCTAGTCGTTGTTCTGCGTACTCATAGGATACTATTATGAAACGCATTTTGATCAACGCTACTCAAAACGAAGAAATTCGTGTTGCCTTATGCAAAGGCAATCATCTGTACGATTTTGACTTAGAAAACCGTACCCGCGAACAAAAAAAATCCAACATTTATAAAGGCCACGTTACTCGTGTTGAGCCTTCACTAGAAGCTGTGTTTGTAGAATATGGCTCACAGCGTCAAGGGTTTCTGCCTATTCGTGAGATTTCTTCTGAATATTTGAGCGGTAATCCACGTGATGAAAATATCAAAAAGCTCATCAAAGAAGGCGATGAGCTAATCGTACAAGTTGAAAAAGAAGAGCGTGGTAATAAAGGCGCTGCCCTATCAACTTACGTTTCACTTGCTGGTCGTTATCTGGTATTAATGCCTAATAACCCTCGTGGTGGTGGTATATCACGTCAAATCTCTGGCAAACTTCGTGAAGACATGAAACGTATGCTAGGTAGTCTTGATTTAGAAAAAGGTATGAGTGTCATCATTCGCACTGCTGGTATTGGTAAGACTCAAGAGGACTTGCAACACGATCTCAACCATCTACTAAACATCTGGCAAGCCATTCAAGAGCAAAATCAAAAGTATCCTTCACCACGTTTAGTGCATCAAGAAGCAGGGGTGGTTACTCGTGCTGTGCGCGATTATCTGCGTGATGATATCGCTGAGATCTGGATCGATAATGAAAATGCTTATATTGAAGCGGCTGGTTTCATCGATGCGGTAATGCCTAAACAAGCTGAAAAACTACGCAAATACACTGACTATGAGCCGATGTTTTCGCGTTTCAATATCGAAAAGCAAATCGAAACCGCTTATCAGCGTGAAGTTCGTCTGCCCTCCGGTGGCTCAATCGTCATTGATCAAACGGAAGCTTTGGTGTCTATCGATATCAACTCTGCTAAGTCAACTAAAGGCTCAGATGTCGCTGAAACGGCTTATCACACTAATCTAGAAGCCGCTGATGAGATCGCTCGTCAGCTGCGCTTGCGTGATATGGGTGGTTTGATTGTCATTGATTTTATTGACATGAATGACAACAAGCATCAAAAAGAAGTTGAAAAACGCCTTGTAGATGCCACTAAATACGACCGAGCACGAGTACAATTTGGTGACATCTCTAAGTTCGGTTTGATGGAAATGAGTCGTCAGCGTCTACGCCCTTCATTAGAAGAGTCTACGGGCTATATCTGTCCTCGTTGTCATGGTAATGGCATGATTCGCGACTTGCGTTCGCTATCCCTATCTATCATGCGTCAGATTGAACAGATTGCCCTAAAAGAACGTCAAGGCGAAGTACAAGCTGAAGTGCCAACTGATATTGCTGCTTTTTTACTAAACGAAAAGCGCGATAGCTTAGTTTATCTTGAGCAGGACAGTGGCACGCGTATTACCATCTTGCCGCATGCTCACCTTGAGTCACCCAATTTCAAGCTACACTTCAATCGTGATGGCTTTGCCCCATCGAGTTACGAGCGCATCACTGACACTCAGCAGCAAGAGCATAGCGATCTTGGCTATAATGTTGATTGGCAAACGGCTGAAAAAGAACGCCCTGAACAGCAACCAACTCGTCAGCCGCTAAGAACTAGCGATAGTAAAAACAGTAGCTCAAACAGCCCTGCTACTAGCCCTCAACAAAGTGGGCAAAATGCTAGTACGGTTAGCCATAGCAATGAGCATCGTAATAATAGTAAAAACAATAATGCTGCTGCTACGACGCCTACTCACGCTCAGCAGGATTCTGCTGTGTCGCCTAACGTTCAAGCGGCAGCAGTAGCTGTAGCGGCTCAAAATCCTGTTAGTCCAGCGCAGCCACAGGCCGTTGCTTGGTTATCTAATCTGTTCGCTCAAGCACCACAAGCGCAAACCACCAGTAGTGTCAGCAGTCGTGATGCTGCTGAAGCTATCGAAACCTTAGTTAATACTGGGGCCAAAAGTTTAGGCTCATTTGGCCAAGTCGATAGCAGTGTTCTAACGCCTACTCAAGGTTCAGCAGCCACTCAACCAGATGCTAGCCAAAATAATGACGATGAGCAGCCATCAGATAGTAATCGTAAACCAAGCACTCGCAATAATGAGGGTGACACTGACGAGAGCAGCGATGACAAAAGAAGACGCAAGTCACGCAAATCTAGATCATCAAAGCCACGTCAAAGAAGAGAGCAGCGCGATGATAACGATGCACTAGATAGTACTAGTAGCGATAGCGATGCTGCTAATGACAACGACAACGATACCAAATCGTCTAATGATCAAGACCAGCGCAATGACAGTCAACGCTCTGAAAATAAACGTCCAAACGATCGTAATCGCAATAATCGTCAAGACCGTAGCACTGATGCCGATACTAATTCTGAGCGTAAGGACAGTACTACCGCTTCTGATGAGCAAGCTCGTGCTAAACGTAAGCCACACAGTCAACGTAGCTCACGCGGTACTCTTGAACGCAATGAGACTTTGACCACTGCCAGCACTAACAATGATGGCAAGCATACTGCTAATGACAATCGTAATAGTCAATCGGCTGCTGCGCGTCGTAATCAGAACCCAAACGAGGTTGTGCTGCAAGTAAACGAAGCGCCAGCAAAACTTAAATCGCCGGAAGTAGTGCATCTGTCTTTAGACGACAGCAAATCTACACGAATGAATCATAAGTCTGCTGCGCCGCAAAATGCTGAGCCTTCCGCTAAAACAGTTGAAGTAGCCAAAGATAATAAAACTACCTCACCTAGTGAAGCGAAACCGCGCAATGAGTCTGATAATGTCAAATCTGGTAATACTCAGTCTGGCAATGATAAAGTCGCTGATACGGATATCAATATTGATACTAATATTGTCAATAGTATTGATACTGATGTCGATACGGATACAGCACATCAATCAGCTGCTACCGATCAAACCCAAGCTGACTCTAGCGAAGATCAACTAGCTCAAGACAATGTACAGCAATCTAGTAGCAAACCAGTAGCGCAGCAAGAAACTACAACGACTCAACCTAATCACAGCTCGCAGCCTAATGACAATATTGCCAATACTGACAGTCAAGCACTAGCTGAAGCAGTCTCAACGCCAGTAGTCACTACTGAAACTTCGCAAGCTGACACTACTGTCACAGAAAGCGTAGTTACAGAAATCCCAGCTACTGAAGCCGCTGCAAGCGAAGCGACCGTAGCCGAAGTTATAGAAGCTAAAGCTATTGAAGCGCCTGCGAGCAAAGCGACTGACGTTGCTGAAAAACCAGCTATTGAACTGACTCATGAAACCCTATTTGCTAAGCGCTATGTGACGGCTAATAAGTTTGGCAAAGCTAGTAATGATCCTCGTATTATTCAGGCACAGCAACTACAAGGCAAAAATTCAGCGGTAGTTGAGCAGCCAGTAGCTACAAATGTTATAGCGGCAAGCGCAGATATACCGGCTATTCGTGGTACGGTTGGCGATTTTATCCGCGCTACTCTAGCGGACGGACAAACCCGTTTAGCTGATGAAGGGATAATTAACTGTTTCATCGCTGCTATTGCTGAGTATAAGCACCAAGCAACCGCTCAAGTACAGAGCGCAGATGTTGTGACTGAGGATACGGATAGCCCTAAAGAGAGTGACAGTGATAGTAGCTTTAATTTTAGCAACTACGGTTATCAACCTTTGACAGCAGATTACTTGACTAGCTTTAAATCTATGACTGCCGCTGCTAGTCAGTTTGCAATGGAGCAAGGTAAAACTTCTGTACAGCCAACGGCAGTAAGCGCGCGCGCTAGTAATGATCCACGTGGTCAGCATCCTAGTTTTCAGCCACAGCAGGCTCAGCCACAAGACAGTGCTGAAGCTGAGCAAGTTGAAAATGTAGACTCATCAGCTGTCGAAGTCGTGGATGCCCATCAAGTTACTGCAACCGCATTGACTGGTGCCACCCAAGCCGAAGATGTCAGTGCTGAGAGCGAGCAACTGCTACAAGCTGATGCTGACTTAAGGGCTGCAAGTAATCAATCACCGGATGCTGACTTATCGGATGCTTCTGCAAACGCTTTGCCAGCTGAGGGTTCTTTACCAGCTGAAGGCTCTTCACCAGAGCTATCGGTAAAAGAGGACAGCCAAGCCAGCAAGTCAAAAACCACTATTGCTAGCTATAAGAACATGATTGAGAATGTGGCTGAGCAATTACTGCCACAAACGGGCATGTTTAATTTGACTACGGCAAAAGTACCAAAGGCTCGCACTCGTAAACCTAAGACTGAGCATAAGAAGCCTACACAAGCTGAGAAAGCAGAGACTGATGACTCAGATAGTGAGAGCTAATAACTAGTACTTGTTATTAGCAGATCCTAAACGTACGTAAGAAAAAGCCCCGAAACTTAATAGTTTCGGGGCTTTTTATATGCTATAGGATAAACTGTACAGCGTTACTCATCTTAGTTATAACAGTTGGTAGCGTAACCTAAAACTGCCATAGCTATCCTCATAACGGTTACTTTTAACTTTAATGAAGAGCTGATTTGCCACCGCGTATCTTGCCAATAATAGTGACAATAGCGACTACTATCACCCCTACTACTAAGCCGACTAAGCCATTAAGTAAAGTAGTAGTTACTGTTTCGAATACTCCAGTCAAATGAGCAATATCTTCTACGCCATGATGCAAAAATCCTATACCGTGAACTAAGATACCACCGCCTACTAAGAACATCGCTAAAGTACCAGCAATAGATAAGAACTTCATTAGCTTTGGCGCTGCTGCTAATAAAAAGTCACCGATTTTTTGTTTAATACTACTGCTCTGTTTTTTGAGATAAAGCCCTAAATCATCTATCTTAACGATACCTGCAACTAGTCCATAAACCCCAACGGTGATGACAATCGCTACAATAGACAGGACTAAGGTTTTAGTTAATAAATTTGCACCGGCTGCCGCCCCTAAGGTAATGACAATAATTTCTGCTGAAAGAACAAAGTCAGTACGTACTGCACCTTTTATTTTCTGCTTTTCAAAAGCTACCAAATCTATAGTGTCATCCGCATTAGCTTGTCTGCGCGCATTCTGCTCTTCATCATGCGGTAGAATATGTGGCCAAAACCTATGGATAACTTTTTCCGCTCCCTCATAAGCTAAATACAGTCCACCACACATCAATAAAAAAGTCACTAATGGGGGATATATAGTGCTGATCAATAACGCTGCTGGCACTAATATTAGCTTATTGATGAATGAGCCTTTTGCTACTGCCCAAACAACCGGTAGCTCACGATCTGCTTTGACCCCAGTGACTTGTTCAGCATTGAGTGCTAAATCATCACCCAATACCCCTGCGGTCTTTTTAGCAGCAACCTTAGTCATGACCGAAACATCATCTAATATTACACTGATGTCATCGAGCAGCATTAATAAACTAGCACCTGCCATAGATATTCCTTAATTGAGAGTAGTTTGGATAGATTGTTTACGAGTAGCCTACGTAGCTGCTATAACCTTAGGCACAACTTTTGCAATCATTTGGTAATAATGCTGTTAGTGACGATAGTTATAATAGTAAGCTTAGCGAATGCAGACTGTTTATTATCAGTAGCCTACCTATAGCGACGCTTATATTAAATAGTAACAATGTATTTTATTTTTATGTCTATGTTTCTGTTTGCTTGTTTATAGTGGAGTTTAATCCGTGCTTATCTGGCTTATGCCAACCTTAGCTTGTACTACAAGAGGTGGTTGGCTGCTATTTTAAAAAAATATGCTAATATACAAGGTTTTATTACTTTACTGATAATCACCATATACAAAATATGCAAAAATTATGCCGAATAATCACAACGCTACTGCCGACTAACTATTTTTAGTTTAGGTGCGGTTAAGTAATTGACCACAACACTTATACGCTGTTGATAGAGACTGTTTGTTAGGCACTGATTCTATAATAACTTCCAGTTCCAACTATCTATCTTATTGATCATAAAATGATGATTTTAGCTCAGTACCGGCAATAAGAGTCTTGTCCCCGTACCTACGGTTTTTGCTTAGACTAGAACACAGCTTTGATAAATCATTAGCTATCAGCAGGGTCTACTTGTGCAAGTTTAACCCTTCCTAATAGGTTTTAGCTTAGCGTTTTGTCGCTAGTATTATCTGCTTTATTTCTTTATATCATATTATTTTTTTATATCACATATAGGCACTTGGCCTACAGGAAACCTTTTATGTCCCTATTTTCAGCTACTAAAGCCCACTCAACTACTCAGAAGCTCTCTCGTAGTAAACTGACGCAGGCTATGATGAGTACGCTATTAGTCATTGCTGCAGTAGGCTGTTCAAATAAAGAGGCTGACGCTACTAATAATAGCACTACCATTGACGGCACCCCAACTACTCAAAATACTAGCACCATTGCAAAAGCTAGCGATTCTGCGGTAGTGACAGCATTACAGACCAACCTAAAAGCTTCTGGGATTGAAGAAAAAATTATCTCAGCGGTACCTACTGATATGCCAGGTATTTACTGGGTATCCGGTGAAGGGGTTCCACCGTTTTTTGCGGACAAGGCGGGTAAACATATTATTCAAGGTCAAATTATTGCTGTGGGTCAGCAAACACCCGTAGATATCAGTGCTGCTCTAGTAGCTGCTACCGCCAAACAGGCCCTAGCAGCAGTCGATAAAAAAGACATGATTATATACCCAGCAGTAGGCAAAACTAAATCTGTGCTCTATGCCTTTACTGATGCTGATTGTGGCTACTGCCGTAAAATGCATGAAGAGATGGCTGATATTAATGCACGTGGTATAGAAGTGCGTTATTTAGCTTGGCCTCGTAGTCAAGAAACTATCCCTAAAATGGAAGCTATTTGGTGTAGCGAAGATCGTAATGCAGCTATGGATCAAGCGAAGATGGGCGCTAGTGTGCAAGGCCCTAGTTGTAAAAATCCCGTTGAACAGCAGCTGGCCTTAGGTGCAGCGCTCGGTGTACGCGGGACCCCTGCGGTATTTACTGAAACGGGCGAGCAAGTTGGTGGTTATTTACCAGCAGCGCAACTGGCACAAGCACTTGGCATTAGCTAAAAAGCATTGGTTGAAAAGTATTAATCAAAAGCTATCAAATGTAAGCTTTTAGGGGTTAGTCGATACCTTATCTACTAACCCTTTATTCTAACAACGCTTTAGTGATTGCAGATGCTTGGCGATATGATACGATAAAGCAAGATGCCGATCAGCTTGTTACTAAGCATGCTATTATCAGTATAGAGCTATAAGAATACAACTGTTGACATTGGGCTATAAAAACTAAGCTGTTATCACCTTTATACCCTAATCATTAGGGGTCTAAGCGTTAATCAGCCTAATTACTAACTCCACTTCCCCCTTATTTCTATTTAATTACTTTTTATTAATCTAATCTCTTGAGGATACTGTGAGCAAATCCATCAAACTAGCGATACTAGGCCTAGGTACTGTCGGTACAGGCGTCATCAATCTAATCAGCGATAATTTAGACGAACTAAAGCGTCGCAGTGGTCATGATATTATTATTACCGAAGTCGGCACCCGTCGTCAGCGTGATGATATTGATCCTGATATCACCCAAAATAGTGATTTAATGGCTATTGCGGCTAGTGATAATGTTGATATCGTTATCGAAGTGATTGGCGGTACTACTCTTGCCAAAGATATCATCTTACACGCTATCAAAAATGGCAAACATGTAGTTACCGCTAATAAAGCGCTACTTGCCGAACATGGTAATGAGATTTTTGCCTTAGCTGAAGCCAATAATGTACATGTAGCTTATGAAGCAGCAGTGGCGGGTGGCATTCCTATAATCAAAGTCATGCGCGAAGCTTTAGCGGCTAACAAGGTTGGCTGGCTGGCGGGTATTATTAATGGTACTGGCAACTTTATCATGACTGAGATGCGTGACAAGGGTCGTCCGTTCGCTGAGGTACTAGCTGAAGCTCAGGAGCTTGGTTATGCCGAAGCGGATCCTACATTCGATGTCGAAGGTATCGATGCGGCGCACAAACTAGCACTTCTGGCCTCCATCGCTTTCGGTATTCCATTACAGTTTGACCAAGTGTACTGTGAAGGTATTACTGATATTACTTTGCAAGACGTCAATTATGCTGAAGAGCTAGGCTATCGTATCAAGCACGTGGGCTTTGCAGTACGTCGTGATGGCAATGCTAATAGCAATGGTACTGACCAAACTAATTCAGATAGTGCCGGTATTGAGCTACGTGTTCATCCTACACTGATTCCGCAGAATACTTTATTAGCTAACGTTAATGGAGTCAAAAATGCGGTATTGGTTAACTCGCATCCGCTCGGACAAACTTTGTACTATGGCGACGGTGCTGGTGCTGGGGCGACGGCTTCAGCAGTAATGGCTGATGTGATGGACTTAGTTCGTGTGCTAGGTTCAGAAGCTGATAGCAGTCATACTGAAACTAATCATGGCCATCATGTTCCTCATTTAGGTTTTATACCTGATCAACTATCAGATACGCCAATATTGCGCGCAGAACAGATGATTACTGGCTACTATCTACGTGTACATGCTTATGATAACCCTGGGGTATTGGCAGATATTACTCGTATCTTAAGTGATGCCGGTATCAATATCGACGCAATTTTGCAGAAACCTGCGCATAAGCTTGGGCAAGTGCCAGTTATTATTCTGACTTTGCCGGTAGTTGAAAGCCAAATGAATTTGGCTATCGAAAAGATTGAAAAACTAGAAGCAACTACTGGCAAAGTGATACGTATTCGCTTGGATGAGTTGGCTTAATATTGACCGACAGGTGCGTACTATAATAAACATTTGCAGTCAAAACTTGTTATAACAGGTTTAAGCCTAGCTCATTACTAGACTAATCAATTTATAAAAGTGTAAAAATAAGGGAAATAACTATGTTGAATGATGCAGTTGTTATTGTTAATGGCGCACGTACACCAATGGGTGCTTTTCAGGGTGCCTTAAAAGACGTCAGTGCAACAGATCTAGGGGCTGCGGCAATCAAAGCAGCGGTCGATCGTGCTGGAGTCAATGTCGATAGTATTGATGAAGTGATCATGGGCTGTATTTTGACTGCTGGTCTTGGTCAAGGTCCTGCTCGTCAAGCAATGCGCAAAGCAGGTCTCAATGATGCTACTGGTGCTGTGACTATCAATAAGCTTTGTGGCTCTGGTCTTAAAGCTGTGATGCAAGCTCATGATGGCATTAAAGCTGGCAGTTTCAATGTTGCGGTCGCTGGTGGTATGGAATCGATGACTAATGCTCCTTATATTATGCCAGGCGCGCGTAGTGGCTACCGTATGGGTCACAAAGAAGTCAAAGATCATATGTTTTTGGACGGTTTAGAAGATGCAGAAACCGGCAAGCTTATGGGTCAATTCGCTCAAGAGATGGCCGACCAAAAGGGCTATACCCGTGAGCAGATGGACGAGTTTGCCATTGAATCCTTAACTCGTGCGCTAACGGCTATCAACGACGGCCACTTTAAAGATGAAATCACTGCGGTGACTTTTAACACTCGCAAAGGTGAAAAGACAGTCGATACCGATGAAGAGCCTGCCTTAGCTGATGCCGAACGTATTCCTACTCTGCGTCCAGCTTTTTCTAAAGACGGTACTATTACTGCAGCTAATGCCAGTTCTATCTCAGATGGAGCTGCAGCTGTAGTGGTCATGCGAGAATCACAAGCTAAAGCGGAAGGCTTAGACTATCAAGCGCGTATCATTGCTACTGCTTCAAACTCGCGTCACCCTAGAGAATTCACTATTGCTCCTATCGGCGCTATCGAAAAAGTATTAGCCAATGCTGGCTGGTCAGTTGACGATGTCGATCTTTGGGAAATCAATGAAGCTTTTGCTATGGTAACTATGGTGACTATGCAAGAACTAGCTATTGACCATGCCAAAGTAAATATCGAAGGTGGTGCTTGTGCTTTAGGTCATCCGGTAGGATGCTCTGGCGCTCGTATCTTAATCACCTTAATGCACTCGTTACAGCGTACAGGTGGCAAAAAAGGCGTAGCTACTTTATGTATCGGCGGCGGCGAAGCAGTAGCCGTAGCTATCGAACTGCCTTAATAGCTTTTTATAATTGCTTTAGCTCTAAATTAGTAGCTGTAGTAATGGTAACTATTTTTAAATAGAGCCTCAAGTCTTTTAATCTTACATATTTTTAATAACCGCAGCGATTCATTCGTTGCGGTTTTTTAATTACTAAAGAAAAATTGCTACGGTCTTATGACACTGTAAGAATACGTTAACTTATACAAGTACGATGTTATTTTGTTTACAGCCTATTACACGCATTTACGTCTGATGCACACTTTGCTACCTCGCTCATATATCTCATCAAAAAACTGAATGCTATTATCATTGCAAGTTAATGCAGTAGCAGCTAGTTAAGATGGCTATTAAAAATTTATGAACAGCCATTGAATTGCTGCGATATTAATAATAGCTAAAGCAGCAGTTTCGGTTATTAGCTATTGATAGCATTAAATATATTTGATAGTGTTTTTACTTAGTACTATTTTTAACACTATTTTTCTGAGATAAGATTTTAATAATCGTTTTTATACTATTTACTTATAACTTATATAAAAGGAAGAAAATAATGAGTCAATTAATTCGTTTACAAGATATCCAAGCTACTCAACGTGACCTAATTGGTGATGATTACTACGATCCAACAGGTAAAACTGCTTATGGCGTTAATGAAGAAAAGATTGGTAAAATTGATGGCGCTTTAGTAGAAGATACTACTGGCCGTATTCGTTATTTAATCGTTGATGCAGGTGGTTGGTTCAGCTCAAAAGAAGTATTAGTACCAGCAGGTTTAGCTCGTATCGTTGGTGATGATGTATTCTTTGATAGCTTAACTAAATCCCAAGTAGAAGCCATGGAGCAATACGACCATGACTATCAGTATAGTTATAAAGAGCAGTATGAGAACGATCGCAAAACTTTTGTTGCTGATACTATCCCTACAGAAGAGCGTATGGACATTACTGATACCTCTTACAATGCGCCAAACACTTTAGAGCTGTTAGAAGAACGTTTAACAGTAAATAAAGACCGTATTGTAGCTGGTCTAGTAAAAGTAGGTAAGCATGTAGTTACTGAAGAACGTAACGTAGAAGTAGAGCTTGAAGAAGAGCATGCTCATATTGAACGTACTAACGTAGATCGTCCAACTGATCGTCGTATCGGTGATGCTAACGGTAATGAAACTGTTGAAGTACAGTTAGAAGCAGAGCGTGCTAACGTTGCTAAACAAACTTTCGTCACTGAAGAAGTAAATGTAGGCAAAACGACTCAAAGCCATACTGAAACTATCGTAGAAACTATTCAGCGTGAAGAGTTAAACATCGATCGTGATGGTAATGTAGTTGATGCTAACGGCTCACTATACGAAAATGATAGTATCACTGCTGAAGATGTACGTAGAGCTCGTGGTATGTAATAAGCTAAAGATTAACTGCCTAGTTTATTTTATTAGACCGTTAATCGTTAAGTGCAGTTATTAGTAAGGACTGTTACTTATATTACTTAGCAAATTAAGGCCAGAGCCTGTCTCTGGTCTTTTTTTGTGTCAGACTCATATTGCAATTCTTTGCAGTAATCTATGCTAAATTGAGTAATCGATTAAGTTATTTAGTCCCTTTAATCTTTGCAAAGCTATAACTTTAATTTTGACAAAAAATCTTACCTTAGCGCTTATTTTATTTTCTATTAATATTTTTTTATCTAAAATAATATCAGTATTAATAATTATGCTGAATATAATGGTCAACTAAGTTATTCAGTATCTTTAATCTTCCCACATGCATAGCATTAATTTTGGCAAAAAATCTTATCTTAGCACTGATTTTATTTTCCATTAATAATTTTTTCTCTGTAATAATATTGGTGTTAATAAAGTTAGTAGTAACAATAAAAGCTCTTTGATAACTATACTGTACCGACTATAAAAAACATACTAACCATAAGGATTTGAATAATGACTATCAATAATAATCTAAACGAGCATCCTAATCTACCCCCTACCGATGCTGATAATAACGCTATGCTTACTGATAGAAGCGCTGATAATAAACTGCCTGCCCCTGACTATAGTGCAGATAAAGCAGAAATGGCTATGAACGCAGGTGATGGTTATCTAGAACTTTTAGAAGAGCGTCCAATAGTTAATAAAGAGCGCTTAGATATTGGCCGAGTCACGGTGACTAAGCATACTCGTACTAAAACTATTGAAGTGCCTATTGAGCTGATAGAAGAATATATTACCGTGCAAACTGAGTATCATGACGCTGAAAGTCAGGATCTGTTATCAGGCAGCTACGATGATAAAGACATCTTACGCCGTGTCGAGCCTTCATTAGCTAGTAATGCCGTAGTAACGATAAATGATAAACAAGTTACCATCGGTGATGCTCCTATTGAAATTGTCATCTCTCGTCAAGTGGCTACTATCACCAAAGAAACTTATGCCATTCAGGAAGTTGCTATTAGCAAGAGTGTTCATACTCATGTCGATAATATAGCTATTGAATTAAAACATGAAGAACTTGATGTCCGTGAAGAAGGGTTCTTGGATCATAACAATACCCCTATCACTAAGTAGTCATGATACTGAGCAGTTGAGATACTGAGTAGTTAAGATACTCAGTATTTACTGCTATGGTCTATACTTTTAGCTACAATCCTTTTAATTATAGGACTTATAGTTATAGGAATTATAGCTACAAGCTTTGATTTCTAAGATAGTATTAGTTGTAACCCTCGATCCTAAAAACTGCCAATAAAAAAGCAACGATTACGTTGCTTTTTTTATTGCTAATTATTGATGTACTCTCAGTAGCTTAACAAGCTACTAAACTTATAATTAGCCGGTCTTATTACACTGATAAGTTTCGACTTTAGACTCATCGGCACCTGCGGTACGTATTACTCCAGTTTCACGTTCGGTATGGGCGACTCGCCACTGTACAAATCCTTCCGTACCATCCATCGCTGTTGCGCCTTCAAACACTTCAGGATTAGAACCTTCGTTAGTCTGTTCTAAACTAACTGTTCCTTTATTAGTCACTAGCACTACCGTGTTTTCTTCATCTTTATAAGTCGCTTGTACTTTAAGCTCAGGTGCGCATAAATAGAGCATTTGAATAACGCCAGTATTTACTGAAGCGATAGTATCATCCGCTATTTCACTAGCTGGGGCATCATCAGTCGCCACTACTATATCATTTGGCTCTGCAGGATCTGCAGACATAGGTGCTGGCTGTTCAGCATTAATATTATTTTCTAAGCTTGGTTCTGGTTCTGGCTGTTGCTGACAAGCGCTAATGCTAATCATACTAGCTAGTAAACCCGCAGTAACAACAGACGACCGGATTTTTTTTAGTGATGCTAAATTCATATTCTACTCCTACAGTGATATGCTAAATACTATAGCGTGTCCAACTATTAGCGCCTACTTGCAATTTGTAAGCAATGATTGTTTAACACGCCCCCAATAACTATACAGTAGATTGACTACTCGCTAAACAAAAAAATGCCCATCGCTATTATTAACAATGGACACTATACAATCAGCAGTAACCCTGTTAACTGCTGATACTAAAGGTGATATCTACTAAATCTTACCGTGACATTGTTTATATTTAAGGTTTGAGCCACAAGGACAAGGAGCATTACGACTAACATTCATATTGGTATAAGGGTTTGGCTCAGTATTGTCTACATTATTACTGGCAGTAGCAGCACCACCACTAAGGTTGACACTCATATTACCATTATTACGCGCGGGCTGAGTATCCTGGCTAGTGTCGGCTAGCTGTTGAACCTCACCATTGATACCACTAGCATCGGTATGCTCAAATTGCATTTGCATACGCTCACGATCTGCACGTTGCTGTACTTCTAAGGCCTCTAACTCTGCTTTGCTAGGAATATGCACTCGCGATAGATCTTGTACCGTTTCTGATTTGATAGCAGCGAGCATCATTTGGAACAGCTCGAACGATTCACGCTTGTATTCTTGCTCTGGGTTCTTTTGCGCATAGCCACGTAAGTGAATACCTTTACGCAACTGATCCATTTGGGTCAAATGCTCTTTCCAATGCTTATCTAAGCTTTGCAGCATAAAATGACGCTCAAGTTGGGCGGCGCTCTCCTCACCCATTTGCTCACGGCGTTGATGATAGTGCTCTAACGCAGTTTCGACAATTTTCGCTCGCAAGCCTTCTTCATCGAGACGACGGTCTTGATCTAACCAATCGTTAATCGGCATATACAACTTAAATTCATTTTCAAGCTCATCCTCTAAGCCATCGACATTCCACTGATCATCGATCGAACCTGGTGGAATAAACTGATTGATCATAGCGTTGTAAACTTCTTTAGTCATCACTTCAATAGCGACTAAAAGATCTGTTTCAGCAAGTAGGTCATCACGCTGACCATAAATGACTTTACGCTGGTCGTTAGCAACATCATCGTATTTTAGTAGATTTTTACGGGCATCAAAATCGCGACTCTCAACTTTACCTTGCGCATTTTCAATAGATTTAGACACCATTTTATGTTCAATAGCTTCGTCCTCTTTTAGACCCATGGCGCGCATCATGTTGACTACTCGATCACCAGCAAAGATACGCATCAAGTCATCTTCTAATGATAGGAAGAAACGTGACATACCTGGATCTCCTTGACGACCGGCGCGACCACGCAATTGGTTATCGATGCGACGTGATTCATGACGCTCAGAACCGATAATATGTAGGCCGCCTGCCGCAACCACTTGGTCATGCTTAATCTGCCATTGAGCTTTTAGACCTTTCATCTCCTCTGGACTGACAGATTCAGGATCTTCAATGAAAGATTGCCAGTTTCCACCCAAGATAATGTCGGTACCACGACCAGCCATGTTGGTTGCGATAGTGACCGCCTTAGGACTACCGGCCTGTGCAATGATTTCAGCTTCACGCTCATGTTGCTTTGCGTTTAGAACGTTATGTTTCACGCCTTCTTGATCGAGTAAATACGATAATTCTTCACTGGCCTCAATAGTGGCAGTACCTACTAGTACTGGCGCTCCTTTGGCTTGAATCTCTTTTATCTCACGAATAATACCTTGGTATTTACCCAGCTTAGTCAAAAATATTTGATCATCTAGATCGACCCGTGCAATCGGCATATGAGTTGGAATAACAATTACATCCAAATCATAAGTTGACTTAAACTCTGCCGCTTCTGTATCAGCAGTACCTGTCATGCCCGATAACTTGTCATAAAGACGGAAAAAGTTCTGAAAAGTAGTAGTCGCTAGCGTCTGGTTCTCAGCTTGGATTTCAGCACCTTCTTTGGCTTCAACCGCTTGATGCAGACCCTCTGACCAGCGACGGCCCGGCATAGTACGACCAGTGTTTTCATCGACGATGACCACTTCGCCATCATCAACAATATAGTGGACGTTTTTCACAAAAATATGATGGGCACGAATAGCAGCTTGTACGTGAGCCAATAAGGGTAATCGACTAGGGCTGTAGAGACTTTCTTCAGGACCTAACTCACCAACTTCGATCAAAAAGCTCTCTATTTTTTCATAGCCTTTTTCGCTGATTTCTATCTGACGGTTCTTTTCATCGATCCAGAAGTCTTCTTCTTCGTTATTCTTATTGGCTTCTTCATCTTTTGAGCGTACTAATAGCGGAATAATATTATTAATCAGCGCATACATCCGTGATGAGTCTTCGGCTTGGCCTGAGATAATCAGCGGCGTACGAGCTTCATCAATTAGGATAGAGTCAATCTCATCGATGATACAATAGTTTAAAGGACGTTGCTTTTTGTCTTTTAAACTAAATACCATATTATCGCGCAGGTAATCGAAGCCATACTCGTTGTTAGTACCATAAGTGATATCAGCTTGATAGGCGTCGACTTTTTCTTGTCCAGGCTGCTGCGAGTAAATAACGCCAACTTTTAGACCCAAAAAGTTAAATAAAGGACGGTTCAAATCGGCATCACGAGCGGCTAGATAGTCATTGACTGTGACTACATGTACGCCTTTGCCACTAATACCATTTAGGTAGATGGCTAGAGTAGCCATCAAAGTTTTACCTTCACCGGTCTTCATTTCAGCGATCTTGCCTTCATGTAAGGTGATACCACCGATTAGCTGTACATCATAATGGCGCATGCCAGTAATACGTAACGAGGCTTCACGGCAGACGGCAAAAGCTTCTGGCAGTAATGCATCTAAACTCTCGCCCTTTTTAAAGCGCTCTTTGAACTCCACAGTTTTCTGTTGTAGCTGTTCATCAGATAAGGCTTGTGTAGCAGCCTCATGAGCGTTAATTTTGATAACTACTCGACGCATGCGCTTTAGTTCACGGTCATTCTTAGTACCAACAACACTACCTACAATCTTTGATAACATAATTTTTAACCTATAAGAATATTTGATGATTAACGTTCAGTAGTCAAAGCTTAGCCCGCTGTTTTATTATCACTGTCGTTATTCGACTATTATTAGCAGCGTAGCTTGCTTGACTATCATTACTGGTATTATTAGTGCTACTTGCCCGTTTGACCGTTGGTAACTGACAATCATTATTTGATTAATATTCGTCAACTGGCTAGCAAGATAATCAACTGGCTAGCCGTCTATTAAGGATGCCGCCATTATATATGGTTATGATGCTGTTGGATACAAGGGCAATAAGCAGATATTTGCTGAGGTGAATTAGTGCTAAGGCATGTTAAAATAGCCTTTATTATTACCAGTTTATAGCTTTACTTAGCCAATTATCCACCTCCACACTTGCCCTCACCTAGTTAAACTATTTTTTCAATAGCAACAAATAAACGATCCAAGGGTGTTCAAGCCTACTTTGTTAGAACACCCTTATTAGAAATAGAAGAGACTGTGCATGACTGCTAAATCCACTACCCCGAAAAAACATTTATCAGACTCGCTATCTGACCATATCTTAGACAATCTAGCCTCTAAGTGTTTGACTATCGGTGATACTGTTTATGACTTGGCCGATCACACCCCGATGATGGTGCAGTATCTAACGATGAAAGCCAACTATCCACAAGCGTTATTACTATATCGGATGGGCGACTTTTACGAGTTGTTTTTTGAGGACGCTAAACGTGCTGCGCAAATTCTAGACATCACCTTAACTCGCCGTGGTACTGATAAAGCTGGCCATACTATTGCTATGGCTGGCGTGCCATTTCACGCCGCTGACAGTTATATGGCGAGGCTAATTGCTGCAGGACAAACCGTAGTAGTCTGCGAGCAAATCGATGAATCTGCCCCTAGCCAACTCCCTACTATGGGTGCTAAAAGTAACAAACAGCAGCCGGAATACGCTAACAAAGATAGCGCTACAGACTCAATGAACAAAGCCAGCAAACCTACTGGTATCATGCGTCGTGAGGTAGTCAAAACGCTTACTGCTGGCACTATCACTGATGACGCCTTGATAGCCCCTAATCATCGACCTACTGTAGTGGCTATTGATATTGCAGCCCCTGCCTCAAAAGCTGGCAGCAAGCGATTATGGCAAGCCGCCATCAGTCAGCTGGACTTAGCCGCAGGAACCTTAACTACCCAAGCCTTAAGCTCACTGTCAACCATCAGCACGACTACTGACAGCGTTAAAGACTTACAGCAGCAAATGCTAACGGTGTTAGCCCGTTTTGCCCCCAGTGAATGTATCGTCAGCGAAGCCCTGATTGACAGGGTCGGCGAAGAGTGGATGCTCTGGTTACGCGGTCATCTTGACTGTCCAATCATCGAAGTGGCGGCTAATGACTTTTATCGAGATCATGCCGCAACGACTTTGTGCCAACAGTTCGATGTACAGCGCCTTGATGGGCTAGGTATCCTCGATGTGCCGCTATCGCAGACTAGCTGTGCCGCCCTTATCCACTATGCCAGACAGACTCAGCAACGCCATGTGCCACAAGTGAATCAGCTGATTGTTGAGCACCATGATGACTATTTAATTATCGATGCCAACAGTCAGCAAAACTTGGAGCTATTTAGCCCAGTCAGTGTCAATGGGACTTCACTTATATCAGTAGTCAATCACTGCAAGACCCCAATGGGTCGACGTCTATTAGTTCAACAAATGCAACGGCCATTGCGGCAACATAGCCGGATCAATCAGCGCTTAGAAGCTATTACTAGCTTGCTAAAAAACCAACAGGCTTTGAGCAACGATAAGCCGTCGAATATTAGCGGTAAAGCAGCTCCGTCTTTGGTACAAAACCTGCGACAAACTTTAAACAGTATCGGTGATATTGAGCGCATCAGTAGTCGTATCGCCTTGATGAGTGCTAAACCACGAGACTTACGTAAGCTGGCTGATGGCATTGCTAATTGTGATCAGTTAAGCGTGCTACTTAGTGCCATTGAGCTAGATCCTGCGTCTACTAGTCGACAGAACTGCCTATTGACTAGCCTAATCGAGCAATTGCCTGCCCGGCTGCCAGTCCTGCAACAGACTGCGCACCTGATTGATAACGCTATCCTCGTTGAGCCACCTGCTCATATTCGTGATGGTGGTATGTTAGCAATGGGTTTTGATGAGGAATTCGATCGCTTAAGCCATCTGCATGATAATATTCAGACTACCCTTGATGAGATGGTCGAGCAACAGCGTCAATCTCATCAACTGACTAACTTAAAAGTTGGTTTTAATAGAGTCAGCGGGTTTTATTTTGAACTGCCAAAAATGCAAGCTCAGCATGCACCTGCTCACTTTATTCGTCGGCAAACGCTAAAAAATAGCGAGCGCTTCATTACTGATGAACTTAAAGAAGTCGAAACTGAGTATCTGGAGGCGCAAACCTTAGCGCTAGCTCGAGAAAAGGAACTTTATCAGCAGCTGCTGATTACTTTAAGCGGTAATCTAGCACCACTACAGCAGTTAAGTGCTGCTCTTGCCCAACTCGATGTGTTAACCAATTGGGCACAACTGGCTTGTACTTATAACTGGCAACGTCCGCTGATGACTAACGACTCTTTAGATAAGTCGGTCGCCTTTAAAAACAGCACAGATAGTGAAGATAGCGATCAGCAAAATCAAATTAATTTTGATCAGCAAGCAACAAGCCAACACCAGCTTCATAGCCAAACTAGCATCAACCACAATGGCAGTAGCCAAACCAGCATCGACATTATCGCTGGTCGCCACTTAGTAGTCGAAGCAGCACTCAATCCAACTAGTGCTAGTCTCAATAGTATTGATACAAAGTTTAGTAGTAGCTTTGTAGCTAATGACTGTCGACTTGGCAGCGCCAGCAATAATGATAATAGACATACTGAACGGCTACTGCTGATTACTGGCCCTAATATGGGCGGCAAATCAACTTATATGCGCCAAACGGCACTGATAGTGCTGCTCGCTCATTGCGGTAGCTTTGTACCAGCAGCAAGCGCTCGTATTGGCGATATTGATCGTATCTTTACTCGTATTGGCTCGGCTGACGACTTAGCTGGTGGCAAATCTACCTTTATGGTAGAGATGATAGAAACCGCTAATATCCTCAATCAAGCCACTAATAAATCCTTAGTACTAATGGATGAAGTCGGACGTGGAACCGCCACTACCGATGGTCTAGCCATTGCTCATGCTTGCGTCAATAAGCTGTTGGCTATAGGCTGCTTGACGCTATTCGCTACTCATTACTTTGAGCTAACCCAGTTGGCTGACCTTAGCTATAATGATAAAGCTAACGGTATTCGCAATGTTCACGTCGCTGCTAGTGACGTCGATGGTCAACTGTTACTATTACACCAAATCCGAGATGGGGCAGCCAGTTCCAGCTTTGGGCTCCATGTCGCTAAAATGGCTGGTATTCCAGCAGAAGTACTGGCTGATGCCAAACGCTATTTAGTTGATAATTTAACCGTTACTGATAACAGCGATAACTCAACTGATAAATTAACCCTTAAAGCAGCTATCGAGGTTGCGACGGCTGATAACAAAAACGACTTAGCTAATTCAGTAAATGACCAAAGCCAGCAGAGTTATGCGGTTAGTGAACAAAAAATAGCTAGTAACACACCACAGCAGGCTATTTTAGATGATACTAATAATCAATATAATCAGCTACTTGCATTGCATAGCACTTTAGATAATACTGATCCTGACGCTTTGACACCCAAACAAGCTCACGACTTACTTTATAAGCTTAAGCAACTCATTAGATGTTAAAGGGAATTGTTAAAGTGGCGTAAAAGCGCTAAAATACGTTTTATTTTTATGTGAATTTTCTTCACTCTATTCAGCACTCAGCCGAACCAATAACAGGTAGCCAACACCATGACCTTTGTCGTTACAGATAACTGCATCCTTTGCAAATACACCGACTGCGTGGAAGTTTGTCCGGTGGACTGCTTTTATGAAGGACCGAACTTCCTCGTCATCGATCCTGACGAGTGCATCGACTGCGCCTTATGCGAGCCAGAATGCCCAGCTAATGCTATATTTTCAGAAGATGAAGTTCCTAAAGGTCAGGAGATGTTTACTGAGCTCAATGCCGAGCTGGCACAAAAGTGGCCAAATATTACTGAGATGACTCCAGGACTACCAGAAGCCGAAAAGTGGGATGGTGTTGAAGGTAAGATTCAATATTTAGAGAAGTAGTTGCAACAAAAGTTTAGACCATAGGCTGGGTTTTTTAACCCAGCTTTTTTTATGTCTCATAATAGGGTACAGCTTATCATTCAGCTTATAAGTGATTTTCCACTATGCAAAATTATGATTTTGCACGAGGGTTTGCTAGGCTAAACACAGCCGCAGCCTACACGATATTATCTAGCTTTATTTTTTGTACTTTAAAATACGATATTTACTATCAATCAATATGTATAAGTAGCCTTAATTGACAAGATATACTTGCCTTAGGCTGGGGCTTTTAGCCCAGCGCTTTTGTAGATATCGTTGAATACGACATCATTCTTTACTATTTTCTAGCTCATCTCAATAGATCGATAATAGTATCTATCCAGCCTTGGCAAGTCATCCGTATGCACCTTTTGACGCCTATTAAAATAGTCAACTTGCACAAGCCTTTGGCTACCAGGACAGGCAAAATTACATAGCATAATATTTTGTAGATTGGGGCTATCATTTTTAGTTAGAACATAAGCGCTATCTCCAAACACCTCATACCAGTTTCTAAACAGCGTTTGGGTATAACCATGCGCTCTATTCGGCTGTCCTATAACATTTGCCATGATATATTTACTGTTTTCTTTAAATTGGCTAAGTGCTTCTAAGGTATATAAATTGCTAGCCACATAACGACCTTGAAAGGCGTCAATGAGCATAAAATCATAACGAGCATCGCGATTACGAGTCAAATAGCCACGAGCATCATCGCCGATGAATTCAATATTTTCTGCTATTGGTGCTTTTAAAAAATGCTCTTCGATAATGTCTGGCAAATCCTTGTCGATATCAATAACCGTAAGCGCCATCTCAGGATTATGATGGGCAACTTCACTTGGCGTTCCCATACCTGCACCGCCTAAGAATACTAAAGTACTAGGCGCAGTTTGCTCGATAGCTGCTACCGTAATCTCGCCATACCAATGACAATTCTTCTTAGTTAAGTAGATCCAGCAGCTACTGGTTGATTGTCCGGGTTTATCGGTAATAGTGACGGCTAGCTTATCTTTATAAATGATCTGTTTAATAAACCAAGCCCCAGTTGAGGTCTGATAGCCAGTATCTACTTTGCTAAGAAATATAAAAGCGGCGGTTAATACAACGGCTGATACCGCTAGCAGATAGTTCTGCCTAGGTGCCAGCTGACTAGCATAATCATCACTATAGAGTTGTACAGCCAGCTTAGTACATAAATAAGCACTTAGCGCTAGTGCCGTTATAAATAATGCCAGGCTGCTCATAAGACCGATATAAGGCAATAATAAAATTGGCGTTAGCGTTGAGCCTAGTACGCTACCGACTGTGGTAATGGCTACCATCATGCCAGCATTTTTACCCGCATCGACGCCATCACTATTTGGATATTTTAAAGTTAAGAATTGGGTAATCAAAGGAATGGTGGTCGAGCCAAAAGCTAGGCCGATGCCGAACAATAGACCTACACCCATAGCCGCTATAATAGGATTGCTAGTACTTAAGGTCATAGCCGCTAGTAAAGGCAATTGAACTATACAAGCGATAGCATGAGAGATGGCGGACAGTGACAATACATGACCCGCTTTTAATAAGGCTTGCCTCGGGGTCTTGATATCTTGTGATAAACGCCCGCCGTGCCAATAACCAACGGCTATCGCAATCAACACCATAGCCAAGATCACACCAGTGATAGAGATAGATGAGCCTATATAAGTCGCTGATATTCTAATCGCATATATCTCAATACCGAGACCAGCAAAGCCTTCAAGCAGTGCGATGGCTAAACATATTCCTAAGACTTTTCTTTGCATACAACCACTCGCCAGCGTGACTATTATTGGTACACTGAGTTTACACTATTGAAGATAATTTTAGAGCGATCATAATTAGAACTATTGGTAAAATACCAGTAGCGTGATAAAGAGGGTTGAGATACCAAACAAAAATAAGATTAGTAAAGCCTCTGAAGGCTAACGAGTACAGTAATTGATAGCCTATAAGATCCAGTGCAGAGTGTCATTTTAATCTTATTATAGATATATTGCTTTTCTAGTAATCTTTTATGCGCATAAAATGACTCTTACCTACAGTCAGTATTTATACAATGATTCCACACTGCTGATGCTATAACCTATTGCTTAGGAAAAACTAAACATAAAGTGCCGCCTTTACATTACGATACCTAAACACTAGATTATGAGCAATTACCAGTACCTGACTTAAAGCCGCGGGCAGAGTTACATGTTGTACCATTATTGGTCCAGATCATAATAGAAGCGTTGACTACAGTCGGCGTATTCATATAGATTAAACCAGTGCCTGTAATGTCCGTTGCGCCAGTAGTCGCAGTAATCACTCCATCTACTATAGAGGTTAATGCCGTAACGTTATCAGTCACATTAAACGCAGCAATAGTTGGGATAGCATTGATTCCAGCGTTACAACCGACAATTACACTAGTAAGAGCGATACATTCATTGACTGCTAATTTTATTGAAGCAAGTTCTGCAGCTGCTGCTGTAGCACGAATACGTGAGGTATAATTGCTGTAATGCGGCATAGCGATCGCCGCTAGAATACCGATAATTGCAATAACAATCATTAATTCGATTAAGGTAAAGCCTGTTTGGGTAGTGGCTTTCATTATGTCTCCTACAATCACTTATAGTTTCTGTTATAGAGGATATTATGTCACTCTTTAATGTTCACTCAGTAGATACAAAAAGGCCAAACATGATGTTTGGCTTTTTTATTAATTGAAGATATCTAAGTTATAAGATTATGCGCAATCACCAGTACCTGACTTAAAGCCGCGAGTAGCATTACAAACTGAACCAGACTGCAACCAAATCATATTTGCGGCATCAGCAGCAAGCGTAGGCGTATTCTCATAAGTTAAATCATTACCTGCAGCATCTGTTGCACCAGTAGTTGCTGTGATGATGCCATCAGTTACAGTAGGTGCTAAAGTAACGTTTCTAGTGGCAGTAAAATCAGTATTAGCTGGAATACCTTCTTCGCCAGAGTCGCATTCATCAAGAGTACCAGTAAAAGCGATACATTCGTTAACGGCTGACTTGACTGAAGCAAGCTCTGCAGCTGCAGCTGCTGCACGAGTGCGTGAGGTGTAGTTGCCATACTGTGGAATAGCGATCGCAGCCAAGATACCGATAATGGCAATAACGATCATTAGTTCGATCAAGGTAAAACCTTTTTGAGCGTTCATAAGCATGTCCTTTAAGATGATTGGATGGCTAGTAAGTTAGATTACTTACCACCTTTTATAAAATGAATGACAGTCCTAGTGAACTATTGATCCTACTGTCTGTCTTATCATAATTATTGCAGGTAGTGTGCCAACTCTTTTTATCAGGAATACATCTAGGCGCCTACTTATTAACGGCTTAGCTCATGGTTTAATAGAGGAAAAATAACAGCCTGTAGGCTGTAAATAACCTTTCATTAGCGATAGTCACTTTTTTTAGATTATTAAATCAACCCTAGTGAGTATTAGCTAAAACTATGTGTTGCTATATTATTACTAAAATTTGTCACTTTTAAGTGACTCGATTGCAGAAGATACCTAAATCTGACGCTTTTTGTCAGATTTTAGCTTTGCTTTACTTAAATACAAACCTTGATACTGACAATGTTCGGCAATACGGTCTTATGGTTATTAGATCATCTATAAGGACTACCTCTAGAGTTTTAACGCCACTCATCACTCAGGCCACAGACAGAACTTCGGCATTTTTCTCCAGCATTATCCAGAGTTAGAGTACCGTCAGTAGCCATACGTTGAGTGACTATAGGGACTGCCGTTATCGTCCAATCCCTGCTAGACAGAGTAGTAGCATCATTCGGAGTGACCGTCACCGTATATAATGCTGTAGCAGATCTCGGAAAGCGCACACTACCATTAGCAGCAGGTGCCGTTGACATGATAGTAACCAACGGTATTCTGTCATAACGTCGATAGTTGATTTTATTAGACTCTATACGCAGAGCGATTTGTTGCATCTCGCTCATCATGTCTGCACGATTGATACTCTGTGCATAACCTTGATAGCTAGGATAAGCGATGGTTGCAAGTACGCCTATAACCGCAACAACTACCATCAGCTCTATAAGAGTAAAACCGTTAGGTTCACTATTGCCGGGTGCTTTATAGGCGGTTTTTGGTAATGATGTCACCATGTCGTCGCTCCTGCTCCACACCCTGCAGCAGTAATAGTAAAGCTCAACTTATTAGCGCAGCGTAACCCTTGGCTAGTTATCTTAAAATTGCTTGCACTAGTCATAGTGATAGGCGTAGCCATTATCACCCAGTCATTAGCGCGCGCATTTCCTTGATGCAAAGTACTAAATGTCGCTGGTCCAGTGACATGGCCTAGTTGGATAATATAACTTGGGTTAGTAGCGGGCCAGTTAATAGCTCCTGTACTATCTGCAATAGTATCAGGCTTAAAGCCTTTATAAGTCAGCGCCTTGGCTCGCCATTGTTCAAGCTCATTGGTTAGCGCTAGCATTTTGCGCTGCACATCAGACTCTGCATTGCGAATCACATACACTCGATAGCTTGGTATGGCGATAGTCGCCAAAATTGCGATAATTGCCACGACTACCATTAGTTCTATAAGAGTAAATCCTGATTGTTGCAGGGTTTTATCATTTAACCATTTAGACATATCAATGCTCAATCCAGCTTAGTGGGTTGATACGTTTATCAGTATTGAAACCATCGAGAGGACCGCAAGTAGGGCCTGTACAAGTAGGCGGTGCAGGTTTGCAATCACCACTCGGGCAGATAACTTTAGGCTGGCAATCATCACCTTCACAGCGGTTAACTAAGCTACTAAAAGTACTAGTATCATTGAACTGGCTGATAATATTATCAACAATTCCTGAACCAGCATTAAAAGTAGAGCGTACAGTCAATATCCCGTTACCGGCACTATCTAAGCAAGTACCATAAGGTAAGCAAGTACGTTCGCGTTGCGTCTCACCTTTGACACCAGCGCTACAAGCCTGAACTTCTTGCCCTTCGTCAGGGTTATAGGAAGAGGATACTAATATCCCAGCTAATGCATCTGGCTCATTGAACATTTTTATTTTGTAGGGGCCAGTAGTTTGCGGCGTCTCATTTAACCAAGCCGTGAATGGCATGTACCAGCCTTGTATAGCACCACTCTGCATTCCTTCTTTAATACCTGAGGTAGCTATATCTGCAGCAGAAAAAGTTAGCTTTTGTAGTTTATCGTTTCTATTGCTGATACCTGCTACCTTATTCACAGGTGTACGTAAATTCATCGTCGGCGTTGTAGCGGTGCCATAATAAAATAAATCACTACGGGCAACATCCTTATCGATAATATTGTATAGCGCGTCGGGGATATTTCTGGTTGCCGTTACCGGATTACTGCGATCCCCTGTTCCTACTGTCACTATAGCTTGTACACCATTAGCGCTGCCTGGTGTACCAGCAGCATCTACATAGCTATACTTGCCATTATAAAAGGTTACCAGCGGACGCTCATAAATACGTGGTGGTGCATCGCCAGTCGCAACTTGGTCGCTAACGTCTAACACTTTGACTACTCTATCTACCTTAAAGTTATCAGTGTCGGCATTATTATTAATATCAACGCGCCAAACTTGACCGCCTAAATCTGCGAAGTAGATATGATCTATAAGACCATCGTAGTTACGATCCATAGCTCTGATCTGCGTAACAATACTATGTTTAAGGTCTGGCGCTTTTGAATACTGCAGAGAAGCAGAACGAGTAGTACTGTTACTACTACTGCCACTATTGCTTGCCCACCAAAGTAAAGCGCCATTATTTACGGCGGTGTCTATGGTTTCTTCATTATTGGTTTTAGTTTTGGCTTCACCCACTTGTAACATATAAACGCCATTACCTTGGGCCGCTGCTTTATTATGACATTGAGCGTTATTCGGGTAGCTAGTATTTAATTTGAAATTTGGATCTTCATAACAGCTATCGTAACCCCCAGGTAACAGGCTAACCATCACTCGTTTACCACCACTTTTTACATAACCTAGGCTCGGCTTACCCCATGACTGACCCATGCGGGCAAAAGCTTTTTGTTCTGCTGTGCTGCTGCCAGTAACGTTATTTTTAGTACCAGCTAGAGTTAGACTATTATTTTGTAATTGATTGGCATAATTAGAGCCAACCCCGTAGATAATCTTAGGGCTGTCAACATCTGAGACATCCAGAGCATAATACATAGAGCCACCCATGCGCAGACCACCTAACGCAAAGCTTTGATCGGCTTCATAAGTGTTGACCGTTGTTGCCGTATCACCAGTACCTGTGGTGGTGGCTTTGGTAGTATAAGAAGCATAAGTGAGCCAAGGGGCATCGACTCCATAAGGGTAACTGCCATCTGCAGCAGAACCATTGCCACTGAGTGCTTTAGGCTGCAAATCGAGAATTTGTTTCGGTACAAAAGTAAAGGCTTCTTTACCGGTACTATCATCGAGCATGTGCAAGGCACCATCCATAGAGCCATAAATAATATAATCTTTACGGTTACTAGTATCGAACCTACCCATAGCATCAATAGCTACTTTTTTGGTAATCAGCTGCGGTATAGAATGCAACACACCACCTATGTTTTTCAGCCCTTTATCATGGGTAGACGTTAACGCAGTATTATCAGTTACTGTAGTAGTTGCAGGCTCGCTATAGCCCATAAAATTGAGCAAAGTTAGTTTTTGTAGATTAGTGTAGCTGGTCAAAGCAGCAAAATTTGCAGGCTTATTATCAGTAACCACTTGTGGATTGACGAGACTACTACCAACGTCAACGAACAAGTTCCTATTACCCACATTCGTAGTAGCATTGCCGAATACTTGTTGAAAAGCACCACCAACCTGTGGCTTTGCCAAATCAGGTTTTAGGGTATCAGCGCGAGTATCGTCGACGATAGTATTCCATAAGTCATAAGTATTTTTTGCGAATAACCCCGTACTATTAGCAAACACAAAACTATTGTTTGCGCCAAATAAGGTAGTATCTTTAACCTTATATTTCTTGAGATTACCTTTCCATAATAATGATGACTTTGGAACGGGCTCAAGTATGGGTAGATAAGCGAATTTACGTGAGGTGAGACCTCTTAAGCTATCAAGAGGTACTGACATCGTCCCTGCTGATAGTGATTCAATCTCTATTTGACTAACATCTTCGATAAAGCTTCTGACACTATTGGCAACCTCTAAAGACTCTTGCGTATAATAAAATCCACCCTCACCATAACCGTAGCCTTTTTCGCCAAGTTTACATAAGTTCTTAGCGTCTTGATTAGTAATAGCAGAGTTATCACAATCATAGACTGGTACTCTCTCAATCGTGCCATCGGACACAGTGATAGATTTTGTTATCTTTGCTTGCGCTACAATCTCTTCAAACACTCGGCCAAAGCCTACCGCTGCCGTCAAAACTGAAGTATTTTTAGCATTATTGCTATTATTCAATGCTTTTGAATACTCACCGATACATTGCCAACCAGATTGCTCCCCTTGCCTACTCCCTATATTGGTTAAACCCGAGTCACAAGAAGCCCCCATAGACATTGCGCTACCGCTTAAGCTAGCTTCCATCAAGGTGATAGTCTCTGCATAAGCTCTGTTAGGCTCACCATCAGTCAAAAAGTAGACCCCATAACCATCACATTGGGCAGGCACACCACTAAGAGGTGAGCGGTAGGTCAACTTATTCGGCTGAACCTTAGTATCATTGACCGACAAATCAAAACCACTTGGCGTTTTCCTTGAATTACTCTTACTCCAATCTTTAGTAATAGCTCTGAGATAGCGAGTTGTTTTGAGATTAGTAAAGCCGGAATTAAAATTATTTAGCAGTCCTAAATTTAGAGAACTAGCGTTATCTTGCACTTTTCTTTCGTTATTACACGGATAATATTTATAATTATTATGAGTGGAAAAGCTAGTTTCATTCTTAGTACATTTATATAGGTCATGCTTACCATTGGTAAGTTCTGAATAGCCAACCTCTAGATAACGAGTGGTCTGACTGCTGGTTAAGGTATTGGTCCCTAACATATAAGCACCTGCTTCAGCATAAGCGTTAGCAGTAGGAGTTCCATTGATGTTTGGCTGCAGGTTCTTAATGTCTTCAATTAATCTTTTTCGATGTTGCAAGGTCAAATTTAAAGCTGGTACCAGTATTTGACCTCCTTGAATCTCAAAATGACCTAGATAAAATTTACCTAGTCCTATTTTGTATTTACTCAGATCGGCACTACTGCCAAAAGCATCCTTACTTTTGGGGTTAGCAAACATAGGTATCAATGCATTTTTTAGACGCCCCATACGACTATAGTATTTTTTTAAATCGGCATCATATCTATAGCTCACACTATAACTGACGCTATCGTTTGTTATTACGCCATCATCGTCATAGATGTAGGAAGTAATAGTTTCGTTCCTGATAGGATCTCGCAAATTCACCAGTGGGTAATCTGCTTCAATACTATTATTATTCATACTACCTGAGTTATCGAGCATCATCATAATAGTGGCATTACCAAAAGTCGCACCTTGGTATATCTCTAAATCGGAGGTGTGGCCAGCGCTGCTTGCCATACACCCTAAGACTGCTGTTGATAGTAGTCTTATACCCCAGCCTCTTCTAATAAGATAAGCTGGGTTATCTTTGATTTTTGCTGAGACTTTCATAGTAATCGCCCATATATATTTATCGCTGTTATAAATAATTTGCTATCTCTCAGGTAACATTACGCTAGATACTGAAACTGATGCCTCTAATAACATTTTAGCTTCCAGAGACACACTTAACCCCAACAGGCTGATTGATATAAGTCTGCTGCTGAGTTTGATACGGCACGCTCAATGCAGCCAAACAACTATCTACAGTATTATTACCGGTACGCAACTGTTTAAAACAGCCAGAAATAGAGGTGGTATTATTACTACTAGGATTACCTAATGGAGCGCTAGATAGCGCTGGTATGACTGAGGTGACATAACCGACAAAGGTAGTACAGCCAATAGAGGCATTTTCTCCTGTAGTTGCTGGTTCAACATTGTCGGACGAGGTACCAGATCCTTCTGCAGAAAAAACACCTTGGGTTTCAGATCGTACAAAGGTCATTTGGGTAATGACTCGACCTTCACTGACATAATCATCGCTATCATTAGGGTTGCAATAACCATTGTTTTTATTAGTCAGTAAGGCATTGTTTTGATCGATCTCACTAATTTTGAGGATACTAAATAGCTCAGTACTACGCGGTCTAACACAAAAACTAATCTTATGACCCTCTCGCTCGCTACTGGATATATAGCCCTTTAAAGTATCTTTTTTTTTGCGGTTATTAGCACTTGAGATACGATCTTCTTTTTCAACTTTTAACAAGGCAGCATCATTAGCCTGAAACAATAGTTTATTTACTTGATCAGCAGTAGCTATTTTAAGATCAGTAGTGCTTTGTCTAACGGCAACTGCTCCTACTATCGTAATTAAAATCAACACTAGCATTACCACGATCAACACTGCACCGGTTTGATTATCTAAGCTCGTGGATACTTTAGGAGGGTTTATAGTCCTAGGATTCATCATAAACCTCCTCTAGCATTACGTAATAAGATGGTGCTTTGGTAAACATTGCGTAAATATGTTGGGCCAGCTGCAGCCGCTGTACTAAGCTCAGCATCCACCTTATCTAAAACTGTGAATCTCAACTGACTATTGGCTTGCGCACTCGCTGTTGGATTATCTGATCGTGCTAACACTCCAATCTGTAAGCTGACAATACGTCTAGTATCAAGCAATGACGTAAGATCTGCTGCAGCAGGAATAGCCACATAAGCAATGTCTAAATTTTCAGGATCAGTAGCAAAACTTCTACTCGATGATATGCCAAGCGTTGCTCTAAAATAATCAACGTTGGATATAATGATAGTGCCATTTCCGGCTAAATTATTATTTCTCACTTTAGCAGGCACAGCTGGTGTGGTAGTTACAGCTGGTATAGCGGGTGCCGTATAACGGGCTATATCAATACCCGTTACGCTACCAGCAGCAGTCTCATTATAGTCATAGATAGCTGAGGCACAGGCTAGTCCCGGAGCGGCCGGCGTGACGGTATTATCCATTCGTACAAAATAGCGCTCGATTACATAAAACCCTGCCGGTATCGTATCGCCCTCACAGTCAAAAGCATTCTGTCTATCTGATCGATATTGAATCGTTAGTTGATCACTGTTGGCAACCCTAGTACCTTTTAAGTTACTTATACTATTGCTAGACGCATTGCTGGTTAATAAAGCTGCCGGAATAGCGGCATTATTTAATACTAAGCCAGATAAATTACCTTGTAGCCAACTGACTGGTGTACCAGTAGCAACAGGCGTGGTAAGTACAACCCCTCCCTGTGGCGTCAAGTGATTCATAAAAAACTCATCATACGCAGTCGTGGCTTTGGCGCCGTAGTTAGTACGTCTTAGATGTTGCTGAATTTGAGAAAAACCAAAAATAGCATTGTGTTGAATCTGTGAGCTGGCTTGTTGACGGCGGCTATTAACTGAGCTGGTATAAAATAGTTGTAATGCCGCAGCAGAGACTAACAAACCTAATACTAGAGCAATCATTAACTCTACTAAGGTGAAGCCTTTTACTTGATTAAAAACAGGATCTTGGATAGCGCCATTATTTTGTGTAGTGGATTGTGGGAGGTTGGGATCCTTTGAATTCATCTCATATCTCCATCATCATGCAAGTAGCTTTAGAATGATAGTTACCACCTACTTGCTCTACCACATCGTCAACATCGATAACTGTTGCCGTTAAACAGTCTGTGTCTTCGTCGCTGCCAACAGTAGCTGTGGTATTACCCCACGCTGAAATCAAACAGTACGAAAACATAATGTTGCTTGTCACATCAGCACCATTTCCGCCAGTATTAGGGCAAGGATGCATCTGTATTTGGAAATCATAATTTTGTAAGTTCGCTTTGATTTTATAGCTTTCAGCTTCTGCAAACTGGACAGGAGTACATAAAGTGGTTACCGCTGCTCCATCTAAGCCACACTGAATACTAGGTGCGGTAACTGTGTCTACGTTATTAATATTAGTCTGATAAGTTTCGATTGCGAAAGGATTGGCGTGAATTTTTTCTGCTATATTGCGCATTATTACTATCGATTGCGAACGCTCAAACGATTCATTAGTTGCTTTTATAGCTTGGCCTTGTAGCGCGCTATACCCTAGTATGGCCACCGCTAATAACAATAGTGCAACCATCACTTCTACTAGTCCTACGCCTACCTGTGTGTCATCAATCTTCATTAACAGCTCCCGGCATTTATAATGCTAATATTAGCGATTTTATTGACCACCACTTGCTTTGGGGTCTCACTATCGGAGCTATCATCACAGATAGTATAGACAACTTCGGTACTTGCTCCACTTATGAGCTTATTCAGTTGAAAGACAACTTGAGTAACACTGCTAGGGCTAATAGCCTGACTTACTATACTTTGGCTTTTGACACTGTAAGTAGCGATGAGAGTATTATTTCTACCTGTTAAGGCTATTGTGTTTAAGCTAAGGTTATCAATAACCGTAACGTCCTGACGACGAATGATACTTTCCGCCTTAGCCTCTTTTAGAGTGCTCTGTATATTTACTGCCGTCGATTTAACCCGCTGATTGGCTAGCTTAATACTAAAGCTAGGAGCAGCAATAGTGACAATAATAGCCATCAGTTCAATCAGAGCAAACCCAGCACCAGTCGTCTTTTGTCGATCTGATGAGCTATTTATAATTACTTTCACCGCTCTATCCTATTTACCAACTTATGAGTAATTTTTATAACTTATATCAATCAACGCTATTTAACGGTTCTCACTAAAGCATTAATATTTAACAGTTTGTATTCAATAATTTATAACTAAGCGCTGCAATTTTCATTCCACCATATTTATAAATAACTATAAAGTAGTGATGACTGCTGAAATCCTAGAGCGCTTTGCTTCATAATAGTTATCAGTAATGCTAATAGGAACTAAAATTAACCACTGAGCTTTTATAAAAAAATACGACAACTGTCCACTATTTGGCATAGTTAAAAACAATGCTACGAGTTAACAGTGCTACGCATAGCAGTGCAAGGTTAGTTACCCTGATAAAGTAGCTAAAGGGAGTCATTACTGCCATGGGCGATAGCGTAGGCAGTCATGTGGTAGGGAGTGTGAATAGAGGGGCTGTTAATAGAAGGATTCTCAGTAGAGTTATTTATAAGTTGGCGGTTAGAAGGTTGAGAGTGCGCATGTAAGGTAGTTGCCAATGCTTGCAAACTAGCACCAGTAGTCGCTATATCGTCGAATAACAATAAACGTTTGACTGTTGGTGGCTTAGTGACTACAAAAGCGTTATCTAAATTACTCAGGCGTTCAGCGCGAGTTAAACCTTGCTGACTAAGTGTACTGTCTGTGCGCTGTACTCCTTTCCATAAGGGAATCTGCCAGTGTTTGGCCAAATATGCTGATAGGATGGTTACTGGGTCGAAACCACGCTTGCGCAAGCGACTGTTGGTAGTAGGCATAGGTACGATGACACTATTAGCATGATGACAGCCTTTGGGCCGTGGTAACTGCCGTAGAATATGTACTAGGAGTGGTAATTTACTGATATCCTCATAGTGCTTAAAAGCACGAAAAGCAGGACGAATAGGATAATGGTAGTAAGTAGCTGCCTGAATGGGCAAAGAGATAGCTGGCGCAATATCGACAGCAAAAGAAGGTGGTAGCCAGACTATACTATCTTGACAATAGCTACATAGCAGTCCGCTATTAAGGTAATGACTTAGGCGTGTTACAGGATTAGTGACGGTCTTAACGCTGTTAATTACCAGCCTGCTCGGCTGAATGTGGCATAGCTGACAGCGTCTATTAACATATTCTGCTATAGAGACACCTGCTTGATAAGGGGCCATTCTCTGCATAGAAGCTCCTTATTAATTAGGATGGATGTGGTTATCTGTAGCCAAATAAACAGGTTCAAGCCTAAGCAATTGCTAACTGGCTCAAACCCTGTTTTGTATAAGCTGGTTACTCTAAAACCCTTTCCAGTCGTTAAGTACTATCCCGACACCAACAGCTGTAGTCTCATGGTTATAGTCAATGATCGACTCACCATAACCTTGGAATAACTGCACATAGCCATTGACGTTCTTAGTCAAAGGATAAACGTAATCAATTTGAGCCGCGCCTTTGTTAGTGCTGGTATTATAACGGAGGGTACCACTTATGCTCTGTTGCTTAGGTAAGTCGTACAAGAACTTCACATCACCATGACCCATAAAATCTTCGATATCAGCATTATCTTCACTAGATTCATCTTCATTTTTTACGCGCGCCCATATTCGTGGCACGATAGAAAACTTACCCCATTCAGCCCCGCCCATTAGATATATTCGGTTCCAAGAGCGTGATACTGGTTCAGACTTACCGTTTGAATGATGCATCGCCCCTAACCCTAACATCCGTAAGCGCCCACCAAAAGGTAGATTCGCGGTTACAGGCTGAGTCAGGAAAATCTCTGGCTGGTAATCAGTGGCTCTAAAAGGGCGTGAGTTATCTTCATTATAAACTTGCCAATGCGAATCTTGGGTATAACCAAACCATAAGTCAGCATTAGTACCGAATAAATCTTCGGCAACTTTAGATTTTAGGGATAACTGAAACTTTAACTCAGTGTTGCGAATGTCATTAGAAGTAAATTCTCCTCCATCTAGTGAAGGACTATTTGGGCTTAGATTAGGCTTAGCCGTATAAAATAAAGGGAGCACATAGTTTGGGTTATGAGGACGAATGGTCCAAGTACCGCGTTCGCTGTTTTTATCAAGATCATAAGCCAAACTTAATGGGGTATACTTTTCAAGATCAGTTTGCGTGACCCCAGCATCCTCTAACACTTTAGCTTCATTTTTGGTCAAGCCTACAGTGCTTAACGGCTCGTTATCAGCAGCTTGATTGGCCAGTAGTCGATCCGTATTCTGCACATTATCAAGATCCGTATCTACTGTCAATACCACTTGCGGACTGCCAGTTATGGTGGTCTTGAGGGTTTTTACTAGATCTAGTGACTGTTTTGTCGCTAGATTAGTTTCGCCTTGGTTCGCCACTTTATCGAAACAAGCTAAGCGTGCGCCATCAGTCTGTACTTGCGTGCAGTCAAAAAATAGCTGGGTTTGCTTAGCTACCAATTCTTTACTAGCGGTTTCTCGGCTACTAACAGGCGTACTGGGGGTTTTTAGGCGATTATAGATAACTTTTGGTACATTATTATCTTGTTCGACTAACACATCTGATACTGATAATTCATTATAAGTTTTACTAGTTGCTGCTTGCGCTGAAAACGCAAAACAGCTGAGCGTCACACCAATGGCTATACTTAGATAAGTAGGCACAAAAGTCACGCTGTGGCGCGGTGAGATAAAATCGGCAGACATAGAGATCCTTTATCTTAACTGGCAGTAGCGCCAACAGATGGTCTAAAAGATAGGAAAAACAGGTGAATTGGAAAATCTTAAAACGCAATAGCCGTTAATAAACCAACACTATAGCATGTTGAAATTGTTACTTTATTGTAATGAATATATATCTACTATACTAGCTTTATCACATATTTAATGTGCCAGCCAATAGCCCTTTATTGGGCAGCATTGCGGTTATTTATAGTGTTGAGTCACTATTATATCTTAGAGATACCCTTTGATTCTGACTCACTCAGCCGATTTAATCACTATATTTTTATAGCTAGTACGCTGTTAGTAGAGAGATAATTATAGTTTAAACTTCATTAGCAAAAATTTGACAAAAAAAGCCAGCAACTATTTTAATAGCGCTGGCTGATTCTTACTTTCACTAGCGAGGTAGTAGTTTTGGCTTATTTATTCAAAGTAGTTAAAGTCTGTTCGAACTCTTCACGACCTATTTCGCCAACTTGTTTATTGACCAGTTCACCGTCTTTATAATACAGCAACGTCGGCGGACCAAATAGCTTATAACGAGCCAAGATAGCTTTTGAGTCTTCATTGGTATCTGTGATATCTAAGCGAACTAACTGCCAGCCTTGCATCTGTGCTGGACGACTAGTAAACAAATTCTTATCCATAATCCGGCATTCGATACACCATTCAGCAGTGACATCCACTAACACTTTAGGATTAGCAGCAGTGATGACATCCAGCTCTGCTAAGGTAGTAATATTCTTATCAGTAGCATTACTCGCTGCTAGCTCTTGATTGCCTGCTCCACCAGCTGCTTGGATCATCATCGGTGCAGCTCCTAACGATTCTAAGGGGTGTAAACTATCATCGTTACCTAAAGCGGCGCCGATAATTAAAGTTGCCGCCCAAATACCAGCGACTAACCCTAATGCTTGCGTAAGCATCCGGCCTTTGCCCAACCAGCTCCAAGCCCAAGTAGCCACTACCATAAACCAAAGTGCCCAAACTAATAACATAACTGACGATATAAATACGCGCTCAACTAATAGCAATGCCACCGCAAATAGTAATAAAGAAAAGCCTACTTTGACCCAGTTCATCCACTCGCCGGCTTTAGGCATGATGCTACCTTGAGTCGCCCCAATTAGGATAAGTGGCGCCGATAAGCCAAAGCCCAGCATAAATAAAGCGGCAAAACCCAGTAGTGGACTGCCAATAGTAGAGACCGCCAGCAAGGCACCAAATAGGGGTGCTGATACACAAGGCGATACAACTAGTGCCGATAAGAAGCCAGCAGCTAGACTGCCCCCAGCGCTACCCAATTTACTATCACCAGCTTGGCTTAAGCCTTGCATTTTGCTAGTGATGAAACGTGGCAAACGTATAGTAAACACTCCGAGCATATAGAGCGCTAATAATACAAAAACAATAGCAAAGCTAATCAATATTATTGGGTTCTGTAGCCAGCCGATGATACCTAAAGACTCACCAAATACCGCAATCACGGCTCCCAGGATACCATAAGCGATAGCGACCCCTACCGCATAGCTAGTAGTCAGTATCACCCCTTTTTTGACCGTTGGATTCTGCTGACGAGCAACGATGTTTGCCACGATAGGTAACATCGGTAGCACGCAAGGGGTAAATGCCAAGCCAAGACCAGCTAAAAACAATAATAATAATGCCAACCAAGGGTGGCTTGCTAGTCCAAATGGATCACTTTCTGATAAGCCGTTATTGGCCTCAATAGCATTAACCTCATCCCCTATTGGACTACTGTCAGCGCCAGACATAGTGCTAGTTTCAGTGTCAGTACTAGATACAGTATCAGTGTCAGTGTCAGCACCAGATATAGTATCAGTGTCAGTGTCAGTGTCAGCACCAGATATAGTATCAGTGTCAGCACCAGAGATAGTGTCCGTTTCAGTATTTGCACCGGAGATGCTATTGGTGGCTTCAGTATTAGCAGCCTCTACAGCGTCATCATTTGCAACAACCGATGGCTCAGCGCTAGCGTTTTTTGCTGGGGAGCTAACAACGGCTGTTACGGCAGCGGCCTTAATAGTATTAACAGGCGCTGATTTTTGTGGGGTAGCAGCAATATTAACGGTAGTTTTGATCTTTTCAGGAGGATAGCAAAGACCTGCTTTAGCGCAGCCTTGCCAGCCAACAACTACTGCTGCGTTAGTTATACTTTTGCCACTAGTGCTAGTTAAGGTAGTCCTCGCTTCCATATTAGCTTGATCAAATACTGGCACTTTGCCAAAAGTTGGATCATCAATTAATACTGGAGTGCGATTAAAAGTAAAAGGTGCTGCGCTCACGCCAGCTGGCAAAGTTAACTTCAGCTGATCTCTATAGACATAATGTCCAGGCGTGATAGTGAAATTCACTGCTAAACTTGTGCCTTTAGCTGAGGCTTTGCTGCTACTGGTGACTTTAAAAGCTTGCTCTACTGGCAAGAATTTTGACTGAGTAGCACTTTTATCATTACTAAACAAATCGCCTAAGCCTGCAGCTTGGCTAGTCATAGCGCCCATTCCAGCCGTTAGTACGCTGCTAGCGATAGCAAAAGCTAATAAACAAGACTTTTTACTAGCAGTATGCTTTATTGCTGCTGATGATGGTTCTGGCGTCTTTCTAGACATGAAGGCTACCTTGTTATTACCGGTTAATACTGATTAATAGTGAAACTGTAGGTACTGATAGAGGATGCTTACTTACAGCTTTTATTGCCAATGAGTGCGTAGCTACTAAACTAATAACTACGCCATTAATAGCGATGTAGAGGCTAGTCATTGCACTAGGAACTACTTACGAGCTGGAGCTATATTCACAGTAGTTTTGATCTTTTCAGGTGGATAACAGAGACCTGCTTTGGCGCAGCCTTGCCAGCCAATAACTAGAGCAGCATTTTTTATAGGTTTGCCATTAGTAGAAGTCAAAGTAGTAGTCGCCACCATGTTTCTTTGAGTGAATACGGGTACTTTACCAAAAGTCGGATCATTGATGGATACGGGCGACTGACTGAACTTAAAAGGCGTAGCACGCACACCCTTAGGGAAAGTTAAGGTCAAGCGGTCTTTATAGACGTAATGGCCAGGAGTAATGTCAAAGTTAATAGACAATACCGTACCTTGAGTGCTAGCTTTATTACTACTAACGACTTGAAAAGCTTTATCAACAGGGAGGAACTTCGACTGTGAAGCGCTTTGGTCATTTCCAAATAAATCACTCAAACCAGCGGCTTGCGTAGTCATAGTGGTAGCGCTTAATCCGGCTACTAGAGAAATACTAGTCAAGGCTAACAGCAAGATAGAGGATTTTTTGCTGCTTGCCTTTTTGGGTATTGATTTTTGTGTAAACATGGAAAGCTACCTTTTATTACTAATGTTTAAAGCTATTTATATTTAGAGATATTTATATTTAGAGCTGTTTAAAATTTTAAACTGTGCTTAATGACTAGTCATAAATACTAATCATAGATAGATGGTTATTTCTTATAAGCGACTAACAAGTTAATGGGCCTATTTATAGTTTTACAATCATGAGGGCGATTGTTACTGCTTCAACTGTTGGTTATATAAACCCTGTCGTTGCTAAACTCTTCCGTAAGAATCTTATTAAACCCACTGTAATAAAACGCTCATAAAAAATATCAACCAATAACTCGTTACTGGTTGATATTATGCGCTTTTCTATCAAGCTATAAGTTACTAGTTATCAACCCTAAGTTGATGCCAAATAGCTATCTATCTAGCTTGGCATATATAGCTTATAACTATAACTGAGCATGGATGTCAGCATCTAGGCCTTCCACGCCTTGCTGATTATCGCCTCCCAAAGAGAACAAGTCATAAGGCTTACCCTCAGTACCAAGAGCCACATACTGCATTTCATTCTCCCAATCATCGGTTGAATAACCGCCTTTGATATAGCCGCCTTCAGGGTAGTTCTTAGCGTCTGCTGGCGGTGTAGTTAGCACATCCAAACCTTGGGCTATGGTTGGATAGCGGGAGTTGTCCACTTTGTACATATCTAGAGCATTAGAGACAGTGGCTAGCGCCGTTTCAGTGGTTTTGACTCGTACCTTGTCGCTTTGTCGCTTTGTCCTACCACTTTTGGTACTACTAAGCCTGCCAAGATAGCCAAAATAACAATAACTACCATAATCTCAATCAGGGTAAATTCTGTCTACTGGCGATGAGTAGGTAAGATCATAGTGCTAGTTTTATTTATAATTTTTAGCTGAGTATTGTTTATATCCTGTTGCTCAAAGGAGCTTGTTTGGCTTGACTTAAATCAACTTTGCTTGAATATAGTTATCACTGATATCGTCACTCTTATAGTAGTTCATACTGAAATAAATAATTAGGCCTTAGTCACTATAGACTATGGTTTTAAATTTATCTACCTTTGTTCTCTACCTTTGACAGCTATTATTGATACCCTATTGGCCTCTAATACTATCAGTGACTACTCACTGCTAAAACAACAGCTATAAGCGACAAGCACCTGACACTGGCCACTATAAACCAATGAATTGACTAGTAATAGTAAAAATCCTTATCAAGCATCAATCTAATACAGTAAGTAAAGCTTAAGAAACCTAAAGCTAAATTAAGTAAAACATCTGTAATAGAAAGCGTAGGAATACCATCGCTGCTGAGCATTAGATATAGGCTTATTGCTGGGTGCTATCCATCTAGATTTTGCATGCAGATCCCTGTCGAATAGCAGTCAAAGCTATCGATGCTGTTTGGGACTTTAGCTGCAAATAACAGATATATAGAGGAGCGATTCTAAAGAGGTGGTTAATGAGGATTAGTTATACAAGGGTTATAGGCTAGCTATAATCTTTAGAAGATATTGGCTGATTTGACTAGGCTATTTTCGCTATTTAGTCAACTTAGTCCGCCGTAGTAAGCATCAGCCTGCTAAGTCATTCATATTAACGATAGGCAGCATGACTGCCATGACGATAATCATTACTACTACCCCCATCAGAACTAACATTAGCGGCTCTAACAAAGATAATAAAGTACTAATAAAATTCGTGGCTTCAGCTTCTTGCATGTTTGCCGCTCGACTAAGCATGTTTTCAAGCTCGCCTGAGTTTTCGCCACTTTTGATCATCTGTACCATCATCGGTGGAAAATAACCGGATTTTTCCAATTGGCTGGATAAGCTTGCCCCTTCAGTAACTCGATCAGCGGCGGTAATGATATTGCGCTGAATATGTAAGTTAGTATTAACAGCCGCGCCAATGTGTAGTGCTTCGATTAGCGGTACGCCTGAGCGCACTAATATCGCTAGAGTACTAGCGAAACGCGCTGCGTTAAGAGCTTTAGATAAACGTGCCAATATCGGTAATCTGAGGACTAAGCTATCTAAGGTTAGCTTGCCCGCTTGCGTCTGCGCAAAACGATAGAATAATAAGCTCATACTGGTTAACACTATCAGCATTAACCACCACCATTGAGTGATTAAGTTAGACAAGGACAGAACGATTTGAGTGATTAATGGTAGCGCTTGCTCAGATTGCTCAAATACTTTGACTATTTTGGGGACTACAAAGCTCATCAAACCCACAATCACCGCTAAGGCCATGACCATCAAGACGATAGGATAAACCATAGCACCTTGGATTTTCTTTTGTAGTGCAAAGCGGTTTTCGGTTTAATCTGCCAGCTGATTAAGGATCAGATCAAGGTGTCCAGATTTCTCCCCAGCAGCAATAGTAGCAATGTATAGCGGTGGGAAACTGGCCGCTTGTTGTAAGGATCGAGCTAAGCTCAAGCCCTCTAGTACATGCGCACGCACCGTTAGCATCAAAGACTTAATATGGATCTTGGGGTATTGTTTGGCGACTGCAGCGAGGGTTTCTTCTAGGGGAATACCAGCAGCAAGTAGGACTGATAATTGACGGGTCAGTAATGCCAGCTCATAAGCAGAGGGTTTTTTATAACGGCTTTTATGTTTACTGTACTTATCATTGACAGCGCTAACGTCTACTGGTGTCCACTGCTTATCACGTAGCTGCTGACGTATTTGTCACGCAGAATCACCTTCAAGCAAGCCTTTTTGAACGGCTCCTTGATCATCAAGGGCCTTATAATGATAAGCAGGCATAGCTTTGATTATCCTAAAGCAAATGGGCAAAAGACGGTAACGATTAGCTCTTTTCTACCTAGCGCTCAACCGTTTGTAGATAAATCGTCAGTTAATAATTAGTTAATAGGTAGATTGCCATTAAATAGTCAAACGGCAGCTGGCGCTTTAGGATCAAAACTTATAGTCAAAAAAGAGGCGTTGAATCACTGCTCTCAGGCATCACTCCTTGCAATAATAAAACATCTAAGTGCTGCTGTTGTAGTTTCTTATCAAAATCATTAACCTCAGCAATCAACATTCTTTCAATACGCTTATCAGAAGCATAAACACTTAACCTGGCACAGATAACCGCCAGCTGATAAATACGTTTTTTGCAGTAGCCATCAAGTCCTTGAAGTAAGCGCACCATATAAGGAGTGTCAAGGCTAGCATAATCAAAATCCAGTACCACATGCTCGCCAAGTGCAGTCACCCCATAATTAATAGACAGATGAGCACAGAAATAACAGCTGAATAAATAACCAACCACATGACCAATATAATAGCCACGATCATAAGTAAAGCTACTAACGCCAAAATGACTGAGCACGTAACTGTTAAGACTGGCCAAGTCGGCTATCGGCTTCAAGTGTTTGAGCTTGCCAACAGTAGGCATACTTAGAGGATTGTGCCCATCTTGCGCAGTCAATTGCCAGCCTGCGGGCTGTTGAGCGGGCATATGACGCACTATATCAGCGATGATGTCATCCACTACATGCAGCTGCTGCCACAAACGCTCAATGGCATCGATATCGATAAGCCCACGTTTATCTAGCTGCTGTGCTAGTAAATATTGCTGATATTCTACAAATTGCGTTTTTAGATTTTGGACTAGATAAGTTGGCCGACTACTAGCAGAGGCTTGATACAATAACCGAGTACGCTGATGCTGGCGATGATAAAGCGCTAAACGCTGCTCAGCGACTGTTAATTCGATAGTATCTTTGTTAATCTCAGCCTCAGCATCAACTAAATTGACAGCAGCGGCACTATTAATAGCAGCGCTCACATCAGTATTAACATCAGCACTAAACGCTTCAGGCAAAGTAAACAACGCTAACAGCTCAGCTTTGTTCAATACTGATGACGCTAAGCTCAGCGAATCCTGTTGCGCAGTAGTCAAGTCTGCACAGCCAAGCCCCTCTACGATAATGTCGGCAGTTGCGGCCTCATTGCTATTGGTAAGCGCTACTTTGGCGCTGCTCTTCAAAATGGGTCGAGTCATAACTTACTATCACCAGTCAAAAATGTAGATTGTCTAAATAACGATCATACAATATATATGAGTGAATTAACTGCTCTATAGTACCTTAACTAACTTAGCTTGTCAGCTGTGCTACTAGCAAAGACTGAACCAGCAGCAATTGCTTTGACACCGACAAAAAAATAGCGTTAAGGCTTAAAAAACACCTCAACGCTATTGCTTTAGTAGCTTGCCTCAATAGTCGAAGCTATTGACTAAGGGCCATTGATCAGTGTAAATAAAATAGAGCTACTAGGGGGTGTTGAACCTTCGATCAAAGCACCGATGATCTTTAAGAGATCAGCTTATGGCGATACCTCTGACGATAAGCTTTTGGCGAAACCCCATAAACGCGTTTGAATGCTTGGCTAAAAGTTGAGTCTGAAGCGTAACCTACTAACTCACTAATCCGACTAATGCTGTTCTGTTGCAAGCGTAAATAGCGCGCTGCTAGCCGTAGTCGGTAATCAATCAAATAAGTCAGTGGCGGCATGCCCACTACGTCCTTAAATCTTTGCGCGAAGCTCGATCGTGACATGCCAGCGACTTCCGCAAGCCTATGAATAGTCCAGTTGTTATTAGGCGCATCATGCATCGCTGCTAGTGCTTTGGCCAGATAGGGATCTTTCATGGCTTGTAACCAGCTGTCTGTAGCCTCAGGCAAGCTCTCTATATAAGTGCGTAGACATTCAATCATCATAATACTAGCCCAGTGATTGATCACCGCTGTCTTGCCCATACGCTGATGCTCAGACTCTAAGGCTAATAGCTTAACCTCTACATCCATAACGCCGAAGCGACCATCTGATTTGACCCCTAGCTCTGGCAACATAGAGGGTAATACTGATAATAAAGGACGAATCATTTGTTTATCGTACTGGCATTCAATCAATATTAAGCAAGCATTGTTAACATCGCCACTATTGAGTTGCAGGATATCACTGTCATCAATAGTCAATAAGTCATCTAAAGGTTTGGCGTTATCACCATTGTGATGTAACGCATAACTCACGTGCTGAGTGGCGTTAGCAATCATGATCGTATCACCAGTATTCGCTTGTCGTACTTCATGGCCTAAATCAATACAGAAGCTACCAGATAATACTAAATAAAACATAATAGTGTCTTTTCTAGAAAACGAATAAGACCAATCACCACAACCATTTAAACGGTGATATTTTGTTTCAATCAAATGCACCTCTTGTAGTAATACACTCAGTGCGTCCATAACCTACTTCCTTAATGGTGTATTGACTGATTAGTCAACCGTAGCAAAATAAACTACTTAATAGCCATCATACAAGGTAAATCGCTTATTTTGGACTTTAAGTAAGAATATAAGTACGCTGCATATCGGTTAAATTTAGAGGGGTAAATATAGCGAGGTTTGATAAATGATGCTGATGACCAATACTTTAAATATACTGGCAACTGAGAGTAGAGGGAGCAACTAAAAACGCAGACGAAAAAAAATGCCAAAAGAGGCAAATGTTGTTTTATAAATTTAATGAACTATAACGAATAAAATATGGGGCGACTGATGGGACTCGAACCCACGACAACCGAGATCACAACCCGGGGCTCTACCAACTGAGCTACAACCGCCATAACTGTTGCCAATAATAGGCAATATTTTCAGGCTAAATGGTGCGCCTGGCAGGATTCGAACCTGCGGCCACCTCCTTAGAAGGGAGATGCTCTATCCAGCTGAGCTACAGGCGCTCTTAAGGGCTTTTTACCTATCTAGGCCTATAAACAACTAAACCTTTATACATAAAAAAAAGCCTGTAAGGCTCTTAAAATAGATGGTCGGAGTGATAGGATTCGAACCTACGACCCTCTGGTCCCAAACCAGATGCGCTACCAAACTGCGCCACACTCCGATGTTCTCTATTACCTCGATAAAACGATTGTATTAACTGGTTAATAGTGCTGCTAACTGGTTAACGTTCCTCGCTATCGAGGTGCACATATTAAGGGCTTATGGCCTCCCTGTCAACAGCTATTTTCAATTATTTTAAAATAAAAGCTGTTTTTTTATTAAAACCGCAATTCTATGGTTGATAGGCTCTACTTTATCACTAGCGGCCAGTCATTTAAGGTGGCGGTTAGGACATTAAACGGCATTAGCCATAACTCTGCCTGCTGGCTAAGGTTAGAGTGCTCTGTAGCACCGTGCTGTTTCAACACAGTAGGTCGATGAATATTATTGTTACTAGCATTAGCAACCGGATAAACTAGCCATACTTGCTCAGCTTGATAAGCTTGGGCATAACTGGCCAGCTGGTAGGCGTCACTGGCACTGACAGATGACGGCTGTACTAAAGCCTTCCATTTTATATCGATCACATGACTACAGTTAAAAGCGTTTTGAGCATCATTGAGCTGGTAATGATTATTTTGATCAGCAGCATTATCAGAATTGTTATTGGTATTAAGATGAGCATTGTTTCGAAAACCATTAACGCTATTGGTATCACGACTATTAGTTACACTAGTAAACCGCTTGCCAATCAAAAGATCAGGGCGTATAGACAGACAGGTCTGACCCCACTTATCTCTTAGCCAACTATGCTGCGCCTGATATAAGGTTTGATAATTATTATCAAGCTGCGCAAAACTCATAGCGATGCGTAAACTGGCCCATTGCTCAAAAGCTTGGTTCATGTTGAATAATATGCATAGCCTTGGCTGTCTAGCTGCCGCCAGAGCGCTGTTGTTAGCTCTCAGGCTGTTACCTACCTGCACAGCTAGCTGCTGCCTCTGCAGCAGCCAGTAGGCCCACTCTAATAACTGCTGAGCGCTTTGCAGCTGTTCACGTGCTAAGGGTTGCATAGCTAGCTGGCGCTTCGCTGATAAATATAAACTATCGAGCTGGCGCAACTCGTATTGATTACAGGCCGTTACCGCTTGCCAAGCCAGTAGCGGCTGTGCTGCCAAATTCTTTATTGAGCCATTAGAGTGCTCAGAGCACGATGATCGAGCCAACAGCGGCTCAAGCAATACTAAAGCACTCTTTATCAAGCGATTACTGAGCATATCTATACTTAAACTACTAACTTCGCTGACGAACTTATGCGGCTGCATAGCATTGCGTCGCAGTTGTTCTTTGATCAGTAATTTACCTTGTAGCATGCTCTTATTCTGAACACTTGCCTGATAATAATGGGCTGGCTGATAGCGTGGTAGTAGCTGTAAAAACTGCTTTACTAGCCATTCAGACAGAGGTAAAGGCTGCATCGCTAAGGAAGGCAAAGGCTGTAAGTTAGTACTGATTTGAGCTAAGTTTTTACGATGCGGTAACCTGTTATTCTCCTTGTCGAATAGATCGCTGAGCATTTGCTGCACCCACTGTCGGGTAAGCGCTATATTGTAAGTGCTTGAGCCATGATTGCTCGAACTATCAGTACCGGCGTTGTGATCAGTAGCGATAGGTTTAGGCAATATCTCAAGAGTCGTACCACTAGGGAGCATAATGATACCGATGTAGTGCCCTACTTTTAGTTGCCATTGCCCACGCTGGCGCTTCAAACTGAACACCTCAAACTCTTGCGCTAATAACCAACTAAAATCGCTAGCTTGGCTAAAGTCTTTTGCCGTCAAGCGTTGATGCTCAAACACACTAATAATTAAATTATTGGAGGCTACTAAACCAATCTGTTGACGCTTACTACTCGATGGGACACTTCTATTTACTGGCGCAAGCTGGGGCTGACGGCTATTGATAGTATCTATTGGCATCTACGATTCATCCGTATCACTAGGGTTCTAGGTAGCAGTATGTTTTTGAGTATTAGCATGGTTTTGGGCAGCAGTATAGTTTTGAGCATCAACATAGTTGCTAATAGCTGGAAAACGTCAACCACTATATAGAGGCGTTGATGATTTCTCATAGCTACTGTCGGATTAATATAAGCGTTGATAAACATTAGCCTTAGCGAAGGTACCTGTTCTAGCAACCAGCTGCGCATTAACTTGATAGCTGTTAGCGGCCATCGACTGACCTAACAGCGCCTGTTGGGTATTGAACATAGGGTCAGTATAGCCAGCTTGAATATTAGTTTGACTATTAAAATGCGCCTGACTATCCTGAATAAACTGCGCATACAAAGGTTGCTGTTCATCATTAAATAGATACTGTAGTAATGCCAACTGTCCCCCCGTCGCTTGCGCCAATTGCGGGATAATCTGTTCAATAAGAGCGGTTTGTAACTGGCCAAGAGTCGTCAATGACCATAAAAAAGCATGACCCAATTGTGCCTCTGGCCCTAATACTTGTACGATACGCTGATTTAAACCAGTCAAAACTTTTGCTAAATCTATAACTGTCACTGCTTGCTCATTAGGAGCATTATTAGCAGCGTTAGTTGATAGTTTAGGCGGGTTTGAAAGCTCATTCTCTAGGCTATCAGGCACTTGGATAGTCGCTAATAATTCCGGCCGTGGCGGACAATCGATAAAGCGAAAACGGCGTCGCATCGCCATATCGAGTGGCGCTAAAGAGTGATCCTGAGTATTCATAGTGGCATAGATATCAAGATTATTAGGCACGGCAAAAGCTCGACCAGAATAAGCCAAATTCACTTGCATAGCTTGCGCTTGACCACTACGTTTATCTGGCTCAATTAGACTTAGCAGCTCACCGAATACTCGCGATACATTAGCACGATTGATCTCATCGATCAGCATCGCATAACGCCGCTCAGGATCATTAGCTGCCCGCTGACATAACTTTAAAAAAGCCCCATCTTGGATATCATAGTGCATTTGACTGCTTTGCTGGTTCTGAGTACCGGCGCTGAGCACTGGGCGAATACCTTCCACAAACTCCTCATAACCATACGCTTGATGGAAGCTGACCATACTAAAACGCTGACTACTTTGAGCGCTAGAGCTTTGGCCTTGTTTAGGCTGCTGCTCATCCTGCACTTGTTTAAGCTCAGTCAACTGCTGCGCTAAATCAGTCAATAATGGCAAACTGTCTGCCAATAAATACCAAGCGCCACTCTCATCTTTATCGAAGTAAGCTTGGCTAGCACGGTTATCACAGCTGACGGTTTTAGAGTCTACTGGACTGTACATTTGCAGCACTGACCAAGCGGTATTATTAAGGTTTTTTGCCCGAGCATTTTGGGCAGCTTTGGCGACGAATAACTCATGCGCTACAATCTCAGGTACTTTTGCTAAATCCTGCTGCTCAGCTCGTAAACCGAGCATGACTAGACAAACGACTTCTCGCCAGCTCAGTGGCTGTAGCAGGTGCGCTAATAGTTGCTGATGGTCAATAACTGGCAACTGATCGGTGTACTGTTGAGCGATTTGTAGCAACTGGTAAGTCTTGCCTGTACCAGCAACACCCGTATAAATAACGTTAGTAGCAGTATTCACAGAAATGTCACGCATAATAAACCTAGCTGTTGAGAGAGATAGCACTTGCTTAAGGCACCTAGTAAAGCAAAAGAGCGCAAACGCAGTAACCTATGGTTAATTAGAAATTAAAGTCTCCACTAAGGTTATTTTATAAGCGCAACAGTCTATGTTATGAGTATTAGTAAAGTGTCAGTTAATGCTACCATAGTTGTAATAGCATTGAGATACTAGCCTAGCTAAAGCTGGCCACATAAATCTAGACACTAATTAATAAACATCTTAATAATCATAGCATTACTGCTTTTATTGTATGAATTAACTGCTATCGTTTTGTTCAAATCCAAGGAATGCGCTATGTCAGAATTACTGAATAAACTATCCAACAAAGCCAAGTTACCTACCAAAATTGCGAAAGCTATTACTCCCCAAGCGGAGGTTTTGAATGATAAACTGAAGCCGATTAGTAATCAGTTTACCAAACTATTATCAGTGACCAAATATCTGCCTGCCTCTGCACGCTCTACAGTATTATCTAAAGCTTTTGGCAAAGTGGTGCCTTATGTTGGCACTACTGGCGTGTATTATGAAACTGTTGAGCCTAATAAAGTAGTCGTCAGTCTAAATAATAGTAAAAACGTTCAGAACCATATCGGCTCTATTCATGCCGTTGCTGTTACTTTACTAGCTGAAACGGCTACTGGTTTTATTCTTGGTTTGAACTTACCTATGGATCGAGTATTATTAATAAAGTCTTACTCCGTTAATTTTTATCGACCGCTTAAAAAAGGTCAAGTAGCGGCTATCGCTACTTTATCAGATGAGCAACGTCTGGAGATTGTTAATACTCCTAAAGGTGAGATGATTATCCCTTGTGTTATCAATGATCGGGAGTCCGATAGCGAGCGCGATCCTATAGTAGTTGAGATGACTTGGGCTTGGATACCTAAGTCTGAGCTTGAAGCTAGACGTGAAGGCAATAACAGTAACAGTAACAGTAACAATAAAAAACAAAACGTAAAACCAGCAGCGGACCCACAGTCGAATAGCGATTTGAATAAATAACTGCTGATATAAGTTGCGACTTAGCGACTTTGTCGATCATTAAGCTCAACAACGATCATCAGAAAAGCAAATAATACTATTATAAATAAGGAAGTTTCTATGTTTAGCAACCCTAGCAAAATGACTCGCGCTGTAGTGCGTCGCTTAGCAGTCCCATTACTGGCAACTCCATTAATACCACTAGTAATAGCCGCTGGCTCGTTGAGCTTAGCTATCAGCGCCAACGCGGCCCCCACTACTACTAATCCTACTTATAGCAAATCCGCGCCGCTGTTCTTGGGTGATGGTGGCAAATACCCGTTCTCAGAAGCTGTGCGAGTTGGCGATACTTTATATATGTCAGGTCAAATTGGCTTTAAAGACGGCAAGCTAGTTAAAGGTGGTATCAAAACTGAGACTAAGCAAGCACTAGATAATATCCAAATGGTATTGCTAGAGTACGGCTATCAAAAGTCAGATATCATCAAGTGTAGCGCTATGTTGACTGATATGGACGACTTTGGCGACTTTAATAAAGTCTATCAGAGCGAGCTGAGTAAGCCTTATCCAGCACGCTCAGCCTTTGGGGTTACAGAGCTAGCCGCTGGTGCTAGTGTTGAGATTGAATGTATCGCTGCAAAATAAATTTCGCTCAATAGTTTTATAGTTAAGCTTAATAACCAACGCTTAACTATAAAAAGACTTTAGATAACCAAAGCTTTTCAATAAAAAGCTTTAAAATAAACACTGCTGTCAAATAACCACAGCGTCATCGAGCATGGCGCTTTCTTTAGTGACGCGTAGCACTTCCTCTAAAGTAGTACGTCCTGCCAGCACCTTACGTAGTCCATCAGCACGGATAGAAGGAGTGTTTTTACGCGCGTATTCCTCCAGCTCATACTCTGCGGTATTACTATGAATCATTCGTCGCAAAGTATCATCCACAGGGACGACTTCATATAGCGCAGTACGTCCTTTGAATCCTGATTGATTACACTTATCACAACCGACCGCCTTAGGTATTTTTATTACGCTATCGATTGGCAGATCAATCTCGTTAAATAGCTTGGCTTGCTCAGCATCTGCTACTTGCCAACTCTGTCAATGGCTGCATAAAGTACGTACTAAGCGCTGAGCGACTACCCCTATCAATGAGGATGATAATAAGAACGGCTCTACGCCCATATCTTGCAGACGAGTCACTGCACCGATAGCGGTATTAGTGTGCAAAGTTGACAGTACTAAGTGACCGGTTAATGAGGCTTGCACAGCAATCTCAGCGGTCTCAAGATCACGAATCTCCCCGACCATAACTACGTCTGGATCTTGGCGTAACATAGCCCGCAAACTCTTCGCAAAAGTCATATCAACTTTATTATTCACTTGCGTCTGTCCAATACCATCGAGCTGAAACTCAATAGGATCCTCAGCGGTTAAGATATTGCGAGTCTGATCATTAAGATCAGTCAAGCCTGCATACAAAGTAGTGGTTTTACCAGAGCCTGTAGGACCGGTGACTAAAATAATGCCGTGTGGCTGATAGATCAAGCGCTTAAGCTGTTGATAGTCGTCATCAGATAAGCCTAGATAGGTCATATTCAAGCGCCCAGCTTGCTTATCTAGTAGCCGCATCACCACTCGCTCACCAAAACTTGAAGGTAGCGTCGAGACACGAACATCGACTTCTCTGCCTGCTAACCTGAGACTGATACGACCATCCTGTGGTACTCGTTTCTCAGCGATATCAAGTTTAGCCATGACTTTGATACGAGATACTAGCAATAGTGCCAGCTGTCTTTTGGGAGTGATGATTTCTTTGAGCTCGCCATCGACACGAAAACGAACCACTAGACGCTTCTCAAAAGTCTCAATATGTATATCTGAGGCATTAAGACGAATCGCTTCTGACAGCAGTGCATTAATAAGACGAATAATAGGCGCATCATCTTGGATGTCCATAAGATCTTCCGTTTCAGGAACACTATCCGCTAGGCTATCTAGGTCAGGATGATCTTCTAGACCAGCAGCAATATGTTGCGACTCGCCCGTGTTACCTGAATAAGCCGCATTCATGCGATTTTCAAAATCTTCAGGACTGATGCTCTCATAAGTCGGTGCGCCCCGTATACCTTGCTGCTGTAAAAACCGTACTGCTTCGTTAATAGCAGATAGCGGCGTCGCCTTAGTCAATACTAAGGTCGGCGACAGCTCAGGCTAAATAGCCAAGAGGATTAATAGCTGATGGCGCTTGGCAAAACTGTAAGGCAATTGCATCATAAGAAGGACCTGACAAAGAATGTTGGGTGGCTCAAGGTAAAGCAATACTCAGCGATTTGTTGGCATAGTTGCTTTATTTAACAGCTACTTTATTTGCTAGCTAATTTATTTAACAGCTAATTTATTTGCTAGTTACTGCAATTATCTCCCTGATAAGTAACTAATAGCTAGTTATTAATGACTCTAACAATTAGCCAATAAATGCTCCAACCACTCGCTATCAAACTTCCTAAAACCGGCTAATAAACCTCTATTTATTAACAAGCTAACTGTTGAGTGAAAAGGCAAAAAGAGTGGTCGTGAGTTTAGATGAGTTTGTTATAATAACATTTTGTTATACCTACAGCAGGTTATCAATAAACAGACTCTATGCTTTATTTGCTGAGTTGATAACTTCCTATAGCGATGATTAATCGCTATAAAGGGCTGATTAATCCAGCCTAACTTTAGTCGCTGCTTTACTTTTATTGCCTATCCGTTATCAGGACTCTATCTATGTCACAAGCTAACACCCAAGAAGCCACTATTAATCAGCAAAACTCATTAGGCTCAGACAGCTTCACAGTAGGCAGTCGTACTTTTTCATCACGGTTGTTAGTTGGTACCGGTAAATATAAAGACATGAACGAGACTGGTGCAGCCATTGCCGCCTCTGCTGCAGAAATCGTTACCGTAGCTATTCGTCGAACTAATATAGGCCAGAACCGTAATGAGCCCAATCTGTTAGATGTAATCTCTCCAGATAAATACACTATTCTGCCAAACACTGCTGGCTGTTACGATAGCGATAGTGCCGTGCGCACTTGTAAACTTGCTCGCGAGCTATTAGGAGGGCATAATCTAGTGAAGTTAGAAGTGTTGGGCGATGAGACTAGTCTCTATCCCAATGTTATGGAAACGCTAAAAGCAGCTAGAATTCTGATCGATGATGGTTTTGAGGTCATGGTTTATACCTCAGATGACCCCATAGTCGCGCAAGAGCTTGAGAGTATGGGCTGTGTAGCTATAATGCCTTTGGGTAGCTTGATTGGCTCAGGTCTAGGTCTTCTCAATCGCCATACACTCAGCTTGATTATTGAAAATGCTAAAGTACCTGTATTAGTCGATGCAGGCGTAGGTACGGCATCAGATGCTGCTATTGCCATGGAGCTTGGCTGTGATGGGGTGCTAATGAACTCAGCGATTGCCAATGCACAAAATCCGGTAATGATGGCGCAGGCGATGAAGCATGGGGTTTGGGCAGGACGCCAAGCATTTTTGGCAGGTCGTATGCCGATGCGCAGAATGGCTACTGCCAGCTCACCGCAAACTGGCTATTTTTTCCAATAAAAGCTTTGCAATAACAAGTTGGTAGGTAACTGCTTTCGATAAGCTGTCCACTGCCAACTTGCCTAAAACTTTTTAGCAAATTTTTATAAGTTATCATCTCATTAATTACTAATCGCCGTAAAAGGACTTATTATGCGACTTATGACCGCCGTTGATCAATTATTTTTACTGTTAGAGTCGCGCAAACAACCTATGCATGTCGGTGGTTTGTTTTTGTTTGAGCTCCCTGAAGATGAACAAAGTGCCGATAGCGACTTTGTTTATAAATTAGTGCAGCAGATGCAGACTTCAACGGTGCCGCCAAGTTTTCCTTTTAACCAAGTGTTAGAAAATTTAATTTTTTGGAAGCAAGACGATCAGTTCGATGTTGAACATCACTTCCGCCATGTCGCGCTACCTAATCTTGGTCGGGTGCGTGAGCTATTGATGTACATATCGAAAGAGCACAGTCGCTTGCTTGATCGCGCTATGCCGCTATGGGAGTGTCATGTCATCGAAGGGATCTTACCTGAGTTCGAAGGTAGGCCTGGGCGCTTTGCTTTATACTTTAAAATCCACCATTCTTTGGTTGATGGTATTGCTGCTATGCGCATTGTTGAAAAGGCATTGTCACAATCACCAACCGAACCGATGACGTTGCCGCTATGGTCGCTGATGACTCGTCATGGCAATAAAGCTGAAAGAGTGCAGCCTGCAGCACGTTCAGTGATACGCATCATCAAAGAACAACTGTCTACTATCAAACCGGTATTCACTGAGCTAATAGATAATCTAAAGCATAGTGGCGATATCGATTATGTTGGCACTTTTGATGCGCCTATGAGTATACTTAATCAACGTATTTCAGCCTCGCGGCGTATCGCAGCGCAGTCTTATGATATTAAGCGTTTTTATAGCATCGCTGATAGCTTTGAGATGAACCAAAATGACGTGGTGCTGGCAGTTTGTTCAGGGGCAATTCGTCGTTATTTATTGGATATGAATGCCCTGCCAACTAAGCCATTGATAGGCTTTGTACCGATGTCATTACGTTGTGATGATAGCGATTCTGGCAATCAAATCTCATTTTTGATGGCCAATTTGGCGACTCACTTAGACGATCCAGTAAAGCGTATGCAGCTGATTCATGACAGTATGAACAGTGGTAAGCGTCGCTTCCGTCGAATGAACCAAGCCCAAGTTATCAACTACAGTGCGGTGGCTTATGCTTGGGAAGGGCTCAATGTATTCACTGGGCTGTTCCCTAGAAAGCAGGCCTTTAACTTAATCATCTCCAATGTACCGGGTTCCAAAAAGCAGCTGTACTGGAATGGTGCACCGCTCAAAGCCTTGTATCCCGCTTCTATTCTAGTAGACGGACAAGCGTTGAACATTACTCTGGCTAGTTATCAAGACAAAATTGAATTTTGTATTACCGCTTGTAGCAAAATATTGCCGCATGTGCAAGACATGCTAGCATTGATCGAAGAAGAGCTAAGTTTGTTAGAAAGTATCAGTGAAGAGAAGCGTTTGGGCTTACGTGAGAAGTAGTCATTGTGCAGTATTGAATCGCTAATATTCAAGGTTAAACACTCAAGTTTCATTAACACTCTTTCGATAATAAGCCTTTAGTAATCATCTTAAGTAACAATCTTAAGCAACAACCCTTCAGTAACCAGCTTTGAGCATTAATTAGCCGCACAAAAAAGCTGACTCTTTAATAGCGTCAGCTTTTTTTATAAACACTATCCAGCTTTTAGCGGTCGCTAAATAACCGCTTAAACTGCATCGCCCCAGATAGGCACAACTACTTGCATCAAAGGCTTTAACAACTTGATATTACAAGCAAAAATTGAGCCTGTAGTCATAGAGTTATGAGCGCCTGTATGATCAACTACAGTACCGCGAGCTTCAGTAACAATCAGCTCACCAGCAGCAATATCCCACGGCTTAATAGACATTTCGAAATAGCCATCAAGACGGCCAGCAGCGACATAACATAGATCTAGCGCCGCTGAACCTAAACGACGAATTTGACCACCTTCTTCAGTAATCTTCAATAAGCTGTCAAAATGCTGTTTAGCATAAGAGACCACTTCATTGTTACGTGTACGCTCTAAAGGATGACCAGTAGTAAATAGACCGCCCTCAATAGTTTTGCGCTCACTGACGTTGATCCGGCGCTGATTTAGACGAGCGCCTTTACCACGGCTGGCAGAGAACATCTCGTCACGGACAGGATCATAGACTACGCCATGTTGGGTAACGCCTTTGTGTTGAACGGCAATAGACACACAAAACTGTGGAATACCATGCACAAAGTTTTTGGTGCCATCAAGAGGATCAATAATCCAGCACCAGTCAGCATCTTCGCCGCGACCTTCTTGCATGCCGAACTCTTCACCTAAGAACGAATGAGTAGGATAGCTACTCTTCAAGGTCTCAATAGTCAACTTTTCGCTAAAGCGATCGATACGCGTTACTAGCCCATCTAAACCTTTTGACTCAATATCAAATTCAACTTTATGGCGGTTTTGATGCGCGTATAAAATCTCTTTACCAACTTTTTCAGCAGCACGCGCTGCGATGACAACCATGGGTTCCATAAATAACCTGTCTGTTTGAGGAATAAAAAACGAAATAGTATTTAAGCTGTAAAATAATATAACTCTAAAGAGATGATCTATAAAGTTTTTTGCTTTTAAAGCGCTGCGAAATTATTATCTAGTGGCTCTAATAACAGCGATTTTAGCAACCGTAAGTTTAACAACAATTGCTATAAAAATAATGGCTGTAATAGCAGCCCACTATTTAGTAGGCGCCTATTACAGCCACTATCAGACTACTAGGGCTTGTAACTGGGCAACCACACCAGTCGTATCTAAACCAGCATCAACTAACTGCTCTAAAGGTGAACCATGAGCCAAAAAGCTATCAGGAATACCAATATTAGCAATAGCCGGTCTATTAGACTTAAAGGCCGGCGAGCTATTTAGCAAATACTCATTTACCGCACTACCAGCGCCGCCCATAATCACATGCTCTTCTACAGTAGCAATATGGGTGACTCCTTGGCTAATCAAGCTCTCTAACAGTTGAGTGTCTAGAGGTTTGACCCAGCGCATATTGACCACTTGGACTTGAATATCAGTATGACTATCCATCAGCATAGCAGCAGCTTGTTGCGCTGTCGCAACTAAAGTACCAAAGGCTAAAATCGCTAGCTTAGTGACCGCATTATCTGCGCCTAATACTAACTCCACTACTCCGCGCCCTATTGGATATTGCTGTGCTGGTAGCTCAATAGCAGCGCCTACCCCATTACCACGTGGATAACGTACGGCACTACAGCCTTGATACTCATAGCAAGTATTCAATAGATGGTAGCACTCGTTTTCATCTTTAGGGGCAGCAATTAGTATATTAGGAACACAACGCAAGAAGGCAAAATCAAATATTCCTGCGTGAGTTGCCCCATCTTCCCCCACCAAGCCAGCACGATCGATGGCAAAGGTTACATCCAGATTCTGTAAGGCCACATCATGAATGAGCTGATCATAGCCGCGCTGTAAAAAGGTAGAATAAATAGCTACTATAGGCTTAACACCTTGAGTAGCCATGCCTGCCGCTAGGGTCACTGCATGCTGCTCAGCAATCGCCACATCGAAAAAACGCTCAGGATATTGACGAGCGAAGTCCGTCATTCCCGAGCCTTCTTCCATAGCCGGAGTAATGGCCAGCAGTTTATCATCCTGTGGCGCTTTGTCACACAAAAACTGTCCAAATACTTGCGAATACTTTAGAGGCGTTTTTTGCTGCAAGTCAGGCTTAGTCTGCAAATCTTTCACACTGTCAACAGCGGCTACTTTACCTATGGCATGAAAGCCAACAGGATCCGCTTCAGCAGGCGCAAAGCCTTTGCCTTTAGTAGTATAGATATGAACTAACACTGGGCCTTTTATTTGCTTGGCTCTACCTAATACCCGCAGAAGCTCCGGCAAATTATGACCGTCAAATGGGCCAAAGTAGGTAAAGCCAATAGCTTTGAATAAATTATCTTCAATCTTAGGCACCTCACGATGCTGCTTATGACGTTTGCGTCGATCGAAGTCTTGCATGCTAGGGCGCTGACGCAGAACTGGTTCACCCGTTTCTGAAATATCAACTTGATAACCGGACTCCCACAGCATTGCTAAATGCCTTGAAAAGCCCCCTATCGAACAAGATATAGACATATCGTTATCATTGAGGATAACCAGTAGATCAGCATCTTGTTGCACGGCATCATTCATCGCCTCAAAAGCCATACCACCGCTCATAGCACCATCACCGATAATACAAGCGACTGTCTGTTCACGCTTTTGGTAACGTAAGGCTAAGCTCATGCCTAAGCCGGCTGAAATCGAAGTCGATGAATGACCTACCCCAAAGGTGTCGTAAATAGATTCTGCACGCTCAGGAAATGCCGTTAGGCCCGCCTTAGCACGAATACCAATGAGTTTTTCACGGCGACTGGTCAGTACTTTATGACCATAAGCTTGATGACCTACATCCCAAACGATCTGATCACGCGGTGCATCTAACAGATAGTGCAAAGCAATAGTAAGTTCAACCACGCCCAAGTTGGCACCGAAATGACCGCCACTTTGACCAACTGCGTATAATAAAAACAAGCGTAACTCGTCAGCTAGAGTGATTAGCTTATCGGTAGATAACGTCTTAAGGTCAGAGGGATTATCGATACTATCCAATAACAAGGTCTGAGGACGTGTATGCGGAATCGTCACATAAGTCTGTTGCAAACCGTGTAGGTGCGCAGCAGACTCAGTAGCTGATGACGTCGAAGTAGACGCTGACCGAGACTGTGGGGAATGAGATGACTGCTGCATAAACCGTGCTATACCTACCAATCTGCTGACAAGGTGCCGCCTTACCCTATCAAATGCGCTCCGTTATCATTATGATGCGGAGACATGAATATTCTACAATCTTGACAATAGCGGCATAAAGCTTGCAATTATTGACTGTAGATAACGATATGCTTAGTGCATCGCCACTAATCATTTATAGTAAGACTCAATAATAAACACTGTTACTGAGTATTCATACTAAATGTTGATGACGATACAGTAATGTAAGGGCAAAGACTCGGGACTGTATCTGTTAAAATAGTATGGCATAATAGCATTTTTTTTGGCCCATCGTTCCAATCATCGTGGCTACTCTGTGAATTTTATGTGTTTTATTGCTAGTGAAGTGACTAGTAAAGCTAACGTAGACTAGTATTCTGGGTATTGATGCCAATATAGCTAGCACTCATCGTTGTTATTTATCGGTTACTAATAGGTTACCTACTAACAAGGTCGCCATCAGTCCAATAATCATAATACTCATACTTTGTGCCGTTTACATCATCGGCCTATGCAGGACAGTAATGTCATATCATTTTATTACCAGTGCTAAATTACCTACTCGTCATGGCGAGTTCGATATCCACATGTTTGAAAACGGTGATGGTCAAGAGCATGTAATGCTCACGGTTGGCCTACCTGTTGTCGAGCAAGATACCTTGCGTAGTGCCATTAGCACTAACCAAGTGGCTGCTATTACTGCTACTAACCGCTCGGCTGAAAACACTAATAACAAGTCAACTGACAAAGTTTTGCCCAGTGTAAATGCGGCTAGTAATAATGGTCGTCAGCAGCTTGATGAGCATAATAAAACAGTGCCTTTAGTACGTATTCATTCTGAATGTCTAACCGGCGATGCCTTTAGCTCGCTTAAATGTGATTGTGGGGCGCAACTAAATACCGCCATGCAGGCCATTCAAGCGGAAGGCTGTGGTGCTATCTTATATTTGCGTCAAGAAGGTCGCGGAATTGGCTTGACCAATAAGATCCGAGCCTATGCCCTGCAAGATCAAGGTCATGATACTTTGGATGCCAATCTTATGCTAGGTTTTCCAGCCGATGCTCGCACTTATGATATGTGTGGCGCTATGCTGGCTCATGTAGCCGTTGACAAGGTTCGACTAATTACTAACAATCCAGATAAAATCGCTTACCTAACTGAGCATGATATCGAAGTGGTTGAGCGCGTGCCTCTAGTAGTAGGGGTCAATGCTATGAATGCTGATTATTTGGCCACTAAACGTGATCGCATGGGCCATTTACTAGACCCAGAAATTTAGAATACTGCTGGTACTTTGATAATAAAAAATAGCGCTTTAAAGCCTCTGACCATTAAGACCTTAGTTTCTCAATGCTTAATACTAGAGCGATCAGTAGTTAGAGCATTTTGTGAATTGACGATTGCTGAGTTATAAGTTGCCACTGCTGAGTTCTAAGTCCTAAACCTTCATTATAATAATAGAGATCTTTATGACTATTCCTAAATTAAATCCTACACCCCTTGCCAGCACAGACACTTCAAAATCTGAGGGCGGCGTAACGGCAGCTGATCTACTACGAGTTCGTGAATTTTTAGTAGGACTACAAGCCAAAATTTGTCAGACCCTAGAAGTGCAAGAAAGCGCTGACGGCGGTACAGCTACTTTTGTGGCCGATGATTGGGAGCGTCCTGAAGGTGGCGGTGGTCGATCTTGTATTTTAGCTGATGGCAAGGTAATCGAAAAAGCTGGAGTGATGTTTAGCCATATTCATGTCAGCAACTTGCCAGCCTCAGCAACTGCTCGTCATCCTGATATTGCCGGACGTAAAGCGCAAGCGCTGGGCGTGTCTTTGGTAGTACATCCCAAGAATCCTAATGTCCCTACTAGCCATGCTAACGTGCGTCTATTCGTCGCCGAAGCCGCTGGTAAAGAGCCTATTTGGTGGTTCGGTGGCGGTTTTGACTTGACGCCTTTTTATCCAGTATTAGCAGATTGTGTGCATTGGCATCAAGTCTGTCATGACTTGTGTGTGCCTTTTGGTGACAATATCTACTCGGACTTTAAACAATGGTGTGATGAGTATTTCCATTTACGTCATCGTGATGAGCAGCGCGGTGTTGGCGGTCTGTTCTACGATGATGTCAATACTGAAAGTCGTGGCTGGGACTTCGATACTTGTTTTCAACTTATGCAAGCAGTTGGTCAGGGCTACCTCGACGGTATTATTCCTATCTTTGAGCAGCGCAAAGATCTGCCTTATACTGACGAGCAGCGCGAATTTCAGCTTTATCGTCGTGGTCGCTACGTTGAATATAATCTAGTCTATGACCGTGGAACTTTGTTCGGCTTACAGAGTAATGGCCGCATTGAATCAATCTTAGTTAGCATGCCACCGCTTGCCAGTTGGCACTACCGCTTCGAGCCTGTAGCTGGTACGCCAGAGTTTGAATTGACTGACTTCTACTTAAAACCTCGGGATTGGTTGACTTTATAGTCTTTATTGGCATAATAACTCTGATAAGCAGATAAATGTCTTACGTTATAAAATTAGATTTGCTAGTAAACGTTTAGCATATCCGAAGGTCAGCTCCTGTAGCTGACCTTAACTTTATAAGAGATACTTTATTTATAGCTAGTCTAACGTAGCCACTTGTTTTTGCATAAGCACTTTAAGGTCAGTATGATTTAATACGCTTATCACAAGCCACGTATAAAGGAGTTTTACTATGTCAAAATTTTATAACCTTACCCCATTAAAATCTATCACTAGCGTCACGTTAATGACTTTGGCACTAGGCTTAAGCGCCTGTAGCGGCCCTACCAATCCTGATGTAAAAGCCCGTCAAGATATTATGAAGAACTACGGTGATACCATGAAATCAATAGGTGGAATGGTAAAAGAGCCAGATACTTTTGATGCGGTAACTTTAAAAGAGCAAGCCTCATTTTTAGCGGAAGAATCTAAGAGCCCTTGGGTTCATTTTGAAGATAAGGCAGCCATTGGTAATGCTAAAGAAGCAGTTTGGACTGATATGGCTAACTTCAAAGCCAAAGCAGAAGATTTTCAACAGGCTAGTGCTGAGTTGAATGTTGTGGCACAAACAGCAACTTCTGCTGATGATATAAAGATGGCTGTTGGTGCAGTTGGCAAAAGCTGTAAATCATGCCATGATGATTACCAAGTAAAAAAAGATGACTAGTTGTTTTAACTTAGACCAATGCTGGCAACTTAGACTAGCAATTTTAAAGAGTTAATAGAATGATAAAACCGCCCTATTTTTGATAGTGGCGGTTTTTTTTGTGCTCAAACCTTAGCTAACATAACGAATTTGACCAGCGAATAGACCATAGATTGACCAGCACTTACTCAAATTAGCAATCATAGTTAGAAGTAGTTTATACAAACTACTTACCAACCTAGTTACTTACTAAGCCTAGTTACTTACCAAACCTAGTTACTTACTAAGCCTAGTTACTTACTAAGCCTAGTTATCCTCATTCTGTGGCTGCTTTATTTGCTTGGCTATGGCTGGTACTGAAGGATCACTTAAATCTAAAGTACGTACTGGGAATGGCATATCTATACCGGCGCTATCCAGCGCTTTTTTGACTTCGATTAGGACTTGATCAATAGAAGCCACTTTGTTGGCTTGGGTACCATCTTCAATGAACCAGCGCACGATCAAATCAACTGTTGAATCTCCCAAATTAGTAGCGATAACGCTTGGTGCAGATAAGGTTGAAACCGTGTCTGCTCTAGTTAACGCTTGGATGATCTGTGCTTTGGCCTGTTCAATATCATCAGCATAACCGATGCCCACAGCTAGCTGTAAGCGGCGCTGTTTATAAGCGGTGTTGACCGTCAAGGCCGAGGTATAAAGGTCTGAGTTAGGGATTACTACTTGTCGACCATCATAGGTACGAATCGTAGTAGCACGGATTTTGATATCTTCAACGGTACCTTCAAAACTACCGGAGACGATTTGATCGCCGATACGAAATGGCTCTGATAACAATAACAAAATACCCGATAGCAAGTTTTGGAAAATATCTTTGAAAGCAAAGCCGATAGCTACTGAACCGATGCCCAAAGCACCAATTAATTTAGCAGGAGTAAAGCCGGGAATAGCAACTACCATAGCTATCATAAAACCAATAAAAAATATCAGCGCCGCGCCTACTCGCTGAAAGACTTTGATTAAGTTTTGATGGTTACGCTGTTTGCCCAATAGTTCAATCACAACCTTTTTGAAGACTTTGGATAGTAACCAAAAAATCAGCATGACTATCAATGCTGCTATTAAATAAGGAACACGTTCTACAAAGCTTATTAATAGCTCATTAGCAGTGCCAGTGATAGTTTGGTAAGTCAGAGCTTCCGTAGGAGCCGCTGCAACGTCAGTATCAGAGCTAGGCATAGAATGATTATTCCTGTTTTTTTTATGCTGTTTATCGCTAGGCTATTGAAAACTATCAAACACAAAAGTATCAACTTCAAAACTATAAGCTTCAAAAGTATAAGGCACAAAACTATATTACTTAATAATTGTACAGTTCGATAATCAAAACTAATGGTGCTGAGAGCACTAGCCCATCAGATCGGCCTGCACGATCTCAATCCAATAGCCATCAACATCTTTAATAAAAGCAATATTTTTCATACTGCCCTGTTCTGGACGTTTTTTAAAATCAACCTTGTTATCATCAAACCAAGCAACCGCAGCTTCTAAATCGGGCACAGTAAAGCAAATATGACCAAACCCTTGTGGCTCTTCGTTGCCATCATGGTAGCTAAAGTTCTGCTGAGTTTCAGTGCCATAATTATGCGTCAATTCCAAGATACCACGCTGACGGAAGGCGTAGATAGCCAAATCATCACCCGCTGGTAGATTGTCACGCTCCTCATCAGTCAACTTAGCCAAAAAGTATAAATCAAAGCCCATTTCGGGGAACTTTTTGATAGCTAATAAGCTCATACCTAAAATTCCAGTATAAAAACTCAAAGATTTAACTGGGTCTTTGACTCTTAGCATAGTGTGATTAAAGGTAAAGCCACTAGTTACCATAGCGATAGACTGGACACCCTGAACTTGGATACTAGTCGCCGGCTGAGAGATATGATTGCTGCTGTCATTGATATTAGTATTAGTATCATTAGACATAATTATTCTCACTTTTTAAAATAATGTTATTAGCACAGAGGTTACTGATATCGATAATGTTATGCAGAAAATACTTTATTAGCTGTCTAAAAAGCGTACTTTGCCAGTGTCAATATTGTATTCTGCGCCAACGATTAACAGCTGGCCAGTACTTGATAAATCTTCTAAAGCCCGTGAGCCATGTTTGAGCTGACTGACTGACATGCGTACATTGGCGCGTATAGAGCGATTTATAAGCTCTTCGGCATCCACATCTTGCCCATTAGCAGTGGCTAGTTCATGCAAGTTATAAACGCTTGGACGGATACGATCAACGATAGACTGTAAATTTGGTGAATAGTTTTTCTCAGGATTAATTAGGGTATCTACACAAGCGCTTACCGCCCCACAATTTGAATGACCTAGTACGACTACTAATTTAGTATCGAACTTTTCAGCAGCGAACTCAATAGAACCGATTTGCGAGGGTGCTACTATATTACCAGCTACTCGGATCACAAATAAATCGCCTAAACCTTGATCGAAGACAATTTCTACTGGTACTCTAGCATCCGAGCACCCTAAAATAATAGCTAGCGGATCTTGGTCTCTGACTAATTCTGGACGACGCTGCATCGATGGATCACTAGTTAAACTATCCACATAGCGCTTATTGCCTTCTTTAAGCAATGCAAGCGCTTCCGTTCCTGTTTTTGGGCGATTAGCATTAGGCATTAGCAATCCTTGATTATAAATGGGTTATATTATTCATTAGTATCAAAATTATTGTATAGCAATAAAAGCAAAATAATAATAGAAAATTTAATATTAGCAGCTGTTGCTTAGTCATTGACCAATAGAGATGGCTGTCTTCAAAGGATAAAACAGCCCTCACATTATGTCATCCCTCAGTTTGCTAGCTGTTTCTAAACCGTATTAGCTTTTATATTAGCTAAACCTATTAGCACAGCTACAGTCATTATCACTTAATGAAATCTTAATGAGTCAGTCAACTAAACTCTAACGCCACAGTTTGAGCGCAATAAAGTATAGCCTGCGTAACTTGCAGCAACTTATAGGGAAGGTTTGTTATAATACGCAGCAATTACATCGAGCTTATCCCTAATGCCAAGCTTTACTATTAGGTCTCGACGTTAAGCGTTTATATTAAGCATATTACCTAACTATAAGTACCATCTATTTTGGTCTCTTAGGAATCTCGATCATGACTGACTCAGCCGTAAATCCTCAAGCACCTGCTGCTACTGATACCCTACTAAAAATAACCGGGCTAAAAAAGTCCTATGATAAAACCGAAGTATTGACAGATATTAATCTGGATATTAAGCAAGGTGAGTTTCTGACTTTATTAGGCCCATCGGGTTGTGGTAAGACGACTTTGCTACGCCTTATTGCCGGCTTTGAGCAACCGACAGCCGGAACTATTCAGTTAGATGGGGTACAAATGGCTGGGCTATCTGCTGATAAGCGTCCAGTCAATACCGTATTTCAACAATACGCTCTATTCCCCCATATGACCGTAGCGCAAAATGTTGCTTATGGGTTAAAGCTTAAAAAAGTGCCGAAAGATGAGATTCAAACTCGAGTGCGCGATATGTTAGCAATGGTACAGCTAGAAGCTTTGGCCAATCGTCGTCCGCAAGACTTGTCTGGTGGTCAGCAGCAGCGAGTGGCTATTGCTCGTGCGGTGATTAACCGTCCCAAGTTACTCCTCTTAGACGAGCCACTCTCAGCGCTTGATTATAAGCTACGCTTGCAGATGCAATCAGAGCTCAAGCGTCTGCAACGTGAGCTGGGCATCACCTTTGTATTCGTCACTCACGATCAAGAAGAAGCGCTGTCGATGTCCGATCGTATTGCAGTGATGAAAGATGGCAAGTTCCAGCAGATTGGCACCCCTATTGAGATTTATGAAACTCCAGCGAATCTATTTACTGCTAAATTTATTGGTGAAACCAATCTATTTAAAGCTGAAGTTAAGAATGTCTGTCCGCAACAGCCAGATCGTGATGGACTAGTTACTAACGGCCGTATCGAAGTCGAAGTCTGTGAGGCGCAAGCACAAGCTACACCGGCTACTTTGCGTAATCTGCGCCGTCCTGATTTTGTTAGCGATGTAAAAGTTGGTGATATCGTCAATTTACTATTGCGTCCAGAAGACTTACGTATTTATGAAGTCAACGACAGCACTCACTCTGGATTGCTAGGTCGGGTAATTGAGAGTAACTATAAAGGCAGTACTCTAGACTCTATTATTGAGCTGGATAATGGCCATATTATAAAAGCCTCAGAGTTCTTTGATGAAGATGACCCTAGCTTTGATTATAAAATGAATGAGCCAGTGAAAGTCACTTGGGTCGACGGTTGGGAATGGGTATTGCCTAATGACAGCTCTCTCGATGATGAAGTCGTCTCTAAATCCATATTCGATATTAGCAGCGCAACTGTGCACAAGGATCTGAGCTAATGGCAGGTAAAAGTGCTACTCATGTGAGTAATAAGAACCTCTTTCGTACCACCACGTTATGGCTTATCTGGGGTTGGCTGCTGATCTTTGCGCTACTGCCAAATATATTAGTGATAGCCGTGAGCTTTTTGACTCGTGATACCAGCGACTTCATTAGCTTACCGGTCACTATTGACAGCTATGTCCGCATGGTCGATCCGCTATATTTTGAGGTGTTTGTTCACTCGCTGTGGATGGCAGGTATCACTACTATTATTTGCTTGCTACTGGGTTACCCTTTTGCTTGGCTAGTCTCCAGAACTAACGCACGCTGGCAACCTTTGCTGATGCTGCTGTTAATATTACCGTTTTGGACCAATTCACTAGTGCGGGTTTATGCGCTAAAGTTACTGCTGGCGACTAATGGCTTGCTCAACAAAGCGCTGTTGGCGATTGGCATTATCGACGCTCCTATCGACATGTTATATACCCAAGGATCAGTCATTGTTGGCCTGACTTATTTGCTATTTCCTTTTATGGTGTTGCCTTTATATGCGGTGTTTACTGACTTGCGTAATGACATGCTATTAGCCTCGCAAGATTTGGGTGCCTCAAAATCGCAGACTTTTTGGCATGTAGTTCTACCGTTGACTACTCCTGGTATTATCTCTGGGGTGCTGCTGGTATTACTGCCAGCCATGGGCATGTTCTATGTCGCTGATATTTTGGGCGGCTCACGTAATTTATTAGTCGGGAATGTGATAAAAAACCAATTCCTAGATGCACGTGACTGGCCATTTGGTGCGGCGGCTAGCGTGCTGTTAACTTTGGCTATGGCAGTATTATTACTCGCTTATCGAGCTAGTAGTCGCCGAATTGGCAAGACTGACTTTAATGAGGTGGCCTAATGTCGAACTCGCGTCCTATAAAAATGAAAGGTAAGATCGGTAGTATCGCTACCAAAGGCTATTTAGGACTGATCTACGCTTTGCTATATTTGCCTATCATTGTGTTAGTAGTAATGTCTTTTAATAAGTCAAAAACAGGCTACAACTGGGACGGTTTTAGCTTGAAATGGTACGAATCTTTATTTAAAAATCAGGCAATGCTTGATTCCTTTTGGCACTCTATTATATTAGGGTTAGTGGCTGCTACCGTGTCAACTTTGATAGGGGTACTGACTGCTATGGCCTTGCATCGCTATAATTTTCGCGGTAAAGGGCTATTGAACAGCTTGTTATTTGTGTTGATGATGTCACCTGAGATTGTACTGGCTATTTCTTTATTAGCATTGTTCTTGTTGATTGGCTTACAGCTGGGCTTTGTGTCGCTATTACTAGCACACATTACCTTCTGTTTACCCTTTGTGGTGATTACCGTATTTGCCCGTTTAAGTAGCTTAGATGAGAGCTTAATGGAGGCCGCACGTGACTTAGGGGCCAGCGAATCGACGATGATACGCACAGTGCTAATTCCAGTAATATTACCAGCAGTTATGGCTGGCTGGCTGCTCGCTTTCACCTTATCGCTGGATGATGTAGTAGTATCGACCTTTGTCACTGGTCCTAGCTATGAGATTCTGCCGCTAAGGATTTATTCGATGGTACGTGTAGGCCTTAAACCTGAAGTCAACGCTATTGGTACCTTGTTGCTAGCTGCCTCATTAGTATTAGTGATTATCTCGCAGCTATTACTACGTCGACGTTAAGACAGGTTGCAAGGATTAGTTTAAGTACTGACTTAACAACTGATTTAAATAAATATAAAACTCAGGTCATCTTATGTTAGAGCTTCGCCATCTTAATACCTTAACCGCTTTGCGGGCACATGGTTCGCTAGCGGCTGCAGCTGATGAGCTACATGTCACCGCCTCTGCTGTCTCCCATCAGTTAAAGGAGCTGGAAAACTACTACGATATTAGCTTAGTTAATCGTCGTACTCGTCCTCTTACTTTTACCCCAGCGGGCAAAACAGTATTGGCCCTAGCTGACAGCATAATGCCACAAGTCTCTCGCACTAAAGCCAACCTTAAACGCTTAGCTCACGGTCAAGCAGGCAGACTACGTCTAGCCTCCGAGTGTCATAGCTGCTTTGACTGGTTGATGCCGATACTTAACCGCTATCGCCGTGAGTGGTCTGACGTAGAGTTGGATTTCGCTACTGGTTTTGAGCCTGAGCCCCATCATCTATTGATGGAAGGTGACATTGACCTATTGATTACTACTAGTAACTTGCCAATAGAAGGACTGAGCTATCAGCCATTATTTGAGTATGAAAGTCGCTTAGTGCTATCGCCTTTGCATGATTTAGCCGAGCAAGACTTTATACGTCCTGAGGATCTAACCGCTGAGACTTTGATTGCTTATCCCGTCGAAGTTAAGCGCTTAGATATCATCGCCAACTTTATGACCCCCGCACAAGTAAACTTCAAAAATATTCGTACTACTGAGCTGACAGCAATGCTGATACAGCTAGTCGCTAGTGAACGTGGAGTAGCGGCCTTACCCGATTGGGTAGTGGCTGAATATGAGAAAAAAGGCTGGGTAGTTTCGCGTCCACTAGGCAATGGCGTCTATTGTCAGCTCTACGCAGCGACTCGGGACTCTAGCCAAGATACCGCCTATATGCAAGGCTTTGCTAGTTTATTGGAACGGATTGTCAAGCCGTTATAGCTTGTTGATTGTTGATTGTTGATTATAAAATACTTTTAAATAAATAAAAGCCAATAGCTGTGGCTAATAAAGTCAGGCCTACGTGTAGACCCACTAGCCCAAGGCCTGGTAACACACGCCCATCATTAATTAAGGTAAAAACTTCAGCACTAAAAGTACTAAAAGTTGTCAGACCACCGCAGAATCCAGTAATAATAAACAGTTTTGCATTAACGGGTACATTGCTGCCCATGCGCTCGAACCAGACTAATGCTAGGCCTATTAATAAGCCACCCAAGATATTAGCACTAAGAGTGCCAAGCGGTATCCAACTGTGTAGTGGATTAAAGCGCCCAAGCCATGCCCGTAGACAAGCGCCTATGGCAGCGCCTAAACCGATAGCTAACCACTGCATAACCTATCCTTTTCCATAAAATTGTTAGCTTTTTACTACAAAGTTTTAAGGTGGTAAAATTTTAAAGTTTTAAGCTCTCAAAATTTAAAAACCATCTATAGGGCTGGCAATTCAGTCATCGGCCAACGGGGTACACAGCTAACCGCTAAGTCATCGGCTTGTCCGGCCTGCAAGCGCTGATAACCGGCATAAGCAATCATCGCCCCATTATCCGTACAGAGTGCTGGCGGTGCATAATGTACTGTGGCATTTATTTTGGCCAATTCAGTTTCTAAGGTAGTGCGTAAATGACTATTAGCACTGACCCCACCAGCAATTACTAAGCGACTCATATCAGCTTGCTTAAGCGCCTTGACGCATTTCTTCACCAAAGTATCGACTACCGCATGTTGGAAGCTAGCCGCAATATCGGCACGTACTTGTGGGTCACTCGCAGAACCCACACCTGATCCAGGAGTATCTTTGATTAGATTATGCACTGCCGTTTTCATCCCGCTAAAGGAGAAGTCTAAACCACGATGCAGCATAGGTCGAGGCAACGAATAAGCGTCGGCATCACCAGTCTCCGCAAGCTTAGCGATATTGGGGCCACCCGGATAAGCTAAGCCTAGCATCTTGGCTGCTTTATCAAAGCACTCCCCTGCCGCGTCGTCGATAGACTCACCAAGTATCTCGTACTTACCTACTCCTCGAGCGGCAATAAGCAAGGTATGACCACCGGATACTAGTAGCGACACAAAAGGAAAAGCTGGCGGATTAACTCCCATCAAAGGGGCTAGCAAATGGCCTTCCATATGATGGATGCCAATCGCTGGGATATCTAAGCCATAAGCCAAGCTACGGCCAAATAATGCCCCAGTCATTAGAGCACCAATTAACCCCGGGCCCTTAGTATAAGCAATCGCATCAATCTCATCTTTGCTGATATTGCACTGCTCTAATAACTCATGAAATAGCGGTACTAATTTGCGAATATGATCACGACTAGCCAGCTCTGGCACTACGCCACCATAAAGGGCGTGTAACTCTATTTGTGAGTATAGTACTTGTCCGAGCAAACCGTGATTGCTGCTATTGATCTGCTCACTATCAAAAATAGCCAAACCAGTTTCATCACAAGAAGTCTCTAAACCTAATACTTTCATGCTATGGCCTTTATAAGGTTTTCACTGTTATTTCTAGCTAAAAAGTAGCTGATTGTAGCCACGAAAAAAACCGTCATCGCAATTTACAATGACGGTTAGTTTAACAAATTTCAACAGCCTACAGCTAATATTAGCTAACTGCCTCTAAAATATAGTCAACAGAGGCTTTGACTTGCACTTTAGTAACGCCATTCACAGCTTGTGCGGGCATCTTATTAAAACCTTGAGCTGAATGCATATATAGCGTTTCTTTATCTTCGCTAATACGCATACTCCACGCTACTTTGTCAGCATATTTTGGCGCATTCAATGAACCGTTAGCGTGACAAACTTTGCAGTTTGATTGGTAGGATTTAGCACCAGCGTCAACCACTTAAACCACATTAACTCGCAGCAGCTACCATATAATCTACTGCTGCATGGACTTGCTCTTCACTCACTTCTGCGTTTACTTGCGCATTCATTTGATTAAAGCCTTTTGCTGCATGAGTGTATAAAGTCTCTTTACCTTTAGCAATACGGGGTGCCCAAGCTGCTGCATCACCATATTTTGGTGCATTAAGTAAGCCATTAGCATGACAAGCCATACATTGCTTATTATAAAGCTCTGCACCAACATTAACCGCTAGATCTTCAGTAACAGCGGCGGCTGGAGCAGCTGCTGCGCCATCTGCTGCGACTGCCATATCACCAGCAGCAGGAGTAGCTTCGGCCACAACTACAGGGGCAGTGGCTGGAAACTTCATATCTTCTGCTTCTGGCGCTAACTGGCGAGCAATATCAGCCGCTTGATCAACGCGATCAACTGCCAAGATCTCTCCTGACTCTGCCCCAGCTTCAGGCTCACTGCTACAAGCACTGATGCTAATACCTAACGCCAGCACTAGCGTAGTCAATAATGCAGTGCTTAATGGGTTTTTTGACCCTAATTTTGATACTGCTTTGCTCATCCCAACATCCTTAATAAAATTGACATAAAAGCGTGAATTTAGCTACCGTCAGCCTAAAATGATCATAGCATAAAGTAAGTATAAATCGTTATAGTCAGTACGGAATTTATACTAGTTTTATAGAATATATATATTAAAATCTTTGACTTTGTTGAGTTTTTTGATTAAGATAATCGGCCTTGTGCTATTGCGCAAGACTATCCTAGTTTGAGCTGATGTCTGCGATCTTGAGATATTGCGACTAAATACTACTATACAGCCAAACTAATGCCTTTATGTATCTCATCCCTAATAAGGAGTCTTCATGCCTGCAGTTAAGGTTAAAGAAAACGAACCAGTTGATATCGCTATTCGCCGCTTTAAGCGTGCTTGCGAAAAAGCTGGTGTTTTGTCAGACGTGCGTAAGCGTGAGTTTTATGAAAAACCAACGCAAGAGCGCAAGCGCAAGAAAGCCGCTGCTGTGAAGCGTTATAAGAAAAAAACACAACGTGATACTGTACGTACCACACGTATGTACTAATAGTTATTAAGGTCAATCAATGACTGGCCTATCAATAACTACAAGCGCTATACTAATGCCACTGTTATCTATCGATATCAGTGGCGTTTTTTATGCTACAATTTTTATCACTGAGTAGTATTAATAAGTTTTGATCTTACTTCACACTGTTAACTGATTAGGAATAATAATAGCTATGAGTCCACTTAAACAGCATTTGGCAGACACTATCATCACTTCTATGAAAGCTCGCGAAATTGAACGTGTAAAAGTGCTACGCAATGTGCATGCAGTAATCAAACAAATAGAGATCGATCGTCGTATCGAACTCGAAGATGCCGATGTGTTAGATGTGCTACAAAAGCAGCTTAAACAGCGTCAAGAATCCTTAACTATATTTACTGAAAATGATCGCAAAGATTTGGCGGTTAAAGAGCAGTTCGAGATTAATATTATTAATGAGTTCATGCCTAAGCAAATGGATGATAGCGAAATTGCTGCGCTAGTCAGTAGTGAAATCGCTGCGCAAGGCGCTACTTCTATGCGTGATATGGGCGCAGTGATGGGTGAACTAAAGAAAAAAACAGCAGGTCGTGCAGATCCTGGGTTAATTTCAAAGTTAGTAAGAGACGCTCTGCAAGGGTAAGCCTTAACAGCTTATATAAAGAGTACTAAAGCATTTTTCAATAAACCGGCTGCTTAATTCAACCGCTTAAGGCTTATAGTCTTTAGCGGTTTTTACTTGGCTAATTTCTTGGGCAATATTCGCCAGCAAAGGTCGAGCACTACTCTCTTGCCCACTTGCCTGCATTTGCTCAGCCAACTGCTTGGCTTGGGTCAACGAAGTCATTGCACTATCGTAGCGCCCAGTCCATAGCTGATCATGGCTACGATAACGTAAGGCATTGATAGTGGCAATCTTCGCTAATTGTGGCGACGTTGAGGTCTTAGCTATTTTTTCATTAGCTAATTGTAGGCTCTGCCAAGCATAGCGATCACTAGGCTGCTGCAGCGTTAGCGGCTTTAACAGTGCTTGTGCTTGCGTAGGATTACCACTATTGGTCAGCGCATCTGCTAAATATAAGCGTAAATCACGGCGCTCGGGGTATAGACTCTGTTGCGACTGCAAAATCTGTGCTGCTTGTAACCATTTATTTTGCTCAACTAGTATTTGGCTTTGAGTAATAGATAGCAGCGGCTCTAGCAACTGTTGATCGTATAGCGGTAAAGCTATAAGTACTTTGTATAGTTGCTCCGCCTCAGCAAAACGTTGCTGTTCACCATACCAATGCATTAAGGCTAGTTTGGCACCGACGCTATTTTCAGCGGCGCTCATCAATGCGGTTTGGGTCATACGCTTACCGGTACTTTGTACTCGCCAATAGAGCAAATCAAACAAGGCTTGATGACGCTGCTGCTGATTCAATGACAAAGTAGGATAACGTTGGGCACGGCTTTGCGACTCACTTAAGCGCTCATTACTTAACGGGTGCGAACGTACAAAGCTAGGTAAAAACTGATTCTCAACTTGGTTTAACTGACCTCGCTCATTCATAGTAGCAAAAAAGCTAGCCATCGCTCGTGGATTGTAGCCGGCCTGATTCATAATTTGCATGCCAACACGGTCCGCTTCACGCTCATTGCTACGACTAAAGGCCATGCCACTGTTCATAGCTGCTGTTTGGCTACCCATCATCACTGCTGCTGCTGCGTCACCATCAACGGCGGAAGCAGCTATCGCAGCTATCATACCGCCTACTTGCAACAACAACGCCTTTCTACGCTCATCAGCGCTATGCTCATAATGACGCTGACTAATGTGCGCAACCTCATGGGCAACTACACTTGCTAGCTCATCCATGCTTTTGGCAGCGGTAATAGTACCCGTATTGATACCGATTAGACCCCCTGGCGCAGCGAAAGCGTTAATAGTCGGACTATCAATGATCACTACCGCCATAGGAGCTTGCTGGCGCACTTGCGCATTAAGTCGCCAAGTCATCTCCTTGACCGTCTCTTGAATCCAAGGGTCATGCTCCATCTTTACTTGCCCATTGATGCTCTGTAGCGACCATTCCCCAATCAGCTTGTTTTGATACTGTTCGGCGAAGCTAAGACTCTCACCACGTAAGTTGGGTAACGCCAATACGTCTGTGCTAGGCTGCTGCCATGAGCCATAGCTCACAGTGGGCGCTGCATAACTGCTATACATAAGGCTACTAGCTAAGCCAATTAATAATAGCTTTACGCTAGGCACTCGAAGCTGACCAGCAACTGACTTAGCTGGCCACGGCGCTTGACTACTAAAGCTGCGTGGCTCAACATCTAATCGATTACTAGCTTTTGCGCTGTGCAAAACACTAGAGTTATAACTATGATTAAAAGGCATCAAGGGCATATCCTAATTTATCAGCAAGTCTTTTTATTCGGAGTATCCAATGATCGACTATAGGAGCTTGCTGCCGTAAGGTCAATTTTAATCTGCTGCTGACTACTAATATCTAAGCACGGCGTGACTTTTGTGCAACACTGTCTTTGATCCCCTTACCGTTCAGTAATGCTATTTTCATGCTATTTTCATGCTATTAGCTATCATTGATAATTTTAATAGTGGTATTAATAGTAGTGCTCACAAACAACAACTTTGCCATGGCGCTAGTTTGTTATAATCAGTCTACTGTGCTTAGTAGCTTGTCCTTATTTGTTGGTGACTGGCTACTGATAAATTACTAACAGCGACCTTGCATTTTTGCGTTAGAAAGCAACCCTCTTGTAATAAGAACTAAGGTATCCAAGGCTATTGCTATGTACGCTGATAACTGCTCGAATAGTATCTCTTCCCTGCCCTATTCGGTGTGCTTAGCACCAAGCCTAGTAGCGTCTGAGGAAGATATGATTGTCACTAACTTGCGCCTATTACCAGCAGGTTGTATCAGTGATATTCAATCGGATACAGCTAACTTAAGTACTGAGCTAGCAAATAATAATGTGGTGACCATCAAAGGTATAGTCGATGGTCGGGGCTTGGCTTGTCCCATGCCCCTGCTAAAAACCAAGGTAGCACTACGTAATATAGCTATCGGTGATTCGCTATATGTTATTGCTACTGATCCCAATTCACGGGCAGATATTACTGCTTTTTGTCAGCACACTCAGCAAGCAAATAATGCTTTGGGTTTACAGCTGATACTAAATAAAAGCACTACTGACCAAACCATGTCAGCGTCTATTAAAACTAAGACTAGTGCAAGTTTTGATACAATATTTCACTTCATCATTACCAAAACTGATAGCAACTAAGCGTTGCTATCCTTTACAATTAAGATAATGAAATTTTGCCTATTAACTCTACGTAGCAAATTTGCACAATAACTCTAAGCATTAACTTCAAGTTAAATTTAAACAGTAACTTTGTTTACTTATCTTCTATTAATCAAGGTCAAAAATATGGCTACTGAATCGGTGACGACAACTCAAAATAGTGCTCCTAAGACCGCAATCGTAAAAAGCACTCAAGCCAAGCGTGCAAAAACTGTAAAACCACACAGCCCTGAGGCAAAAAACACCAAAATGAAAGATGCAAAGGTAAAAGATGCGCTAATCGAAGGTAACCATAATCAAAGCGAAACGGCTAAAGCTACTAGTGTGCAGCAAGATAAAGTAAAAAAAACGGTTAGTAAAAAAGTGGATAAAAAGCCAGCTAATGACCAGCCTATTGCTGAAATAAATCCTGCGCGTGAAGCCGCCCTTAAGGCTGCAGCCCAACGTCCGCCTTATGACGCTAGTGCTCTAGAAGATACTAGCACTCGTGACTTAGTACCAGCTATGCCGACCCATCTGTCTGCCCCTGGGGTGAATTTGGGTGCTTATATCAATACTGTACATCAAATCCCTATCTTGACTACCACCCAAGAGCAAGAGTTGGCTCATCGTTACTTCGATGAAGGTGATGTTGAGGCAGCACGATTATTAGTGATGTCACATTTGCGTTTTGTCATTCATATTGCTCGTAGTTACTCAGGTTATGGTCTGCCACAAGCTGACTTGATTCAAGAGGGTAATTTGGGCTTGATGAAAGCAGTCAAACGCTTTGATCCTAATAAAGGCGTACGCTTAGTATCTTTTGCAGTGCATTGGATCAAGGCTGAAATACATGAGTTTGTGATTCGCAATTGGCGCATCGTCAAAGTCGCTACCACTAAAGCTCACCGCAAACTGTTCTTTAATCTACGCAGTCTAAAAAAGACCAATAATCAGCTGACTTTAGAAGAAGCCGATGCGATTGCTAATGATCTCAATGTTACTCGTAAACAAGTACTAGAGATGGAATCACGTTTGACCTCTTACGATGCTTCTTTTGAGACGCAATCGAGTGATGACGATGATGGTCGTTACGCACCGCAGTTGTTCTTAGAAGATGGTATTGACCCCGCGGAAATGGTAGAAGAAGCTGATTGGGAAGAGAATAACTCATCAGCACTGATAGCGGCGATGGATACCTTGGATGATCGCTCACGTGATATCGTTGAGCAACGCTGGCTCACTGAGCAAAAATCCACTCTGCATGAGTTGGCAGCGGTCTACTCTATCTCAGCAGAGCGAGTACGTCAGATCGAAAAGAATGCCATGGATAAAATTCGTGATGCGATGACTATCGATAGTGTCATTTTGCCCGATGACATTCAATAGCACTTGCCATCAATATCTATAGCAATCAGTAGCCCCAGTTATTAACTAGTTATTAATAGCAGCACACCTCTACCACAACTGAGATTGGTTGATAGTGGGTAGTCAATAGCTAGATAGTCCATAATCACTTTAAAGGTTAGACCATGGTAAATTGGATAGGTATTGCTGCTCTCAATATGGCTCTAGCGGTTGCTTTAGGTGCTTTCGGTGCTCATGGTCTCAAAGGTATAGCCAATGCCGAACAACTAGCTTGGTGGCATACTGCAACCCTATATTTATTAGCCCATGCTCTAGGATTACTGCTAGTCGGCCTATTAATTCGTCTCAATTATGCTAGCCAAACTAGTGCCTGGTTATTACAGCTGGGGGTGATTATATTCGCCGGTAGTCTCTATGCGATGACTTTAGGAGCACCACGTTGGTTTGGAGCTATTACTCCTATCGGTGGACTCCTGATGATTGCAGGCTGGCTATGGCTAGCCGTCACAGCCTTTCGTTTAGGTAATAACACGTTATAGAAACGAATCATTTTGCGTGCTAAATATCCTAACAATGCGGTTAACAAAAGATGGTTAGTCAGCTATCATCGATAAGCGATTTACTGTTAGCTACTAGTCATTTATCAAACCATTACCGGAAAACATTATGAGTAAGATTATAGTCAACGGCAAAACATTACAAACTACTCATCAGACCGTGCAGTTAGTAATTAATGAGCTGGGATTAAGTACTGGTCGTTATGCGGTTGAGGTCGATGGTGAACTGATTCCTAAAAGCGAGCTTACTACGTTACGTATTACTGAGGGTATGAGTATTGAAGTGGTCCAAGCGGTAGGCGGTGGTTAAACTTTTAATATGAAGCTTAAACTTTAGGCTAATTTATAAATTTATTCGGTCATTCATCAGCGACAAGCAAAATAAAATAGCAGCCATAAAAAAGACCTCAACGAATTATACGTTTGAGGTCTTTTTTTATCATCAACAGGTAATAACAGGGTAGTGAAGAGATTGATCGACTTGGCATAACTACAATCATGTTTTAGTATTATGATTATCACTAATTGTGACTAGTACCGCACCGATCAAAGGCTTACTATTTAGTTGTTGTAAACACTACTGTCGCATCCTCACTGTTGGTCTCTCCTACTACTATAGTTACAATTACTATTGCTCTCACTACAAGGTCTCTGCCTCTTATACTACAGGCTCTGCATCAGCAATGTCATTATCTACGTAACGTCCATCACGTCCAGCACCTTGAGTCTTTTTACCTTCCTGACGAGTCTTGTATTTACGCACTTGTCTCTCAAGCTTATCGGTCATATCGTTAATAGCTTTATACATATCGTCATCAAAAGATTGTACGAACATCTCTTTGCCTGAAACTCGCATGATAGCTTCGGCTTTATGGCTTTTTTGACCACCATCGCTGGCACCACTATTGTCTAATGACAAAATTACTTGGATGCTTTGAATTTGATCAAAATGGCGCTCAATTTTTTCTAATTTTTCGCGTACAGCTGTATTCATGGCATCGGTTACGCTGATATGGTGACCACTGATAGAAACATTCATATTATTATCCTCATGTTCATAACTTTATATCACTAGCGATTAGGCAAACTAGCCTAACCACCTTACCTTATCAATAACTTCAGTTCTTTATTCAATGTAGAGAGCTTCTACTCTTAAAAGCCCTTATAAACCACATTTAAAAAGTATTGGCTTTTGCTATTAATGCCTCTCTAATTTGTCATGAAACCCCAATAGTAGCAAGGTAGGTTGTTGTAATTAAATGTAACCGCAGCTAGGCTTTTTTACTCAATTCTATACAATTAGAAAATTTTGTTTTTATTTATTTTCTTATCAGTCACAACTAATACTTTTGTTTGCGTTGGGTAGAGGAGCCTATACCTAAAGCTTCACGATATTTGGCCACCGTGCGCCGAGCAATATCGATACCTTCTTCATGCAAACAAGCTTGCAATCGACTATCAGAAAGCGGCTTCTTCATATCCTCATCAGTAATCATTTGCTTAATCATCGCACTAATAGCGGTAGAAGATACATCGCCATCGCTACTACTAACATGCGATGAAAAAAAGTATTTGAGGGAGAACAGCCCTTGTGGAGTCAGAATAGTCTTACTAGTAGTCAGTCGTGAAACCGTAGATTCGTGTAGATCTACCTCTTCGGCAATAGCTTTTAATATTAGGGGCTGCATAGCTTTAGCACCATACTGCAAAAAAGCTTGTTGGCGATAAATGATGCTAGTGGATACTTTCAATAAATTTTGATTACGCTCTTCAATACTACGAATGAATAAGCGAGCATCGATTAGATTATCGCGTAAATATTGATTTTCGGGACTCTCATCACCACGTTTGACCAAATTGGCGTACTCTTGATTAACTCGTAGTTTAGGCAAAGTATCCGGATTGAGGCGCACATGCCAGCCCTCAATTATAGCTAAGTTATTCTGGCTGCTATCTAATTGCTGGTTGGTTTTACTGCTAGCACTGCTATTAACTGCTGCTACATCACGGCGTAACGGTGTAACTAGTACATCTGGAATATCATAGCTCTCTGGCAACTGAGTATATTCTGGCTGACGGCTTTGAAAAGCTAAGCCAGGCGCAGGGTTTAAGGTACGTAATAAGTTGAGCGCTGGAGTAATCTCTTCTGGCATTAGGCCTGTGATATCGGTTAAAGCTTTGATATTATTGCTAACCAGATGCTCACTGGCCTTAAGTAAGGCTTGTGCTTGCGCCAAAAATTCAGTAGAAGTATCCAGTTTTTGTAGCTGGATATTGAGACATTCATTCAAATGGCGAGCACCAACCCCTAAAGGATCGCAAGACTGAATAATTCGTAGTACCGCTACTATCTCATCAGCCTGAATTTGAGTCTCCCATTGATAGAAACTGCCCATAGTCTGAAAACTCTGTAGCAGCTCCTCGATATCGAGCCGGACAAAACCCATATTATCCATGGAGTCCACCAAATAATCAGCAATCAAGGTATCGGTATCGGACAGCCGTTTAAAGTTTAGTTGCCAGCGCACATAATCTTGAATAGTAGCGCTAGTGCTGCCTTGATAGCTGTCGGGATCATCATAGCCAGTATAACTGATCGTTGAACCAGCAGCAGAGGCATAGTTGCTGCTCTCAACACTACTATAATCGTAGTTATCACTATCTAAACTGGCATAGCTGTCATTACTGTTATCCATAGCCTCGTTGTCGATACTGGCTTGTTGTAACTTATCCAAGCTATCTATCTCTTGTTGATCGGCGCTATTGACGGTATTGCTGCTGTCAGAGTCATTAGTTGCTGAAGCAGCTAAGCTATCCTCATTCCACATCTCTAAGGTCAAACACTCATCAGCTAGACTAAGCTCATAGTCGTCCTCATTACTATCTTCATCATCTTCGACTCGCTCTAGCAAAGGATTGTTATCTAATTTGGCTTGAACCTCTTGTGCCAATTCAAGACTAGAGAGCTGCAACAGTTTGATCGCCTGCTGCATTTGTGGGGTGAGTTTCTGTGAGGTACTTAGCGTGGCTGCTAATCCGAATGACATACTCATAGACAGATTATTGCACTCCAGTATTAATAAAATTTTGGTAATAGCGGTTGTTGGTTGCTATGATTTAACAGTGTAATCAACCTATATGCCTTGACGATAGCATTTTTTATCCGTCTGTTGCTATGATAATCTATATCCTGCCGAGCCATAATTAGTGGTTATAAGTTATTATTGTTGAGTGATTAGCTGTTCATTTGTAGCTAAACCGTGAGAGTTATAGTCAAAAAACAGCAAACCTAATCCTAGTAAACTCTTAAATAGTTAGCGCTCACTTAAAGACTGTTTATTGAAAGCTAACTATTAAAGGCTCTATTAAAAAGTTATTAAAGGCTTTATTAAAAGCAACTAGCAAAAATAACCATTGAGAATCCACTATGAATAACCATCACCTTACTATAGCTGCTGTACAGATGAATAGCCAACAAGATATTAGCGCCAATTTAGCCACCATAAAGTCAGCTATTAGCGTGGCTAGTGCACAAGGGGCGCAGCTAGTAGTACTCCCAGAGAACTGTTGTAGTATGGGCGAACAGCTTGCTACTGCTCAGCGTTTTGATGAGTTATCAGCGACTATCGCTGACTACGCTTATGCTCATAAAGTATACGTGCTTGCCGGTTCTCTACCTTGTCCTTATCGTCCTGATGGGGTGATCGTTCCTGATGGTCGTATGCGCCAAGTCAGCTTACTGTTTAGCCCTGCTGGCAAGGTCGTCGCACGTTACGATAAGATCCATCTGTTTACCGCTACTGTCGCTGACAAGCAAGGCAGCTATAATGAAGCCTTGACCTTTGAGCCTGGCACGCAGACGGTAGTGACGCCGATTGAGCTCAAGAATGAGGTTTATCAATTGGGTATGATGGTGTGTTTTGATCTACGTTTTCCAGCGCTGGCCCAACGTTTACGCCAAGCAGGAGCTGAGCTCCTCAGTGCGCCAGCGGCTTTTACTTATATGACCGGTCAAGCGCATTGGTCGCTATTATTACAAGCACGTGCTTTGGACAGCCAATGTATGGTGATTGGTGCGGCACAAGGCGGTGACCATCATTATAGAAACGGTACAGTGCGTCAAACTTGGGGACATGCAGCAATTAGCGCTTTCGATGGCACTATTGTGACTAGCTATCAGCATAGCGAGATTGACAAAGTAGCAGCCAATAAAGTCAACGACTATGCGCTAGTGTTCGCCAGTTTAGACAAACTAGCGCAGCAGCAAGGACGCCAAAGTATGCCTATTTTTCAATGTCATCGCTTGGCCTAAATCTGCTGTAGTACAGCTTTAATAGCGCCTTATAATAAAGGCAAGCTATTGCTCATTATCAGTTGGCCGATGAGTGGCACGTGGGTGAGCGCGATCATAGACTTGGGTGAGCTTAGCAAAATCGACGTGAGTATAAATCTGAGTAGTGCTGATATCGCTATGACCAAGCATCTCTTGCACAGCACGTAGATCACCGCTGCCCGATAAAAGGTGTGAGGCGAAGCAATGACGTAATAGATGCGGATACATATTTTGGGCAATACCGGCACGGGTTGCCGCTACTTTTAGGCGCTGTTGTACTGCACGACTAGATAACCGAGTACCGAGCTTTTCGCTAATAAATAGCGCAGGGTCTTGCTGCTCGACCCATAAGTTGCGATGCGGCAAGTAACGCTTGATAGCCGCCGCTGCTTTAGTCCCTATAGGCACTAAGCGGGTCTTATTACCTTTCCCAGTCACCCGTACTCGTAGGTCAGCCAAGTCGATATCACTACTATCCAGAGCCACGAGCTCACCTACTCGCAGACCGCTGCTATACAGCAGCTCAAACATCGCTTTATCCCGTAACCATAAGCGGGCTTGCTCTGGGATGTCAGGGCTGGCCTGATCAAGTAACTGAGTCAGTAGATCGATATCCGCTATCGAAGGTAAGGGTCTAGGACTACGTTTGAGCTGATAGCCAGTGCTTGGATTAATACGGGCCAGCCCTTCTTCAATCAGCCAACCGTAAAAATGCCTAATGGCAGACAGCTCCTGCTGCACACTAGACAGAGCTAGCTTGTCCTCATCAAGGCGCTGGCTGATATGCTGAGCCAACTGACGTTTGTCACAGCGTGTCCATGTTAAGCGCTTACCCCGTATAAATAGCGCGAGCTGATTGACCCCAGCAAAATAAGCACTCAAAGTATGCTGAGAATGGTTGCGCACTGCCAGTACCTCTAGCCAGCGTTGTACTGGTATTAATAATTCGGCTAGAGCGTTATCTGGTTCTGTACTTAATAGGGATTCAATATCCATAGATATCAGCACTCCTTGAGCTAACTAAATTAGCTCGGATTGGCTTTAATTCCTGATTGTGCCATCAATCCATCAGGGCTAAATACACCTTCATAAACGAATGCCGTCGGTCCAGTCATCATCACCGAATAGCCGGGCTGCCAACGTACCACTAAACTGCCACCATACAGCTGCGTGCGCACATCTTCTCCTTCATCGAGCCAGCCTTCACGCACCCCAACGGCCACTGCCGCACAAGCACCAGTACCACAAGCTTGAGTCTCTCCAACCCCACGCTCATACACACGTAAACGAATATGACGCTGGTTCATCACTTGCATAAAGCCGACATTGACTCGATTAGGAAAAGCAGGATGCCCCTCGATAGCTTTACCGAGTTTTTCGATATCAACTGCTAAAATATCGTCAACTTTAATGACCGCATGGGGGTTGCCCATATTGGCCACGTATAACTGTACTGGTGTGCCTGCGACATCAATATGATAGGCGTTCTGAATTTTGGTAGTTGATTTGGGAGTAAAAGGAATCTCATTGGGCTCGAACTTTGGTTTACCCATATCTACTTCTACCCAACCATAGCGATCGGTAGTTAGAGCAATAACACCGCTGGCTGTCTCTACTCGTAGACGCTGCTTAAACGATAGTTTGCGCGCTTGGACGAAGCGAGCAAAACAGCGAGCCCCATTACCGCACTGCTCAACTTCTGAGCCATCAGCATTAAAGATACGATAACTAAAATCCACATCAGGGCGCATCGGTGGCTCTACTACTAATAGCTGATCAAAGCCAATGCCTAAATGTCGATCGCCGAGGAGCTGTACTAGCTCTTTGGTTAATTCCAAACGCTGGGTCACCAGATCGATAACCATAAAATCATTACCCAGACCATGCATTTTGGTAAATTCTATTAGCATATCCTTGTGTCCCATTCTATTTTTATGTATGCGTTATAGTAGCACGCTGTATAGCACAATGATAACAATCGCAGTAGCTTGGGCGAGCTTATTTTTATATGAAAATAGGCAAAAAAATCCCCACTGTTACTTTAACAATGGGGTTCTTACTAGTAATAGCACCGACTACCATAGGCTTATAAAACTCCTAGCCTTATTGCTAATGGTCAGGCGCTGCTCATTAGGCGCTACTTATCCAGCATTAGTTGTGAGCGGCTATTGGTCAGCTGACCATAAAGTTTCAGAGGCATACAACTCTTCGATGCTTTCGCGTTTTCGAATCAGCTGATGCTGAGTACCTGCCACCATCACCTCAGCAGCACGGGGACGGGTATTATAATTACTACTCATCACCATGCCATAAGCGCCGGCACCGGTAATAGCTAATAGATCATTACCAGTTAAATTCAATAGACGATCTTTGGCTAAAAAGTCGCCAGTCTCACAGATAGCGCCAACGATATCCCACGCCTGCATATCTTCAATATCTGCATCGACACTCGACAATAACGCTGGAATCACTGCCATCTCAGCTTGATAAAGTGCTGGACGAATCAAATCATTCATTGCGGCATCAACAATAGCGAAGTTCTTATGCTCAGTGGGTTTTAGTATATCGACACGAGTAAGCAAGATACCAGCATTAGCGACCATACTGCGACCTGGCTCAAAGAATACTTTTAGGCCTAGCGTTGTTAGTTTGGGTAATAAAGCTTGGGCAAACTCAGCTATGGTAATTGGTGCTTCATCGATATAACGCACCCCAAGACCACCGCCTAAATCAATATGCTTAAGTTGAATACCTTTATCAGCTAAATTTTGAATAAGCTCGATTAACTTGTCTAAAGCGGCAATAAAAGGCGCGACTTCGGTTAGCTGGGAGCCAATATGACAGTCAATACCAATAATATCGATATGTGACATGGCTGCGGCTTGTTGGTATACCGCTACTGCTTTATCGTGGGCAATACCAAATTTATTGTCTTTGAGCCCCGTTGAGATATACGGATGAGTATTAGCATCGACATCTGGATTAACCCGTAATGATATTGGTGCCGATTTATTGAGCTGCTGGGCAACTTTATTGATTAATATCAGCTCATTAACAGACTCTACGTTAAAGCAGCTAATGCCTTGATTTAGGGCAAACTCGATATCATAAGCTGTCTTACCTACCCCTGAAAACACTACCTTTGACGCCTTGCCACCAGCGGCTAACACTCGCATCAGCTCACCACGTGAAACGATATCAAAGCCAGCACCTGCTTGCGCTAACACTCCTAAAACAGCGAGATTAGAATTGGCTTTTACCGCATAACAAATTTGATGCTCAATAGCCGCAAAACTATCGCTATAGTCCTGATAGACGGCTACTATCGCCTGTTTTGAATAGACATAGCAAGGCGTAGCATAACGCTCAGCCAATTCATCGACACTGATATCTTCCATATACAGAGTGCTATTGCGATACGCTAATGCTGGCAAGTGTGCCGTTAGCGCAGTAGGATTAATATACAAGCCTTGCTCAGTTTGTACTGTGACATCAGGACAGCTGCTAGCATTGGTTGGCGTATTAATCGCATCAGCTGGCGAAGTAGAATTACTCATAGTTATATCTCTAATTTGGTCAGGTCATCAAGGTTATATAGTCGAGCTGCTTTGCAACAGCTGGCGTTTAACTCGGAGCAATTTTCACCGATTAAACGATAAAGAGTATCTGGCTTATTAAGTACTGATTATTACTACCCATGGCTAAGTGTTTTGTAACTCATAAGCTCATGATTGATAAATACTTGGTAATAGTTACTCATCAATCATCGATAAACAATCATCATTTATTAATAAGCTTCTATTAATAAGCCTCTATTAATAGTCATTAGGATCATCACTGACTTCAGGGAATGCTTTCTCTTGCTCCAAGTAGCGATTTTTCTGATAGTCATTATCGTCAATTCCAGCAAAAGCAGCATCTTGTGGGTTGCTAGTACTTTCTAAAATCCCAGAGCTGTTAGAGACCATTTGACTATCGCTATCTGCTAAATATAGGCTGCCTTTTTGACCACAGCCAGTCATAGTCAATACGGCTAAGCTTAGTGCTATAAGGGCAAATTTTTTAGATAAAAAGGCTTTGTTGATTATTACCATAAGGGAGTACCCAAGAGAGTGACGAGCTGATTGATAGCAGGAACTGTTGCTCAATAACAAATTGCACTGAGCAAAATATTAGCCTTAACAACAGATAACCTTTGGCTATAAGTAAATTCAGTAGTGCAGAGCAAGTAACGATTGATAGCGTTTAATCATAAACTGCCTGTAGCGATAAACAGCCTTTATAAAAAATTATCGCAAAGACCAGTTATAGATACTCTAGGAAAGTATTGAAACAGCTAGCCTACTCTACGCTCTACGGCCATTGATCATAGCATTAATCTATAAAGCTGTGCATTGATCGGGTTTATTTAGTCGCTAATTATAGCAAGAATTATTGGCCTACCAACCGCTGTTTATTCACTATTCAGGGTAGCATAATAAGCTTTATAGCTGCTACTAGTGGCTATGAGCAATAGTCAAAAACTATTGGACAACTTTACTTACAATTTGGATCAATGCTTGTACCACTATGCTAGCTAAGCTACTAGCCGATAATTAACTCTATTAGGCTCTTGACGAGCACCAAGATAAAACCTTATAGTCATCAGGGTATAACTAATAAGCTAATCTACTTTATCTTTGCTGCTAGCTATTTTGACCCTAAAACAGTAAGCAGTTTAATGACCTACAATGTCGGTAATTTGAAATTAACTAGTCACTGTCAACCCCTGAAATAAAAGGACTATCAGCTAATAAAAATTAGTTGACTCTCCATTTATTTCTATTTGTTCAGCAGCGGTTAATCCGTTATGATTACCTAATTATAAAACACCATCTAAGGATAGATTATGAGTGATAGCCTCAGCAATTCCACTTTTAGCGATCAGACTACTGGTACTCACCAATTAACCAACCCAACACTAGTTTTGAACTGCGGTTCTTCTTCGATTAAATATGCCTTAATTAGCGAAGACGAATCTACTCGTATTACAGGTCTTGCAGAAAACTTAGGCCTAGATACGGCGCGTATTAAACATACTAAATTAGATGGCAAAAAGATTGAAATCTCAATCCCTGGCGGTCGTCATAAGCTGGCGTTACAAAAGATTCTTGAATTGCTTGAGCAGTATCACTTTATTGCCGTTGGTCATCGCGGTGTTCATGGTGGTCGTGAGTACTCAGAAGCTGTACGGGTCGATGACCATGTACTCTCAGAAGTAAAACGTCTAAAGATCCTAGCACCTTTGCATAACCCTGCTAATGCTTTAGGTATTGAAGCAGTACAAGCTATCTATCCTGATATTCCACAAGTGGTAGTTTTTGATACCGCCTTTCACCAAACTATGCCGCCCGTTGCCTATCGCTACCCGATCCCAAAAGCCCTGTATGAAGATGAAAAAATTCGTCGCTATGGTTTCCATGGTACTTCACACGCCTACGTCTCTGAACGTGGCAGTGCCCTTACCCAAGCTAAAGGTCCGCATGGCTGGCTAACGGCGCATTTGGGTAATGGTTGTTCTGCGACGGCGGTCTATGATGGCAAGAGCTTAGACACTAGCATGGGTTTGACGCCGCTTGAAGGCCTGATGATGGGGACTCGTAGTGGTGATGTCGATCCTGGACTACACATTCATTTAAAGCGTCTACTCGGTATGAGTTTAGAAGAAATCGATAAGATGCTTAATAGTGAAAGCGGTCTACTCGGTATCTCAGGGTTATCGAATGACTTGCGCACTATCGAGCAAGCCGCTAGTGAAGGCCATGCCGATGCGCAGCTAGCAATTGATATGTTTTGCTATCGTGTAGGAAAATACTTAGCTAGCCTTAGCTGTGCTATGCCTGTATTTACTGGCATTATCTTTACTGGTGGTATCGGTGAGAACTCGGCAACCACTCGTGCTCGTATCTTAGAGGTCATGCGTCACTTCGGTATCAAGTTTGATGCTGAGAAAAACAAGTCATTAGTTGGCGGTGCAGAAGGCAGCTTCCAAAGTGCTGATAGTAGTATCGAGCTGTGGGTTATCCCAACCGATGAAGAATGCCGTATTGCGCAAGAAACTCGTCAAGCACTCGGTTTAGAGCGTGTTGAATAGTTACCAGTAGACACTGCTGATACTATTAAAACAGCAGCGCTTGTTAGTTTAAAAAACCAAATAAACTGTAGGATACGCTATGCAAACCATTTTACTTGTCCCTATTAGCCGTGGTATCGGTGTCACTTCCGCCGCACTCGGTCTCATCCGTGCTCTAGATTATAATGGCGTTAAAGCTGCTTTTATGAAGCCGTTTTTGCAAGACGATACTCTCGATAAACAAAATAGTCTCGACAGCTCCAGCGCCTTGATTATGCATGCTTTTGGTCTCAACCCTCCTCAATCTATCAGCCGTCAGCACGTTGAGCGTATGATCGGTGACGGTAACCTCGATGACCTAATGGAGCAAGTCGTTGAGAGCTTCCAGTCAATCGGTACTGATCAAGATGTCATCATCTGTGAAGGCTTAGTACCCACCACTGAAGCTTCTTATGCCTCACAAATCAACCGTGCTATTGCCCACGCTTTAGATGCCAAGATTATCTTTGTCAGTACGGCTGATACTAATAATCCAGCCTTGTTAGCCGATAAGCTCGATGTTCATGGGCGTGAGTTTGGGGGTATCGCTGATGAGCGTACGCTAGGCTGTATCTTGATGCGTGTCGATGTGCCTAACACTTTTGACGCTCAACCCGTAGCTCCAGGTGAAGCGGTATGCAGTCTTGATAAAAAATTCATAGAAAACGTCCAGCGTTTATCGCCGCATTTTAATACTGATCAATTCCGCCTGATTGGAGTAGTGCCTTTTAGTGACTCACTATCAGTACCCCGTACTTGGGATATCGCCGCTGAGCTTGACGCCACTTGGTTGAATGTCGGTGAGGCTAAGACCCGCCGTATCAATAACATCAGTTTAACCGCCCGTTCAGTAGCCCGTGTCGATGAAATATTCAAGCGTGGCACTCTGATTGTAGTCCCAGGTGATCGTGATGATCTATTATTAGCCGCTGGATTGGCTTGTATTAACGGCATTCCACTGGCAGGTATTGTGCTAACTGGCGGGGTGATGCCCAACGAAACCGTTGCTGAATTATGGCAATCAGCGCTTAAGACTGGTATTCCGGTGATGAGTGTTGAGACTGACAGCTTTGAGACCGTACAGAATCTGTTGCATATGAGCTCTGAGATTCCAAGCGATGATACCGAGCGTGCGCAAGAAGTCACGCGCTACGTAGCCGCCCACTTAGATCTAAGCTGGATCAAAGAGTACTTCAGTGGTGATTATACCCCACGCCTGTCTCCTGCTGCCTTTCGCCATCAAGTGGTTAAAAAAGCACAGCTAGCCAAAAAACGGGTGGTACTACCAGAAGGTTCTGAGCCCCGCACAGTAGAGGCCGCCTGTATCTGTCAAAGCCGTGGTATCGCTAACTGTGTGTTGCTAGCTAAGCGCAGCGACGTTGAACAAGTGGCGAAAAACCGTAGCTTAGTATTACCAGAAGGGCTAGAAATTCTCGACCCTGAAACTTTAGATATGACTAGATATATCGCCGCCGTGGTTGCCGCCCGTAAAGGCAAAACGACTGATATAGCTGCTGCTGAGAAGCTCAAAGATACCGTCTATTTAGGGACCGTTATGCTCCTTCTAGACGAAGTAGATGGTTTGGTCTCTGGTGCTATTCACACTACAGCCAATACGGTACTGCCAGCGTTCCAGTTAATTAAGACTGCACCGCAGTACTCTCTAGTGTCGTCAGTATTCTTTATGCTGTTGCCTGAGCAAGTGGTAGTCTATGGTGACTGTGCGATCAATCCAGACCCAACGGCTGAAGAGCTGGCTGAGATTGCCATTCAGTCTGCACAATCTGCAGCGGCCTTTGGAATTGAGCCTAAAGTGGCGATGATCAGTTATTCAACGGGTGCCTCTGGCTCTGGCGCTGATGTGGAAAAAGTCAAACGTGCCACAGCAATCGTGCGTGAGCGTGAGCCTACCCTAGCGGTCGATGGCCCTCTGCAATATGATGCGGCGTCAGTGATGAGTGTTGGCAAGCAAAAAGCCCCAGACTCAAAGGTTGCCGGACAAGCCAATGTATTTATCTTCCCTGATCTAAACACTGGTAACACCACTTATAAAGCGGTACAACGTAGCGCCAATGTCATTAGTGTAGGGCCAATGCTACAAGGTCTCAATAAGCCGGTAAACGACTTATCACGTGGAGCATTAGTCGATGATATTGTCTATACCATCGCTTTGACCGCCATTCAAGCGCATAGTGATACTGTTTGATTTGCTCAAGGTGTAGCTGAACAAGTGCAATAGCCCTATCTCCTATAGCATCCAGCCGATTATCGTCATGATAGTCGGCTTTTTAATGCATGACAACATGACAATAACCTGCTTGCCCTCTACAATAGCACTATATGACTTATATTTAGCCTTTTTACTTATGCCTGATACATACGCTACATGCGCTACAGTCGCTAAAACTATTGAAACACCCCAACCAGCCATTCGTGCCTATCTTGGTGGCTCCTTTGATCCAGTGCATGGCGGACATATCCAAATAGCGATGAGCGTCTATAACAGCCTGCTGCCTCTCGCCACTGAGCAGCGTGAGCTACAAGTTGCGCTATTACCTAATGCCCGTTCTCCCTTTAAGGAGCAAAGTACCGATCCTGCTGATCGTTTGGCGATGCTAAAGCTGGCTATCGAGGACACCCCCTTGCAGATCGATGAGCTTGAACTGTGGCAAACGCCGCCGGTCTATAGCATCGATAGCGTGCGGATACTGCGCCAGCGCTATCCTGATGACTGCTTGATCTTTATTATGGGTATGGACAGCGCCCGTAGCTTGCCTAAATGGAAAGGCGGCTTACAATTGACTGATTACTTGCACCTATGGATATTTGATCGTAATCAATCACCGCAGGACACTGCCGTGCTAACGCTGCAACTGCCCGATGAATTACAACAGCAAGTGACTGAGTCGTATATCGAGTTACTATTAATCCAGCCGTCATTGAACAATACATCGAGCCATAAATCCTTTTCGCCTGAGGCCTTGAAAAGCCAGCAGCAAGGACGCATTTATATAGATACTCGCTCAGTAATAACTGTCTCTAGTACTGAGATTCGACAACAATTTTATAAACCTGATTTTGAGTCATTGCCGTCTGCTAAATACATAGTTAATAAGCGCAATAATTTAGCCAATTGGCTAAATCCTAAAGTTTATCAATATATAATTACTCATCAGCTATATTCTGTGCTCTAATTCCGTTAAAATTGCACTATCTTTGTCATTTTACCTTTAGCATGCTCCTATACAGCTCGTTAATGTAGAGCGACTACTTATACTTTTATTATGATCGATTATTTAAGAGATTTACCTTTATGATTCCAACTATGTCTAATGACCGTTTAAATGAGTGCTTAGCACTAGTCCAAAATTCTTTAGAAGATATGAAAGCTAAGAACATCACTGTAATGAATGTAGAAGACTTGACTGACGTTATGGAGCGTATCGTTATAGCTGACGGTACTTCAAAACGCCATGTTCGTGCTATGGCTGACAATCTAGGTGCTGATGCTAAACAAGCAGGCTTTATGCCGCTTGGCCGTGAAGGTGGCAACGATTCTGATTGGACGCTAATAGATCTAGGTGCCGTAGTGGTACACATGATGATTCCAGCCGCTCGTGAGTTCTATGATCTTGAAGGTCTATGGTCATCACCTGAGCAATTGGCTGAGCTAATTGCAGTGCCGCGTGAAAAGAAAACCGCTGGTCGCCGTAATAAAAACAAATAGCTCTATTTATTATAGTGCTAGTTTATTAGTGTTTAATTATCGGCTGCTTTAACCTTAAAAAAGACTGGATTAATATTCCGGTCTTTTTTTTATGGCTATAATTTGTATAATCTTAGGTTGCATAAGATTAAGCGGCATAAGAGTTAACTGCATAAAACCGAGTTGTATTGACTCGGTAAATAAGCTGAAAATCAGTATTAGTTGGGCTAAGATAGCTACTATTATTCAAACCCTATTTGTCCCGTAAAATAACTGTCGTTTAGGACCTCCTATGAGCAACCAAGCAAGTAAAGCATTGCCGCAACCAACCAAAACTGACTTTAATCAACCCTTGCCCCTGCATATCGCAACTTTAGTGGATGTTCGAGCTGGCAAGGCTATGCCCTTCTCCCGTGAGCAACTAAGTGCCATTGATAAAGCGCCTATTAAGGCCCCTGTCGCTGTCAATTTCATGGGCTTAACGACTGATGAGCAAGCTGATCGTAAGCATCATGGCGGGCCACTAAAAGCGGTGCATCAGATGCCTACTGCTACTTATGGTCTTATCAATCAACAGTTTGATTTAAAGGTACGTATCGGCACTTTGGGCGAAAACCTTATCACTGAGCCGGTGAATGATTTACCGGATATGACTGAGGCCACAGTTTGTATCGGTGACATCTTTCAATACGGTGGACAGGATGAAAACACTCAAATAAACGATAGCGATAGCGTGCAATTACGCATTGTGCAACCCCGTCGTCCTTGTTACAAAATTAATGACCAGATCGGCCAGTTTACTGAAGTGGCTAACATCGCTTCATGGATCAGCAAGCAAGGTATCGCTGGCTGGTATTTTAAAGTCGTTCGTGATGGGATGATTAGTGCTGGTTTGCCAGTATATTTGATAGCACGCCCCTACCCGTTTGCGACGTTAGAGAAGCTATGGCAACTGTCGAACGCCAAAGAGAAGTTTGCCGCAGAGGTTATTGAGCCGTGGCTAGCTATTGAATGTTTAGAGGACAGTTGGAAGAAGGTTCTAGCTAAGAAAATGTAGCACGATAGATAAAGTGTTATGCAGAAAAAACCTTTAGTATAGCTTTTCTATTTACAAGAGATTGCCAGCACCATGCGTAATGGCGTCACAAGGTTTTTCATGTTCCATATCAGCTCTATAGTAAGCATTATCTCCTTCTCAACTCTATACCGTGAAGGAGCATTCCATGAGTAAAAAACCTGAAAGTATCAGCTACCTGCAAGCAATAGCAATTAGCGTAGGAGCGATTATAGGCTGGGGTGCTTATGTGATGCCAGGCGATTTATTTTTGCCGCAGTCGCAGCTATTAGGCTCTTCTGTAGCCATCATAATCGGTACCTTCGCCATCTATATGGTCGCGCGCTCGTATATTAATTTACTTACTCAAACACCAGAAAATGAGTCAGGCGGTATCTATTGGATTGAAAAATACATCAATAGAAAACACGCTTATATCTATGGCTGGGGCGTAGCGCTTGGCTATATCTCTATCGTCGCTCTAAATATATCGGCCGTGGCGTTGCTACTAAGATATCTGGTGCCTAGCAGCTTACAACTGGGTTATCTGTACACTATTGCCGGTTGGGAGGTTTATGCCAGCGAAGTGGTAATATGTAGCGCTGCCATTATTTTGTTTAGTTATATCAATTTGAAGGGCGTAAGAGTCGGTGCCAAAATTCAACTGTATATCGCCCTGCTTATGATTTTGTCCGTAACGGCGCTTTTCTTTGCTTCTCTTTGGGCTGTGCCTACTAGCCAAACCTTTCTGCCAACGGATATGAAAAGCAGTTCTATCACCAATTTTGCCTGGTTACCTATTCTTGCGGTCATGCCTTGGGCCTATGTCGGCTTTGAGACCACACCGCAGATATCAAAATCTATTAGCGACTCAAAAACCAAAACAAAGAGCATCATCTTAATTTCATTGATAGCCGGTGTTTTATTCTACTTCTTGATTAACTACTTTACCGCACTGAACATGAATTTTGATTATCAAACTATCAAAGATAGCAATTGGGCGACTGGTGAAGGCATAGACAATCGTATTGGTAGCATAGGCGTTGTGCTGCTATCCATTGCTATGATTGGCTCGATACTTAGTGGTATTAATGGCTTTATATTATCTTCTGTCAAATTGTTAGAGTCCATGGGACAGTTCTCTTTACTTCCGACTATTTTTACGGATAATAATCAGCAGTTTAGTAAGCAAAGAACCGTACTGCTGATAGCTTTGGTTTGTCTGCTCTCACCTTGGCTGGGCCGAAATTACTTACTCGATATCGTTACTATGGCCTCTTTAGGTATTACTGTCGGCTTCGCCTATGTAACAACAGCGGACTTAATCAATGAGCGCAACAAGCAACAAGCTGGCCTGTTAAATTATCTATCAGTGTTTATTAGTATCATCTTTATAGCGCTGCTGCTACTGCCATTTTCACCTGCGGCTTTGTCAGCAAATGCTTATATATTGTTAGTTTTGTTTATTATATTAGGGGCGATAGGGTATAAAAAAATACCTCAAGCCAGTACTGTCAACGTTACTCAACAATAGCCGTTTGCACCTTATTTAATCCATACTAATCCTTGGCATACAGAGCATTTCATGGCAAAAAAAATTACCTTAATTGCATTAGCATTGATACGGGCCTCAGTACTAACCCTGTTTCTAGCTATGCCGCTAATCGGCTGCGTAGCAACTAAAGAATCTGGCTATGTCATCGATAGTCAAACCTATCAAGCAACGGGCAAAAGCCAACGGATTAAAACTATTATCCTGCACTATACCGTCAGCGATAATGAGCGCTCAGTTAAGCTATTGACCATGGGTAAAGTCAGTGCCCATTATCTTATTCTAAATAAAGACGATAATAAAATTTATAATCTAGTGCCTGAAAGTGAACGAGCTTGGCATGCTGGTGATGGTAGTTTTGCGGGTAGAACTATATTAAACGATACTTCTATCGGCATAGAAATCGTCAATGATGGTATTGCCAAACCGTATCGAGATGCCCTTAAAAAAGGTGCTGATGGCACTCAAGCCTTCGAGTATCATCCCTATGAGCACTACGTAGCATTTGAGGAAATCCAGATTAAGAAAGTCGCTAAGCTGGTACAAGATTTAACGCTGCGCTATGAGATCTCACCAAAGAATATCATCGGTCATTCTGATATGGCACCTTCACGTAAAATAGACCCTGGTGCGAAGTTCCCGTGGCAGCGACTGTATGAGCAATATGGTATCGGAGCTTGGTATGATGAAGCTGATAAAGCGCTGTTTATGAATCAAGATGAGTTTGATAGTGCAAGCGTTGAAGAGATCAAGCGAGAATTTCGAGAATATGGTTATCGAATCAATGACAGTGATGAATGGGATAAAGCCAGTCGCAATGTGATTTATGCTTTTCAGTTGCACTTTAGGCCACTTAAACCAACTGGCGATTTGGACTTAGAGACTTACGCTATTTTAAAGGCGCTCAATAAGAAGTATGCGGGTACGGATGATTTTTATTGATACGTATGATATGAGCAGTTGTTAGTCTTTAAAAATTTAAAACGCATCAATAGGAGTAAGAAATGAGTAATGTATCAGCAGATGATCTAGAACGTTATCTAAGGGAAAAGCTAAGCAAGACCAAGAAAACGAGAATAAGACTGAACCAAAATCTGCGTATGAAGCTTGTGTGCTAAGAGAAAGTGCTAAGATTCATGAGTTGGTGGCTCAGGCTCAGAGAGAGGCTGCAGAACGTGCTGTAGAGGACGAGTAAGTGCGTAAAAATATAGATTCGTAGTTTAGGGTAGAAATCATTAAAATTTTGATGAAAAATAATAGTAAGAAGTAATAAATTATTTATATAGTGAAACCTATATTATGAGAAAACCTTTAATCATATTACTTTTTTTCTTTCAGGTTGTAATACGGTCACATCTGAAGTTTCAAGCTCATCAATAGCTGATAAAAGATTTATTGATACATTTGGTATATCACAGAATGATTGCAATCTAAAAGACGATCCAAACCAGCTTGATTGGATATTCAACGTCTCTGAAGACAAGATGATAACTGAAAGAGATGAAATGTATTTTTACTGTGATTTTATTAATGGAAAATACCTAAATCCAGATAAGCAACAGGCAAATTTTTCATGCGTAAATGCAAACTTATTAGATAAGACTCAACACACTATAATTCTCGAATCTGTGTCTGAGAATAGAATCAACATAGTTTATCCAAAAACAAAATTTTCACCAGGAAAAATTAATGAACTTGTAAGATGCTCATCGACTCAGAATCGCTTAGTACCAAAAGATTCATCTGATATAGATGATATTCATACATCTTATAGAAATAAATTGTTAGGAAAAAATATGTATGAAGAAGTAGATTACAACAATTTGCGTATGATAGCTAAAGCAGAAAATGGCGATTATACTTTGCAAATTTTTATTGCTAGTGGTTTTGCAGATTTTCATGTAACTATAGATATAGAAGGTCGCGATTTTAATATGATCAAAAGCGATAAGTATCGTGCAGCATTGCTACAAGCGGCTCTACATCGAACTTTTCAACTTCAAGAAACCGCATTAAAGGAAAGTGAACAGCGCTATTACCTAGACAAAATACTTCATACTGATGAGTCTGAGGTAGCGACTTTTTTGACAAAGCTAAATCAGGGACAAGCTCATGGTGCCATCTCAAACATGTTGCGTATAACCAGTGATCGAGATATGGGAAAGCTTTATGATGGAGACTGGTTTTATTGATAGGTGGTTTGAACAAATAGTTGTAGGTTGGTGTCGAGAAACGAGACCAATCAAATTAAGCTAATATCTGCATTATCAATACAAAATCTAATAATATTAAAAAGGAATCTTTATGTATCAAGACTTTCAGAAACACCTACAACAAGAAATCAGCGATATACGTGCAGCAGGACTGTATAAAACCGAGCGCGTGATCACCTCTCCGCAAGATGCGTTAATCAAGATCGCCGATGGCCGCGAGGTGCTTAACTTCTGTGCCAATAATTACCTTGGATTGTCTGATCACCCTGAGATTAAAAAAGCGGCTATCCAGGCCATCGAAAACTCAGGTTATGGCATGTCATCGGTGCGTTTTATTTGTGGTACACAAGAGTTGCATAAGCAATTAGAGGCGGCGATTTCTAAGTTTTTTAATACCGAAGATACCATTCTTTATGCGGCCTGTTTCGATGCTAATGGCGGTGCCTTTGAGCCCTTGCTAACCAGCGAGGATGCCATTATTTCTGATTCGTTAAATCATGCCTCAATCATTGATGGTGTGCGCCTATGTAAAGCCGCACGTTACCGCTATGCCAATGCCGATATGCAAGATTTAGAGACTCAATTGCAAGCAGCGCAAGCACAGCGTTTTCGTTTAATTGTCACCGATGCCGTGTTTTCAATGGATGGTAATGTGGCACCAATGGATGAGATTTATGCGTTGGCACAAAAATATGATGCCATGGTGATGATTGACGAGTGTCATTCAGCAGGCGTCGTCGGTCGCACTGGTGGCGGCGTAACTGAATTGTTCAATCTACGTGGTGATATTGAGCTTATCACTGGTACCTTAGGCAAGGCATTTGGCGGTGCTATTGGCGGCTTTACTACTGGTAAAAAAGAGATGATTGAGATATTGCGTCAACGCTCACGCCCGTATCTGTTTTCAAACTCCATTCCGCCTATGATAGCTGCTGCTGGGTTAAAAGCGTTTGAGATGCTAGCGCAAGACAACACTCTACAAGACCAATTACATGAAAACACCGCCTATTTTGTTAAGCAAATGCAAGATGCGGGCTTCGATATCAAGCCCACCCAATCAGCGATTTGTGCGGTTATGCTTTATGACGCCACTGTCTCCCAACAAATGGCAGAGGCACTGCTCTGCGAGGGTATCTATGTGATTGGCTTCTTTTACCCTGTCGTACCCAAAGACGAGGCTCGCATTCGTGTCCAGCTCTCTGCCGCTCATACTCGCGAGCAGCTAGACCAGTGTATCGCCGCCTTTATCAAAGTCGCCAAGCAAATGAAAGTGATTGCTTAAAAGTGGTTCGCTAGTTACCCAGTTACGTAGTTACATAATTAAGTAATTACATAGTTACCTGCTGGATTCAACAATGAAATGCAATGAAGCTAAATAAGAGATAAATATGAAAGCACTGGTTAAAGCCCATGATAAAAAAGGCATCTGGATGCAAGATGTGCCAGAACCAAAGGTTGGCATCAATGACGTTAAAATAAAAATTAATAAAACCGCCATTTGTGGTACAGATTTGCACATTTATAAGTGGGATGAGTGGTCACAAAATACCATCAAGACGCCGATGATAATCGGACATGAATACGTTGGTATCATTAGCGAAATGGGCGATGGTGTGAAGCACTTTGAAGTGGGTGATCGAGTCACTGGAGAGGGGCATATCGCTTGCGGACATTGCCGTAACTGCCGCCGTGGTAAGCTGCATGTATGCGAAAATACCATAGGCGTGGGCGTTGACCGCGATGGCGCGTTTGCCGAATATTTGGTGATACCTGCTGACAATGTCATAACACTCGATGAGCGTATCAGCGATGAGATGGCAGCCATTATGGATCCCTTTGGTAATGCCACTCATACCGCTTTATCATTTCCTGTACTTGGTGAGGATGTGCTGATTACGGGTGCGGGGCTGATTGGCTCTATGGCAACAGCGATTTGCCGCTTTGCAGGGGCACGTAATATTGTGGTCAGTGATATCAGTGATTATCGCTTAGAGATTGCCAAAAAAATGGGCGCGACTATGACCGTCAACCCAGCCAAAGGTGAAACTATCGAAGGCGCCATTGCTGAGTTAAAAATGCACGGCTTTGATATTGGGCTTGAGATGTCAGGCTCGCCTCAGGCTTTTGATTCGATGATTAGTAATATGTATAACGGCTCTAAAATCTCTCTGTTGGGCATTTTACCTAACACTACTACGGTAGATTGGAGCAAGATTATTTTTAAGGCGTTAACCCTAAAGGGTATTTATGGCCGTGAGATGTGGGAGACGTGGTATCAGATGGAGCAAATGCTGATTAGCGGTATTGATTTGTCGCCCATCATTACTCATCGTATGCACATTGATGACTTTCAAGAAGGCTTTGATATCATGGAGAGTGGACAATGCGGTAAGGTGATTTTAAGCTGGGATTGATAATGTGGTGCATCAGTATTTAAGGAGTCGTGGTTAGCTTTTAAACTATCACAACTTATAAAACGGCACTGATTTCAGTGCCGTTTTTTATAGGGTAAAAATTATACGAGGGATAAGCTATGGGCGATTCTGAGGCGGATAAACTTGCAGAATATTTAGCAGAAAAAGCCAAGCAAGATCAGGAGAAAGAACAAGAGTCTGAGCCGCTTTCTGCTTATGATGCTTGTGTGCTGAGGGAAAGTGATCGGGTTCGGGAGTTAGTGGCTGAGGCTAAAGCGAAGTCTAGAGATGATTAATTGAAATATGCTCTCTCCTTTGCTCATGCGTTTAAGGTAGAATTAAGTTCATAAAATATAGAATTGAACTACTAAACATATAAAAATAAAAGGACTTACCATGAGCGCAGGATTAATCAAACATTTAAGAAAGAAAACAGATGAAGACAGCAATACCAGAATATTAATGTCGCAATGGGAATTTGATGAAAAGCTCGTCGGTAAGTCACTTGAAAATGTGGGTAGCTATTATCCTCACTTTAGTAGCCACAACGAATCTCACTCACAGCAGATACTGGTCAATATCGAGCGTCTGCTAGGTAGCAATATTGAAAAGCTGACAGCGACAGACACATGGTTAATCTTGGAAGCGGCGTACTGGCATGATATCGGTATGCTGTTCAATGCAGATGAAGTCCAAAAAGTCTTTGAAGAAGATGACTTTAAAGAATATGTCGAAAGCCTAGCTAATGATAATACCCAAGACTTACATGAGTTTGCTAAAGTCTGGCATGAGGACGGTTGGAATAAAGCACTTGTCAATCATTCAGATCCACATACAGGTGTTGAAAAGTATCGTCAGATGATCGCTGAATGGTATCGTCGTGGTCATGCCAAAAATTCAAATTTAGTGGTTCTAGATCCTTTTGAAAAGTTAGGCATTAGCTCTCCTCGTACCGAGCTACTTCCTAAACGTATTTATCGTTATCTTGGTCAAATATGCTGGGCACACGGTCTTGGTTTTGAAGACTATGTGATGAAAACATTACCCTTTCGCCAAACAGGTATGGGTACAGAACACTGTCACCCTCGTTTTGTCGCCTGCCTATTACGTTTAGGTGATTTATTTGATATCGATGACAACCGTTTTTGCCCTGTTATGGCAAGACAAGTTGGTAATATGCCATCATTTAGTGAAACGCATAAACACAAACATCAAGCTATTCGCGAGTTTCAACTAGATAATGAAACAGTAAGCGTGACTGCTATATGCAGTACTGAAATGGCATACATTGAATGCCGTAATTGGTTTGATTGGATAAAAGAAGAAATTCAAAACCAAATGTCACAGTGGAAGAATATCGTTCCTAGTCGTGATTTTGGTTTGCTTCCGACTATAAATAAACTTGATGTCGAAATGACTGACAAGAAGATACTGCTTAACGATAAACCGATGAGATTTTCATTGGATGAGCGCAGTGCTATTGAGTTACTACAAGGTAATAACTTATATAAAAATGATATGAGTATTTATCGAGAACTGATTCAAAATGCGATTGACGCAACAATGATACGAGTGTGGTTAGAGCATGGACAAGAACACAGTATTAGGAAACTACCTGAAAATGCTAATCCTTATGACACAGAAACTCGTGAGTTATTCGCAGACTATCCTATTGTCTTAGATTGTAAAAAGGTAGCTGATGATGAAGATTCAAATTTATGGGAGTTCAGTATTGAAGATAATGGTGTTGGTATATCGCGCACAGACCTTGAGTATATGCAAAAAATTGCAGGATCTAAAAACAATAAAGAGAAGAAAAAGATAATTGCCCAAATGCCAGAATGGATGCGACCCTCGGGTGAGTTTGGTATCGGTCTACATAGTGCGTTTCTTCTAATGAAAGACTTACCTGCTGAACATCAGAAAATAACTATCTTTACAAAAAGTCGATTAACTAATGAAAGTTTAAAAATTGAACTTAACTCGCCATTATTTGGGAAAGCAGGATACTGCTTTATCGAAGAAATAGATGATCTTAATAAGTTTGGTACTAAGCTTTATATTACAGAAAAAACATCTAAGGTTAATATAAGAGATCATAGAAAAAATAAAAATAGTTTTCTAGAAATAAAGGATTTAGTATTTTATAAAGGCATAAAAGCTATAGATTTAAGTTTTCTGAAAAAAATCATTAGTATAAAAAGGTTACTAAACCCACCATTAGTTTCAATAGCTTATAGCAGAAAATTAGATGATTTGATTTCAATTCAAAATATATATGATGATATAGACAATAGGAAAGGTTACTTTTGGAGTTCAAATGCCAACTCTGCAATAAAATTCTATTTTATAGATGAAAGTAAGGAAGAAACTACTTTTCAACGTTTACCTACTCTAAAATATAAGGGTCAAAGAGTGAGTAGTTTCGATTCAAATGAAGCGTCACTTCATTTTCCTGATATATTCAATATTAAAACACTTTATTACACAATTGATGTTTATAGTGAAAAAGCATCTGAAATTATTAATCTTAGTCGAGAAAATATTCTTAACGAAAGCTTAGTTAACTATAGAGTATTACAAGCTTATAACGACTTAGTAAGTCACATAAAAAACCATAATGATAACACCTTAGATGACATGTTCAATTCCGATCATAGAATGGTAGCGTTATTTGAGAAGTTCTCAAATGAAGGTTTATCTACAACTAATGAATCATGGAAAGAAATGTTTATATCTAATAAAGGACTTATAATTGACAATATTCTAAACTGTAACAGCTTCTGTAATGCTCGAATTAATAAAGACGACCTAAAACCTTTGTCTAGTATTATAAACCTTAATGAAATGCTAGTTTTTGAATCTTACTTATTAGATTCTTTATTAGAAAATAAGGATTTTCAAAAAATCCTTATAAGTAAAGGTTTTACTAAATATGAGATATTGGATAAAAAAGTTAATAAGGGCTATTTTCGATGTCTATATACGAAAGAAAATATAAAAATCTCTACTAACACTCTTAGAAAAATTGATATTCATCATATGTATTCAACGCTTAGTAACATTGAAGATTTTTATAAGCTATTTAATTGGAAGCATGCTATTGCACCATCGGAATTAGTCAAGGATATCTTGATTATAAAACCTTCTGCTATTAGACATAGCTTCTTTGGTGACTCTATAAAAAATAATTTATTAAGAATTCTAAACAATAAGCTAATCAAAGGCTTTCTTGTTGTGCCGTTTATCAATAACACAGATGGAACTATAATAGAAATACCTAATGAACAACTTGTTCAACTTGCTGATACACCGAATGAAATGAAAGAAGAAATAAACCAAGTTTATACTGATCTAAAACTGTTCCTAATAAATAAAGCAAAGGAACAAGATTCTGATTGGTACAAAGCATATATCCAAGGAAAAAACTTCGAAGCTATTGATTTATCTGATTTAGATAAACTACATAAATCTGCTATTTAGATAAAATAGTAGTCTTAAGGCGCGTTTTAGCCCCGACTGCAGATACAATCGTAAGGTGGGATTAGCTCTCACATAAAATCAAACTCTAAACCTAAAAAAGGTGAGCCAAAGCCCACCTCCTTATTATAAAAAGCTATTATCTAAAATACCTCAAATCAAACCTAACGCAACCACGCACGGGCGTTACGGAACATCCGCATCCATGCGCCGTCCTCATCCCACGCTTCTGGTTTCCAGCTATGATTGTACGCATGTAGCCAATGCTCAGCTTATATTGAAAAATAATTCTAGGTGGGTGTCGAGAGTCAACAAATGGATATTGCACTATCGAGATGTTGGGGTTTAGACGCTCCGCCCAGCCTCCCAATGCAAAGTCAGATTAAGATTTAGCATGAGATAGGTTTTGTTTCGAGGTGCGAGGCTTAACAGATGAAGTCTTTAATATCAAAATTCTGTAAATCATTATTCGAAATAGAAAAGTTACCGTAGGCTGGGTTTTTAACCCAGCGATTTTTGTCTATTATGGCATAACTTACCATTAGTTGAACAAACGGCTTTTCATAACTCAAATAGTACTTTTGCATAGCTGCTGCTGGGCTAAAGCCACAGCCTACAAAAGCTGTTAAAAATTTGGCTTTTGTGACAAGTTATGGTTATTACACAAGCTGTTGGGGGTCGCAAGCTCCGCCCAACCTACAGATTTATCGATAGTTTAAGCTAATAAGTTATAGGGTGCGCCTCGTGCTCCGTTTTATATAAAATAAGCATGGCACATAAATTTCAAAAAGCTAAAAATACTTTAAAGCAATTACTCAATATCGATTCTAAGAGCGTTTTAGCCCTGATTGCAGCGGATATACTTAGATGGCTACTGGGTTGCGGTGACTTGGTTAGAGGGGATCGCTCGAATGTTGGAACGCCTCTCACCTTAGCCATAAGAAGATCACAAATTTTCCCTTGCGTTGGGTCAAATGTCTCAGACACTTGCTTTCTCTCGCCTAACAGTGAACTACCAAGATAGCAGCTAAAAAAATAATACGCTTCTCTTATTTATTACGCCAAACCAATCAGATCAGGCTGCTTGTCTAACAATCGCATCAGAGTAACCGCTGCCCCAGTTGGGTTTCTCGTGCCTTGCTCCCAGTTCTGCAAAGTACGTGGGCTTATATTGAGTTTATCAGCAAACTGTTGTTGCGATAGTCCTGTTTTGCCACGTATTAACTTTATATCAGGTAGCTCATAGCTAAACTGCCGACTAGGCTCAGCTTCTCCTTTAGCAATCGCTAATGCTTGATTCAACGACGTAGATAGATCATCATAAAATTCATTACTCATGGTTGTAGACCTCTTTGATTTGCTGGGTTAGCTTATACATGCTTGCCTTCTCTTGGCTTGATAAGTTGACCTTTTTATTTTTGGAATAGGCAAGCAACATAAAAAATACGCCGTGATTATCAACAAAATAGTAAATAATACGTACGCCACCGCTTTTACCTTGATTTAGCGCCCATCTGGTTTTTCTAACGCCACCCGTGCCTTGAATTAAATCCCCTTGGTCTGGATTATTAATTAAATCTGCTTGCAGTTCTTTATAGTTATCGTCGTCTAACAGTTTAAGCACTTGCTTAGTAAACAATGGGGTTTCTATAAAATGTAACATCCAGAATCCTTTTTAGTCATTACTTATTATATACTCCATTGACGTATATTACTAATGATATCTCAATGTGTTGTTGGGTGTCGCAAGCTCCACACTGCCCTACCCTGAATACTTAAAACTTAATCCCCAAACACCAAATTCCAAACATAAAAAAAAGGTGAGCTTTGCGCCCACCTTTTTTCACATCTAAAATCTACTAATTAACGAACCCAAGCCCGCGCATTACGGAACATACGCATCCACGCACCGTCCTCATCCCACGCTTCTGGTTTCCAGCTATGATTATAAGCGCTCAGCGTACGTTCAGGATGCGGCATCATAATAGTGACACGACCGTCAGTGCTACACAGACCCGTGACCCCGCCGAGCGAACCGTTTGGATTGAGCGGATAAGTCTCAGTAGGATGACCTTGGCTATCGACATAACGCATAGCGAGCTGACCGTGTTTGGCCATGCCATCGATCTCGGTAGAGTTCAAAGTTGCCAAGCCTTCACCATGTGCCACAGCGATAGGTAAGATACTGTCTTGCATGCCTTTGAACAGGATAGACTTAGTGCGCTCAATTTTTACGTTGACCGTACGCCCTTCAAAGCGAGCGGATTTATTAGCGATAAAGCGTGGGAAATTCTCAGCACCAGGGATAAGATCTTTTAGCTGCGCCATCATCTGACAGCCGTTACAGACGCCCAGTGAGAAGGTGTCTGGACGAGCGAAGAAGCGCACGAACTGCATACGCAAATCATCATGGAACAAGATAGAATTGGCCCAACCTGAGCCAGCTCCCAACACATCACCGTAACTAAAGCCACCGCAAGCCACTAGACCATCGAAGTCACGCAAGTTGATACGACCTTTTAGTAAGTCGCTCATGTGCACGTCTACCGCCTCAAAGCCCGCTTGAGTGAAGCCTGCTGCCATTTCTAACTGGCCATTAACTCCTTGCTCACGCAAGATGGCGACTCTAGGCTTAGTTTCACGGCTATTAAGATAAGGCGCTTCAACTTTTTGATTGAGATCAAAGTTTGGCGCAGCGATTAGACCTTTATGGCTACTATCAGTAATCAAGTCGTATTCTTGCTGTACACACGCTGGATTATCACGGCGACGAGCGATTTGATAACTGACCTGACTCCACTGCTGTTGTAACTCACCACGGCTAAAGCTTAGCGTATCCTCACCGATTAACTTAGGCGTTTGGATAATTAAGCTGTCCTCCTCAGTGCTGTGACCCACTAAGCTCAACATATCACCGACATTGAATTCTTCGGCCATTTGCATCAATGCAGGTACATTTTCAGGTAATACCTGAATCACTGCGCCTAACTCTTCACTGAATAACTGACCCAATAGATTATCATCAGTCAATGACAGCTTGATACCTTGGCGACTAGTGAATTGCATCTCAGCAATGGTTGCTAACAGGCCACCATCACCGATATCGTGATAAGCACTGATGACATTTTGGGCATTACCCGCTTGGATAAAGTTAAAGAAATCTACTAGATCACTTGGCTGGGTAAGATCTGGGCAGTCATTACCTAATTGGCTAAGGGTTTGCGCTAAGATAGAACCGCCTAAACGTAACTTACCTTTGGATAAATCAATGCGATAGAACGCACTATCACCATTCAACAACTCAGGCGTTAAGGTTTTTGCCACATCAACAACAGGAGCAAAAGCGGTAATCACTAAGCTCATTGGAGAGACTACTGACTTATCTTGTGCGCCTGTCTCGGCATCTTCATCTGTCCAGTTAGCACGCATAGACAGCGAATCTTTACCGACTGGAATGGCGATACCCAAGGCTGGGCATAGCTCTTCACCTACCGCATAAACGGCGTCGAACAACGCTGCATCCTCGCTATCATCACCACAAGCTGCCATCCAGTTCGCTGACATAGTAATATCGGATAACTGCGCAATGCACGCGCCAGCGATGTTAGTGATCGCTTCGCCAACCGCTAAACGTGCCGAAGCTGTAGGACTAATTAAAGCCACTGGCGTGCGCTCGCCGACGCTCATCGCTTCACCAGTCATCGGCTGACCTGCAAGACTGCGCAAGCCCGTGGCCGTTACTGCACAATCTGCCACTGGTACTTGATAGCGACCGACATACTGATCACGGACCACCATCCCAGTGATAGAGCGATCACCAATGCTAATCAAGAATGACTTACTAGCGACAGTAGGATGACGTAATACGTCAGTGATAGAGTCGGCTAAATTCACCTCATCAAGTTGTAATGCTGGCAAAGTCGCCTGTTGACGGCTAAAGCTGCGCTTCATTTTTGGCGTACCGCCTAGCAATACTTGCATCGGCATATCGACCGGCTGCTCAGCTAATAACTCATCATCAACGATGAGCTGACGGATATCAGTGGCGGTACCTAAAATCGCATACGGGCAGCGCTCACGCTCGCATATTGCATCGAACTGAGCTTCGCTCTCAGGATGAATCGCCAGTACATAACGCTCTTGCGCTTCGTTTGACCAAATCGCCATTGGCGACATGCCAGCTTCTAATGAAGGAATGCGGCGTAGATTGAGATGCGCGCCCATTTCATGATCATTGACTAGCTCTGGCATAGCATTAGATAAACCACCGGCCCCGACATCATGCAAGGAGACGATTGGGTTACCGTCTTTGCCGCCATTACTAACGTCGACATCATTGCCCGCTAGTGCCCAGCAGCGATCCATCACCTCTTGACAGCGACGCTCCATTTCGGCGTTATCACGCTGTACTGAAGCAAAGTCTAAGCCTTCATCTAATGATCCGCTATCGACCGAAGAGGCGGCACCGCCCCCTAAGCCAATCTGCATTGCTGGGCCACCAAGGACGATCAACAAATCACCTTGTTGGATAGTATTTTTTTCGATTAAGTTGCGTTTGATATTGCCATAACCACCAGCCAGCATGATTGGCTTATGATAGCCACGCATTTGGCTACCGTCTTTGGCGGCTGAAGTATCTAGCTGAAAGCTACGGAAATAACCGCATAGATTAGGACGACCAAACTCATTAGAGAAGTTGGCACTACCTAAAGGGGCTTGGGTCATAATCTCAAGACTAGTGGCCATACGATCCGGTGTACCATAATCTTGGGTACTAAGCGTACCGGATTGTTCCCACTTCTCGGCCAACTCAGGAATGTGCAAATGCGAGACATGAAAGCCCGTTAAACCTGCTTTAGGCTTACCACCACGACCAGTTGCGCCTTCATCACGAATCTCACCACCAGCGCCTGTAGCGGCCCCAGCATAAGGAGCGATAGCGGTTGGATGATTATGGGTCTCGACTTTCATTAAAATATCGATATCTTCTTGATGAAAGTCATAGGGATGCGTTGAATTGATATCAGTGGCATTTTCAGGCACCGGATAAAAGCGCCAGCCTTCAGCGCCAGCCATTACCGCAGCGTTATCTTTATAAGCAGACAAAATACCTTGTGGATTTTGTTTATAAGTATTCTTGATCATCTGAAACAATGATTTGGCTTGTACTTCACCGTCGATTGTCCATTCCGCATTAAATATTTTATGACGGCAATGCTCAGAGTTGGCCTGCGCAAACATCATTAGCTCAACGTCAGTCGGATTGCGTTGCAGCTCATCAACATAAGCGTTCATTAAATAGTCGATATCTTCACTAGATAAGGCAAAACCGAATTGTGTATTAGCAGACTCTAAAGCGCTGCGCCCTGCGCCAATGATATCAACATGGTTCAATGAAGCCGGTTGCTGATCATCGAATAACTTACTAGTATCGGCTAAGTCATAAACTAAGCTTTGGGTCATGCGGTCAAACAGTAATTGCTCAGCAGCGGCAGGCAGCTTAGCCTGCTCATAGTCACTGACGGTTAAAGTATAGACGATCACTCGTTCAACACGCTTGATACTGATTTCACAGTTGTTAAAGATATCTGTCGCTTTACTTGCCCATGGCGATATAGTGCCAAAACGTGGGCCGACGATGACTTGCAGCTGATTCGCTTGCGCTGCGGTAAAGTCGGTTGTGTTAGTGACTGCCAGTAGATCTAAGGCTTTTTTATGCTCATCACCATCTAATTCTCTTGAGAGCACATAGACCTGTTGGGTACTAATTTGAGTCACATTGAGTGCAGTCTTTTGTTGAAACTGACTAATGAGTTGCTGGGTCTGGAAGTCGGTCAAAAACGGTTGTCCGGCAATGGTCATCATAAAGGCTTGTTCCATAGAGTATAAGGTAGATGTGGCATTATGGTCATGCGAGGTAATTGGTCGTTGCATTATAACAAGAAGACCTGAAATAAGCAGGGGCAAAGCACGATAAATTCAGCTTGTTTGTGGCAAATATCACTAAGCCATTATTATTTGCTCGCTATTGAGTGGCTGATTTTTGCCTATTTTATCGTTAGGTTTAGTGCAGATTTACCCTCCTCTGTTAGTTAGCAAGCTTAGTTAGCAAGATTAGTTAGCGAGTTATTTACCTCGGCAAACACTCACACTTTTTACGCAACTATTGTAGTCCTTACAAACGCTCACATCGCATTACTGGCAAACTATATAAATACCGCCATGCACTTCGCTATTCTAGGGTCAGTTAATAAAACAACGGTTAGAACTCAATTAGCATGCCATTTACTAGTATCGGTTACTAGCATCGGAAATAATTAAAAATCAAAAGGGAAACACTATGAGCAAGCAACAACAGATTGATAAGATTCAAGAAGTTATCAAAGATGTTAAATTCGCTATGATGACTACAGTGAATAAAAAAGGGGATCTACATGCTTGGCCAATGACTACTACTGAAAGCAGTATCGGTGCTAAAGAAATTTGGTTCATCGGTGATAAGACTTCAGACGTGGTAAAAGACCTGCAAGATAGTAAAAAAGTAGGCTTAACTTACGCCACTCAAGATGCCAAAAATTATGTTTCAGTTAGTGGTAATGCTGAGTTACCGGTAGACAAAGATAAATTAGATGAACTATGGTCACCAATGGACAGCGCATTCTTTGAACATGGTAAAGAAGACGAAAACGTGCAGTTGATCAAAGTGGTTCCCCATGGTATAGAATGCTGGATCAGTGGCAGCTCTACTGTGAACATGTTCAAAATGGCAGCAGCAGCTATGCAAGATGGTAAAACTGCTGAAGGTGTCGGCGAACAGTTCAATATCTCTCTATAGTTCTAACTATAGTTCTAAAATTTTAAATAGTAGCAAACGATAGATACAAATAGAGTATGAATACCAGCGTCAGTAGGGGTCTCTTTACTGACGCTTTTTATGCTGCAAATTTTACTTTTGATAAAGCCAATACTAGCTTACAAACCTTCACAGCCTATTACAGACTACCTCTATTGTTGGATTAGGCTATTTGGCTATATTAGTTACGGTAAGCTATAAACATCGCTCTAACCACCCCCTACAAATGACAAGGAAGCCTCTTATGAGCAGACAACAGCAAATGGATAAGATTCAAGCGATGGTCAATGATATTAAATATACCATGCTGACCACTCGTACTAGCGATGATCATTTGCACTCTTGCCCGATGAATACTATTGAGACTAGTATTGGCGCTAAAGAAATTTGGTTTATTGGTCATAGTCCTTCTGACACGGCTGACAATATTAAGTACAATCCAGAAGTTAACCTCGCTTATGCTAGCCAAGATGATAACAACTATCTATCTATTACTGGTAAAGCTGAGCTAGTTACTGATGAAGAAAAGCTAAAAGAGTTATGGTCACCGATATATAACGCTTATTTTGAGCAAGGTATTGATGATCCTAGAGTACAGCTAATAAAAGTAACGCCTCATGGGGCTGAATACTGGGCTAATGGTAATTCATTCGCTAATGTGTTTAAAATTACTGCTGCAGCAGTGACTGATACTGCTATCGATAAGAGCTTAGGTGAAAACTTCTCTATCGAGTTATAAGGCTATGGATTCGAATGAAAAAGCTTTTTAATGGATCATTAGTTTTTGGTTAATTAGTACTATTTAGTTAATCAGTACTTTTTAGTTAGCAAACAGTCAGTAATTAAAAATGCCAGCGATAACCGTATCGCTGGCATTTTTTATCTATTATAAAGTGTAGATTGTAACTGGTTTAGTCAACACAGCCTTTTATTAACGGCTATTTTAATAACTATTTTGGTGCTTTGGCATAGCCATTATCTGCTGGAAAAGCTTGTTGCGTTTTTGGCTTGCTCTCAGATGGATCATAAAGCTCATAGATGACTGAACCGATGATGCCGGTATTATCTATAGAACCACTATCGGTATTGGCGGCATAAGCGTTCTCAGGTTTGCTAAAGATAAAAGAAGCTACTGCATCTTCACTCTTACGGAAACCTTCAATAACCAGTTGTTCATTAGGGTTTAACACATAGCCATCGTCATAGCGACTGGCTTCGCTACCATCAAGAACGTTGATACCATCGACGCTAGCGACGATCTCATAAGTATTGCTGCTATTGTTTTGATAAACCAGACGGTATGCCTGACCTGCTTTACCTTGCAAATAGTAATTACTAGCATCACGATAAATTGATAAATTACCGTCATCAGTGGTTACTGAAAAGTCAATCTTACCAGCAACCAACGACATGCTATTTAAGGCGCGGCCCTTATAAGTCTTATCGGCATAACTTACCTGCATCTCCTCAATAGGTTGGTCACTGACACGACGCAGATCAACCACAGTCACTCGTGAGTCAACTTCATCGCCCCATTGAGTACCCAAACGCTCTGACTCACTGGTATCTTGCGTTGACTTTTCTTGCATAGAATCAGCATTATTCTGCACGGTCTCATCTTGCCCTGCTGCATCTTGCGTAGACTCATTTTGCACGGGCTCAGACGAGGGTTGAGCAGAGTCCTCTTTTATGCTGGTATTCGATGAACACCCGGTTAATAGCGCTACTAAACCGACGGCAAGCAATGATTGTTTTTTGACTAGTTTCATGCTTATTTCCTCTTGTAAGTAATTGGTAGCTAGGAATGTTGCTAGATTAGCTACGCTATTAGGGGGCTTTAATTACTGTATAACGGTTAGCAGCCGAGCACTCATTGATTTGATCATAATCAAATAACAGTAGCGCTTATTTTGGTGGCTTGGCATAGCCATTATCTGCTGGAAAGGCTTGTAAGTTTTGCGCTCTAGGACGAGAAGGATCATAAAGCTGGTAAATAACAGCACCAATAACGCCGGTATTATTTATAGAGCCACTATCAGTATTCGCCACATAAGCATTCTCTGGCTTGCTAAAAATAAACGAGGCTACCGCACTTTTATTTTTTCGAAACCCTTCAATCACTAGCTGTTTATTGGGAGCTAGCACATAACCAGTGGCATAACGACTGGCTGCACTACCGTCAATGACATTTAAGCCATCGACACTAGCCACTACTTCATAAGTATTAGGGCTATTATTTTTATACACTAAACGGTAGGCTTGGCCGGCATGACCTTGAACGTAATAATGACCATTATCTCGATAAAGCGATAAATCACCTCTATCAGTAGCTACTGAAAAGTCGATTTTTCCAGCCACTAGTGACATACTATTTATAGCCCGACCACTGTAGTTTTTATCGGCATAATAAAGCTGCATTTGCTCGATAGGTCTCTCACTAGTACGACGCAAATTAACGCTAGTCACTGGCGAATTAACTTCATCACCCCATTGAGTGCCCAAACGTTCCGATTTTGAAGCCGTCTGCATTGAGCTTTCGCTTATAGGAGCCGTGGAAGAACAACCGGCCAGCAGCGCTAATAATACAACGCCAGTAAAACACTGCCCTTTATATAATTTCATAACGCTTTACTCCTATAAACCAGTCAAAGTCGGCTGTGTGGATACTATCTTATAGCGTGCGCCACTTTACTAGCCTTACTAATGTTCGGTAGATTATTTTTGAGTATATCTTAATCACTATAACAATCAAAGTTTAAAATAACTTAAAAAATAGCCAAAATTATAGTGCTAGCTAAAACCAAAAAAACGCCAATAGCCTTAGGCTACTGACGTTATTACTAGCTAAATGACTACTAGCTAAAAAATCGGTTCATTACTTGGGTCATTACTTAGGTCATTACTGAGATCATTACTTAAAGTATTAATATAAATATCTAGCGAAAACCAACTCAATAATGCTTCAATCCAAGCTTTTATAGTTAGCCGCTTTGCTTAAGATAAGGCCAAGCCGCTTTAAGATAAATAAACATCGACCAGAGGGTTAAGATCACTGCTGCCACCATCAGACCATAACCAACCAATTCCAGTGACTCCCAGTTCAGTAGCAGTACCGTAATAGCGATCATCTGAAAAGTGGTCTTGAGCTTGCCCACATAAGACACCGCTACACTAGTACGATTGCCCAGCTCGGCCATCCATTCACGTAGCGCTGATACTGCAATCTCGCGCGAAATAATTACAATAGCCGCTATTGCCATAATAATATTAGGATGCCACTGTACTAAAATAATCAGCGCCGCCGCTACCATTAGTTTGTCAGCGACAGGGTCCAAAAAGCGTCCAAAAGCCGACATCACATTGAGCTTACGGGCAAAATAACCATCGAGCCAATCAGTAATAGCGGCGATGATAAACACGCCAGTCAGCAACAAGTGACGTAGCAAACTATCGCTAAACTCACTCATCCCTACTCGTCCAATAACGTTATCTGTTATCGCAGGCATATTGATGCCCATTGCCGGCGGCCAATAAGCGATCGCTACGAACAACGGAATCATCAAAATACGCGCAATAGTCAGGTTATTCGGCAGATTAAAAATGCTTTTATCGTTCGGTACTGGCTGTGACTGCGGCGTAGGTATATCTGTACTTTTGGTCATGACAGAACCAGTCTAATAAGAAAATAAATAATAGGAGATGCGATTATGGCTGCTAGCTTAGCATTTTTCATCTATGACGTCATGCCATCTATTTATGTGTAGTTGTATCTATTCACTTTACCCAGATAAAAATTCGTAAAAAAGTAGTTCAAAATCCTTTAATAGCAATATTTATCCGACATTAGGTAGTATTCTTTTGACTAGAGGTCAAATGTTTCAAAATAAGACATTGTATTAAAACCTGTACGAACGTAATAGCATGTAACTGGAACTATAAAATTGGCCATACCTCGGCTATTATAGACGAATAGCCGAGCTACAGTTGTGCACTGGTAGTTGTAAGTGAATATGTATAAACATTGAAATCATCATGATTAACCTCATGTAAATTCCATCAAAGCTGATTACTTTGTATAAAGTATAATTTTACTAAGAAACCAACAATAATAAGTAGTACTCACTGATTCTATAGCTAACTATCCAGCTATTTGGCCAGTTTTCCTCAGCCCACAGTTACTCCTCTGTGGGCCTTTTTTTGTCTGCTAATTTCTTTATTGATATGAATCTTATGTTCATGTGTATTAGATTGACTACCAATTTGACCAGCATATTCAGTTACTACTTAATCAATACTATAATGATCTTGCGCTTGATTTGCCTAGGGTTGCTTTGCTAATGACGGCACGCACTTGACTGAGGTGATGTTTATACGTGCGAATGTGGTGCGTTATGCTGGCATAAGCTCATATATGGTCTTTGTAATAGCAGATAAATAAAGGCAATTACAGACTTAAAGCAGCGGCTACTACTTCAACGACTTGTTCCGCCATCAAGTAGCAACTCTCAATATTACCTTGTCCACACCAATCACCACTGACGATCCAGTGGCGATCGTTATCGACTAAAACTCCTAACCCTTCCTCGCCCTTATTGATCACAGTAGCGGCGTAACGCCAGCGATGGCAATCTACTTGGCTTGGTGCTGTATCGTTATTCCAGTTTAATGCTTGCTTGGCTGCTACTAATAATTGCGCTTGGATAATTTCAAGATCATCATTGACGTGCGCCTCTGACCAGTCGTTATTAGCATGAATAGTGACACTAGGTAATAGCTCGCTATGGCTAGGTTTTTGATGTTCCACAAATATCTTAGCGAGTATTGACTGTTGGGGATAAGCCACATCCCATACTGGCGTAGTAGTCGCTGCAACGCTGTTTTGCAACGTCTGCGGTAGCATACTGACTTTGTCCCAGCCTAACATTAAGGTATAGCAAGCCAGCATCTTGGCTTGGCTAATTTGCGCCTGTTTACAAAAGCCACTATCTGCCAACAGCTCAATAGCTTGCAAATTAGGTGCTGTACAGATCACCCAATCAAAGTAGCCTAAACTGGCACCAAGCTCATCAAACAGCTCCGTTTGCTGGTCTGTAGACTGATGATGCTCTGTGCTTAATGGGGCCACACGGGTTTTAAATTTAAGACTGCTATTAGTTAGATTATCGGCTAGCTCTCGACCCCAACTAGTCATTTTGGGACTGCTAATATAGCGAGCATGCGTAGTGTCCCACTGCTCTTTTTTACTGATAATAGGCTCAGCATTGCCATCAGCTGGTGTTAACTCAACCACTTGTGCGCACCAAGGTTGCAACAACCCTGACTGTAACCAAGGGGCGATAAACTGGGCGAAACTGTCTGACTTGGCAGTGAAGAACTGCGCACCAAACGCCCACTGCCAGTTCTGATTAGTCAGGCGATCAGTACGATAGCGAGTTGCTAGACGACCAACACTACGAGACTTTTCAAAGATGGTGATTTGGGGATGCTGAGTATTAACACTATTACTAGCTTCTGCTTCATTGTGTGCTTGAGTAGAGCGCTGAGCAATAGCACGCTCTAATAAAGTAGCCGTAAAAAGACCGCTTAGGCCACCACCGATGATAGCTATCTTTACTGAGCTATTAGTGCTGGCGACGCTGGTTGATAAATTATTAGAAGACAAGTTGTTAGCATTAGCAGAGTGATCAGTCATAGTGACAGTAGGCCTTTGGTTAGGGCAACGATTGAAAGTACTTAACAGTGTTTGAGAAAATGGGTAAGCCACCGGTGAAGGTTGCAGTAGAAAAATACTACTGACATGAAGCTGTTGATTTAATTAAGCATCATACTTAAGCTATTAGCATCGACTTACCAGCGCTAACAGCTTAGCTATTATTAGCCTTGTGCTCCGCTTTTACCACCTCGATTAACTGATTGATCACTGAGCTGTCCGCTAAAGTAGACAGATCTCCTAAGCCAATATACTGACCTGCAGCTAGATTACGCAAAATACGACGCATGATTTTGCCAGAGCGGGTTTTTGGCAAAGCTTCAACGATATAGATAGCATCTAAGTTAGCGATAGGACCAATTTCGTTACGCACATGGCGATTAAGCTCAAGCTTCAGATTATTATCAGCTTTTTCACCTATATTTAGAATAACAAAAGCGGCAATGCCTACCCCTCTAATATCGTGAGGCATGCCAACTACCGCCGCTTCCACAATCGAGGGATGGGCATCGATCGAGCTCTCAACCTCAGCAGTACCTAGCCTATGGCCAGATACATTCAGTACATCATCAACTCGACCAGTGATCCAGTAATGCTCATCTTCATCACGTTGTACACCATCACCAGTGAAATAATGTCCCGGATAATCACTAAAATAGGTCTCTAAAAAACGCTTATGATCGTTATAAATACCACGCATCTGTCCTGGCCAGCTACTACTAATCACTAAATTACCATGAGCTGGGCCTTCGAGTATAGTATCGTCACTATCTACCACATCAGGTATGATGCCATAGAGTGGATTCATTGCTGCACCTGGCTTGAGCGCTACTGTACCTGGAATAGGGGCCAATAATATACCGCCCGTTTCTGTCTGCCACCAAGTATCAATCACCGGGCAGTTGCCATTACCGACCACATTGTAATACCAGTCCCAAGCTTCTGGATTGATGGGCTCACCGACAGTGGCGAGCAAGCGCAGACTTGAGCGATCAGACTCAGTGACAAACGCATCGCCCTCTTTCATCATTGAGCGGATGGCCGTTGGCGCCGTATATAAAATACTAACTTTGTGTTTATCAATAATATTGCCAACTCGTGCCCATGTTGGGTAATCCGGCACGCCCTCGAACATCAGCGTCGTGGTGCCATTGGCAAGTGGAGCATAAGTGGCATAAGTATGACCAGTAACCCAGCCAACATCAGCGGTACACCAGTAAATGTCATCTTCTTTTATATCAAACACATCACGAAAGCTCGACAGCGCATAAGTGATATAGCCGCCAGTAGTATGCACCACCCCTTTAGGCTTGCCTGTCGATCCTGAAGTGTACAATAAAAACAGCGGATCTTCAGCATTCATCACCTCAGGTTCGCAGTACTCTTGCTCAGCCTCAACTAGAGTGTGATACCAGACATCACGACGGCCGCTCATCGGGATTGAGTTACCAGTACGATAGACCACGATGACCTTTTCGACGCATTCCGTGCCTTCCATATCTAACGCATGATCGACATTGACTTTCAGTGGGCTACGCTTGTTACCACGCAGGCCCTCATCTGCGGTAATCACTAGCTTGGATTGACTATCTATAATACGATTACCAAGACTGTCAGCCGAGAAGCCGCCGAATACGACCGAATGTACAGCACCGATACGAGCACAAGCCAGCATGCCGATCATAGCTTCAGGTATCATCGGCATATATAAAGTAACGCGATCGCCTTTTTGGATACCTAGCTTACGCATAGCATTACCTAAACGGCAGACTTCACTGTGCAGCTCTTTAAAAGAGATAATCTTGTTAAGCGAAGGATGATCACCTTCCCAAATGATAGCAGGCTTATAAGGGTTAGTCTCTAGATGTCGATCGAGACAGTTTACTGAAATATTCAACTCACCATCTTCGAACCATTTAATACGGAAGTCGTCTAAATCGTAGTTCACGTTACTAATAATAGTTGGTTTTTTGATCCAATCGATAGCTTCAGCACGCTCAGCCCAAAAAGCATCGGTAGCTTGAGTTGACGCAATCGAGCGCTGATAATCCTTTGCGTATTGCTCGGCACTAGTATTGGCAGCCGCCATAAATTCGGTACTAATGGGAAATAATTTCTGGGCCATGATCCTACTCCTTTTTAATTATTATTACTGGTATAACGATGCCTGAGAATAGCGTCTTAATAGTAGTTGCTATTTGTTATAATAGCCGAATTAGTCAGTCGCAAAAGACACCAACTCTATTTATAAACTAGTACTAGTGATAGCGATCCATCACTATTGTTAACTCTATAGTGATGGCGTCAGTAGAATAACGACAGGCGATGCGGTATCCACTTCCATAATGCAGGATACTTTAGTTCTAGTTTGACAAATAAGCCCTAGTGATGCAAGACATCAACCGTTAATGAAGAATAATCCCTGCATATCTGTACACTTACCTACTAGCAAGTAATGAAAGGCGCTTCAGTCTTATGCTTACTCTAAGGTTAAGTTTTTTACTATAATCGTTTTTTAATTGGATGTTCAATGACCTCTAACCATACACTCCCACAGCATCACTTCGATGTCATTATTATTGGTGCTGGCGCTTCAGGATTATACTGTGCACTCACCGCTGGTCGTCGCGGTCGCCGTGTACTAGTAGTGGATCATGCTAACAAGGCGGGTAAAAAGATCCTTATGTCAGGAGGTGGGCGCTGTAACTTTACCAACTACTTTGTAGAGTCTGAGCACTTCATTGGTGCCAACGAGCATTTTTGTAAATCAGCCCTTAGTCGTTATCCTAGTTGGGAGTTCATTAGCCTAGTTGAGCAGCATAAGATTGCTTATCATGAGCGTGAACATGGGCAGCTGTTTTGTGACGACTCAGCGCAGGATATCTTGACTATGCTGCTTGATGAATGTGATGCTGCGGGAGTACAAGTGCGCCTGAACACTCAAGTTGAGCAAGTTAAAGCTGTAGATAACAGCCTGCAAACAAACAGTAATAAAGTAAAAAACTCTAATGTGTGCTTCGAGTTATTAACCAATAAAAAGCTCAGTAAAAAAGAACTAGCAGAGCATGCGCTATTAGTACAGACAAGCTACAGCTGTGAGTCGCTAGTAGTGGCTACTGGCGGCTTATCTATTCCTACTATGGGTGCTAGTGGTCTAGGCTATGAGCTGGCGCAGCAATTCGGTCATCAGCTAATGACTACGGATGCTAGTTTAGTGCCATTTACCTTTACTGATAAGACCGGTGAGTTACTACGCGCGCTGGCAGGTATTAGCTTACCAGTAGTAGCTAGTAACACTCGTACTTCGTTCAAGCTACCATTGTTATTTACCCATCGAGGCCTCTCCGGTCCTGCTATCTTACAGCTATCAAATTATTGGCAAGTCGGTGAGCCTATTGCGATTAATCTACTGCCAGACATAGACATTAGCAGCTTGTTGATAGCTCATAAAAAATCGCATCCAAAACAGTTAATCCGTACAGTGGTAGCTGATAACACTGATAATGCTTTACCGAAAAAGCTACTGACCGCCCTACAGAGCAGCCTATGGGAAGATATAAAAGATACTGAGCTGGCTAATATCAAAGACGAGCGTTTAGAGGCAATAGGCGCAGCAATCAATGGTTGGCAGCTCAAGCCGTCAGGTACCGAAGGCTATCGTACTGCTGAGGTCACTCGTGGCGGGGTCAAAACTGATGAGGTCTCCTCCAAGACTATGCAAAGTAACTATCAACAGGGACTATACTTTATCGGAGAAGTGCTTGATGTTACCGGCTGGCTTGGCGGTTACAACTTTCAATGGGCTTGGGCTAGTGGTTTTGTCTGCGGCGAAGTGGCTTAAGCGCTTAAACGAACTTGCTGCGCGGCTTAAACATCGATCTAAAGCAGACTCTTTAGCAGTAGCAAACTGCTAACATCGGTTAGCTCGCATTTAAATAGCCATACCGTCAATAGCTACACCCTAGCTACAACGATTAGAAATAATAAGCATTCACTAGATAAAAAGCAGCTTTGCTATTAATAACAAGGCTGCTTTTTATTGTCAGAGGTTTTAACAGCCCACACTATAAAAGCCCCAACAACATCAAGTTATTGGGGCTTTTTAGCTATTACAGATAAAGCGGTTTATTTAAAGCTTTATCTAAAATATAAAGGCAGATTAAGCTTGATCTAAGAATGGATAGTCAGTGTAGCCTTGAGCACCACCACCATAGAAGCTATCTGGATGCTGCTTATTGAGCGGGGCATCTTGGCGAATACGTTCAGCCAAATCAGGATTAGCAATGTAATCACGACCAAAAGCGACGGCATCAATATAGCCTGCGCTAACATTTCTTACGGCTTTTTCAGCAGTATAACCACCAGCAGCAATAATCGTATTGTCAAAGGCATCACGAATGCGCTGACGGAAACCATCGTTATAGGGTGTGCCACCTGCCCAATCAGGTTCAGATAAATGTAGATACATCAAATCACGCTTATTGATTTGCTCAATTAGCCAGATATTATCATCTTCATCATAGCCCGCTTCGACACTGTTGAAAGTGCCTTGTGGAGAAACACGGACACCGATATGATCGCTATCCCAAGCCTCGACACAAGCATCGATAACCGCTAACGTCAAGCGGCCGCGGTTTTCACGACTACCACCGAACTCGTCATCACGCTGGTTGGTTTGCTCGACCCAAAACTGATGTAACAGATAGCCATGAGCGCCGTGAACCTCAACACCATCAAACCCTGCTTGTTGCGCACACTTAGTCGCATGAGCAAAGTCAGCGATCACTTGCTGAATCTCTTCAGCAGTCGCTGGACGTGGTGGGGTGGTGTCAACGCGAATCGCTTGATTGTCACTATCTCGCAGAGAAGTACGGGCACTAACTTTGACAGCCGAAGCCGAAATAGGGGCTTCGCCATCTGGTTGTACGCTCTTATGCGCAACCAAACCGGTATGCCATAGCTGTATTACGATTTTGCCGCCTTTAGAATGTACATCATCGACGATGACTTTCCAAGCGGTGGTTTGGTCTAAGGTATGTAATCCTGGCGCGCCAGCATAGCCTTTAGCTTGAAAAGATACTTGGGTTGCTTCAGCGATAACTAGCCCTGCTCCTGCCGCACGCTGTGAATAGTATTCACCTGCTAATGCGGTTGGAACATCACCTGGTTCAACAGAACGCAGGCGAGTCAATGGCGCCATAATAATACGGTTTTTAAGGGTTTGGCTGCCCATTTTTACTGGTTCAAATAAGTTATCGTATGCCATGGTAAATCCTATTTATCTTTGGTATTGATTGTTGTCTATCTATGGGTATAAAACTCATCAGTAAATAGAATAGTTAGATGAGTGGGATCCTTTATTAGGCAGGTGAGTCATTATTCAACTGACTCTTACAAACAAAAACGCTACTGGGCAGTACAAAAATATCTCAGCAATATAAAACTAAGCTCATAGCTTTTACAATTACATTGAGCAATGCGTCTCGTTGTTGTATCCTGCTTAAAAAATCAGCTCTGTTTGATAATCGAATCGTTAGCTCAAACCGCAACTCAGACCACTATTAAGTCATAAGCTTAGAGTATTAATCTAAGCAAGGATGTAATCAATGCCAAAGACCCCTTTAGCACTAATGATGGTAGCCAGCCTACTGTTTGCTACTAGTGCTTGCCAACCGCCGCCTGCTAAGCCTGCATCTGATAAATTAGAAGCTGCAAATAACTCGGATAAACCGAAACCGTCAGCGGCTACCCAAACTCCAGATGAGACTAAAACCGAACCGCTTGTAGAAGCCAAAACCCCAAAAGCACTCACTAAGGCATTGGTAGCATTGTCTGAAACCAAACTAACTAATGAGCTTATTTGTACTAAGCTTAACGATACTATGCAAGAGATTGATAATAAAAGTAAATTTGAAGATATTCATACTATTCAGCGCCAATTAGAGGTTTGTTTACCTACTGCTGGTAACTCCGGAATACTGCAATGGCTAGCAGAGTATCAAGCGCTGTACGGACGTTTTTTATCGATTAATCAGCCAGTAAATGAACAAAGTTTTTACACTTTAATGAACCTAGCTGAACGCGGCGAAAAATTTCCTTTAGCCGCCCTAAAAAAAGTCACCCCTCGCATCCGATATCTTCTTGGACTAGTGGAGAGTAATGCTGATGTTAACGTGCTGTATCTTGGCAAAGGCGACTATACCTTTCATCATGACCTAAAGGCCATGGCTGACTTATTCATTCCCTACTTACCTAAGGACCAAAGTGCCTTTATTCAGCGCCTAGCAACAGACAACCAAAGTGTCTTTTGGCATGATGCGACGATTGCCATCCCTTTTGATCAAGTACTTGAACGCGCTATATTTTGGCAAGATTATATTCAGCGTTATCCTAATGGCTATGCTATTGAAGACGCCAAAAGCTTATTTGCTATCTATCGCTATTTGCTATTTTTCGGTTCAGAAAATACTCAGTGGACAGATGATGAATTACGAGAATTCCGTGATCCAGCACAGCAGCAAGCCATTAACCAACTGGGGCAATCTGCAAACAGTCAACTAGCTCAAGACGCCCAAGGCTTGATTGATTTTATGGCTTTATCGGCTAGCCAGCGTCAGAAAAAGTATCCAGCACCCAGTAAAAATGATAACGGTGATAAACTAGATAAACGACAAAAAGCAAAGTATCAGCTAGCAACAGCCTTACAAATAGCGTCACCTTGGCAAAGTGATCATAAAAGTGACTATAAGAACTGCTTTACTGGCATAGTTTGTGTTGATAGCTCGCCTAGCTAGTTTGTATAAATAGTTGATATAAATATTTCTTATCAATATTTCTTATCAGTATTTGTTATGAACAGCAGCCTTTAGTAATGCTAGCACTACTATAAAAGCTTAAAACATCAGTCATATAAACTCTCAAGCTAAGTCACAGAAGTGGCGACTTATGCTGCTATATGATTGATGTCAATACATCACTAATCAAGCTGGCACAGCATCTTTTCTCTATAGGTATATCCGACTCATGTTACCCAAAATATTTCGTGGCACCTTGCTAGCTTTAACTACTGTTGTTTGTGCCAGCTTCCCGCCAACTTATGCTCCGTTAACTAAGCAAAAGGTTACTACCAGCAACAGCACTGTGAATCCTGATAACGACGTTAATAAGAGCTCTATTAATTGGCAGCCTTGTGTCCAGCCCAGTTTTGCCAACTGGTTTCCAAGCTACGCAGAAGTAGACACCTTACAGTGCGCCACCATTAAAGTACCGCTAATGAATACGGGGACACCTACCGTTATCAAGCTCGCTATATCACGCTTACCCGCTAGCGGTAGCGAACAGCAAAAGCTCGGCACCTTGATAAGTATCTCTGGTGGTCCAGGCCAATCCGGACTGGATGTCTCACCTATCAATTCAGCTGCTTACCAAAAACTATCTAGGCACTTCGATATTATTGGTTATGCACCACGCGGCGTGCACCCTAGTACTCCTACGGTCAAATGTAGCACTGTAGATCGGGTGCTTACTCCAGAAGATGCAGAGAGCTTTGCACAAGGCTGTTGGGAGCACACTCCCCATGATCTATTGACGCAGCTAGGGGCAGATTATGCCGTTAATGATATCGAGGCCATACGACAAGCGCTAGGAGTGCCGAAGGTTAGCTTAATTGGTTATTCTTATGGTACTAAAATTGCTGCTCTATATGCAGAGAAGTTTCCTCAATACCTACGAGCTGGTGTCCTCGACGGTGTAGTCAATCTGAATGAGACTGAACTACAAATGGCGGTAAATCAGTCGGTAGCCGTACAAAAAACCTTTGAGCGTTTTCTGACTTCCTGTCGTCAAAAGTCTGATTGTTATTTTGCTGATACTAATACTGTCGCAGCTGCTGAAGCTAAGCTCGCTAAGCTTTATTACTATATCGAAAATCATCAGCTATATGATTTGGATGGTCAGCGTATTTTACCAGTGAGCTTGTCTGGCATAATCTATGACTCTTTGATGTGGCCTGAACAATGGCCGATGCTAGACTCTTTATTCCATCAGCTTGAGAATGAGAATTTCGAACTTTATAAACAGCTTATCGCCGATCAGAAAGACAATACCGATTTTGCGACTTTTGCTGCTATCTTATGTGCTGACGGTGCGCCGACTTTAACGAAAAAAGCCGTTTACATCGATGACATAAAACGTGTTGATGCGCTATTAACATGGGATGATTTTCGCAAATTTACTGATAAAGAAATATTAGACACTTGCTACTACTGGCCTATTGCCGGCAGTGATGTACCGCATGTTCCTAAGCTATCGCCTTCTGCACCGCCACTGTTATTAATAGCTCAAACTGATGACCCTGCGACACCTTACATCAACGCTTTAGCTATGCAAAAGTATTTAAATTCAGTATTATTAACTCGTAACAGTGACGGCCATACTTTAGCCTTATCTGATTTAAGTAGCTGTGTCGACAACCAAGTCGTTGACTATCTGATAGACCCAAACAGTTTAGCTAATGGCAAAAATAACAGTAGGCAAGGTAATATATATTGTGCTAAATAGTTAAGAGATTGGTCGTCATTTACCCTTAGTTATCTAAAAGCTGGTAGCGGGTTATCTATCCAGGGGATATATTATGCAAAAGACTGCCTTAGCATTAACGCTCGCTACTAGCCTGCTGTTAACCCTTAGCGCTTGCAAGCCCTCGTCTGACTCCACTGGAAAATCAGACTCAACTGCCACTGATACTATCAAGCAGAAAGAAAAATCACCCCCTATAGAAGTTGCACAACCAACGACTGTTGCAAGCACAGCTATCGATGCGCAAACTTGTATAGCGCTCAATAAAGCGATGCAAAAAATAGATAACACCAGTAAGATCGAAGCGATTTATGCTATTCAACAGCAACTAGAGGCTTGCTTACCCACCGCAAATAACGCCGAAGTATTAGCTCTTCTAAAAAGCTATCAAGCAATGTATCAACGTTTTTTATATTTTGATAGCTATATGGATTATGAGCATTTTTATACTCTAGTTGAAACTATGGAGGCAGGTAAAAAAATATCCGCAGAGCAGCTACAAACTCTCACCCCACGCATGCAGTATCTGATCAAACTGATAGAGGCTAAGGCTGACGTTAGCATATTGTATATAGGCGAAGGGATGTTTATGTTTGATCATGACTTAAAGGCTATGGCTGATATCTTTACTCCCTACTTAGCTGAGGATCAACAAGCCTTTATTCAACAGATGGCAAAAGACAACCAAGAGATTTTTTCCAATGATGCGGCGATTGACATCTCGTTCGATGAAGTGATTACTAGAGCTAAGTTTTGGCAGGATTATATCCAACATTACCCAAAAAGCTCTTTTATCAAAGATGCCGATAGTTTATTCGACTTCTATCGTCGTGCCGTGTTTTTTGGTTCAGATAACACTCAGTGGACAGATGATGCTGTACATGAATTCATAAGTCCAGAATATGAGCAATCCATGCAAAAACTGGCCAAACGTGCTACTAGTATTTTGGCGCAAGATGCTCGTAGTCTACTTAAGTTTATGGCGATGTCTGACTCACAACGCCAGCAAGCCTATCCAGTACCTGAATTTGATGAGGAGGGTGATGAGATACAGGAGTGGTCCAAAGTACGCCACCAGCTAAAAATGGCCTTACCTATACCTTTAGTCCTGCCTTGGGAAGAGGGTGATAATAGAGACTGCTCAAATGGTGTGATTTGTGTAGATTATAATATTGAATAACAAACTTGGAGTGGATTACCTATTTAGTAAGCCACTCTCTAGCCTCAAGGCTAAATTACAATTTTACTTTATCCAAAATAAAATCAATATCTTTATCGCCCCGTCCTGATAAATTGACTAAGATAGTCTCATCAGCAGGCATATCTTTGGCAATCTTCATCGCATAAGCAATAGCGTGCGCCGTCTCTAAAGCAGGAATAATACCTTCTAATCGTGACAACGCCATAAACGCCTCTAAACACTCACTGTCAGTAGCCGACTCATAAGTCGCCAGTTTATTGTCTCGCAAGTGCGAATGTTGGGGCCCAACTCCCGGGTAATCTAAGCCGGAAGCAATCGAGTGCACTGCTGCGGGTTCGCCCTGTTCATCGAGCAGCACATAGCACTTAAAACCATGAATCTCGCCCTTGACTCCTAGGGTCATAGTAGCCGCATGCTTACCTGTTTCTAAGCCTTCGCCTGCTGGTTCAACACCTATCTTCTGCACGCTCTCATCATCAAAAAACCCACTAAAGATTCCAATAGCATTAGAGCCACCTCCAATACAAGCCACCACTTTGTTAGGCAGTTTGCCAGTGCTGGTTAAGAATTGCGCTCGTGCTTCATGGCCAACTACAGATTGAAAATAGCTGACTATCTCGGGATAAGGCGCAGGCCCAAGCGCCGAGCCAATGGCAAACATACTAGTATCTAGCTCGCCAAGATAAGCATCAAAGGCACTATCGACGGCTTCTTTTAAGGTGCCAGCGCCACGAGATACTGGGATGATATCAGCCCCTAAGATTTTCATTCGACTCACATTAGGGTGTTCCTTCTCAATGTCTACCACCCCCATGTGTATTTCACACTCCAAGCCCATCAGTGCTGCAGCCGTTGCTAACGCCACACCATGTTGCCCTGCCCCTGTTTCAGCAATGACTTTAGTCTTGCCTAGCTTTTTTGCTAGTAGTACTTCACCTAAGCAGTGGTTTATTTTGTGAGCGCCAGTATGATTCAGATCTTCGCGCTTAAAATAAATTTGTGCGCCGCCGCAATGCTCAGTTAAGCGTTTTGCATGATATAGCGGACTCGGTCTACCCACGTAAGTCTCACGCAAGCGCTTCATCTCATCGATAAAGTCTTGCTCTTTGATGAGTTCACGAAAGCCTGCTTCTATCTCTTCCATGGCTTTGGCTAATTCAGGGTGGCCAATCTTGCCACCGAATTCACCATATAAACCCTCATCACTAGGGAGCAGAAACTGATGTAAGCCATAGCCGTTTGCGGTCTCTACTTTATTATTAATTGTCATATTAGAACCTTAATGCTTTTGGAGGTTATATAAGTAAACTAGTTTGTCGAATAGCTTTTAAAAGCTATGTCTAAAGCTATTCTTTTAAGCACTTTTAAAGTGTTTTTAAACTTAAGATTATGTACTATAATAAATAAATGTTATCATGTTCTAGTACACTGATACATATTCTAAAGTAAGTTTTATATTAGGTCAAGCGTCAGCAGTAGCTTAAAATGCTTTGATAGCATTTATTTTTATTAGCCGTTTTTTAACTGTTTATATTCAGGAAGTATTTAGCATGACAAAAGAAGACTATCGATCCAGTAAAGCCTACAACTACCTATTAGAGTTGCTCGTGGCAACCAACGATAAAGCCCAACTGTCGGAAATATTAGCGGCGTTGATGACCGAAAATGAACAGCAAGAGCTTGTGAATCGTATAAGGATTTTCGCATTATTAGATCAAGGCGTGACCCAAAGAGAGATCAGTGCTCAGCTAGGCGTAGGTATTGCTACTGTTTCGCGCGGTGCAAAGGCATTTGGTCAGCATCAGATTGAGGCGTTGTTGCCAAGCATTGGTGATGAGGTTTAAGGATGAAAATCTACTGAATGACTAGTAAGTGTTAAGTAAGCGCTGTCAGTGCAATAATAAAGACAGTTATGTTCGCTAGACTGTTGGTTGTCAAAATATGATAAAAACAGGAAGCGTATGCAACGACGACAACTTATTAAATCAATGGGCTTAGGCATAGCTGCTGTTAGTACTTCTGCTGCAATGAGCGGCTGCCAAACGCTCTCAGCCAAGCAGTCAAAACTACCAACCAAAGCTATTCAAGCCGGACACTTTAGTAATATTATCGTTGGCAGTGGCTATGGCGGCGCAGTATCAGCACTCAGATTGAGCGAACAGGGGCATGAGGTACTGATTTTAGAGATGGGCATGCGCTGGGATAGAAACCCTGAGCACGATACCTTTTGCAAAATGATTAACGCTGATAAACGCTCAAGCTGGTTTAGCAATTGGCCCAATGCGCCTATCCCTATTCCGATACCTATCAAAAAATACCCTGGGGTCTTAGATTTAATCGAATACGATGAGATGAAAGTATTCGCTGGGCGTGCTTACGGTGGCGGCTCTATCGTCAATGGCGCGATTGCTATTGAGCCAAGACGCACGCATTTTGAAGCTATTTTTCCATGGATTAATGCGGACGAGATGTATGACATCTATTTTCCCCGAGCTATGAAGGAACTTAAAGTCAGTCAAATCCCCGAAGCTTTTTTTAATCAATCCAAGCATTATGAATTCACTCGTGCCGCTGAACGACAAGCCGAAAAAGCGGGCCTTAAAACTGAATTTTTTGGTAATAGCTACGACTTTGACTATATGCAGCGCGAGGCCAAAGATGAGGTCTATAAGTCAGCACTCGGCGGTGAAGTTATTTATGGTAATAACGCGGGCAAGTTCTCACTGGATTTAACTTATCTAAAAGACGCTGAAGCTACCGGCAATGTCACGGTCAAAACTCTGCGCAAAGTTAATACTATCCAAGCGCTCGATAATAACCAGCTCAGATTAGAAGTTTATGTCATCAATAAATTTGGCGGCATTGATGAAGTTGAGCATTACACCTGCGATAAGCTATTTCTTAATGCAGGCAGTACCGGTACTTCAGAGCTGCTACTAAAGAGTCAGGCTGAGGGTCATCTTAATCATCTAAACGAACATATCGGGCAGCATTGGGGACCTAACGGCAACATTATGACTGGACGCAATTTCGTCCATGCAGCTGGCACTATCCAATCTACTATCCCAGTCAAAGGCATCAATATGTGGGACGGTGATAGAGGTGGCTCGAGATACAAAATATTTGCTGAACTTGCTCCATTACCGCTAGGGCTTGAGACTTGGACGACGCTATATCTCGCTATCACGGATAACCCAGAACGTGGCAACTATTACTATGACAAAGCTACCAAAACCGTTAAACTAAACTGGAAACGTGAGCAAAACGAGTACTCGGTAAACGCTGCTAAAGAGCTCTTAGATAAACTCGCCAAAGCCAATGGCGGCTCTACCTCAAGCTTACTGTTTACCAAAGGCTTTGGTGATAACTTTTGCTATCATCCACTCGGCGGCTGCGTATTAGGTTTGGCGACCGATGAATTTGGCCGGGTCAAAGGGCATAAGAATATATATGTGCAAGATGGCGCATTAATCCCCGGCAGTGCTGGCGTCAATCCTTATGTGTTTATTACGGGGTTGGCTGAGCGTAATATGTCTGCTATTTTGCGGGAAGATTTTGTTTAGATGATGAAAGATTTATAAGAACTGGTTGGATAAAAAAATGCTCTTGAGGGGCGTTTTTTTGATTTAGGTTGGATAAAGCTATTTCTAGTTACACTTTTATTAATACTATCCATCATACCAACTAGAAATATCTACACTGAATTGATTGAGATTAATGACACTACCTAATGGCTTCTTAAATAACACTTCCATTTCACTGTAAACAGGAAATGAAATTGAAATTTCAGCTCCATTGTCTTTACGACGATCAGATTCTGATCCATATAGCAAAATCACATCTATAAGTGCCTCAACATTCATTACCAGTGAATTTGCACCAACTTCAATAACATGAATTTTTTCTGGTGTTATTTGTTCAACATACTGATGGGTTGATATTTCCATCAACTCGACAACCGACTCACTATTTATTCGTTTAATCAGCATTTCATCAATATTCTCAAATAGTTTATCTGCTATTTCTTTTCTAAGCTCATCAATCTTTTTAACAAAACTAAGTGTTACGGAAAGATACTGCTCTGCCGTTTCTTTAGTTTTTTCTGTTGAACTATTAAACTTCGATTCTTCTATATGAGTAAATTCACTCAAGTCATTTATAATATTTTTCAGTTCGTTAGAAACGTCATCAACTTCGTCAATATAAAGCTTCTCAATTACGTAAAAATCAGAAAGACCACCTTGTATTGCAAATTTTATTCGATGCTTTCGAGTAATTCCGTTAGATGACGTCCCATCTGGTTTAAACCATTCACATTTTCTAAGCTCATTATCTGGCGCTAGTCTATGCAAAACATGCCTTGTGAGTTCACGCAGTGCATAAGCAAAATTATTTAACCTCAGTGCGTTAGGAGTTAAAAGGTTAATAAAAGCAGAATCCAATAATTCTTTTTCAAAGCCATCAAGAAGTACAATATTAATTTTTTCCTGATACTCATCTCTTAAAGTTTCCATGTACATTCCTATGTAAGATTGTTATGAACTTTTCCATTCTTTCATTCGTTGCTGAGATATTTCTACAGCACTGTCAGAAAATAGTTCAGGATAGCGAAGTATTACTGCTTCGAAAGCATAAGCCTCCAAACCCATCTCTAATAATGCGGTGTAACCTTTTGTCTCAGCTTTACGATCAACTGCATGCCCGGCAGCATTAATTATTCCGTATTTTTAAATCATGGGCCAAGTTCTTGATGCACGAGTTTTTTTACCATTCCTAGGAGTATCTAAATTTTTCATTTTACTATCCATAATCAAATATATTCTTGTAAATTAGGTAGCTTATTTCAACTAATTATATTTGCTACCTAATATCAATCGTAATCATAACAGAAAGACTCGAAATAAGTTAGCTAGTCAAAGACTCAAATTTAACCACCCTGCTCTCTACCACACACCCATTGAATTCCAATCTCGCATCAGCAACAATGACAGTATCTATTTAATAATATTCACTCTAAAAAAACTATTCAAGAGAAGGATAAATAATGAAACTAAGAATATTAAAATCAGAAGTCACTAACCCTTGGTTTAACTTAGCGACCGAGGATTGGATATTTAATACGCTCAATCCCGACTCGCACACCCTATTCTTATGGCGCAATAGTGAAACCGTAGTCATCGGACGTTCGCAAAATCCGTGGGTAGAATGTAAAACCGATAAGATGGAAGAAGACAATGTGTTTTTAGCACGGCGTCAAAGTGGTGGTGGTGCGGTATTTCATGACTTAGGCAATACCAACTTCACCTTCTTATCGCCAAAAGCCGATTATGATCAAGCCGCTAACTTTACTATCATTATTAATGCACTAAAATCTTTAGGCATCGATGCCATCCTATCGGGTCGTAACGACATGCAAGTTGGCGACCGTAAGATATCGGGCAGTGCCTTCAAACATGCGCTTGATCGCAGCTTTCATCACGGCACTTTATTAGTCAACGCTGACATGCAAAAACTGGGTGATTATCTCAATCCGCACCCGCTAAAACTACAAGCCAAAGGCATCAAGTCAGTCCGTGCGCGAGTGGCTAACTTAGTCGAATTCAATGCAGACATTGATCACGAAGTCCTTTCGCAAGCGCTTATAGAAGCATTCTGCGAATATTATGGTCAAACCGTTGCGGTAGAAGAGCTAGATGAAGCCAGCCTCGTTCAGCAACCTGCTCTTAATAAATACTATCAGCAGATGTCAGATTGGCAATGGCGCTTTGGCAAGACCCCTGAATTCTCGCATCGTATCGAAACCCGCTTTGACTGGGGGCTGATTGATCTACATATGGATGTCAAACAAGCGGTGATGCAACAAGTAGTGATCTTCTCTGATGCGTTAAATGTTGAGTTGATTGATAGCTTAAAAGATACCCTGACAGGGATTAAATATAATAAGAATGATATCAAAGCCAACCTTAATGAGTTAAAGCAAAGGCAGCCTGATTTAGCAGATCAAATTGATGACTTCTGCGGATGGCTGATTAGTGAGATTGAGAATTAGGATTAAGGTTTAGCGACTCACTATAGCTATAATTGCTGTTTCTAGTATGAATTAAACTGAACTAGGCAATAAAAATGGACTTAGGCTTAGTTGTAAACTTAGCCTTATAATTTTGCAAAGTTTTAACCGTTCTAGAAAACAAATCCGACCACTTTACGACTCGATATATTAAACGTTTGTCAACCTTGAGGTATTTTATGCAATATTTACATGCAATGATCCGCACCAATAAACTAGAGGAGACTTTAGCTTTTTATTGCGAGCTAATGGGCCTTAAACTGCTAAGAAAAAAGGATTCTGAATCAGGAAGGTTTAGTTTATATTTTTTAGCGACTCATGAAGGAGCGCCAGAGATTGAGGTCACCCACAACTGGGATGAAGAAGAATATAGCAACGGCAATAACTTTGGTCACTTTGCCTTTAGAGTCGATAACGTATATGAGCAGTGCGAAATATTTAGGGCAGCAGGTGTTGATATATTGAGACCACCTAGAGATGGCTATATGGCCTTTGTTAAAGACCCTAACAATATCTCAATTGAGCTGTTGCAAAGTGGCGAGCGTTTAGCGCCCAGCGAGCCTTGGCTATCTATGGATAATGTTGGTAGTTGGTAAGTTATAGAGTGAACTGACGATTGCTAGCTCACTCTAATCAGTAAACTCAATCTATCATTCTACCGGTAGGTTATCCAAAATTTTCTTAACTTCAGTGACGTACTGACCCAAATCTGGCTCTAAATAAAAGCCCTCTACAGCAGTAGGCAGTCCCTTCTGCTTACCTAGTCTTACGATAATCGCGTTCTCCTCAGCCAGCACTAAGACACGCTGACCTAAATGTCCCAACATGGCATAAAAGGGTATCGGGCTGTCCATATCGGTTCATACCGAATGCCCTTAAACTTGGGCTTGACCGTCTGTAAAAGCTGCTGCATTTGGAGTAATCATATAATCAACATGCTCTTTACTAATCAGTTGCTTACCTTGCCACTCCCCACCATTCAATAACAATTGCCCAGACTTAGCAAAATCTAAAGCGCTAGCGTTTAAGCAGCAATACACTTTCTCAATATTCTTTGAGCCATCAAGCGACCAGTAGGCATCACCTTGCATACCCGAAGGTTGCCAAAACTTCTCTTACAAATAGCTAGAGATAGTATAGCTATGTGCTACCAATGCTCGCGATAAAGCGATGCCAAGTAGTTGAGTATCACCGGATGAGTATTCGAATGGTCCACCGCATTCCTCTACAAAATCACGATTAACCATAAAAACCTAAACCGCTAAATTCCAACCAAAAAAAAACGGCAAGATAATCTATCTCGCCGCCTTTATATTTAACTTGAAATATCAAATCTTAAATCCCAACTGCAACCTCAGCCCCATCGCGAATGGCACGTTTGGCATCCAGCTCAGCCGCCAGCTTTGCCCCACCAATCAAGTGATATTGCGCGTCTGGTGCATCGCCAACGTTCGGCATCAGATCCACTACTGACTCTTGACCGGCGCAGACCACTACGCTATCGACCCGTAAGAGCTGGCTTTGGCCTTGGTTATTAGTGATCCAAATACCTTCATCAGTGATTTTTTCGTACTGCGCACCAGATACTTGAATCACCCCATGTGACTTAACATGAGCACGATGTACCCAGCCAGAGGTTTTGTTTAGACCACTACCTAAGCGACCTTTGCTGCGTTGAATCATATACACTTGGCGTATAGGAGTGATACTTTCAGGCTGCACCAAACCACCATCGCTTTTATAAGCCATATCCTCAGTCACGCCCCATTCCTCACGCCACTCACTGATTGATTGTGGCTCTGGACGATAGCTTGGATCTTTTAGAGTTTCAGGCGCTAACTCATCTAATGACTGTCCATGGCGAGCGGTTAGATATTCGCTAACATCGAAGCCAACGCCGCCAGCACCGATGACTGCAACGGTATTACCCACTGACTTCTCACCAGAGAGCAGTTCAGCATAAGTCATCACTTGTGGCAGATCTGCCCCTTCGAGTTTGCCAGCTAGACTTCTTGGCACTACCCCAGTAGCGACAATAACGTGATGAAATTTAGCCGCCTCTAACATGACTTTATCGACTTTAGTATTGAGCTTAATCTCAACGCCTAAATGCTCAAGCTCATTAATATAGTAGCGGATAGTCTCAAAGAACTCTTCTTTACCCGGGATGACCTTGGCGTAGTTAAACTGGCCCCCTAAGATATCTTTTGCCTCAAATAATGTAACGTCATGACCTCGGAGCGCCGCTACGTGTGCTGCTGACATACCAGCGACCCCGCCACCGATGACTGCCACCTTTTTAGGCTTTTTGGTTTTGATATAGACCAGCTCAGTCTCATAGCAGGCTTGTGGATTGACTAAGCAGGTTGAGCGCTTATTTTCAAAGGTATGGTCTAGACAAGCTTGGTTGCAAGCGATGCAAGTATTAATACGATCGGCTTGACCCGCTTGGGCTTTATTGACCCAGTTCGGATCGGCTAAGAACGGACGCGCCATTTGAATCAAATCCGCTTTACCGCTAGCGATGATATCTTCAGCAGTATCCGGCATATTGATACGGTTAGCCGCCATCATAGGAATGCTGATATGTTTTTTTATCTCAGCGCTAAAATCAACAAAGGCGGCACGTGGTACGCTAGTGACGATAGTAGGGACACGTGCTTCATGCCAGCCGATACCAGTATTCATGATAGTTACGCCCGCTTTTTCTAGCGCTTTGGCGACGATGATCACCTCATCCATGACGTTGCCATCTTTGACTAAATCGATGACTGACAAGCGAAACAGGATGATAAAGTCATCACCAGCCGCCTTGCGTACCGCTTTAACTATATCGACAGCTAGCTTCATACGCCCATAAATATCACCACCGTACTGGTCGCTGCGTTTATTAACGTGGCTCGATAGGAACTGATTGAGCAGATAGCCTTCTGAGCCCATGATCTCTACACCGTCATAGCCTGCTTGCTTAGCTAGACGTGCTGAGCGTGCATAGTCCTCGACAGTCTGCTCGATATTTTTGATGCTCATCTTACGGGGTTTAAACGGTGAAATAGGCGATTTGATTGCGCTTGATGATACAACAAAGGGATGATATCCGTAGCGACCACTGTGCAAGATTTGCATGATAATTTTGCTATCATATTTATGCACAGCACGCGTCACTCGTTGATGGTTGATGACATCCATCTTGCTATTCATAGTACCGCCAGCAGGTAGCAGCCAGCCTTCACGGTTGGGCGAGATACCGCCAGTTATCATCATCGCCACGCCACCTTTGGCACGTTCAGCGAAGTAAGCAGCTAGCTTGCCATAGTTATAAAACCTATCTTCAAGGCCGGTATGCATAGAGCCCATAACAATACGGTTTTTAAGAGTAGTAAAGCCTAAATCTAGTGGCTCAAATATATGAGGATAGTGCTCTGAATCATTAGCGACATTAACAGTTACGCTATGGTCTGCCTGTTTGCTATTCTGTTTTATTAGCTTGGCTTGGCTGGCAGTATGGGTGCTGGCGATCATGTCATTATCCTTATCAATCAATAGAGGACTGCTATCAAATACCTTTGACAGTCAATAGTTGTTGTATCGTAACATAATGCCATTATTAGCAGCTACGAGCACAAGCGACTGGTGAGTGATTATTATATTATTAAAATAATAAAGCTATGAACTTCTGCTGAACCGCTATAGAGCATACTGAAATACTCTTACTTTTTGACAGCTATTGTCTATACTAGATATCACTCGCTATCGGTTAACAGCGATTAAAATTAAAACAACATAAAGGACTATCTCATGACTGACTTTCACACCGGTCTTGGCAAGAACCCAGCTAACTATCAGCCGCTAACCCCAATAGATTTTATCATTCGTACTGCCTACACTTATCCCAATCAGACTGCCATTATTTATGATGACCTCGAAACTAATCACCTGACTCAAACTTGGCAGCAGACCTTCATTCGTTGTCGACAACTGGCAGATGGCCTGCGCAAACTAGGGATCGATAAAAGCGATACCGTTGCGGTGATGATGCCTAATACTCCGGCGATGGTTGAGAGTGCCTTTGGTGTTCCAATGTCAGGTGCTGTCTTGTGTACCTTAAATACGCGTTTAGATATCAATGCGCTGACCTTTTGTCTCCAGCATTCTGAAGCCAAAGTATTGATTTTGGATAGTGAGTTTTCAGCTTTGGCGGAGATCATCGATGAGACCTTTCCTAAGCTAATAGTTATTCATGCAACCGATAGTGCTGTTGACGTAGAGCGCTTTGGACAGTTGAGTTATGAGGAGTTGCTAGCCAGTTCAGACTGTTTAGATAATTGGGAGATGCCTGCCGATGAGTGGGATGCTATTGCCCTTAATTATACTTCTGGTACTACTGGCACCCCAAAAGGCGTGGTCTATCATCATCGTGGTGCTACGCTGAATGCGGTCTCCAATATCTTAGATTGGGATATGCCCAAACATCCCACCTATTTATGGACGCTACCGCTATTTCATTGTAATGGCTGGTGTTTTCCGTGGGCTATTGCTGAGCGTGCTGGGGTCAATGTTTGCTTGCGTAAGATGGATGCCGACTTGATATTGCAGCTGATTGCTAAATATAAAGTGAGCCATTATTGTTCAGCGCCGGTGGTACATAATATGATTGCTAATGGCAAAGCCGAATATAAAGCTGCCATTACTCATGCCGTTAAAGGCTGGGTTGCAGGAGCACCACCGTCTGAGACTATGCTGGCTCAAATGGAAGAAATGGACTTTGATATCACTCACGTTTATGGTCTGACCGAAGCTTATGGGCCAGTAACTGTTTGCGCTGAGCAGCCAGAATGGGCTAATTTGAATGTCGTTGAGCGTGCACAGAAGAAGTCTCGTCAAGGGGTACCCTCCCATCTAATGAATGGGTTTGAAGTGTTCAAACAAGGCAGCACTGAGCTGGTCAAAGCTGATGGTGAAGAGATTGGTGAGCTGGCACTGCGTGGTAATATGATAATGAAAGGCTATCTAAAAAGCCGCAAAGCTACTGAAGCGGCGTTTGCTGATGGCTGGTTTCGTACTGGAGACTTAGGGGTCAAATACCCCGATGGCTATATTAAAATCATGGATAGGCTCAAAGATATTATCATCTCTGGTGGTGAGAATATCTCCAGTATCGAGGTTGAGAATGTTTTATATAAAATGCCTGAAATTTTAAGCTGTGCCGTCGTTGCCGCACCAGATGATAAGTGGGGTGAAGTACCTATCGCTTTTATTGAAATCTATACTGGTAGCGTTTTACAACGTAACAAAGTTGTTGAGCATTGCAAGCAGCATCTAGCTGGCTTTCAAGTTCCTAAGCATATTATCTTCGCTGAAATTCCAAAAACTAGCACCGGTAAAGTACAAAAATTTGAACTGCGCCAAGCGGCTAAGTCGTTAGCGCATGAAAGCTCTAAGGTGACGCCTTCAAAGAAATAAGCTGTTGAAGGTTTATCTTATAATATAAGGTTTTTGACGATAAAAAAGCCAGCCTAGAGTTAACTTATAGGCTGGCTTTTTAGTCGCCATACAAATGCTCATAGCGGTTGCAGACTTATATCAGCCTAGCTTGGGCTCTAACCACTGATACATCAACATACCTATAATCATCGCTGGTATAAACACATAAGCTTGCCACTGACCCGTACCGAGCAACACGATCCCTGGTCCAGGGCAGATACCGACTAAGCCCCAACCGATACCAAACAACATCGCTCCGATTAGCAGTTTTTTATTAATTGTAGTTTTGGTTGGCATCTCAATTAGCGTGCCTATCCAACTGTTATCCTGACGCTTAGCTAATTGTACTCCAACGATAGCTATCATCAAGCCGCCACCCATCACTAGCGCTAGAGAGATATCCCAAGCGCCAAATACATCTAAGAACCCTTGCACTTTTACTGGGTCAGTCATCCCAGATATCAGTAGTCCAAAGCCAAATAGTAATCCTACCAGTAAGCCAATTATATTTTTTAACATGGTCATCTCTTCTACTTATCGTCGCTTATCATGGTTTATGGTTTATGATTATCTGTTAAAAGTTAAAAGTTAAAAGTTAAAAGTTAATAGCTATTGCTCGGCGACATTTAGCGCCCAGTAACTATTAAATTAGCTAAATTAGCCCAAATATTTGCCGACCTACATAGACCGTAATAATGCCAAACAGCATAAAGGTCACTGTCGCCGCCATAGAGCGTGGGGATAAGCGCGCATTACCACAGATACCATGACCACTAGTACAACCTGAGCCTAAGCGAGTGCCAAAGCCAACTAATAATCCGGCACCAATTAACAGTGGCAAGGAGCTAGTTACTTTTACCTCCGCTAGCGGTGCGACTAGCTGATATAGGAGTGGCGATACGATAAGCCCTAATACAAATAATACTTGCCAAGCCTCTACTCGTTTAGGCTTAAGCAAGCTGGAGGCAATACCACTAATACCGGCCACTCGACCAATACCTAATAACAGGATGACGGTTGCCACGCCTATTATTACACCGCCAACTAATGAGATAGGGGTAAAAGCTTGCCAGTCTACTTGGATACTCATCGCCATCTACCTACTTTATTATTGACATTATTGTTTGCACATACCGTTTAATTGCTGATTGTCAGTCAATTGACAGTAACTATTCACTAGTCATTGATTTATAATTATACATTATATAATAAAGTATAATAAATAGGTAAAAAAATACTGAACCTTAAGTCATTAAGGCCCAGTATGGTGTTCAGCTAAGACAAGGGTTAAAACAAACTAGTGAGCTTGTTGCTAACTTTTAAGCTGTCTGTGCTTTCTAAGGTATTAAGCCATAGAAAGTACTTGGTTAAGTACTGACTCAAAACGCTCAACAGTACCGTCGATATCTTGTAGCTTATCAAAACCGAATAGACCTAGACGAAAAGTCTTAAAGCTATCAGGCTCACCACATTTAAGCGGTACACCAGCAGCGATTTGCATACCAAGTTCAGCGAAGACACTCCCTTTATGAATATCATCACGGCCAGTGTAAGAAACCACTACGCCTGGGGCTTTATAGCCTTCAGCAGCCACACTTTCAAAACCGTTAGACTCTAATACGTGACGGATACGGTTACCAAGTTCCCACTGCGCATCACATAATTTATCTAAGCCAATTTCTTTGGCTTCGTTAACTGTGTCACGGAACTGACGTAAGCTATCGGTTGGCATAGTAGCATGATAAGCATGGCCACCATTTTCAAAGGCACGCATGATCGTCAACCACTGCTTTAAGTCAAGGCTAAAGCTATTAGATTCAGTAGTTTCTACTTTTTTGACAGCCGCTTCACTCATCATAACTATACCGGCACAAGGAGTACTGCTCCAACCTTTTTGCGGGGCACTAATAAGTACGTCAATACCTAGATCTTTCATATCTAACCAGATACAACCTGAGGCGATACAATCGATAACTAGTAAGCCACCAACGCTGTGCGTAGCTTCTGCTAAGGCTTTGATATAATGATTCGGTAAGATAATACCAGCTGAAGTTTCAACGTGTGGGGCAAAAACGATACCAGGCTTATGCTCTTTAATTTGGGCAACAGCAGTTTCGATATCAATAGGAGCAAATGGCTTAGGAGCTTCACTATCATCAGTGCGTTCAGCAGCCAAAACAGTAGTCGTTTTGCCAAGGTTGTTTTTTTCTAAAATTTGCGTCCAACGATAGCTGAACCAACCATTGCGAATGATTAAACAATCTTGATCACGAGCTAGCTGAGCAGCAACGGCTTCCATACCGAAAGTACCAGCACCTGGAATGATAGCAACGGCTTCAGCTTTATAAACTGCTTTTAGATCACGAGACAAGTCATTCATCACTTGCTGGAATGAGCCTGACATATGATTTAGGGCACGGTCAGTATAAACTACTGAATATTCTAATAAACCTTCTGGATCAATATCTTTAAGTAATGCAGACATAGGACGTTCCTTGTTTGTGGTTAAGTTATTTACCGATAGTCAATTAATGTGTTGATACTATTTTTGTAGATAGTGGTTGTTTAGCTACTATTTGGTGGTAACTCAAACTAAATTATCAATAAATTTCAGACATAGATGTATTAAATAAAATACATAAAATGAGTAATGCTGATTATTTATCGATAATACTTATGACGTTACTACTGGAGTATTAAAAGAGGGTGCAACAGGAAGTTGACGATATAGCACTTTATCCTAGCGCTATTGCCGTTGGCAATTTATGCTGTACACAAGGCTGCGTTTAGCATCAGCATCATTATAGTTGTTGCGCAGTGGCAAACAGAGGATAATGAATACTGGTTGTTTATAGTTAAAGTTAGCAATTACTCATCAGTAACAACCGCTATCAATACTGCTGACTGATGCTATCAATTCTTATATGGTGCTCTTAGTAGGACGGGCTAAGTCAACACTATCCGCTTAACCTATTAACTAAGTCTTTTAAATAATTAGAACTATATTGGCTTAATAATAAGCTTTAAATTAACAGAATTTCAGACTGTTGTCATTAACTATTAGCGTTTTGAAAACAATATTGAGCTTATTATCCTAGCATTGATAATTAGGGTTAACAAGGGTCCGTTGTTATCGCCGCTTACGATAAGAATCATGTAGACCGGAAACCACAAAATCAAGCAATTGACTGTCCCCTTCACGAGCGGCTTTACGCATTAGCTTCGAAGGAGCATGAGTCAAAGTCTGAGTGAGTTGTCGTGACAATTCGATAATCGCCGCTTCGGTGTCGACTTCTCCATTCTCAACTTGCTTAAGAGTAGCCGTGAGTAGCTGCTGTACTTGTACGTGAGTATTAGTGCGATACTGCTGTATATGGGCTCCAACTTTTCGTACTTGAAACTGGCGTTCCATTTCAACTACCAATTGACTGACTAGTAGCTCAGCATCGACTGCCGCCTGTCTACGCTGTTCTAAATTACCAGCAATCACATGCTGTAAATCATCTATAGAGTAAAGATAAACGTCATCCATCCGACTAATAGTAGAGTCAATGTCGCGAGGCACTGCCAAATCTATCATCAACATTGGCTGATAACGGCGACTTTTTAGTGCTTGTGCGGTCATATTTTTGTCAATGAGTACCGCCATGCTACCACTACAGCTACTGACAATATCTGCTTCTGCTAGCAGTTGCGGTAACTCGTCTAGTCTGCGAACTTCGACGCTACGGTTGGCTTGACGTAGCTCAGCTGCTAGTGCTTCTGCTCGCTCAGGACTGCGGTTACAGATGATGATCCGCCCCACCCCAAGCCCAGCAATGTGCATAGTCACCAAACGATTCATCTCGCCAGCAGCGACGACTAATAGCGTCCGACTGGGCAGGTTATCGAAGATTTGAGTAACTAGTTTGGCGGCAGCAAAGCCAAGCGATACGGCTTGTGCGCCGACATTAGTCTCATTACGTACTCGTTTGGCGGCCGCAAATACTTGGTCTATCAGCCAACCTAACTGAGAGCTGACGGCGTGCTCTGTCTGTGATAAGTGTACCGCTTGTTTGATCTGACCCAATATCTGCGGCTCGCCTAAGATCATAGAGTCTAGACCAGCGGCAACTCGTAGCCAGTGCGTCAAGGCGTGCGTATCTCGGTGCACATACAAAAAGGGCTCGATCTCAGAAACAGCTATGTTTTTGAATTTAGCTAGCCATTTTTTGATGGTAATAATATGCTCATCCGTTGCTGCAGTCATAGTAGCTGAGCTATTATTAGGGCTAGATTCTGTACTAGCCAATTGCGGTACTGATTGTGGGACTAGGACATAGATTTCGGTACGGTTGCAGGTTGACACAATGACGCTGCCATCGGTAAAAACCTTTAACTCAGTCAAAGCAGTGTTCAAATCGTTACCCACAAACGCCAAGCGCTCACGTAAAGCGACTGGTGCAGTTTTGTGATTGACCCCGATGACCACTAATCTCATCATTTATAGACCATAAATATAACGCTCATTTTACCTGTTAGCCCAGTTATAGCAAGTTATTGGCTAACAACAGTAATCCGCTAACTAGCCACTGACGATACGACAATTAGTCGGCAATAGCAGCTATGACGTTATTAATTTGAATAGGTTGACAGCAGCGTTAACTAAAATAGCCGCTGCTCGAAAAGGTGTTATAGCAAATACAAAGCTGATTATTATATCATTGTTACCTGCTTTATTTAATACTTAGCCTACTGCGCCAGCACTGATTGTGTTTATCTGGGCAAGCAGGGCACAAATCAACTGCCACAACACTTTTAATTCTTACTATCCGTACCCATTACCGCTAATGCTAAATTAGACTTTATTACTATTGACTTTAATAGCGCATGGACTGAATCTAAGCTCTACTTAACAGATGCACATAGCAGCAGTAAGGCAATCAGGGCAAAGGCTATCGCCTTAGGGCGTTAACTAAGATACTAGTAATCTTAACCTTATAAACTTGCTAAAGACAGACTATAAGTAACAGGAGTACTCTTGTTTAGCAAAGTCATCTGCTTTTATACTTAGATTTGATTATTGACTGTTTTTATGGATAAGTATGACTGTCTATGGACTTTTTTAAGTTTCTTTATCGATCAAGATTAGCGTTTGACTATGCCGACGACAATCCGTTTGGCATTAGTACTCTATTAAACGCTATTATTAAGCGTTTACAGCAGCGCCGCAAGCTGACCTTGTTGTTGGCAGCTTGTCTGTGTTTAGCTACGCCCTGTTACGCTCATGCTCATATATTTAGCCCTTTGCTCGAAGCTATACTACCGCGTAGTAGTTCTGAAAAACCACAAGCCAGCACCGCTACTACTAATACGGTAACTAGCGATACTAAAATTACGCTGCATACCGACCTTAGTAATTCTTCCGCTACTACAGCTGTTCCTGTAGGGTTAGATTTAACTAAGCAATCTCGGCCGCCACTCAGTGAGCCGAGCTTATATGCGTTGCTGGACGCTGAGTTTGCAGCTAATCGTGGTAACACTCGTCGCGCTTTGGTTTTATACAAGCAGCAATCCTTTAAAGAAGATGCTACTGCTGTCTTCGAACGTGCCCTTGGCTTTTCATTAAATAATGAAGATGTGCATGACTCATTAGATTTTGCTAAGAGCTGGCAAGACCAAAACCCTGATCATGTTCCTGCTTGGTTTTATGTGGCACACTTAGCGCTAAAAGCGCATGACTACACTTTAGCAGGTGAAACCCTTAATCGTATCCTGCGTTATGATCCACGAGCAGATCTAAGCGAGATTTTAATAGGGATTTATCCTGAAAATAATGACGATCAGCGCGAGTTACTTGCCGCTCTACAGCCTATTGATAGTCAGCAGAATGCTTCATTGTCAGTACTGAAAGCTGGTTTGCTTAATCAGTTTAATGATCCGCAGAATGCGCTTATTCATATAAATCGCGCTTTGCTTACGCAGCCTGATTACGTCCCCTTCATTACTCTAAAAGCAGATATCTTGCGCAAGATAGAGCCTACTGAAACCGTACTCAGCTACGTCAACCAAGCCCGCTTACGTAACCCTGATAGCAAAAACTTATACTTGTACGAAATTAGATATCTACTCGATCTGAAACAAAGTCAGCAAGCGTGGGAGCTATTGTTAAAAGCGCAAAATCGTTTTGATGATGACAATGAGATTACTTTATTAGCGGCCTTAGTAAGTTTGGATGTCGAGCAGTATCGTACTGCCGATCAACTGTTAAATATTTTAGTCAAGAGTCCAGCATATCTTGATCAGGCCTATTATTATTTGGGGATAAGCGCTGAGCGTCAACAGCGCTTTGAGCAAGCTAAATACTACTTAAATGCGGTGATGCGTGAGGATCTAGTATTAGCAGCACGCGAAAAAGTAGTCTCCTTTGAGCTGCTTAACGATAATATCGAAGGAGCGATCAATACTCTACAGCTGTTGCGCCAACAGTATCCTGTGTTCGCGCCTGATAGTTATGTGATGCAAGCTGATATTTTATGGCAGCATAACGAAGCCGAAAAAGCCCTGCAGTTATTAACTCGTGTCAGTCGTAAGTATCCAGACAATGAGCTAATTCTATTCGCCCGTGCGCAACTACTCGATGACAGTAAAGATTACTTAATAAAACGTACTTTGCTCAATCATTTGCAAGCGTTAGACCCTAGCAACTTGTCTTACCAGCTCAGTTATGCCCAGCTACTATTAGCCAATAATCGTAGCTCAGAGCAAGGCTTAGAGCTGGCAAAGAACATTATTCAAATACGCTATGATGATTCACGTTATGACAATGAGCTGCAACTACAAGCACTTAATCTACTTGCTAGCAACGCTCTTGCCACTGAAAACTACGCGCAAGTTATCGATTATTTGCAAACCCCTTACGATGTACTACCTACCTTGCGCTCAGGTGAGCTACTGTTACGTGCTTATCAAGGCTTAGGGGCTAATGATAAAGTCGAAGCCTTATTAGCTGATTTACAACAACGTTTTTCGTTCGGTCAGCACAACGTTAATGACCGAGTACAACTTTATTAAGAGGTTGTTATAACCGTGGTTTTCAATAGGGATAGCACAAGTCGGTAATAACAAGCTAACAACCATCCATAAATAAGTAACATAGGTAGCTTAAGCTAGCTTTCTGTTGTGCAGACTCTACTAATTCGCTGTGTTTTTAATTTTGCAGAACTTGAACTATCACTTTTGAGGAATAATGATGTCATTACTATTAAAGCTAGCTCAGCCAAATATAACTCAACATAAACCAGTAAAATTAATGGCTATTGCTGTAGCAAGTGCCACATTATTAATGATTTCCGGTTGTCAGTCGCTACCCAAGAACCAAGTAGCCACTACTCCTACTACTATGCCAGTGCAAAAGCTAAGTGACTTTAATATCAATGGTAAAATCGGCGTGACTACCCCGGCCGACAGTGCTAATAATACTACCGCACAAGGTGGCAGCGCCTTTTATGCTTGGGGTCAGCAAAATGATCGTTTCGCTATTGAACTGATTGGTGCGCTAGGTATCGGCAAGACCAACATACAGTATGATGGTAAGACCGCAACCTTAGTCAGTGAAAAGACGGGCACTTTGAGCGCTGATAACCCTGAAACCTTGCTACAAAAAGCTACGGGCTGGCAAGCCCCTATCTCGCAAATGCCGTATTGGATCTCTGGTCGTTCTGCACCCTCAGATAGTGCTCCGCAGCTGGATAGTCAAGGCCGATTAATCAGCTCAATCAATGGTGATTGGACGGCTAGCTTCAGCTATAAAGGTAATGACAAGCTGCCTAATAAGATCAGTGCCATGCAACCAGCCGGTCATAAAGTAGTGATGACTATCAATCATCAAAATCAATAAGCTTTTTTACTAGTATATTTATTTATGATTTCAGACCATAACATTTCAAACAGCTCGATTACTCGTTTGTCACCGGCCAAGATTAATTTGTTTTTGCACATTACGGGCAAACGTGCTGATGGCTATCACAACTTGCAAACGGTTTTCCGGCTGCTTGATTGGGGTGATTATCTGCACTTTTTATTAACAGACAAAGTAGTAAATATTGATGGCTCTTTAGACATTAATAAGCTATGTAGTCAGTTGTTGGTGTTAACAGGTGCAGATGCGATAACTACTAGCATAGAAGACAATCTAATCTTTAAGGCGGCACGCGCACTAGTAGCGTCTGCCATACAGTCAAACAAACTACCTAAGCAGCTACCCCAAGTACAAGTCACTTTAGACAAGCGTCTCCCAATGGGCGCAGGTTTAGGCGGTGGCTCATCTAATGCCGCGACTACCTTATTAGCATTAAATGAGATTTGGCAGCTTAACTTTGATAAAAATGAACGGATAAAAATCGGTGCTACGATTGGCGCAGATGTGCCAATATTTATCTTTGGTCAAGATGCTATCGCTACGGGTATTGGCGAGCAGCTGACTGCCATTGATTTGCCAGATCAACACTATTTACTACTGACACCTGACGCTCATATCGATACCGCTAAACTATTTGCTCATGCAAAATTGCAGCGTGATATGGCGTCAATATCGGTTGCCACTATTAAACATCAATTTACTGCCTATACACAAAATCTGATAGCGCCTTATCAAAATGTATTTACCCCAGTGGTGACGAACCTCGCTCCTGAGGTTGATGAGGCACTAAAGTATTTGCAAAGATTACAGAAAGTAGCATTAGGCACAGCACGCATGACTGGCTCTGGCAGCGCGGTGTTTTTACCATTGGATGCGAGTGTTGGCAGTGATGAAAAGCTTTTGGCAAAGTGGCTTGAAGAGGCACCTTGTACTGGATATATAGTTGGGAGTTTATGAGTTTGGACGGTAGTGATAAAGCAATGTTCTTAATATAAAGGTCATTTATAATGAAAACAGGTTGTTCTACACGCTCTATAATTATCTTGACTCTCTTAATATCAATGACTGGCTGTACCAGTAATACCGATTCGCCTTCACCCTCTTCGGTAGTCAATCCCGATACTCAAAACGTCACGTTACCTGAGCCAAAAGTATCTATCGATAACATGGCTAGTGATGTCAGCATTAGCGACTCTGAAAATAAGCCATATGCTAAGTTTTTTACTTATCCATATGAGCATGGTGCGGAAATAGAACCCGCTATGGGCGGTACTTTAGTTATGAAAGATGGATGTTTGCTTATCCAAAACGCTGATAGACTTAACGTTCCTGTTTTTCCTCATGGTATAACCACTTGGAATGAAGAGACACAGACTCTGACAGCCAATGGCGTTGATATACCTTTGAACACTGAGCTATTTACTAATGGACCCTTAGACGGCGGAAAATACAATCCTAACTAAGATTACGATTTTGAGCAACAAGCAGATCCTAAATGTTTGGAAAATAGATATATCCAATTTTTGGGTTCACAGTTCATGGATGTCAGAGATTTGCCAAATCTTTAGCTTATACAAGCTAAAACTTCGACCAAACACTGCCTATAGCGTGTAAATAAAATTATCATAAAGACAGTGTATAAATTCTCATTAACTCAACATCCGTTTTATTTTTACCCTATTACGAATAAAAGCCAGAAAAAGGCGCAAAGCGCTTGCAAAATCTGAAAATTTACTTATAATAGGTCGCCTCAATAGGGGTATAGCCAAGTTGGTAAGGCATCAGGTTTTGATCCTGACACCGTTGGTTCGAGTCCAGCTACCCCTACCATATTATTAGTTCATGTTATATGGGTTATCTTGCTAAGTTTTTGACATCCGTTAAGCGATTAACTGAATGATAGCAATTGACAACACCCACCTGTTTTCGGTATAGTTCGCAACGAACACCGTTAATGAAAGTTGACTATCAGCTACTATATAATAGCGATAAGACGACTTGTTAAGTAATAGCATTTTAAATAACTATTATTTAAAGTGTCTGTATGTACAATACAGGGGTATAGCCAAGTTGGTAAGGCATCAGGTTTTGATCCTGACACCGTTGGTTCGAGTCCAGCTACCCCTACCATTTTTTAGTGCACAACATCACTAACTACGTTCTCCACTCTTTTCTGAATTTGAGCAGTTTGACACTGCTTAGCGGTCGCTGCTTGAGTCACTCAATAGGACTTCAGTCATGCCTTATTTGGCGATTTTTACGGGTAATGCCCACCCTGAATTAGCGAAAACAGTAGCCGACCACCTTCATATCCCTCTTGGTAAAGCTGATATCACACGTTTTTCTGACGGCGAAATTGCGGTAGAAATCAAAGAACACGTGCGCGGAAAAGATGTGTTTATCATGCAACCTACTTGCTCCCCTACTAATGACAATCTCATGGAAATCATGATGATGGCTGACGCTTTGCGTCGCTCAAGTGCTGGTCGTATCACTGCAGTGATGCCCTACTTTGGTTATGCTCGTCAAGACCGTCGTCCCCGTTCTGCTCGAGTGCCTATTTCTGCCAAAGTTGTTGCTGATATGCTCAACATTGTTAGTATTGATCGAGTGATGACTGTTGATCTACATTCTGATCAAATTCAGGGTTTTTTCGATATTCCAGTAGACAACATCTACGCTACTCCTGTACTACTCAATGACCTATTAAAACAAGATTATGACAACATCATGGTAGTTTCTCCTGATGTTGGTGGCGTAGTACGTGCTCGCGCTATGGCCAAGCAATTAGGCGATAGTGATTTGGCTATCATCGATAAGCGTCGTGCGCGTGCTAACGAATCACAAGTAATGAACATCATTGGTGATGTCCGTGACCGTGATTGTGTGATTGTTGATGATATGGTCGATACAGCGGGAACGCTCTGTAAAGCGGCTCAAGCCCTAAAAGATAGCGGCGCTCGTCGTGTAATGGCTTATATCACTCACCCAGTATTATCAGGTGATGCGCTGAAGAACATCAGCGAGTCGGCATTGGATGAAATCGTAGTTACCGATACTATTCCACTTTCTGCAGCTGCTGCTGCTTGTAGTAAAATACGTCAAATATCTATCGCTCCTATGCTAGCTGAGAGCTTACGTCGTATCAATAACGAAGAGTCTATCAGTGCTATGTTTGATGTTTAGTAGTGACTAGTTGCCTATGATCATTAGCGCCTCTATTGATAGTATCTACGGTTAAAGACGACAAATTAGTTATAAATCCAGCGCTAAAAGTTATTCTTTAGCGCTGGATTTTTTTGTAAGCCTTTATTATTACTACAAAACCACGTATAATGCGCGCCTGTGTTAACCATTTGGGCTTTATGAGTCCGGTAACACAAAAAAGTGCTGTTAGTACAATAGTGGATTGGTCGCAAATCCATAGAGTTACTAGCAGATACTTCACTTATTCTTTATAGGATTATAACCATGAGCATTGACCATTTTGCAATAAACGCAGTTGATCGTTCTGCAGAACAACAAGGTAAAGGTGCGAGCCGCCGCCTACGTAAGCAGAATTTAGTTCCTGCAATCATTTATGGCGGTGGCGAAGAGCCAACTACCATTTCAATCAAAATCAATGAACTAGTAAAGTCGCTTGAATATGAAGCCTTCTTTTCACAGATTTTGACTATTACTCTTGATACAGGTAGTGAGCATCAAGTTGTTATCAAAGCATTACAGCGTCATCCAGCTAAAGGCTTTCCAATGCATGCTGACTTTCAGCGCATTGTAAAAGGTCAAAAAATCAACATGAACATCCCTGTTCATTTTGCAGGTCGTGAAGAAGCGCCTGGTACTAAAGCTGGTGGTATTCTATCAACGCTAGTTACTGATATCGAAATCGTTTGCTTACCATCACAGCTACCTGAATATCTAGAAATAGATGTATCTGCTATGGAAATTGGTGATCTTTTCCGTTTATCAGACATCAAATTGCCTGAAGGCGTTATCATCTTTGATCTCGACATGGAAGATGCACACGACCGTACTATCGTCAACATGCAGCCACCAACAGTTGAAGAAGTTGATGAAGACGCAGATGACGTTGATGCAGCTGAAGTTCCAGCTACTGAGCAAAGCGATAAAGCGGCTAGCGAAGATAAAGACGGCGAATAATAGAACTTATCTTCTCATATAGTATTTTGTTAAATACCCTATGACAGAAGTTAGTTGCGTTAGAAAACAGCAGGAGATAATTATCTCCTGCTGTTTTTGTAATTACGTTTTGAAAAACTAATTTTAACGTTACTTTTTCAAAACGTATGTCCTAAGCATAAGGTAATTCTCACCTTTCCTACTAATAGCTACACTGAGTATTGTTATGTCTATAAAGCTTATCGTTGGTCTTGGTAATCCCGGTCAAGAGTATATGTTCACTCGTCATAATGCTGGTTTCTGGTTTGTGCAACATTTGGCACAACAGTTCAATATCACTTTATCTGCTGACAAAAAATTCCATGGCGTTACTGGTCGTGGTCAGATTCACGGCTCTGATGTGCGCCTGTTGTTACCATTAACCTTTATGAATAAGTCTGGCCAGTCAGTAGTACCGATGGTGAATTTTTATAATATTGATAACGATCAGCTGCTAATCGCTCATGATGAGCTGGATATTCCTGCAGGTAGTATCAAGTTAAAAACGGATGGTGGTCATGGTGGTCATAATGGTTTACGTGATATTACCCCACATATTGGCAGTGATTTCCATCGTCTACGTGTAGGTATAGGTCATCCAGGACATAAGTCTAAAGTCAGTGGTCATGTACTCTCAAAGGCTTCGCCTAATGAGCAGATCGCTATCGATAGTGCTTTGACAGCCGCCTTTGAAGCATTACCATTATTATTAGAAGGTAAAATTGAGCGCGCACGCGAGCAAATTAATGGCTTTAAACTACCTGCTTGACACGGTATGATATGCCCTGTTTTAATAACCGCTATTTTTTAGACTTTCATTGACTGTCTAAGTTATGCAATGTTGCCATCTACTCTAGTATTTATGGTCAGTCAGTATAGCCAACTATTAAGTGCTAAGTGTGAGTGGTTATTGCACCGCTAACAGTGCCAGCTTAAGCTTTAATAGCAGCTTTAGCTTTAATTTATCAGTCATGTCCCCATTAACGCTGTAGTTAATCCGTTTATTAGCTGTCGTTAATCCATTTAATATCAGTTAGTTAATATCAGTTACACTAAGGAAGCAACTTATGCTACTTAACATGCTTAAATGCAAATTGCATCGCGCTCGTGTCACCCATGCCGAGTTACATTATGAAGGCTCGTGTGGTATTGATAGCGATTTATTAGATCTCGCCGGTTTGCGCGAAAACGAATCTATCGATATCTATAATGTCACTAATGGCAAACGCTTTCGCACTTATGTTATTCGTGCTGAAGCCGGTTCAGGTATCATCTCATTGAATGGTGCTGCTGCCCATATGGCCGATTTAGGCGATATCGTTATTATTTGCGCTTATGCTCATTTCGATGAAGTTGAAGCAGCTATTTATCAGCCAAAACTGGTTTATTGTAATGAAGATAATACCGTAAGAGATACTGCTAACATTATTCCGGTACAAGTCGCTTAACAGCGGTTATTATTTTAGGTAATTCTCGAATCATTATTTAAGTAGTTATTTGAGAGCGTTAAGCAGGTTTAAATTTAATACTTATTTAATAAGCCAAATGATATTTTTAGTTTATTAATTGCTTAAGTTTTTATTAGAGATGATGACTTGCGAGTGCCTAACGAGCGCGCATAAAAAAGCTGAATCTACATTTGATTCAGCTTTTTTTATGCCTTTTTATTGATCATGTTTTCTAGCACTTTTAATGTTAACCATGGGACATTTTGATCTGGTTAGCGATAGTTAAGCCGTTGCTAAGCCTATAATAAAGTTGTTATACCCTTTATTTATTTTTCTTACGGTTTCTAAAGCCGCTCCATAGGCCTTCTTGTGCTACTTTTGGCATTTTTAAGGTAATAGTATTAGATATCATATCTTGTACTGCTAAGCCACGACTGTTGAATAGACAAAAAATGTAGTTAAACATTAAGCCAAAGAACGCACCGAGTAACAATAACAGGCGCGATCCGCCTATTAAGCTACCAATTATGCCGCACAATAAAGGCATTAAACAAGCTGCCAAAATACGCTTAAAGGACTGTCCCCAAGTCAATAGATGACCGGTGTTATTAACCGTTTTAAGGCGCCAAGTCTGCATCCCTAGGGTTTGACCACCACGACGCCAAAACAGGCCGTAGAACCCTACTAGCGTTAGAATAAATGAGGGAGTCATAATAAAGTTCTGATACCAAGTTGGCAATGACTGCGCTTGCGCTGAGTCGGTACCTGTTTGCATAGTCAGTAAAGTACCAATAACTGTTAACACCGTGCCAACCAAGAACAGCAGCGCCAATATCAACATACCATCATAGACAATAGCTATGACCCGCTCAGAAGGTTTGGCGATGCTCGGCTCTTCAATTTCCGCAGGACGGTTAGCTTGCATTTTGCGCTTCAGCTTAGGTTTTGCAGTCGCTTTTGACATTTTTTGGCACTCTATAAGGTCTGAGTAGATGATGACTTAACGCTTGATTATCTATTGACTATTGTACCGCAATTGCACGGTTTAGCGTACTTTAACAGAGCTTAGCAAACCGCTAAGTATCTCAGTCATTATCTTACTGCGAGCATAAAACTGATATAAGACAAGTCGCTGTTCAATAACCTATGAAATCGACAGACATAAAAAAACCGCCAAAATGTCAGAAGACAGGCGATTGATTTAGGTATTGCTTTTAAAGCAGTGATAATGCAAATGGTGCGCCTGGAGAGATTCGAACTCCCGACCCCTTAGTTCGTAGCCAAGTGCTCTATCCAACTGAGCTACAGGCGCGTATTGCACATCATCTACTGCGCAGTGATTAACTTTTGCAGTAAATTAGGTTGGTCATTATATAGATAATACAGCGGATGTCAATCTAATTATAAGATATATGCTAAATTATTTTAATCTAGCGGTTATCATAAAAGCTAACATCGATAAACTATATTTTAAATCTAATTATAACCGAATAAATGGCGGTGAAGGAGGGATTCGAACCCTCGATACGCTTACACGTATGGTTCCTTAGCAGGGAACTGGTTTCAGCCACTCACCCACTTCACCGAACGAGATAAGACTTCTATGAGATAGAATACAGTATCGATGCTAATGATACGTCCTAGTCGTGGGCGAGTATTATAACAAAGCCGAAACGAAATGCAAGCCTTGGATGCCACTTTAATCAACCTTTTTGCATAATAACGGTTTATTACCGAATTTAAGGCTTTTAGCGCCGCTAAAATGGTGTTAATACCATCGAAATGTCATATTAGCCAGTTAATAATCCTAACTTTGAACCCTTAGTGAAATAACAGCAATTGCCTACTATGGCTTTTTAGCAGCAAGCTAGCTATAGTCACTAGCAGAAATTAAAAATCATTGAAGAAAAACAGAAGTCTTTAGTGGCCATAGAGACCTTTAGCGAAAACACAGGTCTTTAATCAAAAACAGAAGCTTTTAATGGAAATAGAAGCTTTTAGCGAAAAATAAACTATCATTACTAATAATAACTTATAAGGATAAGCTATGCGTCCGGTAGTATTGTGCTTTTCAGGATTAGATCCTTCAGGTGGGGCAGGATTACAAGCAGACATCGAAGCCATTGGTCAAGCAGGTGCTCATGCTTCCATTGCTTGTACGGCAATCACTGTGCAAAGCTCGCAACGAGTATTTAGCTTTCAGGCTTGTGCCGCAGATTTAGTAAAAGCCCAAGCTATAGCCGTGCTCGATGACCTGCCTGTTAGCGTTATCAAGTCAGGTATGCTTGGTACTACAGACAATATCGCTATGTTAACTGATATGTTTGCTCAAGGGCTTATTGATCAAGGCACGCCTTTTGTCTTAGATCCAGTATTAGTTGCTAATAGTGGCGGTAGCTTAGGCGATGAGCGCACTTTGGTAGCTGCATTCAGAAAACTGCTACCTTATGCTACTTTGCTGACCCCAAACACTCATGAACTGCGTGCTTTGAGCGGAGAACAAGACTTGCATACTGGTGCGCAAAAGCTGTGCGCTCAAGGTACTCAGGCGGTACTAGTAAAAACCTCGCACGACTTCGATAGCGGTGATATTGAGCAGTATCTGTATCTGCAAGGTGAAATGGTATATAAAAGCACCTTAGCACGCCTACCAGGTGAGTTTCATGGCTCTGGTTGCTCACTAGCCAGCTTTATCGCTGGACGCCTAGCTAAGGGTGACGAGCTGATTGATGCGGTTAAGGCGGCTGACCAATGGATCAGTCAAACCTTGAGTCAGGCAGACGCTCCACACCCTGATGATGCTAGTGCTCAGCTGATACCTAATCGCTTTGTAACTAATATATTCGATACCAAATAAAAGAACTGCCTCACTTTATGAGGTGAGACTGTGATAAGTTTTTCTAGTTTATTGTGCGTATGCCGCCAAAGGCTGCAAAAACTGATCTCAATCTCGCTGTATGGTTTTTATAATAAACTCACTATAACAGCTAGCGCTAGTATTACAGCTTGTTGAACCTACAATAGTAGACATTGCGGCTAGTGGATCAAAGCGTCACTCTAAAAATGCAGATCAAAGATAATGCGGCTGTTTGTTTATTATTTAACTCGTGTTTAGTTGGGATTTAGCTAGTATTAGTATTTAGCATTAAAAAAAGACGCCCTACTAATGAATAGAGCGTCTTTTTATTGACTGATACTAGCTGATTTTATGAGTTGCTCTTCGCCAGCTTAACCTAGCATCGGTAGCAAGCTGTTAGCTATAGCGCCAACCATAATCTCAATCAAATAGAAGGCAAAAAATGCCATGATTGGTGATAAGTCGAGCATCCCTAAGTTGGGAGTAATACGACGAAACGGCGCCAAGATTGGCTCTGCTAAGCGCATGATAATACCGATAATCGGGTGGGCTGACTGAGTAAACACTACAATCCAGCTGACGATAATAGAGCCTATAACTACGTAGCGACACATGCGCAAAAAGTCTAAAATTAGACTTAACGAGCCTTGGAAAAATAGCGGTATAGGTGCAATGCCTTTATTAGCGAGCGCCGCCTTGCCAGCGATGTCAATTAAGCGAATAAGAAACATCAACACTATAGCGGCAATACTAATACGCCCTTGACCTACAGTTGGAAAAATCCGTCCAAACACATCGACGATATGCGTAGCTTTATAGGCGGGGCTAATCATCGGCTCGCTAGCATCCATTCCAGCAAACTGCAGCATAAAGCGAATAAACACCAATAGCATCGCAAAGGTGGTAATCAAATCAAAAATTTGTAATAACATATCGTTCATTAAGTGCTACTCGATTTGCCTATAGTAATAGAATTTGGACTAATAAGAGTTAGGGTATGTTAAACATTTACCAATAGTAAAGGCTACTATAGTCCGTACTAATGTAGTCAGTTTTAAATATAGCAGAGATTATGTGCTGCTATGACTGCTAATTTATATCACTGACTTAAAAAGCTTTCTAACTTGCTGAGCAGTTATGCTAAGGCATAAATTGCGAAAACCTCTAGCAGTTATAAACTACTTTTACTTTTTATCGTCGCTCTTCATCTCTTCGCTAAGTGCTTTGCTGCGATCGTAGCACGCTTGCATAGCCTCGCCTATTTGGCGACTAATGTCATTGTGTTGCATTGACTCAATCGCCGCTTGTGTAGTGCCCTTCGGTGACATTACTTTACGACGTAACGCAGCAGGACTGTCGTCACTACCGATAGCCATAGTTGCTGCCCCTAACACGGTTTGCATGGCTAACGCTGAGGCTTGCTCTCTATCTAGACCTAAAGCCACTGCGCCATCGATCATCGATTCAATAAAGTAAAACACATAAGCTGGTGCTGACCCTGCTACTGCAGTAACGGCATGCATCTGTTCCTCAGAATCAACCCACATTACTAACCCTGAAGCTTCCATCACTGCCGTTGCTAGCTGCTTTTGTTGGTCAGTAATATCGCTTGTAGCATAGAGACCAGTTGCGCCCATTTGTATCTTCGATGGGGTGTTGGGCATAGCGCGGACGATATTACTATAGCCACCTAACATCTCAGATAAAAGCTCAGTCGATAAGCCTGCTGCTACTGAAATAACTAATTGATGCTCTAAAGCGTCAGAAAACTCGCTAACCACATGCTGCATCATTTGTGGTTTGACTGCTAGTACCACTACGTCAGCATCGATAACTGCTGCTTTTGCATCTAGGCTAGCATCAACAGTATTCATTTGCTGCTTAGCGTATTGCTCACGAGTCTCAGCACTCGGTGCCGATACCGTAATAAGTTCAGGATTCATACCGCAGCCAATAAGACCACTGATTAGGGCCTGCGCCATATTGCCGCCACCGATAAAGCTTATTTTCTTATTAATTAACTTATTATTAATTGATGACATAAAACCTCCTAATAATTCTGCTCTATTAAAACCCTAACTGCCTGTTAGCATTGCTTTTTTCATAGACTACTTTTTATAATAAGCGCTAAATAGTATCGTTTAAACAGCACGGTTTGATAGAGCGTTTTTAGCAAGCAGGCGGTCTAAAATGAGGTCTAGTCTACCATACTGCCATTATTGGCGTTTGAAAAATTGGTGGTTAGCGCAGTGACTATCAGTTCATCCTAAAGGCGGAACATCGATAGGGTGACTAGAGAACAAATTGTGGCTCAAAAGTCTCACCATTAACCCTAGATACGGGCTAATAACAGACTAGTAGTAGCCATATAGTTAACAGTACAGGCAAGCACACTAGTAATTGAGGCATAGACAAGCTCATTGACGGCAGCATTTATAGCGTCAGTAACGGCAACCTAGAGCAAGACGCATTATTTTATAGCAAATAGAGCACTGCTAAATGCGCCATTGACTATCTTGGCAATCCATTGAGGGTCATTATTGCTTAAATTAAGTTTTGCATTATCTGCGGTCAACGGCCACTGCTCAAAGGGGGAGATTAGTAATAGCGGCAGCTCGTTGTCATCAGTTTTAGGCTCAGAGTTAACAGCTTTTAAATCTGTGACTTCTGAATTTAGACCTATAGTGCTCACTACTAGTAAACTGTCTCGCAACCAAACTGGAATAGCTAGCGTTTGATAAAGTTTTTTGCCAGACTGTGCTCGCGTAGCCCTTGACGTTTTTAACTTTTGTTGTCGACCTAACGGTGTTACTTTTAAGGTTAACTGATCAGTATCGTTGCTCATTAAAGGTGCCAACTCACTAGCTATAATCTTTAATTGCCAACGGTAAGCAGCATTTTCCCGCAAGGCTACCGTGAATGGCTGTAGCCTATCTTTAATAATAACTTGCTGTTGTACCAGCACTGGTAACGCTAGCCAATCAAGCCATGAGTGACTGAGTCGATATAACTGCTGACGGTAACGACGTACCCTGTAATGTTGGCGGTGTGCGTACCAATCCAGCTGAGTTTGGTGGTCATTATCATCACGTTGCACTAGCCTAGACACTTCATCTATTAGTTGCTTACTCGGCGGTAACGGCTCATCTTGCGCCAGCCAGTAATGCAGTAATTGCCGTTGCCGGTAGAGTGGTAATGCTTGTAATTGATCAATATCAACTACCCTCTGAGCTAAAGGATAATCAAGCTCGTCGATAGTAGTCTGTTGCCAATCTTGCACCGCTTGCGTGTTGACTGTTGCCTGCGCATCGCTAAGCAATTGCGCACTACGAACCATGTTTTCAATGACATTAGGGTTATAAGTTGCCAGAAGTGGCATGATATCTCGGCGCAAACTACTACGCACATTATCACCATTATCATTAGTTGGATCATCAATATAAGGCAGCTGCAAGCGCTCAGCATAGCTACTGATGTTGGCACGACGCACCGACAACCAAGGCCGCCATAAGACATTATGTCGCGCGCCTTGTGACTGCTCACGCCAAGCTTGCATAGCAGCTAGACCTTTTACCCCAGCGCCCTGCATCAAGCGCATCAATACGGTCTCAGCTTGATCATCAGCATGATGACCTAACAATAAAACGTCGCCTTGATTGATATGCTCAAGCATCACTTGATAACGGGCTTGCCGTGCTGCTTGCTCATCGCTACCAGTTACTTGCGCTAATAAAATAGTACAAGGCAGCTGTTGGACATGCGCCCATTTAGCAACATGCTTAGCCCAATGACTACTAGCTGACTGTAGATTGTGGTCGACATGCAGCAGCTGCGGCAAAAATGCTAACTTACCTTTCTGATAGAGCTGCAAACATAGCGCGGCTAAAACCAAAGAATCACGACCACCACTACAAGCCAGCCAAATACGCCGACCACGTAACTGTTCACGGTGTTCATCAACACTCGCCAATAAAGCATGTGCCAGCGCTGAACCTACTGGCGACTCTGCTACTATTGGCTTGATAGGATAAGGCTTAATGGCGCTATTGGTCATAGTTAGTCATGTCTAGTTAAAAGTGTCTATTGATGAATGTTCAACGAGTCTAATTATAAGCTAAAAATCAGCTACAAAAAAACGTGCTACTAATGAGCACGTTAATGATTGTTCGATAGTTAACCTCTAAAGCACTTTAAGCTGGTAGCATAACTTCTGAGTTAAAGGTTTTTAGCTTTTCATAACGCAGTTCAGTACGAGTATCAGCATCCATTGCTTGCAGTTCTTCTAACTGCTCAAGTAGCAATGATTTAAGGGCTTTCATCACGGGCTGTGGTTGTAAATGTGCGCCTTCCCCCTCATCGATGACGGCATCAATCAAGCCCATTTGATACAAGTTAATGGCGTTTAATTTTAGTGCCTCACTAGCATCTTGCGCTTTTTCAGCGGTTTTCCACAGAATAGCTGCACAGCCTTCAGGAGAGATAACTGAATAGATGCTGTTTTGCAGCATATTCACTTTATCACCAACACCTATAGCTAGCGCACCACCTGAACCCCCTTCACCAATGATAGTAACGATAATTGGTACTTTTAAACTGGAGAATACAGCGATGCTTTCAGCAATTGCTTGGGCTTGTCCACGCTCTTCAGCACCAATGCCAGGATAAGCTCCTTGTGTATCAACAAAGGTCATAACCGGCAAGTTAAAGCGCTCGGCCATTTTGACTAAGCGAATAACTTTGCGATAGCCTTCAGGATTAGCCATACCAAAATTGTGGGCGATACGCTCACGAGTACTACGACCACGATGCTGACCGATGACCATTACTGGCTTGCCATCCAAGCGTGCTAAGCCACCAATAATAGCTTTATCATCAGCAAAGGCACGATCACCGTGCAATGTGTCAAACTCAGTAAATAGCTGATTAACATAGTCCATAAATAATGGACGCTTGGCATGTCGTGCTATCTGAACGCTATCCCAGACGGTACTCATAGACTTATCCTTTTAGTCATTTTATAGTGTATTGTTTTATACAAGTTCTCAGTTATTGTGTATTTGAGTATATCCAAAGTACATCTGTAAACTCAACAAAACTATATTAGCACAGTTGCACTAAGTATAAAATTTACAAATAATTAAATAATAATTATCTTATTGCGACTAACAACCACTAGCTTAACATTGGCTAGTGAATCTTTAGTACTCAGTATTTATTCAGCTTGCGCTTGCGCTTCGATCACCGTAAGTTTGATGCCCCACTTAGCAAATTGCTCAATCTCAGCTTCGAGATCAGAGAATAAAAACGCATAGTGTTTTTTATCAGTGCTAACGGTGATTTGCCAGCAATTAGTATCAGTAATTACTAAACGCATGTTAGGGAGCTCATATTCACTACGACTATGATGAGCCAATACTGCAAGCCTGAGCAATAAACACAAATAGATCAGTTGATTGCCGCCAATAAGACAAATTTGCTCAAGCATATCACTTTTTAGCTTGCGTCTATGGCTGAGCATTAACTGCGCCATACGTTTTTGATCGACTTGTGAGAATCCAGGAATGTCTGAGTTTTCGAGTAGATAAGCGCTGTGCCGATGATAGTTGTTATGACTGATCGCCAAACCAATTTCATGCAGATAGGCCGCTCGTCTTAACAAATCAGCATCATCACTCGTCAACTGCAACTCATCTTTGACTTGTTTAAATAGATGACGGCTGGTTCTGACCACTTGCCGAGCTTGCTTTTTATCTACTGAATAGCGTTTATTGAGAGCCAGCACACTGCGATCACGTACATCCTCGCTAGCAAAACGCCCGAGCATGTCATACATCACCCCTTCACGTAACGCCCCATCAGAGTAAGCGATAGTATCGATACCTAGTACTTTCATAGCCGCACGCAATACTGCTACGCCTGCTGGAAAGACTGCTTTTCGATGCTCTTTAACCCCTTCTAGTTCAATGTCATTGACATCACCGATAGTGATTAGTAGCTTTTCCAGCTTTCTGACGCCTTTATAAGTGATACGCTCTTGTTCATCAGACCAGCCTTTAGATACCAACACATTACGCACTGCTTTTATGGTACCACTAGAACCAATAACACTATTCCAACCGGTCTTCTGATATTGACCGTTGATAGCCAGCATCTCTTTACGCGCGGCGGCAATGGCATTAGCAAAAGCTTTTTCAGTGATTTGACCATCAGCGAAGAACTTTTTGGTAAAAGCCACACAACCCATTTGTAAACTTTCAGTCAATAGCGGCTCAAAGCCTTTACCGATAATAAACTCTGTAGAGCCACCACCGATATCCATTACTAAGCGCTTGTCGCTACTAGCATTAGTGTGTGAGACCCCTAAATGAATGAGTCGTGCCTCTTCACGTCCAGCGATAATCTCGATAGGTTTTGGCAAGATCGCATTAGCACGCTTGATAAAGTCCTCAGCATTTTTGGCTTGGCGCAAGGCGTTAGTAGCGACAATACGAATACGCTCTGGCGGTACTGAGTCCAAGCGCGCGACAAAACGGCTCAGACACTCAAGACCACGGCGTTCAGCTGCTGCGTTTAAGATATTGTTCTCATCCAAACCGGCAGCCAACTGCACCTTTTCAGACATAGAAGTTACTTTGCGTACTTCGCCATGATCTAAGCGAGCTATCGCCAAATGAAAACTATTCGAGCCAATATCAATAGCGGCCATCAGTTCATTGTCGGCAAGTGGTTGGTTTGCAACAGATATATTGAGCATAGGAGAGGTTGTGGCCCTGTATTATGGGTGAGGTAATCGCTGAGGTTTGAGCATAGTAGCTTTTACATATTTTACATAGCTACAAATACGGATAGATTTTGCCATTAAAGCATTTATGCTAAACCCTGACAAGTAACAGGCGCTAGTTATTATTTGCTTACCGACAGACTAATAAAAATGGCCTAGGCAGTCGCTACTATTTACTGCTATTGCCCTAAAACCTTTAGTCCCTTTTAATAGATTAATATGACATAAATAACAATGACTTAGCTAGCTGATCTTATAGAGATATTTACAACGAATAGAGTGATTTTAGCATTAGCCTGATCTGAGTAAAAAAACCAACGTAGCACTAATAATCAGTCGCTATGTTGGCCTTTTTTAATGATTAACGCTCAAGTCAAAAACTAGCTTTTAGCCATTTCTGCAAATATCTCATCGGCCGCTCTGATAGAAGCCTCTAAGTCTTCAGTGCTATGTTTGATCGACATAAAGCCTGCTTCATAGGCAGAAGGCGCTAAGTAGATACCACGCTCCAGCATACCGTGGAAGAACGTATTAAAATGCTCCATATTACACTCAGTCACTTCATCAAAATTAAGCGGCGTTGCGGTAGCGCTGTCTTTGACAAAGAACATGCCAAACATACCGCCGAGCTTGTTAGTACGCAGATGGATACCATGTTTATCAGCAGCAGCTTGCATACCGTCTACTAAGTGTGCCACTTTCGCTGACAGCTCATCGTAGAAGCCAGCTACTGTTAAGTCTTCAAACATCGCAATACCAGCACGCATCGCTAGTGGATTACCTGATAAGGTACCGGCTTGATAGACGCCGCCCATTGGCGCGATGCATTCCATAATTTCACGCTTACCGCCAAAAGCGCCAACTGGCAAGCCTGCGCCAATGATTTTACCGAAACAAGTTAGGTCAGGCTGGATATTATAGTGGGCTTGCGCACCACCAAGACCTACTCGGAAGCCGGTCATTACTTCATCGAATACTAGTACCGCACCATGTTCAGTACACTGCTCACGCAAAGTGTCATGAAACTGTTGATCAGGGATGATCATGTTCATATTGCCAGCGATAGGCTCAACGATCACACAAGCAATAGTATCACCCCACTTCTCAAAACAATCTTTGATCGCTTGTGGATTATTGTATGGCAAGGTAATAGTATGCTTGGCAAAGTCTGCTGGTACCCCTTTTGAGGTTGGCTCACCAATATCAAGCATGCCTGAACCAGCTTTAACTAACAAACTGTCCGAATGACCATGATAACAGCCCTCAAACTTGACGATATTGTCACGACCAGTAAAGCCACGTGCTAGGCGAATCGCACTCATAGTCGCTTCAGTGCCAGAGCTAGTCATTCTTATCATCTCGACACTAGGCACGATCTCACAAATCTTATCGGCAACGGTAGTCTCAAATGGCGTTGGCGTACCGAAACTTAGACCATCTTCGGCGGCTTTTTTTACCGCATCGATAACTTTTGGATGCGCATGGCCTAAGATCATTGGTCCCCAAGAGCCGATATAATCAATGTAAGCATTATCTTCAGTGTCATATATCTTGCTACCACTAGCGCGATGCATAAATACTGGAGTGCCACCGACACCAGCAAAGGCTCGCACTGGCGAGTTTACACCACCAGGAATATGTTTGCGGGCTTGGGCGAAAAGCTGTTCGTTTTTAGTACTCATGACTATTATCCTTATTGCCTTTAATTATGGTTTTAACGGTTTATAGCGGTAAATTACTGTGCATTTTAAAAGCTCATCTCCAGTTATTCAATACGACTTACGTTGGTCATATAAAATCTAGAGATTGTGCTATATGTTTACCATTGTAAACTATCAACTCTAAAATCTCGTCATCGATAAGCTTTAAAAAACGTCCTATCAATGGGCCATTTTTTATCAATATCGCAGTGAGTTGTTGATGTTTATTTGACATTGACTTTATTTCTTCTCGGTTGTTTTTGCTAAGTTTTTTTGCTAATAGATAGCAAGGTAGTCTATAGTGAATTGACGTAATAAACTTTTGTTTATAATGGAGTCAAGAGATGATAGACACTACCACTAACCAAGCTACAGACACAGCAAGCCCTGCACCGATGAATAATCAAGAAGCTATCAAGATGATTAAAGCGCTTATCGACGGCATCAACCCCCTGTCTGATGAGCCTTTAGCTACTAATAGCTTATGCTTAAATAGCGATATACAACGCGCTTTACACGCTGCTATTCCGGCGCTTGAGAATATGATCAAAGCCGATATACGTAGAGCCAATCTGCCTGTTAACGCCGGTCAGCCTTGGACTGAAGAACAAGATCAGCAGCTGGCAGACGCTTTTGACAACGGTGATGCTATTACTACCTTAGAAGCACAACATCAACGTACTAGAGGTTCGATCAACTCAAGGCTTATCAAGCTAGGCAAAATCACCCCTTAAGCGCTTAGCAAAAATTATCTAATCAATAATCTTTGGCCAGTCCATACTTTAAGCCTTTTTAACTACTGATGACTTAAGTTTCATCGGGCCATAGTCATCAAGTTTACAGTCAATATCGTGACCGTCTGTAGCATCAGGCAACAGACGAATACTTTTTGCTTTAGTACCGACTTTGATCACTGTTGACGAGCCTTTTACTTTTAGGTCTTTGATTACCGTGACCGCATCGCCATTTTGTAACTCATTGCCGACCGCATCACGGATAACGGCATCTTGCTCAGTGGCTTGTACCGCATCGGTATCAGCCGCTGACCACTCATGGGCACACATTGGGCATACTAGTAGTGCACCGTCTTCATAAGTATATTCAGCGGCGCATTTTGGGCAATTTGGTAAACTCATGATATCCTCGTTTGCGGTTAAGATAGGCTATATTTTAGAGTCTTCATTGTAGCTCAACTCGCTATCTTTGACCAATCACCCCGCTTGTAAAATAGCTACTGAACCCTATTTAGTTCTTAACTATAGTGTTTTTTATGGCGCTGGTTTTTGTGGTACTCTTTTGGGTGCTAATTTGACAACCTCACTGCAACAACTGCTGCATAATAATTATATTTCTATAACATTACTTTTTCGATAATTTAACTCTTAAAATTAGGATAATAAAAATGAGTGACCCTAACAATCAGTCAAAATCACCTACCTTTAAACAGCTGACTATCAAAGGTGAAGACGCAGAAAAGTTCCTGCAAGGTCAACTAACTTGTGATGTGACTAAGCTCGGTCTTAGCTATCAAGCTGCCGCTATCGGCAACCTAAAAGGCCGTATTGAGTTTGGGATATGGATCAAGAAACAAGCAGAAAAGCATTACGATGTAGTGATCAGTGCCGATTGTGCCGAGTTTTTAGCTGCACATCTAAAAAAATACGGCGCGTTCTCCAAGTTTGAAACCAGCACTCCTGTCGATATCTACCCTTGTGTCCTCGATGATGAGCCAACTTTTAGTCATCAGGAGACTCATAATACAGTAGAGAACGTTAGCGCTTGGATGCAGTGTAGTATTGTCACTGGTAATTATTGGATAGTAGCCTCCACTCAAGGCGAGTTCCAACCACAAGAGTTGCGCCTACATCAGCGCGGCGGTATGGACTATGATAAAGGCTGTTATTTAGGTCAAGAAGTTATCGCTCGTATCTACTTTAAATCAGCGCCCAAGGCATTTTTACACTATGTAAAAGGCATAGGCGACGCCCCAGCAGCTGGTGAAAAGCTAGGTAAAGTACAAGTAGTCAATGCTATCCCCTGCGCAGATGGTTTTATCGCCTTAGTGGTTGCCCGTCCAGAGCAATTGGCTGAGAATGAATTAACAATCATCGACTTACCGCCTATCCTACAAGCAGATGTCGCTCGCCCCAAATAACACGGGTTGTACTAACAGTAGAGCCACTATAGAGAATTTTAGCTATGACACATATTGCGGTACTCGGAGCTGGCGTAGTGGGGATAACCACTGCTTGGTATCTACAAAAAGCTGGCTATAAAGTCACCGTTATCGAGCGTGAATCAGCAGCAGCTATGCAGACCTCATTTGCTAATGGTGGGCAGATATCGGTATCACATGCCACGCCATGGGCTAATCCTAGAGCACCAATGCAAGCGCTTAAGTCATTGTTTTCTGAGGATTCACCGCTATTGTACCGGCTGCGCGCTGATAAAGATCAGTTAAAATGGGCTATGCAGTTTTTGCAGGAGTGTCGTGCGGATAGAGCCGATGATAATCTAGTACAGATGGTGCGCTTAGGACTGTATTCACGGGCAACACTGCAACAGTTACGCCGCAATACTGACATCGAATACGAGCAGCAAACGCGTGGCATTATGCATTTTTATACTAGCCAAGCTGAATTCGATGCTGCTATTGCACCGACTGAACGCATGCAGGAGCTAGGCTGCGAGCGACATTTTATTGATATTAATAATGCGGCCAGTCTCGAGCCTGCGCTCTATCCTATCGCTCATAAGCTGGTTGGCGCTACTTATACTAGTCGTGATGAATCTGGTAATGCTCATCTTTTTACTCAGCGCTTGGCCGCGCGCTGTTTGGAAGCTGGCGTTACCTTTCTCTATAATACTGACATTCTGGCATTAAATAGCGACGCGCACTCTAGTCGTCCCCATATTCACAGTATTACTATCCGTCCCAAAGGTGAAAATGCTCAAACTTTTAGTGCCGATAGTCATGTCATAGCTCTTGGATGTCATAGTGTGGCTTTGCTGAAACCTCTAACGGTTCATCTGCCTATTTTTCCTGCTAAAGGTTATTCGGCCACTTATCAAGTCAATCCACGGGCGCCGCATTTAGCACCCTTTATAAGCTTGATTGACGATGAATATAAGCTAGTTATGTCGCGGCTTGGCGACAAGCTGCGCGTCGCTGGAACCGCAGAGTTTAATGGCTATAATATGGAGTTGAATAGCGTACGTTGTGCGGCTATCACTGAGCGAGTACGTTATCTGTTCCCCAAAGGTATCGTCGCCAATTCCGCCCAGTACTGGACTGGGCTACGGCCGATGACCCCATCAAACGTGCCGCTGATTGGGCGGGCACATTGTGGGCAAGTTCGCCATGGCAGTCAGAATGAATCCGCTACTTTTGATAATTTATGGCTCAATACTGGTCATGGTAGCCTTGGCTGGACTCACGCTTGTGGCTCGGCCAAAGCTATCAGTTTACTGATGCAAGGCGAAACCCCAGCCGTTAAGTTTGATTTTGTCGGTATAAAAAAGGCGTTGTAAGTCAGCGCCCTTATTAATTAAAGTAATTGAATTGATTAAAGTAATTAAAATAATAACGTGCAAGTACCTTTAGCTCGCAATACTAGCGCCTGATTGCTGTTGCTCAGTAGCTGACGAGGTAAAACTTTGTCCCTCCATAGCTGCTGGCTCAATGCTTTGTGGCTCAACGGCTTCTAGCTGCACAGGCACACCATTTACCGCCGCATTACCACTCAATTGATCGATCAAAGTATCATCAGTAAGATCGTTGACACTAACCCCTGCATGCGCTTGCGCGATCTTTTGTATGACGCCTTTGCGACTATGACCGAAGCCATGAGGGATGCTAACTACGCCTGGCATCAGCTCATTCGTCACTTCGGCGCTGAGCACCACGCTACCTACCCTAGAAGTCACTTTTACTAATTGTCCATCCTCGATACCTTGTTGAGCAGCCGTCTCAGGGTGCAACATTAAAGTACAGCGTGACTTACCTTTTACCAGTCGATGACTATTGTGCAGCCATGAGTTATTGCTACGGACATGGCGACGGCCTATCAATAATATTTGGCCGGCATCATACTGCTGCACCTTAGTCTGTACCCGCTTTAAATCCGCTAGATAAAAGTCAACGTTAAGGTCAATTAGCTTGTCTTTGTGCTTTAAAGCTTGGGGCAACATACTTTGCATAACCCCTAGATCGATACCATGCGGGTTTTTAAGAAGCTTCTTTAAAGTGAGGCCTTCATAAGGCCCACGTTTTAGACCTTGATCCAGTAAGAATTTCGGTCCTAAAGCCGCTATTAGCGAGCGCTCAATCTTAGTTTTGATAGGTGCTTTTTTATCTAAGCGTTTTGCCAACTCTAAATAGATCTGCCAGTCATGCTTAGCACTATTGTCCTTGGCAAATAATGCTGGTGAATATTTAGCGACGTTATGCACGGCAAAATTATTGAAGGTAACGTCGTAATGCTCACGTTCAAGTGGTGATACTGGCGGCAAGATAATATTGGCATGGCGGCTAGTTTCATTGACGTAGTAATCTATTGCTACCATGAACTCTAGCTGCTCTAGAGCCTTATCTAGCTTTGCACCATTAGGAGTACTCAATACTGGATTACCAGCAACGCTAATAAAGGCTTTTAGCTGTCCCTCACCTTCTACTAGCATCTCGTCGCTCATAGCGGCAACTGGATACTCGCCGTTAAAGTCTGGCAAGCTGCTCACTCGACTATGGCGCTTACCTAAATAGCCGGGGCCAGTATTATTGACTACATCAACTGCTGGATTAGGGAACATCAGACCGCCCACTTGATCTAAGCGGCCAGTGACTATATTGATCAGCATAATCAAATACTGACATAGCAAGCCAAACTCTTGTACCGAGACCCCCATACGACCGTAACAAACCGAGCTTTTAGCCTCACAAAACTCCGTTACTAAGCGCTTGATCTCAATGGCTGCAATCCCAGTAATACTAGCCACTGACTCCGCGCTATAGTCTTGAGCAAACGTCGCTATCCTTTTAATCTCAGGCGCTAGCGCAGCAGCTCTATTGTTATCAGCTGGTACTACATCAGCATAGCCTTGCCGATAGATTTCGTTGAGCATCGCTAATAGCAACAAAACATCAGTCGCTGGACGAATAAAGTGATGTTCACTAGCTATATCTGCGGTCTCAGTCCGCCTTGGATCGATCACTACTACTTTGCCATCGCGAGCTTTGATGTCTTTTAATTTTTGCCGCATGTTCGGTGCAGACATAATACTGCCGTTAGAAGCCAATGGATTGCCACCGATAATAAGCATGTATTGGGTTCGATTGACGTCAGGTACAGGAATACGCAGCATGTGACCAAACAGATGCATACTGACCACATGGTGGGGCAGCTGATCGATAGAAGTAGCCGAAAACCGACTGCGAGTTTTTACACTGTTTAACAGATGCTTGACTGTCAGCATGCCGCCCATATTATGCACATTGGGATTGCCTAAATAAATACCGACCGCATTTTGTCCATATTTTTTCTGCACTGATTGAATACCTTTGGCTACTTCGTCTAGTGCCTCAGTCCAGCTGATTGACTTCCAGCCATCGGCCGTTCTCTGAACAGGTTGGCGCAAGCGATCAGGGTCTTCATGCAAATCCTGTAGCGCTGTAGCCTTTGGACAGATATAACCCTCAGAAAAAGGATCATTGCTATCACCTTTAATCGACAATACCTTTTTGCCATCATGCTTAATTTCAATGCCACACATCGCTTCGCACAAAGTGCAAGTTCTAAAATGCGTTTGCTCGCTAACTATCGTTGATTTAGGCATAATCATGCTTCCTGTCTATTATTATTGGCTGGCCTTAGTTAGCTATCATTTTCAAGCAGATAAGTCCCTTTTTAAGCCCTATTATTATACTTTAAGGCTATAGCCATTTACTCGCTAAGTCTATTAGCAACTTTGTACTGAGGGTCATTATTTTCTATAGCCGATGCTAGCTAATAGTTAAAAATCAGCCAATTGAATTAGCATAAACTAATAGAAGCTATTCATTAGCTTGAGAAAGCATAGCCATACTTACTTGTTGCAGCAATAAGTGCTACTAGGGACAACACAAGTTATCTATGATCAACATAACTGCGCTTATGATTGCTGTTAAGCAACACTATAAACACTGATTATACAGACAAGGTAATATTTGACCTTTATATTAGTTGTTAACAGTTGGCCCGTAAATATGATGATTATTTATAATAACCAATTATAGTAATTACTAGGTTAGCTAGTTGGACTAATAGCATTAATAATTAAAACAAGGAATAAAACAATGAACGAACATACTTTGAAAGGCGAATGGAACCAAGTTAAAGGTAGTGTTAAGCAGAAGTGGGCTGATCTAACCGATGATGACCTATTGCATATTGAAGGTAGCCGCGATAAGCTGGTAGGTAGCGTACAAGAGCGTTATGGTCATTCAAAAGATGCTGCAGAGCGTGAAGTAGATGAGTGGCGTAGCGAACACAAATACTAATGGATATAAACAGTAATAAATAACGGATCAATAGTAATAGAATACTAAGCTAAATTACCTTCTGTTATTAATATAAAAACTGCATCATTTTATGATGCAGTTTTTTTTACTAGTAGCTATTATTAATAGCTTATAGTCAAGCTTGATTACTATCTTATAGCCAAGCTATAAGATAGTGCTCTTAACTAATTATTAGCTTAAAGGCGCAGAACATATTTACCTTAAGCCAGACACGATAAAACCGCATAACAAATTAATGTTATGCGGTTTTATCGTTAACTATCCATGTTACCTATCACCATTTTTATGACTGCATCCTTACAGAATAAAAATATAGGGCAATAGCTGAGCTTCCTGCTCGTTTGTTGCAACTGCTGTCAGCAAGTATCTGCTACCAGCATAGGTCATGTGTCCATGCTTCAATTACTATTATCGTCCTGATGCCAGTAACTGAATCATTGTCCTTAATACGGTAAACTCAATCCTTGAGTCACACTCCCTGATGCCGTGTATCTATAGTGCCTAATTGTTTCTCTATTGTTAAGTCGCATTAACGTCATTGCTTGTAAGCATATGCTTACAAAAATTTTAAACCATCACTATTATCGCTCTAAATAAGCATCTCACCTACCACGCCTATTAAGAATCCCAAGGTTGCACCCAGCGAAGTGAGATAATTATTATCTAACTTACTCTCAGGAATAATGTCTTGAATAAGCAAATATAAAATACCACCACTAGCGAAGATCATCAGATGAGCGGTCAAATTTGGATAAGGGCTTAATAGAAAATGGCCAATTAATGCAGAGATGATACCAAAAAAGCTCAGCAAGAAGAAAATAGCCAAAGTCTTTTTGACACTAAAGCCACTTTTCACTAAGTCACGAAACGAATTAAAAGCCTCAGGCAAATTTTGTAAGCCGATAAACACCGCTAACAGCAAGGCCATTTGCGGCTCAATAGCGAATACTGCACCCAAAGCAATAGACTCAGGAACGAAGTCCATCATCATCGCCAGTAACGTTGCCTGCTGACCACCCGAATTCGCTAAGCGCTTATCAATCAGCATAAATAATAGAGCCCCTACTGAGAACGATCCTATCACGCCCCATATGCTCAGCTCTTCCATGCCTTTAGGTACTAACACTAGAGCTAACGCCGACAATATTATTCCCGCACCAAAAGACATTAGCGTATGCACAATCTGGAATTTTGCTGGACTGTCTTCTATGTGGTGATCAAATAGGTTAGCTAACAGGCCCCCTATAAATACGGTTGCTCCGGCAAAGCCTGAAAAAAGAATAAGTTGTAGCAGCATCATTTACCTCTATTTTGTATTCACTAGCTTTTATTTCGATAAGCTAAATAATATTAGACTATCTCTTTAGTAAACTCGTTTGAATATTTTTAATTTTGAATCGCCTAAAAAACAGTCTCTGCCAGCATCGTATCGGTGCTGTGGTCGAATTATCAACGCGCCCTAGCCTTTTTTCCTTATTGTTACGGCCAAATCAGTTAGCGACAAAACAGCCGTTTGGCAAGGGCCATTCACTAAATGCTTAGCATTATTACGCAAGGCCTTGTATTAATTACAACTCGTTAACTTTTAAGACATCTACCCTCAAGTTTTGCGGACTACCATAGCTATGTAAGAAAATATTTCAAAGCATCTGCTAATTATAATAAGAGAAAAACATGATAAAAGCTAAAATTTTGCAAAATGTACTAGCGACAGGCCTTAGTATCGCCCTTTTGAGTACTGCTATCGGCGGTAGCGCTATAGCTAGTAACCACTATGAAAAAAACGATGCTCAACAAATCTATCGCGATGGTAATTTTGGCCAAATCAGTAACCGCCTGCGTCAAGACTTGCGTAATGCTGGCTATTACGTCATGGATATTCAGCCCGATGGCAATAATAGAATCAATGTTTATGCCAAAAAGAATAACCGACCGTATGAGCTTGTCTATAACTATCCTGGGCTAAAGTTAATCAGCTCTAAGCAAAAAGCTTGGTCTAATGTCTGGCAAAATAATAATAATCAAAACGGTAGTAACTATAAAAATAACAATGATCTTGAAACTAAAATAAAAAACGAATCACGTTACTCAGCTACCAAACAGCGGGCTATTAGAAAAATCAACGATATGGGCTATAAAGTCAAAGACATTGAGATTGATGAGCAAAATAATCGCGGAGTGTTTGAAGTTGATGCCAAACGTGGTGGGCAGGACTATGAAATAATACTTAGCTATCCTGATCTAAACGTAATCAAAATAGAAAAAGACTGATTTGACTTAACTATATCTTGCTAAGCTTAACTATATCTTACTAAGCTTAACTATATCTTACTAAGCTTAACTAGCTAGGGTCAGCAGCTGTTGTTATCGAAGTTTTGGCATCATTGTAGTGTTGATTCCTTTGGTCAAATAAGCCTATTTGTGGTTTTATTTGGCCGTTTTTCGTAGTATTGCCATTGGGCTAATTTAAATACCATCACTAGCACTGTTATAAATTTATCCATCTTTAGTGATAGTCACTTTTTCCCCTTGATACCTTAGTTGCTCAAAACTTATTTAAAGTAACTGCGCAATGAATAAACATTAGCTTCAATACTATTGATTTAACCTACTATTGACTTAACCTTTAGGATCGGAAATTTTATCATGAAAATTTTATCTCATTTCTCATTAAAGCATGTCATATCAGCTGGTCTCACTCTCGCTATATTAGGTACTGCTGTTGGTTGTACGGTTGTCGAACCCGGCTACGACAATCAGCCGGTATATCGCGGCAATAATAACTATCAAGATCGTAGCTTTAATAGCTTGAGTCAGCAGTTACGCCAAGATTTACGCCGAAACGGTTATCAGGTTATGGATATTAGGCCAGATAATTATCGTGGCAATCAAGCGATCTTGGTCCATGCTAAAAAGAATAACCAAGCTTATGAGTTACGCTATAGCCACCCTAATTTAAAGCTGATCAACTCAAGTAAAATAAACTGGTCTAATAACAGACGAGATAATGACTACCAAAGAAATAATAATCACAATAATAATAGATATAACAACAGAGACAATTATAAAAACAAAGATCAGCACAGAAACAACAATCGTTATGACCATAGATAATATTAGTAACACTCTGGCAATGACTAAAGTGCATAGGACGTTCATACCTATATTCTAGTCATTGCCATCATCTTTTGTAATGAAATATCCTGCGATAAAACCCCGTTCGATTAAACTTCATACGATAAAAAAATAATAAGGACACTCCATAATGAACGCTAAGCCTCTATTGAAAAGCGTTGCTGCTAGTAGCGTTATCGCTGCTTTATTAACAGTTACTACCGGTTGCGTTACCGAACCTGGTGGCTATAATGCTTATGGAGATATTTACCAAGATATCTATAAAGATACTAACTTGTATAAAAAACATAAGAAGACTATCGAAACAATCGATAAAGAGATCTATCGTCCTGGTATTGAGCAACGTGCCGCTAATATAGTCAGCAACATGGGCTATCGAGTCAAAGACGTTAACTATAAACAAGGTGACCGTACTATTAAAGTCAAAGCTGAGCGTAGTAATAAGGATTATAAAATCGAGCTAGGCTACCCTAATTACAATGTAATTAAGATTAAAGAAGATTAGTAGTGAGATATATTTAGCCAGCCCTACTGCCTTGTTAGGTACCTTTTTATACTAATGATACTAAAAGTCGGAAAAGTCATTTATTGATTTGTTCGGCTTTTTTAATGCTATTTTTTATAGCGGCTATCTTGGCAATAATAAATAATACTGCCATTAAAAATCTAATACTTCTAGTACATCATATGCGGGAATCTCATAAGGATGAGCCTTTTTTAGCGCTTGGATAACCTTAATAATAGCCAGCTTATCTACTACCATCTCCACTCGCCATTCGCTAACGCTCTCTAGGCTATCATGACTACCAATATGCGGTGTACTGCCAGCTAGGGGCATAAATTGACCACTGCCCTGCACTTGCCAGCAACACTGCTCATAATCGCCAATCTTACCGGCTCCAGCAGCAAACAGCGCCGACTTGACTTGCTCTAGCGCCTCATTAGGAACAAAAACCGTTAGCTTATACATAGATAGTCTCCTAAGCTCTTCCTACCATATAGTTTCAATAAGTAGCGCTAACTAAAATACGTTATATAAACTACCGTCAACCCCACCTTTTAAACTACAAGCATTTAGAAAAATCAGTATTTAAAAAGATAAGAATTAAAAAAAGTAAGTTTTAAAAAACAAGTATTTAGAAAATAAGCATTTAAGACTAATAATTTAAAAAATAAAAATCCCTAAAACCGTGCCAGCTAACTTTATAAAGCTGCTAAATAGAGCCGTCAACTCCTAGAGACTTTACTTATTAGGCTTTTACTTTTTAGATAAAGACCGATGATCGGTCCATACATAGCGCAATAGCCAGCCTTTGGCCTCGCCTGCATAGTCAATACCTATCCGTGGTCGCAATGATACTGGTGGCTGACAACCGTCCTCCTCTACCCAAAGCTCTGACTCAGGACTGATAGTTTTGCCATACAGGGCACGGTTAATCTGCAAACCCTTAGTTAGCTTACCTGGCCCTGCTAGCTGTTTGATATGAGTGAGTTGCTTGTCAGCACTAAGCTGCTGCTCGTCGACTAGCCGATCACTGTCATCACTTAAAAACCCAGCCCTTATCAGTACTGATTCCGCAGAGTCAGCAGGCCCAGTGATCAAGTTGAGCATATTATGTATCCCATAAGTCAGATAGACATAAAATAGACCACCTTGGCGATACATGATTTCAGATTTTTCTTTGCCCTTTGCCACGTGGGCTTGTACTGACCCATCAGCATCGCCTATATAAGCCTCAGTCTCAGAGATACGCATACGCAGAACCTTATGCTGACCATCACTATCGGTTAACTGACGGCATAATACCTTACCTACTAAGTCAGCAGCGACCACACAAGTTGGTCGAGCAAACCATGCTGGTAGTAATACCGATGCTTGAGAAGCTATTTCTTTAGTAGAGGCTGACTTGCAAGCTGACATCAATAAGGCCTTTTTATTATTTGGTAGAAGCTAACGGCTTATAAATTGTAAATTACAATGTAGCATAGAAAAATAACGCGCAAGTGCTGACAATGTTCACCCTGTGTTTAAACGATGTTTTGTATGTGCTTTACACTGCGGCAAGATATACCTCCCTTCTCCTGCTAAGAAGTTATTATTAAGGCCTTTAAACTATTTTATAGATTCGACTTCCTATCAAATGACCAGTCAAAACTTCCGCTATCTAATCCTGCTTAATAGCAAAAAGTTACTAAGATGAATTTTACTCAGCTTTAATTTAAATTAAGTCGTTTTTATTCATGTATTGACTGAGGTATGATCTATCTCATACAGAAACTTGGTTTTATCTCAGATAATTAGGGTAGCGAATCGCCATGAGTACAGAATTTAAATGTTCAATTAAAAAAATTAGTTTCGATGAAAACTATCAACCAGCAGATAGCACACGTCTTACCACTAACTTTGCAAATTTGGCTCGTGGTGAGCATCGTCAAGAAAACTTACGCAAAACGTTAACTATGATAAATAATCGTTTTAACGCTTTAGCACATTGGGATAATCCAACAGCAGACCGTTATTCTGTGGAAGTTGAAATTATTTCTGCCCATATGGATATTGCTGGCGATGGCAATACTTTCCCTGTCATTGAGACTTTGAAAACAACGATTGTTGATCATAAACATAACAAGCGTATCGATGGTATGATTGGTAATAGTTTCTCCTCTTATGTTCGTGATTATGACTTTAGCGTATTACTGTTAGAACATAGCAATAAAAAATCAGCATCACCAACGCCAGAGCATTTCGGTGATTTACATGGCAAACTGTTTCAGTATTTATTAAATTCTGAAGCATACCAAGCCAACTTTAATAAAAAACCGGTAATCTGCCTCAGTGTATCAACCAGTAAAACCTATAATCGCACTACTAATCAGCATCCGGTATTAGGGGTTGAATACAGACAAGATGACTATTCGTTGACCGATGAGTATTTCCACAAGATGGGCTTAACCGTGCGTTATTTTATGCCTGCCGGTAGTGCGGCCCCTTTAGCGTTTTATTTTTCTGGGGACTTGTTGAGTGATTACACTGATCTTGAGCTGATCAGTGCTATCAGTACTATGGAAACTTTCCAAAAAATCTACCGACCTGAAATTTACAATGCGAACTCTACAGCAGGTCAAGTGTATCAACCTAGTTTGAAGTACCAAGATTATTCACTGACGCAAATTGTGTATGATCGTGAAGAGCGTAGCCAGATGGCGGTTAAGCAGGGGAAATTTACTGAAGAACAGTTTATTAAGCCCTACTTAGCTATTCTTGAGCAATGGGCTGCAAACTATAGTGTTAAAAAATACGCAGCTTAACTAAGCGCAATTCAGCCTAAATCTAGCCAAAATATTAAAGATTTAAATATAAAATTGGATTAACATGAAACTATTATTACCGACATCAACTGCTGGCAGCCTACCGAAACCTTCTTGGCTGGCAGAACCGGAGAAAATTTGGTCACCTTGGGCTTTGGAAGGTGAGCAATTACTTGAAGCCAAACGAGATGCTCTACGAGTATCATTGCAGGAACAACTGCATGCAGGCATTGATATTGTTAGTGATGGCGAGCAGACCCGTCAGCATTTTGTCACCACTTTTATCGAACATCTTGATGGTGTAGATTTTCAACAGCGCAAGACGGTACGAATTCGTAATCGCTATGATGCCAGTGTGCCTTCTGTTGTCGGTGCTGTCAGCCGTCAAAAGCCTGTTTTTGTTGAAGACGCTAAGTTTTTACGTCAGCAAACCAAGCAACCTATTAAATGGGCGCTACCCGGTCCGATGACGATGATCGATACGCTGTATGATGGTCATTATAAAAGCCGAGAAAAACTAGCTTGGGAATTTGCTAAAATTCTCAATCAAGAAGCTAGAGAATTAGAGGCGGCTGGGGTTGATATTATTCAATTCGATGAGCCTGCTTTTAATGTGTTCTTCGATGACGTGAACGACTGGGGTGTTGCCACTTTAGAGCGGGCACTTGAAGGTCTAAAATGTGAAACAGCGGTGCATATTTGCTACGGTTATGGCATTAAAGCTAACACCGATTGGAAAAAGACTCTAGGTTCAGAGTGGCGCCAATATGAGCAAGCATTTCCTAAATTACAACAGTCTAAGATCGACATTATCTCACTCGAATGTCAAAACTCACAGGTACCAATGGATTTGCTGGAATTAATCCGTGGTAAAAAAGTGATGGTCGGGGCTATTGATGTGGCCACCAATAACATTGAGACCCCTGAAGAAGTCGCCAATACTCTGCGAAAAGCACTACAATTCGTTGATGCTGATAAGCTCTATCCTTCAACCAATTGCGGTATGGCACCTTTGTCTCGTCAAGTTGCTCGAGGTAAGCTGAAGGCTTTAAGTGCTGGTGCAGAAATAATTCGTCAAGAACTGACGGCCTAAACGCCCTCTACAGACCAGCTATAGTCAAATTTAGGATTGCAGTAATGATTAAAGATGTGATTGAAGCAACCGATTTTAGAAACGCTATGTCTTCGTTGACGACTGCGGTCAGTGTTGTCACTACCCAAGGCCCATCGGGCGTATACGGCTTTACTGCCTCTGCGGTATGTAGTGTCACAGATAACCCGCCAACTTTGCTGGTCTGTATGAATCACACCTCACGGTCGCATGGTCATTTCGTTGAAAATAAAATTCTAACGGTCAACGTGCTAGGCACACAGCATGAACAGCTATCCAATACATTTGCCTCTAAATTAAGTGTCGATGACCGGTTTAAAGAGGGGTCTTGGACTGAGCTAGCAACAGGTGCTCCTGTTTTAGAAGATGCATTGGTAAGTTTTGATTGTGAGATTGAGCAAATTCAGCAAGTTGGCACTCATAGTATTTTTATCTGTCGAGTTGTCGCCATTAAACAAAGTCAACAAGATGAAAGTTTGGTTTATTTTAATCGTGCTTATCATCAAGTTGGACAAGTGCAATTCTCTTAAGTCAGCACTTAAATCAATTGCCTAGCTATTATCAAATTACTATTAAACTATTCACCCTCAAACTATGAAGTAACTATCCCGTGGAATTAATCATTTTTTTAGCAATAGGTGCTCTGGCAGGATTTGCAGCAGGGCTATTTGGCGTAGGTGGTGGAACCATCATCGTGCCCTTGTTATATATCGTCTTTTCCCAAATGGGTTACAGTGCTGACACTATTATGCATTTGGCTCTAGGTACCTCATTGGCGACTATCGTTGTCACCTCTATCAGCTCCTTAATGGCCCATAATAAAAAGGGTGCTGTTATCTGGCCAGTATTTAAAAATCTGGCACCAGGCATGGCGCTCGGCTGCTTTTTAGGGGCAGGTATTGCTGGATGGCTCTCTGGGGTTCATCTGCAACTGATTGTGGGTCTATTTTTGCTGTGGGTAGCATTTACTATGTTTACTGGTAGCAAAAAGATCATTGATGCTAATAAAGTACTGCCTTCAACGCCTATGCAATTAACTGCAGGCGCTGTTATAGGAATAGCTTCTGCAATTTTTGGTATCGGCGGTGGCAGCTTAACCGTTCCTTATCTCACTCGTTATGGCGTGGTGATGCAAAAAGCGGTTGGTACTTCAGCCGCGTGCGGCCTTCCCATCGCTATAGCTGGCGCTTTAGGCTTTATGATTTTTGGTATGCAGGCCCAAGTGAATGTTCCTAATACTATTGGCTTTGTACATATTTATGCCTTTTTAGGTATTGGTAGCATGAGCTTTTTCACTGCCAAGATTGGTGCAAAAGTGGCTCATATGCTATCCCCACAACTACTAAAAAAATGTTTTGCCGTGTTATTACTCATTGTGGGCTGTTTTTTCCTTTATAAAGGATTGATTTGAGTCTTGCATATCTAAACTGCAAGGCTCAGCAACTAAGCCTACTTAACGGCTAGAATATGTTGCTAATAAAACCCTAAACAAAAAAACTGAGCACAAGGCTCAGTTTTTTATTGTCTTAATTATGATAATTAGCTGAATAAAATCAAAACTAAGGTACTTCTACGGTAATCAACAGCTATGATACAAGCTGCGGCTAGTATTGCAAAAATACTAGCTGTAAGCCAAAGCTTAGAAGTAGCACACTGCTCTATACTTTTATTAACAGGCAGTAATATAACTCTAGTGGCCGAGATGCTGCTCCGATCTCAATTTGAACCACCTTTGAGGGAAATAACCAAATGCTTAATATATTTAAAACTTCAGCTGCAGTTTCAGTTTCAGTTTTTTTAATGCTTAGTGCATGCTCCGATAGTGTGCCAGATACATCCAAAAAGACAGTCTCAGCTGACACAGTTAAAAATGTATCTGAACAAAAAACCATCGTTCAAGCTATGCCTAAATATAAAATTATAAAGGATGAGATTAAGCATAATATCAAACGTACTGTGGAAGTAGAGCTATCATCAAGGACAGATGAAGAGTCTCTCAGAGCTTTAGCAGAAAAAATATATTCCCTTTCAAATGTGAAAGTTAAACGTACTTTTATAGGTTATAGGATTGCTGGTGAGGATAAGAGACAGGCTTTCTGGGCAAAAACGGACTACGATCCAGACATGAAGGTAAATATAATAGGAAAGAATGCAGTTGATTATGAGGTAATCAAGAATACAGTTCTACCTAATGGTGAAATATTAGGGAGTTGGATGGTTGGTGATGGGATTGATTATAAGCTAACTGCATATAACAAAGACGGTAAAACTTACGTACAGATGATAGCTGATGAAGGTGGATCATTAGATAAAGTTTACAAGCAATCTCAATCCAATAAAGGAATAAAACTTAAGTCGGAAGATGAAAGAGACTTAGATTGGTATTACATAATTAATGGAAATGGTGATCTAGAATTCTGGAATGAAGAGCTTGGAAACTACTACACTACAACTCAGAAAGTTTAGTTTTCACCCAGACAAACCTTCAAAAATAGCCGCCTGTCTGCATAAATTAGATTATGATAAATAAAAATGGGAATAAAAAAATCACCGACCCGACAGCTATCTTTTAGTTGATTTTCGGATAAGTAAATCACTGATCTTTTGGAGTTTGAACTTGCATTTCTAATGCTTTTTTCGCAATGACTGATACCATCTCATCATGGAAAGTTACTCAAATAGACGAAGAGAAATAGAAACCATGCAATTACTAAAAAAAATACTCACTAATGGACTGATTGTTTTGAGCTTTTCTTTTGGACTGACCCTATCAGCGACAGCAGCATGATCAAGTTTTGAGGAGATAAAAGTATTAGCGGAAAAGGACGATGCTTGGAGCCAAGGTGTGTTTGGGGTGTACTACGAGAGCGGCACGAGCCTGCGTCAAGACCGCAGCAAGGCACTTGAGTGGCTTAAAAAAGCAGCCAAGCAGAATTTCCTCCCTGCCCAAGGTTATATAGGTTACATGTATGAATACGGAGACGGTGTGCGCCAAAACAAAACGACTGCAAAAGAATGGTATGGCAAGGTTTGTGATAATGGAGATCAGATAGGCTGTGATCTTTATAAAAAACTGAATCAACAAGGCTACTGATTTATTTAATCTAGAAACCTGATGTTGATATTATTCTTGCTATAGAGCAAGTGACAAAAACGAAAAGCCATTAACAGCAAGGGTGACAGCGCTAATTTTGCTTGCAGCAGTGCCGCCCATTTATTTCTGAATAGTTGTTAATTTTCCGTTATCAAAATATAAGCACTGATAGTCATCACAAACCCATTGCTCATACGTGCCGTAAGCCGTAGTGGTAGTCTTTACATAGTTAGGGCTTCTCCAATTAGTCTTATTGTGCACTTGCGTTTTAGTCATGCCAATAGCAGCATCAGGTTTTAATGCCAGCTTTCTTGCGGTCTCGTCATTCTCAGCTCTTTCTGCTCACCGCTTGATTAGCATTTTATCAGACATGCTTAGCTCGCCTAATGCCGTTTTAGTTAATACCACATTGCCTTCGTCATCTAAGTAAATCTTTTGGAATTTTTCTTTTGAGAAAATACCATAAAAATCGTGATGAATACTATTCCCATGGCTGATAGATTTATCTGTCAAAGTATGCAAGGTATTTGTAGGAGTAAATACTACAGCTTGCGATAGATTACTTTCACTAGCAAATGATACGTACGACTGCTTTTCAGCATCGCTAGTCTAAGCGCTCGCATTAACCGCAAGTAGGGAGAATAAAACAGCTGCTAGCATCTTCATTATTATCTCTTATTAGTGATCCAAAATTAATTACAGTGTACCAAAGTAAGCAGAGGCTTAGACTGATAAATCATCATTAATATTGACATGGATCACATTTAAAATAATTCTGCGTAATAACTTTTTCAAGAACTTTAGTCCTGAATTTTACTAATGACAGCCATTAACTCATAGTATTCTAAAGGGAATACCATATAAATTATCTCAGAATTAAAAGGGTTTATCACCATTGATAGTAGCCCGATGCATCACACGATGAGTATTGCTTCCATAATCATTGGTAGCGTAATGCTGCGTTGCTCGATTGTCCCAAAATGCAATATCATTTACTTGCCAATGCCACCTTATAGTAAATTCAGGCTGAGCAATGTGCTGAAATAAAAAGGATAAAATTGCTTTACTCTCACTATCAGTCAATTCGTTAATTTTCATAGTAAAACCTTCATTGACGAATATCAGCTTTTTTCCAGTAGTAGGATGTGTCCTAATGACTGGGTGCACGACACAGGGATTATCGAGTTGAGCTTGTTGCCATTTTTGTAATGCTTCAGGTGTATTACCGAAACGCTCTCTAGAGAATGACTGCATCATATTATGAGTCGCTGTTAATCTTTCTAGTAACGCTTGAAAAAATGGTGAGAGTGCCTCAAAGGCTGCATAGCCACTTGACCACAGCGTATCTCCACCAAATTCTGGTACTTTTTTAGCGGCTAATACACTGCCTAGAGGTGGGGTTTCGACAAAAGTTACATCAGTATGCCAGATAGCATTATCGCGTAAATCAGTTTTTTGATTGTCCAAGATTATAATTTCTGGCTGATTATCCACTTGTGGGTAAATTGGATGAATATGCAGTTCTCCAAACTGCCGAGCAAATGCTACTTGCTGTTTGGGATTAATAGCTTGATTACGAAAGAATAGTACTTGATGAGTCAATAATGCTTGCTCAAGCATTTGTTTAGTTTCATTAGTTAAAGGCTGAGTAAAATCAATGCCTTGCACTACTGCACCAATATTTGGCGACAGTTGCTTAATGGATAATAAGCTTTTTTTAGATAATAAATTAGCTTGTGTGTTCATAGGGGCCTCTATAACCATAATTTTATTATTATATAAATTTTTTCTTATATTAATACTTACCATACCAAGGGGCTAAGTTGTTCTGTACTGTACGCAGTATCATTTCTAATGCAAAAGCAATTATGGCAATCACCATAATCCCCAAAATCACAATATCGGTCGCTAAAAACTGAGCTGCAGACTGAATCATAAAACCTACCCCTTTAGTTGCGGCGATTAGTTCTGCGGCTACTAGAGTTGACCAACCAACGCCAAGACCAATACGAATACCGATTAATATATGCGGTAACGCCGATGGCAATGTCACATGCCACAATAATTGCGAACGACTTGCTCCTAATGAAAGTGCTGCAAATTGTCTGCTTTTATTTACTGTTGATATACCTTGTAAGGTTGAGATGATAATAGGTGCTAAAATCGCTAAGAAAATTAGCATAATCTTGGTAACCTCACCAATACCTAACCAAATTACCAATAAAGGTAAATAAGCCAATGGAGGTATAGGACGGTAGAATTCAAGTAAAGGATCAAATACTGCTTTTATAGTACGATTCGTCCCCATCAATATACCAATTGGAACTCCCACCAAAATAGCAGCAAACAAAGCAACTAATACTCGTCCGAGACTGGCAAAGACATGCTGCCATAGGCTTGCTGACATATACCCATCTGTAGCTATTTTTAGTAGCTGATGCCATACAATAGTTGGGGCTGGTAGAAACAAGCTTGGTACAGCTTCCAATGCTGTCACTGCCCACCAAATAATCCCCATGGTCAAAATGCTTATAGCACCCCAAAAAAGACCGTAATGTCGAATAAATAATTTTTTTTGTATAATTAATTGAGGACTAGAATGAGTAGTCATCACTCGTTTGCTCGCAACAATGGGCGTATGAATTATTCGATTGGTCATATGAGAATTCCTTTTTTATTCCCTTAAAATCGATGCTTTATAAAAAAAAGCTATAGACGACATTCAACGATTTGATTAAACAAGCGTTCTCGCCATGCAATAAACTCACTATCTGACTTAATATCACGAGTATTATGCCCTTTCTGCCAGTTCTCATTAAATTTCGGTCGATAGTGGTGTAGGATTTTCCCATTCCCCATCACCACCAAATCAGTTGCTAAAAACAAGGCTTCTTCGATATCATGTGAGATTAATAATATTTGGCGTTGGCTTTGTTGCCAAATCGTTAATAGTAACTCTTGCATGGACTCACGCATGAATGCATCAAGGGCTGCAAACGGCTCATCGAGTAATAGCATTTTTGCTTTCGAAGCTAATACTCGGGCAATGCCAACACGTTGTTGCATACCTCCTGACAGCTCCCAAACAGAGTGATTAGCAACGTTATCAAGACCAACCCATTGCAGGATTTTTTGCGTATTTTTCTCACAAGTTTTACGTTCAATTCCTGCTAATTTTCCAGCAAAACTAACGTTTTCTGCCACATTTAGCCAAGGAAATAATGCGTGATCTTGAAATACTACGGCTCTATCTATCCCTGATTTAGTAATAGTATTACCATCAAAATTGATGTTGCCACTAGTTGCAGCCACAAAGCCTGCGATAGTATTAAGAAGTGTGCTTTTACCACAGCCTGAAGCTCCCAATACCACACAAAAACTCTGGGCCGGTAATAATAAGTTCAAATTATCCAATGCTAAGGTAGTGTTAGGATACTTTACCGTTAGATTATTAATAACTAATCCACTCATTTTTTATACTCATATAAATTATTTATCAGATTTTTGTCTATTTATTGGGTAGGTATTTATTTGTCACGAACGCCGTATAATTTGGTAACACCTGTTCAATTGTCCCTTGTGCTTTTAAAAACTCTGCAGTTTGACGAATATTATCTGCAAAAGGTTTTTGTAGTAAAGTAATCTGCTCATCAGCTGCTAGATAATGATTACCTGCTAATAAATTGGCAATATCGTTAGGAGTAGAACCCGTTATTCTAGCGATTTTTTGTAAGTTCGATTGGTTAGACACAAACGCTTTTGGATCTTGGCTGTATTTACCTGTGGCATCCGTACTAATTTTAACGAACTGCCTTAAAAACTCAGGATTTTTTTGAGCAAAATCTTTACTTACAACCCAAAGATCGTAGGTTGCACTGCCCCATTCAGCTACTTGTTTTGAACTAACCAATACATGTCCGCTGGTTTTGGCTTTACTCAAAGTCGGCTCCCAAACGTAAGTAGCATCAATATCGCCACGCTCCCATGCAGCGCTGATTTCAGGGGGACGAAGATTGATAATATCGACTTGTGAGACATCTATTTCCCAATGTTTTAACGCAGCAAGTAGACTAAAATGGGTAGTAGATACAAAAGGTACTGCTATTTTCTTACCAATTAAATCTTTAGGTGTTTTGATATTACTACTATTTTTTGCAATCAAACTTTCGGCTTCGCCGATTTCACTAGTGATTAAAAACACTTCTAATGGTACATTTTTAGTTGCTGCTGCTGCGAGTGGACTTGAACCAATGTTGCCAATATCTATGCTACCTGAACTGATTGCCGCAATGACATCTGCACCCGTATCAAATTTACGCCAGTTGATATCACGGTGCGTGACTTTTTCATAAGTTTGATCCGCTTGTGCTACTTTAGATGGGTCAATTCCTGTTTGATAGGCAATATTGACTACTGAAACATCGTTTAAGTCTATATTCTTATTTGATTTTAGCTCGTTAATTCTATCGGAGCTGGGATTTACCTGAGTATATGCATAGCTACCGCCAATAGTCATGACACCTAAAACTACGCCCGCTGTAAAAATTTTATTTTTTTTAGTCATGAATTCCTCTAACTGTCTATTGTTCTATTATAAGAATAGACATTATGAGTAATTTATTCGATTTAACAAAATTAAGTTTACTTGTTAGTAAAGTCCTTATTTGAATAGATATGGTTTTTATATTTCTATATAGTTATAAGAGTAACAGCTAACCAATCCTGCTATATCTAAGAATTCTTAGTACGCAAAATAGCTACTCAAGTAACATTTATTCGGCTAAAAGCAGGTTATGAATCATCCTGCTAATATTTTAATAACATAACCTTTAGTATTAATGTTCTAGAGTTAAAGACTAAACTCTCAACCAAGCCTTACCTAATCCCTAAAATATCTTGCTAATAAAATCCTAAACAAAAAAACTGAGCACAAGGCTCAGTTTTTTTGTTTTTAATGGGGATTATTAGCTAAATAAAGTCTTAGCTTAAAGGGACACCGATACGCTTAGCGACTTCTTCATAGCCTTCAATCACATCACCAAGTGACTGACGGAAGCGGTCTTTATCTAGTTTTTTCTTCGTAACTTTATCCCAAATGCGGCAACCATCTGGCGAGAACTCATCTCCTAACACGATACGATCGTGGAAGACGCCAAACTCTAGTTTGAAATCAACTAGTATCAAATCACCAGCATCAAACAAAGCGGTTAATACTTGATTCACTTGATGGCTTAATTCTTTCATTTTCGCTAGTTGTGCGTCAGTTGCCCAGCCAAGAGAGATAGAAATTGACTCATTAACCATCGGATCACCAAGGCCATCATCTTTATAGAACAGCTCATAAGTAGGTGGTGTAAGCTCTTGGCCTTCTTCTAAACCTAGACGACGTACCAAACTACCAGCAGCAAAGTTACGCACTACACACTCAACTGGAATCATCTCCAAACGCTTGACCAACACTTCGTCGTCAGACAGCTGCTTTTCAAAATGGGTTTCGATACCAGCATCAGCCAGTTTTTGCATAATAAAAGCATTGAAACGGTTGTTGACTACGCCTTTGCGCGCTAACTGTTCGATACGTTTACCATCAAGCGCTGAGGTATCATCACGGAAGTGTAAAATCAGTAGATCATTGTCTTCGGTTTCATAAACAGATTTAGCTTTACCTTTATACAGCAGTTTTTGTCTTTGCATTACAAGTATCCTTTTCACTCAAGCTGGCATAATAAACAATAATGTTGGTGGCGGCTATTAATTAGCAGTAGGCACGGCACGCTCAGGTTTTGGTAATTGGTATTGTTTACCGGCATCATTCTGTAAAGTCAAAGTATTAGCACCGACATTTGGCGTGGAATATAAAGGCACAAAAGGCGCAGTTTGTTGATCAGCAGGCAATTGTAATGGGGTAAGCTTTTGGCTTTTTTGATACTCTAAACTACCGTTATCACGTTTACCAATAAAGCCTTTTGTGGCTTGGCAGCCACTCAAAACTAAGGTGCTGCCCATAACTACTGTTAGCATAATAGGAAGCATTTTTCGGGTGGCGAATGACGTTTTCATCATAATATCTCTATATTATCCTACGAAGTTAGCTATCGACGCCTATATAGACGCTGAGCTTGACTGTTATTCTATAGCTGTGAACTTAGTGACTGGTAGCAGCTTCTATAGCAACCTTGCTTTTATCAAAGCATTATCGATAGTCGCGTGATGCTCATCAGCTAACCAAACTAGGGGTAGACGAATACCTTTGTCTATCATGCTCATTTTATATAGAGCGTATTTGACTGGTATAGGACTAGATTCGATAAACAAATCGCGATGCAGATGCTTAATCACATCGTGCGCAGTGTTTGCCGCAGTAAAATCACCACGTAATGCTGCACTAAAGCTCTCGCTCATGGCTTTTGGCGCTACGTTAGCAGTTACTGAAATATTACCTTTACTACCAAATTTTATCAGCTCTAGCGCCGTACTGTCGTCGCCAGATAATACTACTAGTCTGTCACCGACTGCTTGAATAAGCTGTTCACCACGAGTAAGAGAGCCAGTGGCGTCTTTAATCGATACAATATTATCAATATCAGCCAAACGCTCAACAGTTTCTTGAGCGATATCAACGATGGTACGACCGGGAACATTATAAAGCATTTGTGGCATATCAACAGCGGCCGCAATAGCCTTATAGTGTTGATATAAGCCTTCTTGTGGTGGCTTGTTATAATAAGGAGCTACCAGTAGTGCACAGTCTGCGCCCGCGTCTTTGGCATCTTGCGTCAGTTTGATGGCCTCAGTAGTGTTATTAGCACCTGTACCGGCTATGACTGGTACGCGTCCCTTTACATGCTGCACAAAATAGCGAATCACGGCGCTGTGCTCTTGCATGGATAAAGTCGCTGATTCACCTGTCGTTCCCACTGCCACTAAGCAATGCGTACCTTGCTCAATTTGCCAATCTATGAGATCTGCCAGACGCTTGTAATCTACCGTGCCGTCAGGGTTCATGGGCGTTACCAAAGCTACCATTGAGCCTTGAAGTCGGGTTTTTATCTCGTCGTATGCTGTGCTCATAACCATGCCTTACTGTATTATCCTAGCTTTTGTAAAAGCTATCACCTGATAGGTAGTGGACAAGGAATTCCTCCTTGCATAATAGTCGTCTTGCTCACTAGTGGTTTTATTTACTAGTCGTCTTTGTAATAGACAGTGCTGGCTTATAGGCTATGAGACCCTAGCCATGCCAGCAGTCTATATAGTGCTATAAACGTCCGATAGTGTAGCATATTTTAATTTGGTCGCTATCTTCAATTGTGTGTTAAGCAAACGTTAATAACTCAAAAAATTTTATCATATATAAAAATATTCAATTAATGCGCTTACTACCCTACTCGATGCGTAAGCCAATAATAGCTGGAATTCCTTGGCGAATGACCTCTATAGTGACTACGCCTTTTTTGGGTAATGAGGAGATGGCGCTGTTAAAGTCAGTGACTTTAGCAATAGGTTTTTGATATAGCTTAGTGATCACATCTCCAGCAAATATTCCTGAGCGCGCGGCAAGACCAGTCGGATCAGTAGCCGTCACTAATACACCCATTTTTTCATCAGCGGTTAGCTCTAACTGCTCATCAGCAGTCAAATTGCGCAAGCGCAGACCCAAGCGCACCACATTGTCTTGCTGCTCAATACCTTCACCTTGTACCCCTTCTGGAGTATCGCTCAGCTTTCCGCTTATAGATAGTGATTTACCATCACGCTGTACTTGTGCTCGAAAAGTATCATTAGGTCGAGCTCGATTAATCAAATTCAATAAATCTGACGCCCGCATAATCTCGGTATCATTATATTGTAAAATAATATCACCGGTTTTAAGCCCTGATTTTTGAGCGGGTGAATTAGGCGATACTCGAGTTAACAACGCTCCTTGGGGCCGCGCAAGCTTATAGACTTCTGCCAGATTACGATCGATATCTTGTGGATAAATACCTAAATAAGCACGCTGTACTGCCCCATTAGTTTTGAGCTGCTCATAAATATCCATAGCGGCATCAATCGGGATTGAAAACGACAAGCCCATATAACCGCCCGTACCACTAAAGATACGGGAGTTAATGCCTATAACTTCACCACCCTGATTGAATAAAGGTCCACCTGAGTTACCTGGATTCAGCGCCACATCCGTCTGAATAAAAGGCACACTCGTCTCTCTTGAAAAGCTGCGTGATTTGGCACTAACGATGCCAGCAGAAGCAGAATAATCAAAACCAAAAGGTGAGCCTATAGCTAATACTGGCTCGCCAACTTTCAATCCAGTCGAGTCGCCAATAGGTAGTGATGGAAAATTAGAACCTACCACTTTGAGTACTGCCACATCTGAGCGTTCATCACTACCTATCAACTTTGCATCTAGCTCAGTGCGATCATTGAGGGTCACAGTGATTTTGTCCGCGCCTTCGATCACATGATGATTGGTCAGCATGTAGCCATCTGCCGTTACAAAAAATGCGGTGCCGTAAGCATGTTCGATAGCTGGTTTAGTAGCCTGTTCAGGGATCTGTATTCGATCGCCAAAGAATTGCCGTAATAACTCTGCGGTCTGCGCTTTTGCCAGCTCTGACTCACTAACCGTCTTAGTGACATTGACTCGTGCTACTCCAGGCGTGACTTGCTGCACTAGACCTGAGAAGTCAGCAGTAGTAACTGCCGCTTGTACATTAGTCGCTGTCGCTATAGTTATGCCTGTAGTCATCGTTATGGCGATAGCAACTGTCAGCGCACTGCGAGTTAACCGATAGCTCAAATTACGAGGGCTGCTTTTAGAGTGCATATTCTTTTCCTTAGGCGGTATTTTGACTTGTCTACAGCTGCTTATCTACTAGTAACTATCGATTAGTACCAGCTCATTAACGAAATTGATACTCTACTATTTGCTAGTATTATGCCGGATAAATTAAGCTATGGCTATGCTCATCCTTTACGCCAAGAGCTATTGCTAGCATGGTCATGACAATATGAGTAGGGTAATCTAACTTATCATCCACTGGTAGACATGCCTGACGCAAGTAAAATAAAATCATGCTATGATAATAAGTTAAAAACCTTATTTAACCAACAAAAGTTAATAAATAATGCTGTTCTGGCTGGCTATAATTGACCAATAATAAAACCAGCCCACTAAATTACTATAGCCATCCAGTGCTTTAAGTTACTAGCGCTTAACTTGCTTTTACTCACCCCATTAGCAAGCGCTCGTTGATACAGATTATCCCTGTTTACTTCTAGAAGCTGTTTACCTTTAGATACTATTGTTGCTGCTATAAATAGCTAGTGGTAATCATTTTACTTTTTACCCTTGTTCATCGTCTTTTATCATCAATGAAGGTAAAAGTAATCAGCAATAGCTAACCATTGATGCTAAATGCTGACTACAACAACTAGTGAAATACGTAGCCCAAAAAGCTTATAAAAGGATTGATTTATGGATACTGCTCTACTGCTATCCGGTGTGGTGGCGATAGGCATTGCGGCCCAATGGTTAGCTTGGTACTTAAAGCAACCGTCCATCTTGTTTTTATTACTGATTGGTATTGTCGTTGGCCCTATATTGGGTGTTTTTGACCCTGACTTGGTATTAGGTGAGCTGATGTTCCCTTTTATCTCTTTGGGGGTAGCGATTATTTTATTTGAGGGCTCACTAACTTTAGAGTTCGATGAGATTAAGCAACACGGTACGGTAGTACAGATGTTAGTGTCCGTCGGGGTACTCATCACTATCGCTATCGTGGCTTTGTCGACTTATTTACTGTTCGATGTTGACCCCTTAATAGCTCTATTATTCGGCGCCCTAGTATGTGTGACTGGTCCTACTGTGATCATGCCACTACTACGCAGTGTACGTCCGAACAAGACCATCTCTAATATCTTAAAATGGGAAGGTATCATCATTGACCCTATCGGCGCTATTGCGGTGGTATTGGTCTATGAATATATCATCTCTGGTGGCGAGGCTAGTAGTATTCTACTGTTCGCTAAAATTGTGGTATTAGCAACCCTATTGGGTCTGGCTGGGGCTTGGGCGCTAGCTTTTTTAATGCGCAAGCATATGATTCCTGAGTTTTTGCGCAATGTCTTCACTTTAGCTTTCGTACTATTATTGTTCTCTATCTCCAACCATTTAGAGCACGAATCCGGCCTATTAACTGTCACTGTATTGGGAGTAGCTCTAGCCAACTGGCCTAAATTCCCTCGTGATACTATCTTAGAGTTCAATGAATCGTTAACCATCCTACTGATATCGGTATTGTTCATTATTTTGGCAGCGCGTGTTGAGCTAGCCAGCTTAATAAGTGTCGGTTTTGCCGGCTTAGTATTGCTGGCTATCGTCATGTTTGTAGCGCGTCCACTGTCGGTTTGGGCCTCCTCTATTGGCTCTAATCTAAAAACCAGCGAAAAACTAATGATTAGCTGGATTGGGCCACGGGGTATCGTCGCTGCTGCTATATCATCCTTATTCGCTATTCGCCTACAAGAGTACGATATTCAAGGGGTTGAGCTGCTAGTTCCCTTAGTATTTATGGTCATTATCGGTACAGTAATGATTCAAGGCTTAGGGGCCAAGGTAGTGGGTAACTTGCTGGGTGTACGTGAACCTGAGACTAACGGTATTCTGGTTGTCGGCTCTAATCCAGTAGCGTTATTGATAGCAACTTCTCTAAAAGAACAAGGCTTCGATGTCATCGTTGCCCATAATAACTACACCAATATTGCCCGTGCTCGGATGAGTGGCTTGCGTACTTATTTCGGTAATCCTATCTCTGATCATGCTGACCATCATCTCGACCTTATCGGTATTGGCCATCTGTTCGCCATGAGCATGGATAAAGAGATGAACACTTTGTCTGAGATTCATTATCGTCACGAATTCGGTGAGCGTAAACTTTATCGTCTTAAATTCAGTGATGAAAAAGTCAGAAGTGAGCGTGATGATAAGCAGTCTAACTTCTCTTCGCAGTGGATGTTTGGCAAAGATGTCACTTATACTAAGCTTGCCAGCATGTTATCTAGAAAAGCTAGAATTAAGATTACCAATCTTACCGATAGCTATAGTTTTGAGCAATATAAAGCAGATAATAAGCAATTTGTCCCGCTTTATACTATTGATAAAGAAGGCAAACTGCATGTCATTACTGACAATTTTGACGGTACAGTTGCACGTGATCGCAAGCTTATTGCTTTAGTGGTTGAGGATGAAGTACAGCCAAAACCCGTAGATGTTACCGCCAAGCAAGAGCAAGCGCGAGTAAATGCTGATGCTCATTTTGAAGCCAACTCTAAAGCCCCAGAAAAACGCAAAGAAGTTGAGATAATAGATGATGGCTTGGATCAAGTCTCTATAGATGGCTCTGCTACAATCGCTGATGGGGCGAAAGTTGACATCAAAAGTGATCAAACCCTACAAGCTTTAACAGCAGCGGACGCCGCTAACGCCAAAGCCGTTGCTATCACTGATGCCACAGCGGCTAAAAACAGTATGACTGCAAGCGAGGTACACACTAAAGCTAAGCCCATCATCAATCCTAATAGCAATGGTAGCGGTAGTGCACCGAAGACCAAAAGCGGTTCACTTGATCCTAATCGTTTGCCAGATAGTGATAGCGATAAGACAGCTAGTAATGCTAACAACGATATTAAAAATGAGGTTAAAGTCAATTCGGATAGCTCAAACCAGCTAAAAGGTGGTCCTGCAAGTTAAGGCAAGTGATAGCTTTAAACATTAAAAAACCCCAGCTCATTCATTCAAATGAGCTGGGGTTTTTTAATGCAGCGATTATGGCTAGGCTAATAGCTATTTTTTACAATTACAGCTTTTATAGTTATAAATTTTATTACTAGTTAACAGCGAATCTCTGACTAACTACTTGCCAAATACGGGTACTCACTTCAGTAGTACTGCCTACAGCATCAATGCGCTCGATACGCTGTGGATGTTGTTCAGCAACAGCAGTAAAGCCCTGATATATACGCAGAAAAAACTCTGTGGCTTGCTGCTCAAACCTATCGGCGGCACTGCGCTTACCGGCCCGCGCCATTCCTTCTAATACGGGTAGATCAAGCCATAAAGTCAGCTCAGGTAATTGCGGAATAAACTGAGCTATCAACCCTTCAATCTTAGATAGCACTGCTGCATCACCGTGGGCACGGCCATAACCTTGATAGGCGATAGTGGAGTCAGTAAAGCGATCACAAATCACCCAAGTACCTTGTTGCAGAGCAGGCAAAATAATTTGTTGTAAGTGATCACAACGAGCAGCGAACAATAGCAACAGCTCAGTGTCATCGTTGATCTCAGTAGTAGGGTCGAGCAAAATAGCCCTCAGACGCTCAGCGAACGGACTACCGCCCGGCTCACGAGTCCTTAGATAGTCGATGCCACTATACTGTAATCGCGCACATAAGGTTTCGATAGCGGTGGTCTTGCCCACACCTTCTGTACCTTCAAAGCTAATAAAACGCCCTACTTTAGGGATGGTGCTATCAGTGTTATCCGACACCGCAGTAGCTATAACTGCTGACATAAATACCGCCTCGTAGTACATATAACGGCTAAACATAGGCACTACTACGCATTCTATGGGCAGTAGTATCGATGTCTAGCTCAGATAAAATTATGCTAAAACTTATAGCTAATACTCAGTTATTTTTAGCAGTGAATGATTACTCTATCAGTAAACTATTACTCACTAAGCTGAGTAGGTGCGGTTTGTGATTTTTTCTGACGCATCACTTGCAGGTACTCTTTTACCGCTTTGTTATGCTCAGCCAAGCTACTAGTAAATTTATGGCCACCATTACCAGTAGCTACAAAATATAAAGCTTCGCTATCGGCAGGGTGCAAAGTGGCTTCTATAGAAGCAGCTGATGGCAAGGCAATCGGCGTTGGCGGCAGTCCATCAATCTGATAAGTATTATAAGAGGTCTTTTCATTAATATCAGCTCTACGAATATTACCTTGGTAACGGCTACCCATACCATAAATAATAGTAGGGTCAGTCTGCATACGCATACCTTGGTTTAAGCGGTTATTAAACACTGCTGAAACTAAAGGACGCTCACTAGCAACGCTAGTCTCTTTTTCGATGATAGAGGCCATTACTAGTGCTTCATAAGGACTATTATAAGGCAAGTTTGGTGCCCGATTTTCCCATGCGGTAGTCAATGCTTGCTGCTGACGTTTATATAGATCGGTGAGTACTTGCTTGTCAGTTGCGCCCTCAGCATAATAATAAGTGTCAGGAGTAAACCAACCTTCGAGGTTATAACGGACAATAGGATCGCTGCTATTAGTCACTGAATCCGGCAATATACCAGTCAGCTCTAATGCTTGTGCAATACTAGCATTATCGGCGTCAGCAGTTAAAACTTCTTTGGTGATACCGTCATTATCACGCAAGCTCTTATACAAATCCTTTGAAGTCTTACCTTCGATAATCTGTACTTTTACCATGGCCACTTTCGCGCCTTGCCCTAATATTTGCAGCGCTTCAGCGATAGTAGGGTTCTCAGGCAACGGATAAATGCCAGCATGAAGTGGTGCGTCGATTTGTGACTTGATATATAACTTAGCAATACTGACCGAAAACAGCGGAATCTGCTCTTGCCACTGCGATAGCAGACCATAATAAGTATCGCCTTTCTCAATAGATACTTTTTTCTCAGGTTGGCTTATACGGCCAAACAAGGTTTGATAAACCATCACTAATAAGAAAGCCGCAATAAGTCCTAATACTAGCAATATCTGGTAGCCACGCTGCATAAAGAACGACGGGTTGTCTTTTTTGTAACGCCGAGGGAGACTAGCGCCGCTAATTAACGATACATCAGTCACTGGTGCTGGCGCCGAAGCCACACGCTTGTCATTAATCGCTGTCGGTTCTGGGTCTAGCGCTGCATTAATTGGCTTAATACTATTAGAGTCGACGCTAATAGACTCAATGTCTGTAGGCTCAGTAATAGCAAGGTCTTGATTGTTTGACGGGATGTCATTAGCTTGATTATCAGATGTATCAGGTGTCGGCTTACTCATGGCAACTCACAGGGCAGAAGTTTTGCTAGAATTTAGCACTGAAATGCTTACTTTTCAATATTATTTACTTAGTATAGGCTTTAACTGAAGATTTGGCAGCGAATATCTGCTCAAATTAAGTTCATCATTGAGCGCAAAAATCTATATTAATATAAACATAGTTTGGCAAACTGCTTGTTATTTATTATCTGTGCCAAAAACCTATAAGTACCACGGTCAAATGTTCAACACGCCCTAAATATAATCTCTCTCAAGAGAAAAACATTTCATTTAGAAACTAATAACCTCGCCGCTCAACAAAGTAAGCGCTGACACTGGCATCACTCCACGTACCGCATTGCAGAAGAACAGCTGTGACAGTTGGGGTAAGTCGTTATCTGTTAGAGGACGAATGATGACCGGTGTAGTAGTCACTGTTAGCGCATCGATTATTACTTGGCGCATGACTCCAGCGACACCGGACTGGCTCATAGAAGGCGTATACCATTGGCCAGTAGTTAGATAGTCGCAAGGTTTTGCCCTATCATGCTTATCATTAACGACACTGCAATAGGTTTGTGCTCGGTCGGCTACTGCAGCTTCAGTCAACTGATAGAAGACATTGCTCATAGTGCCTTCGACCCAACTGCCTGTCATATCACGTAGCAGCCCCTCTCCTATAGCATCGCCATTTGCTACTACTCTAGTATTTTTGAGAGTTTGTAACTCACCACTTGCCAGCACATTGTCGAGCCGATTTAGACTTTTGAGGCCTGCTAAAGTTGATGGTAAGCAAGCAAGCTGTGAGGTTAGACAGCAAGCTTGAGTCATCAGCTGTATCAATAGCGAACGTCCATCAGGCAAGCTTAGCTGTTCAGTAATAACCTTAGTCATCGACGTAGCTTTAAGCCAAATCTCACAGGCACTGCCCGACTCACTAGTCCTAAACGCATAACCACGTAATGCTTGCTCAGCACGAGTAATGATAAGCTTGAGCATCCCTTGTTGCAGCTGTTGAGCTTGCGCCTGTAGCTCAATTAATAGTTTGTCGCTATCGATATCGAGCTGTAGGGCTTGAGCATGAGAGATGAGTCGTTGCTGATGATAGTCTAACCATAATATAGTGCCATCAATCACTGCCATAGTAGTGAAAAAACCATCACCATAGGCCAACCCACGATTATTAGGCGTCAGCACTGTGTGTCCAGTATTAGGCTGGGACGATAACGCTGACCATAAGCTGTATTTATCTGATATCATTGATAATATGACTTAAAGAATGAGGATTAGTACAACTGTTGACGCGATTATTAGCACAGGCATTATGGCTGTTGCTAACTACTTCGCTAGCCCTTGCATTGGTATAGCGACTTGATTTGATTAGCAAGCTTAAGTGCTGGCACCGGCTTTACTAAGTATTAGCATACAGCTGTAAAACTCACATTTAGCCAGCTCTATTTTTTGGCTACCTATAGTCTGATTTTTGATGATTTGACCATTTAGCATGTCTGCTAGCAGTTTACCGCCTTCGTCACCCATCAACTGGCGCGCTACTTTATAAGCCTTTTTGGCATGAGATTTACTTTGCTGTTTTTCTTCATCAGAGTCAGTAGGATTGGCATAGTACCAACCTAGCTCCAAATACTTTTGGGAGTCAATGACATCTAAATAAGGCGATTTGGTAGTCATAAAGCGATATTTAGTCGCCGGATTACTAGCATAGTCTAAGCTATTCTCATCCTTGCTCACCACTTTGCCAAAGGTGGCGTTAATGTCGTCTAATGCATCGATTTGAATCGGTTTTACACTGCCCTTGTTCCAACTAGCCAAATCGTAGCTGACGGGTACCCCTTGCTCAGTAACTGCACCATCTAAGTCGCTTTGCGCTACAGTGCTATCTGATGTGGCCTTTTCAGATGCTGGTGCATCACCACTAATAGTAGCAGCCACATCTTCTGCAGTGTTTTTCTTATCACTGTTACAGGCGCTTAATGATAGGCTAGCTACCATAGTCACGCCAATCATAAATGTCTGTAGGGGTTTATTCCACATGGGCAGTTTACTCACATTTTTAGGTTTATCGCAAAATTGTATTAGCAAAAACAGTAATGTATTAGCAGTTGATATCGCTAACTGCTGCAATAAGTACGCCATCGCTGTGGTCGAATGTTCAACACGCCCTAGTATTAATAGTTATAGATGTCACGCACTTGATAACATAGTTTACCCAACTGCCAAGCTATTGACTAGCCTTTACGTTACAGATAACAATCACCGTTAAGAGATATTTGTTACCTAAGTATTTATGAGCTGGGTATTTGTCTAAAACTTGCTATTACTATTATTAGTGTTAACCAAAAAGCGCTTACCTGAGATTCATAAAATCTCTAATTCTACTCTATTATAGGGTAGGTTTTAGCCACTTTTAGCTTTAACGTTTTGCTACTTACAGTAGCAAAATCGCTTTCACAAAATCCTTATTATGTTTCTATTATTCTCCTCTATTTATAGCGTTAGCTACTTATGCTCAACCCTATAAATAGCAGACTACAGGTAGCCTAGTACTTATGAATAAAACTTTAACCTTTACCAAAGCTCAGCAACACTTTATGGTCATTGGCAACCCTATTGCTCATAGCAAATCTCCTGAGATTCACCAAGTATTCGCCAAGCAAAGTGGCCTAGATATCAGTTATCAACGCCAATACTGTCCTGATAATGCTGAAAGCTTCTATGCAGTGATTACGGCTTTTTTTAATGGTGGCGGTGTAGGAGCCAATGTTACAGTACCGTTTAAACAACTGGCTTATGATTATTGCCAGACTCAGGGTAGCTTGTCTGAACATGCCAAAGTTGCAGGGGCAGTAAATACTTTACTGCTAAAGGATGAGGCGCTATATGGCGACAATACTGATGGTCAAGGTTTAGTCAATCATATCGAGAGCTTAGGCTGGCCACTCAATGGTGCACGCGTCGCTATTATTGGTGCTGGCGGTGCAGCACGCGGAGTGGTCCTGCCCCTTATACAAGCTGGTATCAGTACCTTGACTATTGCCAATCGTACTGTTAGTAAGGCGCAAGTCTTAGTCACTGAGCTTAGTGCAGCTAATAGTACCATCAACAGTCATAAGCTTAAGAGCTGTGCTACTGAAGAGCTAACTGGAGCCTTTGATTTGATTATTAATGCTACTTCTATTGGGCTCTCAGGAAATACTTTGCCATTGGCAGACGACTTAAGCAGCCATTATGTCTATGACCTAATGTATGGACGAGCCTTACCGTTTTTGCAACATTTTGCCCAGCGTGGCGCGCAGACTTCTGATGGCTACGGTATGCTTATCGCTCAAGCGGCGCTTAGCTTTGAGCGTTGGACTGGACAAGCTGTCGATGTTAAGAGCGCGACGGTCAGCCTAAAAGCAGGGGCGACATAAAGCTTGCAAAAGCGGCATTTACGGTTTAGAGCCAAAACGCATAAGCAGACGTTTTTCTAGCTTTTGTAAGGGTAAGCGCAGCTTAATCGAGTGCATCATCAAGCCGCCAGTAAGAGCTAACAGACAGCCGAGTGCCGTATCGAGCAAGCGGGCGCGCATAACTTCCTGATAGACTTGCTCGTTTAGCGCATTACCGCTACCGTACTCAGCAATAAATATAGTCAAAGGAGTGATAAAGATGACCGCCAGCCCATAATGACGATCGATTAAGGATTCAATACTCAACATCATCAATAGTATAGCGCAGGCCACTTGCCAGCTGCTCAAACCCCACGACAACATCCATCCTGCCAGACCTACACCTATCAAAGTGCCCAGCAGACGATGAAACTGCTTTATCCAAATAGTACGAAGATGGATCCCTTGAATGATAATAAAGCAGCTGACTGCTGCCCAATAAGGGTTAGACATCTCCAGCAGCACTGCGATCAATAAAGTCAAACTAACAAAACTGGTTACTATGATACTTTCACTCAGCGTATCTGGCTCATAATTGTAGCTAGGTGCAGGTTGGCTAGGCCTTGTCGCTAGTAACAGTAACGAATAAAACAAGGCCATAATGATTGAAAAGACGCTACCAAACATCACTAGACCTGTGGCTGGCAGCACTTGTGTCGAAGGTATAGGTATAAATAAAGCAATAGCACCAGCCATCATAATAAATAGCCCTGCTGGTGGCGGCTGACGATAGTAGCGACCAAAAGCAATCACTGCAAAAGCTATCAGCGCAAATACTGGTAATCTAAGCCAAGGGAGCTGCTGCGCTACTGCTCCTAGCGCAAAACTTAAGGACATCGCAAAGCCCCATGCCATCACAGTGACCAATCGGTGCGGCAATGACCCTACTAAAGGTAAATTTAGGATAATCATAGCGCCTAATGAGGCTTTAATACCTGAAGGCAAAGCGCCAAAATAGGCCCCAACGAATACTGGAAAGCTGATAGCAATAGCCGCTACAATCGGCATATGCCAAGGTCTCTGACTTTTTTTGACGCTAAATAAATGCGCAATCTCACCTTTTATCAAAAACCTAAGCTTGATCAACACTTGTTGAAGCCAATACTTCAACTGATGCATACGCGGCGCTAGACTCATAAAACGAGGTTCCTGTTGACTATGGTTACACAAACCCTAGTTAATTATTACTTATTGTCAATTAATTAATAGCTAAGCTACACTGAGATAGACTATCCTATATGAATTAATTTAATGACTTATCCAACAACATATGAATATTAGTTATATATTATATATTTATCATTCTATAACGCTTATAATAATGCCAATGTTGTACTAGATTAAGCATCAAAGTAGCCTTTAGTATGCTGTGCTTTTAACTGCACACAGCAAAAAGCATCTTCCTCTAAGCTTTATACTAGACAGCTAAGACTAAACGCTTAGCCGTGACCCCTGTTACTCTGTAGTAATAACTTATAGGTATAATCCATTACTCAACTCATAACCTGCTGATAAAACTAGTTATAAATATTTTTATAGTTATATTACTATTACTATTATATTTGGATATAACCCCTAATAAGCCTTAAATCTAATAATTTTGGCACATTAAATAGCGAGACTGACTATGTTAACTTACAAAGCGCCTTTACGTGATATCAAGTTTTTGATTAATGATGTTTTTGACTTTCAAAGCCATTACAAAACTTTAGATAACGGGGCCAATGCTGATCCTGAAACTGTTGATATGATCTTACAAAGCATGGCTGATTTTGCCGAAAATGTCCTTGCGCCTCTTTATCAGCCTGCTGATGCAGAAGGCTGTCATTTTGACAATGGGGTGGTAACTACGCCTAAAGGCTTTAAAGAAGCTTATAATCAGTTCGTAGAAGGCGGCTGGCAAGGTATCTCTTATCCTGAAGAGTATGGCGGTATGAACTTACCTATGTCACTCAACTTGATCAAATCTGAAATGATAGGTACCGCAAACTGGCCTTGGTCTATGTATCCTGGCCTATCAACGGGTTGTATCAATACTTTATTACAGTATGGTACGGAAGATCAGAAGCAGACTTATTTGCATAAATTGATTGAAGGCTCATGGGCAGGTACTATGTGTCTGACTGAGCCACAGTGCGGTACTGACTTGGGCCAAGTTAAATCAAAGGCCATTCCACAAGATGATGGTAGCTATAAGCTTAGCGGCACCAAAATATTTATCTCTAGTGGTGAACACGATCTAACCGAAAACATCATTCATATTGTTTTAGCACGCCTACCTAATGCACCAGAAGGTACACGCGGTATTTCCTTATTTATCGTGCCAAAATTTTTATCAAATGCTGAAGGCGAACTTGGCGATCGTAATGGGGTCAGTTGTGGTTCTATCGAGCACAAAATGGGCATTAACTCATCAGCCACTTGCGTATTGAATTTTGATGAAGCGGTTGGTTATCTGATTGGTGAGCCAAATAAAGGCCTAAAAGCTATGTTCACTTTTATGAACACGGCTCGTATCGGTACAGGTATCGAAGGTTTAGCACATACTGAATTATCTTTCCAAAATGCCCTACCTTATGCCAAAGATCGTCGCTCTATGCGCACTTTATCAGGGGTTAAAGATCCTGAAAAAGTAGCCGATGCTATCATCCATCATGCCGATGTACGTCGCATGCTGTTGACTCAAAAAGCCTTTGCCGAAGGTGGTCGCTCAATGATTTATCATTCAGCACGCTATGCCGATAAGATGTCTCAAGGTATCGCTAATGGTGATGATGCTGAGTTTGAAAAGTGGGATGATAAATTAGGCTTCTATACTCCTATCCTAAAAGGTTTCTTAACTGAACTTGGTATCGAAGCAGCTAAGCATGGTCAGCAAATCTACGGTGGTCATGGCTATATCAAAGAATGGGGCATGGAGCTGATCGCTCGTGATGCCCGTATCGCTACTATGTACGAAGGCACCACTGGTATTCAAGCCCTAGACTTATTAGGTCGTAAAGTTATTTTACAGTCTAAAGGCAAGATCATCCGTGACTATACTTCTACTATCATCAGATGGTGTGGTGAGTACGCGCTTGATAAAGACATGCGCAAATTCGTTTGGGCATTGACTAAGCTATGTGCTGAGTGGAACACCTTAACCGTGCGCTTAATGTTGATCGCTCGTAAAGACCGTGAAATTATCTCAGCGGCGTCTGATGACTTCTTGATGTATTCAGGTTATGTAATGATGGGCTACCATTGGGCACGTATGGCGGCTGTCGCTTATGAGAAGTTAGAAAGCGGTGGTGCTGAATCACCAGAATTCTATCAAGCCAAAATCCAAACGGCAGAATTCTATTTTGATAAAATCTTGCCACGTACCTCAGGTCATGCCGAAAGTATGGTTGCGCCAAGTGAAAGCATGACTGCGATGGATATCGATAGCTTCGCTTTCCTAGACTAACATTAGCTTAAGCTAGCTGCAGTTAGCTTAGGTCAACTGTAGTTTATTGGAGTCAAAAAAGCGCTCAGTGATTAATAGCTGGGCGCTTTTTTGTGTGCTATTTTTAGCTACTATAAGTTACGGATATAAAGATTAACTCACCTTAAAACTATCAACGGATATGGCCTAAATTTAAACTATTAGTCCTCAAAGCAATGTAAGCTAATAATTTTATGAGAATCCGTTATGAATTTATTTATGAATAAAGCCCTTGTCCCTGCTGCTGCTATTATTGCTTTAATGAGCATAAGTAGCGTGCAAGCCAGCCCTAACAGTAGTACTACTAATAAGACTGACACCCCAATTCACTTTAACAAAGGCCAAGTAAGTACTATTATCACTGGCAAACTAAAGCCTGATCAAAATGAGCATTGGTATCAATTCAGTGCCACCAGTTGGCAGTATGCCTTGATTAATATTGCGCCACTCGCCGGTACCCCTGAGACTGCCAATATTGGGGTATTACAGATGCCCAGCGGTAAGCAAGATGGCACTAAGGGCGGTATCATCTATCAGGGCTGCCTACCAACAACAGGTAACTATCGACTACGTATCGCCCGCAACTTGATGGCTACGCAAGGAAAAACAGCAGGTTATACTGTCGAAGTCATTCTGCTACCGAAATATGCTAGTGAGTCGCTATGTAAATAGTTATAGCTTGCTCCCTTAACTGCCCATAATCTTCTTATGATAAATGGTGCTAATCTCTTCTACTTCGACACATATCTGTAGGCTGGCACGACCTGATTGTTCTAGTGCTAGCTTTTCCTCTAAAGTTGCCACTAATACCTGCGCTAACTCATTGCGAGTCTTATCATCACGTCCTGCCATCAGCTTTAGGTGGGCGTAAATAAAACCTTGCTGTTGCTCATCATCCTGCACGCCAACCAAAAAAGTCTTCAAGGGTAGGACTCGTGCCTTAATATCTGTGGCCTTGCCAAAATGCCCACTGTCCCAGAGCGCTTGGTTAAGAGCTTTAAGTAAAGACTCTTCATGAGGAATGCTGACGTTTGGCGTCGCTTGAATGGTTAAATGAGGCATGGTTCTATCCTTATAGTAATTTTAAGATGAAGTGGCTATTTATATGCAGTATCTGCAATGTCTACAAAGCGCGCGTCTAAAGTCTCTGCTAACTGCTGCGCGGTTAATTCAATCTCTAAACCCCGACGACCAGCACTGACATAGATGGTTGACTGTTGTTGTGCTAATTGTTCTATAACGGTTACTAGACGCTTTTTTTGACCAAGTGGGCTGACTCCACCGAGCACATAACCAGTACTGCGTTCGACTTGCTTAGGATCAGCCATTTGTACTTTTTTGCAGCCGATAGCCTTAGCCATTTTTTTAAGATTGACTGTGCTATTAACTGGCACAATCGCTACGGCTAGCTTGTTAGTATCGGTCTGTACTACCAAGGTTTTATATACTTGCTCAGCAGCCACGCCTAATTTCTCAGCAGCTTCTAAGCCATAAGAGGCAGCTTGGCTATCATGACTATAATCATGAAGTTGGTAGTCAATATTGAGCTTTTGTGCCAGCTCGATAGCAGGGGTCATAGCGGCTCACTTAAATAGTAATAACAACAGACTTAGACTAAAGTAGTTTAGCTAGCTTATATAGTAAGCAAAGATGGCCAACAGGTAAAGTAGCTGCACCACCTTTGCGGTGGCTTGGGTTTGCTGGACGTGTAGTTAAGCGTTCTGGTATCTATAAATAATAATACTAGTAGATACCGACACCATATATCGCTTTAACGACTTTTGTGGCATCATAAGCGCATTACATTTAACAAAGTTTGACTGCTGATTATGATACCCAGTTTTTTAAAAAACAAGTTTTTAACAGAGCGCGCTGCTGAATCGTCTTCAACCAATAATGATAATGGTATTGATGATGTTGGCGGTGTTGATAGCCGTGCTGATGGTAATTTGGATAGTCAAAAAGTGCTAGTTAAGCCTGCTGCCAAAACCCCTATCAATCAGCTCTATCGTAAGCTGTCTGGACAAATACTGGATGTAGCAGTCAAACCCAAACTGCTAGGTGAGTTACCTGAATTCGCCGCTGAGGATCAAACCCTTACCTTTTATGTGCTGCAAGACTATTCCCGTTCGAACAGTATTCTCATCGATTTACAAACTCAAGAGCATAAACTGCCTCCGGCTTTGGTTGGGGTAAAAGACAGTGTCCATCAAATAGATGAGAGTGCGGCTATTATATTTTTGCATCATCCAAAGGCTAAACAGGATCAAGTTTCACCGCGTTTAATGCGCTTGATTTCTGCTGCTCTGCAATACCCAGAGTTACAGATTCGCTTAGTGCCAGTGTCTATTCTATGGGGGCGTGCTCCTGAAAAAGAGGACTCGCTGTTCAAACTGTTAATGACTGACAATTGGCAAGACCCTAGCATCACTAAGCAGCTCTTCAACATTGGAGTGATGGGCCGTGATACTTTTGTACAGTTTCATCCTTCACAAGATCTGCGTACCGTCGTATATCATAATTTGTGCGAGGAAGTAGAGGATAATTGTGTAGCGACTAGCGTTATTAATGAGTTAAGCGCCAGCTTATATAACGATGATATTGATGTTGATGATGATAATGATAATGATAAAGAATACCTACTGCAAAAAATAACTGATAGTGATCCGTCAAGCGCTCAGCCTAGTAATGAGATGCTGCAACCCTTGCCGATGAATTCTTTAGTAGCTGCTGCTGATGCCAATCGTGAGGTGGCACGTACTATCCAGCAGCAGTTGAATGTGTATCTCGATAAGCAGCGCGCCAGTATGCTCGGCCCTGACTTATCTGACAAACGTAATCTAGTCGATAAGCTCATCTACTCCCCAGCTATCAAACATGCGATAGAGACCGAATTTAAGGAGACGGGCACTAGTGTGCGTGAAGCGCATATCCTAGCCAAAAGCTATGCTAATGAGATGGTCAACGATTACTCTTACCCTATTATTCGAGTCTTTGATCGGTTTTTGACTTGGTTATGGACTCAGCTCTATGATGGCGTAGAAGTACACCATTTTGAGCGAGTGCGTGAGCTGGCAGCGGATTATGAAATCATCTATGTGCCTTGCCATCGCAGCCACGTCGATTATCTGCTGTTGTCTTATGTTATTTATAAGCGTGGACTGAGCATTCCTTACGTAGCGGCCGGTGACAATCTAGACGTGCCCGTATTAGGACCGTTATTGCGCGGTGCAGTGGCTTTCTTTATCCGCCGTAGCTTCCGTGGTAATGGATTATATACTGCAGTATTACGTGAATATATGCATACCTTAATCACTCGGAATACGCCGATTGAATACTTTATAGAAGGCGGACGTTCGCGTACAGGGCGCTTGTTGCCGCCGAAGATGGGCATGTTAGCGATGACGGTACATAGCCAATTACGCAAGACTAATAAGCCAGTAGTCTTCATTCCTACTTATATTGGTTATGAGCGTATTATGGAAGGCGGTACTTATGTTGGTGAGCTAAAGGGTAAGCCTAAAGAGTCAGAGTCGTTGATAGGGCTACTCAAAGTCACTCGTAAGATTGAACGGGTCTTTGGTAATGTCCATTTAAGCTTTGGTACGCCATTACACTTAACTGACTTCATGCAGAAGTTCGATGTTCCTGCTGAAAGCTTACCCGCTGATCGTACTGATACGCCATTGGATGCAAAAGCTACGGCGATGGTCGATAATATCGGCGTCAAGATCATGCAGCACATCAATAAAGCGGCGGTAGTCAACCCAATATCGCTGTTGTCATTAGTAGTATTATCAGCTCCAAAAGCGGCGCTAGATGAAAGTATCTGTCGCGAGCAGATTGCTCTATATCAGAGTATTGCTCGCCAGCAGCCTTATGATGAAGACACTATTATCACTGATATGAGTCCGCAACAGATTGTCAATTATGGTATCAAGCTCAAGCTTATTGAACGTATACCGCATATCTTAGGGGATATTATTCAGGTCGTTGATCGCCAAGCAGCACTACTTAGCTACTTCCGCAATAATATATTGCATGTGTTTATTTTACAGTCGTTCTTAGCAGCATTAGTGGCTCGTAATGGTCGTATCAAACGTCATCGTCTCGATGATATCGTAGCGCAGCTATATCCATTCCTGCAAAGCGAGTTGTTCTTGCATTATTCGGCTCACGGACTCAAAGACACGCTCAATGATAAAATAGACAATCTAATTGCGCATGACTTAATCGTTGAGTTGGGTGATGGCATACTCGGTATTCCTGAAGCTAATAGCAGTAGCTATCAACAGCTGACTGTATTGGCAACGCCAGTCGAACACAGCCTTGAGCGTTACTTTATGACCCTTGCCCTACTAGCGCAACAAGGCTCAGGTAACTTGACTGCAGAAGAGGTCGTTGACCTATGCCACCTGCTTGGTCAGCGTCTATCAGTACTCTATGCCGACGATATTCCTGACTTCTTTGATCGCTCGCTGTTTACTAGCTTCGTCAATGCGCTAAGTCGTTTGGACTATATCCAAACCGATAGTGAGACTGGCGTTCTAACTTTTGATGAGCGCATCAATAATATCGCTCATCATGCCAAGTATGTGCTTAGCACGGATATGATGCAGATCTTGCAACAAGTGGCGAGCCTAGATGAAGAAGAGATCGCCCATGCTATCACGGCTATTAGCAATAAAAAACAGCGTAAGTTTGGCCGTAAGCGCTAGCCGTTGAAGCGAGCTAGTCACCATAATTATAAGAAAGGGCTTCTTTATGAAGTTCTTTTTTTTGGCAAAAATTTCTGTTACTATTAATGATCAGCATAAAGTAATAATAATCTGTATGCTGTTACTCAAAACTCATCTGACCCCTTGCCTGTCGTCATGCTACGACAGCTATATATGACTCTAAAATTTTATCAAGTAAACCGCTCTTTCTCTTTATCTAACATCACTCAACTTCTTTATTTTCATAGCCTACTTAATGTAGTGGCTATTAATTTACGATGCTCTAAATTTATAGTATTCCCTTATATCAATCCCAAGTCGCCTTATCGCACCCCACCGCACTCCGTACCCCAGCTGCCTAGACACCTCAAGCAGCAAGCTATCTATAATGAGTTAGCAAACCTTGATACTCAGCAAGTCCAAAAGTTTTTGCTGAGCTACCAAAAGTTTAAACATCGTATTTATGGTAAACAAAACCCAACCGATTTTACCAATCCTTTTTATCAATGGGTGATTAAGCATGACCTCAATGCTCACAGTATTAGAAAAATTATCATCGATAATGATGTGAGCAATAACAGCTTTGAAACCTTACCTTTATGGTCTCAAGGGCGTATGGGCCAAAGCCAAACGCTACTACCAGATGGACGTATTATTCTAATTGCTGGTGAATATGAAGATTATTATGATGCAGATTTTTACATTTATAATGAGGTTAGCGTTATAAATACTGATGGAACTATTGAGGTTTATAGTTATCCAAAAACTGTGTTTCCAGCGACTGACTTTCATACGGCTACTTTAGTCGGCACTGCAGATGAGCAGCATATCATCATCATCGGCTCGTTAGGCTATCCTGAGAAGCGCCAATATAATCACACTCCTGTCTATCGATTAGATATTCATGATTTTACGATTCAGCAAGTCGCCACTCGTAATAGTATGGGCTGGATTAATCATCATCATGCCAGACTACAAGATAACCGAATCATCATCACTGGTGGACAGTTATTAATCGATGATATCGCCCCACTCCTTGATAATATTGATACGTGGGTGCTGAATCTTACTACTTTGATTTGGAAAAACGTTACTCAACGTCATCGCAACTGGCAACGTTTTTATGTCAGACGGCAAGATGGCAATAGCTTAAATCTTTGGGAATATAAGCAGCTAGACCACTATCTAAAGTTAGATAACACAGCTGAATCATCACAAGGTATAGCTTATATTAAGGATCAGATAGAATATTATTCAGCCGTTATTGAGCAATGCACTAATCAATCCGCTAATAGCTACCTTTATCATCAGTTACTGATACCCCCTCTTGATCATAGAACTTGTGCTCATGAAGAATTTAGTGCTAGTAATAGTAGTATTAGTAATAATGCTAGCGACAATGCTAATGACTACGATCATGTTTTGTTTATTGATGAAATTAAAGTTGGCTATAAAACAGCTGACGACAGCTGCATCCAAGTTTTTATCGAAGGCAAATTGTCCGAAGATAAGCTAGAGCTACTACAACAGAATCTACGCCACAAGCTATCAAAGCTTGAGAACATGGCTTGTGAAGTAATAGATATTTAAACTCATTATTTTGATTATTCGCCACTCAAAAAAAGACCACTAATGAATTAGTAGTCTTTTTTTATCATAATATAATGCTATAAGGCTGAAAATTTACTCATTTAGTTAGTAATTTTCTTATATTTTGCACGCTTAGGACCTGCATCATCACCCATAGTCTTTTTACGATAAGTCTCAAATTCAGAGTAGTTACCGTCGAACCAAATTGGCGCTTCATCTTCAAAGGCTAGAATATGCGTAGCAATACGGTCAAGGAACCAGCGATCATGCGATACTACCATTACCGTACCTGGGAACACTTGAATAGCATCCTCAAGCGCACGTAAAGTCTCAATATCCAAATCGTTAGAGGGCTCATCGAGTAGCAATACGTTCGCGCCTTGCTTCAAGGTTTTAGCTAGTTGCAAGCGGTTACGCTCACCACCGGATAATTGACCGACGTGCTTTTGCTGGTCTGAACCCTTAAAGTTAAAGCGGCCGATATAAGCACGGCTTGGGGTAGTGTAATCCCCAACGGTAATGATATCTAAACCGTCAGAGATCTCTTCCCAAACCGTCTTAGTATCGTCTAAGTTATCACGAACCTGACCGACATAAGCGACGCTAACACTTTCACCCAAATCAACAGAACCTGTATCTGGTTTATCACGATCGGTAATCATGTTGAATAGCGTAGTTTTACCCGCACCATTAGGACCAATGATACCGACAATAGCACCCGCTGGCACGTTAAAGCTCAAGTCTTTATAAAGCAAACGGTCGCCAAATGATTTGGAGATATCGTTCACTTCGATGACTTTATTACCTAAACGTGGACCTGGTGGAATATAAATTTCAGAGGTCTCATTACGCTTTTGAAACTCCGTTGAGTTTAGCTCTTCGAAACGCTGTACACGTGATTTAGACTTAGCTTGTTGGCCTTTTTTGTTAGTACGAATCCACTCAAGCTCTTTTTTCAGTGCTTTCGCGAATGACTCTTCTTGCTTATTCTGCTGCTCTAAACGAGTGTTCTTTTGCTCAAGCCACTCAGTGTAGTTGCCTTCATACGGATAGCCATGGCCACGATCCAGCTCCAAGATCCACTGGGCAACGTTATCTAAGAAATAACGATCATGGGTAATAGCGACGATAGTACCGCTATAGTTCTGCAAGAACTGCTCAAGCCATGCGACTGATTCAGCGTCTAAATGGTTGGTTGGCTCATCGAGTAGTAGCATATCAGGGCGTGACAATAATAGACGGCATAGTGCCACACGACGTTTTTCACCACCTGATAGTTTGCTGACGTCCGCATCCCATGGTGGTAGACGTAGCGCATCGGCGGCTTTTTCTAGCTGGTTGTTTAAGTTGTGCGCATCCCACGTTTGAATGATGTCTTCCATCTTGCCTTGTTCTTCAGCAAGTTTATCAAAGTCAGCATCAGGCTCAGCGTATTCTGCATAGATAGCGTCTAAACGCGCTAGTGCATCTAACGCTTCACGCATGCCATCTTCGACATTACCACGAACGTCTTTACTATCATCTAACTGCGGTTCCTGCGGCAAATAGCCAATTTTAGTACCCGTTTGCGCGCGTGCTTCACCGCTAAACTCGGTATCCACGCCTGCCATAATGCGTAGCAAAGTAGATTTACCTGAACCATTGATACCCAGAACACCAATTTTGGCACCTGGGAAAAACGATAAATTAATATTCTTTAAAATCTCGCGCTTAGGCGGAACAAGTTTTGACACGTTGTTCATTGTGTAAATATATTGAGCCATTAACACTCCGATGGACTGCATAAAAAAGAGTAGCAAGCACTGTTAAATATAAAAAAAATAGCGCAGCTGCGTTTGCTAAGTCTTAAAATTAGGATTACAAATTGTCCCTCATTATCGCATTGTGGCGCATAGGCTGCAAGCTGACAGATAGCTTTCGGGCAGGTTTACTGGCTTTTTACTTAAAACCCTTTCTTTTTTAGCTAAAACCTTGTTATCAGACGCTATTTAAGAACTTACTAGCTTTAATAATAAAATGTGATTAGCTAAAAAGCGATTTTAGTCCCTTTAATGCTACTAATATTAAATTTGCATGATATTGACGAGGTACTCCAAGATGACTAGTCTCTATTAAATGATATATCGGACTCAAGTAAGAATTATTAACATAAGTGTTCGATTCAATATGATTGTAAGTATTTTTAATCATTTTTAAAAATTCATGCTCTAAGTCTATTGTTATGACAGAAGTATCTAAATTTAGGTCTGTCATAAAAGGAAGTGCTGGTGTAAATTCCTATAGCCAAATGCTTCTCATAGTTGGAAAATACAAAGCAATCGCTTCTTTATTTAATTCAAGCATTAAGATGCTGGCGACAATTAAGTCATCTCCAGTAAATCGCATATGTTTATCTTTAAACTCTAAAATCGTATGTGCCATTGCAATCATCCTTGTTCTATATCTGTCATAATAGACCACAGCAAACTTACATAAAACCGTTAAACTATACTCTTAATTAATAATCGCCATTACCACTTGTTTAAAACAGCTTTTTTAAAGCGCTTTATAAAAAGAGCAATCAATCTATGACCTCCAGTTATCGTCCTGAAATTATTCAAAGTGCGTTTGTTGATTTTATTGGCTCACGTTTGCAACCGTTTTGGTCATTGACTGCGCCAAAGCTGCGTTTAATTGGTCGGCATGCGCTTAGTGAAGAGTTGATAGCGTTACAGTTCGAGGTCAATCGTGCCTTTAGGCAACGCGCATCTGACGCACATGGTGGCTGGCATGGTGGTCAACATATTAATCTAACTATTCCTATCGACGGTATCTATCATCAACGTAGCTATTCGTTAATAGGTCTACCGCAACAGACTTTATGTTGGTCTGAACCTAGTCATTCTAAGACTGTTATCAAGAGCCTTAGACGCCAGCGCCATACGGTTACTATTGCCCTTAAACCACAAGGCTTGGTGTCAAATTATCTGACCCAACACGCTGCCATTGGCACTATATTTACTAGCAGCGTACCTAGTGGCGACTTCACTTTGCAGCAAGCTGTTTTAAGCAGTCAGGCTCGCCTATCTGATAACCCACCAGCGCTTGCAAAGCTAACTTTTAGTAGCCAAACACCGCTGCTACTTATAGCTGGTGGTAGCGGTATTACCCCGATGCTAGGGCTGATCAACCAAGCCCTGCAGCATCAGCGCCCAGTGACCTTAGTACATTATAATCGTGGGTCAGTGCTAGAGAGCTACTGGCAGCTATTAGCTGACGAGCATGCTAGTTTCAATTATCATCTAATCAATACTGAAGACCCAGCTAGTTATTTAGCGGATAGCCGTCATCTACAAGCTAGCAGCTTATTGGCTCTAAACTTACCCTTACTTGCAACCCAAATATTTGCTTGTGGTAGCCCAGCTTTGATAGCGGGCTTGTATAAGGCCGTAGACGAAATAGAGGCTGGTTTAAAGCTATCAGAGGATTTAAATCTATTAGGTGATTTACAGTCAGTAGCGAATAGTAAGCTCGATCTAAGGCACTCACTGCGTGACAATATAATTATAGAACGGTTCGGTACCGCCTTAGCGGCACAAGCAGTAGATGCTATGGGTAAGCAATCTGATATCCAAACCCATACGGTGTATTTACGTAGCCGACAGCAGCAATTTAGCAGTAACGGCACTTTGTTACTGGCGGCAGAACAAGCAGGTATCCGTTTAAATTATGGCTGCCGTCAGGGCATATGTCAGTTATGTCGCTGTAATAAAGTCAGCGGAGTAGTTAAAAACATTCAAACAGGCAAACTAAGTAGCGACGGTTATGACTCGATCCAAACCTGCCTTAGTGTGGCGATGAGTGATGTGGTACTAGACATCTAAACCTTGGTGAGTGGCTAGTATCACTCTCAATACGTACTTTGATTGATCAAAATAGGTATTGGCAGGTATAAAAGCACGCCATTTTAAAAGCTGTTATTAATTAGTTCAATTGTATAGTTACTACTGAGTAATTAGAAAAACTAACCAAAATACAGCAAGTTATACTAGATTCAAACAGACTAAGGTCAAGCTGTGTTATATGCTACATCACATTTGATTTACTATACTGTTGCTGTCACTGCTAACCATAAGCAGTTTTGGCTGAGGATTGTTAATGCGTCTATTACCGCCTATATCCACCGCACATTCTGCTGTTCCTATGTTGACTAGCCCATTAATTACCAGTCACAAAGAGCAGCGTGTCCGCAGCAATAGTGTTGTCGAAAAACACCTCAATGCAGCGAAAGATCAAGCAAAGTTGGCTAAAGACTCGCTTTACCCTACTGTTACGCAAACGCCGTTATCAAAAGCGCAAACCGAAGCCTTAGCAGTAGAGTTAAATACTCTCTATAACCAAGTTATGGACTCTTTAGGTGTCGATGATACTCGCTATATTCAGCGTGTTTACGCAACCGTAGTGTGTAGTGAAATCGCAGCACGTGCTCTACTTGCGATCGCAGGACGTCTAGCAACCAAACGTGCTCAACTGGCGGTATGGCTGTTAGGTACTTCGATGCTTAGTTTTAGCAAAATCTTAAATAATATGGAGCTTGGCCATAATGTTATGCACGGTCAGTATGATTGGATGCAGCATCCGCATCTAAACAGTCAAAAATTCGATTGGGATATTGTCTGCCCTGCTCCTTTATGGCAGCACTCGCATAACTACTTGCATCATACTTTTACTAATATAGTAGGCCGTGATCACGATGTTGGCTATCACTTGATTCGAGTAACTGATGAGCAGCCGTGGACACCAGAAGATCGCTATAATCCGCTAAAAACTTTGATTCTAGCTTTAGGGTTTGAGTGGGCAGTGGCCTTCCATGACATTCAAATCAGTGTTGAGGAATACGCAGACGCTGAAGATAAGCAGCAGATACTACAGCAGAAATCACGCGCTCTTTGGGCCAAAATAGCTCGGCAAGTGGCTAAGGACTATCTAGTATTGCCAGCTACTGTGGGCTTGGCTTTAGGTCGTCGCAGTGCGTTAAGCACGCTAACAGGCAATGCTACTGCTAACATAGTACGTAACCTATGGACTTGGGCAATCATATTCTGTGGCCATTTTACTGATCAGGCTCACATCTATACTAATTTTGATGAAAATGAGAGTAAAGGCGACTGGTATGTTAGGCAGATTCTAGGATCGAGTAATATAGAGGGTAGTAAACTATTCCATATTTTATCCGGTAATCTATCACATCAGATTGAGCATCACATCTTCCCAGATATGCCCGCCAATCGTTACGCTAGTATCGTGCCACAAGTGCAAGCTATCTGCCGTGACTATAACCTGTCTTACAATACTGGTCATTTTGGTAGTCAGTTTAAACAAGTCCTGAAGCGCATTTATCATTTCAGTAAACCTAGCGTTGATGAACTAGCCGTTTATAATCAAGCACAAACGCTAGCGGATGCTGCTACTGATAAAGTAATGGAAAAACAGCAGCGAATTTCTGATCCAGTCACAGGCTTTAAGAGATATCTGCCGCAAGTAGTACGCCAAGCCTTATTTTATGCTCGCAGCACGGATACGCAGTAACTGTTCAGCTATCTGCTATTGCTTTAAGACACGTTAAGCTACTAGTAACTCAGGTAAGTAAACTTAATAATAGTTTTAACTGCTAAGCTTTTTACTAATAAGCTGCAAACTTGTACTATTTAGACTAGTAGCAAAAAATAAATCATGATGATAATAAAAGGATTTTTTATGAACCAAGCCTCTACAGACCCCATAACTATTACTCATAACGAGCAAGCAAAGCGTTTTGAAACTACAGTAGAGGGGCAAATTGGTTATATAAGCTATCAGCAGCGCGACGACACTTTAATTTATGACCATACTATCGTGCCGCAGTCATTAGGTGGTAAGGGCGTAGGATCTGCCTTAGTAAAGCATGCACTAAATTATGCCCGTGATAATGATAAAAAAGTGCTTCCACAATGCTCATTTGTAGCCTCATACATTGATAAGCATCCTGATTATAAAGACCTTATCAGCTAAGCGCAGACTAGTAGAACAAAGAGCTAGTTTTGCTAAGCAACAATTAACTATTAGTAGTACTAGCATTTATTGCTAACTCTGCTACTATTCGATCCTATGATGACAGCTATAACGGTTTAACCGTTGCAATACCTGCCTATATTTTGCGACCTTTATTGCTATATTTCATAGTTTAACCACTAATTTATAGTAAGGAGCTGCAAAAGATAGGTAGGTTTTTTGCACCTTATATATTATAAAATAACTGCTCAGTTACCCTAGATCTAAAGCGCTTAATAATAGCACTCAGCATCTTAACCAGCCACTGGCTTTACAGTGCCAGCTTGCTTTTACCTAATAATAAAGGATATTGCTATGAGTAGTTTATCTAACCAACAAGTCGACTTGCAGCTAGAAGATTTAGCCGGCTGGCAACGTGACGGTAATAGTATTGTTAAGTCTTACAACTTTAGTGATTTTATTGAGGCTATGAGTTTTATGAATCAAGCTGCTTTTTATGCAGAAGCATTAGAGCATCACCCTGAATGGCATAATACTTATAACGTAGTTGATGTGCGTTTGACTACTCACGACACTGGTGGTATTACTAGTCTCGATATCCGTTTGGCCAAGCGTATGGAATATATTATTCAGCCTAAACGTCTGTAGCTAATCTTGGTTATTATATTATTTAGAACCTGCAAAACATTCACCTTGATTAAACCCAAAAAAAAGTCCTCAAGTGAGGACTTTTTTCTATTTGACAATTACCGTCTATTAGACTTTGCGACCAATAAAGGCCACTATGAATAGAATTACGGCAACAACTAAGAAGATATAAGCCAAGTTAGATGACAAACCGGCAACTCCACCAAAGCCTAACAAACTTGCTATCAGTGCGATGACTGCAAAAATAATAGCCCAACGAAACATAATCGTTCTCCTCATATAAAAATCAAAAGATAAACATCAAAACAGATATCAAATAGCTAAAAAATTACTACTATCCGTTTTCTAACTGGCTATTTATTAACCTATACTTAACGCCATTTAGAAAACCACTATTTTTGATGCTCAATATTGTTATTAACTTTGTTGTTATTAACTTAACAGAAGATTAGCAACATTTATTAGCTTAATACGTTCATTTTGGTATTCTTCACGCTATATTGTGTAACCTGTGTAGCGATAACGCCATATTTGTAGCAAATATATCACATTAAGTGATTTTACTTGGTTTTTAGGCGATTATATGTCTACATATTTTTGCTTAACAACTTTTATCCACTAAATACTATTCTATCAGTCTAAGCGTTGATGTTTTTACAAGCTTGTAGAACGATTAATACAAAATCTTAGTTATGAAGCTATTCAATTAATCGTCTATAGCAACAATTACAAGCCACAGTTACAGTAGCAGTCAGCTATAAAAATCATTATAACCATCTACATTTATAAAGTGCTGTCATCAACATTTTATGGTTATTTTAAATAAGCCTTCTAATTAGTTGTAAAGGGAATAATTATGAACAATGATACTAATTCTAGCCAAGACGCTACAAATCAGTCTAAGCAAAACACTGCACGACAGGCTAATCCAGCGTCTAACGGTGCACAGCGTGCTTATTCTATTGTTCTTTATGGCGCTACTAGCTTTGTTGGGCAAATCACAGCTCACTACTTAGCAAAATTTCTAACTGAGCAGCAAGCTGATAATGCCAATCAATCAAAGCCAATATCTTGGGCGTTAGCAGGACGTGATCAGCAAAAGTTAGAGACTCTACAGACTGCAATCAATAGACTGCAGCAATCCCAAAGCACAAAAACTGATAAGGTCGATATAATCATGGCTAACAGTGACGATCAAGCTAGCCTTGATGCTATGACTAAACAGACACAAGTGGTTATCTCAACAGTCGGTCCTTATCTAAAATACGGCGAACCCCTAATCAAATCTTGCGCTGAAAACGGTACTGATTATGTTGATCTCACTGGCGAAGCCATTTTTATTAAAGATATGTTAGATAAGTATCAACAGACAGCCAAACAAAGTGGCGCACGCATCATCAATTCTTGTGGCTTTGACTCTATACCTTCTGATTTAGGCGTCTACTTCACTCAGCAGCATGCTGAAGCTAAGTTTGGTCAAGCTTGTCAAAGCATCAATATGCGGGTAAAAGCAGCTAAAGGTGGCTTATCTGGCGGTACTATCGCCTCTATGGCCACTATCTTTGAAGAGGTAGGTCAAGACAAAGCTCGTCGTAAGCAAGTTGCTAACCCTTACCTATTGAACGATGATAAAGATGCGCCTAGTGTACGCCAAGACAATGTTGGCAAGCCTGAATACGATAGTGAGCATAAGCGCTGGCTAGCTCCTTTTGTGATGGCAAGTATCAATACCCGTATCGTTCATCGTAGCAACCAGCTGTTAAGCTATCAGTATGGGCATAATTTTAAATACGATGAAGCCATGTGGATGCAAGATGGTATCAAAGGTAAATTGATGAGCTATGGCTTAAGCGCCGGTTTATTAGGATTTGCGACAGCGATGATATTTAAGCCAAGTCGTGAGTTGCTATCGAAGCATGTATTACCTAAATCAGGCTCAGGGCCTTCTAAATCAGAACAAAATGAAGGCTTTTTTGATATTAGGTTTTTTGGGAAAACCTCTAACAGCGATACTATTAGCACTAAAGTAACTGGTGACCGAGATCCTGGATACGGCAGTACTTCACGCATGCTAGCGCAATCTGCTTTATGCTTAGCGCAAGACATCAGTAAAGAAGAAGTGGACGGTGGTTTTTGGACACCTGCTTCAGCAATGGGCAACAAGTTACTTGAGCGTTTAGAGAAACATGCTGGTTTAAGCTTTGATGTGATTGATAGCTAAACCTATAGCTTACAAAGCTGTTTGGGAACTAGTAATTAGTAGCCTTAAAGTAATCGCATTTTGGCAACAAGATGCGGTTTTTATCTAACAATAACACTACAATAATTGCACAATATCACTTATTAGCAGAAGTCTGACAGACTTTACATCGATGTACCACTGAATGGTTGGTATTTAAATTGTTATTATTACCCATAGTGTTTACGATATTTTTTATATTTATAGATAACGTTGTGTACTGACCAACATTTTTATACGAATCAGTCATGATAGTCGCCAATTGATTATCATGATTTTATTTTCTCTATAGATTATATATTAGTTATTTTAAATATATATATTCTGTATTCTAAATAGAAAGTCACTATATTAAGCCGTACTTAATCAGAGTTATTTGTACGACTATTCTAATTGACATTATAAAATTATAAATTGAGGATTAAATAAATGAAAAACCATAATCTAGCTTTATCATTATTGATTGGCGCTGCACTTACTATCCCAACATTGGCAATGGCCGCTCCAGCTAATACTAAAGCCGCTAACAAGACAACGGCCACCGCTGAGAGGGCTGTTGCAAGCACAGATAACGAGACTGATGCAAATACTTCTAAAACCAGTAAAATGATTCCGTTTACTATTAGCGAAACTAAAACTATTTCACGCACACGGGCCAATAGTAATAATGGTCAACAGCCAATGACTACAGAAATAAAAGCACCGAACGGTCAACAACCGATGACTACAGAAATAAAAGCACCGAATGGTCAGCAACCGATGACTACAGAAATAAAAGCACCGAACGGTCAGCAACCGATGACTACAGAAATAAAAGCACCGAACGGTCAGCAACCGATGACTACGGAAATAAAAGCACCAGCAGAAGCTTTACAAAACTCAGAATTACAAACCACTGAAATAATATCTGAAGATCCTGTGCTAGAGGCACCAGAAGACTTAGCAGAAGCTTCAGAAGAAGACGATTTATAAATTAATAGCTAGTCAACTTTGCTAACGCAATTATTGATTGGTCTATCGTTATCAAAAAATAAAATTGATAGAGTTGCCATCAGGCTGCCTTTTTTATACTTTAATAAACCCTGATTACTTTTTAGCTTTAGTCACACCAGCTTCTTGTAGCAAGGCACCAAAAGTACCCATCTTGCTAGGAGCTTCTGCTTTACTAGGCTTGCTGCTGCTAGGATTAGTGGTACTAGTGTTAGTAGTACTACGCTTATCATTTCGATCAGTACGTGGCCCACGTGGTTTTGCAGAGCGCTTATCATCAGACGCTGGGCGTTTAGCTTGTGGACGGCTAGTTTTACGCTCAGCACTGCTATTAACATTTTGAGTGCTGTCATTAGCGCTTTTGCTATCAGTATTAGCTGAGGCCTTATTAGCGTTGCGAGCTGGTTTCTCAGCTTCAGGTTTCATACTAAAACCGATACGGCCACGCTTTTCGTCAATAGAGATTACCCGAACAGAGATAATATCGCCTGGCTTAACTCGGTTCATAGGGTCAGCAACAAAGTCATTAGCCATCTGAGAGATATGCACTAAGCCATCTTGATGAACACCGACATCGACGAAGCAACCAAATGCTGTAACGTTAGTAACTACGCCTTCAAGCGTCATGCCTTCAGACAAATCTTTGATACTGTTGACGTCATCACGGAAAGTGGCCGTTTTAAACTCAGGACGTGGATCACGGGCAGGTTTTGCCAACTCTTGGATAATAGCGCTAATACTGATGTTGTCATCATTAGCAGCAATAGCAGTGATGTCAATGCTATTCAGCACGCCATCATTACCGATAATCTCCGCTAAATCTTTACCAGTTTGACTTAATAGTGCCGCTACTAACTGATAGCTTTCTGGGTGTACACCAGTCGCATCTAGAGGATTAGTACCGTCATTGATACGCAAGAATCCTGCCGCTTGTTCAAAGGTCTTCGTACCTAAACGTGGTACATTTTTTAGATCTTCACGACTGGCAAAAGCACCATGTTCAGAGCGATAAGTAACGATCTGCTGCGCAACATTTTTATTCAAACCAGCAATATGAGTCAAGATAGCAGGACTGGCAGTATTAACGTCAACCCCAACCGCGTTCACGCTATCTTGAGTAACTTTATCAAGACTATCGGCAAGCTGGTTTTGGTTAACGTCATGCTGATATTGACCGACACCAATAGCTTTTGGATCTACTTTTACTAACTCAGATAAAGGGTCTTGCAAGCGACGAGCGATTGAAACTGCACCACGCACTGATACATCTAAATTGGCCAACTCATCACTAGCCAGTTCACTGGCTGAATATACCGAAGCACCTGACTCATTGACGATGACCACTTTGGCATGTAACGCCTCATTAGCGGCTAGGATCTCTTTAATCATAGCGTCGGTTTCGCGACTCGCTGTACCATTACCGATAGCTACTAAGTCAACATTATAAGTAGCCAATAGCTTATCAATAACAGTTTTGGCTTCATCCATCTTATTATCAGGAGCAAAAGGATAAACCGTAGCAATCACTGGCTTGTCGCTGCTATCCAACATCACGTGACCTTGGCTATCAATAATAGCCATTTTGACCCCATGACGAATACCAGGATCGACCCCTAAGATAACTTTGCGACCCGCTGGAGCTGACATCAATAAGTGCTGTAGATTACTAGCGAAAACTTCAATAGCATCGGCTTCTGCATTTAGACGCTTTTCAGTCAATAAGCGGTGTTCAATATGTGGACGCCATTTTTCTTTCCACAAGCTGTTAGCGGCTTCTAGCAAAAACTCATGACGGGCTGCTGGAGCTTTACCATCAATCTCAAAATTCTTAACTATTTTATCAATAAAGGGGGCATCTTCGCCCTCGATTTTTAGACCTAAAACATTTTCTTGACGACCGCGTAGCATAGCTAATAGGCGATGATTAGGCAGGCGTGCAAGGCTCTCACTATGCTCAAAGTAGTCTTTGAACTTTTCACCTACTTCACGCTTATCATCACTAGCAACGGCTGATACGATACTAGCTGTCTTGGCAAAGCCATTACGTAAGCTATCCAATAAGCCTAATTCTTGCGTCCATTCATCAACGATGATGGCTTGTACCCCTGCCAACTGCTTATCTAAGTCTGCGAAATCAACTTCAATCTCGTTACCACTGTCATCAGTGATAGTAGCTGGTGCTTGATAATTCGCTAACGCATCTTCTAAAGTAGTCTCTGTAGTCAATACGGCTTGAGCTGCGTTATCTAAACCGGCAGCACGTGCTTTAGCAGCTGGTGAGCGGCGACGTGGACGGTAGGGTAAGTAGATATCTTCTAGCTCTAGCTTAGAAGTGGCATTATCGATACGCTTTTGCAGCTCATCGGTAAGATTACCTTGAGTGCTGAGTAACTCAGTAATCTTCAGTCGGCGCGTGGCCATGTCACGTTCATAATTGAGTGACTTTTCTAGCGCACGTAGCTGCACATCATCGAGATTTTGAGTTTTCTCTTTACGATAGCGAGCAATGAATGGAACCGTGTCCCCTCCATCATAAAGTTTGACAAACGCTTTAACTTGAGCAGTCTTAATGCCAAGCGCGCGAGCAAGCTTGTCGTGAATATTCGCGTGTGTGGTTGCATCTAAGCCCTGTGCATTTGTCGGGGCTAGTGATGACGTTAAGGTATCAGTGCTACTCATATACATATCAATCGTTAAGAAATGGTGTTTGGCATTATAGCAAAAGCTGCATAAATAAAAATTCTTTTTATTTTTTCATTGCCTATAAGTATTTTTAGGGGATAAAAGGCAATATAGTAGTTGTTATCTGTGTTTGTTAAACAAACGCATACAGCATTTGTGCCTAATAGTGATGCAATTGACGGTGCAATCTTATACACTAAAGCATGAATACTATAAACACCAGTCAATGACTGGCAATTTCTTAAGATTTATTCGCAAAATTTAATATTTGAGTTTATGGGTTTTCAATTGCCAACAATTAACTACCAATCAGCAAGTCTTTAACAATAATAACGCTCAATAAAGGATCTATTCATGACTGAAAATAAAAGTTCCGATACTATGACTCAGCGCATTTTGGTCGTCGATGATGACGCTCGTTTACGCTCTTTGCTACAACGCTTCCTAGAAGATGATGGCTTTGTAGTCCGTACCGCGCATGATGGCAGTCAAATGGACAAATTGATGCAGCGTGAACTATTTTCATTAGTAGTATTAGATCTAATGCTACCGGGCGAGGATGGCATCACCATCTGTAAGCGCTTACGTGAAGATAACGGCGATATCCCGATTATTATGTTGACTGCTAAAGGTGGTGATGCTGATCGTATTGCTGGTTTAGAAGCGGGCGCTGATGATTATCTACCAAAGCCTTTTAACCCTAAAGAGTTGCTGGCCCGTATCAAAGCAGTATTGCGCCGTCAAAATCGTGAACTGCCAGGCGCGCCTAGCTATCAGCTAGAAGTGGTCGAATTCGGTCCATGGACGCTAGATCTATCTACTCGTACTCTAAAGCGTGATGGCAATGTAGTGACTTTGACTACTGGTGAGTTTTCAGTGCTAAAAGCCTTAGTGCAGCATCCACGCGAGCCTTTGACTCGTGATAAGCTAATGAATCTAGCTCGAGGCCGTGAATGGGGCGCTATGGAACGATCTATCGATGTACAAGTTTCGCGTCTACGTCGCCTGATTGAGGATAATCCCTCACAAGCACGCTATATTCAAACAGTTTGGGGCGTGGGCTATGTATTCGTTCCTGACGAGGCTGAGCCAGAAGCCGCTAAAACTGAATAACTTTAGTTTAATAGCGCAGTGCCTATGAGCAAACTATCTATCCTACAAAATATACCCTGTACTTTAGTGACAGGGTTTTTGGGTTCTGGGAAGACTACAGTTATCAACCAGCTGTTAACTTTTAAGCCAATCGATGAGCGTTGGGCCTTACTGATCAACGAGTTTGGACGTATTGGTATTGACGGGCCGTTATTAGCAAACGCACAAAGCCAGGATGAGGCTAAAAGCAATATTGCTATTAGTGAAGTCAGCGGTGGTTGTATTTGCTGTACTAGTCAATTACCTTTACAGGTTGCCTTGAGCCGTCTATTAACTGAGCAGCATCCCCAGCGCCTTATTATTGAGCCCACTGGACTTGCCCATCCTCGCCAGTTACTGCGCCAATTAAATGCTCCACACTGGCAAACAGCGCTATCTATGCAAGCGGTGGTTACGGTATTCAATGCGCTCCAATGGCAACACCCTAAATATCGTAGTCATACTGGCTATCAAGCGCACGTTGCGGCCGCTGATGTATTAGTGATTAATCGCTACCAACAATTAAATAAAGCTGAGCTATTAGCGCTTAAAGCATGGATTAGCACCCTCAATGCTCATAGCCAAATAATTTGGGCTAAACCGGCACCTCAGGATAAAATTGATAGTATTGATAGTATTGACTCTAAAACTAACGTTGATTTTGACCGTTACTTATCAGAGCTGATAATGCCATTAACACAGCTAAGCGTTATTATTAATAAATCAGCCACTGCCAATCAAAACTCAACTCGCATAAACTCAAGTCTCCTAAACCCTGCCGTAGTTAAAAGCTCTAGTAACCATGACCACAAAGTTGTAGCTGATCAGCCACCTTATCACTATCATGATCAGCAGCAGGATATGCTTGTAGGCGGTTGGCGCTTGCCTGCAGCTTCGATATTCGACTTTGCTAAGCTTAAGCTATGGTTATTACAACTGCCTAACTGGCAACGTATTAAAGGGCTTATAAATACTACTGAAGGTTGGCTACAACTCAACTTTACTCCTGATAGCCTGTCTATCGAAACTAGCCATGCCCAGCTGGATAATCGTTTAGAGATTATTTTAGCAGTTGATACTGACTCAACTCAGGACAAAGTTGAGCAGCACGAAACTTGGGATACTTGGAATAGTGAATTAACGGCCCTATTAGTCTAATCCATTAGTAGTCTCATCCGTTATTGAGGAAAACTAGATTGTAAAAAAGCCAATGTTGCTATCTATTATCGATAGCCGCATTGGCTTTTTTATAAGGATTAAGCAGCTATTAGCGCAGCTGGCTGTCCTTACTACCGCGTCGGTTAAATAGCTCGGCAGCTCTAGCCTCTTTCTCAAGCTCCGTCTGACAACCAATACAATGCTGCACGCCCGCTACTGCTATTCGACGTGCTTCTGGAATAGGGTTACCGCATTCGTCACAGAACTCAGCACTCTCCCCTTTTGGTAATGAGCTACGTACTCGATCTAGTGCATCATTAATTGTAGCATCCATTTGCTCGTGCTCAGCTCCGTCTCTTGACCATCCACCTGCCATAATTTTATCCTTTGTTATTTATTCTATAGCTATATATCAAAATTAATGTGTTTTATAACAACTAGATGGGGTTAGATAACTTTAATTCAATAGCCAGAATCTTAACTTAACACTGATAATTATATTCGTTTATTTAACGTTGCCAGCCTTCAGTTTTCATGATTTTTTGGGCTTTTTCGGTGATCAGAAAGTCGAGGAAATCTTGTGTTTGAGGATCAGCTTTTGGCGACACTACCATGTTTAGATCACGCCAGATCACTCTATCTTTATCTATGTAAACCATATCCATATCTTTAGCATTGCTAATAGGCCAATTGGGCCAAGTTAACCAAGCATCTGCCTTGGTTTCTTTAAATGCTTTAAAGCCGGCGCCAGAACCTAGCGTATACCCTACAATATTCTTTCGAAAACCAGCGATGTCGCTTAACTTACCTTTGCGACCTGCAACATCTTCCCAAGTTCCCGTTCCAGAGGTATTGTATATACCTTTACCGTCAGTGACGATTATTGTGACGTCTTTTTTTAACAAGTCATCAAATCCACGTATATTTTTGGGGTTGCCCTTTTGTACGGCTATGACCGTTGGGCTAATATATATAGGAATAACTTTCTCATGATCAAAAGTTTTATAGGTTTCAAGAAAAGCGGTCATGGCTTGCTCGGAAGTTCCCCACAGAGCGTCAGCATCAGCTTGTGCAGCAGCAGACCAACGACTCTCAGGACCTGCAATTAGCTCAACTTTCGTTGCACTTTGCTTTTCCCATAAGTCGGCAACTTTTCTCAAAGCAGTATGGGGTCCGCCTGCACCATATATTTTAATGACACCATCCTTAGGTTTGTGTTCTATGGAGGAATCAAAAAGTGCTGTTTGGGCAAAAGCTGAAGTACACCCTAGTAGCAGAACAGCAACGGAGATAATTTTTTTCATGGGGGTTACCCTTAATTAGGATTATTAATAGTTTCGATTAAAAATCAACATAACATTCAGCTAAGCTGTAATGACCAGCAAACTATTATTACATCTGTAAGGGTTGTCCAAATCAGGTTGATTTGTTATTCAAATACTGATTGCGCTTAATTGTTAGTCCTTCGGCTGTAATGCTACTACTTGCCCACGTATCCCGATGCTGGCATCGCTCATCAGACACAAATAGCCTGCCATGATGTCTTCAGGAGTCTGTAGACTCAGAGGGCTTTCACCTGGGAAGGCATGAGCACGCATATTAGTACGTGTACCGCCTGGATTAATGCAATTAAAACGCAAATTGGTGGTGTTCTTAGTCTCTTGAGTAAAGATATCACTCATACCTTCAAGCGCTTGTTTAGAGAGTGCATAAGCACCCCAAAATGCACGTGGATGAGTACCTACTGTACTAGAAGTGAAGATAATAGAAGCATTTTTGGCGCCTTTAAGCAGAGGTAATAGGGCTTGAGTTAGCATAAATGTCGAGGTGAAGTTAACTTGCATGACTTTAGCAAAGATATCGACATCATACATCTCAAGTGGGGTTAGCTCACCGAGTATCCCGGCATTATGTAACACTCCATCAAGCTGACCAAACTCTTTATTAATCAGGCCTTCTAACTGCTGCATTTCTGCATAACTTGCCTTTTCTAAATCCATCGGTAGCATAGCTGGCTGCTGACCGCCACTGCTCTCGATCTCGTCATAGACTGCTTCCAGCTTACTGCTAGTACGACCTAAGAGTAGCACCGTTGCCCCATAACGAGCATAGCTTAGAGCAGCTACTCTGCCAATGCCTGCCCCTGCCCCTGTTACCAGGATAGTTTTGCCCTTTAGGCATCCTTCTGTAGCGACAAAGTTACGAACCCCCTCAGAGGTTAGTGGTTTGCTGATGGTTTGACTAGAAGCTTGATTAGCCTGTTTATTAGAATAGTTGGTCATAGCCTGGCTCATTGCTTGGGTTTATAAAAGAAGTCAATTATATAGTAAAATAATACTAATTTTTAAAGGTACTAAGTTATAAGCTGGTGAGGTTATAACTTAGTATCCTATAAATTATGACTTATAGCTTACAAGTTTATAAATAATCAAACTTGCCGGAACTGAGTAGCAGTTGATTCAACTGCATAGGAGTCTCGACAATATAAGTAGCACCCCACTTCTTAAGTGTTTTTTGATCTTGGGGCGGGATATAACCATAAGCCGCCAAAATAGTTGGCATGCCAGCCGCCTTACCAGCCTCGATGTCCCGAATATGATCGCCTACGTACAACACACTAGCGGCACCACCTCGCGGTATACCCAATTTCTCCAATGCCAAGTACATAGGTTCTGGATCAGGCTTAGGCCGTGACACATCATCTGGACACACTAGCACCGTACAGCGCTCAGTTAACTGCATCTTCTCTAATAACTGTTCCGCTAGATAGCGCGGTTTATTAGTAACAATGCCCCAAGGCACTTGATTGCTCTCCAGAAAAGCCAATACTTCTTGAAGATTATCAAACAAGCAGCTATCGACACAAATATCCGCTTCATAATCGTCTAAAAACTGCTGACGAAAAGCGAGCAAAGTCTCCTCAGTCACTTCTGACTGCTGATTATAGCGCAGCATCAGCTGTACCATAGCAGAAGCACCGGCAGATACTTGCTCACGAATATCACTTTCAGCAGGTGCTAGCCAATTATTTTCATCACTCATTTTGCCAATAATGCGTACAAAATCAGCAGCAGTGTCAATTAAAGTTCCATCGAGGTCAAATAGTACTGCTTTTACAAAATTGGTCATGAGAATAGATCTTATTTTATTAAAAGTGACGTTTCAGAATATTTACTATGTTTTCATACTATAGCAGAACGATATTAGGCCTAAGACAAAGGCTTTTGTACTGCCATCATATAATTTACATCGACATTCTGCGCCAACCAATAGCGCTTAGTGATTGGATTATAATGTAGGCCGATGATATCTTGACGAGTAAATCCTGCAGTGGCAGCCATCTTATCAAGCTCAGCTGGAGTGATGAATTTAGCGTAATCATGAGTACCACGATCTAGCAAGCGTAAGACATACTCAGCACCAATAATGGCGAACAGGTAAGACTTAGGGTTGCGATTAATAGTAGAGAGCACGCAAACACCACCAGGTGCCAACATATCAAAGCAAGCTTGTACAATAGCGCTAGGGTCTGGCACATGCTCCAGCATTTCCATACAAGTCACTACATCAAACTGGCCAGTATGTTCAGCCGCAAAGCGCTCAACCGCAATATGTTTATAACTTAGAGTCTCAGTCAGGTCACTTTGCTCAGCATGTAAGCTAGCAGCTTTTAGGTTTTCAGTACCCAAATCAATGCCTATTACTTGTGCTCCACGACGCGCCATAGACTCAGATAAAATACCACCGCCACAACCTACATCAACTACTCTTTTGCCTGACAAGCCTGACTGTGCTGTAGTCTGATCTGCGGCTAAGTTGGACGTATCGGTCTGATAACCACTTTTTATATTGTCCTCTATCCAATTAAGGCGCAGTGGATTGATCTCATGCAAGGTTGCAAATGCGCCGGTTTTATCCCACCATTCAGTAGCCAGTTTATTAAATTTATCAACCTCACTAGGATCTACATTAGTAGTGGCTGATCCATAAAAATTCGCATTATCATGACTGCTTACATCGGTATTGGTATGCTTTACATTGGCATCGTTTACAGTAGCGTTAGGAGGTACAACTGAACTCATAGCATTTTCCTTCAGTTTCATTAATAAATAGGGTCATTAAAATTATATATGTTGCATAGTCATTCAATGTTAGCATGACCATGACCGCTTTGTTGTGAACACATAGTGACGGTTTGTGTAGGTTATTATTGATGCATTACCACTCAGTTTTTTTCGACTAGAACTGTCATTAACTTACTAACTTTAGCCCATCACCATAAGCAGCTCTAAATAGTGGCTACACCTTTGCAACTTTTGGTTAAGAATACGGTTAACAACTGACCTCGTTTTACGTTATTATAGGCAGATTACACCTAGCTGTTAGCCATTTCTTACTACTACTCTCCAAATAAGCTTTTTATAACTTAAAGCTAATATTAAGCACTCACACCTTAAGTATCTGAAGGAATAATTATGAAACGTGTTATCGCATTGACTGGTTTGGCTTTTGCTATTGGGCTTACTACTATGAGCGTACAAGCAGCAGACTACGTGGCTGGTAAGGATTACCGTGTACTTGATAATCCAGAAAAAATTAGCGGTAATGCTATCATTGTACGTGAGTTCTTTTGGTATGGCTGTCCACACTGCTTTACCTTAAACCCATTTATGGAAAAGTGGGCAGCAACCAAAGCTAAAGATGTGGCCTTCTTTAAGACTCCAGCAGCTCTAAATCCTGTTTGGGAAGCTAGTGCTCGCGGTTTCTATGCTGCACAATTATTAGGCTATGAAGACAAAACTCATGATGCCCTATTCAATGCTATTCATAAAGATAATAAACAGCCATTTGACCAAGCGTCATTGAGCAAATGGTATGCTTCTCAAGGCGTTGACCAAAAGAAATTCAATAGTCTATATAACTCTTTCGCTGTGGGCACCAAAATAGGTCGTTCGCAAGCTGGAGCCAAGCGCTATCAGTTGAGTGGCGTACCTGCCGTAGTCATACAAGGTAAATATGTAGTCACGGGTGAAAGTGCTCAAGTCCCTAAAGTAGTCGATTATCTAGTCAATAAAGTTCGTGCTGAAAAGAAATAATTGTCCTCAGTAGGCTAGTTAAATAATAAGACGCTATATAATCAGTCGAGAGTCTAACGAGTTAACGGTTAACTCAGTAAAAAAGCCAATCATTTTATTATGATTGGCTTTTTTATGTTTACTTGTATGGCTAACTAATTATACTATAAAGTCAGGACTACTTAAGATCAGATAAAATAGCGACTTCACGGATGTAGCTTACTAGGTCTTCTTTAGACTCCGCCATCAACTCATCATCTTGATTATGTTTGGCATACTCAATCCATAATAATAGCTGATAAAGACTATTGCGCTCAGAGATTTTATATTGCTTCACAAACTGCTTAAGGGTGCCTTCGTCGTTGATATTTAATCGGCTATGCCAGCTCTCAATTTTAGCCACTTGCTCACTAGCAAAATGAGCCTCAAACAGCGCTTTTACTAGCTCATGACGGTTCTCTTCACTGATAAGCTTACCAACACGTTTAGTTTGACGAATGCGAGCAGTGGCACTAGTGATATCCGCTAAGGCCATCAACTCTGCCATAAAGTACTCACTGGCAGGAATTTTTTTTAGCTGCTTTTTTGACAAGTTTGATAGCGGTATAGATAATGTTTGTAAGCGCTCATGAGCTTTTTTTAGTTCAGTGCGCGAAACTCGCATGTCCTGTTCTGACCAGTCAATCATATAAGCTCTCTAAAATAGTAGTTAAAAAATAGTAGTTAAAAAATGATTTCAATATTAATCATAATATCTAGTAATAGCGTTTCATGAAAATATTTAATGAAGCTGCTTAATGCTAATACTTGCCAGCTCAACTAAAAATAATTTACCGCTTAGTCAAAGCTATTCTTAAGTATCAGCAACGGTTAGCAACTGTCCCTTACCAACGACTCTTTTCACGATGCTTGGCAATGACCTTTAACTCTGTTGGTAAACTAGCAGCCAGCCTGTTTCGTAGCTGTTCAGTGATAAATACTGAACGATGCTTGCCACCAGTACAGCCTATACCTATAGTCACTGTATGACGATTATTATGCAAGAAGTCTGGTAGCCAACGATTTAGAAACTTATCGATATCATCCGTCATTTCTGCAACTTCAGGATAATCAGCAAAGAACTCTGCCACTTCACCATCGAGTCCAGTAGCGCTACGCAGCGCAGGATTCCAATGCGGATTGGGTAAAATCCTAACATCAAATACAAAGTCGGCATCAATAGGACTGCCATACTTAAAGCCGAAAGATAATAGATTAATGACAATTTTATTTTCAGCACCTATTTGTTCACGTAGACGCTCTTTTAATTGATGGATATTCAGCTTAGTAGTATCAATAATAATATCGGCGTGACTAGCAATAGGCTGTAATAACTCAACCTCTTTTTTGATAGCAGCCGGCAAGTTATAGCTAGTATGCTCCGAATCTTCACCATCTTGTGCCATTAACGGATGTACACGACGAGTAGCATTGAAGCGTGCAACTAGGGTGCCTTCTTGTGCAGTGACATAGATCACTTGCACGTTTTTTTCATCATAAGTCTGTTTTAGAGTATCGTGTATGGCAGAGAAATTCGATAAGTCTGCACGCGGTGAGCGAATATCAACACCTAGAGCAATACGTTTGATACCGCTCTCGCTAATCAGCTTATGTGCTGCTTCAGGGACTAAGGATAACGGCAAATTATCAATAGAATAATAGCCCAAATCCTCTAGTATATTTAATACTGAAGTTTTGCCTGATCCTGAACGACCAGAAATGACCAATACGTTGATAGCATCTTCTGAATCCGAGGCTACTACTGTACTCTGCTGTTGAGCTTTATCTGCTGCTTCCATGACTCATTACCCTGTCTTATTAAGTCCATTGAATCACTGTTATACCCTATCTATTTCTTACTTATTTGCTTATAACTATTAAATTTATAGAAAGCTAAATTGTAGATTGATAATAGAGCATAGCTATTAAAACAGTTAATTATTAAGGTTTGACTGTCAGTAACTGGTTGTCTAATAAACGAGCACGACCTAACCAAGCAGCGACTAAAATAATTAAATCTTGGCCATTAGTAAGCTGTGAATCTTGGGTGTCTATAGCTGCAAGATCGGTAGTTTTTACTTCTAGATAATCAATGACTAAACCTGCGTCAGTAATACGTTTAGTACTATCTATTAACAGTGATTGCAGTACGGACTTATAGTTTGACGCCTCACTCAGTTGCTGCGCTAGGCGTTTTAACTCACTATGCAAAATAGGCGCTATCTGGCGCTCATCGCTATTGAGATATTGATTGCGCGAGGATAAAGCCAAACCATCAGTGGCACGAACTATAGGCGCTCCAATAATCGCAATTGGATAACTCAAATCACGAACTAATTGTTTAATAATAGCTAGTTGCTGATAGTCTTTTTGTCCGAATATCGATACATCAGGTTGAACAATATTGAACAGCTTAGCCACCACAATGCCCACACCATCGAAATGGGTTGGTCGTGACTGGCCACATAACTGACTAGTAATAGCACCAGCAGTAATCGCAGTCGCTGATGGTAGCACTGGATATATCTCATCACTACTAGGTGCGAAGACATAATCAGCACCAACACTAGCTAGCATGGCCACGTCCGCATCAAGGGTACGTGGATAGCTATCAAAGTCCTCTCCTACACCAAACTGAGTAGGATTGACAAAAATACTGACCACTACAATATCTGCATGCTGTTTGGCCAGCTTTACTAGCTGCAAATGCCCTTGATGCAGGTTGCCCATCGTTGGCACTAAAGCAATGCGCTGCTCGCTGCGATACGGCTGCAAAGCTGCGCGCAAAGAGTCAATATGGTGATGAATAATAGGCATTATAAACTCTTGTTATACGGTGCTATAAAAAGTTAATCCAGATAATAGCAGCAATCAGCCATTAACTAAATTGATGCTGCTCAGTAGGAAAACTGCCTTCACGTACTGCTTGCTGATATAAGGCAAATGCCCCTTCAATACTATGATCACTATTGCGCACATCGGTCAAAAAATCATGGACAAATCGCGGTACTCGTCCGTGCACCATTCCTAGCATGTCATGCATGACCAGTACTTGACCATCAGTATCTGCGCCAGCACCTATGCCAATGACTGGCACCGAAACGGTCGCTGTTACTAATTTGGCAAGCTTAGCAGGAACACACTCTAGTACTAACAGCGCCGCCCCAGCAGCTACTACCGCTTGCGCATCAGCTAGTAATTTATCCGCAGTATCATCAGTACGTCCTTGGATCTTGTAACCTCCAAAGACATTGACTGATTGCGGGGTTAACCCTAAATGCACACAAGTTGGTGTACCGGCATTGGCTAACGTAGTTACTAAATCACACAGCTCACTACCGCCCTCAACCTTGATCACATGAGCACCAGCTTGCATCAGCTGACGGCTATTAGCGATGGCATCGGCTAAGGTAACATAACTCATAAAGGGTAAGTCAGCTAAAATCAATGCCTGCTTGTTGCTACGAGCGACATTAGCAGTGTGATAAGCCATATCGCTTACCGTAACTGGTAAAGTCGAGTTATGGCCTTGTACCACCATGCCTAAGCTATCACCAATCAAGATAGTATCTATCTGTGCCTTGTCCATCATTCGTGCGAACATAGCATCGTAACAAGTTAGGCAAGTAAATTTGATACCGTCTTTTTTAAACTTATTTAAAGTCGATAAAGTCGTCATATGACCCTCGATAAGGCTTTATTAATGTGGGTATTACTCAGAATCATCTAAACGCAGCTTAGGATCATCTAGACGCTGTAGCGCTGTCCAGTCTACACTTAAAGGGTAATCGCTAATAGACTGCTGTAAAATCATCAGTTCCGGCGCCAGTTCTCGCAATGGAACTAAGACAAAATTGCGTTCGCTTAGCCCAACATGTGGCACTATCAAGCTCGGCTCGCTCACTTGCTGTTGACCATAAAGTAGAATATCTACATCTAGGCTACGTTCACCCCAGTGTCTCAGACGCGCGCGCTTAGCTCCTTGCTCTAGCTGCTGACAAACATCAAGCAGCTCAAGTGGCGCCAGCGTAGTCTCAAGTCCCGCCACAGCATTAACAAAATCAGCTTGATCTTGCGGTCCCATCGGCGCCGAGCTATAAAACGAAGAAACTTCTACCCCGCGAATCTGTTTATACTGACGTAGAGCACTCAACGCTTGCTGCAAATGTTCAGTTGGTGAGCCTAAGTCATTGGCCAAGTTACTACCCAAGCCTAAATAGCATTTAATCCAACTGCTAGCCTCGGCGTTCATACTGCTAGCAATGCCGTCCGTATTTGCCTTAGCTTTTATGAGCATTACTTACCTTCTTGCTCCGTCACCGTAATATCAGTACTAGGCTGACGGCGGCGACGCTTTGAAGGTACAGCGCCTTTAACATTACTATTGCTAGCTGTTTTATCGCTAACCTTAGCCTGTTTTTCAGAAGCTACTTTAGAGGGCTTAGTTTGGTCACCGATTTTACTGCCTTCAGCTAGCTTGGCAGTTGTTTCCTTAGACTTAGGCTTAGAATTAGCTTTGGATTCAGTATCGACTGGCGCTACTACTTTAGGTAATTTTTTCTCATAACCAGTAGCTGACCCATTAACCGTAGGCATTGCCTCTACTGTACTTGGCTGACGACGACGACGCTGATACGGTATCGGTTCATTATTAGTACTAACCAATTTTGGCGTTTGCGCTACTTGGGTTTCTGTTACAGAAGCCAAGGGGCGCTTAGCTTTTTCTTCAGTAGCTACAGGTTTAGCTGACTTTTGATTCGGTTTTTGCTCTGGCTTAGGTTGTAGCTTAGGCTTAACTTTAGATACTGCCGCTTTTTGTTTAACACTATTACTGTCATTAGCACTAGTATCAGTACGGCTATTGATATTAGCATTAGGCTTCTGCGTTTGCTCTGCCAGTTGCTTTTTCAATGGTGGAACGACGTTATCATGCTCGATCACAAACAGGGGCGCAGGGCTAGAGGCTTGGTCTGTATTAGACTCAGCACTATTATAAGCCAATGATAGCTGCTGTAATTGTGCCAGCTCATTACTATCATGCTTCTGTCGCGGTGTCAGCTTATTAGCAGACCTGTTGCTATGACGGGATTTTGACGGTTCAGATTGTGGCGACGGCGACTGTAAACTAGCATTAGCTTGCGGCGCTGTTACCAAAACCTCAGAGACATTATCAGTACGACGGCGACGACGTGAAGGTACGTTTGAAGCGTCATTAATAGCTGGAGGCTGCGCATTAGTCATCGATTGCTCTTTTTTACTACTGTTGTTTTGACTGTTAATATCGCTTGGCTGTGCTTGCTCGTTATCGCTACTATCTTGTTGATTTTGACGATTACGTCCGCGACCACGGGGCCCATTCTTCGCTTGCTTATAAGCTCCACGACGAATATTTTCATCAAAATCTTCGATTGCTTGTTGTTTTTGCGACTCAGACAAAGTCTGATAAGTCTGCCACCAGTCCCCCATATCATTGGTTGACTCTGACAGCGGATGCTCAGCATCACCACATTGCTCACGTAATAATAGGAAGTCAAAGCCAGCACGAAAACGCGGATGCTCAGCCAACTGCTCTATTTGCTTACTACGCGGCGCGGCAAGTTTTGGCTGCAATAACCAAATATCACGAATGAACTGCTCAGCAAATTTAGGAATAGCGGTTTTGATACGTTGACGATCAATAACTTTACCAGCCGCTTGCATTTGTGCTTCAGCGAATGGCATATTGCGTTTTTTAGCTTTTTCTAACTGGTGTAAATAATTTTCCCACAGCAAGGCGGCATAAAAGAAGGCTGGATTGATACTTTTGCCGGCACCAATACGCTTGTCTGTATTAATAGCTACTTGCTGCACTAATGGACTCGGGTCAGCAGGTGGATAGATGATAAGGCTATCAATGGCACCTGATTCAAACAATAAAGGTAACAACGGTACTAGATAACCACCAGTAAACATCTTCTGAGTTTCATCATAAAGACGATGCGGTGATATTTGCTCCAACAATGCCCAATTGCCATCATGAAACTGCTCGGCTAACTCTTTATCGAATTCAAAACCTAATTTCGCTTTGAAACGTAAGGCCCGTAGTAAACGTACCGGATCTTCTTCAATACGTACTGGCGCATTGCCCAACAACCGAATTATTTTGTTATCGATATCATCAAGAGCGCCACAAAAATCATGGACTACGCCTTTGAGCGGCTGATAATACAGCGCATTGATAGAGAAATCACGACGAGAGAAATCTTGTTTGATATCGCCCCAAACGTTATCACGTATGATCATACCGTCTTGATTGGTATTGGAATCATTATTGGGTGGACCACGAAAAGTAGCAACTTCTATCAGTTCACGTCCAGAATACACATGCGCCAACTGAAAGCGGCGACCGATAATGCGGCAACGCTTACCAAACACATCTTTGATTTCATGTGGCTTGGCATCAGTAACCGCGTCGAAGTCTTTTGGACGCAGTCCTAATAAGGTATCACGCACTCCTCCGCCGACAATATAGGCATCAAACCCAGCTCGGGATAGAGTGGCAATTACTTCAGTAATGGAATTAGGTAATTCAGATTTATTCAGTTCTAACTGCTTGGCGGCACGCTCGGCCATGCATCTACTCCTTGCCATATTCTTAACCACCCTGACCAACACAGCGTTTGTCAGGCGGATGTACCTGCTAGTTTAACAAATTTTATGCACGGTGGGTGTATTTAGATATTTACTTACATGCAATTTTGTCAAAATTATCGTCAGTTAAAAGATATTTAATTCTATAGTTGTAAACGGGACCGATTTTTCTCTATGGTTTTAGCTCCAATACCCCTTACTTTTGCCAATTCGTCAATACTTTTAAAGTCGCCAAACATTTCACGGTATAAGACGATAGCTTGCGCCTTACTGCTACCAATACCTTTTAGCGATGTCAGTTCACCTTCACTAGCACGATTGATGTTAACGCTATTTTGGCTTAGTGCTTGGTTTTCTAAATCTTCTTGGGTTAACAAATAATTATAGGCATTCTGCGCATTATCGAAACAAGGTGCTGCTTGTCCCTTATTAACAACTGTACTTAAACTAAAAACTAAGGCAAAAGCTAAGCACCAAGCCGGCGCAGCTGACTTAGTTAAACTAAACTTATAAAACGACCTCTTCTCAGCATTCATACTGTTTGGCGGCCTCCCATAGCCTATCCATCTCAGTTAAATCACTATCTTCTACACTTTTACCTACTTGCTCTAATTGGGTTTCGATATAAGCAAAGCGTGATTTAAATTTGTGCACGCAAGTAAGTGCTGCGGCTTCAGCGTCTAAGTTTAATTTACGTGCCACGTTGACTAAGCCAAAAAAACAGTCGCCAAGCTCTTTTTCGATGTCTCTAATGTTGGCTTTGCTTATATTGGCTTCGCTTATATTGTATTTAGCCGCCGATTTTGACTTGTCCCTAACCTCCGCTTTTAATTCGTTAATCTCTTCATCAAGCTTATCGAACGCCCCTTCAATGCCTGGCCAATCAAAGCCTAACTTTGCTGCTTGTTTTTGTACCTCTTGTGCTTGCATCAAGGCACTACCAGCTTTTATGGCATCCAACCGACGATGCGGTTTGCCGCGAGCAGCAGCAGCCTGATGCTCCTCAGCTTTAATCTCATCCCAACGAACTTTAACTGCCGCTTCATCCGCCAGATTTTCGGCTTCAAACACGTGTGGATGGCGACGAATCAGCTTCTGTTGTAAAGTGCTTATGACATCACTGATATCGAAACGACCTTGCTCAGCATAGAGCTGACAATGAAAAACAACTTGTAGCAGAACATCACCAAGCTCACTTTTGATATCTTCATCATCATCAGCTTGTACCGCTTCGCCCAGCTCATAAGCTTCTTCGATAGCATAAGGTATTAGGCTATGATTGCTCTGCTTTTGATCCCATGGACAATCCGCACGCAGCCGTGCCATCAAGCTTAACAAGTCAGTTAATTCGCCACTAGCCTCAGGAGTTCCTTGTACTGGCATCGGTACGCTAATGATATTTTGCTCAGTCATAAAAGCTACTCATATGTTTTTAGTTAATTTTTTATAAAAGACAGCAAGGTAAACAAAGGCTGTGAAACTCATTATTATAGCTAGCAAATACAGTAAACTTACGCTAAATAAGCTAAGCTAGAGACAGGCTTTTACCCTATTGATTCATCAGTTAGTGTATCATTTAATATTTACTACCTTATACTCATAACTGTTATTTTTATAGCCACTTTACTGCTCTAACTCAAGGAATCTTCTAGCCATGTCTATGTCTGATAGTGCTACTTCTGTAAGCTATACTTCTCCCCATACTGAATTTACAGCTATTACTATTGATTCCTTTAAGGCTTATGATATTCGTGGTGAGCTTGGGGTCAACTTGGATGAAGATATTGCTTATCGTATTGGCCGTGCCTTTGCGCAGATTCTATCTGAGCGCGTTGATGCTACTGATGACGGGACTAATAATAATGAATTAAAACAACTCAAACCGGCTATTGTTATCGGCAGTGATATTCGTGACTCTAGTGAGCACCTTAAGCAGGCAGCTATCGCTGGTATCCTAGACGCTGGTATTGATGTAATAGATTTAGGTATGACTGGGACCGAAGAAGTGTATTTTGCTACTAGCCATTATCAAGCGCTAGGGGGCATCGAAGTGACTGCTAGTCATAACCCTATCAATTATAATGGGTTAAAATTGGTAAAAGAACACTCAAAGCCTATTAGTGCCGACGATGGTCTAGCTGAGATCCAAGCATTGGCTGAGTCTGGTCGATTTACTACTGGCAATGAACAAGGCGCAAACTATCAGCTAGGAAAGCGGCAGTTATTAACCGATAAAAGCGCTTATATAGATCATGTAATGAGCTTTGTTGATACCAGCAAATTGCAGCCTTTGACCTTAGTTATTAACTCAGGTAATGGCAGTGCAGGACCTGTAGTAGATTTGTTGGTCGACAAACTGATGCAAGCTGGCGCGCCGATCAAAGTCATTAAGTTGCATCATCAGCCTGATGGTAGCTTCCCTAATGGTATTCCTAACCCTATGATTTTGGACAATAGACAATCCACTCAACAGGTCGTTGTCGAGCATAAAGCAGATTTAGGTATAGCTTTTGATGGTGATTTTGACCGCTGCTTTTTATTCGATGAAAACGGTGAGTTTATTGATGGTAGCTATATAGTCGGTATGCTGGCGCAAGCTTTTTTAAATAAGTATCCGGGTGAGTCTATCGTTTATGATCCACGGGTACTTTATAATACCGAAGCGGTGATTAACGCTCATAATGGACAAAAGGTTATTAGTAAATCGGGACATTCGTTTATTAAGCAAGTGATGCGCGAGTCCGGCGCTGTTTATGGTGGTGAGATGTCAGCACATCACTATTTCCGTGATTTCTTTTATTGTGATAGCGGCATGATTCCGTGGTTATTGACCATTGAGCTGTTATCAGTTACTGGCAAAACCCTTTCACAGTTAGTCACTGGCTACATTGCAGCTTACCCAAGCTCAGGCGAATTGAATTTTCATCTCACTACACATGATGCGACAACTATCATCAATGATATAGAAGAAAAATTCAGTAGCCAAATGCGTACCAAGTCGACTCTTGATGGCTTAAGTCTTGACTTTAAGGACTGGCGTTTCAATTTGCGCGCTTCTAACACCGAACCCTTGATTCGGTTGAACATTGAAACTCGTGGCGACGAGAAATTATTAGCAAGCAAAACTCAAGATATTCAGCAATGGTTAGCTTTACAAGGGGCGGTCCCGGCTTAAGCTATTCTCTATAAGCTATGGTTTATAGTAACAAAACGCCTGTCAACTCTAGATTGATAGGCGTTTTTTTTGCTATGGATTGCTATAGTTTATTAATCAAAATTTTATATCATAACCATTTTCCGCGCTTACTTAGTACGGCCGATACCCACATAACCGCCTACTAAAGCATCAATCTGAGCGCGTGAAAGCGCATTTTGAGCATCAAATATAGGGATAGCTTGGTGATTAAGCTGCGCCACATCGAGTCTATGCTGTGGCGATAAGGTAATGATGAACACGGCTTGCGCAGCATTAAGTTGTTCATAAGGGCTGTCTACCAGCTCTAATAGAGGCTGCTCACGATAACGCTCAGCAAGCTCGCTCTTGGCCTTATCGCTATAAATGATAGTGCGTATATTATAAGACCATAGCAACTCTAATAAAGGATGTATCGCTGAGCCTGCTGTGCGTCCTGAGCCGGGTTTATAACTAGCTCCCCAAATCATCACGGTCCTGTCATCGATAAAGCCATCGAAATACTGCCAAAATTTGCGGAATATGAGCTCTTTTTGGTCTTCGTTAATATGCATAACCGACTGTAGTAAGGGCATACTGACACTATTATTTCGAGCGGAGCACTGTAGCTTATCAAGCTCTTTAGGTAGAGTGTTACCACCAAACCCCCAGCCAGCCTGCAGATAACTACTACCGACTCGCGCATCAAGCCCCATAATACTACTGACTTTTTGGATATCGATTCGGTGACTATCTGCCAAACGCGACATCTCATTCATAAAACTGACGCGCGTCGCTAGCATCGCCATAATACTACTACGCGCAAACTCTATAGTGGCAATATCAGCATGATGATGAACTTGAGCATGTTGAATTAATGGCTGTAGTGCTAATAGATGCTGGCTACTATCTGCGGTTTTTTCACCGAGCAACCAAAGCGAAGGGGTCAACATGGAGCTATAAGCCTCGCCATCTTGTAAAAATACAAAAGGTATATAGTACACCCACGCCCGTTGTAGGCGCTCAGCCAGCGCAGGGATATAGCCTAATGGCTCGATAGCACTGATAATAATTGGTAAGTTTTGCTGTTGGCTATGATTAAAAGCCATTAACCAGTGATCATCCGACCAGACAGGCTTGATACTATCTAAAAATAACCAGTACAGTGCTACTGGGGTATGAGTGTTATCAGTAGTAGCCACTTGCTCATAGCGTTTAATTAGCTGATCCGCACTCTCAGGTAAGTCTTGGCTAATAATTTGCTGCTGCTGAGTATACAGCTGCCACAATGCCTGCAGATGATGCTCAAAGCCATACTGTTGTAATTGCTGATTTAATATTTTTCTGTCCGCATATAAATGCACACTTCGACCTAAACTTGCCAGCACTACGGCGCTAGTAATGGCCTCAATATCATGACCAATAATAACGCATACTTTTGAGTTTTCAGCATCATAAGCTGTAGAGTTTTGGGTGGAATCAGAGGGCATAATGCTACCTTTTTGTATTTTTATTACATGAATAGCTACTATTATGCAGATAACTTATACAGCTTTAACAACTGATATAATTTGGCATAAACCTTAGCTATATTTAATCAGAATAGTACTAAAAGCAGTATTAAAAATACTAATAAAAGTATTACTGCTAGTAATAAAGGATATCTTCAACTGAGTTATAAGGATAAAAACAAGCTATATTCCTGCGGCTCAAAGAAAGTTTTGTAGGCAATAACCGCACCTTATTGGCTATAAACTTGCAAACCGTGGCCAAAATATAGCCATTTTAATGGGGTTAAATAATAATTTTCTGTAGTGAACACACACTCTAAGAAAGCTGTCTAATATGTGCCAGTAACTGATTAGTAGAGCTATCAAAAGGGCTGCTGATACTATTATCTTGTAGCGCATGATACACCGACTCGGCCATCTGCTTACCCATCTCAACGCCCCACTGATCAAAGGGATTAATATCCCAAATACTGGCCATCACGTAAACTTTGTGTTCATAAAGCGCTACTAAAGAGCCTAAGCTGTGCGGCGTAAGCTCATCTATCAACAAAGTAGTCGACGGCTGATTACCACGATAGTGCTTGTATTTATCCGCTTCACAACTATCGGTGACATTAGCCACCGCAGCGTTACCAAATGCTAGCACTCGACTTTGTGCCAAGCAATTAGCTAATGATAACTCATGTTGATGTTGTAACGATGCGTTCTGTGCTTCATCACTATAGTGACGCACGCAGGCTATAAAATCACAGGAAACATGCTGCGTACCTTGATGCAACAGCTGATAAAAAGCATGCTGGGCGTTAGAGCCAACTTCACCCCATAAGATAGGACAGGTATCATAGTCCACATGCTCACCGCCATGAGTGACCGACTTGCCATTACTTTCCATCTCTAGCTGAGTTAAGTAACTAGGTAAATAACCCAACCGCCCGTCATAAGGCAATACCGTATGCGCATGAATATGTAAAAAAGTACTATTCCAAACCGCAAGTAAGCCTAACAACACTGGGAGATTATCGGAAAAGTCAGCAGTAGCAAAATGCATATCCATGCTGTGCGCACCGGCTAATAGCTCACGAAATTGAGGCATGCCAATACGAACAGCAATAGCTAGGCCAATTGCTGACCATAAAGAGAAGCGACCACCGACCCAATCCCATAACTGCAACTGATTCTCAAGGTGGATACCCCAAGCACTCATCTTAGCGCTGTTAGCCGATATACCAATAAAATGCCGACGCAATACACTATCTTGAGTACCAGCACGTAGGGTTGCCGTAGCTAACAACCAAGATAGAGCAGTCTTAGCATTAGACAGCGTATCAACCGTACCAAAAGACTTAGAAGAAATAATAAACAAGGTAGTTTCGGCGTTTAAGCGTTTAAGCAAATTATCAAGTTGACTGCCATCCATGTTCGACACAAAGTGCACATTGATCTCAGTATCGGCCCACTCATCAAGGGCCGTAGCCGCCATCAATGGCCCTAAATCAGAACCACCGACCCCGATGTTGACTACATCAGTAATGGCTTTACCAGAGAATCCACGCCAGTTACCGCTACGAATACGCTGTGATAAGCGGGCTACTTGCGCTAGACTATTATGGACGTCACTCACCACATCTTGGTTGCCTACTTGCAGTTTGGCCTCTTCTGGCAAGCGCAACGCTGTGTGTAATGCCGCACGCTCTTCACTAGTGTTAACCATCGCCCCTTGCATAAGGGTTTTTATACGAGCGTTTAAATCACAGCTGTTGGCTAAGTTGAGCAAGCCTGCGAGCACCTCATCAGTGATACCCTGCTTGCTATAATCCATATAAAGCGCACCCGCTTGGGTACTAAAACGTTGAGTACGAGTCTGGTCTTGAGCGAACAACGCCGCCAATGATAAAGGCTGCTCAGCAAGCTGTTGCAGAGCTACCCAGTGCTTAGAGCCACGGGCATTAGGATGGATATTGTTAATCTCACTGCTAGCTAAGTCGTTACTATCAGATAGTGAATTATTCATCGGCTATTTATCGTCTTATAGTTGTTGTTGAGCAAAATAGATAAAGGCTTGCATATAAGACTGCATATCGCCAGCATCATAGCTATTGCCCAACATAGTAGTCACTTCAACACCTTGCTGACTAATTAGCGCATCGATAGCATCTGTTAACTGAATTTCTCCACCGACGGAGGCCTTAGTATTGGCTAAATAGTCAAAAATTCGATTGCTAAACACATAACGGCCAACAACCGCTAAACGCGAAGGAGCATCCGCTAGGCTAGGTTTTTCTACAAAGCCCGCTACTTTAAAGCTAGCGTTAACGGTAGTAATATCAGTAGTAATGTCCTCAAAATTGGTATCAGCGCTGAGTTTAGCTATCCCATATTTAGACACTTCTTCATCAGCTACTTTATCGACTAGTATCTGTGAATAGCCGTTCTGAGTAAATTCATTGAGCATAAAAGCTAAATTATCGCTCTGTAGATCAGTAGTAAACGGATCTAATACCACGTCAGGTAGCAATACCGCAAAATCATGCTCACCAATGATCGGTCGTGCGGCTAATACTGCATGGCCTAAGCCTAAAGCTTGGCCTTGACGTATCATTGATATGGTCACATCTTTTGGTAGCCAGTTTAAGCTATCGGCTAGCTCATCCTTACCTTTATGACGCAACTGATTATCAAGCTCGGCATTGATATCAAAATAGTTTTCAATCGCACTTTTTTGCGCATGACCCACTAACACAATATGCTTGATACCAGCAGCGATAGCTTCTTCGACTACGTAATGAATAGCAGGACGATTGCCTAGTGGCAATAGCTCTTTAGGAACCGCTTTAGACAAAGGCAACATACGGGTACCGAAGCCGGCGACCGGAATAACAGCGTGAGTAATTTTTTTCATAAGTATTAGGCTACATTAAAAATAAGATCAATTAGAATGATAACTGATAGTCAATTACTATTTATAACTGGTGGTGCAAGCTTATTGGATAAAACTCTCTGAAAAAGTTATCTGGTAAAAGCTTTTCAATAAAAGCTATCTAATAAAGATCAGCTAATAAAAGTTAAGTCGGGCAATAGCCATTAGGGTTCATACTCTGCCAACGCCAAGTATCGACACACATATCAGTAATCGAGAGCTGGGCTTGCCAATTCAATAGCGCTTTGGCTTTGTCTGCACTGGCATAACAACTAGCAATATCACCAGCGCGACGGGGCGCAAACTGATAAGGAACGCTTTGAGCCGTTACTTCACTAAAAGCAGTGACTAGCTCTAATACTGAGCTGCCTTTGCCACTACCTAAGTTAATAGGTAAAAAGCCTACTGAAGTGTTGATCGCCGAACTGTTGGTTACCGAATCGTTAGTTGCTAAATCGTTAGTTGCTAAGTCGGCTTGCTGCTCTAGATACTGCAAAGCTGCCACATGACCTGCTGCCAAATCAACCACATGAATGTAATCGCGAACCCCTGTACCATCGACAGTAGGGTAATCATTACCAAAGATACTTAACTTTTCAAGCTTACCTACAGCCACTTGCGAGATATACGGCATCAGATTATTAGGGGTGTCATTAGGATCTTCACCAATTTGACCGGATATATGCGCGCCTACTGGATTGAAGTACCTAAGCGTTACTAAGTTCCAATCATCATCAGATACTGCCAAATCTTCTAAGATATGTTCAACCATTAACTTGCTTTGACCGTAAGGGTTAGTACAAGAACGTGGCGAGCTTTCATCGATAGGTAAGGTTTCAGGATCACCATATACTGTAGCAGAGGATGAGAACACTAAGTTTTTAACCTTATAATCTGCCATCACTTCCAGCAAAGTAATAGTGCCACTGACATTATTATTGTAATACATCAACGGCTTGGCAACTGACTCACCAACGGCTTTGAGTCCTGCAAAGTGAATCACCCCGAAGAACTGATGCGCGGCGAACACTTCTCGAAGCTGCTCAGCATTACGCACATCGCCTTCGATAAACTCGATAGGAGCATCAATAAGCTGCGCAACACGATTAATAGCTTCGCGACTACTATTGGTTAGATTATCATAAACAACAATGCCATAGCCTGCTTCATGCAGCGCTATACAAGTATGTGAGCCGATATAGCCTGCACCGCCTGTTACTAATATTTTCTGCTGCATATTATCACCTAGAGCAATTTTTGAATAAAAAAAAGACACCCCATTGTAGGGATGTCTTAGATGCTTTTCAACAGAGTTCTAGTAGTTAGCTACATAGATTAGCGGTATAGACTAAAGTCTATATTACCAACCAGTAACTTCTTTAAGCTTTTCGCCAAGTTTAGAAGGATCACGCGTATAAGCGATACCTGCATCTTCAAAAGCTTTAAATTTCTCTTCAGCTGTACCTTGACCGCCTGAAATGATAGCGCCAGCATGACCCATACGCTTGCCTTCAGGAGCAGTAACACCAGCGATGTAACCAACAACTGGCTTAGTAACATGGTCTTTGATGTAAGCAGCTGCTTCTTCTTCAGCAGTACCACCGATCTCACCGATCAGGATGATAGCTTCAGTTTGTGGATCATCTTGGAATAGTTTTAACGCATCAATCTGGTTCATACCAGGGATAGGATCACCACCGATACCGATACAAGTTGACTGACCAAAACCAAGCTTAGTAGTTTGAGCTACCGCTTCGTAAGTCAAAGTACCAGAGCGTGAGATGATGCCCACTTTACCTGGTAAATGGATATGGCCTGGCATGATACCAATTTTGCACTGACCTGGAGTGATAACACCTGGACAATTAGGACCAACTAAACGTACATCACCAGCTTCTTCAAGATAACGCTTGGCTTTTAGCATATCGATAGTCGGTACGCCTTCAGTGATTACTACGATTAGCTTAACGCCAGCATCGATAGCTTCAATGATTGAATCTAGTACGAATGGAGCTGGTACATAGATTACAGAAGCGTCTGCTTGAGTCGCTTCCATAGCTTCAGCCATAGTGTTAAATACTGGTAAGCCTAAATGCGTTTGACCGCCTTTACCTGGCGTTACGCCACCAACAACTTTAGTACCGTATTCGATAGCTTGTTCAGAATGGAACGTACCGTTTTTACCGGTAAAACCTTGCACCAATACTTTGGTGTCTTTATCGATTAATACACTCATTATTTATTCCTTGTATGCGGTTGTCTTGTAATAGCTGCCCTTCATATAGAGCGTTACTAAATATTGATAACTACCCTATTGAACGGCCGCTATTACGCTTTGACTACTATGCTCGTTTGCTTAAGCGTTTAGGAGCTTAGGCTTTAACAGCATCGACAATTTTTTGGGCAGCGTCTGCAAGACCTTGAGCTGAAATAAGTTTCAGACCAGATTCTTCTAGAATTTTTGAACCCTTTTCAGCATTGTTACCTTCTAGGCGTACAACAACAGGTACTTTTACGTCAACTTCTTTGATAGCAGCGATAATAGCTTCTGCGATCATGTCACAACGTACGATACCACCGAAGATGTTGATTAGAACACCTTCAACGCTGCTGTCTTCCAAAATAATCTTGAAAGCTTCAACAACACGATCTTTAGTTGCCCCGCCGCCAACGTCCAAGAAGTTAGCAGGCTTGCCGCCATACAATTTGATGATGTCCATGGTAGCCATTGCTAGACCAGCACCGTTAACCATACAACCGATGTTACCTTCTAAAGCCACATAGTTTAGGTCAAACTCAGCTGCTTTTAGCTCGCGCTCATTTTCTTGAGTTTTATCTTGTAGAGCAGCGATTTTTGGTAAACGATAAAGTGCGTTTGAATCGATACCGATTTTACCGTCAACACAGACAATCTCGCCATTTTCACGAACAGCTAACGGGTTAACTTCAAGCAAAGCAAAGTCGTTATCAACAAAGGCGTGATAAGCGCCAGTCATGATTTTTACAAACTGATTGATCTGTTTGCCTTCTAGACCCAATTTAAACGCAATTTCACGCGCTTGATAAGGCATTAGACCTACTAAAGGATCAACGCTAACTTTAAAGATTTTTTCTGGAGTCTCGTTAGCTACTTCTTCGATATCAACACCACCTTCGGTTGATGCCATAAAGGTAACACGACGAGTAGAACGGTCAACAACGGCGCCAAGATATAGCTCAGTCTGTACTGGGTACATATCTTCTGCAACCAATACGAAGTTGACTGGCTGACCATCAGCGTCAGTTTGGAAAGTAACTAAGTTAGTACCGATAAGCTCATCAGTAACTTGCTTAGCTTCTTCACGAGTTTTAACTAATTTAACGCCACCCGCTTTACCACGGCCACCAGCATGTACTTGCGCTTTGATAACCGCGATATCCGTTGGGGTTTTGTCAAAAGCTGCTGCTGCTTCGTCGCCACTGTAGGCAATAATGCCTTCTTGGATCGGCAAACCGTAGCTTTTTAATAGCTCTTTTGCTTGATACTCATGTAAATTCATTGATTGTATCCTTTATTTTTTACAATTAATAAAAAGTGAAAATAACTGCACGTTAGTATCCATCTAGTGCACTTACTACTGCTACTGAAGCACTACGATAATAGTGAGCGCTTCAGCACTGTCTGGGATAATCGGTACTTCATATAAGCAGATTATGCTCTACTTACGTTTTTTACGTTGGATAGTATGAATAGCACGGCCATCCGCTGATAGAGCGGCTTCATGCACTGCTTCTGATATAGTTGGATGAGCAAACGTCATCAACTGCAAGTCTTCGATACTAGAAACAAACTCCATCGCAATCATACCCTGATGGACGATATCACCCGCACCAGCAGCGATAGCATGCATACCTAGCAAGCGATCAGTTTTAGCATCAGCTACTACTTTGATAGAACCTTCAGCTTCACTTTGAGCCAAGGCACGACCATTAGCCGCTAAGCTAAATGAACCGGTTTTCACTTCGAAACCTGCTTCAGTAGCTTCTTGCTCAGTCATACCTACCCAAGCGATTTCTGGATGAGTATAAATGACATTAATAATAGTGTCATAGTTAACTTGTGCTTTTTCGCCATGGATGCGTTCAACAGCCATTACGCCTTCTTCTGAAGCTTTATGCGCAAGCATTGGACCACGTACTAAGTCACCGATAGCATAAACGCCATCAAGATTAGTCTTACACTGATCATCGACATCGATAAGGCCACGTTCAGTCAGTTTAATACCGCTGTCATCACCTAGCAATTTTTCAGAATAAGCACGACGACCAACACAAACGATTAGCTTATCAAAACGCTGCTCTGATGACTCGCCTTTGTTTTCACTAGTGACCACAACTTCATCACCTTGAACTTCAGCTTTAATAACTTTGGTATCAACACGGATATCAAGGCCTTGCTTTTTGAACATTTTGGCCGCTTCTTTAGCCATGTCTTTATCAGCAGCTGCTAGGAAGCTAGGTAGTGCTTCATACACTACTACTTCACTACCAAGACGACGCCATACAGAACCTAGCTCAAGACCGATAACACCAGCACCGATTACGCCTAAACGCTTAGGCGTTTCGGTGAAATCTAAGGCGCCGGTTGAGTCAACGATACGATCATGATCAGTTTTGGCCACTGAAATATCGATAGGGATAGAACCTGAAGCAAGAATAACGTTTTTAGCAGTAATAGTAGACTCAGCAGCATCTTCAGCTGTGAACTTAACTTTTTTATCGCTACCCTTACCGTCGAGTAAAGTACCCCAACCTTGTAGCCAGTCAATGCCATTACCTTTGAATAAAGCGGCAATACCACCAGTCAACTGCTTAACGATAGCTTCTTTACGACCGATCATCGTTTCGATATCAATAGCAACGTCACCAGTACTGATACCATGCTCGTCAAGGTCATGCTTAGTAGCTTCATAACGATGTGAAGTATCTAACAAAGCTTTTGAAGGGATACAACCAACGTTTAAACAAGTACCGCCAAGTGCTGGCGCGCCTTTATAAATACGTTTTTCAATACAAGCTACGCTCATACCTAGTTGAGCTGCACGAATAGCAGCTACGTAACCACCAGGACCGCCGCCGATAACGACTAGATCATAATTGTCTTTCATAATGGATTTCCATATTTTATTTATAGCTTAAATGATAGTAATTATCTGAGTTATTGACTCTAGCGCCGTCGCGACAAATCTATGACTTATACGCCAAAGATTGGCGGTAACACTGATTTATCATAATGAGTATTGCAGAATAACTAAGATGATTTTATAGCCTAAAGTAGACTGGTTGTAGCATAGATCATAACTAAAAAGCTTGTATCAGCGTTAGCCAATACAAGCTTATAAGCTTACAAATCTAGTAGTAGCAGTGATGGATCTTCGACCAATTCTTTAATGGTTACTAAGAACTGTACTGCTTCTTTGCCATCAATCATACGATGGTCATAAGACAATGCTAAATACATCATAGGTAAGATTTTAACTTCACCATTAACTGCCATTGGGCGGTCATTGATAGCATGCATACCTAAGATAGCAGTTTGTGGTGGGTTCAAGATAGGAGTAGACATCAATGAACCGAATACGCCACCGTTAGAGATAGTGAAAGTACCACCCATCATATCTTCTAGACCTAGTTTGCCTTTTTGCGCTAGGCCACCAAGCTCACGGATACGGCTTTCGACATCAGCCATGCTCATCTGATCAGTATCACGTAGTACTGGTACTACTAGACCACGATCTGATGATACAGCAACACCGATATCATAGTAACCATGATAAACGATATCATCGCCATCTAATGAAGCATTGACTGCTGGGAAACGTTTTAACGCTTCAGTAGCCGCACGGACAAATAATGACATAAAGCCTAAACGTACACCATGACGCTTCTCAAAACGATCTTTGTATTGAGCACGAAGTTCCATCAATGGCTTCATGTTGACTTCGTTAAACGTAGTTAACATAGCCGTTTCTTGAGAAGCCGCTAGCAGACGATTCGCAACTGTCTTACGTAGACGGGTCATAGGAACACGTTTTTCACTACGTGCGCCGGCTTCAGCAACTGGTTGGCCGCTGTCAGTTTTGATACTACTATCAGCTTTCAGGGTTGGGCTACTCATGTCACTTTTGGTAACTCGACCACCACGACCACTGCCTTCAACGTCTTTTGGATCAACGCCAGACTCTTTTGCTGCTTTGCGTACTGCTGGGCTTTGATCTTTATGATCAGCTTCAGGGCCACTGGTGTTAGCAGTAGCTTGTACTGGCTCGCCGCCATCAGTTGCTTGCTTTTCTTGTACAGGAGCAGCTGGTAGATTTGGATCTACAGCTGGTGCTGCACTGGCAGTAGCACCAGCTTCAAATTCACCAATAATTTCGTCAGACAATACAGTATCATCAACTTGCTTGACGATTTTAGTGACTACACCATTATCTGGCGCAACTACTTCTAGTACTACTTTGTCAGTTTCGATTTCAGCTAATAGGTCGTCACGATTAACTTGTTGACCTTCGGTGACGTGCCATTCAACGATTGTGCCATCGGCAACCGATTCTGGAAACACGGGGGCTTTAATTTCAGCCATCGATATACTCCTTAGATTTAGATATTACTATTTATTATAAAGTCGTGATAGGCAGTTAGCGCGAATAACTAGTATAAATAGTTAGCGGCTGACTGTTATCGCCTGATACGGATGCTGCTATATTCTAATGCTTTAAATAGTACTAATGCTTTAAATAATACTAATGCTTTAAATACTCGATATTAATACTTTAGATACTAGTGTTATTTTTACCAATACTATAAATGCTAATAATTTGAGCAACAGTGGCCAACGTTTTATATAGAACGCTGACCACTGTCATTCAAAGTTTTTTAACTATTTAGCCAGTTGATCGACTGTTATGCCAAGACCGCCAGCAATTAGAGCTTGCTGCTGCTGGATATGCAGTTTTGCAGACCCCGTTGCAGGAGCTGCACTAGCAGGACGTGCTACCGGTCTCATAAGTTCCGCTTTAGTTGGATGCGGTACTACGATACGGAACATATTTGGTGCTAAGTAATTCCAAGCGCCTTGGTTCAATGGCTCTTCTTGCGTCCAAACTACTTCTTCAAGATTACTATATTTTTCGATCTCAGCAACCATGCGTGCTTCTGGTAGCGGATACAATTGCTCGATACGGACGATAGCCACATGTTCAAGACCTAAAGCACGACGCTGCTCTAGTAGGTCATAATAAACCTTACCACCACAAAGTACCAAACGCGTTACTTTGCTAGCATCTTGATTGTCTATCTCTGGCAATACTGTCTCAAACTTACCATTAGCCAGCTCTTCTAGTTCTGAAGTGGCCAGCTTATGACGTAGCAAGCTTTTTGGCGACATTACAATCAGTGGCTTACGGATAGGACGGACACCTTGGCGACGTAACGCATGATATATTTGCGCTGGCGTAGTTGGGGTGATTACTTGCATGTTGTCTTCGGCACATAACTGTAAGAAACGCTCAAGACGTGCTGAAGAATGCTCAGGGCCTTGGCCTTCAAAGCCGTGTGGCAATAACATAGTCAGACCACAAACGCGCTGCCATTTAGTCTCACCGCTAGCGATGAACTGATCGATAACCACTTGCGCGCCATTGACGAAGTCACCAAACTGCGCTTCCCAAATAACTACAGCATTAGGAACCGTAGTCGCATAACCATACTCAAAAGCTAATACCGCCTCTTCTGATAGTAAAGAGTTATAAGTAGCAAAGCGTGCTTGTTTCTCACTCATGTGAGCTAGTGGCACATACATACTGCCATCAGTGATGTTATACAGTTCGCTATGACGATGAGAGAAAGTACCGCGACCCACATCTTCACCAGTGATACGCACCATAATATCATCGTTATCAACTAAAGAAGCATAAGCTAAAGTCTCAGCCGCTCCCCAGTTCAATGGCTCTGTACCAGTTTGCATCGCTAAACGCTGCTCAACAACTTTTTGAACTTGGCGTTGTAAAGTATAGCCTTCAGGCATCTCAGCCATTTTGCGGCCATAAGCTTTAAGCTTCTCTATATCGACACTAGTATCCCAATCATCTTGTAGCTCATGGCCTAGATAAGGGGTCCAGTCAACGAATAACTCTTCGCTTGGCTCAAGGACTAAAGCGTTTACTACGTATTCACCACGATCTAACGATTCACGATATTCGTCTTCGTATTTGGTAGCTTCAGCATCGCTTATCACGCCCGCTGCAACTAATTTTTGTACATAGATAGTACGAGTAGTCGCTAGTTTTTTGATAACGGCATACATCAAAGGCTGAGTTGCTGACGGCTCATCGGCCTCGTTATGACCATTACGACGATAGCAGAACAAATCAATAATAATATCTTTACCAAACTCATGGCGATAATCTAACGCTAATTGTGAGGCAAATACTACTGATTCAGGGTCATCGCCATTCACGTGTAATATAGGCGCATGAACCATTTTTGCAACGTCAGTACAGTATTCTGTCGAACGTGCATCTTCTTGACGGCTAGTAGTAAAGCCGACTTGGTTATTAATAACGATATGTAGCGTGCCACCCGTAGTATAAGCACGAGTCTGTGACATCTGGAAGGTCTCTTGCACTACGCCTTGACCAGCAAACGCCGCATCACCATGAACTACGATAGGCAATACTAAGTTACCATCAGTATCGTTACGACGTACTTGACGGGCACGTACTGAGCCTTCTAGTACTGGAGCAACAATCTCAAGATGTGATGGGTTAAACGCTAAAGCTAGATGCGCCTCTCCACCTGGAGTCATCACGTTTGACGAGTAACCATTGTGATACTTAACGTCACCGGAGCCTTTTTCTGGCTGCACTTTACCGTCGAATTCATCGAACAGGTCAGCTGGGTTTTTACCCAAAACGTTAACCAACAGGTTAAGACGTCCGCGATGCGCCATACCGATGACCATCTCTTTAGTACCGTAGCTACCAGCACGTTGGATGATTTCATTGACTGCTGGTATGAAGCTCTCGCCGCCTTCTAGACCAAAACGTTTCACCCCAGTATATTTACGCGCTAGATATTTTTCTAGGCCTTCAGCTGCTGTCAAACTCTCAAGTATAGCTAAACGTTTTTCTTTATCGAATTCGATATGGCCCAAATTAGATTCAAGATACTTTTCCATCCAGCGTTTTTCAGTACTACTAGTGACATGCATGTACTCTACGCCGATATAACGGCAGTAGACGCGTTCCATGATTTCAATAATTTCACGTAACGACGCTTCACTCTTACCAATATTTAAATCATTAGTAGGATATATCGTATCCAAATCAGACTCTGCTAGATTATGATAAGCCAGCGTTAAGTCTTCAACTTCCGGACGTGGATGTAACCCTAAAGGATCAAGCTGAGCATAACGATGACCACGACGACGATAAGCAGAAATAAGCTGTTGAACGCCCATTTGCTTAGGGTCAGCACGGTGTGCAGTACTAGCAGCTGCACCATCAGTAGACGCAACAGATCCTTTATTAGCTGTTTGGTTGCGAGCTAATAATAAAAACTGATCTTTGATAGCGTTATGATGAGCGTCATTTGGCGATTGATACTGTTTAAAGTAGTCTTGCCAATCCTTATCGACACTAGTAGGGTCGGTTAGGAATTGCTCGTAGAGGGATTCAATATAAAGGGCGTTGTCAGCAGCGAGTTCAGTGTGTCCTGAATCAGTTACTTGTTTAGTTATGCTATTCATAATAATCGTCTATTTGATAGATAAATGAATGGAATTGTGCTTATTGTTGTGTGATCCGTCATATGCTAGGCACTTGGACAGTTGGCGTATACCATCAGAAAGTAGTTGCTCGGAATGTAGTTGCTTATCGTGGCTATGTGGTTACTTACTTTGATGATTATTTTACTAATAAACACATCAAACCAGTTACTACTAAGTTTATAGTTATCATTAATTGTGAACGTCCGGTCTTGTTTTCAGCCTCGTTTCACAAAATTGATTGCTATATACTAAAAGCAGCCATAACTAATAGATTAATATCTAACCCTATTATCATAGCTCACTATTAAAACCTTGATGAGCTAGCATCGTAACTTCAATATAACTTTGATAAATAATTGGTAGATAGTTAAGGTATTCAGCTAGCCGATAGATCAGCTATTTCCTGCTGCAAAAGTCCTTCCTTGATCAATATACGCTGTTTTTGTGCTAAACATACATTGCTGCTTAGGGTAACATGCAAAAATTACCTGAGGTAGTTTGTTTGTTCAATACTAGGTATTTATGTAATAAATATCCATTATAGCCTTCATATTGAGCACGGTGACTATGATAACATTTTTATTTGCATGTTTTTACAGCTATTATAAAAATAGTGTCTTTAATTAGCTATATTATTTTAGCTATTTGTCATAATCATAAATATTGTGTAGAAAATCAGCATTTTACTAGCCATTGTTGATTAATTAGGGAAAATAGATTTTTACAGGCTATCAACGTGACGCTATTATAAAATTACAAGCAGATAGATAGTAGTCATAGTAGCTACTAGTGTAGATAACTAAGCTCGTCACTTGTACTCTAGCTGACTCTTAGAGAACCAGTCAACTCCGATGGCTAGCTGCCAATAACTAACTAGGCCAGATTTTCACCTTTTAAAATACTTTACTTAAGGTCATATAATAAAACACCGCCAGCTTACTGACGGTGTTTTATTATATGTCTTTTGTTAGCTAGCTTTTATTGCCTGTTGCTAACAACTATTGGCTATACACTACCCTGCTTGGTCGATTAGCATATTACGCAAATGGCCAATCGCTTGCGTGGGGTTTAAACCCTTAGGACATACTGATACACAGTTCATAATACCACGGCAGCGGAATAAGCTGAACGGATCATCTAAACGTGCCAAACGGGCTTGAGTATCATTATCACGACTATCTGCTACAAATCGATAAGCGTGCAACAGGGCTGACGGACCTAAGAATTTATCAGGGTTCCACCAGAATGATGGGCAGCTAGTAGAACAGCAAGCGCATAAGATACACTCGTAAAGACCGTTAAGTTTATCACGCTGTTCAGGCGACTGTAGACGCTCAGTTGGTGGGGCTGGCTGATCGTTGATTAAGTAAGGATGAACCTTTTCATACTGCTCATAGAACTGGTTCATATCGACGACTAGATCACGCACTACTGGTAAACCTGGAAGTGGACGGATAGTAATTTTCTCAGGTAAAGTATTCATATTCAGCAAACAAGCCAAACCGTTCTTACCGTTGATGTTCATACCATCAGAGCCACAGATACCTTCACGACAAGAGCGACGGAAGGTAATAGTTTCATCTTGCTTTTTTAGGCGTAATAACAAGTCAAGTAACATACGATCAGAATCTAATAGCTCAATCGTATAACTCTGCATACGTGGTGCTGCGTCCTTGTCAGGATCGTAGCGATAAATTTCGATGGTGCGAGTACCTCTGCTCATAATACTAAACTCCACACTAAGTGAGGGCGAGCGTACAAGAATTGCTTTATCTTTGCGCCTGCTTTTATCAATAGGCTTATCAATAAAAGCACGGCGCTGGCATAAACTTGTAGCTGGCGGTCATCTTTTAATAAATGAATAATGAATAATTACTTATCTGCTAATCAGTTGACGCTTGATATTAATAGACGCGAACTTTTGGCTCAATATAATCTACGGTCAAGGGTACAGTGCGAACCGGCTTATAAACCACTCGATTATCTTTAGAATACCATAAGGTATGCTTCATCCAATCATGGTCGTTACGACCGTTTGGTGCATAATCATCATCTTCTGGGCGATCATAATCCGCTACACTGTGTGCGCCACGGCTTTCATGACGATGAGCTGCTGATACCATAGTAGCTTTAGCCACTTCGTATAAGTTAGCTACCTCAAAGGCCTCAATACGCGCAGTATTAAACACTTGTGACTTATCGGTAAGGTGGATTTGGTCGATCTTATCCCCTAGCGCTAAGATTCTTTCAACCCCTTCATCCATCATAGCTTGCGTACGGAATACGCTAGCATGCTTCTGCATGATTTCGCGGATCTCATCAGCCACATCTTGTGCATTGTAGCCTTCAGTAGATTGTTGTAGCTTGTCTAAACGGTTAACGGTAAAATCAAGCACGTGCGGATCAAGTGGTTTGTAGGTATGATCGGCATGATGATATTCGTCAACGATATGTTTGCCCGCAGCGCGACCAAAGACCAATAAATCAAGCAGTGAGTTAGTCCCTAAACGGTTGGCACCATGCACACTTACACAGGCACATTCACCGATAGCATAAAGACCTTTAACTACAGTGCCTTTAGTATACATACCCTCTTCATCAGTACCTGCTTCTAGATCAGGAGTGATCACTTGGCCATGGATAGTAGTAGGAATACCTCCCATCATATAATGAATGGTTGGGATAACTGGAATAGGCTCTTTAGTGATGTCAACGTTAGCGAAGTTTTTACCAATCTCGAACACTGATGGCAAGCGTTTCATAATGGTTTCCACACCTAAGTGCGTCATGTCCATCACGATATAGTCGCCATTAGGGCCACAACCACGACCTTCTTTAATCTCTTGATCCATAGAGCGCGAAACTAAATCACGAGGCGCTAAGTCTTTTACGGTTGGAGCATAACGCTCCATGAAAGCTTCACCATCTTTATTACGTAAGATAGCGCCTTCACCGCGACAACCTTCAGTTAACAGTACGCCGGCACCGGCAACACCCGTTGGGTGAAACTGCCAGAATTCCATGTCTTGCAGGGGCACACCAGCACGAACCGCCATGCCAATACCGTCACCAGTATTAATATAAGCATTAGTAGAGGCGGCGAAGATACGACCAGCACCCCCAGTTGCTAACACCGTAATAGGGGCTTGAAATACTGCAACTGTGCCGGTTTCTTGTTCAAGAGCAATAACGCCATTAATGTTACCGGCTTCATCTTTAATCAAATCTAGCGCAATCCACTCGATAAAAAACTGTGTACCTTGTTCAAGGTTTTTTTGATATAGCGTATGTAGCATTGCATGACCAGTACGGTCAGCTGCTGCACAAGCGCGTTGTACGGCTTTTTCACCATAGTTCGAAGTATGACCACCAAACGGACGCTGATAAATCGTACCATCTTCGTTTCTATCGAACGGCATACCCATATGCTCAAGCTCATAAACCACTTTTGGTGCTTCGCGGCACATGTACTCGATAGCGTCTTGATCGCCTAACCAATCTGAACCTTTGACGGTGTCATAAAAGTGAAAATGCCAGTTATCATTACTCATGTTGCCAAGACTAGCACCAATACCACCTTGAGCGGCGACAGTGTGTGAGCGTGTTGGAAATACTTTGGTAAGTACCGCAACATTCATACCTGCTTCAGCTAGGTGTAATGAGGCACGCATACCTGACCCGCCACCACCAACGATAATCGCATCGTAATTTAGGGTTTTTATATTGCTGATAGTATTATCTTGTCTAGTTGCCATTACGGTTTTCCTAATGCTTGTTAATGCTTGCGGAGTCAATACACGGGCTACCAAATAATATATTTACCAAGTTGCTTATGCTGATTTACTTATATGGTATTGCGTAGTTGCTTTTAAACATCTACATCCTCAATAAATTTGACTTGGCAGTCCATAACTATTTATACATTAAAAATATTTCTAACCAGTAAAGTTAAACCGCAATGACCCCGAAGCCATTACCCCAAAAGATCATGATGCCCCAGAATACATAAACTAAAATAGCGGCTATCATCAAAGCTTGTAAGATCAGACGCAAACCAGTAGCTTTTGATCCTATTTTATTGGTAGTAATATAGTCAGTAAATACCGTCCACATCCCTACCCATGCATGGCCAGCAAGTGCAATGATAGCTACTAAACTAAATAAACGCATTGGCAAGCTAGTCATAAAAGCTGACCATTCAACAAAGTTGACATCACTGTGAGTCAAAAAGAACCCTAGCAGCACGACACTATAGAGCGCTAATACTACAGCACCGAAACGTTGCACTATCCAATCGCGTGATCCTGAGCCAGTTAAACCAGTGGCGCTTTTAATTCCTGAATCATTTTTGATCATTAGAACATCACCCATACAAATGACGCGGCAATCAGGATCGCGGCGATAACAAAACCAACAACAGCAGCTGTACGGCCAGATTTTAAACTCTCATTCATACCCATGTCAGCTAATAAATGCTTCATACCCATCACAAAATGATAAGCAATAGCGGCGACGAATATCCAAGCCACAAAACGCACAAGAACGTTATCAAAAACGGTCTCAAAGCTTTCAGGCGAGGCTAACGAAGTCTGTAATAGCCAAAGCATGACAGGAATAAGTAAAAATAAAACAATACCAGAGACGCGATGTAGAATTGAAGCTACGGCAATAGGCGATTTTGCATTGACGCTAATCACTTGGCTCAAAGGCAGATCTATGGGGCGGTTGCTTTTCACAGCGGGCATCCTTTTGTGGTTATATCCGGTAGCTGCTTATGGTTTGATAATCGTCTACCAACACACTTAACACTACACAGGACGAATAAAATAAGGAAGAGCTAGCTGACTTTACTAACTTTACGCAAATTAACTTTGTCTAATTTATCTATAAGCAGTACTTTAACTCATCATGAATAATCAGCAGAACTAATCTAATATTCATGACAGTCCTTATTATTAAGTGACCATTCTATGATAGTGTTAATTAAATTTTGTCTATGCTCTTTAACGCAAAAAAGATAACTTATATTTGTCATCTTTTGTTAAGTAGGACTAAATAGCCAGCACTATTAAAATAGGATAATCGGACTCAACATTCAAGACGTAAACCGTTGTTAAAGCTATAAATTAGTCAATTAATCGTAACAAAGTATGAGTTTTTACAGCGATTACTAACAAGCTAAAATAAAGTATTAGATCTCAATTAGATACTTTTTATTTGCGCAGCTTTAGTATCAGCCAAATTATGCTAATTATAAAATGCTTATGCCTGAAATACAAATTTATCCCCTAAATACCGAATATACTTTAGAGAATAATAAATAGTCTAGATTTAGAAAATTTAACCGCTACTATTATACGTCCTTCACGGTAAATTATTGCTTCAGTGTTTCGCTGTTGAGCATGTCCTGTCTATGTTAGCTTTAATAATAGTTATAATAACTGATAAAATGTTACTAATTATATGGCATGGCTATTTAGCTAAAGAGGATTTTTTGGCTATTGGTTAACATTAGAAAACAGTTAAAATTACTAAGTAGACATATTTTGATACAAAAATTAGTAGCTGCAAAGCCCATTAAACTACGTGAATCAGAGGATTTACTAGTAAAAGTCTTTTCAAACCATTACTCTTTACTGCTAATATAGCTTCAATCTAAGCATAGTTAAGTTTGTTCGTTTGTTCGTTTATCTGGCCATGATGCAATAATCATATATCGCCAGTATTTTATGCTAATAATGTAAAACCAATAGAGAGGAACTTATGGCTGATAACATCAAAGCTAATAATAACGCCACACTAAATGTAGACGGTAAGGAATATGAATTTCCTGTTATCAAGGGGTCTTTAGGGCGCCCGGTTCTAGATATTGCTGCTTTACAAGAAGCCGGCTACTGGTCTTATGATCCTGGTTTTAAGGTCACTGCTCCTGTTGAATCAAAAATAACTTTTATTGACGGTGGTAAAGGCGAATTACTATATCGCGGCTACCCTATCGATCAATTGGCTAACAACGCTGAATACTTAGAAGTAGCCTATGCGCTTGTTCATGGCGAACTGCCCAATGCTGAGCAAAAAGCAGATTTCTACGAAAAAGTTCGTAAGCATTCAGCGGTACATGATCAATTACGTAAATTCTTCGAAGGTTTTCGTCGTGACGCACATCCTATGGCTATCATGGTTGGTGTCGTCGGTGCTTTATCAGCGTTCTATCATGAAGGCTTAGATGTCGATAATGAGCATCATCGCGAAATTACTGCTATTCGTTTGATTGCAAAGATGCCAACCCTTGCTGCTATGAGTTATAAATACTCAAAAGGCGAACCTTTTATGTATCCGCGTAATGATTTGAATTATGCTGAAAACTTCGTTTACATGATGTTTGCTACCCCTGCTGACGTTGATTTCAAGGTTAATCCAATCATCGCCAAAGCCATGGACAAAATCTTTACTTTGCATGCTGATCATGAGCAAAACGCTTCAACTTCTACCGTACGTTTGGCCGGCTCAACGGGCGCAAATCCTTATGCTTGTATTGCTGCTGGTATTGCTGCACTTTGGGGCCCATCACATGGTGGTGCTAACGAAGCAGTACTAGAGATGCTGGATGAGATCGGTACAGTAGAAAACGTCCCAGCCTTTATGGAAAAAGTAAAAAGCCGTGAAGTGAAACTAATGGGCTTTGGTCATCGTGTCTACAAGAACTTTGATCCACGTGCACAAGTATTGAAAGAGACTTGTGATGAAGTACTTACTGCACTAGGTATTAACGATCCTAAGCTTGAATTGGCTATGGCTCTAGAAAAAATCGCTTTAGAAGACCCGTTCTTCATCGAGCGTAACTTGTATCCAAACGTTGATTTTTACTCTGGCATTATTCTAAAAGCCATTGGTATTCCAACTTCAATGTTTACAGTTATTTTCTCATTAGCTCGTACTTCAGGTTGGATCAGTCATTGGCTTGAGATGCATAGCGCACCGTTCAAAATCGGTCGTCCGCGTCAGTTGTACACTGGTGAGACTCATCGTGACTTCGTAGAAGTTAAAGATCGTAAGTAAGGCTATTACTTTCTATTAAATCTATTGTTCAGTCAGAAAATCCCGCCATGTGCGGGATTTTTTGGGTCTGTAATGTGCACCAATGATATTGTTAATTACTTTTATTTAAGTATCTATTTGACTAAGACTATAACCATTATCTGCTTAAAGCTGCACTTATTTGACCCTCAATAATATACTCTTGCCTGTAATCTGCAAAATGCATATAGCTTTGCTAGCAATACTTACAGCCGTATATTGAGTAACTAATTGTAATAAATACTGTTGATGCTGAGTTAGTAAGTGGTGTTTCTAAGCGATTTTAGGGTTTCATTATTATCATTATTCTGCAGCTTCACAATGATATTGGCATAATAATTGTTATCATTAAGCTCATATTAGGTATAGGATGTAGTCTAATTTACAGGGTCTGTAGAGCATACAGTAAACTTAAGTAAAACAACAGTTTCAATAAGGTTCTCATGGATTTCACTAAAAGGCTTCGATCGGCATTCAGTTATAAACCCAAAGGAAATTATAAGAGTGATATTAGTGACCCAATGCTTATAAACGTAAAGCTTTTAAAAGAGCACAATGTTAATTGTCCTTGTAAATCTATAGCAATTCCTATTGGTATAAAGGGTAATAAATATCAGTGTATCAAATGTGAAAAGCAGCTTCTCGGTATGAGTTATAATTTTGGCGATAGAGATATTACTGATCAATCTTCAAATACATTACCTAAAAATGCTAATCAATTAATTGACATGACTTATTATGATGACTCTGTTAATTTTTTAAAAAATGAATAAAAGTATAGATAGTATTTTGATATTAAATAGTATATTAATAACCGAACTATAGTCCATAAGTTATTTTCTAGGGCTTTATTGTTTTTATACCTGTTCTATAGCAGTATTATGTTTGTAAATTGGGTTTTTATATCGTTAGTTATGAAGTCTTCATTAGTCATCACTGCTCATTTCTCCACTATTTTCACAAGTCTTGCTATCCCTTCCTTTTGTGACACCTTTCTTTTGCCAAATAGTTATACCCAATGCATATTTTTAGCTAATCTTTATTTGCTATGGTCTTTATTTGCTACAGTATTTAACCTTAGTTAGCAGATATGCATACCCTTTAATGACTTCGGCATAATTTTGCTTAATGTCTTATCCTGCTATATAGATGCAATATCGTTTTGGACTTCTATATTTCCTGAACCACTAGCGCACTCAATAATCAATATTAAAACTAACTACTTGAAATCTTTTAAAGTCTGCTCATATTTAGCGATCTGCTCATCGTAGCCTTTGATAGTTTCATTAAACTTTAACATTAACCCTTCAAACTCTTGTTGTTGGGTTACTTTCATCTGCTGCATGTCCAGAACCTGTTGGGCTTCTATTTGCTTACCTACTTGATACTGTACAATCAAACGTGCCAGTGCTGGGCTTTTTACATTCACTCGTTGGGCAATCTCTTCATGCTCAAACAACTGCGCTAGCAGAGTACTTATATTGATCAAAGTATCTATTTCTTGGGCGTTGAGCTCAGTCGTTACTGGTTGATACAATGCTTTCATAGCTTGTTGATAGCGTTTAATAATCTGAGCTTCTGTCAGTATTTTAGGCTGTTGCGGCTCCAAGCTGATAAGTTTTAGCACTTCGAGATCACGTTCACCTATCTCAGTGCTAGTATTTATTTCAGTATTAGCGCTGGTATCAGTTTTTATAGTTTTAGGATCATTACCAGCTTTACTGTCGAGAGCTAATGGAATTACTGGCTCATTTTTGCTAGCAGTAGGGGTTTGGTCATCAGTAGCAAGCGGATCAGTAATAGCAATATCAGTATTTAATAAGCTAGTCTCATCAACTGAGGTATCAGCGGCTTCAAAGGCATCATACTCTGCTTGCAAGCGACGCTGTAGACTTAGTACCTCAGCAACATATAAAGGTTGGAATTGCTCGATACGTGCTTTAGTAGAGTCACTTTGCACCGCTTTTTTATTATCCTCAGCATCCAATTGCTCACTATTTTGGCTATCTTTATCATCGATCACTGATGCAGATTGCTGCTGACAACTGGTCAATAATAGTGTCCCCGTTAGCATAGCTGTTAACAGTGTTGATAACTTAAAGATCACAATGGCGCTCCTAATGGACGGTTTAAAAATTTTAAATGACTATAAATAGCTAAACTATATTTTAATAAGAAATCATTTTTAGCAAAAAAAATCTGTTTAATAAGTATAATTGTTGACTACCTTAACTAATTAAAGTTATTCGTTCAACTAAGCTTATCAAAAATACTAGTCGAAAACATAGCTTAAAGAGAGCATTTAAACCGTAAGTGAGTCGTCGGTAGCTTGACTAGAATTATCGGTTTTAACTTGCAAAAATGGAATGCAGTCCTCTAATTCTTTACAGTCCTGTCCCAGCTGACGTCGTACAAAATAGTCTTGTACTATGCGCGCTTGCTGTTCGATACCATAGTTAAAAAACGACTTTCCGGTTTGTAATATATAATTATAACGACGGTTGATAACGGCACCGCGTACTACCTTTAAACCACGCTGCAATTGCCAGACATGTGTTAGCTCATGAATTAGCCAGCTCTGCTTACCAATAGACACTGTACTAAAGTCAGGGCACCAATCCGCCGGATGGAAATAGATATTGCCATTCGGACTGACGGCATAGTTTTTGAATACCCACCATGCTGTTTTAAGCTGTATCTCAGACACATCTAAACTGTTGGCAAATATTGAATAAGCCAAAGCTATCTCGCTTGGGGTTAAATAACGCGATTGTGGCTTAGCCTCAAACGCTTGCCATTGTTGCTTCAGCGCTAAGGTAAACGCATGACGAGAAACCATCGATAACCCCTTTTTAATTTAGCAGCCCAAAAGCAGCTGACTTGTGAATACTCAATATGCCCTAATATCGGTTAAAGAATTGTATAAAATTTATAAATCCTCATTGCTGATGGTTGCTATAGTGACAATCTAATAGCTACAAACCTTTACCAGCGATTTCAGCATTAGCCCTAAAGACTTAGTAAGCAAAGCGCTACTTTGCCTGTGGGCAACACAACCGCTAGGCTTACCGTTGATAAAGAAGTCTATACGGCCCCAATAATGGCAAATTTTTTATTTTATCCATAAGCTATGAGAATCTTATGTCTGCATCTTTTCATTCTGATACACCGCTTGCCCAGCGCATGCGTCCGACTACGCTAGAAGCTATTGTTGGTCAAGAACATCTACTAGCAGTCGGCGCACCTTTGCGACGTTTGGTTGAGCGTAATCATCTGCCATCGATTATATTACATGGTGAAGCGGGTATCGGAAAAACTACTATTGCGATGCTATTGGCCGATGCAGTAGGCCGCCCCTTTCACGCTTTATCAGCGTTAACTACTGGGGTCAAACAGCTGCGTGAAGTATTAGATACCAAGGACTCATTAAGCTTTGAGTCGCCAGTAGTTTTTATTGATGAGATTCACCGCTTCAATAAAGCCCAGCAAGATGCCTTGTTAGGTGCCGTAGAATCAGGCGATATTACTTTAATCGGCGCAACTACAGAAAACCCCTCTTTTAGTGTCAACAACGCACTGTTATCACGCTGCCAAGTTTATCGCTTAGAGCCACTAAACGCTGTGCAAATTGCCGTTGTATTACAGCGGGCTATCAATACAGACAAGATATTAAAGTCGCTAAATATTGATTTGCAAGCGTCAGAATTTATTAATCAGCTATCTCATGGCGACGCTCGTAAGGCACTAAATCTGTTGGAGCTAGCGGTGCAAACTGCTGATAATACGGCTAGCACTCAAGAGTCACAAGCCCCTATTATCATTGACAACCAACTGGTTGGTCGTGTAGCGCAAACGGCGCTAGTACGCTACGATAAAAATGGTGAGCAGCACTATGACATCATATCTGCGATGATTAAATCAGTGCGTGGCTCAGACCCTGACGCTGCGCTATATTGGATGGCAAGAATGTTAGTAGCTGGCGAACCAGCTGACTTTATCGCTCGGCGTTTGGTTATTTTAGCCAGCGAAGATATCGGTAATGCGAATCCAAATGCCTTACTCCTTGCCGATGCAGCCTTGCGTAGTGTACAGTCTATTGGCATGCCTGAGTCCCGTATTATCTTAGGCCAAGTGGTGGTATATCTAGCAACTAGTGCCAAAAGTAACAGTACTTATCAGGCTATCAATGAGGCAATGAAATTTGCTGAAACTGATGCCTCGCCTGTGCCGCTACATCTGCGTAATGGGGTGACTAAACTGATGCGTGATCAAGGCTATGGGGTTGGCTATGCTTATCCACATAACTATCCCAATCACTACTATGCGCAATCTTATCTACCTGATTCTCTAATAAACACCCAGTTTTATGAGTACGCTGATAACCAACGTGAGCAGCATAGCAAGCAGTTCGTACAGTGGCTAAAAAGCCAAGCTGCTAGTAATGACTGAACTAAGTCTTAAGCGCTTACAAAGCGTAATATCTGAAAAAGATTAAAATAGTAAACCTAAGGGTCTAACGATGGATCAGCAGCAGCTACTGAAAAAAGCTAGAATATGCTAATAATATTTATTAAGATAACTTTATCCCCGTCAATAAATCTTTAAGCTTTAGTCTTCTCCCTATAACAAGGCCAATAACAACTCGTCACTCCAATAATAAAAAAGACTAATGACTACTATTTATTAATGCTTACAGCAGCTGATATAGGCAGCTGTTACAATAGTTGCATAGCCACTAAATTATACTTTTTAAATACTGATAAATAACGAAATATAGAGACTTTTATGAGTTTAAATACTGTTCCTGAAATTATTGAAGACATCCGTGCTGGCAAGATGGTTATATTAATGGATGATGAAGATCGTGAAAACGAAGGCGATCTTATTATGGCCGCTACTCACGTGCGCCCAGAAGACATCAACTTTATGATTACCCACGCTCGTGGCTTAGTATGCCTGACCTTGTCGCAAGCGCGCTGTCAGCAGCTCGCTCTACCCTTAATGTCAGATCGCAATGAGGCAAAATTCAGCACCAACTTTACGGTATCTATTGAGGCCGCTGAAGGGGTAACTACTGGAATTTCTGCCGCAGATCGCGCGCGTACTATTCAAGCGGCCGTCGCTTCATCAGCTAAACCTGAGGATATTGTTCAGCCTGGGCATATTTTTCCAATCATGGCGCAGAACGGTGGAGTATTGCATCGCGCTGGCCATACCGAAGCAGGCTGTGATCTTGCACGCTTAGCAGGTCTTGAGCCAGCAGCCGTTATCGTCGAAATCATCAATCCTGATGGTACTATGGCACGCCGTGATGATCTGGAAGTGTTTGCCAAAGAGCATGATATAAAAATAGGTACTATCGCTGACTTAATCAACTATCGTATTGCTAATGAGCAGACCATAGAAGAGATAGAGACTCGTGCTTTTGAGACTGAATACGGTACTTTTACTTTGCACCGTTTTCGCGAGTTTGGGGCTGATGAGACTCATCTAGCACTAGTCAAAGGCGATGTGAGCGCTGGGGTAAGTACAGTACGAGTACATGGTTTTCACCCCTTACGCGATTTGTTCGCAGCCAAGAATGACACAACAGGTCGTAGTGGTTGGAGCGTGCAATCAGCTCTACAAGAGATCAGTGCCTCTGAACGTGGCGTTTTGGTCTGGATTGGTAGCCATCAGCCTATAGATTTAGGAGAAGCGTTAGATAAAGCAGATGATAATAAGTCGTTATCAACTATTACTCAGCAGCCCTATCGTAGTATCGGAGTTGGCGCTCAAATTTTACGTCACTTAGGCGTTCGTGATATGCGTTTACTGTCCTCGCCTATGAAATTCTATGCCTTATCAGGGTTTGAATTAAACGTGGTCGATTTTGTTAATTCCCCTTCTCACGACTAGCCATTAAAAATTTTAAAGTCTAACAAATATCAAAAAAGGCACGTTAACTAAAGTTAGCGTGCCTTTTTTATTAACGGCTGTTATCAAGCTTGTGACAGGCTAATTAATCTAGCAAACCCTTCAACGTTTTATACTTGTGGCGTATGACCAAATTCTCGCTCTAGTGCTAATAATCTTTGGCGTTCAGCCGCTGTCCAGGGCAGTTTTTTGCTGCCTGAACTGTCTAGACGAACGATAACCGCTTCCGCATTAGCAACGATTACTTGTTGCTCACAGCTATAGTAAGCATATTCTATAACGATACTAGTATTACCCAAACGTTGGCAGCGCACCCCTAGTAATAAGGTATCAGGATAAGTTACAGGCCGCAAATACTGGCAACTCGATTGCGCCAGCATGGTAATCATACTGCCATCAAACATACCTAGCGTTTGTAAGTAGGCAATCCGTGCCGACTCTGCATAACGATAATAGACTACATTATTGAGGTGATTAAAGGCATCCATCTCGCCCCACTGTACGGCCTGCTGATGGATTACCGCATAATTTTCTAAGCTGTCAGGGCTAGCGTGAATAGTAGTAATTGGCAGCGAAGTTGCTGAATCAGTGCTCTTGCTATCATTGGTATTAGGGCTAATATTACTGGGATTGGCAATGGAGCTATTACTCATAAAATACCTACTTTATTTATCATTTCGACCTTTAGGTTGTTGTAATATCTGCGCCGTTACTAGCGGGGTCGGGGTCGGCGCATTGGCCAGTAGCTTATCAAGCCAGACGATAACTTCTGCGATATTAGTCGGGGTTACCATACTATCTAAACCATCTGTTTCTGAGAGGTCTACTGGGTTATCTTCTGCTGATTTAGTTTTCGCTATGGCGGGTAAAGATAGTTTTGTTGATTGTTGGCTAGTAGCTACCTTGCCGGTTAGAGTCTGCAGTTGGGTACGTGATTGCAAGAGATAATTTGCCAGCTGATCTTGTTCGCGCATATTACTGGCTTGAATGGCCAAATTGAGGGTCATGATAACTTCATGAATAGTTAACTGTTGCCGCGTTAATAAGTTACTCGGTGTTTGAACTGCCTTATTATTATTTACTGACTTGGTACTATTGCTAGCATTTTGCCTAGTACCACCCTCATAACTGTGTAAAAATTCTTGGATATTTTGAATCGCTAGATTCTGTAGTTGCCAAGAGCTAGGCTGGGCACTTTGCGCTTGCAAATGCTCAATATCTTCACTAAGACTTTGTTTAATTACTACGGTCAATGCCGGGGCAATCTCATTAGCATTCTGTGACAATTGCCACTGTAAGCCTCGCAGTAAATCAATCGCTGCTTTATAGTCATTATTAACTAGCAAGCTATCAGTAGCTTGCAGTTGAATACGCAATAAGCTCAGCTGATTTTGGGCCTGATTACCGATGGGAGTGCTAGGGGTTGGTAGCGCCTGCTGACTGATGGCGAATAAGCGATCATCCATTTCATTTAAGCGAGTAGTCACCAGCTCTTTACTTTTAAAACGCTCATTGACTTGATTTTGGAAGCGTTGCTGACTGACATATAACCATGCTAAAGCGATGATTAATAATAGAATAATCAACCACTGTAGACGCAGCAATAAGATATTTGCCTGCTGCCGCTGCTGTCCAGCAGTTGGCATTTTGGATGATGGCTTAGATTCGGTTGACATGGGTAGCACCGTAAATGATAAGTTTATAACTACTTAGAGTAAGCTTTCAATCAGCATTTTGAATGGCAGCAACAATAGTAGCCGGTAACAGATCCTCTACTTGTAAGTAATCAAGCTGCTGCTCAGCCACCATTGCAGCTAAGCGGACACCTAGAACCACATAAATAAAATCTGTCAATCTGGGCATGTCACTATTTAATTGCTTAGCACTATTGATAGCAAGATCTGGGCTAGAAAACTGCGCTTGGTTAACCACTTGTTGCCAATGCTCAAATGCACTACCGCTGCTGATAATGACTATAGTTCTTGATGAGTATTCTACTGAGGCTGGTAGTAGCGGTTTTGCTGGCTGCGATAATGAGTACTGCTGGCACCAATGCAAATAGTTCGCTGCCGCCTCATTGGGTATAGCACGTTGGTACCAAGCGATACTATCGATAGTTACTCCACGTGCTTGTAAAGTATGTACTAATAGCCGCCGACCACCTAAGCCACGCCACACCAGCAGCTTGTCACCTGCGCGCAAACTATCAATTTCTGGCATTGCCAACATGCCTTCATTATTGGCAATAGTAGGCTGGCGTACTTGATAACTGTTGATAGCAAGATGGGCTTGTTGTAGTACTTCAGCAGTAGCCGTTCCTACCGCAATCAGCTCACTGGGTGCGGTCAATTGACTAAGCTGACTATTGTTAGGATTTAAATTAATTTCATTATCTAAACTAATCCCAGTATTCAAAATAACCCTAGTACTCAAACTAGGGTCAGTACTGCTGACCAAATCACTATCTTGTGAGTTGCCACTACTATCAAGCGCTAGGTTTTCATTGGCTTTTTTATGCTTTGGCTGGGCAACAAGTGATTGCCATAGAGCTAAGCCCGCCGCCGCCGCCGTAGGGCTGACAATCACTAAAGCTTGATACTCTCCTGCCAGCCAAGCACGCATAATACCCACATCAGTTGCACTAATAGCTCTGACTTGCAATGCTAGCATTGGCATATCAATAACCTCAAACCCTGCCGCTTGCAAACACTGAGTCAAAGGTGCGGCGCGCTCTACTGGTCGAGTATTGATGACCATCGGCTTCGCTATTTTTTGCGCTAATAGATTATCCATTAAGACACCACACTATTAAGGCACCATACTATTAAGATGCCATGACCAATAACCCATTTTACGCTGATAGTGAGTGACTATTCTGTGCCCACTAGCTAGCTGTTTTATACTAAATATATAGTTACGATTGCACAATGGCGACCCGTGGGTGATTAAGCCTCTGGATGATAAATCTCTGATAATATAACGCCAGCACCTTCGGCTAATAACATCTTTGCCACCTCAATACCTAACTGATTCGCCTGCGCTTCTTTTTCGCTTTGACTGCCACTTAAAGTAGTGCGCTTTTCAGATTTTAACAACTGGCTGCCATCCGGTTGTCCAACTCGTCCTCGCAACCATAAAGTATCCCCTTCATCATCATTATTCAGATCAGTCGCATGCTGATCATGCAGTACAGCGAAAGCTGCTATAGGTACCTGACACCCCCCTTCTAAATGTCTATTCAAAGCACGCTCAGCGATCAGACGAATGCGTGCTTGGTCATCATTTAGTGGCGCTAGTAACGCCAATACTGCAGCGTCTTCCTCACGGCATTCTATTGCTAAAGCGCCTTGCCCAACAGCGGGCAGACAAGTATCAATATCTAGCTCACTGCGTATACGGGCATCTAGCTCAATGCGCTGTAGGCCACTAGTTGCCAATATAATAGCATCATAATCGCCAGCATCCAGCTTACTTAGGCGTGTTCCTACATTACCACGCAAGCTTTTGATTTGTATATCTGGACGGTACGCCTTAATCTGGCATTGACGACGCAAACTTGCCGTACCAACCACCGCCCCTTGAGGTAATTCATCTATATTTTGATAAGTATTGGATACAAAAGCATCTGTTGGTGAAGCACGTTTACAGTAAGCCCCCAAGATCAGCCCTTCTGGCAATTGCATAGGCACATCTTTTAAAGAATGTACGGCGATATCTGCTTGGTTTTCATATAACGCTTGTTCCAGCTCTTTGACAAACAACCCTTTACCACCAATTTTCGCTAGTGGCGTATCCAAAATTTTGTCACCTTTCGTGACAATTTTTAGTAAATTGATGGTCATCTCAGGATATAAGGCCAATAAGCGATCACGTATATGCTCAGCTTGCCATAAAGCCAACGGGCTTTGACGAGTAGCAATATTTAGAGTAGTTAAAGGTAATGGCTGGACAATACTCATTATAGGCCTCAATAGAGTAAGTGCTATATAGTGTTAAAAAACAGGGAGTTATGTAAAATATATATAGGAAAATATACAGTAGCACAGAAAAATACCCCTATTTAAACATAAATAAGGGTTTGATGATACGACAGGATTGTTTAATGCCTTTATAGCGGAACAACCGCTATTAATATCAAGTTTTTTACTTTTTAGTAGATTAAAGTTGGTAAAAAACGACGTTTACATGCTTTGAATTTTTTCTCTTAATGCTGGCAAGTGGCGACGACTAACCGCTAGGTTTTCATCGATACCCTTAAAACGCACTTGATACTGTCCAGAATCAACGGTCTCTAAATAATCTAGAAAGCTTAGATTAATAATAGCATTACGATGGACCCGAAACAGACGTTCACCAAACTCTTGTTCTAGCTCTTTTAGAGTATCATCTATCAGTACAACACCCTCTTTATGACGAACTTTGACGTATTTTTGATCGGCAGTAAAATAATATATGTCTTGCAACTTAATCAGCTCAACACCTCGATGGGTACGCGCCGCAATATGTTCGCGAATAGGTCGAGCCGTAGGATCTTCAAGTTTGCGAATTTCATTGAGTTGCGCTGCATTCAAATTTTTAGCTTTACTGAGCGCCTCTAAAAGTTCATCTTTATTGGCAGGTTTTAGCAAGTAACCGATAGCGTTAGCTTTGAATGCAATGATGGCATAGTGATCGTAAGCGGTAACGAATATGATGGCTGGCGGATGTTGCAGTTTATTTAGCCCCTGGGCACAAGTTACTCCATCCATTTCAGGCATACGAATATCTAAAAGAATCACATCGGGCTGCTGTTCTTTTACAGCGTTAATAGCTTCTTTGCCAGTCGTAGCTTGAGCCACTACTTGATGTCCTGACTCTTGTACGATTCTGACTAAACGCTCACGAGCTAAAGGCTCATCGTCACAAACTACAATCCTCATGCAAACTCCTTATTACTACCTATTGAATCAGTTTTAGTTCGTATTGATAAGATAGCGCTTGCTCATTTTGTACGCTAAGTATATCTAACTCTACCCATTAGCATGTAGACTTATAGAACCATTTTATAAAACAGTTATTTAAATACACAATCGCATCTTACTCTCTTGAACCTCTAATAAAATAAGTGAAAACATTATGAACATTAGTTTAATATAGATTAAAAATATATAATTATATAGACCCTCTTCTATAGGGGTAGTCGATAAAGTAAGACTATGTTTTTCAATCTAAAGGCTTCAATGATAGTTATGACTTGTATCAGTAATTATACTGCAATATGTATGCCAATTTGTTAACTCATTCGCAAATGGACTGCATATAAATTAAAGCGCAACGTCTTGTAAGGGATAATCGATGGTGGTGATGATCTGTTTACTAGTTACTTCACTTTTTATAAACGCACTTTTACCAAAATATGTTTTTAAGCGTTCAGCTTGAACATGAAAATCAACATGGTGACGCAAGTGATAACTTATCATCAAGGTTTTACTAGGTAATTGTGCAGTGACAGTCAAGGTTACACGGTGTTGTTGCCAAATTACTTTTATATCAATAAAAATGGTCTCAGTGGTCATCTCTACTAAATGCAGGAGCATTTTTTCAATTATGTTTTGTAGCGTTAAGGCAGTGATTATCATATCGTACATTGTATCATCGTCCGGTAAGTCCCACCTAACCACTAGTTTGTCGGCAAGACGACTCGATTCAATAGCTAAATAATGCTCACATAGCGCCACCTCTTCTTCAAAGCTAATCTCACGTGCGCCATTAAAGCTGGCACGAAACAAGGCCGATATGTGCTGTAATAAATCCGCTGCACGTGGTGGATCAGACTCAACGAGAGTCATCAAAGAATTAATAGTGTTGAAGAAAAAATGGGGGGCAATACGAGCCTTAATAAGATCGTTTTGGACGCTAAGCTTGTACTCAAAAGATTGTTTTAAAGCCATAAGCTCACAATGACGGCGCAAAAAATATAGTAAAAACACCAGAGTAAACCCGCCACCAATCAACATATTGAATAAAATGTTAATGATAAAATCTTGCGGCAAATATTCAAGCCAGCCGACAGAGATCATCATCAGCATGACTAAAGATGTTGCGATACCATTCGTCATAAAAAACAACAGTAGAATATAAAAGCTGACTTTTATAGGGTTGCTATACTTGATGACTGGGCGTAGATAATCGATAAGATATAGAGCAGGCAAAATAGCTATTATATTTTGCAAAATACGACTGGAAAAAGAAATTAAAAAATCTGACCAAGCTACCAGCTCATAACGGTTGATTATGGTGACAAATAACGACCAAAAAACAATGCACAGCAGCCATTGCCAAAGTGCCATTATATCCATCAGCTTTGGAATAAAAAACTCTAGACGCTCAGCTAGTAAGGCGACCTCATCATTTGCTATACTTGAGCCCTTATTCTTCTGATTTGTCTTGTACCTATATGAACGCCAACTCTTCAAACCTTAGTCATCCTAAGCAAAATGAACATTCATCTGATTCTAGCACAGATGTTTCTAACCTTAACCATCCTGAGAAAAATAGCCCCTCACCCAGTCAGCAAATGTGGGGCGGGCGCTTTAGCGAAGCTACAGACAGTTTCGTTGCGGCCTTTACCGCCTCCGTAGGCTTTGACCAACGCTTTGCGCGCCATGATATCGAGGGCTCTATTGCGCATGCGACTATGCTTGGTGAGTGTGACATTCTCACTAAAAGTGAAGTAGCAACTATTATTGATGGCCTAGAACAAGTATTGGCTGAGATTGAGCTGGGCGAGTTTAACTGGTCTATTGAGCTTGAAGACGTGCATATGAATGTTGAGTCGCGCTTGACCGACATTATTGGTGCAGTTGGTAAAAAACTACATACTGGCCGCAGTCGCAATGATCAAGTTGCCACTGACATTCGTCTTTGGTTACGTGAAGAGACTGATAACATCATCGGGCTATTAGTGCGTTTACAAACTGGTCTTCTTAATTTGGCTGAACAGCATACTGACACTATTATGCCAGGCTTTACTCATTTACAGACCGCACAGCCGGTTAGCTTTGGTCATCATGTAATGGCCTGGTTTGAAATGCTCTATCGTGATACCGAGCGCCTAGTTGATGCCCGTCGTCGTATCAACCAACTACCCCTTGGTAGCGCTGCCCTTGCTGGTACTACCTTCCCGATTGATCGCACTATTACCGCAGAATTGCTCGGCTTTGAAGGCATCTGCCAGAATTCATTAGATGCGGTATCCGATCGTGACTTCGCCATCGAATTCACGTCAGCAGCTTCTATTCTAATGATGCATTTGTCACGCATGAGTGAAGAGATTATCTTGTGGATGTCAGCACAATTTGATTTTGTGCAGATTCCTGATCGCTTTTGTACTGGCTCATCTATCATGCCACAAAAGAAGAACCCTGATGTGCCTGAATTAGTACGTGGTAAAGCAGCACGCGTCTTTGGTCAGCTGATGACTTTATTAAGCCTGATGAAGAGTCAGCCGTTAGCTTATAACAAAGATAACCAAGAAGATAAAGAGCCGCTATTTGATTGCGTAGATACCTTAACCGGCTCGCTACTAGCTTTTGGAGATATGCTGCCCAATATCACCCCCAATAAAGAAAATATGCGCGCGGCTACTATGAAAGGTTATGCAACTGCCACTGATCTAGCGGATTATTTGGTACGCAACGGTGTCGCATTCCGTGATGCCCATGAAGTAGTTGGCAATGCCGTAGCTTTGGGTATTAAGGAAGGGGTTGATTTGAGTGATCTATCTTTAGGGCAGTTACAGCAGTTTAGTGCCGCTATCGGTGCTGATGTGTTTGAATACTTGACTTTGGAAGGTTCATTGGCGGCACGTGATCATTTAGGGGGTACGGCTCCTAATCAAGTCAAGCAAGCCATTGCTCGCGGACGTACACGCCTAGAAGTTTTTGCTTAATGGCTCAGTTATTTGCTTAATGGCTTGGTTATTTGCCTAGTGGCTCAGTTATTTAACTAGTCGCTTAGGCATTTGCCTAGTGGCTTGATTAAAAGTATCCCTCTATTACTAATTACACCTGCTACGATTGCAGGTGTTTTTATTTGTGTGCTCAACTACTAGCTCTAAATTCAGTACAGTGTAGCTCAGATAAATTTTATAACTCGAATAGGCTTTGCTAAGCGCCCTAAGCCCTTTATCATAGTTCAGTAACGTTGATGCAAGCACTTATTTAAACATCCCTTTGAATAACTAGGAGTCCTTTATGACCGAGACCTTTAACCCACAAGCTAATACTGTATTTTGCCGTAAATATCAGCAAGATTTGCCAAAAATGCCTCACCCACCCTTTCCTAATAAAAAGGGTCAAGAGCTACAACAGACTGTTTCAGACAAAGCTTGGAAAGAGTGGCTTGAGCATCAAACTATGTTGATCAACGAAAACCACTTAAGTATGATGGATCCTGAAGCTAAGAAATTCTTGACTGAGCAGCGTGATAAATATTTGGACAATCAAGATTATGAACGCCCACAAGGTTGGACGCCGGAAACCAAATAAACAGACTTATGAAGATTTAACAGCGAGCTAGCAAAGCCTCTACTTATTGGTATTTTATAGGCAACCAAACCGCTAGTGCTTTGTGCTGCTAATATTATTTACTGCTAGTAGCCAGCCTATATTAGCAATTATTAGCAGCACTGTCTTTATCGTTGTCCGCTTTACCAGCATCAGCAACCGCTTGTTGCACAGTGGCAAAGTCGCTATGGCGCACATCAGTGCCACTACTAATGTAAATCACTAATTCAGCAATATTGCGTGCATGATCCCCAATACGTTCCAGCGCACGCAATACCCACATCAAATTGATTACTTGACTAATTTGGCTAGCATCTGCCATGACATAAGTCATCAAGGCGCGAATAGCAGACTGATATTCAAAGTCCACTTCATTGTCACTACGCATGACCTCAAAAGCGCTATCTGCCTGTAAGTATTCAAATGACCTCAGTGCATTACTGAGCATGACTCTTACTTGGTTACTCAAATGCTGGACTTCATGGTAGCAATAAGTATGACTATTAACCTTGGCAATTTGCTGCGCCATATGGGCAATTTTTACCGCTTCATCGCCAATACGCTCTATGTCAACAACCCCTTTACTCACTGCCATCACATAACGTAAATCGCGCGCGGCTGGCTGCCTCTTAGCAACTAGTAATAATATATGCTCATCAATCTGCACTTCTAACTGATTAATGGCACTGTCCTTCTCAACTACTTGCCGCGCTAACAACATATCACTCTCTAACAAAGCTTGCATCGCTTGCGCTACTTGATTGCTAGCCAGCATCCCCATCTCTAAAAACAAATCGGTGCTTGCGCTCAAGTCTTGGTCAAAACTTTTGGAGGTATGGGACATCTGATTAGGCATAATTATTCTCAGTAAGTGGTCTTTTTAATAAAGAATAGTATTTATGGAGAGCGGTTTTAATAAATAGCTACGTTAATAAAAGCGGTGTCGATAAAAGCTTTTATTAACAGCAATGGTTGTCAGCGGTTAGCCATAACGGCCAGTAATATAATCTTCTGTCGCTTGCTGAGTAGGATTAGTAAATATCTGATCGGTTTTGCCCATTTCGACCATATCTCCTAAGTACATATAAGCCGTGTGATCAGAAATTCTTGCCGCTTGCTGCATATTATGGGTGACGATAGCGATGGTATAATCCTGTTTTAGATCTTCTATCAAATCTTCAATAGCCCCTGTCGATATAGGGTCTAGCGCAGAGGTTGGCTCATCGAGTAACAAGACTTCAGGCTTAGTCGCCACCCCACGTGCTATACAGAGTCGTTGCTGCTGACCACCAGATAGTGACAGGCCTGAAGCTTGTAACTTGTCTTTTACTTCGTTCCATAATGCCGCTTTTCTAAGCGCCCACTCAACCCGATCTACTAGCTCAGCTTTTGACATTTTTTCGTACAGTCTTACCCCAAAGGCCACATTGTCAAAGATAGACATTGGGAAGGGGGTTGGTTTTTGGAATACCATGCCAACCTTGGCACGTAGCAAATTAACATCCATTGATTTTGCTAATACATCGTGACCATCGAGATAGATTCCCCCTTCGGCGCGCATATTAGGGTACAAATCATACATGCGGTTAAAAGTACGCAGTAGCGTTGATTTACCACAGCCAGAAGGACCAATAAACGCGGTAACTTGCTTTTCTGGAATATCAATAGAGATGTCTTTTAGCGCACGAAAGCTACCGTAGTAAAAGTTAAGATCACGTATTTGAATTTTGGCAGGAGCTTGCGGTTCTACTACGGCTGCCATGATGCTAGCATTGCTACTGATTGCTGGAGCAGTGTTATGCGCAGTAACGAAAGGGCGTGGCACTACGATAGTTGGCGAAGTCTTTTTAGTAGAGCGTTTAATAGTGTCAGTCATGGTCTAGCTCCTGATTGCTAATTACTGATTCTGGATATCGATTATTAGTTATTAATTAAGGGTCATTTTCAATGAATATTATAGTAACTACTAGTAGTAGTTCGCTGCTAGCTCGTGCTAAAGATATTGATTACCACAGCTCATTGGTTGCACCAGCCAAATTAGCTGTATTCTTTGCCACCTATATAGCGAGCTGCCACGTTCAAGGTCAGCACAGTAAAGGTAATAAGCAACGCTGCGGCCCAAGCAAGAGCATGCCAATTATCATAAGGACTCATAGCGAATTGATAAATAGTATTGGGCATATTACCCATCGCCTTACCCATATCCAGACTGAAATATTGGTTGTTTAAAGCGGTAAATAATAGCGGCGCAGTCTCACCAGTGATACGGGCAAAAGCCAGCAATACCCCAGTAGTTAGACCTGCCCGCGCCGCTTTCATAGTTACGCCTAATACTAACTTCCACTTCGGTGTGCCCAGCGCATAAGCAGCTTCACGCAGTTGGTTAGGCACTAATAGCAGCATGCTTTCGGTAGTTCTTACTACTACTGGTATAACAATAAGCGCCAAGGCAAAAGCGCCAGCCCAGCCTGAAAAGCTATAGTTTTTGACTAATAATGCGTAGATAAATAGACCAATCACAATTGATGGCGCAGAGAGTAAAATATCATTCAAAAAACGTATGACTTGTCCCAAGCGATTACCGTGCGAGAATTCAGCTAAATAAACTCCTGCCAGCAACCCAATTGGTGCCCCAATAAACAGACCAGAACCAGCAATCATCACTGACCCAACTATGGCATTACGCAAGCCACCATCAGTCATCGGCGGCGGTGTATCAGCTGTGAATACTGGCATCTCAAGCAAGCCATGCACCCCTTCAACGCCTAAAGTTATCAAAATCCACGTCAGCCAAAACAGCCCAAATATCATGGCGGAAGCGGCAAACCCTAAGCCTACTTTGTTCAACAAGCGTCGGCGACGATACAAGCCTCGATCAGTAGTGACAGCAGCAGCATTTTTGGTAGGATTAATAGTCGATAACGCTGGCATGTTGCAAGTTCCTTATTAATTGAAGCAAGTTTAAAACCAGTCTATTAAATGGTTATAAAAGTCTATTATTAATGCTTATTGTCCAGCACGTTTATCCATACCACGTAACATCAAGCGCGAAATCGATAGCACTACAAAAGTAATCATGAATAAGATTAATCCTAAATGTAACAAAGATGATAGATGCAATGGATCGGACGCCTCTGCAAACTCGTTGGCCAAGGCTGAAGTAATAGATACTCCTGACGCAAACATACTAGAGTTGATATTGAAGGTATTACCGATCAGGAAAGTTACTGCCATAGTCTCGCCTAATGCTCGTCCTAACCCTAAGATCACGCCACCGACTACCCCAGTCTTGGTATAAGGGAGGATAATCTTAAACATCACTTCCCAAGTAGTGGCGCCCATGCCATAAGCTGATTCTTTCAGCAGTGCTGGCACTACAGAAAATACGTCACGCATAGTAGCCGCAATAAAAGGAATGATCATGATGGCTAGTACTAAAGAGGCGGTAAACAAGCCAATGCCCATTGGAGCACCAACGAATAGCTGACCTATGATTGGCAGACTCCCTAAATTTTCGGTAAACCAAGGCTGGATATTATTGCCGAAGAAGGGAGCGAATACGAACAAACCCCACATACCATAAATGATAGAGGGAATACCAGCTAGCAACTCAATGGCGATACCTAATGGCTTTTTAAGTATAGGAGGACAAAGTTCGGTTAAGAATATAGCGATACCAAAACTCACTGGCACAGCGATGACTAACGCCATGACTGAGGTAACTATCGTGCCATAGATAGGAGCTAGTGCCCCGTACTCATTAGCCACTGGATCCCAGTTATTACTAGTATAAAAGTCTAGTCCAAACGCTTGCATACTCGGCCAAGCGCCAATAATTAACGATAATAAGATCGCTCCTAAGCTTACTAGTACAAACAGTGCCGCCGCTTTAGTAGTATTAACAAATATCGCATCTAAACGCTTTTGCTTATTCAATTGCGTCTGCAAGTTAGACCCTGCCATAACTGCCCCAATAATCGCTGTGATAGATGATGTGGTGTTTGTTGTGTTTTAATTATTATATTTATTATTATCAATGTCGCCTTAAGCGCCGATTAGCAACAAACATCGCTACTTATAATTGAGTTATAACTGAGCAAAACCATTTGATCAGCTATAACTATCAGATAAGACTAGTATCCAAGCTTAGGGTGCAGTGTAGACAGGCTTACCATCGGTACCGACTACTTGTTTCCAGCTATCTTTAAACAAGGCCACAGCTTTGTCAGAGAATGGTACATAGTCAAGCTCAGTTGCTGCAGTATCACCTTGGTCATACGCCCAGTTAAAGAAGTTCAGCACACCGGCCACTTGCTTAGCATCCTTTGGCTGCTTATGTACCAAAATAAAAGTAGCAGCCGCTATTGGCCAAGCTTCAGCAGTTTCAGAGTTGGTTATCACTTTATAAAAACCTGCTTGCTGTGACCAATCGATATTCCCTGCTGCTGCAAAGCTTGCAGATGAAGGCTGCACTACATTACCGGCTGCATTTTTAAGCGCTACATGAGCCATGTTATTTTGCTTAGCGTAGGCATATTCAACATAGCCAATAGAGTTAGCCATACGACTCACATAACTGGCAACGCCTTCATTACCTTTGCCGGCAGCGCCGCGATCAGAGGTTGGCCACTTGACAGTCTTATCGACGCCAACACTACTCTGCCACTCTGGCGATACTTTGGCTAAATAATCAGTAAAGTTAAAAGTCGTACCTGATCCATCTGAACGAAATACGGTAGTGATTGGGCTATCGGGTAATTTTAAATCTGGATTTGATTGCACGATGGCAGGGTCATTCCATTTATTAATGTTGCCTAAATAAATATCAGCCAATACTTTGCCATCTAGCTTGAGTGCGCCCGGCTCAATACCTTTAATATTGACCACTGGTACTACACCACCAATGACCATCGGAAACTGAATCAACCCTGCTGCGTCCAATTCTTCTGGCGTCAACGGGGCATCTGATGCGCCAAAATCAACAGTGCCAGCAGTAATTTGCTTGATACCGCCTGATGAACCGATAGACTGATAATTGACTTGTCCGCCTGTAGCACTGTTATAGTCGGCTGACCACTTGGCATAGATAGGCTGTGGAAATGAGGCGCCAGCGCCAGTGATGCTCATGGATATGTTATCGCTTACCGCTGCTGCTGGCTTAGTTTCGCTGCCAGTCTTTTCAGTAGTAGTAACCGCTGCGCTGTCTTTGGCTGATTCAACGTTATCAGTTGATTTATTACAGGCAGTAAGCATCAAGGTACAACTAACTGCTATTGCTAATACTGAATAACGCATGTGATGCTCCTAAAGTTTGACCAATAAAATAAATAACGACTGTTGATGTCGAATGATGTGAACTATTGATGTGAGCTAGTTTGCCAAGCTTTAATGACAGTTCGATGACGGTTTTATGACAGTTCAATGACAATGTAAGCAGATATAAACAGGAAAGTAGTTTGAAAGCATTTCAGGGTAGTTAGTGCTAATAGTTGGCAGCCTCTACTTGGTTTGACTCTAGGATTGCTAAACGGGTTAGAAAATTTATAGCAATCACCCTGTGCTATCAATGACTGTGCTCAATACCTAAAGGATTGCAGCTCAAAATCTTTGCTAGGGAGCTAAAATTTATTAATATTAGTGATATGAACAAATAGCATTAGCCGTTAAGGGAGAAGTTTGCTAGTATCGAGGTGATTTACAACACTGACAGACTCGGGGTGCGGTGTAGTTGACTGGATAATAAACCGTCATGCTACATTCGCTGAGAGATCACCCGCCGAACCTGATGCGGTTAGTACCGACGCAGGGAAGTCTCAAGCTTATGTTATACATACAAAGGGCACGCAGAAATGCCTGTTTATTATCAGTCTACTGCTCAGTTATAGAATACTGATGCTGTAGAGCTGTCGTTAATAATCAGTAGTGTCCACCAATCCTTTTTAGCTTATCCGCTATTAATAGCGATGAGGGCGTGATTTTCAAAATTGTGATTGAATTTGTTGCTATGACCAATGCTTACTCCGCAGCTACTGGCGGTGTTGCCTTTTCTTTTAGACAACATCCTAGGACAGCATATGACCATCTCAACACCTACTTCAAGCCTTAGCTCAAAAGCCACTCCAAATATCAATACACCTAGCGCCAGCACTTACCTAGCAAATGCAGCCAGCTCAACTAACTCCGGTTCAGATCAAAAATCAGATAAAAAAGCCGATGCTTTTAAAACACCTGCCCATCGCAGCGCGGCTGATGCTCGTTTTGAAGAAGATGCTCGTGACTTGCATCGTATCCTACCCGCCTCGCATAAAGTCTATATCGAAGGCTCAAGACCTGATATCCAAGTGCCAATGCGTCAAATCAGCTTGGCAAATACTCCAGTAGAAGGCGTTCCTGAGAGTGATTGGCAGCAGAACCCAGCGTTTTATGTCTATGATACTTCTGGTGTCTATACTGATCCCAGTGTACAAATCGACTTAACCCGTGGTCTGCCTAAATTGCGTGAAAACTGGATAAATGAACGTGCTGATAGCGAACAACTCAGTGGTTTATCTAGCTCATACGGACTAGCGCGCGCACGCGATATCAGCACTGCTAACTTAAGATTCGCTCATATAGATAAGCCACACCGTGCCAAGACTGGCGCTGAATATAGCGGCAATATCACCCAAATGCATTACGCTCGCCGCGGTATCATTACCCCTGAAATGGAATATATCGCTATTCGAGAAACCCAGAAACAGCATGAGCTAACTGATATGCGCCAACATGACGGCGAAAGTTTCGGTGCTAATACTCCTACGATTATCACCCCAGAGTTTGTCCGCAGTGAAGTAGCCGCTGGTCGCGCCATTATTCCTAATAATATCAATCACCCTGAATCTGAACCGATGATTATAGGACGCAATTTTTTGGTTAAGATCAATGCCAATATTGGTAACTCAGCATTAGGCTCTTCAATCGATGAAGAAGTTTCAAAGATGACTTGGGCGACGCGTTGGGGCGCAGATACCATCATGGATTTATCAACTGGTAATCACATTCACGAAACTCGTGAATGGTTGATTCGCAACTCACCGGTGCCTATTGGTACTGTACCTATTTATCAGGCACTAGAAAAAGTAGATGGTGTCGCTGAAGATTTAACGTGGGAGATATTCCGCGATACTCTAATTGAGCAAGCCGAACAAGGCGTTGACTATTTTACTATCCATGCTGGGGTGCTACTGGAATATGTACCGCTAACTGCTGGACGCTTGACCGGTATCGTCTCACGTGGTGGCTCTATCATGGCCCAGTGGTGCATAGCCCATCAAAAACAGAATTTTTTATATACCCATTTTGCAGATATATGCGAAATTATGAAGCAGTACGATGTAGCCTTTAGTTTAGGTGATGGCTTGCGCCCTGGCTGTCTACAAGACGCTAATGATGCGGCACAATTTGGTGAACTGCGTACCCTTGGTGAAGTCACTAAAATCGCTTGGGAGCATGATGTGCAAGTGATGGTAGAAGGTCCAGGTCACGTAGCAATGAACCGTATTAAAGAGAACATGGACTTGCAACTTGAGCTCTGTGCTGATGCCCCATTCTACACTTTAGGGCCTTTGACCACGGATATTGCACCGGGTTATGACCATATTACTAGTGCTATCGGGGCGGCAATGATTGGCTGGTTTGGTACCGCTATGCTATGTTATGTGACGCCAAAAGAGCACTTAGGCTTGCCTAATAAGAAGGATGTTAAAGACGGCATTATCACTTATAAGATTGCTGCTCATGCCGCTGATCTTGCCAAAGGTCATCCCGGTGCACAAGCACGTGACAATGCCTTATCAAAAGCCCGCTTTGAATTTCGCTGGGATGATCAGTTCAATCTAGCACTCGATCCCGATACTGCCCGTGAGTTCCATGATGAAACTTTGCCAAAAGACGCACATAAGTCGGCTCACTTTTGCTCGATGTGCGGGCCAAAATTCTGTTCGATGAAAATTACGCAAAACGTGCGGGAGTATGCGGCTGGTTTGCAGAGTAAAAAAGCCTAATATTTTTTTAGAAAATACTTAGCTAATCAATAAGATTTATTTCATTATGGAAAAAGCCCTGCTCTTTAACTAGTAGGGCTTCTTCTGTTTTTAATAATTAATTAATACCATAATGGCAAAATAAATTATCCTCTAATGCTAGGCTATCAGTAGTATCAAAGCTGTCAATAAGCAGGCTTCAAAGTTAGATAACATCGTAACAAACGTATAATCCTAAAACACTAAATAGTAGGCTTTAAACGCCTTTTATGGAATATGAACATTTGTGTAATCAAACGTAGACAAAAAAAAATTCTACTGTAATATATCTTTATATAAGTAATAAAATGTTACATAACAATTCACTATTTCTTAAGGTCTTCGTATGAATCATATTTACCGTGTAGTCTTTAATCATTCTCTAGGTGTATATCAATGTGTATCTGAGCTTGCTAAATCTCGTGGCAAATCCTCAGGCAAATCTCAAGTTGCTACTAAGCTTATCCTCGCTCCCCTAACTGTAGCGATGCTTGGTTTATCAGGGACGGCTATAGCTGATGCAACCTTTAATGACGGTCAAACAACGGTATTGACCAATGACATCGCTGTCGATGAAGTAGTAACGATAAGTAATGGCTCTAAAGTTACCGGCAGTGAGATGGTATTCGGTCTTGCAGCTTCTGCTGCTTTAGACATCAATACTGCTGGTAGCTTGGTTTCAAATGATTTAATTAGTCTAGCGGCTAGGCCTACTAGTACTACTACGGCTACAGTTAATGGTCAAGGTAGTTCACTTGCCGCAAAATATCTTACGATTTCTGAAGAAGGTAAAGCTGATCTGACGGTAAAAAATGGTGCTAATGTTAAAGTAGCTGAATTAACCGTCTTAGGTTTAAAAGCAGGCGCAGTAGGTAATCTGACGCTAACAGATACAAATACTGTGTTCGATGGTAAATCAATCTTCGTAGCTGATAGAGGCGAAGGCAACCTAAAGATTGAAAACGGTGCAACTGCCAACTTTCAATCTGAGGTAGGTGTCGGTATCGTTAAGGGGTCTAAAGGTCAAATTACTGTCACAGGGAGTGGCTCAAGCTTAAGCAGTGACAGAATAGTCGTTGGTGATGAAGGGCAAGGCACCCTAATTGTCAGAGACTTAGGCAAGCTAACTGCCACTAGTGATTTTTCAGTTGGTGTGGGTGTCGGCAGCAACGGTACGGCTACTATCGATGGTAAAGGCACTACGCTAACAGCGGCACAAGTCGTGTCAGGCGCTAAAGGCACAGGCACTTTAACCATCAGCAATGGCGCTAAAGTGACGAGTACAGAGATTGCAGGGGCCGGTGTCGACACAGGTAGCAACGGTACTATTACTGTGACTGGTGCAGATTCTCAGCTAATAGCGCCAGAGCTTACCATTGCTCAAAGTGGTAATGGTACTTTAAGAATTCAAAATGGTGCTTCTGCCACTGTAGCTAACGCAGTAATTATAGGTGAGCAGTTTTCTAGTAAAGGCTTACTTGAAGTAACAGGTAGCAACAGTGTTTTGAATAGCGAAAACGTTATCGTAGGAGATGATGGTCAAGGCAGCTTCAATGTAGCTCAAGGAGCCAAGGCTTCGATCAATAATGTGGTTCGCTTAGGTCAGGGCATTGGTAATAGTGAAAATAATGTAAAAGTAACAGATGCAGGTTCTGTGCTCACTAGCAAGGAACTACAAGTCGGCTTTGCTAAGCATGGTCATTTAGAAATCACAAAAGGGGGTAAGGTAACCTCGGGCTTGACTGTCATTGGCTTACAAGGTATGGGTCGCGGTGACATCAAGGTAACCGATGCTGACTCTATTCTGACTACAGATAATCTCTCAATAGGCGGTACTGGTAGTGGTAACGTGACCGTCACCAACGAAGGTAAAGTAAAAGTCGCTGAATCTACTTTTTTAGGGGAGGATACTAGCGCCTCGGGTTCGCTAAATTTAAGCGATAATGGAGTTTTCGAAACCAAAGATTTAGTGGTAGGTAATGGTGGTTCAGCAACTATCAACCTAAATGATAAAGGCTTACTACTAACTGAGTCGATCAAACGAGCTACTACTATCGTTACCAACTCTGTTGTCAATTTTGATGGTGGTACATTACGCTTGACAGCTGACCAAGCTGCTCTATTTGCTGGCTTTGGTGGTTTTGGTGGAAATAGCATTAATCTTAAAGCAGGTGGCGGCATTATTGATACCCAAGCCTACAATATTACTATAGCTAAAGGCGCAGAGATTTCTGGTCCTGGTAGCTTTACTAAATCAGGCGCTGGGCTTTTAGCTATGGCCACCCCAAGCAAGCAATGGACAGGTGCAACTAACATTAACCAAGGTACGCTGCGTCTCGATGGTGATTACACTATGCGTGACGGCGAAGTCTTAGGTATCGGCCTCAATAGTCTCGACGACTATGGCAAGCTAGTGGTCAATGGGAACGCAGACATTAGCAAAGGCGACTTAAAGGTCAATGCTTCAGAAGCAGTGCAAAAGCTAGCGGGTAGCAATGAGTGGAAAAATGTGGTCACAGCCACCAAGCGTCAAGGCGAATTTAAATCGGTAACTGATAACAGCCCGCTAGTTAACTTCGTCGCTGATTATAAAGATGCTAATCTAGTGCATCTAAAAATGGTAGCACCGACGAC
>NZ_JAHLMU010000001.1:1963016-2109921 GCF_018919485.1 Psychrobacter sp. TAE2020
GCCAACGCCAACGCCAACGCCAACGCCAACGCCAACGCCAACGCCAACGCCAACGCCAACGCCAACGCCAACGCCAACGCCAACGCCAACGCCAACGCCAACGCCAACGCCAACGCCAACGCCAACGCCAACGGATGATTACACAGTCTTCGTAAATGCTGTCAATAGCCAATCGAATAAATCTGCTCTTAGTTTGGCTCAAGTGTTAGATCAAGCAATGCAAGACCGTCTCAACGAAAATGAGAATGCCTTAGGCGATAAGCTAGTTAGCAATACTCTAAACTTTACTCAAGCGCAGCTCTCTGGCGCAGCAGATCAATTACAGCCATTATTCATGGGCGGCGTCAACCGTATCATTACCGATGCCAACTATGCGGTAACCGAGGCTATCAGTGAGCACCGTGCGACCACCGCTGAACGTAATGTCTGGGCAAAAATAATTGGCAATGACAGCAGTCATGATGCCGAAAACGGTGTTACAGGTTATGATTCTGAAGGCTACGGAGCTATCGTTGGTTTAGACAGCCCTGTTAGTAACAACCTAAATCTAGGGCTAGCCGTATCTTATATCCAAAGTGATGCTGATACTGCTGATAGCCGCTTAGATCATGAGCTAAAAGCTAAGAGCTGGCAGGTACTAGGATATGGTAATTATGCAGCAAGCGACGCTACGCATGTCAATTTCCATGCTGGTGCTGGTAGTAGTTCTGTCGAGGGTACGCGTAACTTATCTATCTTGACCACCGCTACTGCAAATTCGGAGTATGATGTTGATACCCTACAAGCAGGTTTGGGTATTAGTCATCGCATCGGTAGTGAGCAGCGCAATGTGTCACCCTTTACACAAGTCAACTACGCTCATGCGAAAAGTGATGGGTATCGCGAAACGGGTGCAGGCGTTTATAACTTAAACGTTGATGAGAACAAATATGAGTCTATGCGCTGGACAGCAGGGTTAAATATGTCACAGCTAATAACCCCAAAACTGGCTATTACCGGTCAGCTAGCAGCTGCTATTGAAAATGGCGATAAATACTCAGATATTACGGCAAGCTTCGTTAGTATGCCTAATAATAAGTTTACGACTGTCGGTCAAGAAGTCGGTCGTGAGATTGGTATTGCAGGTATTGGTCTAAGCTATATGCCAACGATCAATACTAAGCTGTCCGTCGGCTATCGCGGTGAGTGGCGTGACAATTACGACGATCAAGGCGCAAGCATTGCCTTACAAACGAAGTTCTAATCATAAACATCGTTATTAATTAATACTGTTATAAAATCCAAAGCTTGAACCTAGTCATCCTAGGTTCAAGCTTTTTTATAGCCCTTAATTAATCAAAGGCTTTTGAATATAGTGAATTAATAAACTATCATTTGTGCATAAAAAAACACCCGCTGCCTGAGCAACGAGTGTTTTTTATTTAAAAATCAATTTTAAGCTTACTAAGTTAACTCTAAACTCTCGAAGCTTCATAGATCTCAGCAATCGAAGTATCGATCGTATCAGCAAACTCCTTATCACTCTGCTGCTTGCTTAAGCCTTGAGTAAAGGCACGCGAGAAGCTGGCAATCATCCCTGGGTTTTGCTTGAGCTTATCACAAGCATCGCTACGACTGTAACCACCTGATAGAGCAACCACTTTTAACACTTTTGGATGGTCAATCAACTCTTGATAGAAGCCTGCTTCTTCTGGCAGAGTGAGCTTAAGTATCACTTGCTTATCCTCAGCCAAACGATCCAAATTATGCAAAAGATTGGTTTTTAATAACAGTTCACAATCATGTTTATCAGCGGTGTTAATATCAACCTCTGGCTCAACGATTGGCATCAGACCTTTAGAGATGATTTGCTTGGCAACATCAAATTGCTGCTGCACTACTAATTCAATACCATCAACATTTGGCTCATAAATGACTGAGCGCATTTTAGTACCGAATACCGGGTATTGTTTAGCTTTGTCTAATAATAAGTCTAAATTAGGTATTGGGCGCATCACTTGTACGCCACTCATCCGCTCTGCTAAACCTTTATCTACCTTTAAAAAAGGTACAATATTTTTATCTTCCCAAAGATAGTTAGCGGTAGGCTTGCCCTCGACTTCACGCTCCATAGTATCTTCAAATAAGATTGCTCCAAGCACACGAGTACTATCGAAGCATTCACAAGTCATAATACGAGTGCGCATCTCATGTACTTGACCAAACATCGCCTCGTCATTATCATAATCTTCACTAGTAACCCCATAACTCTCTAGCGCTTTAGGCGTACTGCCGCCACTTTGATCTAGCGCTGCAATAAATCCTGAACCTACTTTTATACGTTGTAATTGCTTTTGGTATTCCATTGAATAATTATCCTATTATCATAATAAAAAAATTTAGCTTAAACTGTTAATTTAAAGAGCTGCAAGTATGCCAATAGCTACTATCCCACATTTGTAAATCACCTTACCATATGATGCGTAATGTGCCTATATACAATATAGTTAAAAGCAAACAAACAGACATTAGTATATTAATATAATCAGCTCATCTTAAGCTAAGAATAAGACTATCACACAGCTAATAGCTAACAGTATGCCAAGCATATTAATACGATTGAGCTGTTCTTTAAATATACCGACACCAATAAGCGTCGCTACGGTGATGACCCCAACATTCATGCCAGTAAATACGATACTTGGTGACTCAGATAGCAACTGATGAGCGCGTACGTACGCATAAATGTTGCCCATATTCAGTATACCTAATAACAGTCCTGCTGCTAAAGCATTGCCTTGCCAACGCACCCGAGTGATCAGTAAATAAATGAGTAATAGCAAGCCTGCCAAGCCAAAGCTAACGAATAACGTTAGCGGAAATGCAGCACCTTGCTTGGCCACTTGTTTAAACAAAATATCAATGACCCCATAGCCTATCCACACCCCAAATAGCCATAGAGGGGTACGTAGCACCTGTTTATTGATCGTCTTGATCGTTGTAGCATGACTACTAATATTGTTATTATTTGATGGTTGCTGTGGCCGATAGACTAATGCCGCTAACGCTAACAACCCTAATACTAGACCGAATATGCGGATTCCCGTCAGCACTTCGCCAAATAACAGAAAGGCAGCAATAATAGGAATAATTAACGATAGCCGTTGAGCTGCATCAGTGGCCACCATGCCCACTGCTGCGATCGCCCGACCCAGAATGACAAACACCAAAGGTAATAATATAGCCAAAGCGATGATAATGCCCCAAGCGCTACCAAGAGTATCGATACTGCTAAGATCAGGTTTTAATAACACCCAAGTCAGTAAAAAAGCCACTGGATAACCAGCTACAATAGTCTGGCGAATATCTATATTGCGTTGACGCAGCACTTTTAACAGTATGGAGACGGCGACACTACAAAGTACCGCAATCGTTAGATACAGCATAAAACCTCACCTTATAAATTATAATTTTTTTAGCTACTGTTATTTACTACTAAATATAAGATCGATATATCCAATAAAAAGCCATCAAATGTAACAAGATATGTCTTAAATATCAATGGTTATATTTCTCCGTTCAATACTAATGCGCACACTTTTTGATCAGTAATAGGAGCCTTGGTCATAACCATGAGTATTAAGCTGTATGCTACCTATATAACCTTTATCTTGTGCAAATTACAATTAGCATGCAGGACTAGTTTCGAGATTTTGTTAAAATAGAAGCTATTTTAACCCCACAAGTTACAGCGCAAGATAACCTATATTGGTGTTTATCTTGACGTTCTGCTATTGATGTACTGCTATTGCCTATGAATGCTCTATTTCGTTTTTTTGAAAACCGTTTGTCTGCTTTTCCTGACACGCCTATGGCGCTGCCTTCATCTCGTGATGGTCTGTTGAAGTTTTTGTGGGCTTGTACTAAAGGTCTACGTGGTTGGCTGCTAGTGTTCATGATTCTATCCGCAGGGATAGGAATTTATGAGGCAATGCTGTTCGCTTGGATCGGCAACATAGTTGATTGGTTGGGTACTTATACCCCACAGAACTTATGGGCCGAAAAAGGCGATATTATGCTGTTGATGTTAGCAGTCATGATAGTCAGTCCTTTTTGGATTGCCTTGTCGTCATTCATTCACTTTCAGACTATTCAAGGCGTATTTCCAATGCAGATGCGCTGGCGGTTCCATCAGCGTATGCTTGGTCAGTCGATGCAGTTTTATCAAGATGAGTTCTCTGGTCGGGTCTCCGCCAAGGTCATGCAAACTGCACTTGCAGTCCGCGACACGGTGATGACCGTCACTGACATGTTTATGTATGTCACGGTTTATTTTATTACTACAGGGGTTATTTTATTCAATCTAGATAGCCTGCTGCTTATACCCTTTATCATTTGGTTCGTGCTGGTTGGCCTGACCATGTGGTATTTTATTCCTAAGCTCAAACTAACCGCTATTGTACAAGCTGATGCACGGGCGCTGATGGTCGGACGCATCACTGATGCTTATGCCAATATCATGACGGTCAAGCTATTTAGTCATTCGCGACGTGAGTTGGGCTATGCCAAAAATGCTATGGGCCAGTTCTTAGGCACTGTACATGCGCAAATGCGTTGGGTCAGCTATCTTGAGGTTTCAACCCACCTTATTAGTGTTATTTTGGTTAGCAGTACTGCCGGTATTGCCTTATATCTATGGCAACAAGGTGCCGTTGGAGTGGGTGCTATTGCCGCTGCGACAGCGATGGCGCTCCGTCTCAACGGTCTAACCCGTTGGATTATGTGGCAAACTGCTAGCTTGTTCGAGAGCATAGGTACTGTACAAGACGGTATGCGTACTCTTTCTGCACCGCAAACTATCGTTGATATTCCTAATGCTCCAGAGCTAGAAGTCAGTGCTGGTCATATTGTCTTTGATCATGTCAATTTTAGCTACGAGGGTCATGTAGAGGCCGTTGATGTAGAAGGTGAACTAGTCGATGAAGTGCAAACTGTCGAATCAGCGCCTATCAGCTCACAAACAAGACTGTTAGATAACTTTTATTTAGATATCAAAGCAGGCGAAAAAATAGGCTTAGTCGGACGCTCTGGTGCCGGTAAATCGACCTTAGTTAACTTACTGTTACGCTTCTTCGATGTCGATAGCGGTAAGATCATTATCGATGGTCAAGCTATTGACGAGGTTACTCAAGAGTCGTTACGCCAGCAGATCGGTATGGTGACTCAAGATACGTCGTTATTGCATCGTACCGTACGCGAAAACATCGCTTATGGTCGTCCTGATGCGAGCGATGAAGAGATCATCTTTGCTGCCAAGCAAGCACAAGCATGGAGCTTTATCAAAGACTTATATGACGATAAAGGCAATAAAGGTCTAGATACTCAAGTTGGCGAACGTGGGGTAAAATTATCTGGCGGTCAGCGTCAACGTATTGCTATCTCACGAGTCATGCTTAAAAATGCGCCTATTTTATTACTCGATGAAGCTACTAGTGCTCTCGATTCTGAGATTGAGTTTGCTATTACTGAGAGCCTCAATGACATTATGACTGGCAAAACCGTTATCGCTATCGCCCATCGTCTGTCTACTATTGCCGCCCTGGATAGACTAGTAGTAATGGATCAAGGTCGTATCATCGAACAAGGCAGCCATGGAGAATTACTAGATATGAATGGCATTTATGCTGGATTGTGGCATCGTCAAAGCGGTGGCTTCTTAGGTGAGTCTGAATAAGATCAGCTGAGTATTAGTTATTAGCTAACTACTCAGTAGCAACTGCCTTAAACGGACTTAATCAGCTATTAGCTGCCTTAATTTGAAGAATACTAGGATGAGTAGCTGTATGCAACCCTTAGCAAAAAGTATCGAAATTAATGGTAAACAAGCACGCTACTATCAACTAAAGCCGCTTGATAAGTCGGGAGCAGCTGATACTCGTCAGCCAGCGCATTTTTATGGGGGCAATGGCTTTACGGTAGGTGTTTATACCCCACTATTAACTGAACTTGCGAGAAACTTTGATCTGTCTTCGCTTGCTATGCGTGGCTACTGGTATGACAAGCCGACTGCTGAATGCCTAACTCGTGAGCAAGATGCCGATATGCTAATTGAGTTTTTAGAGCGTACGCAAAAAGCTCCTATCGTTGCTATCGGCCATTCACAAGGGGCTACTGCTACCGCTATTGCTGCTGCCAAACGTCCTGATTTGTTTTCACAGTTGTATCTGATAGAGCCGGTAACTTTTACTAAAGCCCAAACCTTGCTTTATAACTTACTACCACGCTCGCTAAAACTAAACCGTGAACCTTTCAAAAGCACGGCTACTAAACAAGCCCACTGGTCAACGGTAGCAGACTTTTATGCCCATCTACGCGAGCTGCGTGCCTATCGCCGTATTAGTGATGAGCACTTGCAGATATTTGCTCAGAACAGTCTCACTCAACAACAGGACGGCAGTTATACTTTAATGTTTAGCCCTGAGCAAGAGATGGCTAACTATTTCGGCACTCCCTATATCGATAAGGCGCTAAAGAGCTTGAATAGGCTCAACTTACCTTATACCTTAATCACTGGCAAACCTACTTTATTCATTAGCGATGAAGTTCGCAATAACTGGCGCAAGTTTGTGCCGACTGAGCGCTTAGTATCTTTGACAGATTACGGGCATCTACTGCCGATTGAAGCACCAAAATTATGCGCGGACACTATCTTTGCTTTGGCTAATGATACTGATGATTAAAGCCAGTCTCTTGATTCAGGCTATCCTCTAGATCAAAGTAACGCCAAAATCTAACTGTGAGCCCGCGCTATGAATGACTTATTTGGCAATGATGCTATTGATAATTTACTGCCCTATGATGGTCAGCTCTATGACTTGGGTAGTCCAGCCTTAGACACCATAGCAGCTAGTGATAAACAATTATATCAGCAGCTATTAACCACTCTACCTTGGCAATCTGACATAGTGACTTTGTTCGGCAACACTCATATCACTAAGCGTCAAATAGTATGGATGGGCGATCAAGGCTTAAGCTATCGTTATGCTGGACACACTCATAACGCTCATGACTGGCATCCCATCGTGTTTCACGTGAAACAGATTGTCGAAGATAATATCAGTGATTTGCTGGTTAATAGTGATTTTGGCGCTGCTATTAATAATTATTCTGCTGTTAATGATACCGACCGAAAAACTAATAACAAACAACAGTGCTCATACTTTAACGCATGCTTGCTCAATTATTATCCTTCAGGCTCTGAAGGTATGGGCTACCATGCTGATGACGAAAAAGAACTGGGTGAACAACCATTAATCGCCGCTTTATCTCTAGGTGCTACCCGCAAAATGCTGTTTAGGCACAAAACAGTTAGAGCTAGCAGCAGCTCAGATAAATTAGATCTCTATCTGAATTCAGGACAGCTAATAGTGATGGCTGGTGTTACCCAACAGTATTGGAAGCATAGCATCGCCAAGACGACGACTGTCAATGAAGGCCGTATTAGCTTAACTTTTCGACGTATGATAAATATTTAGCGGCTTTGCTAATTCAAAAATACTACTATACAAAAATTTTAGCCATAAAAAAACGCAACTTAAAGCATAGCTCTATTTTGCGTTTTATCTTATCTTTAATTTAAAGTCTGTTGGATCAACCAGTAAAACACTGACAGAAACTGTTTTTTAAGCGCTACTTTTAAAATAATAGCAAATTAAAAGAAGCGAGCTTAACCATAAAGCCATCTTGCCATCTTGCCAGCTAGACTATTAGCTAGAATACTGTCACTGCTAATACTCTAAAAAATATAATCAAACCGCTAATACTATTTTGCCAAAAGTATTGCCTTTTTGTAGTTCAGTATGAGCGGTAACCACTTCTGACAAAGGATAAGTGTGTTGGATATGCAATTTAAGAGTGCCGTCAGCGACTTGAGCTAACACTTTTGCCATATCGTTCCCGTTAGGTTTGACCGTATAACCCTCTATAGTCAACTTATCACTACCAGCTGCTTTGAGTTTATCAACCCAGATTGAGGGCAGCACATAAACTCGACCATCAGACTTAAGAGTCTCTAGTGCCCTTACGCCCGCCTCATCACCAACCAAGTCTAATAGCACATCCGCTTGCAACTTTGGAAAGGCTTGGTCTTGAGTGTAGTCAATCCAACCAGCCAGCTTATCCTTATCGATTAACTGATCGAGCTGATCATATTTTTCTGGCGAGCAAATAACCGTAACTTTTACATCATCCTCAGCAGCTTTAACCATCAACAGCTGAATTACTAACTGGCCAACGCCCCCTGCTGGCGCATTCATCACTACTTGCTCACCGGCTTGGATACCGGCAAAGTCAACGAATTGTAATGCTGTCTGACCCACGCAAGGCAGTGCTCCAGCTTGCTCTAAGCTTACTGCTTCAGGGACAGTAGCTAACAACTTTGCATCGACGGCCACGTACTGCGCATAACAAGCCCCGCCAAAATTCAGCGCAGCCACCCTAGCACCGACGGCAAATTGATCACTATTACTCTTGACCACAGTACCGGAGACATCGAACCCTAATCCTGCAGCTTGATTTTTCTCGAATTTATCTTTACGAATATTGTCAGCGCCCCAGCCTTTACCTTGACGGGTTTTATAATCAACAGGATTGATTCCGGCGTAGGCCACTTTTATTAATACCTGTTCAGCCATCAACTCTGGAATGGCCATATCATCTTGATACGTCATAACCTCAGGGGCACCAAACTCGGTGATAAGAACGGCCTGTTGCTGATTAGGTAGATTGTTAGTAGTGGCAGACATAAATAGTCATCCTTATAGTTATTAATCACTATTTGAAATGGCATTATTTGGCCATTATTGAAAAGCTTCGTTATAAAAACTTCAGTGTGGTAATAGCTTGCCAGCAAATGAGCTATCTACAGTAAAGCCAGCTCAGCACTTATCGGCAAATGATCTGACAAAGTAGACCAAGGTTTTCCAGTATGCACCCAAGCATTTTTGACTATCAAATTGCGCACATAAATACGATCTAAACTCAGTACTGGCAACTTGGCTGGAAAAGTCGGTAATAGCTTGCCATGATGGTGTTTAAAAGCTTCTATCAGCCCCAAGCTATTAGCCAACTTATCACAAGACATTTTTTTCCAGTCATTAAAATCCCCTGCTAAGATCAAGGGCTGATCATCACTAATTTCATGACGCACGTAATCAGTAATAGCTTGGTACTGTTTGACTCGATCATGCTCAAATAAATTAAGGTGTGCGCACAATACTACTACTGGTCTCTCCCATCCTATCGGCTGAACTTCACAATGCAATACCCCGCGCTGTTCAAGCTTATTGACGCTGATATTGACATTGTGTTTAGGATCAAGAGGAAAGCGGCTCAGTACCGCATTGCCATGATGGCCGTTCTCATACTCTGAATTTTTACCATAGCTATTTTGCAACTGTAAAAACTCTCCAAACCACTCATGTTGCGACTGATCTGGGTATTCGTTATATTGCATGTTACGTTTTAAATTCTGTCCTTGCACTTCTTGCAGGCATAAGATATCTGCGCCGACCGTTTCTAATGCTTGCGCAATACCTTGCATTTTGACTTGGCGGTTTAATGGTGACATGCCTTTGTGGATGTTATAGCTAGTTAGAACAAAGGATTTAGTATTAGTCATAGGCTTATAGTCATAGAATAAGGGGTCGGACAAAATAGATAGTGATGATTAAAATCATGCCGACTAAAGTTATAGAATCAAATCATAACAGCTTAACCCAATAACAGAGGCTAGCGAGAATTATTATATAAGCTTTTTAGAGCCATCCTACTAGAATCGTATCAAGCATAATGTATATCTAAATAATCAATAATATCTTGCGACTCGTACATCTTAGTATCTGTATTAGGGTCTACCAGATAGGGGAACAGTAGCTTGCCCTTAATCTGCTCATTCATAAGACGATCTCTCTTGCCGCCTTTGATAGGCTGATACTCATTTAAGGTGAGATGAAAACCAAAAGCACCAATATCCTGTAGACGCTCACGAGCAACGTTATGATTGATATAACCCAATTCCAGCTCGCTAAGTTTTTCGCGTACTAAACGACAGAAAGGACTGGCCTCAAAACCGTATAGATGCAGTAATTGCTCCGGCTTACCACGAGCATGGTTCTTTTTAGGATGGTCAGCTGTAGCACCACGCATCATCGAGACCATACTAGCTGCCTTATTGGCTACGGATGCATTATCTCTTTTGGTTTGACGCTGATATTTAGCGGGTGTAGACCCTTTTTTGGAATAGTTAGCAAATAGATGATCGATAATAGCTTGCGAGTCCAGTATCTTATTATTTTCGTGCTCATCAGCAAAGTTCTGATCAAGTAAAAAAGGGACTTGCGCTTTTCCCGCCAGCTCTTTTAACTCATCACGATAAAGCTGGCCTTTATGGGGACTTGGGCGACTCTCGAAGTCTAAATTAAGCAAAGTCATCACTTCTCGTACCCGACGTGAATAAGGACAAGCCTCATACTCATATAATACTAGTGCTTGCTCTAGCTGCATAGGTTTTGGCGTGCCCATGACTCCACGTCCACCACGTAGCAATAGCGAGGTAAAAGCTTGGGCACTTTTGAGTTTATGACCTAGAGCGTTATTGGGAATAATCATTATCTAGTCCTAAGTTGCCCATATAAATGGCTGCGGTAAAGGTAAAAGAGCATTGATCCGTAACGAACCAATGCTCTACTTTATATCTACTAATACTAATACCAATCTATCCGTACTGTTTATCTATACTTCTTATCTATACTTCTTATCAGTACTTTTATCAGTAGTCATCATACTGTACTAGTAGCGAGTTACTAGAGCAATAGGTTGATCGGCACTCATAATATCTTGTGGCATAAATACCGCTTTACCACCATTATGTATTACGTGTTCGATGATCTCACCAACTGCATCATCAGTGACGCCTTCAGCAGCAGCATCCACTAGGGTTAGCGTTTGTGCTGTCTCATCAATCTTAGCAGATTGGATATAACCACGACGCACATACAGAGTCTCACCTGCACCTTGGAAAGCGGCACGATAGACATCTTGTAAGTCTGTACGTAGCATATTGGCACCGCGAGCTTTATCAATCTCGCCTAGAGCAGCTTCATGTAATGACGTACGATACTTCTCTACTGCTTCTTGCACACTATCAACGATATGCTGCGCACTGCCTTCTTCTAACTCTGTAACGTTAGATACTGTTGCAATGATGTTCTCTAGACGATCACAAACATCTTTATAGTAGCCGATGTTACGAATATCGCCAACGATTACTAGAGGCATTTTATGTTCGCCCCACAGCTCTTGCACACTCTTATCTACTTGGTTAAAGAACTCTTTTAGATAGCTACTTTCGTTATTAGATGAGCGGTCAGAGCCGCCATCACCTGTAGTATATAAGCCGTTATTATCGATAGGAAAAGGGATACTTTCCATATTGTTTTGCTTATCGTTATCTTTGTCGAACTCTGCAACCACACGGTCATTAGAAGCTTCGATCAAGCGCGCACCATCACGGGTCAATACCACAATATAGTAATGTACGGCACTGGCCATATCACGCACTAGGTCACGAGTAGCAAAGCGATAAGAAATAACCACGCGCTCGGTAGTATCTAAAGGCATACGAACAATTTGCACATCATCAGTACTAGCAAAAATAGCTAAAGTGTCTAAGTTATAATTATGATTTAGCTCTTTAGTCTTAGCATGGATGTTATCAAGAATAGTAGTTGCCGTACGCTTATCATACTCTTTAATCAGACGCTCTTCGGCTACTTTTAATTGATTTTTCAGAGCAATAGGATCTTGGTCATTAGCAGGATGCTCACGATGAGTTTTAACAAAGATACTAACGGCTGGGTCAGCTTTAGTCTCACGTAAACTTTTGAGAGTTGCTTTCATAAAGGACACTCCTTGTTTTATTATCATTGATTTTTGGGGTTGAACAGTAAAACTAACGATTATTGTAGTGATTATGACTTATCTCGATACTAGCTTAGCTCGATACTAATTATCTAATGCTACTCATCCGATATTACTTCTTCAATACTACTCAGTACAATTAACTTTAGTAGAACAAAATTAATCGAATAATATTGTTATTTTATAAATCACTACATCATCTCTATTAGCCTACCAACTTAGGCATCTCGGCTATAGGGTTAGTTTGCAAGCAAATGATAACGCTTTGTAAGTGAGTCATTTAAAATAGTAGCTCATACAAGCTACTGTCACTCTATACCTTTGCTATTAGCTTGTATTTTCACTCGGCCATACCCATCTTTTAGGTAACTAGTATGAATTAGTCAAACCCTGAAAGTATGGTCTAGCTATAGGACCGCTTTGAGTTGAACAAATTGTTAAAACTATAATAAATCTGATTTAGCGTTACCTATTAGATATTCACTTATTAAATTTTTACCTACTGGAAATACTTATGCCAACTTTAGATCCTAATCTACACCTCGTTGACTTTTTGCAAACAGCGCCAGACACCTTAAAAACACAAGTTATTCAAGCAATAGATCAAGCCAATGGTTTTTTGGATAATCTGACAGCACGCCAAGACAAAGAGCCTACCTCTATAAGTGCTGAGCAAGCGCTGCAAGATGTCATAGCCTTTGATCATATCAATTTGGGTTTGGAACGTAGTTGGGGTGTACTGTCGCATCTTAATGGGGTGATGAGTAACGATGAGATTCGCCATATTCATCATGAGCTATTGCCTACTTTATCAGCCTACGGTACTCGCGTTGGCCAACATCAGGCACTGTTTAACTGTTATAAAGCTATCGTCGCTGATGAGGCGTTTTTTGCACAGCTTGAGCCTGCAAGAGCTCGGGCTATCGAGCTTGCTATCCAAAATTTTGAGCTATCTGGGGTGGCATTACCTAAAGCCCAGCAAGATAAGTTTGCGGCTATCCAAAGCGAACTCTCTACCCTATCAGCAACTTTTTCAGATAATATTTTAGATGCCACTCAAGCGTTTGCGCACCCACTACAACCAGAACAGCTAGCAGGTCTGACTGAGAGCGGTTTGGCGCTATTGGCTGATAATGGTGAACAATATAAAGCGCAAGCGTTATCAAAAGGCACTTTGAGCCAAGCTGAAATCGATGCGCTACCTAGCCCCTATTATGTGGCTAGCCTAAATATTCCCTTGTATATTGCGGTGATGACGCACGCGGATGACCGTGAGCTACGCGAAACCTTGTATCACGCTTATGTGACTCGCGCCTCTGAATTTGACAGCCAGACTGCTGGTAAAGGTACTGAAGGTAAGTCGTTCAATAACGCTGATATCATGAGCAAAATCCTGCAATTGCGTGAACAAAAAGCCAAGCTATTAGGCTTTAATAATTATTCTGAAGTGTCGTTATCGACTAAGATGGCGGAAGATGTGCCAGAAGTTGAGCGCTTCTTACGCGATCTAGCGGCACAAGCAACACCGACCGCCAAGCAAGATTTAGCGCAATTGCAAGCTTGTGCCCAACAGTATGGCATAGCTAAATTACAACCTTGGGACAGTGCTTATATCGCTGAAAAAGTTAAACAAAACCAGTTTAGCTTGTCGCAAGAAGAAATTCGTCCTTACTTCCCACTACCAAAAGTCGTCGACGGTCTATTTGCTATCGTCAAGCGGTTATATGGTATAACGGTAAAACAGCAACCAGTGGAGCAGAAGCAGGATAAAGAGACAGCTACTAATGCCTACGCTTCACTTTGGCACGAGGATGTGAGCTTTTATCAGTTATTCGATACTGACGATAGCTTAATTGGTGGTTTTTACTTTGACTTATTTGCACGCACTGGCAAACGTGGTGGCGCTTGGATGAGTGGCTTTCAGGCACGCTATCGTCATGATGAAACCGGTTATCAGCAGTTACCAGTATGCTTTATGGTCGGTAACTTTACCCCAGCGCTAGCAGGCAAGCCTAGTTTATTGACCCATGATGAAGTGTTAACTTTGTTCCATGAGTTTGGTCATGGTCTGCATCATCTGTTAACTCAAGTGAGCGTTGGAGATGTCGCTGGTGTCAATGGGGTTGAGTGGGACGCTGTTGAATTACCTAGTCAGTTTATGGAGAACTGGGCGTGGGATGCTGAAGGTATTGCCTTGATTAGTAGCCATGTTGAGACTGGCGAGCCGTTACCTAAAGATAAGCTCGATGCGCTACTAGCGGCTAAGAACTTCCAAAGCGGCATGCAAACTTTGCGTCAAATTGAATTTTCATTGTTCGATTTAATGATTCATGCGCAGTCATCAGCGCTTGATTATGCTGGTATCTTAGCGACCTTAGATACCGTACGTAACGATATTGCTATTATGGAAACTCCTGACTATAACCGTTTTGCTAATGGCTTTAGTCACATCTTCGCTGGGGGCTATGCAGCAGGCTATTACTCTTATAAATGGGCCGAGCTACTATCAGCCGATGCTTTTAGTAAGTTTGAAGAAGAAGGCATCTTTAATGCTAATACTGGTAAAGCCTTTCGCGATACAGTGCTGTCAGTCGGTGGTAGCTTACCTGCTAAAACCAACTTTGAGAACTTCCGTGGGCGCAGTGCCAACATCGAGGCGTTACTACGTCATAGCGGTTTTCAAGATATCAAAGTAGCCAACGTTTATAGCGAAGCTAAAAGTAATAGCGAGGCCAGCTAAATGCGCTATCAATCTACTCAGTCTAAACGTCGGTTTTTGGCCGGCGTCAGCTGTCCTAAATGCCAAGCCTTAGATGCCGTAGTACAAGTAAATATCACTGAGCCTAACCTTGATGAGTATATTGAATGCACTAAGTGTGGTCATACAGAACATCGTCCCGATCCTGACGCTATCAGTGCTAAGAATCACCTTGAGGATCAGCTAGCACGTGATGCGATGGCTACTGGTACTAGTGGCACCGTAAAGTTTAAGATTTAAACCTTACCGCTACAAGGCTTTAGCAGCTTATAACGAGTCAGCGAACCAAGCATAGTTATTAGTGATCATTAATAGTTATTAGTGGTCATTAATAGTTATTAGTGATCATTAATAGTTATTAGTGGTCATTAATAGTTATTAGCGGTTGTTATTAAATAAGATAGAAACCCTAGCCCTATTAGAAAAGAACCAAGGATAAACTCCGTGACTCAAGCCAGTACTCTAAAGTATATCGCTCATTATCCAGAGCATATTCAAAGCCAAGCAGCTGAATTAATTAGCCAAGGCAAGCTAGGTGATTATATCGATAAAAACTACCCTACTAAGCATCAAGTACAAAGTGATAAGGCTTTATATCAGTATATTAATCAGATAAAAAATCAGTATATGCGTAAAACCAGCTCGCTGACCCAAGTGACGTATAACAGTAAGCTGGCAGTGCTTAATCAGGCACTTGGCATTCATACTTTTCAATCACGAGTACAAGGTAACAAGCTTAAAGCACATAATAGCATTACGGTTGCGAGTCTATTTAAAGAAGCGCCGCCTGAGTTTTTGCGGATGATTGTGGTACATGAGTTAGCACATTTTAAAGAAAAAGATCATGATAAATCTTTTTATCAATTATGTTGTCATATGGAACCTGCATATCATCAGTTCGAGTTAGATACTAGGTTATGGTTACAATGGCGGGAGCAGCTCTAATCTACTATTTCTCCATTTAATGGCTAAAATACTTTGCTAATGGTTTACTTGTCATTAACGCTAGATAACATTTGCGGGCTGTTTGTAGCGGGACGAGCACTACAATGTATTCTTCTGTAGAGCTTAAGCAGTACATTTATATCTACCTATTGCTTAATAAATGGCCCTAGCCTAATATTAACCTCAAGCAAGACTAAGATTAAATGTCTGTTAACCAAAACTTAAGTAAAGGGAAGCCGTAATGTCAAACAATGATTCTAATAACAATAATGCTAAAAACGAAAAGAAATCTATTAAGAACGATGCTGTAACGGCTGTAGAAGTGGTAAAAGACGATACTGTAGTCTATGAGGACGGTGATTTCGAAAATTATAATGCCGATAAAGATTATGAAGTTAACACAGACTCTGAAAAATCTGACAAAAAAAATGACAAGTCTGAGAAGCCTAGTAAAGAAGAAAAAGACGATAAGTCTGAGAAGGACAGTAAGTCTAAAAAAGAAGATAAATCTAGCAAAGACGAAAAGTCTGATAAAGAAGATAAATCTGATAAAAAAGAAAAAGCTAGTAAAAAAGATAAGTCTTCTGAAGAAGATAAATCTGGTATAACTATGGCAGGTATCTATCAATGGGCCTCTAAGCTAAAAGATGACTTTAAGTCTGAAGCTGCTGACATGACCCATGATGTTACTGAAAAAGCAGCCGCTATGACTCTTGGTAAATTAGTAGACGCTGTCGATTTTGAACTAGCAGCTTTTGACAAGAGCTTAGAAGTCGCTAAAAATCTAGTAGCTACCGCAGAAGAGCAACGCGAAAAAATTGCTAGCAAAAAAGAAAAGTACCAAGGTATGATCGATAAACTAGATAAATAATCATAGTTCTAGTTAGTTCGATTATGGTACTACTAATCCAATGTTAGACGTTTGAACTAAACGTCTGGCATTGGATTTTTTATGCTCTACGATTTAGTTATTTAGTGGTGTAGCTACTTAGTGATACCACCAACAAAATGACTAATAGTTCGCTGCTGAGTGAGAATGACTACCGTCACAGCGGTAATTTACTTTAGTAAAAACCAGTATAATGGTTGTGATCTCACTAAAACCTACTAATCGTAAAAGGAGCATAAAGTGACAGAGGCTCAGCCAACTATTCAACCATCATTCCCTCTCACAAAACAACAAGATGCCGCATTGAAAAGACTCACCATCATGGGCTATTTAGAAGGCACTTCTTACTTATTATTGCTCGGTATCGCCATGCCGTTAAAATATATGATGGGCATTCCCGAAGCGGTCAAATATACTGGGATGGCCCATGGTATATTATTCATGGCCTACCTGTTAATACTGCTATTAGTCACTAGCAAAATTAAAATGCCACTTTGGGCTGTGCCTGCAGGCGTACTCGGATCGTTATTGCCTTTTGGTCCATTTATATTCGATTACTTACTAAAAGATAGCTTAAAGAAAAGTATTGAAATGAAAGAATAGAAAAAGAAAGGATAACTTATCAAGCCCTGCTACTGATGATTTAGGCCTTATCTGTATTCAACAAGTTTTGTAGAGTAAAAAATCTAATAGAGAATTACCTTGAATCCGAGGTATATAGAATAGCGCCTATATAATTTCTGCTGCTAAAAAACCAACTTGTATATAGACTGATAGTTTTACAACTATTTTCAAACTAAAGCTACCGACTGTAGTAGCAGACTTTAAACGACCAGATAGTAAGTGAAGCCCTATTATATCGAGGAGACTAATATGCATATCGGTATTTTGACTGTAAGTTTTTCTTTATCAGGTTGTAGCTCTCTAAAAGAAAAACGCCAACGTATGGGCGGCCTGCACGAGCGCTTTGGACGTAATCCAGCGGTGGCCGTTTATGAGAGCGGCAAATTGGATAGGCACGAGGCCAGTGAATGGACCTTAGTGATAGTAGCACCCTCTAAAAGCAAGATTGAGTCGTTATGTAGTCAAATTGAAGAAAAAATACAGCGCACTGTCGATGGACGCATCATGAATATAACACGAGAGTTTTTATAATTTTTTGTCGGATAAAATGCTATTTTACTAATTCTTATTGCATGGATTGCCAGTATTACGGATAGTAGCTAATGAGTGTTATAAGTCACTGTGAAAGAGCTAATAGCTAACGTGCTTTTGCTCATAAATAGTTAGTGCCCCCAAAAACAACTAATGCTTTTCTCTGCCCTATCAAATTCTAGTACTAAACTGCCTATACCATCATCCACCTCGTAGCCCTCAAGGCTATTTCTAATAACTTTGGCGATTAAATCTGGATCTTTATTAAGTTCTGGTAATTTAAATTGCCGACGTAACGCTGTAAATTTACTATCTTTAAAATATAACTTTAAGTGACTCCACTCTTGTCCTTGTAGATATTCAACTTTTGCCAAAGGGTAGCCAAACGTAGTGGCATTTTTTAAGGTATAAGTAGTTACTATTTCTTCAAACTCATTGTTTTTATTGCCTTTTATTTTATTATTTACAATCGATGCCTTATAATAGGTTGGTAACTTATCCGTTGGATCAGGATAATCACACCCTAACAGCATTGGTTTTAAATACGGTGTCCAGTCAGTTATGGCATTGACAATAGTGCTCTGGCCTAAAAACACAATAGCCAAAATCATAATTGATTTCTTCATAGAATTTACTCTTATATTATGGCTAATAAACCGAGCTAATGACTGAGGCTAAGCATTGAGCTAACCACCGAACGAGTAAGCACTGCACGCAAAAAACTAGATGTCGTTGCAATAAACCATTCTACCTCTATAGCTATCATCGTTTAAATTGTACAGTAAGTAAACCGTAGAGAGGTCAGCTGCGATAATAGTTATTTATAACGTTAATGACTGTTGTAGTATTGCTGAGGAAAATAACTATCTAAGTAGCCACCAAAGTCATTGGCTAGCTGGCTATTGGTTTAGTTGGGCCAATTACCAGCGAAAGCTTAGTTTCATCATGACCTACCGCTAACCACTCAGCCGCTGAAGTTAATTTTAGACATAAAAAAAGCCCTACTAAGGCTTTGATCTGTCTATTTATTTTTGCTATATAACCGAAAAATGATACAAATTTAATCTAATTATGATGGCAGCTGTTAATGCAATGATTAATAGGCAGGTTGCTATTGCTTGAACTACAAACCCTTCGATCTTTATAAACTACTCCTCAGGTTATTCAATAATTATTGAATGACCTACATCATATTGATTTTTAGGTAAGCAATCAATTACCCTTGGTCGGATAGATGAACGGTCAAATTACTCGTAAGTTGCTAAGCTAGTAACTTAGGTAAAATTTGCGTTAGCTAACCCTGCAAATCAGAGCCATTTTTTAATCGTTAGGCAAAAATACATACTGAAAAAAGTACTCTCTTTAATAAATCAAAGCAGTCTATTATTTAACCTATCAAAACTTCCTTATACATTGATGTAACCGCTTTTTAATCCTGTGAAATATTTTTTATCACCGACTCAATGCCACCAGCATTATCGACATTCTTATTTATTTCAAAACTATCATCTGTTGAAGCCTGCGTAAACAACCAATCACGAAATGCTTGTAGCTTGAGTATGCCAGCGCTTTCAGGACGATAGACCACATAATAAGCAAGTGAAGAGACAAACTCAATCTCAGGGAATAGTCGAACTAAGCGGCCCGCCGCCAAATCATCACGGGCCATAACACTACGAGCCAGCGCTACCCCATGTCCGTTAATAACCGCTTGCAGCACTGCCGCAGAATTATTAATTTGCATACCACGAGAGGTATCTATCTCCGTTAAGCCCACTGCTATTAAAGCTGCTTTTTTAAGCCACTCATCCCACGAAGGCAAGCCACTATAATCAGTCATTGATAGGTCATGAATGAGCGTTTGTTGCGTTAAATCTACCCCGCCATTCTGCTTTAATAGTTGTGGCGAACAGACAGGATACACATCTTCTGTCATTAACTTCTCGCTTATCAATCCTGACCAATCCCCTGCTCCGTAGCGCACTCCTATATCAACAGCTTGCAGGGCAAAATCAGCTGATTTAGCGCTAATGTCTAAACGCATATCGATATCTGGCCAGCTGCTCTGAAAACTATCGATACGTGGCAATAACCATTTAGCAGCAAAGGCTGGACTTACAGTTACGGTAAGTATCCCGCTATCTGATCCAGCCTGCAACTTGTCTAGCCCCAAACTTAACTTATCTAAGCCAGCCCTAATATCAGGTAGAGCCAATTTAGTATTTTCAGTAGCTATCAATCGAGCTTTGCCACTAGTTTTCCTATAAAACAACGGTGCCCCTACCCATTGCTCTAAAGTACGTACCAGCTGACCTACCGCAGCAGGTGTGACTTTTAATTCCTCAGCAGCGGTAGAGAAGCTTTGATGACGCGCACTAGCTTCTAAAGCACGCAAGGCATTTAAATGAACAAGATTTGTCATAGCGATAAACATTTTCTTTTAGAGCCATAAATATTATCTGATTTGTCAGTACAAGTAAATCAGTAGATAATTTAGGATAAGTTGACCATTCGAGCACAGTATTTATACCTTTTCGTCAGCTACTATTTTTAGGCGCTGATTTAGAGATAGCATCTAGCTTAAAAGTATCTAGCTTCTACTTATAAAATGACAGAGCTGGCAATTCCCATAACGCTGGTTTGTCACTTTCCACCTTATTTTGGGAACAACCTTATGCTTATTAATGCCGATTTTTTACAACGTGCAGCGTTAGCCTTTGAAGACTACCGCTGGATTGATTCCCCACAGAATGGCGTTGAACGCGTTATGCTTGACCGCGTGGGTGCCGAAAAAGCCCGGGCTACTAGTATTGTGCGCTATGCCCCCGATTCTTATTTCCCCCATCATTTACATCCCGGTGGAGAGGAGATTTTGGTGCTATCTGGCACTTTTTCTGCTGACGATACCGATTATCCAGCTGGCTGGTATTTGCGTAATCCACCAACCTCAGGTCATAGGCCTTATAGCCGTGAAGGTGCGGTTATTTTTGTTAAACTCTGGCAGATGTCTACAGCTGAAGATCAGCCTGTGGCCATCAATACCCAAGATCCAGCAAACTGGCAGCAGCAAGATAGTGGTCAAGTCTGTCCTTTGTTCTCAGATAATAGTGAACGAGTGAGCTTGCAAAAGCTGGATGCAAATCAACTGCTATTCACTAGTGAGATAGTAGCAGGTGCAGAATTATTAGTGTTAGAGGGCGAGTTGATTGAGGATGGTCAGACTTATCAACCAGGCAGTTGGCTGCGCTTACCAGTAGCTGAACTCTCAACCATCACTGCTGGTGGCAATGGTGTCACGATCTATCTGAAGACCGGACATTTAGCCGATATAAAAGGTTTTGGTCTTCAAGGCTGGTAGATTTAGCCTACAATAATTTTTAAAAGTGTTAGTTATTAACTAAAGCTTTAGTTAAGGAAATCTTGAGATGAAAAATGTACCCGTAGCGATTGTAGGCGGTGGTTTAAGTGGTTTATATGCAGCGCTATTATTACAACGAAAAGGTATTGATTATATCCTGTTAGAAGCTCGCCCTACTCTGGGAGGTCGTATTGTTACTACTCAGTCTCAGCAACAAACACCCGCTGAGCTATTAACTGCTGAGCACTCCGACTCTAATGCAGCAGAATTAGCATTAATCAACAGTACTGACAGCTTTGATTTGGGCCCATCTTGGTTTTGGCCTGACTTTCAGCAGCAGTTAGGTAGTCTTATCGAGGAGCTACAGCTATCAAGCTTCGCTCAGTTTGAAGAGGGTGACATGATGGTCGAGCACGCTGCTGATGAGCCGCCCATGCGTAGCCAAGGTTATAAAAGCTCATCACCCTCAATGCGCCTAAAAGGTGGCATGGCAGCACTGATTAATGCTTTATATAGCCGCTTAGATAGCACGAGTATAATTACTAATCAAATAGTCCTTCGGCTAAATAAAACTACGGAATATATTGAGATTGTCAGTGAAAACTCGTTTGGGCAACTGACCACTTGGCAAGCTCAACAGGTGCTGCTGGCGCTACCACCACGCTTGGTAAGAGACAGTATAGAGTTTACCCCGGCGTTACCGACAGAGCTAGCAAGCCAATGGCGCAAAACGGCTACTTGGATGGCACCTCATGCGAAATACTTTGCCGTTTACGATACGCCCTTTTGGCGCAAGCAAGGATTATCAGGGGAAGCTCGCAGCGCATTAGGGCCACTAGTTGAAATTCATGATGCTTCCATAATAGACGGTAATGGCGCATTATTTGGCTTCCTTGGCGTGTCAGCAGCTGTACGCCAAAGCGTCTCTGAAGCAGTGCTAAAGGCACATTGCCGTGCTCAATTAGTACGGCTGTTTGGCGCAGTAGCAGACTCACCGAAGGCAGAGTATTTTAAAGATTGGTCGCAAGACCCATTCACCGCCACTACTGCTGATGCTAATGGCGATGGTCAACATGCCTCAGCTCCTGCTTGTAAAGCAGCATCGGGAGTTTGGGCAGCGTGCTTGACTGGTATCGGTAGTGAATGGTCACGACAGTTCCCCGGTTATACCGCTGGTGCTATTGAAGCTGCCAGCGTAGCCGTAAAGAGTTTGCCCGCTTCTTTAGCTAATGATCTCTAGCTAATAGTTGATAGCTAGTAGTTTCTAGGTAAAACCAAAGGCAAACATGCCATTAAAGGCGACTAATCGGTTTAGCTTTTACAGGCTATGCTGTGCGCACTGATAGCGAGTTTATGACCAAGCTGTCTACCCCTAGATTGAACCTTTTACCTTGTATCGACTGTCTTATAGAGTGGGCGGAGCTTACGAGCACTAGGACCTTTGACCGAACTTAACTGCCAGCTGTTAATTTGAAAACACCGACCAGCCAGTTTTTTGTACTAGCAGCTCTAACGCCTTTAGCCCAAGTTTGGAGTTTCCTATAGGATCAAGCCCTGGTGACCATACTGCGATTGAGCCTTTACCTGGTGCTATGGTCAAAATACCGCCACCAACACCACTTTTCCCCGGTAGGCCAACACGGTAGGCAAACTCACCAGAGCCATCATAATGACCGCACATCATCATCAACGAATTGATCCGTCGAGACCGTTGTGGATTGATTACGCTCACCCCTGTATGTTGATTGACACCATTAGACATCAAAAAGCGACCAGCACAAGCTAACTGCTGGCAGCTCATCGCAATCGAACATTGATGGAAATAAACCCCTAGGACTTTGTCCACGTCGTGCTTTAGATGGCCAAAGGCTTTCATGAAATGGGCTAATGCCGCATTTCGATCTCTGTGCTCCATCTCAGACGCCGCTACTTTATGGTCAAAACGGATTGAATCATCGTCTGTAATAAAGTGCACAAACTGCAGAATCTCACCCAATATCTCTTTTGGTTCATGCCCCATCATAATTGCATCTACCACTGCAATCGCACCAGCATTGATAAATGGATTACGCGGTCGCCCAGATTCGTACTCCAAGATGGTGATCGAGTTAAACGGGTCGCCAGATGGCTCACGGCCAACATGGGTCCAAAGCGCATCACCTAACTTGCCAAGAGCAATGGTTAAAGTAAACACCTTAGAGATACTTTGGATCGAAAATAATGTACTGGCATCACCTGCTGCATATACTTGCCCGTCAGGTGTCGCTACCGCAATACCAAACTGGTTTGGATCCACATGCGCCAGTTGCGGGATGTAATCCGCCACTTCTCCACGATCCGTTTCAGCCGCCATTTGGGCAGCAATATCATCAAGAATCTTTTGCATATTAGTTGGGTAACCGTATCTCTAAGGCGTGATTGAAAAATAGTGATCTTAACTGAATAAAAGGGGTTAATAATAGAAAAATTATATTTTTATTAGGATAGGTTGAGCTGAATCAAATAGCAGCTTTTGGAGACTCCACATTCTACGACAACATGACAATAAAGAGATACATTCATGCTTCTGAGGGTAAGGCACCTGTCATTGTTATGGAATATTCAGATATTGGTTGGGCGAATCTTGCGATCCTCAACCTACATGATTTAAAAGAAGGTTTTATTAAAAAATCCTCAAGAGTATTAATATAGCTAAAAACTCCTGCGTAAATAAGATGCCTATACTAAAACTTATCACCTAAAAATAACAACAAAAAAAACCGCCCTGAGTGCTATTAACTAACAGCTCAGAGCGGTTTTTTATATCAGACTAAAGCATTTACTCAGCAGTTGAACCCTGATCAATACCTTTCATAGTCAACTTAATGCGACCACGGTTATCAACGTCTTGTACGAATACATTGACCTTTTGACCTTCTTTTAGATAATCAGAAACATTCTCTACACGCTCTTCAGCGATTTGTGAGATATGTACTAAACCATCCGTATTTGGTAAGACATTAATGAACGCACCGAAATCAACGATACGAGCAACAGTACCTTCGTAAGTTTTACCTACTTCAACTTCAGCAGTCAAAGCTTCGATTTTGCCGATAGCCGCTTTAGTAGCCGCTTTGTTTTCACCAAAGATACGGATAGTACCGCCGTCATCAATATCAATAACCGCACCAGTTTCTTCAGTTAGCTGACGGATAGTTGCGCCGCCTTTACCGATAACTTCACGGATTTTGTCCGGATTGATTTGGATAACTGCATAGTTAGGCGCATGAGCATTGATTTCAGTGCGGCTTTCAGGCAATACTTTATTCATCGCCTCTAAGATATGAATACGACCAGCATGAGCTTGCTTAAGCGCTTGCTCCATGATGTCTGGAGTAATCCCTTCGATTTTGATATCCATCTGTAAAGCAGTGATACCGTCTTTTGAACCGGCTACTTTAAAGTCCATATCACCAAGATGATCTTCATCACCTAAGATATCAGACAATACTGCAAAGCGTTCGCCTTCTTTTACTAGACCCATCGCAATACCAGCTACTGGTGCTTTGATTGGTACGCCAGCGTCCATCAATGCCAAACTTGCGCCACAAACAGAAGCCATAGACGACGAACCGTTTGATTCAGTAATTTCTGATACTACACGGATGACATACGGGAAGCGTTCGCTATCTGGAAGCATCGCTTGTACACCACGGCGTGCTAGACGACCATGACCGATTTCGCGACGTTTAGGGATACCTTCACGGCCAGTCTCACCTACTGAGAAATGCGGGAAGTTATAATGCAGCATGAAATGGTCACGAATAGTACCCGCTAACGAGTCAATCATGTTGACGTCACGGCTGTTACCTAGAGTAGTAGTTACCAACGCTTGGGTCTCACCACGAGTGAATAGTGCTGAACCATGAGTGAACGGCAATACCCCTACTTGCACATCAATAGCGCGAACAGTTTCTAAATCACGACCATCGATACGTGGCTTACCAGATAGGATGTTGTCACGAACGGTACGATATTTTAGATCGTTATAGATTTCTTTAAGCTCAGACACGTTGCTACTATAACTGTCTGACTCAGCATCACCAGCAAGCGCATCGATAGCGGCTTGTCTAACTTCGTCAAGTTTAGCGTAACGCTGTTGCTTATCAGTAAGGGTATAAGCGTCAGCAACTTGCGCGCCGAACTGCTCCTTCATACCTTTCTCTAACGCTTCATCATGCTTAGGCGCAGTGAATTGTTGTTTAGCAGTACCGACTTCTGCTGCTAATGAGATGATGTTATCAATAACGATTTGCTGTTGTTGATGGCCATATAATACCGCACCTAACATTTGATCTTCTGATAGTTCTGCCGCTTCAGATTCAACCATCAATACTGCAGATTTTGTACCAGCAACGATCAAGTCAAGATCACTTTCTTTAAGCTGCTCGATAGTTGGGTTAAGAACGTATTCGCCATTGATAAAGCCTACACGTGCACCAGCGACAGGACCATTGAATGGGGCATCAGAAATAGCTAATGCAGCTGAAGCACCGATTAGAGCGGCGATATCAGCGTTTTGAGTTTTGTCTGATGATACAACAGTAGCGGTAATCTGAATTTCGTTCAAATAACCTTCTGGGAATAATGGACGAATAGGACGGTCAATTAGACGTGAGGTTAAAGTTTCGAATTCACTCGCACGACCTTCGCGTTTGCCATAAGCACCTGGAATCTTACCAGCGGCATACATTTTTTCTTGATAGTTAACGGTTAATGGAAAGAAGTTCTGACCTTCTCTAGCTTCAGATTTTACGACTGCTGCTACTAGGACAGAAACGCCGCCCATATGAACCATAATAGAGTTAGCTTGACGCGCTATGCGACCAGTTTCTAAAACGACTAGTTGATCGCCGTACTGGAATTCACGAGTAATAGTATTAAACATTGTCATATAAGTTTTTTCCTAATGTTGACTGACTAAAATAACAACAGCACTATAAATAGTCTGTTATTAGTCGTTAAAAGTTCATTATTATGTGTTAATTACTGTAGGACAATCACCAAAGAGCTAAGAGTCATCGCTACCACATCTATGTCTGTATATATCTACGTAGGACTATATAGGGCTATCTAGTACTGTATTCTGTTTTGCTGTAGGCAACTATAATACCTATTGCTATGCTTATAACTTCTATATCGTGGCCTATTTTACAGGGATTTATAGCCCTTGACCAATTAATTGCAAAACTGCATATATGAGTTATTTTTCTGAGATAGTTGAATAATGTTCAATAATCGAATATCCATAAAAAAACGGCGTGAAACTATTCCACACCGTTTTTAAATTACTAATAGCTACTATCTGGCATCAATAACAACATAATTTACCTTAAGTATTATCGACGCCCTACTCTTTTATTCAACAGGCGTTGAATTAACGACGTAGACCTAATTGGCTAATCAAAGTACTATAACGACCTAAATCTTTACCTTTTAGGTAATCAAGTAATTTACGACGAGTATTAACCATACGAATAAGACCACGACGACTATGATGATCCGCTTTGTGAGCTTTAAAATGGTTTTGTAGATCGTTAATACGCGCGCTTAATAAAGCAACTTGTACTTCAGGGGATCCAGTATCGTTTTCGCCACGTTGGTATTGGGCAATGATAGCTTCACGATCAGTATTAGTTAACATAAATTTCTCCAGCAATGCTAAAGGCTCTACAAGATTTTCAATTTATTTGAATAGTTGTAGAACAATAGGGTAATAAAAATAGCTTACTGTCCATTCAGGATAACCCTGCATTACTAGAGTTGACCTAGTGAACCGTAAACGCTGTTTGTGAGCTCAGCAGACGTTTCTCATAGTGACAATATTATAGTGACAACTATTAAAAAACGCTTACCGTAGCTTGGCGCAAGTATAGCAAAAAACCACTCAACTAACAGTAGTTTTCACTAATACTTTTAGTAGCCCTTTAGTCAATAACACACTACTAGTAACCGTATAGTTAGCACTATTAGTAAGATTAATAAGGTCATATAGACTATAGCTTTAGGCTAAAAAATTATCTAAAATTTAAATAAATGTCTAACTATAGTATGAATTAATGCATGCAAATAATAAAGTGGCAACTACTCACTACCCATCACAAGCTTTAAACATTTATTGCAATTAAGACTAAATAATTGAAAAATTAAGTTACTATTATCTTTTAACATCATCTTCAGTAGCATTGCCGCCTAATGCATCATCGCTTAAAGGAGCAGTTGTTGCTTCAGCAAGACTATCAGGAGCAATGTCTCCACTAGGGTCAATATCATCAGCTAATCGCTGTATCTGTTGTTCTTGCTGATCCATATCTTTTTGAGGCTTGTTCATCTGAACTCTCCTAATCCATTAAAATTGTAATGACCTCAATAGCTCATAAATAAGGGTTAGTGACTAGCTATTAGAGCCTACAACTTATGAAGGAACTATTTATGAAGGAACTATAAATGATCGTAAGGCTAATACTAAAAATGCTAACCATCATAGTTAGCATCTTTAGTACTATAAAAAGTTAACTGTTACTTTTGTTGTTTACTGTCTTTAGCATTTTCAGCGATACGATCTGCCGCCGCTTCGCTATCTTCAGTAGAGTTACCTTCTGTTTGATTCTTTAACGAAGCTTCAGCAGCGTCAGAACGTTGTTGCTCAAGTTTGGTATCGTTTGGATTAGGCTGTGCCATAGTAAATTCCTTATTATTGGGAAACTCTTGTTATCAAAGTGCTGATATAAAAAGCATAGCTATAAAAATCCAACTTAACTAAATGTTATTTTAAGATACAGCTTTAAAAACACTTTGTGATTCGAACGTTTATAACTAATGATCACTTTTTAATCAATGGATAATCACTATTTATCTTGTTAACTCTTGAAGTGAGTTACGCTTTTATTAATTAGCTTTTTCTTAGCTTACTTAATTATTCTTAGCTTACTCAATAAATATATAAAAAAAGCAGATTCCACCATAGGTGAAACCTGCAATTAAATGTGACGTTATGTGACTAGTGTAATACCCTAGTAAAAGGTATGGCGATTAGGTTAACTATAGCTACCGATTAGCGATGAATAATCTTTTTAGGCTGCAAGCGTCCATTAAGACTGACCGCTCCTAGACCTAAGAATTGATAGTTATCATCGATTAAGCGAATATCAACAGCCAATTCATACTCTGCAACATCAGCATTGTCTGCTTCTATATCTGTAGTAACTGCATCAGTTAGCTGCACGCCCTGCTGGATATTACTAGAAATATATTGTTGTAAGGTGGGTGTCAACTGCTCAATGACGTTTAGACGCTGACCCATCTTTATGCGCTCGCATTGCTCAGAGTCCAAAATTAATTCAGCATCAATATCGACACACGCATCGATCGCTAATAACGGCTCAAACCTTTCGTCAAATGCCAATTGCTCTAACTCTGGCAAGCTCATGGCTTGCGCAATAGAGAACTTACCCACTTGTAAGCGTCTTAGCGCAACTAAATGCCCTAAGGTGCCTAGCGCTTTGGCGATATCTTCACCTAATACTCGAACATAAGTGCCTTTAGTACAAGTAACCGTCAGTTGCAGATGTTGCGGATCAAGCACTGTCAAAGTTAGTGCCTTGATAATAATATCTCTAGGTGACCGCTCAACTTCTATACCTGCACGGGCATATTCATAAAGCTTTTTGCCATCTTTTTTTAATGCAGAGTACATCGGTGGGATTTGCTGCTGTGCTCCCATAAACTGCTTAGCGATATTATTTAGCTGGGCTTCATCAATCTCCGCAACAGCCATTTCAGCGGTTACTTTGCCATCAGCGTCACCGGTATCTGTCTGGCTACCTAATAATATAGTGGCTTGATAGCCCTTATCAGCATCTAACTGATAATGACTAAATTTAGTCGCCTCTCCTAAGCAAATAGGTAGCAAGCCAGTAGCCATTGGATCAAGGGTACCAGTATGACCAGCTTTTTTGCTGTCATGACTAGCTGACTTAAACAGATACTTGACCTTCGATACTACTTGCTGCGAAGTCATACCTATAGGTTTATCGATTAAGATTACCCCAGATACCTTTTGCTTACTGACTGGCTGTTTAGCAGCTTGCGGCTGATCAACTTTGTTAGAGACTGTAGACATAATAGTTTTTGCTCTTAAGGATACTCTAATATTTACTCTTGTGTTTCTTGCTCATCAGTTTCGTTTTGCTCCGTTTTAGTAACGGCCTTACTGATTAGATCCATCATATAGTTACCACGAGCAGTGACTTCATCATAATGAAAACGCAGACGTGGCGTAGTACGAGTTTTGAGACTATGACTCAACTCAGTACGCAAAAATCCAGCTGCATTATTAAGGACTTTCACACTTTCTTCATGATTAGTGATAGTCATAGAGTCATTAAGACCAGGTTCCATTATAGTGACATAGACATCAGCATAGCCAAGATCGGGACTGACTTTTACACTAGAAATAGTGACGAAACCAGTCAAGCGTGGATCATTGACTTCATCACGAATAAGCACAGCGAGTTCACGCTGGATTTGATCAGCTAAGCGTTGTAGACGTTGATTCATTTTATTATCCTAATTCTAATAAGTTTTATTATTGCTAATACTATAAAGGGTTAAGTGACCATAAAAAAGGCCTAGCAGGATTAACCTGTTAGGCCTCTATACATCATGATATTAGTAAGCAATGCGATGTATATTCAGCGGATTAGGCTTATAGCATGCTTAAGCAGTCGGTTTAGATAGTACGTTCGACTTCTTGAATCTCAAAGACTTCAATCTTATCGCCGGCTTCTACGTCATAACCACGAACCGCTAGACCACATTCCATACCAGTACGTACTTCATTGACGTCTTCTTTATAACGACGTAATGATTGTAATTGACCGGTGAAAATAACTTGGTCATTACGTAGTACACGGATAGGTTTGTTACGATAGATCGTACCTTCGACCACCATGCAACCAGCCGCCGCACCGAATTTACTAGAGCGGAACACTTCACGAACATCCGCAACACCTAAGATTTTCTCACGATGCTCTGGTGCCAATAGGCCACTCATAGCCGCTTTAACATCATCAATCAAGCCATAGATAACGCTGTAATAACGAATATCCATATCAGCAGCATCTGCTTTACGGCGTGCAGTAGTATCGGCACGAACGTTGAAGCCTAATAATACCGCTTCGCTAGATTCAGCGAGACTAACATCAGATTCAGAGATTGGACCAACACCTGAACTGATAACTCTGACTTTGACTTCATCAGTAGACAAATCATTTAGGGCTGATAGTAATGCTTCTAGCGAACCACGAACATCGGTTTTTAGAACGATGTTCAAGAACGACACATCACCTTGTTCCATTTGCTCAAACATACTCTCTAAGCGCATTTTGTTCTGACGATCAAGTTGCTGCTCACGCTCACGATTGGCTCTAAAGTCTGCCACTTCGCGGGCTTTTTTCTCATCAGTTACGACTAAGAACTCGCTACCAGCTGCAGGGGTATCAGGTAATCCTAAGATCTCAACAGGAATAGAAGGACCTGCGGTCTGAATACGCTTACCGTGTTCATCAACCATGGCACGTACACGGCCATAATACTCACCAGCTAATACTAAATCGCCTTGTTTCAGAGTACCTTTTTTGACTAGTACGCTAGCTACCGGACCACGACCTTTTTCAAGTCTTGATTCAATAACCACACCTTGCGCAGCACCATCTAATGGCGCTTCAAGCTCCATTAGCTCAGCGGTTAAGCTGATATATTCTAATAGCTCATCAATACCTTCACCAGTCTTGGCTGAGATACGAGCCATTGGAGTATCGCCGCCCCACTCTTCCGAAATTACTTGCTTAGCAGTCAATTCATTTAATACACGATCCGGATCAGCACTAGGCTTATCCATCTTGTTAATAGCTACGATAATCGGCGTACCAGCAGCACGGGCGTGATCAATAGCTTCTTCAGTCTGTGGCATCATGCCATCATCAGCGGCAACTACTAATACTACGATGTCTGTCGCTTGTGCACCACGTGAACGCATTGCACTAAAGGCGGCGTGACCTGGAGTATCAAGGAAAGTAATAACACCGCGATTGGTTTTTACATGATAAGCACCGATGTGCTGAGTAATACCGCCAGCTTCGCCAGTGGCGACTTTGGTTTCACGAATCTTATCTAGTAATGAAGTCTTACCGTGATCGACATGACCCATGATAGTAACGACTGGTGGGCGTGTTTGTACGTTACTGCTACGCTCATCAACTGCATCATGTAAATCATCTTCAACTTTAGTATCGCTTACTAATACTGGGTTATGACCCATCTCTTCTACAATTAGACTAGCTGTCGCTTGATCAATAGTATCTGAATCAGTAACAATCTCGCCCATTTTCATAAGCAATTTAGTAACTTCGCGAGCTTTAACGGCCATACGCTGAGCTAGATCTGCTACAGCAATTTGTTCGCTAATCTCAACGTCATAGATAATTTTTTCGACTGGTTTTTCAAATTTATGCTGACCTGCTTGTGCTGAACGCAAACCGTTCTTACGGTTTTTGATCTCACGCTCATCTTGGTTCTTACGACGACGACCACGAGCACCAGTACTATTGGCTCCACGCTTGATTTCACGACGCTCTTTTTCGAACGACTCTTCTAGCGCATCACCCACTAGACCTTCGGCCAATGGTTCGTCTTTACGAACTTCAGCAACTGGCTGATCGGTATATTTACCAGCCATTTTACGCATCTGCTCAAGAGTACGCTTTTGCGCCTCTTTAGCTTGCGCTTGACGAGTTTCTGTTTCGATTTGACGCAAACGATTTTCTTCTACTTCGCGGGTCTCACGAACTTTACGCTCAATAGCTGTTTCAACTTTTGGCTTAGTAGCTGCTACTTTCTTCTTCTCTTTCTCTTTTTCTTTAGTGATAATCTCAACGGTAGCTTTGCCACCTTTTTTGACTACTACTGAAGAATTAGCAACTTTCGCACTTTTGCCTGATGAGCTTTTGCTAGAACCAAGACTAGTACGCATAGCAGCTAAAGTAGCAGCTTGACGTTCTTCAGACTTTCTCTTAGCTTCAGAGCGCTCTTCTAAGTCTTTAGCGGCACGAGTTTGCGACTCAATCATCGCTTGCTCACGCGCAGCTAATTCTTCAGCCATCTTCTCTGGATCAGGCTTATCAAAGACTTTCTTTTTACGTACTTCAACATTGACACTCTTAGATTTGCCTGAAGAGCCAGTCACGCGAGCAATACTAGTCGTCTTAGATTTTAGACTAATACGACGCTTGTCTTGCTGACCATGACTTTGTTTTAAATACGCCACCAGCTTCTCTTGCTCAACTTCAGTGACTGGATCACCTTCGTTTCGAGCGGGCAGCCCAGCATCCTGTAGTTGCTGTTGTACAGCACTAGCGGTTTTGCCTACCATATCTGCCAGTTCTTTGACGGTCTTATCTGCCATTTATTATCACCTACTGTCTATTGTTTGCTATATGTTCAATTCAGTTGTTGGCTACAAATGATTGCGCTAAAGCTGATATTGGTTTTACCCTTTATTAGCTTTTAATAATCGCTAGCATACCACCAAAAGACAGCGATATGCAGTTAGCGCCTATTCATTGAACCAAGATTCCCGAGCCTTCATGATGAGCTTGCCGGCTGTTTCAGTATCTAAGCCTTCAATATCTTCTAAATCAAATACCGCTTGCTCAGCTAAATCATCGACGGTAATGATATCTTTTTGCGCCATTTTATAGGCCCAACTTACTGTCATACCTTCAAGATCTTGTAGTTCTTGACTAGGCTCTTTCATGTTCTGTTGTTTAACTAACTCGTCAGCTATAACGACTTCTTTAGCACGTTCTTGAATCATATCGATAGCTTCATCGTCTAGGCCATCAATATCATAAAAAGTGTCGACTGGTACATAAGCGACTTCTTCAATGCTAGTAAAACCGATATCAACTAATGCTTGCGCTAAATCTTGATCTACTTCTAAGCGTTCATAGAACAGATCGATAAAGGCTTTAGTTTCATTTTTCTGACGCTGTTGATATTCTTCTTCTAGCATCATATTGAGCTTATAACCGGTCAGCTCAGAAGCTAGACGAACGTTTTGACCTTGTGAGCCAATAGCACGAGCTAACTGATCATTAGTACTAAAGACGATATCAGCAGTCTTAGTATCTTCATCTAAAATAATACTACTAACATCAGCAGGCTCAAGCGAGCTAATGATGAATTGTGCAGGATCATCTGACCAAACTACGACGTCGATACGCTCACCATCAAGCTCTTGCTGTACTGCTTGAATACGAGTACCACGCATACCAATACAAGCACCGACTGGATCAATACGATGATCGTTGGTTTTCACTGATATTTTAGCACGAGTCCCAGGCAGGCGAGCGACATTACGAATCTCAATAATTTGCTCAGCAATCTCAGGTACTTCTTTTTGCATTAAAGCGGATAGCATTTCAGGATGAGTACGCGATAACAATAACTGTGCGCCACGGTTTTCACGATTCACATGATAAAGAATAGCGTTAATACGTGATTTTACTCGTAGCTGTTCACGCGGCAACATTTGATCGCGAGAGAGATAGCCTTCAGCATTATCACCCAAATCAACAATATAACCATCTCGGGTTTGTTTTTTGACTTCGCCGTACATCATCTCGCCAACGCGTGGCTCAAAAGCATCTGCTACTAAAGCACGTTCGGCTTCACGGATTTTTTGGATGATAACTTGCTTAGCTTGAGTAGCCGCAATACGACCAAATTCGATCGATTCGATTTGCTCTTCTTTAACATCACCAATTGACCATTGTTCTTGATCAAGATCAGTAATAGCTAATTGACAAGCAGGCATCTCATGATCTTCATCAGCAACTACCGTCCAGTAACGATAAGTATCATAGTCACCAGTCTCACGGTTAATAGCTACACGTACGGCTACTTCTGGCTGTTCGGTGTATACTTTTTTCTTAGTAGAAACCACTAAAGCGTCTTCTATAGCTTCAAAGATATCTTCAGGATTTAAGCCCTTTTCATTACTGACGGTTTCTACTACCGTTAAAATTTCACGACTCATACTATGCCCGTCCTATCATTTTATAATTGGCTTAGATTTTATAATTTATGTACTAACGTTATGTGGTTACCGCAAGCCATAGGCTATTTAACAATTTACAATACTTTAAGCTACTGCTTTCAATTATTTATTAATACCTGTATAGCTATGCAGTAGGGGTTAGCTAGAGAATTGCTCAGCTAACACCCTTCTAGTCTTATAAGGTAACGCTAATACTTAGTGTTTAAGCCGAAGTACTCTGTTAAGCAGTACTAATTCACCTACTAATAACTAACCGAATCTTTCAGAAACTATCATTAAGCATTGATAAAAGGTGTATCTTCAAAAATTAAATTAGCTTTATCAATGTTACTAAAGTCAATTTCAAATGTTTCGTTATCAGTAGCGGTAAGCTGTAGTGATGAGCTATCCATACTGTCTAGCTTACCAGTGACTTTACGGCGCTTCTTATCGCCTTCACCTATAGCTTGTATCAAACGTAAGCTGACGTTTTCGCCAATATAGCCACGCATTTGCTCTTCTGAGAAAAACGCCCGATCAAAACCAGGTGAAGATACTTCTAAAATATACTCACCAGCGATAGGATCGTGAACTTCTAGAATCCCACTTACTTGATGATTTACCGCAGCACAGTTTTCGATAGTTACTTGCTTATCTTCCGCTTGCTCTTCAGGCAAAGCTTCAATATAGATACGCAGCAATGAACGACGGCCTTGCGGTACAAATTCTACGCCCCACAGTGCGACATCGCATGCCGCTACTGCTGGAGCAATAATATTAGTTAACTCTGCAACTTTAGTCGAAAGTTTCATAATTTATTTATATTTTCCTATTTGCTTATTAATCTAATCGCTTAATCTAGTTTATTTAACATTACTATCTTTCATTAACTAATTTTTAGCGCAAATTTTTTTATTAAGTTACTTCCATTGTATATTGCGCTCGTTTAAAAGTTTACAACAGATAGTTTATAACAAAAAATGACTCATGCGGTAAGTAATCGAAAGAGAGCTGAATGCTATGGTCCATTCACTACGCTATAGTGATGATCGTCGTACTCTGTGGATTTAGAGCTTAACATAAGTAGATAGATACCGCGGTAATACAGACTAACAGGTACAAAAAAACCCACAAACATGATGGTGGGCTAATTTACACTGAGAATTTAGTGTACAACAATCAGTATTAAAAAAAGTGGTAGCGGGGGCTGGATTTGAACCAACGACCTTCGGGTTATGAGCCCGACGAGCTACCAGACTGCTCCACCCCGCAACAATTTAGAATGCATATTATAGGTAGTTTTTATAGAAGTGTCAACGTTTATTTTAAATAAACTTTCAAACTAACGCTTCTATCAATTTGCTGCCTTTATTGACGCTATGCCACGTCAAAATTTGGTGCGATTGGGGGGACTTGAACCCCCACAGCTTGCGCCACCACCCCCTCAAGATGGCGTGTCTACCAATTCCACCACAATCGCTTACTGCTAAGTACTGTGTAAAATATGCTAACTGCTTTTAGAGTAGGTATCAGCTGCAAATACTGTCATGAGGATGACATCGAATCATATAGAAGTAAAAGTAATATTATTATACGCTTCTATGGTAATCCTAACTGCTGAGCTCTGAAAACAGGAGAGCATTGTAAAACGAACTTGGCGAAATAGCAAGGCTTTAAACAAAAATGACCGTAACTTTAGAATAAACCCTAATTTAATACCGTCCAATGCTTGTATAAGCCAAGCCAAGCACGTTAATTACTGTGGATTCTGAGTGAGTGGACGTGGGGTCTGTGGTGCTGACACTGGTGCATCTAAACGAAACTGATCTTCTGCTTGTTTGCGGGCATGCACAGCCAGAGTCATACTAGTAATAAAAAACACCACCGTTAACACCGCAGTAGCGCGAGTCAAAAAGTTTGCAGTACCAGCAGCACCGAATACGGTACCCGAGGAACCTGCCCCAAAAGAAGCCCCAGCGTCTGCCCCTTTGCCATGCTGAATCAAAATCAAGCCAATCATGGCAATCGCCACTATGATGTGCAGGGCTAATATAAACGTAAACATGCTGGCCTCTTTTGCCGCCTGATGACGACTGATAACGGAAATTAAATCTTCAATTAATAATAACAGCGAGCTAAGCTTGTTAAAAACCCAGTTAGCAGCTAAGCAATTTTTAACGCTAATAAAACCAAGCCCATAAAAAAGCCTTATGGCACTAGACTTTATAAAACCATGGTTTCTACAAGCTATCCTTTATAAAAGTTAGGCTTGCTAAAAACTAGGTTGTTTAAATAAGGCGCATTGTACACGATTGCAAGGGTACTATTAAAGTGACTTTTATCGACTTATTATTGCGCAATCACCTAACTTAGGTAACCGTACCCCAATTGGGAGTTATTCATTGAAATGAGCAACTTAGGCTTTAGCGTGATTGAAGGCTGCAGCGATTGCCATAAAACTCTCAGATTTCAATGCAGCCCCACCAACTAGCGCCCCATTAATCATAGGGCTACCAGCAAAACTATCAGCATTGTCTGCATTGACACTACCGCCATATAATACCGCAAACTCAGGTAAGCTAGTATCAAAACTTGCTAAGGTTTGCTTAATATAAGCATGAGTAGCCGTCACTTCAGCAACGGTAGGCACTTTACCTGTACCTATCGCCCAAACTGGTTCATAGGCAATGATTAATCTCTCAGCTAAGCTCAGCGATGAATCACCTTCCAAAACTGGCTGTGTTAGTAAGTCTTTGACGACCGCTAATTGCTCATCAAGCACTGCAAAAGTCTGTTGCGCATCATATTGTTCTTGAGTCTCACCCACGCACAACACGGCACCTAAATTTTGCGTAAGTGCATGACAGAGTTTACTTATAAGGGTGTCATTAGATTCTCGGTGATATTGACGACGCTCTGAGTGCCCCAATATTGTCCATGTAGCACCAGCATCAGCGACTTGCTGCGCTGAGCAATCGCCAGTATAAGCACCAGTACTATCGCTATGAGCACTAATATTTTGTGCCGCACATAACATCGAGGTACCCTGCAAGCGTGCACTAACTGTGGCAAGATGCACACAACTAGGCGCGACCATTAGTTGGCATTGTGCTGTGCTAGTAGAGGCAGTATCGTTTACAGCTAATAGACTATCTAATAGCTTATTAACATCATTATTCGTGGCCGGATTTTGTTTCCAGTTTCCAATTACCCAAGCTTGCATCACTCATCTACCTTCTGTCACGTATCATCGTCGATTTGACCTGTATGCGCGCCAGTATAACAAATATTTATCAACTGCTATAGCCTAGTGTAACGATGCCGAGATATAACTCAGGGGTTTGTAAGGTGGTTAGCGGTTATCAGCGGTTTTTAGTATGAATCACTCTAGAGAAATTACTGCAGATCGCTTATATGGTTCACTGATACTGATACTGACTATAAAACATATTAGCTCAAAAACTGAGCCGATACTTGCTGCTATAAACTGTCATGTTTCTTGCATGTATTTATATAATACCAGTTCTAATATTGTGTCTAATATTTGCCTATAGCTTTATCTGAGTCAGTTGCTATATGAGTTAGTTAAAAGCACTCTTATTTAAACAAGCGCTGGCATGGCAAATATTAATAACTTTACTAGCTACTACTTTTAATTTAGCCGATAACAGTAAGGCGTTTGATTGCGCTTAGAAATATACCGTTACCGCTAGCGTTGCGATAGTTAAATGATGAAAAGTTAAATGATAAGACACAGCCTTATAAATATGCTTGACCTATATCTTGTATTGAAGGAAAGCGCTTATGACTATTCCCACTAACAAATTTGGCGGACTAGCTCAGCAGTTGGTAGATGCGGGCTTAGTCACTGAAGCCCATATGCATAGTGCCCAAACTGAAGCACAACAGCAAAAAATGGGACTAGTATCTTATTTAGTAGATAACAAGATGGCCGATGCTCACCAACTGGCTTGCTTACTATCGGAGTCTATTGGCGATCCTTTATTCGATCTTGATACTATTAGCAGCGACATTATCCCTAAAGGACTAGTCGATGAAAAAATCGTCCGTAAGTTCAACGCTTTGCCCATCTTTAAGCGTGGTCAGCGTCTTTTTGTTGCCCTAAGTGACCCTACTCGCATTGATGCTATAGATGCTATAGCGTTTAACTCACGGCTGTCTATCGAAACCGTGCTAGTTGAAGACCATAAGCTAAAAAAGTGTATAGACAGTTTCTATGCCGATACTATGCAAAGTTTTAGTAGCTTCGCTGATAGCGATCTAAACCTTAACTTTGAAAAAAATATAGAGGACGATAACGAAACCCGTATTAACGATAGTGTCGATGAAGCTCCGGTAGTGAAATTCGTCAATAAAATGCTAGTTGATGCTATCCGCATGGGGGCATCCGACCTACACTTCGAGCCTTATGAAAAGACTTATAGAGTACGCTTTCGCGTCGACGGAATTATGCAAAAAATGGCTAACCCACCAGTAGAACTAGCTAATAAAATCGCTTCGCGTTTAAAGGTAATGTCACGAATGGACATCTCCGAGCGCCGGGTTCCACAAGATGGTCGCATCAAGCTAAAACTATCCAAAAATAAGGCCATTGATTTTCGGGTTAACTCCTTACCTACGCTATTTGGCGAAAAAATTGTCCTGCGTATCTTAGATCCTTCGTCAGCCATGTTAGGTATCGATGCTTTAGGCTACGAACCTGACCAAAAAAGTCTATTTATGGAGGCGTTGAGCAAACCTCAAGGCATGCTATTAATTACCGGTCCTACTGGTTCAGGTAAAACCGTATCTCTTTATACGGGTATCAATATTCTTAATACGGGCGAAACTAATATTTCAACAGCAGAAGATCCGGTGGAGATTAACCTAGAAGGTATCAACCAAGTCAACGTCAATCCCAAAGTAGGATTAACTTTTGCTAACGCTTTAAAGTCATTTTTGCGTCAAGATCCCGATATTGTCATGGTCGGCGAGATTCGTGATTTAGAAACCGCTGAAATTGCTATTAAGGCGGCGCAAACAGGTCACTTAGTATTATCGACTTTGCACACCAACTCTGCCCCTGAAACCCTAACACGACTCAAAAATATGGGGGTAGCCTCATTCAATATTGCCACTTCAGTCAACTTAGTTATCGCCCAACGCTTGGCAAGACGACTGTGCAAAAACTGTAAAAAGCCCATCGATGTGCCACGTAAAAGTCTGTTAGAGCTTGGCTTTACTGAAGATCAGCTAGAGATGCCAGAAAATATTATCTATGAACCAGTAGGCTGTAGTGACTGTCGAGAGGGCTATAAGGGTCGAGTTGGTATTTATGAAGTAATGAAAGTAAGTCCAGATATCTCTCGTATCATTATGGAAGAGGGTAACGCCATTGATATAAAAGATGCTGCTGTTAAAAATGGTTTTCGTGACTTGCGTCATTCCGGTATTTTGAAGGTGTTGCATGGAGTGACTAGTATTCAGGAGATCATGCGAGTTACTTCTGATTAAGTTTAGCGCCTACTTATAGCTCAACAGGAATAACTTATAACTTATAACTTATGATTATTTAGCACAATTCGAGGACAGAGCGATGGCAAAAGTTAAAACCGATATGCTACTAGATTTCGTCTATGATGGAGTAAATCGCCGCGGACAAAAAGTGAAAGGGGAAACCACCAGTCAGAGTTTAGAGCTGGCCAAAGCCACCTTACGTAAACAAGGTATTACTGTCAAAGCTATCAAAAAAAAGCCCAAGGCACTTTTCCAATTTAAAAAGCCTATCAAAGCCATCGATATTGCAATTTTTTCACGCCAGCTGGCGACTATGATGAAGGCTGGCGTGCCATTGACCCAATCTTTTGAAATCGTTGCTGATTCATTAGACAATCCCACTATGAAAATTTTGGTATTGCAAATTAAGGCTGATATTGAGTCAGGTAGTAGCTTTTCTTCAGCACTACGCCGCCATCCCCGATATTTCGATAACCTGTTCTGCTCTTTAGTCGAATCCGGTGAACAGTCAGGAGCGCTGGAGACTATGCTTGATCGCGTTGCTACTTATAAAGAAAAAAGCGAGCTCCTAAAAGCAAAAATCAAAAAAGCAATAAAGTATCCGATAGCCGTGGTCGTAGTGGCGATTATTGTTACTATGATTTTATTGATCAAAGTAGTGCCGGTATTTTCAGATTTATTTGAGTCTTTTGGTGCTGAGCTACCGGCTTTTACCCAAATAGTAGTCAGTATTTCAGAGTGGATGCAAGCATGGTGGTTTGTGCTAATCATCCTAATTGGGGGCGCTACTATCGGTTTCTCTGAGGGTAAAAAACGCTCTAAAAAGTTGCGCGATCTTTTGGATAGGGCTATCCTAAAAACCCCAATATTTGGCAAAATTGCTTATCAAGCCGTTATCGCGCGATTTTCACGTACCCTATCGACAACTTTTGCTGCTGGTGTGCCGTTGATTGACGCTTTGCAGTCTACTGCTGGAGCCACTAATAATGTGGTGTTTTATAATGCTACTCAGCAAATAAAAAACGACGTTTCAACGGGTCAGCAGCTACAGTTCTCTATGCGCTCAACCAATTTGTTTCCTAGTATGGCCATCCAGATGGTCGGCATCGGCGAAGAGTCCGGTAGCTTAGAGGAAATGCTGGATAAAGTAGCCGTCTATTACGAAAACGAAGTTGATAATGCGATTGATGGTTTGACTAGCTTGATGGAGCCTTTTATTATGTCAGTGCTGGGGGTGCTCGTGGGCGGCTTAGTTATTGCCATGTACTTGCCAATCTTCCAGATGGGTTCAGTAATAGGCTAAAGGCTTTATTATTTACAATAAAAGCTTGTTAACTAAAACCTTAAGCTTGACACTTTACCTTGGACATTTGATGCAACTGATCGAATTATTACAACTGAATCTGACTGTAGCCCTAATAACATTCACTATATTGGGGCTGTGTGTAGGCAGTTTTTTGAACGTGGTTATCCACCGTATTCCGCTGATGATGCAATATGAGTGGCGCCAAGAGTGCAGTCAATTTTTAGCTCAGCAGCCAGACATGCCGCAGAATCAAGCCGCGACTATAACTTCGATAGTTGCTAAAGATATACCCATTACTTTAAGTAAACCGGCATCACACTGTCCTCGCTGTACCCATAAAATACAGTGGTATGAAAACATCCCTGTTATTAGCTGGCTACTGTTGCGTGGACGCTGCTCTCACTGTAAAACGTCTATTAGCCTGCGTTACCCTAGCGTTGAATTGCTCACCGCCTTGCTCTCTGGGTTGGTTATTTATCACTTTGGTGTTAGCGCCGTTGGACTCTCAGCACTAATACTAGTATGGACTCTGATAGCGCTAACTGGTATTGACTTCGATACTCAGCTGTTGCCTGATCGCTTCACTTTTCCACTAGCTGGACTGGGCCTAGCAGTCAACTCACAAGGCTGGTTCGTCACCCCAACCCAATCAATTTGGGGCTTACTATTGGGATTCTTGTCTTTATGGATCGTGGTAAAAGTATTTTATCTAATCACCAAAAAACAAGGTATGGGGCAAGGTGATTTTAAGCTATTAGCAGTCTTGGGTGCTTGGCTAGGACCGATAATGTTGCCATTTATTATCTTACTGTCATCACTATTAGGCTCTGTGGTCGGTATAGTCTCGCTGAAAAAATATGGCGAAAGTAAGCCTTTTGCGTTTGGCCCTTATATTGCTATCGCTGGCATCATCGCTTTGTTGTATGGTAATGATATTACCAGTTGGTATTTAAATATGTATCTCTGATAAGCGCTGATGATTAGCTAGCGGTGCTTTACAATATTATAATGGAATGCCCACAAGCTTCTTAGATGTAAGCGTTAAGCTAATAACTACTAGACCTAAAATCTTAAACCCTTTTTCAAGCTAAATTTATGGTAAATTACGCTAACTATCACTCTTAGTTGCTAAAATTTTTATCATTGATAGTTAGCAGCCTCTTATCCCTTCATTTATCAAATAAGTTACCTTTATGAGCATAAATAGTACCTCTTCAGCGTCCAATATAAGTCAGCAAATAACGCCTGCGCAAACTATTAGCAAAGCTAAGAGTAATAGGCTAGTGGTAGGTTTGACAGGTGGGATTGGTAGTGGTAAATCAGCTACTAGTGCTTGGTTTGCAGCGCAAGGTGTCGACATTATTGATGCTGATGTCATTGCTCATCAAGTAGTAGTAAGAGGCAGTCCTACCCTACGTAAAATCCAGAAAAAATTTGGTGATTGGGTGATTAATGCTAATGGAGATATGGATCGCGCAGCGGTTCGTAATCATGTTTTTACTTCCCCTGATGCACTTATGGAGCTTGAGTCTATCACTCATCCGGCCATACGTGAGGCGGCAAAAGAGCAACTGGCCGCTAGTAACTCCGCTTATGTTGTATTGTCAGCACCCCTATTAATAGAAGCTGCAGAAGCGGGATTGGCCAATTTATGCCAGCGTATTTTGGTGATTGATGCTACAGAAGATACCCAGCTAACGCGCGCCAGCTTACGTGATACTCAAAGTGTACCGAAGATCAAAGCTATTATGGCTAATCAGCTTAGTCGTGAACAGCGTAATATCCATGCTGATGATGTGGTTACTAATGATGATGATCTAGCTGCATTGCATCTACAGCTAGAACCCTTACATCAAGTTTACTTGACCCTTACTCAGCAGCTAAGGTGCGCTGCCGATTAACTTCATATAAGGCCATGCCAGTAGCGACACTGACATTAAGGCTTTGTAAGTTGCCGTACTCATTGCCCGACATAGGGATATAGACTAGCTCGTCGCAGCTCTCAGTGGTTAGTCTACGCATGCCCTCACCTTCTGAACCCATAATGAGCGCTGTTTTACCCGTTAGATCAGCAGCGTGAATGGGCTTAGCATTATCATCTAGTGCGGTACCGAAGACGAAGACTCCCGCTTGTTTGATTTTTGCTAGCGTTCGCGCCAAATTAGTCACACTAATAATAGGCATCATCTCAGCAGCTCCTACTGATACTTTGGCCACAGTTGGGGTTAAGCTGGCAGCATGATGCTTAGGACAAACTACTGCGTCTACACCCATCGCCACTGCAGTGCGTAAGCAAGCACCAAAATTATGGGCATCAGTGATTTGATCGAGTACTAATAATAAACAATCGTCACGCTTGGACAGAGTATCTAATAATCCTTCGTCAGCGAAACCCAAAGGGCGTGCATGCAGAACGACCCCTTGATGCTGAGGACTGCCACACAGCTGAGTCAAGTTGTCTTTTTGGGTCGGCTGGATACTCACTCCATTGCTTTTCGCTTGCTCGATGATAGCTTGCACACTACTGTCGCTCTCACGACCTTGCTGTACAAAGAGGCTGAGGGCATCTAGAGGACGATGGTCAAGTAAGGCATCGATAGCGTGAATACCGTAGAAATAGCTGGGTTTTGCCATAATAGTCCTGCCGATTGATTAAGTTATAATTGAGAGTAGCACAAGCGAGATGCTAAAAATTTGTGACTGCTATTAGAAGTTGGAGTTGCTACGGTGCTTAATCTAATACTATTAGCCTAGACCAATCAAAAAGAAACAAACAAGATCATAATAATCCTATTTGTTTCCGGTTAATTTAATATTTTGACTAAAATTATTTGCCATTAAGCTAGCCAAGTAAGAGTAGCTAGGTAACTTCAGCAACTAAGCCCAAAGTTAGCCTTCTAAATGGCAGACATATTGTACGATTTCTTCGGTACGTAAATTGAAGCTACTATTGCCCTCAACTACGAACGACTGGCCAGCGCGATAATAGGAAAATTCTTCGTCGCCATTTATTTTGACTTCACACTCTCCGCTGATAATCTCAACACGCTCTGAGGTATTAGTACTAAAGTGATATTGCTCGACAGTAGTATCTGACGGCAGAATAACGCCTAAAGTCTTGTGACGACCATCTTCGAACATAACAGTATGACTTGAGCAACGCCCGTCATACGATATGCTTGCCTGAGTGTTTACGGTTACATTAGTAAATTGTGCCGCTGTCATAGTGGCTTCCTTATCAAATAATTAGTGCTAAACTAAAAAATAAGTCTTGCTTTGATGCTTAGTTTTAATACTCAGCTTTGGTAATAAGTTATAGCTATTGATCATTCTCACAATCAAAAAACATCTTGAGTGGCTATTTCCAAAATAACAACTGGCTTGTAATAATAAACTTTATATAGCAACTGCTTAAGTTATAGAGTCTATATGATCTACTACTTGGATATTATATATTTCAAAACTAAGTTACTGTTTTATATACTTAATATGACTTTATGGGTAACCTATATAAGCTGTATACGGCTTACTAAGCTACAGGGTGCCTGAAGTATTTATGTGACTATTTTGCAATTAGGTGAGATTATGCTACCACATTACGTCTGTAAAGTTTGTTATTGTGTGACTAAAAATATAGTTTTCTAAGTAGATTTAGCAAGGACTAATCGACCATAGTAAGGCTTATATGTTGCCATTAGATGACTGTCTATTTCTAGTTTATATCTATAGAATACTGGCTAATGACTATAGTGATTGATACTAAAAACCTAGGTTGAACGGTATGTTTTACAAGGTAAGCGGTAGGTTGATGCACAAATTATCCTTATCTTAATTTAGACCAACCCTGACAGAAAACTGATTTGTATTTGGCACGCTTTGACACCATAAAGCACTGATCTTTTCTTAAGTTTTTTAGTAATATTATTTTGCATAACATCCTAAATATTTTAGCTACTAATTAGAGATTAGTAACTCATCATGAGAGGCTTTGATGCTTTTATCATTAACCTTATACCAGTTTGCGCTAATTGCTAAGCATGAGTTAAGCGTTGCTGAAGGCTTCAATGTCATCACTGGTGAAACAGGTGCAGGCAAGTCGCTATTACTTGATGCTTTATCACTGTGTATAGGCGAACGTGCCGATAGTGCTATGGTTAGGCACGGAGCTGATCACGCCGATATCTATGCCCAATTCGACGTCACGGCCAATGGCGTAGTCGCCGAGTGGTTCAAAGATCATGAGCGTACTTTGGATGATCAAGAGATATTAATAAGGCGTCAGCTTAGCAACAATGGTCGCTCAAAAGCTTGGCTCAACGGCACGCCAGTTAGCTTGGCGGAGCTAAAGAGCTTAGGCGCTCTGCTAGTAAATATTCATAGTCAACACGCCCAACAAGCCTTACTCAAACCGCAATTTGTGGTGCAATGGCTCGATGAAATGGCGCAGATAACTGCTCTAGCGTTACAAACTGCCAGCAGCTACCAACAGTATCAACAGTTAAGACGCCGAGCTGAAGATATCGCTAATCGCCAAGCCCAACGCCAAGATCGTATCCAACTGCTACACAGCCAATTGAGTGATATCGCCCCACTATTAAGTGTCGACTATCGTGATATTGAGTCAGAACATGAAGAACTTTCTAATATCGAGGCTTTAATGCAAGAGGCCAGCCATGGTTTGCACTTGCTCGATAACGATACCGATGAGCCTGACGTCATGACTCTGCTTGGGCAAGCGATCAAGCTTTGTGACCATCAGATAAGCGTTAGTCAAACCTTTGGACAAGTCTCAGAGCAGCTACATTTGGCCCAGCAACAGATCACTGAGGTGACTACATTACTTTCTGATTATGCTGAGCAGCAATTACCTGATCCTGAACGCTTGCAGGAGCTAGATAGCCTGATTAGTCTTGGTCATCGCTTGTCACGTAAGCACAACTTGCCGGCGAATGACTTAATTGTGGAAGCAAAAGTTTGGCAACAACAGTTAGAGCTATTAGAAAATGAGCCTAGTAGCGATGTGCTTGCTGCACAGATTGAAGAGGCTTGGCAACAGTATCTGCAGTTGGCGAATAAGCTCAATGCTAAGCGTACTAAAGCGGCGCCTACTGTTTGCGATCAGCTGGTGGCGCAACTACAACCTTTAGCCTTACCTAATGCGCGCTGTGAGTTTGTATTCACTGCTAGAGACTCTGCTCAGTACAATGCCCAAGGCTGTTATGATATCGATCTGCTGTTTAGTGCTAACGTTGGCATGCCTATGCAACCGCTGCATAAGATCGCCTCGGGTGGTGAGCTGTCACGCATGGCGCTAGTGATGCAAGTACTACAAGTGACTAATGCTGACAATAATGCCGCTAAACCTATGCTAGTATTCGATGAAGTCGATGTCGGTATCAGTGGTGGTACTGCGCAAGTGGTTGGCGAGTTACTGCGCACTTTGGGTCAAACTCAACAGCTACTAGCCATCACCCATCAAGCACAAGTAGCCGCCCAAGCGCACCAGCATATTTTAGTACAAAAGCATCATCATGAGCAGACCCAAAGCGAGTTGGTGATCCTGACTGAAGAAGCGCAAGTCGATGAGCTGGCACGTATGTCAGGTGGGCTGATCATTACTGATGTTACTCGTGATCACGCTCGTAGTTTGCTCACTGATGTTAAATAACTAGCTGATGTCGAATATTGCTAACTTTAGCTAAATAGCGTTTAGCTAAGCTACTAGTTGATTAATTACTGCTGAGCCAGCATTTCATATGTTGATTTATTAGTTACTATCGCCATATAGTAGTGTCTCCATTCTCTTACTTACGTTGCGCCTGTCCTTATGTCTAAAGCCAATTTGACTCATCACTTCTTAATCGCAGCACCAGAATTGTCAGACCCAAGGTTTGAACAAGCGCTGATCTATATTTGTCGTCATGACAAGCATGGAGCCTTAGGTTTGATGGTCAATCGTCCGCTTGAGCAGTCTCGTGTGGGTAAACTGCTGGAAGACTTAGATATTGAAGTCACTGACTTACAAGTGATGGATGACTTGGCCTTAGAAGGTGGCCCTATGTATCCTGAGATTGGTTTTGTACTGCATACTGGTCAACCTGATTGGGCCTCTTCATTCGCCATATCAGAGAATGTCTGCATCACTACTAGTCAAGATATTCTCAAGCGTATTGCTGCTGGCCAAGGGGTTGGACATTATCAACTGTGCTTGGGTCATGCCAGCTGGGGTAGAAAGCAGTTAGAGCAAGAGTTAAACAATGGCGACTGGTTAGTCTGCCCTGCTGATTTAACCCTATTATTCGATACCCCCTTTGATGAGCGTTGGCATTTAGCTGCTGATAAAATTGGCGTTAACTTTGACTATCTCAGTAGTGATATTGGTCATGCCTGAGGCAACAGTAAAAATAGCTATTGCTGCCATTGATACTGCCAAATAGCTGATATCAGTTAGTAAAAGTAAGTTAAACTGAATTGCATTAAACTAATAATAGAAACGTAGGACTGCCCTTTGGATAGTAATGTGCTCGCCGAAACAATCGATCAACGTGTAGATGTCTCTACTATTAAGCCCCATCTGGTTTTAGGCTTAGATTATGGGGTCAAAAAGATGGGCATGGCGCTTGGTAATACGATTACTGAGACCGCCAGAGCTTTTGATATTTTAGTGATGAACAATGGCCAACCTGATTGGGATAACCTATTAGGAATTATAAAAGTTTGGGGCGTGACCCAAGTGATCGTTGGTCTGCCATTAAATATGGATGGCAGTAGCTCTATGCTGTCCAAGCGTGCGAATAAGTTTGCTCGGCGCTTGGCGCATCGGTTAGTCGAGCAACATTTGCCAGTGACGGTAAAAATGTGTGACGAGCGTTTGACCTCAGTAGGAGCACGTGAAATAGCATGGGAACAAGGCTGGATTAAGCATGAGCGCGATCCTATTGATGATATTTCAGCTTGTATCCTGCTATCTACTTACTTTACTGATCCTGATAGTGCGCTGGCGATTGATACTATTAAGGCTGAGTAATAGAACAACCAATAACGCCGATTAATAGAACGATAAGCTAGCTTTTAAAGCCTCATTACTTAACCGGATAAACTGCTAATAATTATGCCTACTGTTTCAGAGCAAGCAACCCAGCATGGCTTTGCCCCACTTGCCATAGCTCGCATCAAAGGCGCACAACGGGCCAATCAAATAGCGATCTATTTGCTGTACGCAGCGATTATCGCTTTTATGGTGTTTGGCACTATTGCTAGCATCAAGATGTTCCATGACAGTGCCCTACTATATCGGCTATTTTTTAATCTACCTTATGCGCTGATTGCCCTTACTATCCCCATCACCCTTTATGATGCGTTGGTTATCTATCGCTATCGACTTAGTCAAGCGTCGATGGTTATTATGAGCATCGGGGTATCTGCTATCATTCTTGTCGGTGGCTTGATCTTTGCAGATACTGCTTGGTTAGGACTGTCTTGCTGGCTTGGCGTTGCGTTTTTATTCAAGTCTAACTTTAAGCGATTTTTTGATTTTTTAGCCTTGCAAGATGAGCTCGAAGATACCGAAGAAGTGCTATAAAATACTAGTTAATAATGCTATTGGTTGAAAAAACTCAGCTATAAAATACTTTCTAAACTTATTTATTCTAATTAATTTGTAATACTAAAACTATGACAACTCTAAGCCCCGACACTGCTATTGACCATCATTTGGACACTCAAGGGCTGATATGCCCTGAGCCGGTGATGATGCTGCATAAAACTATCCGTAAAGCTGATGCTGGTGATATTATCGAAATACTCGCCACTGATCCGGCAACCACTCGCGATATTCCTAATTTTTGTCGCCATTTGGGTCATACCCTTGTTCATCAAGAAACCTTAGATACCACACCAACTTATCGCTATCTAGTAAAGAAAAAGAGCGCTTAATAGTTACTATTTAGCGCTTATTAACTTGCCGATATTTAAGGTAATAAATGCTAGCTATGGCGCGCTTGAATTACGGCGCCACATATAGAAGCAAGCTAGCTTTGTGCTATAGACAATAAATCATTCACCAGTTAAAGGTAGGCCGCGTGTTAGCAACAGAAAAGCAGTATGTGCATTGGCAACAAAACCAAAACTCACGCAGTGCTTGCTGGTTATCTGAGAGCAATCAGCTACCGCCTGCACGTATTGTGTTGGTTGATGATAAGACTACCGCAGATCAGGCTTACCGTTTAGCTTGCGAAGGCACTTCACTGCTATGGAATGGTGACTTTCATAATGCCCGACAATTACTACAAGCACTCACTCGGCGTATTGAGCGTACTAATAAACGTTCTGAACAGCGCAAAACTAGCAAAGCAAAAGCAGCTACTGCGGCTGATAATGCTGATGACACTACAAACCAATCCTTAGCAACAGCAAAACAGATACCCAACTTGTTTCATCAGCAACGCCAAGCACAAGCCCAGCGCTCACGAATATTAAGCCGTTTGCTATTAGAGCTTGCTCCAGGTTATAGCAGCCAGCTACGTCGGGCCCCTGATCTGACGGCTGCTTGTACCGCTGCTTTTGGTGAGCTAGATGAACCTTGCTTATTATCGTTTCGTGACCTGCAAGGTGCTTTGGGGGCAGCACAGTGGCGTGCCAAAGGAGTCCCGATTAAGGGCTTGGACTTATCGATTTTTCCGCATTATGGGGTCTTTGCCCCAACCCGTCATGAGTATGTGCAGCTATTACTCGACGCCCCACTGCCAGCTAGTTGTAATGTGGCCTTTGACATTGGTAGCGGCACAGGCTTACTAGCTATTATCTTAGCGCAGCGTGGACTAAAGCAAGTGATTGCGACGGACTTAAATCCGCGCGCTATGGCTTGTGCCAGTGAGAACTTTACGCGCTTAGGGTTATCTAATGTGCAGTTACAACAAGCAGATTTGTTCCCTACTGCGGCACCTTTGGCCAATCTGATTGTCTGTAATCCCCCTTGGTTACCCGCTAAGCCAAGCTCACCATTAGAATATGCAGTCTATGATGCTAATAGTGCGATGTTGCGTGGGTTTTTGCAGGGTGCAAAACAGCACTTAGCTGCGCAAGGAGAGGTTTGGCTGATTCTGTCGGACTTAGCGGAGCATTTGCAATTGCGAACACGTGATGAGTTATTAGGCTGGTTTGCAGCTGCCGGTTTAGCAGTGAAGTATCGTCTCGATACTCGTCCTAAGCATGGCCGTAGTCAAGACGACACTGATCCATTATTTGCTGCACGCAGTAGCGAAGTTACTTCACTATGGTGCTTGCAACCTGCGTAGAGTCTCAGTGACAAACTATAAAAAACATAAATACTATCTAGCAAATACTATCTAACAAAATTTTCCTAAAGTATGATAAGTACGCTATCAATTCTCTATTAACATGCTGAGCATCGATGCATCATTAGTGTTATTAGCATAGCTAAGTGATAATCTTCTAAAGCCCTTAGCTATGCTATTCTGTCTTTACACCCACTGAGTATTGTCTTATGAGCCGTGATCGCGCTGTACAGCAGCGCCAACCAAAAGCGCTAGCCGTAGAGGATGAACCGACTTATATCACCGAATTTCGTCAAGCGATGCTAGCGCGTGGTTTAGCGACACGCACCCGTAATGCTTATGTCCGTGATCTGCGCTCTTGTGAACAAACTAGTCATAGCGCCCTGACTCGCTGGCAGTCTGATGAAGTGCTGCATTGCTTATCTGTGCTGGCCGTCGAGGGCAAAACCCCACGCACTCAAGCCCGTATGCTCTCCAGCCTACGTCAGTTCTATCTATGGATGATTGCTAGTAACTTGCGTGAAGATAATCCCTGCGAGCGTATAAAAACCCCGAAGATTGGCCGTCCCCTACCCAAAGACTTGTCGGAAGCTAATGTCGACAACTTACTGGCTGCGCCTGATAGCAGCACTTCACTGGGACTGCGCGATAAGGCTATGTTAGAGGTGCTTTATGCTTGTGGTCTACGAGTTAGCGAACTGGTCAATTTATCAATAGAACAAGTCAACTTAAATGCCGGCTGGCTACAAATCACTGGTAAAGGTAATAAAACCCGTTTAGTACCGTTAGGTGAATATGCGGCGGATGCCCTTGAGGATTATTTAACTCATGGTCGTAGCGACCTAATCGCTCATTTAAAAGCAGGCAATTGCCAAGCAGTGTTTTTGACGGCTCAAGGGGGCTATATGACCCGGCAAAACTTTTGGTATTTGATTAAGAAGTACGCCAAAATTGCCAGTATCGATAAAGATTTGTCTCCGCATACTTTACGCCACGCCTTTGCAACTCATTTATTAAACCATGGTGCAGATCTGCGTAGCGTCCAGTTATTACTAGGGCATAGTGATTTATCGACTACCCAGATTTATACTCATGTGGCGACCGCTAGATTGCAGAAGTTGCATGCTGAACATCATCCGCGGGGTTAGGGTTCTTATTTTATTAAATATTTCATCATAATAATGCTTCTAAGGACGAGAAACTATAATGAAAATTTTAAAAAATATTTCCTTTTACAGAATTTTAGTCATAGTTTTCTCATTGGGAGTTACGCTTCCTTCCATGGCAACATACTTTCAAACAGTTGAATCTTTAGCAAAGCAAGGTAATGCTTATGCTCAACTTGGTCTTGCAACTATGTACTATGAAGGTCAGGGTAATAGACGAGATATGATTAGAATGGCTAACAAGCTTGAAGGGTTAGACAACTATGTTGGAGACGATTTTGATAATGAAGGTATTCCTAGGGATGATAAAAAGGCATTTGAGTGGTTTGAAAAAGCAGCTAATCAAGGGCTTGTAGAGGCTCAGTACAAGCTTGCAGAAGCATATGATAAAGGTATAAGTGTATCTAAGGATAAGGCTAAAGCATTTAAATGGTATCAGACCGCCGCTAACCAAGGTTTTAGTGATGCACAAAAAAGCGTCGGTTTAGCTTATTATTTTGGTGAAGGTGTCACTCAAAGTTATACCAATGCACTTATATGGTTCAAGAGAGCAGGTTATCAAGGCAATGAAGATTCTCAATATTTTGTTGGTTGGATGTACGCTAGCGGTTTAGGCGTTTCTCAAGATTTCAATCAAGCAGTTGAATGGTATCGAAAAGCTGCTGAGCAAGGCGACCTTAATTCTCAAAAAGCTCTTGGTATAATTTATGATGAAGGAAAAGGTGTGCTTAAAGACGACAAAAAAGCATTTGAATGGTATGAAAAAGCAGCCGAGCAAGGCAATACATTTTCGCAATATACTGTCGGGTCTATGTATGAAGAGGGTCGTGGTGTTAAGCAGAATTATAAGAAGGCGTTTGAATGGTATACAGAAGCAGCTGGTATGCAAGAAGGAATTGCGCAATTTAGGCTTGGCAAAATGTACTATGATGGAAAGGGTTTAGATCAGGATAAGACCAAGGCTATAGAGTGGTTTGGTAAAGCTTGTGAGAATCAAGAAGAGCGCGGATGCGAGGCTTACCGAGAATTGAATTAGCGCGTAGGCTGGGTTTTTAACCCAGCGAATTAATAATTAAGCTAAAAAAATCACCCCATACGACACTGAGCGGAAATTCTGCTTTAATCAAGACTTTAAGTTTAATCCGTAGATCTTGCTGGGTTAAAAACCCAGCCTACATCAAAATTAACTTGATATGCAGTAGGTAGCGTGGTTATAGCACTAACAGAATATTCAGTTATAGATTTAAAGCTTAAGCAAATAAAATAACCGCTGCCTTAAAGAGCATTTTAGCCGTGACTGCAGCGGTATCCTGTGCCTCTAGGCAGGTTGCGGACACTTGGCTGAAGGTAGTATCGAGAATACAGGAATGCCATCAGCCACTAGTGACCGCCCTGCCTAGGGGTGCAGATATAAGCGAAAGGCGCGATTAGCTGCTATATAACTTATAACTAAGCATACTGCCAGCTTTTAACTCACCTCACTGCTAGACGAGATTAACTTCTATCCACGCAATTCTCTTAATACGTAGCTGCAAAACTGCCTTTTTATCGTTACAATAGCGGTCATAACTTGTGAGCTGGTTGTTTATTAATGATAATGAGCTCAGCACGCCTCCCTTTTTATAGCCAATATCCGAGAATACAATGAGCCATAGACCTCCTGCTGAACTGTTAGAAAAAGCCAAACACTGGCGCGAAGATATTAACTTTCGCCAAGACGTATTGGGTAAGCCTTTTGACTTTGCCACTACTTGGGGTATTTTTTCACCGCAAAAGATTGATGATGGTAGCTTAATGCTGCTGGATTATATTGATTTTGAAGCGGATGATGACTCGATAGATCTAGGCTGTGGTTATGGCGTACTAGGTATGGCAGCAGCGCGCGAGTGCCCGAATGGTCAGCATACGCTAATCGATAAAGACTTTATGGCAGTAGAATATGCTCGTATTAACTGTGAGAAGAATGGTTTAGACAACGTCGATGTACATTTATCTAATGGTTTTAATCATGTGGCTAAAGATAAAAACTTCAGCTTAGTGATGTCGAACTTGCCGGCTAAAGTAGGTAAAGAGCAGCATTATCTGTATTTTCTCGATGCCCATGCACGCATGCATAAAGGCGGCCGTTTTTATGTAGTAACTATCAATGGCTTGCGTCAATTTATGAAGCGTTCATTCACGGAAGTATTCGGGAACAGCGAAAAGATCAAGCAAGGCAAAACTTATACTATTACTATGGCGACCAAAGACTAATTGCTAACCATAGAGTAGTAAAAAGAGTGACTTTAAGTCAAAAAAAGCACGCTAAAACAATTCAGTCTTAGCGTGCTTTTCTATGTCTAACTCTAGTACAACCTAGCTCTCTACATCTGGCGTTTAAGCAAATAAAGCCCTAACAAGGCACTAGCGATGATCGGTGACAGCACCATTAATAGTGGTGAGAAACCAGTAGCCAAAGACACAAAACCGACTAAGTCTTGCAGGTAGCTAAATAATAAGCCAAATAATAAGGCCACGACAATGCGCAAGCCTAAGCTATGAGTACGTAGCGAACCGAATACAAATGAGCAAGCGACAATCACTAAAGATAAGATAGATAACGGTGATAGCAGCTTTTGCCAAAATGCTAGCTCATGATTTAATGAGCGCTGCCCTTGCCCACGCATAAATTGCTTATGCTCATATAGCTGAGTCAATGATAAATCTTCAGCCTCACGAGTCAGCAAATAAACCGACTCTGGGGCAAAAGGTAAGCTTAGAGTATCCGATGGTGACTTAGCTTGACTAGCCTCAAAACCTTGGCTGATATTCAGCTTAGTCATATTATTCAGCTGCCACTCATAATTGTACTTCTTAGGGGAATCGCTGTTCGAATCGATAGGCTTACGACCAATATATTTGCCGCCTTCAGCACGAATAGCGGTTTGTAGGTTGCCATTATTATCTAGATGCCAACGCTTGACCTCACCGATGTTACCTTTTGCATCAGCATAGTCAATATATAGAATATCGCTGCCATCTGGCTGAGCGTCTGTAGTGTCCGAATTACGGTCTTCGCTGCTACTATCACTAGTGGCAAATCGCGGCTGCACTGTCCAATAGCCACGCACAGTAGTAATCGACACGTCATGGTCTTTATTATTAATCTCGTGGGCCAACTGATTGCTGGTAGGCAGTATGAACTGATTGATCATTAAGGCTAACAGCACAAATACTAAGGCAGGCTGCAATACCCAACTAACGATACGATAGACGCTGACTCCTGAGGCGCGCATCACCACCAGCTCGCTCTTATTAGCTAACAGTCCTAAACCTACTACTGCTCCTAGCAGCGCCCCAGTCGGGATAAACTCCTCTAAAAAATAAGGTGAGCGATACAGAATATACTTGAGCGCCTCCGCCATCGTATAGCTGTCATTTAGTGAGTCAAGCTCAGATAAGTAGGAGAAGACTATTTGTAGTGCCCACAATCCTATGATAGCGGCAATAATAGCTAATAAGGCATTGAGCTTGACGTAGCGACTCAGCACTTTTAGATTACTATACGAGCTGTTAGACTTATTCGCGTTAGCGGCGCTGTTGCTAAACAAAGAGCGCATTAGTACTGCCCTCTATTTGAGCCATTACTACTATTGGCCTGTTGATTAGGATTATTAGATATCGAATCACTGTCTTCTCGGCGGACCCGCAATCGGTGTTGAATACGACTACCCCAATTCATATACAGCGCTAGTGCTATAAACCCTACTATCAGCCACGCATAAGACCATACACTGATGCTACCTTGACTCACCGGATTCTTTAGCGAAATGATACCTAGAGCACAGCTGACAAACAATAGCACTGCGGGGAATAAGCGTAGCCAGCGCCCTTGTCGTGGCCGTACTTGCGCCAAAGGTACTGCCAACATAGGGGCAATTATCATCAACCAAGGCAATGCAAATCGATAGCCCAACTCGCCTTGTGCGGCGTACATAGCGCTAGTACTGTTAACCTGCGCACTAGCCGTTGCTGCTTGCCATAAAGGGCGCAGCGTTTGAGTCTCAATATTTTTTTCGGTCACTACTTCTTTCGATGACTCAGTCAAAGTAATGCGATAACGATCAAAGCCCACTTGGTTATACTTGAGACTGCCAGCACCTACTTCGTAACGTCGCCCTTGGAACAAGTCCAATTGGGTGATTCCGTCAGCACCATTATCGACTTGTTCAGCACGTTTGGCGAGGGTGATCGTATCCTTTCTGATAGCTTGGTTGCTGTTAACCGCTCTGACAGCCGCTTGCGCTGCCCCCTCAGTAGTAAGCGAATCTGCCAACTCAGCACTGTCATATATAGCCGTTTTACCACTAGCTTGAGTATCGTCTTTACTTTGAATTAGCACCACATCTTGCAACTGTTTTTTATCATCGCTAAGACTGCCTACATACAGATGATAATTACCGCTGCTGATAAACTCTTTAGGACGGATTAAGTCAAAGGCACTAGTCAAGGCTTGCTGCTGCCAGACACTCTCAGAGGAGCGCACGCCCCAAGGCTTACCTACTACTGATAAGCCTGCTTCAACAACAAATAATACCAAAATAAGCGGGGTCATCAAGCGCGCCAGCTTACCACGTGAGACACCACTACCATTGATAACGGCCATCTCTTGATCGACATAGAGTCGGCCGAATACCAACATCAAGGCAATAAAGAAGGCTAATGGTAGGATAAGCTCTAAGAAATAAGGCAGATTATAGCCAATAATGCTAAATAACAGACTGATATCTAAGCGGCCTTCAGCAGCAATACCGAAATAACGTATCAAACGTCCACCCAGCATCATCACTATCAAAAACCCCAATACTAAAGCGGTGGTTGAGGCAACCTGATTAGTCATGTAGCGGCGTAATATCACAATAGTTACTCTTAATAGTTGGCAGTCGTACGGTGAATTGCTTATCTATTAATAATAGGAATAAACAGAGATCTAGGCTCAGAAAATGTAAATGGATAGCACCAATAATGCCATTATAAGAAAGCATACCTATATATAATAGGGTGTATATTGATTGTTACGGATATTTATTTAAGAGCCAGCAAGAATGAATTTTGTATAAATTAAACCGTTTCAATTATAAGTAATAACGGCGACTGCTAATGCTAGCATATTTTTATAAAAATATGACGGTAAAAGATGTTCAATAACATTACTAATGCTTGTACTGTAGTTCATTTAAAAGGTTTGTGTATGCTTAGTATCGAGCTCTGATAAGCTGATAAATAGTTGTTAGAATTTAGCTTCATAACACTTATTAACTGCTGGAGAATATTATGTCTAACCTCGCCCCTGCCACCCTACTTGAATTGGCTGGCGGTCAGTTTAATAAACTAGACTGGTCAAACTGTGCTCTAGTATTGATCGATTTTCAGAATGAATATGTGGACGGTGCCATGCCTCTAGGAGAGCTAGGCGCTGCTGCTACTGCTAATGCACGTTTGCTACTGCACAAAGCTAGAGACCATGCTGTGCCTATTTTTCATATTGCCCATCACGGCGCAGCTAACGGCAATGTTTTTGACCCTTTATCCGCGAACGTAGCTATTGTTGATAGTTTGCAGCCACTAGATAGTGAAAAAACTATTACTAAGCAGCACCCTAATGCTTTTTATGATACTGCGCTACAGAGCCTTATTGAAGCTACTGGTAAGCAACAGATTATCTTTGCCGGCTTTATGAGTCATATGTGCATCAGCTCTAGTGTAAGAGCCGCTTTTGACTTAGGTTTTGAAAGTTTTGTTTGTCATGATGCTTGTGCCACTCGCGACTTGCCTAATGTTAGAGGAGAAACTATCGCTGCCAATATCGTCCACGATACCGCTATGGCGGCGCTACAAGATCGGTTTGCAGCCTTAGTAGCCACTGATGACTTGGTTAATAACTAGGATGTGACTCGCCATAATGGTCGCAGTGTGCAACAGAGACGTTCAAAATCATTACCTAACCCTTGCTGACTGCGCACTGCTGTTTTGATATGCTACACTGCCGTAATTGCTTAACTAGCATAAAAATCAAACATTCTAATAAGGACAATAATAGATGAATATTAAACTAACTGATTATTTACCAAAAACTCATACCCAAAAAATACTAAAAAAAGAAGCCAATGATAAAGACTCAGCTTGCTTAGTAGTATTAGTTGACGATAAGAAAAATATCTTAGCTCAAGCTACGCTAAGTGATTATCAACAACGTATTGAGCAACTAATCGAAGTATCTCATTTCACTGGTAAAGCTTGCGAAACAGTCGCTGATTATGCTTTAGCTGGTGATAAAAAAACCACTAAACAAAACCCATTACAATTGCTATTAGTAGGCGTAGGTAATGTTGATAAGCTTGACAACGCAGCGCTACAAAAAATCGCTAACACTATTTATCAAAGCACGCAAAAGCGAGTAACTTCTATTACTGTTGCTTTGGCTGATAGCTTACAAGATAGTGAGTTCGGTCAATTTGCTCTCAATCTATTAGCCGCTACTTACCGTTTTGACAAGTACAAGTCAGAAAAAGCAACGCCCGTGTTAACCGATATCTATCTGCTGGCTGATGCTGCTTTGCAGCCTGCGCTAGACTTTGCGCAAGCCGTATTCGCTGGTCAAACCTTGACTCGTGATGTGGCTAATGAGCCGGGTAATATTTGTTTCCCAGCTTATATGGCAGAGCAAGCACAAGCCTTAGCCAAAGAGCATTCTGATGTGTTAAAGGTGACGGTATTAGGTGAAGCTGAGATGCAAGCTTTAGGTATGGGCTGCTTTTTGTCAGTGTCACAAGGCTCTACTAAAGAGGGTCAGCTGGTCATCATGGAGTATCAAGGCAAGTCAAAATTCAGTGCAAAAGCTACTCCTAACAGTGCCGCAAAAGTTAGCGGCAGCCTCAAAGCTATTGCTGATAAGCTACCACTTAAAGGCGCTGGCAAAAAAGCTAATAAAGCTGCTAGCCAAGTGGTCAACGATAATGCCCCAATCGTCCTAGTCGGTAAAGGCGTCACTTTTGACTCAGGTGGTATCTCAATCAAGCCAGGTGCGGCTATGGATGAGATGAAATTCGATATGGGCGGTTCTGCTGCGGTATTAGGTACCTTAAAAGCCTTGTGTGAAGCTCGTCTGCCTATCAACGTTGTTGGTGCGCTAGCTTGTGCTGAGAACATGCCTTCAGGTGATGCCACTCGTCCTGGTGATATCGTCACAGCTATGAATGGCAAAACAGTCGAAATTCTTAATACCGACGCTGAAGGTCGTTTAGTGCTAGCTGATACTTTATGCTATGTCCAACGCTATCAGCCAAAAGCTATCATCGATGTGGCCACTTTGACTGGGGCTTGTGTAGTGGCGCTTGGTCATGTGCGTTCAGCCGTATTCAGTAACGATGAAGATGTGTTGTTTGCATTAGAAAACGCTAGCAATCAGTCTGGTGATTTGGTCTGGCACATGCCGATGGATGATGCTTATCAGTCGCTAATTGACTCGCCTATCGCTGATGTGCAAAACATTGGTGGTAAAGGTGCAGGGGCAACAACAGCCGCTTGCTTCTTATCGCGTTTCATTGAAGAAGGTCAAGCATGGGCGCATTTAGACATCGCTGGTACTGCTTGGATTTCTGGTGCACAAAAAGCAGCTACTGGTCGTCCAGTGCCGCTATTTATGCAGTATCTAAAGAACGCTGCGGATATGGCATAACCGTTTATGTCGACCTATCAAACTACTGTAAATAATGTGACTAATGGCAATAAGCTACCGGTTAGCTTTTATGTACTGAGTGACCATAAGGCGCAAGATTTTTTAGGCTTTATAAGTCAGCTGGTTCAAACAGCGCTGAATAAAAGTCAGCAGTCGTTATTGTTACTAATCGATAACGAGTCTTTGCTTAATGAGCTTGATGAGGCGCTATGGTCGCAACAAGCCGTTAGCTTTATTCCCCATCAGTTATTAGTAGCTAGCTCTACTGCGCCTGCTACTGATGATTTGCTAGCGCCAGTGCTATTAGGCGATTACTTACCGAGCCAGTTTAAGGGCATTGTCCTTAATACTACTACTCGCGCGGTGAACGACTTTATGAGCACTACTAGTAACACTTTACCGACTCGTATTTTGGAGATTATCAAACCTGATACTACCAGCATGCAACAAGGTCGAGAAAAATATAAGCGCTATCAACAGTTGGGCTATGAGCTTACTCACTTTAAAGTTTGATTTTTAGCTTTTATTTTTAATGTTAACTATAAAACGCCAGTCATGGCGTTTTTTTATGGCTGAATAAAACCCCGCTAGCGCTATTATTTGCCCAAATATTAAGCGATCAAATAATTATTTTCATTTAAAGCGGCGACAGTGATTAGAAGTTCTTAACGCTTAAATCTGGCTTATGCAGCGCAGTCCATAATGCTTTACCAGTCAAAAAATTCATTGTTCTAGTGTTCTATTGTCCTGTTGTTATAGTCATAAAGTCTAACATTAGGCTAATATCATAAAAAATGCTAATATCCCCCACTTATTACTAATGTTTATTATTGACTGAGTTATAGGGGTAAAAATGCGTTCATTGATTTCGATGTACCAGCGAATAGGGCTAGTACCCCTAATTATTGTTGGCTTAATAGTAGGTGTTTTAATTGGTTGGTTGGCACCTAGTGCTGGTATTGCCTTAGGACTATTAGGTACACTGTTCGTTGGTGCCCTAAAAGCAGTGGCACCGATATTGGTGTTTATCTTAGTGATGGCGGCTATCTGTCAGCATCGTAGTGATAGCGAAGTCTACGTCAAACCAGTGCTAATTATGTATCTGTTCGGCACTTTTTTGGCAGCTCTAATCGCCGTAGGTGCGAGCTTCTTATTCCCTACAGAATTGGTGTTTATCAGTGGTGACGCCGTTCAGCAAATACCACCAGCGAATTTGAAAGAAGTCTTAAGCAACTTATTACTTAGCCTCGTAGCCAACCCTGTTAATGCCATCGCCAATGCCAACTATATCGGTATCTTAGCTTGGGCCATCATTATAGGCTTTGCTCTACGTCAGGCCAGCGAAACTACCCGTACTGCTGTGGTTGATTTCTCCGAAGCTATTTCACAAGTTGTAAAATGGGTCATTGCTCTAGCCCCCTTTGGCATCTTAGGCTTAGTCGCTAATACTGTTGCAGAAACTGGCTTTGCTGCCTTAGCCGGTTATGGGCGAATTTTACTAGTGATGATTGGTTGTATGCTATTTATAGCCTTAGTGGTTAACCCCATTATTGTATTCGTAAAAACGGGTAAAAACCCTTACCCTTTAGTTTTTACTTGCTTAAGTGAGTCTGGAATTACGGCCTTCTTTACTCGCAGCTCCGCGGCTAATATTCCGGTAAACATGAATCTTGCCCAGAAGTTAGGCCTGCATGAAGAAACTTATTCGGTGACTATACCTCTTGGTGCCACTATTAATATGGCCGGTGCCGCCATTACTATTAATGTGCTCACTCTGGCGGCGGCTCATACTTTAGGTATTGAAGTTAGCTTTGCCTCCGCTTTACTATTAAGCTTAGTGGCAACTATTAGTGCTTGTGGGGCATCCGGTGTGCCCGGTGGTTCGCTACTTCTAATTCCACTTGCTGCTAGCTTGTTTAGTATCCCGAATGACATTGCCATCCAAGTGGTTGCTATAGGTTTTATCATCGGCGTAGTACAAGACTCTGCTGAGACCGCATTGAACTCCTCAACGGACGTGTTATTTACTGCCGCTGCTGACCCAAAATATGCGCGCTGATCCCTTCTAAAGGGTGGTGACTAGATTGCGAAAATTATAGTAATAATAAAAGAGCATTTGATGCTCTTTTTTTTTATCTGAATTTTGTAGAACTCTTCCTATCGTCCCGCTTAATACTGTTGTTATAAATAAAAATCATCATATACAGTAAGGGTTTCACACTTAACAAAACAGTACATGGCAGAATGGGTGAGTGGTAAAAACGCGGTTATACTGCAGCTGTTTTAGCTCTATATCCTAGATTTTCTAAGCCTGTTAATAGCCTTTATTTATAGACCTTATTCATAGTCCTTATTTATAAAGTCGGTTTGCAGGTTCTGGTTATAGGCTGTGATTTACCTGAGCTTTTATAGCTTTGTCTATATTAATTTTAACGCTTAACACCCTCTATTTATAAAAGACCATAATGTCTTGCTACCCTAACCATTTATGGAAAGGGGTTTTACCTATTATTAAAAGAAGTTAACATGAGCATTACTAGAAAAATGAACATTGCCAGCTTCACCTTAGCTATATCTTATATTACTCGTACCACCCAAATTACTCAGATAACTGCCATAGCGATAGGGGGGCTGATGATATGAGTATCAACGATCATACACTACCCAACCCTGTAATCTCCGGCTTACCTATCTGGAAGCTACTGGCTTTCACTTTGGCAGGGTTCCTAGCTATCATGACCGAAACCATGCCAGCAGGTCTATTACCACAAATAAGTGAGTCGTTGGGCGTTTCTAAAGCGCTAGCCGGTCAGCTGATAACTTTCTATGCCTTGGGCTCAGTGCTAGCGGCTATTCCCGTTATCGCTGCCACTCGCAGCTGGAACCGCAGACGGCTGTTTATGTTGGCCGTTGGTGCTTTGTTGGTATTCAATATTGTCACCACATTATCTAGCAACTATATCATTATCATAGTGGCCCGCTTCGCTGCAGGTATGGCAGCTGGAGTGATATGGGGTTTATTACCCGGTTACGTATTACGTATGGTGGCAGGTGATATGCGTGGCCGTGCCTTAGCCATTACTGGTGTAGGTCAACCTATCGCACTAGCCCTCGGCATTCCATTAGGCACTTGGTTGGGTATGTTATTTGACTGGCGTGGGGTGTTCTGGATCATGTCAGCGCTCACCTTGTTATTATTATTGTGGATACGCTTAGCGATACCAGACTTTGCTGGTCAATCCGTTAAACAGCGCTTGCCTATTAAGCAGATTTTTTTGATGCCAGGTATCCGTCCTGTGTTAGTTACGGTGTTCGTATGGATATCGGCCCATAATTTACTCTATACTTATATCGAGCCTTTCTTGGCTTCAGTCGGGCTAGAACAGAGAGTTGATGCCGTTCTATTGCTATTCGGTATCACTGCCATGCTCGGTATTTGGCTGACTGGATTGCTCGTCGATCATTGGCTACGTGCTATGGCATTGATAGGTCTGAGCGGGTTTGCAGTAGCCGCACTAATATTAGGCTTCTCTGGCGGCTCGGCAGCGATCGTGCTAATAGGTATAGCGCTATGGGGTATTACTTTTGGCGGCGCACCGATAATGCTACAAACCGCACTAGCAGGCGCAGCAGGTAAGAATGCAGATGTGGCGCAGTCTATGTTTGTGACTATATTTAATTTAGCAGTTGCTGGTGGTGGTATCGCCGGTGCCTTACTATTGCAACATATTGGCGCTGTATCATTCCCTTGGGCAGTGCTTGCTCTCGCCTTGATAGGCTTGTGTATAGTATGGAGCGCTAGAGTGAATGGCTTTCGAGCTAAGTAGTCATGCAGGTGAGGTGGTTTTGTTATAATTCAATAGGTAGCTTGATTTAAATAGCTATTCAAAGCAATTATTTATAAAATAAAAAAGGGCCAATAAGGCCCTTTTACTTTGGGTAAAAATAATAAACCTATGGCAAACTTAGCCACTGGCTTACTTTAGACTATTCACTTCTATTTCAATCATCGTCTTATCGTTATCCCATTGACGCTTATACTGACGCAGCTGCTCGACTTCCTCTAACAGCTCTAGTATCAAACCAATCGCTGGTACGCTGGCTTCAAAGTCACGACTAAGTCGCGAAGCACGGCGCACAGTAGTGAGCTGATAACCACTAAACTGCTGACTTTCAGGAATGTCATATTCAATGATGCTTTCTTCGATTAGAGCGATTACCCATTGTGGCTCTTGACCACAAGCAGATACTAGCTCATCAAAGCTCATAATAATGTCGGTTAATTCAGGCGAGTGTTTCATATTATTATCCTCGTTACTTTTGATATTAACGTTTTGCACTAATCTTATTGTACGCTCGTTATAGTCACTGCTAGCGATTTTTAACGGCTGATGCTAGTCTCAGAAAAGGCTTGTTTTAACTGCTCATAAGCCTGTTTATCGGCATCACTACTGACTTCTGGATTAACAATATTCAAGGTTAAGTATAAATCACCAGCTTGTTTAGCAGGGATACCTTTACCTTTTAGGCGCAGATTGCTACCTGACTTGCTGTTACTGGGGATACTGACACCTAGAGTTCCGCTCGGGGTAGTGAGGTTTATCTTTGCACCAAGCGCGGCTTCCCACGGAGTAATATTGACCGTTTGATAGACATTAGCGCCTTCTAAGCGAATATTATCCGCATGAGTAATTTTTACCTTTAAGAATAAATCACCGTTTTTGCCTTTCCCACTGCCTGCGGCCCCTTGTCCGCTTAGACGGATTTGCTTACCCTCGGTAATACCTTTAGGTATTTTAATCTTTAGCGTTTTGTTATCGTAATTTACGCTGCCATCAGGTTGGCGGACGGGCACATTTAGTTTAATACTATAGTCGTCACCGTTATACACTGAAGCCAAGTCAACGTTGATCTCCGCATGTTGGTCTTGGCCTTTGCTATCTTGACTGCCAAAGCCAGCACCGAACTGATCGAAGCCACCGCGCTGTTGCCCCCCTGTCTGACCACGCGCACCATGACCAAACGCTGAAAAGATATCATCAAAGCGAAAGCTGCCTTCGCCAAAAGCTTGCCCTTCACCAAACTGACTTTTCATATCTTCCCAACGGAAGCCGCTCGGTTGTCCAGCCCCTGACTGTCCACCAAATCCTCCTTGGCCTGCAAATGGATTATTTAGCATGGCATCATATTCAGCCCGCTTATCTTTATCTCTAATAGTCTCATAAGCGTTATTAATAATTGCAATCTTATTATCAGCATCCGGATCTTTGCTGACATCAGGGTGATACTCACGCACTAGCTTGCGATATCTTTTCTTGATATCAGCATCTGTAGCGTCTTTTTTTACCCCTAAAATCTCGTAATAATTCTTTTCTGCCATGATGGGTTTCCTTTTATTTTTATGTTTATGTTTATGTGATAGTTTTGAGTTAAGCGTTTTTAGGTGATGACTCTCATGTTTGTATGGGCGATGTTTATATCTATAGCATACCGCAATGAACCCTTAGTTTATGTTGATAAAAATTAAACGCTAAAAATTAATTTTAATTATGACTGCTATACAAATAATAATTGGCGCTCTATATAATTTTACAATCCGCATGACTAAAAAATTCTGTGAGACTCTCTATATTACTATGGCTAGGCGAAGTGCCAGTCCCCTATTGATAGAGAAATAATATTAGCAAAGACCTCAGATCTCAAAAGTATTTTTATAAAATATTCAGCTTTAAATGCATTTTACAAAGTCGTAAGGATATAGCAGGCTTTTTCTAGTAAAATAGTTATATTATTCATGCTCATAGGGAGCGTGAATATTGTAGGCAAGAACATCTGTCTATTTCGTTAATTGTAAAAAGGTATTAAATGTCTTATTTAATCAAGTCTTTAGTTATTGCTTTATCACTGTTGTTAACGACTACTGTTTTTGCCGCTAATACTAGTTATTACGGTAAAAAGTTCCACGGTAAACGCACAGCTAGTGGTAGCATCTTCAATATGAACTCTTTAACTGCTGCGCATAAAACGCTGCCGTTTGGTACGAAGGTACAAGTAACTAATAACAAGACAAAGCAGAGCGTGATAGTAAAAATTACTGATAGAGGCCCTTTTATTCGGGGACGTATTCTTGATTTATCTAGAGCCGCTGCTGGTAAAATAAACTGCGAGCTTTGTACGACTAGTATGAAGGTACTATCTTACGGTGATGGTAAATATCGTAAGCAATAACGTAGAAAAGGGGGAGAGCTGACGCTCTCCCCCTTTTTATTCATTATCCAAAAAACCCTTACTCAAACTCAGCTTCTATCTCTTCAAGAGTAGTCATCGCCAGTAGCAAGCTCTCTTCATGATCGCTATGCTGCTGTTGCAATGCTGTCTGCTCATCAAGCAATTTTAATAAATCTGCTTTGCGACTTTCTTCATACAGCTCAGTATTAGCCAGTTGAGTCTCTAAACTAACCAGCTTTTGGTCAATCTTAACTAGCGACTTTTCAGTATCCTCAATATCACGACGAATAGGAGCAGTAAGTTTGCGCTGATCAGCAGCCAATTTGCGCTGCTCCTCTTTAGTCAGCGACGAAGCTGCGGTATTTTCAGCTAATTTAGAATTCGCGAATTTTTTTTTAGACGATTTAGAATTATCAGTGTTGCCATTGCCCGCTTCATTGTCTGTTTCACGTGAAACACTATCTTTATCAATGAATTTTTTGTTAGCTTTTTTGTTTTTGCCTTTTTTATTAGTTCCTTTATCTGAAGAGTTTTCTTGTTTACGCTTTTCAGACAGCCACTTACCGTAGTCGCTGATATCGCCATCAAACTCATCGATCTGACCGTCATGCACTAGATATAACTCATCGCAGACATTAGCGATTAGCTCACGATCATGCGAGACTAATACTACTGCCCCTTCAAAACCTTGCAAAGCTACCGTTAGTGCCTGACGCATTTGCAAATCTAAATGGTTGGTTGGCTCATCGAGAACTAGTACATTAGGACGTTGCCAAACAATCAATGCCAAAGTTAGACGGGCGCGTTCTCCTCCTGAGAACAGCTTACTCGGGGTGTCAATACGCTCACCGCGAAAGTCGAAGCTGCCTAAGAACGAGCGCAATTGGGCATCAGAGGTCTTGCCAGCTAGACGACGTAACATTTCTATAGGCGTGGCTTCAGCATCTAAAGCATCCATTTGATGCTGATTGAAGTAGCCGAGCTTTAGAGTATCAGAAACTTGATAAGTCCCTGTCAACACGCCTAACTCACCAACCAAAGCTTTAATCAGTGTTGATTTACCGGCACCGTTCATCCCCAGCAAGCCTAGACGAGTATCAGGAGTCACTTGCACATTAGCGTTATACAATAGCGGCGTTGTGCTATAGCCAATATCTGCTTTGCTTAACTCAATCAACGGCGAACTCATGTGAGCGGGCTCGTAGAATTGAAAAGAAAACGGGTTATCGGCCATCATAGGTGATAGCTCAGCCATACGCTCTAGCTGCTTAATACGGCTCTGTGCTTGTTTAGCTTTACTGGCTTTGGCACGGAAACGACGAATAAAGTCATCCAAATGCGCCTTAGTCGCTTCTTGCTTCTCAAACGCTTGCTGCTGCTGCGCCATACGCTCATGACGAGTACGGATAAACTGCTGATAGTTACCAGTATACAGAGTGATCTGCTGTTGTTCTACATGCAAGATATGACCAACTGTGGCATCCAAGAACGCCTGATCATGTGAGATTACGATGACCAAACCGGTAAACGAATTGATCCACGTCTCCAGCCACAGAATTGCATCTAAGTCCAAATGGTTAGTGGGCTCATCAAGTAACATCAAGTCAGCACGACTCATCAGAGTCTTAGCTAGGTTTAAGCGCATACGCCAGCCCCCAGAGAAGCCTTCTACTGGCAAATCGTGCTGAGCCGTATTAAAGCCAAGCCCCGCCATAATTTGTGCCGCTTTAGTAGGAGTGCGATAGCCATCAATCTCATCAAACTGCTGATGCAACACCCCAATTTGGTCATCACTAACACTACTTAAGTCGCTCAAAGCTTCGTTGAGCGTATACCACTGCTCATCACCACCTAGTACGTAATCGATCGCGGTTTGGCTACTAGCGCCTACTTCCTGCGCCATGTGTGCGACATGCCAGCTGTCAGGAATACTAACCTCACCCTTATCAAGCGTTACTTCTGTATCACCAGTGCCCATCTGCGTTAGTAATAAGGCAAACAAAGTTGATTTGCCAGTACCGTTATTGCCGGTTAGACCAATTTTGTGATTGGGGTGCAGCTGAAAACTGGCACCTGAAAATAATTCACGGCCATCACGGCGAACACTAACGTCTTTAAATTCGATCATAGGGATTTTTATCTCAAGGGTATTAGAAAAAGCAGTTACTAAAGGTAAAAGCAGGTTTAAGAGCCTCTTTACTAAGCAGCTCTTAAAAGTAAAAGACATAAAATTAGATAATTACTGACTATTATTTCAAACGCCCGCCCTATAGGCAAACAATTAAACAACTATTTCAATTTTAAGCCATTAATGAAGGCATAATAGACGGTTTTCAACGCTAATGACTGATAATTGGTTGCTAATACTGACTATTAACAACCGTTATTAGATCTAGCGGTTAGCAATCATTATTAGCTCTAGCTATTCGTAACCGTTATTAAACACTATTAGCTATGTCTGATAGACTTGACAAATTAACCACAGCCCCAATTATGATATACTAGGCGGTGTTGAATAATCACAGTAAGGCACTACTAATAGCCATTGATTTATCAAAGCTGTGCTTTAGTCTAAGTAAAAATTGTAGATAAAGCAGGTACCTTGGCTAGCTGTTAACAGCGATACCCAATATCATTTATCAGTATGATTGTAAGTATCAACAGATAAAAATAGACGCAGAACTATTTTTTGCAGCAACTTTATTGAAGGTGCCCTTAGAAGACTCGTATAGAGAGTTCTAACTTGCTGCTACTGTAGAATCAGCGCCTGATAAACACTCTGTACTAAAAACGTATAAGCGCCATAGTCGAGTGTTCAACACGCCTAATAAAAGCTTACTAATAGCAACACATTATTGATTAGATCTGCTTTACTAAATTTTATTGCTCCATCAAATACTATCTAACCGAATTATTTGCGCCGTTAGGATCTACTAGGTAGCAATAGCTGTTATTTATTGATAATTGCTAAATACATACCATAGTTTCCTAAGCGTCTTTTACGGTAGCTACTGAGGTAATCATGACCGAAACAATCAGCCAGTACGACCCAAGCTCAAATCAGCCGATCGATCCGACTGTATTAAGCTTGACCAATAGTGCTGCCCAAAAAGTGCGTCGTTTGCGTGAAGAAGAAGGCGATGCTGACCTGATGCTACGGGTCTATGTTACCGGTGGTGGCTGTTCGGGCTTCTCATATGGCTTTAACTTTGCCAATGATGTTAATGAAGACGATGCTAATTTTGATAATGGTGACGTGACTTTAGTGGTGGACTCGCTAAGCTATCAGTATTTACAAGGCTCCACGGTAGACTATACCGAAGGGCTAGAAGGGGCACGATTTATAGTGCAAAACCCTAATGCTACTACTACTTGTGGCTGTGGCTCTTCGTTCTCTATATAGGGCATTGAGCACTAATGACTAATTAGCTGCGATAAACCGGTTATATACTGTGATAAATGATCAGCCTAGTTGCTATAACCTTTAAGCATCTACTTTTAGCATCTATTTCAAGTATTTGCTTAGCGAGTAGATGCTTTTTTTATAACGGTTATTAGCGTAGCTTTTAACTGCTAGCTACTAGCTTATATACCTTGGCTATTAGCTGATTCAATAACCATTATTTATGATGTAAATACAGTCAACATAGCTTAACTGAAGCTTACTGGATTTGTAATTTTGCATAGTGTTTAGTTGTGCTTTGGGCTAAAATGACTGCATTATTTCACCTTCATAACCCCTCTTTTTGAGCAAATTCTTATTAGCCTTTACGCTGATATAACCTATAACAATAGATGAATACTATGAGTAATTTCGCAAGTAGCTTTGTTGATTTCAAAATCCCTGATTGGTTCGATAGCGAGCATTTAGTAGGCATGCTACGTGGTATCGAGAAAGAAGGGTTGCGAGTTAGGCCTAACGGCTATCTGGCACAGACCCCTCACCCAGCCAAACTTGGCTCAAAATTAACCCACCCTTTCATTACTACTGATTACTCCGAAAGTTTACTTGAGCTTATTACTGACCCCAAAGATACGCCGAAAGATACTTTGGCGATGTTACGTCAGCTCCACGTTTTGGTCTATCAAGCGTTACCTGAAGGTGAGCTGATGTGGCCATTATCTATGCCTTGCATGCTGTCCTCTAACGACGAGGATATCCCATTAGCAGACTACGGTAGCTCGAATACTGGCAAACTAAAAACTCTGTATCGCAGCGGACTAGGTATTCGTTATGGTCGCCGCATGCAGACTATTGCCGGCCTGCATTATAATTTATCTTTTGGTGATGGGCTGTTTAAATACTGGCAAGAACACTCTCAGGAGCAACCCTCTCAGTCATTTTTAGAATTCAAAAATGATAAGTATCTAGGCCTAATTCGCAACTTTAAGCGCCTAACTAGCTTATTACTATACTTATTAGGTGCTAGCCCTAGCGTTTGCCCGTGCTTTATTGCCGGCCGCGAACATGATTTAGAGTTGCTCAATGACTCCACTTACTATAAGCCCACGGCTACTAGCTTACGTATGGGCAAGCTTGGCTATACCAATAGCGTGCAGGAACATCTAGATATTCGTTATAACCATTTACCTGAGTATGTCGAAGGCTTACGCCGTGCCATTCAAACCCCGCATGATAGCTTTAAAAAATTGGGCTTAAATGATGCTGATGGTCATCCTATTCAGATCAATGATCATATTCTACAAATAGAGAATGAATACTACAGTCCTATTCGCCCCAAACAAATCACTGATCGTGGCGAGACGCCTACTGAAGCACTAGAACGTCGTGGTATTGCGTATGTTGAGTTCCGGGCAATCGATTTAGATCCTTATAGCGATGTTGGTATTCGACTTTCGAGTGCGTGTTTCTTAGAAGTAATGGCGCTGTATTGCTTACTAAATGACTCTCCTGATCTTATGCCTGCAGAGGAAGAAGAGCTAGCAATCAACCTTGAACGGGTGGTAAATGAAGGTCGTCTTGACGGTTTACATGTACTAAATAATGGCTCAGAGCAGTTACTACAAAGCTGGATGTTGACGCATTTGACTAATATGCAACCGCTAGCTGCATTGCTTGATGCTCATTATGGTGGTAACGATTACCGTGCTGCTGTGGCACTCATGCAAGGCAAAGCTGGTAATTCTGAGTCGACTATCTCCGCACAAGTGAATGCTGATAGCAAACGCTTAGGCAGCCTGTGGCAACTAGGCTTTACTCTAGCCAATCAGCATCGTGATTCTCTATTGCAGCAAACGCTTAGCCCGCATACTCAAGCTAAGTACGAAGTACTAGCCGAAAAATCAGTACTGCAACAAGCTGAGCTCGAGTCCTCTGAGACCGAAGACTTTATGGAATTTTTACAGCAGTATCGCTAGACTATTAGTACTTGATAAATTATTAGTACTTGCTGGACCGTTAATACTGGCTAGACTATTAATACTTAAAGGTCCAAAAACCACTTTATTTTATAAGAGTATCGACTGAATGCAACGTCTGACCACTTATCGCAGTTTGCAAGTATTTTTAGTGTTAATGACGATAGTAGGCATGAGCTTTGCGCTACTTTTTTTACAGCGTCACTTGAGTCTTTCCCCTTGTCCGCTGTGTATTTTTCAGCGTATTGGTCTGATGGTAATGGGTGGTTTTGCACTGATTGCCGCCCTATTTAATCCTCAGTCTAAAGCGATCAGACTGTTATTATGGCTGGGAAGTTTAGCGGGTATTGTGTGGGCAACTGCGGTAGCGGCGCGTCATGTTTGGCTGCAACATCTGCCTGCTGATCAAGTACCCTCTTGTGGTCCTGGTCTTGATTACTGGCTTGATACTTTACCCATGCAGCAAGTCCTTAATGAGGTTCTAGCTGGTTCTGGTGAGTGTGCTTTAGTTGACTGGTCGTTCTTAGGGCTGAGTATTCCTGAACAGTCTTTGATTTTATTCAGCATTTTATTACTCACTCATTTATTGATTTTTTGGCGCATTATTAAACCTCGTTGGTAATAGTTATGGTGCTAGCTGTAGATTAATAGTAATAACTAAGCATTTATGAATGAGCGCTTGTAAATAAGTGCTTATTCATAATGTTTATCTCTAAACCCCTATTAAAAACAACTATCTATCGATAAGCATCTACATTGGGACTCGCTAGCGAATACTTTTGCTTAGCGAGTATTTTTGCTTAGCTAAATTAGATTACGCAGCAAGATGAAGCGGCAATAGAGGCAACAAAAACAACACAGAAACTGCAATGGTATTTGTTACCTTATAATTATTTATTATTATCTAAAATACTTATATAAAAACCTGTGTTGTTGATCTACTTGGTAACTATAAAGTTATATGAATTTGAGCGATTTTAACCCGATATAGTGATGTTGATTACTAGGGTTATGCGCTGACGCTTAGATAATAATTATTAAGCGTGTACTGCTAATTACCTACTATTGGTGTGATAATGAAACATTATTATTGTTCTCAAAGAGCTGCTACTAGGCTTGTCCCTATTAATAAGAGCTTTAGTCGTCTAGTGTTGTCTCTATCTTTTTGTATGGTTCTGTTTGGCTGCGATAGTCAATCAGCCTATACGGCTACTGCAGAAGATAAAATGGCTATTGAGACCAATCAGGAAGTCACTACAGAAATAGCCGCTCAAACCCCTACACCCACTGTCCAAAATGATGACCACGAAGGTACTTCGCTTATAGATGCGGCTAGCAATGATAGAAAACCTGTAAAAAGAAGTTCGCCGATGATCGCAGAAAAACGCGCTGATAGTGCACTGCAAGCCGTTTTAATCGGTGATTACATGGGGATGTTATCTTGTAGAAATTGCGAAGGGATTAGTTTAACTCTTAATCTGCGTGCAGATGGGACTATGCAAAAAACTAGCTTTTATAGTAGCCCTCAAGAGATCCGGCCACCTTTGGTTGAGTCTGGTATCTATCGTCAAGATGATGATGTGATTACTATCGTCTATGATGAAGAGAACCTCGAGACTTATGTTATTCAAGATAACCATCTAGTGCTATTGGATGCTGATAAACAACCTGATAGTGATTACACCTTATCGCGTAAATAATAAGCCGCATTAAGCACTCGCTAGTTAGTACCTTTATTTAGGGTATATTTTATAATAATTTTTTTCTGGTTTTGCTGATAGGGTTCAAAAAAAATTCTACCCTCCTTAACGCCTTACTAACACTTCGTTACTAGGCGTTTTTTATTGGCTAGCTATTAGAGAGGTTATTAATGAGTTACAATAACTAGGCGGTGTTGCAGTCTCGACCAAAGCAGTGTGTACTAGTGACCATTCAACACGCCGCAAAATATTTTATCGTACTACAATCTCATGGTTATACCCTTATCCCATACATCCATTTTATCTAGCGCGGTACATCAATGCATATTCATATTCTTGGTATTTGTGGCACTTTTATGGGGTCATTGGCCCTACTGGCACGTGGCCTTGGTCATACCGTAACTGGCTCAGATGCCAATGTCTATCCTCCTATGTCTACCCAGCTTGAGTGTGCTGGTGTGGTGATCAAAGAAGGCTACTTGGTGCAACATTTGCAACCAGCGCCAGACTTAGTGGTAGTTGGTAATGCAATGAAACGCGGCATGGATGTGATTGAGTATATGTTAGATAAAGGTCTGCGCTATACCTCAGGCCCACAGTTTTTATCTGAGCAAGTATTACAGTCGCGTCATGTGATAGCCGTCGCTGGGACTCACGGTAAGACCACAACGACGACGATGCTAGCGTGGATACTACATTATGCAGGTATAGATGCTGGGTTCTTGATCGGTGGCGTGCCTTTAGTCAATACTACTGATGAGCATTTACAACAAGTCTTCGCTCATAGTAGCTACTTAGGCGCAGAGTCTTTAGAAACTGCTGATACTCAGTCAGCGCTTGACGGCTACTTTGTCATTGAAGCTGATGAATATGATTGTGCGTTCTTTGATAAGCGTTCCAAGTTCGTCCATTATCGTCCACGTACGGTTATCTTAAACAACCTAGAATTTGATCATGCTGATATTTTCGCTGATTTAAATGCTATTCAAACCCAGTTCCATCATATGCTACGTATGATTCCTAGTACTGGCAGGATCATCATGCCAGCGCAGACGGCTAGTTTAGAAGAGACTTTAGCTAAAGGTGTTTGGACTCCTGTTTGGCGTACTGCGATAACCGATCAACAGGCCAGCGCTAATCAGTATAAACAAGGTCAAAACCTTGAAGAGGCTGAAAATATCGATTGGCAAGCTGAATTAATTAATGAAGATGGCAGTCAATTTAAAGTTAGCTTTGCGCAAAATGGCAATAACAGTAATCGCTCTGCTACTAGTAGCAGTGCTGAATTATCAGCTAGCGTCGATTGGTCAATGAGTGGCATCCATAATGTTAATAATGCTTTAGTAGCGATAGCCGCCGCTTATAATGTCGGTGTTGATATCGCTACTGCTTGCGCCGCCTTGTCTGCTTTTGCTGGTATCAAGCGTCGTATGGAGCTGATTGGTGAAGTTAACGATATTTTAGTGTTCGATGATTTCGCCCATCACCCAACAGCTATTAATACTACTTTAGATGGTGCCAAAAAGAAGCTGATTGGCAGACGAGTTTGGGCCATCATTGAGCCCCGTAGCAATACTATGAAAATGGGCATTCACCAAGATAGCCTAGCACAGTCAGCAGTGCTTGCAGATCACACTTTATGGTATGAACCTGCTGGTCTTGAATGGGGGCTTAGAGAGGTTATCGAGCAAGCTAACTTAAATACTGCTGCTAATAATGTCGATGAAAGTATCAGTGAAAACACAGATAGTCGTCAACCTAAGCAACAGGTCTTAAGCAGCGTAGAAGCCATTATTGAGTACATTTGCACTCATGCTCGAGCAAATGATGCTATCGTCATTATGTCGAACGGTGGTTTTGAAGGGATTCATCAGCGTCTATTAACAGCATTACAGTCACCATCTGCCTAAACTAAATGGCTTGAGACTTACTGGTTAAAGATTAGCCGCTAATTTCTTATAGAATTGCTGCTGAAATAGCAGTAGCGGTAAATAATTAGTCACTACAGACAGCGTCATTCTTTTATAAGGATGGCGCTGTTTTGCGATTGGCTTATGATACTAGCGCTCACTTACAGCAAATTAGAATCATTATCTCTATTAACCTTTTTACTGCTTCTGTTACTCACCATTTACTTACTTTACTTGCAAAATAGCAAATACTTAGTTTTTCTCACATAGCCCCTACACAGGTAACATTTTGCGCTTACTATTGATCTTGCCGAGTGTTTACAATAGCTTTATCAAATTTAGAAGTTTAGTTTCAAAGTAATACACACTAAAAGTAATAGAAAAGTAATAGAATTTTTAGTTAATAATATTAAATATTAGGAGAATAACAATGAGCTTTATTTGGATGATTATTGTAGGGTTAGTTGCCGGTCTATTAGCACGTGCCATCAAACCGGGTAACGATGCTATGGGTTGGATTATGACCATCATTTTAGGTATCGTTGGTGCAATGCTAGGTGGTTTTGTTGCCGGACTTATCGGTATCAATGCTGATGGTGGCTTTACAGGTCTGATCTTCTCAGTGATCGGTGCAATTCTATTGTTATTCTTGTATGAGATGATTATGAACAGACGCCGTATATAATTGGCTGCTGTTGTACTAGTTTTGACTAAGATATACCATTGATTAAAAATATTAAGCTCTCAGTAGTTAGTCTAATATTTCTCTTAAATAGTTATTCGTTTATTAAAAGGACCTTATCTCTATAAGGTCCTTTTTGCTTTTAGCTACTCGTGTTAGCTACTTAGACCTATATCATGAGTTACTGATAGCGGCTGTTGATAAATATTACTTTTGTCCCCATTTACTTTATAATAAACCGCCTGTTTTATTAGTATTCCCGTCTGTCTGTATTTTTGAGGTGAGCCGTATGGCATTACTCCCGATCTTAAACTATCCTGACCCACGCCTACGCACTCTTGCTAAGCCGGTCAAAGAAGTCAATGATAAAATAAAAACTTTAATCACTGATATGATTGAAACTATGTATGACGCTGAAGGCATTGGGCTTGCAGCATCGCAAGTTGATCAGCATATTCAACTAATCGTCATGGATTTGTCTGAAAACAAAGACACTCCAATGGTGTTTATTAATCCAAAAGTGACCCCTTTAGTAGAAGAAAAGCAGCCATACGAAGAAGGCTGCCTATCTGTACCTGATGTCTACGATAAGGTTGAGCGTCCTATTAAAGTACGTATTGAAGCTTTAGATGAAAATGGTCAAGCTCTAGATATAGAAGCTGAAGGCCTGTTAGCAGTTTGCATTCAACATGAAATGGATCACCTGAATGGGGTTATCTTTGTTGATTACTTGTCTAATCTTAAACAGAATCGTGCCCGTGACAAAGTGCGTAAAGTACTTAAGATACGTGAAAAGCAGTTAGAAAATCAGGCACAGCCTAGCAATGTCTGATGATCTCTAAGATTATTTATCTTTAATAATATTAGCGTTTGTTTCTGATCATGGTTCTAGGAGCTGTTTTTAGGGCTTACATCTAGTGCTTGCTGCGGCTTAGGGTTGTCAAAAAATAGCATTGGCCAGCCACGCACTTCATTGACTATCTGCGTAATTTCATCTTTTATTAAAGGTCTTGCTACATGATCAAAATTGACCGATATTTTGACCCTGCCAGTTGGCAAAAATTCACTAAAGCTGCTGAAGGCCGTGAAACCCCATTTTTGGTGGTTGATTTGAGCCGTATCAAAACTAAATACAACGAGATGATTGGGCTATTTCCGCAAGCTAAGATTCATTATGCGATGAAAGCTAGCCCTGCGGTTGAAGTGATTAATCTACTCGCTGATTTAGGATCGAACTTTGACTGCGCCTCTGTTTATGAGCTGGATCGGGTACTTAATTGTGATGTTGATGCCAGCCGAATTTCCTACGGCAACACTATCAAAAAAGCTAAAGATGTCAAATACTCCTATGAAAAAGGGGTACGCTTGTATGCCACTGACTCTGAGGCTGATCTAAAAAACATCGCTGAACACGCTCCAGGTTCCAAGATATTCGTACGTATTCTAGTGCAAGGTTCAGATACTGCTGAATGGCCACTATCACGTAAATTCGGCTGTCACCCTGATATGGCGATTGATTTACTGATTCAAGCACGCGATCTTGGTTTAGTACCTTATGGTATTTCGTTCCATGTCGGCAGTCAGCAAAAAGACGTCGCCGCATGGGATGATGCGCTTGCTAAAGTTAAATATATGTTTGACTGGATGATCAACGAAGAAGGCATCAAGCTACAGATGATTAATCTGGGTGGCGGTTTTCCTGCTAACTATCTAAGTGAAGTTAATCCGATACAAGTTTATGCGCAAGAAGTAAAGCGCTATCTGACTGATGATTATAATGAGCAAGATATGCCAGAGATCATTCTTGAGCCTGGTCGCTCATTGGTGGGTGGTTCAGGGGTATTAGTCAGTGATGTGATACTGATATCTCGCAAGTCGCATACCGATTTGGTGCGTTGGGTCTATACTGATGTCGGTCTGTTTCAAGGCTTGATTGAGACTTTAGGCGAAGCGATTAAATACCCGCTCTATACGCCTAAAATGGAAACTTCTACTAATGCAGGCACTGTCGTATTAGCAGGTCCAACTTGTGATTCTGCTGATATTATGTATGAAGAAACTGGCTATCAATTGCCGCAAGAGCTGGAAATTGGCGATAAGATCTACTGGCTTACGACTGGTGCTTATACTAACTCTTATTCTTCTATTGAGTTTAATGGCTTTCCGCCATTAGAAGTAGTCTACGTTGATTAATCCCTGATAAATCGTGATCAATAAAAAGCGCGGTGCTGTTCTTAATAGCATCGCGCTTTTTTATTTGAAAAATTTAGCAGTATTAAGTCAAGCATTAGTCATTAAGACCCAACACATCTTGCATGTTATATTGACCGGCTTTTTGTTGAACGATCCAAGTAGTAGCTCGAACAGCACCAGCAGCGAAGGTCATGCGTGCTCGTGCTCGGTGAGTGATTTCCACCACTTCGCCATCAGCGATAAACATCACCGTATGATCGCCGATGATTTCGCCACCACGGATAGCATGGATACCAATAGTTCCTGGTTTGCGTGCGCCTGTCTGCCCTTCTCGTCCATACACCGCCACTTCTTTTAAATCCTGACCACGTGCTTCAGCCACGGCTTCGGCCATCATATATGCTGTACCGGATGGCGCATCAATCTTATGCTTGTGATGGGCTTCGATGATTTCTACATCTGCGTTAGTACCAAACGCTTTAGCGGCTAATCCTAGTAGCTTTAGTGATAAGTTAACGCCAGTAGAGTAGTTACCAGCATAAACAATAGCGATATGCTTACTAGCCTCGGTCAATACTTGCTCTTGCTGCTCGTTAAAGCCAGTAGTACCAATCACCATAGCGACTTTATGCTCAGCACAAATCTGCATATTTTGCTCGGTAGCTTCCGGCAAGCTAAAATCAATCAATACGTCAATGTCATTAATGACAGCGACTAAGTCATCGACAATTTTTACTTCAATGCGACCTATCGATGCCACTTCACCAGCATCAGCACCAACTAGACTTGAGCCTTGGCGCTCTATAGCAGCGCTAAGAGCAGTCTGCGGATTGTCTTGTACTGCTTCAATCAACATGCGACCCATACGGCCACCGGCTCCGATGACACCGATATTTATAAGCTCTCCAGCCATTCTTTTATTTAATTTTTTACTCATTTTTATCCCTTAAATTCTAATTTTGGAAGATAATTATTGTTGATAATATTTTTTAATATCATAGCATGAATTGATTTTACTGCCTTTAGCAAAAATGCTTAATAGAAGGACGTGGCTTATAAGCCTATCAGTGGTTTGTTTTTATCTCAGTGAAAACAAAAAGCCCCATAGTTTCACGTGAAACTACGAGGCTTAAGATAAGAGTTTTTTGCAGTCTGCTGGCTAGTCGAACAAGTCACCAATCTTTTTAAAGAAAGACTTCTTGTGCGGTGACTGCTTATGATGGCTATCGCCATCTAAAGTATCTTGGAACTGACGCAGTAAATCTTTTTGCTCACGATTTAGATTAACTGGGGTCTCGATGATTACTCGGCAGATCAAATCGCCTTTCATAGTGGTACGCACTGGCGTTACGCCTTTGCCACGGACACGTAGCAGTTTGCCACTTTGAGTACCTTCAGCGATTTTGATATTTACTTTGCCATCTAAAGTCGGAATTTCGACTTCTTTACCTAGGGCTGCATCAGTTATACTGACTGGCACATCCATATATAGATCAGCGCCTTGACGAGTGAAGACATTGTGTGGCTTAACACGTACTTCAACGTATAGATCACCGTTTTGTACCCCTGCGCCGCCTGCTTCGCCTTCGCCTGCTAGACGGACGCGGTCGCCATCATCTACGCCTGCTGGAATAGAGACTTCTAAATTGCGAGACTTGTCTTTAACACCATTACCATGACAGTCCGAGCATGGGTTTTTTATCTGTTTACCAGAGCCACCACACTGAGGACAAGCTTGCTGTACCGCAAAAAAGCCCTGTTGCATACGTACTTGACCTTGGCCATGGCAAGTTTGGCAAGTGACTACGTCTGAGGCATTTTTAGCGCCTTTACCATCACAAGTGCCACAAGGCGCTGGAGCAGTAAAGCTAACTTCTTTTTTGCAGCCACGTACGGCTTCTTCAAGAGTCAACTCAAGCACATAACGCAAGTCCGAACCTCGGCGCGCACGACTACCGCCGCCGCCACGAGATTGGCCAAAGATATCGCCAAAGTTACCAAAGATATCGCCAAAGATGTCTTGGAAGTTGCCGGCACCTGCACCGCCGAATCCGCCACCACCCATGCCATTTTCAAAGGCAGCATGACCCATACGATCATACGCTGAGCGCTTATCACTGTCACTGAGGACTTCATAAGCCATTGAGGCTTCTTTAAATTTTTCTTCAGAATCAGGATCATCAGAGTTGCGATCTGGATGATATTTCATCGCCAGTTTACGATAAGAGCGTTTGATCTCTTTACTGTCTGCAGTCTTGCTGACGCCTAATACCTCATAAAAATCACGCTTACTCATGGGTTCTCCTCTTGTCATTATCGAGCCACCGACTGGCCTATTTATTGACCATAACATCAGTCATGTCATCAACTTCCCTATTTATATAGCACTATGCTCACTAATGTTTCACATGAAACATAGTTATTAAGGCTCTAACTGCTGATGCTTTAATTACAGTATAGAATAGGGTTTGTTTTATGAGTGCTGATAGCTGATTGATGGGATAATGATTAATCAAATCAATTAATAAAAGTTTGCGCTCTTAATGGAGATGCTGCACTGATTTATCAAGCGCTCGGCTGATGAATTTTTATATTAAACCGATATAAACTCATTAGTAGCCATTGAAATCTGCCAAAAATTTACTAAAGATGGGCCTAAGTGAGCAAGGCATTATTAAATATCTTTACTATACTTGTGGATGTAGAAAATATCTTTGTTAGGCTACTGTTTTTATTTAGGCTTAACTATAGTATAGAAAAAATTTAAACTTAAAAATAATAGTTCCTGACAGTTATCCTGATAGTCAACATGATGGGCATCGTGATAATTAACATGACAGGCCTCTTTATAATTGCTAGCTCACCTCAGCTATTCGTAGCTGTAAACCCCCTAGTCGTGCTAATATTTATCGCCCTATTGCTGCACAAAAAACTATAGACACCTGTATAAGAGAGCACTATTTATGAAAAAGCTGATTGCATTGATTATGTTGCTGATAGTCATCGTTGTAACTGTATATGCGGGATCACCTTACTATAGCGCTTATCAATTAAAAAAAGCTTACGATGCTAAAGACGGTGCAACTGTCGCTGCAGCGATTGATTATGAGCAACTGCGCCCTAGTATGCAAATGCAGTTAACTAGCAAGTTTGCTAATACTATGACTTATTATCCGCTAGTTGCAGAGCTGGGTGGCGAGCCTCTTACTCAGGCTGGTAATACCTTTATCACTCAAGCAGTAGACGGGGCTATCACTGCAGAAAACATAGAAAAACTTATCAATACTCAGGGCCAAGCCAATACTGCTACTAAAGAGCTTGCCGCTGCATGGGCCATTGCTAGTAATCAGGTTGATCTAAAGAACCTAATTCGTGATTTAATTATCCAACGTGGTGATGTTGATGCCGTAGTTAAGAATCAAATGCAGCAGATCATGGAAAAGCAAGCGGACGAGCTTGAGCAACAAGTGGCGCAAGGCGAAGATAGTAATAAGCCAAGCTTAAGCTATTGTGGTATCAATTGTTTTACTATTAGTGGTCAAGTCAAAGGTTATCCACTGACTATTGAGATGCAACGTGAAGGCTTTGTTAATTGGAAAATCGTTGATGTGGTGTTGCCGTAAATTGCTGGTAAAAACCTATTCATCACTGCTAGTTGATTAATGCTGGTTAGCAGCTATTCATTGGTATTAGCAACACTATAAAAACAGCGCCGCATAAATAAAGGTTTATGCGGCGCTGTCGCTTATTGAGGTAGCTAGAAGATCAGCTGATTAGTCTACACCCAAAAATTCTAAGAACTCCGGACTCTCAAAGCTAGCTTGGAATAATACCCCATCATCACGATAGATAGCTGGAGTAGCGATCACAGCTAAGCCAGCAGCTTTTTCACGATTAGGGCTGACATAATCAGTACTACAGCTGGCTGGTGCTGGGGTCATTTTTCCGGTTAACATAGCTTTATCTAAGGCGATGCGGCGACTGCTATCCTCTGCCTGACACCAAATTCCACGCATTTGCTTAGGCGACTGCTCATAGATAGGATAGCCAATAGTTTTTACCGTCACGCCTTTGTTATTGAGACTCTGCATCTGCTTGTGGAGCAAACGGCAGTACGGACAATTGACATCAGTGGCTACATAGATCACGGCTTTTTCAGCGCTAGTAGCTGGATAAGTAATCAGTTGCGCTTCATCTAAGCTACTAAACACTGACTGATTTTTGAGCTTTTCAAAATTATTATCTAATCCAGTGAACTGCCCTTTATCTATCACTGATATCTCACCATCCGTCACATATTGTCCATCATCCGATATTAAAAACGGCACACCCTCAAGCGTGGCACCCCAAATCACACCAGGTACTGCGGTGTAGAAGAATGGGGTCTTGGCACTCATATTCTTCAGCGCGCTCATATTAGCCAGCATAGAATTTTTAGTGGCAGCGCTGATAGGCTTACCTGTTTGGGTACTATTGCTACGCATGGGAATAGTATTAACCAGACGCTTACTTGGATTTTTTTGCAGCTCGCCTTGGATCACATATTTGCCATCAGCAGTAATGTGTAGTGGTGGCTGCCCTATTAAATCAATTTGATACATATTCGGTAACTTTGAGGGAGTGATAGCCACAATCTGGGTTTTGATACCGACTTCAGTCAGTACTTTACGCAAATGCGTATCAACAGTACTGTTCACACTAGTAATTACCTTAGACGCAGTTTGCAAGTTTTGGCTACTGCTGCTAGTCGGTGTGGGTTGAGCGCAAGCACTAGTTGATAATAGTATAGCGCTAACAATGGCGAGGGATTTGAATGCAGGTAGTTTCACAGAAAAGGTCCTATCAAATTTTAATAAATAACAACTTTTTTAATCAGCTTTGAGATAAGCGTCAACTATGAACAGCTATAAATAGTATATAAAAAAGTAGAATAAATAGATGATAAGACTGTAGCACAGTAGTTTATTTTTATAAGGGCTGAGCCTAGGATAGATGGCTTATTTTGCAAATATGCTACTTGAGCTTAAGAGACAAGTAACAGATGCTAAGAATTTAGGATAACTAACGGCTGATGATGTACAACTAATAGTAGTTTATGTTTAATAATCTTTGGCTAATCGTTCCTAGCTGATAGTTTCTAGCTAATAGTGACTGACAAACAATAACGGCAGCTCGTTCACATCATTAGAGAACGGCTGCCGTTAGTTTTAGAGAAATCTAGTAAAAATTATTAAAATTTAGCAACTTCTTCTGCTGTCAAAAAGCGACTATCGCCTTTTTCTAGACCGTCTAAAGTGATATGACCGACACTAGAGCGATGTAGCGCCACTACTCTGTTGCCAAAGTAGCCCATCATGCGTTTGACTTGATGATACTTACCTTGCTCTAACGTCAGACGGGCATGAGTCTCATCGATGAATTCAAGTACTGCTGGCTTAGTCTCTTCATGATCACCCTCTAGTAAGATACCTTCGGCAACCTCAGCTACTGCGTTGGCTTGTGCTTCACTGTCCATAGCATCCGCTAACGTAAGCTCATAGACCTTGGCATGTTCACGTTTTGGACTAGTGACACGGTGTAACCATTTACCATCATCACTAATTAGCAACGCCCCAGTAGTATCGACATCTAGACGACCAGCCATGCGCAAGCTGCCGCCTTCTGGCACTGCAATCAACTCAGTCACGATAGGATGATCTTTCACTTTTAGGGTACATTCAAAGCCTTCAGGCTTATGCAATAGAATGTAGCGATTGCCAGTAGCTACTGATAGTGGCTCATTGGCCCACATGATTTCGTCATTGACAATATCAACATGCAAGCCGACATCTTTGATGACTTGGTCATTGACAGTGACTTCGCCGGCGTGCAAGATTCTTTTTGATTCTTTGCGTGACAGCTCAGTGGCTTTACTAATAAATTTATCTAAACGCATGCTATTTGCTACCTTGGATATCATAATGTTTTGTTATAGTGGAGAATAAATTGATCCTGTGCCGAATATTGGCAACAGCGATAATAAAACAAGTTTAGCATATTCAACCTAAACCTAGGTATATCACCTAAAAGATTACTAGTTATAAAACACTAAGTTATTGAACTATGAGTTATCAAACCTTAAAAAGCGCGGTTACTGCCCGCCTTGAAATCAAAAAATCTGAATTCATCACTCATGCCTATCCAGTGACTTCGCGCGAGCAAGCTATGTTTCACGTGGAACAGCTACGTGAGCAATATGCTGATGCGCGTCATCACTGCTGGGCTTATATTATTGGTGACCCTGGTAATACTACTAGTGCTGGGTTTGATGATGATGGCGAACCGAGTGGTACCGCTGGGCGACCGATACTCAATGTTCTACAACATAAGTCTATTGGTAATATTATTGTCATTGTGGTGCGCTATTTCGGTGGTATCAAGTTAGGCGCAGGCGGGCTGACACGAGCCTATGCTGGCTCTGCACAAGCGGCAGTCGATGCAATGCAACTCTGTCCCTATGTGCCTATGACGCAACTACAAATCCTAGCGCAGTTTGCTACTGAAGGCCAATGTCGTTATATAGTTGAGAGCTTAAACGGCACTATTGACGCGGTGGATTATAGTAAAGAGGTACGGTTATCAGTAACCATCGCTGAGGCTGATATTGAAGCCCTTAAACAACGCCTTGCAATGGATGGGCGGATTTTAACAAGTGCTGAGTAGGGCGTTCACCAAAAAATATTGGAACCTTGCTCATAGATTAGTATGATAGTGAGTAACAGAAGCGCTAGCACCTTGATGTTCTTTATTTTAAAATTTAATTAATTTATTATTCTTGTTTCACGTGAAACCTTACATATTAAGCGGCTAGTTAAAACAGACAGTTACTAGATTCAGATAGCGGTTGCCATGAATCAGCTAATAAAGCCATTTAAATAGTCCCATATAGTAATCAGCTCGCTTCCTCTTATTTTCACTCCACCACTTTCGATGCCCTTTTATGAATAACTTTATCTACAATGAATTCAAGCCTCCATTTTGGCTAACCAATCCGCACCTACAGAGCATTTTGCCTAAGTTTTTTGCGCCAAAAACACCAACCTACAGACGTATTATCAAAAAAGACTCGCTGGGTGAAAGCGATATTGCTTATGATTTCTATGATGCTCATCCAGTAGCTAGCAGCACTAGTGAAATGCTTGAGCAGACGCCCCTCATCGTGCTGTTCCACGGTATGGAAGGCAGTAGCGACAGTCATTATGCGCGCGCCTTGGCTTATCAGATGCACGCGCAGGGCTGGCACTTTGTAGTCGCCCATTTTCGCAGCTGTGGCGGCATTCCTGCCAGCGGTCGGGTATTTTATAATGCTGGCGATACAGGCGAAGTACATCATGCTCTACAGAATCTACGCACAACTTATGACAATATCTATGCCGTTGGTGTCTCACTAGGCGGTAATGCACTGGCCAAGTATATGGGCGAATATGGCGATAAAGCGTTATGCAAAGGCGCAGCGGTCATCTCAGCTCCTGTTGATATGTCCTCGGCGGCTCTTAGTATGCACAGCTTTTTGAGCCATCGGATTTATACCCCTTATCTGCTCAACCCTATTATCAAAAAAGCCTTAGCCAATGACATCACGCCGGAAGAGATCGATTCGATAAAAGCGGTCAATCGCATCAGTGACTTCGATGACATCTTTACTGCTCCGCGTCATGGTTACCGCTCTAATAATCACTACTATCAAGCCTCGTCAGCCCTACCCTATTTACTTGATGTAACTTGTCCATTATTACTCATTAGCGCCAAAGACGACCCATTTATTGGCTTTACCGCCACGCCAAATGATGTCTCTGAAAGTGTCACTATTATTGAAACTGCGCACGGTGGTCATATCGGTTATTTGCGTTATCACTCTGATAAAGACAAGTCACCTCACCTCTATAAAAAATCAAGATTCGATATCAATTGGGTACCCGAAACCGTCAGTGCTTATTTTAATTATATTGGCGTAGCCTCTATTGCCTCTTAATCTGATAATGCTTAGCCTAATATCATTTCAACATTAAAATTTGAGACCGCTTATGTATCCGTTCCTACGTTATACCGCCACTATCGTCAAAGCTACGCTACAAGTAAAAAAAGGCAATACCCTGAGCTTTGACGATGTCAGTGAGATTACCCTACGCTGCCGCTTGACCGATATCGATAATTTTTTAGAGATGAATAACGGCCGAGTGTTGACCCTTTATGACATGGGTCGTACTGACTTTGCGGTACGTACTGGACTTGGTAAGCAGCTGCTCAAGCAGCGTTGGGGTTTAGTAGTGGCTGGCAGTACTATCCAATATCGTAAGCGCATCCGTGCCTTTCAAAAGGTAACCATGAAGACCAAAATCGTTGGCGTTGACGAGCGTTGGATATATATAGAACAATCGATGTGGGTCAAGGGCAAACCTTGCTCATCGGCGCTATTACGAACGGGTGTTACAGAAGGCGGTAAGGTAATTGCCACTGAGCGTGTGCTGGCAGCTTTAGGTAGATCAGATTGGGATAAACAACCTGAGCCGTGGGTACAAGATTGGATAGATGGTGATAAGACTCATCGTTGGCCGCCGATGGGGTGAGAGATTAGAGCTATAATTTAGTTATTCTAAATTATGGCTCTACACATTATCTAAGCATACTTAACTCGATACTCTTCAACCTTTTGTAGGATTTCATCTACTGTACATTGTAGTTCTGGTCCCATGCGTAGATATTCTTGTTGGCGTTCATCTTTGAATAGAGATACTGTAGCGTAGTAGATAGGTTTAAATTTTTCTTTTAGATGAAGTTCATTCATTATATTGTACGTAGATTCTGTTTGTTTATTTGCTAATAGTAATAGAAAGTATTCATCTAGATATCTAGCGATCAAGTTAATGTCAACATTTTTCAAAAAAGCGTCTTTTAATGTTTTTATAGAATCTTCATAACAGTTATTCCACAATTGGATTGTTGCCAAAAATATCAAAGTCTCCTTTTCTACAAAACATCTATCTAATGTTGAAAATAAATCTAGAGCTACATGTTTTCTATTATTCTGGTTCGTAATGAAGTACCAACGAGTTATTTCATACACAGAATCAAAAATATAGTCTCCATTTTTAACTAAACTTTCTGCATGATCAAATAAATTATTAGCTTTTTCAGAATCTTTAGTATAAATATCTATAAAGCTTCCAGCATATAAAACATTACTCAAATTTTTACTAGTCGCTTGCCATAAAGCAGTATCAATAGCTTTAAATGGTTGATTATTTCTGACTAAACTAGTAATAACATTCGATATATCAGTGTTTTCGTAGTTTTCTTTTTCTGCACTAATAATATTTGGATACTGTTTTTTAAGTTCTATAGAATAATGATTCTTAAAGGTATAAGGTACTTTATTACTTGATAATAGTGCATTTATATAGTCTTGATGTACCTGGCTCTGGCTATTATCAACATTAGCAATTTTATATATCTCAAATAGTCTATCAATTAGTTCGCTCTCGTCACACCAACTCTCTAAAAATCTTGTAAGCCATAACACACGGCGTTTATCCGTCTGATTACCATAGCGCATGAGATACCAGATATTGAAAAATCGCTCTTTAACAATATAAAGATGATTTTTAGTATTGGTCTCAATCTTATCGACTATCCACTGCTGTTGTAGCTTTACCAACTGCGCTGATACCGTCTTACTTGGTAAGCGAGTTTGCTCAGCGATTTCTTTAGTACTCATCGCATCCCAGTTCATCGCTATCACATGTACGATAGCTTTTTGTTGGCGTGATAAATCATCCATTCGATGTTTATACAAAGGCGTAGTTTTATCAATCGTTTCTTCTAAATAAGCGTAACTACTTTCTTTTGCACCTTCCATAATAATCTGGAACAGTAATACTATAGTACGAGGTACGCCATCAGTAAGACGTCTGACCGCTTCAATCCGTTCAGGATGCTCAGTAATAATCTTTTCTATAGTATTTACGGCGTCTTCACTAGTTTGCTTTGCTAAAGAGCGTAATAGCTCATGCATTTCCATTTCATTAATTGGTCTTAAATTAACCAATTTAAAGAATTGATAGAAAGGTGCTGCACCATCGAAATGAGCTTCAAGCAATTGGCTAGAGCCACCAATAAGACGGATCTGTGGATGTAAACTTAGAACTTCACGAAGCTGGGCATGTTCAATTTCATCGAAGTCTTTGAATAACTCGCCTAAATTATCAACGAAGACAATAATTTTCTGCTTGTTCTCGTCTAAACTATTTTGTATCAAATCCCATGCTACCTCAGCACTATCGTCTAAGTTAGAGATTTGCTCAAATAGCTCTGCGTATAAATCAGAATTCTGCTCCGCAAGCTTTTCAGCAATACGTAACCAAAAAGTAAATAGCGATAATATGCCATATTCTTCTTCATTAAGTAGAATAGGAATCAGCCATTTATTTAACTTTTCATCTTCAGCAACTTCGTGCGCTAGAAGTGATAGCAACGTAGTCTTGCCAGCCCCACGCACACCTTGAATAAGATAGTGTATCTCAGGATATTGCATAGAGCCTATCTGAATATCTTTCCAAATACGCTGATACTCTTTTTTACGTATGCTAAATCCAGCTTTTAACACTTCACTATCAACATTCTGCGTGTTGTATAGCAATACTGAATTACTCACAGGCATGATAGTATTAGCTTCCATAGCGACCCCACCAGCGTTTTAATAGAGGAGAAGTGAATTGGTAAATATCGTCATCTGGTTGATAGAGATAACCGTCATGTAAGAGACAGTTAATAACGTATCTACTGTTTATAGTGTCTTTAAAATCACTATGCTGTGATAAATTAAATATCTCTCCATACGTCACATCAGTATTATCTCTGCTAACTAAGTCTAAGACTTGTTTGGCGTAACTACGCTCACTGCTTTCTAAACGATTTAATCTATCACGCCAATGAGAAAAAACTGTTTTCATATCTGGGCTGAATAGGTTGTCTATAGCTACCTTTATATCGCTATACTCTATCTGGCGTTCTTCCTCATCAAAAATATCAATAAGCTGACTGCATACTAGCCCTAAGTAATAAGGCATGTTCCAACCTACACCATCAATAATAGCTTGTTGAGCCTCTATATTTAAAATAATATCGGGGCAATGTTTTTTGAGATAAAAATTTATGAACTCCATAGCTTGAGCATCTTTGAAAGGTCGGACACTCATATTGACCAACATATTAATCAAATCAGTAACGGCAAGCTTCTCAGCTAATGTATCTAGTCCTATCGAGCCTGTTAATATGAACTGAACTTTTTCATTGAACTCTGGATCCTGACATAATGCACGGATGCCTGACAAGAACTGTTCTACCCCTTTTTTACCCTGTTCTTCAGATATTCTTTCAAGCACATCAGGAAATTCGTCAATCGCAATAATGATAGTATCTTCACTTAATTTTAGACTCTCATATAATACATCTCGAATCATTTCATAAGTAATTAGCTTAGGTACACCTTTATCTTCACCTAATTCAAATTCGAGATTGGTTGGACTAACTGATAAGCTAAAGTTAATACTCCTCGCCCATTCTGAAAGCTTATTCTTTATTTTTTCAGATTTTTTAATGTGTTCGGAGCGGTATATTTCGCGTAGCATTTTTTGATAAAAGCTTTGCTCACTATCACAAGCTTGCACAAAAACATATATGACAGCATAACCTGAGTTGGGATTATTCTTGATATGAGTAATCATAGATGATTTGCCTACTCGTCTAGGCGCAAGCAACAATATATGAGCACCGTCTGACAAATGTCTCCATAGCTTTTTTTCATCAGCAGGTCTTGGAAAATAATCGTCACCTGTTACTATATTTCCTGTACTCATATCTAAATTCCTATTTGACTACAAAGTTATAGTCATAATACTTAACTACGAATCCATAGTCAAAAATTTTAACTACAAATCTGTAGCCAAATCTATCAAAAACAGCAAAGGGTGACTTGGGATGCGGTTTAGCCCTGATTGTAGCGGATATACTTAGCTCGACACTGTGTTGCGGGGACTTAGGCAGGCGGGATATCGAGGCAACAGGAGCACGACTGCCTATTAGTCACCGCCACAGTGGCAGCTAAGATAGTAGCGTAAAGCGGGAATAGCTACTCATTTAACCCCGCCCGAAATTTCTTATAATCACTAGCTGTCTGTTTTACCGCCTCAATCATCGGCACATGACCAATATTTGGCATCATGATAACCTCTGCTTGCGGGATGATATCTTTAATGAGCTCAGTCGTTTCAGGCTTGATAACCCGATCCTTATCTCCCCAAACCACCAGCGTTGGAATATCATACTCAGCGATGACTTTGGCGCGCTCCTCTACATTATCCATGACGATTTGCTCAAGGATTTTGGCATCTAGCTCTTTATTAGCGATTCTCTCTTGTGCAAACACCGCTTTTACCGACTTTGGTATATAGGGCGGCTTATACATAACAAAATTATATAAGCTATAAATATCTTCTGTCTTAGTGATCAATAAAGGATTATCCTCAAGCGTCGCGCCCTCAAGCGATTTGGGCAGTCCCGCTGACCAAAACCCTGCGCTGTCTATCAGCCATAGACTCTTGACATCTTGCGGATACTTGGCAGCATAAGCCACACTGATAGCGCCGCCCATCGAGTTACCAGCGACGTGAATGTTAGAAGCGACACCTTTGGCTTGCAACAGCTCATGCAAACGCTCAGCTTGAGCATCAGCGCGATAATCGGCCGCCATTGGCTTACTAGAATTACCAAAACCGAGTAAATCAGGAATAATAAGGTGATAGCTGTCTAATTGATTCGCTATGCGCGTAAAGTTGTCTTTATTACCGCCAAAGCCATGAATCAGTAGTAAAGGCTCGCCAGTCACATTGACATTCTCAGCGTAAGTTAATTTATCACCTGAGGCTAAAGTAAAGGTCTTTATATCAAGATCTGATTTATTACGTTCGTACTGCACGAGCTTTTGAGTAGTAGAAACAGCGAGGGTATTAGGAGCAGTCGTACAACCTACGACTGACACACTAAAGATAGTGGCGAGAGCTAAACGTGTTAATAGCATTAAAAATCTTCCTACAAATGAATTTTAATGACAATCTTAAAGGTAAACTCCTGCTTAGACTTTTTAATTTATAACTTCGTAGTCAAAACACTATTCCTCTGTATTAATAAACAATACTACCGCTTAACTGATTACCTTTTTAATCAAGATAGAATGAATGATGTCATTTATAATAAGCGTTTTTATCGTAAATTGAAAAGCCAACCGAAAACAACTGGAATGGCATAAAAGGATGCACCTTGAGTAACCCTAGTACTCCCACTGACAAACGGCGTGACCTTACCAAAGGATCAATCCCTAAAACCATGCTGTTGTTTGCACTGCCAACACTGGGATCGTCGGCCCTACAGTCGTTAAACGGATCGATCAATGCCATTTGGGTAGGCCGATTTTTAGGTGAAGAAGCGTTGGCGGCAACGGCGAATGGCAATATATTGATGTTTATACTGATTTCCTTCGTTTTTGGTTTCGGTATGGCATCCACTATCTTGATTGGTCAAGCAATGGGCAGCCGCGACGATACTATGGTCAAGAGAACCATGGGGACAGCGCTAGGTAGTATTATTCCAATAAGTATAATAGTGGCGGCTGGCGGCTGGATATTTGCGCCGATGCTACTTGATCTGCTGGGTACGCCTCCCAGTGCAGTAGACCTCGCTCTGACTTATATGCGGATGATCTTTATTGCGATGCCTACTACTTTAACGTTTACGTTAATAATGATGGCATTGCGTGGTACTGGCGATTCCACGACGCCGCTTTGGTTTATCATTATATCGGTCATTATTGACCTGATTTTGACCCCAACGCTCATTTTGGGATTAGGCCCCTTTCCTGAATGGGGCATATTTGGCGCAGCCTTTGCCACCGCTGTCGCAAACACCCTAGCGCTTATTGGCATGGTCATCACCATGTACTTTCGTGGCTCTATACTGGCACTTAAGATGCCGGAGCTTCGCTTTTTACGCGCTAACCGAAACATCATGAAATCAATGGTGTCAAAAGGCTTGCCAATGGGCTTGCAGATGATCGTCATCTCTTCAGCGGCGTTGACTATGCTATCGTTGATAAACCGTGAAGGTGTACAGACGACAGCCGCTTATAGCGCCACCCAACAGCTTTGGACCTATGTGCAGATGCCCGCTATGGCGTTAAGTGCCGCGGCTAGTGCCATGGCTGCCCAGAACATCGGTGCTAATCAATGGAATAGGATTTCGGGCATCACCCGCTGGGGCCTTATTTTTAACTTAGTACTGACAGGTTTTATTATTGTGCTGCTGACCATTTTTGATGAAAACCTTCTTGGGTTTTTCCTTGGCAGTGACAGTAAAGCCATACCGATCGGGCGCCATATCCAAGTAGTGGCGACATGGGGCTATCTGTTCTTTGGCGTAGCACAGGTGCTGTTCGGTACCATGCGGGCGAACGGCTACGTGATTTGGCCGCTGATCGTTATGGTCATTTCAATGTACCCCGTGCGTCTTGGATTCGCTTTCGGGCTTTCTCCCCTACTGGGAACGGATGCGCTTTGGTGGTCGTTTCCAGCAGGCATGGTAGCCACTGCCCTAATGGGGTTAGGACTATATATGCACGGTGGCTGGCGCCAAGGCAAAAATCTATCTGCAGAAGAAGCGGCGCAAAGGTCTGAAGCGTTTCGTGCTAATACCGGCACTAGCGCGTCGTGTCGGGATATTTTACCGACCACTTCGTGGAAGCGTTCCCCTCTACGTCGTGTGGTTAACTTGCATCGCAGAATTCATAGAATTCATAGAATCCATCAACTCAATAAATCTAAACGCTAGTAGCGTAGTCCATATTAGTAGTCTTCAATAAAAATTCTACTGCTGGCGCATGGATAGCAGTAGTATCAAATATGGGGATTGGGCTGTCTGCTTGTTTGATTAGCAGTCCAATCTCAGTACAGCCTAATATTACGCCCTCAGCACTTTGCGTAGCCAGCTGCTTAAGCACTGCAATGTAGCCACAATATAACAGTCATGTGAGTTAGCTAATATTTGCTCTTGGCATAGTTTTGCATAGATAATACGATGAATCTCAGTCATAGTGAACTAAGTATTCAGTAGCACTATAATCTTAATCTTTAGTAAATTAAAACCATGATAACTAACTATCAAAATATCAAATTGAGTGCAATTATGTCCGCATCCCCTACCTTTAGAATACGTACCCGCCGTAAGTATTATCGACTAATCTTCACTGGCCTGATGGCAATGATGATGTCACTGATTATCTCAGCGGCCCTTATTACCGTAAAAACGGGCATTCATGATGGGTTTTTTATGATCTTATTACAGTCGTGGGGATTGGCTTTTGTTTTTGCTTGGCCAAGCGCTTATGTTTGTGCCTACTTTGTGCAAGAGCACGTCCTGAGTCGAATTGAGTTTTATTGAATTGGTTCCATACTAAGCAAAAACCTTAGGAAGCGACGGTGATGAAATTACACTTTTCACTACTGGCAAATTACAATGCCGTTATGAATCAAAAGATCAATGATAGTCTTGCCGGCCTTTCCGAGGATGCTCTATGGAAGGATAACCAAGCATTTTTTGGCTCCATATTAGGAACGCTAAACCATCTAATGGTCGGTGACTTACTATGGTTAAGACGTTTTACTGCCGATGCTAACCTTGTAGATATCGATGTCAGTGACTCCGCTCAAACCTCGCAATCTTTAGCAGACTTCCCTTCCATAACCACACTTACCCAAACCTTATATCTTAGCAAATCAGAGTTTATTAATAACAGACAAGCGCTAGATAAGCTCATCATTGAGTTCATTGAACAAACCCTAGAAAGGGATTATGCAAAAGTATTAACTTATATTAATACTAAAAACTTAGTGTATAACAAACCCTTCTCGATGCTACTTCAGCACTTTTTTAACCATCAAACTCATAATCGTGGGCAAGTAACGACGCTACTAAATCAAGCTGGTATCGATATTGGTGAGATGGATTTATTGATGTTGATTACTGATGTTTGATTGCTGTTTTTGATTATTGTTATGAATGAATAATCATATAGGCTGCAGTCGATACACCCTATATGATTAAGACAAAACCACTAACCTATTAACCTATTAACCATACTATCGCTGTTGCAAAGTACTCAATGGTCTCATATGACTAAGCTCAACTGATTGAGCTTAAGTGATTGAGCTTAAGTGACTAAGTTTAAGTAACTAGGATCAACCGATTAAGCTGCTACAACCTTGTTCTTTAAACAAGCCACACGATGCTCTAAAGTGCCTTCTAATACCGGTTTAATCTGAGCACATTCTGCATCAGCTAGTGGACAGCGGGTACGGAAAACGCAACCTGATGGTGGATTAATCGGACTTGGTAAATCACCTTCTAACAACTGAATAGTTTTATTACGCTCAGCAATAGGATCAGGTAACGGCACAGCCGACATCAGCGCTTGGGTATAAGGATGGGTTGGATTACCATACACCGCTTTGTCCACGCCAAGCTCAACAGCGTTACCCAAGTACATAACGAGCACACGATCAGCAATGTGCTTGACCACCGATAAATCGTGAGCGATAAAGATTAGAGCCAACCCCATCTCTTCTTGTACGTCTTGTAATAAGTTAATGACCTGCGCCTGAATGGAGACATCCAGAGCAGAAACCGGCTCATCACAGATGATGATTTTGGGTTTTAATATCAGGGCGCGCGCAATCCCAATACGCTGACACTGACCGCCTGAAAACTCATGCGGATAGCGGTTAATCTGATTGGATAACAAACCAACCTTTTTCATCATGGCACGTACTTCACTTTGCACTTCAGGCTTTTTCATTTTGGGGTAATAAGTGCGTAGTGGCTCAGCAATAATATCACCTACCGTCATGCGCGGATTAAGCGACGCTAACGGGTCTTGAAAGATCATTTGAATGTCTTTACGCTTGATTCTCATGGTCTTTTTAGAAGCACCGACCATCTCTTCATCATAGAACTTAATACTGCCAGAATCAGCTTGGATCAAGCCGATAATAGTCCGAGCAAGCGTTGATTTACCACAGCCCGACTCTCCTACTACGCCTAAGGTCTCGCCAGCAAACAACTCAAACGATACGCCATTGACTGCTTTTAGAGTGGCAGGCTTTTGCCAAAAGTAAGCCCCTTGCTGTTTAATATTAAAAGTCGTATGTACGTCCTTTACTTTTAGCAACGGGATTTGATGAGTGCTATTAGTGCTAATTGAATCTTTTGTGGTGATAGTCATACCTTACCCCTCTATCCCTGAAGCAGTGTTAGTGGTGCTAGTCGCTGAGGCGTCAATTTGGATTTCAGGTTGCCAGTGACAGGCGCGCTGACGCTCATGTGGTAAAAACTCCAGCGGCGGCGGCGTATCACGGCAAATATCCATCGCATGCCCACAGCGCTCATAAAAAGGACAACCGGCAGGTAAATCTAATAGGTTTGGTGGACTACCCGGAATAGTCTCAAGCTTGCCCCCTTTATCATCCAAACGTGGAATAGCCTTTAACAGTCCGATGGTATAGGGATGAGTAGGCGTATAAAAAATCTCATCGGTTTGCCCATAGGCCATCGTGCGACCTGCATACATCACTAGCACTCGATCACAAATACCAGCGACCACCCCTAAATCATGGGTAATCATAATAATGGTCGTGCCAAAATCACGCTTTAGCTCGTTTAACAGCACCATAATTTGCGCTTGCACTGTGACATCAAGGGCGGTCGTTGGCTCATCGGCAACCAATAACTTGGGCCGACATAGGAGCGCCATCGCAATCATAACTCGCTGGCGCATACCACCTGAGAACTCATGCGGATACATGTTAATACGCTTTTTGGCCTCTGGAATCTTAACCGCATCCAACATCCGTACTGACTCAGCCCAAGCTTCTTTTTTGCTCATGCCTTTATGCAAGGTCAATACTTCAGCCAGCTGATTGCCTATCTTCATATAAGGATTCAAGGAAGTCATTGGATCTTGAAAAATCATAGCGATTTGTTCAGCGCGAATTTTATTCAGTGCTTTTTGTGACAAGCCAAGCAGCTCGTTGCCTTCAAAGAGTAACGAACCTTTTGCGTGACCATTATTCGCAAGCAGTCCCATAATGGCAAACGCAGTCTGCGATTTACCTGAGCCGGACTCACCAACGATACCTAAGGTCTCGCCTTGGTGCAGGTTGAAATTTAAGCCATTAACGGCCGTTACTAGTCCATCTTCAGTAGTGAACTGAACCGATAAATCTTTAACGGCTAATAGACTGTCTGCAGGGTTACGCTGATTATGAAAGACCGAATCAGCGCCTGTATTAATAATAGTAGAGTCTATTTTTACAGGGGTACTATTAACATTGTGAGTTGCCATGATGTCAGCCTCCTAACGGTCTTTGGGATCAAACGCATCACGCAGCCCATCGCCAATAAAGTTAAAGCAAAATAAAGTAATAACCAAAAAAACTGAAGGAATCAAAATCTGCCAAGGCGCTACTTGCATAGTTTTAGAGCCTTCTTGCAACAGCGCGCCCCAACTGGTCATCGGCTCTTGTACCCCTAGACCTAAGAAGCTTAAAAATGACTCAAACAAAATCATCGTTGGTACTAATAAAGAGGCATAGACCACTACCACACCCAGTACGTTAGGTACGATATGACGCAGGATAATATTAAAGCCTGAAACCCCACCGACATGCGCCGCTTCAATAAACTCTTTACCCTTCAAACTTAGGGTCTGTCCACGGACGATACGGGCAACATCTAACCAAGAGACTAGCCCAATTGCCACAAAGATTAAGATAAGGTTACGTCCAAAGATGGTAACCAATAGAATCACAAAGAACATAAAAGGAAAGGCGCTTAGAATCTCTAGCACTCGCATCATCACCGAGTCAACCTTGCCCCCTAAGTACCCTGACGTCGCTCCATATATGGTCCCAAAAATTACGGCAACCGTGGCACCTGCTATCCCAACTAATAATGAAATACGACCACCGACCGCCGTTCGCACTAATAAATCACGACCGAGTGAATCGGTACCGAAGTAATGTTTGTTATCAATAGCAGGTGCGGCTTGCATAAAGTTCCAGTCGGTCTCAGCATAGCCAAAAGGCGCTAGCATCGGCACGAATATAACAAAAGCCCCAATCAATAATAAGATAAATAGGCTGGCGACCGCGGCCTTATTACGATAAAAACGGCGCTTGGCATCTTGCAAAAGGCTGCGGCCTTTAATTTCCTTGGCCGGTTCGTCTAGTAGAGCGGTTGGCTTATCTGCTGTAAGGCTCATAGTCGTCCTTGTAATCATTTATTTAACATAGCAATGAATAGAATGTATAAAACGGCGATTAAGTACTAGTCATACTTTTGAATGCCTTAGCCAATGTCACACTTAGTATTGAATTTTTGGATCAATTACCGCGTACAAAATATCGACGATAGCATTGAAAGTAATAGTCAACACGCCCACCAAGATAGTCAAACTAAGCACGACACCATAATCTCGATTAAGCGCACCATTGACAAATAACTGTCCGATACCTGGCAGACCAAAAATAGTCTCAATCACGATAGAGCCCGTGATAATACCGACAAAGGCTGGGCCTAAATAGGAGATAACTGGCAGCATAGCGGGTCGTAATGCATGCTTCATTACAATTTGGCGCATCGGTAGGCCTTTTGATCTTGCGGTGCGAATATATTGACTGTTCATCACCTCAATCATCGAACCCCTCATGATGCGGGCGATACTGGCAACGTAAGCCAGCGCCAAAGCGGTGACTGGTAATACTAGATTAGGAAGCGCCCCATCATTCCAGCCCCCTGCTGGCAACCATTGCAAAAGAATGGCAAAAATAAGTACTAGTAATGGCGCTTTTACAAAGCTTGGAATCACTACCCCTGTCATTGCAAAGGCCATGAGCACGTAGTCTAGCCAAGAGTTTTGTTTCAGTGCAGCAATAACGCCGAAGGCCAACCCCAATACTAATGCTAGTATAAAAGCATATAAGCCTAGCTCCATAGATACTGGAAACGATTGCGACAATAGCTCATTGACCGTATGGTCTTTATATTTAAAAGACGGTCCAAAATCGCCTACTGCCAGCTGCTTTAGGTAATTAACATACTGTAACCACATGGGATCGTTGAGGTGATACTTCGCTTCAATATTAGCCATCACCGCTGGCGGCAAATTACGCTCACCAGTGAAAGGACTGCCTGGTGCTAAACGCATCATAAAGAAGGACACGGTTATTAGCACAAATAAAGTCGGGATTGCCTCTAAGATGCGTCGGAAAATTAGTTTTAGCATAAGGCCTCTTTTATCATGATCATAGTGCTCATTCCTAAGCCCAGTGGCAGACAAATAACGACAGCAAAACCAATGCCCAGTTAGCTATCAAATAGTTAACTTTAAGGGACTGAACTTACCTGTACTATCTGAAATCAGTGCTTTTTAAACTGCAAAAATTTCATCCATCAAGCCTAAAAAATGGCAATGAAGAATGAAACTAATGAGAAATAGGAAATAATACTAAAAATATTCAGTGACTGTTTATAAGCTATCCAATGGCCTATCTTGCAATACAAAACTATAAACAGCTGCAACTCTCAGTCGCTGATAGTGCTATGAATCAGGTTTAATCTTCTTCACAGCACCTAGCTACTATCGGCATATGACTGCTATATCTAAAGGGATCAATGTTTGGCGATGGATAGATCTTTGCCTTGCCAGTTATCTAATATATCTTGGCTTGGGAAGCCAATGACATAAGGCTTAATTAGACGCGGGCTGACATAATGGTACATGTTCAACAGAGGCATATCTTGATCCAGCTGCACTTCGGCCTGTTTGTATAAACCGCCACGCTGCTCAGGGGTGACACCCGCTTGTAAGGTTTTCGCCATTAAGCTATCAAAGTTAGCGCTATTGTATTTACCATAGTTGCCACTGTTATCGGATTTAACAATATTTAAGAATGCTGACGGCTCATTATAATCGCCACACCAGCCCGCACGTGCGATTTGGTAATCACCATTACGACGGGTATCCAAATAAGTCTTCCATTCTTTATTAGTTAAAGTCACATCAACGAAACCAAGCGCTTGTTTCCATAATGACGTAGCCGCCACCGCAGTCTTTTTATGGTTGTCATTAGTATTATATAGTAGCTCGAATTTAAGCGGCTTGCTGTCGCTATAGCCCGCTTCATTGAGCAGTTTTTTGGCTTCAGCAATACGTTTTTCTTTATCCCAAGTCGACCACTCTGGCGTGTTTTTAACATCGCCATTAGTGGCAGGCGGTGTCAATTGATACGCCGCAGTCTGGCCTTGACCGATTACTTTATCTACAATAGTGTCACGATCCAACGCCAATGCTAAGGCGCGGCGCACCTTAGGATCATTAAACGGTGGCTTAACGGTATTAAACTCATAATAATAAGTACAAAGATAAGGGGATACTCTGAGCTGATCGCCAAGCTGCTCTTTGAGAGACGCAAATTGCTCAGTCGGCACCTCATTGTAAGTTATATCGATCTCGCCGGCCTGATAGCGTGCAACATCCGTGGTGCTAGAAGGAATCGCTAGCATCGTGATCTTATTAATAGTAGTGTTCGCATCGTCATAATAAGAGGAGTTACGGGTTAAGACGATCTTGTCATTGACTTGCCACTGGCTAGGCTTATAAGGACCATTCACCACGATATTTGCAGGATCTGTCCATTTATCACCAAAGGCCTCAACCGTCTTTTTATGAACCGGCTTGACCGAGTTGTGGATCAGCATGTCTGGGAAATAAGGTACTGGCTGTGACAAAGTAATCTGCAAAGTCTTATCGTCGATAGCCTTTACTCCAAGGGTATCAATAGCGGCTTTGCCATCTACGATTTGATCGGCACCGACTACTTTGGCATCGACTAAATAACTTGCATATGGTGAGGCAGTATTGGGATCGACCAAGCGGCGCATACTATAGACAAAGTCCTCTGCCGTTACTGGATCCCCATTCGACCATTTAGCATCACGCAGCTTAAACATCCATACTTTATTATCCTCGCTCTCCCAACTGGTCGCTATGGCGGGAACCGTTTTGCCTTCAGCATCAGTATTAGTCAAGCCTTCAAATATCTGACGGTCAATGTTGGCTTCAGGAACCCCAGATACCTTGTGTGGATCCAGTGATTCTGGCTCCGCAGCATTGTTAACCACTAGCTCTTGAGTATCAGCAAGTACACTAGGATCAACAGCAGCTGATTTACTGGCGTTATTATCAGTTGCAGACTTATCACTACAGCCAGTCATAGACATGGCGAGCACAAGAGCAGTAGGCAGAAAAAGAGTATTGAATAGGCGGGTAGGATTTTGCATCATGTAATGACCTAGCTAGCAGGTGGCTGGGGCAGATCGACTAAGTTGTAGTCAACCTCTTAAGTTTAATATATCCGTATATTGCTTTTATCAACTAAGTATCATCAGTATAGCTGGCAGCGCTACCGTTCTGTGTTCAAGCCTTAATTTATAACTATCGAGTAATAAGCTGATAATTAAAAGTTAGCCATTCTAATTGAGATAATCTTAGGTAACTATTAGTAACAAAAGGGACAACTATTAGTAATAAAAAACGAAGCAAATGTCAATAGATTTTAATATTGTTATAATAGCGACCCCTAAAATTAGCTTATAAGCGCAGCACGATTAACAGATAAAAACCATCTACAACTCTATTATTATAGTAGACATCGTCCCCCTTTACCCCCTCGTAACATAGCCCCTTTATCCTTGATAAAAAGCTTACCTTTATGCTATTAGCTTGAAAGCATAGATAATGTATATCTTTATAAACTACTGAAAATAAAGACTATTAATTTAATACTTTCAACAAGGCACTAGATTTTAAGTTAAAAAAAGAGAATTAAAACAGTGTCGTCCACTATAAGCTTTAAGCCAATATCACCTTCTAGTAATCATACTTTTATAATGTGAAAAACAGCTGTTATCCACTCTCACAAAAAGTTAGCCTATTGCTTATTTTCAACTTATTTATTTTTGTACAAATTTGAAAAATTAAGCGTAGAAAATTCTATCTGTAAAAATCATAGCGGTTAAAAGTGCTGTTGACTCATTTTTAGCATTCTAAAAGAGCTAATAATGCTATTCAATACCTCAAGGGCACCCCTATTAATAAAATAGTATTTATTGCTAGTGGTAGTATCTATTGCTGTAGTTTCTGGCGGTAGACTATCATCAGCACTACTGCCAAACGTTACTTCACTATTAACCAGCGCTTTATAAACTTTAGTATGATATTAATGTAAAAAACAGCTAAGATGAGCTAAATAATCTTTTATTTAGAGATCGCTATGAGTCAACCACGGCGTAGCATCGAGCAACTGCTTAAGCAAGGCAGCTTACCCTTATCTCATGCTGATACAGCAGCTCTAAAGTTGGAAGTTTATCCTACTAAACACACTTGGCTTGCGTTCTTTGATAAAGCGGCATTGATTATTGGCTCAGTAGCGCTAGTATTAGCTTTAGTGTTCTTTATCGCCTATAACTGGCAAAATATGAGCCACACTGGCAAATTCGCTTTAGTCGAAGGAGCTTTAGTTGTCACTATAGCGCTCTACATAATTCTCTGTTTTAAACAACGATTTCAGCTCGTACGGCAATTACTGCTGCTTATAGCTAGTATCATCACTGGTAGTTTATTGGCGTTATTTGGTCAGGTTTATCAAACTGGCGCTGATACTTGGCAGCTGTTCTTTAATTGGGCGCTATTGATTATTCCTTGGGTGCTCATTGCTCGCCTACCTGCACTTTGGCTGTTATGGCTTGGGCTCGTAAATGCCAGCCTGATACTCTATATCGACGTGGTAGCTATTGTATTTGCAGATTATATTTATCAAGATATCTTGCAGCTGAGTATCCTAGCTATCTTCAATTTAGTAGCCCTAATTCTATGGCTATCTACTGTAGAGAATAAACCCGGTTTTCGTTTAAGCTTATATAAACCAACGCTATTAAAAACCGCTGCTACTAAAGCTGCTATTTCTCAAACAGCGCTACCCACTAAGTACAGTTTGCACTGGAGTACTTATGTGGTCGGCTTGCTAAGCACTTATTTCATTACTCATCTAGCCATTATCACTATCTTTGACGATATCAAAACGCTACCGTTGCTCGTTACTTTGTCGCTGTGGGCAAGCTGGTGTGGCTTTATGCTTTGGCGTTTTTATCGGCAGCGTAGTGACTTATTAATGCTGACTTATCTATGCGGCTCTGTGATTACAGTAGTTATGTTCTGGGCGGGCAAGTTGCTGCTCGATGATTGGGAGGCTGGTGGCTTTTTATTGCTAGCGCTATTACTGATTGCCATGAGTTCAGCGATGGTAGTTTGGCTACGACGCCTCGCCCACTTAGATAACAGGGATCAGCAATCTGAGTGGCTGGCACAAACGCGAGGTGACTATGAATAACTATGATCAGACGCTTGCGCAGTTGCAACAGCTAGGCCTGATTGCGCCTAACCCTATTGTAGATAGCCATAACCATAGGGATAGCGATGCCGCTGCTTTGGCTGATAACCTTGCTAACCCAGCTCATAATAATGATAGCACGCCTTGGTTTATCCACTTATTTTTTGGCTTTAGTGGGGTGTTATCCAGCATATTTTTGGTTGGGTTTTTATCCCTGATACTGTATCAAGCAGAGGTCTTTGACAGCTCACTACTACAATTGCTGGTCGGCATAATACTGAGCGCCATAGCTTTTACTTTATTTAAAAATAAAAAATCTGCGGATAATACTTTTTGGAACAGTTTGGCCTTTGCCTTGAGTGGCGCAGGACAGCTATATTTGATGTTTGCCTTATTTGGCAGTGAGATAACCCAACCGCTGAGCCTTTGGCTGTTTTTACTGATCCAAGTCATCATGACTCTTGTCATGCCTAATTTTATTTATCGACTGCTCAGTAGTGCGGCGGTATTGGGCGTAATAGTCTATTTGCTTAGCTTTTATCAACTGCCTGAACTGAGCTTAGCACTATTAGCTCTAGTCACTATTATGGCAAACCTACAACGCTATTGGTTAGTAAGTTACCTGCCGATTCGCTGGCGTGCAGGGACTTTTGATATCAGTAAAGCGCTGAGCTATGCTTCTGCCTTTGTGCTACTTATTTTTTCTATCTATATTTTCGCCGGCGAATACAACGTCCAATTTATTAGTAATAAATTTAGCTATAATTACTATATTGCGCAGGGGCTGTTGGTGATAGTCAGCTTGTATGGTGCTCACCTTATCCTTCAGCGCTACCAGATGAAACTACTGTCTTTTAAATCACCCTCACAACCTGACATTATTATCGTCTGCGTCATCATTATCATCGGCATCATATCGGTCTATGTTTCAGGGCTATTGTCTGCCAGCATAGTGATTATTATTGGCATTGCCAATAGCCAACGGCTACTATTAGGGGTTGGCTTGTTTGCCTTAGTAAGCTATATATTTTGGTATTACTATCAGCTTGATAGCTCTTTATTAATAAAGTCAGGCTCAATGCTTATTATCGCTATCAGTATATTGCTGATGCGTTGGCTGCTAGTAAGTCGTTATATTGCTAGCGACTTACCTTTGACAGTCTTGCGTACAACCACTGCTAACCTACCTCCTAAAACCTCTGTTGGCACCATGGCTAACCAAGACAGCGGTAGTGATGATCAGGAGCGTCCCTCATGACTCAGCCTATTAATAACCCCCACTCTACTAAGGGTCATAGTTTAAGCAATCAGCGCAAACCAACACTCTCAAAGTTGCCTTGGTGGCAGAAACGCTCAGTGACTATCGCCATGGCGCTACTAGGATTACTAGCAGTATTAGTCGCGATCACTATAAAAGTAATTGAACATGAAAACCATCTAGCTACTGGTAAACCAATACTATTGCAGCTGGCTCCTGTCGATCCGCGTGGCTTTATGCAAGGTGATTATATGGCGCTCAGTTATACTATAGAGCGTGATATCTTTGATGCCCTACGACCACAATACGAGAGCTTACAGCCGCCAATACCAGCCCTAGATTCTGAATTAAAAAGTTCTGAATTAGAAGGTTCTGAATTAGAAGGGTCTGAGCTACAGGAATCTGAGCCAAATGAATCAGAATCAGATTTTCGTATATATGACCCTATGCAAGGTCATGTGATTGTCGCAGTCGATAAGCATAACGTCGGGCATTTTGTACGCTTAGCTGATAATAATAATCAGCATGGCTTAGCAGCAAATGAGCGGTCTATTCATTACCGTATCCGCCGTGGTAGCGTGCAACTAGCAACCAATGCTTTCTTCTTTCAAGAAGGTCAGGCCAAAGCCTTTGAGGCAGCAGAGTATGGGTTATTCCGAGTTAACGATAAGGGCGAACCCTTATTAACGGATATGGTGGACAAAAATTATGAGGTGATTGCCTTAGATCAGTAAGATTAAAATTGTGCTCATTTTATAAGCTTTGGCTGATGCTAGGCTATGGGCCAAACCCCTAAAAACAGTGCTCTGAGGATATCAAAGCGCTGTTTTTACGTTAAGGGGTATTGAACCATCATTAACCATACTGACAAAATACTTAACTAAACTGATATTGCGCTAGTTAGGCGCGACTTGCTACTGTAAACCGTGATAATTATTTAATAATAACTCAAGGAATATACTATGCGTAGCGCAACTTATGATCATTTTGGCAAACCTACTGAAGTCCTCAGCCTAGGCGACCGCCCTACTCCAGAGCCAAAAGCTAACGAAGTACGAGTGAAGACTATCTTGGCCTCTATCCATAATCATGACTTACTAACTATTCGTGGCAAATATGGCTTTAAACCTGAAATGCCAGCTATTGGTGGTTCTGAGGCGGTCGGTATCATCGATGCTGTAGGTAGCAATGTTAAAAATTTAAAAGTCGGTCAACGTGTTGCCGCTGCTAGTGTGCAAGCGACTTGGGCAGAATATTTTGTGGCCTCAGAAGACATGGTGTTTCCGGTACCGGAGAGCTTAAACGATGAAATGGCGGCGCAATTGATCGCTATGCCACTCAGTGCCTTGATGCTGCTTGAGTTCCTAGAAGTAGAGCGCGGCCAGTGGCTGATCCATAACGCTGCTAATGGTGCGGTCGGTAAATCTCTAGCTATGCTAGCGGCAGCTCGTGGGGTAAAAACCATCAATATAGTACGCAGTAGTGAGGCGGTGGCAGACCTACAGGCCATTGGGATAGAGAATAATATCAATAGTGAAGATGAAGACTGGAAAGACCAAGTAAAATCAATGATTGCTGAGGATAAAATCAGTGCAGCAGTTGATTCTGTTGGTGGCGAAGACAGCGGTGCTTTATTATCACTACTCGGTCATGGCGGTACATTTGCGGTATTTGGCGCGATGTCAGGTAAGCCGATGATGCTCAACCCTACTGATATAATCTTTAAGCAGGCGACGCTAAAAGGCTTCTGGGGTAGTAAAATTAGCCAAGAGATGAGCGTAGACAACAAGCAGCGCTTAGTCGATGAGCTGATTGATAGAGCGGTTGGCGGTAAGCTACAACTGCCTGTTGAAGCGGTTTTTGATTTGGCGGATATCACCAAAGCGGTTGACGGAAAAATACAGTCTGACAAGAAAGGTAAAATATTATTAAAGCCTTAGTTATTGCCATCGAATAAAAAAGCCCATGCAATCATGAGCTTTTTTATTTTTATAACAAGCTGTTACTGGCAGTAGCTAAAAAACACCGCAAACTAGGAATATGATTATGTCTAACCATAAAACTTTCAAAGCTTTAGTCGTTGAAGAAACTGACGACGGTGAATTTAAAAAAAGCATTCGCGAACGCAACGTCAGTGACTTGCCTGAGAATGACTTATTGATAGAGGTGCATTACTCTTCGCTAAACTATAAAGATGCTATGTCAGCCGCTGGTAATAAGATGATTACTAAGCACTACCCGCACACCCCAGGTATTGATGCAGCAGGTATAGTGGTCAGTGATAAGTCAGGGACTTTTAGCGCTGGCCAAGAGGTGCTGGTATTTGGTTATGATTTGGGTATGGATACAGCGGGTGGTCTGGGTCAAATGATATCTATCCCAGCAACTTGGGCTTTGCCATGTCCGACTTCTTTGACTTTAAAAGAGGCGATGAGCTACGGTACTGGTGGTTTGACTGCGGCTTTATGTATTCAAAAGCTAGAAAAAATGGGTGCAAAGCCTAGCGACGGTCCAGTAGCAGTCACTGGCGCAACTGGCGGCGTGGGTAGTATCAGTATCGCCATCCTAAAGCAGCTAGGCTATGAGGTTATTGCCTTCTCAGGAAAACCTGAGCAAAGCGAGCATCTAAAAACCTTGGGAGCCAGCGAGGTACGTCATCGTGACACTATTAATGAGGTAGGTAATAGACCTGTTGGCCGCGAATTATGGGCGAACGCTATCGATACTTTAGGTGGTGATTATTTGGCAAACTTACTTAAACAAACTAAGTCTGGCGGTGCCGTATCAGCTTGTGGCTTGGCCTCATCAGTTGAATTCGCTATGACTGTGCTACCTTTTATCACTAGAGGTATCTCTTTATTAGGTATCGATTCGGTGTTTATTCCATTGGCTGACAAGCAAGAGATTTGGGCCCGTGTTGCCACCGATATGAAGCTTGCTGATCTTGAGCAGTACAGCGAAGAGATTACTTTAGAACAAACCCCAGAATACTTAGAACGCTTCACATCGAGTAAAGTGGTTGGACGTTATGTGGTTAATTTGCGGGGTTAATTTTTAACAATTAGGTTTTAAACGATGGCAGTGCTTCTTTTGGGGTGCTGCTTTTTTTCATATTCTACCTTAATTATCTTTCACTTCTTAGTGCTTTCAAATTGTTCGATTTTAGCACGTAGACGGCTAATTTCTTGATTATACAGATCATTAGACTCCTTTAAGGTTTGCAAATCTTTCTTATTTTCTTCTAGTAATATTAAACTTTCTGCTTCCGAACTGCTTTTATCTAACCCTGTATAGAAACTTAAACCGAAAGAAGTTAGTATTCCAACAATAGTAAGGAAAATTACTATATTAGTTTTTTTATTAGACCTATCACCACCGCTTATAGTTTCTTGCAAAATCTTCTTTTGCAACTTATTAGTTTCATCTACAACGCTTTTATTTTCAGAATACATCTCAACCTGCTGAATATTGCCTTTAGATAAAATGTCAGCAGACTTGCTGGAAGCTTCTATTAAAGTGTCTAATCTTTCTGCTAGTTTATCAAAAGGCTCTTTATTAGCTTTAATTCTTTCAGCATGCATTCTCATATTATTATTAATTACATATTCTTTTGGAATAGATCTAGCTTTTAAACTTTGCTGTAATGGCTCAATACTTTTCATGGCTTGAGTCAGCGCATTTCCTGTTGATAGATTTTCGGCTACTGCTCTCTGTAGTTCTGGAGAAAACCCTCCAAGCTTTGGTATAGAATTCATTATCTCTCTCATTTGCTTTTGCTCTCTTTCGTCTTTCAAACAGAGAAGTCGATACAAATAATTGACAGAAGACTCTTCCTCTTCTTTAGGATATTTAATTCCTTCATATTTCGAATGATGTATTTCTTTACCCTCATCATTTAATTCAATCCAAGTCTTTTTACTTTTGTATAATGAACCATTATGTTCTATGTAAATCTCGGCTATATTTTTTATCTCTTCTTCACTAAGCTTATTAACGTCTTCTAAGCTTAAAACCCGCTCTTCAGGTTTATATTTCCCATCTTTAAGGCTAATTTCTGGATAAAATACAAGCGCAATCAATATTTTTATACATTGTAAAGGCTTACTTTCATTATCGGAGTGTTTAAACGCACTTGAAAGAATATGGCTATGTTTAAGACTGAGAGAAAACAAATATAAGTTACCAATTGACGTTTCAAATTCAGTACTAGATTCAATTTTATCTAATTTTGATATATCAATAGCCATTAACTTACCTACTTTATAAAATAATTTTTTTGAGGAGTCTGTTTTTGTATTTTACTAATATAAACAATGGAAATTAAATTATATTCGACTTACTTGCTATTGCTATAAAATATCACCTTTCGACTAAAAAAAGCACCCAACCAAGTTGAGTGCTTTTTTTGTTTTAGCTAAAAATTAAGCAGAAATATTATTCTCACTCAATCGTAGCAGGCAGCTTGCTCGACACATTATAAGTCACGCGTGATACTTCGGCAATCTCATTCATAATACGATTCGATACGGTTTCAATCAAATCATACGGCAGATGAGCAAAGCGCGCCGTCACAAAGTCTACAGTTTTAACGGCACGTAGCGCAATCACCCACGCATAGCGACAACCATCTACGACCAAACTGGTGACCAATGCATTCTTCACTAATTAAACAAGCACAACGGTTACTCTTCGATTTTTTCGTCTTCCATTCGCAGGTTTCTACAGATGCGTTGAGCCGCCATACCCAAAGCTTCGGTAAACGTAGGAAAGGCCAATTCTAAATTAGCGATCTCATTAACGGTCATTTTGGTCGCCAAACAAGTAGCCGCCACTTGAATCACCTCAGCAGAGTAAGAACCGAGTACATGCGCGCCCAGTAACTGTTGCGTCTGTTTATCGATAATAATCTTACAGAAGCCATCGGTACGCCCATCCATAACCGCACGAGGTAAATTTTCATAATCGATAATCTCAACGATGCACTCATGATCTTCTTCTGCTTGCGCTTGAGTCATGCCTACCGATGCGTATTCTGGCTCAGTAAAACTGCCAGTAGCAATAGCTCGTGGAGCGTATTTCTCAGCGGTATCAGATAAAGCATTTTGCGTGGCAACTCGTGCTTGATGGGCCGCACTTTGGACGAACATACTGACGCCGTTGGCGTCTCCGGCGACATACACGCCCTCTACGTTGGTCTGCAAATAGTCATCAACTTCGATGTAAGGGCCGTTCACTTTAATATCAGTGGCCTCTAGATTGAGCCCTTCCAAATCAGCTGGCCAACCCACCATCAAGAACACCGCATCGGTCATCAGTGAGTCTACTTGCTCATCATGCTTATAGGTCACTTTTAACTGACCGTTTTCCTTGGAGATTGACTCACACCCAGTACTGGTCAGGACATTCATACCCCGTGATTTAAAGGCCTGCTCAAGCTTACGCGATATATCAGCGTCGCTCGGCGGGCTCAAGCGGTCAGCAAACTCAATGATATCGACCTGCGCGCCAAAATCAATGAGGATGGAGGCAAGCTGGCAACCCGTTGCAGAGCCACCGACTACCGTTACCCTCTCTGGCAGTTCAGTCATTGACCATAAGTCATGAAACGACAGTGCTAACTCATTGCCCGGAATAGAGAGCTTTTTGGGTTTGCCACCGACGGTCAAAATGATTTTGTCGGCACTAAACTGGCGTCCGTCAGCAATCTCTAAAGTGTTGTTATTCACAAAATGCGCAGGCCCTACTTCATCTATCACCTCGATGCCTTGCTGCTTAACCACTTCTGTTAGGTGCCATATCTTATTAGCGTGAGCGGCAACCCGATTAGCATTGTCGATGGCGGCTTTAAAGTCGACGGATGGCGTATCGCCTTGTAGTCCAAACTGAGAGTACAGCGCCGTATCCGTGCGCAGACGTGCTGCTCGGGCTAGCGTTCGAACCGGCGCTGGGCCTTCATTAAACGCAGTACCACCGAGTTTATTGGCTTCAAGCAGGGTTACTTTTGCGCCAAGTTCATGCGCTCGCAATGCTGCTTGTACCCCTGCTGGCCCGCCGCCAACTACGAGGACTGTTTTTTTATTATTTGGTTTATCATTATTTGATTTCTTATTCTGTGATTGATTATCTTGTTTCATATTTTTTCCAATTTAAGCTATAACTTAAGGTCTATTTGATCTGTCACACTGAGCGCTGCTGATAGCTACTGATCTATAAAAGCTGTGCTCTAGTGTCAGTGCAGATCGTCAGTAATTAAGTAAAACACACAATAATGGCGACTATTGCGCCCTTTGTGACCTTTTCTGTTAGCGTATGTTCGATATGGTAGGTTACGGTAACTCAGCTAAACCTAGTTTTAAGATAGTATTAACACCACAGGCTTTAGTCGCATTTAATAAACACAGAATATGATAGCGAAGAGCTAAATTGGCTATAGAAATTTTAAGCAAAAAAAACACCCAACAAGTTGAGTGTTTTTATCATTTTATCTAACAATTAATTAAATAATTATTCCCACTCAATAGTAGCCGGCGGCTTGCTAGACACATCATAAGTCACTCGTGATACTTCAGCGATCTCATTCATAATGCGATTCGATACGGTTTCGATCAAATCATAGGGTAGATGGGCAAAGCGGGCGGTCATAAAGTCTACGGTCTCAACCGCACGTAGGGCGATAACCCATGCATAACGGCGGCCATCGCCAACCACGCCGACTGATTTGATAGGTTGGAATACCGCAAAGGCTTGCGCCGTCTTTGCATACCAGCCTGATTTTTCTAACTCATCCATAAAGATCGCATCAGCTGCACGCAGAATATCAGCGAACTCTTTAGTGACTTCACCTAAGATACGTACGCCTAAACCTGGTCCTGGGAACGGATGACGGTTGATCATCTTCGCTGGTAGGCCAAGGGTAAGACCCAATTTGCGTACTTCATCTTTAAACAAATCACGTAACGGCTCAACCAATTCAAAGGCCAAATCATCTGGTAGACCACCAACATTATGATGGCTCTTAATCACGTGGGCTTTACCTTGATGCGACTTAGCTGATTCAATAACATCAGGATAAATAGTGCCTTGCGCTAAGAATTCGATGACTTTACCATCGCTTTGCTCGCTGATTTCACGCGCGCTATTGGCAAATACATCGATAAAGGTTTTACCGATAATCTTACGCTTAGCTTCTGGATCAGACTCGCCAGCCAATGCCGTTAAGAATAACTCTTCAGCATCCACACGAATCACTTTTACGCCCATGTTTTCTGCGAATACTTGCATCACTTGGTCGCCTTCGTTGAGGCGCAATAGGCCAGTATCAACGAATACACAAGTCAGCTGATCGCCGATAGCTTTATGCAATAGTGCGGCGACGACTGAACTGTCTACCCCACCTGAAAGACCGAGCAATACTTGCTTGTCACCGATTTGCTTTTTAAGCTGTTCGATACGCATATCGATGATGTTATCAGCCGTCCAGCTACCAGCGCAGTCGCAAATTTCATGGACAAAACGCCCTAATAATGCTTGGCCTTGTGCAGTGTGAGTGACTTCTGGATGGAACTGTAAACCATAATAATGGCGAGTATCATCAGCCATAATCGCTACTGGACAGCTTGGCGTGCTAGCAACGATATTGAAGCCTTGTGGCAAATCGATCACTTTATCGCCATGACTCATCCATACATTTAGCTTGCCAGCGGCATCTTCGATGCCGTCTGTAAGCTTGGAGGTGCTATCAATATTGATCGTCGATGCGCCAAACTCATGGATGTCGCTAGCGTGAACTTTACCACCGAAGCGCTCTGCCATCGCTTGCATGCCGTAGCAAATACCTAATACTGGTACGCCTAACTCAAACACCGCCTCATTGATACGTGGGCTATTGTCAGCATGAACACTCTCAGGGCCACCTGACAAGATGACACCTTTGGCACCAAAGTCGATGATACGCTGAGTATCGATATCATAAGGGAACATCTCACAGAATACGCCTGAATCACGTACACGGCGAGCGATAAGCTGGCTGTACTGCGAGCCAAAATCAAGGATTAGGATGCGATCTTCTTTAATGGTAGGTATGGCAGCATTAGGCGTAGTGGCAGTGGTCATAAATAGATGTCCATCAATAGATAAAATTGGTGGCCTATTTTAACAAGTTTCGGGGTAGTAATGGCGGTTGGTATGATAATTAATAATGACTATTTTGCTTATTGTTTTAATTATACCTTTCATGGTTACTTAGAAATAGAGGCTTTGAACAACAACAGCTTGTAGTAAATAACTTTTAGCTATTGATTTAAATGTAATTTTTGCAAATAGCAGTAAAATAATAGTCGAATCTAACTACACAATAGTGCTAAGGTGTTAAGGCAAGTTTAACAGTACCAGCTGACCATTATGCTGTTACTTCAAGTGCTCTGACCTCTATCAGCCTTTAGCCGAATCGACTAAAGTGCCTAATACCTTTAAAAAGGATGAACGATAATGAAAATGGACTTTCTATCAGGCTCAGCACTCAAAATCAGCGCACTTTCACTAGCAATCGCTGCCATTTCTTTTAGCAGCTCCACCGTGATGGCAGCTGAGTGTCAACTGGCAAGTGGCGATTCAGGGGGAGCAACCAGCTTTGGAACCGATGCTTTGGCTTGTGGCCCGAACACTAGCGCCTTTGCTGATAACGCCACTGCAGTAGGTCAAAACTCCTTTGCGGCGGCTGAAAATGCCTTGGCGATAGGTAATACTGCTTTTGCCTCTTTCGAAAACTCTATCTCGATTGGCGCTAACTCACAGGCTGATGGTATTGACGCTGTGGCACTTGGGGGCGGTGTATCTGAAAATGGTTCGCGTGCAGGTGCGCAGGCTTTAGGTAATTCGACCACGGCAATTGGTGGCGAGAGTCTAGCGAACACTCCAGGAGCAACCGCTTTGGGCTGGCAGGCTCAGGCTTCTGGCGCTATGGCTACGGCAGTTGGTCATCAAACTACTGCATCAGGTGCTCAAAGTTTTGCTGGTGCTGAAGATGCTGTTGCTTCAGGTACTAACGCTGTTGCGATTGGTAATACTGCTGTTGCTTCAGGAGAGGATGGCGTGGCTATAGGAGGAGACCGAAGTGGTGCACGTAAAACTACCGCCTCTGGCACATCTTCAACTGCTATCGGTGCGCAAGCCCAAGCCACTCAAGCAGGTGCGACTGCCGTAGGTTGGCAGTCAACTGCCAGTGCTGAGCGAGCACAAGCCTTTGGTCATCTAGCCAAGGCTAGTGGTGTACGTTCAACAGCAGTAGGGGAAGCGGCAAATGCTGGCGGTTTAAACAGTATCGCTATCGGTAACCAAGCAGCAGCTGGTAGTGATAACCAGATTGCTCTCGGTGGTGCAGGTCAACTACAAGCGAGTACCGCCTCACAAGCAGGCAGTACTAATATAGTAACTACCGATGCTAACGGCACTTTAGGGACTAGCGTTACTGTACAGTCATTAGCGACTGCCAATCAGTTAGCCAATACCAATGCGCAAGTTGCAAACTTTGGGGCAGCTACCGCTATTAACACTAGACAAATAAGTGATTTACGCAGTGAATACAATCGTCAATCAGATCGTTTAGATGAAGCCGAAGATGGGATCGCTATGGCGCTGTCGTTAGAGACTCCAGTTATTCCTTCAGGGAAGCGCTACGCTATGTCTTTCGGTACAGGCTATTATAATAGTAGCTCAGCACTGAGCACCTCGTTTGCTGGTCGACTTAGCGATAGCATGACTATCTCAGCGGGTGCAGGGGTTGGTCTTGATACCGGGAAAGTAGGCGCACGTGGTGGCGTAACTTTTGCTTGGTAAGTAGCTGATAGACATCTAGTTAACCCCTAATGTTTAGGTAGATAGGGTTAACTGGATATAACTAATCTCGATCAAACTAGCCAAAATTAATAAAAACTCTGCCATTGCAGGGTTTTTGGCTAGTAGCCGAAGCAGTATTAAGTAATGGGCAATCAGTATGAAAGTCTTATCTGCCTGATTAAGATTTTATGTCATTAAAGGCAGCATGAATACGATTTAAGCCTTCCACCAGCAGGGCTTTGGGACAGGCGACATTCAAGCGCATTTTCACATGGCCCTCATTACCGTATTGGATGCCTGCACTGAGCTCGACTTTCGCAGCGCGAAGCTGGTCATAAAGAGTCTGATCGTCCTGAGCATACGCTGAGCAATCGAGCCATATTAGATAGGAGGCCTCTGGGCGCATAACTTTAATATCAGGCAGATGCTGCGCTAAAAAATCACAAACCAAGTCAATATTGGCTTCAATGTACGTCAACGCCTGCGCCAACCACTCATCGCCTTGCTCATAAGCGCTCTGCATAACCTCATAAGCAAATAGATTCAAATCATGCTCGTCACTTAAGCGCTGCTGTTGGCTGATTTGTTCAATTAAGGCCTCGTCTTTAGCAAAGATCATTGAGCCTTTAATGCCTGCTACATTAAAAGTTTTAGTCATTGAGGTGATGCTCACTACTTTATGCTCGTAGTCTTTTGCTAGGCTTAAAAATGGTATAAACTCATGACTGCTCAAGGTCAAATCTTGATGAATCTCGTCACTAACAATCGCTACATCGTGCTTTTTGCAAATCAAAAGCAGCGACTCAAGCTCATCTACTGTCCATACCCGTCCGCCTGGGTTATGCGGATTACATAGCAGAAAAAGCTTCACCTTATGCGCCACTATCTTAGCTTCGATATCAGCCAAGTCTAGCTGATAGCGTCCTTCCACCTCTATTAATGGCGAGAGGATAAGCCGTCGCCCATTATCACGAACCTTAGTCATAAAAGGCGTATAGATAGGATCGTTGACCAGTACTGCATCGCCCACCTCAGTAAATATTCTCATCATCAGCGCCAAACTTGGTACGACACCGGGGGAGAATAGGATGTGCTGTTTCTCCAGTGCTAAACCATAACGACTGCCATGCCAGTTAATAATTGACTCGTATAACGCCGCAGTGGGTTTGGTATAGCCCAATACGCCATGATGTACTACTCGTTCAATCGTATCTAAAATAGGCTGTGCGGCTCTAAAATCCATATCCGCCACCCAAAGCGCAATGGTATCGTCGCTATAATGCCATTTGAGCGACCCAGTATGACGTCTGTCAATTATCTCATCAAAGTTGTACAACATAGGCGTTCTCTTGGATGGTGGCTTTGGCTTATTACAGGCAAAGATTTAAGGCGATTTTACAGGTTAGACTAATAAATAGAAATAATGATTTAGGGTATAGGATGACTGCGGCGATTGCCAGTGACTTTATAGCGGTTGCGTAGAGGTGTTGAAGTATTGTGGGAGGGTTCAAGAGGTTATTTAGCTAGTGTTATTAAAGATGAGGATGTGGGAGCTAATCCTGCCATCCGCTATTATCTTGCCTGTCCACTAAGGCGGTGACTAAAGCTAGAGTCGTTCCAACATTCGAGCGACCACCTCTAGCCAACTCCCCGCAATCTTATTGGTCAGACAAGGATAGCCGCTACTGTCAGGGCTAAACTGCTTTTTAGGGCAACCTTTTTAGACGAAGCATAATTTATTTAAGGAAAATAGAGTGGGTTAGCGATAGTGTAACGCGCCGAATGTGTAATTCAGATATAAAATTTTGGGTAACTCCTTGTCGTCATTCTCTTCAAAAGTTTAATAAAAATAACTCATCCTATACGCTAAATTCGTATTGCAATTTTTAGGCTGTTCAAAAGTTATATCTAAAACGTAACTTCGTAAATTAGCTCTTAAATTTTAGTAAACAAATATTTATTAATTATACCTATATATAAGCTAATTGGATTATAATAAATGTAGATAACTCGAACTTTAATACATATTGAATCGTAGTTGTTCAGATTATAAAATATCAAAAAAGGATATTCTGTGGATACTATTATCAAAACTAAGAAAATTGGTGAAAATGCTGTTTACTGGCAACCGATTAATGAGGTTAATAAAAACTATAAAGATGTAATCAATTCATGGAAAAATGGTTTTTTTGCTTTTAGAGAAGAAGATAGTAATAATGAAGGATTAAGACCTCCTCAAATAGGCGCAATTCATGCCGGCTTAGGATATGAAAAATCCGATCATAGCGAGTCAGCAACTATTGTTATGCCAACAGGTACTGGTAAAACTGAAACAATACTATCACTTGTTGTAGCAGGAAAATTTCCATTAACTTTGGTTATCGTTCCTTCAGATGCATTGCGTACTCAAATTCAAAATAAATTTATAAATCTAGGGCTTCTACGCAAACTAAAACTAGTTAGCAGCGATTTTGAAAACCCATTTGTAACTACAATAAATCATGGTGTTAAACAGCTTAAGTGGATTGATGGGTTACTAAAATCTAATGTCATCATAGCAACACCATCAGTACTTTCAAACTTCTCTAATAACTGCCTTACTGCTCTATTAAATGCTTGTACCCATCTCATTGTAGATGAAGCTCATCATATAGCAGCCAAGACATGGACTAATATAAAGTCACATTTTCTAGATAAGAAAATTTTCCAGTTCACTGCTACACCTTTTAGATCAGATGGGATAAGAGTAGAAGGTAGAATTGTTTTTGACTATTCTTTAGGGAAAGCTCAGGCTGATGGATACTTTCAAGAGATTGAGTTTTACCCAGTTAAAGAATTTATGGAAGAAAAAGCTGATAAAGCAATCTACGAAAAAGCTGTTGAGCTGTTGAGACGAGATATCGATATGGGATTTGACCATATACTTATGGCTAGAGCATCTTCTATAAAAAGAGCAGAAGAAATTTTTGAATTATACAAAAATGAAGTAGATTTGAAACCCTTGCTAATTAATAGTAAGACTAAAGGAAGTCAAGAAAAGTTAAAAGCTATTAAAACAGGAAATCACAAAATAATAGTTTGCGTAGATATGCTGGGAGAAGGATTTGATCTCGCCAACCTAAAAATATCAGCAATACATGATGTTCATAAAAGCATTAATATAACTCTCCAATTTATAGGTAGGTTTACAAGAACTAGTACAGATTTAGGTAGTGCTAAATTCGTAGCTAATATTGCTAATCCTAATGTCAATAAAGAGCTTGAAAGGTTATATGTAGAAGATTCAGATTGGAATAGTATTATTAGCGAAGTGAGTTCTGAAAAAATAAGAGATGAAAAAAAATATCAAAACTTTAAAGAGAAGTTTTCAGAGTCAACTGACATCTTTAATCTAGGTTTAACGCCTAATATGAGTACTACTGTATATAAACTGACTTTAGACTCATGGAATCCTCAAAATATATTTGCGCTTAATGAGAAGCATTTTAGGATATTTGAACACACTACTAATGATGAAAAAGATACACTTATTTTCAATACAAAAACTTATTTGCCAGTAGGCTGGACCAAATCCAAAGAGTTATTTAACGAGATATGGGACTTGTATATTATCTATTATGAGAAAGAAAGTGGACTTTTATTCTTTCATACCTCTAATAAAGGTACTTTTAATAGATTCATAATTAAAGCAATTGCTAATAGGGCAGTTCAACTTAGAGGTGAACCTATATTTAGAGCTTTATATGGTTTAAAGAGACTACGTTTACAGAATGTGGGTCTCAATAAACATAATAAAGGCTTACGATATTCAATGCATACCGGTAGAGATATAGCCGAACAGATACCTGATATTGAAGCTCAAAGGGCCATAAAATCAAATATTTTTGGTATAGGTTTTGAAAATGGAGAGTCGACTAGTATTGGTTGTTCTTATAAAGGTAAGATATGGGCAATGGACAGTGATTCTATAGATAAATGGTTCATATGGTGTAAGAACGTTGGTAGTAAAATTTTGGATGAAAGTATAGACCCTAATGCAATACTAAAGACTGCTATGCGAAATATAGGGCTTTCAAGTTTTCCTATTAATCCTATCCTCGCTGTAGATTGGCCTATATACCTACTTAAGAAGTCTCAAGATAAAGTAATTATAGGTAATAGTGATTGGAAAGATAACATGACAAACTGCGAACTAAGTTCTAATCTACTCCCTAATAAAGATGGTACAGAAATAATTATATATCTTTCAACGTTTGAACATAAAAGTGAAATTAGATTTTCTATTCAGAATGACGAAGTGAAGTTTGAGAGTTTAGATAATCTATACATTCAATTTGGAGAAAACAAAACATTTATAAATGACTTTTTTATGGAACATCCGCCAATAATACTGTTGGCTGATACGTCTTATATAGAAGGTGATCAGTACTACTATCCAAGTGAACAATACGCATACTTATATAATAAAAGTGAAATTAGAGCTTGGAATTGGGAAGGTGTTGATATATCTACCGAATCTCAGAAACCTGAAAAGTTAAGTAACTCTATTCAGTATCATACTATCCAAAAAATTAAAGACTCATATGACTTAGTTTTTGATGATGATGGTAGTGGTGAAGTTGCAGATATAGTTGCTATAAAAAATGATGACGATAAGACACTCTATATTGATTTTTATCATCTAAAGTATTGTTCGAAAAATAAAGCAGGTATATCAAAACCTGGTGCTAGAGTTGATGATATATATCAAGTCGCAGGACAAGCCGCTAAAAGCATTAAATGGGTCGAAAATGTAGATAAGCTGATATCGAGGCTAATCGATCGTGAAATTCAGAGGCTAGGAAAAGGAGAACTCTCTAGAATCGATAAGGGTGAATTAGAAGATTTATATTATTTCAAGCAAGTTGCAAAGTTAGCATATCATGAATTCAATATGACAATCATTCAACCAGCAATTTCTAAAGAAAGGATTTCAGACGAGCAACTCATAATCTTAGGTAACGCTGAAACGTACATTAAAGAAATCACCGGAATTAAACTCAACGTTATCTCAAGTCCTTAGAAGAATGACTAATAATTTATTCTCATTTCATTTTTTTGATGGAAATAGCTGATTCTATTACCTTCCCACAAACTCAGCCGCCCGTCTCTCAACCATCGCCATCACACCCTCTTTGGCATCTTCTGAATGGAACAGCGGTGGCAGAAAGCTATGAATATTAGCTAACGCCACAGCAGCGCCATTGCGACTAGCGTCTTGCGCCGACGACAGTAATGCTTGCACGCCAAGTGGTGCTGATTGGCAGATCTCTTTTGCTATAGTCAGTGCACGCTCATATTCTTCACCACTAGCCACCACCTCACTGACCAGATTAAGCTTATCAGCGGTCTGCGCATTAAAGGGCTTACCCGTTAATAGATACGGCATGGCTTTTTGCCAGCCAGCCGCCGCTACAAAGCGTACGGTTGCGCCACCAAAAGGCATAATGCCACGCTGAACTTCCATTTGGGCAAAGTTGCAGTTGTCACTGGCGATCACCACATCGCTATTGAGCATCAGCTCGATGCCTGCGGTAAAGCAAGTACCTTGCACCGCGACCACGACAGGCTTGGTTCGCAATTTGCCACTGATTCCCCACGGATCGATTTGGTCATCAGCGAATTCAAACACCCCTTTATCTAGCTTATCTTGCAGCTCCATCAGGTCAAGACCAGCAGTGAAATGCTCGCCATGAGCGAAGATTAGCGCACAGCGTAAATTAGCATCACTATCATAACGAGTGAGCGCCTCAGACAGCTGCGCTATCATATGGCTGTCAAAAGCATTGCGTTTATCAGCACGATTAAAACCAATCAAACAGATGTGATCTTGCACCTCATAACTGATGCGCTCGTTTATCGTAGTCATATTATCTTCCTTGAGAGTTTATTATTGTACTGTACAAAGCGGTTAGCGATCTGCTCTGCTCTTGATAAATCTAGTTTTAATATAGCTAGCCCCGCAGCACAACGCAAGTGGCTTAATTGTGTACAGCATTCCCCTCTATAAACTCACGATATCTGCGTAGTTTGGCGCTAAATCTGCTACACTTGCTCGTTATCTCCCTATATCGTAAGCCCGTTACTATGACAACTCCACACAGAAATAGATCTCCAGCCTCAATCAAAAAACTAGGCCAGCTACATCCGCGTAATGCGCATCAAGGTCGCTATGACTTTGACGCTTTGACTCGCGCTTTACCTGAGTTAGCTGACCATACCATCACCAACCCTAATGGCGAGCCGACGATTAACTTCTCGGACCATCAAGCAGTACGCACCCTAAATAGAGCACTATTAGCGAATTTTTATGGCGTTAAGTTTTGGGATATTCCAGAAGGTTATCTGTGTCCGCCTATCCCAGGTCGTGCCGACTATATTCACTATGTCGCCGACTTATTAGCGCAGACCACGCATATTAATGAAGACAATACCCCGCCAACAGGCAAGCAGATTCATGTGCTCGATATCGGTACTGGTGCTAGTGCTATCTATCCGATCGTTGGTAGCCAAAGCTACGGCTGGCGCTTTACTGCTAGTGATATCGACCCTATATCAGTAAATACTGCTGCGCTTATTTGTGAGACTAATCCTAAGTTAAAAGGCGCAGTGAAAGTTAAACTACAGCCTAATCCTAAGAAGTTATTCGCTGGTATTATTGGTCGCCAAGATTACTTCGACTTAGTAGTTTGTAATCCTCCTTTCCATGCTTCAATGGAAGAAGCGGTAGAAGCCAATAGCCGTAAGCAACATAACTTGCAAAGACATCGTGGTAAAAATGAAAACGAACAGGTCAGTCGTAGCTCAAGTAAATCGGGCAATGCAGCACAAAACCTAAATTTCGGCGGTCAGCATAAAGAGCTGTGGAGTGAAGGTGGCGAGATTACTTTTTTGACTAATATGGCCAAAGAGAGTCAGAGCTTTGCTGAGCATGTTGGCTGGTTTACTACTTTGGTTTCTAAGTCTGAAAACGTTAAGCCCTTGCAGCTGTTACTAAGTCAGCTTAATGTTGCTCAAACACGTATCATTGAGATGAGCCAAGGTCAAAAGAATACGCGCATATTGGCATGGCGCTTTAATAGCGATGACGAGTAATAGTTAAACTTAGTATTGATGATCGGTACTGATAATCCGTACTAATTATTCATAAAAAGGTTTCACATGAAACACTAGCTTTGCTATTTGTCCTTACTAGTACTGTTGCTACTAATGTTATTAATAGGATTGATAGTTTATTATAAATCCTTATTAAAAGTAGTTTCACGTGAAACAAAAACACCGTCTTGAATGTCAAGACGGTGTTTTTTATGGCGCTATTTATAGTACTTTTATGGCATTAGTTATAACATTAGTTACGCTGTTATCCATAGTGCTAAGCTAGCTAAATAACATTACTTTGAACCCGATAGCGATAAGTACTACCCCCCCTAATATCTCGGCTTTATCTTCTAACCATGTGCCAGAGCGCTTACCTAGATAAACTCCAAACCAGCTAAATACAGCGGTGATTAGCGCTATTATTAGACAAGACAACCAAGCATTGAGTGCCAATAGATTCAGGGTGAAGCCCGCTGCCATAGCATCAATACTAGTAGCGATGGCTAAAGTAAACATAGTGCGATGATTGATCACACTAAGCATTTGCTTATTATTACTATTGCTAACGCTACCCTCAAGGCTTTGAGCATCGTCTATAGCCTCTTGATCATCAAGTTTTAATGCTTCAGAAAGCATTTTACCGCCTAGAGCAATTAGAATAAAACCACCTATCCAAGGAGCAGCCGAGGCTAGCCAGCCTAATAATGCCGCACCTAGTAAATAACCAATGAAGGGCATAACGCCTTGAGCAATACCAAAGTATAAGGCTGAAATAAGCGCTAAGCGCAAAATATAAGACTGAGTTTGCTTTGGTGATTTTGCACCTAGTCCGATAGCTACGGCAAAGGCATCCATCGCTAAGGCAATAGCGAGTAAAATCACTTCGATCATATTAATGGTCACTTACCAATTAAAAGTTGTTAGGCTGCTTGGTGAATTGCTTAGACAATACTACAGAACTCTCGTCAATAAGGTTTCATGTGAAACAATTAGAATGACTTTATATAGTGAACGAGTATTCATCACTAGTTGAGATTTTTAGAAGCCTAGCACTGTAGAAGGAGCTATTTTTAAAGAGATATATTTTTAGAAAGAGAAGTATTTAGAAGCCTAAAGCTCGACAGGCCTAAAGCTCACTTGACCGAAAAAACCACCAGCTAATCACTTATTCGCTGCCAAAAATCACTTCGCCCACCATAATTTTGACTTAACAGCTTAGTATATTGCTGATGCGTAGCGAGACTATTATAACGATCTGTAGATTTATTAATAGTGCTATCTAATGGCAATAAGCGCTTGTAATAGCGGGCAGCATAACCGTAAGCTCTACTCCGATCATTAGTCAAAATATCATCGATTAAACTGCGATAGATAATCACTTGAATGATAGCCGTGTCTTCTGGCAAGGCTTTTAACAGCTGGGTCAAAGTTTCATAATGGATGTCTGCAAACTCATGATGACGAGTAATCGCTAGTTGATTAGCTAGCTTGATCTCCCCTATTTCTAATAACAGCAAAATTGCCGTTATGATATCTTGTTGATCCTCAGCCAGCTTATAAGCTTTTTTGCGCCAGCCTGCTTGCTCGGCTGGACTAGCTATAGCCATGATTGCCTGTAGCCGTTTAGCAGACGAGTGCAACTCGAATACTTCGCCGAGCACTTTTAGTTGCGCCTTACTGTCACCTTGCTGTTGATATATTTGGCTTAGCCAGTCCAAACGTTTTATCGCATCTTGCTGAGCTTTACTCTGCCAGTCATGGTTTAGATACTCTAGTGCTAGCTCATAGGCTTGATGATCTATCATAAAGCTAATTAGCCCATTTAGTTGTTGCGGGCTTAAAGGTTGCTGAGGATAGATAGTCCGATAAACTGCTGTAAATAACGCCACATCTCCCAAAGCTTGAGCTAGACCTAACAGAGCCGTTTCGGTCTTTAGCTTTTCTTGATGATTAGCTCGATCATGACCATAAGATAGCGGTATTTGCTGATTATCTGCGTTTTTGATAGTGTTTTCAGCACTGCCCTTACCCTTGTTTTCTGCAAATAAACTTCGATAGTAGTGCAGATAGTCGTCGATTATTCCTCGTATTTCTAATTCTGATAATAGCTGCTTAAGCCCTCCCATTAGCGCATCTTTAAAGCCGTAAGCGTTATCGTCGATTAAATTTTTGACCTTTGTTTGCCATGCTTGACTCAGAATATCTTGTTCATCGACTAGCAAAATCTGTTTTTGTTGGCTATAACAACCCCTAGCAACCGTCAGCCAACTCTGCGCCAGATTACTATATGTCTGCCCTATTTCACCACTAGCATCATCACAACGCTCCAAGCTCGTATTACTCGATTCAATAAATAACTCTAGTAGCTTTAGACAAGTCTCAGCTTGCTCTGGATAGAGGTTCATAATGTCACTGGCTAGATACTGCAGCTCGGTGGCAAACTCACTGACTTTCCAATGATCTATATATTTATGTCGTCTATTAAGTCCTTTTAAAGTAGTAGTCAGCTTCTTTATTAGCTTGGGTTTATCCGACTGTAATAATAGCCGCTCTATCTTTTTATCCAATAACTTATCTACCCCTTGCACTTCAGCGATAAAATTGACCAAAGCTGCTTTAGGAAGTTGCGCTAGACAGTGCTTTTGTTGCGAATTTAGCATGATAGAGCCCCTACTAGTTGTCCACAATGTCGTTGATAGCTTGTTTAATAACTTATTTGATATAGTCAGTTCATTGTAAAAACTCTACAGCGAGATTGAGATCAGTTTTTTGCAGCCTCTGTCAGCCTAGGCACAGCAAGCCAGAAAAACTCATCATAGTCTCGCATCATAAAGTGATGTATCTATTCTATTCGTTATCGACTATAGCTTTTAACCATAAAAAAGTACTACTAAGCTCAGCTGTTTAGCGACTACCAATAGGTGGTAGTAACTAAAAAGTTATTACTAGCAGCGCATGATTGCCATCTGCATAGGTTATTTTAAAGCAACTAGCGTGACAAGCTATTATCATAGTGTTTCATGTGAAACAAAAAAGCCACCTTGCGAACAAGATGGCTTTTTATTATAGAGAGACTTTTGGAGCTTTAAAGCTACCCATTAGATATCTAAGTTAGATACCGTCAAAGCGTTCTCTTCGATAAAGATACGGCGCGGCTCGACATCATCACCCATTAAACAAGTGAACATATGGTCAGCTGCGATAGCATCTTCGATAGTCACTCGTAGCATACGACGATTCTCAGGATCCATAGTAGTATCCCACAGTTGATCGGCGTTCATCTCGCCTAGACCTTTATAACGCTGAACAGATAAGCCACGACGCGCATCTAACATCATCTGCTGCCAGAGATAGTCAAAGTCACGTACCGGAATATCTTTGTTAGTACCAGCACTAGCATCACGACGGATAAAGGCACTATCTTCAAGCAAAGTATTCCATTCGCTTGATAAACGTAGCAGCTTACTATACTCACTAGAGTTAATAAAGCTAGCATCTAGCAGATAGTTATGGGCTAGTTGATGCACGTAAACAGTTATGCGTGGTAGCCACTGTGGCTTCTTCGATAACGCTTCAGTACTAGATATAGATTCACCAACGATACTAGCTTCAGAATTACCTATAAGTGCAGGTTGCGCTGGCGCTTGTGGCTTCATACCTAGTAAGTCAGCAGTAACCGCATCCATAGTCGCCGACGCTGGTGCATGAATATCAACCAACTCAATCTCAGGATTTAGATCACTACCAAAGCGGTCTAATTGCAGCTGCAACGAGTCTGTCCATGCTTGCATTGCTGACAGATCATGAGTCATATCAGTGCTAAGTTTTGGCGTATGAGTCAATGCATCTAACAATACTGCGGGATAACGAATTTGCAGACGTGCTTTGATCAGCTGAGTTTGGTTATAATCGTTCAACAGCGTCTCTAGGGCTTGTCCAGTGATAGCCGGTGCATCCAAACTAATATGCAATCTAGTATTATCAATAGTTGACGACAATAGATAAGCTTTCAAGGCTTCATCATCTTTTAAGTATAATTCTTGACGACCTTTCTTAACTTTATAAAGCGGTGGCTGGGCGATATAAATATAACCACGCTCAATCAACTCAGGCGTTTGACGGAAGAAGAAGGTCAATAGCAAAGTTCTAATGTGTGAGCCATCCACGTCTGCATCAGTCATGATAATGATTTTATGATAGCGGGCTTTATCAGGATTGTACTCGTCAGGACCAATACCACAACCTAAAGCAGTGATTAAGTTACCAACCTCAGCAGAGGACAGCATTTTATCGAAACGGGCACGCTCAACGTTAAGAATCTTACCCTTTAGCGGTAGAATTGCCTGAGTTTTACGACTACGACCTTGCTTAGCTGAACCGCCAGCAGAGTCCCCTTCCACAATATAAAGCTCTGATAATGCAGGATCTTTTTCTTGGCAATCAGCCAACTTACCTGGTAGACCAGCGATATCTAACGTAGTCTTACGGCGGGTCATTTCACGCGCTTTACGAGCCGCATCACGGGCCCGTGCAGCATCAATAATCTTACCAGCGATAGCTTTAGAAGCGCCCGGGTTCTCTTGCAAATAGTCGTTAAACTTATCATGCATTGCTGATTCAACAGCAGATTTAACCTCGCTCGATACTAGCTTATCTTTAGTTTGGCTAGAGAACTTAGGATCAGGAACTTTCACCGAAACAATAGCAGTCAAACCTTCACGCGCATCATCACCTGTGGCGACTACTTTCTCTTTTTTGAATAAGTTTTCACGATCCATATAAGTGTTTAAGCAACGCGTCAATGCTGAGCGAAAACCAGATAGATGAGTACCACCATCACGTTGTGGAATGTTGTTGGTGAAACAGAGTACTTTTTCGTTGTAAGTATCAGTCCACTGTAACGCGACTTCGACACTAATGCCGTCATCTTGCTCACTGTTGAAATGGAATATTTCATTAACATTATCTTTGCCAGCATTGATATAGCTGACGAACTCAGATAAACCACCTTTATGCTCAAATTCATGACGCTTATCGATGCGCTCATCAGTTAGCACGATACGCACACCTGAGTTTAAGAAAGATAACTCACGCAAGCGCTTAGCTAAAATATCGTACTCAAAAATGGTGCCAGTGAACACATCCGTACTCGGATAAAATCGAATCTGAGTACCCGTTCTGTCGGTGGCTTCCATTTGTTGAATATCGCCATCTGGTACACCATCAGTATAAGTCTGATTATAATGATAACCTTCACGCCAGATATTCATCTCTAGAGTTTTAGATAAAGCATTGACTACTGACACCCCTACACCGTGTAGGCCGCCTGAAACTTTATAGCTATTATCATCGAACTTCCCACCCGCATGTAGGACAGTCATAATGACCTGTGCAGCTGATACGCCTTCCTCAGGATGGATATCTACTGGCACACCACGACCGTTATCACTGACACTGACCGACTCATCTTCATGAATGATGATATCAATCTGATCGCAATGACCAGCGAGTGCCTCATCGATAGAGTTGTCCACCACTTCAAAAACCATGTGATGCAGGCCGGTACCGTCATCGGTATCACCGATATACATACCCGGACGCACACGTACCGCCTCAAGTCCACGCAAGACTCGAATGTCTTTGGAACTATAATCGGAGGGGTTGCTTTCAGGGGCGATAGTCTGAACGGTACTATCGGTATTTACTTGCTCATTATCGATAGATGATGACTCACTCATGTGCATTCCTTAATCAAGCCGTAATCAGCTATCCATCACCTGCTCGCCACTACGGCGAACATCATGAGGTTATCTTAGACTCAGCATAACGCTGCGATGTTTATTAGATACCTCTAATTAAGAGGTAACGAAAGGATATAAAAGCGTAAAAACACAATGTTATTATTGCGAATACTTTAGTGAAAATACCTCGATATATTTATAGACAGTATCAAGAGATATATCATGAAATAAAACCTAGCATTATCAATCATTTAGTAATTTAAATACGCTACTAAAACCTTAGTCAAAACTATAAGATAAATTGCTGAAAATAGGACAAAAATAAAGCCTTATTTTAGCATTTTTTTGTCTCTAAGTCACTGTTTGCTAGTGTTTTTATAAATATAGGCTTAATCGAATATGTTGAGGTTGTCTAGGAATTTTTAAGTAGATAAGTGGTAGTAAGGAAAAGTCTAGGTTAAGCCAAGATTAGCACAGGCTTAATGAGTTAGTGGCGTCAGCCAGCTAGATCATCTAGCTGACTAGTTAAATCGCTGAACTAAGTAAGTAGCTAGATTAATAATCACTAAACCAATAATCCCTAAACTAATAATCAGTGAGCTCACCTTGTTTCATGTGAAACACTTTAGAAGTTGGCCAATATTTATCGATCATAGGTAAGATATCAGCAGTTAGACTAGTTATAAATACTTGGCAAGGCAGCGTTGCTAAGGTCGCTAATAAGATCTCTAACGCCCTACTATCCAACTCTGCGGTTATATCATCCAATAGCACTACTGGCGTCATGCTAGCCTCAATACTGCCCTGTTTGTCGCTACTAGCTATGGCTTTATCATTATCTAGTAATAGCGGTAGCTGTGACAGTCGTAACGCTGTGATCAGTAGTTTTTTTTCACCACGTGATAAGACGTTAGCGGCTTGCTCCTTGAGGATAGGCTGTGCTGAAGTTTTAGTGGCTGACTTAGAAAAATCAGGATCAATGCTCTGCTCAATATCGCTATTTATTGTGTCAATGTCAGTGCTGGCCCTGGGATCAGTTGTCGACGAAACAGCGCTTATCTCATCAAGCGCTTGCTTGCTATTATCTGAACACCAATGCACATGAACATCTGCGCGATGACTGCCAATACGAGTATAGCCTAATTGCAAATCTTGGGTTAGACGCTCACTCAACTGCAGATCAAGAGCAATACTAGTATCGTATCCAGCCGTGTAACTCAAGCTTAGTTGCTGGGCATAAGCTGGTAATAGCTGAGCGATACTAGCAGCAAAATAGGGCTGCCAGGCAGTAAAGATATGCTGACGATAATGATCAATTAGCGCTGCATGATTGGCTAAGCCTTGATCCCAAGACTTTAGCTCAGCCAGCTGGTTTTGCGACAAGCTTTTAGCTTGTTTCAGCAGAGTATTACGTTGCTTTAGTAAGCGTTGATAAGCGACCCACTGGGGATGAAACCCTTGTTTCATGTGAAACACTAACCAATCTAATAACTGACGACGGCTAGCACTACCCTGCTCTAGCATATCCATAGTCGAGGGATCTATCAGTAACGTAGGTAGCTGTTCGGTAAGGATACTTTGGTTGTAAACAGTAGTTTGATTCAGGCGCAATAGCGTACTGGCGTCGCTTTGCTTTTGGATAGCAACCGTGCCGCCATCAGTGAGATGAGCGTGAACCGTCACCGCTGGCTGATGATGCTGGATATAGCGTTTGGGTTGATGATGACGGAAGCTTTTACCACGCGATAATAAGAATATAGATTCTAATAAGGAGGTCTTGCCACTACCATTAACGCCAATAATGACATTGCATTTGGCTGTCTGCATATCTATTTGGTTGATATTACGCAGATGTGAGACTTGTAGACGTCCAATCATAGTGCTTTTACGCCTGTTTTTATCGATCAGCAGCTAGAGAATGAGACCACGATTAGGGTCATTACTACAGAGTAAACTTAACCCCTGCCAATCTACTAACTTTCAATAAACCGCCTGTTTATCGAAGCTTGAGATTATTAATACTTGAGATTAGCAGCGTTTAAGATCAGCAACTACAGGCCACTGCCCTACTATATACGCATTGGCATAATGACATACTGATGGAATTCATCGTTGAGCTGATTGACTAATACTGAAGCATTAGACTGGCTCATATGCATTTGTAAATCGCCTTGAATAACGCCCAATACGTCTTGCAGGTAAGCAGCATTAAAGGAAAGCTCCATTGGCTCGCCTTGATATTTGGCTTGGATCATCTCCACCGCTTCATCTTGCTCAGCGTTATTAGCTCGTACTTCTACCATGCCATCACTAGCAAAATTAAATACCACGCCGCGCGACTTCTCATTACTCAAGATAGCGACTCGGCGCAGCACATCAGTCATTTTCTCTTGATTAAATAAAGCCAGTTTGTCAGTGTTGCTCGGCATTACTCGGCGATAATCAGGGAACTTACCATCGATAAGACGGGCAGTAAAAGTCACCATCAGGTCTTGACTGATTTGCCCAGTACTATCCACCTCACCGAAAGGCAAACTCACTTGTAAAAACTCACGGCCAAAACTTAAAGTTACTACGTTATCTTGGTCGCCAAGCATTTTACCTAGCTCAGTCGCCAATCGCTCAAGCTCAATGACTGCTTTACGCGGCAAGATAGCCTGCATGTTTAAATCAGCGCTGATATCAATAACGCTGCGCGCCAATGCCAATCGATGGCCATCAGTAGCGACTGTAGTTAGTTGCTGCTGTGAAACGTCAAATAACATCCCTGTTAAGTAGTAACGCACATCTTGAATAGCCATCGCAAACTGAGTTTTGTGAATAAGATCAGTCAGACGATTGCGACTGATAGTCAAAGGGGTGATACTTTCAGGATTACCCAAACTTGGGTAGTCTTCACTCGGTAAAGTACCTAAAGTGAAACGACTTTTGCCGCTAGTTAATAGACAGCGCTCGTTTTCTTGGCTAGCGAGGTTGATCTGTGCTTGCGCAGGTAACGATCTACAAATATCCTTTAGCTTTATCGCCGGTAAAGTAGTTGCACCAGCTTCAATACAAGCACCTGCTGGCAATTTGAGAGTTGACGTTAGCTCTACTTCTAAATCAGATGCGGTTAAAATCAGTTCAGAATCAGACAGTTGCAGCTTTATATTGCCCAAGATCACCATATTGTGACGCTTATCGGCGGCCTTGGCTATCAAGTTAATGGCTTTTAGTAACGATTCTCTGTTAATCGATAATTGCATGCTAGATACTCTTAAGTAAAGGACATTTATTTAACGTGGTATTGTTGGTTTTTTTAGAGGTATAGCACGTTTTGTTAATAATATTACTAATCATTATAAACCATAAATAGCCGCTACAACATAGCGAAACTAACCGCTATTAGTGACTATTAGAATGGCAAAATACTAAGGCTATCCAGCTTGGAGCATCATCGCTAGGGCCTTATAGTCTTTATCAACAGTAGGATCTTCTGCTCTTAACTGTGCAACTTTATCACAGCCATGCATCACCGTAGTATGATCTCGTCCCCCAAAAGATTGGCCGATATCTGGGTAACTGTCACCCGTTAACTCACGTGATAGTGCCATTGCTATCTGTCTTGGCCTAGCAATAGTACGCGTACGTTTACGACCCATTAAGTCTTTTACCGTTATATCGTAATACTCAGCAACTACTTTACGGATATTGTCCATATTGACGGCTTGTACCCGCATAGCGACAATATCTTTTAGAGCATACTGCACCATTTCTAAAGTAATAGGTGCGCCAGTCAAATTAGCATTAGCAAAGACTTGGTTCAATGCACCTTCTAGGCGTCTAACATTCGAAACCACATTCTGAGCTATGAATAGAGCGCATTCTTTTGGTAACACCATACCGTAGGAGGCAGCCTTCTTTTGTAAAATCTGTACCCGAGTATCAATCTCAGGAGGTTCGACAGCGACGGTTAGACCCCAAGAAAAGCGCGAACGAAAGCGCTCATCAAACTCAGTCATTTGTGAAGGATGTCGATCTGAGGCCAAAATAAGTTGCTTGTCACCACTAGTAAAATCAGCAAACAAAGTTAAAAACTCATTACTACTTTTGGTCTTTCCTGCAAGAACATGAATATCATCAACAATGAGTAAATCTACTTTTTTTATTTTCTTTTTAAAGTCTTCTATTTTGTTATTTCTTAATGAATAAACTAATTGATTAATAAATTTTTCAGAAGTGAAATAATAAAAACTTCTATTATTTTTTAAATAGCGTTGAGCTACAGAATGCATTAAATGAGTTTTTCCCAAACCTGATGGGCCATATATAAATAACGGATTGTGACGATTTTTTGATTGTGGCTTAGTAAGCTCATAACAAGCTTTGTACGCTAAGTTATTAGACTTACCAGTGACAAAGGTTTCGAAGGTAAAATCAGGGTTCAGATACCTTAACGACTTAGTATCGGCAGAGTCAATAAGTGCGGAGTGAGCACTGTTCATTTGCGGATTGATACTAGGATTTACGCTGTTATTATTTGCTGACGCTAGGGTAGGGGAGTGCTCATCATTTGGAAATAGTGAGCCTGAGGCATTGAAAACGTTGAAAGGATTGTCTTCGATATTATTTACACTATCATCAGCATCGCGACTAGTACTTTCACTATGACTAGTGTTGTCTACTCGAACAATGACTTCCTCAATGCTACCTTGACTGTGTTTAGTCACTAATTGCTGAATATCTGCTAAGTGATTCTTTCTTATGTAAGAAACGAAGTAATCGTTGGGCGCACGGATGACTAAAGTTTGAGCTTCTTGATGTACGGATAAAGGTCTCAACCACATAGTAAAGACATTATCTTTAACGTTATAGCGCAAGTCATCTAAGCATTTGTCCCAAAGCGTGGCAGTATCTATCATGAAAAATGCTAACCTCAAAATTTAGATTTATTGTTAAATAACTAGGATTAAAAACAAGTATAAAAAATAGTAATTAAATAATGTTTTTCAACACTTTTACTGAGCTTAAGACCGATTATCAGCCCTAAACCTTACTTTTGGTGACTTTCAATGCGTACTATTACTCACTTTGATCATCGGTAACGCTCAGAGTAGAAGACTGGCGCTTATTTGCTAAAGTAACTTAAAAAATAGCAGCATAACTAGCAGGCTAATTTAACACAATTAGCCTGTGGATAACATCCTGTTTTTTGGGGATAACCCTGTGGATAGTTTTGGGGATAACTTTAATTAGTGAGTTACCCCCATTCCATCCACAGCTTGTCCACAAGGTTATCCATAGTTTAAGATTTTGATAATTAAAGATAATTCCGACTTATCCTCAGATTATAGGGCTGCCAATAACAACAATACTAATATATATTAATCTTTAGTTATTATGGAATTCAACAAAATCTGTGGATAACTATTTCAAAACAGTCGATAATCTATAAATCAAAATTCAATTCACAGCTCTCAAAAAATGATAACCAAGTAACCATCAAAGAGATAATCATTAGTAGTTATCGACAACCCATTAGCAAAACTATTAATTAGTTTATTGACCTATATTTTCTGTAATGATATAATCCTGCATTATTGCGAATTTAGTCCATTATTTTGATAGGTGAGTTATGAAACGTACATTCCAACCAAGCGTGATCAAACGCAAGCGTACTCACGGTTTCCGTGCTCGTATGGCCACTAAAAAAGGTCGTCAAGTACTGGCTCGTCGTCGCGCTAAAGGTCGTCATCGCCTAACTGTGTAGATCAATTCCACACAGATATAAGATGATTATGGCTTATAGTGATTGTTGAGGCTGTGGTGATTTAAAATCTGATAGCTTTAGAATATGATAATCATTGTCGAAAACTTACTTGTAGCCCTATATTAAAAGCGCCCATATCGGCGCTTTTTTTGTCGCTTTATTTTATACTACTGGCTTTAACGCTAAGCTTATCGCTACTACTAGCCTCTACTTTAGGTTGTATTATGTCTAATAATCAATTAACGCTGTCTACTACACGCTTCACTAAGGCGCAACGCTTGCTTACTCCAGCAGCCTTTAGAGAAGTGTTTGATGCCCCTGAGCGCAAGCTACATCAAGGCCATCTAATGGCCTTTGTGCGTAGCAACAACTGTGAGCAACCACGAGTAGGTATGGCTATTACTAAGCGTAAAGTACCTACTGCAGTGGTACGTAATTTGATCAAAAGACAGATTCGTGAAAACTTTCGAGTACAAGCTTCTAATTTAGAAAACAAAGATATAGTTTTTATAGTTAAAAAATCTGTAAAAGAATTAAATTAATTATTTTTTATCAAAAAATAATTAGTCCTATAATACCTGCGCGCTGTCGTTATTATCCAACCTGCTCAAATTATGGTAGACAAGCTTTGCTTTGGCATGGAGGCCTAGCAGGTAGTTGGTTGCTCCTAAAACGAATTGGACGTTGTCATCCTTTAGGAGGGCATGGAATTGACTTTGTACCGTTGCCATTAGCTTCCTATAAATATTTTGTTATTAGCAGCAGTAATGACGTCAATAAGCGCTCTTTAAAAGCTTATGTAGGCAGCAATGTTTATCGCGACAACACTAGTTATACGGTGCGTTTGAACCAGCTGATGAGTAGATATCAATGAGTCTTGTGGATAACTATGGTAAGTTATCCACAAGTTATCCACACTGTTGGTATCATTTAGAGTGGTTTTTTAGTAAAATGATGCACATTTTATGTAAATGATTGCGGATATAGCAGTTTGTTTTTTTTGCCTGCTTATCTGTTAGTCATGACACATGCCTAATTTTTCATTCCCTAATTTTTAATGTAGGAAAGGTTTATGCAAAAGATATTTCGGGTGATGATCATCATAGCGATGCTAATCACCGCTTATCTGCTGATTTTGGCATGGCGAGATGATTATGCCGATGCACCTGCGGTAGATCCTGTGCAAGAAGCGACGAGCTCATTAGGCGCTGATATTCCATCGACTACGGGTGCAGCTGGTGATGTTCCGATACAAACGTTACCTACTAGTACTAGTAGTGCAGTAGTAGCGGCAGCGGCTAAAGACGCAGGATTAATCACAGTTACTACTGATCGCTATGACATCAAAATCAGCCCAGAGGGCGGTGATATCGTCTACGCTGCACTTAAGCAGTATGATGCAACACTCGATAGTGATGAGCCTTTTGTATTGCTAGAGAACGATAGCAATCGCGTTTATGTGGCACAATCAGGACTGATTGGTCCCAACGGTATCGATACTGCTGCTGGTAGAGCTAACTATAGTCATAGTGCTAATAGTTATGCTATGCAAAGTGGACAGCAGACTTTGTCAGTACCCCTTACTTATCAAAAAGATGGGGTGACGATCACTAAGACTTTCACCTTTACCGCAGACAAGTACCCTATTGATGTCAGCTATCAGATTCAGAATAAGTCTGCAACGGCATGGCAAGGTCAGATGTTTGCTCAGTTAAAGCGTGATGCTAGTAAAGACCCTGGTATGTCTGATAAAGGTGCGCTAAGTATGGCAACTTATTTAGGCGGCGCTTGGGGAACTCCTGATGACCCATATAATAAGCTTAAGTTTAAAGACTTTAGTGATGGCAAATTAGCCGTTACCAGTGATAGTGGCTGGGTTGGTATCGTGCAGCATTATTTTGTATCAGCATGGACGCCACAGAACTTTACCGGTAGCTTCTTTAGCCGTGAAACCGCAGGCGACTACTTTATTGGTTTTAACAGCCAACCTATTAATGTAGCTAGCAATAAACAAGTCACTTTAAATGCAACGCTTTATGCGGGGCCAAAAGTACAGTCTGAGCTCAAAGATTTGGCGGTTGGCCTAAATAAGACTGTTGATTATGGTTTGTTATGGCCGATATCTAAGGTGTTGTTTGCTATCCTACAGGGTATTCATAACCTCATCGGTAACTGGGGTTGGTCGATCATCTTCTTGACTATCTTAGTTAAGATTGCCTTGATGTGGTTCTCTAATAAGAGCTACTATTCAATGGCGAAAATGCGCGCTATCGCTCCAAGATTGCAGGCTCTAAAAGAAGAGCATGGCGATGATCGAATGAAGATGTCACAAGCGATGATGGGGATTTACAAAGAAGAAAAAGTAAACCCTATGGCTGGTTGTTTACCTATTCTAATGCAAATGCCTATCTTCTTAGCGCTATACTGGGTCTTAGTTGAGAGCGTTGAGCTACGTCATGCACCATGGATTCTATGGATTCATGACTTATCAGCGATGGATCCTTGGTTTATATTACCGTTACTGATGGGCGCCTCTATGTTCGTTCAGCAACAGTTAAACCCACAGCCTACTGATCCTATGCAAGCAAAAGTAATGAAGTTTTTGCCGATTATCTTCACCGCATTTATGTTGTTCTTCCCTGCAGGTTTAGTACTATATTGGACAGTGAATAACCTATTCAGTATGACCCAACAGTACTTGATCAACAAAAAAGTAGAAGAAGAGCAAAAGCAGCGTACCGTGAAAGTTCTAGAAGGATAGGTATATCAGCTAATAGTAAAAAACCATCGCTACGGCGGTGGTTTTTTTTGTTTAAAATCTGCTATCAAGCGCTAGGGTTATAAAGTAGATATCTGGCTATTTGAAGTTTGCTTTGTCAGGATTAGTCTAGCCGTCTATAATAGAGTTTTTAGCTATTGAGAGTGGTTGTGAATTCTATCGCAACGGCGGCGACGTCGACTGACCTACCTGTTTTATCTGCCCCCTCTATGACCACTACCATTGCTGCTATTGCAACGCCGCTTGGCCGTGGTGGAGTAGGTATCATCCGCCTGTCTGGTAGCAAAGCTTACGCCATCGCTTGTCAACTGACTGGTAAAACCAAGTTTAGCCCACGCTTAGCCAGTTTTTGTCGCTTTTATCAAGCTGATGGCACTATCATCGATGAAGGGCTGGTGCTTTATTTCAATGCGCCCCACTCTTTTACTGGTGAGGATGTGATTGAGCTACAAGGCCATGGTGGTATGATTTTGCAAAATCAGCTACTAGCACGCGTCTTTGAGCTGGGCGCGCAGCAAGCAAATGCTGGAGAGTTCTCATATCGGGCTTTTGATAATGACAAGCTTGATCTGGTACAAGCAGAAGCTATTGCTGATGCAATCGATGCCACTAGCGCTGCTGCTGCTAGTAGCGCTATACGCTCATTGAGTGGTGAGTTTTCACTAAAGATCAATCAACTGTTAGAACAACTGATTCATCTACGTCTGCATGTAGAGGCGGCTATTGATTTTCCTGACGAAGAAGACGTTGATTTTCTATCCGATGGCGTCATTCAAGATAAACTGGAACAAACCCAAGCGCAGATTCAACTAGTATTAGCGACGGCCAAACAGGGTCAGTTATTACGTGATGGTATTCATGTGGTATTAGCAGGCCGACCTAATGCTGGCAAATCCAGCTTACTTAATCGGCTAGCAGGGCAAGAGCGCGCTATCGTTACTGAGATTGCTGGAACTACGCGCGATACGCTACAAGAGACAGTAGTGTTGAATGGTTTAACGCTACATTTAACCGATACCGCAGGGCTGCGTGAGACTGAAGATACGGTTGAACGTATCGGCATAGCTCGTGCTCGTACCGCTATCGCCCAAGCTGATATGCTACTGTTGGTCTATGATGTGACTCGTGATATAGAAGGTGGTAGCACCCCTATTCAATTAGCAGAGCAGCTATTTGGTGAGTTACCAGAAGCCAAACGCTTACTAATTATTGCTAATAAAAGCGACTTACTATCGCAAAATAGTGATAAAACTGTACAGCTATCTAACGCCCTTACTGAGACAAGTCAGACAAACAATACAGTTTCCACGTTTATTGATACTGATGCTAATAACGGCCAAGGGTATGAGCAAGTTAATGTTTCATGTGAAACAGGGGCTGGTATTGAAAATCTTATCGAAACGCTTTGTGCTAAAGTAGGCTTTCACCCTCCCGAAAACAGTCTTATTGCTCGTACTCGGCATTTAGATGCCTTGAGACGAACGCTGATTTATTTGGATGAAGCCCATGAGCAATTGGTAGTCTTTCAGGCAGGAGAGCTAGTGGCTGACAGTTTGCGTCAAGCTCAGCATAGTTTGAGCGAGATCACGGGTGCCTTTAGCGCTGATGATTTGTTAGGTAAAATATTTGGTAGTTTTTGTATAGGTAAGTAGCGGCAGCTCACTAGCTATAGATCATCTATATGCATAATTAGTACTCATACTCATACTCATATTGATACTTGTAGCTGACATCCATAGATAAAACCCGTAACTGGCACTCATAATTGGCACCCATAAAAAGGAACACCGCATGCACTGTCCTTATTGCAACGCTTCAGAGACTAAGGTCATTGATTCACGTTTAGCAGCAGAAGGAGCACAAGTACGTCGTCGTCGGGTCTGTAGTAGTTGCCAAGAGCGTTTTACTACCTTTGAGATGGTAGAAGTAGTTATGCCACGGATTATCAAATCGAGTGGCAAAATTGAACCTTATGATAATGAGAAACTACGCCGCTCTATTCAATTGCCGTTACAGAAGCGTCCCATTACTATTGATGAGCAAGAAGCTATGATTAGCCGTGTTGAAAAGCGTGTTCGGCAAATGGGTGAACGCGAAATCAGCAGCAAAGTCTTAGGTGAAATTATCATGAGCGAACTTAAATCTTTAGATGATGTAGCTTATGTACGCTTTGCTAGTGTCTATCGCGATTTTCAAGATATCGATGCTTTTCATCAAGAAATTGCTAATATTCGCCCTGCTGATAAAGACGATAGTTAGTTTCCGCTACTTTTTTGCCAATCGATTATTTCTTATTAAACGTGGTGCTTGTATGTCAGTTTTTAACCTTAGTGGAAATGCTAGTGATAGCTATTTTATGATGCTAGCTATCGAACAAGGCCGACGTGGACAATATACTACGCGCCCTAATCCAGCAGTAGGCTGCGTGATAGTGCAAGCAGAACAAGTAGTAGGGCAAGGCTTTCATCCACAAGCAGGACAGCCACATGCTGAAGTATTTGCGCTCAGAGACGCTGGCAGTAAAGCGTTAGGAGCAACGGCGTATGTAACCTTGGAACCTTGTAGTCATACTGGACGTACACCACCTTGTGCATTGGCGTTGATTGAAGCGGGTATCAAGCGCGTGGTGGTCGCCGGTTTAGATCCTAATCCACAAGTAGCGGGTCGCGGGGTAAAGTGGTTACAGCAGGCAGGTATTGCAGTAACTGTTGGGGTATTGACTAGCCAAGCAGAAGCGCTTAATCGTGGTTTTCTAAAAGCAATGCGTACGCAAATGCCTTATGTACGGTTAAAGATAGCTACTAGCCTCGATGGTCGTACAGCTATGGCGTCAGGAGAGTCTAAGTGGATTACTGGTGCAGCAGCGCGCGAGGATGTACAGAAGCTACGGGCGCAAAGTGCAGCTATTATCACTGGTAGCGAAACAGTTATCACAGACAATCCACAGCTGAACGTACGCTCTACGCAATTAGGGATAGCGCTTGCGCAAGTACCGCAACCAAAGCTAGTGATACTTGATAGACGTCAGCGCTTAGCTTATGATCCAAAATCTGACTACCAGTTATGTCGTGATAGTGACACCCTCTATTGGCGTGATAACGAGCTAGCAGAACTATTAACTAGATTAGTTAGCGAGCATCATTGTTATGAGGTGCTGATTGAGGCAGGCGCTAAAGTGGCTGGTAGCTTTCTTAGTGCGCAGCTAGTTGATGAGCTAATTGTCTATCAAGCGCCTTGTTTATTAGGAGCCCAAGCTAAAGCTATGGTTGATGTTAATCCTTTATCTTTAGCGCAGCAATTACGCTTTGATTATCATAGCCATGAGCAACTTGGTTCTGACCTTAAGATCACTCTCTTGCCATTATAATTAGACAATACAATCAAGGATATAATCTTAAATAGTTATCCACAGTAGGGCTTAAATAGTACTTGAATGTGGATAACTACTCTACTGAGTATAAGGTTTCACATGAAACTGTGTATAACTTTGTTTCACATGAAACTTATGGGCTATAACTATCTACTTAAAATAAGCTCAAACCTTTACTGAGCTTAGCTTTGCACAAAGGTATAAAAACCATTGTTACTATAATTTAATTTACTAGATATTGTGGATAACTTTGGCAGAAAGCGAGTTTCCACAGTTAAACGCTACAAATATTCCATACTTATCCACAACTTATGCCATTGAAACGCAAGCGATGAATAAGTATGCTGGTGATCAAACCAACAGCGATAATACAAAGAGGCTAATATGTTTACTGGAATTATAGAAAGTGTTGGACGAGTCAAGGCTATGCAGCCTGTCGGTGGTGATATTCGCTTGGTTATTGAGGCCGATGATTTAGACTTTAATGATATTTCACTAGGAGATTCAATCGCTTCTAATGGTATTTGTTTGACAGTCGTCGATTTAGGCAGTAACTACTATGCAGTTGATGTTTCACGTGAAACTATAGCTCGTACTGCACTGCAAGACTTAAAAGCAGGCCATGTGGTTAATTTAGAAAAAGCGATGCTGCCTACTACTCGTTTTGGCGGCCATATTGTCTCTGGTCACGTTGATGGTGTAGGGATAGTAAGCAAGTTAAAACAAGACGCTCGCTCTATTTATATCGAGATCGAAATTCCACCTGAGTTAGCACATTACACAGCGACCAAAGGCTCTATTACTCTTGATGGTATTAGCCTGACTACTAATCTGGTACGTGATAATATCGTTTGTTTGAATATTATTCCTCATACTGCACAAGTGACTAATATTGCTAAGCACTGGTTAGTTGGCGATAAAGTCAATGTCGAGGTAGATCTGGTTGCCCGCTATTTAGAGCGTTTGTTGAATAAAAAAACAGATGATTCAGTAGCCTCTGGTTCTATAACTGAGAGTTTTTTAGCAGATGATGGCTTTATGAAGTAATAGATTTATCAAGCTTTAGCTAAATCAAGTACAGTTAGATCAATTAACTAATTAACTAATTGAATAACTAACTAGCCATCAATCAGCTTGTCATACGCTGGTTGATAGCTGACTGAGCATCGGTCACTGGCTTTTAGTAGTCTAACATATGGGAATATAGCCTCTTAATAGCTTATAAGCTCTATATTCAGGTTTGAACTTCTCATTGCCTAGCAGTTAAGCCTATTAAACATTAATAAGTCGCTGTAGTACTTCAAAAAGTTGCTGCTTATTAATAGGTTTAGTCAAAAACTCATTCATTCCTGCTTTATTACAAGCTTCCCTATCCTCTACAGAGTCATTAGCGGTGAGCGCTACTATAGGAATATCATTATCTTGCGCTCGAATAGTTCGTGTCGCTTCCATCCCATCCATCACTGGCATACGACAATCCATCAAGATAAGTACAATGCGCTGCTCGGTTGCCGCTAGCTGCTCTAAGGCTTGCTTACCATTTTCAGCAACGATAGTCTGATAACCTAACTGATCTAGCAGTTTACAAGCTACTTTTTGATTAATAATATTGTCTTCAACTACTAAGATTAAGGCTTCTATGGATTGCTTTGTAAATTGTTGACTATCACTATGGATTCCTATAACGGTAGGGGCTTGCGGATTTGGCTGTGCAAAAGCTTTAGGTTTTATAGATTCGCTAGCAGGCATTGGTAACGGTAACGGTAACGGTAACGGTAACGGAGATGAGTTTGCCAATAGCTTGGGCTGAGTTAAGCGAATGATTTCAGATAATAATAAAGTGATGTCTAAAGGCTTATGCAAAAACCCATCGAACTGATCTAGATAAGTAGATGAGATGTTACGCACCATCTTCATACTCAATAGAATCTTTGGTAATGGCATGGCTAGGAGGCCCTCTAAGTTACTCTGAGGCATAGTACTGGCTGTATGGTTATCAATACCAATATCAGCACCAGTAGCAACAGCAACTGAGTTGGCGATGCTTATTGGTTGGTTGTCGTAATCAAGTAATAATAACGGCGCTGAGGTTTTACTTTTATACTGCAGTTTTTCTGTGATCTCAGCTATAGGTGGCATCTCATTAATAGAGTAAATATCAGCACTGATAGATAAGTGATGGCAAAGCCGCCGCAGGTAATCAATATAGAGGTCATGTTTAATGATAGCGATCAGATAAATAGGGATTAGGTTAGCATGGAAGTAATAAGTAGGGTGATAAGTGGGCGCTCTACATGGTAAATAGAGGGCAAAAGTGCTGCCCGAGCGACCATCGCTATCGAGTTGGATAAAGCCTCCGAGGAGTTGTGCGAAACTATTAGAGATAGCAAGCCCGAGACCTGTACCACCGAACTTATGGCTGATCTGGGCATTAGCTTGGTTAAAATAAGAAAACAGGGAGTGTTTTTCATCTTCAGTAATACCTATACCCGTATCTATAACACTGAAGCGAATCCAATGATACTGATCGGTAGCAGCAGAAGAGTTGTTTTGAGTAGGGGGATGTTTGGCTAGGCCTTTGGTTCTATTTTGCGTGGTTTTTTGCTGAGTGACTGGCTCTACAATTAAAGCCACATAGCCTGAGTCAGTGAATTTAATCGCATTGTTCATTAGATTAAGAATGATTTGTTGTAAGCGCTTAGCATCAGTATCGATGAAACGAGGGCACTCAGGCATAAATAAATATAGCAGATCAATATTCTTTTTATAAGCACTACCAGCCATAAGGTCGACCACATGCTGATTGATTTTGAAGATATCAGTAGCGTCATTGGCGATTGAGGTTTTTCCGGCTTCTATTTTTGCTACATCTAGCATGTCATTGAGCATCGCTAGCATAGAGTGACTAGATTGTTTTAAGGTATGTAAAATATCTTGTTGCTTGAGCGAAAAAGCAGATTCTTCTACTATATCAAGGGTACCGATGATAGCGCTTAGCGGCGTGCGCAATTCATGACCAATAACTGATCTAAGCTGAGCAAACTCTTTAACCTGCAGCTGTAACTGCTGGTTTTTTAATTTTTCGCTGTCGAGTTGTTTGGTAAAGGCATCGACATTATTTACTAGCACAGTAAAACCATGTACTTGGCCATGCTCACCAAACCAAGGAGTAATGTGTAACTGATAAGTTTGCTTATTCTCTAAGCCATAGACTAGTAATGTACGAGTCACCCGTTGCAATGACAATTTTTGTAGCAGCTGTTGGGTTGTTGTGTCGATACCAGTGACAAAATCTGTCAAATTGTAGTCATTGTCGCGCTGAAAGATAGTATTAAAAACCTGCTCAAAGCGCTGATTAAAAAAGCTAATTTGACCTTGACGCATCACCATTAGCATAGGCAAAGGGGCTTGATCTACCAAACGCTCTAGCCGATGGCTCAAAGTCTTAATACGACGATAATTGGTATGCAGATGATAATTGATTCGCCCTAGACCATGACCTAAGCGTATGAACTCTTCGCTAGAGGAGGTTTGAGCGAAAGGAGGTAGGGTGTAGATATCTTTAGACGTAGTGGCCATACTCTCGATATAGTTCAGTAACCGTAACCAATCTAATCGGCGCTTGAGGGTATATACCAACACCACTGTAAATAAAATCATGGCCAACACTAAAGGCAACCAGTACTGGTAAGCCAGCCAATTTATATCTACAGGCTTGTGACGAAGTACCATATAGATTTGATGTCCGCCTCGCAGTTTAATGACTCCTGTCAGCGTATTATTGGTTAACTGATAACTATTATTAGGAGTAACTGATTTGGCAAGTTTGGGAAAAACAACAGTAGTAAACTTCTTTTCTCCTGGCCTAGTATAGCGGTGCACATAACTTTGCCCAGAGGGCAACATTAAGATAATTTGATAGCTAACGCCTTCAAAAAAAGGTTTGTCTAACAGGGCCAGCATTTCAACATCGGTAATAGTAGTGTTGTTAGATATCTCATAATGTAAGGCATCGAATACCGTTTGGCTGTACTGCTGGTTATTAGTTTTTAGCAACGAAAACATCATGACATAATATAAGGTCAGCATGATGAGCAAGCTCAAAGCATAAAATATGAGCAAGCGCGTTAGTGACCTGAACTTTCGCATATCACTTAATCCTATATCTGCAGCAAAGTGCAGTATGATAGTGATGGTCTAATAACCAGACAATACTCATTATCTGTCCTCTCAAATCTAACCGTAAAGGGCTTACAAGGTCTGTTCGAGTATTTTAACATGGACAACTATTCTCAGTGTAACTGGGGGTATGTTGACAGTTGACAAATAAACGTTGCTGATGGGTAATAATGGATCAAAGATAAGTACCAGACAAGATACAAATTGCAGATAATGCTGATGCCTTTTTATTGTTAGCAACTAATATTAGCAACTAATATTATAATCGGTAAGATTTACTAAATACTATTTATAAAGACTACAGAGTAATTTCAGCATCAGTCCCAAAGACTGAACTAGCAGAGTAGGGCTGTTATAGTCTGTAAGACAATAGCTATGTTGCTAGTTGCCATAATATTATTGCTTGCTGATACTGTGCTAAATCTATGACCTTATAATACTTGAGCTAAGTGTTTTTACCTTACTTCTGTTTTAAGGTAAGCCGCTAACAAGTAGTCTCTGCCAAAAACATAGCAGCGCTATGGCTGAAGGTTGAACACCCCTTATCCACAATCATGGCACAACGCGATAAACTCACTTATAATACAGCGAGCACTTATCTGCAATTTATAAACCCTACCTACTAAGCTGCGATGATAAACATGACTGCTATAAATGATTTTAACCCTAGTTTAAACCCCACGCAAAGTTTGGATGATGAGCATCCTGCTAGTATTAGCAAGATACAACCGTTACGAGTAGTATTCGCCGGTACGCCTGAGTTTGCAGCTACTAGTCTTGAGGCTTTAATAGCTCAACAAGACGCATTGAATATAATGATAGTAGCCGTCTACACTCAGCCGGATCGAAAAGCCGGGCGTGGACAAAAACTATCAGCTTCGGCGGTCAAACAAGTGGCCTTGGCACATAGCTTGCCTGTTGAGCAACCAGCTACTTTTAAAAAATCAGTTACAGAAGGTATAGCGGCTAGAGAAACACTGCGCAGTTATCAGCCAGACCTAATGATTGTCGCAGCTTACGGACTGATCTTGCCGATAGGGGTGTTAACTATGCCTACTTATGGTTGTCTCAATATTCATGCTTCACTTTTGCCGCGCTGGCGTGGTGCTGCTCCTATCCACCGAGCAATATTAGCTGGTGACAAAGAGACCGGCATTACTATCATGCAGATGGATAAAGGTTTAGATACAGGTGATATGTTGTATAAAGTTAGCTGTGCTATAGAGTCTGGCGACAGTGCAACTGGCTTACATGACAAACTAGCAGCTTTAGGCGCTACTGCTATTACCGCTGTGCTACAAGATCTGGCAGGCTATCAACAGCAGGCTATTAGCCAAGATAACAGTAAAGCCAATTATGCCGAAAAGTTAGTCAAAACTGAAGGCGAAATTGATTGGTCAAAACCTGCCGCAGTAATTGAAAGACATATTCGTGGCCTAACCCCTTGGCCAGGTGCTTACACCTTTTTACAAGGTCAGCGAGTCAAAATTTTAGCCAGTTTACCGGTTAATACTAGCCAGCAAACCCACGAGACTTCTGGTAAGGTCGTTAGTGTTGGACGCAAAGCAATTTTAGTCGCTTGTGGGATCGCAGCTGACGATAGTGAACAAGATAATTCTATCCAACAGCCAGCTGGCACTATCGCTATAACTGAATTACAGTTTGCTGGTAGTAAGTCAGTCAATGCTGAACAAATTTGTCATGGTAATCAGCTCAATGACGGTGACCAATTTAGTAATAATGCACCTTAATAATTTATAGTTATAGCTCCCTTTAATAAGCCAACACAGATGCCTAATAGGCATAGGAAATCAAGTAATATGAGACAAACCACGTCTAATAGCCCTAGAAATAATAAAAACAAGCCATCAAGCAACTTAAAAATGACTGGTAGCGTACGTGTACGTGTGATTCGCACTTTATTAGCCATTCAAAATGGTCAGTCATTATCTAGTGTATTAGATCCGCTACTCAATAGTCTGCACGAGGGCGATAAAGGTTTTGCTCACGCATTATTATTGACCACTTTGCGCCAGTGGTATGCGCTTGAGCGCCTACTAGATAGTTTGGCTGACAACCCTATTGATGAAAAAGAAGTACGCACGACTATTCAAGTAGGTCTGACCCAGCTACTTTATCTACAAGTGGCTGATCATGCGGCTATTCATGAAACCGTTGAAGCGGCAAAAGAGATCGAGTTTGCTCATGCTACTGGTCTAGTAAATGCTATTTTGCGCAAAGTCGCTAAGAACCCAAGCAAGTTCCGTAAAAAGTGTGATAAAAAGCACAGCTTGCCTAATTGGCTTGCTTATCAGCTCAAGCAAGATTGGAGTGCTGAGTATGACGATCTCATGCAAGGTCTGCGCCAACCTGCGCCAATGTTTTTACGAGTAAATTCTGCAGTTACTGATGTTAATAGCTATCAGCAGAGCTTAGTTGATGCTGATATTAGCGCTGATTTGGTAGAGATAACGAGTGCTTTTCAACTGCCTAATAAGGAGCAGGTTACTAACGTTAATACCTCAGTGTTACGTTTAGAGCAAACCACAGCAGTGAGCGGTTTACCTTCCTTCGCTGAAGGGGTGGTTAGTATTCAAGATATGTATGCTCAATTAGCGGCACCTTTGATCAATCAAGCATTTATCAACAAGGTGAGCACTGACGGCAATGTGGATGATTTGCAGATTCTAGATGCCTGCGCTGCTCCTGGCGGTAAGCTTGCCCATTGGTTAGAGTTGTTAACTACTGATAGTCAATCGCCATTGTTTCATGTGAAACATACTGATGCTAATGATAGCAATGATCAGAAATACAGCATTAAACTGACCGCTATCGATAATGAAGCGCCACGCATTACTCGTATTTATGAAAACCTAGAGCGTCTAAATCTAGAGCAGTCAGAGCAAGTCAAACTAGATATTGTCTGTGCTGATGCTACTCGCTGGCAAGGAGCGAACAAGCAAGCCGATAACAATGCTCCGGTATTTGACGCCATCTTGCTAGATGCCCCTTGTACCGCTACTGGTGTTATTCGTCGTCATCCTGATATCAGTATCTTGCGTAATGAAGAAGACGTAGAACAAACCGCGCGCTTGCAAGCCGAGATCTTGGATAATCTATGGCCACAATTAAAAGTTGGTGGCTATTTGTTATACATCACTTGCTCAATATTAAAGCAAGAAAACGTTGAGCAGATCCAAGAGTTTATGAGACATCATACGGATGCTAGCGCTATTGAATTCACTGAAGAGTGTAGCTGGGGTATCGCACAAGAAGTTGGTCGTCAGTGTCTGCCGATAGATAGCGAAAGTGGTGACGGCTTTTATTATGCGTTGCTGCACAAAAAGGCTTAGTAAGACTCTTTAAAACACACTCTTAACTAGCGTGATTTTTGGCTTGAACCGCTTTTGTTAGTTGAGAGTGGCCTATTTGAACAAAACCTTGATAGATAGGATAAGACATGAAATATATTAGTACTCGTGGTCAGACTGAACCGATGGATTTTAGCGATGTATTGCTAATGGGGCTTGCGCCTGATGGTGGTTTGATGCTGCCTGAGCATTATCCGCATATTGATAATGCTACTTTAGATGAGTGGCGTAGCTATAACTATCCGCAGCTAGCTATGGCGATTATGCAGCGTTTTGCTACTGATATTCCAGCCGCTGACTTGCAAGATATTATTGAGCGTACTTATACTGCTGAAGTATTTGGTGACGCTGATATCGTACCAGTGCGTAAGCTTGAGGATAATATTTATATCTTAGGGTTATCAAATGGGCCAACGTTAGCGTTTAAAGATGTAGCAATGCAATTCTTAGGCAATGCTTTTGAGTATGTGCTTAAGCGTCAAAACGCGCGTATCACTATTATTGGCGCAACTAGTGGCGATACGGGTAGTGCTGCCGAATATGCACTGCGTGGTAAAGACAACATCGAAGTATTTATGCTATCACCGCATGGCAAGATGAGTGAGTTTCAGCGCGCGCAGATGTATAGCTTGACTGATGCTAATATCCACAATATCGCCATTGATGGTATGTTTGATGATTGCCAAGATATCGTCAAAGCCTTGCAGCAAGATGCTGAGTTCAAAGCGGCTTATAACTTAGGTACCGTCAACTCCATCAACTGGGGCCGGATACTGGCACAGATTGTCTATTACTTTAAAGCCTACTTTGCCGTGACTAGTAGCAACGACGAGCAAGTTAGTTTTAGCGTGCCTTCAGGTAATTTTGGTAATATTTGTGCCGGTCATATCGCTCGTGAAATGGGCTTACCGATTGGGCGCTTAATCGTCGCTACTAACGAGAACGACGTGCTCAACGACTTCTTCAATCACGGCGCTTATAAGCCACGGGCAACAGATAAAACTTACATCACTTCTAGTCCGTCTATGGATATTTCTAAGGCCTCTAACTTTGAACGTTTCATTTATCTATTGCTAGATAAAGACAGCGTTCGCGTTCATGAGCTATTTGAAGGCGTAAAAGCAGGTCAAGGCTTTGACTTGTCTGATTTAGCACAAGTGGTTAATAGCCGTTATGGTTTTGCTGCCGGTAAGTCTACTCATGCCGATCGCTTACAAACCATAAAATCCTTGTATCAACAGTATGGTGAATTGGTCGATCCACATACGGCAGATGGTATCAAAGTCGCTAAAGAGCTACAGCAAGCAGGTGAAACTATCATCTGTGCCGAAACAGCACTGCCTGTTAAGTTCGCAGACACCATCATCGAAGCTGTCGGCCCTATAGAGATTGCTCGACCAAAGCACACCGAAGGTTTAGAAGCTCTAGAACAGCATGTGGTTATTTTAGATAACAAGGCAGAGCTAGTAGCTGAGCTAATTCGTCAGCAAGTTACTGCTAACCCTGCATAGAGTTTCTATAATAAAACAACAGGGCTATAGAGCAGCTCTATAAAACAGTATTGTGACTATTATTAAACGACTAACGGCTATCATTTATTGA
>NZ_JAHLMU010000001.1:2110021-2146309 GCF_018919485.1 Psychrobacter sp. TAE2020
GCCGTTAGTCGTTTAATAATAAACAATAATCTATCAAATAAGAGAAGCCTATAGCTATTGAGGAGTTAGCCAAACAGTGTACAGAGTTGTATGAGCAACCATTATCGGCTATTTTGCCAAGATGTAATATTAAGTTCCACGTGAAACATAGTTCTATTGATTCATTTTAATCGACATTAATCAGTAAAAATATAATTGATATTGTGCTAAGGTACGGATAGCTTACTGTATTGTCATAAACCAGCAACTATTGATTAGCGATTATTAAAGCTGAAAAAGCACTGTAAGAGGCTACTATAAAAGGCGCTGATTACATCGACGCATACCTTAATTCATATGGATATAATAAAAATGAGCTTAAAGGTTTTAGTGAAAGCACTGTTGATGACTGCCTTTAGTAGTGCATTATGGCTACCTACTGCTCATGCTAATAATCCGCCACCCACTATCAAGGCTGATGCTCCTAATCGCTATATCGTCAAAAAAGGCGATACTTTGTGGGATATCTCAGGCCGCTATTTAGATAGTCCATGGCGCTGGAAAGATATTTGGGCAACCAATACCCAAATAAAAAATCCTAATCTTATTTATCCTAACGATGTACTTATCTTATGCGTCATTCAAGGTAAGACCTTGCTTGGGGTTGATACTGGCGAGGGTTGTGCAGGGATAGAAAAGCAGTTGAATGGTGGTTTGCTTGCTAGACCAGTAACGGTAACATCGACAGTCAACAGCATCCCTGCTATTCCACGCTCAGCTATCCAGCATTGGTTAGATAAAACCACTATAGTAAATCCTAAAGACTTCAATACCACCCCCTATATCTTAGCTTCTAAGAACCGCAACTTGATTACGGCTAGCGGTGATAAGGTCTATGCTAAAGGGGTAGCGCTTATTGTTGGTCAGAATTACGGGGTATATCGCCAAGGTGAACGGTATGTTGATCCAAAGACTAAAACAGTTATCGGCTTAGAGGTTACCCAAGTAGCGACAGGACGAGTCACTAGCTCTACTCCTGAGGGAGTATCTAGTTTGCATTTGAATGCTAGTTACGGTAAAGAAGTACGTGAAGGTGACAGAGTCTTCGTTGAGCTAAATAATAATATTGCGCCAGTGTTCTATCCTGAGCCTGCGACAGTCAGCCGTGGCGGTACCATAGTGCGAGTAATGGATTCAATTAGTTCCGCCGCCCGTGGCAGTGTAGTAGCGATTAATTTAGGGACTAGGCAAGGCGCAAAGCTAGGCGATGTATTAACCGTTTATCAAAAAGGTCCGTTAGTACGTGACACTATCGATAATGACAATCCAGTACGCTTGCCCAGCGAACCTAGTGGAATGGTCATGGTATTTGATAGCTTCACTGATATCAGCTATGCTTATGTTCTAAGCTCAGATCTACCATTAGATGTAGGTGATCAGTTACTACCACCGCCCCATTTACAAGGGTTATTTTAATAAGGCATTATTTCAGTAATTTACTAACGTCTAAAATGCTATAAAACAAACTAAGAGCCAGACTACTATGACGGCATCTAAGCTTATACTATCAGAAGAGCAGCGTGCCTCGTTGGCACTATGGTATGAAGTGAATGGCTCACTATCTGCTTATTATAAACTAGTCAGTAGTTTTGCTAGTATGCAACAAGCCTGGACAGCTAAGCTGAGTGCTTGGCGTGAGCTAGGTCTTCATCATACTCATCTGAAACGTCACCAGCAGACTGAGCAGACTATTACTAGTATAAATACTGTTACAGCGGCGCTAGAAGCTGGTGAGTATCAATTGATATTTGCCGATCAGCCCCAGTACCCGACCCAACTATTACAAATCTATGATCCACCCCCACTATTGTTCTGTCGGGGTAACAGCGCGCGCTTGCAGCAAGCGCAGATTGCTATGGTAGGTAGCCGTAAACCTACTGCCCATGCCCAAAAAACTACCTTTGATATGGCGCAATATTTAGCTGGGGTGGGTTATGTGATCACTAGTGGTTTAGCAGTGGGGGTAGATAAATGTGCTCATCTAGGAGCACTAGCTCAAGCTGAAACTAGCTATCATGGGCGTACCATCGGTGTGATGGGGACTGGTATTGACGTCTGTTATCCCAGTCAACATCAGCAGCTATTCGCTCAAATAATTGAGCAAGGTGGCTGTCTTATCAGTGAGCTACTTCCAGGTACACTACCGCACAAGCATACCTTTCCTCGTCGCAATCGTTTAGTGGCTGGACTTAGTTTGGCCACTATCGTTACTGAGGCGGCTATTAAAAGTGGCTCACTAATTACTGCCAGACTGACCTCAGAACAAGGCAAGCAAGTGTTCGCTATTCCTAGTCATATTGATAATACTAACGCTGAGGGCTGTCTACATTTGATTCGAGAAGGCGCTACTTTGATTTATCATCCTGAGCAAGTGCTAGAGGATGTCAATGCGCAGCTTAACTCGCCAGTAGGTTATGCTAAAACAGAGGCAACTAAACCTGTAATAAGCACTACGTCTCGACTCAATAAGCGCTCTGCTAAAGACGAAAGCCTGCCGTCAAGCTTAACTAACTCGCCAGTTCAATCAGCATTCGATGCTGATATTACTATCAAAACTAAGGTGATAATTCCTGAGCATTTGACCGTAGTCTATGAACAGCTGGATTGGCATGGACAAGATTTAGAGGCGCTATTAGTGACTACTAAGCTGGATACCGCGCAATTGATCAGTAAGTTGATGGAGCTTGAATTGCTAGGAACTATTAGCGAACAAGGTGGCCGATATTCACGCTTATAATAAAAATAAAAAACTGACCTAAAAAGTCAGTCATTCACTATCTTATTAAGGCCTCAAAGCGTTATTATTCCTATCTGTCCTTTTTATCTTTATATCTTATGAAAACAGATGATTTTTCAGCAGAGCCTGTGTCGGCAGTAGAGCACATAGTTACTAGTAGCCCAAACAAAGCGGCTCAATGGTTAAACTCTGGTAAGCTTTTGGCATATCCTACCGAAAGCGTTTGGGGCATTGGCTGCGACCCTTTTAATCAGTCAGCTGTAAAGCAGTTATTGGGCATCAAACAGCGGCCCATAGACAAAGGTATGATCGTAGTCACTGACCATATCGACCGTATTGCGCCATTACTTAATACCCTTACTAGTGCGCAACGCCAGTCTATTATTGATAGCTGGCAGATGATGGCTAATCAGCAAGCGCAAACTTGGCTATTACCGCTATCTACTGAGTTGAGTGTACCTATCCCGTATTGGATTACTGGGGCACATAACAGCGTTGCCGTGCGGGTCATAGCTCATCCCCTTATTCAACAGCTTTGCAGTCAAATGGTTAGCGCAGATAACCCTTATGGTTTCATTGTCTCCACTAGTTGCAACCCATCGGGGCAGCCCCCAGCATTGTCCCTAGAGGAAGCTCGCCGTTACTTCTTCAGTATTGATAAACAAAGCCCTAATAAACAAAGCCCTGATAAACAAAGCACTGATAAACAAAGCACTGATGAATTAAGTGTTGATATAGAAGCTATTGATAAACAGCGCAGTGCGTCTAAGCAGATGAGATATTTATCAGGGCCTACCTTAGGATATCAGCTACCAAGCCAAATCAGTGATGCCTTAACTGGACAAGTAATTCGTTAATAACCGATCTGCTTGATAATAGGATATAGTCGATATTAAATAACATAGATGCATCACTTTATAGCACGAGAGGGTGATGAGTTTTTCTAGCTTGCCGTGACTATACCGACAGAGGCTACAAAAAACTGATCTCAATCTCGCTATATCGTTTTTACAATGAACGGACTATAGAATGATGCTAATACTTTAAAGCTTCCTACTGATAGGGCTATTCACTAACTTGATTATAAGTCTCTTCGTTAGCAGCAATTGGGTCATTGCTAGTGCTTTTGCCTTACCAAAAGCCTGTACAACCAATTTTGACAAAGTCAGTAAAAGAGAACAGGATAATTAGAAAGACATACAACAAGTTTAATAGCACTATACCAGCCGATTTTAGCCGAAATTATAAGGATAAGCTCATGAATATTTTAATTAGTGGTGGCTCAGGATTTTTAGGTAGTGCATTGAGTAAAGAGATGATTGAACGCTATCGTCAAGCTGGAAGCGAAGTCAATATTACTTGGCTGACTCGTGATAGTAATCAGGCACATCCTGATAATATCCAGATGATTAGCTATGATGAATTGGCTAAAACCGACCATAGCTATGAGGTGATAGTAAACCTTGCTGGAGCAGGTATTGCTGACTCGCGCTGGAGTGATGATCGTAAGCAAGCATTAGTTGCCAGTCGAGTAAAACCAACAGAGTCGCTACTAGCTTTTATCGCTCGCACAGCTAATAAGCCCAAGCTACTAGTTAGTGGTTCAGCTATTGGCTGGTACGGTGTACAAGGGGACAAACCTCTGACAGAAAGTAGTGACTCTAAGACTGACTTTGCCCATCGCTTATGCCAGGAGTGGGAGCAGTTAGCGCTGAAGGCTTCTGAGTACAATGTACCAGTGGCTATATTACGCACTGGCGTGGTCATCCATCCTGCAGGCGGTATGCTTGGCAAGTTGTTGCTACCCTTCAAGTTCGGAGTAGGCGGACAGTTGGGTGATGGTCAGCAGATTATGAGCTGGATTAGCCGTGATGACTGGGTAGGGGCCGCTATTTTTATTATTGAGCAACACTTATCGGATAAGTCCAAAGCGCTGTCAGCACAGAGTACGGTTCCTAATGATAATAATATAAAACCCGCGAATTCTTCTATTAATAATACTACACCAGCCGTAGTTTATAACCTAACCGCTCCTAATCCCGTGACTAACCATACTTTTACTAAGGCTGTTGGTTCATGGCTACATCGCCCAACCATTTTTACTTTACCCACCCCCTTGTTAAAGCTGATGTTCGGTGAGATGTCGACTTTACTGATTGATGGACAAAAGGTGCTGCCACAAGCATTACTGAATGCTGGTTATGAGTTTAAACAACCAAGTCTTGAGAAGGCATTAGCAGAGCAGCGCTAAACAAGCTATGCCAATATTACTGACTAACGTTTCATGTGAAACATTAAAGGGTATTAATAAGTAGTAATGCTTACATGTTTCATGTGAAACGTAAGGTACAACCATGGAATTTTTATGGAACCTAGCCAGCTTATAGAGCTTTGCAGAAATCTATCATAAGATGACCTTACATTAATCAATCAGACCTTTATTATGTGGCTCTTTATCATCGCAACTCAGCTGCTAGCGCTAATCACTAGTGCCCTTTTATGGTGGCTGATAAAGCCTAACAACCCTGCTAAAAACTTAGCATTGATCACTATAGTATTTGCTATTAATAACCTAGCACTGTTCTATGGGCTTACTGAGTTTTGGCGTGAACGTTTTCATATCTATTTGGTTATTAGTATCTTGCAAGGTTTTATGGTTTATGCCGCAATAATAACAGCCGTTATTGGAGTCACTTACATTAAGTTGTTAAAGCAGCCTAGTCGTCCTAAGTTATTACGAATATTGGCAGCTAGCGTTTATGTAGGTATTGTAGGACTATCAGTATTTAATGCTTATGTACCAGTAGTCAAGCATTTGACAGTGACGACTGCTAAGCGGATGAAAAAGCCCTTAAATATGGTACTGATATCTGATACTCATTTAGGTAGATGGTTTGGCAATCGTCAGTTAGATAAACTGGTAAGTGTCGTCGATACACAGCAGCCTGATGTAGTAGTGATAGCCGGTGATATCATGAATGACAGCACCTTTTATTATGATAAAAATAACATGCAAGAGCAGTTGTCTAAATTGCAGGCACCGCTTGGGGTTTATGCAGTATTAGGCAATCATGATTATTCAGGTAACCAACTAGCCATTACCACAGCAGTTGAAAAGGCGGGAATAAAGGTATTAGATAATGAAAACGTACTGCTAGAGGATTCGGTCTGGCTAATTGGGCGCTCGGACGTTACTGACCCAGCACCGCGCATATCAGCAAAAGATTTAGTTGCGCAAGTGGATACCGATAAGCCAGTGATATTTTTGGAACACAGTCTTGAATCTATGGATGAGTTAAAGCAGGCCCCCATAGATGTACACTTATCAGGCCATACTCATGGTGGGCAAATATTTCCTTTAACCACGCTGATGCAATGGCTTTATCCATTGATACAGGGGGCTAAGCAGATAGGCAACACCCAATTTTTAGTAACTTCAGGTTATGGGTTTGGTGCGGTCCCTTTTCGATTAGGTACGCGCTCTGAGATATGGGTAATTACCTTGCAGTCAGTCACTGAGCAATCAGCAACTAAATAGCGGCGGTCTACGAGGTGGATAAGATTTTTGATAAAATGGATGTTATAAACAGCAGTCAGTTATGGCAGTAAGCTATTAGAGCTAATGTTTAAGCTATAGCCGTTATTTTTATAGTGCTATAACGCTTGTTTATATACCAGCAAGCGCCTTAAAGCTAGCCTCATCGTAGTCATCATCATGAGTGACCATAACAGAACCTTGGGTAATATTGACATCGACCCAGCGCACCCCTGTTAGGGTGATAGTATTAGCCACCAACTTATCCGCGCTTTCTCTATCAGTAATAGTTGTTTGATATAGTGTTTGCATCACAATAACCTCCAGTTTTGCTCAAGCAAAGCAAAGGTTCGCCAAAGCCAATCCTATAACCTCAGCAGACTCCAAAAGATCGTTACCGCTATTCTTGGTAACTATTATTATCCTTATAAAGAGTATAACCCTTTATCTCGCTACTAGAGTATGACTATTAAGGCGAGCTGCGCTTTGACAACGATAACTGCACGAGATTAAGTCGTTTTTGTGTGCCGTTGCTACTATTATATTAGTGATAAATCTATTACAGGAAAGCGCATGCGCTACGTATTTTTTATTGTCATTATTTTATTATTAGAGCTGTTTAGTCTAGGCGCAGCGCTAACTTTACAGTGGTGGATTGCACCGTGGACTAAGCCGACATCGCAGACAATGGCAACGATAGTAGTGTTCTTAATAAGTAATGGCTTGTTATTATTAAGCGTTAGCAAGCTGCTAAAAAACAGTTATCGCTGGGTCAGTGGCTGGATGCTGGTGATGCATTTTATGGTGCTCACTGCTGCGATTATCAGTTTGATATATGGCGTTGGCTGGCTAGCTATGACCATGTTTGATAGTGCTACTATCTTCGCTATGCCTGCTATTACCGTAGCACTAGGTCTACGTGGCGTAGCTTTGCTAGTGTTTATAGGCTTGTTCGTTTACGCTCTATATAGCGCTTATATACCGAAAGTACGTCATCTTACCGTAACTATCAATAAACCTTTATTGAAGCCGCTACGTATCGCAGTAGCTAGTGATTTACATTTGGGTCGTCTGTTTGGTAACAAGGCTATCGATAGATTACAGCGTCTAATCACTCAGTCACAAGCTGATATGTTGCTAATGCCAGGCGATATTATGGACGATAATACTCAGGCATTTAGTGACTATAATATGGCAGCTAACTTAGCTAGATTGTGTGCTAGCCTGCCTTATGGGGTCTATGCGACGTTAGGCAATCATGATCTATATGGTCATGAGAAACCGATCACTGAGTCGCTACGCAACGCTGGCGTACAGTTGTTAAACGATGAAGTGCTACGCCTCGATTATAAAGGTCAGCCAGTGTGGCTAGTAGGGCGCTTTGATAATCACAAACGTCAGCGTGTGGCAACGACAGAGTTGTTGGCGCAAGTGAATACTGAAGAGCCGGTTATCCTATTGGATCATAGACCGAGCGATATTATTGAACATAGCCTGTTGCCTATTGATTTGCAGCTGTCAGGGCATACCCATAATGGGCAGATATTCCCTGCCAACTTCATTGTCAGCTCGATCAATCGTTTGGGCTATGGTTATGAAGCCATTGGCAAAGGACACTTTGTAGTCTCCTCTGGCTATGGCTTTTGGGGTATCCCATTTCGCTTAGGCTCACGTTCTGAGATTTGGTTAATTAGCCTCAGTGGTCAGTAACTTGCGCACAAATTTAGCAAACTCGCTGATGATATGGCTAGTCTCAGTGTTAAGACCTTTGTGCACCCCTATTAAGTTAATAAAACCATGCGGCGCCCCTAGCACAGTATAAGTCTCTACTTGAGTACCGTTATTTTGCAAGCGTTCAGCGTAAGCTAGTGCCTCATCGCGCAAGATATCTAATTCAGCAGCGACGATATAGCTTGGACAGATATTGCTATTGTCACCATTCATCACTGAAACCAAAGGATGTCCTTGCGGTAAAGCACTCTGTTTGATGTAAGCAGTATTAAAGGCTTCAGCTTCATCATTATCCAGCAATAATCCTTGGCCATAAAGCGTCCAGCTTGGATGATTAGACCCATAGTCAGTCACCGGATATAAAGGTAGCTGCGCCAATGGTAGCGGTAAGTTACTGATGTTTTTTATAAAGGTTGGTATAGGAGCACCCGTAGAGTCTTTATCTTCACTAAGCTCTAGCCAGAGTGCTGGCGTTGGAGTAGTCACTTGCTGGGCCACTAATATCGCTAGGCAGCCACCAGCACTATCGCCTGCTAGCACGATACGTGATGATGAAGCTCCCAAGGTTTGGGAATTCTCAGCCACCCAAGCATAAGCTGCCATACAGTCTTTAAGTGCCGTTGGTGCCCGATGCTCTGGGGCTAGTCGATAATCGACGCTAACTACTGCCCAGCCAGTTTGGCTACAGACAGCATGACAAAACTCGTGATGAGTGTTGATATCACCAATACAAAACCCACCACCATGAAAAAACAGCATCACCACATTTTTATTAGGGTCGTTAAGGTTACTGCTTGCAGCCGTTAGTTGGTGCCGAGGGTTTTGATAGCAGCGAATGGCCATATCGCCACCATCGCCATTAGCGATAACTTGATCTTGCCAGTTAACCTCAGTATTTTTGCCAGCAGTAGTCAGGTCAGTATCAATATTAGCACTGGCCTGTCGCCAAACCTTAGGCGCTTGTATAGACACCACATCAGTCGCGAATTTCTTACGTAGTTTAAGCAGTTTATCTACGCTTAGCGGCTTTTTAAGCTGATTATTCACTGCCATAATTAAGCGTAAATGATCATCAGCATGTGGATATTGCTCAGCAGTAACAGCGTTTAAACGCTGATTGAGCTGCTTGACTACTGGTGCTGGCAGCTGACCTAAGCCTTTAAATAAATAGTGTAATCTATGCTGATAAACAGTCCGACTAGCAGCTACAGTCTTCATGCTCTTAGTCACTACAGCATTCAGCGATGGTAACGGTAAAATAGACATAAACTCACCTTTATTGGTCCAGTTAAAGAATAAAACGGATGCTGGTAGCACTTTATGACTTTTTTAAAACTAGCAATCACAATGCTACTAAGCCGCCTGTGCTTTGTGCATACTCAGCACTTGATAGACGAAGCGGGCAAACTGTTGGATAATATAGTCAGTCTGTTGCTCAAGCCCTTGATGTACGCTCATAAAATGCAGAAATCCATGCGGTGCACCAAGCACAGTATGAGTCTCAACTGCCACGCCATGACTTTTTAGTTGCTCAGCATACGCAAAAGCTTGGTCACGTAGGACATCCAGCTCAGCGGCTACAATATAAGTTGGGCAGACTTGTCGGTTGTCACTAGTCATCGGAGAGATCAGAGGATGCTCGCGAGTGAGCGAACTGTGCTGCAAGTAAGCGACATCGAATACCGCAATATCAGCATGATCCAATAGTAAGCCCTCACCGTATAACGCCCAGCTTGGATAGTCGGTTTCGATATCTGTCACTGGATACATTGGCATTTGCGCCATAGGCTGCGGCAAGTGCTGTAGTAACTGGTAAGTACTTTGACCGGATAAGCCTAGATCTTGCCATGAGCTGGCCGTTGGTGCAGCTATTTGTTGGGCTAGCAAAGAGGCCAGACAACCACCAGCACTGTCACCGGCCAACACAATACGTGCAGGTCGAGCTCCGAGCGTATGACAGTGCTCAGTTAGCCAAGCGTAAGCAGCGATACAGTCTCTGAGAGCAGTTGGCGCAGGATGTTCAGGAGCTAAACGATAATCAACGCTGACTACGGCCCAGCCCGTTTTTGCACAGATAGCATGGCAGAACTCATGATGAGTGTCGATATCACCAATACAGAATCCACCACCATGCATAAATAGCATGACTATTTCATCAGGATTGGCGTGGTTGCTTTCCTTTGCGCACGCTTGGTAGCAGCGAACCTTCATAGTGCCTTGATCACTGCCCGTATCTCTACCTTCGTCAGCATTAGCAATAAGCTTATCTTGCCAACTAACAGTAGCAGCGCTACGTTTAATAATAGGCTCGATAGCCAGCCGCTTATTAGCACGATATTGCCGCCATACTTTTGGTGTTTGCATCGCAACCGCATCAGCGGCAAACCTTTGGCGTAGACCGCCTAATGCTGCAAGCTGTAATGGAGTTTTGAGCTTAGCATTGACTGCGAGTATCAAGCGTAAGTGCGCATTAGCATGCAGATATTGCTTGGAGGTTGGGCCTTGTAAATAACTCACAAAGCCTTCTAAAAAAGGAGCAGGAACATAGCCTATGGTTTTTAGCACATAGTGTAAGGTATGCTGCTTATACTGGGCAATAGGTTTATAACTGAGTACTTTGCTAGCCATAGCATTAGTCACAGAGCGCTTTTTGATAGAGATAATCGTATCAGCGCTGCTGTCTTTTAGCTGCTCATTAGCAGTACGACCCAGAACTGCAGGGTTAAAACTGCTAGCGGTCCTATTGAATACCTTGCATAGTGAGACTGAGCTCGTAGGTAAAACTGACATAACATTCCTTCCTGATAATCTTTTAACGGTCATGTTTATAGCTGGCCAAAGCGTTGATTATAAATATCATTGACTATAGCTATCATTAATTGCCAATAGAGTTGATGATGGCTATAGACTGATATAAATCTCTGATTGCTGTATGCCAAAATATAATAAGACAATCTACAAAAATATTAAGTGTCATTTAGTAAAAGTATAGTTGGCATCAATAAAATTATCAGGTTAAAAAATTCTAATAATACTTTTGAGTATAGCTCTATTGCTAATAACAGACAGCTTATACAAGGCCTATTAGTTACTAATATAACGGCTAGTTGCCAACCTTAGCAGTCACTCTAGCCACCGACTATAAAGCTCTGCTTGTTAGTGTTTTTACCGCTTTTATTACTATATTAGTGGATATCTATCATTAATTAGAAAAATTCCTCCACTTTAGGCTTGAAATTGATGACCATCACCTTTATCAAGCAGCTATCGGAAGGTATTTACAATCAAAGGACTGATGATGCTAGCGTTGTTAAAAAATAGCTAGCCAAATAAATAGCTAAATAACACTTGTGAGCGTACAAGTATCTGCATCTGAAAGTTCTGTTTTATCTGTTTTAAAAATTAACTATTTGCACTCAATTATTCAAATCACAAGGAGTTATCATGAGCGAACAAACCCCAAACCATGAATTCGATACTAAAGATCCAAAAGCAGCACAAAGCAATATCGAACGTGAAGGTAGTGTGTTAGAAGAGACGATTGAAGAATTTAACCCTGAGGTTAATGAAGGCGATAATCAAACTATCGATAATGACATTAGCCTTGAAGCCTTTCAGGCACGTATTGCCGAGCTGGAAAGTGAAGTCAAAAAGTCTAAAGAGAGTACCGCTCGCGCTAATGCTGAGACTTATAATGCGCAAAAACGTATGGAGCAAGAAGCCGATAAGAGCAGAAAGTTTGCTTTGCAGAAATTTGCCAAAGAGTTATTAGAAGTGGTTGATAACTTAGAGCGTGCTATTGAAAACGTTAATGATGATGACGCTGTTAGCGAAGGTATCAAGCTTACTCATAAAGCGCTTATAAGCGTATTAAACAAAAATGGTGTCGAAGTGGTTGACCCGGCTGGCGAAAAGTTTAACGCTGATCTTCATGAAGCGGTTGGTATTGATCCACAAGCTGCTGCAGACACAGTAGGCGTAGTACTACAAAAAGGCTATAGCTTAAACGGTCGTCTATTACGCCCAGCTATGGTGCAAGTCGGTCAATAGTTTTAGTCAAGGCTACTGTACTTCTGTGAGTGGATAACCCTTATCAAAGGTAAGGGTATTGACAAAACTTCACACAAAAGCAAATTATTGTACTGTTAGTGACTTGAAAAAACTTACACTCAAACCGATATAAAGCAACAAGTAACCGCTTAGCAGCTTAACCAATCAGCTGATAAGCGCATTCATAATAGAGTTATTAATAAAATATTAACATACTAAAACTAATTAGGAGTAATTAACGATGGGTAAAGTAATAGGTATAGATTTAGGTACTACTAACTCATGTGTCGCTGTATTAGAAGGTGACTCAGTTAAGATTATTGAAAATGCTGAAGGTACTCGTACTACTCCTTCAATCGTCGCTTATAAAGATGATGAAACTTTAGTAGGTCAGTCAGCTAAGCGTCAAGCAGTTACTAACCCGAACAATACTTTGTTTGCCATTAAGCGCCTCATTGGTCGTCGTTTTGATGACAAAGTCGTGCAAAAAGATATTGGGATGGTACCTTACAAAATCGCTAAAGCAGACAACGGTGATGCTTGGGTCGAAATCAACGGTAAAAAACTAGCGCCACCACAAGTTTCTGCTGAAATCTTGAAAAAGATGAAAAAGACAGCCGAAGACTATCTTGGTGAGAGCGTTACAGAAGCCGTTATTACGGTACCTGCTTACTTCAATGACTCACAGCGTCAAGCCACTAAAGATGCTGGTAAAATCGCTGGTCTAGACGTTAAGCGTATCATTAACGAGCCGACTGCTGCTGCGCTTGCTTATGGTATGGACAAAAAACAAGGTGATCGCACTATCGCAGTTTATGACTTAGGTGGTGGTACTTTTGACGTATCAATCATCGAGATTGCTGATGTTGATGGCGAGCAACAGTTCGAAGTATTAGCAACCAATGGTGATACTTTCCTTGGTGGTGAAGATTTTGACTCAGCATTGATCGAATATTTAGTTGCAGAGTTCAAAAAAGACCAAGACGTCAACCTAAAAGGTGACTCTCTAGCGATGCAGCGTCTAAAAGAAGCTGCCGAAAAAGCTAAAATTGAGTTATCAAGTGCTCAAAGCACTGAAGTAAACTTGCCTTATATCACTGCTGATAGCAATGGTCCTAAGCATTTGGTAGTTACCGTTAGCCGCTCGAAGCTTGAGAGCTTAACGGAAGCCTTGGTACAGCGTACTATGGGTCCTTGTAAAATCGCTATCGATGATGCTGGTCTAAAAACCTCTGAAATCGATGATGTGATCTTAGTAGGTGGCCAGACTCGTATGCCATTAGTGCAAAAACAAGTCCAAGACTTCTTTGGTCAAGAGCCACGTAAAGATGTTAACCCTGATGAAGCGGTAGCCGCAGGTGCAGCAATCCAAGGTGCAGTATTGTCTGGCGAAAAAACAGACGTCTTGCTACTTGACGTGACGCCTTTGACACTTGGTATCGAAACAATGGGTGGGGTATTGACGCCAATCATTGAGAAAAACACTATGATTCCTACTAAGAAATCACAAGTATTCTCAACGGCAGAAGACAACCAGCCAGCAGTAACGATTCAGGTTTATCAAGGTGAGCGTAAAATCGCTAACCAGAATAAACAGCTTGGTCGTTTCGACTTGACGGACATTCCACCAGCACCACGTGGCTTGCCACAAATCGAAGTAAGCTTCGATATCAACGCTGATGGTATTATGAATATTTCAGCTACTGATAAAGGTACTGGTAAAGCACAAAGTATCCAAATCAAAGCGGATTCTGGTTTGTCGGACGAAGAAGTCGAACAAATGGTGCGTGATGCAGAAGCGAACGCTGCAGAAGATGAAAAGTTCGCTAACTTAGCACAAGTTCGCAACGAAGCTGATGGTCGTATCCATGCAGTACAAAAAGCACTAAAAGATGCTGAAGATAAAGTTACTGCAGAAGAAAAATCATCAGTAGAAACTGCGATCTCTGAGCTTGAAATGGCTGCTAAAGAAGATGATCATGATGACATCAAGTCTAAACTTGAAGCATTAGACAACGCTTTCTTACCAGTCAGCCAGAAGATTTACGCTGATGCTGGCGCAGGTAGTGAAGGTATGGATCCAAGTCAGTTCCAACAAGGCGCAGATTCAGCAGCTGATAACAATCAGACTAATGATGATGTAGTTGATGCTGAATTTACAGAAGTAGAAGAAGATAAGAAGTAGTCTTCTAAAGTTTAAGTTTTTATAGAAGCTATTGATCTGTATAAAATAAAAACGCACCTTTCGAGGTGCGTTTTTTTATGCCTCTCATCAGCATAAGATAAGATTTTTCTAAGCCTTAAAGGCGCTCAGTATTAGTACTTCGTAAGTCAAAATAACACAAGGATTACCTTGTTGATCTTTATTGCAGAACTGCTGCCAATAATCCCGCTCAAATTGTTGCAAACGGGTTTTTGTCCAAGTAAAGCCCTGATTGTCATTTGCTTGTGCTTGTGTGCGATTGGTCGATACGCCGGTTAATTGCATATGTTTTAATACGGCGTAAGGATTGGCAAAGGGTAAATCAAAGCGTTGAATAGTTAATTCAATATTTTCAAAACCAGCATCCGCTAATGCTAATTGCCATTGGTCAATCTCTGGATACTGTAATCCTTGACCGGTTAAGGCTTTGATTTGTGAAAAGTTATTTGCAGTAAAAGTGTTAAAAATTAATTGGCCTTTAGCTTGTAGGCGCAGCGCAGATTGTCGTATAAAGCTCAATGGATTATCAAACCATTGCACAGTATTGGCGCTGATTATCAGGCTATGATTTCCCTGAAGATCCATAGTCTCAGCATCACCAATTGCTATCTTGGCAGTGGCCAAAATTGATTGCAAGGTAGCGGCTTGTTCAGCGCACAACTCATTGATAAACCAGTGCTGACTTTGAATATGCGCTGCTATCAGGCGGGTCATCTGACCCGTCCCTGCACCGATTTCTAACACACTGTGTTGCTCAGTATCAACAATATTGTTTAGTAAGTATTGACATACTTGCTGCTGAATATTGGCATGCTGGTCATAGTGGTTCGCACTGGCAAAATGGCGAGCGATGGTTTGCTTTCTACTACTGAAATTATAAGGTGGAGCGAGGGTTTTCATAATATTTGTTGCATCCAAATAAGCTGATTGTGGCTTGATAGCATGACTAGCATCTAAAACTATAATTGTTGTATGAGCAGTTGGCAGTCCTCATTTGTCAGCCTAGCATTCATAACCAAACGTATACGAGCACTATTTGCAGGAACAGTAGGTGGTCTGATAGGCAATGCATAAAAGCCAGCTCCTTGTAATTGTTGAGCTTTGGCAATAGTCCGAGCATTATCACCCAATATATAAGGTATAATAGGGGATTGATAAATGACCTTTTCAACCGTTGGTGACACTCTATGCTGTTGCTCAATAGCTTGGCTAATCGTTATCGATAATTGAGCCAAATGCGTGCGTTGAGCCGTTAGTTTTGACATTTTTGCTAAAATAAATCGTGTCCAAGCGTGATTTATTGGCGGCAATGCTGTGCTAAAAATCAATGGCCGCATATGGTTAATCAGCCATTGTCTAGCGACATCATTGCACATTATATAAGCCCCAACCGAGGCAAAAGCTTTACCAAAGGTACCGACTAAATAATCTATATCAGTTAGAGTATCAGTCTCCTCTGCCAGTCCCAAGCCTGTGTTACCTAGAATGCCGATGGCATGGGCCTCATCGATATACAGCTCTATGCGAGAGTCCTTAGCTTTCAATTCCACTAACTTAGGTAAGTCAGCGCGGTCACCATCCATACTGAAAATACTCTCAGTAACAATAATAATGCGCTCAACGTTTGGGTCTGCTTGCTCAATAAATTTAGCCAAATGCTCATAATCGTTGTGTCGGTAACGACGATAAGTGACCAGCTTACTTTGGCTCAAACGTAGGCCATCAATAATGCTCGCATGTACCAGTTTGTCAGCTAGAATAAGGGTATTAACTGGCAATGTAGTTAAGGCTGGTAAGATACCAATATTGGCATGGTAACCACTGTTGAACACTAATACCGATTTCGATATGTCGTCTTTGCTTACTGCCGCTTGATACCACTGCTGCAATTCATACTCTAGTGCTTGTAGCTGGGTATCGTTACCGGTGAGAAGCCGTGAAGAAGTGGCACTCATTCTAGGTACTTGTGTCACGGGTAACTGGGCTATTTGGCTAAGAAACTCAGTCTGTAGCTCAGAATCAGAGCCTAAGCCAAGATAATCATTACTAGCGATATTAAGTAGTTTTTTACCCTTGATAATGACACACGAACCTTGGTGCTCTAGATTTGACAAATCGCGGTATTGCTGTTGAGACTTTAAGGTCGTTAAGGATTGTTGCAACTGCTCCACTATAGAACTTGTCATATTTATTTATTCCTGTAATTTATTTCAACTTTATGGCATTAGTTATCGCTTTAGTAAGTAGAAAGTATTGCACAAATCGCCTACTTGTAACAAAAAATTTCATATATCAAGTTTTGTAACTAAGTATAGGACAAACACTTGCAAAACTTAACTCTCGGACTGCTAAACACAGACAGATTGAAATAAATATTTTGTTAATATAACCCTATCGTAAGCAAACAAGGCGATATGGTTATTACTGCTTTTATCAGTAGTGTTAGAAGTTGTTTAGATAACCTTAATATAAATAGATAACTTGTTTGTCAAAATACACCTTAAAGGAGAACACAATGAAAACTTTACAAAAGACTCTATTGGCTCTAGTAGCTGGCTCATTAGTTAGCGTAGGCGCTCAAGCTGCTATCTCTTATGGTAATGGTTATACTGGTCAGCCATACGTCGGTGTTAAAGTCGGTCAGTTTGATCTAGATGTTGATAACGCTGATAAGCCTACTGCTTATGGTGTATATGGTGGTTATAACTTCGATCCTAATTTCGGTGTAGAAGCTGAATATGTTGGTTCAAGTGATGCTGACTATAGAGGTGGTGATATTAATGCCAAAACTTACGGCGCTTACGGTACTTACCGCTATGCTTTCGCTGATACCGGTATCTATGCCAAAGGTAAGCTAGGTGTTGCAAAAACTAAAGTAGAAGGTGACTACACTACTCGTGTTGGTGCTACTGATATCAAAACTAATACTTACTCAGATAGCGAAACTAGCTTAGCTGGTGGTATTGGTCTTGGCTATGCTGTAAACCCAAGTTTTGGTGTTGAAGCAGAATACGACATCCTAGGTAGCGATGCTAATCTAATGACTGTTGGTGCCCATCTAAAGTTCTAATTTAGCAGCATTCAATGATCAAAGTATAAAGATATAAAATAAAAAAACGACCACTAAGTTGGTCGTTTTTTTGTGTCTCTAATATGTATTATAAAATTTTGTTTGGTGCTGCACTTTAAATAATAACTAATAGTATAATACTGATTTTTAAGACAATATTAATAGTTGAACTGTGTTACATTAAAGTATGGAACCATAAAGAGGGAGGAGACAACAATGATTGAAACTATCTACATGATCGAGCCTTGGCATTGGCTGGTACTAGGTTTTCTACTGTTGATTGCTGAAATATTTATCCCTACTTTTGCTAGCCTTTGGTTCGGAGCTGCGGCTATTATTGTCGCAGCTCTAGCTTGGCTATTGCCAGTGCCTATACTGTTCCAAGTTCTTATTTGGTTGACTCTATCAGTCCTGTTTATGTTCGCTTGGGTCAAGTATATTAAACCTTTGTCAGTAGACCGCACGAAAGCTGGACTCGGTGGTAGCATCATTATTGGCGAAACCGGTATGATCGTGCTTAAGCCTCAAGGCACAGCTTTGGGAATAGTACGTTTTAGTGTACCGATTGTCGGAGCTGATGAGTGGTCTTGCCGTACTCAAGGTGAGGTGGTTGAAGTAGGCGATAGAGTAGTGGTTACCGACATCGTTGGTAATGAGCTTATTGTGGCTCTAACTAAACGTATTGCGGTTTCTAATGTTCTGCAACCTGATATCAGTCTCGCTATTGAAAGCCGTCCGGTAACTAGCGACATTAGAATTAACCGATTGAATCTTAGCAAGCCTAATCTAGACAGCGTGCGCCTCGAAAAGAAGTTTACAAATAAGTAATGCGCTTAAGTTGCTGCTCAATTTGTCTCAATAAGAGGCACTTCTTGACCGGTTCTTAGTTAGATAACTAATAAGGTAGATAGCCAATAATTTATCGCAAATAAGTTATCGCAAAATAATTCGTTCAAAGATCTGTTATCTAAAAATGATAAGCGCAAACACATACGACCTTGCTGCATTATTATCGGCAATGTCTCAAGGAGAGTATTATGAATAGCATCTTAAGCAATCTTAATGGCGTTAGTATTGTTATGTTGGTACTAATAGCCCTGATTGCGTTGACTGTATATAAGGGGGTGCGTATTGTTCCTCAAGGTTATAAATGGATTGTCCAGCGTCTTGGTAAATATCAGCAAACGTTAGAGCCGGGTTTGACTCTGATTATTCCTTTCATCGATACTGTTGCTTATAAAATCACTACCAAAGATATCGTGCTTGATATTCCTTCACAAGAAGTAATCACCCGCGATAACGTGGTTATCATCGCTAACGCAGTCGCTTATATTAGTATTGTGCGACCAGACAAAGCGGTCTACGGCATCGAAGACTACGAATATGGTATTCGCAATCTAGTACAAACCTCACTACGATCTATTATAGGTGAGATGGATTTGGACAGTGCTTTATCCAGCCGCGATGAGATCAAAGCTAAGCTTAAGCACGCTATCTCAGAAGATATTGCTGACTGGGGTATCACCCTAAAGACGGTCGAGATTCAGGATATTAATCCATCACAAACTATGCAGATGGCTATGGAAGAGCAAGCCGCTGCTGAGCGTCAACGTCGTGCGACAGTGACTCGTGCTGATGGTCAAAAACAAGCCGCTATCTTAGAAGCGGATGGTCGCCTAGAAGCCTCGCGTCGTGATGCAGAAGCGCAAGTGGTACTCGCAAAAGGATCAGAGGAGTCTATTCGCCTGATTACTGGTGCTATGGGTAAAGAGGAGATGCCAATTGTCTACTTGCTTGGTGAGCAGTATATTAAAGCCATTCGCCAGTTAGCAGAATCTGATAACTCTAAAATGGTAGTACTACCTGCTGACATCTTGAGTACAGTTAAAGGTATGGTAGGCGACAAACTAAAAGTTTAACAATGAATGTTTTAAGCTCATTAGAGCAAATAAACGGCTAGTAATTTACTAGCCGTTTATTTTTTTATAAGCTGATGCCTGATAGTTAGTAGCTACCTATTAACATCAGCTAATCTATAACCTTGTTGCTAATAAGGTATGATAACTGTCCGCTTTGTTAATACTATTCTTTATCCATTGAAAATAAAAATATCGAGGAGTTTTTGCCATGGAAAAAACTAATAAAACTAATAAAAATAGTGAAATACTTAGCGTCAATGATTTTTTTCAGGGCACGCCGTTGCCCTACAGTGTATTAAATAATCAATACAGCAATGCTGCTTATCCCGATAAAAAGTTAGAAATTCGTAATGGGGGTTTTGGCTCTGACGCTGTTGCCCATCCTACCAACGCTAATCAATTCTATGTACTCACTGATCGTGGACCTAATGCCGACTTTGAGGGTAGCGCCGGTACTGGTAAGTTGTTTTTATTGCCAGACTATACCCCACGTATTGGATTGTTTGAGCTGCAAGCTGACGGCCAAATCATAAAAATAACAGAGATTTTGCTCAAAGATACTAATGGTAATCTTATCAGTGGTTTACCCAATCCAAAGTCACTTGGCGGCACTAACGAAATTCCTTACGATGTCAAAGGTCAGCTGATGGTTGTCAATCCTGAGCTACCATTTGATGAGCTTAGCAACCCTATTAGAACTGACATCAACGGCTTAGATCCCGAAGGACTAGCGGCTTTAACCGATGGCAGTTTTTGGGTTAGTGATGAGTATGGCCCGAATCTATTGCATTATAGTGCTGAGGGAGTAGAGCTTGCCCGTATCAATCCTTTCGCTAATGATAAACGTAATAATGTGCTAATCGATGGTAAACCCTTATTACTACCGTCTGAACTTAGCAATCGCCGTGCTAATCGTGGCATGGAGAGTTTAACCATCACCCCAGATCAAACAACTTTAGTCGGTGTTATGGAGTCAGCGCTGGATAATCCTGATAAAGTAGGTGGCGATTCAGACTTGACTCGTATCCTAACTATTAACTTAGTTACGGGCCAGATTGCCCAGTATTTATATCGCCTAAATACTGCTAAGCACGTTAACTCTGGCATTGTAGCCTTAAGTAGTACTGAGTTTTATGTGATTGAACATGATCGTAAGATGCCATTACAAACAGCCAAAGCGCAAAAGTATATTTATAAAATAGACCTCTCGCCAGCGACTGACATAGAAAGCATTACCAGCGCTGTGACTAGTAATAAATACAGCGTTAATCAAGATCAAAACTTAGGGTTAATGATTAATAATCAAAGCTTAGAGCATTTCTTAGCCTTCGATGATAACAACTGGCAAGTTCTTGCAGATATGGATATTAATCCCGTTAGCAAAATTATGGTAGTTGATGTGATCGCCGCTGTAGACTATCCACACGACAAGCTTGAGGGTTTATGGCTGCGTCAGGATGGCTCGCTAGGCTTATTGAACGATGACGACTTCTCTATAACGGATGCCGATACTAGTACTGCCACCCTAGAGAATTTAGCTTCTATCATTGAACAAAAATATCTAGATAAAGACAAGACTATAGAAGATATAAATCGCTTGTACTTAGTAATGCCTAGTCAATAGGGTTAACCAACTAATCAACCAACCAATCTTAGCTTCTTTTGAGTTAATTGTTAGCTAAAAAAACACCTCTAATTAAGAGGTGTTTTTTATTGTTGGTAAGCTGTTTTAAATAACTTTAGAAAAGCGATTTTTATGTTTTTTCTCAAGATATTCATCAAATACCATGGCCACGTTACGAGCTAACAGACGGCCTTTAGGCCTAATACGAATACCAGCAGCATCCATATCTACTAGCTTGTCTGCTTGCATCTCGCCTAACTGTTGAATCTCATCGATAAAGTAAGTAATGGCATCGATACCGAACTTCTGATTGACGTCTCTAAAGTCGATATAGTCATGACAGAGTAGATTCATAATCACATATTCGCGCAGACGATCTTTGACTGAGGTTTTGATATATTTAACTGCTGGCAAGACGTTAGGGTTTTCATTAACCGCCCTCTCAATAGTGTCTTGATAAACCTGTAAATCAGTATGGTTCTGTAAGATATAACGGCTATTGGCATTAGTAATCTGGCTGATTGCCGACACCCCAAAGCCTAATAAGTCACAGTCACCCATGATAGTGTAGCCTTGGAAGTTACGATGCAGTTTACCTTCGCGCTGGGCTACTGCTAACTCGTCGTCAGGCTTAGCAAAGTGATCAATACCAATAAACTGATAACCGGCACCAGTTAGAGTATCGATAGTATTACCAAGCATATCGATTTTAGCGCTTGCACTTGGTAAGTCTTCATCCTTGATCTGTCGCTGCGCTTTAAAGCGTTCGGGCAGATGAGCATAGTTAAATACCGATAGGCGATCTGGTGACATCTCAATAATACGTTGTACCGTTTTGTCTAATGTCGCTGGCGTCTGATGCGGTAAACCGTAAATTAAATCAATGTTAATAGAATGAAAACCTAATACTCGTGCTTCGGCTAAGATATTAGCAATCATCTCTGCTGAATGAACTCGATTCACTGCAATCTGCACCGCTTCATCTAAATCTTGTACGCCGAGACTAATACGGTTGAAACCAAGACCTCGCAAGGTTTGTAAGGTCTGCTCACCAAGCTCTCGTGGATCTATCTCAATTGAATAATCACCTTCGCTTTCAGGTAAAAATTCAAACTGAGTCTGCAAAAATTGCCACAGCTGTACTAGCTCTTCATCACCTAAAAAAGTCGGAGTCCCACCGCCTAAATGTAGCTGCTTAACTAAGGGTTTGTCACCGTTCTTGGGGTTGGCCAACAAGCGACGTTTATGTTTTATCTCGCTTATAAGGTATTGTAAATAATCCCCTGAGTCGCTGTTCTTTTTGCTAATGATTTTATTACAAGCGCAGTAATAGCAAAGATGACGACAAAAAGGAATATGAAAATATAGCGATAGCGGCGCACGTGCTTCACGATTTTCTAGGATCTGTGCTTCGATTCCATCTGGTATCGGCGCAAACTCTAGCGCGGTCGGATAAGAAGTATAACGAGGACCCGAACGGTTGTACTTATTCACTAAAGCTTCATCAAAGGCTGGTAGCTGTTTATTACCACTAGTGCCCCGCAAACTGGCATAGGGGTTGTTTACTTCTACTAGAGGACGTGCAGTAGTAGGTTGCTCATTGGCGTGATTGTAGGGCTGCTCTGGGGCATTATTAGAGATTGAATTAGAGTCTGACATGCGATCTTCCTTACGTTAGTGCTATTTAGGTCTACTATCTTTTTAAGGTTATCGCTTACGATAATAAGTGAGGTGTAGTATAACAAATCCTTGTCGGCAATAGGGTGGTCAGTAAGTGCACATCGACAAGATAAATCAGCTATAAACCAATATCAATTATAAAAAATCTTCTCCAATATGCCCTATATATGCCTATTTATAAGACACACTACATAGAGGTCGTCCTAAAATAACTCTTTATAAAGTCACTTATAAACGTTGACTCCCTATTTAACACTACAAGATCGTATAGCCTATTTTTATCAAAATACACAACATTTGCGCACTACTGCCTAATACTCTATTATCAAAAGGTCTCCTTATCAGGAAAGCCTAATGTCGTTTGCCCAAGTTTATACTCGTTCAGTGGTAGGTTTGCATGCGCCAGCTGTGATTATCGAAGTGCATTTATCACAAGGATTACCAGCGTTGACTATCGTTGGTCTGCCCGAAGCAGCAGTGCGTGAAAGTAAAGATCGGGTACGCTCGGCTATTTTGAACTCAGGCTTTGAGTTTCCTAATCGGCGGTTGACTATTAATTTAGCACCGGCAGATTTGCCTAAAGACGGCGCGCGACTTGATTTGCCTATTGCTATTGGTATCTTAGCTGCCAGCGATCAGCTCGATCCAGAAGTATTATCGGAGTTTGAGTTCATTGGTGAGCTGGCTCTAAATGGTGAGCTTCGACAAGTCACAGGCAGCTTGGCAGTAGCCCGAGCTATGAAAGCAGAAGACCTAGTGCAAAAAAAACAGCAACGGCAAAACACAAATACATTGCTCAATAAAGACACACTGCCAAAGAAACAACTATCAGAAAAACCACCATCAAGTACAGCTTCACTAAATAAACTAACCGAAGAGCCGCTAACTGAGCCACAGCAGTCGCGACAGTTGATAGTACCTAAAGCTAATGGGGCAGAAGCCAGTCGGGTAGAAGGCATCGAGGTATTAGCGGCTCAGAACCTAAAGGCAGTCTGCGATCACCTGCAAGCCTTAGCTTATCCAAGCGAGCAGATTAAGCAGTTGCAGGTTGTAGCGCCAACTCCTGCACAGCAGCACGCTGGTTATAAAGTAGATTTGGCAGATGTCAAAGGCCAGCATCATGCACGGCGAGCATTAGAGATTGCAGCAGCAGGGGGTCATTCCTTATTGTTCACTGGGCCGCCGGGTTCTGGTAAGACGTTAATGGCTTCAAGACTACCCACGATATTGCCAGATTTAAGCGCTGAGGATGCACTAGAAGTCGCTAGTACCTACTCAGTAGCCGATAGCGACTACGATTATGGCACTAGACCATTCAGACAAGTTCATCACACTATATCGGCGGTGGCGCTAGTCGGTGGCGGCTCACGGCCTAAACCGGGCGAGATTACGCTGGCGAATAAGGGCGTGCTATTTTTAGATGAATTGCCTGAGTTCGAACGTGCGGTATTAGAAGTGCTACGTCAACCGTTAGAAGCTAAGCAAATTACTATTAGTCGTGCCAACTCGCAAATGACTTTTCCAGCGAACTTTCAGTTAGTAGCTGCCATGAACCCTTGTCCTTGTGGTTATGATGGCGATGCTTCAGGACGTTGTCGCTGTCGTCCTGAGCAGATTAAGCGCTATCAAGATAAACTATCAGGGCCACTGCTCGATAGAATTGATCTACATATTACCGTGCCAGCGCTACCGATTGCTGATTTGCAAAACGCACAAGCTGGCGAGAGTTCTGAGCAAGTAAGATTACGAGTAGCCGCTGCTCACCAGCGCCAATTGCAAAGGCAACAAAAGGTTAATAACCAGCTTAGCCCTAGCGAGATTGATGACTATGTGCCGTTAGGAGAGGGCGAACAGCAGTTATTACAGTTAGCACAGCAGCGCCTTAATTTGTCAGCACGTGGCTACCATAGAGTCCTGCGAGTAGCGCGTACTATTGCGGACTTAGCAGATAGCGAGGGTGTTACCAGCGTTCATATTTCTGAGGCTCTGAGCTATCGCAGTAAATAGCTGATTAAGTAAAGCCGTATTTATAGCTGATCCTAAATAAAAATAGTACAGCTCTTACAGCGTGCTATTGGTATAAATTTTCCTTGCGTGCTGCGCTCCCAGAGGCTGCACAAAATTCATCCCAGTAACACTTTATTTGTTAACCTAGTATTTTATAGGAGAGCTACTATATAAGACGAGTTTTGCATACTTGAATCCTGCCATTTTCGACAAGCCACTAAAAACACTATCGAACCAATTAAGGCTAACAGCATATCCGATTGAGTATCCCAAACATAACCTTGAGTACCTAAGAAAGCTTCTGCATCTTTACCTACGGCTAACGCTGCCCACCATTCTACTAGCTCATAAAAAGCACTGAATGCTAAGCAAAAACACAATACAAAAGTCACTAACCAGCGCTCATTTTTTACGACTTGCAAGCGCAGTAGTATTTCTCTAGCAATACAAGCGGGGACAAAACCTTGGATGAAATGGCCGAGCTTGTCATAGTGATTACGCTGCCAACCAAACCATTGAGCAAAAGTATCGAACAATGGTACTTGTGCATAAGTGTAATGACCGCCTATCATTAATACGATGCAATGCAGCAGGATCAAAACATAAGTTAATCTTGATAAAGGGAACTTCTGATAAGTCACTGCTAATACCATTAAGCCAAGTAAAGCAGGAAAGACTTCTAAAAACCAAGTGAAATAGTCTTTAGGATCAATAGCTGACCAAATCAGCACCACAAAAAATATCAGTAGCCATAGTAATTTAAGCGAGTAAGTCGGCAGGCTGCTTTTGTTATCTATCAAAATTTAACTACCCTTTATTAAGCTAGATTTTTTAGAGCTGATTATGGCTTTATTAAAATAAAATATCAGCCTTGCCCACCGCCCTTTGTTAGCCAACCTAGCTGTTTTAAAAAGCAGCGCTAAAAACCGAAGGGCTATTCGCTCTAGTACTGACTGTATTACGCTAGGATGGATAACAATTATTTTTATCCTAATTTAAAACAAGCCAGTAATATTGCCAGCATCATCGATGTCTATAAGCTCAGCAGAAGGACGCTTAGGCAAGCCCGGCATTTTCATAATAGCGCCACAAATGACTATAATAAAACCAGCCCCAGTGGAGATGCTGATATCACGTACTTGGACATCAAAGCCAGTAGGTCGGCCAAGTAGCTTAGCATTGTCACTGAGTGAATATTGAGTTTTAGCAATACAGATAGGCAGACCCGCTAAGTTAAGCGCTTCTAAGCGTTTTATTTTAGACTGAGCAAGATTGCTAATAGCTATATCTTTAGCACCATAAACCCGCTGAGCAACTGTGCGAATTTTATCCTCAATACTGCTGTCATTATCATAAGCAAAGCGAAACTGGCTGGGCAGATCAGCTTGGCTATCGAGTAGTCGTAACAATGCCTGCGCCAAGGATTCACCACCAGCACCGCCTTTTTCCCATACTTGGGTTAAAGCCACCTCAATGCCTCTGTTTTGGCAGGCTTGTCGTATCAACGCCACCTCAGCTGCGCTATCACTAGAGAATTCATTAATAGCCACTACTACTGGCATACCATAGACGTTTTGCATATTGTCGATGTGCTTAAATAAATTTGGTAGACCCCGCTCAAGGGCTGGCAAGTTTTCAGTCATCAGCTCATCTTTAGCAACGCCGCCATTGTACTTTAGCGCTCGAATAGTAGCGACTAGCACTACTGCATCGGGAGTTAGCCCTGATAACCGGCATTTTATATCAAAGAACTTTTGCGCGCCAAGGTCGCTGCCAAATCCAGCTTCAGTCAGAGTATAGTCGGCCAAATGGGTAGCGACACGAGTGGCAATCACTGAGTTACAACCATGAGCTATATTGGCAAAGGGGCCACCGTGGACGATAGCCGGTGTGCCCTCAATAGTCTGTACTAGATTCGGTTGCAAGGCATCTTTTAGCAACGCTGCCATAGCACCATGGGCTTTGAGGTCTCTGGCGTAAACAGGCTGTTTGTCTTGGTTGTAAGCGACTAATATATTGCCTAAACGCTGTTTTAAATCGGCCAAATCAGTAGCTAAGCAGAAGATAGCCATTACCTCAGAGGCAACAGTAATATCAAAGCCATCTTCACGCATCACCCCATCAGACGTTTTACCTATACCGCTGATAGTGTTGCGTAGCTGCCGATCATTCATATCTACTGCCCGTCGCCATAGTACTTGCTTGGGGTCGATACCCAGCTCATTACCTTGGTAAATATGATTGTCTAGCAACGCTGCGAGTAAGTTGTTTGCTGCACCTATGGCATGAAAGTCGCCAGTAAAATGCAGGTTAATATCTTCCATCGGCAGTACTTGCGAGTAGCCACCGCCAGCAGCACCGCCTTTGCTGCCAAACACTGGGCCTAAGGAAGGCTCACGCAAAGCTACTATAGTAATCTGGTCAGATTGTTGCTGCTTATGCAGACGATTCAAGGCATCGGCCAAGCCAATAGTAACCGTAGTTTTACCTTCGCCAGCAGGAGTAGGGTTGATAGCCGTGACTAAGATTAGTTTGCTATGTTTAGTCTTTGCCGGTTTAGCAAACACATCATTAGGGTTTATTTTGGCTTTATAGTGTCCATAAGGTTCTATATTGTTAGTAGCTAAGCCAATTTTGGCAGCGATGCTATTGATCGATTGCAAGGTGGCGCTTTGGGCGATAGTAATATCGCTAGGAACAGTGGACATAGGGACCATCTCTTTAAGTTTTTGCCAACATTTAGCCTATTTAACATTTAGCCTATTCAACTAATAAGTTATTTTGCTAAGCGCTTATTTCGCCAACAGATAGGCAAGTAAGTCAGCAAAACTATCAAAAACTTGCGTAGGGTTGCTATCACCGATATGGTTGCCATAATTATAGCCGTAAGATAAGCCTAAGGTCTCGATGCCTGCACTCTGGCCTGCTAAGATATCGTTAACAGAGTCACCAATCATAAAGGCTTGTGCTGGCTGAAAGTTAAGAGTTTCGCAAACGTGCAATAGGGGCGCAGGATCGGGTTTTTTCACCGGTAAGCTATCACCGCCTAATACTACGTCAAACAACGGTGTCCATCCTAAGCTCTCTAAGATTTTAGGCACAAAGCGTATCGGCTTATTAGTTACTAAAGCTAAAGTAAACCCAGCTGATTTTAATTGCTGCAACCCTTTATCAACATCAGGATAAGCAAGCGTTTTGCTTTGGCTAATCTTACTGTAAGCATCAAAGAATAGTTGTTCAGCGTGATCGGCTTGCTCTGTTGTTAATTCCCCTGCCAATACTTCTGTTTTACCAACCAAAGCGCGCTCGACCAATAGTCTTGAACCATTACCTACCCATTGCTTTATAGTCTCCAGAGAGTAAGTCGCTTTACCCAGCTGGCTAAGCATACTATTAGTAGCGTCAGCCAAATCTGGCACGCTATCAATTAAAGTGCCATCAAAATCAAAAATTAAAAGTTGCTTAGTCATTATTTATTCTCATTATTGTTAGTTAGTTAGTTAGTTAGTTAGTTAGTTAGTTAGTTAGTTAGTTAGCGATAGAGAATTAAGGCGTTTTAGCTAGAGATAGTGGCTTGTCTACCTACCTTAGCATAACGTAGGATGGAAGCTGGTTTTTGCATCGTTATTATTAAGGATATTAAGGTTATTAAGCTTCTTTATAGCGTTTATGGTGTTCAGCTTTTTGCTTGAGATAATCTTCATTGTCTCGGCATTTATCCCAAGTCAGCTTAAAGATACGTGCGGACTCTGCTTTTATCGGATCTTCCTGCTGGCGGGGCAACTCTTCACGGCCATGAGCGCCACTTTGACCTTTTTTGTCATCGGGTACCGGCCCCTTATACTTTTTGCCGCCTTTATGATTGGCGTAGCGACGAGCACGGGTATAACCCATTTGAATAAACTTACGCGCCATATCAGCGCCAACGAAATCATCAGCCGCCAGATAATCTAAAAACATCTGATAAATAGTCTCACTGCTCTTAGTAGCAATATCAGGAGTGGCGAAGCGCCAGTGCGGTAGTATCTCAGATTTATAAGGTTCTACTAGCAATACCCCTTGCTCCCCACGACCCACTCGGTAGAGTTCGGGTTGCGTACGTAAATCTAGGGTCTTATAATCCAAATCATAATCAAATTCTTGCATAGCGGTTAGCCCCTCTCTGTTACTATCAGTCACTGTTTATAAATTTTAGTATACTCAGCGAACTGATATAAAAAATAGCACAGAAATGTTATCCAAGCGTGACAGTAAAAGGTTAAGATACTCTTAAACAGAGCTATACAAAAATCGTAAGCGTTATAAAATCAATTTCAGACCAATAAAACAGGACAAGTCATCATGGATAGAGTCACTACCGACAGCATTGGGTCATCTTGGTGGTCTAAGAGTACAATACTGATATTATCAGCGCTGTTATTGATGGTTATGAGTATTAATAGTGCTCATAGCGCTTGGTTCCAGCGTTTACTGCCAAAAGATGATGGTTATACTGTCAAAAATGTCGATGGTGATGAAGTTTTTGTGATTAATAACTTTATCTATGATGCGCGCCAGACTTGTAATTTAACTGTAGGGGATAAGGTAATATTTGCTGATAGTGAGTACGGTGTTGATTATCGCGCTACTATTTATAATTTAAATTCGGCAACGTATTGCGAGCTGTTGTTAAGAGACCCAGTCTCATAGAGCCGGTATTAGCATTATAAACCTAAGTCTATTGCAGTATTAATAGGCTTAGTTACAAACCTACAAACATAAAAAAGCCCCAAACAGTGCTGTTTAGGGCCTTTTATTTAACTACTAATCTACTACTAAATTCTATTAACGAAATGGTGGCTCGAGGCAGGTTCGAACTGCCGACACACGGATTTTCAATCCGTTGCTCTACCGACTGAGCTATCGAGCCGTCTTCGTTGAGGACGCTATTAAACTAAATATCGACTCTGCTGTCAAGTGATTTTTGCATTTTTATTTAAAATAATTTAATTTAGCATAAAAACTAGCTTTTAACGGTCAATAACTGATATTCGCTCATGATGCGATGAATATCAGCATCGACAGGAACGAATTGACGTACGCCTTTTTTGACCTCAGCATCGTAGACCATTTTGATAAACTTGGCATCAATAGCTCGATTACGGTTTTCGGTATGTACCGTCAAGTATTGTAGACGCTTAGTATCAGTTTGCCCATCATCGAAGCAAGCGACAGCGGCAATAGGTTTGTCATTGAACATGCCAACATATAGACATTGTCCACGCTTAAAACCTTGCTCAATAATGGCCAATACTTCGATACCATCTGGCTGATTATCATCAGTATCGTACAAGGCCTGCAAGCGCTCAGCCAATTCATTGTCGCGAGTTGTTTTGCTCATTAGCGGAGCATCTAGTCTATTAATGGCGATTGCTTCTAATGGCATAACCGTATCCTATAGTGTGTTAGCGCTGATTATCAAAATGTTAGTAATGATTGATAATATTAAACACACTATTTTAACAGAATAGCGCAAATATGTACGCCCTTTCATCTCCTGCCATAGCCCTAGTTGCTGCACTTTGCTATGATAAGGCTATCATCCAATTATCCATATAAGAATATCCTTAAAGGGCTATCCTTATACCAACATCCTCATATCTATAAATCCTTTTTTACAGAGAGTAGCCATGACTGCCAATTCTACTGCACAACCTGAAAGCCAAAACTTGCCTGCAAACTTAAACTTACATGGTCGCCCAGCACGTATCGCCACTGTAGAGCGCATTACGGCTGAGACCCAAGTCACTTGTACCGTCAACCTTGATGGTACTGGCCAAGGCACTGTTGACACTGGCGTACCGTTTTTGGACCATATGATCGATCAAATCAAGCGTCACGGTTTATTTGACTTAGATATCAAATGTAATGGCGACACTTTTATCGACGATCACCATAGTGTCGAAGATACTGGGATTACCCTTGGCCAAGCCTTCAATAAAGCGCTTGGCGATAAAAAGGGCATTCGTCGTTACGGACATTTTTATGCGCCACTAGACGAAGCTTTGACCCGTGCGGTCGTTGATTTATCAGGTCGCCCTGGTCTGCACATGGATATTCCGTTTACTCGCTCGCATGTTGGTCGTTTTGACGTCGATTTATTCAGTGAATTCTTCTATGGTTTCGTCAATCATTCATGGATGACTGTGCATTTAGACAATCTAAAAGGTAAGAACAGCCATCACCAGATTGAGTCTACCTTTAAAGCCTTTGCTCGTGCCCTACGTATGGCCTGTGAATATGATGAGCGTGCGCTAAATACGCTGCCATCGACTAAAGAGGCGTTCTAAATGAGTAAGGCGACCAAAATTGCACTGTTAGATTATGGCATGGGCAATTTGCACTCAGCTAGCAAAGCCTTATCAGCGGTCGGCGCAGAAGTGTCGATCACTAATGATCCCAAAGTTGTCGCTGCTGCTGATAAAATCTTCTTTCCAGGGGTCGGTGCTATGCGCGCTTGTATTGCTGGTATGCAAGAGAACGGCATTGACGAAGTGATACGCCACGCGGTGTTTAATAAGCCGGTGATGGCGATCTGTGTGGGCATGCAAGCGTTGTTTGAAGAGTCGGCTGAGAATGATGGCACGCCTTGCTTAAATGTCTTAGATGGCAAAGTCAAAGCCTTTGATCCGACGTGGACCGATGAAAACCACCAGCTTATAAAAGTTCCACACATGGGCTGGAATACTATTACTGGTATGGATTTGGCTCATCCGTTATGGCGAGGGATCAAGGATCAGTCGCACTTTTATTTTGTGCATAGCTATTACTGTGAGCCAGCAGATAGCAGCCAAGTTGCTGCTGTTTGTGACTATGGCCAGCCGTTCTGCGCCAGCACCTTACAAGACAATCTATTCGCCACCCAGTTTCATCCAGAAAAGAGCCATAGCGCCGGCTTACAGTTATTGAAGAACTTTGTAGAGTGGGATGTGTAGCTAATCCCGCCTTCTGCTTGTATCTGCCTAGCCGCTGCCGTGCGGACTAAAGTGTCTGCTAGCGTTCGCTCTAGCCGAGCGACCACTCCCAGCCACAGTCCACAGCGCCAGCGTCAGCAGCAGGATACCTCGACAGTCGGGGCTAAACCGCACTGCGAGACCATGCTTGAGCGCTTTAATGACTTAGACGTTACTTAGAAATGACTTAGAAATGACTTAGAAATGACTTAGAAATAACTTACAGCTAATGATCGAAGCTTTGCTAATGGAGTTAAATTTTCTTTTACAAAGTGACGATGAATTTATAGCTGAAATTTTATAGTCGAGACTGTACAACACAAGGCTTTAGAAGCAAGACAGGTAAAACGGTTAGCTTTTGGATTGTGACTTGATTGTGTTTGCTTATATTATATTTGGTTAGAGGGCGGTTTTTTAAACTATAATGTGCAGCCGTTAAGTTTAACCATAAGATGGGTTTGCGTCAGCGCAACTCATCTTTTTTATTGATTATAGCTACAATTTGAGAGAAATAAGTGGATTTTCAAACCTTCAAAATGGGTGTAATAGCAGCTACTGGCCTAGATAAAGATGCTCTACATATGTATGTGGGCATTAGTGTTTATCTGCTGTGTTTAGTATTGCTGCGTCCGATCTTCAAAAAGCAGGGCATAAGATCCTTTATCGCTTTAATTATTGTGACTAGCGTCGCTTTGCTAGGCGAATATCTAGATAACCGCCATATTATTGTGCCAAAAGGTATTTTTGCCTTAGGTAGCGAGGATATAAAAGCCAGCATTCATGACCTTATAAATACTTGCTTACTGTCTTATCTACTCTATGCCTTGACGATGTGGACCAAAATATTTCAGCCTACCAATGCAGCAACTAGAATGCTAAAACAACGCTCGTAGTTTAAGGTAGTCTGCCTATATAGCTTAGTTTTCTAATCTGCTATCCTGCTGCTAATTATCACTTTTTGGCGGCTAGGCTATTAGCTCAGCTCAGCTCAGCTCAACTCATAGCCAAAAAGCTAAATACCCAAAAGCCAACTAGTTGTGCAGTCGAGCATCCTAAACGTTACAAAGCTTACGAAATATAAAAATTCTCATCTATTTAGTACTTCCTTAGTTTGTTATTTTGAATGCAGATTATAGCTGAATGGTTCTATGCATGATTTCTACCATTCTCGATTAGTAATTCAATATAAATAATAAAATAGGAAAACTTATGAATATTCAACAACTACTAGATAAAGCCAAAGACACTTTAGGTTTAGAGCCGCAAGAGACTGCAGCGGGAATTTATATCCCTTCTACATCGTCACTTAAATTGGCGGCGCCTAATAAGACCAACTACGATAACACTGAGTATGATACGCCTTATACTGGCAATAAAAAAATTCTAATGGTCTGTACTGAGCAGCAATACATGACGATGGAGAATGGCAACAAGTTTGACACAGGCAATCATCCTGTAGAGATGATGGTGCCTTTGCTGCATTTTAAAAAAGCCGGATTTGAGGTAGATGTCTTTACCCCAACAGGCGATCCTGTCAAAGTTGAGCAGTGGGCGATGCCAGAGGATGATGAGGACGTCAAAGCTATCTATAACGAATATAAGTCTAAGCTTGAGAATCCCAATAGTATCGCAGGCTTTGTGGCAAATGATATGGCTGATAGCGACGACTATGCAGCGATCTTTATTCCAGGTGGTCATGGCGCGATGCTGGGCTTACCTGAAGATAAAAACCTTGGTGAACTATTGCGCTGGGCGGTAGATAAGGAGCTATTTACTCTAGCGATTTGTCACGGACCAGCGGCTTTATTGGCTGCCAATTTAGCCAGTGCTGATAGTTCAGAGCCAAAGGATAAGTCTGATAGTGACTTTATCTTTAAAGGCTATGAGATAGTAGCGTTCCCTACGGGTATGGATAAGCAAATGCCGAAGATTGGTTATTTGCCTGGCACTATGCCTTGGTATTTCGGCGAAAAGTTAGAGAGTTTAGGCGTTACTATCAGTAATAAGCTGACGACAGGACAGACGCATCAGGATAGAAAATTAATCTCAGGTGATGGGCCATTAGCTGCCAATGATTTTGGCAAGCTTAGTGCTAAGGCGTTACTAGAGGCACTGAACTAAAAGTGTATATAAGTTATTCTAAAATAAAACATAAAAGCTTATGGCATAAAAAACGGACTATTTAATAGTCCGTTTTTTGTTTTAACATAAAAGGCTTAGATGATTCAATATTTTAATGATTAAAGTTTTTTAAGGCTAAAAGTTTTTTAAATTCGCTATTTAGCATTTAGCATTTAGCATTTAGCCTTTAGTATTGTCATACAGCTCACGTACCACCTCGCCAATCACTTTAATACCTTCAATCAGCGTTTGCTCATCAGCAGCGATACTCATGCGGATACACTCATGCGCATGCTTATAGTCGTTAACATCGACCCCAGGGAAGAAGTATTTACTAGGGACAATCAGCGTGCCTTTTTGTTTTAGACGCTCATACAACTCAACGGTATCAATCGGCAAATCTTTAAACCATAGCCATAAGAAGATAGCGCCTTCAGGCTTATGAATGACTAGCGGATAATCTCCCAAGGCTTCTTTTAACAGGCGTACGGCTAACTTGGCTTGCTGCTGATAAAATGGCTTAATCTCATTATCAGACAATTGCTTGATGCGATCGTTTTTAACCAATGGTGTAGCAATGGCCGCGCCAAAGCGAGTAGGGGCTAAATTGACTACCGCATTCATCGAGCTTACCGCTGCGATCACTTCTGGCGCGGCAACGATAATACCCGTACGCACGCCCGGCAAGCCGATTTTAGACAAGCTAAAGCATAGAATAGTATTGTCATCCCAGTTTAAATGGGCGTCAGAATAAATGATGTTAGGAAAGGGCATACCATAGGCATTATCGATGATTAAAGGAATATCATAGCGTTTAGCAATATCACTTAAGCGACTCATTTCTTCATCGGTTAATACATTACCAGTCGGATTCGTTGGACGTGAACAGCAAATCGCCCCGATACGACCTTCGACTAGCGCTGGCAAGTTCTCTAACGCTTCAAAGTCGACGCGATACTTAAAAAAGCCTTCTTCACCATCATGAGTGACTTCGTCGATATGCGGTAATACAGCAGCAAAGTGCTGACCATCAACATGAACATCACTATAGCCGATATATTCTGGCGCTAAAGGTAGCAGGATAGATTTGTCTACGGATTGGTTTTGCGCATCTGTAAATGCTCCACCAAATAGATTGAATAAATAGAAAAAGGCATTTTGCGAGCCGTTGGTTAAGGCAATGTTATCAGCGCTCAAATTCCAATCGTAATGACGATTAAAGAAGCCGACTAAGGCGTCGATAAAGGCGGCATCGCCTTGTGGGTTAGAGTAGTTACCCATGCTATTAAGGGCGGTAGTACTGGTTGCTGTTCCTGTGGCATTAACGCTGCCATCGTTACCAAGGGTTTGGTAAGTCTGCAAAAATAATTCATCAACGGCTTTGATTCGAGCGGGATTACCGCCACCCAGCATATTGATAGGCTGATCACTTTTTAGCGCATCGCCTAAGTCATCCATTAATTGTGAAATGCCAGTAGGCTGAGTGAATTTCTGACCAAATTTTGAGAATTTCATAACGTTACCGTGAAGTTATTTGTTTGATAAAGTGGCGCTATTATAGCAAATGGCGGATACGAAATGAGCGAACTGTATTGTCTATTTCTCTGTTGATGCAATCTTTAATAACATAAAACAGCTATTCCTATCTTATTTAAATGACTATATGTATACAATCAAAGCTTTACTAACATGGGTGCGATACCGTACAGTAACAGTGGGCTCCCTACCTTCAAACAAGCAGTTTTAATAACGCTATATTTTTTAATAATCAGAGGTTCGACAACGTAAGATGTCAACAAATATAAACCAACTTAGAGATTTTTCGACTTTTTTTACTAGAAGTGAGGTACTTCGTCTACTAAAAAGTGATTTTAAATCAGTAAATACTAAATTACAACGCTATGATCTAATTGAGAAAAAACGTGGTTGTAGTTATTTAGAAGTACTAAAAGAAGCGTACAAGAATATTCAAAATAGCTATCAGAATGAATATGTTTTAAAGAACGAGTTTTTAAATAAGTGTCTAGTTGAAAAGGTTCTGAATAAAGATTCGATAGTTTTTAATGAACTAAGACTTGGCAATTCAATTGCTGATCTAGCTATTTTTAATGGCGTTTCGAAGGCTTTTGAGATAAAAACTATACTCGATAAAGAATGTAGGTTGTCAAGTCAGATAGAGACTTATAAAAAGATATTTAATGAGACATACATATTAGTACCAGAACAGCAGGTTGATAAATATTTAAAATTTGATAATGAAGTAGCAGTATTTTCCTATGATTCTAATCTCAATAAATTTGAATTAGTTAGGGAAGCTACTAGAAACGAAGTGATTGATATAGATGTTCTAATGAATGTACTACATTCAAAGGAATACTTAAATATTGTTCACAATTATTTTGGTATAGTTCCTGAGTTAAATTCTTTTAACCAATTCGATATATGCAAAAAATTAATATCTACTATAGGCTATCTAGAATTAAATAACATTTTTCTTGAAACTATGAAAAGTAGAAAGATTCATAATTCTTTTTTTAATAAATTTAATAGTGAGTTCAATCAAGTGAGTCTCTCTTTGAA
>NZ_JAHLMU010000001.1:2146409-2175437 GCF_018919485.1 Psychrobacter sp. TAE2020
CTCTTTGAATCTAAAAGAAATAGAGAGAAAGAAGCTGATTGATGAACTCAAAAATAATAAGGTTCTTTGAATGTATTTTCCATATTTAAGAGGGCGGCAGTTTGAACTAATTGCTATAAGAGATTTAGCTTCAGAAGATGCTTTAGGAAAAATTATTCCAATCATTGAGCCTGTTAAAGAAAGTTTTAATAGTCTTAACCTTGCTAATAAAATTCTTTTCGAAGCTGGAGTTAAACCATTTCTTATTATGAACCCTGAAGTAGGAGAGACATGTGGAGATATTGAGCATTACTTAAAGTATATAGAAGATCTTGAAAACTCAATGTATAGACATGCTTTTCTTTACTCAGATAACGCAAATTATATTTTAGATTGTTTAAATAATTATAATTTAAACAATTGTATGATAGTTGGTTTAGATAGTTTCACTAATGAAGATGAATTTAGTTTGCTTTGTGAAGATGGACGTATCAATCATATAGTATTATTAGAGCCACATAGATATAGAACCCTAGATAGGCATATAAAAAAACTGGATAAAAATTATATAAGATTAGATGATTTATTCGAGAAGCAACAAAGAAATTCAGATTTCTTGAGTATTCCGGAACATAAGTTTTCTGAAGAGCATTTATATTATGAAGAAGATAATTATCAAGGATTTGGAGACTTTACTGTTTTACCTAGAGAATATGTTGAAGGTGGAAGTACTCCTAGAGCTGTAGTAATTAATATCACATATATAAATGTGGAAGCTGAAAATCAAATTTGGATTAGGCATTTCACTTCAGATACCAATGACTCTATCTCAAACGTTCAGGGAAAGTTTGCTGAAGCGACAAGAAAAGCTATTAGCTTTTGTAATAAGTTACCTTTAAGTAATTCGGGTATTGATGAACTTAGTGGTTACTTGAGAGACACTAAATACCCTGGTCTAGGTACAGTCAAGAAGATCACAATAAAAAATCACCTCCTAGTTATTAAAAGTTATTTAGACAGATAATTATGAATATATGTGAAAGTTGTTTTGGAGATAAAGAGCTAAAAGGGTTTATAAACTCAGAAGGCAAGGTTGATGTGTGTACCTTCTGCAAATCAAATATAAATAATGTTATCTCTTTAAATGAGATATTAGATTTTTTTCAAGAGCTTTTAAACTGTTTTGAAACAAAAGCTGACGGAAAAAGCCTTGCGGGCTTGATACAGGGTCAATGGGATCTGTTCAGTAGCAATAGGATTGCTAGTGATGTGCTAAACGCAGTAATTAGTAAACTAAATACAGCGTTCTATAACGCAGAGGTTCAAGTAGATTATAGTCAAGAAATCCACAGTAATGTGAATTACTGGAAAGAACTGAAAGAGCAACTGAAATGGGAAAGAAGGTACTTATCTGATGTAGACTACCTAACACATGAGTTAGGTTGGGACGGTTTTTTTCAAAGTCAATCTGTAATTAATGAAGATGATATTTTGTACAGAGGAAGATTACATCAAAATACTGATGATGAATGTTTCAATATGAATTCCATGTCTTGTCCCCCAAAACACGTTAGTACAGCTGGAAGGGCAAACCCAATGGGTATTCCTTACTTATATTTATCCGATAACGAAGATACTGTGTTATACGAGATTAGAGCTACGTATTTAGATGATGTAACTGTCGCTAAGTTTTCTATTAAGCCTGATTTAAATAAAAAAGTATTAATATCTGATTTTACTGAGATACCTACCTTATATCATCCAGGTGAAGTTGATAAAAGAATAAAGGCAAGCTTACTTAAGGAGCGTATTAGCCTAGATTTGTCTCAACCTGTCAGAAGGTATGATTCAGAATTAGACTATATACCAACTCAATTTATTTGTGAATTTATTAGGTTATATACGGATGTGGATGGTATAAAATTTCGTAGCTCGCTGAATAATACAGGGATAAATTATGTTATCTTTGATCAAAGTATTATGACATGTACAGAAGTGAGTAAAATACAGGTTTCAAAAGTAGAGATAAGTCACAGGCCAATCGATTAATTTATATTCTTATACCAATTAGAACATTGAGAAATTACATATGTATTACTAGTTTCTCAAATCATAGCCCGAACCCGAGCCATAATTCCACGTCCAATCACCAATCTGACATAAATAACAGCAATACCAAGCAGTAGAGCAACTAACGCCACACTGCCAATACCCAAATTCATCCACGGCACGCTATAGCGTAGATTGAACCATTGGGTAATCGCTAGCCAAGCACCGATGCTGGCAATAGTCACCGCAAATAGAGCAGCGCTAATGCCTAATACCCCAATCTCTAGCATATTCAGCTTATATAAATCAGACTTTTGCATGCCAAGTAATCGAAACGAGGCGCTTTCCTGCATCCGATCTTGTGACGTTGAGAGCAACGAGCTGATCAATACCATGATGCCTGTCAACAGTGCTAGCAAAGTGAAGATATAAACCAAACGGCTCATCTGCTCCACTAAGCTTTGGACTTGCTCAGCGATAGCCGTACCATCGATAGTCGTTACCGCTGGGAACTGGCGGACTAGCTGTCCTTGCAAGTCTGGAATACTCGCTTCTGGCACATGAGTAGTAGCAAACTGAATTTGCGGGGCGCTAGACAATACTGACGGCTCAAATAAGAAATAAAAGTAAGGACTAGGGCCACGTTCATAGCGAGTACGAATACTAGTGATCTCTCCAGTCAGCTCGATACCTTGGATATTAAATAGAATTTGATCGCCCATTTTTACATTGAGCATACTTGCTGCGGTATCCAAGATAGACAGCGGTTGTACTTGCTGGATAGCTGACTTTTGCGTGTCTTGGTTTGCAATAGGGGTATAGAGCTGCTCATCTTCTAGCGCCTCACTAATAAACTCAGTATCCATCACCGTATCGGCATAGCTTAAATTAAACACTCGAGTAGGATCATCGTAGCCTTCAGTAGGTTCGATATCCTTGGCGAGCACCCCATTAGCCGTGATTACTCGCGCCCGAATGACTGGGAAGTAAGTGACAGGAGCAGTAATGATGTCGTTGATAGCATCGTGTTGGTCGCTTTGAATATCCAATAAAAAGAAATTAGGCGCATCTTCAGGATAAGCGTTGACGAACTGCGCATTGATGCTGTGGTTAAGGGTAGTAATCAAGGTCAATACCGCTACCGATAGCGCTAGAGTGACAAAAAACAATGCCGACTGATTACCCTTGCGAGCCAAGTTATGGATAGCAATACGCTGCATCCAACTGACTTTACCAGTCGATGCTAACTTTGCCAGCAGCCAGAGCCAGCCACGTGCCAAAGCCCAAAATATAGCGATAAATACTATTAAACCAACGAGCAGCTGTGCGCCTAGCTTTAAGGAGTGGACTTCATAAGCCAAAAATCCATACAGCCCTACTAGCATCAAGCCATAGCCTAAGACGGGCCAGCGTTGATACCAGCTTTTATAAAAGGGCAAACGGCGTTTTGCCGATTGACTAGCGCTTTGATTAAGTAGAGTTGCCGGCTTAGTATCGTTAAGAGGGCTTAAGCTGCGCTGGGTAATCAACAAAGTCAGCACTAATGCAATGACAATAGTCTTAACTATGCTGATAGGGTTAATAGCTAAGCCTAAATCTGGTGGTAAAATAGCTGATAAATAAGGCTGGCCTATCTTAAGCAAGATCAGGCTAAGCAGCACCGCCCCAACGCAGGCTAGTACCGCCATCACGGTTAATAGCCAATAGTAACTGCGCTTGATCGAGCCTATGCGCTCACCTAAGGCCATACGGATAGCGTTATTAGACTGCTGTTTATTTACAAAGGCGGTAATCACCCCATACATAGCCACAGCGGATAATAATAGAACGGCAATGACTAATAGCTTTAAAAACATCAATACATTATCGGAGATACGTGAAATCGAAGTATCTGCTGAGTCAGCATCGGACAGCTCAATGTCAGGATAATTACTCAGTATCTGAGTTAGCTGCTCATTCTGCGCTGCCATAAGTTCAGGGTCACCTGCCAGCTCAATACGATAGCTGATGCGGCTGCGCTGACTGACTAGATTAGTTGCTGCTAAAGCTTCCTGCTGCATCAATACCCGACCACCAAAGCCAAAGGCGGTTAAGGGACGATCCGGCTCTTTTATCAGCACATCGCTGATTCTAAATTGCGCCTCACCGACAGTGACACTATCTCCGACCGCAATATTGAGACTGGTTAATACTTCGGGTGCGACGACGACGCTATCAGCGCTTAGCTGCTGCCAGAGCGGTTTACCAGATTTTAATGCTACCTCACCATATAAGGGGTAAGCAGGGGATACGGCTTTGACTCGCGCCAGCAAAGTTTGCTCATCAGTCACTAACATAGCGTTGAACTGATAATCATAGACTACTTGCTCGGCATCGAGGGTCTGTATTTGGCTGATTACCTCAGCTGGCCAGTCTTGGTTACTTGATAAGATTACATCGCCGCCAACTAGCGCGCGCTGATTGTCATTGATATAACTATTGACGGATTGTTGGATCGAATCCAAGCTTAAGTAAGTCGCTAATGACAGCATCAAAGTTAGCAAAAACAGCAGCGGATATATCCAGCGCCGCCACCAACTGCGAGTCAGTGCTTGTGTGCCTAAAGTACCACCGCCAAACCAGCGACCCATTAAGCTATTAGCGTGTTCTGAAGACTGCTCTGGGGCAGGATTAGACATAGATTGGTTATCCGTAGTTATTATTACTATTCAACATCAGAGCAAAATCCGTCCATTAAGCTATAGCGCTATCATGCCATCGTACATAGTGATGACCCGATCGGCCATCTTCGCCAGTGAGGCGTCATGAGTCACTACTACTAATGCTGATCCGGTCTGCTTACGCAAATCTAGTAATAGCTGCATAACTTGCGCCGCGTTTTGCTCATCCAAGTTACCCGTAGGCTCATCAGCGAATACTATCTTTGGCCGTGACACTAAGGCGCGTGCCACTGCCGTGCGTTGCTGCTCACCGCCTGATAACTGATTGGGCAAACTGTTACGTCTCGGCTCTAGTCCGACAGCCGCTATCAATTCATCTACCCGCACTTTATCTGGTCGTCGGGCAATATCTAATGGAAAAGCAATATTTTCAGCAACCGTTAAGGTTGGCAATAGATGAAAAGACTGAAACACAAAGCCCATATCACGTTGACGGATCACCGCTAGAGCATCTTCATCAAGAGCACTTAAGGTTTCGCCAGCCAACTCTACTGAACCGCTATCGGGATAATCTAATGCTGCCAGCAAGCCGAGCAAGGTTGATTTTCCCGAGCCGGATTTACCCATGATGACCACAAACTCGCCAGCATTAACATAGATATCGACATCTTTAATAATAGTTAGTTTTTGCTCACCAACGCTGACGGTTTTGTTTAACTCTTTAGCGACTAGTAAAGGTTGGGTAGTAGCGTTTGGCCCAGCCATTGAAGCCAATTTAGTGGCTGGCGTGGCTGATGCTAAGGTAGTTTCTGCGTTTTCTGATACTAACAGTGAAGTCATTGCGATGTCTCAGTGGCTGGTATTTCTACTGGAGTGAGCGAGTTTGCCTGTATCGACAGTAGCATTTTTTCAAGCTCAGGCTTTAGCACAGGCAAAATATTATCATTGACGATGATGGTGTAGCCTTCTTTAGTGGGATGAATAGCATCAGCTTGATTAAGCTTAGCATCACCGCCCACCCCCGCTAAAAAGAAAGGAATAAGAGGAACGTTCATGTCCTTAGCAACTCTAGGATAAATAGCTGAGAACGAATTAACGTAATCATTACCTAAATTGTCGTAGATCTGCATACCGCCTAAGATGACTTCGCTACCATTATCTTGCAGGGTTTTAACCGCTGTCCGAATGTTAGCTTCAATGGTTGCTACATCGAGGCCTCGAATGGCATCGTTAGCACCGATGGTTAAAATAGTAATATCGGGCTTAGTCTGTGCTACCCAGTCTAAGCGATTAACCAATCCAGTGCTGGTTTCACCGCTTAATCCTGAGTTGACGACTTTGATATTTTTATAGCCCAGCTGTTGTAGGCTGGCTTGTAGTTGAGCTGGATAATTGTCATCACTAGCCACGCCAAGACCTTCAGTCAAAGAGTCGCCTAGTGCTAGGATAGTTAGCGGAGCAAGATTTGCTTGCTGAGTAGTATCAGTAGCAGAATCAGCGTTATTGCTATCGGCAACAGGAGCATTAACTGAGGTTGCCTCAGTAGTTTGAGCGTTATTAGTAGCATCTGCTTCAGGAGATTTTTGACAGCCGCTAAGCGCTAATACGCAGGTCATCATCGCCACTATCAAATAAGGCAGTGAGTTTGATACTGAGGCAAGGGTTTTTGTGCGTTGAGCCAAACTAAAAGAGCGGTTCATCATAACGGTCTTATCCTATGAGCAATCAAGTCAGTGTAGCAAAATAACACTGCTAGCAATATGACGCTAAGGTTAACTTTAAGTGAACTGAGTAACTTGATGCCGGTCGTTTAATAAAAATAATCTGACCAAAAAAATAGGCTTTGAACATTTATATTCAAAGCCCATCTCTATTAACTTATACCCGGATTTATACCTTATTTTTTAGTAGGATAAATAGGTTTAAATCTTTTTGCCATCGACCATTACCGGACGACTGACCAACCAAGCAACACCGACATTTATAATCATTAAAATAAGGGTAATTAGCAGCGGTAAATCCCAATTATCAGTCACTTCATGCAGCCAACCAGTACCTAGCGGGCCAAAGAAGGCAATGACATAACCGACGAACTGCGACATACCCGATAGCTCGCTAGCCTGATTAGTAGTGTAAGTGCGCATTGAGAACAGCATTATAGTTAAAGTAAAAATAGCCGAGCAGCCTATACCCATCATGCCTGACCACAGCCATGCCCAATTCGTAGAGGCATAGCTTAGACCAGCAATACCGATAACGTTAAGAATAGCGGCAGATACTGCTAGTGCTTGAATAGGGCGACCACGGTTAATAAGCCAAGTTAAGCTCAAGATGGATAATGGGGCCATAAACTGAAACACTGAGCCCATCTGTCCTGCACTGACAGCGCTCATACCTTTACTGACTAGGATAGAGGGTAAAAAGCTAGCAACGGTATAATAGAGCAAAGATTGAAGACCCAAAAACACACCAATTTGCCAACCTAAGCCAGTACGCCATATAGAAATGTTAGAAGATTTTTGTGCAGTAACAGGGGCGATTTGATCGCTAGAAGATCCTAAGCGAAAGCGCAAAAATACCCAAATAGCGATAGCTAACATACTCAAAAATGACCAGCTACCTAACGCCCACTGCCAGCCTATGCTTTCTGATAGTGGTAGTACTACTCCTGCTACTATCCCAGCGGTTACTGTCATAGTTAGACTGAATAGGCCAGTGACTAACGGAATATTATTAGGGGTGCGCTGTTTAATTACCGGAGCGGCTAAAGTATTGGCAAAACCAATAGCCAAAGTCAGTATCACCGTACCGCTCAAAAACCCAGTCCAAGTCGGAATAAACGCTCGAATCATCATGCCGATGGTGAGCATGACAATCATGGCGATTAGCGTGTTCTCAATCCCGAAGCGCTTACCAATACTAGGAGATATCAAGGCACCAAGAGCAAAGGTCAGCATAGGCACTGCGCCTAACCAGCCAATTTGGGTCTCAGAGATATTCAGCGCCTCTTGCACAACTGGGGCAATAGAGCCGAGAGCAACGATAGGGGCTCGCATGTTAGTGCCCAGCAAAATCATAGCGCAAAGCACTAGCCAAAAGGTGAATTTTGAAGACGGAGGATTAAACGCTTTAGATTTATTCGAGGAAGGACTAGACGGCAAATCAGCAGAGTTAGACATAGCAACACGACTATTAAAATAAGAAAAACGACACGTCATTACGTAAATACTGACAAAACAGTACTGTTGAGATGACACCAAAAAAATTCCACTATAAGGGTGGTTAACATAATAGGTTAGCGCGGAAAGCTGACTTGCAGAACGCAAGATATACGAATGTGTACTGCTACTAATATAGAGTAGGACTAGCTATAAATTATTATTTTAAGGAATTGTATAAAGCTATGCAAAATAACGCTAGACCCCTTTGATAAGGGTTAGCGCTATTATATAAGCATATGAGTTAGGGTACTATCAGCGTATGGTAACTGAAAACAGTTATTAGCGAAGTTATAAGGCAGGTTTACCCAATTGGGCCGACCTTACTGCATTGATTTGCTGTTCAGCAGTGATCGTTTCGCATTTATTAGGATCATCGCCACAATACGAGCATTTTTCTTCGCCCATAAGTTTGGCAACCCCACCACAAGAGCCTCTGAGTGGCTGTTTTTTAAACATATAACCAATACCCATGAACAAAAAGAACAGCACAAATACGCCGAAGGTAATAGCGAGCATAGGAAGCAGTTGGCTTAGCATCAGGTAACCTCGATTCTAAAATTAACACGGTAGTCAGTAATAATTACTGGTTATAGTATAACAAATTTCTGCGTTGCTCGTGGGTTATCACTGTGGTATTCCTACTTAGCTATTGTTGCTTGAATCTAGTTAAGATTTTTTGTCAGCACGTAGGCTCTTCATTGTCGAGGTTTCTACTACTTGCCAGTCCTTGACCGCATTAGCATTCACACTAGGGTCTGAATTAATGGTACTAGCTTGTACGCCGTCTGCCAAGATAATAAATAAGGCCGCTACATTGTTTTGTTGAGCAACAGCTAGCGCTTTTTGGTAGGGCATTGCTGTCAGTGCGGTGGCCCAAGCATCAGCTAGTGCTACGGATTCAGCGGCGACAGTGACGGAAGGCGCACCACCAACAATAGGCTCACCAGTAGTGGGATCGATAGTATGGCTATAATGCTTATTATCAAAAATAATAGAGTTGCGATAGTTTCCTGAGGTTGCTAAATGCATTCTATTGCCCATGTTCTTAGGTTGGCGAATAGTGGCAATAATTTGACGCTCAGTAACGGTGCTGCCTTCAATGGGTGCATCGATAGCTATTTGCCAAGGTTGTTGCTGATTACTAGCGCCAGATGTTGCTACTTCACCACCAATTTCTACCATATAATTGCGGATTTTGTAGTCATCTTTCAATACATTAGCGATGACATCTACACCATAACCTTTGGCTACTGCCGAAAAGTCTAAGCCAATTCCCGGTTTAGTCTTCTGAATAGCATTGCCATTTTGCAGCACTCCTTTGAAATCCACTAAGGCTTTTGCTTGCGCAATCTCAAAGGCACTAGGGGGACTTTGCAAACGTTCAACCGTCATAGTGCTACCAAAGCCCCAAGTTTCAACTAAGGGCATAACAGTAGGATCAAATGCTCCATTCGACAGCTCATAGACTTGTCTTGATACAGCCAATACATGACTGAAGTCAGCATCTATGGTAATAGGCGTATCTTTAGCCAACCGATTGAATTTAGAGATAGTAGAGTCATCTTGATAAGTAGACATACTGTTATTAATCTGTTGCAAGCGTTTGTCTATTGATGCTTGAATAGCCGCTTCGTCAGCGTCTTTTGGCAACTGATAGCTAATATGATAACTAGTACCCATAGTCTCACCAGTTAGATAGCTATAATCTGGCGTTTGCTGGCAAGCGGTCAAGCTCAAAAGCGTCACAACACTAGCAGCAGCAGCCACAGTCTTACTACTGACTAGAGTGTTACCTAAGGTGTTTGATAAGTTAGATTTAGAGAACTGCGTTAAGTTTTTCATAGAATTTTTGGATATAAGCTAGGGGTAAAGGGTTTGATAATACTATTGTACCTATTTTATACCCCTTAGCTCTAATAATCATAAACATTCAGCGATAGCAAAACAGCTCAGCCCGCTCATCTAACTTTTGATTCTCGGATTAGCTTATAAAGCTGTGGTGGAGACAGACGATTAACCACCATGGCCAGCTTTTCTTTTTGACCAGCAATAATGATGTATTCTTGGTTTTTTGCTAAAGCTTTACAGGCTTGCTTAGCAAAGACTTTAGCGCTTAAGCCTTTATCAGTGGCGTCATCCATAGTACCTTGTACGCTGCCATCGCCAGTCAAAGCGTTTATTGAAACGTTAGTTTGGATAAAGCCTGGAAATATAGTAGCGACTTCGATGCCTTTATCATATAACTCAGCACGTAAGCTATTGGCCCATAAATGGATAGCGGCTTTGGCAGCACTATAAGCGCCGCGATATTGGGTACCGACTAACCCAGCCACGCTAGATATCATCACCACTTTACCGCCTCCTTGAGCCAGCATCTCTGGCAGCACTAGTCTAGTCAGACGAGTTTGAGCGAAGTAGTCTATCTCCATTATTTTACGCTCTACTTCTTCTGCTGTTTCCATTATTAACGAACGTTGGCTGATGCCCGCATTATTAATCAGCCAGTCAATTTTCACCGCTCGGCTTTTGATAGAGTTATAAGCATTTTTTGTTTGTTCAGCATCGCTAATATCAAAGGCTAGGATAATATGCCTTTCTGAGTTTTTACAATGGTCTTGCACAGCGACAAGTTTTTCGCTATTACGTCCGCTTAAGATAATTTTTGCGCCACGCTTGGCAAACTCGACGGCTAAAGCCTCACCGATACCACTCGAAGCACCAGTTATCCAAATGGTTAGGTCTTTATATTTTGTTTTCATAACCGTTCCTTTTATGGTCAGTTCTAGCTAATGATATAAGAAAGCAGAATCAACTTACTATGCAGATTTGTAGTCGTTAAAAGCAGATAATGTACTTAATGAAAGCCATAAAAAAAGAGCCTCAAAGGAGACTCCCAATTTATATATTCTAGTAACTGTTTTAAGACAAGGTGTTTATTAATAAACTATTTTAACCACCGAAGTCATCAAGCGCGATATTCTCGTCTTCCACACCCATACTGTGTAGCATATCGATTACCGCCGCATTCATCATTGGCGGCCCACACATATAGTATTCACAATCTTCTGGATTTGGATGATCTTTCAGATATTCTTCCAATAATACATTATGGATAAAGCCAGTATAGCCATCCCAATTGTCTTCTGGTAATGGATCAGACAAAGCGACATGCCATTCGAAGTTAGAAAAATCTTTTTGCAGTTGATCGTAATCCTCTACATAGAACATCTCACGGATTGAACGTGCACCGTACCAAAAGCTGATTTTGCGATCAGTGTTCAAGCGTTTAAGCTGATCAAAGATATGTGAGCGCATTGGTGCCATACCAGCACCACCACCAACAAAGATCATTTCAGCTTTAGTGTCTTTAGCGAAGAATTCACCATAAGGGCCTGATACAGTAACTTTATCACCAGGCTTCAAGCTGAAGGTCCACGAAGACATTTTACCTGGTGGTATACCATCTGGGCCACGAGGTGGTGGACTAGCAATACGAATATTGAATTTAATTAAGCCACGCTCATCAGGATAGTTGGCCATCGAATAAGCACGGATAACTGGCTCATCAACTTTAGAAACATAGTTGAAGATACCGAATTTTTCCCAATCTTCTCTATATTCTTCATCGATATCGAAGTCTTTATAGTGCACTTCATGCGGCGGTGCTTCCAACTGTACATAACCACCAGCACGGAATTTTACTTCTTCGCCTTCTGGAATCTTTAGTACTAATTCTTTAATAAAGGTTGCAACGTTATCATTAGAGAGAACTTCACATTCCCATTTTTGTACATCAAAGAATTCAGGATCAATCTCAATCTTCATGTCTTGTTTGACCGCAACCTGACAAGCCAAACGCATATGATTGCGAATTTCACCTTGGGTAAAGTAGCCTGTTTCAGTAGGCAGAATAGAACCGCCGCCTTCAATAACTCGGCAACGACACTGCGCACAAGTACCACCACCACCACATGCTGAAGATAAAAATATGCCTTCAGCAGCGAGGGTCTGTAATAGCTTGCCGCCTGCTGGGGTAACTACATCATTTTCAGAATTATCGTTGATATGAATAGTCACATCGCCTGAACTGACCAATCTAGAACGGGCAGCTAAAATAATAGCAACAAGTCCCATGATGATCACAGTGAACATGGCAACGCCACCAATCGCCGTAGCATAATCCATGGTAGGGTATCCTTAATCTATGGGGTAGGGGTGCTAAGAGTCATTATAATATTTGCTCTGCACCCTTACCGAATAAATGAATTTAATATCTCAAATAGCTAATAAGGTTTGTCGTTTAAATGGACATACCACCGAACGACATAAAGCCTAGTGACATAAGACCGACAGTGATAAAGGTAATACCTAATCCCTGTAACGGTGCTGGAATGTCAGAGTACTTGAGCTTCTCGCGGATACCGGCCAATACAGTGATAGCTAATGCCCAACCAAGACCTGCGCCAGCTCCATAGACCATTGATTCACCGAAGTTGTAGTCACGCTCAACCATGAACAGTACTCCACCTAAAATGGCACAGTTAACGGTTATCAAAGGTAAAAATATCCCAAGAGCGTTATACAGAGCAGGAACGAACTTATCCAAGAACATCTCTAGAATCTGCACTGTTGCCGCTATTAGACCAATGTAGCTAAGGAGTCCTAAAAAGCTTAGATCTATATTTGGGAAACCTGCCCATGCCAGCGCTCCATCCTTTAGGATGAACTGAAATAACAGGTTGTTTAGCGGTACAGTAATGGCCATTACTACTACTACTGCGACACCAAGACCTATAGCGGTTGAGACCTTTTTAGATACTGCCAAAAAAGTACACATGCCTAAGAAATAGGCTAATGCCATATTCTCAATAAAGACTGAGGTGATAAATAAACTAACATAATGTCCCATTAGTGACCTCCTCCATGTGCCATACCTTTAGATTGTGGCTTCATTACAAATTCAGCTTCTTCAATCTGTTCAGGCTTCCAAATACGAATAATGACGATAAACATCGCAATAATAAAGAACGCTGATGGCGGTAGAAGTAGCAGACCATTAGGTACATACCAACCACCGTCAGTCACCGGCTGTAATATGGTAAAACCAAACCAGCTGCCTGATCCTAATATTTCACGAATAGTAGCGACAAATAATAGTACAGCAGAATAACCGAGACCATTACCGATACCATCTAAAAAGCTTGGAACCGGAGGATTGCTCATCGCATAAGCTTCTGCACGACCCATCACAATACAGTTAGTAATAATAAGACCAACGAATACTGATAGGCCCTTACTAACATCATAAGCGACCGCTTTTAGGATCTGATCGACTACGATAACCAAAGAGGCGATGATCGTCATCTGCACAATAATACGAATACTTGAGGGAATCTTTTTACGAATAATAGAGATAAAGAAGCTTGAAAACGCGGTTACTAATGTTAACGCCACACTCATAACTAAAGCGTTAGAGACGCTAGTAGTCACTGCTAGTGCCGAACAGATACCTAAGATTTGCAAGCCGATAGGGTTGTTATCAAAAATAGGGGAAACTAAAATACTCTTTATATCAGCCATCTTATGCCTCCTTGCCGTTTGCTGCCGGTGCTACAGATGCCAGCTCAGTTACGGAATGCGTCTCTTGTTTAGCAAGGTTTTGAGCTTGAGCATTAGATAAGCTCTGGCCTAGCTTTTTATAAGAGATTTGCTTTGCTTGAGTGTCGGTGTTTTGAATAGTTTGACCACTCTGTTTACGCTGCTGATCTAAGTAGGGCTTGTAACCTTGATCCCCTAACCAAAACTGAATCATGTTACTGACGCCGCGGCTAGTCAAAGTTGCACCACTGATACCATCGATCCAATTATCTTTTGGATTACCGGCTTTAGTCACCCCAGTAGCTACTTCACCATTCTCATCATAAGAATGGATACCATTCCAAGTAGCACGCCATTTTGGCTCTTCGATACGAGCGCCTAAACCCGGAGTTTCTTTATGCTCATAAAAGCTAATACCTTTGATAGTGTTCATATCGCTTTCAAGGGTTAAGAAACCATAGATAGTGCCCCATAGGCCATATCCTTGAATAGGCAGGACTACCATTTCTGGTTTACCAGCAGCATCGTTCTTCACATATACTTTAGCATATTTAGGTTTGCGACCAATACTAGCTGGATCATTGCTACCTAAATCCACGCTTAACGCGGCATTCTTAGTAGCCTGACTAGCATCATAAGTATTACGATCATCGATACCGACCGCGCTCAATTGATCATCATCTAAGTAATTACCAGCATCTAAATCAACGATTTCAATTTTAAAATCTTTAAAGCGTTCGGCAACATCAGCATTAGTATCTACTGCTGGATCAAACATGCCAGCAGCTACTAAGATATTCTTGTTACGATCTAAGCGCGCGTTCTCGACTTGCTGTGGCTTTAGACCAACGGCGGCGGCTGAGACCAATACTGAACACACCAAGCATAGCGTCAACGCTACACCGATGGTTTTCATATTATTACTTTTGGGCTTGGACATAACGAACTCTCCTTGCCGTTTGGCGCTTGATATTTGCTTGAGTCACAAAATAATCAAACAAGGGGGCAAATAAGTTAGCAAAAAGAATAGCTAGCATGATGCCTTCTGGAAAGGCTGGGTTGACTACTCGTATTAACACCGTCATAAAACCGATCAAGATACCGTAGGCCCAACGTCCTTTATTAGTATGAGCCGCTGATACCGGATCAGTAGCCATAAAGACCGCACCAAACGCAAACCCACCGATCACTAAATGCCAGTAGAACGGCAGTTCCATCATCAAGTTTTTTTCTGACCCTATCATATTGAAGATAAGTGAGGTAGCGACTAGACCAATCACACAGCCTGACATGATGCGCCAAGAAGCAATACGCGTCCATAACAGCACCGCCGCACCAAACAGGATAGCCAGAGTCGATACTTCACCGATACTGCCTTGGATATTGCCTAAAAAAGCATCGCTCCAAGTAATAGCTTGGCCATAGACGTTGGTGAAGTTTTCAGGGCTTACACCAAGAGCGGCTAAGCCAAGTGGTGTGGCTCCAGAGAACCCATCGACTGCTGTCCATACGGAGTCGCCAGAGATATAAGACGGATAAGCGAAGTACAAGAAGGCACGACCTGATAAGGCCGGGTTAAGGAAGTTCTTACCAGTACCGCCGAAGACTTCTTTAGCAACGACCACCCCGAAGATGATACCCAAGGCCACTTGCCATAAAGGGATATCTGGTGGCATGATCAAAGCATAGAGTACTGAAGTCACAAAGAAACCTTCGTTAACTTCATGACCACGAGTAATGGCAAATATAATCTCACAAGTGATACCGACTACGAAAGTGACGATATAAATAGGTAAGAACTGCATTGCCCCATAGACAAAGCAAGCCCAGACACTCTCTGGATTATAGCCTACCATGCCCGTGATGATAGTGCGCCAGCCATCAGCTTGTAAACCCAGCTCTGTAATAGCGGTTAGTGCTTGATGCCCGACGTTGTACATCCCAAAGAACATCGCTGGGAAAGTACACATCCATACGGTAATCATAATGCGTTTTAGATCGATACCATCGCGCACATGTGATGAGGTAAAAGTCGTTGAATCTGGTTGACGCAAGAAGGTATCAAACATCTCAAAGATAGGATAATATTTCTCGTGCTTACCACCCTTAACGAAGGACGGTTCCATACGATCGAACATATTGTGTAAAAATTTCATCGTGGTTAGCCCTCCAGCTCAATGCGCGTCAAGTTATCACGCAAAATATCGCTGTATTCATATTTGCCAGGAGATACAAAGGTACATAAAGCTAGATCTTCTTCATCAAGCTCAAGCACACCCAGATCAACCGCAGTAATAATGTCTTCAATAATTAACGCACGTAATAACTGCGTAGGCAAATAGTCTTGTGGCATGACTTCTTCATAGACACCAATAGGTACCATTGCCCGCGGCGAACCATTAGTCGAAGTGGTAAAGTTATATTTCTTACTACCAAAGAACTGTGAAATATAGATTGGCAGTTTTGAAAAACGGTTTTTACCTGGGCTAAAAAAGTGGAATGCTGGACGCTCATGACCTTCAGACAAAACACTGATTTGATCATGATAACGACCTAAGTAAGCGACATTACTAAATAGTTTACGACCAGATAATACTGAGCCTGAGATGATACGATTATCACCAGCTAGCAATTTACCTTTAGTCAATCCAGTAATATCAGCACCACGTTCAGTTGCTACTAAATGCGGTTCCTTGACTGCAGGACCTGCCACACTAAGTAAGCGACGAGTATAGAGACGGCCTGTAGTAAATAGCTTACCGATAGCGATGACGTCTTGATACCCTATAGTCCAGACACTGACACCACGACTAAGTGGATGTAAGAAGTGAATGTGAGTTCCGGCTAGACCTGCTGGATGTTTACCAGTGAAACTATGATACTCAGTAACGTTATTAGCAGCACTATGCGCCAATGGTGTTAGATGGGCGTCACCATGATGACAGACAAAGGTCTTAGGGCTTAAAGTTGATAGCACTGCTAAACCGTCATTAAATGCTTGGGTTTGTTCATTGATTAGCAGCATCGGGTCGCAAGCTAATGGATTGGTATCCATGGCAGTGACAAAAATAGCATGCGGACGAGCACCTATTTCAGGAGCACGGCTATAGGGACGCGTACGAAACGCCGTCCATTCGCCAGAGGCTAGTAGTTGAGTCTCAACTGCTTCGGAGTCAAGATCAGCAAGTTGCTGGGAGTCATAACGCTGAAATTCTACTTCTTCACCGTTAGGGTCGACTGCAATAACCAGACTCTCAAACACTCGACGCTCACCGCGATTGATGGCAATAACTTTGCCAGCAGCGGGAGCAGTATAGATGACACCAACTCGTTTTTTATCTTCAAAAACTGGTTGGCCTTTGGCTACAACGTCGCCTTCTTTGACGTTCATGGTGGGCTTCATACCTACATAATCGTAGCCAATGAGTGCCACATGTGCGGGTCTGTGCTCAGATATCTCGCGGGAGGGTTCACCGGTGATAGGCAAATCCAAACCTTTTTTGATGGTAATCATAAGCGAAAACTTAGTCCATAGTCTAAAACGATACCAGACGTCCTGTATGGTATATCGGTAGAATTTGCTTCAGTATCACTAAAAGCATCCAATCCTCTGCATTTTTGCTAGGGCAGGAATGAAATGTCTTAACAGCGACACTAGGGCATTACTACTAAATAAGAGCATCAACGCTGACCTTAGACTCCTTAACAACACGTTAATATCTTATTCGAACTACCAGGTGGCGACCGGCTACCAGGGTGCATACTAAAGCTATCCGTCTTAAATAAACTAATAAACTAGTCTGTTCAATCAATAGGGCGTTTTAGCATACCTTGTATTAAAATCTGTAATATCAATTTGAGTGAATTAGGGAAATATAGGGTTGTTTAGTAATAGATGGTTATCAATAGCATATAAGTAAATAGTTCACAAAAATATTTACTTAAAACTGCCTGACGATTTACATAAGATAGTAGCATCTACAAAGGCTATTCATTGATAGACCTAATTCAAGCCACTTGATAAGATAGTGACTCAAGATAGCATTGATCTTGTATTGTTAATCGCACTATACAACGTGGATATTTGTCTCATCCTACCTATTTTTATCTATTTCTACCTACAGCACTTTGTTAAATCACTAATAACTTATCAGTGACTTAATAATACCTAGTGTTTCCCATATAGAAACATATACAAATTTACCTAGGATTATACGCTAAATTAACCTAAAATTGCCAGTCAGTAACCCAATTTAGCTAATATTAGGGTGGATATTGGTGGTACAAACTTATAGTTATGAATGTTAAACCATTGATTAATTATACTAATATACAGCCATTTTATTTATTTCTGTTTTACCGCTAAATGCAATGGCTAATTGAGTTCATAAGTTGGATGTTGCTACTTTTTTACACAAATCAGGGATTTTTAATACTTGCACTGATTGTTCTATTTTTGCTTTTACTGCTATTAATGCTTTTTATTTCTATGAATACAACGCCCTTATAAGGAATGCTCTATGTGTGCTGTGCCAGTAATTATTCCCGCTATCGATCTTAAAGATGGAAAATGTGTGCGTCTAAAACAAGGCCGTATGGAAGATGATACGGTATTCTCGGATGACCCAGTAGCGATGGCTGAGCGTTGGGTGCTCGAAGGGGCGCGCCGCTTACATTTGGTTGATTTGAATGGGGCGTTTGATGGGGTGCCAGTACATAAGCAAGTGGTCCAGGATATAGCCAAAGCTTTTCCCAACTTGCCTATTCAGCTCGGTGGTGGTGTGCGGACTATGCGCACTATTGAAGAGTACATCGTTGCTGGTCTGACTTATATTATTATTGGTACTAAAGCGGTAGAAGATCCTGATTTTGTCGCTGAAGCTTGTCGTGAGTTTGCCGGACATATTATCGTAGGTATTGATGCCAAAGATGGCATGGTAGCTACTCACGGTTGGGCAAACGTTACTGATACTAAAGCTACAGAGCTTGCCAAACGTTTTGCGGATGTCGGCGTGTCTTCTATTGTCTATACTGATATTAATCGTGATGGCATGATGCAAGGCGTCAACGTTGAACAAACAGTCAACTTAGCTCGCGAAGGCGGCCTACCAGTGATTGCTTCTGGTGGCGTTACTGATATGAAAGATATCGAGTTATTAAAGCCGTATGGTGACTGTATCGAAGGCATCATTACTGGTCGAGCTATCTATGAAGGCACGCTAGATTTAAACGCAGCACAGCGCTATTTAGACCTTAAGTAAAGTAGTAATAAACTAGTCAGTAAGAACAAAGTCATTAATAAACAAGTCATTAAGCCGCTATGCTTCAATATCTCTAATCGCCCTTAACCAAGGATGTTTATGGCAGCCCCTGTTGATCTTGTCGCCACCTGTAAACTACTAGCCAACCAATGGTCAGCTGGCAGACTGCTAGTGTGCAGCTTGTTACTGCTACTGGGTTTAGCTATTGGTAGTTCACCTAGCTATGCTGCTAGTGCTGCTAATACTGATAATGCGGCCAATCTCTCTAATGGCGTGCTGGCAGATACGGCAACCGCTTTAGGGTTGCCCGAAGGTTCTTTGACTGCCCAAAATGCATCAAGTGCTACAGGAGGGGATGCCGCCGAGACTAGCAGCGCTGCTACTGAGCCTGTCAAGCCATCACCCGTTATCAGCGGTGAAAGCACCAACAATGCGCAGATAGAAACTACCCCAACCCCGCAAAAAGATCAAGATATCCGTCAACGTATTAACGGTATTTTTTCTGAAATTGAAGGCTTGCAGGCAGTTACCGTCAGTGTGACTCAAGGTGTAGTGAACTTAGCCGGTGAAACTGCAAATGAGAAAAAAGCCCAACAGGCGATCAATCTAACCAACCGTTTGACGGATGTAGTTACTGTTGAAGACAAGATCACTCGTACTTTGGATGTACAAGATAATGTTACTACTGTCTATCAAAGTCTAAGAAACCAAACTAGAAACTTGCTCAAGGCTATGCCGCTAATATTGGTTGGTATAGTGATATTTGCTATTGTTAGTTGGTTCGGTAGCTGGTTATCTAATCGTAAGAAATTTTGGCAACGTCTAACTCCTAACCCCTTTGTAGCTGAGCTATTATCACAAACCGTCAAAGTCATCTTTATTATCTTTGGCTTAATATTGGCATTGAGTTTAGTAGGAGCAGAGACTTTATTAGGGACCTTGCTAGGGGGTGCAGGGGTCATCGGTATTGCGGTAGGTTTTGCAGTAAAAGATAGCATAGAGAATTACATTGCCTCATTGCTACTTAGTATTCGCCAACCTTTTCGCGCGCGTGATCACATAGTCATTAATAGCAAAGAAGGTATCGTGGTGCGTCTTACCTCACGAGCAACTATTTTGATGACCTTAGATGGTAATCAGTTGCGTATTCCTAATGCTGAAGTGTTTAAAGCGACTATCCTTAACTATACCAAAAACCCCGAACGGCGCTTTACTTTTGAGCTGGGTGTCGATGCTAATGATGACCCATTAGCAGCGATCAAAGTGGGCTTAGATGCGATATGTACTTTAGACTTCGTATTAGAGAAGCCGAAAGCTATTGCTGTTATTGCTAATGTTGGCGATTCCAATATCCTTCTAGAGTTTCAAGTATGGGTCGATCAAACTGAAACTAACTTTGCTAAAGCGCGTAGTATTGCTATTCGCGAAACCAAACATGCTCTAGAAAACGCAGGTTTTAGCTTACCTGAACCTATTTATAAATTACGCTTTACCCATAAAGTAGAAAAAGCGCTCGAGCATCTACAAAATATCAATAGTAGTAAGGCCCTGACATCAGACATTATTGTTCAACCAACGACTCCTGAACCACTGCAACCTATCACAGAAAATGAAAATGAAAATGAAAATGAAAATGTCGATAGCGTTGATAATGTCGATAAAAGACAGGCTAAAGCTCGTGCTAAGCAAATTCTACAAGGATTAGAGAGTAACGAAGTGCTGGATGCTAGTCCAGATCAGAAACTAATGGAAAAAGTCGAACAAGAAATAGCTGATAATTCTGGTGAAACTGACTTACTAAATAAAAACAGCCCGCAAGAGTAGATATATCAGCAGGCTAACTATAAAAATGACTGATACAAATTATTTATCATTTAAACCCTAGAGGTAGTAACTATGCAAAGAAAACATTTGATCGCCTTTACCTTGGCGACTATTTTACTATTACTCGGTTTTAATATGATCAATGTCAATAAACATGAGAAAAATAAAACTGCTCAAGTTGCTAGTCAGACGGCTGTAGTCCCAGAGTCAAACACTGAGTTTGACGCTAATGGTGCTGAGGCTAACAGCAATAATCCCAATAGCTCAGCTGCTATCGCCGCACAACCTCTAGCTGAGCACCTTACAGCAGTTATTAATAATGTTAGTGCAGATAGTGAGCAAGCTCAGTAAGTAGTACAACAGCGTCTAGAGTAAGTGGACGGCGCCCAGTGATAGCAGCGATCAGCAAGCGAATAAAAAGGGGCTAACGATAACGTTAGCCCCTTTCTTTATAGCCTAAAGTTGCAGCATACTAACTTTTTTTGTTAGTACTTTTCTTGCTACTACTACTGCTGCGGCTGCTACTTTTCTTAGGAGCGCTCTTCTTAGTTTGGTCTTTTTTCGTTTGATTCATTTCACTAGCTTTAAGCTTAGTTTGTAAATCAAAATCAATCTGTAATAAATCCATATTGACCCCAGCAACTTTGACCCTTACTGAATCACCAAGTCCAAACAAACCGCCTTTATCTTTACCGATAAGTTGCTGCTGTTTTTCATCATAAACAAAGAAGTCATCGCCAACATTGGAGATATGCACTAAGCCATCAATGTATAAGTCGTCAAGCATCACAAACAAGCCAAAGCTAGTGACTGTAGTGACAGTACCATCGAACTCTTCACCGACATGATCTTTCATGTAGTGACATTTGAGCCAAGATTCTACGAAGCGAGATGCTTTTTCAGCACGGCGTTCAGTGTCTGAAGTTTGGGTACCAGCACCATCAAGTGAAAATTCCATCACTGGCTGCGGGGTATTAGTAACTTTCGCTTTTATAGCACGATGCAGCATTAAGTCAGGATAACGACGAATCGGTGAGGTAAAGTGACTATACTCATCATAGGCTAAACCAAAATGACCAATATTATCTGGCGAATAGTTAGCCTGCATCATTGAGCGTAGTAGCATGCTATGGATACTCACAGCATCAGGGCGGTCTTTGGTAGCTTCGATAATACGCTGATAATCTGCTTGGGTTGGGCTCTCTTCTGGAAAGCTCAAACCGAAGTTCTTAGCGTACTCATGAATACGCATAGATTTTTCGCTATCAGGTTTATCGTGGTTACGATATAACACTGGCAGCTCATGCTCTAAGGCAAAGTTTGCCGCACAAGTATTGGCGAGAAGCATACACTCTTCGATCAGTTTGTGCGCGTCGCCTCGAGTACGTGGCAAGATAGCAGCGATGCCACCAGTTTCGTTAAACTTGATATAAGTTTCGACCGTTTCAAACTCCATCGCATGGCGTTCTTCACGTTTTTTCACTAGTAGCTCATACAATTGATGTAAAGTATCTACTGACTTTTTAACTTCTTTATTATCAGTCAACGATTTCGGAATAGTGCTATCTTTTGGATTAGCAAGGTAGTCATTGACTTGATTATAAGTCAAACGTGCTTGCGAATTCATTACTGCAGGATAGAACTCATAACCAGTCACTTTACCAGCACGCGATACTTTTATATCAGCGACCATACACAAGCGATCAACATCAGGATTCAATGAACAAAGACCGTTTGATAGCACTTCCGGTAGCATTGGAATCACCCGATGTGGGAAGTACACCGAAGTACCACGCTGATAAGCTTCGACATCTAATGGCGAGTTTGGCGTTACGTAGTTACTAACATCAGCGATAGCGACTAATACTCGATAGTTGCCACCAGCACGTTTTTCAGCGAATACCGCATCATCAAAGTCACGGGCATCTTCACCATCGATGGTAATCAATGGGATATCACGTAGATCTATGCGACCTTTAGTGTCTTTATCAGTCGGTTCTTTATAATCATTAGCTTGTTTAAGCGTCGCTTCACTAAACTCAAAAGGAATATCATAATTGAGTAGGGTAGTTTCGATGATTAGCTCACGATCATTATCATCAGTCAGCACTTCAGTGATTTTGCCAGTAGCAAATTCATGCTGGTTCGGCCAATCGATGATGTCTACTTTTACTGGATAGCCAAGCTTAACTTCTAATGCTTGTACATTATCTTCAGTGACCGTAATCGGCTGGTGATTGTTCGGGCTACCAAGCTCAACACAATAACCATCTTCGTCTTTGGCTAAAGTACCGATGAATTGGTTTTGCTGACGTTCAACGACATCAACGATACGACCTTCAGTACGACCACGATTATCCGTTGAAGTACCCACTGCCTCGACTTTATCGCCGTTGAATACCCAGCGCATTTGTTTTTCATGCAAGAACAAATCAGGCATATCAGTTAATAATACAAAGCCAAAGCCTTTGGCATGTGCCGAGACTGTACCAGTAACAACGTCTTGTTGAGTGACCGTGCGAAAGCGATAAGGACGCCCTTCGCGATTCACTTGACCATCACGCGCCATCGCTTTTAAACGATTGCCTAAAGCATCAAACTGATCAGGATCATCAATATTGAATGCTTTAGCCAACTGTTGATGGGTGGCTTCGCCCTTTTCAGTAATCGTGCTCAGTATTAGCTCACGACTAGGAATAGGGTTGTCATATTTTTGTGCCTCACTTGAGGCGTTTGGATCATTCCAACTCATAAAGTACCGTATCTGTTTTTAAAATTATTAATAGGGGCTATCTTAACACGAACGAGGTTGCAATATCTCGAGTCAATTATCTTATCTAGCGCAAATAGCCGTTAACCATTATCTGGTTAAGTGAGCCATTTGCTGTAGATTTTTTACCTGTTAGATATCGATAGAGTTAGCACCAGAATTATCTACTATCTTTTTAGTGTCTATTTCTCTAGAGACTTCGAGCACAGTAGTCTCGTTCGACTTGTCTAAATACTTTTGCGCTTTATCAACTTCACTAGTTAAAGTATTTACGGTCTGCTTCATATTCTCCAGCGCTTCTAACTTATAAGTGCTGATCATATCCATAGTCTCATAGACATTATTGAAGGCGTTTTGCAATTTATCAAGCTCAATAGTACTACTAGTTGCTTGCTCATGAATCTCACCTGATTGACGCTTAAGCATCTCAGAAGTTGATTCAATCAAGCTACTAGTTGTTTTGTTCAAGGCAGTAATTTGATCTAGTACTAGCTTTTGATTGGTCATCGCTTGCGCAACGATCACCGCAGTACGTAAGGCTGAAACAGTAGTAGTCGTAGCCCGATCCACACCTTTAATAAGCTCTAAGTTGTTACGGCGAATAGTGTCTAAAGCTAAATATCCTTGGATGTTAACCGCCAACTGGGTCAAAAAGTCAGTGTTCTTCTGACGCACATAGAACAGCATCTCTTCTTTGATGATACGAGCTTTTTCGGGATCAGTAGCTTCAATGGTATAAACTTTTTGCTCTAACTGCTCATCGATTTTTTTGCCAACATAAACATACTGGCGGATAGACTGCATCAATTCCCACATATTGACTTTTTCTTGCTCAATCATGGCGTTATCTTTGAGCAGCTCATCTTTACCATTATAGAGGCTAGTCACTACCGCATTGATGTGTGACTGTGCTGACTCATATTGGCGAAAATAGTCTTGTACTTTATTGCCGAAAGGAATCAAACCAAACAGTTTGCGTGAGCTAGTTAGCTGCTTTTTACTAGGGTCTAGATCTTCTACGATGCCACGCAGTTCCGTCAATGATTTAGCGATAGGTGAGTTATCGAACAAGCTGTCATTGAGACTCTTAGCCGGTAGCTCTAACATACGGTTAGAGATTTGCGAGGACTCACGAATCTCTTTAGAACCTAAATTATGTATAGACTGGACATTTTGTTTAAATTCATCACTATGCACTGAATTGGTCAGCACATGATTGACAAAAGCGTCGACCTTGGCATCCAGTTCAGGTAGTTGACTCGCATCCAAAGTGACCATTTGGTCTGCTTCGCTTTTTTGCACTTCTTTTACGGCAGCAGGTGGTGTCAAAGATATAATAGGAGTAGGGGTATTTTCCGGTGGGGTCAACTCTTGCATAGATATTCCTTTAATATTTAATATGAAAAATATTTTTATATAAAGTTTGAGTACAGGCTTTATTATTAGCGCTATTTTATATATTTATAACAGCAGCAGGTTATAACCAATAAATGTTATTAGGCTATAGCCAGTAAATCTAGCTTTAGATTACCGTGTAATCAAAGGACTGAGAAGATTGATTTTGTAAACTAACCTTCTATATTGTACTAAGGCCTACTAGGCGCTACTATCACAGATCTAGCTAGTATCTAAGCTAGGCTTTAAGTGCTTAGACTAGCGTTAGCAGTACTTCAATATGCCAATAGCAAAAAACCATCAATATCCCGCAGCATATTGATGGTCAAAAACGATAACTAAAATCAAGTTATTTATAAAATCGTAATGCAAGCTAACCCTAAGCTACGGACTTACCTTTTCTTAGTAGGACCTAATAGCATACCCATTTGACGACCTTCCATCTTAGGATATTGTTCGACATTCGAGATTTCAGCAGTATCTTCGATAATGCGATCAAGTTGCTTACGACCAATCTCTTGATGAGCCATTTCACGACCACGGAAGCGGATACTGATTTTAACTTTATCCTGATCTTCTAAAAAGCTAACGATTTTTTTCAGTTTAACCTGATAATCGGCCTCTTCAGTACTAGGACGCAACTTCATCTCTTTGAGCTGAGTTTGCTTTTGGTTCTTTTTAGCCTCTTTAGCCTTTTGCTTTTGATCATAGAGATAATGCTTATAATCCATGATCTTACATACTGGCGGCTTGGCATCAGGAACTAATTCAACCAAATCTAGATTGTCTTCACGTGCCGCTTTCATTGCGGTATCGATATCGACTACGCCCATTTGTTCGCCATCTTCTTTAACTAAACGGACTTCTTTGACGCTGATATCTTCGTTAATGTTCAAACGGTTTGACTGTTTAATAGGTATTACTCCTGATCTGTTTTTGGGGTCTGTCGGCCTTTATCACTGACAGCTGCATTTACTAAGGTAATAAATTCTGAGATAGTCATTACGCCTAGGTTTTCACCTTCGCGGGTACGCACGTTAACGCTACCTGATTCGACTTCTTTATCTCCCAATACTAACATATAGGGGATACGTTCTAATGTTTTCTCTCGTATCTTAAATCCAATCTTTTCGTTACGCAAGTCACTAATGGCCCGCAAACCTGCATTTTTCAGCTCATTGACTACATTTGTACAAGCATCAGCCTGTTTATCAGTGATATTCATAACTACCACTTGTTGCGGAGCCAGCCATACTGGCATCCAACCGGCGTAATGTTCTATGAGCATACCGATGAAGCGCTCGAACGAGCCAAGAATAGCTCGATGTAGCATAATCGGGACTTCACGCTCATTTTGCTCATTGACAAATTCAGCATCTAAACGTTCAGGCATATTAGGATCGACCTGAATAGTACCGCACTGCCAAACACGACCTAAGCAATCCTTAAGACTGAATTCAATCTTCGGACCATAAAAAGCGCCTTCGCCCGGTAGGTAATCCCAGTCTAGTCCTGAATTATCTAAAGCATCAGCTAAAGCCTTTTCGGCGAAATCCCAAGATTCCTCAGAACCCACTCGTTTTTCAGGGCGAGTAGAAAGCTTCATGATGATATCTTTAAAGCCAAAATCATCATAAACATCGAGCGTTAATTGAATAAAATCAGCCACTTCTTGTTGAATCTGCGCTTGAGTACAGAATATATGCGCATCATCTTGAGTAAAACCACGGACGCGCATCAAGCCATGCAATGAGCCAGACGGCTCGTTACGATGACAAGAGCCGAACTCAGCCATACGTAATGGCAAGTCACGATAAGATTTTAAGCCTTGATTAAACACTTGCACGTGGCAAGGGCAGTTCATCGGTTTTACCGCATAATCACGGCTTTCACTAGAAGTGGTAAACATATTGGTGGCATAGTTACCCCAATGCCCAGAGCGTTCCCACAAGCTACGATCAACGATTTGCGGTGTTTTAATCTCTTGGTAGCCATTATCATGCTGCACTTTGCGCATATACTGCTCAAGCACTTGATATATAGTCCAACCATTCGGATGCCAGAACACCATACCTGGCGCTTGCTCTTGCATATGGAATAGATTTAACGCTTTGCCAATTTTACGATGGTCACGTTTTTCGGCTTCTTCGATACGCTGGATATAGGCTTTTAGCTGTTTCTTATCTGCCCATGCAGTACCATAAATACGTTGTAGCTGTTCGTTTTTAGCATCGCCACGCCAATAAGCGCCTGACATTTTAGTCAGTTTAAATACTTTTAAGAAGCGAGTATTAGGCACATGCGGGCCAAGGCACATATCGACATATTCTTGATGATGATAGAGACCAAAGGCATCTTCACCCGGCATATCATTGATTAGCTTAAGCTTATAGTCTTCGCCACGTTCTTCGAATATCTTAATTACTTCAGCGCGCGGCGTTATTTTCTTGATCACATCGTAGTCTTGTTTGATCAGCTCCATCATGCGCTTTTCAATTGCTTCCATGTGCTCAGGGGTAAAAGGCGTCTCGCTATAGATGTCGTAATAAAAACCATCATCGATGACTGGACCGATTACCATTTTTACATTAGGATAGAGCTGTTTGACCGCATGGCCTAATAAATGCGCACATGAGTGACGAATGATATCGACCCCATCATCATCTTTTGCAGTAACGATTTCGACCTTAGCATCAGCAACGATAGGATCGGAAGCGTCTACTAAATGTCCGTCTACACGTCCAGCTATTGTGGCTTTAGCAAGTCCTGGCCCAATACTCTCAGCTATTTGCATAACTGTAGTGCTACCGTCGAATTGTTTTACACTACCATCGGGTAAAGTAATCGCTACCATAATCTATTCACCTTTTTGAGTCCTTTGGCAGTGATGATTGCAACCATCAATCATATGACCGTCAGACTACAATAGTTATTGCCACCTATTGTGACGTATTAAGAGATATCAGCATTTCTCTAACCCGCTTAGCTATTATAAAGCGCAGCAACCCGTCCTTTAAATACAGTTAACTGACAGGGTAGGCGAGTAATGCCATAAAAGCGCCTACTATAGCAAAAACCGTCTATAAACACTAGATAGTAAGGGCTAGCAGGCTGTTTTTTGACCTCAAAGCGCTTATCTTTATAGGCTATAAAGCTTAAATACCGATCAATTACCTATATATAAGCAAAATATTAGTAATAAGCCAATAATAGCGGCTTCTATATATGGGTACTAGTAACTTAGTTATCAACAGCTTACCCTTAGTTTGCGTCTTTATCTATGACAGGTTAATAAACTGTAGGGGCTTTGCCTATGATCTTAAGTTAATAATGAGTTTATGCAGGGTGGCAATATATAAGTGCAATGAGATGTATAGAGAGTCAGAAGATAAGTTGTACCCACTATCTATCTATACTTGGCACCAGCTAATTTAGGAAAACTAAAAAGCATTTAGGTCTCAGTGCGACTACGCTACTATCTATAGTATAGACACCTATTACTATAACAGTACTACGACAGCTGTAAGTAGCCAGTGACTTCCTTGCTTATAATTATATAGACCGATCATATAAACAAGTCATGGCAATAAGTAATAGAAACAAGTCATGCTAACAAGCCAGAGCCAGACAATCACACGGTTAGTTGATACAAAAACCAAGTAACTATATGTAGCTCATGAGACTCTCACATGCGAAACAGCTTATTAGAGGTGACACATTAAGCACCGCTACTTTAATTCTAAAGATGATATGAATAGCATAAAACCCCCAGCACAAACCCTAAACCCATGATAAGCATCAACTAATGGGAAAATCATTAGGCGAAGGTAAATTAAATCTTAGACTAAGCTTGACCGAGCCTTTAATCTGCGTATAATGCGTCCCAGTCGGAACGGAAGAGCGGCTTTATGGGAGTGGTTTACCGCTTGGAATAAAGTTAGCTAAATAACTTCTTGACACCCAGATTAAAGCGTCTATAATACGCACCTCAGCAAGACAAGCGGGAGCAATTAGGGAGTGATAAGTCACTTAATAATTAGCGCGTAAATCTACTGAAACGAATTAGAATAAAGGGTTGACAGACTATATAAACATGATATGATAGTCAGCTCGCTAAACAAGATAAGCAAATGTCTTTGATTGGTTAGTGTAATAATCCTCTACTGGACGACAGCAGAGCGATACTATTTAAAAGCATAACTAAAGAACAACTTGTGTGGATTTTTGTTGATTCAGAATGTTAAAAAATAAAGTTGACTATCTTTTCTTTT
>NZ_JAHLMU010000001.1:2175537-2396684 GCF_018919485.1 Psychrobacter sp. TAE2020
TTTGCTGACGACAATAGCATGATGGCCCCACCTGATCCCTTCTCGAACTCAGAAGTGAAACATCATTGCGCCAATGGTAGTGTGGCTCCGGCCATGTGAGAGTAGGTCATCGTCAGCTCTCTATTCTAAAATTCCCTAATCAGTTATCTGGTTAGGGAATTTTTTTATCTTTACTTTAGTAGTGACCTACGCAGAAAACCCTATTTAAAGGGTTTTCTCTTGCGCTGCCTGAGAAGGAATAAGCGAAACAATGTTTCGCCCGGACGCCAGACAAGAATTGTGCTCGCAGTTTGGCATGTAATTTTTACGGTGCTCTTCTCGTTCCTCAGCTCCCTATTTAAAAAGCCCCCTAACTTGATTGTTGGGTGGCTTTTTTTTGTGCATGATTATGTTTATCCTATGCTATTATCGATTCAATTTAAACTCGTAAGAAGGAAATAAAATGAGCATTGAACAAAGATTTAGAAAAGAAGTTCAGAATCATTTAAGTAATCTGAGTTCCGATATCAAACCAGTACTAAAACAGCTCATGGAATATAATTATCCAAAAGAAGTTGTGAGTTTAGAATTCGAAGTTTTCGCTGATGGGTTCACACAAGGATTTCCAGTGATGACTTTTTTTATGGATGAAAGTAATTCTGAGCATTTTATTGATGTAGATGGTCAAGCTCAATATCCGTGACCTGTTTATCCTGAGTTATTGGATATAGAGTATGTTTATTCTTATGAGCTTGAGGAAGAATATAGAAACAAAGATGAGGATATTGATTTATACACTATTGCTACTGAAGAGCTTATTAAATGGTTTGCAGAATGCTGGAATGAAGTAGGCGGTAAATCGTTCAAGCTAAAAGCTAATATCGCACCTCATGACGATATTAATGAATATAATCTAATAGAAAATAGATGGCAAGAGAGATTCTAGTTTGCTATAAAATAGACGATAATAGCACGATGGTATCATTTGATCCCTTCCCGAACTCAGAAGTGAAACATCATTGCGCCAATGGTAGTGTGGCTCCGGCCATGTGAGAGTAGGTCATCGTCAGCTCTCTATTCCTCATTACCCCCTTACGCGAAAGCGTAAGGGGGTTTTGTTTGTTTGTTCATTATATACAGTCTTTCTACTTGTGACTGTTAGCCTTAGAGTTTTTAATTCTTTTTAGAACGTTCTAAAACGTTTTATTTACGTAGAATTGGAGTTTCAGACTATCATTTTCTCAAACTATATATAATAATCAATTATTGTGCATTTTTATGGAGTTTAATTGTGACCTGGATAATTGATAATAAAGAGTGGCTTTTTAGTGGAGCAGCTTTAGGAGTTATAGGGTTATTAATACGACTTTTTAAAAAAAGTAGTCCATCCTCAGTCAATGAGCAAGTTCAGAGAGGAGGTCACAACTCAACTAATATACAAGTTGGTGGAAGTTTAAATATAAGGGACAAGAAAGATGATGAGTAAGCAAACTCAAGAAGGAGGTGATAATTCTAGTAATTATCAAGCTAAAGAAATGACAGTCAATATATCAGGAATTGACGAAAAACGTGCGAGAGAAATTTTTGAAGAGAAGCATGTTCAGTTAAGAAAAGATTATTCTGAAGAAGCAATGAAAATTGCTCAAACTAGAATTGATGAGTTTGAAAATAGACTAATGCCCAAGTTGAAAAATGTAGAAGGAGCTTTAGAAGCATTTGCAGATCCTAGTTTCCAATTATTATTAGTTGAAGCGCAGAAAACGGCTGCTGCTACAGAAAGACCTGCTGATTATGACCTTCTTTCTGAATTATTAGTGCATAGGTTTCAGAAAGGTGAGAATAGGATAGTAAGAGCAGGAATAAGTCGTGCTGTAAAGATTGTGGATGAGATATCTGATGATGCCCTACTAGGTTTAACGGTTCTACATGCTACAGGTCAGTTCCTACCTGCAACAGGAGATATTCGTCAAGGATTGAATATACTAGATAGTCTATTTGGCAAAATATTTTATCTTGAGTTACCTACAGGTAGAGATTGGCTAGAACATTTAGAAATATTAAATACAGTTCGTTTAGATTCATTCAACACTTTGAAAAAAGTAGAGATCTTTTATTCTGAACAGTTAAGTGGTTATGTAGATTCAGGTATACGTAAAGATTCTGAAAATTTTAGAAAAGCAATAATCATTCTCAAAAATAATAATATGCCTCAAAGTTTTTTAGTAGATCATACTTTAAACTCCGATTTTGTAAGAATACCAGTTGTGTTTAGAGAGGTAATTGATAAACTTTTCTTACTTCAATTAGTTGAGCACGACGGCAAACTAATTCAAAAAAGAGTAGGCTTAACTATAGAACAAGTAAAGGCGGTCAATGATATTTACAATCTTTATGATGAAAATGAAGATACTAGAAATGAGAATATAAATGCATTTACGAAAATTTGGGATCAACATACGCATTTGAAAATGCTTAGAAAGTGGTGGAATGATCTAAATAATGCTTTTAAACTTACATCCGTAGGAAAGGTACTAGCTCACTCTAATGCACAAAGATGTGATAACAATCTTCCACCATTAGATTAATTTAGTTTAGCAGTATCGCTAATTTCTATAACAACGCTGTTACTAAGAATTAAATACTGTATTACTTACTTATAATTTACTGTATGAATAAAAATTTAAGAAGGACTATTACTAATATCTAGATCTGAAATAGAGAATATGAAAACTTGGCCAAGAAATTTGAGCACTGCTCAAGGTGGAGGACTTTCGACGTCACAATATGGAGGTATGTCTACATCTCAATATGGAGGTATGTCTACTTCTCAATACGGGGGACTGTCTACATCGCAGTATGGGGGTTTATCTACGTCACAATATGGCGGCTTGTCAACATCGCAATACGGTGATTTATCAACATCACAAGGTGGTGGTATGTCTACTTCTTCAAGCAATGTATATAAAAGCAATATTCCACCTTGGCCAGTTTTTATCAGGGAACTTGAATTAAGAGGCTATCAAGCTCAAGCAAAATTAATTCGTCAACGTTTACCAGAATACTTGTGGCCAGAAAACTTCTTTTAATTAACACGAAAAATATTAAACTAGAATTATTTATTATCTATTTCGTAATTCCAGTCTTTCAAAACAACTCCCCAACCTCAACCACCTCATCAAAATCAAATCCTAGTTGCTGATCTTTGAGTTGCTCAATACGCTGTTTGCGGCCTGCTATTAGCCTTAGCACGTCACGACGCTGTTCATTGGTCATACTGAGCCATAACTGACGCTCAGTACGACTGCGCAGACAGCCGAAGCAATAGCCCTTTTTATTGCTAGTGCAAACACTAACGCAGGGACTGGCAATATCAAACAATTCGATTTGTTGAGTCATGGCGATATCACGCTCATTGTGCGGTCTTTTAATACATAATACTGCACTTTCAGAAAAAATACACTTATGCAAAAATAGCTGGATTAATAGCTCTATTATGCCTCTACTGCTTATCAGTGTGCCATATTGCTATTATTACTCTAGACTGCTATATGCTATGATTTTTAGCATAGACTAAATTCTTATCATAAAACAAAAACAAATTTAACAAGTGAGCAAAGACATGAACCTTATCTATATTCATGGGCTAGACAGTGACGCCAATTCTACCAAGGGTCTGCTATTAGAGGAATATTGCCAACAGCACCATGCTGACATTAAGGTGCATCGCCCTGATCTCAATCAACCACCGAAAATAGTTTTTTATAAATTATTGCAGTTAGTGGCAGAGCTAGATACTGAGTCTGAAGTGGTGCTAGTCGGCAGCTCATTAGGCGGTTACTTCGCTACTTTGGTCAGTAATGAAACAGGCTGTCCTGCGCTGCTTATTAATCCAAGTACTTTACCGCATATTACCCTACAACGTTTTGAAGCCGATAAGAGTGCTGATACCTTTAAGACAGATAATGATGAAGACAAGGTTCTGCATACTACTGATGGCGGCTGGGCTGTTACTAAAGCAGATTTGCAGTGGTTCGCTCATCATCAGCTCCTATCGGTTGATAATCCGAGTCAAGTTACGGTGCTGCTAAAAAAAGGCGATGAATTGCTAGATGCTAATCTATCAGCAGCGTTTTATAAGCATCAAGGTGCGACGGTAATTATGCAAGCAGGTGGTGATCATCGCTTTAGTGATTTTAAAGAGCATTTACCGGAAGTTTTTGAAATACTAAAACAACTATAGTTAAATTGCTGGCTGACAGAGACGACATTATATGACGTACGCGGTTGACTATTCCCCTAAATAACGCCATTTTTGGTTATAATAGAGCTATAGAATTTATTGTTTATGACTATTCAAGGAAGTATTTGTGAGTCAATATACTGCGCAATCGTTAGAAGTTTTAGAAGGGCTTGAACCAGTACGTCGCCGTCCTGGTATGTATACCGATACTACTCGTCCCAATCATCTGGCACAAGAAGTCATCGATAACTCAGTTGATGAAGCATTAGCAGGTTATGCCAAAATCATTAAAGTGCATCTTTATGAGGATGGGTCATTATCAGTAGAAGATGATGGCCGTGGTATGCCAACCGATATTCATCCCGAATTTAAGCAAACGGGCATTGAGATTATTTTAACTCGTCTGCATGCTGGTGGTAAGTTTTCGACCTCCAATTATCAAGTTTCAGGTGGTCTGCACGGAGTAGGTATTTCAGTAGTTAATGCCTTATCAACACGCCTTGAAGTTACCGTTTGGCGTGATGCTATCCAGTATGATATGGCACTTGAGAATGGCGCACCTGTAACCGAATTGGTTGAGTCGGTTAGTCCGAATAAGCGTAAGCGCGGTACTAAAGTACGTTTTTGGGCTGATGGAAGTTTTTTTGATAGCCCTAAATTCAATATCAAGCAGCTCAAGCATAATTTAAAAGCAAAAGCAGTATTGGCCGCTGGTCTTACTATTGAGTTCGTTGATGATATTAATAACGAAAAGATCGTTTGGCAGTTTACTGATGGGGTCGTTGAGTATTTAGGTGAGCAGCTAGATGGCCTTGAGACTCTCCCAGAGGTGCCTTTTTATTATCATCATGAAGCTCAAGATGGTGCACGGGCAGGAATTACTTTTGCCTTGTCGTGGCTACCTGAAGGTGGCACACCAGTGCAAGAGAGTTATGTGAACCTTATTCCTACCGCGCAAGGGGGTACGCACGTAAATGGTCTACGTACTGGCATCTTAGAGGCGTTACGTGAGTTCTGTGATATTCATAACTTGCTACCTCGCAGTGTGAAGCTGACCGCAGAGGACGTATGGGATGGTATTAACTATATCTTATCGCTGAAATTCTCTGAGCCGCAATTTTCAGGACAGACTAAAGAGCGTCTTTCTAGTCGGGAAGCTGCTGGAGCCGTACAAACTTTAGCCAAAGATGCCTTTAGCTTATGGCTTAACAAACATGCTGATTTAGGCACACAAATCGCTGAACTGGCGATTAACAAAGCTGGCCGTCGTCTCAAATCCGCTAAAAAAGTCGCTCGTAAAAAGATTACTCAAGGCCCAGCCTTACCCGGTAAGTTGGCAGACTGTCGTGGTGATTTACGTGATGGGGCAGAGTTGTTTTTAGTGGAAGGGGATTCAGCTGGTGGTAGTGCCAAACAAGCACGAGATCGCCATTATCAGGCGATATTACCCTTACGCGGCAAGATTTTAAATACTTGGGAAGTGTCGTCCGATACGGTGCTATCGAGCCAAGAGATCCATGATATTGCCATTGCTATCGGTGTTGATCCAGCCTCTGATGATCTGTCTGAACTACGCTATGACAAAGTCTGTATCTTAGCCGATGCCGATTCGGATGGCTTGCATATTGCCACCCTGATTTGCGCCTTGTTTGTAAAGCATTTTCCAGCGCTAGTAGATGCTGGCCATCTATTTGTAGCAATGCCACCTTTGTATCGAGTCGATGTCGGTCGCGAGGTACACTATGCTTTGGATGAGCCAGAGCTTCAGCATATATTAGCCAAAGTTCCCGGCAATAAAAAAGCGCAAATCACTCGCTTTAAAGGTCTGGGAGAAATGAGCGCTGAACAGCTGCGTGAAACTACTATGAATCGTGATACTCGCCGCCTAGTGCAGTTAGATATGGACGATATGGTATTGACTAATAGTGTAATGGATATGTTACTAGCCAAAAAACGCTCAGCTGATCGTAAGTTATGGCTAGAAGATAAAGGCAACTTGGCCAATATATCCTTGTAAGCCACTGTTTCTATAGCATAAAATATTATATATTAACAGGTTTTCTGCTACTAATAATCTATAAGATTATTGTTGGACAAAAGCCTATAAAAGATGATTTAGTAAGCTTAAGTTGATGTTATGATGGCAGTATATTTTCATTATGCGGTGCCATTATGACATCCAAGTTTGCAACATATTCTAAGATCGGTCGCTCTAAAAAACTACCTAAATTAACTAGAAAAGACTTAGGGGATTTAGTTCCTAAGCGCAATGGCAGCATCGTGCCTCCTATATCCTCGTGGCTGATGAAAGTTGCCGGTTGGCGCACAGTCGGTGAAATACCTAATATTTCACAAGCAGTAGTACTAGCGCTACCTCATACCTCAAACATTGATGGCGTTTATGCGCTTCCCTGTCTCTTTGCATTAGATGTAAAAATCAGCATTATGGGTAAGCATACTTTGTTTAAAGTGCCAGTGCTGAAGCATTTACTACAATGGATGGGCATAATACCTATTAATCGTAGTGCCAAAGGCTCAGTGCTGCAAACCAGTATTGATAAATTCAAGAATGGTGAACCACTATTTTTAGGCTTATCGCCTGAAGGTACGCGTGACTATACCGAAAGCTGGAAAACGGGGTTTTATTATCTAGCACTAGGCGCTAATGTACCGATTTTGCCGGTGGCGCTTGATTACAATACTAAAGAAGTACGCTTTTTATCCCCAGTATATCCTACTGGCGATATCGAAGCTGACTTGCCAAAGATCTATCAGCAATATCGTGGTGTGCTGCCTAGACATCCTGAGCGTCTATCGCAGCCGCTACAGGACATCAATAACACTATTGAATAATTAGTTAGAACTAATGATAAGTTAAAACTGCGGCTGACCATTTGAAGCGCTAACTCCGCCATCAACAGGTAGATTGACTCCAGTGATCATTGCGGCATCGTCACTGGCCAAAAAGGTAATAGCTGCAGCGATATCTTCAGGACTAGCAAGGCGGCCAAGGGGACAACGGGCTAAAAATTTATCAATCTTAATGTCATTATCTTGAATGGCGCTAGTCATGTTGGTTTTAGTTACGCTCGGGTTGACGGCATTCACTCTCACTCCATCAACGCCATGATCTAGCGCTAAAGTTCGGGTTAGATTACTGACACCAGCTTTTGCAGCATTGTAAGCAGCCATATTCCAGTCACCACCGACTCCAGAGAGCGAAGAGACATTAACAATATTACCTTTGGAGGCGATTAACTGAGGCATAGCGGCTTTGCAAACATAGAAAGTACCGTTTAGATTGACATCTATGGTCGATTTCCACTGTTCAGCAGACAGCTCTGTTATTTTACCTTGAGTTGCTTTGCCAGCATTATTCACTAGCACATCAATCCTGCCGAATTTTTCTACTACTAGTGCTATCATTTTTTGCACTTGGTCTTCTGTACTAATATCGCAAACAACCGTTAAATAATTATCAACGTGAATCCAAGTACGATCCTTGGGAAACTCTTTAGCAGTATCTTCCAAGGTCTTAAGGGTACGACCCACTAAGACTACGTTGGCGCCTTCGTTGGCAAAGCGCAGTGCGGTTGCACGGCCTATTCCTGAGCCGGCACCAGTAACGATAACCGTTTTTTCTTTAAAGCGTTTCATGATCTCTAATCCTTGTGGTCATAAAGCAGGGTTTTATTGATGCATTTAACTATTGGTCAAAATGCTATATTTTTACTTCTTGGTATACCGTGTTTCATCATAGCAAGTCATGATTATGAAAGCGACAGCTTGTCAGGCAAACATTTATTGCCTTTAGCCTGATTCACTATGAGATTATATTGTTAACAGTTCTAGCGATCATAAGTGATAACTATAGGGTTAGTAGCTGCTAATATCTCGACTAATAGCGTAAGGGCTTGATAAACACCCACAAAAAAAGACAGCCTAAGCTGTCTTTTTTATATCGATAAATAAACGTCTATAAAAGCTTATAGGTTAGTATCATCATCAACTAAACCGGTACCAGGTAATAAGCTATTTTTAGCATTATTACTAATGTCGGTAGTATTAGTATGAAGAGTACTAGTATCTACGATATCTGTGCGCAAATCGTTAGTAGAAGTTGTTGCTGCTGAAGGTGTATTATCACGAACAGACTCTACAACTTTTTCTTGGGTAGATTTACTAGGAGTAAGTGCTGATTTTACTTTAGCTTCTTTACGTTCATCATCCATCTTATCTTGCATTTTACGCAGGAAACGACCGGCAGCTTCTTGACCACCAAGACCGAATGATAGAGCAAAAGCTACTGCTACTGCGCCTAAAGTTAGACCGAATGCTAAGTTAACGATAGAGTCAGCGATACCCATAGCTTTTAGACCCATAGCTAATACTAGGCCCATAATTAATACACGGACGATATTGGCTAGGAATTGTGAGCCTTTTTCAGAACGTTCAACCACACCAGCAATGATATTAGCAAGCCAGAAACCGATGAATAGGATAACCGCGCCTAATATGATGTTGGCACCGAAAGCGATAAACATAGTAATAATAGCTGAGATAGGTTCGAAACCTAACAAATCAGCTGCGGCGATAGCAGCAAATAACATAGCGAAGAAGATAATCGCATAGCCAACTAGATCAGAGATCTTTTTGTCGCCCATGGTTTCTTGCAAACCTACTTTCGCAGGCAGTTGATTGATCTGAGTGTTCTCTAATAAACCTTTGATAATGTTAGCGACCATACGTATTACATAATAAGTCACCACTAAGATAGCAGTTGCCATAAAGATATTAGGCAGAGCTTCCATGATCTTATTAAGCATATTGGTTGCAGGACGAGCGATTACTTCGATTTTCAAAGCATTTAAGGCTGCGATGATAGTCGGAATAATGACTACTAAGAACGCTAAAGAACCAGCGATATTAGGTAAGCTGTTTTGCTGACTTAAACCTGCTTTTGAAGCAAGCTCTTGTACATTAAAGGTAGAAACAAGATTGGTTACAATACCACGTACAACCTTGGCGATGATATAACCCACCACAAAGACCACACCAGCAATAAGAATATTGGGGATAAAGTCAAAAATCTTGCCAACCATGTTCGTTAATGGAGCAAACAAACCATCAAGCTCTAATTGACCTAAAACCATAGTTAGTACTATTAATAAAATAAACCAGTAAACTATATCAGCGATAGTGCTGCTCATAGGCTTAACACCAGCATGACTGCTTAGGCGCTCATCCATAGTAGTCTTAGCTAACGCTGCGGTAATAGCAGTACGTACTACAGTGGCGACAACCCAACCAATAATACCAACAGCAATAGCAGCAATAAGATTAGGAATAAATGACAATACTTGACCTACCATATTGGCAAAGGGTGCTGAAATAGAATTTAGGTTCAGTTGATCAAGTGCCATTGAAATAGCGATAATAAAAATAAACCAAAATACGATTTTAGAAATAATACCTTCTAAGTCATAAGATTTACCTGTTGAGGTGTTCATACGCTGATTAATATTAACTTTCGCTAATACATTACGTACTAGAGCAGCTATACCAAGGGCAACCAGCCAACCAATGATAAAAATCAAAATAGCACCGATGATAGAGCCGATTGGCCCGCCAAGATAACCATTAAACGATGTAAGCATTGGATTCATCCTTTGTTCCTCTAATTATCATATGTTAACAGTGAGGAGTTTAGCTCTTAAAAATTGTTAACATATAAATAGTATTTTTAATTCAAATTATTCTTGCACTGATTTCATTGCTGAGCAGTAAAATAGTATTGTTGTAAGTAGATAATAATAGGTCTCAAAATAGACAATAGTCATTAACTATTCAAGTACTGATATATCTATAGTATATACAATAACAGCAGCTATATATTTATAGTAAAGTCTACCAATCTAAATGATTGATAAAATACCTTTGTTTTCCGTAGCTATACTTTTGATAGAAGTGCTTTAAGAATGGGCGACTAGTATATTAACTCGTACTGTAAGTGTTAATAAATAACCTGATAGAAGGTGGATATAAAGTTTACTCGGTAAGAATTTACATAAGATTGGTTATATTTTAGCGATTAAGATACTAAGTCACAGATTATGATTCATTATTTAGCTAAATTCAGCTTAGCCGATATAACGGTATAGTTAAAGATAGAATGCTTAACATCGCACTATAGTTGTGTGATAACTTGTTATCTTAGTCATCATAATTAACAAGAACTATACACTGTATCGATAATTTCATCTTATTCATAGCTCACAAAACTAAGATTTGTTATGATGTCATTCAGGTAAAAACTAATTAATGTTCTGATCATTCGAGAGTAATATATGAAAAAAATCACCACTTTGACTTTTAGTGTGCTGGCCAGTGCTATGCTATTAACTGGTTGTAATACTAATAGCAAAGAAACTGCTGCCGCTAGCATATCAGTAACTGAGCAAAGTACAGCTGAACAAAAAGTAGGCTATAGCTTGGGTTATATGATGGCTGAAGGCAACAAAGAGTCTATTGCTGATTTAGACATCGATACCTTCGAAAAAGGCTTCCGTGATGGTTACAAAGGCAGTAAGTCAGCGTTAACTAAAGAACAAATGGAAAAAGTATTGACGGACTATCAAAAAGTACAAGAGGAGAAGTTTGTGAAAGATATGGCAACTAAAACTGCAGAGAATAAAACTAAGGGCGCAGCATTTTTAGCTGAAAATGCTAAAAAAGAAGGGGTTAAAGTAACTGCTTCAGGCCTACAATATAAAGTGTTGACTCCTGGTACTGGCAAATCACCAAAAGCTACTGACGTAGTCGAAGTAAACTACGAAGGTAAATTGATTGATGGCACAGTGTTCGATAGCTCGTATGAGCGTGGCGAACCAGTTGAATTCCCATTGAACCAAGTTATTGCTGGCTGGACTGAAGGCGTTCAGTTAATGAAAGAGGGTGCAAAGTATGAGTTCTATATCCCTTCTGATATTGCTTATGGCGAGGCTGGCAATCAAGGCATCGACCCTAACAGCACGTTAGTATTTGTCGTTGAACTACTAAAAGTAAAATAATTAAAAATAGAATAACTGAAAATAGAATAACTGAAAATAACACTGTATTTTAATAAGTTATTTTAGTCAATAAAAAAGCCCTCATACTATAAATATGAGGGCTTTTTTGTTGGCTAATAGCGGAGATTAAAGCTAATCTCTATAGCTTTTTCTGGAATACTTTAGAGTTACGTCCATTATGGTATTGCTGCTGTCGGGATTCAGGTAAAGCACTAGCGTCAACTTCTACAAAGCCTTGCTCTACAAACCAATGCGCAGTACGAGTAGTCAATACAAACAGCTTGAGTAGTCCATGACTGCGAGCTTGTTGCTCTAAAAATGCCAGTAGATCAGTACCGCGACTGCCTTTACGATAATCAGGATGGACGGCGACACAAGCCACTTCTGCTGAATCGTCATCTAATGGATGCAATGCGGCGCAGCCTAAAATCATACCATCACGTTCAATCACACTATACAGATCAATCTCTTGCTCTAAGCGCTCGCGTGAACGGGCTACCAGAATACCTTGATCTTCTAAAGGAGCTAGTAATTCTGTCAGCCCAACGACGTCATCGATATTGGCATGGCGAATTTCTTCATAAGGGTCGTGGCTAATTAGAGTGCCAGAACCATCACGAGTGAATAATTCTTCCAGCAGGGCACCGTCTTTGGCATATGAGATGATATGGGTGCGATGCACTCCCTGACGGCAGGCACTACTAGCACAATGTAAGAAATAATTAATTTCATTATTAATATCACGCTCACGCAAAAAGCGATCAACTTCATTAGGAATCATCTCATGAAGTGGGCGACCATCGTCATTAATGTCAGCCTCTTCGCCTAAGAAAATAAGCTTATCTGCCCCTAGTGCTACTGCGGCGCTAAGGGCGACGTCTTCTGCCAAGAGATTGAAAACTTCACCCGTAGCTGAAAAACCCATTGAGCCTAGAATAACAATATGATTATGCAGCAGATTGTTTTTTATCGCATCAATATCTATCGAGCGAACTTCCCCAGTCATCTGATAGTCAACACCGTCACGAATACCGTATGGGCGTGCTGTGACAAAATTGCCTGAGACAGCATCGATACGCGAGCCATACATAGGAGAGTTGGCCAAGCCCATTGATAGCTGCGCCTCAATTTGCAGACGAATAGCACCAACCGCTTGTAGAATAGGCGGCATCGCTGTACGTGGTGTGACTCGAATGTCTTTATGCAGTGGCGAAACAATACCAGCTTCTTGGAGACTATTCTCAATTTGTGGTCGCGCACCATGCACTAGTACCAGCTTAATACCTAAGCTATGCAATAACGCAAAATCATGGATAAGCGTACTAAAATTTGCATGTTTAACCGCCTCACCACCAAACATAATCACGAAAGTCTTGCCGCGATGAGTATTGATGTAGGGAGCAGAATTACGGAACCAATGGACGTATTCAGGGTTTATCTTTGGCATGGCGCTAGTAGTCATAGTAGGAACACGAAGTATTAGAAAGAAAAAGGAAGGTTGAGTAAAGTCTTTACTGACTCTAAAGATTTACCATAGCAAAAAATAGGGTTGTGAGCTATCTTTTTATTTTAGAGTGCTAAGTCCGATTTTATACACAACCTAAACACGGGGTTAATATACCTATAAATACTTTTTGCTATGCTAATAGCTATTATATTCTCTATATCTTAAAAACAATATAAAGTATAAGATTATGATAAAGATGCAGCCCTTTAGTGACTGATCGATAATAATCGATATTCAGTGACTAATTTAAGCAGCCAAAAAGTCGCCTTTGAATTTGTAAGCCTCTATTTTTATTAGTGTGGTTTTACCGACACCTTAATTAGGAACCCTAGATATCATGAAAAAAACCAACTCTTTTGCCAACCCTTTTGCCGCTTGGAGCGGTCATCGCCTATTTCATGTCGTTGCCGGTACGTTAGTTGGCGCAATGGTAGTTACGCAGGCGTCAGCCATGCTCCCAACGCCAGAAGCTACTACTAATAGCCCTGTTGCTATGCAAGTATCAAACAATAGTACTAGTTCAAATGCTCAGGCGATCACCAGCAGAATCACCGCTTCGCTTATTAGTGTTGACGCTAACGGTCAAGAGCTGTTGGTTCCGGTAAATGAAAATACGCGTTTGCAGTCTGGCAATATCTTAGAGTATCAAGGGTTTTTTACTAATACCAATGCCGATCGCGTACGCAAGATGACTGTTAGTATGAGTATTCCGCAACAAGTTGAGTTGTTGGGTGCTGTTACACCAGACTTTGCCTTTGCTAGTGTTGATGGTAATGCTTTTGCACGTATGCCACTACGAGGACAAGTTAATGGTCAGACTCAAGAGATACCATTACAATACTATCAGGCGCTACGCTGGAATCTAGAAGGGGTTGGCTTAAATGATACGGTGATGGTTAAATATCGTGCCCGAGTGAAATAAGCTACTTTAAACTTAAACCTAAATCTAAAGTACGAGTCGATAGCCATTTTATCGATTTAGTACCTAAAAGCACTATCATTGCTTATGGTAGTGCTTTTTTTTGGCATATTTTTAGCTATTCCCTTTTTAGCACTGAATTGAATAGTCAGTTAGGTGTCATCGTCCTTTCATATTCAGCAAGTACTATTATTAGTAGTCATATAACGAACTGTAGACAAGCGCAGTCAGCAGCAGCTCACTATTACGGCCAACTATTCATCAATAAGGACATTGCCAATGCTTGATGCCAACCATGCCTCGATACTAGCTAATAAAGATCAGCTTATCACTAAGCAGATAACAGTCGCACCAGCAGACCAAAAATTAAGGCGTAAACTAGCTCGCACCGCTATAAGCTTAGTGATGCCAGCCTTTTTTATAACTGGGTTAGCAGCTTGCAATGAGGATAACAATGGTATTAACGGTATGGGTGGTGGTATAGGCACTGGTGATGTTTCTGTAGGCAGCGTTTACTCTAAAGTGAATTTTGTACCTGCTGGTAGTTATGTCCATGGCAGCTTTGATGAGTCTGCTGCTGAAATTATCGCTTTTCATCCTGCTAGCCGACGCTCTTTTGTGGTAAATGCTCAAAATAAAAAGGTTGATGTAATTAGTTTAACTGACATTAATAGTCCAACGTTTATAAGCTCGTTTGATGTATCAGATATTGGCAGTACAGTGAATAGTGTGGCGGTGCATGGTGACGTTGTGGCGCTTGCGGTACAAGCCAATATTAAGACGGATAAAGGTCATGTGGTACTGTATAACGCTAGTACTTTAGAGCGTATCAGTAGTATTGAGGTAGGCGCTCTACCGGATATGGTGACCTTTACCCCTGATGGCAACACGCTATTAGTGGCCAACGAAGGGGAGCCCGATGATGACTATATCATTGATGCTGAAGGTTCAGTAAGTGTGGTTAATATTATCGATATCAATCGTCCTATCGTCAAGACCGTTAGCTTTGATAGTTATAATTCGCAGAAGCAGAGCTTAATCGATTCTGGTGTGCGGATCTTTGGTCAAAAAGCAGATGGCTCGATGAGTTCTGTAGCTGAAGATTTAGAGCCGGAGTATATTGCAGTGTCGCAAGATGGCAAGACTGCTTATGTGAGCTTACAAGAGAATAATGCGATTGCCTTTATTGATATTAGTAGCGCTACGGTAACGGCTATTAGGGCGTTAGGGGCTAAAGATCATACCCAAGTCAGTAACGAGCTAGACGTTAGTGATAAAGATGGCGCTATTAATATTACTACTTGGCCTATTATGGGCATGTATATGCCAGACGCCATAGCTACGTACTCTATCGGTAAAAAAACTTATTTAGTGACTGCTAATGAGGGTGATGCACGCGAGTGGGGTAACTTTAACGAAGAGATGCGTTACCCAAAAGGGCAAGTTAACAGTGGAAAGTATGATGCTTCTGCGTGTCATGGACTGGACTGCGGAGATAAGAAAGCGCTAGGTAGGTTGGCCTTCTCATCAGTTATGGGCCGTGCTAATGATGGTCTTTATAATACCTTATATAGTTTTGGCGCACGCTCTTTTAGTATTTGGGACACTGAAAATATGAGCATGCCTATCTATGATAGTGGCAGTCTCATGGAAAAATACATTGCTGCAAAATATCCGAATAACTTTAATGCCAGTAATGATAACAATGGCTTCGATAATCGTAGTGATAATAAAGGAGTAGAGCCTGAAGGCGTCACTATAGGTCAAGTTGGCTCGCAAACTATTGCTTTTGTAGGGCTTGAGCGTATCTCTAGTATAATGGCGTTTGATGTGACTGATCCCATACACGTCAAACTACTCGGTGAAATAAATACCCGTAGCTTTGATGACGCCAAATTATCGGCTGCCCATGCAGGTACGGCACTGGCTAATGCTGATGGAGATTTAGGCCCTGAAGGTTTGACCTTTGTCTCTAGTAAAAATTCGCCGTCTGGCAAACCGCTGTTATTGGTTGGCTTTGAGGTCAGTGGTAGCTCAAGAGTATTTGAATTAGATTTTCTAAAGTAACAGTAATAGCGCACTCATATCACTATGATTAAGGCTGGTTCAACTTGATATAAAAGCAGGTTAAGGCATCACTGTTGGTCATTGAATTTTAATCGACTCCCCATAAGCTAACTATTGCTTATGGGTTTTTTTATCGCTTAAGATCATCCATAACTGCTAGAGCGTTAATAAATAGTAGTTTACTCACTGACGCAGCCTACTAAGGCGTGTTGAACCTTCACAAGCAGACAATGCTGATAGCAACTGACTTAAAGCGTGGCGTACTTGCTATTCGACTTCTCTGCGATCAGTTGCTTGATAACCTTAATTTGTGAGGTAGTAGCCGTTCGACCCGCCTCGATCAAGGCACGACGTTGGCTGCTATCTAAAGAGCTAATATGACCGACATCAGGAATAATCATCACATCTGCCCGCTGCAGCTCGCCCACCTTTGAGCGACTGTTTTTACTAGCACTAGCATTGGCTGTAGACGCTAAATTATTCTCAAGCAGGCCCCAAAAGCTGGTTAGCGATGTAAGTGTAGATAGCTTATTAGTATTGTTGCTCGAAGCAGGTGCTGTAACATCAACGGCGATGACGATTTCTGCTCCCAATTCAATAGCACTATCGACTGGCACAATACTGATCACCCCACCATCAATATATTTTTTGCCAATAGTCTCAGGAATACGCGGGGCAATAAAAATATTAGGTACGCTACAAGACGCTTGTACAGCTAGTCCAGCATTACCAGTAGTAAACACCGCCTTTTTTAAACTGTCTTTTTCTGCTGCTACAGCGGCAAAGGCAATAGGGAAATCCTCTATCGACTGCCCAGCTACTTTGGCGTTGATAAAGTTTTTGAGCTTGATACCTTGAATAAAGCCTTGATTGGATAGGGTGAAATCTATCAAGGCACTATCTGGAGTAGTCACGGCTAATTGCTCAAGATCATCAGCCGTCATGCCACTGGCGTAGAGACTACCAATTAAACTGCCCATACTAGTACCCACTATTAGCGTTGGGGTAATCCCATTCTCTTGCAATGCCTGAATGACCCCTACATGAGCGAAGCCTTTGGCACCGCCACCACCTAATACTAGAGCGACACTAGGCGCTTTTACAACTGATTGAGTGGGGGAAACGGTGGGTGTCAGGCTGCTACAAGCGCCAGTAAATAGCGTCAAGGTTGCAACAAGACTTAGACGGATAGAGAGCTTAGTAGTTAATAATACAGGCATAAAAAACCTTAACATAAAATTATTCTAATAAAAATGTTAGTATCTTAAGTGGTTAACAAACCAAAAAAACACTACTGTTTAATGCTTAGCATAATTCATTATATTATCAGCTATAATGCTAAGAGTAAGCTTTTTGCTAGCGGATTGATTATTATAATTTAATAGTATTAACTTCGCTGTCATAAGCTATGCCACCCTAAGCCAAAAGTATTAGGCAGAATAAATACCTTAAGCCACAGCCTAATGGTTTACGCTTAGACTGTCCTTAATAACAGAGTCATATTGTTAGGATCTTTAATGCCCACACCTGCAACACAGTCAATCATCCGTCCTATAAATAACCAGCCTGCTTCAGCATTGGATATGTCGATATCTGCGCTGGGGGGTGTTGGACCCAAAGTCGCTGAGCAATTGGCACAATTGGGTATCGTGCGCATATTTGATCTACTTTTGCATTTGCCACGTGGCTACGAGGATCGCAGTCGTCTATTATCGATAGCTGATGTAGGGCATGGGCAAGCTGCGCTGATTACTGGTCGTGTGGTGCACGTCGATAATAAGCGTAGCGGTATGACGGTGATAATAGATGATGGTACCGGCACAGTAGGTTTAAGGTTTTTTAAGGTCTATCGTGGTCTAGAGCAAACCATGAGCTTAGGTACTGAGCTGCAATTATTTGGGGAAGTTAAAGTCACCCGCTATGGCAAGCAGATCCATCACCCTGAATACCAAGTGATTACGGGCAATACGGCAATGATCGATATTGGTTTGCAGCCTATCTATCCAACGGTAAAGGGACTGCATCAAAATAAGCTGCGTACGCTGATTAAACTGGCGCTGCAAACGGTGCGTAGTGAGGGTCTACCCATGACCTTATTAACTAGAGATGATTTTGCTACGGTTGCCGATTTGCCCTTAGCGCCTTTTCTAGCCCCGCAGACGGTACTAACCGAAGAGGTCGATGTAGAAGATGTATTTGCCACTCTGGCGCATAAAGTACCTGATAGCAGTGTTCAAAAAAACAATCCTGCTGTTTATGACCATACACTTGGTGATGGTCACACTAAAGTTAACCCTCAGTCCGATAAGCTAGCAGCAAGCAACCTCAATAATAACGTCTATAATTTAACTATATTTGAAGCTCTAGTATTACTACATACGCCGCCTACTTATACCGATGCCACTCAGCAGTATAATCTGTTGACCCAACTGAGTGCACGTACCCACGCCGCCTGCCAGCGTTTGATCATTGAAGAGCTGACTGCTCATCAGCTGAGTTTATTATATCGGCGTCAACAGCTGCATCAGTTCAAAGCGCCAAAATGTGCCAGCCAAAGCCCATTAACCGACAAGTTATTTGCCGCTTTACCCTTTGAGTTAACTGGTGCCCAGCAGCGAGTTATGAAAGATATCACAGCTGATATGGCCACTTCTATTCCGATGCTAAGGTTGATACAAGGCGATGTGGGTTCTGGTAAGACTTTAGTAGCAGCTGGAGCGGCAGGTTATGCATTAGATAGTGGCTGGCAAGTGGCGGTTATGGCACCGACTGAAATTTTAGCTGAACAGCATTTATCAAATTTTAAACAGTGGTTTGAGCCGTTAGGTATTGGGGTTGGCTGGCTAGCTGGCAAGCAAACGGTAAAGCAGCGCCGCGAAGCTCTAGCAACCGTTGCAGATAATACGGTACAGATAGTAGTCGGTACTCATGCGCTGTTTCAAGAAGCTGTGCAGTTTGCCAAACTAGGCTTAGTTATTATTGATGAGCAACATCGCTTTGGGGTTGAGCAGCGCATGGCGCTGACTAACAAAGGGGTGGCTGGTAGTACGCCGCATCAGCTTATTATGACGGCTACTCCAATACCACGTACGCTGGCGATGAGTGTCTACGGTGATATGGATACCTCTATTATTGACGAGCTACCGCCGGGGCGCACACCGATCACCACGGTGACTATTGACCGTAATCGCCGTGACGAGGTCATTGAGCGTATCGCTATCAATTGCGCAGCTGGGCGACAAGCTTATTGGGTATGCTCGCTAGTAGAAGAGTCTAGTGTGCTTGATGCCCAAGCTGCTGAGGCTACTTATGAAGACTTAAATGAGCGCTTAGATATTCGTATTGGGCTAGTACATGGCAAGATGAAGTCGGTCGACAAGCAACAAATCATGCAGCAGTTTAAGGCTGGCGAGTTGGATTTACTGATTGCTACTACAGTCATCGAAGTCGGCGTTGATGTACCAAATGCCTCATTAATGGTCATCGAAAATGCTGAGCGTTTGGGTCTATCACAACTGCATCAGTTACGTGGACGAGTAGGCCGTGGCTCAACTAAGAGCTACTGTGTGCTACTTTACCAAAAGCCTTTATCGGATATTGGTACTGAGCGCCTAAATGTATTGCGTGATAGCACTGATGGTTTTGTCATTGCGCAAAAAGATTTAGAGCTGCGGGGACCTGGCGAATTGCTGGGTAAACGGCAAACGGGTAATATTGGTTATTACTTAGCGGATCTAATTCGTGATGAGCAGTTATTTGCGATTGCGCAAAGGCTAGCTAAGCATCTGATTCAAGACACTGAACGCAAAGCTGATGTCAGTCAACTTATTCATCGCTGGATGCCAGAGGCCAGCCGTTATACTAATGCTTGATGCTGATGTTTGACATTCATTGTTGATATTTATCTTGTTCATTAACTACTGTGTAGCCTTATTGCACCTTGGTTAAAGTCATTGCAAGCTATAGTCTAATATTTCATTGAGGCCTGCATCTCTTATTGGTAGTCAATAAAAGTTGACTATCGGTGTTGGGATTAAAGATGCCGTTGGGTTGGCTTTTATAAGCTATCGCTAATCTCGCAGAAAAATCGTTGCCATTACTAAAGCTATCAATGCTATCGATGCTATCAACGCCATCAAGGCTACTATGACTAATTAAGTCGCTAGCTTTATCGAAGTAGATACTTCTGTATTATCAAATACTGTTGCTACTGCCCGCTCTTCTAAAAAATTCTAGATAAATATATCATTTAAAATCCTGTTCTAAAGGCCTAGTCTCAATGACCACTCCTATGTCATTTCCCATCCTAACTCTAAATATTTTTAACAAGTTAATTTGTCCATTAGGTTATCAATACTAGCTTTTCGCACCTATTTTATACCTGCTTTGCTTAATGATATCGCTGGGCAATAGCAGGATAGTGACTCTATAAGTTCTAGCTAATTTAACACCCTCAATGCAAATCAAGTATAATTACTAGTCGTTGTTATTGAACAGTTTTTTATAGCCATCGCTTAACGTCATTACTGCCCCTGTTTATAGAGACCGATTATGAGTGACCTTCCAGATCTTAATAGTAAGCAAGCGCCTAATGCTAATGAGCCTAAGCCGGTAGTGGTGTCTGAGCTACCGCCATATCGTCAGTTTGATAAAAATATACCCGCAGCAAAGCTACCGATATGGCTGTGGCCAGTATTGCTTGCGGTACTCATTGGTGGGGTACTGCTGGGTAAGTATTGGGGTGCTGATAAGGCCGATGATAGCGTCAATGGTAATGTTGGCACTACTAGTCAAACTACTAACGCGCCTGAGGATAATAAGGCTAATGTTAGTGCTGAGCAAGCGGTACTATCAGTCGAAACCGTTATGCCAAGTCAAGATAATATCGGTAGTACGCTCAAGGCTGACGGCACTATCAGTGCCAAAGATATCGCTAACGTTAGCGCTAAAGTCAGCGGCGTGGCTATTGAACGAATATTAGTCGAGGAAGGTCAGCGCGTCAAAGCTGGTCAAGTGTTGGCAATATTTGACACTGATGCTGTGCGTCAGCAAATAGTACAGGCTGAAGCTGATGTGGCTGAAGCTGAGGCTACTCTTGCTAATGCTAAGGCAGATGCGATACGAGTATTACCTTTGATAGATATTGACGCTATCAGTAAACAAGAAGCCGATCGCTATCGTACCTCAGAGCTACAAGCGCGCGCAGCATTACAAGCGTCAAAAGCACGACTTAGTAGCCAAAACTTAGCCTTAAACAATGCGCAAGTAGTAGCTCCTGTTAGTGGCATCATTAGCGAAAAGAAAGTGGACGTAGGTATGGTTGCTGGTGGCGAGCCGTTATTCACTATTATAAAAGACGGTATATTGGAGTGGCAAGCTGACATCGATCCTAAGCTAATAGCAGACGTAAAAGTAGGGACTCCAGTTAAAGTGAGCTTGCCACAAGGCCAGTCAGTAATGGGTGAAGTACGCCGAATCGCGCCAACAGCTGATAATAATCGTCAAATCACTATTTATGCTAGTCTCGCTAGTAATTCAAATGCTCGTGCTGGTATGTATCAAACGGGTGAATTTTTATTAGGTAGCGAAAACACTCAAACGGTCCCTAATAGCGCGATTGTCAGTAACGACGGTTATGACTATGTGATGCTAGTGACGGCTATTGAGACTAAGGATAACAAGACAATAGGGAAAATTCAGCAGCAGCGAGTCACTTTAGGCGAGCGTTTAGGCAATAATGTGGCCGTTGTTGAAGCTTTGCCAGCAGGTAGTAGGCTAGTTAAACAAGGTGGTAGCTTTTTAAATGAGGGCGATTTGGTACGTATTATTGATAGTAAGGGTGCAGCTACCTCATCTTCTACGCAAAAACAAGCGCAGGCCCCATTATGAACTTTAACGTATCCTCCTATTCAATCAAAAACCCGTTAGTAGCGATTCTACTATTTGTCTTGCTAACTATGGGCGGATTATTTGGCTTTCGTCAAATGAAAGTCCAACAGTTCCCTGATATTGATTTACCAGCGGTAGTGGTGACAGTAACCCTGCCTGGGGCAGCGCCGGCGCAGTTAGAAAACGATATTGCCAAAAAGATAGAAAATAAACTGACTAGCATTAATGGTATTAAACATATTCGCAGCACCTTACAGACAGGGGCTGCAACTATTGCCACTGAGTTTGTATTAGATAAAGATATCCAAGAAGCTGTCGATGATGTGCGCTCGGCAGTCGGAGAAGTACGTGGTGACCTCCCCGCTGCGGCTAACGATCCCATTATTACCAAAGTCTCTACCTCCGGCTTTCCGGTGGTTACTTATTCAGTAGCTGCTGACAATATGAGCGTTGAGGATTTATCTTGGTTCGTTGATGATACGATTACTAAGCGCTTATCTGATATTCAAGGAGTCGGTTCAATCAGCCGTATTGGCGGCCTTGAGCGCAAAATTACTGTAGCAGCAGATCCTATAGCCTTGAGTGGATTGCAGTTGTCTATCAGTCAGCTTTCACAGCAAATCTCTGGTATTCAGCAGGACAGCTCAGGCGGTGAATCGGAAGTCGGGAACAGCACCCAAACCATTCGAGTGTTAGGCGCTGTTGAGCGTGCCCGTGAGCTCAATGACCTACAGATAGCAGTTCCTACAGGCGGTACGCAAGCGCTAGGACGTATGGCTGAGGTCACTGATGGTCCTGACGACCCGAACTCTATCGCTAAGCTTGATGGAAAAGTGGTGGTGGCCTTTAACGTGGTGCGCTCGCGTGGTGCTAGTGAAGTGGAGGTGACTGAGCGTATAGATACTGAGCTGGCTAAGCTGGCGACTGATATGCCTAATATCACGGTAGAAAAAGTCTATGATCGAGCAACGCCAGTCGCTGAGGACTATTCAGCATCATTAAAGATGTTGATTGAAGGAGGGATCCTTGCGGTTATCGTGGTGTTTTTATTCTTACGGAATATCCGTGCCACTATTGTCACCGCTGTAGCCCTGCCACTATCGATTATTCCTACCTTTTTAGGAATGTATTTATTTGATTTCAGCCTCAATATTATCTCGCTACTGGCTTTGTCCTTAGTTATAGGGGTGCTAGTCGATGATGCTATCGTTGAAGTTGAAAACATCATGCGCCATTTACGAATGGGTAAGACGCCCTATCAAGCAGCGATGGAGGCAGCTGATGAAATTGGCCTAGCAGTAGTAGCCACCACTTTTACTTTGATTGCGGTATTTCTACCTACTGCTTTTATGGGCGGTATTGTTGGCCAGTTCTTCCGTCAATTTGGTTGGACAGCAGCGTTAGCTATTTTTGCCTCGTTAATGGTGGCGCGTCTTATTACTCCAATGATGGCCGCTTATATCCTACGTCCTGAAAAAAAGCATGTCGAAAAACAAAGCGCGCTGATGACTTGGTACCTCAATGTAGTCTCTTGGACGCTAAAGCATCGTTGGCTGACTATGGGCGCCACTTTAGTACTGTTTGTCGCTTCGCTGGGATTAGTTAAACTACTGCCTACTGGTTTTATTCCTGATAATGATATTGACCAGACACGAGTAGCGATTGAGCTAACTCCGGATGTGGAATTGGAGGATACAGAACGAGTAGCAGCGTTGGCAAGTGAGCGTATATTAGCTTTGCCTGAGGTTACGCATATCTTTACCTCTGTTGGCGAAGGACAAGCTTCTATGGGGTCAGAATCTAGCGGTGGCAAAGCTAAGAACATTGCTGGACTAGATATAGTGTTAGCTCCACGAGCTGAGCGTGCCTCTAAGCAACAAATTGAACAGCAGATCAGTTCGATATTGTCAGAAGTCCCTAGCGCCCGTTTCACTGTTGGCTTATCAAGCGGCGGCGAGACTGGCTATAACTTTTCATTGACTAGTACTAGCCCAGAGGTATTGGAAAAAACCGTACAACAGATCATGAGTGATATCCGTGCTTTACCTATGGTAGGTTCCGTCACCAGTGACCGTAGTCTGCCGCGTCAAGAACTCACGGTGACCCCAGATCGCTTAGCGATGGCGGATAAAGGGGTGACTACCCAGGCTATAGCTGAGACCCTACGCATCGCTACAGTTGGCGACTATGAGCAGAGCTTATCTAAGCTTAATTTAGATACAAGGCAGATACCAATAGTAGTACGCTTGCCTGATATTGCCAAACAAAGCGTCAGTCAGTTAGAGGGGTTATATGTACCTACTAGCCAACCAACTGGACAAGGGGTACGAGTAGGGGAAGTGGCTAGTTTAGACTTTGGTACGGGACCAGCCCAAATTAAGCGACTTGATCGTGAGCGTGCTATTAGTATTACGGTGCAGCCTAACGATGGCGCGCTAGGTGAGCTAATAGAAGCGGTGAAAGGCACGTCAACTATGCAGAATTTACCAGCCTCAATCACTGTGATTGACCAAGGCCAAGCCGAAAGTATGGCTGAGTTATTTAGCGGTTTTGTTATCGCTATGTCGGTCGGCATTGTCTGTATCTTAGGGGTACTGATTTTATTATTTGGCAAGCTATTACAGCCTTTTACTATTCTTATGGCCCTGCCATTATCTATTGGCGGTGCTTTCGTCGGGCTAGTCCTTACTAAGAGTAGCCTCTCGATGCCATCGATGATTGGCTTTATCATGCTGATGGGTATCGCTACCAAAAACTCTATTTTGCTAGTGGATTATGCCATTATTGCGCAAAATCGTGGGCTGATGCGCTTTGACGCTATTATTGATGCTTGTCGCAAACGGGCACGGCCAATCATTATGACGACTATTGCGATGGGTGCTGGCATGCTGCCATTAGTATTTGGATGGGGTGAGGCTGATCCAACCTTCCGTCGTCCGATGGCGGCCGCTGTGCTAGGTGGTTTAGTGACTTCTACATTATTAAGTTTAGTGGTTATTCCGGTGGTTTATACCTTAATGGACGATGTATCAGGCTGGTTTAGCAGATGGCTAATTCCGCATGGTAAAAATGCTAACAATGAACCATAACCCGTTATTGAAAGTGATAAATAGTAACCATCACACAGCAGGACAGGGCAATTAAAAAGCAATAGGTTGCGCTGTCAGCTTAGGAGCAAATACTAGCAGGATAAGTTTGAATTACTAACCTACAAGGTAACCCTGCTAGCAAAGTAATCATCTGTCGCTGTGTATTGTTTCAAACCATAGTGCTTTATAGCAGTAGGCTAAGACTAAATGGATAAAGTCTTAGTCTTTTTTATAGGCTTGTTAAAGTCGATGACCATTAAAAAAGTCGATAATCTGTTACTCTGAGTTGACCGACTTATCTTAATACCGAGCGAGACTAGCAATGAATGAATCAGTGCCAAAAGGGACGCTTGCTCATAGCAGTGCTTGGTTTATTCCTTTTTCATGCCTATTAGTAGGCGGCTTACTATTGGGCATATCTACCAATTTGGCCAAGTACGCTAGCGAAATAGGGTTGACCCCATTAGCATTTTTGTTTTGGTCAATCTCTGGAGCAGCACTAATTCTATTAGTAGTAGCCTTAGTAAAAAAGGAGCATTTGTCTCTTAACGCTCGTAGCTTAGAGTACTATACGATTGCCGCATTAGTCAGTGTTGCCGGCTCTAATTTGATTTTCTTCTCTGCTATTGCGCACGTAGGTGCTGGTTTTGTTGCTTTAATTATTGCCCTACCACCGTTGCTCACTTATCTGGGTGCTCTAGCGTTACGCATAGAGCGCTTTAGTCGCTTGCGTGCTTTTGGGGTGGCGGCTGCATTAGCTGGAGCAGGGGTACTGGCTGCACGTAAGTTTGCTGCGCCAGATGCCAGCACATTTTGGATTTTGCTAGCGCTCTGTGGCCCTGTATTACTAGCTATGGGTAATATCTATCGGAGCTTACGCTGGCCGGATAAAGCTTCTGCAATTGCGCTTGCTCCGGGTATGTTGATTGCCGCTGCCTGTATCCTCGCTATCGTTGGAATGTTGCCAGGTTTTTCTTTGGCGCTACCGCTTGGCGAAAGTAAGACTAGCGGATTAATATTGCTGCAGGCTAGTATTTTTGCTGCTCAATTTTTGCTGCTGTTCTTATTGCAAAAAACTGGCGGTCCAGTTCTATTAAGCTTATTAGGAGCGGTCGGTGCGGTAGTTGGCGTGCCTATAGCGGTATTTTTGCAGGGCGAAGCGCCACCAGAGGGGCTGATTTTAGGGGCTTCATTGATTGGACTTGGGGTGATTTTGGTCACTTGGGGTGGAGTAAAAATGGCGGCAGCCGTCAAGAGTGATAGTTAGAAAAATAAATCATTACTAATAAAATGCTAAGATCTATTCACAAATAAACCCTGATGCTAGCTAATGAAAAAGTTATCAGTACTAAAATATTTAGGCTATCCAAAATCATGAAATAGGTGGCTTTTCGGCTGTTATTAAAATACCTATGCCCACTAGTGACATAGAGGGCTATAAAAAGTCAGAAAACCTGACAAAACTATAATGTCGCAATAAATGCGGTTAACAGGTATAACAACATTAATCGCTGCCACAGTCTAACCCTTTAGTTTGATCAAACAGTCCAAGTCTAAGGGGTCAGTTCATAATAAAACAGTGCTTTTTGCCTTCTACTATTTCAGTAAATTTTTAACTGGCGATTTCTATTGCGAGTTAGCTTGCTCCTTTCATCCTCCTAGCTAGAATCACTCAAAACAAATATGCGCAGCCTGATTACAGAAGGTTTGCTTACCATTTTTGAATCCTGCCAAGGCTTGTGCTACGGTTCTAATAGTTTCTACTGAATCCTTGGCTTCTACTACTACTAAAGTAGCCGTCGCTCCTACTGCTATCTCAGTGTTAAGCGCCAATAATTTAGCCGCATTTTTGCTAATCATATCGAATGCCATTGCTATTTCATTATCGGTCGATAGCTGGGCGATATTGGCATACAAGTTGGCCATTCTAATCAATGAGGCATCGCCGTAAGGGGTAAAAGCATTGAGGATATTATTAGTAGAAATCGTGGTATTAACTCCTAACTCTGCAAACTGATTGGCATTGACTGTGCCTCGGGGTATCAAAGATTCGTAATCACTGCCATTGATATAGATATCAGTGGCCGGTAACACGATCAAAGTAATGTCTGCCATTTTTAGCAAGCCAGCCATCTCTCCACGCTTCATCTTATCCATAGCTGAAAGCTTAGTAACATGACCGATAGAGACGCGGCCTTGGTAGTTGCGCTTAATGGTTTCTTCGAAAACCTTTGGAATACTTGACCCTTCTGGGTCTAAATCAAAATCCAAGTGAAAGTCGACATCGACGTCAAACTTTTCCGCTATATCAAATATCATTTCGATATGTTGCTCTGGATTTTCATCTTTATAAGGACAGCCCCCTAGCAGATCCGCGCCTTGGGCTAATGCTTGCTGTAATAACTGCTGGGTTAGCGGTTTAGTGGTCAAGCCTGACTGCGCAAAAGCACAAAGCTCTATATCGATAGCAAAGGCGTATTTATCCTGCACTCTTTTTAGCGCTCTAAAGCTACGCATTTCAGTTTGTTCGTCTGTTTCAACAAAAGTACGCATGGCTACCGTACCTTTTTTGATAGCCATCTCTATGACCTTTGAGGCGCGTTCGAATACATCTTCTTCAGTGAACTGTTCTTTGGCTTTACCCGTCTCATCAACGGCTTCTTCTAAAGTGCCTTGTTCTACACTACAGCGATCTAAAATACAGGCTTTGTCGAGGTGAATATGACTCTCATAAAACCCTGCACAGACAAAATTGCCTTGAGCGTCATAAACTATGCTACTGGCTGCCGCTTCACTATCATGGCTATCATCACTATTAATAGCGTTTTCTATATCATCAATACGCTTGATATGAGCGCCTTCTATGCTGATATTAACTAAGTTTTTCCGGCCCGCTAATTGAGCGTTTTTTATAATTAGATTTATCATTATTATTTATTCCGTTTTTGAGGGTGTTAGGGCCTATTCGTTTTAACATCTACGTTTCTACTATTAAGGCGTTGATATTTAATAGAGATTAGCATCAGCTAAGGTAAAATAATAGATGAGTTTGCCAAGATTCGCTAGGGATTATTATCCATATCCAATGCTTATTGTGTAGCTGAATTTAATGATAGCCTATCAAAGTTAAGTCATTATTAGCTTGAATGAGGCGGCATAATTGACAGGAACTTGCAACTACTCAATGCTTTGAACTTACACATATATCTTGATCTAGGTGTTTTTTATTTTACCATCGTAGAGTTTCAACTGTGCGGCGCTGCTCTGATACTAAAGCTGTGATTGAATTAATAATAATCTGTTCTAATATTTCGTCACTTTTGCTATCTATGTTTCGGTTTTTCTCATAGTGCCAACTATAGTGCGCTAACTCAGTCTTCACAATAAATAATTAATATATCCATTGTTTTGTTAACAAAATTAGTTAACAATGTTTGTTAACAATTATTCTTTCAGCATCAACTAAGTAATTGATAGCAGTATTCTATAAGTATTCTAGTTACAAACCTCAACTCAACAATATCTACGACCGATAAAATCGTAGCAAGCGCCCGTAAAACAGCGATTGTTGGTACTACAATTATTGCAGCTTCCAGAACAAATTCTCCTGCTCCTATGCAACAGCATTATGATGAAGAACCCTCTGCCCCAAGAGTATTTGCGTGCTTAAGACAAGCTAAAGAGGAAGAGCTCAATGGGGTAATCGTAGCCTGTTTTGATGATCTCGGTATTGGGTCTTATCATGAAGTGTTTTCAGGCTTAGCCGTTGGGGTTTTTGCACTACTATGGCCGATTTAACTGAATGCTTGACACAGGAAGCAAGTATTCATGTGATTGACAGCATCACGATAGCAATGCACAGGGTTGAAGACTTAGTAAGATGCGGAATGAAAACGAGCAAAATTGGAGCATATGCGTTGACTATTTAATATCAACAAAGTTATAACCCACTAAAAATTGTTCCAAGGAAGGGAAGTGTTATGAATTCTAAAGAAGGTTATGTAGCAACAGCAGAAATAAAAACCATAGTTGTTGAAACTACAGGCGACGAAAGCCTTACACCAAATGGCCCAGAAGATAGGACTTTAGGGGCGTTTGGCTACATGTCTTTGTGGGTCGGGGACGGTGTGAATATGGGTAATATGACACTCGGTGCGAGTGTTATAGTTGCCGGTATGGCAATATTGAATGTTTGGCAGACTATCGCAGCCGCATTAATTGCAATCGCCATTGTTTCTACCTTCTTTGCACTAAACGACAGAGCAGGCTATAAATATGGTATTCCCTACGTAGCTCACCTAAAAGCATCATTTGGTAAAAAAGGAACGCTGATCTCTTCACTGCTCCGTGCAGTGCCCGCTGTGATCTGGTACGGTGTTCAGAGTTGGATCGGTGGTACTGCACTAAATGAAGTGTTCAAAATATTGTCGAGCGGAGCTTTTGATAATGTATTTGTCGGATTCATCATTCTTATAGTTGCGCAAATACTGCTTTCAATGAAAGGCTTTAAGAGCATTAAAATAGTTGAGTCGGTAGCATCTGTTGTGCTGATGGGTATCGTTATTACGGTATTTATCATACTAGTTAAAGACCACAGTGCAGCCATTTCAACTTCTTGGATTAATGCCAAAGGTACATGGGGAATCGAGTTTTTTGCCTATATTATGGTGTTTCTCGGTAACTATGCCGCTATATTTTTAAGTGCAGCAGACTATTCACGTGAGCTAAAAACAGGTTACACGGACAGAAAAAGAGGACTTCTTTACTTCGTACCGATTCTCGTTGCTTACGGCTCGGTAATCATTGTAGGCGCTATGCTTGCCAGTGCGACAGGTTATACCAATCCTGCACTAGGACTACCCGTATTATTCGATAACGTTTATATGCAGTTATTCATCTCTGTATTTATTGTGTTTGGTGTAATTGCTACCAATATGGTAGCAAACATTGTTACGCCAGCTTATGTTATTCAACTATTTACCAAACTGAATTACAAAGCTTCAGTGGCAATTACTGGGGTGCTGGCAATAGGATCATTCCCATGGTTATTAGTGCAGGACGATAACGCAAAAGGACTAGATACTTTTATTCATGTCTACTCAGCTTTTCTTGGACCCCTAATTGCGATTCTTCTTGTTGACTTCTATATCATGAGAAAGCAGCATATCGATATCAAAGAATTATACAAAAAAGATGGAGAATTTGATGGGGTGAATTATGCCGCACTACTAGCGCTTGCTATCGGAACAGCGGCAGCATTTATAGTCGTTGATCTTGCTTGGTTGATCGGATTAATCGTTGCCGGCATTGCTTATCCTATTATTATGAAAACAATGTTTAAAGACTCTAAATTCAAAAAAGATACTATTTTTGAAAAATAAATTTAATACTATAAGAAGAGCAGTAAAATCGATAAATCTCTGCTCTTTTTATTCTAGGTAAACCTACTATTTGGTTAAATGACCAAGCTGAAAAGAATCCGTTTCTATTAATTTACTAAGACACTATCACTAAGATTATTTATTCCTAGTAATATTAGGGCGTATTGAACATTCAATCACAGCTTTGATAAATCAGTAGCTACCAGCAGTGGCTACTTGTGAAGACTCAACAGGCCCTAATCGTTATAGCTATTTTGTGACGATAAAAAATCCCTAATACTGTTCAACACGGTATTAGGGATTTTAGTAATAAGTACTACTAGTTTATATCACTGTCTAATCAGCAATAAACTACTCAACGGTAACTGACTTGGCCAAGTTACGAGGTTGATCAACGTCAGTACCACGCATAACCGCCACGTGGTAAGACAATAGCTGCACTGGTATGCTATAAACAACCGGTGCTAGCGTCTCGCAAACGTCAGGTACGTAAACCACATGCATCCGATCTTCAGCGACCATTTTGCTTGATTCACTAGCGAATACAAATAGCTCGCCATGACGAGCATGAACCTCTTGCATATTAGCTTTTAGTTTATCGAACATACTGTCTTTAGGAGCTAGTACGACAATGGGCATATCCTTGTCTACTAATGCTAATGGACCATGTTTAAGCTCACCAGCTGCATAACCTTCAGCATGGATATAAGAGATCTCTTTGAGTTTCAGCGCGCCCTCAAGGGCTATTGGAAACTGCAGACCACGACCTAAGAATAGGCAGCTTTTTTTATCTTCAAAGCTTTCGCTCATGGTTTTGATAGCAGCGTCTAAATGTAAGCTAGCATAAAGCTGACCGGGTAACTGCTGTAGTTCACTAAGTAAAGTGCCTAAGCGTTCACTATCCATACGCTGCTGAGTAGCGCCGATTTTTAACACTAATAGCATTAAAGCGACCAGCTGAGTGGTAAAAGCCTTAGTGGAAGCTACGCCAATCTCGGGACCTGCAAGGGTAGGCAAGTAAATATCAGTCTCACGTACTAATGATGAGGTGGCGACATTACAGAGGGCCAGACTCACTAACCCAGTCGGCTTTTGTTTTTGAGTATCACGTAGAGCCGATAAAGTGTCAGCAGTCTCACCAGATTGCGAAATGCAAATCACTAATGAGTTGTCGACCACTACTGGGTTGCGATAGCGAAACTCACTCGCCACTTCAACTGAGCAGGGTAGACGGGTTAAGTTTTCAAACCAGTATTTAGCAACCATGCCAGCATGATAACTAGTGCCACAAGCCAACACTTGAATGTTACGAATACCGGACAGCTGATCCTCATGACGTTGCAAGAAATCATCACGTAGCTTTGAGGTATTAGCGCTATCAATGGCCATTTCTAAAGTACGAGCGACCGCATCTGGCTGCTCATAAATTTCTTTGAGCATATAGTGTTTAAACTCGCCTTTATCGGCATTATGTTGCTGTGCATCTATCTCATGAATCTTACGACTGACTTCTACACCATCAGCAAATATTTGAATACTATTACGAGTCAGCTTGGCAATGTCACCTTCTTCTAGGTACATAAAGCGGTTGGTTACTGGTAGCAGCGCTAGTTGATCGGATGCGATAAAGTTCTCACCGATGCCTACACCAATCACTAATGGCGAGCCTAGACGTACAGTAATTAATTCCTCTGGGCTGTCTACATGCACAATGCCTAGGGCAAAAGCGCCATGTAATAATGGAATGACTGCACGTACTGCTTCTAATAAGTCAGGCGTCTGTTGGTAAAGGTCATTAATCAGGTGCGCCACAACTTCAGTATCAGTTTGTGAAGTAAACTCATAGCCTTTGGCGACCAGCTCTTCTTTGAGCTCAGCATAGTTCTCAACGATACCGTTATGCACCACAGCGATTTTGCCGGATACATGCGGATGTGCGTTACGCTGTGCAGGCTCACCATGAGTCGCCCAACGGGTGTGAGCAATACCGATATGACCATCAAAAAACTCAGGGTTGATAGCGACAGCATCGACCAATGCTTGCACTTTGCCAACTTGACGTTCACGATGCAGCTCGCCATCACGAATCACCGTGAGACCAGCAGAGTCATAACCTCGATACTCTAAACGCTTGAGACCCTCAAGTAAAATATTGGCAATATTACGTTCAGCGACTGCGCCTACGATTCCACACATGGCTATTCCTTAAATTAAATATATTTGGTTATTTGGTTATTTATTAAATTAGAAGGGTTGGAAAAATATAGGTTAATTAAATACTATTAAGCAGCGCTGCAAACCTTGCTACGCTGCTTGATGTTTATTAGGTTGTCCATACGACCTAGAACTATTTAAGCTCTTAGCGTCATACTATTACTTGATGGGTCTTTTAAAACCTGACTTCTGCACTTGGCGTCCTCGACCCAATGCCAAGGCATTAGCGTCTACATCCACAGTGATCACTGAACCAGCACCGACCGTAGCATTTTTGCCGATAGTCACTGGCGCCACTAAGCTTGAGTTAGAGCCAATAAAGGCATTATCATGGATAATAGTTTGTGACTTATTGACACCGTCATAATTACAAGTGATAGTACCAGCACCGATATTAGCATTAGTACCAACTGTCGCATCACCGATATAGCTAAGGTGATTGACCTTACTGCCTTTACCGATAACTGACTTTTTGATTTCAACGAAGTTGCCAACTTTACTGTTATCAGACAATACGGTATCAGGGCGCAGATGAGCAAACGGACCAATATCTACCCCAGCACCTACTTGCGCATGATCAATAACACAATAAGGCTTTATGTGACAGGCATTACCTAGCTGTGAGCTCTTAATGACGCAGCCAGCTTCGACATAGACGTTATCCCCTAAGGTACAATCGCCCTCGAATACTACGTTAATATCTACGAATACATCTTGACCAGCCGTTAAGCTGCCACGAATATCAACTCGTGTCGGATCAGCAAACTGGACGCCAGCCACTTGTAAATCATGGACTAATTTACTCTGCCATGAGCGCTCTAAGCTCGCGAGCTGCTGACGGTTATTAACCCCTTCAATCTCAAAAGCATGCTCAGGCTCAATCGCTGCAATACTAATACCATCTGCTACCGCCATTTTTACGATATCAGTGAGATAGTACTCTTGCTGCGCGTTATCATTGGACAATTTAGGCAAGTATTTATGCAGTAGGGCATTATCAACGCAGTAAATACCGCTGTTAATCTCAGTAATCTGCTGTTCAGCGCTACTAGCGTCTTTTTGCTCAACGATAGCTTCAATATCACCATTGCTATTACGCTTAATACGGCCTAGCCCAAAAGGATTGTTGACTGTCAAAGTCAGCATTGACATGCCATTGGTATTGGCCGCTCGCAACAAAGTCAAAGTTCGACCACTAACTAACGGTACATCGCCATATAAGATTAGACTTTGACCTTGTTTAGGTAGCTTATCTAGAGCAACTTTTACCGCATGCCCAGTACCCAATTGTTCCGTTTGCGCCACCCAAGTGATAGATAAATGTGCATATTGATCATCAATTGCTGTCTGAACTTGATCGCCACCAAAGCCATAAACCACGATAGTGTCATCGACAGTCAGCTGATGACAAGTGTCTAATACATGACCTAATAAAGACTTGCCAGCTAGTGTTTGCAATACTTTTGGCTTAGCCGATTGCATACGAGTGCCTTTACCGGCAGCGAGGATAACGACAGAAAGAGATGAAGTCATAGTATTCCTAAAAGATATTGCTAAAATAAAGCCACAAATGTAACAAGGTATGACTTAATTATAACGCATAGTTGTTGATAAAAACTTGTAAATACAAAAAATATATAAGATTATAAAAGTGTTAGGCCTATATGTGTTTGCTAAACCCCTGCTTAAATATTAACTTTTTATCAAATTAATATCGATAAAGCACTTTTGATAAATACTTTTTATAAGGCAGTTAATAGGCTTAGTATTAAGGCTTATGATGCCCAGTTTAGCTATACAGTAAAGCTTTAAAGCATAATGCCCGTTATGGCTATCATCCATATAACGGCAGCCATAATACCAGCTATGATATCGTCAAGCATAATCCCCAAACCGCCAGCAACTTTTTTGTCCGCCCAATCAATTGGTGGTGGCTTAATAATGTCAAAAAATCGAAACAGGATAAAGGCAAGCGCTAAAGAGAGGATGCCCAATGCTTGGGTAATATCATGCCAAAAAGTAGCAGTACTTACGCCTAGATAAGAAAAAGGCAATAAAGTAATCCAGATACCTGACCATTCATCCCAAACAATATGCGGATCGTCATGGACACCCATTAGCTCTGAGGTACGACCACATATCCATACCCCAACCACGCAGGATAGCAAAGTAATAATAAAAAATGTCGTAAAGCCTAAGCTCATGAGCGGTACGGCGATAAGTAAGCCACCGACTGTACCCCAAGTACCCGGCGCGCGACGTGGCAACCCACTGCCTAGACCAATACCTAACCAATAGACAAGACTATCCAGCGTACTGGCATTGGCGGGTAGAGACGGGCAGTCATTAGCTTTGCTAATATCAGGCTTAGTGCTATGTTTAGATGAGTCGTCAGTCATGATCTAACCTGTAAAGTGTTGATAACCAGTGAGCGTAGGTAGCGTATTAAAAGGTGCTGGCTGCTCAACAGTCACTGCCTGCCCTTGATAAACCAGGATAGGATTTAGCATTAAGGTAGAGTTGCTGTTTTGATCTTCAGGGGCATCAGCAGCGATGGCAATAACCTCGCCGATACAGCTAACGGCAGTATTATCGATAGGCGGTTCGATATCAGCTGGCAAAGTAAAAGCCAACTCATAATCATCCCCACCTGCCAATTGGCATAATAGGCGCTCAGATAAATCAACTTTGGCTAAAGCACTGCTGGTTGGCAAGCGCTCAAGATTAATACGCATAGTGACAGCGCTTTGTTGGCAGATATGACCTAAGTCTTGATAAAGGCCGTCAGAGATATCTATCATCGCCGTCGCACCGATTTGTGCTAGCTTAGCCCCCAGCGTGATACGTGGAGTGGGCATATGCAAACGATGGCTGAGCTCAAGCCCAGTCGCATTATCAGGGTGTTGCAACGCATAACTGGCATCGCCAAGGGTACCCGAAACATAAACTTTATCACCCACTTGTGCGCCTGACCTATAGACCGCTGGCGTGTTCGAGCTCAAAATACCTTGAGCACTAACGCTCAATATTAGATTGTCGCTACGCGTAGTGTCACCGCCAATAAGGGTGACGCCAAATAATTGGCAAGCATGAAATAAACCTTCGGCAAACTCAGTTAACCACTGCTCATAAGCAAGGCGCTCAGGCAAGGCTAGCGCTAATAAAATGCTGTGTGGCGTCGCACCCATAGCCGCTAAGTCTGAGACGTTAACCGCTACGGCTTTATAGCCAATAGCAAAAGCCAGTTTTTGCACCTCTGACCAATCAGCGCTAAAGTGGCGTCCTTGAACTAAAGTATCGATACAGCTGACTAAGCGCGCACCAGTAGGCAGGCCCATGACCGCCGCATCATCGCCAATACCTTTTTCAATATCAGCAGGTAAGGGTAGCGCTGCTTGCAACTGGCAGAATATACGCTCAATCAGCTCAAACTCAGTCATGATTAGTCTTGGCTTCTATTAACAGTAGCATCTGCAACAGTACTATCAGTTTCAACAGTATCTGATTCTTCGTTATCTGCTTGGTCGCTGTTAGTAACCTTACTTTCTGCAGTTTGCTCTGCTACGTTGCTTTCTATTGTTTCTGCTACTGCATCATCTGCTACTAGGCTATCTTCTACTGCTAGTACAGCAGCGCTATTGTCGACAGTAGCCTCATCGCTAGCGACAGTAGCTGCTACCGTTAATAAGCTATTTTGTTCAGCAGTAGTATCGATAGCTTTTTCATTAATAACCGTGTCATTAATAATCGCATCTTCAGCAACACTTTCGTCTTTTTGTGGCGCAGCTACTGGCTTTACGCTTTGTTGTTGCGCTTTTTTAGTATTGGCTGCTGCCGCTTGAGCAGTACTAGTTCCAGCGCTTACTTTAGTGGGACGGTTACGTTTGACACTAGCATTATTAGCACTAATACGTGGCTTAGTAGAAGTGGTTGCGCTGCTTTCTGTTTCAGCACTAATGGCTGGCTCATTTGTATTAGCCGCTACTTTTAGTGCAGCTGGTCTTTGTGAATTGCGTTTATTAGCCTTAGTGTCCGCTTGTACTTCAGCAGCACGTAACTCAACGGCCATTTTATCGAGTACCGCATTAATTAATTTGTGTGCATCAGTAGCACCGAAGTGATTATTAAGCTTCATTGCTTCATCCATAACTACTTTATATGGAATTTCTAAGCGGTTTTGCAGCTCATAAGCACCAATAAGCAAAATAGCATGCTCAACAGTATCTAACTTATCGACTTCACGGTCTAACTGCTGACTAATAAGGGCGTCTAGTGCTTGTATTTGTTCTGGAATATCACGCATCATTTCATGATAGTAACCAATATGCACTGTATGCATAGCATTAGTGGCACGAGTACGCGCAGCAATGTCATGCGGTGCATTGTCTTTCCAACCTAGTTTACCGCTGGTATCAAAGCGACGATCAGTCATTAGCCATTCATAAAGACCTTGCATAGCAAAGCGCCGTGCCTTACGCACAGCAGTGTGACTAGTCTTATAAGAAGACTCACTCATATCGAAGTGTTGGTCACCAGCACTACTGCTCGCTAAGCTGATAGCTTCAGCTTGCTCAGAATTGGTTTGTGCTGTTTTCGCAGCGCTAATGGCGCGCTTGAGTTGGTCAGTCATAAGGGAAAAATACCTAAATGTTAAATAGTGGTTTTAATCAATAGTGTTCACTAACGATTCTAAACAATGCTGTTAAATAGTAGTCGACTGATAAATATTATCAGTACATCTTAAAGCTTAAACGCCATGATTGTTAACCACAGCGCCTATTAAATTATAATCAGACAATAAAATTCAAAAAGCGGTAATCAGCTGCTTATTAACGCTGTCAAATTAAGCAACATCATCGCTATCGTCGATATCTAACTGCGACAATACAGCGATCATTTCTAGGACTACCATGGCAGCTTCTGAGCCTTTATTGCCAGCTTTAGTACCTGAACGTTCGATAGCTTGTTCAATAGTATCAGTAGTCAATACCCCATTACTTACTGGAATATTATAATCAGTAGCAACACTACTTAGACCTTTGGCTGATTCGCTAGCTACAAAGTCAAAGTGTGGTGTGCTACCACGGATAATGGCACCCAAAGCTACGATAGCGTCAAAACGATCTGATTCGGCAGCACGCTGAGCGACTAATGGTAATTCAAAAGCACCAGGCACACGGATAACAGTGATATTGCTACCCAAAACGCCATGACGTAATAAGGCGTCGATAGCGCCATCAACTAATGACTCAACTACAAAACCGTTGAAACGAGCCACGACAATACCGATACGAGCGTCTTCATTTTGATGCAAGTTGCCATCAATATGAGTAACATCATCACGCTGCTGTTTTAGATTTGACATAAAGCTATCCTTTGTTACTTATTAAAATGAGGAATTAAATTATTGTTTAAGGCTTCAATCAATTTTTAAACGACTAATTGACTAAAAACAAAACGAAAATAAATAGTTAGCGCTATGATAGCATTTTTCTATATAAAGGGTCTGTTGAACATTGACAAATATGCACGACATTTGGCTACTAATGGTGTTTCAAAGTCATCTTACAAACGCATAGCTATTCCTTGAGCAGCCATGTACTGTTTGGCCTCAAGAATAGTATGTTCACCGAAGTGAAAAATACTGGCAGCTAGCACCGCATCGACGCCACCTTTTAGTACTCCATCAGCTAAATGTTGCAGGTTACCAACGCCACCTGAGGCAATTACTGGCACATTAACTAAGCTAGTAATTTGCTGCATAAGCGCTAAATCATAGCCTTTTTTAGTGCCATCGCCATCCATTGAAGTGACTAACAATTCACCTGCGCCTAGAGCCGCCATTTTTGCCGCCCAAGAAACGGCATCGATACCAGTTGGCTTACGTCCACCATGAGTGAAAATCTCCCAACGTGGTACTAGCAGACCATCAACCGTTATGTCAGCTACGCGCTTGGCGTCGATAGCCACTACGATACATTGATTACCAAATTTCTGTGCCGCTTCGCCTACGAATTCTGGAGTAAATACTGCTGCTGAATTAATCGCTACTTTATCTGCGCCAGCGTTGAGTAAATTACGGATATCAGCAATTTTGCGTACCCCGCCGCCAACGGTTAACGGTACAAATACGGTCTCTGCCATACGCTCAACAGTGTGATAAGTAGTATCACGCTCATCATTAGTCGCCGTAATGTCCAAAAAGGTAATTTCATCGGCCCCTTGTTCATTGTAGCGTCTGGCCACTTCAACTGGATCACCAGCATCTTTTATATCGACAAATTGTACGCCTTTTACCACGCGGCCATTATCGACATCCAAACAAGGTATGATACGTTTTGCTAGCATGAAACCGCCTATTGGATAGTAGAAGAATACAAAGGTAAATAATATAAAATGCTATGATACTCGTTACTTTTTTACAAAACAAATGCTAAGGGTATTTATGTGTCAACTGCTTGGGGTTAATAGTAAAAATCCTGCAGATATTGGTTTTTCTTTTAGTGGATTTCGCCGTCGTGGTGGCTTAACTGATGATCATGTTGATGGCTTTGGTGTGGCCTATTTTGAGCCTACAGGGTTGCGCATCTACTGTGATGATCGTGCAGCTATGGACTCACCAATTGCAGAATTAGTAGCTAACGCTAAGATTAAAGCGCTCAATACTATAGTGCACTTACGTAAATCTGATGATAGCTTACTGCGCAATGCCCATCCTTTTGTACGTGAGATATGGGGCGAGTCTTGGGCGTTTTCTCATAATGGTAAGATGACTATTGAACAGGCGACTGACAGCGACCCTATCAGGCAAGGAGTGTCTCATTATTATTGTCCAGTAGGCGACACTGATTCAGAATTTGCCTTTTGTTATTTACTTAATCAGCTCAAAGATAATTTTGAGCATAAGCCTGATGATAAAACCCTTTTTGGCTTTTTAACTGAGCAATGTCGCTTTTTGGCTGATTATGGTCTATTTAACTGTCTATTATCAAATGGCGACTGGTTATTAAGTTATGCTAACACTTTATTGTTTTATGTCACGCGCCAAGCGCCTTTTGGTCTAGCTACTTTAGTTGATGCTGATATCAGTATTGATTTTCAGCAAGTCAATGACCCTGATGATGTTATAACCGTATTAGCGACTATACCGTTGACTGCTAATGAAGATTGGCAGCAGCTAGCAGTCAATGAGTGCGCGATTTTTGCAGAGGGTAGAATCGCCCATCAAGATATCCCTAAACAGCCGATTTATTTATCGATTGAAAAAGGCTTGCAGATCGCCAAAAGGGCATAGCCTATACGTTTCTTGACTATGACTGTGACAAATTGGCTATTAACACCAAGTGTCCATTCAGATAAAGTCGCTATTAAAATAAAATGGCTATAGTCGGTTTTTGTTTGATGAATAGCATTATACAATAGCCGTTCACGACAGCAGCACCCTGCCATAAGCATTGAGCTATTATTCTAAAATCAATATAGTAAAATCATTACTACATTCAGCACAATTTCGCCAAATTTCTACCCTGCTATTTAATGTTTGCTTATAGATACCTTTATTGTCACTATTGTCATCTAAATTTTAGCTATTAAACTTTTATTGATCATAATTTCCTATTCATTCATTTTTTACGAGAGCGCCCATGTCCGTCTATACCCAGTTAACCAATGAGCAATTTTCAACCTTTTGTCAAAGCTTCGGGGTGTCTTTTGCCCGAGCGATTCCCATTACTCAAGGGATCAAAAACTCTAACTGGTTTATTCAAACGACGGACGATAGCGATGGTGAGCACTCTTACGTCTTTACCTTATTTGAAGAGCGTCCAGCAACAGATATCGAAAAAATGGCGGTGATACTCAATCAGCTTGTTGGTAAATTACCCGTTGCTGCCCCGCTAGCGTTGCTTAATGCAGCAGATGCTAATGTTAATGATGCTAATAGTAATGATGCGAGCGACGATCAACGCTATGTCATTCATTACCAAAACAAAGCCATAACTCTAGTGCCGTGTTTGGCTGGCGAACATCCTAAGCAAACTACTCAGGCGATGTGCCATGAGATCGGGGCAGCTTTGGCATTGCTGCATGAAACCCTGCAAGCGTTGCAGCCTAGTGAGGATTATGGCGTTGCATTATATCCGTGGGCGCAAGTACGTGACCGCGAGATCCAGTTTATGCCGGGTGATGAAGCCAAATTAATGCGCGATATTTGGCAATCCTATACTGACTTGCCGCTGGCCACTTTGCCTAAAGGTCTATGTCATCTCGATATGTTCGCTGATAACACCCTTTGGGATTTAAAGCTTAGCAACGGACAACAAGCTAATGCTAAACTGACTGGTTTGCTCGATTTTACTGAGGTCAGTGTTGATCATTATGTAATGGATATTGCCATCACTATTAATGACTTTTGCACTACTTGGGGTGATGCCGAGCAAGGAGAGTCAGTTAATTTTGATCGTAGTAAAATGAAAGCTTTCTTAGATGGTTATCAGTCAAAAAGAATTCTGGCTAGTGATGAGCAGCGCGCGTTACCAGTGATGCTAGCCAAAGCGGCGGTGATATTTTGGTTATTGCGCCTAAACGTTATTCATTACAACCGGACTGAAGGGCGTACTGGCGATAATATTATGGTCAAAAACCCTGACTTAATGAAACGCCTTGCCGCTTATCATTGGTCACATGTCGAAAAATCTCAAGATATAGTATATGTACTTGAGCATGCGGTTTATAAAGATGATAATCGCACAAATGATGTCGAAGATTTGAAATTAATCGGTGTTTTCACCACTAAGCAACAAGCTCAAGTAGCGATTAAACAGCTACAAGCTCAACCTGGTTTTAAAGATTATCCTAATGGCTTTCATATCGATAGTTATCCGCTTGGTCAAATTAATTGGTCTACAGGATTTGGCGGATAATAGAACTAACCCTAGTTTATCTCTTACTATTTTGTACAGGCCTATTGCGCATTGACCTTATCCATTATCAAGACCTTAGCTACTTATAGATTTTCTGATTTATTGGCGACTAAGGTTACAAAAACTAATAGCCTAGACCCTAAGGATGACCTTATGAGCAACCAAGCTGATAACTGGCACAAACTGGCGCGTTATGACACTAATATGCAAGGTGAGCTGCACGCTAATCTGCTACGTAACAATGGTATTACGGTCTCTTTACAGCCGCTTAGCGCTATTCCAGGTATGAACTCTGGCATGGTGTTATGGGTAGAGAATACAGATTTTGCTCAAGCCCAGCGTATCCTAAACGGTGTTAATAATGAGGGTGTTGATGGCGCCAGTTTACTCGCCGAAATGAGCGATGCAGAATTAGGTATTGTCTCAGACAATCCATCAAACCAAATAACGAGTGATCCTAGCGCTCCAACTAACAAAGGCGGTACTCTTTAAATGTGTCAACTCTTAGGCATGAACTGTAACGTTCCAACTGATATAGGGTTTAGCTTTGCAGGTTTTCGTCGCCGTGGCGGTATGACTGATAGCCACGAAGATGGGTTTGGTATTGCCTTTTTTGAGCGCAGTGACTGTAGTAAAGCTGACGGCACAGATAATGCATCAACCGGACTACGCTTATTTCATGACAATCGTCCTAGCCATGAATCACCTGTTGCTGACTTAATCAATAGTTACCCGATCAAAGCTATGAATGTCATCGCACATATCCGTAAGGCTACTCAAGGGCAAAACTGCTTAGCCAATACTCATCCTTTCGTGCGTGAAGTATGGGGCGAGCAGTGGGTATTTGCTCACAACGGTCAGATGAATAGAGAATTTATAAAACGCTGTCAGCGCTTGCAGGATAACGGCAATGCTTCACATTGTCAGCCTGTCGGTTCAACCGATTCTGAAATGGCGTTTTGTTATTTGATTAACCGCTTAAAAAGCAGCTTTAAAAGCCGTCCTGATGATCAAACGCTATTTAACTTTTTAACCACTCAATGTCGTTATTTATCTGCTAACGGCTTGTTTAATTGCTTGATCTCTAACGGCTCTTGGCAGTTGGCTTATGCTGGCAGTTTATTGTTTTATCTCACGCGCCAAGCACCATTTGGTGATGCGGAGTTGGCTGATGACGAGATATCTATCAATTTTGGTGAAGTGACCACGGATAAAGATAAAGTCACTATTCTAGTCACTGTGCCGCTAACCAAAAACGAAAAATGGCAACAATTAGCGGTCAATGAGTGCCTAATCTTTCGGGATGGTGATATTTTATATAAAGACAGTCCAAGCCAGCGTAAGTTCTTAACCATAGACGAAGGGATTGCTATTGCCCGGGCAGTTGGGGCGAGTGTTTAGGGTAAATACCCACCACAACAACGCTTAAACTTCTCCCCCGATCCACAAAGACACGGCTGCTTTTGACTAATGGTCATAGCAACCGTCGGATCTAAAAAGTACCAACGCTCATCTATTCTCACAAAGCTCGATAACTCATGATGTGCTTTGATGCCTTCTGCGCTATTGTAATAAGCTTTGAACTCAACTTGTGCATGACCTTTGCCAAGTTTTGGTAAATGTTTAACGATCTCTAATCCTGCCCAATCGGTCTCCTGCGCCCATGATTCAATATCCTTGATATCGAGTAATGTCTGCTGGGCGGGCACTGTAGTCTTGACAATATAATCCGCCTTTTGTAATACAAAAGCACTGTAGCGAGTACGCATTAAGCGCTCAGCGCTATCCGCTTTGACGGTATTAGGGTCATCGCTGTTATTCTCGTCAACAGCATCGTGATAAGGCTGACAGCAGTCGCTATACGCTATCGGCGTAGTCAAGAAACTCAATGAAGGCGAGACTCGGCAGGGGCATAGTGGCATATACGCTTGGCTCTACTGATTAGTTGATAAAGTTTAGCTAATGATATTTAGCTAATAAAGTTCGGTTGATAAAGTGTACTGATGGCGCAGGTTTACTTAAGTAGGTCCTCCATCATAGCTGGCAGCATATCTACTCTAAGCTGTGCCCAAGGTGCTGGATCACTTACTTGCTGTAAAAATGTCTCAAAGGGCGGAGCAAAATATACCAATACAGCCAGTAGAGCATATAAAAGCAAGTACCACCAACGGTCTTTATGCTGATAAAACTTCATTGCAGTACCCGATGAGCGCTTCATGCGCATGCCTGATAGGTTAACACTATACAGCTCATCTAAGCTCAGATGCACAAGAGCACCACCGAATAAAAACAACCCATAAAACCAGCTGGCTGTGAGCGGATTGTGCATTACATAATAACTTATATAAGTGAACCCTAAGCCTAATATAGCCATGTAGGGCACTGAATGGATGACGCCACGATGTACAGTCATAGTAGTGAAAACATGAAATACCACATAGCGCATAAAACCATAGCCTGCTAACCATAACGCCATCAGCGCTAGTAAGCTAAGGTCGCTGCGCCAGTGCATCACTAAGCCAAAAGCAAATATAAATGAGGCTAAGTTAAAGCCAAGCTTGATCGGGGTAGAGTGATCTGAATCTAGATCGGGTAATAGACCGCCAGCAGTACCTAAGGCTACGCACAGCAAAAACCCCGAATCATCTATCAATCCTGTCTTATAGATAGTCAAAGCGGTGATACCACTAACGGCAAATGCGACATTAAGGTGAGTGTTAAAATTGGCCATAAATAAAAGGTACTCTGCTATTGCTATAAATAGGGGGTAATCTGCTGCTAAAAAAGCGCCTTATGATACCATGAGCTTAACCGCCAAATTTAATCCAATGTGCATAATAAGTTGGCATAACTAAGGCTTATATCTAATAGAGATCGTTATCATGACTAGCACTACCTTTTCATCTGTAGGGTCGCCTAAAACGCTATCTAAACTAACACCTGACACAATGACCCCTAGCCCCCTAAGCTTAGATAAAAGCTTTGCTGCTATTGACTGGCAGGCACCTTGGTTGTGCCATCTCAGCGAACTAAATTATTTGAGCCAGCAAGTAAAACAGCTCAGTGAGTCAAAAGATAATGACCAAGGGTCTGGTAAACAACCAGCAACTCAGAGTGATACTATTCTTGCAGAACTATTAAACACGGCACTGTTGCAGCGCCTAAAAAATGAGCAAAATCAGCCTGCACAGACTAAGCCTAGTACAGGCCAGCAAGCGCACCTGTTAAAGTTTGTCGCTCAAGATGCACTGCCAGAAGGGGGAGGTTATGAATATTTTATTGCCACTACGGGCAACATTCCAACTCGCAATAATTTGCATGATTTATTTAATGGCAGCATTTGGCTGACTTTCCCTAAGACAAAGGCACTGCTTAATTATTATCATATGGATGAGATTGCTAAGCAGGGGAATGGCGATAGTCGTGGGCGAGTGCGTGACACTATCACCGTCTTCGATGAGAATGGCGCTGTATTAGTCACTGCTAACCCTAGTATTGGCGAGGCTCTAATCGATTTTGATTGGCAGGGCAGCTTAGTGACGCCACGTGATGATTTTGATCATCCTTATCAAGCAAAACCTCAGGCAAAGGCCGCGGTCTATATCTTTGGTCACGCTTTACTAGAGCAGTTGATACAGCCGCGCAAGGCTTTATGTGCGCATAGTACGGTTATCCACGTTGAGCCTGAGTTCTTTGCTTTGCCACTAGCCGAGCGCTTAGCCTGTCTAGATCAATATTTAGCAGATAAGATGGATGAACTCCTATCACAACAGGCCGTTACCCCACGTCAGCTTGCCCCTTTACCTATTTTGGGTATCCCGCATTTTTGGGCAGATAATGCTGACCCTAGCTTTTATGACGATAATTACGTGTTTCGTAGTGGCCGTCGGAATCCTCGTTAAAACAAGATAATTAGCCCTGTTAAACAACTGTTTTATTTGCTATTTTGTTACTATTCACTACTTATCTAGGGTTAACAACAGCGAGGTTAATTGTTATAGTAAAAGGCAGTTACTGTAAATCATTACCCTTTCAGTAGTAAGTTATTTTAACCAGCTTATTAAATAAAGATATAAACTGCAATAGTAGGATGTCGTAAATATATAGCCACCTGTCATAACAATAAATTCATAATAATCTATGCCCTAGATTCTAAAAGTTAGAAACTATAATGTAGATAAGGAAGCTACCATGAGTGATATTTTCAACGTAAAAGATACCCTTTCGGTCAAGGGCAAGGAACATGCCTACTATAGCTTGCCTGCCTTGGCTAAAACCCATGAGAACATTAATAAACTGCCATTTTGCATGAAAATCGTACTAGAGAATCTATTGCGTAATGAAGATGGTGGTCAATCTGTCGGCAAAGATCATATTGAAGCCGTTGCTAATTGGGATGCTGGTGCTGAAGCCTCAAAAGAGATTGCCTTTATGCCTGCACGTGTAGTGTTGCAGGATTTTACAGGCGTGCCTTCTGTTGTCGATTTAGCGGCTATGCGTGATGCGATAGTTGAGCTTGGCGGCAAGGCCGAGCAAATTAACCCGTTTATCCCTAGTGAGCTGGTGGTTGACCACTCAGTACAAGTTGACGCCTATGGCCGTGAAGACGCGTTAGATCTAAACGAGAAAATCGAATTTAAACGGAATAATGAGCGTTATGAGTTTTTGCATTGGGGTAAGAACGCTTTTGAAAACTTCGTGGTCGTACCACCAGCGACTGGTATCGTGCATCAAGTAAACCTTGAATATCTGGCCCGCGTAGTGATGGCTGTTGATATCGATGGTGAGCTAACCGCTTATCCTGATACGGTATTTGGCACTGATAGTCATACCACTATGATTAATGGTATCGGTGTACTCGGTTGGGGCGTAGGCGGTATTGAAGCTGAAGCCGCTATGCTTGGTCAACCGTCATCGATGCTTATTCCACAAGTGGTTGGTTTTGAGCTGACAGGCAAGCTCAATGAAGGTGTCACTGCTACAGATTTGGTACTACGCGTGGTTGAGATGCTACGGGCTCATGGCGTGGTTGGCAAGTTTGTCGAGTTTTATGGTGAAGGCTTACATAGTATGCCGCTTGCCGATCGAGCCACCATTGCCAATATGGCACCAGAGTATGGCGCAACGTGCGGGATTTTTCCAATTGACAAAATGGCGATTGATTATTTACGCTTATCAGGTCGTGAAGAAGCCCAGATTGAGCTGGTTGAGAAATATGCTAAAGCGCAAGGTTTATGGCATGATGCCGATACACCATCTGCGACCTACTCAAGTAAGCTAGAGCTAGATTTATCTTGTGTTCAGCCAGCGCTTGCTGGGCCTAATCTGCCACAGCAGCGTATTAATCTGTCTGATATGCACGAAAAATTTGGTGAAACTTTAGCGAAAATGACTAAAGATCGTAAATCGGAAATTAAAGGCAAAGAGCGTTTTGATGAAGAGGGCGGTGAGCAAGAGCAGGCTGAAAGACTCTATGCTAAGCCAAATGTATACTCTGATATCAATATCAATGAGGAAAGCCACAAGTTACGTGATGGTTCTGTCGTTATTGCCGCTATCACCTCTTGTACTAATACCTCAAACCCTGCGGTAATGATCGGCGCAGGCTTAGTCGCTAAAAAAGCGGCTGCAAAAGGCTTAAAAGCCAAGCCTTGGGTTAAGACCTCATTAGCTCCCGGTTCTAAAGTCGTCACTGACTACTTAGAAAAGAGTAAGCTGATGGAAGAGTTAGAAAAAACTGGCTTCTACTTAGTTGGCTACGGTTGTACCACTTGTATCGGTAACTCAGGGCCTTTACTTGAAAGTATCGAAAAAGGTATCGAAGACAAGGACTTAGTAGCCGCTGCAGTGCTCTCAGGTAACCGTAACTTTGAAGGTCGCATTCACTCGCATGTCAAGGCAAGCTACTTAGCCTCGCCGCCTTTAGTGGTAGCTTATGCGCTGGCAGGTACTGTTGATATTGACTTGACGAAGCAGCCTCTAGGGCAAGATCAACAAGGCAATGACGTATTCTTAAAAGATATCTGGCCGACATCGAGCGAGATTAATGAGCTGATTGCCAATAATATCGATGCTGATATGTTCCGCAAAAACTATGGTGAAGTCTTTGATGGTAGTGAAGCATGGAATGCTATTAGTTCAGCTGATAGTCAGTTATATCCGTGGAGCGAGGAGTCAACCTATATTAAAAACCCGCCGTTCTTTGATGGAATGACTATGGAGCCAGAAGGCATCCTAGATATCGAAGGCGCCCGTATTTTAGGTCTATTTGGTGACTCAATCACTACTGACCACATCTCACCTGCTGGCAATATCAATCCGGAATCGCCTGCTGGCAAATACTTGCAAGAGCGCGGTGTGCTACAAGCCGACTTCAATAGCTATGGCTCACGCCGTGGTAACGATGCGGTCATGACTCGCGGCACCTTCGCCAACATCCGTATTAAAAATACTATGATGGGTGGTAAAGAGGGCGGTTATACTTATTATTTCAGTGGTGATAAAGCTACGTTACAAGATGGTCAAGAGATGGCCATCTATGATGCAGCGATGAAGTATAAACAAGATAAGCGTCCGCTGGTAGTGCTTGGCGGAGCAGAATATGGCTCTGGCTCTAGTCGTGATTGGGCAGCCAAAGGAACTATTCTACTAGGCGTAAAAGCAGTATTGACTAGCTCGTTCGAGCGTATTCACCGTTCAAACTTAGTCGGTATGGGTGTGTTGCCCTTGACCTTTAAAGAAGGCGAGAATGCAGCAACTCACAACCTTGATGGTTCAGAAGTGCTTAGCATTACTGGTCTAAATAATGGCGAGAGCAAGACGGCAAAAGTTATTGCCACTCGTGCTGATGGTTCGACTGAGAGCTTTGATGTCAACGTCATGCTACAGACGCCAAAAGAGCGCGAATACGTCCGTCATGGCGGCGTGTTGCACTATGTGCTACGTCAGTTAGCTGCTGAAAGTAAAAACGCGGCGTAATAGTCAATTCAGCTTAGTATGATAGAAAGCCCAGTCCCAGTCCCAGTCAAAGTAGGGGATTGGGCTTTTTTATGGCATGACCTTTACTGGTTGGCTTTAAGGGGTAGCTAATCGCCCTTTTGCTTGTCTCTGTATACCTGATAGGGGCGAAAGTATCCATTACTGAGTAGGTTGGGCGGAGATTGCGACCCCCAACAACTTACTATGCAATAACTATAGTTTGTAACAATAAATGATTTTTTGAACATTTCGGTGCGCGGGGTGCACCCTACACATTACTATTGAATGGTATTTAAACATTCAGCTTTTATTCTCATCGAAAATTCTCGTTCCAGCTCTCATTAAAGATCTTATTTAAAAATTTTTCTTTATCAAGACTGCCGTCACCATTTATGCAGGACTTATCAGCAAAAACATAATTCATCCAATTGATATCGGGAGACAGCTCATTAATCTCATTTACTATATCAACCTCACTAGTGTTGGAAAAATCTCTAGCGATCAGCTGTTCAACTAGCTTTATAATTAGAGTCTTGGTTTTATACTCAGAAGAATTTGGGTACTCAGCAATCTTCTTAAAGAACTTGTCATAATTTAAGCTGACCTTTTTATTTTCGTCTTCGTTCTCGTCTTCATTTTCGTTGTCATTTAAATAGTCGTTACTCCAAAAGATATAGTCACTCCAAAAAGGGTCGGGAGATAGCTTGCTTACTTCAGCATTTATTTCTTCTTGCCTTGACTCTGAGTTTGCAGTGGTGAGTAACTCTTCAAGTAATATTGTAAGTCTTTTCTTAGTTTCATCGTTCATTGTGAACTCCTATTATTGCTTACTTGTGTCGATGGTTGTGCTGATTAAAGTGCTTATTCTACTGGCATTTATTAAACTATTTTTAATAGTTTTAAACCGTATCTTAGTAAATAATCCTTCGATACTCTATGATAAATCCATGATTTCTTTGTTACGCTTAGGGCACATTAATGGCCATCTGCGGAGCAACAGCCTTGTCAAAAATACCTAGATTTCGTTTGCATGTTGGCTATTTGCTGTCAGCTATAGTTCTATTTTTGCTCGAAATAGCGATAGCTAACTATAGCACTGGATGGGTGAGAGGTTATTTTGGTGATATTTTAGTCATCATGCTGATATATAGTGCCCTAATGACTGTTGTTAAGCTAAATAAGCAGTTATTGGTTTTGTTTACCCTTATATTTGCCTTTAGCATCGAGTTTAGCCAGTATTCTAAACTGGCAGAGTTACTCGGTTTTAAACAAGGAAGTGTGGCCTATACGCTATTAGGCAATACTTTTAGCATAGAAGATTTAGGGTGCTATCTAGTCGGAGGTATTATAATTTTGCTATTTGAAACTGTTTTTGTAAAAAGCACTGCTTTAGCTAGTAAAGGCTAACAAGATTTAACTAGTAGTACTAAGCGCCTTTTCACAAGTTTCTGTAGTTAAAGTCACATCTGCAATAGCTTTGTCGTCTATATCACGATAAGAATAAACCAGTTTATGGTTATTTGCTTGCATATACTTAGCAGGATAAAAGGATTTTATACATAAATTCTTTAGGTTGTCGGTTGAGGATAGCCATTGTTTCATTTCTGCTAATTCATCGGCAGGTAAGGCGAGCGTTAGACGGTAATCAAATCGACTATAAAAAGGGGTAGTCACTACAGCCGTGTTTTCAACTAAAATATTGACTTTAATTGGTAAGGTACTAGCGAAGTTATCTTCTGCAGTTTTAAAGAAATCGTTAACCAAAGTCATGTCTTTATAAACGTAATTGGCCTCAACAGCATTTATCCTAGCTAAGCCTTGATCAAAAGCTGAATCGGCGCATACTTGGCTAGATAGAAGCAATCCCATCGTTATCACTAAAATTTTATTCATACAAACCTCGCTATAAATTTGTAATAAAGTAAGCACTTGACAGTAATACTGCTATAAATCAATGCTGATAAATACTTGGTTTTTTAAAAATGCCGCTAGCAGAGGGGGGAAATACTAACGTGGCTAGAGTCATTAATGTAACTAAAGTAGCTAAATATTTCTAAGCCCTTTTTAAAGTGACCATCTAAATGAATAGCTTAAACCTAGTGTTCTTGTCAGCTATTTAATAGTGTTAGTAGATCAAACAATTAGGCTGGATGCCAGCATCAATACTTCGATTAAATTCAATCATTGATCAGCGTAACGACTGTCTCTCTATACATAAATAACAACACCTCAATAGCGGTTAAAACGTTATCATCATCGTATTTCTATAAACTAGCAGATAACAGCCAAACAGCTATCGTGCTAACTGTCTAAGTTGAGTGAGCAATGAGCAGACGCGACCTGATTATATTTTTAACTTTATCCTTTATGTGGTCGATATCCTTTATATTTTATCGGATAGGTGTCCCTGAGCTTGGCTCGTTGGCCTTTGCCAGTCTACGAGTGATATTTGCAGGGCTTGTGATGGTAGTGTTTTTATTACTGAGTCCAAAAGATCGAATAGGTATCCGGGAAAAGTGGAAGGTACTTACCATTGTAGGTCTATTCTCTGCGGCTATTCCTTTTATGCTGTTCTCTTTTTCAGCCCGGTCAGTGAATGCAGGGGTATTAGCGGTACTCAATGCTGCTGTACCGATGATGAGCGGCTTTATTGCTAGTACTTTTTTTAATGAGAAGCTGGCTAAAAAGCAAATATTAGGGTTAGTTATTGGGGTTATAGGTGTGGTTATTTTGATGAGTGAGAATCTATTTGCTGAGCAAGGAGCAAATGGTTTAGGCTCAAAACTGCTACCGATGGGCTATGCTTTATTAGGTGCAGTAGGCTACGCAGTAGGAGCCAATGTCACGAGAAATTACTTAGAAGATGTCTCGCCAGTAGCTATCACCGCAGGGTCATTAATTATTGCCAGCTTAGTAATGCTACCCGTAGCTATTTATAACTTTCCCTATGGGCAAAATATTAGCTTAAAAGCGTGGGGTTCAGTGATTTGTATTGGCGTATTTTCTACCGCAATTGCGCTGGTATTCATGAACCAGCTTATTAAAAGTATTGGCCCGATGCGCGCCACTAGCATTACGTTAGTGATTCCTATTTTTGCCATTGTCTTAGGTTATTTTCTACTTGGTGAAGCGCTAGATATTGGGGCTATTATTGGTTCAGTAGTGATATTGATTGGTACTTATCTGTCACTTAACTTATCTTTTAACAGTTTGGCTAAGTCGTAATTTAGCTTAAGATAATAGAAAAAGCCCGATCATTATGATCAGGCTTTTTAGATGGTTTGATTCTAATTAATCGCGTTCTAACATAAGTAATCTAATTAATATGAGCTTCTGATATTAAGTTTTTTACTACAGCTTAACGAATGTTATCACCATAAGTTATGATTGGTTTAGCTAAACGATAGTTAGCAGCTGCACTTTTGGCACCCATAGTAGCGGCGATAAAAGTAAGTAAAGCACTAATTAACCAAAATAGACCACTATATAAAGCTGCTTTACGAGCAACCTCTTCAGCTTGTTGTAAGCCGTCATCTAGAGTTTGCTGAGCTTCAGCAACATACTGCTCAGTTTTAACTTTGTATTCAGTGAATGACTGTTGAACTTCAGTACGAACTTCAGTTGCTTGCGTTTCAGTTAGGCCTTCAGCTTGCAGACGGTTCACTAATTCAGGACCTTTTAGCGTAGCTTCGATTGATGCCATACGATTTTTAGCATAGTCATCAATGTTACGCCAAGTATCGATACTAGTGAAGTCCATCTCTTTAACTTCGTTCTTAGTCTTGTTCAGCATATCGTCTAATACATTAGTCGTTGCTGCAATTTGCTTCTCATTCAAGTTCTGAGTGTTTTTAGCAACCAAAGCATTGATATCTTCTTTGCTAATATTACCAGATACTTTTTGGTAAACGTCTTGCGCTGACTGTTGTACTTTTTCTACAGTACTATCAGGTGCTGCAACGGCTGCAGTACCAGCGGCTGATGTACCAGCGGCTACTACGCCACCTGCAGTCTTAGCAACCGTACTCACAGTGCTACCTACTGCATTACCAGCCGTAGCTAAGATACTAGTAGCGCTACTCATAGCAAAGAAAGTAGTTAGCAATATTATTAAGGCAGCAGTAAGCATGCCTGTTAAGCTAGCATCTTTTGGATCGATATCAGTACCATCACCGAATAGAGCTTCTGGCGCTGAGAATTTGATAGCAAAATAACCTGCTACAAAAGCGCTAACTAAAGCAGTAATTGCAGCATAAATACCACCAGCAATACTACTGCCCTTTAAATCAAAAGGTAAAAATGAGCTTAGAACTAAAGCTAAGGCAATCATTGCCATAACCACTATCAAGCCCATTACCAGACCAGCAAGTACACCGCGCCATGACGGGCGGCGCTGTGGTGAGTAAGTTTGTATCATAGGTGTTCCTCAGTGTTATATAGATAGTATGAAATGATAGGGGTGTATTCCTATATTATTTGCATACGTTGATATGATTATTTTAATTCATTCCTTTCAGCATACTCATAGCAATAGTCTGCTTTGCGAATATTCGCTCATAATAGTCAAGAAGATGAATTATTAATAACACTGTTAAGTAGAGAAACACTAGTTTTGTGTATACAGCAGTAAGTTTGTGTGACAAATTAGAGGTAATGTAAAGTTGTGTTGAAACTGAGTTAAATCAGTTAACTAGTTGATATTTATAATTTTAAATTATCTCACTCAAACTCCGAAAAACTTGTGACATTGCTAATAACAAACCTCATCCACAATATAGGTGAATGAGCCTTTGTTAGAACTATCGAAACTCTAAGATTTTTAACGGCAATAAAGATGGTTTCTGGTTGCAGTCAATGCAGATAACCTTGCTGCTTTATTGGGCTCAGCAGACAAAGAGCTACTGTTGAATGCCGCTTCAATTTGCTAATTTAATAGCTAGGCTTGAATGAGTAGGGAATCGTAATTGATAGTACCTGACTTGATTACTAACAGCTGGTCTCGATTAGGTGGTTCGATGATAACTTTTCTAGTGACAGCAACATCATAAGCCATTTGCAACAGCCAAATAGTGTGCATCATGTTTTTGGCATCGTCTAAGCTTGCACGGTTACGATTATCAGCTAGTAACAATACTATGATTGAAGCTAGTTAGCACTGATAAATAAACAGCCAAAAAAAAGCCCAAACACTGGATAGTGATTGGGCTTTTTAGAAGTGCTACTTATTAGTCTAATCTGATGCTAAGAAAACAGCTCTAAGCAAAAGTGCTAATAAGTGACGCCGAATAGTGGCGTCCCCAGGGGGATTCGAACCCCCGTTACCGCCGTGAAAGGGCGGTGTCCTAGGCCTCTAGACGATGGGGACGCATAGAGTGTTATAGCTGCTATTTTTCAATAATGCTATAACGGTACTTCACAATATCAGAGTGCTTATCTATGAATAGAAAAAGCCTTGCCTAGGTGCTGATACTGTCCTACTAGCGATATTTATATAGTCAAGACTAAGATAAATAGATGGTGGAGCTAAACGGAGTCGAACCGTTGACCCCTTGCATGCCATGCAAGTGCTCTACCAACTGAGCTATAGCCCCTCGCTAAGAGTGTGCGTATTTTAGGGAATCATAGAGATGTTGTCAACACCTATTTGAAGATTAATTGATAAATAGTGAAATAAAAGTAAAGAAAGCAGTTTTCAGTAGCTTAACTACAGCATAAGGCTGGATTTTAGCCATAGTCGATAACCAATATCTATCATCTTGCAACATTTGCAGTGTTTAGCTAATCATCAATGTGGCCATCTAGACTAATGATCTGAGTCTAAAATCTCTCATTAGCAATTAATAATTCATTTAATAGTGCCTTGGCAAGATTCTGTTATGAAATAGACCGTATGCTCTCGCTATTTCAGTGTTATTAGCAATTATTAGTAAGCTCAGTGCATTTTTTAGCAAAAAAATTATCTAATGGTTACTCCTCTATCCCAATAAGCAAGTTTTGCTATCGTCTTAAAGGCATGGATTACGGTATGACTATTTAGCTTGAGTATGCTTTTGGAGGAAATCAGGGATATCGTTAGCTTCTCTTGTACCTCTAGCCAACCACTCAGCTTGCCATTCTGTGATTCTCTCGCCCTTGTGGTGGATGTAGACCCCTCGTGAGGGCTGATCGACCCATTCAAGCTGTCTGACTAAGGCCACGGGTGTCTCTGCGTTTTGAGTACTAGCAGCGAACGCTAAAGCTCGCTGATAGGTGGCAAAGGCACGGTAATAAGCATGGTGATTGCTATTGCTAGCGTTATTTTGCTTATAGTCATCAGTATCTATCACTTTTGTACTGCTATTAGCACAGCACCAAACTCGATACTCTAAGACTTGGTCAAAGAAATAACCACCGCCCGAATCAGCAGCTTCCTCGTACTGTCCTACTTGATTAGGGTCTATAGCTGCTGAATATGACATGCGTTACCTTTTAGGGTCTAAATATTAGGCTAAAGCAAACATTTATTGCTTATGGCTTATTTTAAATACAGTTGAGTATGTAGGCCAAAAAATCACTTAAAGCTATTTTATTTACATTATGAGTTTAACTTAACGTGGGTTTTGTTTGCTAGTGATCTCTTTAATAGCTTTATCAGTAGAGAACTCTTCTTCAGTACCATCAGAAAAAATAACCGCACAGCATTCAGTGGAAACGTATTGACCACCCATTTGTCGAATGCTTTTTATCCCTTTAAAACCAGTGATCTTAGTATTGCTTAATCTGTCTAACTTATAATTAGTGTACTCGCAATAACAACTGTATATCCACTTTAAGTCTTCAAAATCCTGCCCATTAGCAAGGATAATGTTAGTGTCATAAAGCTCTTTTACAATCGAATAATAATATCTTTGTGCTTCTTTTTGGGTTGAAAAAACATAATCTTTGCTTTCTATCGTGACGGTTTTAGCGGCCATATTTATTTCCAATTGAGATATTAAATAAAGAATCGGTATGAGCATTCAAATGCTGGGATTAACGTAAAAAGGGGTCAGTATTAACATGACCCCTCTTTTTAATTAACTATGTCTTCAATTAACTATGTTGTTAACTGATAATTAAAGCTATTCTGCTGCCAAAAAATCAGGCAAGTCTGCAGCTGTTTTTTCTAATTTCTTTAGCTTCTTCTTGCCTAAGCCGCCAAGAATATCGACTGCATGACGCAGACGTATTAATGTCATATCAGCACCAATGATCCACATAGAGTTCATCACTGGAGTCGATGAGGTGCTACCAGCAATAGCGATAAAGAACGGAGCGATAAAGTCACGCATTTTGATATCTAGCGCTGCCGAGAGGCCTTTGATAGTAGCGTAGATATTGTCTTCAGACCAAGTAGGCAAGGCTTCAAGCTGCCATATTGCTAGCTGTAGCAATTCTATAACTTGCTCATCGGAGAGCGTCTTATGGCTAAAGTCTTCAGCTTTGATCGCCGGCAAGTTTTGGAAGTAGAAGCCACCCCAATTGACAGCATCAGAAAGCAGCTCAATACGAGGTTGAATAGCAGCTGCCATAGCAGTAAGTTTGTCGCTATTATTAGCCCAATCAAGGATTCTGTTCTTCAGCTCCTCTGGCGTTAGCGCCCGTAGCCACTCAGCATTGAGCCAATTAAGTTTTTCGGTATCGAAGATAGGGCCGCCAAGCGAAACACGTTGAATATCGAAGCTGGCTATCATTTCTTCTAAACTGAATTTCTCAGCTTCATTCGGCATTGAGTAACCCATACGGCCGAGGTAGTTTAGCAAAGCTTCAGGTAATACCCCAGCATCACGATAGTAAGTGATAGAGGTTGGGTTTTTACGCTTTGACAATTTTGACTTATCAGGGTTACGTAACAACGGCATGTGGCAGAGTACTGGCATCTCCCACCCAAAGTATTCATACAGCAGCTGATGCTTTGGCGCAGAGTTTAGCCACTCTTCACCACGCATGACATGGCTGATTTCCATTAAATGGTCATCGACGACGTTAGCTAAATGGTAAGTAGGTAAGCCGTCAGTCTTTAGTAGCACTTGCATATCGACTTGTGCCCAAGGGATTTCAACAGTACCCCGTAGCATATCGTCAACTTTACAAACCCCTTCGCTCGGAACCCGCATACGGATTACAAACGGCTTGCCATCGCTTACCATCTGATCAGATTCTGCACGTGACAAATCAGCATAACGACCGTCATAGCGGGGCGACTCACCTCTAGCCATTTGCTCGCTACGCATCACATCAAGCTCTTCACTAGTACAAAAACAACGGAAAGCATGATCGTTATCAAGCAGCTGCTGGGCATGTTGTTTATAGATATCGGCACGCTCGCTCTGACGATATGGTGCATGTGGCCCACCAACATCAGGGCCTTCCGCCCAATCAAGACCTACCCAACGCAGAGCGTCCAAAATCATTTGTTCAGACTGCTCAGTAGAGCGAACTTGGTCAGTATCTTCAATACGTAGAATAAACTCGCCGCCATGAGCTTTAGCAAAGGCTAAGTTAAATAGCGCAATATAAGCGGTGCCGACATGCGGAAAGCCAGTAGGAGAAGGAGCAATTCGGGTACGTACAGGGCGGTTGGAGTTGGCAGTAGGATTAGCTTGGGTCATGATGGCCTCAGATGTATTATTATAAATAAAAGAATATCGCTGAAAGAATTTTATTGCAGCAAGCGAATAGCGTAAAATATCGCTCTAGTATAACAGACAGATATAATATTTTTTTCGAAAACAATAGATGGCGCTTGACTACCAGTGTATCCTTGCGATAATAACACTAGGCAATTCTTAAGCCATTTATTTCTATCTAATTTTTACTATTAATGGCCTCATTGGTCGTCATTTATTGAGTTATTTGTGTCATTATCTAAGTCTCAGCTAGACCCTAAGTTACCTCCTTCATCAGCCACTGATGTCTTGGACTCGTCGACCACGATTACTGCACCGACAGCTGATATCGCTGCGCTGGATAATTTGCCGTCGACTAATACAGTAACGCCCGATGAATTAAGCTTTAACCATGATGCAGTATTATTATCAGAAGCTGTAGCGGCAGTATTAGGGATTAAGTCTTTACCCGAAGACAGTCTGCAAGCTACTGGTATTTACGTCGATGCAACTTTTGGCCGTGGTGGTCATAGTCGATTGTTATTGAGCCAACTGGCAGACGATGCGCGGCTGATTGTCTTTGACAAAGACCCGACCGCTATTAGCGTGGCGCAAGCGTTGGCGAGCGAGGATAGCCGAGTAACGGTTATTCACGATAGTTTTGCCAGCCTAACGACTAGCTTAGCCGCTATGGGTATCAGTCAGGTGGATGGGCTAATGGCCGATTTAGGCGTATCCTCACCACAAATTGATGATGGTAGTCGTGGCTTTAGCTTTATGCGTGATGGCGAAGTCGACATGCGCATGGACACGAGCCGTGGTCAGCCAGTTTCAGCATGGCTAGCAGATGTCGATGATGAGACTTTAGCCAATGTGCTTTTTGAATTCGGTGAAGAGCGTCACAGTCGCCGTATTGCGCGTGCGATCAAGGAGATGGACAGTTATACTTCTACCTTGGCGCTGGCTGAGACCATAAAAGTGGCGCATCCTAACTGGCAGCGTGGTAAGCACCCAGCGACTCAAAGCTTTCAGGCGATGCGGATATTCATTAACAACGAGCTTGGTGATGTTGATAGCTTTTTGCAACAAAGTATTGAAGTGGTCAAAGCGGGTGGACAGCTGGCAGTGATTAGTTTTCATTCGCTTGAAGATCGCCGTATTAAGCAGTTTTTGCAGCGTCATAGTAAAGGTCAGTATCCCGAGGATGAGCAATTACCCATAAGGCCTGATCGCCCCCGTTATTTTAGTAAGCCAAGACGTGTTGGCCCCAGTAAAGCTGAAGTGGCTGCTAATCCGCGTTCGCGCAGTGCTTGGTTACGTGCAGCTACTCGTACTGATACCGTCGCCAATCCTACAGAAGATAAGCAGTAACTAGCAAAGGGTAGTGAGTAATAGTCAGCTAGTGATTAGTAATTAGGTAGTGATTGATTATGAATGACTACGCTACTGTTAAAAAGCTGTAAATATTGGCTGCTAGGCTTTGAGCGGGTTGGTTTTAGATTTTACTCAGTTATGGTTATGAAATTGTTATTAACAATGAAGGTAAATTGTATAGATATAAATACTCTTTATCATCGATGTGATGACTGACATTTTTATTACTGTGAATGTCTATAACAATAATTGTTATAGACATTCACAATAATTTTTTATATTTAAGTTCACTTTTTTGAGATCGTCATGGCACTATCGGGTAAACCTAGCAACCAACACAAGGCCGCTGCAGCGGCAACAACTGATGTCGGCGAAATATTCGCGCAGCGCTTTAACGTGGTCAGTATTTATGTAGTGTTGCTGCTATTATTGGCAACAAGCATCGTCTGGAGCGGTATCAAAACTGCCGAAGGGATTCAACAATATCATCAGGATTATAAAACCTTGCAAGATATGAAAAAGCAACAACGCAAACTACAAGTTGAGCATCAGCGCTTGCTCATTGAACAGCAAACCTTTAGTGCGACGCCACAGATTGCTAGTCGTGCGGTTTCCGAACTTAATATGTACACCCCAACCCTTAAAGATAAGCTCATTATCCAGTTAGGTGCTCCAGTAGCAACGGCTGAACCTAAAGCGAGTGCTCCTGCAGATGCAAGCATAAAAGCTAGTACTACTGATGATGCTGCAGTAGCGGAGGTCGCTCAATGAGTGATAAAACACCCAAAACTGGCAAAGCATCTAGCAGCAAAGCTACCGCTGGCAAAGTCATCAAACCTTTGCGCCGCGCTAGTAGTGCTAAAGCTGATAATAGCACTGGAAATAAAGCCTCGGCCTCCAAAAGCACTGCTAAAACTAACTTAAAAAATCGCTCTGCTAAACTAAACAGCCGTCTAAAAAATGATAGTACAGCGGGCGCTTATACTAGTGTTAAGAACCGTAAGAAAATCGCTTTTAATAAAGCGTCTGGTGCCTCGTCACGTGGTGGTTTTGAGAGTGATAAAAACCGTTTTCGCACTATCTGGGGCATTGCGCTATTTGTCTTAGTTGCGCTAGTAGGCCGTGCCTATTATTTGCAAGTCGCTAACGCTCAGTTTTATCAAGATAAAGGTAATGAGCTGATTACTAGTGTGCGTACGCAAAAGTCCTACCGAGGTATGATTACTGATCGTAATAATTTGCCACTAGCGGTTAGCGCCCCTTTAGCTACTGTCTCTTTTAGCCCGCATGATTATGCACAAGAGTACTATGAGCTAAAACGCATTATCATTGAAAATAACGATCATCCGCAGATGCAAGCCCGCATGCAAAAGCGTCTAGATAATATGGATTTAACACCCCTAGCGGTCGCTGCTAATATTCCATTAGAACAGCTGAAAAAGTCGGCTGCTATTGATGCTAGCGTTGATGCGACCGACGCTGCGGCGGTAAAAGCAGCGTTACCCTCAGGTGCAGGTTCGCATTATTTACCGCTACTCAATAAAGTCACTCCTGAAATTGCGCAGAGCGTTACTAGCCTTGACTTCCCTGGAGTATACGAGAAGAACTTCTTCCAGCGTTATTACCCACAGCCACAACCCAATTCGCAGCTGTTAGGCTTTATGGGGCAAAATGTTGATGACCCTGAAGGCGGTTATGAGGGTAGAGCAGGTATTGAGCGTCAATACGACAGCATGCTAGCTGGTAAGGATGGCAAGGTATTGATCCTAAAAGATGCCAAACAAAACAGCTTAAGAGAGCTGAAGCAAATTGAGCCCGAAGTACCGGGACAAGATGTAGCTTTGACTATCGATTCGCGTCTACAATATTTGCTGTACAAAGAGCTAGAAAAAGCTGGACGCTTGCAACAAGCCCGTTGGTCGACCGGCATGATAGTGGACGTGCAGACTGGCGAGGTATTAGCTTTGTCGACATGGCCATCATTTAACTCTAACAACCTCAACGAGATGACTGGCGAGAATCAGCGTAACCGAGCGTTACTCGATGTCTTTGAACCCGGTTCAGTAATGAAGCCCTTTACCGTTGCTGCGGCTTTGGACTCAGGTAAATATACGGCCGGCTCTCTTATTGATACTAACCCTGGCTCCATCCGAGTCCCAGGCTACACGATCCGCGATCATAACAATTTGGGTACCATAAACATGGCTACCTTATTGCAAAAATCAAGTAACGTGGCCTCTACTAAAATAGCTTTATCTTTACCTGCAGATGCCATCACTAATATGCAGCATCAATTTGGCTTTGGTTCAAAGACCCCACTACAGTTTCCAGGGGAAGGCGCTGGTTTAGTGACTACGCCAAAAGAAAAAGAAATCGCTCGCCGTGCTACTGTCAGTTATGGTTATGGCCTGCAAGTAACTTTGGCACAAGTAGCCCAAGCCTATGCCGCTTTGGCTTCAGGTGGAGTAATGCACCCGCTAACCTTGAGCAAAAATACTACCCCATTGCCTAGTAAACGTATTATGGAACGTGAACAAGCGATGGATATCGTAAAAATGCTAGAGGCGGTTACTGAAATAGGCGGTACAGCAAAAGCAGCGGCTATTGATGGTTATCGAGTAGCGGGCAAAACAGGTACTTCACGACGTATTAATCCTGATGGTGGTTATTATACTGATCAGTACCGTAACGTCTTTGCTGGTATGGCTCCAGCTTCTAACCCAAAGCTAGTAGGAGTGATCTTAATCGAAGATCCACGCGGTCAGATTTATGCCGGTTTAACCGCAGCACCAGTATTTCATAATGTGATGAAAGAGGCGCTGCGTCTGTACAATGTACCTTTAGACAAGCCTTTAGAGACTGAATAAGTCAGTAACTAACTGGCTTCGCCAAAAGCAGATCAAAGCAAATATAGCCTTGTATTAGGTTGCTGGGTTTTATTTAAACATTAAACCCAGAATTTGCTATTGCTGTTATTTTTGTATATTGTTTTTTTAACTTATTTTTTACTTAAATTTCTACGGTGTCATTTAACAGACTCTGTTAACACCTATTTTCTCACTTGTTTAGGATCTGCTCATGACTGATTACGCTCATAACGCTGTGACTTTGCAGCAGCTTATCGACAATAACCAGACTAGTAAGCAGCAGCTAATAGCCTTAAATCAGCTGAATGACTATGCAAATTCAATCACTGATATCCCTTTTGTTCAGCTGCGTCTGGACAGCCGCCAAGTTACGACTGACGACGTATTCGTATTACTAGCTAGTCAAACTCAGTCCTATGAAGCTAGTTGCTGCTATCTGCAGCAGGCCGCTAAATCGGCGGCTTTTACCTTATCTGAAATTGAGCCCAGCACTTTACTTAACAATAGTAGTTTGGGGACATCGACTGATGGTCAAGCTAGCGACTCGCAAGTTGACAGTCATCAACTTACGGCTCAACAGCAATTGGCTGAACTGGGTTGTCCCGTTATCTATGTGCCTAATATTCGTGAGCTGCTTGGTGACTTTGCCCAAGCCCTGTTACAACACTCGCAGCCAGTCAAGTTGCCTACTGTGGTGGCTGTTACTGGCACTAATGGCAAGACTACTATCAGTCAATTAGTGGCGCAACTAGGTCAACTCGCTACTATGAGTAGTGCGGTCATGGGCACGGCAGGTAATGGCAGACTTGGCGCCTTAGTACAAGCTAGTCATACTACGGGCGATGCTTTAGCGGTACAGCAGTTCCTACATCAAATGGGTACTGAGGGTGTGGAGTTACTAGCACTAGAAGCTAGCTCGCATGGTTTGGATCAGCAGCGCTTGCAAGGTGTGCCAGTTACGGTCGCTATTTATACTAATCTTAGTCGTGATCATCTAGATTATCATGCGGATATGGGAGAGTACGTCGCTGCAAAAGCTAAGCTATTCAATAAAGCTTATTTTCCGAGCTTAACGCACGCTATTATCAATAGTGATGATGAGCATGCGCAAGTGATGCTTGATACCGCGCATGCTAGCCAATTAATAGTTTGGACTTATAGCTTGCAGGCTTCAGCCTCAGCTACCTTTGTTGCCGCTAGTATTAAACCAAGTTTGCAAGGCGTTGAGATTGATTTAGTCAGTGAGTTCGGCAATATCAGTATCGTCAGTCCGTTATTAGGTCGCTTTAATGTTGCTAATCTATTGGCTGCTATCGCAGCGGTAGTGGCGCTTGGTGTAGATATTGAACAGCTAGCCTCATTAGTAGCGCAGTTACAAGGTGCTGTTGGGCGTATGCAGCGTATCGCATCAAATGATGGCTGTTTTATCGTCGATTATGCTCATACGCCAGATGCGTTAACCCAAGTCCTTGATAGTCTTAGAACTCATTGTACTGGCGAGCTGTGGGCAGTGTTTGGCTGTGGTGGTGATCGCGATACTGGTAAGCGACCGCTGATGGCGCAAGCTGGTTTGGCGGGTGCTGATAGAGTGATATTGACAGCTGATAATCCACGTACTGAAGATCCTCAGCAGATATTGCAAGATATGCAAGCAGGCATGAGCACTGAACAATATCAGCGCACTCATATTGAGGCGGCGCGTAAACAAGCGATTGAGTATGCGGTCAGTCATGCTAGCGTTGATGATATCGTGGTGATTGCTGGCAAAGGCCACGAAACCTATCAAGAGATTCAAGGTGTGCGCCATGATTTCGATGACACTGTGGTTTTAGCAGAAGCTCTGCGACGAGCTGGACGACTGTCATTACCAACAGCAGCAAGACTATAAGCCGCACCTTAAACGGGGCTATAAATACTGCTCTTATGCACAGCCGTATTTTTGTGATAAATAGGCCCTAATTTTTCAACCGCATCACTATATAAGATAAGCCGCTACCTAAAGGTAATTACTATGACAGCCGATAACAATAATATTATACAGTCGCAGGGACTTTATGTCTGGCAAGCCGACAATCTGCTGGCAGCAACAAACACTCTCAACAGTCATTGGCAGCTACCTGAAACCCAGAACTCTACTGAGAGTAAGGTGACTAGCAACCGTATCGCTACTGATACTCGTACTATTAATCAGGGCGATATTTTTTTAGCCTTGACTGGTGATAATTTTGACGGTCATGACTATATTAATCTAGCCGCTTCTAAAGGCGCTGTTGCCGCTATCGTATCACGACCAATATCGACTACTATTCCACAGTTGGTAGTCAGCGATACGCGTTTGGCTTTTGGTCAGATGGCCGCTCATCGTCGTCAGCAGCATAAAGATTTGACGGTTATCGCTATCACAGGATCCAGTGGCAAAACCACTTGTAAAGAGATGCTAGGCAGTATCTTTGGCCGTCTGGCACCAACTCTAATCACTCGCGGTAACCTCAATAATGATTTGGGTGTACCGATGATGTTGCTTGAGTTATCTGATCATCATCGTTATGCGATTATGGAGCTCGGAGCCAATCATATCGGCGAGATTGCCTACACGACCGAGATAGTACGTCCTGATGTTGCTTGTATTCTCAATATTGGCACTGCACATCTAGGAGAGTTCGGTAGTCGTGAAGGTATCTGTCAAACTAAGGCTGAAATCTACCACACTTTGAATGCTGATCAGTACGCTATCGTGCCTGATAATGATGACTTTGCCAACCAACTGCGCCGGATTGCCGAGACCCATACAAGCCACGTAATTGGCTTTGGTAATACTGATGTTAGTGCCAGTCATCTCGATGTCGAGCCTGAGCGTAGTGAGTTTCAGCTGCATATTGGTACGCAAGTACAAGCTATCAGTCTACCGCTAGCTGGTGAGCATAATGTCAGTAATGCTTTGGCTGCTGCGGCTTGCGCTCATGCGCTTGGTGTCAGTATCGATGACATCGTTATTGGCTTACAGAATTCGCGTCCTGCCAAAGGTCGCTTAAATAGTCAGCTGTTGGGTAATCATCGACTGCTTGATGACACTTATAATTCTAATCCGCACTCTGTACGTGCAGCAGCCAAAGTATTGGCAGCGCAAACCGGTACGCAAATATTGGTACTGGGGGATATTGGTGAATTGGGTGAGGCGGCTGTCAGCGAGCACCAAAGCTTAGGTCGAAATATCGCCACCATTGGTATTGATGTGCTGCTATGTGTAGGCGAGTTCGCTAGCTGTACGGTGGCGGGCGCGCAAGAGATCAGCGCTAACGATGCCATTAATGCACTAGCATTTGAGGATAAAGACAGCTTGCTGGTGTATTTACAACAATATTTACAAGTGCAACAAGCGCACCCTTGTACCGTGTTATTCAAGGGCTCACGCTTTATGGAAATGGAAACACTTATTGACGCACTAGTAAAGGAGTAGGCGGTGTTAGTTTGGTTGTTTGAATGGCTTAGCCAGTATTATTCACCGTTTTCTGCGGTATCTTCTTTAACCCTACGAGCACTGCTTGCTGTGGTGACAGCGCTTGGCCTGAGCATGGCTTTAGGAGGTCGGGTTATCCGCCATTTGCGTGCTCTCAGATATGGTCAAGCTATTCGTAATGATGGGCCGCAGTCGCACTTAGCTAAGACTGGTACACCAACGATGGGCGGGATATTAATTTTAGCGTCTATCGGGATATCAACTCTGCTGTGGGCCCGGTTGACTAATCCTTATGTGTGGATACTGCTAGTGGTGATGGTTATCTTCGGTGCCGTCGGTTGGACGGATGACTGGCTAAAGATAAAGTATAAAGACCCTAAAGGCTTAATCGCTCGCAAAAAATATTTTTGGTTGTCGATGGGTGCCTTGTTCGTTGGCATCTCTTTGTATTATATTGCGACGCTACAGCCGGATGTATCGACTACAATGGCGATGCAGGATTTATTGTTACCAATATTTAAAGACTGGGTAATTCCTTTCTCAGCGCTGCCCTTAGGCATTGGCTTTATTATTTTTACCTACTTTGTAATCAACGGCTCCTCTAATGCGGTCAATCTAACCGATGGCTTAGATGGTCTGGCGATTTTGCCCGTAGTGTTAGTGGCAGCAGGGCTAGGGGCGATGGCTTATGTCTCAGGTGATGTCAGATTCTCCGAATACCTGCATGTGCCTTATATCGCCTATAACTCTGAGTTGATTATCGTTTGTGGCGCCATGATCGGTGCAGGTTTAGGTTTCTTATGGTTTAATGCCCATCCTGCACAAGTATTTATGGGTGATGTCGGTGCACTAGCTTTAGGAGCCATGCTCGGAACTATTGCGGTAATGACTCGCCAAGAGATTGCTTTTGCTATTATGGGTGGTCTATTCGTCGCCGAGGCAGTGTCGGTTATACTACAAGTAGGCTCGTATAAGCTGCGTAAAAAACGTATTTTCCGTATGGCGCCTCTGCATCATCACTTTGAAGAAATCGGTTGGAAAGAGACCCAAGTGGTGGTTAGGTTTTGGATTATTGCTATATTATTAGTGATATTAGGGCTGATGACCTTAAAGCTACGCTAAGCCAAAATTATATTAAGTTAATAGTATTGGCTGATCCTTTAAAAAGACTCTTTAATAAGAGTCTTTTTTTGCTTTAATAGGCTTAAAACTTACTATGGATTGATAAGATTAGGCTGTTGCTAAGCCGGCTTGTTGCTAAGGTAATAACCTATCGAAACTATTTATCTAAAAGCGTATCTAAAAGCTTATCTAACCATTTTACTTTTACTTTGAAATCTTCTAATTCACTCTAGTCAACTAGTCGTTAACTATAGTGGCTTTTTATCGCTTATCGGCTACGATATTTGTTAAAATGCTGGCTCTACTTCTATGACGCTGAGATGCTCGTGCCCTTATTTATTTGTCCAATTTGTCAATCGCCTTTGCAGCCTGCAGTTGATACTTGGCGCTGTGATGGTAGCCTAAATGCCAAGCAAACCTCTCATCCCTTCGATGTCGCACGCCAAGGCTATGTTAATCTATTGCCAGTACAACAAAAAAACTCTAAAGTACCCGGTGATAGTCAGCAGTCTATTGCAGCGCGGCAAAGATTTTTAAACGCTGGATACTATCAGCCACTACGAGATTTAGTCTGTCAGCAGATGGAATTATTAGTAGCTAAGCGCCAAGCGGCGCAAACATTGGCTAATGAGGATAATACAGATATTGATAATTATGCTAATACTCGCTGGTTAGACATCGGCTGCGGCGAGGGCTACTATACTCAAGCTATGGCACAGCTATTGGCTATCGATCAGTTGGTAGCGGCTGATATTAGTAAGTCGGCACTGATAGAGCTAGCAAAAGTCAGTAAGGCTAAATATATACTTTGGTATCAACAGCACCTTACAGAGGTTAATCAGGAGAACAAAGATGAGCAAAAGAGCCTACAAAGCCAAGAAAATAACCAACAGCAGACGCCGCAAAAGACTGCTGTTTACCCAATCGTTACCAGCGCCGCTCATTTACCGCTACAAGCGCAAAGCATAACTGGTATTAGCAGTATCTTTAGCCCGATATTGCCCGAAGCTTTTGCGCAGGTTTTGCAGAGTGAGGGTTATTTGATTATTGCTAAGCCCGATGTCGGTCACTTAGCAACAGTACGTGAGGCGTTATTTGATGAAGTGCGTGAGCATGATTCAGATAAGTTCTTACCGACTTTGGCTCCGTATTTTACCTTGCTAGATAGCCATCATGTCAGCACCAATCTCAGCTTATCGACAGCGGCCTTAACTGATCTACTAACCATGACTCCTTACGCTTATCGTGCTCACGCTGAGAAGCGTCAGCAACTACTAGCGACTACTGAGATGACTGAGTTTTTGACGGAAGCAAAGTTTGTCATTTATATTCTACAAAAACTTGCTAGTGTAAAGGATGCTGCTAACCCTTTATCAGTAAATGATGAGGAATCGATAAACCATAGCTAGCAACTACCTATTTATCTAACCACTAGCGAAAATCAGGGCAGCGTATGAGGGAGTAGTTGCTCTGTTTATTATTGATTATGATTTTATAAAACGGGTCCCATAGTAGCAACGATATTGTTCCAGATTTTATAAGGTACTGACCACTGTTCTACATGTTCACGGCGTACTTCATCAGAGGCAGTAATATACTGGTATTGTCTTTCCATAATATCAGCGGTGAGGGCTTTATCGCTAATCAATACATTATTCTCATAGTTCAAATCAAAGCTACGTAAGTCTAAATTAGTCGAGCCAATCAAGCTGATTTCACCATCGATAGTTAGAGTCTTAGCATGCAGTAAGCCCGGTTTATACTCATAGATTTTGACTCCAGCCTCAAGCAGTTGCCAGTAGTAGCTGTGGCTAGTAGCGGCAACCACAAAGGAGTCGTTCTTTTTGGGGAATATCATAGTCACATCGACGCCACGATAGGCCGTCGCACACAAGATACTCACTAGAGAATAGTCAGGTACAAAGTAGGGCGTTGAAATGATCAGAGTATGCTGTGCTTGACTGATTAGTGCGCCCAAGAACTGTGGTGTCGCACCTTGGCGCTGAGTAGGCCCATCAGAGAATACTTGCGCAGCAAAGCCCTCAGGTTTTGAGTCACTAAAATACTTAAAGCTCTCCAAAGGGGTTTCAGGGTTTTGAATAAGCCAATCGCTGGCAAATAACATCTGGTTTTGTGCTACCACTGGCCCTTCAACTCTTAGCATAATATCTATCCATGGGGCGTACTTAGGCTTGACCTGAAACTCAGGGTCAGCGCAATTACGACTGCCGCAATAGCCAATCTTGCCATCAATCACAGTTATTTTACGGTGATTACGCAAATCAAGGCGACTAAACAACAAGGTCTTTATCAAGTTACTAATCGGTAGCGCTACGCTAACTTGTACGCCTGCCGCTTTCATTTCTTGCCATATTTTTGAGCCAATCATTTTGCGCGAACCCATACCATCGACCATAGCTCGACAAGTAACCCCACGCTTCGCTGCGCGGATGAGTGCTTGAGCGGTATCAATACCCATCCCATCAATCAGCCAAATATAATACAGTACATGGATATGATCAGTCGCCGCATCGAAGTCGGTAATCATTCGCGCTCGAGTGTCAGCGGCATTAGCCATTAGCTCCGCACTATTGCCTAAAGTAGTATGAAAGCCTGTTACGTTTGCAGAGTAAGCAAAAGCGGCTTGATAGGGCGGTTTAATAGCGGCTGCTAATGAGGCGTCGCTACCGAGTACTTCAGGATTAGCTTGATGTAATTTATTAATAATTTGCCGATGCTCACGCTCAAAGTTGCGGCCTAAATGAATCTCCCCAAACATCCAATAAATGACCACTCCAATATAAGGCAGTATAAATAATATAACTAGCCAAGCTAAGCGTGCGGGTGAAGATAAATTATGACGAGCTAGAACTCGCAAAGAAATAATGATAAGCAACAGAAAGTGAACAGTTAGGAGAATATTGATTGCCATAAAAGCAGTCCATTAGCGGTATTTTTATTGGGATTAATTATCAGCAATTATAGCGTATTCTGTAATAACTTGGGTCGATGTTGCTATTAGCTTGTGAGTAAGGCTTGTAAGCTGTTTAGAAGCCTTTTTGCTAAAACCTTTAGATAGTTTAGTTTTTGATAAGTAACTTGTAACTGGTTACGATTATTTAGATATAGCTTTAACGTATTAGCTAAAAAAGGGTGTATAAGTAAGCTAGATTTTACTAATCTCAATAATGGCTACCATCCAGTCTTTATCCTCAAGCATCCTTGCTTACTTTATATTACCATTACCTCTTTAATGGACTCAGTATATGCAATTAGCCATACCCTCTAGGTTATTAAATAAGCTCACTATCGTCATTAGTTTTATCGGGGTTGGGGTAGCGTTAATCGATAGTGGTTTTACGCTAGGCACTTGGTTACAGCAGTTGTTCCATTTCTTTTATTTGTTCATCATCGCTCTAGGTTTTTCAGCCATAGTAGAGCGTTATATGCACCCAAAAACTCCGCTTGTACTCCACAAGCTACTGCTTAATAAAGTCGCCATATTCGATTTGTTTACTAGTGCGGCGATTGTCGTGCTACTGGCGTTACATTTCACTGATTTATTGCAGTCAGGATTTACTATGGCCACTGATGGTTTTGCTGCCATCAAAATTGCCGTTTTTGCCACTTTTATCCGTGAAATATCCGATACTGATTTCAATCTAAAACGTACTTTTTTAAACCCAGGTCAGTTTTTTATCTTAAGCTTTTTGTCAGTGATCTTAGTTGGTGCTTTATTGCTGATGATGCCCAAAGCTACTACTCAGCCTTTATCATTTGTAGATGCTCTATTTACCGCTACTAGTGCTGTCTGTGTGACGGGGCTAATCGTCGTAGATACTGCTACTTATTTCACTACCTTTGGCCAAGTCATCATCATGGGAATGATCCAAATTGGTGGTTTGGGCATTCTGACTTTTGTAACTTATTTCAGCTATTTTTTTAAGGGTGGCGTCAGTTACGAGACTCAGCTAAGTATAGGTGAGATGACCTATGCGCAGCGGCTAGGAGATGCGGTGACTACCTTGAAGTCCATTCTATATGTCACTTTTGGTGTTGAAGCGTTGGCCGCTGTGTTTATCTATAGCAGTATTTATGATTTGCCGGGGATGAGTTTATCAGAGCGTTTATTCTTTTCGGTCTTTCATGCGGTTTCGGCTTTTTGTAATGCAGGATTTTCGACTTTTAGTGCTGGTCTTTATGACGAAACAGTACGCTTTAATTACCCTCTACAACTAACCATTGCTACTACTTTTATCTTCGGTGGTCTAGGCTTTATTATCGTGGTTAATCTACTGCGTTATTTGCGCCATCGTACCGAGCGTTTTCTCTATCGCAATAGCCATAGTAATGAGTCGCGCTATGCCTATCAGCCGTGGCTACTTAGCATTAATAGCCGTATTACTTTAATCATGACCGGCGCGCTGCTACTGATCGGGCTAATTGGAGTAATGATATTTGAATATAATGGGATATTAGTTGAGCATAGTAGCTGGTATGGTAAGTTAATATCAGCGTTCTTTACCGCCGCCACCCCGCGTACCGCAGGTTTCAATAATTCTGATATGGACGCTTTAGCGTTCCCCACTATCATGTTGACCATATTTCTGATGTGGGTTGGTGCCTCGCCCAACTCTACTGGTGGGGGTATCAAGACTAGTACCTTTGCAATTGCGTTGCTAAATACCTTGAGCATTGCCCGTGGACAGGGGCGTGTTGAGGTCTTTCAACGTGAGATTGCCGATATCTCTATCCGTCGTGCTTTCTCTATTATGTGGCTATCATTATTGGTCATCGGTACGGGGGTGACAGTAATTAGCTACAATCAGCCAGAGCTGGAGTTAATCAAAGTAGTATTTGAATGTTTTTCCGCCTATAGCACAGTAGGTTTAAGTTTGAATTTGACCCCTGAGCTGTCAGATTTTAGCAAACTGGTAGTCGCTGTCATTATGTTCGTTGGTCGAGTAGGCATGTTAACTATCTTTATTGCACTTCTTAAAAATATGCGTCAGCGTAACTATCGTTATCCAACTGAAGAAATTACTATTAACTAAAGCATTTAAACAGCTATTAATTATCGGGGTGTAAGCAAAGTTATGAAATATATTATTGTAGGCTTAGGGAGCTTTGGCTCATCATTAGGGATAGCGCTCACCAGTCAAGGCCATGAAGTTATCGGTATCGATAGCAATATGCAAAAAGTCGATGCTTATAAAGAAGTGATCTCCCATACTATCTGCATGAGTGCCACTGATGAATATACCGTAAAAGGCTTACCGATTATTGATACTGATATTGTGATCGTCGCTATTGGCGAAGATCAAGGCGCTAACGTCATGGCCACAGCGCTATTTAAAACCTTAAAGGCCAAGCGTTTAATAAGTCGTAGTATTAACCCCTTGCACGAAACTGTGTTACAAGCGATCGGGGTCGACGATATCTTCCATCCTGAAAAAGAATCAGCGATGCGTTGGGCAAAAAGGCTATCGTTACGCTATTTTGTAGACTCATTTGAGTTGAGTGAGAATTTTAGTATTGTGGAGATTAATATTCCTGATGCATTGGTTGGTAAAGCTATTGGTGAGTTAAAACTTGAGCAAAAATTCAATGTTAAGCTATTAAGCACCTTAGTCTACGAGCAGTATAAAGATACTTTTGGACGTATGCAGAGTAAACCGAGTATTCAAGGTTTGGCGATGCCAGAGCAAATACTAGAAGATAACGATGTCCTAGTAGTCTATGGTGCTAATAAACACATCAATCAGTTTTTACGTAGCGTTGGGGTGAGGGTACATTAGGTAGCTGGCAGGTTAGGACAATAGCTGCTTATAATAGAAAATATTTAGCACAGTAGTTATTTATAACCGCTATCATTAGCTATACAAACTATTTGAGATAGCAGTTACTCACTATACTAATGACTTGAAGTAATTGACTATATAAATGGACAAAGGGGAAAGTTATGAACAAGCGCAGCCTATCCGTCCTATCTATTGCGGTCTTATTAGCGGTAACGTTGTCAGGCTGTGATCAGTCGGTACAAGACCCAAATACTATGTTTTCAGAGCAACACAAGGATCCTATTAAAGAGCTTGAGATAACCTCAAATATTGATCGCAGCCAGTTTAAATATAAACAAACCTTTTATGTGCCTATTTATTCAGATATCTATACGGATAGAGACAATCGCAAGGTTTTGTTATCAGCGACTCTAAGCGTACGTAATACCACTCTAAAAAAACCACTATTTATCAATAAAATCGACTACTACGACACCGCGGGTAATCTTGTAAAGCATTATCTAAAAAGCACCATTGAACTGCCACCAATGGCCACGTTGAACTATATCGTTGAAAAAGAAGAGGATAAAGGGGGCTCAGGGGCGAACTTTATTATCGAAGTAGAAGGGTTGGATGATACGGTGACGCCAGTCATTGAAGCGGTCATGATAGGTAATTTTAGTAATAAAGCCTTTTCGTTTAGTACTCAGGGCACACCAGTGATACACGACTAAGTATAAGGTCGTTGGCTGGCAATATAACAGTGCCATGTATAGTTATTTATAGTCAGCTATTAGCATTCAGAATCTTGCTGGCACGCTGGGCTGGTTATCAGGGAAACAAAAACGGCGTAAGATTTACTGATAAGCAATTTTGAGAGTTAGCTTGTGATACTAAGCGATTAATATAATAAGCCCATCCAACTTTTAAAGCGCGATGGGCTTATGGCTAATTAATTACTAATATTGCCAGTTAGGAGCAAAATCTCTGACTTATTTTCTAACCGTTTTAGCCTGAGGATGGGCATTGCCATTAGTGCTAATATTGGCACTGATATTGGGGACAGCAGCTTCTGGAATAGGAAATAATTTGTCATACGCCCAGTTAAACACAAAAGCATACACCACATAAAAAGTCGCCATAGCGATGTCCATAATAAACGCCTCCCATAAGCTAATACCTAGATACCAAGCAATCATTGGCATAAATAGTATCAGCAGACCACCCTCAAATAGCAGCGCATGGCCTACACGTATTATCAGGGTCTTATGCACGTTACCGCACAGTTTTACCATGGCATGGTCAAACCATAAATTATAAACGAAGTTCCATACAGTAGCGATAATGGAGCCTACTACAGCGATAACCCCCATCAACTGTAGATCAAAGCCAAATACTAAACTTGCTAATGGCGCAAAGATAAGCAAGCCGATTATCTCAAAGCTTAGGGTATGACGGATACGATCTTTAGTAGTACGCATTAAACTTCCTAATGGCTGCAATCGTCTGCCGATTGAGCCTCTATTAAGGCCTAGTATGTCTTTAGTTGCGGCTGTTAAAACAACTAGATAAAAGCCACGATCTTAGCATGCAAAGTATGGCCCTTATGTAGGGTTAGTATAGTTACTATCTTAGGGGCGTAGCTAATGTTACTGCGCAGCAAAAGGTATTTACTATTTAGCTCCACTACCTTTTAGGTACAAGGGTGTATGATGATTGCCATTAATAGAAAAGTAGCAAATCTGCTGCATCTCTATAAAAATAGCTATCAATCAATCAAACAAATATCATTATTACTTGGAGAAAAACATATGACTAATTTTACTCACGTTGCTGTTGGTACCAATGATTTAGGCAAAGCCCGTATCTTTTATGACACGGTTTTAGCTCCTTTAGGACTTAAGCGCATTGCTGATCTAGGCGAAGCCGGTGCAATATGGGGTGTAGATAGCCCTTGTTTCTTTGTTATGAAGCCTGTTGACGGTGAAGCCGCTACTGCTGGTAATGGGGTTACGGTTAGTTTCGTGGCGCCAAGTCGTGCAGCTATTGATGCCTTTCATGCTGCGGCACTAAGCGCAGGTGGTATTGATGCAGGCCTACCGGGCACACGTGATTGGGCACCTAATGCTTATGCAGCTTATGTTCGTGATTTAGAAGGTAACAAGTTAACGGCTTATTGCTTTGATGCTGAATAACTGTGCTATTTGAGTGCTTAGTTATGAGCTATAAAGCTCTCTAGTAAGCAACGATAACTATAAAAATCCCACAACTATGTGGGATTTTTTGTCATGAAAACAAAGCCAATAACGGTGAGTAAGGCTGTGTAAGTAATGCGTATTGGCTCAGTAAGGCCTAGACTGTCAAACAACAATCTAGTGTTAGACTCTATAACACCAAATAAAAAAAGAACGCTGTTATAGGAATAATTATTTTATGACTACCCTTACAAGCTCAGCAATAAATAACAGTAATAATAAAAATGTTGCTGCTAATGCTAATGCTAATGCTGATTGCAATAATATCGCCAGTAATACTACGAGCTTGCTTGAAACACAGACTATAGAGCACAGCATCCAAGTTAGAGGTGCGCGTGTTCATAATCTAAAAAACGTCGATGTTGATCTACCTCGCAATGCGCTGGTAGTGTTTACTGGAATCTCTGGTTCTGGTAAGTCGTCGCTGGCTTTTGGTACTTTATTTGCTGAGTCGCAACGCCGTTACTTAGATTCAGTATCGCCTTATGCACGACGTTTGATAGATCAAGTCGATCAGCCGGATGTCGATGCTATAGAGGGCTTGCCGCCAGCGGTCGCCTTGCAACAGCAACGTGGTACGCCTTCCGTGCGCTCATCGGTTGGTAGTGTAACTACTATCTCTAACGGTCTGCGCATGCTGTACTCACGAGCTGGCGAATATCCTACTGATCAACAGATGCTTTATGCGGATGCATTTTCGCCGAATACCCCTGACGGTGCTTGTCCAACTTGCTCAGGCATTGGTCGGGTTTTTGAAGTAACCGAGAAGTTATTGGTTCCTGATGATACTAAGACTATTAGAGATAGAGCCATTGCCGCATGGCCACCAGCGTTTCAAGGTCAGAACTTAGCCCGTATTCTAACTACCCTCGGTTACGATATCGATGTGCCGTGGTATAAACTGCCAAAACAGACTCGTAACTGGATACTATTTACTGACGATACACCAACAGTGCCGGTTTATTCGACATACAATATCGAACAAGTACGTACAGCCATTGAACAAAATGAAAAGCCCAGTTATACCGGTACTTATGTCAGTGCTAAAAACTTCATTCTGCACTCCTTTGCCACTACTCAAAGCCCGCTAACTAAAAAGCGCGTTTCGCAGTTTATGCAAATCTCAGTATGTCCTGAATGCCATGGCAAAAAGCTAAAGCGAGAGTCGCTATCAGTGAAATTTGCCGGACTAGATATCGGTGAGTTATCGCAATTAACCTTAACCGAAGTAGCGCTTAAGTTGCAAGACGCAGCGTATGCTACACCAACTGACGATACCGTAGATCGAGAAAAAGCAATTGTCGCTCAGCGTATCGCTAGTGATATCCTCTCTCGTGTTGAAGCCTTGACGAAGTTAGGTTTGGGTTATTTATCACTTGAGCGTACTACGCCTACTTTATCTCCAGGGGAGTTACAACGTTTGCGTCTTGCTACCCAAATTCGCTCAAAATTATTTGGGGTAGTTTATGTCCTCGATGAGCCTTCTGCGGGTCTGCATCCAGCCGATACCCAAGCACTATTGGGTGCACTGGATGAGCTGATTGCTGCTGGCAATTCAGTATTTGTGGTTGAACACGATGTTAGTGTTATTAGACATGCCAATTGGGTAGTAGATGTCGGTCCTGATGCTGGTACTCACGGTGGTGAAGTGATTTACAACGGCCCTGTTGATGGATTACGCGCTGTTAAAAACTCGTACACTGGACAATATCTGTTTAATGCTGCCAGCCAAGTAAAGCGTAGTTCAAGATCGCCAAAAGCTTGGCTTAAACTGGTTGGGATTGAGCGTAATAATCTACAAGGGTTAGAGGTTGCGTTTCCACTAGGGGTGATGACTACGGTCACTGGGGTATCCGGTTCAGGTAAGTCAAGCTTAGTCAGTCAAGCGTTAATAGAGTTGGTTTATGAAGCACTAGGGCAGCAGCCAGTGCTAGAAGTTCCAACTGGTGAAGCTGATCTATTGCAGCAAGAATTAGAGACGCCAACAGGCGGTCGAATTGTCGCTGGTATGGAACAAGTAACACGGTTAATAACTGTCGACCAAAAAGTCATAGGTCGTACGCCTCGCTCTAATCTTGCCACTTATACTGGGTTGTTCGACCAAGTGCGTAAACGGTTTGCTGCAACTCCAGAAGCCAAAGCTCGCCGTTATAATGCTGGTCGTTTTTCCTTTAATACTACTAAAGGTCGTTGCGCCAATTGTGAAGGCTTAGGTTTTGTGATGGTCGAGCTTTTATTTCTGCCAAGCGTTTATTCACCTTGCCAAGTCTGCCATGGGCAGCGCTACAATGATGAAACCCTCGAAATCACTTATGGTGATAAAAATATCGCCGAAGTACTAGCGCTAACGGTGGAGGCAGCCCATGAGTTCTTTGTTGATGAACCCGCTATCTTGCGAACCTTACAGGCTTTATTAAAAGTCGGGCTTGGCTATTTGCGTCTCGGTCAACCTGCCACGGAACTGTCAGGCGGTGAAGCCCAACGTATCAAATTAGCTACTGAACTACAGCGGACTCAACGTGGCGATACTCTTTATGTGCTTGATGAGCCGACCACCGGCTTGCATCCTAAAGATGTATCGATGTTGATGGCTCAGTTAAACGGTCTAGTCGATGCGGGTAACACAGTGATTATGGTTGAGCACGATATGCAAGTGGCTAGCAACAGCGACTGGGTTATCGATATTGGTCCTGGTGCTGGTGATGAAGGTGGACAGATTGTCGCTCAAGGCTCACCTGAACAGGTAGCTTGCTCCAAAACCAGCAAAACTGCACCGTTCTTATTGGCTGAGTGTGAATCTTGAGAGCGGCCTGTAGAGAAGCAGTAAATCCAAACTATTTTATTAGCTAAAAATAGAGAGTCACTGCTACTAACAGGCACTAACTTTGCGTAGATGGGCTATTGCCAATTCATAATCAATAGCGAAATACATAGCTATCAAATCCAATGATTTGGTGGGTTAATACCCACACTACGCAAAGCTTGAAGCTTAAATAGAGACCATTGTCACTGAATTTAAAAGGGGTTTAATGCTTACTTGTAAAAGATGGAGCGTTGAGCGCAGCTAGCCACCCCTAACAGTCTGCTAGGCAATAACCATTACTTGGCAGACAAAAATTCTGTGAACCTTTCAGCGCTTTAAAAACACCCTACGATTATTTAGCCTAGCGCATCCAAGGCTTTTAAACCCGCTTTGGCAATACGCACATCCTCACTACCATGCGCGCCGCCCACCCCAATACCACCGATGACCACACCTTCACTATAGATAGGCAAGCCGCCATCTATCATCAGCATGTTTTCATCCAAATATCTGACATCGGCAGGAATCGATCCATCAGCAATGCCTTGAGCAATGATCGCAGTTTCCCTCTTTTGTGAGTTGGCGGTATAAGCTTTTTTATAGCTGGCACGAATAGTATGTACCCCAGCTTGATGATCTCTTAATACAGCTAATGTCTGTCCCGAACGGTCGACTACGGTTATCGATACGGCTAACTGTTCAAGCTGTGCAGTTGCAAAGGCGGCATTGACAATAGCTTGCGCCATCTGGCCAGTTAATATAGCAATAGTAGTCATACAAGCTCCAAAGTTATAGGTATAAGGTTTCGCTTATTTTTTTAAATAATCTTATTGCTGGCACAAGCCACAACGCCTATCAAGTACCTTATTAACCAAACTGTCAGCCACCCTAGCAGCACGGCGGTAGTCATTATTAATGGCCTTCAATCCTAAATGCTAGGCTATTAATAGTCCATGACCTTGGCATAACTACTAGGGTTAAAGCGCATAGTGACCATAAGCATGGATACTAAGGTGAGCAGCAGCATTAGCCAAACCGCTTGAAAACTTCCAGTCCATTCACGCAGTGCTCCGGCAATATAAGGTACTAAGGCGGTAATAATAAAGCCGATGCCTTGTACAAATGCTGTCAGTGCTCCAGCCAACTTAGGCATAGATAAGTGGTCTAGGGCTACAACAAGCGTCAATGAAAAACAAGCACCAAGGCCACAGCCTATCAGAGCAGCCCAAATAATAAGCATGGATTCAGGAAAAAGTAACAAGCCAGCAAAGCCTAAAATCTGTATAGCTACTGCAAAAATTAACCAAGGGCGACGATCCAAACGACTAGAAGCTAGTGCAGGAGCACCAAGCGCTCCGATTACTTGAAAAATAGTCATGATACCGATCAGCTCGCCACTGCTTTGGGCATTCCAGCCTAAGGCACGTGCATAAGTCGGCAAAAAAGTGATCATGCAAGCATAACCAGCATTGGCCAAGCCAAAATAGCTCGCCAGTAACCAAGCACGGCGATTACTAAAAAAATTGACTGGCACGCTGTTATGTTTAGTTTCCATGACCTCCGACGGTCTTAGCCACCATAGTAATAAAGCAATAACTGGCAATATCAACCATACGCCAAGTCCTATTTGCCAGCTGGCATAGTGCTGAGCTACTAACGGGCTTAGGGTAGCGGCAATCCCACCTCCAGCCATTAAGGCAGCTGAATAAATACCCATAGCGAGCGGTACACGCTTAGGGTTCCAGCGCTTGACCACACCAGGCGCCATAGCTTGGACGATAGCGATACCGCTGCCGCCTATAAAGGCGCTGGCAATCAAGCTCCAACCTGTATCTAAGCCCAAGCGCCATAACCCAGATAAGGCAATTGCCATCAGCCCGCCTATTATCCAAGCACTTTCGCTCAGTCGTTTACCAATCCAAGGCAGCAATAAAGGAAACACCCCCATACAGAACATTGGCAGTACTACCAGCAACGAGGCAGCTTGTAATCCCATACCAGTAGTTGAGCGAATTTCGGCCAATAGAGGACCAGTAGCGGTCAAGGTGGGACGTAGGGTCAGTGCCAATCCGGCAATGACTAGCATCGGCAAACATATGTTCAGTAGCGACTGGCGGCTATAAGAAGAAATATAATCAGTGCTCATTAAAGACCATCATAGAGAGTGGGGGGGGGGGCAGTTGATTGGTTAACTAGCGTAGTGACGAGCGGAAAGGCAGTAAGACAAGTGGCAATAGAATGGAGTGAAGTTAACTTAAACAAGGATAAATTGACGTATTACTTACTATTGGAATATTTTTTATAAAAGCTAGTGCTTTAACCGCAGTAAATTAAGCAACTAATAGTAGAAAATCATCATCGATTACGCCACTTCTTTAAACTAACTAATTAACATAGTAAATAAAAAGATATTTGTAGCTGTCTGCTATTTTAAAAGGGCTAGCATGTTAAAAATTCTGCTATTGTAAAAGCTCTATGCTTATAAGCTGACTATGATAAAAAAACAGTGCCCTAACTATCATTTTAGGACACTGACTTAGCTAACTGTGCTGATGATAATTACCTATCGACAGCAACAGTTAGTATCTTTAGGGTTAAACGATGCTGAACATCATGAGCCACATTGGCAGCACTTAGCACAGCAGTTACATTTTTTGCAAGTGGCGGAGTTGCTGCAATCGCACTTGGCGCAGCTACAGCTGCCATCACTATTATGTTGCACAGAGTAGGCTTTAGTAGTAAAGGTCATAATAAATTCCTTTTAATAATTGGAAATAATTTATAGCACTATAGCTCAGTAATTATTGCAGGCAATACACAAAAATTCAGTAGCGCTATTGTCAATTTATGAATGTGGTTGGTTAAGGGTCAGCCGTTCGATTATAAGCAGACAGCCTTTAGTTTTTAACACCTCATTTAAAAAATCATCACCAGCATCAGGAGAAACTTCGTCGTACTTAGCTTTAATAACTAGCCGTTCTCTATTATCGATAAACCCCCATTTAGCTCCCTAGGCATTACTAATGCCAGCAGCAGCTAAACTTCAGAAAAATCTAGAGACATATCCCATATTGCAGCGATAACCGGTTGGACTTTAGTATTTACATAGTCAGTCTTATCATCATCTGTTAGTCGAAAGCTTGCCAAACCTGGTCTAAAGTTACCGAGATACTGATAGCAAAAGTTGATAGTTGATAATAGTGTCATCATTATGGTTGATAGCGCCTTGTTTGCCTTGTTTCAAAACTGTGGCAACACCACTGGAAAAGTCACCGCTATAACGATAAATATAAGGGATAACGACTATTTGACCAATCATTATTGACTAGTAAATTCTATGGTTTCATTAGGAGCATTAATAGTTAACTGGCTCGCTAAGATATCGCCTTTCGCATTAATTTTGTAACACTCAGTGGTAGTACCTTCAGGATCAACGTTAAGTAACATATTGGTTGAAGTGTCTATGCAGAACAGTGCGGTGTTACTGCTATCTTGTGCCAAAGACCAAGACTGAGTATATCGGCCTTTCTGCTGACGTTTACTACTATCGCTATAGACGTTTTCAGTGAGCAGTGGACTGCTAGCGCCAACCTTGGCCAGTTTGGGAATAGTGGTAGTTTGGGTTGCCACTGAGTACTCACCTGAGGTGTCCGTATAGCCGCGGAACATTAATGGATTTAGAGTGAAGTAGTTAATACTAACGGACTGATTGATCAGCTGATTGTTGGACTTAGTGATGGTATTGACTTCGGCACCTTGTACGGACTTGCCATCGAATAGCATAGCACCTTTGGGTGTAACTTTGATATCGGCGACTATGTTTTGATTACCGACTTTGGCCATTAACTTTTGCGTGCTCTGCTTAGTATAGATATTGATCATCGCCGTCTCAACAGGATACTGAGTGACCATCTGATTCGTGGGGCTATTGGGATTAGTACTGCCATTGTTCATACTGGCGCAAGCGCTTAGACTCAGAGCGACTGCGATGCACAAAGCTAGTGTTTTCATAATTTAATTCCTCTTTTAATTTTTAATTTTGCTTCATTATTAGCTACTGTATGGATTGAAAGTACCTCAATTTAGATAAACTATCTACTGCTATAGTTTATCGTTTTATCACTAGGGCGTGCTGAATCTTCATAAGCAGACACTGCCGATAAACCCTGATCTATCAAAGTGGTGCTCTAATCATCGTGACAATCAGAGATCATACATATGTCTTAGCTAGATTTTTATATAGTAGGATTAAATAAAATAGCTAATTTTACATAAAAAATGCCCCTATAACTTAGGTGCATTTTTAATCTTTGTACAGTGTCAGTAGTTAATAATTTATGTTAATAGTTACGATATCTGAGTAATTGTCAGGTTTAAAGTCAGCGCTAGGTACTGTGGCGTAGACGCTTCTATTTTGAGCCAAACCAGTGCCATTAGCAGTTACACCATTCCCTACATTACTAGAGGTAGCAGTATTGCCCCATACGGTTCCATTAACCCCAGTAGTAGAACGCAGTTGATAAGGAACTTGGTTATTATTGCCAGTAGTTCCTTTCATAGCACCCAATCCCACTGTACTACCATTTGAGGGAGCCAATCCGATATTATAAACCGTACCATTCGTGCAAGTTAAATTGATAGGATTAGTACCGACACTCTCAATATTGGTAGCACTAGATGGCTTATTACCGAAATTTATATTACTTTTAGAATTAATTAGGCATTTGCTGGGAGCAATGGCTTGAACATAGAAGGCGTTCATACGTTGAGTAGCTGTAACTCCGGGACCTGGTGAGGATGCAGCTGACGTTTTGCAGTTTTTGTTTAAACCGGTTACAGAAGTGACAAGGGTATTATTTATTTTATAGTCAATTTTATAAGTGCTTGAATTTTTTGTGCTTTGGTTTGCAGGAATAGCGGCATAAACTGTCATTATACCGCTTTGTACACCACCATTAGCAGTCACTGTGACATTGACACCAGCTGCCTCTTTGGTTGTTGGGTTTTGTATAGATCCCCAAATATTATTATATCCGCTATCGGTATACATTTGAAAAGGAAGGTTGGTAAGGCCTGGTGTTACTGGTGTTATGGCACGTGGAGTGATTCCTTCATTCCCAAGGCTAATACAGAGGGTCAAATCCTGTGCAGCATCTCCTGTATTGGTGCATGAGTAGTTCACTGTACCTGTGGTTGTGAAGCGATTATTGCTGAGTAAGTCAATAGAGCCAAAGTCGATATTGCTTATCGATGCTGAACAAGTGACGATGGGTGCAGCGTTAGCATTATTGACCGGTAACAAAAAAGCTAAAGGAATCAAATAAAGACTAAAGTGCCATTGAAACAGTTTCATTACAGTACCTTTTGACAAGTAAGTGGCCCAATAAGTGGAATGCCATCACCTTGTTTCTGATAATCAAAGCTAACTTGGCAACGATCACCAAAGGGAGTTACTACCTCTACTATGTTATGCTCATCAAGCGTATCTAAATAGATCTCACCATCAAAACCCACGATAGCTGCTGGCAATGCTTGTTGAGTGACTAAACGCACTTGGCTGCCTATTGGTATAAACTCATCGTTGCTGTCTTTTAGAATAACCGAGGCAGAGCGTACTGGGACAAGATTGAATTTGACTATTGTACCAGCACGATCAGTGGGGGTCGCTTGAGCCGCTACCTTATCAATGCGTAAATCTGCCGGTAAGTTCATCGGATCAATGCCAATTTTATTGTCTTGGTAAGCATTGAGTGGCGATATTAGCAGAAGACCACGGCTATTAGTAGTGCCGATAAAGTTGTTCTGTAGTAATACAGGTACATCAGCGATACCGTTGGTCGTAACTACGGCAAACCCATCATTGATTTGTCGGGCCGCAAAGACCCCGCCACCCATCATGACTAGCGAGCCGTTGCCACTAGCATAGATGGCGTAATCACCATTATAATTGCTCATACCCGCTTGCACTTGGCCATAGCGACCCAGATAATTCAGCTCAGCTAGAGCGCTAGTATCGTTATGGTTATCAGTATGGCTATTCACACTATGTCTTGCTTGTGCTCGCCAGCCTAATCCACCAGCAACGGGCGCTGACTGTGAGGCGTCTGCTACTATGACATTCTGTGCATTGTTATGTTGTAGGCTACTGCTCACTGAGAGATTACCATCGAATGAAAAAGAGGCGCCGATAGCTGTACTGCTATTATTGGCGTTGTTTAAGTCGTGATTATAGTTGGCATTGATGCTTAAGCGTCGGCCTAGAGACTTGCTCCAATAGGCGCTAGCAAATTGAGCGCTATCATCCTCTGCATAATCTACTTGATTGTAACTGACCCCAAAACTGCCCAAAGACTGGCTGCCGTAGCCGGTAGAGAGCTGATAGCTTTGGCGAATAGGGGTAGAGCCATATTGGGTCGCTACATCACGATACTCGCCTTGGGTACCTAAAGTATTGATGCCAACGTTAAAGCGTTTATTATTCCATTGATAGCTAGCGCTATATTGGGTGCCGCTTTCATCTTGGCTATTACTGCCCGCTAATGAGGCAAATAACACCCCACCTGGACCGCCCAATACCCAAGTGCCGCCAACGCCTGCATTAGCTATATCTTTGGTAGCTTCAGCATGAGTCTCAGCGGTAAAGCGGTTATTCACGCCATAACGCCAAGTGCCACTGACGGCGACATTGCTGCCATAGTCGAAGGATTTTATGCCATAGTTTTCCCGTACAGCCCCAAGCTCGACCGACCAATCTGACAAGCCGGGCTGTAGTAAGCGATGGGTATCATAAAGCGAGAAGTTAACTGTAGAGCTTTGTCCTAGCGCATCGGTCAATACCAGTTGTGCATCACCCGCACCACTAATACTAGGAGCGGTATTGAGCTCAAAAGGGCCGGCAGGGACGTCACCGCTGTATTGTTTAAGACCATTCACGTATAGCTCTACCGCAGAAGGTAGGGTGGCTGAGCCAAAGAATGCAGGAAGTGGCGTGGTCGTCATATAAGGTTGCAAATCAAAGTTGCTACCAATTTGCAGACCGCCTAAGCGGGTAGCGCGAGTCCATGACAGAGCACCTGTAAGAATATCCCCAGCACGTACGGTTATCAGCTTATCAGGAAAGGACTGGCTCCAACTGGTATCTAACCTCACGGTACGATGGTCCCAGTCACGGTTATTAGTAATGCTATTAGCATTGTTATTGTAAAAGCGGTTACCTGTGGTTAGTGCTGTTGAGCTTAATACCCCATTAGCATTAAAAGCGCGTACTTCGGTAAAAGCACTTAGGTTGGTCGCATTATTGTCAGTATGTGAGCCATAGATATTATAATTTAATAAAACCCCAGGCGATGAGTTAGCTTGAGTACGACGGTTATCACGGTTATTTAATACGGTGGTGTTTAGATTGAGTGTATTTAAAGGGGCGATAATAGCGACGGATTGCATGCGCGCGTTATAGTCGACCTTAATATTGGCGAAACTATTTAGCGGTACTGGGTCGGTGGTACCTAGTGGCACAATAAACCCTAGCTGCTGCAATACAGCGATACTTGCCCACAGTTGCTCATCACGATAATCAAAATGAGCTAAGCCAGCGCTAGCACCATTAAGCGTAACATCTAGGTATAAATCTAAGCCATACGTCTGACTCGGATCCTCATTGAGGCCGAGTTGGACGAATTCGGTATTCGGTAAGCTGACAGGAGTAGATGTGGGGATAGGAGTTATAGAAGCGCTTTGGGGTGCTGCATGGCTAGCTGAGACCACCACACCATGAATTAAAAGAACTTTAGCGAGCGGCACTGTCCAACGTGACGTTTTGAATCGTGTCAGTTCCATTAATCATTACCTTAATTTTACTGCTATTTTTTAATTCATTCGGTGGTACTTTGAGCACCCATTGCATAGTAGCACCGGGTAAAACATAACCTAGTAAACCGGGGCTTATCTCAATAGTGTTACCACTAGTATCATCTATGCTGAGCTTGGCCAATTGTGCACGCCCATTCCCACTATTACTAACACGCATAGCAACGTGGTTACCATCCGGTTGCACAGTATAAGTCCATTGCAACTTTGGAGAAGTTTGTTGCACTCCTACAGGCTGAATAAAGACCGGTAGCGAATAACTTAGTGCAAACTGCAAGCCCGCCTTCTGCTCAGCAGATGGAATAGGGAGCTCATCAATAGAGAGGCGATAGCTGCTTTCTACCGCACCAATACCGCTCGGTGGTGCAGATGCGCGGATAATGCGAATGAGTTGTTTTTCACCCGGTTGCAGTTCAATCATCGGCGGACTGGCCAACAACCCTCGTGATGCGGTGAGCTGATCGCCTTTTTCATCCTGTGACCATTGGTACACACGAACTTGCGCATGTATCACATCGTCACCAGTATTACTGAGCGTCAGTCCACTGGCATTTTGTTTAGCTTGCAAGCTGAGGGAAATGGGAGAGACCTGCAGGCCGCTCGCTATTGCCACACCGTTAGGCAGTAGCAAACCAGATAAAATAACCGGCATCGCAACACGGTGTACCCAGAGACTTAGCATTCAGATTAGAACGTTACTGAAACGTTTACAGTATCGAGGTAATCACCAGGTATAACATCTGCTGTATCAGTTACGGTGGCATAAACAGTAGTAGCAATACCAGTTGCATAGTTAGTAGCCGCTGCGGTTGTTACTGGAGTAGCAGTACCCCAAGCAGGACCAGCACTTGACACAGAGGTTAATTTATAGGCAATCTCTTGACCAGTAGTAGGTCCAGAACCTTTTAATTTACCAGTACCATCGGTACTCTTACTTGAAACAGGTTGAAGTGTAATTTTAGCAGAGGAACCGACAGAACAATTTGTAGTAATAATAGTAGAACCTGTCTTTTCAGAACCTACTAGTTGTGCTTGACCTGCTGCAACAGTACCAAGACCAATATCAGCAGTAGCACCAGTTACAACGGTACAAGTCTGATCAACCTTTAGTAAAACATCGAAGCTATCACTAGTAATAGGTGCTGCGTTAGCAACAGTCAAAGAGCTAACGGCAAGTAGTAGAGTAGTAGTCAATAAAGATTTTTGAAGTTGCAAAGTAATTCTCCGATGATTTTAAGTTTTTTATCAGTTTTGATAAGCATAATAAAAACGGTTTAAACATCCACAATTTTTATCAGTCATTAATTGGTGGCATTATTACATAAATATTACATAAAGGTAAAATAAAACACTATAAATTTCAATATTAGTACGCTGAAGCGTAACAATATATGTTAGGGCTAAACAACAATAAGATAGTTGAGAAAGCTGTTCCTGTTAGTGGTCAGTCCAAGCATAGCGCGAGCTTTTGGCTGCTATTAATGCTACCGATATCGAATTGTAAAAGGTCGAAGTTGAGCTTGAAAGTGCAGTAGAGTTTTATATAAATAAGGAAAAAAATATAACTTTAAAATTTTTAACGTAATTTTCACTGATTATCGGATTTTGTATACCATTCATCTGATTATCAGTTCATTTATAATTTAATTATGCGATATTGCGCGTTCTGCATACAGAATACATTCCCCTCTTTACCTCATTATTTATTCCCCAGTTACTGTTTAGTGTCCCAGTTACTGTTTTAGTCGAATACTACATATTTTAGACTCTATTACTGGTATGCCCTAACTTCAAAATAGTTTTAACCGTGAGATTTATATTATGAATATTTTTACAAAAGTAGCAGTAACTGGTCTAGCCTTATCTCTATCTTCTTTTGCTTCAGCGGCAATAAGTGGTTCTACAGACTTTCGTGTAACGCTACCTGAAGTTTTAGTGCTATATCACTGGGATGATGCTGTACTGAACTTGACTGAAGTTCTTACTACCCCTGCAAATGATAGCGATGCGCGCGAAATAAGCGATGCTACTACTCGTATAGGAACGGCGGTATTAGGAGCAGCTACTGCTAGCATCAATACAGATGTTAATACTACTTCAAACACGGCTCTTGCCACTAACGTTGCGGTTACTCTAAAAAATGCTTGGGCAGTACGTAACTTATCTTCTGCTAATGGTGTTTCGCTAACATTGACTAACCCTAATACTAGTTTGAAAAATGTTGTCAATAACGCCTCTGTTATTACTACTTCAAATGCTGTTTTAGTATCAGCAAATCCTTTAATCACTACTTCTGGTACAACAACTGTAGGTATCAAATCAGGTTTCACTCCTGTATTAGGTGATATTACTTTTAACTTAGATCTGTCTACTGCTAATAATGCCGGTGAATACAATACACGCGGTGTCACTGGCGCTTCACCTGATACAGTTACAGGTAATGGTACTGACACTTTCTTATTGACTCTTACTGGTAATGTTCCTACTCCATAATTGAAGAGTTTTAACGGCTAAGCCTTAGTGCTTCGACACTAGCTACATCCTAAAAAATACCAGCTATTATTGCTGGTATTTTTTATAGTTAACGACAAGACATTCTCCGGGCTGCAAATCAATCACTTTATAAGATCTTAAGTGGGTTTGCGCTACAGGCTTTGCAGCTAATTGCTAATAATTAACTAAATAAAGGCAAAAAGATGATCCTAACTGCTTACCCTAAATTATGTTTACCTAGTCAATCTGCCAGTATACGTTTAGCCCTATCTGTAATTACAGGGGTTGTTGTCACGTTAACAAGTATGAGCTATGCACAGGCTGAGCTGATTATCAGTAACTCAGTAAATGAGCAAGGAAAGGCTCAGATGGTGGTGCGCAATGATCGTCAAACCTCTCTACCACCAGCACAATTAGGTATTCAGCCCGGTAGTATTGACGAGACTGTCTCTTTGACAAAGGGTAAGAATCTAGCCAAACTTAATCAATCGTTAACTCTATATAATTATGGCAGCAAACCTAAAAAAATCGCTCTGAGCTTGGTTGATATGGATGCTGCTGGCAAGCCTATCGACCCTAGTGAGAACACACTAAAACCATGGGTGTTGATCAACCCTACAGCGTTTACTATTCCTGCTGGTGGCTATCAGACGGTTCGTATGTCTATCCGTTTGCCTATGGATTTTGCCAAAGGTAAGTACCATGCTATGTTGTCGATCAAACAGCAAATCGACAACCCTGTTACTTATACTGCTGACGGCAAAGGGGTAACTCTTGAGCTTGGGTCACAGTATGGGTTGCCAGTATCCATTGAGGTGCAATAGGCTAATACTGTTCAAATTCAAACTAGGAAATACTGCTATTATGATGTAATGATTATCAGTATAACTTCCCATACCCATAAAATGGATTCGCTATGGCGCTTATGATTAAAAAGTACTCGTCTTTGCGTTTAGTGACTTTAGTTTCTTTACCTTGTATGGTGATTTATTGCCCCTCAGCATTGGCTGAGATACAAACTATAGCGGCTAATACAACTTCGCAGCTATCGGCTAGCAAAGCTTACAATAAAAACAACAAAGTGCTAGTGCCTAGTTTGGTAGGGGTATTAATCAATGGAGAGGAACAAGGGAGTACCGAAGCCCTTTATGACTCAGCATCAGATCCAGAGCGTGATGAGCAAAAAGACTGCTATTTTTTATCTATTAATGACTTAAGTGAATTAACTAAGGTCAGCTTTACTGTTGTCGATAACCAAGCTGGCTACGATGTCAGTACGCCAATAGGTAAAGTGCAGTTATCAGCCGATCAAATCTATAGTTACCAAGGTCAAGACTATGTGTCACTTAGTACTCTAAAAAAGTTAGGAATAACCGCTGTGTACAGCCAGCCAGACTTAGCTATTATGCTAAATATGGGTTGGCGTCCCGCCCAAATAAGTGTCCCAAAAGCCAACAATGAGCGTAACACCCTACCCATTGACTATCGTTCTAGTCAAGCCGGTCTACTGGGTTTGTCATTTAATAGCACCCTAAGCACTAGCGAGAGCAATAATACCTCAAGGGATAATCCATCTAATAACAATGACGATGATACAACGTCCACTAGTCGACAAATATATGCAGACTTAGGTGCCTATGGTTACGGATTAGGGGGAGTATGGGGTATTAAGGCTATCGGTTACGATTTTGCTAGCTCTAATGATCTGATAGAGGATAGAAAAGGCAAGGTATCGGCTAATGACAGCTTTGTACGCAATGCTTTAAATGGATTTAGCTACCTCCCATCAGACTGGGATAATTGGGGACTAGATAATCTATATTGGGCTAAATCTGGCAAACAGCTAGCTACCCGTATAGGTATTAATAGACCTAATGCGCTCAGTCAAGGGGCGCAGACCACAGGCACAGAATTCACTGGGGCTATGATTGCCTATAGTAATCGAGATATCGGCCGTCATTTATCTTATTTTGATCAAGACAGTCGCAGTCTGTTGCAAAATACTAATCAGGATTATCAGCATTTAACTGGTATAGGTGAAGCGGGTGGGGTGGCAGAGTTGCGTATCAGTGGCCGTGCTTTGGCTCGAGTACAGATTGGATTGGATGGGCGTTACGAATTTTTAAACCTTGATGTCAGCCAATTGACTTTGACAGACAATTTAGTTGAGGTGGCAATCTTTGCCTATCCATTGGCCCGCCAACCGCTTGAAGTTCGACCTATCGTACTCGGCAAACGTCGCACCAACGTCGCAACTGATGAGCTTTTGATAGAAGCAGGTATTGGTGCTAGTGGTAATTTAATTAATAGTAATAGCCGATACGGTTTTAGAGACAATAATAGTGGTACTGCAGCACATTTATATACTGAATATGGGGTTAATAATCGCTTGGCAGTACGCGGTGGTGTTAACACTAATGCGCAAAACTTAATAAATGATAGTAAGTCAGTATCTTGGCATACAGGGGTCAACTATAGCTTATCACCCTATAGTAATTTTGATTTCAGCTATGCCGATAGTACTATTGAGCAGTTATGGCAAGCTCAACTGCAGTATCAGCGCAAAAAACTATTAGCCTACTATCAGTATCAAGCTCGGCAGTATGATAAAGCAGTATTAGAGCTACCCCTATTGGATAATAATCGAATAGATCGATTGAACGATCAGCGTCATCAACTGTTACTCAATTATAGCCCTAGTGATAGAACTAACCTCAGTCTAAGCCAGTATTATGATCAGATGGCGATTGAGACTGATTCGGATAACTATTATGCTTATGCCAGTATCAATCATCGATTCAACGATGCGCTAAATGTCGGTGCCAACTGGAACAGCCTTGATGATCGCTATAGTTATCGTATTAACTGGCAAGATATCTATAGAAACCGTACGGCTAACGATGGCAAAAGCAATACTATAGGTCTATCTGGTGATAATACTAGCGATACCTTATCAGTACGCCATCAGTTTGATTATCGTACTAGCTTTGGGCAGTCGGTTAGCGCTTTACATGATAGTAGTCGACTACTGAACCAAGGTGATATCAACTATCGTTTTGATGGGTTCAATCTGTTTGGTGCTGATGCAGATGCTAGATCCATCGGCACTAGCTCTATAGATAACTTAGTTAGCATTGGCTATAGCTTGTTTGATGGTCAGGTAGGCTGGCTAGCTGATTGGCAGTTGACCCATCGCAATGGCATTAACTTTAGCTTGGGCTACAAACATCGCTATGTAGATGCTATACCTAGCGGTCGCTACACTGACTTAATAGATGACAGCTCATTTACTAATGAACGTGAGCTACCCGCTTGGACGCAGAATAATTATCTGTTTGCTAAGCTATCATTTGATATGTTTAAGCCACCCAAGCAAAACCTGAAATTTGGTCAATATCCTCGTCAAGAAGCAGGCAGTGTAGTAGTGGACTTAACTCACTACGTTGATTCGCCAATCAACAATGAAACTTTAAGTTTTCAGTTAGACAATCAGCAAGTTCAGGCCAGTTTGCTTGGAACTCAAGCGAACCGTAGCCAATATCTGATTAGTAATATAAAAGCTGGGGATTATACTCTGAGTATGGATGCCACCAATCTACCTTTAGAGTATAGTTCAAGCGAGTTACAGACACCGCGTATACGGGTTAGCAACTATGCCCCTACTTCAGTGCCTATCAAGCTAGAAAAGACTTATGGTATATCAGGCAAGCTAACCACAGCAGAAGAAGGGATAGTGATTGATATCTATCAAAAAGATAAGCTGATACAAAGTGTCACAACTGGTAGCTACGGGTATTTCCAAATATTTGGCTTAGCACCAGACACTTATACTTTAAACTCTAAAGGTTATGAAGCGCAGTCTATTGAGATCACTAACGACTTTGTGTTGAAAATAGCTTTAAAACCTCTAACAAGTAGCGCTGTACCGTAAACCATAATATTAATTATATTACCCAAATATGGGTTATATTTTGAATTAAAAGCAGCTCAAAGCCGAGGTCGTTATGTCTAAAAAACTATCAATCGTTCATTATGATAAATTGTTGCTAAAAGTAAGCTTAACGGCAATAGTGGGATTACTGGGACAAACAGCATTAGCAGCCTGTCCTGATACTGCTGGTATCAATATCACTACTGCTGCTAACCGTGTCGGTTCAGCTAGTAACAGTCAAATATATTTCTGTAAACAAAACTTTCCAAACACTACTTTAAGGTTTGCCCCTACAGAGACTCAGCTCCTCAATCGCGGCAGTCAAGCTATCTCAAGGGGCAACACTATTCAGAGCTTTCCCTTGAGTAACCGTGCCGATCTAAGTGGCTTTAATGTGGCTAATTTGAACTTAAACCAGTTATCAGCAAATTTTCCAAACACCAATGGAGACTTCGGTTCACCAAGCTTATTTAACTTTTATATCCGCACAGATCGAAACAGCAACTGTAATAGCGAATATCAAACCATAAAAACTTTTTTAAGAAATAACCCTAATACTTTTCAGCTCAACACTTCATTCGCATCTATTGCCCCAGATAATACTTCAAATACTAGTCTAGTCAAAATGACCGGAGCTAAATTAAAATCAGCTATAGATCAAACCAAAGAATTAACCGCTAACATTGACTTTTACTATACAAACCCTACTACTGGTCAATATTTCACTAGTGATGTCCCGAGTTATCGTGACTGCTGGTTTGGTGTGGGTACTAGAGTGACTATTACCCCTGATAGTGCCAATGTAAAATTTGCTGGCAATTACGATCTACAGATTAGTGTATTAACTCAATAATAATTAATGGCGAGACAACATTTAGCCTCATTGGCTTTTTCCACTTTCAAAGACTCACACAATTAATAGCGCTAAAACTCTTCTTGCCCTAGTTTCGTCTACCTTATTATTTCTGCACCACCTTAGAGATACTAAGTAAACCACTTCGAGTGGCTCACTTACTTAGCCTTTAATTAGTATTCAATAACCATAACTTTATGCAAACGATAATACCCCAACACTTTAACCCAGTGTTGGCTAGGTTAGGCCTGTCTAAAAATTGCTGATAGTCCGAATCATCAACTGTTATTGTAGAGATAGGGGCGTAGAGAGCTTGAGGGCAGCAATCATTAAAACGATGCTGATGGTAGTAAGCTTCTAGAACGTACGGTTCAAATAGTTATAGGTTTTGCCATTTCTATTGGCTTTGAGCGGTGATATCCTGCAAAACAGCTAAGCTGTTTAAAGGGTTTGAATAAAGGGCTACTATCAGTATTTAGTGAGATAGCGACAACCCAATAAACCTCAATAACAGAAGTAGGTAGTTAATAATAACTATAATTAGACCAAGGATTAGGTATGTCTGCAACTAAAGAAGAGATCGTCGCCTTTATGGCATTAGAGTTTCCACATGCCAAATACCAAGTTGAGGCAGTAGGGGATAACCGTGCGATCATAGCGCATGAGATTGGTATAAAGGAGCTACGCCCAGGTGGCACGGTTGCCGGCCCTGTATTGATGAGCATTGCTGATGTCGCACTTTATGTGGCGATACTAGGTACGATTGGCATTGTTCCGTTGGCAGTAACCACTAGCCTTAATATCAACTTTTTGCGTAAACCAACAGCAGAAGCCCGCATTATCGCTGACTGCAAATTGATAAAAGTAGGGCGCTCGCTAATCGTAGGTGAAGTATCTTTATATTCAGAAGGCTGTGATGATTTGGTGGCTCATGTGGTTGGCACTTATGCTATACCGCCCAAGCGTGACTAAGCGTGACTAAGCGTGGCAAAGCGACTTATAACTCGCTACTGTTAAACACAAGTTATCTTTTTACATAGACGTCTTTCCTCAAACCTTTATCAGTGGGATAACTATACTCAACTCTCTTATCCAAAACCTTGCCATGAGGATTAATTACATAGCAGTCCACTGGCGTGCCAACATGCTACTGCTTATGCCAGTTGTACAAGCACCTAAACTAAGGGTGGCTAATAGACACAATCCTAGGGTTTTCATCGCTTAATCTCGTAGCTTATTGGCTTAGTTTAATTGGCTTATATCACTGTCTACTATAATCGTATTTTTAAGCAATGACATCTGCCAACTATCTTAGACCCTGCTATCATTACCGCATTATAAAAGTTCATAACTTTGCAAAGTACTAAGGAATAAAGAATGCCCGCCAGCACCGTTAATCAGATGACCAATAAGATTAATCAAGACGATATTAATAAAGCGGTATGGAACGCCTGTGACACTTTCCGTGGGGTCATCAGCGCCGATACTTATAAAGACTTTATCTTAACTATGCTGTTTTTGAAGTATATCTCTGATGTCTATAAAGACGAGTACAACAAGTTGGTTGAGCAGTACGGCGACAACCCAGAATTGATCCATGCGATGATGTCCAAGCAGCGCTTTGTACTGCCTGAAGGCGCAAGCTTTTGGGATTTATACGAGCAGCGTCATCAAGCCGGTAACGGTCAACGTATTGACCAAGCCTTACATGGGCTAGAAGAAGCCAATGGTACCAAGCTTAAGAACGTCTTCCAAGATATTAGCTTTAACACTGATAAGCTCGGTCAAGAAAAACAAAAGAACGAATTGCTTCGTCACTTATTAGAAGACTTCGGCAAAGACATCCTCAATCTAAGTGCTGAGCGAGTCGGCAGCCTTGATGTGATTGGTAATGCTTATGAATTCTTAATCAAGCACTTCGCTGCCGGTAGTGGGGCGACTGCTGGTGAGTTCTATACGCCACCCGAAGTGTCTGATCTATTAGCGACAATCCTCGCGCCTGTTGAAGGCGATCAAATATGTGATCCTGCGTGTGGTTCGGGTTCGCTATTGATTAAGTGCGGGGCAATGGTACGCAAAAACTCTGGCTCGAAAAAGTATGCGCTATTCGGTCAAGAAGCTATTGGCTCGACGTGGGCATTGGCCAAGATGAATATGTTCCTGCATGGTGAGGATAACCACCGTATTGAGTGGGGCGATACTATCCGTAATCCACTGCTACTCGATAAAGACGGTAAGCATCTATTACAATTCGATGTAGTGACTGCCAACCCACCGTTCTCACTGGATAAATGGGGTCATGAGGATGCCAGTAGCGATCCCTATGGGCGCTTCCATCGTGGGGTTCCACCGAAGACTAAGGGCGACTATGCTTTTATCAGTCATATGATTGAAACGCTAAAGCCCGCCACTGGTCGTATGGGTGTGGTGGTACCGCATGGCGTGTTGTTCCGTGCGTCTAGTGAAGGCAAAATCCGTCAGCAACTTATCGAAGAAAACTTGCTCGATACGGTCATTGGCTTACCAGCGAGCTTATTCTTTGGTACGGGGATTCCAGCGGCTATCTTATTGTTTAAGAAAAATAGAAGCGATGACAAAGTCCTATTTATTGATGCGAGTAATGAGTTTAAATCGGGTAAAAATCAAAACCAGCTAACCCCTGACAATATTAATAAAATCATCGAGACTTATAAAGCTCGTGACAATGTCGATAAGTACGCCTACCTTGCCACCTTTGATGAAATAAAAGAAAACGACTTTAACCTCAATATTCCACGTTATGTCGATACGTTTGAGGAAGAAGCAGAGATTGATTTGGATGCGGTACGTGTTGAGCGTCTTGAGTTAAAAGCTGAGTTGGAAAGTTTAGAGACTGAGATGGCAGGGTTTTTAAAGGAGTTGGGTTATGGTGCCTAGTGGATGGGAAGTTAAAACTCTTGAACAAGCTAATATTACTGTAACCGATGGTGATAGAGGAAAAGAATATCCTAAATCATCAGAATTTTTTGATTCTGGCTACTGCCTTTTCTTAAGTGCTAAGAATGTGACAAAAAATGGATTTTCTTTTTTAGACACGCAATTTATTTCAGAAGAAAAACATAGAAAACTGAGAAAAGGGGTAGTTAAAAAAGGTGACATTGTACTTACGACTAGAGGGTCAGTTGGTCAGTTCGCGTATTACGATCAAACAGTTAATTTCGAAAATATAAGAATAAACTCAGGTATGGTAACACTTGGATGTTTAAACTCTGAATTAGAAAGTGACTTTTTCTACGCTTTGAGTAAGTCCTCGCTGATTGCAAGACAGATAGATTCAGCAGCTTTTGGTTCAGCACAACCTCAGTTAACTGTCAAAATAATTAAGTCTTTGAAGTTACCAGTTCCACCAATTCCAGAACAACAAAAAATCGCCAAAATCTTATCCACTTGGGATAAAGCGATTAGCACTACTGAGCATTTAATTGACAATAGTACCCAGCAGAAAAAAGCCTTGATGCAGCAATTGCTGACAGGTAAAAAGCGGTTGCTTGATGATAATGGTCAGCGGTTTGAGGGTGAGTGGGAAGAGTATAAACTTGGCGACATAACTGACTTTATAAGAGATGGAACTCATGGCACGCATGAAAGATATGAAAGTGGCGTACCAATGCTTTCAGCTAAAAATATCACTAAGCAAAACACGGTTGATTTTGACGATGCCCCCTACATTAGCGAAGATGATTATAATAAAATTCATGCTAGGTATACGATTGAAAGTGGTGATATCTTACTAACGGTTGTTGGAACGCTTGGGCGTGTAGCTCTAGTGCCAGAAGAGCTAGCCGAGAAGTTTACGCTTCAAAGAAGTGTAGCTATTATCAGAGTTGCAAAAGGTGTCTGTAACCAGTTTTTGATGCAGTTATTTAGTAGTAGCGACTTCACTCATTTGCTTCATAGAAAATCAAACTCTACTGCTCAGGCAGGGGTTTATTTAGGTGAGCTTGGCAAATTAAAAATTCTCCTACCAAGTTTTGAAGAACAACAAAAAATCGCCACTGTGTTAACCAATGCCGATAAAGAAATTGAATTGCTTGAGCAGCAACTGGCTGATTTGCAGCAAGAGAAAAAGGCGTTGATGCAGGTGTTGTTGACGGGTAATAAGCGGGTAGTGGTTGATGGGGAGGTTGATTGATGGATATAAACGATTTAAGAAACATTGATGTTCAAGATAGACAGATAAATGTTCTACTTAGAGATGCTGCTGGAAAAGAATTTGAGTTCAAAACTTTGGGGAAACTGATAGACTTTTTAAATACAGAAGCAGAATTTTGGAGAAGCTTTAATTCTTCACTTGGAAGAAAGCTTAGTTTAGAAACAGAGTACTCAACTGAGTTGTACGAGGTCAAGTCTTTAAAGTTGATTGCAAAAGTTGGTGAGTATTTCACAGACATAAATCAAAACCTAAATGAAGAGATTTTTTCTACTAGCTCTAAGTTAGAGATAGCAGTTGATGACATAAGTAAAAGAGTTAATTCGAACTCTTTTAAATATTGGTTTCACTCAGAGAATAGTTTTTGTAAAAGGGGTGAAGAGGTTTTAGAACAACTAGGAGTCAGAGCTGCTAATAATTTTTTTACTAGCTTTATTAGTGAAACCAACTTTACCAGCCTTGATACTATAGATGGGTTCAAAGGAGCAATGCTTGGTTACGACTTCCAATCACAAGATGAAAACTTTTTAACCGATAGAGCGACTCTTGAAGAAGAGTCTGTAAATGAATTGAAAAGTAGTATTCTCAAAACCCGTGATAGTTTGCGTGATGATTTTCATGAACTACGAACTAAGCTGAGAAAAGACGTCAAAACTGAGTTAGATTCTGACCAAGAACAATTCAGGCTTTGGGTAGAAAAAATCGAAAACTTGGAAAACACTTATAAAGAAAAGCTAAGGCTAGAGCCTGCCGCTAGCTATTGGAAGACCAAAGCAGAGGAATATAAGAAATTAGGTAATCGTTGGGCTTGGATTTTATCAGGTTTTATTGTAGTTGGGTTCTTAGTTTTCGGCGCTTTATTCTATGCATGGGTAAGCTCACAAAGCACCGCTATAAGTCTGGATAGTTTACAAGGAGTCGTACTATTTATTACTGTTTTGTCTATCTATGCCTTCGCTATAAAAGCACTCTCAAAGATGGTATTTAGCTCGTATCACTTACAGCGTGATGCAGAAGAACGTGAGCAGTTAACACACTTATATTTAGCATTAACGCACGAAAAAGATGACTTTGATTCTGATGCTCGCAATATTGTATTACAAGCCCTATTTAGCCGAGCCGATACTGGTCTTATATCTGGTGATTCAAGTCCAACTATGCCTGGACTTCATGAAATTATTAATGCATCATCGAATAGATAGAGGTAGATGATGGGGCTCACTAATAGTTAAGAATTCACATAATACATATTATAAATATTTACGTTTTTTATAATATTTAAGCTTTTGATATATTAATTTAATACCTCACTTACAATAAGGATAAAAAAATGACACATCGTTTTCTTGAGGATGAAAGGTTTGTTCAAGCGGCCTATAGAGAGATAGAGGGCATTACTTTAAACAATATATTTACCCAATCTTTTGTCCAAGGTCAGGATGATTCTGATATTCAGTTATCACCACATGCTGCATTTGTAACAGCCGTGAATATATATCATTCTAAAGGGTTATTAGAGGAATCATATATTTATCGTGCAGTTGAGGCTAAAACTTCTAAACAAATAAGAGATTTAGTCGATGAGATGTATCCTAACGTTAAAGAATATCTTGAGCAAGCAAACTGAAATAAATAGGAAAGGTTCAATTAACAATCCCAATATATTTGTCAATCAAGTATATGAAAAAGGAATTTAAATGGCTATATTTGCAGTTGGTGCGTATTACGATGAAGACGTCAGTAGTGACTTTATCAAACATAACATAGCAGGTCCTGGATGGGAGAAACATCAAGCACCAGAGTTGCATCAGTTTATAAGTTCATTGAAGGTTGGTGATATTATTTATATTAAATCTGCACCGCCTAGTAGTAAAAATATTACCGTTAAAGCAATAGGCGTTATCGTAGATAATGTTTTATTACAAAGCGAAGCAGATACAAAAAATATAGTGAGTGTTGGTCGTAATGTTAAATGGTTAGTAACTGAGAATTTTGAAATTGCTAAGCCAAAAGAAAAAAATAATGTTCGTCTAAATACTATGTATGAAGAGTTTCATCCAGAGGTACAAAAAATTATAATTGATAAACTTTTTGGATAAATATTAATTATTGAATGTACGTACTAGATTTAACATAACCACCATGCTACGCCCTGCCCTTTGGGTAACGCGCAACCTTGGCGGTTTTTTGTTGCCTTTTTTATGGCGTCTTTAGTAGAGATTTGGGCTACAATCGATAAAACCAAACAAGTAATCAAACAAACAAACGCTATGTCTAAAGTGGGCAGATATGACCAATCCAATCTCTAATATTAGCGCCAGTGCAAGCATCAACTTTGCCGAAGAATTCGGCTCAAAAATCCCTGCCTTAACCTTGCTTACCACGCTGGGCTATCGGTTTGTTCCACAGTAATTATTGACAGGTAAGAAGCGGGTGGTGGTTGATAGCTGACTTGGGATAGGGCGCGATGTGTAGGCTGGGTTTTTAACCCAGCTTCAAGACTTTGCAGAATTACGATGCTGGGTTAAAAACCCAGCCTACGGAAAAACAGCCTACTAAAAAACAGCCTACTAAAAAACAGCCTATGAAAAACTTGAAACCATCAAAAGCTTAAGAATGCATATACCGTCGTCTAAACAAGAACAACAAAAAATCGCCACCGTATTGACCAATGCCGATAAAGAGATTGAATTGCTTGAGCAGCAATTGGCTGATTTTCAGCAAGAGAAAAAGGCATTGATGCAGCAGCTTTTGACGGGTAAGAAGCGGGTGGTGGTTGATGGCTGATTTGGAATAGGGCGCGATGTGTAGGCTGGGTTTTTAACCCAGCTTTAAAACTTTGGAGAATTACAACGCTGGGTTAAAAACCCAGCCTACGAAAAAACAGCCTACCAAACCAATCTAGCCTACAACGAGTCTCAAATTAAGATAAGATTTAGTTTGTGAAATAATTTAGCTTTGGGGTGACCTCAATCATGAGAAATTATATTCGAGACAAAACCAAAGGCGGATGTTATTTTCTCACTTTTAACTTACAAGATCGTCAGTCACAGCTGCTGACAACGCATATTAATGAATTTCGTCAGGCGTTTAAAAAAACTAAGCAGCATCAGTCGTTTGAGTTAAATGCGATGGTCGTATTACCTGACCATGTACACTTATTGATAACCCTAGCTGATGATAATGACAACTATGCCAATATTGTAGCGAATTTAAAAGCAAACTTCTCTCGTCAAATACCCAAATTAGAGTCTGAAAACATATCGCCATCAAGAGCAGATAAGAAAGAGCGTGGACTTTGGCAACGTCGGTTTTGGGAACATCGCATTCGCGACGATAATGACTATAAACAGCACGTTGACTACATTCATTACAACCCTGTAAAACATGGTTATTGTTCACAGCCAACAGAATGGAAGTATTCAACCATTCATAAATTCATATCCGATGGCCTATATCCCAAAGGTTGGAGCTATAGCGATATAGATGATAGATTTACTCTTTATCATGATTGAAATAATTTGCGCTATAAGCAAGGTTGTGGTGTGTAGGTTGGGTCAGTGCGATGTGTAGGCTGGGTTTTTAACCCAGCTTCAAGACTTTGCAGAATTACAATGCTGGGTTAAAAACCCAGCCTATAATGAGTGATAGATATCGTTATAAACATTAAAAAATAACATCATGTCTAAACAGTAAGATCACCGTCGCAGAGCAAATTAGTAAACCAAGAAATATATAAAACAAAACATTATCACGAGCTAACTTCTTTTTAATAGCGGAATACCCTAGAGTATCAAAGGTAATATAGCTCTGATTTATGTCAGAGTAATCGATTTTTTTTACAGTTTCGATGAAATGTTCAATGAACCAAGAGGGCCAATGCTGTGGTTTGAATGGTGAGATATCACTTACCTTAGTATGGTTTGAAAACTTTTCCCAATTATCATTATCTAAATTGAGACTGTGCATACGCCAATCTGTAAAACTATAACCACTTACCTTTTTAGCAAAAACAACAGCCACATCTTTGTGGTTTTCGTCTTTAAAGATTCTCTGCATAAGCGAAGAGACAACATCCTTTGTGCCCTCTAAACATTGCAAAAAGCTTTGGTCGTTATTGCACAAAAATCCTGCGATATTATTGTCTTTATTAAAAGATTCTGAGTGACTCTGTATATGCTTAAATACAGAGTCACTAGTAGTGTTTAATCCACTAATATATATTAATCTTATCAGAGAGTCCGAAAGGACATCTTTCATAGACTCATCTAGCATGTCGTAACTGGCTATGCTCATATATGTACAGTCATCCCAAGTATTATGCCGTGTTTTTTACGGCTATCAATCTTACTATTTTAAAGTTTTTATTCAATTTTACCGTATGAAAAACATTAGTAAACGTCCATATTGCCATATATATTCGCTTTAAATGAGAGTCACAGCTTCCAACGAGTAGAACAGGTTTGTAATCCAGCTTATGGTAGTTAAAAAGCTCTCTACAGCATTTAAATAGGTTAGATAATTAACGGAAGTAATAGAGGTGATTTACTGTGCTCATTTGTGCAAATATCTGCAAATAGTCGTATTACCCTAGACCAAGCAATCAACCAATATATAGCTAATACAACCGTCACGCTGAGCGCTGTTTAAGTAATGCGCAACGGCGGCGGTTTTGCTTTGCCTTTTTTACAGAGTCTTTCATAGGGTTTTAGGCTACAATCAATAAAAGCAAACAAGCAATCAAATAAACGCTATGTCTAAAGTGGCTAGATATGACTAATCCCAGCATCAATTTCCAAGAAGAATTTAGCGCAAAAATCCCTGCCTTAACCTTACTCACTACGCTAGGCTATCAGTTTATTCCACCAAGCCAATGCAACGCCATGCGTAGCAATAAGCTGCTAGCTAATCAGGCGAATACTAACAAAGCCACTAACCAAGTGGTATTACTGCCTATCATGCGGGCGTTCTTAGCCAAACAAACTTTTATCTTTGAAGGCAAGCCGCATCATCTATCAGACAGTGCCACTGATAAAATCATGCACGAGCTAAACCCAGCGATGAATCTAGGCTTACAGCTCGCTAATGAAAAGCTTTATAACGCCATGCTCTATGGCGTGACAGTCACCGAGTTTATTGACGGCAAAAGAACTTCCCAAACTGTTGGGCTGATAGATTGGGAAAATATAGATAACAATAGCTTTCACTTTACCGAAGAGTTTGTGGTACAAAATAGCGAGGGTACAGGCAATGTTATTCCTGATATCGTCTGCTTTGTGAATGGTCTGCCTTTAGTAGTCATTGAAGCCAAACGCCCTGATTCTAATAGAGAAGGGCAATCGACTAACGCTCAAGCTATCTCCCAGCACATTCGTAATCAAGGTCAAAAACAAATCCCGCATCTATTCGCTTATAGCCAATTACTGCTAGCGGTGAATGGTCATGACGGTCTTTATGGAACCTGTAAAACGCCTGAGAAGTTCTGGGCAAAATGGGTCGAAGAAGAGATCCAAGAGCCAGAGTTTCAGCGGCTAAAAAACCAAAAGCTTAATGATGAGCAGCTAAGGCATTTATTTGATCATCGTCCTGCTTCTGCTAACAGAGATTACCTATCGCTGATTAATGCGGGTGATTTGGTGGTTACCGACCAAGACCGCTTAATTGTCAGTCTTTTACAGCCACAGCGTCTGCTTGAGATGACACGCATGTTTACCTTGTTTGATAAAAAGGCTGGCAAAATTGTTGCCCGTTATCAGCAAGTCTTTGGTATTAAAGCTTTGATTAAACGTATCAGCACTTTTGATGAGCACGGAAGCCGTGATGGCGGAGTGATTTGGCATACCACCGGTAGTGGTAAATCCTTTACCATGGTGTTCTTCTCCAAAGCACTTATTTGGCTAGAAGCATTAGCACAGTGCCGGGTTATTGTGGTCACTGATCGTGTCGATCTTGAGACTCAGCTCAGCCAAACCTTTGCCTCAGGCGGCGTATTAAGTGATCGCGACAAAACCGATGCCATGGCAACCTCTGGTCGTCGTTTAGCACAGCAAATCGGTCACGGTAATGAGCGGGTTATCTTCTCTATTATTAATAAGTTTGGCTCAGCGGTTAAGTATGATGAGTGCTATAACGATAGCCCAAATATCATCGTCATGGTCGATGAGGGTCACCGTAGTCAAAATGGTGAGAACAATATTCGTATGAGCCAGGCCCTGCCAAACGCTGCCTTTATTGCCTTTACCGGTACGCCACTGCTTAAAGACGATAAGACTGAAAATAAATTCGGTAGCATCATTCACTCCTACACCATGCAGCAAGCGGTGAAAGATAAAACCGTCACCCCACTGTTATACGAAGAGCGTATCCCTGAGCTCAATACCAATGATCAAGCCATTGATGCTTGGTTTGAGCGTATCACCCAAAAGCTCACTAGCGATCAAAAGACCGATCTCAAACGTAAGTTCTCCCAAAAGGGCCAAATTTACCAAACGGAAGGACGTATTGAGCTAATTGCTCATGACATCTCTGACCACTTTCAAAACTTTAAACAGCAGCATCTAAAAGGACAGTTGGCTTGTGATTCTAAAGCCTCTGCTATCCGCTATAAGCTGGCGTTAGACAAGATTGGTAAAGTGTCATCGGTGGTTGCCATATCATCACCTGATACTCGTGAAGGCCATGACACGGTCGATGCTGAATCAAAAGATATCGTCCAGAACTGGTGGCAAGCCAATGTCGCACCTGCCTATGGTGGCGACGAAAAAGCTTATACCAAAGCGATTATCGAAGCCTTTAGTCAAGATGATGGCCCTGACATTATGATCGTCGTTGATAAGCTGTTAACGGGCTTTGATGAGCCAAAGAACACCGTGCTGTATATTGACAAGCCATTAAAGCAGCATAACTTGATTCAGGCAATTGCGCGTGTGAACCGCTTGCATGAGAAGAAGCGCTTTGGTTATCTGATTGATTATCGTGGCATCTTAAAAGAGCTGGATATCACCATTGAAAAGTACCAGGATCTTGCCGAGCGTACGCAAGGGGGCTTTGATATTGAAGACCTCCGAGGTATGTACAACAGCATGGACACTGAGTACAAGCAGCTACCAAAGCTGCATAGTGAGCTGTGGGCTATCTTCGCTTCAGTGAAAAATAAACAAGATGGTCAAGCGTTAAGACAAGTGCTAGCCCCTAAGATGCAAGATATCGATGGCAGAGTAGTCGATACTAAGCTTAAAGAACGTGATGACTTTTATGCAGCTTTAACGGCATTCTCTAACGCTATGAAAATTGCTTTGCAATCGGCGTCTTTTTTTGCAGATAGCTTTTTTGATAGTAAGCGTGATCGCTACAAAGCCGATCTAAAAGCCTTTGTTAATCTGCGCAAACAAGTACGCGCGGACGCTGATGAAACCATTGATTACGATGAATATGAAGCGGATATTCGCAGCTTGCTCGATAAGCATATTGCGGGGCTTGAGGTGCGTGAGGCAAAAGGCGTTTACTTAGTCGATGGCCTAGGCAATGCGGGCAAGGTAGATAAAAACATTCAGCCTGAGGCAATAAGTGACGATGAAGCTCGTAATCAAACCGATAAGATCACCGGTCGTGTCACTAGAATGATTGAGCAAGATTTGGCTGATGATCCCTATGCGCAGGAATATTTTTCTAAGCTACTTAAGCAAGCTATTGAAGAAGCCAAAGCAATGTTCGATGCACCAGTAAAACAGTACCTGCTGTTTTTCGGTCTTGAGCAACAAGTTGATGAGCGTAAAGTCGTTGATATACCGAATGAATTTATCGATGACTCTGGCAAATTAAACAAACATGCGCAGGCGTATTTTGGTTTGTTTAAACAGTTATTTAATGACGATAGCGATGCTACGTTTGCCGAGAAAGGTGTTGATAATGAGCAGCTGGTTGCTTACGCTTTTAAAATTGATGAGGTAGTGAATACCGCAGTAGCTGAGTATTCTATCAATCCGGCGCAGATTGAGAACGCTATCAGCGTCAAATTACTGCCGATGCTATTTGCTGACTTAGGTATTGATAAAGCGCAACAGCTTATAGAAGCCGTGCTCAAGATTACCCGTCTTGGACTCTCAAGAGAGACCAAAATCCCCAGAGCAACAAGAGGGTGATGGCTAATGGTTAAAAGTGGCGTAGTTTATTATGGCGAAGAAAAAATTCACTATGAAGTCGTGCATAAAGCCGTAAAAGACCAGTATAAAAACGATACGCTTATTACCGGAAAAAGCAAACCGAGCAAACCGAGTAAATCTCGTAAAATCGTTATCAAGGTACATCCTGATCAACGTGTGGTTGCTACTGCTCCTATCGATGCTACAGATGCAATAATCCATGATGCGATGATGAAACGCGCACGCTGGATATGGCAAAGCCTACAAGACTTCGCCAAGCAGCAAGATCATGTGTTACCTAAGCGTTATGTCAGCGGTGAGACCCAGTTTTATCTGGGTCGTCGTTATGTCCTAAAAGTGCTCATCAATGTAGAAAATAACAAGGTTATAAATAGCCTCGTTAAGCTTAGTCGCGGTAAGCTGAATGTAGAATTTTCGCAAAGCGATGCTGAACTAGAAGCTGAAGAACGAGCGAACAAGGTAAAAAGCCTTATTGATCAATGGTATCAAGATAAAGCAAAAAATCTCTTTCATGCTAGGCTTAAAGCCATGCTCACCAAAGCTTCATGGGTAGAAGAGATACCATCATTTAGACTGCTGGCGATGAAGAAACAATGGGGTAGTTGTTCGACAAAAGGCAATCTCATACTCAATCCGCATTTGGTTAAAGCGCCAAAGGAATGCATCGATTACGTCATTCTGCATGAGCTATGTCATATCGCTGAGCACAATCACAGTGAGCACTTTTGGCGGCTACTGACGCAAGTGATGCCGAATTGGAAAGAGGTCAAGGCTAGGCTTGATGGGATGGCTGAGCTTTATTTAAATGAGTGAAGACAGTTGAGAGTGATTTATTAAGATATATAAGTCTAGATTTTAGACAAGAGTCTTAGCTTAAGATGGAGTATATTTTATTTAACTTGACCTATAGATAAATAAATAGATAGATAGATAGGTTGTATTCTTTTGCTATATGCGGTCATGACTCAAGTTGGTTTTACTAACTTAACCACTGAATGGCGGCACTTTGATTATGGTAATCGGCTTTGGGCCTATAACGACAAGCAAAAAAATGAGTTTTACGGTGCAGCTCATTGGGACATTGTATTTGCTTAATTATTAATAATTCCCAGTTTTGAGAAACTTACATATCAGGTTTAAGGAAGAACATGATGGAAACATTAATACAGGCTGATGATCATTTAGCGTTGTGGACATTCGTTATGGTTGCCGCAACTTCTGCTATTTTCATTGAACAGCGCTACAAGTGGGCTAGTAAAATTCCAGGCGCCGTCATCGCACTATTGATTGCGATTGCGGCATCGAACATGAAAATCATTCCAATAGATGCCCCTACATACGACATCGTTTGGGGTTATATCGTTCCTTTAGCCATACCTTTACTATTGTTCAAAACAAACATACAGTCTCTGGTTAAAGAAAGTTGGAAGCTCCTACTACTATTTTTAACTTCTTCTATAGCTACCATGATCGGTACTGTTTTGGCATTTTTGGCTTTACGTCACTACATTCCAGAACTGGATAAAGTCAGTGGTATGATTTCAGCATCCTATAGTGGTGGTGGGGTGAATTACGCTGCCATGTCGGCTAAGTTAGCGCCAAGTGAGAGCATTAATGCCGCTACTATCGTAGCTGATAATATGATGATGGCCTTTTACTTCTTAATACTGATTGGCTTAGCTGGCATACCTATTATACGCCGTGTATGGGGCTCGCCGCATACGGATGCAATTGAAAAAAATCCAGAAATGCTAAACAGTCGCACGTTGTCAGAAGCGTTCTGGAAACCCAACCTCATCTCTTTAAAAGATATTGCAATTTGCTTAGCATCATCAATGTTAATCGTATTGATTTCATTCAAACTATCAGCATTTTTACAGGCGGTGTTGGGTACTAGTGATAATATTGTGCTTGGCCTTATCATTAGTTTGATCACTGATAAATATCTGTTATTAACAACTATAACATTCGTCGTAGTTTCTATTTTTAAAAACTCTTTTGAAAACCTTAATGGCAGTCAAGAACTCGGTACTTACTGTATCTATTTGTTCTTTGTAGTCATAGGTATTCCGGCATCGATTAGTTTGATTGTCACCAAAGCACCGCTATTATTTGTGTTTGTATTTATAATTGCTATGGTTAATTTAGCTATTACTATGGGTATAGGTAAATTATTTAAGTTTAATGTTGAAGAGGTGGTACTAGCTTGCAATGCTAATATCGGTGGTCCTACCACTGCAGCAGCTTTAGCTATTAGTAAGGGTTGGACTAATCTAGTAGGCCCGATCCTAGTTATTGGTACTGTAGGTTATGTGATTGGCAATTACGTAGGCACAATTATTTATTTTATAGTCACTCAAATTGGTATGTAAAAACTATCAATGTATAAGTATAAAACCGACACTATTAGCGTCGGTTTTTGCTTTTTAACTCGTCAGAAGTCTGTATTAGCTTTTTTTAAATATATTGAAAAATGTTTGATAAGACTGGTTTTATATTACATTAACTATAACAGTCGGTTTAAGCTTGCCAATCTTGCCACCGTTTAGCTTGCTAGTGTAATCAAGAAGTAGATAAATAAAACAGATAGGATAAATAGAGTTAAACAACAATATTTCAGACAGCAGAATATAATAAGCAAAGACTAGAAGTTTTACTATTATTAAAGGTTTTAAACTGTCAAAGGTTTTAAAGAGTATTTTTGGGAAAACAGAAGAATAAAGCAGAGGTTTGGATTAAGTAGAAAAAGATATGGCGGTGAAGGAGGGATTCGAACCCTCGATACGCTATTAACGCATACACACTTTCCAGGCGTGCGGTTTCAGCCACTCACCCACTTCACCGTTTTTAGACGGCTTAGTATAGCCGATAGTAGCCACAATGTCACGGTTTTGAGAACGGTGATTTTGATTAATAGCGCTTATCTTTCTTTATTGGTCAGCGCCTGCTAGGATAGAGCCTAAGTGTGAACAGCGATAGAGAGATAGAGAGTTAGATGACGACCAACAGTAAGCTAATAACCATAAACCGTAAAAAAAGTGCTGTAACTCAGCTTACAGCAAATCTTAAAATCAGCATTATGAGCATAACCATCGTTGCCATATCAGGATTATCGATGGCGCATGCTGATGACTTGGCGCAGTGTAACCAGTCTTTCTACGCTGGGATTTACCCTGAATTTACTGAAAACAGTAAACTTAGCAAAAATACTCAAGCGTTATGCTTCGATGGTTTTGCGGTGATGTATTCTGGCATCTCACGAACACCGTTATGGTCAGCTGAATATCTGACTCGTGAGCGTTTGACGCAAGCGAAGCTGATCGACCGTGATGACAGTTTTCATGAAGAGAGCCGCTTACCAAAGTCTATGCGTGCCAAACTCGCTGACTACTCAGGTTCAGGCTATGACCGAGGTCATCTAGCACCCAATGGAGATATGGCCAATCGCAGTCAGCAGTACGACAGCTTTAGTCTGGCCAACATTGCCCCGCAGTCACCGCGTAATAATCGTTATATTTGGCGCAATATTGAATCGGCTACTCGTTATCTAACCCAACAGTATGGCGAGGTTTATAGCATTACTGGGGTGGCGTTCACCGATAAAAAAGCTAAGCAACTTGAACAGCGAGTTTTAGTACCTAGTCATTTTTACAAAGCAGTCTATATTCCAACTATCAACCAAGCGGGGGTTTATTACGCGCCGAATGATGAGTCTGAGCGCATAGAGGTTATTAGTTTAGATGAGCTGACAGCGCAGACAGGTATTGACGTTATGCCACTGCTAGATCATCAAACCAAGTCAAAAGCCTTGGATTTGCCATTAAAGGCAGGTAATGAAATGGATCCTGCTAATAACAATAATAACAATAACGATAATGGCAACAATGCTAACACCGTGAATAAAGACCCTGAATGGATGGGGTTTGTCATGGTTATCATCGACTGGCTATTAGCGCAATTAAAGGCTTAGTATTCAATAATTGTCTATTAATATTGACACCTGCTAGAATGTAGTTAAAATAAAACCGCTTAGCTTTTAGGAGTAGGCCACGTCTTCAACTGGCTTAACGATACTATTAAAAATAGACCCTTAAGTAAATGTAGGTACTCAAAGTCCATGAGGACAGTGAGCAGTTAAAGGCCATTTTTAAAGGCTGGTAATGGCAATACTGAACTCATAAAGCCAAGTGTTGTGATACTTTTAACGACAAGTCATTGCTTAATAGCTTAATGGATAGGAGAAAATAATGATTGACCCTTTTGCTAATGATCATCAAAGTATGCAAATTGGTGAGCTAGTTATCGAAAATCAAATGGACAAAATTATTATTTATGGCGACCTTGATTTGCATTTGAATGAGCTTGGACGTGAGCAAGCGGAGCAATTACATCGCTTAACGGAGAAAATCCTACAAGCTTTCTCAGATTCCGATAAAAACAGTAATGACGAGTCAATGTCAAAATTAAAAAGTGACCGAGCAGACGTAAATATAGATAATCCTTTTATGTAACTATTTGATATAGTTTTGATTTTGTAGTAATAATATACTATAAAAAAATTACTAGGCAAAGTTAGAATTTTGCTTATAATGAATTAGTCCAACGTTTATATTGCTCATTACCTTAATTATTATTAGGCGTTTTGATAAACAACTGATAGACGACTGATCAATAGTTAGAATATGGCAAAGGATATAATAAGCGTATAACCCTGTTTTAAAAGTTAACATTTTGAATAATCATCTTACGAAAGGAGTCGATTTATGAAATTATTTACAAAATCTGTGTTAGCAGTAGCTGGAATCAGTATGGCCACTATGGCATTTGCCGCTGACCCGTTGCACAATACTACTTGGCAAACTTTTGATGAAGGCCAACCTAAAGGTCTAGTCAAAATCACCGAATCTAATGGTGTGTTAACGGGTAAGCTAATTGGTGGTTCAACAGAGAAGGCCAAGCAATATATTGGTACTACTGTGATCACTGGCTTGAAGGCAGACGGTAATGGCAAATACAGTGGTGGTAACATTACTGACCCTGCCAAAAACAAAACTTATCGTATGACTGCTAATCTAAAGGGTAATACTTTAGATCTAAAAGGTTATATTGGACCGTTTTCTCGTAGCCAAACTTGGAAGAAGAAATAAGCTATAGGTCTATTTAGATTGTACTTGTTTAGAGCTTGCTTATTTAGATTGTAATGATTAAAACCCCGCTAAACCTATAGGTCTAGCGGGGTTTTTGTTTATACTTGATAGTCTAATGGTCATTATAGCAGCCTATTTAGTGAATTCAGGATAGGCTTCCATACCACATTCTGCTATATCGGCCCCTTCATACTCGTGTTCCTCGGAAATACGTAGACCAACTAGGGCCTTAATGATTACCCAAACTATTAAGCTGGCCACGTATACCCAAGTGAAGATGGTGATAGCGCCAACGAACTGACCTATAAATGTAGCTGCCGGATTAGTGAGGGGTACGATTAATAGCCCAAATAGACCTGTCACCCCATGTACCGAAATAGCCCCTACAGGATCATCGATCTTCATTTTGTCCAAAGCAAGGATAGCTAATACTACAATGATTCCTGCTGCTACACCAAACAGCGTCGCTTGTAATGCTGATGGCGTTGTAGGTTCTGCAGTAATAGCTACTAGACCTGCCAATGCACCATTTAAGAGCATAGTTAGATCGGCTTTACCGAAGATGATACGAGCCAGTAGCAAAGAGCCGATAGCTCCTCCTGCTGCCGCCGCATTAGTATTTAGGAACACCATAGCTACAGTATTGGCGCTAGCGATATCACCCAGTTTCAGTACTGAGCCACCGTTGAAGCCGAACCAACCCATCCATAGGATAAGTGTACCAAGCGCCGCTAGCGGTAGATTAGCTCCAGGGATCGCTCGTATTTCTCCTCTAGAACCATACTTACCTTTACGTGCCCCTAATAGCAACACCCCTGAGAGTGCCGCCGCGGCACCAGCCATATGAACGATACCAGAGCCAGCGAAATCGGAAAAGCCGATATCAGCTAAATTAAATAAGCCAAAGACATCCTTACCACCCCAAGTCCAACTGCCCTCTAAAGGATAGATAAAGCCAGTCATAGCTACTGTGAATAATAAGAACGACCAGAGCTTCATGCGCTCAGCAACAGCTCCTGAAACGATAGACATACAAGTCGCCACAAAAACCACTTGGAAGAAAAAGTCAGCGGCTACTGAATACACTGAGTCACCAGCAAAGCCGCTACTCGCTGACTGAGTCAAGGCATCGGCAACTAAGCTCTCATCACCAGTAATGCCACTCAAAAATAGCTCACCACCATACATAATGGCATACCCACAGATCATGTACATAGTACAAGCCGTAGCGAAAAGTGCGATATTTTTGGTTAAGATCTCAACAGTGTTCTTAGAGCGTACTAGGCCAGCCTCCAACATAGAAAAGCCAGCAGCCATCCACATTACTAGGGCGCCACATATTAAAAAATAAAACGTGTCGAGCGCGTACTGTAGTTCGAAAATCTGACTTTGCATATTAATTCCCCCTTGAATTGTCAATGCAGTGTTCGGTGCTGAGAGTGCTATCGATAGTAGAATCGATGGCCGATCGCAGCCAAGAGCTACTACCTATAGGAGCTTATTAGTGGACTGTAATAAGCGCTATAGAGTGAGCTCAGAAATAGTTAATGCTGTTAGATAGCGTCAGGACCTGACTCACCGGTACGAATACGAATGACTTGCTCAAGCGCCGTCACGAATATTTTGCCGTCGCCAATCTTGCCAGTACTAGCGATGCGAGTGATGGCTTCGATAGCAGGCTCAACCATTTCGTCAATTACCGCCACTTCGACTTTTACTTTCGGTAAAAAGTCCACCACATATTCTGCGCCACGATAAAGCTCGGTATGTCCTTTTTGGCGACCAAAACCTTTAACTTCAGTAACAGTGACGCCTTTTACGCCAATGTCAGACAAAGCTTCACGCACATCGTCGAGTTTAAAAGGTTTTAAAATAGCAGTGATTAGCTTCATAAGAATTTCCTTATCTAAGTGATGTCGCAGGCTGATGCTTGCGCTTTGGTGCATCGTACCGCCACTGTGCTCACTATAATTTATTCAAGAATTGTGCCAAACATGCTCAAAAGGGGTAAGTACGTTTGAACTAAGCAGTCTTAAATTAATTTAGTAGTAACAGCATAAAATGCCTATAACGGCATCTTAAAGGGTATGAGTGCTATGAAAATAGGGTTGATCTATCGTCGGCAGTCCCCGAGCGAAGGTTTTATTATAACCAACTTTAGTAACTTTTTGCGAGGGTATCCTGTGATGATTTGCTAAAAACAGACACCAGATAACCAGCTGACAATGAGTGGAAATGTTCAACGGTGGGCGTTCAGCTTGCTAGTAAGGTAGAGGTAGGGATGATTGAGCAGTACCAGTGCTCGAAGACTAGATCGGATAATAAGGTAAGCTGGGGCAAGCAAAGGGTTAGCTGGACTATCAATAATGACAGTCGCTGGTCGTTGGCTGGTTGATCGTTGATCGATTGCTGACAGTAGCAACCATCAACCATAGCAGCATAGAAATAAGTGCTACTAGTAGTTGATCGTTATTGAGAGACTATCAAAAAAGACTATCAAAGTGGCGAGGGCATAAAGCTTAGAGTGTTAATAGAGTTAAGAATATTTAGATTGTTCACGGTACTAAGATTTTGGGAAAAGTAGATAAGGAGTCTTAGTGCTGCCTAGCAGTTTTTTAGTATCGCTACCTTGCAACAGCTCGCGAAAGCGTGATTGTCCAAAAGCGCCAGTCATTAGCAGACCTATATTATGTTCGCTTTGATAATAGTTGAGAGCAGCACTGACATCACGGCAGTCTAGTAGCTTTTTCTTACAACTAAGCCCCGCTTGTTTGAGACGAGCATAGGCTTCTCTTAAAGCATCACAGTTTTCAGAATTCTCTTTGCCGACCATAACGATGTGGATAGTTAGCGTGCGCACTAATGGAGTTTTACAGAGCCAATTGAGCATTTTATGAGTAGTAGGACGATTATCAAAAGCAAATAAGGCAGTAGTTGGGGGCAAAAATGGTGCAGGAGTCACCAAAATAGGGCAGTGGCTAAGACGAATTAGCTGGCACAAGGTCGATTTACAAGTTACTTGATGACCGATGACCAGGAGCTGGGCTATGTCATCGATATAATCGATACTTTCGCTTAGATTTTCATGCCTATGCAAAGGATAAGTCTGACGTTTAGGTTGATGCTCTAGACAATAAGCCGCTGCTTGGTACAACAACAGCCTACCATGGGCTTTTAGCTCACTGTTACTCAGATGCTCCTTACTAGCAAACTGATCGAGCAAGTAGCTTTCATCATCGATATTTAGACAGCCGGAATAATCGATGGCTGCTTTTTGTTGCATACTAGGCACTGCATGCAGCAGACCTATCGGCGCTTGCATACGCTTCGATGCCCACATGCTAGCATCCAACACTGACTGCACGTGATCAGGACAATCCAAACAAGCGATAACGCTATCTGTTTTTAAATTACTCATAACACCGTCACATCATCTAGCAAGGTAAATACAGGCAAACCGGAGCGCTCATATACGCCCATTAATCAATACGCCTTAATCAAGCAAGCCAATGTCACGACGATCATGGATAGAAAAGCGATCAATCAAAGTACGGCTAGCATTATTAAGCCCTACTACTCTGACATCAATGCCTTCACGTTGCAAGCGTATCACTAGCTTATCCAAAGTATCGACGGCGCTAATATCCCAAAAGTGGGCTTGGCTTACATCGATCTCGATATGGTCTAAAGCTTCTTTAGTATCAAAACTATTCAAAAACTGAGTCGTTGAAGCGAAGAACACTTGTCCCTGCACATAGTAATAGCGAGTGTTGCTACTATCATCATATTCACTAAAGACCGTCAAGAACTGACCTATTTTATTAGCGAATGATAAGGCAGATAGCAATACACCCACGCCCACACCATAAGCTAAATTGTGGGTGAACACAGTAGTCAGCACTGTCGCTAACATAACGATATTAAAGGACATTGGATGGGTCTTAAATTCGCGAATAGATTGCCAATTAAAGGTACCAATCGATACCATAATCATTACTGCTACTAAAGCGGCCATCGGTATTTGACTGACCCATTTGCTTAAGAATACCACCATAATCAAAAGCACCACACCCGCTATCAAGGCTGATAGGCGTGTGCGTCCCCCTGATTTTACGTTGATCATTGACTGACCAATCATCGCGCAGCCAGCCATACCACCGAAAAAACCAGCAACTACGTTGGCAATACCTTGACCACGGCATTCACGGTTCTTATTACTAGGCGTATCAGTCAATTCATCAACAATAGTAGCCGTCATCATAGACTCAAGCAGACCAATAATCGCTAGGGTAATAGAATAAGGAGCAATGATAAGTAAGGTATTTAAATTAAGGGGAATGTCAGGCAACAAAAACATAGGTAGCGAGTCAGGTAACTCACCCATGCTGCCAACATTACGAATGTCCAAATTCAGGTACATAGCGACTGCGGTAAGCCCAACGATACAGACTAAGGGTGAGGGCAGCACGCGACCGATTTTAGGAATCAACGGAAACAGATAGATAATAGCTAATCCGGCAGCGGTCATAATATAGACCGTCAAGCCTACTCGCTCAGTCATCGGATTTAGTTCCGGTATTTGGGCGGCGAAGATCAAAATCGCCAGAGCATTGACGAAACCTATCACTACTGAGCGTGAGACAAAACGCATTAAGTTGCCAAGCTTTAAGATACCCATTACAATCTGCATAGCACCACACAGTAAGGTGGCGGCTAATAGATACTGTAAGCCATAATCAGCGACTAGATCAACCATCACTAAAGCCATAGCTCCAGTCGCCGCTGAGATCATCCCTGGGCGGCCACCTACAAAGCTAATGACTACGGCGATACAGAAAGAAGCATATAAGCCTACTTTTGGATCAACGCCAGCGATAATAGAGAAGGCAATGGCCTCTGGAATCAGCGCTAGTGCAACCACGGTACCCGATAAAATATCACCGCGTACATTAGAAAACCATTCGTCACGTAAGCTATCAATATAAGATGTCATAAGTAAACTGCATAGGGTTAAAGGCAAAAAAAGTAATCATTATTGAAAGGGAGCGATGATCCATAATAGAGGATGGCCCGCCTTCAATAAGCTACCGCGTTGCTCAATAGATCAATACTATTGAGCACTAGTGCGAGATCATTTAGGCTAATAATAAAGCATGATAAATGAGCATAAAGCCTAAATAATGACTATAGCTACTGAGTCGTTGCAGTATATTTAATGATAAAATATGATGAAGCGTAAGTAGCTACGACGAAGTAGGCTGAAACAAGGTATCAACCATACATAATGAAAGTATTAATAGAGAAGTAATTAATGGCTGTCGATTGGCCATAAAAGTATGCGCATAATAGCATAAAGTGGCAAAAAAGCAGTATCGAAACATGAACGATAGCGTTATGATGCCATGCAATGGAGCAATAAGACCCAACTAGTAGTATAACCCGCAGTATAAAAGGATAAAATATGACTAGCCTTGCCACAATAGATACTCTAATTCAAAAAGGCGGTGGCCTACAAGTAGTAGTTGGCTTAGGGCAGTCAGGGCTCTCGACAGCACGTTATCTAGCCGAACAAGGCTATCGAGTAGCAGTAACTGATAGCCAAAGCGTACCAAAACTGGCCGATCAATTACCCGCAGCAGTTGAAATACGTCAGTTTGGAGACATCGATGCTGAATTACTGCTACAGGCAGCACGTATCATCATTAGCCCTGGTATTTCACTAGCCACGGCCGCTGTTGCTGCTGCTCGTCAAGCTAATATTCCTGTCATAAGCGATATACAGCTTTTTTGCGAAGCTTGTAACGTACCTATAATAGCTATTACTGGCTCTAATGCTAAGAGTACAGTGACTACTTTAGTAGGACAAATGGCTGCTGATGCTGGTGTTGACGTTGGAGTGGGTGGCAATATTGGAGTACCAGCGCTGACCCTATTAGCCAATGCTAATATGCAGTTAGCAGTACTAGAGTTGTCCAGCTTTCAGTTGGAGACAGTGACTAATCTAGGCGCACAAGTAGCCACTGTGCTTAACATGTCGCCTGATCATCTGGATCGCCATGGTGATATGCTTGGCTATCATCAAGCCAAGCACCGTATCTTTCATGGCGCAAAGTCAGTAGTGATTAATCGTGAGGATGCGTTAACCCGTCCTTTAGTGGCGGACAATTTACCACGTATAAGTACAGGTATTCATGCGCCTGACCAAAACCACTTTGGACTTATTACTGAGCCTGATGGACAGATCTATTTGGCACGCGGCACTGAACTGCTGTTATCGGCAGATAAGCTGCTGATCAAAGGTCGTCATAATTTGCTTAATGCGCAAGCGGCGCTAGCGCTCGGTGAGCTGGCAGGTCTACCCCTCGAGAGTATGCTTAATACTCTGCAACAGTTCACTGGCCTTGAGCATCGTTGTCAGTACTTAGCAACCGTAGCAGGTATTGACTATTTCAATGATTCTAAAGGTACAAATATAGGTTCAACAATAGCCGCTATTGAAGGCTTAGGGGCAGTATATGCTCCCAAAGATGGCAAGTTACTTTTGATATTAGGCGGTCAAGGCAAGGCGCAGCAGTTTGGTGAGTTGAGTCCTTATATTAATAAGTATGTCAGCCAAGTTTTATGTATCGGTGAAGATAGTGCTCGGATCGAACAGGAGTTGCGCGCCGCCAAGCTCAGTGATGAGGTTAGATTGCATCAGTGTCAAACTTTGGACAACGCCTTTGTTATTATTCAGCAGCTGACTGAGAGTAGTCTATCGCAAGTACAAGCCGTACTACTGTCTCCTGCCTGTGCCAGCTTTGATCAGTTCAGTGGCTATGCAGCACGCGGTGAGTATTTTGAGCAGTTGGTCAAGCAACTTGCTTGCAACAACTGATACTACTAACGCATAGTGGTATATGAGTAGCTAGTAGCATTGTACTAAGATAAACCATTGTTTTGCCAGTCTATTACTGCTACTGTGCTTTAAAGACGGTGTTATCCCCAGAGCTATGCTGTAGCAAAGACCGTTGGCTATCAAAAACAGTTTTTAGCAGCAAGCAGGTTGTTTATCGTTAAACGGTGGCGTCTTTTTCTTATATAGGCTAGGCGCCGTGTTCTTCGTTCGTTCGTTCGTTAGTGTGTTTAAATATTATGGCGCTCTCCTTTCTTAATAAATCTTCTAAATCTCAAGCAACTACTGGCTCAGATGGCGTCCTTTCGCTGCCGTCAGTACGTTCTATACTGTTATCTAGTGTTGGCTGTATCATGGTGTTGAGCTTGCTCATGGTAGCGTCTGCTTCGATACCTTTTGCGCTGAGTCGTGGTATGACTGAGTTGCATTTCTTCGATCGTCAGCTGCTATATATGGGTATAGGCTTGTTCGCAGCGATGTTGGCCTATTATCTAGTACCGCTAAAGACCTTGTATCAGACAGGCACTCAATTTATCTTGTTGGGTATCACAGCCTTGCTATTAGTAGCTACCTTATTCGGTACGCCCATTAATGGCTCTAAACGTTGGCTTAATTTAGTGTTTATCAACTTTCAGGTTGCCGAGCTTGCCAAGTTAGTGGTTATTGTTTTTGTCTCTGATTTTGTGGTGCGACGTTCTTTTGAAGTGCGAAACGGTTGGGATGGGTTTTTGCGTATATCCTTAGTCATAGGCATGTTGACTTTGTTATTACTGCTGCAACCTGATTTTGGCTCCTTGGTAGTCATAGTTGGCACCGTATTTGCGATTTTCTATATCGCTGGCGCGCCTTATAAGCAGTTTTTAGCACTAGGTGCGGTAGTTGGGGCTCTTGGCGTCCTAGCAGTAACCTTAGTCCAGTATCGACTCACGCGCGCTTTGTCATTTTTAGACCCTTTTGACGATATTCAAGATACTGATTATCAGTTGGCACGTAGCCTTATCGCTTTTGGCCGTGGTCAGTTCACTGGCGTAGGTTATGGTGAGAGCGTACAGAAGCTATCGCATCTACCTGAAGCCCATACTGATTTCTTGTTAGCGATTACTGGTGAAGAGTTAGGCTTCGTTGGGGTGACCATGGTGCTGTTGCTCGAAGCGCTGATCATTGGTAGCGCTATGCGCATTAGTTATAATGCCCTCAAACGTCGGCAGATGCGTATGAGCTATACCGCTTTTGGTATTGGGGTTATTTTTATTGCTCAGACTATCATTAATGCGGCGATGAACATGGGCGCGATGCCAACTAAAGGTCTGACTATGCCATTCTTCAGTTACGGTGGATCTTCAATGTTGATTAGTTTAGTGATGGTAGCGTTATTATTAAAGATTTATAAAGAAAGCCCTGAGATAGAAAAAAGCCAGTGCCGTTATTTCTAATCTTCAACGCTATTTTCTTTCTGTTTTCTTTTTATAATGCTATAACGAAAAACCAAATGCTTATCAAAAAACGCCGCTACTGCTAATAGCGGCGTTTTTTTCAGCGCACTTTTAGTCCTCAACTATAGCCAATTGCTGTCGGCCTTGTAACGGCGCATTATCCCATTGGGTAATAGCTTGCGCTAGCATACGTTCTGGGGTATCTATATCCACAGCGGGTTGCTGTAATAAGCGCAAGGCAGTGGCTAGTAGTTCACTAGGCTGGCTAGTATCTATAGGTTGTGCCAAATTCTGCTTAGAGAGCTTTTGACCTTCAGCGTTGAATAGCAATGGCAAATGATACCAGTAATCAATAGCCGGTAATTTAGCCGCCTGCATGATAGCTATCTGTGCGGTAGTCATCGGTAAGATATCGAGGCCACGCATTATATGAGTTACTTGTTGCAAGCCATCATCAATACTAGCCGCTAAGATATAGTTAATGAGGCCGTCTTGTCGACGCACCACCATGTCACCTAAGGTTTGCTGGGGATTAGCCCATTGTAGCCCTTGGATATGATCCATAAAACCCATGTCATAATCCGGTAGTTGTATACGCAGCTTATGCTGATGCTCATCAAGATCAGCAGCGATACAACAGCGAGGATAGCGCTGCCGATCAGGCTGATGAAGGCTCATAGAACTATCGATTGAGTATTTGTCATGGAGTATAGTAGCTGTTGGTTGCTGCTGTGCCCAAAAATTTGCTAGGCTCTTACGCGAGCACTGACAGCCATAAGTTAGCGGACGCAGGTTCGATGCTAGATACTCATTATAGATGTCAGTACGCTCAGACTGATAGATAACATCGCCATCCCAGTGCAAACCTAAAGCCTCTAAATCTAATAGTATCTGCTCGCTAAACTGGGCATCACAACGCTCAGTATCAGTATTCTCAATACGTAATAACCAGTCGCCACCCAAAGATTTGATGTGGCAAAAGCTAGCTAGCGCTGTAGTCAAAGAGCCAAGATGCAACTCACCCGTAGGCGAAGGTGCAAAGCGACCAATAGGACGCTGCGGCGCTTGAGTAGTCGTAGCTGAAAGTGCAGTGCTAGCACTATAAGCACTAGTAATATAATTATTAGCAATCAAAATAAGTAACTGTCAAAAGTAGCAGAATGAGCCAGCTAGGATAAGTAAAATAAAGCTAAAAAGATATTCCTAAAATACAGCTATTTTGTGAGTGATCTGCTAACAGTGCTTAAAACAACCTATAAGAATATTGGCAGCTATAATGTAAAAAGCGACCTTAGATAAGGTCGCTTTTTTAACAGTTAGTTTAAGAGGTTGCCTAGCTAATACTAAGGGTCTAGGTGTGACCTTGGTTTTGACGCTCTTTCATCTCAGATAAAGTCTTGCAATCGATACATTGAGTCGCCGTTGGGCGAGCTTCTAAACGACGCAAGCCAATTTCTACGCCACAAGTTTCACAAAAGCCATAGTCATCGTTTTCAATCTCTGACATAGACTTATCGATTTTGCGGATAAGTTTACGTTCACGATCGCGAGTACGAAGGGCTAAAGCGAACTCTTCTTCTTGCGTAGCGCGATCATTGATATCCGGCATAGAACTGGACTCATCTTGTATATAAGTTTTAGTGCGGTCAGCCTCACCTATTAACTGACCTTTCCAGTCTAGTAAGATGGCTTTAAAATGCTCTAATTGCGCCTCAGACATATACTCTTCGTCTTTGGCCGGCACATAAGGGCTAAATTTTACATCACTCGGATTTGTGGTTAGGGTGCTCATATGGGTATCCTATTTTTTCAAATTAATCCAACAAAACGTTCTCTCAAAAGACAAAATATTACCACTGTTATAGAAAGCTAAACGCTGTCTTCCTGCAAAACGTTTTACCACTGGGTAACGCAATCAATACAGCTTATCTGGCTATTTATTCACCCTTAAGTTCTTTGTCATTATAGGGAGGGTAGCCGTATTTTTATTCCTATATCAGCTATCATAGCCGATATTTAGTTACAGCAATAGTATTATGCGAACAATATTGGCGCTCAAGTATCCAACCTTTCGACCCAGCTTGCAACCTGCCCATTGTTGGCTAATTGCAACCAACGATAACCAGGACGAGCATTGTTATCATAACTAAAGCTCTCTTCAAAGGGTTTATACTGATAACAAGTCGATGGCGTAGTGTAGACCGTAACCCCATTATGATGTTGGATTTGTTCTTGGTGGGTGTGGCCGTTAATAATCACTCGTAAATGTTCAAAGCTTGCCATGCGTTGCCAAAACATATCAGTATTTTTTACGATATGCCTATCTATCCAGTCTGACTGCATGGGTATAACGTGATGGTGCAAAGCCAATAATGTTGGTTTATGGCAATGAGTTAATTGTTTGCATAACCAATCAATATCATCGTTGCTAATTTCACCAGCGATTTCGCCAGGAATAGCCGAGTTTATTAATAGTAATTGCCAGTAAGCAGTATTGATCACTTGGCGACTTAGGAGACGTGAATCAGCAGGTTGAGCGACAAGGTATCGCTGATCAAAAGGCAGCTCTTCTCCTACTTCATCGGTCACATCGTGGTTGCCTGCGATACAAGCAAAAGGGATGCCGGTAGCATTCAAGACTTCATAGATATAGTCGTAGATAGCGGGTTCGACTTTATTTACTAAGTCGCCAGTGACTAAAATTAAGTCACAGTCAATTTGTTGATTAAGGGCTTGCTTTACAACCGATTCAAAGCCGTACTGACAGCTTGGTGTAGAGGTTGGGCTATCATTAGCAGTCGGATGGGTTGATATATGCAAATCAGTAATTTGCAAAATATTTAAATGCTTGCTCGGTGTTTTGATGGGGTAGACAAGGTTAGTCGGAATAAGATCAACTCCTCATTAAGCCAAAATAGTGCTGGTATCAGTGAGTCGGATATAAAGATTCAGTGGTTTATGTACTAATCAATAAGCACTGATTATACCAATAAACGACAGCTAATGAGTCCATTTTTCAGCTCATCAGTCAATGGCCAAGCTTTATAAAAGACCAGTTGTATAGGCTTATATCTTATATATAGATGGCATTTATAGCATGAATTCTGTAACAAACTCAATATTATTTAGCAAAAAAGTAAAATAATGTTTAACAAAATACTTTTGTTATTAAATCTTTAGTTGCCCGTCGTAATATAAGCTTTTACAGTAATCTAGCTGTACCGCTGCTCTATTGATACTCTAGTACTCACTACCTCTTTATGACTTTGCCGCTAAAGTCTTAGAAACTATAAGGGCGATCAAGAATATGATTGCCAGCACTAATACAATGGCTAGTCCAGTCTGAATATCAAATAAAATACTACCCCAAACCCCTAAAGTGACTCCCAATTGTGCTACTACTAAAGCCATTATCACCATTTGCTTAGGTGCTGCTGAATACAAGCGTGCGGTTAAGGCGGGCAAGACTAACAAACCGCTAATTAATAAGCTACCCACTGCTTGTAGTGCAATCGCACAAAACCCTGCCAATAGCCCCATAAAGAATAGGCGCTGGCGAGTAGGGTCGATACCTTGGATACGGGCTAACGCTTCATGAGTCGCAAGCTTGACTTGCGCCGGCCAAATATAAACTAGCAAGGCCAAGCCTAGCGCTACACTGACGCTAAGTAATGGTAAATCTGCCCAATCAAGATCTAATAAGTTACCGAATAAGAAGCCCAAAATATTGGCTTGTTGATCAGTCAGCTGCGTCAAAGTTAATAAGCCTAAACACAATAGCGTGACGGCTACTACTGCTAGTACAGCATCGACTGGCAAGCGCTCATCATCGACCAATACTAGTCCCAACACCACTACAATGCTGACTAAAGCTACACCTATACCCATTGGTAACTGCCACCAAACCGCTAGAGCGACGCCCAGTAACGTTCCGTGCGCTAGAGCATCGGCAAAAAAAGCCATGCGTCGCCATAATACCAAACAGCCAAGCGGTGCTGAGAGCAACCCTAAAATACTACCGGCAATCCAAGCCGGAGCAATGATAGCTAACCAAGCAGTCATAACTAATATCGTCCATTAAATTTTAATAAAAGCCAAAAGCTAAATGTTACTAACAACTAACCTTAGCTAAAAGTAGCTAGGCAGCTGTTTGTCTACCTCGACATTGCGCTTGGCGCATGATGCTCACAGGCGTGAGGCTGATGGACATACGGCTGCTCATAGTGATGACCAAACAGCTTTTGAAATTCAGCAGTGACCGCCAGCTCGCTAGGTTGACCTTCGCAGCAGATATGTTTGTTAAGGCATATCACTCGGCGACTGCCTTTCATCACCCAATGTAGATCATGAGAGACTACTAGCATCGCACAGCGTAAAAAATCTGGTAACTCATCGATAAACTGATACAGCCAAAGCTCAGTATCGGGATCAAGGCCTTGCATAGGCTCATCCAAAATCAGTAAGTTAGGCTTATCTAATAAAGCTCTAGCAAGCAGCACTCGCTGAGTCTCGCCACCAGATAGATGCAGCATTTGCCGTGGTAATAAATGATTTAAGGATAAGTTGTCAAAAATAAACTGCCGTTGCTCAGTATTTAGACGGCGCTGGTCTGCTTGCGCTAATAAATCTTTTACTCGTAGTGGCAAAATAGGCGGTACCGCAAAGCGCTGTGGCACATACCCTAATTGTAGCGGTTGATGAGTGACGATTTGGCCTTTGCTAGGCTTGAGTAGACCTAAAATAAGCTTAACTAGCGTTGACTTGCCAGCTCCATTAGGGCCGATGAGGCTAAGAGTCTCATTGACAGCGATATCTATATTAATATGGGATACCAAACGCTGTGGGCCAATCTCGTAGCTGATATTTTCTAGACTGAGTAGCTTAGGGCTAGCATCGACTTTTTGATGACTTATATTAGTGTCAAGCGCTTGACCCGAATTAATGGCAAGATGCTGAGGAGCAATAGACTGTTTCATGGTATGACTGCTAACGGTTAATGAATAGTGGTTAACGAATAATGATTAGTTATTAGGTTTTAATAGTAACTTACCAAGTTCAAGCTTAAAAAGCAGCTAATGTTCCTGATAAGGTTATTGGCAATCTTGGCAATGCCCGCTCAATTCAATAACACTACGGGCAACCTTAAAGCCCACATCTTGCTCTGCAAAAATCATCATTTCTTGGATAGGCAGGCTGCTACATTCTTGCACCCGTTGACACTGCTCACAGATAAGAAAAGCGGCAGTATGTTGCGCACGCGGATGACAGCAAGGCACATAAGCGTTGATTGAGGTCAGTTGATGAATTAAACCTTCGCTCAATAAAAACTCTAAACTGCGATAAACCGTTGGTGGAGCGACGTTTTTTGGCGTTTGCTTGCCTGAGCTATCGTCTGTGCTATCAGCAGCGTTATCTAATAAGCGTATTTGCTGTAGCTGAGTGATTAAGTCGTAAGCACCAACTGGCTGATTGGCGGTTAATACTAGCTGATATATCTGCTGACGTAATAGGGTGAAACGTACTCCACGCTTACGGCAGTCCTCTTTTGCGCTAGCTAAGCGTTGAGCAACATCTTCCGCTGTGGATTGCTGTACATCATGCAGATGGTCGGTATCGACATATCTATTAGCGCAAGAAGTCACAGCATAATTAGAAATGGTAGTGGACACCTTACAGACCTCCAAAATAATAGTGCATATTCAATTGTTATAGTATAACATAATGATAAATAAAATTACTCACTCATAGCATTATAATTTTGCTCATCATTTATCAAAAAATGTTTATTAAAAAGCATTTAATAAAATAGTTATAGGACAAAACCCCACATGTCTAATAATCAACAAATTTTTGCTAATATCCTAAGTAAGCAACGAGTGACACGGCTTTTGAGCAACCTCTCATCGCTAGGACTAAGGCTTAAGTTTTGGCCAGCAAAAGCATTATCAATGTCAACAGTTTTAATAGCTATGCTGTTAAGCTCAGTAATAGTGAGCAATACACAAGCGGCAACGGTAAGCGTTAGTAACTATCCACTTTTTCTGTTAAGTGAAGCTGTGACAGCAGGCGCGCCATCAGCTAAGCAACTGTTACATGCAGGCGAGGTGGGGCATCATGGTAGCATCAGCCCTGGTGATATTAAAGCCATTCAAGACAGCAAATTTGTAGTTTGGTTTGGTGCCCCTTTAGAGAATAACTTGGCAGCTAGTTTAGATAAAGCCCCCAATGCTATCTCCTTATTTGCTTTTAAGGCCTTTACTAGACACCCGCTACGTGAAGTACAAGGCACGCCTATTGCTAATACTCTAGATCCGCACATCTGGCTCGATCCAGAAAACGCTAAAGCTATTACTCGTGCACTAGCTGTGATTCACAGTCATGCCAATCCGCAGTACAAGTCGCTCTATCAAGCTAATGCGAAAAAATTCGCTCAGCGTATGGATCAAGCAGTAGCAAGCCAAAATAAGGTTTTAAAGCAACAACCTTACTGGGCCTATCACGACGCTTATCAGTATATAGAGCAAGCGGCAAAGCTAAAGCTTATTGGTAGCTTGAGTGTGGATGAACATTTAGCCCCCAAAGCTAGCCAGTTACGTTGGCTAAATGAACAGCGCCCTGCCAAGTCAATGTGCTTAGTCACTCAAGGTAAAGTGGCTAAAGGGTTGTTGGCTAAGCTGCAACCAGTGACTAGTACTGTACAGCTGGAGGATATGAGTGCGAGTAAAGATTTTGTACAAGGATGGCAAGATATGGCGCAGCAAATACGCAGTTGTATAAACTGATAGGGTAGGGAGGGAGGCAAAGCTAAACACTTGATAGCACCCATTATTCTCCTTGCTTCAATACAGCTTAGCCCTTATCATAACTGGGATTTTATTTAGATGAATAAGGGAATATCGCACTGATATTTTACACTTTAGGATAGCTAATGACCCAACCTGCCAAACGCAGCCAAAAACAACAAATAAGAGTTTATCTTAAGCGACAGACTTGGGCGTTACTGCTAGTAATCGTTGCAGCTTGGCTGATAGATAATAGCTGGTTCAATGGTGAATTAGTAGTAGCAAAAAGTGCCGCTATCGGTGGCTTATTAAGCTTTATGACCCAAATGGTATTTGCTGTCTTTATGTTTAGTCATAGCGGGTACCAAGCGCGTAACCGCATTGTTAGCCAATTTTTTAGAGGTCAGGCCCTAAAATGGCTGCTAACAGTGTTTGGTTTTGCTTTTATTTTTATCACTATAAAACCACTATCTGCGCCAGCCTTGTTGCTTGGATTTATCGTTATGAAAATAAGTCATGTGCTAATGTTGGGTCGTATTAGATAACGCTATAAACTAATAGCAGCCGTAATACACCTAATTTTTGTTAAAAACAACATTTAAAAATAAAATCTTACAATTTAATTATCGACGTAAAGCCATACTAGCAAAGCTGTTAGCCATTAACTTAGTCATATAGTAGATAAAAAACGAATAATTGCCTTTACACGAATACAACGCTGCATTAATATACACAACTAATTGTTTTGCTCAACCGTACTTAATTGAGCGACAGTCTCGCCGAATGGATACAGGCAGACAAACATATAATATATTTATATGTGAATACTAAGGGCTAGTAGTTATTACTCATAAGCCCTTTTTTTATAGCTACGTTTTATGAAAAGCTAATGAAAACAAGTATTTGCATGCAAGGTATAAGTTAAAATAGGGTGGCTGTTATTGATTATTGGGACGCTCAAGTAGCGTTTATTTGTGTGCTGTATCAGCGCAGTAAATATTCATACTTAAGTCTCATCAGATGACAATCATATTTTTGGTAGTTGAGTAAATCGTTGATTAATAAGAAGCTTATATTATGGCAGGCGAGCAAACAACAACAGAATATATCTCTCACCACTTAACGAACTGGACGTACGGCTATCTGCCGGGCGAAGGTTGGAAAGTTGCCTACACTGCTGAAGAAGCCAGTGCAATGGGCTTTAAAGCTATCCACCTTGATTCTATGCTTTGGTCAATTGGTTTAGGTATTGTTTTCTGCGCTATCTTTTGGATGGTTGCTAGAAAAGTCACTTCAGGTGTGCCGGGTAAACTACAAGCCGCTGTTGAGATGATCGTTGAGTTCGTTGATAACAACGTTCGCGACTCTTATAGTGGTACCTCAAAGCTAGTAGCGCCTTTGGCGTTAACTATCTTTGTGTGGATTTTCTTAATGAACTTGATGGATTTACTACCCGTTGATTTTATTCCTATGATTGCTGGACAAATCGGCGCCATGATGGGACATGATCCGCATCATGTGTTCTTTAAGATTGTACCAACCACTGATCCTAATATCACCCTTGGTATGTCCTTTTCAGTCTTTATATTGATTCTATTTTATAGTATCAAAGAAAAAGGTTTAGGCGGCTTTATTGGCGAGCTAACACTGCATCCGTTTAGCGCCAAAAACCCTATCGTACAAATTATTTTAATACCCATCAACTTTATCTTAGAGTTTGTTACTTTAATAGCTAAGCCTATCTCTTTAGGGTTACGACTATTCGGTAACATGTATGCTGGTGAGTTGATTTTCATACTGATTGCCCTAATGCCATTTTGGATTCAGTGGGCGTTGTCAGTACCGTGGGCTATTTTCCACATCTTAATTATTACCCTCCAAGCGTTCGTATTTATGATGCTGACTATAGTTTATATGTCACTTGCATCATCAACTGAACATTAATTAGACATTCAATAGGTAAATGAGGATACATCCATGGATCCAGTATTAGGTGGTTACACAGTTATCGCAGTAGCACTACTTATCGGTTTAGGTGCACTAGGTACAGGCATTGGCTTTGCAATCTTAGGTGGCAAATTCCTAGAAGGCGTTGCACGTCAACCAGAGCTTGGTTCACAATTGCAAACTCGTATGTTCATCGTGGCAGGTCTACTTGATGCTATCCCGATGATCGGTGTTGGTATTGCTATGCTATTGTTGTTCGCAAACCCTCTAGCAGGTTAATCAGAAAGCTCAGTTGTAAATGTTTGATTTTCAAGGTTTTTCTAAAAGATTGTTACCAATAAATTTAGTCAAATTTTGACTATCAAACATGGTCAATGAAACTGATTTTTCATTAACAAAGAGGTGATCACGTGAATATCAATTCTACCCTCATCGGTCAAGCCATTGCTTTTGCAATCTTTGTGATGTTCTGCATGAAGTTCGTGTGGCCACCACTTATCGGTGCTATCAATGACCGTCAGCGCAAAATCGCTGAAGGCTTAGATGCCGCAGAAAAAGCAAAAGCAGATTTGGCCACCGCGGAGCAAGATGTACAGCAGGAGCTTAATCTGGCTAAGACTAAAGCTGCTGCCTTAATTGAGCAAGCGAACAAGAGTGCTAATCAACTCATTGAAGATGCCAAGTCGCAAGCTCAGATCGAGGGCGAGCGTATTCGTCAACAAGCACAGGCGGCAATCGATCAGGAAATCAATCAAGCGCGTGAATCATTGCGTGCCCAAGTTGCAGAACTTGCAGTCCTTGGTGCTGAGAAGATTTTGCAAGATAGAGTCGATGTGCAAAAACATGCCAGCATGTTAAATCAGCTGGCGGCGAAGCTGTAATTGTGAGGATATAATGGCTGACTTATCAACCTTAGCACGACCCTACGCGAAAGCCGCGTTTGACTATGCCAATGAGAACGGGGTAGTAAACGAGTGGGAAGATTTTCTATTCGTTGCCAGTACGATTGTCAATGATAAATCTTTTCACACCTTGCTAGACAATCCAGCTGTTTCTGCTGAGCATAAGTCAGCCGCTCTGACTGATCTTTATGATACGCAAGTAGCTAGTGCTAGTGATTCTGCCTTTAAGCAACTATTGGGTACTACCCATGGTCGCAGTGAGCAGATTCATAACAGTAGTGTCAGCTATCCAAAAGTATCAACTGCGCTTAATAACTTTGTAAACCAGCTAGCAGAGCAAGAACGTTTGGCCCTGCTACCTGAAGTTTATAAACATTATCGTCGTCATAAAGCGATAAGTCTGAAGCAGCTTGATGCTTACGTGACTACCGCCTATCCATTGACAGACGAGCAGCGTGAGATGTTACAAACACGTCTTGCTGCCTCGCTTAATGCCAGTGTAGTGATTCACGAAACAGTTGATTCTAGTCTTTTAGCAGGCGCTACTATCAAAGTCGGTGACAAAATCATCGATGATTCAATGCGCGGTAAGTTAAAACAGTTAAAAACACAGCTAACGGCCTAATACTACTGATAGGCAATACCCTACTGAATTAGTGGGGTGTGCTAGTGAGAGTGTTTGAGTCAGTGGGCGGTATCATAAATTAAAGGAAACCAGGCAATGCAACAATTGAATCCAGCGGAAATCAGTAGTCTGATTAAGCAGCGTATTCAAGACCTTGATGCGGGTGCAACTGCAAAGAATGAAGGCACGATTGTCAAAGTATCTGACGGTATCGTGCAGATTCATGGTCTTGAAGACGCTATGTACGGCGAAATGATTGAATTTGAAGGCGAGATCTATGGAATGGCGCTGAACTTAGAGCGTGATTCTGTCGGTGCAGTAGTATTGGGCGACTTCTTAAAATTACAAGAAGGCCAAAAAGCATATTGTACTGGTCGTATTCTTGAAGTACCCGTAGGTCCTGAGCTATTAGGTCGTGTTGTTGATGCTTTAGGTAATCCTATTGATGGCAAAGGTCCTATCAATGCCAAAATGACTGATAAAGTTGAAAAGATTGCTCCAGGCGTTATTGATCGTCAGTCAGTAGATCAACCTGTTATGACGGGTTATAAAGCCGTTGATACTATGATCCCAATCGGTCGTGGTCAGCGTGAACTTATTATTGGTGACCGCCAAACCGGTAAAACGGCAATGGCTATCGATGCGATCATTGCGCAAAAATCATCTGGCATTAAGTGTGTGTATGTGGCCATTGGTCAAAAACGCTCTACTATCGCCAACGTGGTGCGCAAACTTGAGCAAACTGGTGCCCTTGAATATACTACAGTAGTAGTTGCTTCAGCATCAGAGCCAGCAGCGCTACAGTATATTGCACCGTACTCAGGTTGTACGATGGGTGAATACTTCCGTGACCGCGGCGAAGATGCACTGATTGTTTTTGATGATTTATCAAAACAAGCGGTTGCTTATCGTCAGATATCGCTATTGTTACGTCGTCCGCCAGGTCGTGAAGCTTATCCTGGTGATGTATTCTATCTTCATTCACGTCTATTAGAGCGTGCATCACGCGTTAATGCTAATTATGTAGAAAAATTCACTAACGGTGAAGTGGTTGGTAAAACCGGTTCTTTAACCGCCTTACCAATTATTGAAACCCAAGCTGGTGACGTTTCGGCATTCGTACCGACTAACGTAATTTCAATTACTGATGGTCAGATCTTCTTAGAATCAAGCCTATTTAACTCGGGTATCCGTCCAGCAGTGAACGCTGGTATTTCGGTATCGCGAGTTGGTGGTGCGGCTCAGACTAAGATTATCAAAAAGCTCTCTGGCGGTATTCGTACTGCCCTAGCTCAGTATCGTGAATTGGCAGCGTTTGCTCAGTTCGCCTCTGATCTTGATGATGCGACTCGTGAACAGCTGGATCATGGTGAACGCGTGACTGAACTGATGAAACAAAAACAGTATCAGCCAATGTCCATCTCTGAGCAAGCTGCGGTTATCTATGCCTCAAACGAAGGCTTCTTAGCAGACGTTCCAGTCGAGAAGATCGGTTCTTTTGAAGAAAGCTATTTACGTTATATGCATGATGAGCAATCTGAGCTGATGAAAGAGATCGATGACACTGCAAATTATAATGATGATATTGCAGGTCGTTTAAAGTCGTCACTTGAGACTTTTAAACAAAACCACAGTTATTAATTTAACGGGTTAAGTTGGTTAAAGGCGCTGTGATAGTGGTCTAATATCGAAGTTATTAGTAGCTCTTAATAATATCAATAGGATATTATTAAGACCTCACTTTGACAGTAGTAGCAGATATTAGTGCCGCTATCAGCCGCCATTACTGACATGTTATTGCATAATGCCACAAGACAATACTTTTTCTATTACTACCTTGTAGCATGTGCCAATGCTCTTTTAACCCTCTTATATTGGAATCATTATGGCAAGCTTAAAAGAGATACGTGCCAAAGTCACCAGTATTAAAAGCACCCAAAAAATTACTCGTGCCATGCAAATGGTGGCCGCGAGTAAGATGCGCCGTGCCCAAGAACGCATGAGCGTGGGTCGCCCGTATGCTGATAGTATGCGCCGGGTTATTTCACATTTGGTGCATGCCTCATCAGACTACAAACATCCGTATATGGTAACGCGCCCAGTCAATAAAGTGGGCTATATCGTTATCACCTCTGATCGAGGCCTAGCGGGTGGTTTGAATATCAATTTATTTAAAGCGCTATCAAAAAGCATTCAGCAATACCAGCAACAATCGGTAGCCGCTGAGTACGCTGTTATCGGTGCTAAAGGCGTCAGTTTCTTTAAAAGCTTCGGTGGCAAAGTCACCTCTGCTGTTACTGATTATGGTGATAAGCCAACCTTTGAGCAGATAAATGCGCCAGTGCAAGCGATGCTTGATGACTATAATAACGGCAAGATAGATCGTATCTACTTAGTATATAACCAGTTTATCAATGCGATGACTCAGAAACCGACTGTTAATCAGTTAGTGCCTCTACCAGAAGGTGCTTTTAGTGATGACGAAAGCGGTATGCAGACTGAGTTAAGCTGGGATTATATCTACGAGCCTGACATCAAGACCTTGATTGACGATCTGCTAGGACGTTATATCGAATCTATCGTCTACCAAGCGGTTATGGAAAACATTGCCTCTGAGCAGTCTTCCCGTATGGTTGCTATGAAAGCAGCAACGGATAATGCTGGTGACTTAATTAACGATTTACAGTTGGTTTATAACAAGCTGCGTCAAGCGGCGATTACTCGAGAAATCTCGGAAATCGTTGGCGGTGCTGCTGCTGTTTCATAATTACTGTTTGTCTATAATTGTTTTTATGAAGCCCCCATATATAGAAGTTAAAGGAGAACGCAATGAGTAGCGGTCGTATTGTACAGATTATTGGCGCGGTTCTTGACGTTGAGTTCAACCGTAACGAAGTTCCACAAATTTATGATGCCTTGCAAGTTGACGGCACCGAAACCACTTTAGAAGTACAGCAACAGTTAGGTGATGGCATTGTACGTACCATCGCTATGGGCTCAACTGAAGGCCTAAAACGTAACTTACCAGTTACTAACACTGGCGCTCCTATTTCTGTGCCTGTTGGTATCGGTACTTTAGGTCGTATCATGGATGTCCTAGGTCGTCCTATCGATGAAGAAGGTCCAGTAATAGCTGATGAGCGCTGGTCAATTCACCGTGAAGCGCCAAGCTATGCTGAACAGTCAAATAGTACTGAGCTGTTAGAGACTGGTATTAAAGTTATCGATCTACTTTGCCCGTTCGCTAAAGGTGGTAAAGTTGGTTTGTTTGGTGGTGCTGGGGTTGGTAAAACCGTCAACATGATGGAATTGATCAACAACATCGCTCTTAAGCATGAAGGCCTATCAGTATTTGCTGGTGTTGGCGAACGTACTCGTGAAGGTAATGATTTCTATCACGAAATGCAAGATGCTGGCGTTGTGAATACCGAAGACTTTAGCAAATCTAAAGTAGCGATGGTATATGGTCAGATGAATGAGCCACCGGGTAACCGTTTACGTGTGGCCTTATCTGGTTTGACGATGGCTGAATACTTCCGTGATACTAAAGATCCTGCCACTGGCAAAGGTCGTGACGTACTACTGTTCGTTGATAACATCTATCGTTATACCTTGGCCGGTACTGAAGTATCAGCACTACTAGGTCGTATGCCATCGGCTGTTGGTTACCAGCCAACTTTAGCTGAAGAGATGGGTATGCTGCAAGAGCGTATTACTTCAACGCAGTCAGGTTCAATCACTTCAGTACAAGCAGTTTATGTACCAGCGGATGACTTGACCGATCCATCACCTGCTACTACTTTTGCTCATTTAGACGCTACTGTAGTACTGAGCCGTGATATTGCTTCACAAGGTATCTATCCTGCGGTTGATCCACTAGATTCAACTTCACGTCAGCTTGATCCACAAGTGATCGGCGAAGAGCATTATAATGTTGCTCGCGGCGTGCAAGAAGTGTTGCAAAGCTATAAAGAACTAAAAGACATTATCGCTATTCTAGGTATGGATGAGCTGTCTGAAGAAGATAAACTAACCGTTTATCGTGCGCGTAAGATTCAGCGTTTCTTATCACAGCCTTTCCACGTTGCTGAAATTTTCACTGGTGCGCCTGGTAAATATGTGCCACTACGCGATACTATTGCTAGCTTTAAAGCAATCATCGCTGGTGAATATGATGACTTACCAGAGCAAGCCTTCTATATGGCTGGTGGTATCGATGAAGTCGTTGCAAAAGCAGAAAAAATGAAATCTACTGCAGCCTAAGCAGATCAATCGCTGAGCTAGTGAGTGTATAATCTATAAGCCTTAACAAGTTTATCCACTCATGAGCAGTATGAATTTAATGGTTATTTCTATAATAGCTTTACTGCTTTTAGTATTCTATAAAAATAACTGCTGTTGGAAACTACTGCTTTTACAATAAGGAATTAAGTATGGCAACGTTACAATGTCGTGTAGTAAGTGCCCGTGAAGAGTTGTATTCAGGGGAGATTAGTATGCTAATCGCAACCGGTAGCGAAGGCGAGATTGGGGTGTTGCCAGGCCATACGCCACTAATTACTTTGCTAAAACCTGGTGCAATGCGCTTACAAAAGGCTAATGGCGAAGAAGAAGTTATTTACGTTTCAGGTGGGGTTTTAGAAGTACAGCCAAAGATGGTTACTATCTTAGCTGATACTGCTATGCGTGCTCATAATCTTGACGAGAGCAAAATCGTTGAAGCTCGTAGAAAAGCTGAGCAAATGCTAGTTAATCAGTCTGATACTCTGCAAACTAACGCAGCATTAGCCTCACTAGCAGAATCAGTGGCTCAGCTACAGACTATACGTAAGTATCAGAATCGAAGCTAAGACAATCAGTAAGCGTTAGATCATTATTGATAATAGCCATATCTTATCAACAACAGTCCATAATGGGCTGTTTTTTTATGGCTTATTACCTTATATGTATATCCTTTTTAAAGGATTAATAAATAATAGTTATTTATCCCAAAAGACACTAGCGATCTCAGTGATATTTAGTTATATTACGGTACTACTAACTTTATCAACAGTAGACTGAAAGCGACTCAATAGCAGGCCAGCTTCAGCTAAATGCATTCAGCAGGGCATAACAGTACATAAGCAGTACCTATAATAGTGAACCTTTATGATTTTCGGACGTTAACTAAAGTTTTAGCCAATATTGTTTATAGGTTTTGTTAATGACAATGAGCTATAGTATAGGTGGCAGTAGATTTGCTAGTATAGTAAGCTCACGAAACTGAAAAACCCAAATAAACATAAATAGATGACTATAATACTTATAAATTATGCCACTTCACGGTGTTATTAATTTCTAATTTTATTACTTTTAACTCAGATGTACTAGAGGATATAGCAATGACAGCAACTGATGACGACAATACCCCTCGAATTTTGATTGTTGAGGACGATGAGCGTCTTGCCATGTTAACCCAAGATTATTTGGTAAAAAATGGTCTAGAAGTAGCGATCGAAACAGATGGTAATCGTGCGATTCGTCGTATCGTTAGCGAGCAGCCAGACTTAGTAGTACTTGATGTCATGTTACCAGGTAGTGATGGCTTGACGGTTTGCCGTGAAGTACGTCCACACTATCAAAATCCTATCTTGATGTTGACGGCACGCACCGAAGATATGGATCAAGTGCTAGGCCTAGAAATGGGCGCTGATGACTATGTTGCTAAACCTGCTCAACCACGCGTACTGTTAGCGCGTATTCGTGCTTTATTACGTCGTTCTGAGAACGCCCCTTCTGAAGATGTGCCACAACGCTTAGAGTTTGGCGAGCTGGTCATTGATAATGGTGGTCGCTCAGTAATGCTTGGTGAAGAGTTAGTTGATTTTACTAGCGCTGAATATGACTTACTATGGTTGTTGGCTTCTAATGCCGGTCGTATCTTATCGCGTGAAGATATCTTTGAGCGTCTACGTGGTATCGAGTATGACGGACAAGATCGTTCAATTGATGTACGTATCTCTCGTATTCGTCCAAAGATTGGTGATGATCCTGAGAATCCAAAGCGTATCAAAACGGTACGTAGTAAAGGCTATCTATTCGTCAAAGAAGGTAACTAAGTCTGTATTTAGGCTTATTATAGAATCATCATAGTCAGTTATCTAGAAAAACCAGCATTATGCTGGTTTTTCTTGGTATAAATTTTAACTTTTTGACCTTATGGATAGCGTTCTATGGTTTAATTAGCTGCTATAGTCAGTGCAATAAATTAAGTTTAGCTAGCAGTTCTTGCTCATCCCCCATTATTCAGTCATCATTCAACAGTTTGGTCACGGCTCGTATGTCATTAGTCTCCTCGTTAAAACACAGTATCTTCGTACGTATCTATGGCGGACTATTAATAGTTTGTCTATGCGTAGCCTTATTTGCGCAGTTGTTGATGGATACTATCAATAAAGAGCGAGTGCAATCCTACCGTGAGAATATGGCAACAGGGGCTTTTTACTTAGTAAGTGAAGGTATTGGTCATCAGGACAGTGAGGCCCAGCGTGAGTATTGGCTATCTGATGCTAGTAGTCTGTTTGGCTCAACGTTTAAGATACTGCCGATCAAAGAGGTTGGTTTTAGCTCTAGTGAATTGCGCCGTTTTGATAATGGTGAAACGGTAGTTCGATACATTACGCAACCTACTTATGCTAATGTTTATCATCGATTGCCAGATGGCAATAGTGTATTGACAGTGCGAATCTCACAAGTTACTGAGCAGCAAGTGCGTGCTATGGCGGTATTCCTCTTAGACGACTTGTCCTACTATTCGACGCTATCGGCAAAACGCAGTCGTCTAGCGGAGCTATCAGAAAAATTTGCTTTTCCATTGAAGTTAAAAGGTATCAATAGCTTAAGTCTAGACAATGACCAGATGGCGCGATTGCGCCGTGATGAAGTAGTTATATTGTTTCAAGATACTAGTACCAACCAAGGCGGCTCTTCGATAAAAATAATTGTGCCTTCTGAAATTAACGATATGGTGATAGTGATGGGGCCAGTACCCTTATTCAACTGGTTTCCACTAAATCTAATCATCAGTATGGTACTGATTAGCATGTTCTTAATCAGTCTAGGCGTCTACGCCCTTATCTTCCCGCTCGAGCGTAAGCTACAATTAATCCAAGTTGGGGTTAATGAGGTCAGCGAGGGTAACTTGGATATTCAAGTACAAGTTATCGGTCAAGATGAGATTGCTCGTTTGTCAGCGACTTTTAATGCTATGACTTCACATATCAAACGTCTGATTGAGTCACAGCGTGAGTTAACTCGGGCGGTGTCTCATGAGCTGCGTACGCCAGTCGCTCGTATTCGTTTTGCGGTCGATATGCTGGCTGATACTGAAGATGAGGAGTCACGTTTTAAGCAGCGCGATTTCATAGATGAAGATATTGAGTCGCTCAACGGTTTGATTGATGAGATGTTGACTTATGCCAAATTAGAAGAAGGCTCACCTAAGCTAGATCTAGAAGCGGTAAATCTTAAAGAGCTAATCGAGCAGGTGGTCCGTGAGACTAATGCGTTAGGTAAAGATATCAAAATCGTTGGTAATCCGCCTAATGCTAAAGTGACAGCAATTGCTGATCGTCGCTATCTACATCGAGTCATTCAAAATCTAGCTGGTAATGCATTACGCTATGCAGAGACTACTATCATCATCAGTGCTGGAGTAAAAAAAGGCGATGCTTTTGTTATCGTTGAAGATGATGGTCATGGTATAGCAGAGTCTGATCGTGAAAAGGTGTTTATTCCTTTTTCACGCTTAGATGACAGCCGAACCCGTGCTTCAGGTGGCTATGGTTTAGGCTTATCTATTGTATCGCGCATTGCTTTTTGGTTTAATGGTAGTATGTCTGTAGACGAAAGCCCGGAGCTGGGTGGCGCGCGCTTTGCCATGACTTGGCCGATTAAGCCTTTGACTCAAACTATCTCTGCTGACCAAATAACTCAAGAGCAAAGCAATCGCAGTTTTGATAGCTAATATCACATCCAAGGTATCGGTGCAAATTTTCGATCCAAATAGTAAAGGCTAAAGAATAGCAGCTAGAGTAGCTCGCAGAGTTTTTATGTACTGTAAGAACAGCCATCAGTATTAGCAGCCCGTTATTATTTTAATTTTTAGCTAAGCATAAGTCTGAATGTAAACATAGCTGGCTATGCAGCAGTTGGTTATCAATAGACTCATTAATGAGTTGAAGCTAGTGAAGGGGATAGGCCTTACTGTTTGAAATACAGGAGCAGAAACAATGCGTTATTTATTTGGCGGTTTAGTATTACTAAACGCTATCACTTTAGGTTACTACTTATTTATACCGCAGCCGTCAGTTACTAACAGTCTAAAGTTGATTGAAGCTGAGATAATACAGCCACTGGCATTTACCAATAGCGCCACGTATATTGCACCGCCTATTGGTAAAGCAGAGTAGCCAACAGTATTTATTGCCCTGCTATTGTATTATCAGCAATAATTTTAGCTTCACTAGCTGAGGCTTCGTCCCCAGTAACTTTAGAAATTAGTGGAATACGCACACAAACCTCTAAGCCCCCATCAGGATGATTAATAGCCTCGACTTCCCCATGATGTAGGCGGGCAATACGACTAACAATCGCTAAGCCTAAGCCGCTACCTTGGGTAGTCCGTGCTGTCTCCCCGCGCTCAAAGGGCTGCATAATACGCTCCAACTGATCCTCTGCGACGCCTTCACCACAGTCTCGTACACAAATCACTAATTGCTCATTAGCCTCTTTATTCACTTGGTTTTCGCTAACTATCTCACTATCTTCTTCCAGCTCAGCCTCGCTAAGAATGGGTACTACCTGAGCCGATAAATAGATCGGTGGTTTACCATAACGGTTAGCGTTGTTAACTAAGTTGATGATCAAGCGTTTGATTGATAGAGGGCGCACGGGAACAGCGTTATTACATTCAGATTGATAGATAAACTTCATCGGCGCAAACTGCACCATAATCTCTTTAAATATAGTGTCTAAGTTGGTTAAGCGCACTGGTTCATCAGAGCCATCTTTCATAAATGAGATAAACTGCTCTAAGATCGCATCCATGTCTTCGACATCATAAATAAGCCCTTCACGGAAAAAGTCATCCGGCAGCATCTCAGCGGTTAGGCGCATTCGGGTCAGAGGAGTGCGCAGATCGTGAGAAATTCCAGCGAGCATAATAGTGCGCTCTTTTTGTGCTTGGTTAAGGGTAGTAAACAGACGATTAAAAGCGGTGTTCACTTGCCGAATCTCAGTAGGGCCACTATTCGTTGGCAAAGTAGTCGCATGGCCCAGACGGATATAATTGTTTGCCGCCCGCTGCAAGTAACGCAGTGGACGATTAAGCTGACGCGCTAATAAAATGATAGTCAACAAGGTCAATATCGGTAAGCCAAACAAAAATAATATTAGTAATACTGGACTGTATTGTGAGTAATAGACAACCGACTCGCGAATCCAAAAGCTAGTATCACGACTGTCTTGGACCCACAACTGGGGAGTAGGTTTAAATTTAAAATACACCGCTACAGGACGCCCAAGTTGAGCCCCAATCTCATTTTGCAGCACGTCAGTAAATAAGCCTACAAAAGCTTTATCTTCCACTTTTGGGAAGTCGCTAGGGTTATTCACTACTGCCACATGTGAGTGCTGATAGACCCACTGCTGCATTTGTGGATTATCCCGCCAGTCACGTTTGACACTGTTCATCAGACGCAGCTCACTAGTCAAATAGCGTGCATGGCTTTTGAGCTCTGGTAAATAAAGACTGCGCCAAAAAAACCATATCGATAAGCTAACGCTAATGATTACAATAAAAGTAACCATCAGCGTGGTTTTCCAACTATTGGAATAGGAGCGAGTAAACCAACCTTGACGGCGTGAGCGTGGATTCGGAGATATCATAAGCAGTTGTGGCTCTGGACAATAGGTAATAATGTATGAAGTATAGTGCAATAGTTATTCAGGTGCTATGGGCACTACTAGACTTTTCACTAACCAAACGCCAGCTATAAGAATCGGCAGGCATTCGTCAGAGTGATTAGCGTTAAGTCACGGTTATAAAAGCATTAAATAAACCTAGTTTAGGTGTTTAATAATAAAATACTATGTTATAATTACGCCCTTTTTGGTATACCTGCGAAAGAGAGAATTCACATGGTTGTTATTCGTTTAGCACGGGGCGGTGCCAAGAAACGCCCATTTTATCAAGTAGTAGTAGCAGATCAACGCCGCGCGCGTGATGGCCGTTACATCGAAAATATTGGCTTTTTTAATCCGCTAGCTAAAGATTCAGAAGAAGCAGTACGCGTAAACATGGAAGCGTACAAGTCTTGGATCGAGAAAGGTGCACAACCTTCAGATCGCGTTGCTTCTTTAGTAAAGTCTTATAACAAAGCAGCTACTACCGAAGCTAAAGCTTAAGTATTAGTTTATCGGCTAATTAGATAAGTAAATGATTAAACAGCGTAAGTTATTTAATCATTCATTTTTATTAGCCTGCTTTAAAACATAGCGTAACTGGTCTAACCAGGCTACGCCATTAACTGTTTATTGCTGTTTTAAGTGGCTGTTGATGTTTACGTCAATAGGTGCTTATACAAAGCTAGGTTCGCTGTTATGTCATCTGCTCCAGACGCTAAATCCCTCATGAAAATTGCCCAGCTCAAAAAGCCTTACGGCATTAAAGGCTGGTTATGGTTATTTAGTGAAACTGATAATCGCGAAGACATATTTGGCATGCAGCCGTGGTGGATGAAAACCGCTACTGGTATGAAGCCGTTGACTGTCAAAGCTTGGCGTCAGCAAGGTACAGGGATCGTTGCTCAGTTTGAGCAAGTTCCTGACCGTAACGTCGCTGAGACTATGAACGGAGTTACCGTTTGGGTTGAGCAAGATATACTGCCAGAGACTGCTGCTGATGAGTTTTATTGGTCAGATTTGGTAGGTATGCGAGTCATAAACGAGCAAGATGAGTATCTAGGTGATATCACCGAAATGTTTGAAACGGGTGCCCATGATATTATGCGTGTAGCCGTTACTTCAGACAGTATAGATGGTGAAGAGCGTCTGATACCTTGGCATAAGCAAACCGTAGTGCAAGTCGATAAGACTAGCAAAACGGTAACTGTAGATTGGCCAAGCGACTACTAATAACAGACTGTTAGTTCAGTGTGAGTAGCCGTCATTTGCCTTTACCAAGTTAAGGTGATGACACTAAGCTGAGTAGTTAAACAAGCGGGCCTAAGATGTATTTTGCAGTGATTAGTATTTTTCCTGAGATGTTTGCATCGATTCGTGATTTTGGTATTACGGGACGAGCAGTGACTCAGAATCAGGTCACTATAGAGTGCATTAACCCGCGTGATTATACTACTGATAACTACCGCCGCATTGACGAACGTCCTTATGGTGGTGGTCCTGGCATGGTCATGATGGCTGAACCTTTAGCGCAAGCTATTGATGATGCTCGTCAGCGAGCTAGCTTACATGGCTGTCGTATTGACAAAGCGCATTGTCCGGTGATTTATATGTCACCACAAGGGCAAACGCTGAGTGAGAGTAAAGTGCTCGATATGGCTGAGTATGACGGCATGATTATATTGTGCGGTCGTTACGAGGGCATAGATGAGCGCTTATTAGCACAATATGTTGATAGCGAGGTGTCAGTTGGTGATTATGTGCTTACTGGTGGCGAGCTGCCAGCGATGGTACTAATGGATAGTGTGATTCGTCGTCTACCAGATACTATGGGTGATGATCAATCAGCTGAGCAAGATTCGTTCGTCGATGGCTTGCTTGACTGCCCACACTATACTAAGCCGCATGAGTTTGCAGGTATGGCTGTCCCGGAAGTACTACTTTCAGGTCATCATGCCAACATTGCCAAGTGGCGTTTTAGTCAGCAAGTTGAACGTACGCAAGCGCGGCGTCCAGATCTATGGCAAGCGTTTACTCCCAATGTTCAGCAAGCGAAGTGGTTAAAAGCCTTAGCGAAAGCAGACAGCAATAACCGTTAAACAAATAGTTACTCGTCAAAATTTTGCGCAATAATAAAACAGGTCATACCATAATGGCCGTTTGTATAACCCTTACCTTGTATCTTATTACAGATATAATTAATTATTACAAACAGGTGATATGCGCTTAGCCTCTATTATCTAATGTGAGGAGATAACTCTCATGAGCAACAAGCATCCATTAGTTCAAGTCATCGAAAATGCCCAACTACGTGAGCACCCAAGCTTCAGCCCAGGCGATACTGTCGTGGTTCAAGTAAAAGTACGTGAAGGCGATCGTGAGCGTTTACAGGCCTTTGAAGGCGTTGTTATCGCTAAGCGTAACCGCGGTCTAAACTCAGCATTTACCGTTCGTAAAATTTCAAGCGGTGTTGGTGTTGAGCGTGCTTTCCAATTGCATTCACCTATTGTTGATAGCATTGAAGTGAAACGTCGCGGCGCTGTTCGTCGTGCGAAACTGTACTACTTACGTGAGCGTTCTGGTAAATCAGCACGTATCCGTGAAAAACTTGGCGCTCGTCCAGTTAAAAAAGTCGCTCAGAAAAAGACTGATGCTAACGTTCCAGCCGATACTGCACCAGGTATCTAAGCACTTATTTAAGACTACCGTTACTTCAGCTTAATTCATTGATGGATAGGTTGTAGTAAACCAGTAGACTTAGTGCTCGCTGCAAGCCCTTATTCATAGGTTTATCATATTAATAAGTAGGTGTACCAAAAAAGACAAAACCCCAATCTTGCTGATGCCAGATTGGGGTTTTTGTATCTATAGACTTTAATATTAGTAAAGCTGCTGATTTATTAGTCGCTTAATCAATAGTATCTACCGGACTGCTCTGATTTTTAGATTTGCTGTGTTTACGCAGACGAATATAGACCGTCTTAGTCACAGTAGCGATGATTTTTTGTTGATCATCGACGATGTCGGTCTTATAGTCACGAAATACCGCTTCACCGTGCTCTGCTAAGTCGCGGATGGTGGCTATCTCATCATTAGGGATCTTCATACGTGCGGTAACTCTAGTTTTGCCAGGGGCGATAAACTCAATATGTGAGCTTTTGTCCCAAACCACGTAGCTACTACCAAGCTGGTGCATCAACATAGTCATATAAAAAGGATCAACCATCGAATACAAGCTACCGCCAAACTGGGTGCCAACGATATTTTTATTCATCGCATTGAGCCCCATGCTAACTACGCATAAGCCATGATCAAGATTGACATGCTCAACTTTAATACCGGCACCAACATAAGGCGCATAAGTATTAATACGCAATTTAAGCAAATGGGGCGACAACAGCGGCATAATGTTTTTTTTAGTTTTACGCTTGAACGACTCAAAATTCTTTGGTAATAGGTTCATAGGGTTGTCCTGTTGTTTTTTATAATTATAGCGGTTATCTAAGCTTTAGCTGCGCAAAAGATAACCATAATAGTTAAAAATAGCAGCACTAGCCAGTCTTAAAGGGTAACTAAACTAATGCTTATCTTAAGCATGAATGACCGATGATGCAAGCCAAGCGCTGGCGTATCGACTAAGCGTTTCGGGATTATCGCTTTGAGTATGTAGATACTATTGCGGTGACGCGGGCGGCAACTACTGGTAAAGTAGTAACGGTCGGCGCTATTGCCGCTACTTTTGCTATAATTTTAGGTCTAAACCAAGATTTTGTACTAGAAAAAGTAGGCTGTAAGTTATTAAATACTGCTGCATTTAGGTTTTGTAGGTACTAGATCCCCAGTCAAAACCAGTCAAACATCTCTTTACTTGGGCACAAGGTATTGGTATGTCGCATAGTGCCTTTACTATTATTTAAGGTTAAGATCTTTATAGTTATAGGTGTACTTATAGTTCTAATGTCGCTTTAATGTGGTTTTGCTGCGGCTTTACCCTGATGCATTGTTGCAATATCAGTATAATTGCCCCATAAATAAATGTATTACAGCATTTTCTGAGAGTACTGTTCATTATGGTCACTGATTCAAAATCAAGCATTGTTGACGATAAAAAACCTATCGATAATAAAAATATAGCCATCGATAAAGAGGATAAGCAAGCTCGTCTAAAGCATCTGATTAAACGCCTGCCAAACTTGCCAGGGGTCTATAAAATGCTGGGTAAAAATGGTGACATTCTCTATGTGGGCAAGGCTAAATCGCTGAAAAGTCGGGTTAATAGCTACTTCGCTAAGACCATCGACCATCCAAAAACTCGTGCGCTAGTGGCTCGTATTCATAATATCGAAACCATTATTACTCGGAGCGAGACTGAAGCGCTATTGCTTGAGCAAAACCTGATTAAGGAGCATCGTCCGCCTTATAACGTTATGTTGCGTGATGATAAATCTTATCTCTATGTGTTTATTTCTGCTGATAAGCCTTATCCTCGTCTAGCTTATGGCCGTGGCAAAGGCAATCATCAAAAGGGTAAGTTTTTTGGGCCATTTCCTTCGGCATATGCGGCTAAAGAAACTTTAGTACTGATGCAAAAAATGTTTCAGATGCGCCAGTGTACTAATAGCTTTTTCAAACAACGTAAGCGCCCCTGTTTAGAGTATCAGATCAAGCGTTGCCGTGCCCCTTGCGTGGGTTTAGTGACCCCTGAGGATTATATCGAGGATGTGAATAATACTATTCGCTTTCTTAAAGGCGATTCTAGCGATATTCATAGTGCTTTGATTGAAAAGATGGAAGGTGCGGCTGAAGAGCTGGATTTTGAAAAAGCGGTTTTCTATCGAGATCAGCTATCGATGCTACGCGAAGTGCAGGCGCGACAAGCAGTTTATACTATAGAAGGTGAGGCAGATGTGATCGCCATTGCCAGCCAAGCGGGTATGACCACAGTGAATGTGCTAACCGTACGTGGCGGGCGAGTACTTGGCGGTAAGAACTACTTCCCTGATGTAGATAGTAGTCTGCCACTAGAAGATAATCTATCAGCCTTTATAATGTCGTTTTATTTCCAAGTAACGGATGATTTGCCGGGCGAGATTATTTTAAGCCACAAGTTACCGGATCAAAGTGCTGTCGCTGAAGCCTTGGCAACCCATTTCGGTAGTAAAGTGGTAATAAAAAACAGCGTACGTGAGCACCGTGCTGAATGGTTAGATTTAGCAACGCTCAATACCAATAATGCTTTGAAGACTAAGCTGGGTGATTATTTAGAGCTGCACGCCCGCTTTGGCGCGTTAAAGGATGTACTAGCCTCGGTAAGTGATCGAGTTATCGATCGTATCGAATGCTTCGATATTTCGCACACTATGGGTGAGGCGACTATTGGTAGCTGCGTAGTGTTTGACCAAGGAGGTTCAAGGCGTCGTGACTATCGGCAGTATGCCATTCACGATATCGTCGGCGGCGATGATTATGCAGCCATGAAACAAGTACTGACCCGCCGCTATAAAAAGCAGCCGTTGCCAGATTTACTGTTGATCGATGGTGGCAAAGGTCAGTTAAGTATGGCCAAAGAGGTATTGGTAGAACTCAATATTCTCGGTGATACGCTATTAATTGGCGTGGCCAAAGGTGAGGGGCGTAAAGCAGGATTAGAAGTGCTGCATTTCTTAGATCACGAGCCGCTCGACTTGCCTATGGATAGCAAAGCGCTGCATTTACTAATGCATATTCGCGATGAAGCGCATCGATTTGCGATTACTGCCCATCGTAAAAAGCGTGACAAGCGTCGCTCATCGTCAGTATTAGAAGTGATCCCTGGGCTAGGAGAGAAGCGTCGTCGCGACTTACTGAATCATTTCGGTGGTTTACAGCAGTTACTAGGCGCTTCGCAGCAAGAGCTGGCAGGGGTACAAGGTATTGGACCAATACTAGCCAAGACCGTCTATAAAGTGTTGCATGAGTAATCTACAAATCAGTGGCTTGATTGACATAAAACACTGATGCAAAACCTGATAGCGGTAGCCAATAAGCCACTATTGATTAGTGGCTTTTCTTTGGTAAGTCACAAATTTAAAATCTAAATTGCTTTTGTCATCATGCATCTGCTCAGACTGCTGCGCTACAGTGAAGTCACTAGGTAGCTGAGGATAAAAAGCATCACCAGCCTCAATTTCAGTATCAACGTGAGTCAGCTCAATGCGATCGGTATAGAGTAAGGCGTCGCTAAATACTTTTTCACCACCGATAACCCAGATAGTCTCTAAATGTGCACCATGCGCTAGACTTGCTGCTTGGGTCAAAGCATCATCTAAGTTATGTACTACGTAAGCGTTGTCTTTGCCCTCTAAGCCTTGTTGCTGGGCATAATCTAGCTGGCTAGTAATAATAAAGCTAACCCGCTTAGGTAAAGGCTTGCTGCCCATAGATTCAAAAGTTTTGCGACCCATAATAACGATGCCTTTTATGGCATTGACGGTTTCTGCAGTAGTTAGCTGTTTAAAATGCTGCAAATCGGCTGAGATATGCCAAGGTAAATCATTACCTTTACCGATACAGCGATTGTTACTAATAGCAGCGATTTGGGCTACTTGGGTATTGGCATAACTCATGGAATATCCTTGATCGTTAATAAAAAATGGCTTAGTAAAAACAGCATGGTATAAATACTAGCATAGACACTAACGAAAACAGTAGTTATAAGTGGCGTTTATACTGTTATTATTAATTCAGGCTTAATAGCGGCATGTGACTGATAATTATCGATAGTAGTATTTTGGTAGTTAACAGCGTAGCTGGCACGGTTAAATGGCACTGTTAGGAGTCTCATATTCGCTAATTTAGGCATCTCATATTGGTGTTACTAGTAATCAACGCTCAACGACATAAGCAAGATATATTATATTTTATTAATACACATAAAAATACTTAATTCCAGCTTAGAAGTCACCCTAAAACCCTACCAATCAGCGCATCAGTAAATTGAAATCACGTCTCTTAAGACTGCTTTAGCTTCTGTTTTAGCTGTAGGCTATCTTCAATAATATATTCAGCGAATTTCTTCTTAACATAATCTAATTTATAGGAATAATCGCATGGTTTTGGGCGGTTGCTGCTATAGTCTTAGTTTGTTAGATCATAGACTATAATTAAGGAGTATTGTTTAATGAAGCTACCGATTAAATTCTTATTAGTTCCTGTAGTCTTACTCGCTTTTGATGCGAATGCTGCTAACTCCAATTTTAACCACAAAGGTATACAAAAGGGTGCTACTTCAATGTCTTGTTATCACGACCCATGTGCCGTAACAAGAATAATGAATTTTGAAATTACTAAAAAGAAACCTGGTTATACTCAGTTGAAGCTTAAAGCTGTAGGTGGTTACAGAGGCTGGGATGATAAAAAAACTATATGGGATCATGAATTTTATACGATGTATGTCAACTGCTCACTGAAAAGACCTAATATAGCAGGTAGTCTAAATGGAGAAAACGATATATTACCCATTGGCGTAGGTGATAATAGTTGGATCCCAGGCGCACAATACCCTGATGTTATTTTATACCTACAAGCATGTCATAACTATAATGGGGAACCTGAAAAGGGTGGCGCAAAATATGGTTATAAGATTAAGCAACCATATTTATAAGATTAAGCATACTTTGGAATGCTTTTATTCTAAAGGAGCGTATTTTGGATTTTAGTATTATAGATGTATTGAGTATACCCCAAGGGAACCAGCTATTTTACCCTCTAAACCTATTAATAGACCACTTAAAACAGACCGCCACAATAGAACCACTTATAACAGACTACTATGGGTGTTTATAGTTATTAGAGCGTATCTAAGAGCGTCTACTAAATAACACGATGCTAAGTATGCTAAAAGCGAACTCATAGCATTTGCCAAAGATAGTGACTACAAAATTGCCGCTTGCTATGTTGAAAACTTATCAGGAGCTACTTTGGTGCGACCCCAGTTAATGCAGCTGATTGATGAAGCTTATGCAGGCGATGTGATTCTAGTTGAGCAGATAGATCGCTGATTTCACCTACAGGTTTGTACAATCAAGTCTCAAACTTTATAATGCTTAAGAACTGGTCAGGTAAAATGTGTTGTGACCGCATGGCAATAGAAACACAGCCTGATGAGAAAGAAGTTTAGTCTAACTAAGGTGATTGAATGAAACAATATCTAGATTTGTGTCAACGCATAATCGATGAAGGTGTATGGGTTGAAAATGAACGAACTGGAAAGCGTTGTTTAACCGTTATTAATGCTGATTTGCAATATAACGTAGGAGCTAATGAGTTCCCTTTAGTAACTACTCGCAAAAGTTATTGGAAAGCAGCTATCGCAGAGCTTTTGGGGTATATACGTGGATATGATAATGCCGCTCAGTTTCGGGCGATTGGCTGTAATACTTGGAATGCCAATGCTAATGATAATGAAGCTTGGTTAGCCAATCCTTATCGCAAAGGTGAGGATGATATGGGACGAGTCTATGGTGTACAGGGACGCCGTTGGTGTAACTCAGTAGGGGAGGAGTTCGATCAGCTTCGTAAGATTTACGACAATCTGCGCAATGGTATTGATGATCGAGGTGAAATTCTAACTTTCTATAATCCAGGCGAGTTTGAGATGGGGTGTTTGCGTCCTTGTATGCATACTCACACGTTTTCATTGTTAGGAGGAAAGCTGTATTTAACGTCATCGCAACGTTCATGTGATGTGCCATTAGGTCAAAACTTTAATCAAATCCAAGTTTTTACCTTATTAGCTTTAATGGCTCAAATTACCGGCCATGAAGCAGGAAGTGCTTATCATAAGATAGTAAATGCACATATTTATGCAGATCAGTTAGAGTTAATGCGCGATGTGCAATTAAAACGCCAACCTTACCCCGCAGCTAAGCTGCATATCAACCCTGAGATTAAATCTCTTGAAGATATCGAAACTTGGGTCACATTGGATGATTTCAAAGTTACCGACTACCAATACCATGAGCCTATTGCGTATCCATTTTCTGTATAAGCAGATAGCTGTAGGCCAAAGATGAATTGAAAACAGTGAAAAGATGACTTATAAGCTGAGCAGGAAAAATAGTCTTTGCTAGATTTTCTGCTCTTAATCCCTTACTAACTTTTATAGAAGCTACTTGATGCTTGCTTGCGCAAAGCCCTTAATAAGCCGTCTGTTTGCCCCAATCATAAATACCACGCTTGTAGGCATAAGCTATCAAGAAGATACCAATAAGGATCATTGGAGCGCTGAGTATTTGCCCTTTAGTCATCCAACCTAATAAGATAAAACCTTGATCCATATCTGGTTGACGGAAGAATTCAATGACGAAGCGGCTCAAGCCATAACCTAGCATAAATACGCCAGTAACCGCCATACGTGGGCGTGGCTTCGATGAATACCACCATAAGAATAAGAACAGCAGCAAGCCTTCAGTAAGCGCTTCATAGAGCTGTGAAGGATGGCGCGGCAATAGGGATTGTCCATTTACTTCAGTAACTAAAGCTTGTAGCGTAGGACTGGTTTGCAGTAAAGTAATATCAGCTTGAGCGGCTTGTGGGAAAAAAGTAAGCCAGTTATAGCCCCCATCAGATACTCGTCCCCACAGCTCACCATTTATATAGTTGCCGATGCGTCCAAACAACAGTCCTGTGGGCACACAAGGAATGATAAAGTCCAGTACTTGAAAAGGCGTCTTTTTATATTTACGGGCAAAATATAGCATGCCAAGGCCAACGCCAATTAAGCCGCCGTGAAAGGACATGCCACCTTCCCAAACCTTAAATAAGTAAGCTGGGTTCTGTAATAATTCGCCAAACTGATAAAACAATACGTAACCAACACGGCCACCCAATATTACCCCTAGTGCGCCAAAAAACACTAAGTCAGATACCATATCGTTCGACCAGTTATCACGTTTAGTACTGCGATACCAGGCGAGACCATAAGCGGCGGCAAAAGCCAATAAATACATCAGGCCATACCAATGTACGGCTACTGGGCCCATGGATAGAGCTACAGGATCATACTGTGGGTGAATCATCATAAGGGCATCATAATATGGATAATAAAATGCTGACTATCATAACAAATTTTACGCTCACGGACATCATTAGCATGCAATGGATGGCAAAGGGTTTAGAAAAGCGATAGTATAGAAAAAAGCGTACTGACTACTAAGGGATTATTATGCAAGCGCACTCATCAAAGTCAATGACTTCACTAGTATCTGTCACTGCAAATCCACAGCTAATAGCCAACGCTAGCCTGGGAATGTCTAGTAATAAATGGCTGCCCTTATCACTAGTTACTACCGCTGCATTAACTATGATTAGCCCTAGTGTACAAGCGGCTGCGAGTAGCGTAGAGCAAGTCACTATTTATCAAGGTTTGGCTAGCGTAACTCGGGCCCTACCTATCACTGGTAATGGTGAACAGACTTTAGTTTTTTCTTGTTTATCGCCTTATATTGATAAAGAAAGTTTGAGTGTTCAGGCCTTAGGCAATGTCAACATCGGTGAAGTCAGTATCGAAGAATTAAGTGGTGAGCAGGCGGCGCAGTGTCAGTATCAAGGCGATGCAAAAGTACAAGTTGGACAGCAGAGCTTAGCGACGATTAAAGCTGAACTAGAGGCCGCACAGTTAGCCAAAGCTTACTTGCAAAATCTGACTAAAGTTACGCAAATAACTATAGAAGGTACGCTGACTAATAATACTCGCGATATAGAAGCACAAGCTGCAGCTATTAATAAAAGAATCTTAGATATTCAGCAGCGCCAAGTGCGTGCGCAAGATGAGCTAACTCAGCTGATGGCGGGCAGTATTGCCTCTACTCGTGATAATGTGACCCAAGTCAGCGTACGTACGGCTAGTCGCAGCCCCAGCTCAGTCAAGCTACATTACCAAGTGCGCGGTGCAGGTTGGGAGCCAACCTATCAGGCGCGGCTTAACACACAGAGTAAGCAGCTCAGCATTATCGCCTCTGCTATTATTGCCCAGCAAACGGGAGAGAACTGGATAAACGTGCCTTTGACTTTGAGCTCTGTCAATCCTAATCAAAACACTACTGGCCAACTGCCCAATGTACCACGACTATCTTTATATGAAGAAAATAAAGACGGTGTCGTAACTGTCCCACCGATGATGGAAGCTTCTATCGTAATGGCAGATGCGAGTTATGAGCGTTCTGCAAAAGTCGCAGGGGCAGCACTGCCTAACTTTACGGTGAGCAGTGAAAATAAAAACGGTATCATCGAGTATAAGTTGCCGCAGCGCATTAGTATTCCAAGCGATGGTAGACGGGTGCGCACCTTGATTGATGAGCAATCAGGCAGCAGTAAGCTGTGGATTCGTAGTACCCCAAGTCAAGAGATGGTAGGGTACTGGTATGCTTCAGCGCCTTTTTTGATCCCAGCTTGGGTTGATGGATCGTTGCAGTTATACCGTGATGACAATTACGTTGGTCAGTCACGCTATAGCTACCAGCTGCTAAAAGAGCAAGGTATTGGCTTCGGTATTGATCCCAATACTATCGTCAAACAGTTAGCTAACGAGGATAAGCAAGGCGATAAAGGGGCGTTTAATCGCACCCAAACCTTTACTAAGACGCAAGCTTATCAGTTTACCAATCAGCATACTCGGTCTATGCGTTTGCAAGTACTAGGTAGCGAGCCTATCAGCCGTGATGACAGTCTGAAAGTCGCCGTGACTCATACGCCTCCGATTACCGAGCGTGACTGGAATGATAATAAAGGCATAATCGCTTGGGATTTTGAGCTACCCAGCAAACAATCACAAGTGATTCAGTCCACTTATCAGCTCAGTTATCCTGCTAATAAAGTATTGTCTGGTGACTATTAAAGCTAGTGATTGCTACTAATGCTAGTCATTAACAATGCTACTTATTAAAACTGCTACTCGTTAAAAATGGCAGTTATGAAAATCAGCCACTGTCGCCACAGAAATAAGGATAATCATGTGCATAGTCGCTATTGCTTGGCAGTTATTTGATGAGCTGCCATTAGTGTTATTATCTAACCGTGATGAGTTTTTGCAGCGCCCAACTGAGCCGCTACATCAGTGGCTAGATCAGCCAATCTATGCTGGTCGTGATCGTCAAAGTGGCGGTACTTGGTTAGGTATTCATCAGCAGCAGCACAAAAGCACTGATGATGATGGGTTAACTCTTTACCAGCACAATGGTCGTTGGGCCGCCGTATTGAACTTCCGTGATGGAGTGCAAGCAACCGCCAATGAGCGTTCACGTGGTGAGTTAGTTACTGAATTTTTGACAAGTGCTTTAGCCCCGATGGCCTTTGCGCGGCAGATTAACTTACAGGACTATGCAGGCTTTAATTTGCTGATTGGTGATGCTAAGCAAGCGATCATCGTCAATAATCGTGGTCATGCGCCTACAGCTTTGCATGCAGGACTGCATGTGTTATCTAATGGCCAGCCAGAAGAGCGTTGGTTTAAGACAGAACGGCTACGCGCTAGGTTACGCCAAGAAGTGCTGCCGTTAATAGCTGAGGATAGTGCGGCTGACTACTGGCAAGCCGCGGCCTTTGAGATATTGTCTGATTCCGTGCCAGCCTCAGCACATGAACTACCAGATACAGGTATTGCTCCTACTATAGAACAAGCGCTGTCTTCTATTTATATTGAGCCGGCAACTTTGACTGATTTAGACGCTCTGATGCCGCTATATGGGACTCGTACGCAAAGCATCTTAACTTTGTATAATAAAGTCGATGCTGTTAAGCCAATAGAATTAGCCAATCGAAGTGCAGATTTTAAGGTTCAGCTTATCAGTCGTGAGTTAGCGCAAGTGAAGAGTTAGTATTGTGGATGGCAATGAATACTGCAGGCTAGCAAGTAGTGGTAGTTAATAAGTATTAATAAATAATAAGTAGTCACTAAAGTAAATATATTTATCTAACAAGCATAAAAATGCCTGTATCAATTTCTAACTGATTTAGAATTTGATACAGGCATTTATTGGTTTATGACCAGCGGTATTATCTGTTTATTCCATTAACAGATGATTGTTCTGGTCTGGAATAATCAACTCTTGCTTTAGAGGCAGCTCACGTACTAGCTCCTGTAAAGCCCGACGATATACTCCGCGTTTAAAGTGAATCACTTGTCCGAGTGGATACCAGTAGCTGACCCATTGCCAATGGTCAAATTCAGGTTTTCCTTCATCAAAGCGGATGTGTTGAGTATTTGGCTCATCTAAGCGTAGCAAAAACCATTTCTGTTTTTGCCCGATACACAAAGGATATTGTCCATGGCGCACATAGCGCTTGGGTAAACGATAACGCAACCAATCTTGCGTAACCGCTAATAAGTCTACGTGCCGCGGATGTAAACCGACCTCTTCCCAGAGTTCGCGATACATCGCATCCATTGGCGTTTCCCCATGGTCAATACCACCTTGTGGAAACTGCCAAGCGTTATGACCAATACGTTTTGCCCATAGTACTTGCCCTTGTGTATTTGCCAAGATGATACCGACATTGGCGCGAAAGCCGTCTGCATCTATCATGACTAACCCTTTTAATTTGTCTAAAAACAGCTCATTTCAATGCGATATAGTGATAGTGGCCATAATTATTATTCGTTGGTTACCATCGATATCTAACAAAAATGAGTTTCATTACTGTCATTAAACCAAGAAATAGCCTAAATGTGTAATAATATTTTGCTATAAAATGTTTCATGAAATTAACATGCTGCATTGTCTACCCTATAGGGGATATTACATACTATTTCTATGACTGAAAACCAGAGTTTATCGGTGTTTAAATGGATAACAAATTTCAGCTAAGGAATAGTATTTTGCATTACTGATGCAAACCGATTAGCTACTTATTAATGAGAGGTAGCTGAAGTTAAAAGGCTTAACTACTAGTAAGTAATGGATAGGCACTAGATGACAATTACTCTATAAAAAGCAGCATTATCCTGTGCTAAACTGATGTTATCTAATTTTAACTATTAATTTTTAATAACTGATTTTTAATAGTTAAGTTTTAATAATCGATAATAAATTCAGCATCAAGCTTTGATTGGTGTAATTAGCATTCTATAACAAGGATATTGGGTAATGGCAGAGTTAAAAGCAAGCGTCACTTGGCAACAAGACAAAGCATTTATGGGTGTAGCGCCTTCTGGACACGAAGTGCAGATAGATGCCGATAAAGAAAAAGGCGCAAGCCCAATGGAGCTGATTTTGCTCGGCCTTGGAGGCTGTGCTAGTTATGATGTAGTCTCCATTTTGCAAAAGAGCCGTCAAGAGGTTAAAGATGTACGCTGTGAGCTAAGCGCTCAACGTGCCGAAACGGTTCCAGCCGTTTATACTGCTATTCATATGCACTTTGTAGTAACAGGTACAGATATAGCGGACAAACAAGTAGAAAGAGCCATTAAACTTTCTGCCGAAAAATACTGTTCTGCTAGTCGTATGTTGGTACAAGGCGGTGTTGAAATCACTCATGGTTTTGAAGTTATTGCAGGTTAGGGGTAGAAACACTGATGAATTTACTTTTTGGGTTAATTTCTGATACTGCAGCATCGGCATTATGGGCGATGATAGTAGCGAGTTTGCTACCAGTAAGTTTGGCGATGATGGCTAAAGTGTTCGGCGGCTTTAATTTAGCTGATAATGCCCATCCACGTGATTTTTTACAACAGACTATAGGCGCGGCAGCACGTGCTAATGCGGCCCAAAAGAACAGTTATGAGACCCTGCCGGTATTTTTAGTGGCAGTATTAGCAGCTATGCTATTCTTCGTGCCTCAATCAATCATCAACATTTTAGCTTGGCTTTACGTGCTTATCCGCATTGGTTATTGCGTAGCTTATATCACTAATTTGCCAATGTTTCGCTCGATACTTTGGCTGTTATCGATGGCATGTTGTGTCATGCTATTTTACTTAGCGATTAGAATTAGTGCTTAATAGTAAGGCTAAACAGCATAAACTTAGTTCAAGATATCTACTCAAAATCAGCTTTTATAAGTAAGTTTGCCATAGGCTAGCTTAAGACAGTCTAAGTTGTATAGCTATGGCATCTATTATTAGCAGTTTTAGCAGTTATTATTGTTATCAGCAGTTATTATTATAGCGAAGTAGCTTCTAGCGCTGTGATAATAGCTGCTTTATTTTTTTCACGTTTTAGAGCATTCCATAAAGGCTGCGCTTCGCTATAGCCTTTAGTCAGCATACCTAACCATTGCTTATAGCGACCGACTAATACTACATCGCTTTTGGCTGTACCTTGCAAAAATTTGATTTGATGAGTGATCAAGGTTTGCCATGATAGTTCAGGGGTACTAATCGAGTCAGTTTGTGGTAGTTCTAAGTCGAGCTTCCGTACTTCTGCAATCAAATCTGGACGAGTAACAGCGCCGCGACCTAACATCAAGTGCTTAGTTCCGGACTGTTGCATACAAGCCTGCGCTTGCTCCGCATTCCAAATCTCACCGTTAGCAATCACCGGAATGTCCAACGAGTTAAAGGCCTGAATCTTATCCCAATAAGCGGGTGGCTTATAGCCTTGGGTTTTAGTTCGGGCATGAATAGTCAGCCAATTGGCACCACTAGCAGCGATAGCTGCCTGGATATCATCCATTCTACTAGTATCGGTATAGCCCAATCGTATCTTGGCAGAAACGGGTATATTGGCAGGAACGGCCTGACGTACAGCGCTAATAATCTGATACAGCACTTCAGGCTCATCTAACAGTACTGAGCCACCACGATGGCTATTGACCGTCTTAGCAGGGCAGCCGAAATTAATATCGATAGCTGGTGCGCCAAGCTCACAAGCGTAAGCGGCATTTTCTGCCATTAGCTGGGCTTCGCTGCCGAGTAGCTGGATATGAATAGGGGTACCCGATGTGGTCTTAGCATCATGGTGCAGTTCTGGCACATATTTATAAAAGACATGCGCTGGCAAGACGTGCTGGGTGACTCGTATAAACTCACTGACTGACCAATCATAAGGCCGGCCTAAATCCACGGCAATTTGAGTTAAAATTTGGCGCATTAGAGGGTCAGTCAAGCCGTCCATTGGAGCTAGGAGGCGGACAGGACTGGCAAAGAATTTGTTTTGAAAAGACATTGAGCTCATAGGGTATAGTCTAAAAAATACATGATAGCTTATCGGTATTTTTTTATGTTGGTTTGAGTCGATATTTTAAAAGATAGTTGCTATCGGATTAAATATTATCGTACTAGGAGTATTAAATTGTAGCGGAATTAAGTCACATAGCTAGCGTAGGCTAGGTTTTTCACTCATCATTTATATACTATAAGCTCTTGCAGCTGGGCTAAAAGCGTCAGCCTATAAAATATTAAACTACGTTTAAAAGGTTTTAAAATATAACAGGATATAACTTAAGACCCATAAATCACCTTTTTACCTGTCTGCAAACCTGATATTAACGGTTGAATATTATGGATATCTAAGTTGCTTTGTGCGCGGGTACAAGCCACATAAAGTAAGCGTAACTCCTCAGGGCTAATCTTAATACCATTAGTAGTGACATCATAATAAAAGTCATCATCGAGCTGGACACGGCCCCACTCTAAGCCTTTTGCTTTATGCGCGGTTGAAATCACATAATCAGCATTTTCGATACGGGTAAGACTATTCACGGCTTGCGTCAACACTTTGGTGCCGTGATCATCGACTAGCTTGACCAAAGTCTTTAGGTCACTGCCTTCATTGGTTTCAGAGTATTCCTGCACATCTGACCAATTATAAAAGTATGCTAACTCAGGAACCCCATAAGCCGACTTACCATTCTTCAAATTTTCAGCAGCTTGGCAGAACTTAAGCATGCGCTCAGTATCCGCTTGTAATGCTACTCGATGACCTAGTTTTAATCCTGTTAATAACTGTGACATAGCTGCGGCATTCGTACGACAAAGGATCGCATCTTTTTTACTATGTACTAGCCCTTTTTCAGTAGAGGAGTTTTTATTAGGGTTGCCAATTAAGGGCACGTCTTCTTGCAATGCTTTTAGCAAAGTATTAGCAATCTCAGCGATAGGATCGCCGAAACGGAAAGACTGAGTCAATAAAGTTTGCGGTAGCGGTAGTTTTTTCATCGCATTAACAGCACCACGCCACTCATAAATCTGCTGATGCGCATCACCGACATAGATAACTTGCTTCGACTGCTGGGTTAATATGCCCATCATTAGTGGATCAGCATCTTGCGCTTCATCGAACAAAATGAAGTCAGCAGGAATGCTAGGTTTAGATAGCGCCCATAATTTCAGATAAATATCATGACCGATACCCGCCGGATGGCGAGGGTCTATGGACTGCAACCAACGCTGTTCAACAGCAGGATACAGCATCTCACGCAGTTGCTCGGCATCAGAATCATCGAGCCATTTAGGAAATTCGATATGTCTTGGCGCCGGATAGCTGGCATGAGTACTACAAAAACCACTTACCGCATCACTGACAAAACGTGCCAAGCGTGCTGGTGTTAAAGTAATATATTTATTGACCCCATCCATCTGCCGGCGCACTTGTACTGGTTGCAAGCCTAGATCATCCCCTAAGCGTTTGGGCGAAAATCTCGGTAGTGATAACTTAGCGGTAATATCTCGTGGCACGTGACGGTAAGCCAGCGAATGAAAAGTGCGACAATCTACATGACCTGGAAACTTAGAGCGCGCATCATTAGCGATAGCTTTGTTAAAGGCCAAATATAAGCCGCGGCCACGTAAGCGCTCACCAATCAGTTTTAGGGTAGTGGTTTTACCTGCTCCGGCATACGCCACCACTTTGAATGACTTATGGTCCATCGCCATATTGAGCGCATTTAGCTGCTCATCGGTAGGACTACTCATATAAGCGGGCATAGATGCGGACATAAACAAGCTACCTGATAATAGGATAAAGATCGAACTATAAAAATGAATAAAACTACAATCAACAAAAGCAGTAGTGCTAAAAAAAGCCAAGGTATAAACGATGGCACGTAAACGTTAATGAATATCAAAACTCTAAGCGTGATAAAATAATGAGCGCCATAAGTATTTGAAAAATATTGAAATATTGAAATTTATAACGCAATTGATGTTAACAGTATAAAGGATACTGGCATTGGATAAGTAAGGTAATAATCACCGCTTAAGTTAATAGTTTTTTACTTATCCTCAGTCAGAATAACTGTACTAAGTGCTTAGCATAATCCTTATTTTAAATCTGCATTGAGCTGTTTTTGGCTATCTTTTTTAATTAGAATCTTAGCCAGTAATAAGCCCAGCTCGAACAATAACCACATAGGAATAGCTAGCATCAACATCGATATGCCGTCAGGCGGCGTGACTACTGCTGCTACACCAAAACAACCAACAATGATATAACGACGTTTATCCTCTAAGCTCTGAATGGAGACTATACCGACTAATATCAATAAAAAGGTCACTACTGGAATCTCAAAAGTCAGGCCAAATACCATAAATAACTTTAGCGCAAAGCTGAGATAGCTGTCGATATCAGTCATTGGTAGCACGTTTTGTGGGGCAAACATAATAAAGAATTTCAGTACTCCCTTGAGCACGATAAAGTAGGCAAAGGCGACCCCAGCGTAGAACAGCACTATAGAAGATAACAATACTGGAACCGCGACCTTCTTTTCTTTCTTATATAAACCAGGCGCTACAAATGACCATATTTGATACAAGATAAAAGGCATAGCAAAAAAAGCAGCGACAAAGATCGTCAATCGAATCGGTGCCATAAAGTTAGAGGTAATATCAGTAGCAATCATCGTCGAATTAGCAGGCAGCTGAGCAACTAACGGGTCTGACAAAAAGTCATACAGCTCGCGTGAAAACCCTACTAAAGCCAAAAATATTACTAACACTGCCACGCATATCTTGATCAGATGACCACGTAACTCAATGAGATGTTGGGTAATAGGCATGTCGCCTAAGCTATCTAACAACTCATCAGGCTCACTAGCGTAGCTATTTTTGTTTTCAATGCTTTCAGTAGCAATAGTGGCCTCTTCTGCCGCTGCTATTTTTTGTTGGCGAGTCTTTTTGCGTTTAAATAAACTCATTAATTCGCCTGCTGTTTATCTAAAGCGCTGTTATTCATTGAGCTATCTGCTTGCTTCAAGTTATCCAAGCTATCTGGTTTATCCAAGCGAACCGAGCTATTTACGCTATCTACGCTATTTAAGGTAGTAGAAATTGCTGGAGCGGTATATAACAACATATCAGCCTGATAGTTGGGTAGATAAGGCGCTGCTGGCAAACGCCTTACTCGGTCATAATCGCCTAAGCGAAACCACATGTTTTCCCACGGCCGAGTAATTATCAGTGGCTTGGTAGTCTTCGCTACAGTTGCATCACTAGTGAGTGGCTCATTTTCAATTGCTGCTGCTGACTTATCCCCCATTGCATCAGTTGCACTGCTCTCGTAAGCATAGGCAAACTCTGCCGGCAAGTTTTGTCCAGAGGGCTGCTGAGTGCTATCAGTTGCAGAAGAGAGCATTGGGCTTTGCTGCGACTTGAGACTATGATTCTGTGAGTTTTCAAACGCTTTTATGCTACCGCGCATCTCTGCCATTTCGCGGTCCATATCGGCTTTGGTCTTGCGGATGTTAGCCAGCTCATCTTGCATCTGTTGTCTAGTCTCTGCTAGGTCAAGTTCGGCTTCTATTTCAGATTGGATAGTAGAGATGGTACGACGCAGTTTGGCATACCATTTCCCAGCAGTACGGGCAGCTTGTGGTAACTTCTCAGGACCCAAGACAATTAAGGCGATTACGCCAAACAAGAATAATTCAGAAAAGCCGATATCAAACATAATGGTTAAACATCACTATCTAAAACAGTTTAAAAATGACAGTGGCAAACTGCTTATGTTATACCTTGCGCTGATCATCGACAGGAGCAGAGCTAATTTCGATATCATCAACCTTAGTGCCTAGCGGTCTATTTAAATCGTTATTTGCAGCATGCAAACTAGCATCATGATCAAGCACTCGATGTTTTTCAGCCTCTTCATCTTTCACTGCTTCTTTAAAACCTTTTACCGCACCGCCTAAATCTTTGCCAGCATTTTTAAGCTTAGAAGTACCGAATATTACTACGACTACTACTAATAGAATTAACCAATGTGTAATGGAAAAACTGCCCATAACGTTGTCCTTATCTCTTGACTAGATCAGTATCTTTATTGTCCAAAGCCATCTATCAGCACGGTTTAAATTTCACAATTAAACGCAATAGCCGTTAACTAAAAATAAAATATTGTCAGCAGACAATACTTTAGGCAATAGCGCTATATTATAACGCTATTGCCATGGAAAAGGTAAAAACAACTTTATTTAGCCTAGTCAATTTGTTAGAGCTGTCAATAGCTAGCTGAAACACTAGCTCAAGATTGACGAGAGGCTTTTTCATCAATACCTGAAAGACCAAAGCGTCGTCCTAGCTCACTTAACACTACGTCTGACTTGATATTGAACCAAGCCAAAGCTACTAAAGTATGGAACCAAACGTCAGCTACTTCGTAGATAAGCTCATGCCGTGCGGCATCATATTGGTTTTTATCAGTCAGCGCATTGCTGTTGGCCAAATCTTTGGCAGCGATGATGCTTTCGATGGCTTCTTCACCTACCTTTTCGAGAATCTTATTTAGCCCGTGTGCATATAAGCTGGCGACATAAGAGCTATCAGCATCGGCCTTTTTACGCTCGTTGAGCACTTTATCAAGCTGCTGCAGGATTGACTCACTAGTAGTATGGCTAGGCTGATTAGCGTCAGCAGGATTTGCGCTATTTACTGTTGAGGTAGAGCTTAGGGCTTTATTAGTGTCTTCTGTCTCAATACTGTGGTCAGCAAGATTTTTTTGTTCAGCGCCATATATGGCAGCAGGGTCTTTTAAAATGTCATCGACTGCCTGCCATTTGGGGCTTGCTCCAGAAGTATCTAAACGCTGATAAAAGCAGGACTCTCGACCAGTATGGCAAGCGATACCGCCAACTTGAGTGACGCTGAGCACAATAACATCAGCATCACAATCTAGGCGGATATCGTGAACTTGTTGAGTATGACCGGAGGTCTCGCCTTTATGCCAAAGTTTGGCACGCGAACGAGAAAAATATACTGCGGTCTGAGTCTGTACCGTCAACTGTAAGGCTTCAGCGTTCATCCAAGCCATCATAAGAATACGGCCTGATTGTTGATCTTGGGCAATAGCAGGAAGCAAACCGTCGTCATTGAATTTTACGGCAGTAAGCCAAGCAGGTAAGGGCTGGGTAGGGACAGTCATAGTGGTCATCTTATAGAAATTAACTAAAAAACAAATAGGGTGCTATTTCCATATTGATGATACTGTGAATACACACTGAAAGCGATATTAAATATCAAATAATTGCTGATTTAGAGCTTGTTTGATACTGTTATTAATGGTGGTCACTTTGTTAAAACGATAGTCATAATTTACAAAGTGCTGTTGTGCTATTGCTATGGTGGAACCATCATACATTCGTGTCACTTTAGTCGTTATATTGCCACCATCACAATCTAATAGCGATACGCCCATTTCAAATAATAGCTCCTCGCGTGCTCGTACTAAGCTTATAATATTCAATTGCAGGTCATCAACAATCAAACCCTGATAATCGGCATCAATCTCTTTAATACCCTTAGAGTATAAAAACCGTACTCGAGTTTCAGATATCAGAGCAGTCAGCGACTCTAAAGTCAGATGTTGACCAATATCGATCTCCGTATTCCGCACCCGCATGACTGTCTCAAAAACGAATATCTGTTCATCAATATCTAAAACTTCATCTATCATCGTTCTCTCCCATATGCTAACTGTATAGTCATTCTCATAGCCCAATAAACAAAGATATCGCTATAATCACGGTCAGCTATAAATCTTATCAACCATAAACGATCAATAATTACAATAAAAATAAATACTCCCAATGAACTAATTAAAGGTTTTTACTACCGCAAAGTTTATAACTAGTAGGTATTACTACTATATATTCTTTATAAAGAATATATAGGATATAAGAGTTTACTTAACCATAGCAAAGGCATGGTTGCAATAGTTTTGATGATGAACGGCAGAATTAGCAGCTTTTTCGTGAGTAATTTATTGATTCCTGAGATTGTACAATAATAAATAGACTTGGATTTAGTGAGCTAATGTTTGATTTATTAAAAAACACTAATGAATATTCTTTATAGTGAATAAATAGCCTAGACTTAGCTAATAATCAGTAAACTAGCAGTGGCAAAATAGCAATACTTCTGCTAAAATAGCGCCTCCCACCTCGAGGCAAATAGTTGACGTTTATCATTATAGCTATTTGACGACCAGGTTCTAACTAAGACAAAGAGGCAAATCATCATGAAAGTGAAGATGAAAACCAAACGTGGCGCCGCCAAACGCTTCAAGAAAACAGCGAACGGTTTTAAGCGCAAGCAAGCATTTAAGAGCCATATTTTGACCAAGAAATCAGCTAAGCGTATTCGCCAGTTGCGTGGTCTTAAGATGGTGGACAAGTCTGACGAAGCAGCTGTTCGTCGTATGTGCCCATACATCTAATTGACTTTGCAATCTGACAACAATGGCTATTTTGATAGCAAGCATTGTTGTTTAATTTGACTAATACCGCTAAAAATTCTTGGAGTAAATTATGGCCCGTGTAAAACGTGGTGTACAGGCGAATCGCCGTCACAAAAAAATCTTAAAACGTGCAAAAGGTTACTATGGTGCTCGTTCACGTGTTTATCGTGTAGCAGTACAGGCAGTAACTAAAGCCGGTCAATATGCCTATCGTGACCGTCGCAACAAAAAGCGTACTTTCCGTCGCCTTTGGATTGCTCGTATCAATGCTGGTGCACGCTTAAACGGTTTGAGCTATAGCCGCTTTATCAATGGCATGAAAAAAGCTAACATCGCAATCGATCGTCGCGTACTTGCTGACATCGCTATGCATGATGCTGCTACTTTCACTGCTTTGGTCGAAAAAGCAAAAGCGGAACTGGCCTAAATATTAATGGCCCTATCAGTATCTGAGTTAGATATTTATATGGGCAGTGTTAATATTGATTAATAGTACGATATTAATGAAAGCTACCGCTAGTCGGTAGCTTTTTTTATGCGTTTGCTGCTCAGGTAGGTTATATTGCTAAGCTATTAATGGTTCATATAGATGTTAAGTTTGTTACTATAAATGCTAAGCAGCATAAAGCCTGCTACACCGATTAGTGACTATTTAGTCAACCCCTCAAAATTTTGTTCAACTCAGGAATAATGCGTCTTATGACTACCCCTGCTGCTACTACCGATTTGTCGGAATTACCGATTCTATCTTCAGAGCTAAATGAGCTCAATGAAAGTCAACTGAATGAGCTTGCCAGTGCTGCCGAAATCTTTATTGCCCAAGCTACTAGTGTACCCGTGCTGCAAGAATTACGAGTTCAGCTTACTGGTAAAAAGAGCCAGTTAACCGGCTGGTCAAAGCAAATGGGTAAGCTAAGTAGTGATGACAAAAAGACTTATGGCGGATGGCTGCATCTAGTACGTAGTCGTATCCAAGAAGCATTGACTGTGCAACAGCAACAGCTAGAAATCGCCGCTCTAAATGCCAAGCTTGCTAGTGAAAGTATTGACATTACTTTACCTGCGCGCGGTAGTGAAAGAGGTCACTTGCACCCCGTGACTATGATTACCCAGCGCATGCAGCAGTTCTTTATACAAGCTGGTTTTAATGTCGCGACAGGCCCAGAAGTTGAGAGTGACTATTACAACTTTGAGGCGCTGAATATTCCCTCGCATCACCCTGCACGTGCTATGCACGATACTTTCTACTTTGATGCGCACTATTTATTGCGTACTCATACTAGTCCAGTACAGATCCGTACTATGGAGAAGGGCGCACCACCTATCCGTATTATCTGCCCAGGACGTGTTTACCGTAATGATTCAGACCAAACTCATTCGCCAATGTTCCATCAGTTAGAAGGGTTAATGGTCACTCAGTCCAGCTCTTTTGCAGAGCTAAAAGGCTTGATTAGTGAGTTTTTACAGGCGTTTTTTGCCAAAGAGTTAACCGTACGTTTTCGTCCTTCTTTTTTCCCTTTTACTGAGCCATCAGCTGAGGTCGACATCTTAGATGATAATGGCAAGTGGCTTGAAGTTATGGGCTGCGGTATGGTACATCCGCAAGTACTGACCAACTGTGGCATTGATGCTGAAAAGTATACTGGCTTTGCTTTTGGAATGGGTATTGAGCGTTTTGCAATGCTGTACTATGGCATTGATGATTTACGCTTGTTCTTCCAAAATGACGTACGCTTCTTAAAGCAATTCGGCTAAACAGTGGCTTTGTAGAGTAGGCTAACGACCCTAGCAACTATGCGTTAGGGGAATACAAGCCGTATCAATACGCCGTTTTTTTATTTTGAAATTTTGATCTGAGATATCTATGAAAATTAGCGAACAGTGGTTACGTCAATGGGTAAACCCTACTAATACTAGCGAGCAATTGGCCGAACAACTCACTATGGCAGGACTGGAGATCGATGATCGTTATGCGGTCGCACGTCCATTTAATGGCGTAGTGGTTGGCGAAGTCATCAGTGTCGAGCCCCATCCTGATGCCGATAAGCTAAGAGTAACGCAAGTTAATATTGGTGCTAAAGAAACCTTACAAATCGTTTGCGGTGCTCCTAATGTCCGTGTCGGTATGAAAGTCCCTGTGGCAACGGTCGGTGCTGTGCTTCCTGGCGATGGCGGTAAAGATAAACCTGGCTTTCATATCAAAGCCAGCGAACTACGTGGTGTAGCTTCCAACGGTATGCTATGCGGCGCCTCTGAGATTGACTTGACCGACGATGTCGACGGTTTACTGGAACTCGCAGAAGATGCGCCTATCGGTACAGATATCCGCGATTATCTAGGGTTAGATCATCAGATATTCGACATCTCTATTACCCCCAATCGCGGTGACTGCTTTAGTGTGCGTGGTATAGCTCGTGAAATTGGTGTTATCAATGGCTTGACAGTGCAGACCCCAGTAGTCAATCCGCCAGAGCTAGCTAGTGATAGCCAAACTACCCCTGAAGTGACGATTACTGCCCCTGCAGCTTGTCCTCGCTACTTAGTCCAGTCTATTAGTAGTATTGATCGTAGTGCTCAAACACCCAAATGGATGACTGATGCTTTAGTTCAGTCCGGTTTACGCTCGCACAATTTCTTAGTTGACGTCACTAACTATGTATTGATGGAGCTAGGTCAGCCTCTACATGCCTTTGATGCAGACACTATTGTTGGCAGTATAGTAGTACGTTTAGCTGAGCCTAAAGAGAGCCTTACTTTGCTCAATGAGCAAACTATAAGCTTAACTGGTGATGAGTTGGTTATTGCTGATGACAACGGTATCTTAGCTCTGGCTGGTATCATGGGTGGCAAGCGCAGTAGTGTCACGGATGCTACTACTAATATCGTTCTTGAGAGTGCTTTTTTTAATCCGCTAGCTATCGCTGCTCGTGCGCGCCGCTTCGGTCTGCATACTGATGCTTCACAACGTTTTGAGCGTGGAGTAGACTTTGAGTTGCCAGTATTAGCATTAGCGCGTGCTGTTGATTTGATCACTAGTATTACTAATGGTGAGGCAGGACCAATCATTACCGTTGAGCAGCAAGATCAGCTACCTGCTCGTAGCGCTATCATTTTACCTATTGCTAAAGTAAAAGATGTCCTCGGTATCGAAATTGCAGTAGATACTATGGTGCGTATTTTGACCCAGCTAGGGCTGGTAATAGAGCAACAGCCTGATGTGCTTATCTGTACACCGCCATCATATCGCTTTGATATGGTTATTAGAGAAGATCTGATCGAAGAAATAGCGCGCATTTATGGCTATGATAATATTCCTAGCGTTTTGCCGCATCTACAAGTCAGTATGAACTATGATGACACTGCGGACTTGACTCACGAAATGAAACTGGCTTTGGTTGATATCGGCTATATGGAAGCCATTAGCTTTAGCTTTAGTGATGCTAAGTTAGAGGCCTTAATTAATGATGAAGCACTAGGTGAGGTACTAGCATTAGCTAACCCTATATCTAACGATCTAGCGGTTATGCGTCGTACGCTATTGTCGAGCTTATTGCCTTGTGTCCAATACAACCTCAATCGTCAACAAGCGCGTATTCGTTTTTTTGAGACCGGCTTAAGCTTCGTTGGTGAAAACGTGGGTGCCTTAGTACAGACCCCTAGTATCGCCTTAATCGCTGTCGGTAATCTATGGGATGAACAAGCTTATCAAAATCGTGCGCTGGACTTCTATGATCTTAAACACGATGTCGAGCAACTATTACCTGCGCAGCTTGAGGCAGGACGTATCCGTTACGAGCGTAGTGATTTGGACTTTCTGCATCCAGGACAAAGCGCTAAACTGTATATAGATGAGCATTATATCGGTTGGCTTGGACAGCTACATCCTAACACTGCAAAACAGCTTGATCTACCAGCTACTTGGGTTGCGCAGTTGGCTTTAGCACCATTATTGACACTCGCACGCGAACAACAACTGATAGCCACTCCAAGTAAATTTCCACAAGTGCGCCGCGATATTGCTATCCTTGTTGACAGCGATATCAGTGTACAAACGCTACAAGCAACTATCCGTAATGCCGCTGGGCCATTATTGACCGATTTATGGCTGTTTGATGTCTATCAAGGCGACAAAGTACCAGCGGGCCAGCGTTCTCTAGCTTTTGCTTTGACTTGGCAGGATTATAGCCAAACCTTAGCTGATGAAGTGGTTAAAACCGCTACTGATAAAGTAGTTAATGCTCTAACAGAGCAGCATAAAGCCCAACTACGTGATAGCTAATAGTAAATAATAGCGTTACTTTCTAATTTCTCAAACTCTGTTCCTTACAGGGTTTGAGAGATTGAATTAGTCGTTAACAGTGTTAACTAGTTATTAATAAAAGGTTTTATTACAGACTCTATTAAAATTTCGGCAGAAATCATTTATAATAGCTAATATTATTTGTCATAGTTATCCATAACATTACCAAAAGACACTAGCCACGATATAGCAAAGGAGCACCATAGTGAGCACTTTAACTAAGTCTGATATGATCGAGCATCTAATGACTCGCCTCGATTTAACTCGTCAAGAAGGGCGCTGTTTAGTAGAGAATTTCTTTGATGAGCTATCAGAGAGTTTGATCGAAGGGAAAGAAGTAAAACTTTCAGGCTTTGGTAATTTTGAGCTTAAAGACAAAAATAGTCGTCCAGGTCGCAATCCAAAGACTGGTGAAGCAGTAGCAGTCTCTGCTCGTAGAGTAGTCACTTTTAAGACGGGTCAAAAGTTTCGTCAAAAGGTTGATGAGCGCTTATTCGATGTATAATAGTTAGAAATGTTAGCTATAACTGCTAAGTAGACCATAACTACTCAGTACAGTAAGCAAATTAGTACAGCAAGCAAATCTACTGTAGATAAAGCGGCAAACTAAGCGACATATTAATGTTTCTTAGTTTGCCGCTTTATTTTTGCCACTCTCAATACTATTTAGTATTACTACTACTTGGTAGATTTAATACTATTAAAACTGACTAATACAAATAGCGTTCTACCTTGCTCGCAAAACTTTATGACGCCATTGAGATAGGGCTATAGAGAAACTTTTAGTTGTAGACAAACCGCTCATTGAGTTTATTATCTGGCTATGGAATTATATATTGGTATTAACCTCAGATAGGCTATGCAATAATATAGAAAGTTCGATAATCAGTTACTCTCTACTATAAGTAAGAAATATAAGTAAGGTTTCACTACTACTTATAAAGTTAGGGATAAAAGGCTTTACTGCTTAGATCACAAAATTATTCGGTTAGCATGATTTTGCTAAAATACTAGTCTGAATATCTGCGTTGGATTAAAAAAATGAATAGTAATGATGTGTATCAAAAAAGCAATTTAGGTCGAGAAGAAATCAGAAATCAAACTTTGGGCGTATTGCCAAGAGAGGCTAGAACGCTACTAATTACTATCGATGGTAAAAAGACTTATCAAAATTATCTGGACTCGCTTAATGATAATGATATGTTTGCTGAATTTGGAGGTATAACACCACTATTTGAATTACTTGTGGATTTTCAATGTATTGAGCTTAGCCCGCAGAGTAAGGCTAACGCTGCACAACCGCTCAGCAGGGTTATTAACCAACCGCAATCTACCACATTTACACAGCCAGACGTTCTTTTTACTACCACATCTGAAGTAAATACAGTGCTTAATGATCAACAGACAAGTGTTGATCATTATCAGACTAGTCGATCTTCAGTCATAGCTTCTGACACAGTGGCAACTCAAGTGCATAATGAAGCTGAGTTTGCGGCTGAGTTCAATAATATTGCAAACCATAAGCCTGCTTTTATAGGGCTTTTTGCTAACAGTAAAGCTCCTGAAGTTAGCTATGAAACCATAAAGTCAGATCTGGCAACTTATATAGAAAAAAACGTGCCCGCTCAGGATGCTTGGGGTTATCTATTAAGTCTAGAGCAATGTGAAAACGATTCGCAGTTATTGGCTCTAGTGCAACGAATTCGGCAGGCTATTAGTGGCAACAATATGGCGTGGAATATGGATAAGTATATCCAAGCGCTGAAGAAATAAGTCTTAGAGTCTTTGTCGCTGGTCGTACTATAGTGATAGTTAGTATTCTTATATCAGTCCTTATATCAACTCTTATTTCAGTTCTTACTTGACCGGAGCCCGTTATGGCAATAGCTGAACATTCAGAAAGTAGTCATGCAAAAATGATGAATGGCGAGCATATCATGGTGCGCTTAACTTATATTAGTCGTTATAATAGCTACAATCTAAAGGGTGAAGTGTCTCGTATTCTTGCGCAAGCGCAACAGAATAATAGTTATAATGGCATTACTGGCGCTTTGATTTTTAATCATAATTACTTTCTTCAAAGTATTGAAGGCTCTAGACCTGTTATAAATGATCTGTTAAGAAAATTGGTCAAAGATGAGCGGCATTTTTCGTTACAAGTTATTGAGTGTAGCGAGATTGAACAACGTCGATGGGATAAATGGTCGATGAAATATCTGATTCCTAGTACAGATAATAAAGAGCATTCGCTTAAATTTTCAGCAGGTACTGAGTTCAATCCTTATTTAATGAGTACTAATCAAATTATGATGTTGATTGACGCTCTGTCGAAACAACAACAGCAACAAGAACAACAACAGAAACAAGCAATAGAAAAGAAAAAGTCTTGGTTTGTCAGGAGTTAGTTGGTTCTTAGTAGGGTAGTTAGCACCTCTATATTAAATATTATTTATATAAGAGATAACCGATGATCGAAAATAATACTGACGCTCATATTTTAGTGAGCATGACTTATGCCAGTCGTGCCAACTCTGATGTATCAGCTAATGATTTTAATGAGATTTTGCAACAAGCCCAACGCAACAATGCCGCCAATGGCATCACTGGCATGCTCATTTTTAATAAGGATTATTTTTTACAAACGATTGAAGGACCAAGAGCACAGATTAATCGATTGCTTTATAGTTTAATCGCTGATCAGCGCCATCATGATCTACAATTGATTGAGACTCGTGAATTAAAGCACCGAGTATGGGCTAAATGGTCGATGAACTATGCTTCTCCAACTGAAGAGAATACAGCTATTTATCTTAAGTATTCTACTACTATCAGTTTTAATCCATACTTGCTAAATGCTGAATCCGCCAACAATTTGATGCGTGAAATTAGTGAGGTTTAATCGGAGTAGCTGCTAGCTTAACACTAAGAGGCTAGTGGGCAATCAGCCATTATGGAGAGATATTGAGGGCGGTTTTCAATAGTGCTAGATATTTCATATAAGGCTTTGTATAGCAGCAGATATTTTGTATAGCGGTAAACCTATAGATAGAAATACATTTAGAACTCAAAATACTTGAGAGTAAGGATAAAACTACTAAATCTTAGCCATAAAAAAAGAGAGCTTAAGCTCTCTTTTTTTTGTACAATATTATTATAATTTATATAATAATAATTATTGAGCTGGCTCAACAACAACAACTTCGTCAGCAGCATCAACAGCTGGATCAGTAGCCATATCAGTAGTAGCAGTACCGTCTACTGGAACTTCAGCATCAACTTCGCTAGTTGCAGTTGCATCAGCAGCAGCGTCAACAGCTACAGCAGCGTCAGCTACAGCAGCATCAGCTACAGGAGTAGCTTCGTCAGCTTTGTTTAGCTCTTCAGTTGCATCAGCAACTTCTTCTTTTGCATCAGTAATGTCTTCAGCAGCGTTTTCTTTGTTGCTATCACAAGCAGTTAAACCCATAGAGGCGGCCATGATACCAGCTAAAGCAAGTAATTTAAGTTTCATACAATATTCTCCGGAAAATGAAATGAGCAGTAGACATAGCTAAAGGTTGAACTTCCAGTTTATTTTTGGAGATCAACTACTCTTGGTTACAGCTACTCAGCTTGCACGCATTCTATATCTTTTTTAAGTAAATGAAAAGAGTTTATACCACTAATTAACAATAAAAATGTAAATAATATTTACAAGCTCGACTTTTATATAAGTTTAATACAAGTTAATAGCGCAATGGACGTATAATTTGCTAAATTGAAGCAAGTAAAAATAGTTAGTAGCTTAAAGAACGGTCATAGACTCTTTAGCTAAACAGTAAATTAAATAGAGTTGCTATCAGTAGATATTGATATTTTACTCCTATGAGTGTGTATTTTCTTAGAGGGTTAAGTGTCGACAGCGCTTGATATATATTGATGTGAATTGGAGAATATTATGAAATGGCAAGGTAGAAGGGGTAGCTCTAACGTCCGTACTAGTAGTGGCGGCGGTAAGATAATGGGCGGCGGTATTGGCGGCATCATTATTGCTGGTATTTTATGGTTAGTGTTTGGAGTCAATCCAATGACAGCATTACAAACTGGTCAAGTAGTGGCTGGTGGTGGCAGTAATACCTCAACTGAACCAGCTACTAGCGATGATCGGGATACCCAGTTTGTAAAAGTAGTGCTGGCAGATACTGAAGAGGTATGGGGTCAAGTATTTAAAGAAGGGGGTCAGACTTATAAAGAGCCCTCATTGGTGCTATTCAATGGCCAGATCAATTCAGCTTGTGGTAATGCCACTTCAGCGACGGGACCTTTTTATTGTCCTGGTGATCAGACGGTGTATCTAGACACTTCGTTTTTTGTAGAAATGCGTCAAAACTTTGGTATCAGTGGCGATCAGCAACAGTCAGGCGACGAAGAAAACCGTGGTAAAGCGGGTGACTTTGCGCAGGCTTATGTCATTTCGCACGAAGTAGGTCATCATGTACAGACCCTACTGGGTATCTCTCAACAAGTCAGCGAAGCCAGTCGTCAAGTGACTCGTGCCCAAGCGAATAAACTATCAGTATTACAAGAGCTACAAGCAGATTGCTTCGCCGGTGTATGGGCCAATCGTAATCAACAGCGTGTGCAGTTCTTAGAAGCAGGCGATGTCGATGAAGCTATCAATGCCGCCGGACAAATCGGTGATGATAGACTAGCGCGGGCTAGTGGCGGAGCAGTGGTTCCCGATAACTTTACTCATGGTACTAGTCAGCAACGTGTGCAATGGTTTACTCGTGGTTTAGAAAGCGGTAATATCCAAAGCTGTGATACTTTTAGCGGTGGGTTATAGTCTTCAAGTAGCGCCGTATAATCAGTAAATAGCTTAGGACTAAAGGTATGATTTTTTAGTTTAATGGTCAGTTATTTAAGCCAAAAAAAGCCCACAACTTAGATTGTGGGCTTTTAACATCAGTTTAACCAAAAACTATCGATTAGTTTTTAGTTTTGTCATAGATATAACCACCTGCACCACCGACAGCAGCACCCGCTAGAGCACCACGAGCGATATCTTTACTATCGCCTTTACTTTTAATAAGTGCGCCTGCAACTGCACCAGCAGTAGCTGCTTTGGTAGTGTTACTTACGCCACTGTTATAACCACCAGTAGAGTTACAACCAGTCATAATTAAAGCGGTACTAGTAATAGCGGTCATCGCGATAGTTTTAGCAAATTTCATATCATCACCTGTTAAATGAAGCAAAATGATAATAAGTACTTTTAGTAATTAATCAAAATAGCCATTTGAGCGCTATTCTTAGATAATTACTAGCTAGGATAACTAGCAAAGCACTTATTAACAATATTTGATTGAGTGTATTAGTATCAATACTAATAATACCTTGTTACTAGTGTTGGGGTCGTAGTAGAAACGCTAAGCTTTGCGCATTCAATGTAAGCGATGTTGCGCTTGTATGTCGTGAGTAGTGCTTTGACTTAGTTTTCTTGTATTCATCATGATAATACGCTAACTGATTATCACTAAAGCGTAAGCCAAAAAAAGACCGCTATAAGCGATCTTTTTTTAATGACTTCAAGATACCAGTAATACTATTAGCCTTAGTAATACTAACTCTAGCTAACAGATCTTAGTTTTGCGATTTACGTTTCATCTGCTCAAAGAACTCATCATTAGTTTTGGCTTCTTTGAGACGGTCCAATAAGAATTCAGTAGCTTGTACACCATCCATCGGCTGTAACAATTTGCGTAAAATCCAAACTTTACGCAGTTTGTCTTCATCAAGCAGGCGTTCTTCACGGCGCGTACCAGACTTTTTAATATTAATAGCTGGGAAAACGCGTTTTTCTGCCAAATCACGTTCTAGAGTGATTTCTTGGTTACCGGTACCTTTGAATTCTTCAAAGATCACGCTGTCCATTTTACTACCGGTGTCAATCAAAGCGGTGGCGATAATAGTCAAGCTACCCCCTTCTTCAATGTTACGAGCAGCACCGAAGAAGCGTTTTGGCCGTTCTAAAGCGTTTGAATCAAGACCACCAGTCAATACTTTACCCGATGAAGGAATAACGGTGTTATAAGCACGAGCAAGACGAGTGATAGAGTCAAGCAAGATAACCACATCTTGTTTATGCTCTACTAAGCGCTTGGCTTTTTCGATAACCATATCAGCCACTTGTACATGGCGTTGTGGCGGTTCATCGAAAGTTGAGGCGACGACTTCACCGCGTACTGTACGTACCATCTCTGTCACTTCTTCTGGACGCTCATCAATCAATAATACAATCAAATAGCATTCAGGGTTGTTACGAGTGATCGCTTGAGCGATGGTTTGCAGCAGTACCGTTTTACCAGCCTTAGGTGGTGCTACGATAATTGAGCGTTGACCTTTACCAATAGGAGCAATCAGGTCAATGATACGACCAGTTAAGTCTTCGGTAGTACCATTACCTGATTCAAGCTTGAGCTGCTGAGTTGGGAACAAAGGAGTCAAGTTCTCAAAAATAAGCTTATGGCGTGAGCGATCAGGAGTATCAAAGTTGATTTCTCCCACCTTCAATAAGGCAAAATAACGCTCAGAGTCTTTTGGCGGACGGATAGTACCGGCAATACTGTCACCAGTCTTGAGGCTGAAACGTCGAATCTGACTAGGACTGACATAAATGTCATCAGGACCTGCCAAATATGAGCCTTCAGAAGAACGCAAAAAGCCAAAACCATCTGGTAGTACTTCTAATACCCCGTCGCCGTAAATGGCTTCGCCGTTACGGGCATGGGTTTTTAGAATAGCAAAGATGATGTCTTGCTTACGGCTACGAGCCATATTATCAAGGCCCATTTCTTTGGCGATGGTCAATAGCTCAGCGATTGATTTTTTCTTTAATTCAGTTAAATTCATAGATAAGTCATTAGCAATTTGTCGGGTGGGAACTGCCATTAGCAGCACAACCCACGACATTGATTTAGAACAACGTTAGTATAGTAATAGGATGTGTGCGCAAAGTTGATCTTTATACAGATCCAATTCCTATACGTCAAATTATCACCTGCTGTACATTAACAGTACTAAGTGAAAAATAAGGGCGATAGAAAAGGCTACATAAAGGAATACGATAAGCATTTACTGCTAATAATCGTATTTAGTCATTTTATTCAGTTATGGTATTCAGTAGCGATAAATGTGTTTTATAGTGATAAACACAGGGAGAACAGCGACAAGACGCTTATGAAAATGCTATATTTTTCTTGTCACAAGACTATACGGTTTTCACGATAGGCTTGTCAATTATTTTTACTAAAAAAGTCGTATAATTGAATAGTTTGCGATGAACGTTAGCGAAAAGCCATTATCTGGAGAAGATAATGGCTTTTCAGAACTCTATTCAATCACCGATTGATCAGTGATAAATTATTCTATATTAGCTAGCAATATCTTATAAGTGCTTGTCTAGTACTTTAGCCAATTCACTTTTAGGCTGTAGGCCCATTACTGAATCAACTTTTTCACCGTTTTTAAAGACAAATAAGGTGGGAATATTACGAATACCGAAACGACTTGCTGCTTGTGGGTTACTATCTACGTCCACTTTAACGATTTTAACTTTACCTTGGTATTCAGCAGCTAAGTCTTCTAAGATAGGAGCAATAGCTTTACAAGGTCCACACCAAGTGGCCCAAAAATCCACTAAAACTGGCACATCGGCTTGTAATACATCTTGGTCAAAGTTGTCATCAGTAGTATTAACGATAAGGTCTGACATTATTTTCTCTCTTGTTTTATGGTCTCTTTAGTACATCGACTGTATATTACTATAGCAGCCAATCAAAATTGCTACCAGTTATGCTATAAATGTTATTAATAGCAATCATCAAATATTGGTCGATTGCTAAAGAAATATTATGAATGAATAACAATATGTCATTATATTAACATGTTTATCAGCACTTACTAGCGCATGGCTGGTTGAATTACTCAACAACTAATATTAGTACAATAAATCGAAACACAACCCTAGTTACTATAAATAGCTAATTAACTCATCCCATACCTTATAGAATTTTAGTGATAAACCCTTAATCAAATAACTTTTAATCCAGAAAAAAAGTAGTCAATAACCAAAAAATAAGTGGTCATTTTATGCCTTACGATAGTAATACCATCACTGCTCTAAATATCCAAGAGACCCAATACCAAGCCAGTTTCTTTGAAGACTTTGCGCAACAAGTCACAGTTTATGAAGATGAAGATATTTGGGTAGTAGATAAACCCGCCAGCTTACTCAGTGTCGATGGTAAGACCCTCAAAGTTAGTCTGCTATCACGACTAGAGCGTGTTAATCCACAAGTAAAACTGATACATCGCTTAGATATGGACACTTCAGGTCTCCTAATATTCGGTAAAAATGCTGCTGCTCAAACCCATATTAGTAAACAGTTTATTGAGCGCTTGCCGCAAAAGATTTATGAAGCACGAGTATTTGGTGCTTGGGAAACGGTGGGGGCAACTGGCAAAATATCAGTACCAGTGCGTTATGAACCTGCAACTAAGCCGCGCCATATCGTTGATCATGACTGGCATAAAAATGCTTTGACCCATTACCAAATACTCACTCATGAAGAGTGCACTGGTCAAACGGTAACTCGAGTAGCCTTAAAGCCAGTCACTGGTCGTAGTCATCAGCTGCGAGTACACATGGTGCACTGCGGTCATGTAATCATCGGTGATCCTATCTATGCTGAGAATGAAGCCTTAACTATTACTCCACGGCTAAATTTACATGCTCATCAATTGCGTCTCAAGCATCCAGTATTAGGGGCTTGGATGGATTGGGAAAGTCCTTGTCCTTTTTAACTAGTGTTTTTATTAGATTAGCTTTTTAAGGCATCGACCTAGTGAAAGATATAGATTTTTAATGCTCTATATTTACTAAGGTATTATGATTTTTAAGCTAGTAGGATTTTTTGCTATTCACTGCTAATAGTCGATAATCTAAGATTTATGGTAGAGAATAATGGTGTACAGCTGTGAACTATAGAGTCAAATATTCATCCTAAACTCAGCCTTTATTACCCTAGTATAATGGTTAATGCTTATTACTAATATCAATTGTTAATAGTTATTATTGAAGTAAAACAAGCAAAGACCAATCAGGTCAGTAAAAGGTAGCAAGGCAGTCAAAAATTAGCCAAGCAATCAAAAATTATTAAAGGATATTATTATGATGAGTGTCAGTTCTGCCAAACAAGCCGCTAAAAATGTTATTAAACGTCGTTTAAAGTCTAGCAAAGCGCAAGCAGCTACAGGGGCTGATTATGAGGTGTTGATTATCGGCGCTGGCATTGCTGGCATAGGTATGGGCTGTTATTTACAACAGCAAAACAGCGCAAGTTTTTTTACTACTAAATCCAAGATGAAGCAAAAGCGTAAATCCAACCATAAGCGCCAAGGACAGTCATCAACGCAGCGATTTGTCGTATTAGAAAAGCGTCAAGACTTAGGCGGTACTTGGGACTTATTTAACTATCCTGGTATTCGCTCTGATTCTGATGCGCTAACCTTTGGCTACAGCTTTCGACCTTGGCTAGATCATAGGATGCTAGCAAGTGGTGGCGATATCAAGAGCTACATTACTGATACTGCGCGTGAGTTTAAGGTCATCGACCACATTCGCTATCGTCACGAAGTTCAGCAACTGTCATGGTCAAGTACGGCGCAGCAGTGGACGGCAATGGTAAAAAATCATGCTAGTGGTGAGGTGTTTACGTTAACTGCCAACTTTGTAGTCGGCGCAACGGGCTATTACGACTACCAAGCTGGCTATCGTCCTCACTTCGATAAAGAAGAAGACTTCCAAGGTCAAATTGTGCATCCGCAGCACTGGCAAGACTTAAATTATGATGATAAAAAAGTAGTCATTATCGGTAGTGGGGCAACGGCAATGACTTTGTTGCCAGCACTAGTTGCTGAAGACGGTGAACAGTGCGCCCGGTATGTGACTATGTTACAACGCTCACCAACTTATGTCGCTAGTGTGGCAGGCGATGATTATGCGCTTGATTGGTTGTCTGCTAAGTACTCACCGTTATCTAAGCAGCAAGCTTATACTTTGCTACGAGCACGTAACGTACTAAGGCAACAAGGCGTCTATCAAATCGCCATGCATGCTCCAAGTGTTATGAAAGCGTTGCTAACACGCTGGGCGAAGCAAGAGCTTAAGGGTAGTGAGGTTAACATTGAGCACTTTTTGCCCGATTATAATCCGTGGGAAGAGCGTTTGTGTGCAGTGCCTGATAGTGATTTGTTTTTAGCCTTAAAAGGGACACGTGCTGAGGTGGTGACTGATCAAATTAGCCATTTCACTGCATTAGGCATTGCCCTCAACTCAGGTAAGCATTTGGATGCGGATATTATCGTTACCGCAACTGGGCTAAAACTGCAGATGTTAGGTGGCGCAAAAGTATATGTCGATGGTGTGTCAGTTGATGTAGGCTCGCGTATGACTTATAAAGCAGTACTAGTTGAAGATATCCCCAATATGGCAGTCATATTTGGCTATACCAATGCCTCTTGGACGCTAAAAGTTGATTTAGCCTGTCACTATCTAATTAGGTTGTTGAGCTATATGCATAAGCATGGCTACCATACGGTAGTACCACAAGCCCAGATTGAAGGGGAAAAAGCGCAAGTGCAGGAAGATACTATTATGGGCTCACTGTCAGCTGGCTATATACGTCGAGCTAAAGATGAGCTACCCAAACAAGGCGATCGCTATCCGTGGAAAGTCACTAGCAATTACTTAAGCGATCGCATTATGCTAAAGCGCCGTCAAATAAAAGACAAATGGTTAAGCTTTAGCCGTTAGCGCTGCACTTATAACCAATAGCAGGAGCGCTGCACTTTATAAGCTAGCCTAAGTTAACAGCTTACTGAGATAGTTATTTATGATGGCTATGGCGTAGATGGTAGAACGCCAGAGTTATTTATAGCAGTAGATGGCGATAAACAACTCTGTTTTAATCTGGTAGCAAAAAACATCAGCTCAATCTTAGTCCAAGAAAAGCTTAGGTATAGTTGTCAATAAAACCGACTACTTGCTTGCTAAGAATCTGCCATAAGGTAATCTGAGCGCTTTCGCTACCCCAAGCATTATGCGGACTAAAAATGACTCGTGGATGCTCAGTAATAGTTAACAATGGATCGTCATCAAGCATCGGCTCATTTTCAAAAACATCGCTGGCATAGCCCATGATTTGCTCATTATTAATAGCATCAGCAAGCGCCTGACTGTCAACAATACCGCCGCGTGCAACGTTGACTATTAGCGGCTGTTTGCTCATTTTTGCCAAAGTAGTTTCGTTGATAAGATGGTGAGTACGCTCGTCTAGTGGGCAATGCAAACTAATCACATCCGAGCAAGCCAACACTTCATCAAAGGCAGTATAATTGCTATTACGCGGGCTACGTCCTTGATGCTCGGCCCACAATACGGTCATACCAAAAGCTTTGGCAATGTCAGTGACACGTTTACCAATAGTGCCTACCCCAATAATGCCTAGAGTTTTGTCCTCTAAATCTATCAGTGGGATATCTAATAGACACCAATTACCATTAGCCTGCCAACTGCCATCGACGACTTTTTGATGATAATAAATACCAGCACGCAGCGCATTTAGCATCAGCATAAAGGTATGCTCAGGCACACTCTTTACCGCGTAACCTGCGACATTATTTAGCGTAATGTTATGAGCTGTACAAGCCTGTTGGTCAACGTTATTCATACCGGTAGCAGTCAACTGGATCAGTTTAAGCTTAGGCAACTGGGCGATAACTTCGGCGTTAATCTTAACCTTGTTAGTGAAGATAATATCAGCATTTTTGCAACGCTTGATAATCACCGCGTCCTCTTGAGGAGTGTCATCATAAGTGATGTAGTCAGTAATGCCTTGTGGCGCTGGCAAGTCAATGCCTTCAGAAAATGTGCCTCTATCTAAAAATACTGCTTGCATGGAAACTCCTTAAAAGATAATTTTTGTTAATAAGTAATTTTGGCTAATAGCTGGTTTTTACTACTGGGAATTTATGGTTCATAACGGATTGCTATAGCGGTCAACCTAACTTTTAATGACGCTAACTCAGGTTTATTATTGCAGATTTGGCTATCAATGTAGCATGACTAAGCTACAACTAGAACCGCTGACTACTATAGCTACTATATTCCTAGCTGCTAGGCTCTTGAAAAGTTAGATTAACGCACTCATCTAACCGCTAACGTTATATAATAGCTCAGCTTTAATACTGACCAAATAACGAAATTATTACTCCTGCTTATCCTTTTCTTAACTGAGTACAAAAAGACCCTGCCCTATGACTATCTCTGCCGCCTCTTTACACAGCTCCGAATTTGCCGTTGGTCAACGTTATTTATCCGATACTGAGTCCGAATTGGGCTTAGGTGTAGTTATCGATTTAGATGACCGTTGTGTGCACATTTTATTCCCCCAAAGTGAAGAGATGCGCGTCTATGCCAAGATGTCCGCGCCTTTATCACGAGTGGTGTTCAAGGTCGGTGATAGTATCAGTGATCAACAAGGTCACAACTATATAGTCACTGGCGTTGATGAAGTGATGGGGGTGCTGAAATACAGTGTTAATAACCCTGATGGAAGGACGGTTAGTAAAGGCATAATGGAAACCCGCCTCGCTGCTAATATTACGCTAGCTAAACCGCTTGAACGCCTATTAGCGGGTCGTATTGAACGCAGTGATTGGTATGAGCTTCGCCAAGATATTCTGCGTATGCAGTCGGCGCTGGCTGGACATCCTCTAAAAGGATTGATGGGTGCCCGTGTTGATATTATCGAGCATCAGCTCTATATCGCTCACGAAGTCGGTAAGCGTATTGCGCCACGCGTATTGCTTGCCGATGAGGTAGGCCTTGGCAAGACTATTGAAGCTGGGCTGATTATCCATCAGCAGCTACTCACTGGCAAGGCTGAGCGGGTATTAATCTTAGTGCCTGATAGCTTGCAGTACCAGTGGATGATTGAGTTACGTCGTCGCTTCAATCTAAATTTTGCTTTGTTTGATCTAGTGCGTACTGCCGCAATCAGAGAGCATGACCCTGAGCAAAACGTCTTTGCTACTGAGCAATGTATCATTGCTGGGATGGATTTATTACTCGATCACCCTGATTTATATGACCAAGCGATGGAAGCTGGCTTCGATCTATTAGTAGTCGATGAAGCGCATCATCTGCATTGGAATGAAGCGGAAGGTGGCAACGAAAAGTATGACTTAGTAGCTGATTTCGCTGAAGAGACTGCTGGGGTACTATTGCTAACCGCAACTCCTGAACAGCTTGGTGTGCAAAGTCATTTTGCTCGTCTGCGCTTGCTCGATGCCGATCGCTTTGATGATTTGGATGAGTTTATCGATGGTCAAGAAGCCTTTGCTCAGACGGCGGCTGTTGCGGCAACTTTAATAGAAGACAAGCCACTGACTGCCAGTCAAATTGCGGCTTTAACTAATTTGCTTAGCGTGACTGAAGACGAGTTAAGCACTATCAATGAAGACGATAAGCTTCGCACCTATGCGCTAAATGAGCTGCTTGATCGTCATGGCACTGGTCGAGTATTGTTCCGTAATACTCGTGAGAGCGTTAAAGGCTTTTATGGTCGTAGCAGTACAGCGCATCCGTTGCCATTGCCGGACACTTGGATCAATAGCTATCAGACTACAGGCAAGCTACGTGAGCAGCTATGGGGCGAAGAGAACCAACCTGATGGTGGCTGGTTAGAAGACGAACCTCGTGTACCTTGGCTAATCAATATTTTAAAAGGCGAACTAAAACACCAGAAGGTGCTACTTATTGCTCGTAGTGGTGCAACAGTCGAAAGCCTTGAGGCTGTGTTGCGCTTACATGCTGGTATTAAAACGGCTATTTTTACTGAGCAGATGACTCTGCTTGAGCGTGATCAGGCTTCTGCGTACTTTGCCGACAGTGAAGGGGCACAGATATTACTGTGCTCGGAGATTGGTTCTGAAGGGCGTAACTTTCAGTTTGCTAGTCAGCTTATTTTATGGGATTTACCGGCTAATCCAGATATCTTAGAGCAGCGCATAGGTCGCTTAGATCGTATCGGCCAGACCCAAAAAATAACTTTACATGTGCCTTATATCCAAGGTACCGCGCAAGAGCGTCTGTACCATTGGTATGATAGTGCTCTGAATATATTTAATCAAATATCACCCACTGCGCAAAGCGTGCAAGAGCTATATATTCAAACCTTGAAACCTTTGCTAGAAGGGGTTGATAACGCTGATAATCGTCTTATTCTACAAGATTTGATTGCCGATGCTAAGCAAACACGTCTAGGATTAGAGTCACAATTGCAGTCTGGTCGTGACCGCCTATTAGAGTATAACTCTTGTCGCCCAAGAGTGGCTGGACGTATCGCTGATGCTATGCGCGACTTCGATGGTAATAACCTATTACCAAAATTCGTTGAACGTTTCTTAGCCTCAGCTAATATTGATTATAGCGTTCAACGTGATGGCTCGTGGGTAATCTCGCCGGTCGATAGCACTGAGATTAGCGAATATATTGAAGGGCTACCGCTCGGTGAAGAAGATGGTATGACTCTGACCTTTGAGCGTGAGCTGGCATTGGCACGTGAAGAGATCGAGTTTATCACTCATGAACATCCACTAATGCGTGCTATTTATGAGCTGGCTAATACTAGCACCTTTGGTAATACTACGGTTGGGATGCTCAAAAGTGCCGCTATGCCACAAGGGATGGTGATGTTAGAGGTCAACTTCCGTGTCGAAGCTATTGCACCAAAAATATTGAATTTACCAGCTACTCTTTCTTCACAAAGTATTCGAGTATTTATCAGTGAGCAAGGTAGCGATCTGACAGCGCGTATCAGTAGCGAAATGATTATGCCGCATATTGAGCGTTTGGACAAAAACCGCGCGCGACAAGTTATCAAAGCACGTGGTGATGTGATCGAACAGCGTTATTATGAAGCTGAAGCTATTGCTAAAGCCCAACTGGCTGAAATTGGTACGCAAGCAAGTATGCGCTTTAGCCAGCAATGGTCACGTGAGGTCAAGCGTCTCAAGCATCTACAGACAATCAATCCAAACGTGCGACCTGCGGAAATTGAGCGCTTAGAGCAGCTACAGTTACAAGGGGAGCAAGCATTAGCGACTTTATCTTTAGTGCCGGATTCAATCCGAGTACTAGTATCGGTAAAACCTTAGACTGTACAGTACTATACTGTGATTTGAATGTTTATAGCCAAGAAGAGATACCGTGATAGTATCTCTTCTTGGCTATAAAAAGCTGAGTTTTACTGCAAACGAATGCTATTATTCAGTATTTTTACTGCTTATTAGTACTTATTAATACTCAAGCTAAATGAAGATCATGCTAAGTTACTGTAAACCCTATTGCTATGTTATTGAGCAATAATGGTCATCCAACATAAGGAAACTCAATGTCTAATAATACGCAACTGATCGCTGAGCTGCTAGCTACAGTCGCCCTCATTGAAGTCAGCCCTGATGTATTTGAAGGTAAAAGCCATGACTATGTTGGTGCTCGTATCTTTGGTGGACAAGTACTAGCTCAAGCGATAATGGCCGCTGCTCATACGCTTGATGAGGACAAACCTTGTCATTCGCTACACGGTTATTTTTTGCGTGGGGGCGATATTGATCAGCCAGTGATTTATCAAGTACGGCGTTTGCGTGATGGCCGTAGTCTATCAGCACGTCAAGTCACTGCTATTCAATACAAACAAGCTCGTGGCAAAGCGCCTGTTGAGCAAGTCATCTTTTCAATGATTGCTTCTTTTTCTTCGATGGAGGAAGGCCTAGAGTATCAAGAAAATATGCCTGTTTATCCACCACCAGAGGATTTGCGTGCTGAGCAAGAGCTCAAAGAGGATTATGTCGGTAAAGTACCTGATGCGCTCAAGTCACGTTTTATGCGTCGTCGACATATAGAGATAAAGCCAGTCAAACCACGTGATCCTATCCATCCAGAACCGATGAAACCTAAGCAAGCTAATTGGTTACGTATCCAAGATTTGGGGGCGCAACCAGTTGCTATTCAGCAAGCGTTATTGGCGTTCTCATCAGACTTCTATTTGGTTGGTACAGGTTTGATGTCGCACGGTGTTAGCTTCATGACTAGCGGCTTACAAGCGGCCAGTATCGATCATTCGATGCATTTTCATCGTAATTTTGACCTCAATAATTGGCTGCTGTATGACATGTGGAGCGATACTACTTCTAATGCTATGGGACTAAATCACGGTCAGTTTTGGCAAGATGGCAAGCTAGTAGCCACAGTACAACAAGAAGGGCTGATGCGTTTACGGGTGCCGAAGTCTTAATTGGCTATAGACTTGCAAGATCCTATTAAAAGCAGGCAGTTTATTAGAATGTAATACAATATGATCTAAATAAAAAAGCGACTCATGATAACTTATGAGTCGCTTTTTTTTCGGTTTATCCAATTACCATTATTTTAAGAGTTTATAATAATGTATTAGCCTTCTTCGAGTATCTTAACCATCGCTCGTGGCAACCCAAGCGTTGCTTGCGCCTCAGCGCTATTTAGCCAGTTTAGAGTAATATCAGCCGCTTGCAGTAGTTCGGTTAGCTGTTGCGCTTGTTGGTCATTTAAAGTTAGTTGCTGCGGGGTTAGATACCAATGAAAATGGGTTAATGAGTGCTTGATAGGAGCAACTAGTGCATCGTCAAACAAATCATTAGTTGTAGCTCTGATTATTGGCTTGGCTGTCAACGGCTGCTGGCTCAACCACTCGTTAATGATTTGCTCAGCGGTAGTGAATTCTGATTCGTAGGCTTGCTCATTACTGGCAACTTTCAACGACTGGTTATCTGTGACTGTATTCACCGCTACTGCTTTATCAGTAGCCCTGCCGCTAATCTTTCCTATAAATTCCAACGGTAAGCTCCATAAGCCGCCCCAAATACCATTATCTGGGCGCTGTAGCCATAATAGCTCACTGTCTGCATTTTTGATCATTAACGCATTACTATACTTGCTGGGTTTCGGCTGTTTTTTAGCTTTTACTGGATAATCAGTTTCGCGCCCTTGCGCATGCGCCAAACAGTCATCCGCTATCGGACATAAGGAACAAGTAGGCTTACGGCGAATACATAAAGTTGCGCCCATATCCATCATTGCTTGGGCAAATAATCCAGAGTTCTGTGTCGGTGTTAAGCGCTGCGCCAATGCCCATAACTCTTTAGTGGTAGCAGACCTCATAATATCACCATCGATGGCCGCCCAACGAGTCAAAACTCGTTTGACATTACCATCACAGATTACTCCATAACCATGCAAGCCCATGGCTACAATCGCCCCAGCGGTTGAAGGTCCAACCCCTGATATCGCTTCCCAACCTTCTAACGTCTGCGGAAAGTCGCCAGTTTCATCAATAACCTGAACTAGCTGCTTTGCGCCTTTATGCAAGTTACGCGCTCGCGCATAGTAGCCCATGCCTGCCCAGTGTTCGGCTATCACATCCCATTCGGCTGCTGCTAAATCTTGCACGGTTGGGAAGGAAGTCATAAAACGGGCGAAGTAAGGCAACACAGTGGTGACTTGGGTCTGCTGTAGCATGACTTCTGATAGCCAAACGATATAGGGATTGGGCGTATCGGTTTGATGTTGCTGCCACGGTAGGTCATGACGGCCACTTGTGGCAAACCATGTTAATAAACGGGGGGCGAAGGAGTCGTAGGAAGTAGTGTTGTGAGTAACAGTAGCGTCTGCTGATGCAGTATTTATATTAGCGGTAGGCTGGGTCATAGGGGGCTTTAATTAGAGTTTTAAGGTAGCTAATTATACCCTATATCAAGATATTCTAGGACTTAGCTTTGTTTAAAAGTTATAAAATAATACTATAGAAATAATGACTTAACGATATCGAAGAGGGTAGGCTACCTAGGTAAATTATTGGTGCGTGGAGCAAAGCCTATAATTCGTCACCTTAAACTATTGATAACTCCGTTGGCTAGACGCAGCTTGCTATGCCATAACCATAACTTGTCAGAGTTTTGAGTAAGCGGTAGGCTTAGCCATAAATAGCTATAAAGGGCAAAGCTTAGCGATAAATTTCACTTAAAGTTTGTCCAGCAGAATTTTTCCATTCTGACCAACCGTTAGAAGAGCGTCCAGACACCATCTGTCCTGCAGCACTTGGGGTTTTAAAAAGTTGATTTTCAATCAGCTTATAACTTTTATCATTAATGGCTATCAGCTTTCCGTCGTTTAATAACCTTTCTTTTAGTTTAGTAATGATTAAAGGTAATGATGGTGTTTGGGCTTGTCGTATTGAAGATCCTGCTAATATTACAAAGCCATCATCGTTATAATAGCCCTGAGCATCAGCATCTTTAACTTTGTAATATAATAATGGCTGTGCAGTCTTGGGAGAAGATATTTCAATATTTTCAATAACTCTGTTATCAATAGTAGGTTTCAGCTCATCAGCATAAAGAATATTTTCATTGATACTCAAAGTTTCAAAAATTGGTTGCCCTAAAGTTGATAGTAAAACATCTAGAGTATAAAACAACTCTTCGCAATCAGCTTTTAACGGATCAGGAGTATGAGGGCGGTTTCCATTGTTACCATTTTTAATTTCATAACGCCCAACCTCGATAGCAGTTGCTATAGCCTTATGCTCCATGTAAAGAGCATGAGTTTGAGTCATAGTGTTGGTAGTAGATAGCATTACAAAAGCACGTGTCCAGAATTCTTTTTTATGATGCTGATTGAGTCGTGCTTTTAAATCACCAGTTTGTCCAATATACAGCTGAGGTTTTTCTACACTATCAGTATCACTTATTAAAAAGTACAAGCCCACTTGGTTAGCTTCTGGCATCGCAAAAAAATCATTAATATGGATTCGTGGAATCTCGATTAGACGGACGGTTCTAGTAGTCATCTCTGCTATTCGCAAACCGCGTGGATTGCCTTTTGGTAGATAGATTTGAATGGTTTTAGCAGATGGAGTCGAGGAATTCATAGCGGCCTATACTAATAATAAAGTTTGTTTATACAATTAAATAATGCTGAGTAAGGGTTTCGTAGAATATAGTATGCTTAACGATTATTAATCATACTATTGTCATTAGTACATAGAACGCCCCCTACGCCCCTTTTAAACACCGCCATCATCGACTCTATTCTAACTTTAACTTTTGCGTACCGTGGGTGGTTAACCCACGGAATCATTAGATTTTATAGCACTGTATTTCGCTATTGATTATGATTTGGCAAGATGGTATTTAAGCTTATAGCAACAATAACAAATAAACTCTACTTACGATTCTTGCGAGCGCGCTTTTTACGTAGTAGCTTTTCCTCTAACTTTGCCGCTTTTCTTTCTTCATTAGTAATACGTTGTTGGGCAACCACTGCTTCTTCGGCTTCACGCATATCTGGGGTTTCCAGACTGATTCGACCTAACGTACCACTACGTAATTCATTAACTAAAATCTCTGACATCCGGTACGTATCTACTTGATTACCAGAACGGATACAGCCACGATTGCGACCAGCAATTTCAAAGAACTGCCAATCGGTCTTAGGTAGCTCATCAATTTTATAGCGAACTTTTAGTAGCTCAGGATAAGCTTTTAGTAAGAATTCTGCGGTATAACCAGCCACGTCATCAAAATCGAACGCCGTATCACGGATACCGCCAGTAGCGGCTAAGCGATAGCCAGAGTTAGCATTTTCAACCTTTGGCCATAGCATACCAGGGGTATCATAAAGCATGATGCCACCGTCGAGCTTGATCAGCTGCTGCGACTTCGTGACTGCTGGCTCGTTACCGGTTCTGGCAACAGCACGACCGGCTAAAGTATTAATCAAAGTTGATTTACCAACGTTAGGAATACCCAAAATCATGGCTTTGATTTGTCGGCCTGACTCAGCCTTATTAGGCATCAGTTTTTTGCACAACTCAACGATTCGATGCACATGATCCGCTTTGTTATCATCGAAGGCTAAAGCTTTGACCCCGTTTTCTTGCTCGAAGTAATCCATCCATGCTTGGGTCATTACCGGATCAGCAAGATCGGCTTTATTCAAGATTTTGATAACGGGTTTTTCACCACGTAACGATGCCACCATAGGGTTTTCACTGCTATAAGGAATACGGGCATCAAGAACCTCAATGATGACATCCATTTGCGGCATGATTTCTTTAACTTCATTACGGGCTTTGTTCATATGGCCTGGGAACCACTGAATACTTGCTTTCTTATCCATTTGCTTTAACTGCCTTTTTAATAAATAGTGCGCTAACCTTAGACAATGCGTCTAAAGTAACGGTGGTGCTCAGTTTACTACAGAACCAAAGCTGTCACCCTAAAACTTAACTGATGACTTTTTAAAGCGGTATTTTTTACTAAAGTATTTTGTATTGATAAATCGTTTAACCCTAATTTTTAAACCAGCGCTGCTGTTATAAATCCTAAGCTAACGGTTGACCCTCATCAGCTATTTTGGCTTGCTCAGGCGGTAGGGGAGCAAGATAACCAATCAGCAATATCAAGCTACCAGCAGTTAAAAAGGACAGCACTCGCCAAATAGCCTCTGTCTGTGATAGATCGACTACTACTAGTTTGAGTACCACCACCCCTAATAAGCCAATACCCATAAACCATAAAGTACGATGTAATTGGCGACTGGCAACGATAGTAGCGACCAACGCTATTAAGGTCCATAAGATGGTCAGTCCGGTTTGTACTTGCTCACTATTCCAAGCGCCGTCATTCCATAATGGGGTGCCAATAAAGGCATGCAGGGTTCTTACTAAAATACTTGATAGCAGCCAAAAGCCAATCAGGCCTAAAATAATAAGCGAAGGCTTACTAGTAAGCATGTTGTTGGCTCTGACATTAACAGGGACATTTACGCTAGCATCGCTAGTAACTGAGTTAGCATAGCTAAGCTGATTTAAGTAATAAGCGCTGAAACCGTAGCCTAACACTAACGCTAAACTGAGGTCATATAGATTGACTACTGGGAAATAGGGCAGCCCCCAAATGATCCCATCATAACTCCAGTTGCTTAGAGTTGCCCATATTAAGGTTAAGGGTACAAAAACTTTAGCGCTATCTACTAAGGCTTGTTGCCAATCAAACCAGTAAAGCAAGTGATGGTTGGCGGATTGTTTAGTAGATGAATGGCGATAACCGACCCATAATCCAGCCAGCATTAGCGCTACTGGAATGAGTATAGTAATGACGCCATTGGAGTCTGGTAAACCATAATGTAGCGCAGCGGCTAGAACTAAGATACTAGTAGCAAACCAGCTGGCAGTGTCATAACGAGATAGGCTGGAGCTGCTATACCAAGTCTTTAGCCACAGCTGTCCAACGACTAGCCAGCCAATTAATAAGCTGGCAAAAACCAGCCAAGACGCAGTACTCCATTGATGGTTGAACTCAAATTTTTGTGGTAACTGTAGTACCAGCACTAAGCAGAATAAGCTTAACAGCACATGGCTAAAATGACTGATCTCTTGCCATGAACGATAGCGATTGATTAGCCAATAAATTAGCAGGCTGCTTAGAGTCGCTAGTGCTATTAAGCTAGTAGTCGCCAATTGCCAGCTGGCAAGCCACTGCTTTAGGTCAGTAAATAATACTAGTAGCGCCCACACGGTAGCGGCAAAAGTTAGCAGACGTATAGACACTGGACTGCGCCAAACCGCATTAAAGGCCGTACTTTGACTATTAATGCTTAACAGCCATTGCTGGGCAGATGCGCTACTGATGCCTAAAGAGGTGGCATAGTTTGCAATATTATCAACGCCAGTATCAGTAACAGTGTCAGTAACAATATTGCCATTAGACTCAGCAGCCTCAGATATAGTTGAATTTGCTTGAGCGTTGGCTGTTATTAATAAGCTAGGGGAGTGGCTAGCACGCAGAATAAACATTGAGGCAAGAGCACTTAGGGCGGAAATTGTCAAAGTCAAAATCGGTACTTCAGACCATAGCATATCTAACACAAATAGCATGCCGATACTGATCAGCTGCAAGGCTAAACCAAAGATAACTAGCCACGCCCGCAATGAGCGATGTCCAAACCATACTAGTGCTAATCCTTGAATCGCCCAACCGAACGCTAACCATTGATCATCAAAAGCTAACGGAATGACCAAGGCCAAAAACCCAAACCCTAAGGCCAGCATGCCTTCAGTAATTAGCGTATAACGTTGACTGCGTTGAATAAGTAACCAGCCTAACCCTAAATAAATAGTGGCCAATATAGCGCTAGTCAAAGTTAGCGCTTGCTCGATATCATTTAACAGGGCGGCAAATAAGCCAAATGCCAATACGGGCGCTGAGAATAGCAGGCCAATATCGATAGGATACAGATAGAGACTGGGCGCAGATTTTGTAGTAGCAGAAGTTGCCGCTAAGCTATTGCTGGCCTCATTATTACTATTATAAGCGATGATTTGCTGAGTATAACGAATAGCTATGAATAAATAGAGTGCTAAATGGAGCGCTACTAGCGATACTAAAGGCCAGCGTTGAGTAGCAATCAATGTGCTCAGATCTTCAGTTAAGCCCCAATAATAGGCCAAGCCAAAAGTGACGGCCACCCCTAAAGCATTCAATACTTTCCAAGTACGGTAATGAGCAATAATCGCAATAGTGATGTTCAATAGCAAGTAGTAGCTAAATAAGGTCACTAAATTGCCAGTGTCGGTACCAGTTAATAATGGCGCAAAAAACCCACCAGATAGTGCTAATAAGGCTAAAGGAAAAGCGTTTTGGCGTACCGCTAAGCCAATAGTGAGCGCTGATAATAGCCCTAGAATGATAAAGCTCGGTAAGCTGGGAATGACGTTATAGACACTATAAGCAAAAAAACTAGTCAAATAAGTGATAGCTAAGCCAGTACCTTGCAAAGTGATACCGTAAGCAAAACGTTTGCTGGCAAGCTTGAGACCTAAGCCGGCAAGCCCTATGCCTATAATGCCTATTGCTAATAGCTTAAAGGTAACAGGAATCTCGATATAATCACTCAATAAGCGCAGTAACAAGACTACGCCGACTAATAATACTAACACCCCGACTCGTACTACTAAATTACCACCGAAGAACCAGTTTTTAAGCGAGTTAAAGAGCGAGGTTACCATAGGTAATGACTGCTCATCTGGCTCTATCACTGGCACAGGAAGCTCTATCGTCCAAGGTGCCGTAGTATCATCTACTAACTCTACCTCATTAGTGGTTGCTGCTGTTAGCACAGTTGAAGTTTGAGTTGCAGAATCATTAACGCTGCTAGCGACCAGAGTTTGCTGCTGGGCAACATTAACCGCAGTTGGTAAGGGCGGTGGCACTGATAGTGAGGGGGTTAAAACAGGCGAGGATGGCACGGCGCTATTGGCTGCAAGTGACGATATAGGAGTAGCGGCAGAACGTGAAATCTTAAGCTGTTTAAGACTGTGCTCCTGCTGTTGCAAGCTGCTTTGCAGCTTTGCCATATCACTGCGCAGTTGCATAAGCTGCTTATTTATCTTGTTATAAATAATAATAGTGATAAGCAACAAAATAATAAAAGCAAACCAGCCCATTTAAAACCTCAATATATTTAGTTTACTAGGGTCACTAGTAGTTGATCTATCTTATCTTATGCAGATAATGAGCTTATTAAAAAATAAACTCAAGTCTATTACTAATGATAAGCTAATCAGTTTTTACAGTGTAGCTGAAAATATCGCTATGTTAGATTTACTTTAAAGCTACTAAATGGCTATATAAATAATTTTTTGCAGTTTTTTAGTGAGTATTTATGCAGATGATTATCTTAGTACACTTTATGGTGGCCCTTATTCTAAAAATTAATACTTACAACTAAAAACAGAGCATGATTAACATACTCTGTCTTTGGATAGCTACTAAATAGCAGGCTAATAGATTGTAGCTTAAACCAAGAGGATTTAGCCTAGATTAGCTTTCATAAACGCTAACATGTTATCCCAACTTTGTTTGGCAGCTATTTCGTCATAAGCAAGATTAACGTTATCTCGATCGTCAGCTTTTGGGTTGGTAAAGCCATGTTTGGCGTCGTCATAAACGTCGACAGTATAATCGACATCAGCGGCATCCATCTCTTTTTTAAAGGCTTCAATATCTTCCATAGTAACTATCGTATCGTCACGACCATGAGCGATCAATACCTTTGCTTTAAAGTTTTGATCGGCCGGTTGTTTGGCAGAGAGATCACCATGGAAAGTAGCAACTGCTTTAACTGGCATAGCTTCGCGCGCCATGTCGAGAACCACTTTACCGCCGAAACAAAAACCAATAGCGGCTAAGTTATCGCCATCAACGGCTAGTTGATCGCTAAAGTCATTGAGGATTAAACGGCAGCGAGCCATCAGCATCTCTTGGTCTGCTAACACTTGGTCATGCCACATAGTGGCCATCTCAGGATCAGAAGTCATTTTGCCTTCACCGTAAACATCCATAGCTACAGCGGCATAGCCAGCTTCTGCTAGACGCTCGGTCATAACTTTTGAATGCTCAACTAAGCCCCACCATTCAGGGGCGACTAAGATGCCAGCTACCGGATTATCATCTGCAGCGTTTTCTGGTAAGGCCACATAACTGATTAACTGTACGCCATTCTCGGTGGTACTTATTAGCTCAAAGGTCTTAATTGACATCTTATTATCCTTTTTTATAGAGTGATTTTTGTTATTGCGTGCTCAACCTAGCAAGTTATAGCGATAGCTATTAGTCTGGCTATCAGTACTTTTGATAACTTGTTTATTATTTACTGATATTACCTTAACGCCCATGACAGCGAAAAACAGCTATAATACTGTAACTCTAGTTGTGCAAATGCTACTTATCTAAACCTACGGCCATGTTATGAGTCTAAATTTATTACAAGCTTTAAAATCCAGCTTTGAGAGTGCGGAATCCCAGTCAAAGCAGGATGCGGTAGCTTCAGCTGATACCGAGGTCAATACTCACAGTGACCAACTTCTACGACCACAATTTTGGTCGCAGTTTGCGTTGCAGGATCTAAACCATAGCGAATGGGAAGCCTTATGCGATGGCTGTGGCAGTTGCTGCCTGATTAAGTATATTGATGAAGATGAGAACGGCGATGTAGACGAAGAGCAAGTTGAGTATACCGATGTCGCTTGCCAGCTGATGAATTGTGAGACGGGGTTTTGTCAGCACTATGACTCTCGGCAACAGTATGTGCCAGACTGTATTCAGTTGACCGCCGCTAAACTACCTACTATGATGTGGCTGCCCAATCATTGCGCTTATAAACGTTTGTATAAAGGGCAGTCACTACCAAGCTGGCATTTATTATTAACCCAAGATGCGGTCGTTACTCAGCAGCAAATGCGTGATGCTAATGTTGGTATTGCAGGGCGCTGCATCTCTGAGGTAGGTATGAGCGATGAAGCCATGGAGACACGGGTGGTGAATTGGGTAAGGCCTTAGAGCGAGGGCAACCGCTAGTGCTATACTCTACTGACTAAAATACTCTATTGCTCAAAATATCTGACAAGCGCTGATAGCAGGTGATAGCCCTTTATAATTGCTATAACCCTGATAATTTCTAACACTAGCTATTATCAAGGTTATTTATCAGCCGTCTCACTAGCAGACTGCGCTTGGGTTTCAGCTTCAGCAGTAGAGTTAGCTAGTGGTGGAATAGGAATGCCTTGGCGAATTTGCTTAGAGAACTCAGCGCTATTGTTACTAGTATCTAATCCCGCTTGATTATCAAAGCCAATCACCTTTGGATTGATATGGGTATGCTGATACCAAGTATCCATTGACCAAGGCTCAGCACTTTGCGGCTCGTCTGTTGCCACTTCCTGTTTTAGTGAATCCTCTTTTATCTGAGAGCTTGCATCTAGCATACCGATATCATAGAGGTAGTTTGGTAGCCAACCTGAGACCCAAATACGGTAATCCCAAGGTAGCCGCTCACCACTCACAATACGTGCCATATAAAAGATAATATTAGTACAGTTGCTGGTCAAAGTATTATACCAAGCAGGCTCAGCATTGAGCTTATCAGCAGCCGTTAAGTAAGACTCGAACAAAGATTTCACTTCGCTCTGTTGCAAGTGACTGATAGGGAAGAGATAGACCTGTTCACCGCGCACATTAGTACGAGTATAAATAATATCACGCTCCTCAGAGGCGATAAGGCTCAGCTCAAAGCGCCTAAAAAATCCAGCTAGAGCCGAAAAGCTTTCTTCTTCCTCTTTACGAATCTCAAGGGAGAATGCTAGCGGTCTATCGTCTTCAAAACGGAAGCTGACTAAAGTATGAGCAATTAGTGGCCCCATCCAATAAGAATTAGCGATATCGATACCAGATAGTTTAGATATATCGACAGTGCGGGTTTCCCAGCGTTCCGCAGGCGCAATCTCATCAAGGCCATTACTCGGGTGCCAATCAAAATTGCGTACATTAGATAGAGTAATCAAATCAGGGTTATTAGGATCACGAGTATAAGAAACTGCTTGACTCACTTCAGGCTGCCAATTGCGCTCTTGCTTAGGGTTAATAGCGTTAAACCAGCCTAAGCCAAGCAGCCAAACCAGTCCATAGCTAGCTATCAAATAGTTGTTGAGCTTGCTTTTATTGAGCCTGCTGTTGCTAGTATTATTGGTATTAATATGAGCTGTATTCACTTTACTATTTTTAGCTACCGATTGCTGCGTAAGCTTACAGGCCAGCTTAGGGTAGTACGGTAGCGTCAACCAACAGCCTAGTAAGCCGAAAACTATTAGTGCTACTAGCCAAGTGATAGGGCTGTTTATACCAAAATGATAGTAAATCGCCATTAGTAACCAAACGGCAGAGAGTATTAAGGCCACAGCAATAAAAAATCTTGCCACACCACGCCAGCTAAGCCAACCAAATCTTTTATATTGAGGTTGATGGTTACCGTTGTTATTACGGTTAGATGAAGGATTGAGGCTAGAGCGAGATGACATAAGCCTTGAAAATAAACAGCGAAGCGACATAAGAATGGATTACATAAATAGAGTCTTTAACTCTAGCAAAATTTATAACACACTGACAATACAATTTGCATAAATTTATCGTTGAATGTCGCTCAGCCTTGCGATAAAGTGAAACTAAAGTAACAGCAGTTGAGTTTTAAAACCGTTGTTCTGAATAAATAGCTATACTTTAGATACAGTAGTTGATATTTTTAGAGCAAGTTTTAACCACAGTTTTTATTTATATTTTAATCCCCATTTAGATTTTTATTAGCAATGCTCTATCCACTAATTGAAGAGGTTAACCCACACCACCATGTCTGAAGACATTCCCAGCCCGAGTAGTTGGTCGATGCGCGGCTTAAAACGCTGGCTATCGACCGCCCCCGAAACCCGTGACGAACTAGTTAGTTTAGTGCAGCAATCACGGCAATTTTTAGAGCCTGATACGGTTGATATGCTTGAGGGCGTACTGGATCTGCCAGCGACGCAAGTACGTGAAATTATGACCCCGCGTCCACAGGTCATAAGTTTGCACGAGAGTACTAGCCTCGCTGAAGTGATGGACATTATTCTTGAGACGACTCATTCACGCTATCCAGTATTCGATAGCCAAGATGATGATGCGGTCATAGGTATTCTGCTCGCTAAAGACTTGATTCCGCTGCTGGTCTATATGGTGCGTGATCAACATGATAAAATTGATAGCCAACGTCTAAAAGATTTGGTACGTCAGCCGCTATATATTAGCGAGTCTGCGCGTTCTGATACCCTTTTACGTTCTTTGCAGCGCACTCAAGTACATATGGCAATTGTCGTCGATGAATTTGGCAACTTTGCTGGGGTAGTCACTATGGAGGATCTACTTGAAGAGATCGTTGGTGATATCGTTGACGAGCACGATGATTTCGATGAAGACAGTGATATTAATAACATTATTGTCCATCCTGAGAAGCCTAATACTTGGCGAGTACAAGCTTCAACGGTGATTGAGGACTGCAACGATGAGCTAGGTAGTAATTTTGATGATACCGACGTCGATACTATGGGTGGTTTGGTGATGCAGGCGCTTGGTTATGTCAGTGACTTAGAAGGTGAAACTGTCGAAATAGATGATTGGCAAATCACCATCACCGATGTGGAAGGACGCTCTATCAATGATCTTGAGGTCACGAATGTCAAGGCAGATAAGCAATTACTCATAGGCAGCCATTAAAAGACGTTTGATGAATTATTATTAAAGCCTTTATAACTTAGGCTTAAATTGTAAGATAAGAACACGGCTGCGGTCGTGTTTTTTGCTATCTAAGGATTATAAACTAAGGATTATAAAACAATGACAGATAATAAGGATAACCTGCTTGTTAAACAAATAGCATGATTAACAAAGTTATCAAAACCACATTCTAAATCAATTGCCGTAAAACCTAATGGTTGTATAAGGGCTAATCTGTGGATTATGTCGAGTAAATTATCAAGGTAAGCACCGCCCAACTAGCCAAGCAAATTTACCCCTTTATCAGCACAGGCTGGTATTATAGGCGGGTTTGATTTGGCAAGGGGAGTCGAGTGCTGATAACTTACTCTGAGTTGCTATAATAATAGGCCGCCTAAATATAAAATTTTACGCTTTTTTAAGCCTCGTTTTGAGTTTTGGATAACCAATATGCGCCCGTCTACCGTTGATTTGCAAAAGCGTCTAAATGCTAATAAGTCGAAAAAGAAACCACTTTTGCTAGTGCTTCTTGTGGCTTGGCTAGCAGGAGCAATGTTTATACTAGCCCTTGCTCCTTACGGATTCTGGCCAATAGCTTTAGTATCTCCAGCCATTTTATATGCGTTGTTAATGCCTGACATGAGCGGCAAACGCGCTTTTATTATTGGTGAAGCTTATGGGATGGGGCTGTGGTGTGTTGGCGCATTTTGGCTTTATACTTCTATCCATGATTATGGTAATACTCCAGCTTGGTTAGCGCTTATCCTAATTGCGCTGATGGGTCTAGGCATGGGGCTGTTTCATGGCTTTTTAGCCTTAGTATTCAACCGAGGAGTTGGTAAGCAACCTTTCGCTTTTGCGGCTCTTTGGGTATTACAAGAGTGGCTAAAAACTTGGCTATTCACAGGGTTTCCTTGGCTATTTGTTGGTTATGCTTTTACTGATCAGTATTGGCTGTCTTCTTTAGCACCCGTTGCTGGTGTATTCGCAGTGTCTTTTGTAGCAGTATTATTAGCTTCTAGTGTTGTCGAGCAAATGCGTAATCGCGGTGGTTATCTGCTGGCCTCATTTGCTTTATTAGTCGTTAGCACCTCGCTATGGTTGGCGGATCCGCAATGGACCAAACCTAAAGGCACGCCTGATCTATCGGTATCTTTGATTCAGGGTAATATTCCGCAAGATCTAAAATGGCTGACTGAATTTCAAATCGAGACTCTAAAAATATATGCCACTTTGTCCAGCACTGAATGGGGGCGCGATATCATACTTTGGCCAGAATCCTCTATACCGATGTTTCAAACTGAGGCGGTTGGTTTTATTGGTGAAATGGTCAAGTTGGCCAAGGAAACGGATACTACTTGGGTGACTGGCATTCCTTATAAGGATGAAGCGGCGTTCAATGCAGCGACTGATAAGTACCCGCCGTTTTATAACAGTGTGATTGCGTTAGGCGCGCAAGCTGATGGTCTCTATAAAAAACAGCGTTTAGTGCCTTTTGGTGAGTACATTCCATTCGAGGGTATGCTAGATATTCTGCCTGATTTGGCTGGCAGTCAAGATATCTTAAGCTACAGTCGTGGTAATGAGCAGCAGTCACCATTGCGAGTACGTGGTCATAATCTTGGTGCAGCGATTTGTTATGAAGTGGCTTATCCAGACACCACCCGCAAGAATGCTATTGGCACTGACTTCTTACTGACTATCTCTAACGATGCTTGGTTTGGCACTTCAGCCGGGCCTTTACAGCATTTACAAATGGTACAGATGCGGGCGTTAGAGAATGGTCGCTGGTTTATGCGAGCTACTAACACTGGCGTTACTGCTATCATTGACCACAAAGGTCGTATCGTCAAGCGTGCACCACAATTCGAGCGTACCGTATTACGTGGTAATATTCAGGCCCGAGTTGGTAATACGCCCTTTATGACTTGGGGCAACTATCCTATTTTGATTATTATCGCTTTGCTGCTGATACTTAGCTATTTAGGCAAGCGGACAGGAGTACGAGCACGTTTCGGTAAGTAAAAAGGGCATAGCATTGGCTAATGAGCTGAGTTTTACTAATAATTCCTTTAAATAGTTAAGGGATTTAACAAATCGGCATAAATTGCGATATAATAGCCCATATTTCAAATATTTTTCGTGCAAGGTAGATAAGATATGTCAGATGATATTGTCAATAACAATCCCAAAAAAGAGTTTCTGTTTGCTTTAGGTGGCGTCGGCTTATTTTTAGGCATCGTGTTACTCATCGGTATCTCAGCCTTTTTGCGCCCAGCTGGTGAACATATCACTGCTGAAAGTATTGCAGCGGAAGTGGCTGCAGCTGACGAAGCGGCTGCTATTGCTGCAGCGCCAGCTGCTCCAGCACCAGTGGCAACAGCGGAAGCGGCACCTGCAGATGCAGCAGCAACTACAGTGCCGGCAGATGCTACAGTTACTCCTGCGCCAGCTACTGGTGATGCGATAGTGGCTACTGGTTCAGCGACAGCTACTGCTGACGGTACAGTAGATCAAGCCGCAGTAGCCGCTGCCGATCCAACCGCTGAACAAGCGAAAGCGGATCCAAAGGCTGGTACTGTTGAAGCAGCTCCTGCACCTGCTCCTGCTAAATAAGGTAATTGTCCTTATTAGGTCTCTACTATTCTTACGCTGTGCTAGAATTTTAAAGGCTTCATAACGGTTGAATAAAGCTTTTATACCTTACGCTAATAATAAAAAACTCGCTGTCAATCATTGGCAGCGGGTTTTTTATTGGGCGAATTTTTTTAACTAGTAAATATTTTCTTCTTTACTTGTAAATGTTCTAGTGAAACAATGACACGCCTAAATGACCACTCATCTTAGTAATGATAGGCTTGGGCATTATTATTGTGGCACACCTAAGGAATAAGTGTATGACAACGGAGTCACAAACGGAGTTCAGTGCTGCCGAATTGGCAGCGTTAGAAGATGGGTTTATGGGGCATCCCCAACCACTACGTCCACTATTTTTTACCGAAATGTGGGAGCGTTTTTCTTATTACAGTATTCGTCCGCTACTGGTTTTATTCATGGTAGCAAGTGTCGGTAGTGGCGGTTTTGGCTTCGATGAAGTAACCGCTTCTGCTATTTATGGTATTTTTGCCGGCTCGCTGTATTTAGCGGCGGTGCCTGGTGGTTGGCTAGCAGATAACTGGTTAGGTCAGGAGCGTGCACTGTGGTGGGGTAGTATTATTATTGCTCTAGGTCATTTGTGTATTGCGCTCTCCGCTTTTTTTGGCATGACGCTATTTTTCGTCGGTTTGATGTGTATTGTTTTGGGGTCAGGGTTATTTAAAACCTGTATCTCAGTGATGGTAGGTGCGCTATACCCCAAAGGTGATCCGCGCCGTGATGGCGGTTTTACTTTATTCTACATGGGTATCAATATCGGTGCGTTATTAGCGGCCCTTATTGTCGGTGTGTTTAAAGAAAAAGGTATGTGGCATGTGGGCTTCGGGGTCGGTGGTCTTGGCATGCTAGTGTCATTGCTTATATACCGTTTCGTCGCTCAAAAAAATCTAAGCCATTATGCGCAAGCAAAAGGAATTGAGGCTGATTGGGAAAAGTCCAATGGACGCTATAACAATATAGGTCGTTGGATATTAGTATTTCTTGCCGCCTTAGCTGCCATTGTTATCTTAGTCTCTACAGGTATTATGCCATTTGCGCCTGCAGTGGTTGCCTCATATATGACTTATGTCATCGCTGCGGTAGTATTGATCTATTTTGCAGTAATGTTTATTTCGCCGCGATTAGATAAATCAGATAAGCTACGCTTGTTGATTTGCTTCATCCTTATTATTGGTTCAACGCTATTTTGGTCAAGTTTTGAGCAGCAACCTACCTCGTTTAACTTGTTTGCCGATAATTACACAGACCTTAATGTCTTAGGTTTTGAAATACCCAGCATTTGGTTCCAATCGTTGAATCCTTTGTTTATTTTAATCCTAGCCCCGATTGCTAGTATTTTATGGGTGAAGCTTGGCAACAGAGGCCTTGAGCCAAATAGTATGACTAAGTTTGCGCTTGGTATGCTGTTAGCGGCAGCAGGTTTTGCGTTGATGATTTTTGCCTCTAAAAGTATTTTGACTAATAACGGTGGATTAGCATCGCCTTTATGGTTAGTGGGTAGTTTGTTCTTATTAACCCTTGGCGAATTAGCGCTTAGTCCTGTTGGATTGTCTGCTATGACTAAACTGGCTCCGAAGGGCATGCAAGGTCAAATGATGGGCCTTTTCTTTGCTTCTGTAGCTATGGGTAACTTAGTGGCGGCATTCTTCGGGGGCTATGTATCAGCGGATAAAATTGAAGGTTTACCGGGTTTATTTACTACGATGACGATTTTCTTGGTAGTGGCTGCGGTGATATTATTGATACTAGCAAAGCCTATCAATAAAATGCTTCAAGATAGCGAAGCTGCTGAGCAGCTTGATTAAGTAATTAAGTAGATAAGTAAATAAATGAGTAAGTAAATAAATTACTAGTTCTGGTCAGTTAGCACAGAGTAAGTGACGTATGCTAGATCGTGTTACCCTAATCGGTAGCACGTTTTTGCTAACTAATTGTCATGGAGCTATTGAAAGCCTAGTATCTGCCCACACATCTAACAATACGCTTGTCTTCAAATAAGACGACTATCTATAGTCGCCCCACGCTAGAATATCTTCAAAAGATAAACAAGGAACATCCTAATGAGTAAGCAAAACATTCATGAGCGTATCGATAACCTGCGCCAAAATTTAGTTGCCCAAGATCTAACGGCGATTATCGTACCGTCAGCTGATCCGCATTTATCTGAATACTTACCTGAATACTGGCAAGCGCGCCTATGGTTGTCAGGATTTACCGGTTCAGTCGGTACTTTAGTAGTCACTGCGGACTTTGCGGGTTTATGGACTGACAGTCGCTATTGGGTGCATGCTGCTGAGCAATTAGAAGGTACAGGTATTAGTTTGCAAAAGATGGCACCTGGACAGCCTAATCATATTGACTGGTTAGCTGACCATCTACAAGAAGGCGATAGCGTAGCGGTTGATGGCAATGTATTGTCTATCGCTGAGCAGGACCGATTACTGAATGCTTTTGATGCTAATGATATTACCTTGATCACCGAGCGTGACGTCCTCAATGAGGTATGGTCAGATCGTCCAGCGTTACCAACAGCACCATTGTATGTCCATGATGAATCGTTTATTTCCCAATCAGCTGCTGCAAAACTGGCTGCTGTACGCGAAGGCATAAAAGCTGCAGGGGCGACTCATCATCTATTATCGAGCTTAGATGACATTGCTTGGTTGACTAATTTGCGTGGTGCTGATGTTGATTATAATCCAGTATTTTTAGCGCATATGCTGATCAGCCTTGATGGCAGTGCAACCTTGTTTATTGATAATAATAAAGTCAGTAGCGAGATTGAAAAAAGTCTAAAAGATAGTGGCTTTACTATTGCAGATTACGATGTCGTACAAGCTGCATTAGCGACGCTGACGCCTGAAGATTTACTATTGTTAGATCCAAGTAAAGTGGCAGTCGGTACTTTATCGCAGATGGCTGATGGCGTTGGTTTTATTGAGCAAATGGCCCCGAGTACTTTGTTGAAGTCAGTGAAGTCTGATGCAGATGTAAATCATGTGCGTGAAGCCATGCGTCAAGACGGCGCCGCCTTATGTGAGTTTTTTGCCAACTTTGAGCAGCGTCTGAGTAACGGTGAACGTTTGAGCGAGCTAGATGTCGATAGTATGCTGATTGGAGTACGTAGTCAGCAGCCAAACTATGTATCGCCAAGCTTTCCTACGATTGCTGGATTTAATGAAAACGGTGCTTTACCGCATTATCGTGCGACGCCAGAAAAGTTCAGCTATCTCGATGTCAGTGAAGGTGAAGGCGGGTTATTATTAATTGACTCCGGTGCGCAATATCAGAATGGTACTACCGATATCACTCGGGTGGTCGGTATTGGACAAGTTAGCAGCGAGCATAAACGTGACTTTAGCACGGTGCTCAAAGCCCATGTTGCTTTAGCGCGTGCCAATTTCCCTGATGGTATTGCCTCGCCGTTAATCGATGCTATTTGCCGCGCGCCATTATGGCAAGCACAGATGGACTATGGTCACGGTACTGGTCATGGGGTAGGCTATTTCTTGAATGTACATGAAGGCCCACAAGTGATTGCCTATAGCGCTAGCACCCCAAAAGAGCGCGCTATGAAAGTCAATATGATCTCCAGCAATGAGCCGGGACTATACCGTGAAGGCAAGTGGGGTATTCGTATTGAAAACTTGGTAGTGAATAGACCAGTAGCCAAACCGACAGAAACAGAGTTTGGTAAATTCTTACATTTTGAGACGGTTACTTATTGTCCAATTGATACGCGTCTAATTGAACCGTCATTATTAACTCAAGTAGAGATTGATTGGCTAAATAGTTATCATAGCCAAGTTTATGCTGAGTTAAAAGACCGTGTTGATGGCGCTGCTCTTGAATGGTTGACTGAGCGTACTCAAGCGATTTAATGTCGGCCTCAGTAGATATTAAATGCAGTTCAATTATGGCTTAAGTACGGCTTCAGTACCCCTTAAGCACAGTGAGAAAAATTTAGTTATAAAAAAGCGCTTAGTAAAATACTAAGCGCTTTTTGTTTGGCCGATATGAATTAGTAGGCTATCAGCTATTAACTATCTGCCTCCTCAACTGTCAGAGCTGCTGGCATTAACTGTGGCTTTACCTCAGTAAATAGTTAACCAAAATATTCTATAGTAAAGCACAAGTTAGGAAACAACCAATGAGCTAAAGGCTAGTAGGTGATATAAAAAAAAGCTGGTATAAAAGCACCAGCTTATTACAACGTTTATTAAGGTAACAGTGACAGTAAACTAAGAAACCGTAAGGGTTTTTAGTCGAATTTATTTATCTGTAACATCAGCAGCAGTTTGCTGTTTTTCAGCCAACTGACGACTTACCTCAGCACGCAGCCATGACTTTAAGTTTTCAGACATTTGCAGCATCTCATCAGTTAGATAGTCATCAATGTGCATCTCAAGCTCATGAATCATATCTTTATGAGTAGCATTCAATTTGCTATCGGCTAAAGACAAGTCGATAGCTGAGCTTTGATTAATACTATCGCTAACCGCTTTGATACTGTTGGCCGAGACCACTTGAGCTTTATCATTATGGCGGTTATTGCCATCATCTTCACTTTCTTCATTATTAGCATTATCAGTATTGTTTGCTACTACGCTGGCAGCTTTACTCGCTAAATCTGCTGCTAGGGCTGCCTGTTGTTTCTGTCTTTTTTCTGCCATTTCTTGTTGACGTATATCTTCTTTCTCTTGTTCTTCTTGTATGGTTTTACGTTGTTCTGCTAATTTTTGCTGTGCCTCTAGAGCGGTATTTTCATCAGCTATTCTTTTTTTCTCAGCTTGTTGTAATTCATAGGCACAGTATAGATCGTCCAAATGAGCGTCAAGATCATGAATGCTAAAAACAAACTTTTCAAATGGGGTTTCACTTTGCAATAGCTCAGTGATATCCGTCAACTCTTGTACAATAGCTGCTCGCACTGGCTCTGGCGCACCAGTCCAATGTTGATAAAATTGATGTGAAAACGAATAGCTTGACATAGTTGCTTCCATAAATATGCTAAAAATTACCCCTTATCATACGCAAATATCATAAGGGGCTGCAAGAGGACAAACGTAGCAAAATCAATATAAATCTTACGCTAATCAAACTTGCCTACAAAATCATAATAAATAGAAGCTAAAACTACAGTCAAAATATTTGTGCCGATTAAGCGTTCCAACGAGCGAATACTAATGAGCCATTAGTACCACCAAAGCCAAAGCTGTTAGAGACTGCATAGTTCAGGTCAGTCACTCTGCGCGATTGATTAGCCACATAATCAAGATTGCAATTGTCCTCAACATTATCTAGATTAATAGTTGGCGGTACATGCTGATGCTGCAGAGCTAGCACAGTAAAGATAGCTTCTATACCACCAGCAGCACCTAATAAGTGACCAGTCATTGATTTGGTAGAGCTGACCAAAATGCTGTCTTTAACCGCAGCAAATACGGTTTCAATAGCTATGGATTCAGCGACATCGCCTGCTGGGGTACTAGTACCGTGAGCATTGACATAACCTACGGCATCAGCAGTGATTCCGGCATCATTTAAGGCATTTTGCATAGCTCGTGCAGCACCGCTACCATCTTCTGGTGGAGAAGTGATATGACTGGCATCATCGCTCATACCGAAACCAACCATTTCACCCAAAATCTTGGCACCACGAGCTTTAGCATGGGCGAGGCTCTCTAACACCATGACACCTGCACCATCGCCAAGTACAAAGCCATCACGGTCTTTATCAAAAGGTCGCGACGCTTTGGTTGGCTCATCATTGCGAGTAGATAGCGCATGCATCGCCCCAAACCCTGATATACCCAGCGGACTTGAGCCTTTTTCGCTCCCACCAGCGATCATCACATCAGCATCGCCATAAGCGATCAGGCGTGCTGCTAAACCGATAGCATGAGTGGCGGTAGTACAAGCCGTTGAGGTAGCAAGATTAGGGCCTTTTAGCTGATGTTTGATAGCGACTAGCCCTGCTGCCATGTTGGCAATAGAGCCAGGTATAATAAATGGCGAGACTTTTTTAGCTCCCTTTTCACGTAAGGTTGCACAGCTATCTTCGATAGTCTGAATACCACCAATACCTGATCCTAAGATCACCCCAAAACGCTGTTGGTCAACCCCTTGTACTGGCGCATCCTCGCTACTGATGGTATCTACATAGCCAGCATCATGTAGCGCCATAGAAGTAGCGGCTACTGCATAATGCATGAACTTATCATAGCGGCGTGCATCTTTAGCACTCATAAACTTGCTAGGATCAAAGTCTTTGACTACCCCAGCAATTTGCGCTCGGTAGTCAGTAGCATCGAAGTGACTAATAGCAGTGATTCCGCTCTCACCAGCCAACAGCTGAGCCCATGTACTTTCAACATCTAATCCTAAAGGTGTCACTGCACCCATACCGGTGACTACTACTCGTGTTTCATCAGAGCGTTCATAATGAGGTTGCTTACGGTGCTTCCGCTGTGGCGATGTGGCTGAACTACTACTTTGGCTCATGTGATATATCCTATATTTGTTGCCATCCTAAAAAGATAGTTTTACAAGTTGTATATAACTAATGCCCGTTCTCGCTAGGTCATTTATAGCGTTATATTAGTATTTTAGCAACCATTATAAATCACATCAGCTTACAGCTGTAAACTTAAAACTGTTTAGTATTGCCCAGTGCAAAGCGATTAAGTTTGTGAGCTCAAAATAATAATCAGATAGAATACTTTTTAAGCAAAACAAACTTGCCCTAATACCACGCCTTTATTAGCGCCAGTCACTGCTGGCAAGTTACCGGTTTCACCCATTAATGTTTGCCTCGCTAACCAAGCAAAGGCCACTGCTTCCACCCAAGTTGGTTCGAGTCCTAAGCTGGCAGTAGTAGCAACGGTGCAGTGTGGTAAGTGGGCCCGGAGTCTAATTATCAGATAATCATTCAGTGCACCACCCCCACAAACATAGACTTCACTGCTAGCTTCAGGCGCTGGATTTACAGTACTAAAGTCTGCATTAATAAAAGTTCTAATCTGCATGCTAGCGGTTATGGCCGTCAGTTCAGTTAGCGTCGCTTGTACATCAGCTGATGAGTAGCGAGTATTGGCAGCGGCTTGATCAAATTTTTGCAGTTCATCTTGTAACCAAGCTAGATTGAAGTCCTCACGCCCGGTAGTTTTAGGATAGGCTCTAGCAAAAAACGGATGGGCTAATAATTGGTTTAGCAAGGGCTCAAGGACTCGGCCTGTTTGCGCCCAAGCACCGCCAGCATCGTAGTTTTTACCAGTATGTAGTGCCGCCCAAGCATCCAGCAATAAATTTGCAGGACCAGTATCATAACCGACGACTTGACTAGATTGCTCCATGCCTGTTGCTGGCAACACGGTAATATTAGCTATACCGCCTAAATTAAGCAGCACACGAGTGCTAGGAGCGTTGCCAAACAAGGCTTGATGGAAGGCTGGAACTAAAGGCGCGCCTTGTCCACCGACTGCCATATCACGACGGCGGAAGTCACTGACTACGCTAATAGCGGTACGCTCAGCGATAATATTGGCATCGACTAGTTGGATAGTAAAGCCTAACTGTGGGCGATGACGTATGGTTTGCCCATGACAGCCGATGGCTAGCACTGCTTCTGGGTCGATGTTAGCTTGCTGCAATAAAGTATTAACCACTTTGCTAGCGAATTCTCCATACTCACGACTGGCCCAACCAAACCAATCTAGCTCGCCACAGTCGCTATTAGGCTCATCGTCTTGCGAGATTAAATCCTTAGCGCCATTAGGCTGACATAAGGCTAATAGCACTTCACGTAAACGCGGTGAAAAATCTTCACTATAAGTCGCTAATAGCTGCATTGGTGCTGGCGTATTATCCTGACTGTTATCCTGACTATCAGCCGCAAACTGGCATAACACCGCATCCATACCATCCAAGCTAGTGCCTGACATCATACCGATATATAGACCGTCATCGAAGTTGTCAAATACCGTTTGTTCAAGTGCATCAGTGAGTGTGGCGTAGTTTAAGTCATCGTGGTTAGAGCTATCGTTGCTGTTTAGAGCAGCATTATTTTCTATAGACATGGTTATACTCAAGTTGTGAAGAATAGAATAAAGAGATCGTAAAATCAAAACTCAATCAAATGTTTTTAGAGTTACTATATTTTAATAGGAGCTTTGTTCAATACCGTAGCTATAAGTAAAATTCCATTAGGTGTTTTAGGCCTTTATTTAAGGTTTATCTAATTACTATCTAATTACTATCTAATTATTATCTGCTTATGATTTATGCGTTTTTATCGTCTGTTTACTACTAGCTTATAGCGTGAATAAAGTAGAGGTCGTTATTGTCTGGTGTCATCCGACTGCTTACTAATGGCAATTTATCTCAAAAAACGCTAGTATATCTGCCAAATTCTAACATTTTTTTGTACAGCTACGAGGCTATAAACTTTCGGGATGTACCAATCATTCAAAAAAGACTATAAAGAGATCATTATGACTGACCACTCATACACAGTAGAAGAACAGCTTGCCCTTATTCAGCGTGGCACCCAAGAGATTTTATCTACCGATGATTTAGTGGCGAAGCTGAAGTTAAACCGTCCTTTGCGTATTAAGGCCGGTTTCGATCCTACGGCGCCTGATCTACATTTGGGTCACACGGTATTGATTAATAAGCTCAAGCATTTCCAAGATTTAGGTCACGAAATTTATTTCTTAATCGGCGACTATACCGCCAAGATTGGTGATCCTTCTGGTAAGAATTCTACTCGTCCACCGTTAACCGATGAACAAATTAAAGCCAATGCTAAGACTTATGCAGAGCAAGTGTTTAAGATTTTGGATAAAGAGAAAACCCGCGTGGTTTTTAACTCGGAATGGTTTAACGATATGTCAGCCGCTGATATGATTCAGCTGGCCAGCCAACAAACCGTTTCGCGCATGCTTGAGCGTGATGACTTCTCTAAACGTTATGCCTCACAAACGCCTATCTCTATTCACGAGTTCCTCTATCCGCTAGTGCAAGGCTATGATTCTATCGCTCTTAAAGCTGACGTTGAGCTTGGTGGTACTGATCAGACCTTTAATTTGCTGATGGGTCGCACTTTGCAGGGCCGTTATGGTCAAGAGCAACAAGTTTGTATTACTGTGCCTATCTTAGAAGGGTTAGATGGCGTTAATAAGATGTCTAAATCCTTAGGCAACTATGTCGCTATTTATGATGCTCCAGGCACTATGTACCAAAAAATCCTCTCTATGCCAGATACTCTAATCCGTCGTTACTTTGAGTTTTTAAGCTTTAAGCCAATGGAAGAAGTGGAAGCTTTGCTAGAAGAGATGGAAAAAGGTCGTAACCCACAAGAAATCAAACGTATTCTCGCTGAAGAGTTAATTGAGCGTTTTCATGACGCTGACGCTGCTACCAATGCGCACAAATCTGCAGGTAATGTACTAGCCGATGGCGAATTGCCAGTGGATTTGCCAGAAGTGACTTTAGATTTAGAAGGGCAAGAGGCGCTATTCATCACTCAGATCTTAAACCAAGCAGGTCTTACCAAAAACAGCTCAGCGGCGAAAGATATGATCAAACGTGGCGCAGTCAAAGTTGATGGCGAAGTGGTCGATGGGGGCTTTAGCTTAACCTCGGGACAGACGGTTGTTATCCAAGCTGGCAAGAAAGCTTATGCCAAGGTTACGGTAGGTTAAGGATTGTATAAAGCTTAGTAAAAATCAGGTCAGCATTGATGCTTGGCCTTTTTTTATCAATAAAAACTAATAATTTTTAAAATTAGGAACTTGTCATGTCTCAAACCATCCCACAAGGTATCTATCAGCATTACAAAGGTAATGAATATCAAGTATTGCATACAGCGCAGCACTCAGAGACCGAAGAATCTTTAGTGGTTTATCGTTGTCTATACGGTGAGTATGGCGTTTGGGTGCGACCGCTATCGATGTTTGCTGAAACGGTAACGCATGATGGCAAGCAAGTGCCTCGATTTAAGCTGATTAAAGCTTTAGCGGATTGATTTTAAAAAGGTTATATATTGTATTTAGCCAACCAAAAAGCGACCTATCGAGGTCGCTTTTTTATTAACTATGAATGACGGTTAGCTATTTAAAAAGTCAATTAATACTCGGTTAAACTCTTCAGGATGAGTAGCATTGATACCATGTGGGCCACCTTCTACAATGTGCAGCTGACTGTCTGCAATCATATCGTGTGAACGTTTACCACTAACCTCAAGCGGTACGATAGCATCAGCATTACCATGAATGACTAACGTCGGCACATCGAATGTTTTTAAGTCCTCACGAAAGTCAGTATAAGCGAATGACTTGACGCACTCATAAGTCGCTTTAGGAGAAGCGTATGCCGCGATATCACGGTTATATAATCGCATAGGTTTACTGACTAATAGCTTACCGTCTTTTGGGGTAAAGAAGTTCTTAGTAAAGTCATTTAAAAAGGCAAGACGATCACCGCTTACCCCCTCTAAAAATTCTTGCACATCCTGCTCTTCTAAACCCCCATCAGGATTGTCAGCAGTTTTGAATAGATAAGGAGGCACAGCAGAGGCTAATATTGCTTTGCTAACCCGCTCTGAACCATACTGACTAAGATAGCGGGCGACTTCACCGCCACCCATTGAGAATCCAAGGATAGCTGCGTCTTGTAGATCAAGCTTGTCCATCAGTGCTTTTAAGTCTTGGGCTAAAGTATCGTAGTCATAGCCCTCCCATGGCTTAGAAGACTGACCAAAACCGCGCCTATCATAAGTGATAACTTGATATCCGGCCTCAACTAACGCAGGAGTTTGCTTTTCCCATGCTCGTCCACTAAGCGGCCAGCCATGAATTAGCACCACAGGCTTACCAGTACCTTGCACCTCATAATAAAGCTCGACAGGGTGATCGTTTTGGGTGTCTACCGTAATGTAGGGCATGATTTCATCCTTGTAAACTATGAGAGTAATGAGTTATATCTAACGATAAATTGTATGGCGACGCTTACCTTCGCAAACTCATTTTAGTATAGAGATAGGAGGCAGCAATTACTATGATATGTTGTAAAGCACAGTTAGCAAATGTTAAGTGTATTATATGAGCTAGTAACTAAGACGATAACTAAGACAACAACTGAGGCAGTAACTAAGAAAGTAACGGAGACAGTAATGAAGTTACGAGCTTTGCAAAAACTTTTTTAAAGCCCGATAAAACCCAACGGGCGCATCCATCGGCACCGCATGACCTGATTTAGGTAATAGGTGAGTAGTGGCATTCGGGAGCATATCGGCTAAACGCTGCTGCCATTTTGGCTGGTATAACTGTGAGCGGCCACCGATCAGTAGGGTAGTTGGAATATCTACCGCTGCTAAAGTATCACGATAGTCAAAGGGCAATTGTATATAAGCCGCTAGGCAGCGCAGCTTATGTTGCCAAGTAGCATGAGTCATCAGCGCCACTTGATGGGGAGCGCGGTGGTTAAGTGTCTTCACTACTAATTGCGAATGACGGCGTCCAACAGACAGCAATGAAAAGGCTTTCTCCATCTCTAATAAGCCACTCTTTAAAGCAAAAGGTAAGTGACGAAAGTCATCAATAGCTAGATAAGGCGCAGTGTCATTAATTACCTTATCAAACTTAGCAAATAACTCTGCTTGCCGCACCCCGAATAGTCCACCTTGCCAGTCTGATTGATTATGGATAATAGGCGCTTGGTCAATATTAAGGTAACGGCTGACTTTACTAGTACCAAAGCGCCTAAAGTAAGCCCACATCACTAGGGCACCCATCGAAATACCTGCTACAGATACAGTGGCAGCATTATTTTCTATAGTGATATGTTTTAATACTTGCTCGGTATCTTCAGCGTATTGCTCTATAAAGTCAAAGTTTGGCAACGTCAGCGCTGTTGCTAAGCCAAAGCCGCGAAAGTGTGGCAAATAAAAACGATAGTGGTTGGTTAAGGGCAGAATAAAAGGCAAAAATTGCCGGGTATCCATACCAAAGGCATGTAGCATTAATACGGGCATGCCATTGCCAATCACTGAAATCGGTAATGGCGTGCCGTCCACGGCGAGGACATGAATAGTTTGCAATTGATATTGCTTGGCAAGGATAGTAGGCATATTTTCCATTAACTTCGAGGGGGTCTCAGCGCTATAGCTGTAGTAAATAGCTCGTGCTTGCTCTGGGTCATTGATACACAGCTGGCTCATTATTTTATTATTGATAGCTTGTTATAGTAAAAGGGTTAATAATCAAGATTTAGTAAACCTTGCCAAACGGTTATTCGCATCGCGGTTATTTTTATCTGACTTTAACATAAAGCAGATTTATAAAAAGCTCTATCCGTCAACACAGAACACTAGTGGTCATTGTTTTTTAATAAATAAAAGGATATCGATTGATGAGCAAAGCGACGCTACCAGAGCTTGATAACAGTCTTTATCCGCAAGTCTGGGAGCAGCAGACATTCGATAATGCGCAGTCCTTATTAATGGCCATGCTATTAGGTAAGGTTAGCCCAGATCCTTATCTATTTACTAAGCAGCTACAGGCTAACGATACTTATCAAGAATGGATTACGGCTTCGATATTTGGACGTTATATTCAACACAGTTTTGCTGCACTCTATGGGCAGTCTGAAGACAGCTTTAATAGGGATATACCCGTATTGTTTCGCAATGAATTAATGCGTCATACGCAGTATTTACCTTTAGAGCAGATAGCATTTATGGCAGGTAATATGCCGAAAAAAGCTCGGCAAGAAAAGTTTTTTACTACTACTCTTAATCCAGCTACAGTAATTGTGGGTGCGCAAAAGCTCAAACGTGATGCTGGCAAGTCGCTATTAATAAACCCGCAAGCACTTATTATTAATCAGATACGAGTCGCTAGTAAGCGAGTACTAGGCTTTCCACTACGCCACAACAAGCGCACCAGCGAACGTATACGTAATGAGGTATTGATTTTAGGTTTTGATGATTTACGATTAGTAGATGAGCACCATATCAGTCATGAGATTATGCATCATAAGGTCGAGCAAAAGACAGGGAGCACAGCAATATTAGCTAATACTGATGTGCTGCTGCGTTGTTATGAGCTGCGTTAACTAGCTATCATTTTTGGCAATAGTTAAGCCGTTATAAGTTTGTGCCACTGGCATCACTTCCAAGCGATTGACATTGATATGAGCCGGAGATTCGATTAGCCATAACAAGATATCGCCGATATCATCGCCAGTCATATTTTTAAAGCCGCTATAAACCTTAGCCGCCTTGTCGTCGTCACCGTGATAACGCACGTTTGAGAATTCTGTACCAGCGATATTGCCTGGCTCAAGATTAGTGACTCGCACTTGGGTACCCAATAGATCGGCTCGTAAGTTTAGACTGAACTGCTTTACAAAGGATTTGGTTGCCCCGTAGACGTTCCCACCGTAATAAGGCCAATTGCCAGCAATAGAGCCAACGTTAATGATATAGCCACTATCGCGTTCAACCATCGCTGGCAACACAGCATGAGTTACTGCCATTAGACCTTTGACATTAGTATCGACCATTCGTGTCCAATCAGCCAGATCGCTGTTATGAGCAGGCTCAGTACCAAGTGCCAGTCCAGCATTATTAACGAGCACGTCAATTTGCTTAAAACCGGCAGGCAAGTCAGCTAATATTTTCGGGATAGCAGCAATATCAGTAACATCCATAACCACTGGTAAAAATAACTCACCCAAATCTTCTGCTAGCGCATTTAGTCTATCTAAGCGTCGAGCACAGCCGATCACTTTATGACCTTTGGCAACTAATAGCTTGGCTAAGGCTTCACCAAATCCTGCACTTGCACCAGTAATCAAAACATTCATATGTCATCCTTAATTTAGCAGTTTTGCGTTTATTAAATTAGTTTTTATGGAGTTTACCTTGATTGATTGTGCTGCTATCAACTCGGTTTTTATGCTTTAACGTATAACTTAGCATGTAATTTAGCGAAATTTGATTGCTAATGTATCCTAAAAACCTACTGTTAATAGCCATCCGTCCTATTGAGGACTGACCCTAGCACTACTATTCACCGCCAATCTGTCTAGTACCAAAAATCTTATCGCCAGCATCACCAAGTCCTGGGATAATATATCCGCGTTCATCCAAATGACTGTCTAATGCGGCAGTATAAATAGTCACGTCAGGATGTGCTTCATTGACTAAGCGTACTCCTTCAGGAGCGGCTACTAGTACTAAAGCTTTGATATTCTTACAACCGTGTTTTTTTAACATCTCAATAGTAGCAATCATTGAACCGCCAGTCGCTAGCATAGGATCAATAATCAATGCTGGGCGTTTGTCCATATGGCTAACGAATTTTTCAAAGAAAGGTACTGGTTGTAGGGTTTCTTCATCACGCTGTAGACCGACAACTGATATTTTTGCCGTTGGGATCAAGTCGAGTACCCCTTCTAACATGCCAAGACCGGCACGTAATATAGGTACTACGGTTACGGTCTTGCCGATAATCTGCTCACCGTCGATCTCACCACACCAGCCTTGGATAGGAAAAGTCTCAATCTCGAAGTCACGGCTTGCTTCATAAGCCATCAGGCGAGCAAGCTCTTTGGTCAAAGTACGAAACTTATAAGTACTACAGTCCTTTTCACGCATCAAGCTCAGTTTATGGCGTACTAAGGGATGATTGATTACCGTAATATGTAATTTGCTATTGGCACCGTTATTTAGGTCACTCATGGATAACTCTCTAGTTTTTGATCGTATGCTATGATAGCAAAAAAACCACTTTTCTGATGGAGAATATCATGACCAAATCATCATTGAATAATAATAATGGCAGTAATAATTCTGCTAGTAATGCTACTACTGATTTGAACTTATCAGCAGCACAAATAGAAGACCATCCTTTTGCACCAGTGCTACCGCCTGATGCTACAGTTATGATGATGGGTACTTTTCCACCCACTAGCGATAAATGGGCTATGAGCTTTCATTATCCTAATTTTTATAATGACATGTGGCGAATTTATGGCAAAGTGTTCTTTGACGACGTTAACTACTTTAGAGTAGGGGATGAGAAGCGCTTTGATCCTGAACGTATCCGGGCTTTTCTATTTGAGCGTGGTATAGCTTCTTGCCCTACAGTCAAACAAGCTATCCGCGAAACCGGCAACGCCTCTGACAAGAACTTAACGGTAGTCACTACTGTTAATCTAGATGAGGTATTGCTACAAGTGCCAAAGGTGAGTGCATTATTTACTACTGGTGGTAAGGCCACAGAAGTATTACTGAACTTATTACCGTCACCACCGATCAAGTCCAAATATCCTAAGACTAACCAGAGCATTGATTATCCTTACCAATGGCATGATAAAAACGGAGTCACAGACTATGTCAGTGATTTGACTTTATATAGACTGCCTTCTACTTCACGTGCTTATCCGCTAGCTTTAGACAAAAAAGCAGCCGCTTATAGAACGTTTTTTGAAAAGATAGGTAAGCTATAAATAATAAACAAACCCCAGCACAAACCCTAAACCCATGATAAGCATCAACTAATGGGAAAATCATTAGGCGAAGGTAAATTAAATCTTAGACTAAGCTTGACCGAGCCTTTAATCTGCGTATAATGCGTCCCAGTCGGAAATAAAAAAGACTGCTATCGCAGTCTTTTTTTTGGGCTAAAGTTTGTATTTACGCATTAAGTATCTACATTTATTATCGGGCTATGACGCGATAGCAACTTTTATCATCATTATATATTTTGCTACTGTAGTAAACTTAGCTTAAAGTAATCATTCAAAATATAAGTTTTTATATAAGTAGAAAATTATGTCAGTCGATTTTAGTAATACCTTGATAGTGGCTATTTCTGCCACTGCTTTATTTGATTTATCTGAATCAGAAAACCATCTGCTACAGTTGCTTGAGCACCGTCCTAACCAAGCTATAAAAGAGTTTCGTGACTATATGGCTGAGCGTGAGAATGAGCCTTTGGCTATAGGAGCGGGCTACCCACTTATAAAAGCTTTGCTTAACCTCAATAACTATTGCCATGATTGCACTCAGCCAGATATAGATCTTCAGGCTCCTTTGGTCGAAGTAGTAATCGTCTCCAAGAGTAGTCCTGATACTGGTATACAAGTGCTCAACGCCATTCGTGAGCATGGTCTGAGTATTTCACGTTCAGCCTTTATATCGGGTAGTTTAGTAGCGCCTTACATTAATGATTTTAATATTGATTTGTTTTTGACTACTAATCGTAATGACGCTCAGCAAGTCGCTGATGCCAATATTTGTGCTTGTGCTATCCTTGATGCTACCCCAGTAAATACTTATGAGTTAGACACCGAGCAGCTGCGGATAGCTTTTGATGGTGATGCGGTACTGTTTGATGACTCAGGAGAGCTATTGTATAAGCAGAAGGGTCTAAAGGCTTTTCATGACCGTGAAGCACAGATGCGTGATTTACCGATTGAAAAAGGTCCTTATGCTGAGCTGTTGATTAAGTTATCGAAGTTACAGGAGCGTTTACCTGCGCACATGGATCATCGACCTATTAACATCGCTTTAGTAACGGCCCGTAATGCACCGGCAGATTTACGAGCGATAAAGACTCTGCGACAATGGGGGGTAGACGTCGATATGGCTTTTTTCCTAGGAGGTCTTGATAAAACAGCCGTACTAAAGACTTTTGCACCGCATATTTTCTTTGATGACTCTATCAAGCACATTGATGCTGCACGTAACTTTGTGCCAACCGCCTTAGTGCCATATCATTCAACTTCACTACTACATGCTAATAACTACTCAACAGGCGATAAAGATGCTTCACTACTCTCCTTTGTGCCTGTCGAACCCGCTGTTTTGTCTGTAAATTACTAAGATTGTATATTTACAATAATAATAGGCTATTTATCTATGAACTGGCAATCTTTGCTCTCTTTAATTATAGTGCGCTTAAAGCAAGTCATTGGTTTATATGCCTTTGTACTCGTCCCTATGTGGGTTCTGTTTTTCGTCAATAATATCTTTTTATTTGGCTTATGGAATATATTCGGTATTGCCCCGCGCACTTTTGATTTACGCAGTATAGTAGGGGTTTTTGCCTCTTGGACTATGCATGGTGACATTACTCACATCATAGGTAATAGCTTAACATTGCTGCAGATACTTTTTCTATTTGGCTTGTTTGAGAACAATGCTTATCGCACGATTTTGAAGCTTATAATTGCCTCAGGAGTGATGACATGGTTGATAGGGTCGGAATCATCTATTCATATCGGTGCTTCAGGACTTTGTTTTGCGATGCTAGGGTTTATGATAGGGGGAGCGGTATTTGCGAGACGATGGGGCTATTTATTAGCTTGTATCGTTATGGGTGCAGGGTTTTGGTTTACTATTAAACAAGGACTAATGCCCCAGCAAGGTATCTCCTTTGCGGCGCACTTTGGTGGTCTATGCGCCGGTCTGCTATTAGGAGCTAATTCTAAACATCACTATTCATCAGTAGCTAAGTTCTCTTCGAACATACGCTGATAAATATGGGATCGTCTTTAGTCAACGGCCGCCATGCAGTGGTTTGCTTGACATGATCATCAATGCTCAGCGTACTGTCTTTTTCTTGTAGAACATAATCTGCACGTGCAGGAGTAGCGCAATCTATAACTTGCGGCATCTGTTGGACACTTCTACGGCGCTCAAACAGATATAAGTTAACCAAATACATGTTTTTGTTATCTGCATTGGCACGTGCATTGTCAGCGTCGGCGGCTATAAAGCGAAAAGTTTGCGGTTTCACATAGGACCAAGGACGAAACCAAGTGCTTTCTTCAACTTTTTTAACAACCGTTACTCCTTTAGGAAGTTCGGCAACTTGTTGGCTGAACCAGTTGTATTCTTGATTTATTTGAAAAGCAAAAATACCAATAGCACCAAACAAAGGAATAAGCCATTTTGGCGCCCGTTTACCTGCCAATTTGGATAGGTGAGTTATAATCAGTGCCACACCAGCTAAGCCGAAACCGGCAGCTATAGTAGCGATAAACTCAAATAGCATAACAGCTGTCCTTAACGCCCTAGGCGCATTTAACACAATAATGAGTCGTCATAAAGTTTACCTCAATCAAAGCTACTTTATAACCTTAGGATAAAAAAATCACTCACAAGCAGCTACTGCCTGTGAGTGATAGATAGAGTAACTAACGATATCTTTAACATTTAAGCTTATTATATCTATAGCTTAATGGTCAATGGCACCGCCAGCACCACGTGGAGAACGTACGCTTTCAACCAACTCTTGGATATGTGCTGGTGGTGGCGCAGTAGCGTAAGATACAGCGAACGCTACGATAAAGTTAAGCAAGGCACCGACCGCACCAAATGATAATGGCGAGATACCAAACAACCAGTACTCTTCAGTATCAGGGAAGTTTGCAGTACCAGTGATGAAGAACCAACCTTTAAACATAAAGATATAGACTAAGATACTAATCAAACCCGTTAACATACCGGCGATAGCGCCAAGGTTGTTAATACGCTTAGAGAAAATACCCATCATTAGTACTGGGAACAGTGAAGCACCCGCAATGCCAAAGGCTAGGGCTACTACTTGTGCGGCAAATCCTGGTGGATTAATACCTAAGTAAGTGGCAACCACGATCGCTACGCCCATAGTGATACGAGCATATTTTAACTCGTCTTTATCACTGATGTTCGGATTAAGGTTTCTTTTGATCAAGTCATGACTGATCGCTGATGAGATTGCGAGTAGTAGGCCAGCTGCTGTTGATAATGCTGCTGCCAAACCACCTGCGGCGATAAGACCGATAACCCAACCTGGTAACTGGGCAATTTCTGGGTTAGCTAATACTAAGATATCAGCGTTCACGTCTAACTCGTTACCTGCCCAACCTCTGTCAGTAAAGACGCCATCACGCTCTAAGTCATGCTTGACACGTGCTTCATCAACTGCAGTTGTAGCCGCAGCAATGTCGCCGCCGTCAGCTTGTGCTGCTTTTAATGCGAGCTCAGCGGCGCCAAGTCCACTATCGCTATATAACTGAATGCGACCGTCATTATTCAAGTCGTTATACTTGATAAGACCTGTCTCTTCCCAAGTATTCATCCAATCAGGACGCTGATTATACTCAATAGCAGGCTGTTCTACGCCTTGTGGGTAGATAGTGTCGATTAAGTTTAAACGCGCCATAGCACCTACTGCTGGAGCAGTAAAATATAGTAGCGAAATAAACACTAAAGTCCAACCAGCTGTCCAACGTGCGTCAGCAACTTTAGGGACTGTGAAGAAACGAATGATAACGTGTGGCAGACCTGCTGTACCTATCATTAGAGATAGAGTAAATAACACCATATTTAGCTTGTTAGGTACGTCAGCTGTATAAGAGGTAAAACCTAAGTCAGTAACAACTTGGTTCAGCTTAGTCAAGATCGGAACGCCAGATTCTACGTGGTTTGAGAACAAGCCTAAACCAGGGATCGGGTTACCCGTCAACTCAAGCGAAATAAATACTGCAGGGATAGTATAAGCAATCATCAGTACTACGTACTGAGCAACCTGAGTGTAAGTAATCCCTTTCATACCACCAAGTACGGCATAGAAGAATACCACTACAGCAGCGATAATAAGACCAGTTGTGCTTTCAACTTCTAAGAAGCGTGAGAATGCAACACCAGCACCAGTCATCTGACCGATAACATAAGTAGTAGAAGCAATAATCAAACAGACCACGGCTATCATAGCAGCAGTCTTAGAGTAAAAACGGTCGCCAATAAAGTCAGGAACCGTGAACTTACCGAATTTACGTAAGTAAGGGGCTAGCAGCATGGCTAGTAGAACATAACCACCAGTCCAACCCATCAAGTACGTTGATGCGCCGTAACCACTAGTTGCAATAATACCTGCCATTGAGATAAATGACGCAGCACTCATCCAATCAGCTGCCGTTGCCATTCCGTTGACTACTGGATGCACACCGCCGCCAGCAACATAGAACTCACTAGTTGAACCTGCACGTGCCCACCAAGCAATACCGAAGTATAAAGCGAAAGATAGACCTACAAAAATGATATTAATAGTAAATTGACTCATAGGGCTATTCCTCGTCTACGCCATATTGTTTATCTAACTTATTCATACGCCAAGCGTAGAAGAAAATTAAGATGATGAATATGCCAATCGACCCTTGTTGAGCAAACCAAAAGCCTAAATCAGTACCGCCGATTTTAATACCTGAAATCAAGGGACGTAACAAGATACCAAACCCATATGAGCACAGTGCCCAAATAATAAGGCTACCTATAATAAGACGGATATTGGCGCGCCAATAACCAGATGGATCGTTATACTTCTCCATATGACAACTCCTTTTGTCTGATGTACAACAGGGTGGATGGTTGGAATATACCCAGCATTTATAATGTACCGTTTTTCCCTTAACGAGATAGGCGGCTATGCTGTGACTCTAAACTTAACAAAATAATTTAATAAATCCAAATAACTGGCCACGATTATATAAAAAATATAGCATTAATTTATAAAAATATTAAACACTGGTTCAATAGTACTAAAGATAGCAAAAACAATCTATCTAATTAAATAATGAAGCTATAGCACAAGCAAAATAGACGCAGTGTCTTCTAAACGTAATAATTGATAAGCTAATAGTTTTAATTCCATCACTACGTAATGGAGTTACTATAATTGTCCATTGTAAACCTCTAGGAAATATATGCAACGTTAACAATAAATGAATTTAAATTACTTTATGTAACTAAATATTTATTTAATAGAAACAACAGAGGTTGTGAGCTTGCTAACGCTATAAATTTCTATAAAAAATCACTCACAAGCTACTGCCTGTGAGTGATGAATAGCACCATAATAAAGAGACTGCTATAACCATTAATGTACTAGATAACCATTAATGTATTAGTGGTCAGAAGCACCAGATATGCCAATGCCCGTTTGCGAACGAACAAACTGAGCATCAAATGCCTTACGTTCTTTTTCTGCACGAGCCGATTTATCAGTTACTGAGAAAAACCAACAGCATAGGAATGAAAGGGGCATAGCAAATAATGCGGGACCATTGAATGGATTTGGCGCAGTATCAGAAATCCCAAGCGTATCAACCCAAACGGCTTTAGATAAAATAATCAAGCCAACAGCACCTACTAGCCCTACAACACCACCAACTACTGCACCGCGTGTGGTAAAACCTTTCCAGAACATAGACAATATCAAGATTGGAAAGTTAGCACAAGCGGCCACTGAAAATGCCAAACCCACCATGAAAGCGACGTTTTGTTTTTCGAAGACGATACCTAAAATCATCGCAAAGACGCCCAATCCTAAAGTGGCAATTCTAGACATTTTCATTTCAGATTCAGGGGTAGTTTGACCTTTTTTAAACACGTTAGCATATAAGTCATGTGAAATAGCAGAGACGCCTGAAAGGGTCAAACCGGCTACTACCGCAAGAATGGTTGCAAAGGCGACGGCTGAGATAAAGCCCATAAATAAATCGCCACCTAGCGCCTCACTTAAGTGAATGGCCGCCATGTTGTTACCACCCATTAACTCTAACTGGCCAGTAGTTGCTGATTTGGCAAGATCAAGAAATTGTGGGTTGTTCGCCACAAATAGAATGGCTCCAAAACCAATAATAAAGGTCAATAGATAGAAATAACCAATAAATCCTGTGGCGACCACAACAGATTTGCGAGCTTCTTTAGCATCCTTCACTGTAAAAAAGCGCATCAAGATATGAGGTAACCCTGCTGTACCGAACATCAGCGCAAGACCAAGCGATAATGCATCAATTGGGTTTTCAGTTAGCTTGCCAGGTCCCATGATTTTGATCGCGTCAGCTAAGCCTGTATTATGTGCTTGACTATAAACCCCGATAGCTTGATTGAACATATTACTGAAGCTAAAATTAACAGATTTCATCACCATAAAGGCCATGAAGGTTGCACCACTCAGTAGCAGTACTGCTTTAATAATCTGTACCCAAGTGGTAGCAAGCATGCCACCAAAGAGAACATAAGCCATCATTAATAGGCCTACAACCACTACGGCAATATTATAGTTCAAGCCAAAAAGTAGCTTGATCAACTGTCCAGCACCTACCATTTGAGCAATCAGATAAAAAGCCACTACTACTAAAGAGCTGAAGGCCGCCAATGTTCGCACAGGTTTTTCTGCCAAACGAAAGGACACCACATCGGACAGGTTGTATTTACCTAGGTTTCTTAAGCGTTCAGCAATAAGAAATAACACAATAGGCCAACCGACCATGAAACCGAGGGAGTAGAGTAAGCCGTCAAAGCCTGAACTGAACACCAAAGCTGAAATACCTAGGAACGACGCCGCTGACATGTAGTCACCTGCAATCGCTAAACCATTCTGAAAACCACTGATTCCACCGCCTGCAGTATAAAAATCTTCAGTTGACTGTGTTTGCCCAGCGGCCCATTTAGTAATTATTAGCGTAAAACCGACAAAGATCATAAACATAATGATCGCCGGCCAATTCGTGGCCTGTTGCTCTGCAATACCCATGTCAGGAGCCGCAAGAGCCATGGTGTAGCAACAGATACCTACGAATGCAATTGTTATCGCTTTAAGTGACATCCCTTTCATTTTAAAGTGTTCCTTTTTCGTGCGCGATAGCCTCAATTTCCTTGAGAGTTTCTTCATTGAGGGGATCAAGTTTATGATTGGCAATATAGGAATACACGGCACATAAGATAAAGGACAGTACAATAATCCCTAAACCTAGAGGAATGCCCCAAGTAGTGACACCACCATTGAACGAGGATGCTAAAAATGCTTTGTTGTAGCCGACCAACAGCATGAAACCGACGTAGACAAACAGCATAATTGCCGTTAATGTCCAGCTCAGTCGGCGCTTTTTACTTACCATTTCTTGAAACTTTGGATTATTCATAATTCGTTCTACTTGTGAATCATTCATAATCAACTCCTTGTTTTTTGGTCCAATTATGGACTGCTGCTTCAAATGGGGTTTTTCATTGTTTAAGTGAGCAAGTGACTGAAGTGTAGATACCTAATTCATCCCCGATCAAAGCGCTAATTAGCAAAAGCTAACCGTGAAGTGCTTCATTGATCGACTATCACAGTCTTTACTTTGGCTTACCTGGATACAAATCCGGTAGCCTTGACTGTGTATTTTCATCTCATCCCTTGTATTTTTAACAATGCTGTTTAATGCTTGATTACTCTTTATTACCATACTCACATGAACGGTAGTAATTCACCGATAAAGAATATATAAAAATTTCATCCAATTAACAATAAAAATATTTACTTTACTTTTTGTAACTAAATGTTTACTGCTAATTAGCTAGCAACCATTTATATATTGCAAATACTGCAAATACTGCAAATACTGCAAATACTGCAAATACTGCAAATACTGCAAATACTGCAAATACTGCAAATACTGCAAATACTGCAAATACTGCAAATACTGCTGATGTGATTACTGATGCCTATGCTTGAATAAAACCCTGTTTCTATTATGGTTTTATTATTATAAATATAATAAAGCTTACTGAGAATAAATGGCAGCTATTTTATAAATAAAGTTTTTGAAGTGATAATTAATTTTTATAGGACGCAGTAATTAGCTCATTCAAACCAACTAAGCGCTCTAAATATTTGATTCTAAATACAATCTACAAGTATTTTTTCTCTATATCAGCGATGATGATCAAGCAGAAGCTGGGCAAGTGGCTATTTATATAATGTTTAAAATTTGTAGGATAAGAGAAAAAAACGATCTAATGATTCATATTCAGCTAAAATGCCGCCACATGATATATCTCAGTTACCTTGAAACATATGAAGTTGTTATTTATTAGTGTTAAACAAAACCAGTTAAAACACTATGAATAAGTGACTGAGAGTCATAAAGACATTAGGATCTGATTAATATCACTGATGATATCAACAGGTCTCCTATACAAAATATAAGTGTGGAGCGTAATATGAGTGAAGGGATAGCAGGTTGGTTTAACGACATTGTAAACTATGGCGTAAGTGTCATCTGGGGCAACAATGATTGGTTGATTGTTGGTAATCCTTGGTATGGATTATTGATGTTCGTACTGATTGGCGCAGGTGTCTATTTTACCCTTGCTACTCGTTTTGTACAGTTTCGCCACTTTGGTCATATGTGGCAGTTATTACGAACCTCTAATCAAGGTCGCAAAGATGGGGGCATCAGCTCCTTTGAGGCGCTAATGACCTCGCTAGCCGCTCGAGTAGGGACTGGTAACTTAGCAGGAGTAGCGATTGCTATTTATCTTGGTGGTCCAGGAGCGGTTTTTTGGATGTGGATGACCGCTATAGTAGGGATGTCGACTAGTTTTATTGAGTCGACTTTAGCGCAAGCCTATAAAGTTCCTCATACTGATGACAATGTCTATCGTGGTGGACCTGCTTATTATATTGAAAAAGGTCTAGGTCAGCGCTGGATGGCAGTGTTTTTCTCTATTTGTCTGCTAATCGCTTTTGGCTTAGCATTCAATGGCGTGCAGTCTAATACTATCGCTCAGGCCACTCATGAAGCCTTTGGGGTGCCAACTTGGATGACTGGTCTAGTATTAGTAGTGTTAGTAGCGCCCGTAGTATTTGGTGGCTTACGTTCAGTAGCTCGCATTGCGGGAAAAGTAGTACCCGTAATGGCGATTTTATATATCTTGTTGGCATTATTCATTATTGTCACCAACTTTAGCCAGTTTCCAGCAGCGATCGTGCTGATTGTTAAGTCGGCATTTGGTTTTGAGCAGGCAGCAGGTGGAGTGATAGGTTATGGTATCGCCCAAGCTATGATCAACGGTATCAAGCGCGGTTTATTCTCGAACGAAGCCGGTATGGGGTCAGCACCTAATGCCGCGGCGACTGCTAAGAGTAGTCCTGATCATCCAGCGGTCCAAGGGTTTATGCAGATGTTAGGGGTGTTTATTGATACCCTAGTGATTTGTACAGCGACTGCCTCCATTATTATTTTATCAGGTGTGGTTAATCCTGATGTTGAGCAAGAAGGTATTCAGTTAACGCAGCTAGCTTTATCGCAATATGTTGGTGATTTAGGAGTGGTATTTGTAGCAATTGCGATTTTCTTCTTCTCATTTACTTCGATCATTGCTAACTATAGCTATGGCGAGTCCAACCTCGAATTTATCTCTGGTAGTAAAAATGCCAAAGGAATGATTATGGTGTTTCGCTTCTTAGTACTAGGTATGGTATTCGTCGGAGCGGTTGCAAGCTTACCCGCTATCTGGAACTTTGCTGACTTATCTATGGGTTTGATGGCTTTGACTAACTTAATAGCAATTGTTCTATTATCGCCAGTAGCCTTACGCATACTGCGTGATTATGAACGTCAAGTTAAGGAAGGCAAGTCAGGTGACCAAATCACCTTTAATCCTGATCACTTTGTTAAGTTGAAAGATGAAGCCAATCGTGAAGCTTGGCCTGACTAATTTAAATTAATGA
>NZ_JAHLMU010000001.1:2396784-2478042 GCF_018919485.1 Psychrobacter sp. TAE2020
GCCCCGCTCATTAACGAGCGGGGCTTTTTATTATACTGTTTTTTAATATGTAAGCTTATGACTAAAGCTTTAAACTAACCCTAGTCTTTAGGAGCTTACATGTTTGGATAGTTAGGACCGCCGCCGCCTTCTGGGGTTACCCAGTTGATATTCTGCGAAGGATCTTTAATATCGCAAGTTTTGCAATGAACACAGTTTTGTGCATTAATGACGAAATGGGCACCTTTGGCATCTTCTACTACTTCATAGACCCCAGCAGGACAATATAGACGCGCCGGCTCTGCATACAAAGGTAGATTGATCGAAATAGGCACAGTAGCATCAGTCAATTTCAAATGTACTGGCTGATCTTCTGTATGGTTAGTATTGGAGATAAATACTGACGATAGCTTATCAAAAGTAAGCTTGCCATCTGGCTTAGGATATTCCGGCTTATAAGCATGAGCTGCGCGCTCTAATTGATCATAATCGCGCGCGTTATCATGAATAGTTAGTACAGCCTGACCACCAAGCAGGTTTTGCTCGATAAAGTTAAACGCACCGCCCATCCACTGACCCATGCGATGCATTGAAGGCGAGAAGTTACGCGCATCAAAGTTATCTTTATACAACCATGAGTCTTTGTACATATCCGTATAAGCTAGCACTTCATCATGTTGACGGCCAGCTTGCAAAGCTTCAAACACAGCTTCAGCAGCTAGCATGCCTGACTTCATAGCAGTGTGCGTGCCTTTGATTTTGGCAGGATTCAAGAATCCAGCATCATCACCAGCCAATACCCCACCTGGGAAAGTCAATTTAGGCAAGGAGTTCAAACCGCCTTTAGTTAATGAGCGTGCGCCATAAGAGATGCGTTTACCGCCCTCTAAAATATTACGAATTAGCGGATGAGTTTTTAAACGCTGCAATTCATCAAATGGTGACATATAAGGGTTGGAATAGGAAAGGTCGATCACTATACCAAAGCTGACTTGATTGTCTGCGGCAAAATATAACCACCAACCCCCTGATGAGCCTGTATCAGTCAAAGGCCAACCTGAACCGTGCATGACCACACCTTCTTCATGCTTGGCAGGATCAATATCCCACAGCTCTTTAAGACCAATACCATAATGCTGTGGATCGCAATCTTTATCAAGGTTGAAACGACTGATTAAACGTTTACCCAAATGACCACGGCTACCTTCAGCAAAGATAGTGTACTTAGCCAGTAGCTCGTAACCTGGCTCAAAGCTAGCCTTAGTGTCGCCATTGGCTGCTACGCCCATATCACCGGTTAAGATACCTTTTACTGAGCCATCATCGTTGTATAAGATTTCAGCAGCTGGGAAGCCTGGGAACATCATTACTTCTAGCTCTTCAGCTTGGGCGGCGAGCCAACGTACTACATTAGCTAAAGAGACAATATAGTTGCCTTTGTTGTGCATGCTTTCTGGAATAACTGAATCGATCAGCTTAGTACTACGCTTAGCTGAACCTAACATGTAGACTCGGTCTTCACGTGCAACAACCGTCAAAGGAGCACCTTTCTCTTTCCAGTCCGGAATCAGCTCATCTAAGGCGCGCGGTTCAATAACTGCACCTGATAAGATATGCGCCCCAAATTCAGAACCTTTTTCAACCACACATACCGAAAATTCGTCATTACCAGCAGCAATCGCTTGCTGACGCAGACGAATGGCAGCAGATAGACCAGCAGGACCACCCCCTACTACGATGACATCGAATTCCATAGATTCACGTTCAATCTCAGGCTCTTCAGCAACCATTAATTCTGGTTGTTTTTCAACGCTAACAGCTGCGATAGGTTGTTCGGTGACCACAGTTTCGACTGGCACTGCACTAGGTTGATCGACAGCTATCTCTTCAACAGCTTCTGGTTCTACTACAGCTGTGTCATTAATAGTCATGCTGTTATTTTCAGCGTCTACAGAATCAACGACTAAGGTATTGGACTCAGTGTCCGCCACGCTATTGAGATCTGTATTGACTAAATCTGATGGGGGTGTATCTATAGCTATTGGCGCGTCAGTGTTGACGACATCAGCATTAACGACTGACGTTTTATGGTCTTGCTCTTGCATACCTACTCCTAAACTTGTAGTGGCTTATCTTTGAGTATAATTAGCTCAGCAATCGAATAATAAAGCTTGCGAGTCTAATTACCTACAGATATATGGCTGCCCGATAAAACTGTCTTTACGGCATCAATCGACAACGTTACCATTGAAATGATGAAACTGGTGAGATGATAAGATCTGCAGCAGACTAATGACTAATATAATACTAATAACAGTCAGAATAATGGCATCAAACCATCATAAAGTAGCTATCAAGTATTATTATTTGGGGACTATCAGGGAAAAACAAAGCAATAGTTAACTTAAAAAAGACAATTAAAGTAACCGTTACAGGACTCTTTTAATAAAAAATCGTTACTCATTATAAAAGAAAAGTCCTACAAACACGATACGCATTTACGAGTATCAGTGTTAAGGTAATATTAAACCTATAATGCCTAATTGTCCTATCATACCCGAAACTAAAATGAATAGTAATAGCCGATAGGGCAAACTTTAATGACTAGGTAATTGCTAATAAGGAGATTGTGTTATGAACGGCGATACCAATAGTAAAAAAACAGCTGCGAGCGTAAGTAGTGATAGCATCAATCAGCAAGATTCAGCCGTTAATCAACACTCTAGTGACGATCTGACTAAGATTGAAGCACTCAGTCATTATCTCAAGGCTGATGCAGGCAGCCGTCAAGGACGCTCGATACCACCTTTGGAGCAATGGCATCCTGAGCAAGTTGATAATATGGATTTAGTTATTAAAGCCAATGGCGAGTGGTGGCATGAAGGTGGGCTAATGACCCGTGAGTCATTGGTTACTTTGTTTGCGACAGTATTATGGCAAGAGCAAGTCGCTGGTGGTACGGAGTACTATCTAAAAACCCCAGTACAAAAATTACGTATTCAAGTAGAAGATGTACCGTTGCTAATCAATGATGTGGGCATCGTCAATGAAGTGCTCGATGGCAAGCAGTTGAGCTGGCTAGAATTCACTACTACTACTGGCGATATAGTACGCTTGGATGAGGCACATCCTATTACTTTACGAGCTTATAAGTCAGATAAAGAACAGGCAGAAGTTACAGCACAAGTACGGCCTTATATGCCAGTTCGTAATGGTCTAACGGCGTTAATTGGACGTAATACTTTTTACCATTTAACGGAGATTGGTGACTTAAGCGAACAACAAGGTAAGACGATTTTGACCTTACATAGTGGTGGCCAGTCTTACCAGTTGTCAATGCCAGAGGTTTAGGAGCTTTGTCTTAAATTAAGCAGAGCCTTGAAGCTTAGTCTGATGTTTAGCACCTAGCACTTAGCCTGTAGGCTTAACAATAAGTCGCTTTGATGGATTAATAAGCGGACAATACCATCTTAGTTTTTACTTTTATCTTATTATAACTAGTGGTAAAGAGAGCATGACTGATTCAGCAGCTTGGCAAGAGAATAACGCCCTATATAATGACGGTAGTGACTGTATTGAAAAGGCCTATCAGGGGAGTAATAGCTATCAGGTGGATATTAAGCATAATAACCGTGATCAGCAAGCTATTGGCAACGCTCTTTATCATGACAATGAATCTCAAATCATTGAACCCATAACTACTGAATCGATAACTACTGAATCAAAAATCAATGAGTCTAATACTAGAAGCGATGCCCCGATTGGGTTGTTTGATTCAGGTATAGGTGGCCTATCAGTATATTTACATTTAGCGCAGCAGCTACCAGCTGAGCGTTACCTCTATTATGCAGATACTAAGCATGTGCCGTATGGCAATCGTGATAGCAAAGATATTGAGGCGCTGACCTTAGTTGCGATTGACTGGCTATATAAACAAGGTTGCAAGCTGATCGTCATTGCCTGCAATAGTGCTTCAGCTCATGCGTTGGAAGTGGCTCGTTATCGCTATCCACAGTTGCCAATCGTAGGTTTAGTACCTGCTCTTAAACCCGCAGTATCACAGAGTAAAACTGGCAAAATAGCCGTACTCGCCACTAAGGCCACTCTAGAAGGTTCACTATTGAACCAAGTGATTGCCGAGGTGGCGACTCCTAAAGGTAGTATTGTCACTAAGTACTTTGATCCGCAGCTAGTGCCTTGGGTAGAGGCGGGCATGCCTGAAGATTCTGAAACTGCTCAGCTTCTACGTGAAAAAATATGCCAGCTGGCTGCCGATGAAGTAGATTACTTAGTGCTAGGCTGTACCCACTATCCTTTTTTTCGAGAGTTTTTATTGCGTGAGATTAAAGATAAAAAGTTGTCGTTAGACGTAGTTGATTCTGGGCAAGCTATAGCTGCTCGGGTCCAGTATCTGCTAGTAACTAATAAAATATTAGCCTTATCGCAAACCCCTAATATCGTTAAACCATTAAATTTTTATGCCAGTAAGTATGATACTGCTCTCATCGATATGCTATCGCGACTACTAGGCTCAGAAGCCGTTATTCAGTATTGTTTTTAATCAATAGGGCAAATCCTTTATGAGCAGCAGTTAGAGTGACAGATAGAAGAGCTGTTGATAGATCAAGGGGCAGGGCTACGTTTTGTAATACAAAGCATACGTGCATAAGGTTTAATAAAAGGTCAAAGTGAGTCAGACTATAAGCCACAGACCATAGTAAGTTTTATAATAACTTTTATAAGAGCAAGTTTTTTTATTTATCCTATTTGTACTTAAACTATTATTATTTATATGAGGAGAGCGCAATGACTGACTCTAAACGCGAAGAATTAAAAAAAGAAATTACTGAGCTTGAAAAGACCATGCATGACACTGAGCAATTCCATACCTTAGAAGAGCAAGTGGCTGACATGAAGCGCAGAGGCCTTGATCCTAGTAAGACTTATAATGACTGGGATGATAAAGAGAAAGATGATTGGGGCGATACTACTTGGAAAGAAAATGGCAAATGGGAGCATAAAACTCCTGATGATCTGGATGATAAAGCTCGTGAAAACTGGGATGGTGACAATGGTAAGCCTAATGCACCACCGATTGTATAATGACTTTGCTGGTTTTATAAGAAACTAAAATAAACCCCCGCTACTCTAAATAATTAGCGGGGGTTTTATTTTTAATACTTCATTGCCTAATAGCCTTCAGCTACTAGTATCACTACTGCAGTAGAGAGTCTTAATTAATACGCTCTAAACGTACTGATCCATCACTACCTGAAACTTGACGATAACGGATATTACCTGAGGTTGACGGTTGCGTTGAGGACACAGTAGGCCTAACGGTTTGTTGTTGAATCAGTTGTCCCATGCGATCAGCAGATGTTTGATTCACAGGTTGACTATTAGACGCTTGATTATATTGCGTTCCGTACTGATTGCCTGAGACGTTGTTGCTACGAGGCGAGCTTTGAGCAGCGATCAGACGATGGAACTTTTGACCAGCACGACCATCGGCTGGGAAGATGCCACGGCTAGATTGGTACTGTTGAATAGCAGTGCGAGTATTGTCACCAATGATGCCATCAACGGCACCAATATCATAACCTACATTTAACAGGCCTTGTTGAATATCGCGAGCTTCTTGGCGACCAATACCCGGATCATCAGTAGGCCAAGCGGTAATAAAGTCAGTCTTACTACTATTTTCACTAGTGACAAGATCAGACAGATGCGCTATCGCAAGGGCATAGCTCTCCGAGGCATTATAAGAGTAGAAAGTATCAAAATTCTTGCCTACTAAAAAGGCAGGGCCGTCTTTACCAGCAGGCATCAATAATCCAGCACTACTTAAATCATAAGGCAGCGGGCTACCATTAGCTAAGGTTAAGCCCTGATCACGCCAATGGCTCATCGATTTTTTATTTTTGCGATCAGATGCTGCCCAATAGCCACTAGGCAATTTGACTTCATAACCCCAAGGTTCACCAGAGCGATAACCACGTTTGGCTAGGAAATTAGCAGTAGAGGCTAGCGCATCTGGCACACTATTGACCAAGTCACGACGACCGTCACCATCAAAGTCGACCGCTAATTCTAAAAAGGTACTAGGCATAAACTGGGTTTGTCCAAAAGCCCCTGCCCATGAGCCAGTCATGTCATTAGGTCTAATATCACCGTTTTGGACAATTTTTAGGGCATTGGCATATTCACCCTGAAAATAGCTCTGACGACGATCAAAACAAGATAAAGTCGCTAAAGAGTCAAACAAAGATTTTTTACCCAAAGTCTGGCCGAAATTTGATTCTACACCCCATACTCCTAGGACATGCTCAGGTTTGACGCCATAACGCGATTCGATACTACGTAAGGTATCTGCCCACTGACGCTTGGCACGAATACCATCTTCTACCCGTTCACTATCGACTAATGAGGAGAGATAATCCCAAATATCTTTTTGAAATTCAGGCTGGTAATTTAAAGATTGAATCACGCTAGGATCAGGTTCAGTAGGGCGATATCTCTCAAAAGTAGAACTATCGACACCGCGAAATTTGCTAGAGTTTTTTAGACCATCTAGACACTGCTGGAATTGAGAATTCGATAAATTAGGGGCGTTAGTACTAGCCGCTTGGGCGGTGCTGACAAGAGTCAATCCGATAGCGGCGCTTAGCAAAGATAAGGTAGATAAATGGGTCAAACGCATAAAGATATCCTATAAATAAAAATAGTGGCAAGGCCAGAAATAAAATCAAAGATGCAAGGTGGTGAGATTAGTTTAGAGTAACCAATATTAATAATAAAGAAAAGGCATAGACGCACTTAGTTACTATAAGCTGACGCAAGGGTGAGGTTGGGGGTTAATACGGTAAGCTGTCTGTGAATAATAGCTATGCTAGCCGCTGGTTTATATTGTTATACTGTTTTAAAGAATTGGTATCAAATACTATTTAAAAGAGATAATTAAAATGAAAGTTAAACGATTACAATTGCAAAATTATGGTCGCTTTGAAGACTTAGGGATAAACTTTGCTCCGACAGCTGAGAAGACTAGTAATGTCACTGTAATTGTGGGAAATAATGGCGCGGGCAAGTCGCAGATTTTGCAGGCTTTGGCTACGAGTTTGAGTTGGTTTGTAGCGAGACTAAGCGATGATAATAGAGATGGAGAAGAGCTGACCCAGTCTATTATAAAAAACGATAATTATATGTCTTCTGTCCAAATAATCATTGAAGATTTAATCTATGTTGAAAAAAATGAGAAATGGTCTGAGAAAAACATACAAGCAAATTGGAAGATTGATGTAACTAGAGAGAAGAAACTTAGGCCTGCTACTCATGGGTTAAACATTAATAATTTTTCTAATGTAACAAAAAGCTATATTCATAAATTCAACCTTAATCAAGAAGCTAGTTTACCTGTATTAGCTTACTACCCTGTAGAGCGTGCTATTAGAAATACACCAGTTGAAATTAGTGATAATTTTGTGAATAATCAGTTCACAGCTTATGACGACGCATTAGAAAAATCAGTAAATTTTGAGAGTTTTTTTTCTTGGTTTCGTGAACAAGAAGATATTGAAAATGAAATTAAACTGAAAGATTCAGCTTACGATAGTGAAGATATTCAAATTAAAGCCATTAGAATAATGGAGGAAATGAACTATCTACATGAAAATATCAATAATAATTTAAACGAGGAAGAACATAGTAATACTCAGTCAAGGTATCAAAAGTACTTACTTGAAATTGAAGACTTTCAAAAAATAATTGAAAGTAAAAAGAAGCGTTTAGAACCTAAACTTGAAAGATTATTGACGCCAATTCGAAAAAGTATTAACAGATTTACTGGGTTCGAAAACATCAGGATTCGCCGTCAAGGCACACCTACAATGATTGTTGAAAAAGAAGGTGAAGAGCTAGACGTCAATCAATTATCACAAGGCGAAAAGTCCTTATTAGCCTTAGTTGGTGATATTGCCCGTCGCTTAGCGCTACTTAATCCAAGCCTTAATAATCCGCTTGAAGGTGAAGGCGTAGTAATGATTGATGAGGTCGATTTGCATTTGCATCCAAAATGGCAGCATGACTTGATAGATAAATTAGTAAAAACCTTTCCAAATGTGCAGTTTATTTTAACGACCCATTCACCACATGTTATTAGCGACCGAAATGATATTTTGTTGTATTCGCTAGATGATGGTGAGCTGTTTGAAAAGCCTAATGTTTATGGAGAAGATGCGAATACGGTACTCACCAAAATATTTGATGTGGACATTCGTGATAGTAAAGTTGAGAAGCAATTTACGGTCATTCGCCGCGCTATCAGTAAGCATGATTACATGACAGCAGAAAGTAACATAGTAGAGTTAGCAGAAAAACTACCTTCTGATCATTTAGAGTTATTAAAATGCCGCTTGTTATTGGCGCAAGCTAAACTTAATGATGAGGGGGATAAACCTAGCTATGCAGAAGATTGAAAAGCTAGGCTCAATGCCTATTGAAACTGCGAAAGGTTTTCAAAAATATAAAGGTAAGCGTTGGGGCGAGATTACAGAAGAGATAAAAGCTCCTCTAAGACAGCAGCTATATGATGAGCAGTATGGCGTTTGTTGCTATTGCTGTAAGAGCCTTGGCAACGAAAAAACGACTATCGAACATTTAAAGAGTCGCAAACACTATCCAAATAAACGATTTGATTATGATAATCTGTTGTTGAGCTGTAGTGTACCCAAACAATGTGATAACGCTAAAGGTAGTCAAGAACTGTTTCTGACGCCATTAATGGATGAATGCGAAAATGAGATAACTCTCAATCTTGCAGGAGAATTAGAGTCCGACAGCGACCGAGGCAATGAAGCTATTAAAATACTTAACTTGAATAGTCGTCAGGCATGTCAGCACCGTAAGAACTTATTTACTATGATGAGTGAAGTTTTTGGATACGACTTACCTTACAAGCCACCCCTAGAAATAAAAAATGAAGACGCTCTTGAGATGTTGTTAGGTTTTTTACCAGATATAGGTCAAAAGAGCGAGCTTAGATACATTGTCAAAAAACTAACTATGTAACCAATTCAGACTTTAATCACACTCCCAAAACAGAATTCAACTCTTTAATAAAACCACGAATACGCTCGGCATTTTTGCCTAAATCGCTGGCACCCATCCTTGATTTACTACGAATATCAACTATACGTTTGTCGCCTTTATCTTTAATACGTATGACCACATCGTCTTTAAATCCAAACCAAGTAGTCGTATCGGTGGCCTCAACTAAGCCGGTATTAGCATCAGTGTTTACCATCTCCCAGCCTAAGTTTTCAGCGGCCTCTGCTGCAGCTTTTACTAGTTCAGCTTTTGGCTGTATATAATTTAAAGTCTTAATATCGGGATAAGCTTGGCGCTGCATAGCCGCTGATGCTTCACCTTCATAAGCTACAGGATTTGGCGCGTCAGCTCGTAGCGGTACAATAGCTACGAATTCTGGTGGATTGACTAAGTCAGTCGAAATATCATGAATAGGCGGTACGCTACTCCCTCTGTTCATCATGGTTAGGGGCACGGCTATAGCAATGCCAGAAAATAAAACAACCGTTGCCGCACTGCCAAAAGTTATGATTTTTCGCTTAGTGATAACTTGCAAGATAATCAGTAAAACCAACAGCATTAGCGCTGCAATACCAGTATATACCCCATATTTAAAGCCTATAAACGAGGTGCCTAAGTCGATGATACCAAGTTTATGAAAAGGCGCTGATAGGGCAACTAGTAACAAGGCGATTAGGCTTATTAAAATCACTAAGATTTTCATTAAGTTATTCAATTATTTTGCTCCAAGAGCCATACATGCTCAGTTACCGCCATCTTAGGCTTGGCATTTAAAGTTGAGGGTTCAGCTTCCAGCTCAGTTATTTGGTAGTGCTCGCTATAGTACTGCTGGATTTGTTGGCTACTGATTGAGAACGGTGGCCCAGACCATTCGTTTTGATCATAATTTAGGGTAAGCAGTAGTTGGCTGGCATTAATATTAGCATCAGCATTACTGCTTAACTGGCGTACTTGTTCACTGTATTTTGGACGCATATCTGCTGGCATAGCGATTAAGGCAGCTCTATCGTATACCGCATTTATAGGACCGATATCAGCAGCGGTTAGGGCAAAGAGGTCAGCAACCCATAACGCTATAGTTTTGCCTGCTAGTTGAGCTCGATAGCATTTGATATTGGCATGATCAGGATGTTCAGTGATAGTAGCTGACAGATTGTGCTCAGCGAAGAACTCTTCCACCGCTGACTCTACTAACTCTACACCAACCACCTCATAGCCTTGTTCGACCAACCACCGCATATCAATAGACTTACCACATAATGGGGCGAAGACCCGACTACCCACTGGCAAGTCTAAAACTGAGAAATACTTAACTAATAATGGATTAACTTTAGGTTGATTAAAGCCGATGCGCTTATCTTGCCAACGTGCTTGCCAAAATTCAGGGTTCATATTATTACCTTTATCAGTAGGGTCTTATTTATGAGTGGTTTTAGTGATTTATATTTTAATATGACTACTATAGTACCCAATAAAAAGACCAAGCGTAGCAACACTTGGCCTTTTTATTAATGGTTTAAAGTAACGATTAATTTTAAACCCTTGTTTTATAGTGAACTTAGCGTCTAGCTGACCATATATTTGCTAAACTCTTTACGTAGCTTGGCAAGCTTAGGGGGAATAGCAAAGTTGCAATAAGCTTGACCTGGATTTCTGTTAAAGAAGTCTTGATGCGCTTCTTCAGCTTTATAGAACTCCACCGCTGGATGTACTTCTGTGACAATATTGAGACCCATATCACGCAACTTGTTGATAGTGCGATCGACAGTAGGTTTCTGCTGTTCATCAGTGTAATACACTACGCTGCGATATTGGCTACCGACATCGTTGCCTTGACGATCTTTAGTCGTAGGATCATGAGTGCCAAAGAACACATCTAACAGTACTTCTAGTGGTAGCACTGACTCATCAAACTCTATTTTAATCACTTCAACATGACCACTGTTGCCGCCACAGACGGTTTGATAATTGGCGGTCGCTGCTTCACCACCCATATAGCCTGAAACTACTGATTGAACGCCTTTTAGCGATAAAAATACAGATTCGGTGCACCAGAAGCAGCCGCCACCTAAGATAATAGTTTGCATTATATTGTCCTGTTATTATGAATTGTTATTTAGGGTTATTAGTTTTATCAGCTTATATTTACTGCATTTAGCTTAGCAGGCAGACGGATGCCTCTAAGTAACAAACAGTAATGTTATAATGAGCTTTTGCTAAGATTATTAGCCAGAAAAGCCAGATAAAATACTATTTAAAACTTTATTCAAAATGAGCCGTTACATGAGCCAATCTACTCCTTTACCAGCTGCCACTATTGCTACTATGCCTGCTGCTTCTGTGCAACACGATACCTTATTTACTACTCCGCTTGATAAGGCTGCGCGTTTTTCATTCGATGAGCAAGTGGTGGCCTGCTTTCCTGATATGATTCGTCGTAGCGTACCTGGTTACGGTCAAGTATTGGCTATGCTGCCCATTTTTGCACGCCGTCATTGTAAGTATCGTCAACAAAACACTAGTGGACAGCGGGTGAGCCGTATTTATGATTTGGGCTGCTCACTTGGTGGTGCCACTATGGCGCTAGCAGGCGAGTTTGCAGCGCACGACTTGCAGATTAAAGCGGTCGATATCTCGCCTGCGATGACTAGCGAGGCCAAGCTGCTCCTTACTGATAATTACGCTGAGCATGATATCGAAGTCATTACCGCTGATATCAGAGATATTGAGCTTGAATCCTGCGATATGGTGATTTTGAATTTGACCTTACAGTTTTTACCAGCAGCCGATAGAGTAGCGGTATTAGCGAAGATTTATGCAGCGCTCAATGAGTGTGGGATTTTAGTACTGACTGAAAAGACTCATGCTTTTGATGAGCAGTATGATGCGTGGTTAGTCGAGCGTTATTACGACTTTAAACGGGCTAATGGCTATACTGAAATGGAAATTAGCGGTAAACGTAATGCGCTAGAGAACGTACTGATCACGGATACTTTAGATCAGCATCACCAGCGCTTAGCGCAAGTGGGTTTTACTCGGCATTTGACATGGTTTCAGTTTTTAAACTTTGCTTCTATGGTGGCGTTTAAATAGTAGCGTCTAAATAGTAGCGTTTTGATCAATAGTGACAGCTGACCTGACTTTTCTTAGCTTATATTTACCATAGTTCGGGTCAGCCGTTTGCAACAAAAATCAGGAAAAAACATACTTTTGCTAAGCAATTAATAAAAGCAGTGAATAAAAGATTTATCATCTATTAACTAAAAAATAATCTTAAGCTATAGTTATTTTAATAGTGCGCGGGACGCACCCTACGGAAAATTATGATCAACGACACTATTGTTCAAGCCGAACGCGAGCTGTATCTAACTTTGTTAACCCTCGCGCAAACGCATCCCAGCGCTTATGACTGGTTAGCTAAACTGCCGGAATGGCTTAATGATATTAAGGACAAGCGCAATTATGCTCATGCACCGGCGTACCAAGCTTCAGTTGCACGCCTGCCTACCATCATAGCTGATAGCGTAGACTTAAATAGTGATCAGCTGACCATTAATACTAGCCTCAGTGCGTCTGAGCGTAAGCAAACCTTAGCGTTATTGAAGCAGCTGATGCCATGGCGCAAAGGGCCGTTTCAAATCGGCAGCGATGCTATTGAAGATAGTGGTAACAGTATTAGTAACAATGACAATAACGACAACCATATCAATAAAGACAATAATGAAGTGGCTGATAGTCAACACTCAAACCAGCAAAGCCAGCCTATAGTTATAGATACCGAATGGCATAGCGATTGGAAGTGGCAACGGGTAGCGCCACACTTAAGTGCTATAAAAGGTCGGAAGGTATTAGACGTTGGTGGTGGCTCAGGCTATCACGGTTGGCGCATGGCAGGGTTGGATGCAGAGACGGTAATTATTATTGATCCCTCATGCTTGTTCTATCATCAGTTTATGGCTATTCGACATTTTGTAGGTGCAGCAGATGCTTATCGGACTCATTATATTCCAGTAGGATTAGAGGCATTACCTGAGCATAGTCAGCTGTTCGATACCGTGTTTAGTATGGGGGTTCTTTATCATCGCCAATCCCCATTCGAGCATTTACAATTGCTCAAAGGCCAATTGATTAAAGGTGGCGAGTTGCTACTTGAGACCTTAGTTATTGATGGCGATGCCAATACAGTTTTGGTGCCACATGATCGTTATGCACAGATGAATAATGTTTATTTCTTACCATCAGTAGCAGCATTAATTGGCTGGCTAGAAAAAGCGGGATTCTCTAATGTACGCTGTGTCGATGTAGCAGTGACCTCGACAGAGGAACAACGCCAAACTGAATGGATGACTTACCAATCGCTCAGTGATTTTCTTGACCCTAATGACCCTAGCAAAACTATTGAGGGCTATCCGGCACCGAAACGGGCTACTTTGATTGCTATTAAATAGCTTTTAGCCACCGCCGAAACTCCTCTTATGTAAGGAGAATATATTGTGAAAGCATTAACGACTATATTGGTAGCATCCCTAAGTGTTTTATCTTTACCAGCGCTAGCGGTTTATGGGACGCCATTTGAGGGCTGGGGGTTTGTCGCAGAGGATTGGCAAGTGGTTTGCGATAATACGTTAACTTGTCGAGCGGCAGGTTATACTAAAGAAGAATATTTAGACCACCCAGCTTCTATCTTATTAGTGGCAGAACCAAAAAAAGCTTTGCCAAAAGCTTATGTAACTGTTCTAACTTCAGATGAGGAAAGTGAAAGCGTTTCTGGTGATAATCCTAGCACTGTAGAGCTATGGCTGAACGACAAAAGCTATGGTGCCATTCGCGATGACGAACTAAACGCAGAGCAGACCAAACAAATCATTCGTCATGCTCGTATCAATACTAAAATAGAGCTAAGAGGCGGCAATGCTAGCTGGATTATCAGTGATAAAGGTATGAGTGCTGTATTGCTAAAGCTTGATGAGGTGCAAGGAAGAGTCGGAACATCGCTGGCATTGGTTAGTCAAAATAGTTCTAATAAGCAAACACCGAAACCGGCCAAAGCAAAACCTATAGTTAGAAAATCCTACAATTATTTAGCCCAAGACAAAAAAAAGTTGGATGCTAAAAAATTGGCTTATTTTCAGGCTAACATAAACAAGTGGATCGATATTGATGCCGTGCAGTTTGTGGGCTCTAAAGATGAAATAGGAGATTGTGAGCTAATTAATCCTAGCAGTGAGGCCGCTATCAATCTTGCAGAATATGCTGCTGGTTCACTTGGTTGGGATTTCACACCTATTAATGCTAATTATACCTTAGCAAGTCACTTATGCTGGCGGGGGGCGTATAACTTAGGTGCTGGTTATTGGACTATCAATAATGCTAACCCTAATAAGCCACAATTGATAACGACCTCAGGTACTGAATATGATGATGGAGAAATTTTTGCCATTCACAAAGACCGAGGAATAGGGGACTGTTGGAATAGTCAGGTATGGGTTTGGGATGGCAAAAGATTTGCAATGACAGAAGATTCTAGCACCGGGATGTGTCGAGGCTTTGCTGGCGGGGCATGGGACTTACCTACTTACGTCAGCGAAGTGATTAAAAACTCAATATCGTCTAATTAAAGACAGCAGCGAATGAGCTTACTGCTATTATGATCTGAATAGGCAAACTGGTTATTCTTTAACTTAGCTCAAAGTCTGCGCTGATATGGACGCGATTAGGAGTAATAGTAAATAAGGTCTTATTAACAGTAATTAGCCAATAAACCATTTATCAAAAGCAATCTCAGCTAGAATTTTAATAATAAACCCTATAAACCCGGCACCTAAAGCCAAAAACATCCAAAAGGTACCTGCACGTCCGGCACCGGATTGTTTAGATAGATCCCAAATAATAAAGAATAAGAACGCAATAAATACGGGTAATAAAACGTACAGACCCCAACTGGTGACGGTACTGGCAGCAATGGCAAACATAGCTTTATCCTGTAAAAAGAGTGATAGTTAATTAAACCATCTTTTAAAAGCAACTTCTAATCATTATTTTTATCAACAATTCCCTCAACTTTATACCCAGCACTTAAGACAACTGGGATATCCCAGCAAAGTTAACGTGAATGTTGTTAGAGATATGCTGAATAGTAAAAAACCCCAATACTATAAATATAAGTAGTAAAAAGTACCGACCCTAATTGGCGACAGTACGAGCAGCGATAGCGGATATAATAGCGATTGCTATAGCATCAGCTTATATAGACTATCTATGCGCCTTATTTTATAGTGATTGTGCGCTTAGCTGTGTTTCAACAAAGCATCTTATAGTAAGGCTATGTAGCAGTCTAAATCGCCCGCTAATTAGCAGTTAAACTAATAGGCCTATTATAACGCGGAACAGCGTCGCTATACATGTCGGAGGCTGGTTAACAGCAGCCAAATAAGCTATTCAGCGCGACTACTAAGTCATTGTAGCGTTATAATGGCTGAGCTTTGGAGTCTATGCTACTTACTGTCATCAGTTAAGCCGCAAGCTAATTTTGCTACAGTTAGTGCAATAGATCCTAAAGATTGTTATATTTACAGGTTACTTATCTTTTCGTCTTATTTATCCGAGTTCATAGTCCTATGTCACAAGCCCAAATTGATACTTTAGCCTCACTGTTTAATGCTGCTGTGCAAACCTTACAGGCTGAAGGTGCACTACCAGCCGATTGGCAGAATAATAGTCAAATCACTCGCACTAAAGATGCTAGTCACGGTGATTTTGCCAGCAATATTGCGATGACAGCGGCAAAAGCTGCTAAAACTAATCCACGCGCTTTGGCTGAAAAAATCGTTGCCGCTTTACCTGATAATCAAGATATTCGCCAAGTAGATATCGCCGGTCCTGGCTTTATCAATGTCTTCTTAAATGCTGAAGCTAAATTTGCAGTATTAGAGGATATTTTTGCTAAGCAAGATAGTTTTGGTCTCACTGATCAATTTGACGGTCAAAAAGTGCAGGTCGAGTTCGTCTCTGCTAACCCAACCTCTAGTCTCCATGTTGGTCATGGTCGTGGCGCAGCTTTTGGTATGAGCGTCTCCAACTTGCTTGAAGCGGTGGGTTATGACGTCACTCGTGAGTATTATGTCAATGATGCTGGTCGTCAAATGGATATTTTAGCGACTAGTACTTATTTGCGTTATCTACAAGCTAATGGCGAGACTATAGTATTTCCCTCTAATGCTTATAAAGGCGATTACGTCCACGATATCGCTGAGACCTTAAAAACTCAGTATGGGAATAGCTATGTGCACGCATTCGAGCAAGTAGCCAAAGAGGTTGTGCTAGATGCAAGTTATGAGATAGATGCGGCGGGCGAAAAACAGCTGATATCTGGTGATAAAGAAGCGCACATCGATGGGCTTATTGCTAATAGTAAGGAGTTGCTTGGTGATAGTTACCAGCTGTTTTTAAATGCAGCGTTAACGGGTATTTTGGCTGATATCAAAGACGATTTAAACGATTTTGGTGTCCACTACCAGTGTTGGTTCCACGAAAAATCAATCGAAGCTGAGATTGAGCCTGCGCTAAAGATACTAGAAGACAAAGGCTATCTGTACGAAAAAGAAGGCAATATTTGGTTTAAATCGACTGACTTTGGTGATGAAAAAGATAGAGTAGTGCGCCGAGCTAATGGTCAAAGTACTTATTTTGCCTCTGATATCGCTTATCATAAAAACAAATTCGATCGCGGTTTCGATAAAGTCGTTAACGTTTGGGGCGCTGATCATCATGGCTATGTACCTCGTGTACGCGCTGCACTATTAGCACTAGGTATCGATGCTAATCGTCTTGATGTGGTATTAGTACAGTTTGTCGCCTTATGGCGCGGTAATGAAAAAGCGCAAATGTCATCACGCTCAGGCGATTTTGTCACTTTACGTGATCTACGTCAGGAAGTTGGCAATGATGCGGCACGTTTCTATTACGTAGCCCGTAAGCCGGAAGTACATATTGACTTTGATCTAGAGCTAGCCAAGTCACAAAGCAAAGATAACTTAGTTTATTACATCCAATATGCGCATGCACGTGTTTGCCGAGTGCTCGAAAAACTAGTAACTAGTGGACTTGAAGTTGACGATGCCATTGGCGCTCAGCACCAACAGTTGCTTATTGCGCCAAGCGAAGAAGAGCTGATTAAGCTATTGGGCGCTTACCCAGCAACCTTATTAAGAGCAGCCACCGGCTATGAGCCCCATATACTGACCAATTATCTGAAAGAGCTGGCTGCGCTATTTCATGGCTGGTACGATGGCAACCGTATTTTACCCATCAGTTTAACTTCTGGTGAGACGCCTACTGAAGACGAGTTGAATTTAATGCAGGCACGTTTGCGCTTATCAAAAGCGGTTCGTCAAGTATTGGCTAATGGTCTCAACTTATTAGGGTTGTCAGCACCAACTAGTATGTAGGTGCCTAGCACTAATCACCAGACATCAAAGCTAATACTAGAGGCTGTAGCTATTTCAGTGCTGGTATCGAGTTGGATGACCGGACAGTTAGTAGAAAAATTACCCTGATAAATCACATCAGTAAATTAATAGAAAGACTCAGTAGGGAGAATGCTATCCATGTTAGCCAAAAAACCTAAAGGCGCCACTGAAAAGCGCAAATCCAGTAGCGTATCAGGCTTAGTATGGATGTTTGTTGGTGCCTTGTTGACCCTAATGATCGGGGTATTTTTATATTTATCACCTTTGTTTGACTTCAATCCTTCAGGCGCTCCAGAAGCCGACCCTGATCGGCAAGTACAGCAGCGTGTGGGTACTGATACTGATAACAGCGATTATGAATTCTATGACATTTTGCCCAATCAAGAAATGGCCACTATCCCTGACGAAGCGCTTGGCGAACCTGATAGTCCTCAATCTGGTAATATCGAAGCTTTTGAGCCTGACGTAGTCATCACTCAACCTGATAATAATACTGCCAACAGTAATAATGATTCAGGTAACTTTGGGGTTACCGAGAATACTAGTAACGATAGTAATAAAAGTCCCTCGAATAATGTTAATAGTAGCAATGAAAATGATATTGTCATTGTAGAGGAGAATACTACCTATGATGGTAGTACACCCAGCACTGGCAGTGGATCAGTGAATAAGGCCAACACCGCTTCAGTTCCAAAACCTGTGGCTGCTAGCACTTATATTCTGCAAATAAATAGCTTTGGTAATGCTGATGAGGCTGATCGTCGCCGCGCTCAGGTACTGATGGCTGGCATCGATGCCCGAGTAGTGAAAAACACTACTAGTAGTGGCTCGCCTATCTATCAAGTAATCTCGCGGCCTATGAATAGTCGTCAAGTAGTTACTAATGCTCAGCAGCGTCTACAGAATAATGGCATTGACTCTATTATCGTTGAGCAGCGTCGCTAAACTTAATTTTTATCATAAGTTATCATAAAAAAAGCGTCAAAATGACGCTTTTTTTAGGGGCGTTTTATGGATAATATTGTTTTGGATTAGCCTTTTTGCTTACCTCTTAGATAAATAACTCAAGGACACCATATGACTGCTAGCACTCCTATAGCAATACCACCAAGCGTGGTGAAAGTATTTTTTCAAAAGTACTTTATTGATGCCTTTACTGGTATGGCTTTAGGGCTATTTGTAACCTTAATTGCAGGGCTGATTATTTCGCAAATAGGGGGGTGGTTGCAATTGCCGGTGTTGGTGGCTATCGGTAAGCTGGCTTCAGTATTGATGGGGGCAGGTATCGGGGTTGGAATAGCTTATTATCTAAAAGCTCCTACTTTAGTGATGCTTAGCTGTCTGGTAGCGGGCATGCTAGGCGCGCACTCCGAAGCGCTGATGGCAGGGACTTTGTTTATACCGCAAGCTGCTGGTCCAGCAACTTTTTTGGCGTTGCCGGGTAATCCTATTGGCGCTTATTTGGCTTCAGTATTTGCCTATCGTGCTGGCAGTTGGGTAGCCGGTAAGACTAAGCTCGATATCTTGCTAGTGCCCTTAGTGGTTTGTGCTAGCGCTTGGGCAGTATGCGCGCTGCTCAATCCTCCGGTAGTTGCGGCGGTCAATGCTATAGGTATAGGTATCCAAGCTGCTACTGAGCTACAACCGTTACTGATGGGCATAGTCATCGCCGTAGTAGTTGGGATTTTGCTAACGCTACCAACGTCTAGCGCAGCTATCTGTATCTCTATAGGTCTTGGGGGCTTAGCGGGCGGGGCAGCGGTGGTCGGCTGTGCCGCGCATATGATTGGCTTTGCGGTAGCTAGCTATAAAGATAATGGCTTTAGTGGGGTTATCTCGCAAGGCTTAGGTACTAGTATGTTGCAAATACCTAATGTGCTTAAGAAGCCGATGGTTCTATTACCAGCAGTGATAGCTAGTGCTATCGTTGGGCCTATAGCTACCGTCGGTTTTCAATTGGCTTGTACTGCTACTGGCGCTGGTATGGGCACGGCTGGCTTAGTGGGAGTGTTTGGAGTGATTGAGGCCTCACAGCCACTGATGAGTGCTACTGAGTTATGGACAGCGATTATCCTATTAATGTTCATATTACCTGCCCTCATTGCTGGGCTAGTAGCGCATTTGATGCGCCGTATGGGTTGGCTCGTCGCTGGTGATATGAAGTTACCATAAGCATTTTCTGCTATGGTTTTGTACTTTGCTTTTACTACTAGTCGCTAGTCAATTTATCGACAACAAAAAGCCCAACTAACTGAAATTAGCTGGGCTTTTTTACTACTAAAGTTCGCTAGGAAGGGGTTGCTAAGCAGACGTTAATAAGTCTTTAACAAAGACACCACCCTTAAAAGTCACGCTTAGCGACGAACATCTTTTGGCGCATCACCGTTCGGCCAATCTTTGTCTTTATTGGCTTTTACTGGACGCGGCAAGTGAGTAAAGTAGCCAGCGATATCGACAGCTTCTTGATCGCTTAGAGAGTTACCCTGACCAAAGGGCATTTTACCTTTAATAAAGGCGGCTGCCGTATAAGTACGAGCCATGCCAGCGCCATCGTTAAAGGAGTTGTCGCCAGCAACTGCTGGGAAAGTATAAGTGCCATCGTCGTTATATTGGCCTTCACCATTAGCACCGTGACAAACACTACATTTCTCTGCAAATAGCTTTTTGCCGTTGACAGTATCGGCCTCTAAGCTCTTGTCTATTTTTACAAAGCCACGACCTTCAGGAGAGACACCGAAGGGCATATCTTTTGACAACCAACTCATATAAGAAACCACAGCGTTCATATCATCTGAACCTAGCTCAAGCGCCTTACCGTTCATTGAGCGCTCAAAACAGCCGTTAATACGCTCCTGTATAACGTTGATACGACCAGCGCGACTGCGATAAAGAGGATAAATACTAGTAATATTATTCCAAGGCGCAGCATAAGCCTCTGAGCCATTACCTAAGTGACAGCTAGTACAGTTAAGCTGATTACCGACGTTATCAGGCAGCTCTTTATAAGTATGATTAACAATCTGTAGTCCACGGCGTACGGCTGCCCCATACTCATCATCAGGAATAGTTCCTATATCTGGCATGGTAATGGCTGGCTTAGCAGCGTCAGTGGCTTGATCAGTATTGGTGATATCGCTTATGTCTGTGATTGCAGGCATGTCATTCTTTAACTGAGCAGCGCGAGCTTCTAGTCCTTGCACCCGAGCTATCGCTGCGGCCTCGTTCACACGATCAACGGCTTTGGTGTCCTGCTCATTATTACTGCAACTAGTGACACCGATGCCACTAATAGCAAAAATAGTTGCCACAAGAAAAGAGGATTGGGCTGGTGAAAAAGTCTTCATTGGCATATCCTTATTATAAAAAATAATATGTACATATAAATTTATATGCTATGTTAGATAGTACAATGACCATATTATTGTTAAGTTTTTGTATTACACAAATAATGATTACAGGTGATCCACTATGGATTAGTGCTAGTATTAATAAAATTTAATTTATCAAGCACTTGAGCTGCAGAATATTAAAGTAATTAAAAGTCATAACTTCGTTAAACGCATGTATAAAACACAAACGTGCAGCACTTATACTGGTGAATGCGACAAGATTATCAGAGATTAAACAGAGAGAACTTAGTATTCTGTAAGTTAGCAGTAATATTATTATAACAAACAACAAGTGATAAAGTCTGATAAAAGTACTTTTAGATAAAATCATTAGTACTAAGACTATTCAATACCTTAACCTTTAACTGCTGTCTAGAAAAATAAGCCTTAAATAAAAACGCTCAAACATAATCAATGTTTGAGCGTTTTTTGGTTTTATTAGCCATAACTACTAGCTACAATCGTTATACTAAGCTCTCACTTAGAACTAGCTTTTTGACTGGTACTTTGGACTAAACTTGCGTGATAGTTTGACAGCACTATATAGAATAGTGGCGTAATGTGTCGGAAAAATACGTTGCACGACATCTATTACCTTGGCATCGTTACCGATCAAACAGCGCTTTTGGTCTGCTGCTGTGGCCTGTAAAATTACCCATGCTGCCTCATTAGCATCGAACTTTAACAGCTTATTAAAACTGCTTATTGCTTTGGCACTAGTACCCATACCTAGATCTCTTATACTCTCATTACCGCGGGCACTGTTGGCGATATTGGTCTTGATGCCACCTGGATGAATACAAGTAGCAGAAACGCCACAGCGCTGAATATCTAGCTCTTGACGTAAGCTTTCGCTAAAGCCACGTACTGCAAATTTACTAGCATTATAGGCAGACTGTGAGGGTTGAGCCGTTAAACCAAACAGGCTTGAGATATTAATAATATGACCATTCTCTGTGACAGTACTACCTTTACTTTGCTTGACACTATTTTTGATCAAGGGTAAAAATGCTTTAGTGCCATAGACTACACCCCAAAAGTTAATGTCCATCAGCCATTCGATCTCGCTGATACTACTGCCTTCCACTGTAGAATAAAGAGCGACACCAGCATTATTGAATATGAAGTTAACCTTGCCATAATCGACCATTACCTTTTGTGCCCAACCTTCTACGGCCTCCCTATCAGCGACATCGAGTATAATAGTAGTTACTTGGATATCGTAGTCTGTGAGCAGCTGTTGCGTCTGTGTTAGCGCTTCTGCATTGATATCTGCTAGCGCAACATGACAGCCCATTTTTGCTAAGTGAATAGCCAGTGCGCGACCTATACCGGAACCAGCGCCAGTAATAGCCGCCACATGATTCTGATAGTAGTCAGGCATTGGCTTATTAGTAATGGATGAGTTGGATAGATGCTGGCGTAGCGAAGCAGTCATAGTATTGAGCATGATAGGCACCCCTTGGTTATCTGAGTAATGATAAGCTACATTATTAGTACTATATATAATAAACACTAGTAAGATTAATGGACGCTGCTGTCATTTTATAAGCCTTATGGCACTGTAGTTGCTAATGCTTAGATAAATCAGCAGACATAAAAAAAGCGTCTAAACACTACTAGTGCTAGACGCTTCTTCAATAAAAGTCTCTCTAAGCTTCTCTACAGTCATTTCTGTAAAACGGCTTAAAATAAAACCCTAAGCTATCTTAGGTAATTTACCTTCAGTAATAACTTCTTCATCGACAGTAACGGTCTTAATGTCTGTCATCGATGGCAGCTCATACATAGTTTCTAACAGCACATTTTCCACGATAGAGCGCAAGCCACGCGCACCTGTTTTACGCTCCATAGCCTTTTTGGCAATAGCGTCAAGGGCGGCATCAGTAAAGGTGATTTTCGCACCCTCCATATCGAACAGATATTCATACTGTTTGACCAGCGCGTTCTTAGGTTTAGTCAATATTTGCACTAATGCCTCCTCATCCAGCTCTGTCAAAGCAGCTAGTACTGGCAAACGGCCGATTAGCTCTGGAATTAGACCAAATTTGATCAAATCCTCCGGCTCAACTTTTTGCAGTAGATCTGAGCTACGCTTGCTGTCATCTTTTGAGCTGACGTCGGCGTTAAAGCCAATACCTGTTTTTTCAGTACGTTGCTGAATGACTTTATCTAGACCTGCAAAGGCGCCACCAACGATGATTAGAATATTACTAGTATCAACTTGGATTAGCTCTTGCTGAGGGTGCTTACGACCACCATGAGGTGGAATAGCAGCGACTGTTCCTTCGATTAGTTTAAGCAAAGCTTGTTGTACGCCTTCACCTGATACATCACGAGTAATAGAAGGGTTCTCACCTTTTTTACTGATTTTATCGATCTCATCGATATAAATGATGCCTTGTTCGGCTTTGCCGACATCATAATTAGAAGCTTGTAGCAACTTTTGGACGATGTTTTCTACATCTTCACCGACATAACCAGCTTCAGTCAAAGTGGTGGCATCGGCCATAGCAAAAGGCACATCTAATAGACGCGCTAAAGTTTGGGCTAATAGCGTCTTACCTGAGCCGGTAGGCCCGATCAGCAAGATATTACTCTTAGACAATTCAACCATCGCTACATCAGCGCCAATCTTAGATTTTTTGCTATCACGAGCTAAGGTTTGGCTAACTTTTAGGCGCTTATAATGGTTATAAACGGCTACTGCTAGTGCTTTTTTAGCGGCATCTTGACCAATAACATACTCATCAAGCTTGGCTCGTAACTCTTTAGGGGTCGGTAGCTTTTTATTGACCCACGAAGTATCAAGGTCGCTATCATTATCATCGTCATCAGGTGAGCTATCAGCGATGAGATCGGTACATAGCTCGATACATTCGTTACAAATATTAGCATCGTCAGCCGCGATTAATTGTTTGACTTCTTTCTTGGCTTTTCCGCAGAACGAGCAATGCGGGGTTTTATCTTCTGCCATGTACAGGCACTCCTAATTTTTAAACTTGGCTTGTGTTTCAAAACTGACAACTCAAAACTGACAATTCAAAATTTACCAGTTAAAGCTTATATAGTCTAATGGGACACTCAAAACTAAAGCGCACTATACTAGTAGCATAATGCGCCTAGGTTTACTTTATATTTTAAGTTCAGTAGGGCGACGCTCTAGTACTTCATCTACTAAGCCATATTCTTTGGCTTCTTTAGCATCTAACCAATAGTCACGCTCAACGTCTTTCTCAATTTTTTCTACTGGTTGACCAGTACGCTCAGCCAAAATCTCATTTAAGCGAGCACGAGTTTTTAGAATTTCACGAGCATTAATTTCGATATCTGATGCTTGACCTTGAGCACCACCAGAAGGCTGGTGAATCATGACGCGGGCGTTAGCCAAGGCATAACGTTTGCCTCGTTCTCCAGCTGCCAAAAGAAAAGAACCCATGCTGTAAGCACCGCCCATACAGATAGTCGATACGTCAGGTTTGATAAAGTTCATAGTATCAAAAATAGCTAGGCCTGCACTAACTGAACCACCTGGTGAGTTGATATACAGATGAATATCTTTATCAGGGTTTTCAGCTTCTAAAAATAAGAGCTGGGCCACGATAAGATTAGCCATATGATCTTCAACTTGACCAGTTAAGAAGATAACCCGTTCACGCAATAAGCGTGAAAAAATGTCGAACGAACGCTCGCCACGCGCTGATTGCTCAACGACCATCGGCACTAGTGCACTCTGAGGTGCGCTTTGAGTGTTATGCATACCTTGGGCGTTGTGCGCGCTCATAAGCATATCGAAATGGGGATTGCTAGTAATGCGATCATAATCAGTCATGGAAAGATCCTATTGAAATATATAATATAAAAAACGGATTTTATTAAGAATAAGCTATTAATAATAAGTATTATTAAGAAAATAAGTGCCGTAATAGTAACTTTTTTTAGCAGCTAATAGTAAATGTTTACGGTAACAAATGATGAATTATTCCCTATTAATAAGGCGTCTGTAGTCATTTATCAAGGGCTAAGGATATAAAGCGCTAATAAAAATGCCCCAACAAGATTTGTTGAGGCATTATTTATACAACTATCAATAAAAAAGTTTCGATAAAAGCTATCAAAACTCTAGCTTATTATTTTGCTAAGCAAGCAAATTACATCGCTTGCTGCTGTTGTTGCTGCTGAGTAGCCAACAAATCTTGATAGCTAACTTCTTTGTCAGTTACTTTACCTTGTTCGATAAGGTAATCAACTACTTGGTCTTCTAATACTACTGACTCAATGTTGGCGCGTTGTTGCTTATCATTAGTGTAGTATTCGATAACTTCTGCTGGATCTTCGTAGTTTTCTGAAGCTTCTTTGATAAATTTCTCAACGCGTTCTTGATCCACTTCTAAGCCTTTAGTATCGATAACTCGAGCAACGATGATACCTAGACGGGCAGCACGTAGCGCTTGTTCTTCAAACAGCTCGTTTGGCAACATGTCTTTATCAAAGCTATCGGCATTAGAACCGAACTGCTGAGCGAAACGCTGCATCATCATGCTGCGCTGACGATCAATCTCTTGCTCTAACATAGCGTTAGGAACATCAAATTCGTTCTTTTCTAACAAGGCATCAAAAGTAGCTTGTTTAATCTGACTGCGGGCAGCGTTTTTGATTTCGCGTTCCATGTTCTTACGAACGTCTTCTTTTAGTTTTTCAACGCCACCTTCTTTAACTCCGAATAGCTCAAGGAACGCATCATCGATTTCAGGTAACTTAGATTTTTCAACTAATTTTACGTTGATTTTGAACTGAGCTTCTTTACCAGCTAATTCTTCTGCTTGATAATCTTCTGGGAAAGTTACGTCGATAACCTTTTCTTCGCCAGCTTTCAAGCCTTTGATACCCGCTTCGAAGCCTGGAATCATTTGGTTGCTACCAATAATCAATTTGAAGTCTTCAGCAGAGCCGCCTTCAAATTTCTCACCGTTGATTGAGCCTTCAAAATCAAAAGTAACTTGATTGCCTTTATCGGCTTTACCTTTTTTCTCTACAAACTCTTCACGTTGCTTTTGTAGGTTTTCAATCATAGTATCGACATCGGCTTCATCGACTTTCGCCATATGACGCTCAACTTCGATCTCATTGATACCTTGAACGTCAATTTCTGGGAAGATTTCAACAGTAGCCTGATAAACCAAGAAATCGTCTTCAAGTTTAACATCATCGATATTAGGCATGCCAACAGCGCGGATGTCTTCAGATTTGATAGCTTCAAAAACAGTATCACGGATCACGTCATTGATAACTTCTTGCTGAATACCGGCACCGTATTGGCTGCGGATATGCGACATAGGAACGTTACCTTTACGAAAGCCATCAATTTTGGCAGTTTTAGCCACTTGACGAATGCGACCTTCGACTTTGTTTTGGATTTTTTCAACTGGTACTTTTACAGTCAGCTGAGTTTCTTTGTTAGAAAGCTTGTTGGTTGTGACTTGTAGATCTGTAGCCATGTTAATTACACCTTTAGGATTGAAATATCAGGCAATCGCATTTTACAGCGCACAAGTTTACTTATGAGCCAATTGCCTTTGGAATGAATAGGGGATAGTAATAGCCGAAAAAAATATAATGCAATCAGCAATCGCCAAAGGCACTATAAACACCAGCTATTAAGTATCAGTAATACCTTACCAAAACGCCTTAAGTCTACTTATTTTTAGTTTAAATAAGCAAAGACAGCTGGTAATAAAATTATAAAAGTAGATTAGTATAATCTATCTACTAATTAAAGTAAAAATTATCTGTTTTACAGCGACCACCTTTATCGGCTATATAGTTAGCAGTGGCGCTATAATTGTTGTAATAATTGGCGAATAGCTTGTCCGCGATGACTAACCTTATTTTTGTCACTAGCACTGAGACTGGCTGCGGTCGCTTGCATATCAGGTAACCAAAATAGTGGGTCATAACCAAAACCACCGTCGCCATGCGCTTTTTCTAGGATTTCACCTTGCCATAAACCCTGAGCGATAATCGGTAGCGGATCATCCGCATGACGCACCATTGCCAATACGCAGACGAATAAACCTTTAATCGCAGTAGTAGGACTTTGAGCGCGTACAGACTGCAAGTCGGCAATGAGCTTAGCATTATTCTTGGCATCATCACCGTGCTCTCCAGCATAACGAGCAGAGTAGATGCCGGGTGCATTACCAAGTACTGGCACGCATAACCCAGAGTCATCGGCGATAGCCGGTAGACCACTGATGCGGCTGGCGTGTCGGGCTTTGATTATGGCGTTTTCGATAAAGCTTAAGCCATCTTCAATAGCATCCTCTATGTTCAGCTCGCCTTGCGGAATGATAGTGACGTTTAGGTTGGCTTCAGCGAACAGCCGCTTAAACTCGCTAAGCTTGCCTTTGTTATTACTGGCAAGTACCCAATCCTGTTGAAATATGTCGTTAGTTATAGGCTGATGTTGATTAGTTGGCATAAAGATAAGTCCATGATTTAAAATCTAATACTTTTAGTGTGAGTTTGCGTATGATATAACTGCTATGTAGTATATAAAAACTATAACATTCGGTAACGGATAGTTAGCGGTGTTATTGTTATACTGTATAGCAAGCTACAGTGAATTATAGCTTATAGCTTGTAAACTTTAAGTTAACAATCTGCAATTTATGCTTGTTGTTACTGATTATTGAGAGAAATTATTAATAATCAGCGTAACAATAACCAGTAAGTTGGCTTTAGGTTGCCTTTTAACTTTACAGCAAGTACGCTATTATATTCAGCACTATATTTATTCACTAATAATAAACTCAGCCAACTTAGCCTAACATCTTATAGAAGTTACTTTATAATCCCTATACTATACTAGGCTAAAACAGCAAGGATAAAATAACTATGACGACTATTACTTTACCAGAATTACCATATGCAAAAGACGCGCTAGAGCCACATATCAGTGCCGAGACCCTAGAATACCATCATGATAAGCATCACAATGCCTATGTGACTAAGTTAAACGAGTTGCTACCAGGTTCTGGTCTAGAAGACAAAACTTTGTCAGAAATCATCGTAGCAACTGCTAAAGATGACAGCAAACAAGGTATGTTTAACCAAGCAGCGCAAGTATGGAACCACACTTTCTATTGGAACTGCATGACGCCTGATAATGGCGGCGGCGAACCTACTGGTGATTTGAAAGCTAAAATCGAAGAAGATTTCGGTAGCTATGATAAGTTTCGTGAAGAGTTCAAAAATGCAGCAATGACTCAGTTCGGTTCAGGTTGGGCATGGCTAGTTGCTGATAAAGTTGGCGGCAAATTATCTATCGCTAAAACAGCTAACGCTGATACTCCATTAGCACATGACCAAGTAGCGGTATTAACTTGTGATGTATGGGAACATGCTTACTATATCGATTATCGTAACCGTCGTCCTGATTATGTTGACACGTTCCTAGACAAACTAGTGAACTGGGACTACGCAAACGCTAAATATAAAGGTCAAGATGCTGGTGTTGAAGAGTAATATTTAAACACTACTATCTTAGCTTTATAAATAAAAGAGGACGCCGCGAGGTGTCCTTTTTTTGGTTTTGATTATTTGATAATAACCTATTTATGCTTATCTCTTTGTTTAATATGTTCTTGAGTTTCAAGTGGGATTAAATCTGAATACAAGCTTTCTAGCTCCTTAGGTTTAGTAATCAACTCATAAGCAATGTAGTTTAAAATGTCAAATAGTTTACGAGCGATTTCTATGTTGTCATCTAAATCTATCTGACCAGGATGAACTGCATTGTTACCTACAACTCTTAATAAATCTAAAGCTTTTTGCATTTGCGGACTTAGGTTGTCAGCTACTAAGTCCTTAATATCGTTATTGATGTTTTTTCCATTTCCACCTATTTGTTTTAGAAGCTTTTGAAGGGCTAAACGTAAAAGAGCAGTAGAACCTTTTGGTGAATCGATTAGAATACTTGAAGCCTCAATGTATAGAGCTTTGATATCTTCGTCTAAATCATCATTAGGTGGGAGAACTGTTGTTTTCTTAGGATAGACAATTTTTTCGTCTACCCACAAAGTAAAATTTTGACATGAGGAACAAGTGGCTAATGCAAACCCTGTAGGTATATACTTAGTAAATACTTGTTGAAAATTTCTATTAGTATTCTTTAAAAAGATAGAGATGTAGTTTTGAACGTAACTCTCAACCCCTTGTCTATAGTCTAAAAATATATGATTAAAAATTTTCGTAACTGCACTGCTAGCATTATATGAATTAAACCATTCTTGAGTCGCAAGAGTATTACAGTGCGGACATTGAAATTTATCTTTTCCAAATTCAGGTATCATGTATTACTCCATAAATTGAATATTATTAGTCTTTGTAGGGTGCGCCCTGCGCACCATTAAGAATAAATGCTTAAATTAAGTTCCGCATATCTTCGGTAAGTTTTACTACCCATACAAAATAACGTTTCGAATAATCATCGGTGCGCGGGGCGCACCCTACGCCTTAACATCGCAATATTATAATAAGCATGAGCATTAACCGTGTTTTGAAAGAAAATATAAAGCGTATCAAAGTGCTGACGCTGATTGGAAATCTCTTATGACTTGTAAGTTAATTTGCAGTATCAATCCTCATCAACCAACTCCCAACCATCATCCACAACCGAATCATCAAACACTCTTTCAAAGCCTTGCTTTATCAATTCAAAGCGTGACGGCTGAGGTTTATTATCGATAGTAACCACTGGCGCGTCTATTGGTTCAATCGCTTGCCATTGATTGTTTTCAGGATTCTTAGTCGCTAACACAAAACTAAAAAACGCCGTATCACCCGCCATCATCCGTAAGTCATCGACGACTAATTGCTCATTATTTTTAGTAGAGTCGCTATTAGGCGTTTGCGTTCGATAACCTGTCCAATCCCCTGAGAACCAATCCAAACGTTTAGCATAATGCTGATTGGTTTGTGGTATCGCTGCTTGAATAGCTTGCGAATCGGCATATTGTGTTAAATAGCGATATTCGGGTAGACGCTTATCCAAGATGCTACCGCGCAACTCAATAAGCTGTTTATTATCATCTTCTGCAAGAGTACGCCACATCAAAATAGTGGGTAATACGGGCATCGTTTTAATACGGGCGATATCGTTTATACCAGCCGCTGCTAGGGTTTGCTCAGCTTTATCTTGAGCTTGATATTTCAATCCCAATGACAGCAGCAAATAGCTACTACTTACCATCAGCATTATTACGGCCAAACGCTGAAAATTCGCTAATAAACCCTGTTTAAAAACACTAAGACTACGCCCTTTTACTAGTCCAAAGATCATCGCAAAAAGCAGTGGCAAAGTGTAAAGCGGATCGATAATAAAGATGGAGGCAATGCTAAAAGGTGTTAAAGATAAAGACTCTTGTAATGGCCAAAATAGCTGTGTGCCGTAGACCGTAAAGCTATCAAGTATCGGATGCGTGGTCAGCGCCAAAGTCATGGCGAGTGCTAAGCGTCTGGCTGAGTAGGGGAAGGGCATGTCACGCCATCGATGGTAACGGGTGATTAGCCAAGCGCCTAATAGTCCCACTATAGTCAAGACAATTAGCGAATGACTAAAGCCGCGATGATAAGTCATGTTGCTGACAGGATCGCCATAACGAATAAGCACATCCAAATCAGGAAGCGTGCCGAGCATTGCACCGTACAGATAGGCCTTGCGACCTTGATATTTACCGAGGATAGCCCCTTGAACGCTGGCACCTAAGACGATTTGACTGAGTGAATCCATAGGAAGTAAAAGGCTCTTCGTAAAATTTAATAGTTTTTGTAGGGTGGGTTAGTTTTATTCTATTCTCGCAGAGAATGAAGATAAAACGTAACCCGCCACTGTCATCCAGACTATTGTTATATTGGCAAATGTTATCTAAACTATTTGGCGGATTACGCTTCGCTAACCACACCCTACGAACCTTGCGTATCAAGATTAATAAGTCTACAAAACATTAAAATCATAAGCTTTTAAAGCCTCTCTTAACATCGCAATATTATAATAAGCATGAGCATTAACGGTGTTTTGAAAGAAAATATAGAGCGTATCAAAGTGCTCGCGTTGATTGGCAATCGTCTGTGCCCAGTCCTGCATCTCCGCCTCGCTATAACGATAATCATGACGATCAGATGCACTCATCGCGCCCCACCAGTTTAGATTATTGCCATGCATGCGTAGATAGCCAGTACGCTCGGTAAATATCAGCCGTGACGGTGGTAGACCATTCACCTTGGGGTAATCAACGCTGCACCAGATAATACCTTGCTCTTTAAAGCTATCAACCACTTGCGCAGTATGCCAACCGTTATGACGAAACTCTACCGCTAATGGATAGTCCTGAAACCAGCTGACTAGCTTAGCTAAATACAGCCGATGGTCACGAGTACGATCAAAGCCATGGGGAAACTGTAGCAATAGTGGTGCTAGACAATTTGCCTCTACTAAGGGACTGAGGGCGTTGATAAAAGCTTGTGCGTGTTCGGCAGAGCCTTTTCTAGCGTGAGTAAAATCTTGGTGTAGCTTAATAGCGAACCTCAGCTCACTGTCTGCTTGTACATAAGCTTTATTAACCATCCCAGCAAAGGCTTTTTGACCGATAGGCGCATAAAAGGTGCTGTTTATTTCTACTGCACCATATTGTCTAGCGTATTCACGCAGGAAGTCCGTTTTTTTTGTACCCGTAGGATAGAGGGTGCCGAGCAGATCAGTATCGCTATAGCCGCCCGTGCCAAGATAGACAGTCGGCGTATGGTTATTAGCCGCTTCGATAGTGGACGTAGGCGCTAAAGGATTCAGGGTCGCCGCAGTGTTGACCATAAATTACTCGCTTATCATTAAAAATACCAAAGTTAGAATAGTAAGGTAGACAATGCCATCATCCATAGGATAAATAGTAGCGTTAACGCTAGGAATTGCGCGGCAGAGCCAACATCTTTGCCAATCTTAGCTAACGGATGTTGCTGAGTAGAAGTATGGTCAATACTGGCTTCTAACCCCGTATTAAACAATTCAACGATAATAGATAAAAAAGAGGCGATTAACAGTATCATCTTCATACTGATAGCCAAAGGAATAAAGATAATGACGATGAGCAATACTAGATTGAGCCAAAAGGCTTGGCGAAAAGCCGCTTCGTTCTTATAAGCGGCCATAAAGCCATCGGCAGAGTAGCCCGCAGCTTTGACGATACGTCCAAAACCGGCCTTGCCTTTGGCCTTACCAGCGAAACTATCCGCTGCCAATGAAGCCGTATCTGGGGTGTGCTCGGCATGATCATTATGCTGATGCTGAAGGGAATCAACAGATGAGCTGTCATTGAAGGTAGACTCATTAAGTTTGTGAAGCTTATTATTATCCATATAAAACCACCATCCATAGTTATTGATAGGTAGTATTTTAGCATGAGCATAAAGGTAGCAAAGCCATCAATAAGCCTATTTTTGTTCAATTATTTAATGGAGGAAATTGAATACAGTGATTAGTTCTGGCTAATTTAAATAGCGATATTTAGTAGCTTAAAGCTTAAATAAGGTACCTGTTTATTTATTACGCTTCCATAACCATTCGATAAGCTCAAGAAGTCCATTATCATCAATGCCAGAATCAGAATCAGAATCCATATCAGGGCTGAGCTCACGTATTATAGCGGCGCGACCTTGGTCGAATAATGACTGCGCATAACGTTTGGCAGCCTCGACCCCCATAAGTTTGACGTAAGTCGATTTATCTAACTTTTCATCGCTACCGGCAGGCTTGCCCAAAGTATCAGTGCTAGTAGTTACGTCTAAGATATCGTCTTGAACTTGAAAAGCCAAACCAATATATTGCGCACATTCTTCTAACGCCATACGCTGCGGTGCGGTAGCCTCAGCACAGACAGCGCCCATCAGCATAGCCGCCTCAATCAAAGCGCCGGTCTTATCACGATGGATAGCTTCTAGTTGCAGTTGCGAAACAGTAGCGCTGGCCTCCGCATTAAGATCAAGCATTTGCCCTGACACCATGCGCCGTGCACGAGGAGCAAATATCGCCAATAAGGCACTAGCTATGTTGGCATCAAAAGGGGCAAAGGTCGGCATCTCAGCCGTCAACACTTCAAAAGCCAAGGTTTGCAGTACATCCCCGGCTAATAGTGCGCTTGCCTCATTAAATACAATATGACAAGTAGGCTGTCCGCGACGTAGAGCATCATCATCCATACAAGGTAAATCATCATGTACTAAAGAGTAAGTATGCAGTAGCTCTACGGCCAACGCCGCACGTCGACACATATCATAATGTACTTCACCAGTCAGCAGCGGTTCCAGAGAAGGGTCTAAAACCGAGTCTAAAATAGGATCAAAAAACTGCTGGTTAGTCACTAACGAGTCAGTAAAGATAGCTTGATTGATGTCACTGTTATTACTAGTGTTAAGGTTATTAAGCGCATCAATAGTAGCAAAACTACTAGCTACCAATAATGGTCTTACTAACTTGCCTTGGCCAGTCATCACGTAGCGACAGGCCTCATTAAGGGGACTCGGTAATTGGGCGTAGTTAAATAGCGAATCAATATCTTGCGCTAACTGGCTACGCAGCGAGCTGTGCAGCTGCTTAAAAGAGACGAAAGGGATGAAACGTGGAGCAATAGGGGCAGTCATAATCCAACTCATAAAAAGGTGAAGGATAAAAATAACCTTAGTGTAGCATGTTAGCCAGCAGCCCTTATATAGCTTTCATTCACACCTTTATCGATGGCTTCATAAACCTTTATTCCCTTTGGTTATCTTATGGCTAGGCTAAGAATAAGTTTTTGCTAGGGTTAGTTACGTTTGGACGATTTAACTTGTCTGACGAATGTGTTGTTATAGGGTAGTAGAAGCAGTTTATCTGGGCAAGATTCACTGACAATAGTCTGTCGATGCCGACCGCTATTGCAAGGTGGGATTACTAAACTAACGGGTCGCTCTCGACTTAGCAGCGACTTAATAATGACTTGCGAGTATGGTTTTAGCTTGTGACAGTGAGGGGCATAATCCCCTACACTAATTAACGTTAAAAAAGTCCCATGATCTAACTGATGATTTAAACCAGAAAAATTTAAACGAAAGATATTTAAATACAGAAGATCAGTTAATAGTTTTAGCCAACAACGAAGCGCAATATCAATAGACGCTAAATAATAAAGATATCAGCATTGCCTATTCCTGCAAGTTACCAAGCTTGTAGGTAAGCAATGCTATTACTCAGACTACCAATAATACTGTGCTGTTGCTTGTTAACTAACAGCCAGATTTTATTAGGTGGCTCTATAAAACATAGCTGTTTAACCAATAGCTTTTTAATACATGGCAAGGAGTTTCAAATGGTATACCAAGGAAATCGCATCACGGTAAGCATGCTAGATGACGGCATCGCCAACATGCATTACAACGCCGAAAATGAGAGCGTAAATAAATTTGATGCTGAAACCAATAAGCAATTTGGTGAAGCAGTAACTGCTTTAGAAAAAGCCAGTGATATTAAGGGATTAATCGTAACTTCAGGTAAAGGCGTGTTTATCGCTGGCGCAGATATTACTGAGTTTGTGGCATCATTTAAGCAATCAGAAGAAAGTATTAAAGACTGGGTTATTAGTATTAATAAAGATTTTAATCGCTTTGAAGATTTACCATTCCCAAAAGTAGCGGCCATCAATGGTGCCGCACTGGGTGGTGGCTGTGAGATGACGCTAGTTTGTGAATATCGGGTCATGAGCGAAAAAGCCATTATTGGTTTGCCTGAAACGCAACTGGGCATCTTCCCAGGCTTCGGAGGTACTGTACGTAGCACGCGTATCATCGGTATTGATAATGCACTTGAATTGATCGCTACTGGAACCCCTAAAAAAGCCCTGGACGCGCTAAAATTAGGCTTAGTTGATGCGACTGTAGCGGCTGATGACGTACAAGATGCTGCTATTGATTTAGTGAAAAAATGTATCTCAGGTGAGCTTGATTGGCAAGCACGTCGTTATGAAAAGCTAAATCCAGTTAAGCTCAATGCCCTCGAGCAAGCGATGGCGTTTAGCAGTGCTAAAGCCATGATCTTTGCCAAAGCCAATCCTAAGCAGTATCCAGCACCAGCATTAGCAATTGAAGCTATTGAGAAGCACGTTAACTTATCGCGTGATGAAGCTATTGCAGTAGAAGCAGCAGGTTTTGCTAAAGCTGCTAAGACCCCGCAAGCTGAGAGCTTAGTAGGTCTGTTCTTAAGCGATCAACTGGTCAAAAAGCTGGCTAAGCAACACAGCAAGCAAGCGCATGAGATTGATGAAGCAGCCGTGTTAGGCGCAGGCATTATGGGTGGCGGTATTGCCTATCAAGCTGCTAGCAAAGGCTTGCCTATTATCATGAAAGATATCAAATCTGAGCAACTAGATTTGGGTATGGGTGAAGCGAGTAAGCTACTAGGTAAGATGGTTGACCGTGGCAAAATGACGGCTACTGAAATGGGCACAACTTTGAGCCGTATCCGCCCAACGCTTAACTATGGTGATTTTGCTGAGACTGATATCGTCATTGAAGCCGTAGTAGAAAATCCAAACGTCAAGCGTGCGGTACTAAAAGAGGTCGAAGGCTTAGTAAAAGACGACTGTATCCTAGCGTCAAATACTTCAACAATTTCTATTACCTTTTTAGCAGAAGCGCTGGCACGTCCAGAGAACTTCGTTGGTATGCATTTCTTTAACCCAGTACATCGTATGCCTTTGGTTGAAGTTATCCGTGGCAAGAAGTCATCAGAGCAAGCGATCGCTACTACAGTGGCACTAGCTAGTAAGATGGGCAAAGTACCCGTTGTCGTTAATGATTGTCCAGGTTTCTTAGTTAACCGTGTACTGTTCCCATACTTCGGGGCATTTGATTTATTGCTTAAGCAAGGCGCTGATTTCGTCAATGTCGATAAAGTTATGGAAAAATTCGGCTGGCCTATGGGCCCTGCTTATCTAATCGATGTGGTCGGTTTGGATACAGGTGTTCATGGCGCAGAAGTGATGGCAGAAGGCTATCCTGATCGTATGAAGGCTGATTATAAAGGCGCAATTGAGCATCTTTATGATAATAAGCGCTTAGGTCAGAAGAACGGTGTTGGCTTCTACAAGTACGCCATGGACAAACGTGGCAAGCCTCAAAAGACTGCTGATGAAGCTACTTATGAGCTGTTAAAGGCGACTACTGATAGCGAAAAGCAAACTTTCGATGATCAAGCGATTATTGATCGTACTATGCTAGCTTTTTGCAACGAGACGGTACGCTGCTTAGAGGATAACATTGTCAGCACGCCATCTGAAGCGGATATGGCTATGATTATGGGCGTTGGTTTCCCACCATTCCGCGGTGGACCTTGTCGTTATATCGACCAGATGGGCCTAGATAACTACTTGGCATTGTGTGAAAAATACGCATACCTTGGCAAAGCTTATGAAGCCCCACAAAAGATTCGTGATATGGCAGCAGCAGGCGAGACCTTTTACGCTACTGCATAATGAGCACACACTATTAGGATAAGTAACGTAAGCGCTGGTTGAACGCAGTTTTATTGATAGTGATTAATCTGTTATCGAACTGCTATCAAGCTATTAATAAGTTATTAGCAGTGAGAGTTCATTTACAGCGCAACCGTTACTGACAATAAAAATTTAAAAGGAAAATAGTATGACAACTTTAAGTCCAAATGATGTGGTTATCGTAGATGGCGTACGCTCAGCGATGGGTAAAACGAAAAATGGTATGTTCCGTCACGTGCGTGCCGATAGCTTATCAGCAGAGCTAGTTCGTGCTTTAGTTCTGCGCAACCAATTCGATCCTAATGATATTGAAGACATTATTTGGGGTTGTGTTAATCAAACCTTAGAGCAAGGGCTGAATATCGGTCGCAATATCGGTCTATTGGCTGATATTCCAAAAACTGCTGGCGGCCAAACCGTTAACCGTCTTTGTGGCTCATCGATGCAAGCATTGCATACTGCGGCTGCGCAAATCATGACCAATCAAGGCGACACTTTTATTATCGGTGGTGTTGAGCACATGGGTCACGTAGGCATGATGCATGGCGTCGATCTAAACCCAGCGGCTTCTAAGCACTATGCCAAGGCCTCTAATATGATGGGCTTGACTGCAGAAATGCTAGGTCGCATGAACGGTATTACTCGTGAAGAGCAAGACGCTTTCGGTTTAGAGTCACATCGCCGTGCGTGGGAAGCGACGACTGAAGGCCGTTTCAAAAATGAAATCATCGGCATCGAAGGCCATGACGAAGCAGGTCGCCTGCAACTGTGTACTGTAGATGAAGTGATTCGTCCCGATGCGACGATGGAGCAAATGCAGAAGCTACGTCCAGCCTTTGATCCTAAAGGGGGTACAGTAACCGCAGCGACTTCATCAGCACTATCAGATGGGGCCTCAGCTATGTTGGTTATGAGCGCACAAAAAGCCAAAGATTTAGGTCTGAAGCCCCGTGCTCGTATTCGTAGTATGGCTATCGCTGGTTGTGATGCGGCTATTATGGGTTATGGTCCAGTACCAGCTACTCAAAAAGCCTTAAAACGTGCGGGCTTAAGCCTCGATGATATCCAAACTATCGAGCTAAACGAAGCCTTTGCTGCGCAGAGCTTAGCGGTTATCAAATCTATGGGTTTGACCGACAAGCAAGACATCATTAACATCAATGGTGGGGCGATTGCTTTAGGCCATCCGCTTGGCTGTTCAGGCGCACGTATTACCGTGACTTTGCTCAATGCTATGGAGCACATGGATACTGAAATCGGTCTAGCGACTATGTGTATCGGTCTTGGCCAAGGCATCGCTACTATTATTGAGCGGGTTTAGCACTATCGGTAATAGTGATCGGCAGTAATTAAGAAAGTCTAGCGACTAACAAAGCTGATATTTATCGACTGATTATTGCTTAATCGCTGCTAAAACAAACGCCTCTAACTTAAGGTTAGGGGTGTTTTTTTGTTTGTAGTGCATTAAAGTGGCTTGAGGGCAGAAAGCTAATATCGATTGGCTCACTCAAGGTTGCGGCAAGCAGCGTAGCTATTATGGTCAAAAATAATTACTGAATTCATCAATAGGGAGCACGGGTAAAAAATAGTTATAACCCAGTAACAGATGATAAGTTGTTACTAGAGATTATCCTCATTGACGACCTCAACAAAATATGACTAAATAAGAAAGGCTTTTATAACTATAATGGCAATAATTACTATAGTTTTATAAAAGTGCATTATTTTATAAAAATATATTATCTCATAAAAACAAAGGAATCTGTTGCCCCCTGCTGCAGATGTACAAGGAGTGTATTATGGCTACTATGATAACGGATCGTACTTACCGCATTGCGCGTGAGAACACGCAAGCGATGATTATTGACGTACAAGAACGCCTAACCCCACATATCAATGACCATGAAAGTATCGTCAAAAAAATCTCTACTTTAATTCAAGGTCTACAAGCGCTTGATATTCCTATTATGCTCAATGAGCAATATAAAAAAGGTTTAGGCGAGACTTTGCCTGAGATAAAAGAGCTGCTGAATGAGAATAATAAAAAAGGCTTTGAAAAACTTACTTTTAGTGCTTGTGACAACGATGATTCATGGAATCATTTGGCGCAGCAAAATCGTAGCATCGTGTTATTAATGGGCGTTGAGACTCATGTTTGTGTGCTGCAAACGGCTCTTGATCTACTCGATAACGGCATGCAACCGGTGATTATTGGCGATGCCGTAGGCTCACGTTTTCCCTATGACAAAAAGCAAGCCATTCGCCGTATTCGCCGTGCTGGTGGGGTTATTACTACTGTAGAAACAGTGTTGTTTGAGCTGTGCCGTAGTAGTGCTGACCCAGCATTCAAAACTATTAGTAATTTAATCAAATAATAGGCTTGCTTAATAATAAGTTGATTTTTAATCGATAAGGCAGAGCCAATGGGTAGAGTAAAGCAGTATGGTCTAAATAGTTTCTTGATACTGATATTATCAGTTGCTATAACCGCGCCAGTCTCTGCTGCTAGCTCTATCAGTAGCGGTAACAAGCTGGCAGTAGATGCCAAAAAGCAAATCGGCGTCACTGTCAGTTACGACCCGACTTATCGCAAGCTTGATTTCCCACGTGGCGATGTAGCACAAGATACTGGGGTCTGTACTGATGTGGTAGTACGAGCTTACCGTTTGCAAAATATCGATCTGCAACAGCTTATTAACGTCGATATGAAAGCGAATTTTTCTGCTTATCCTAACACTTGGGGTCTAAAATCAACTGATAAAAATATTGACCATCGCCGTGTGCCTAATTTAGAGACTTATTTTACTCGTCATGGACAGCCGTTATCAGTAACCGATAAGGCAGGGTTTTTAGCGGGTGACATTGTTTCTTGGCGATTACCTACTAGTAATCTGCCGCATATCGGCATAGTTTCAGACAAGTTAGCTGCTGACGGTACGCCGCTTATTATCCATAACATCGGTCGTGGTACTCAAGAAGAAAACATCCTTTTTACTTATCCAATTAAAGGCCATTTTCGTTATTAATACCCTCAGTATTACCGCATTAATATTTATCTCTTAGTGCTATTAAAAACAGCCGCTAACGAATTAACGCTAGCAGCTGTTTTTATAAGGTAGTGTTGGCAACATTTTAGATCATGCTATGTGGTTTACTAGCAAAATCTTATTCAGCGTTTGCTAAGCCTAATAGCTGTCCCATTTCAACTTTAGCATTAGCACTCATGCTCTGTTGCCAATCCGCTTTAGCTGCTTTTGGCAGAATAACGATGGCCGTTGAGCCTAAGTAAAAACGCCCAAGCTCAGCACCTTTTGCTAAAGTCATATCATGCTGTTGCAGTTGAATGTCTTTGCTACGGGTGATGCGACCAGTAGCTACGGTTTCGATACCAGCGACGATCATGGCTCCGACCATCACTACTGCAGCTTTGCCATACTCAGTATCGAAGATGCAAACCAAACGCTCATTACGTGCAAACAGATCCGGCACGTTAGCGGCTGTGCTATTATTAACCGAAAATAAAGTTCCAGGTACGTAGCGAGTGGTGGTTAGAGTACCAGCAAACGGCATATGTACCCGATGATAGTTGCTAGGAGCTAGATAAACCGTAGCAAAGCTACCCTCAGCAAAATAATCACCGTCGTCTTTATTAGCTAGCAATTGGCCGATATCGTAATAGCTGCCTTTAGCTTGCAACAATTTGCTATCTTCTATCTGTCCCAACTGCGATATAACGCCATCAGCAGGACTAACGATACCATTGACAGTCGCATCGATAGTACGGGCATCGTCTTTGAGCTCACGAGTAAAAAAATCATTAAAGCTCTCGTAGGCGTTAAAGCTTTGGCGCTCATATTCTTTTAAGCTGACGCCATAAGCTTTTGCAAAGCTGCGAATAAAAGCCCGCTTAACTAGCGGATGACGACTAGCGGCTAAGCGACCAGCAACGCGACTGAGCTTCTGCTGCGGAACAAACTGTTGAATAGTAGTAAATAAAGTCATAACAGGCTACCAAGATGATTTTTTGAATAAAGTATTTGATAAAGAGGGTGTTGTTAAGCGGTTTAGTAAACAATAGTAAAATATAATAATATTGTGGCGTATTTTATCACGGTGAGGGGCATTCATATGCTTATAATTGGTTAAGGAAAAATTTAATGAAAGCACTTATTCAGCGTGTTAAGCATGCTAATGTCAAAGTTGATGGGCACAGCATCGGCGCTATCGAACAGGGAATCTTGGCTTATATCGGTCTTGGTCACGATGATGATAAACAAAGTATGCAGCGCTTAGTCGATAAAATCCTGACTTATCGTATTTTTGACAATACTATCGACCCCACTAAGCTAGGTAAATTGGACCAAAATCTACAACAAGTTGGCGGTGGCTTATTATTAGTCTCGCAATTCACCTTAATGGCCAATACTAATAATGGGCGTCGGCCTGACTTTGGCCCAGCAATGTCTCCTGATGCAGCGCAATTGTTGTTCGCAGAGATGATAGCCTATGCGCAGAGTCAATATTCGATCGTTGCTAGCGGTGAATTCGGCGCAAATATGCAGGTTGAAAGTATCAATGATGGGCCTTTGAGCTTTTTACTTGAGGTTTAATAAAGCTAAAGTTATTGCGTCGATAAGCACTATGTAGGTAATTTACGCTATATCTTAATAGCAGTGCTTGTCATCAAGTAGTCATAATTAAAGGCTTTAATAGTAGGCTAATAAAAAACCAATAAAAACTAATGAACCAATAGCTGATACAGACTTAGCCTATAGTAAATCAAGCTAGTATCACTATTAAAACTGTTACCAATATAAGGTCATAGTATGCAAAATGAGCGGATTTTGATCGTTGAAGATGAGCCAGCGATTAGTGAGATGATCGTAATGACGCTAGAGATAGCTGGGTTCGATTGCTTGCAAGCCGCTAATATCTCAGAGGCGCACCAACAAGTCGTTGATCACCGTCCAGCATTGATTTTGCTAGACTGGATGTTACCTGGTGATAAAAACGGTATTGATTTTTGTCGCATGCTCAAAAAAGATCAAATGTATGCGGAGATTCCAGTGATTATGCTGACCGCAAGAGGCGAAGAAAACAATAAAGTCCATGGCTTAGATGCTGGTGCTGATGACTATATTACTAAACCATTCTCAACTCGCGAACTGGTATCAAGAATCAAAGCCGTACTACGTCGTAGTAGTGCCTTGAGTGCTGATAAACCTATCGATATTGGTAAGCTCAGTCTCGATACTAAAAGCCAGCGTCTAACGACTGAGGGTAAGGTTATTGATATTGGCCCAACAGAATATCGATTACTAGCGTTTTTTATGACTCATCCTGAACGTGCATATACTCGTACTCAACTGTTAGATCAAGTTTGGGGCGGCAATGTTTATATTGAAGATCGTACTATCGATGTGCATATTCGCCGTTTGCGTAAGCTTCTACAGCCGTATGACTGTGACAGATTGATTCAGACGGTTCGCGGCACTGGCTATCGATTCTCTAGCTTATTGCAGGCAGACTAGATTTACTATAAAAATAACGGTAATGCAGCTGCTTATAAAATGATGGACAAACCTATGATACCCGCTATAACCGTAACGCCTGTCACTGAAAATGAGCAACAACATGAGCAAAACCAAATAGATCAGCAACAGGCGATAGGTCAGCTCGAAAAAATAAGAAGCTCGTTGCGAGCATTGCAAGATGCCGTAGTATTACTTGATCATAATGACGGCTTGGAATGGTGGAATCAGGCAGCGCAAACGCTATTGCTGTTGCAAGTCGGTGATAAGGGTAACTGTATTTTTGATTTCATCAAGGGCCCTGAGTTTCGAGATTATTATCAAGCCATATCTATAAGTACGGAGACCTCTAATGATGGTGTGCACATGGCATCATGGCGAGATCCTAAGCGTTATCTTAGATGTGAAATCACCCCTTTTGGTGATAATAAACTGTTAATTATCTACGATGAAACGCGCTTGCATCATTTAGAACAAATGCGCCGCGATTTTGTCGGTAATGTCTCTCACGAACTGCGTACACCTTTGACCGTGCTGATGGGTTATCTAGAAAACTTTTCTGAGCAAGAAGACATCACTCCGCAGTGGCGGCGCGGTTTTGAGTTAATGACTCAGCAAACCACACGGATGAATCGAATCATTAATGATTTACTGCTGCTGTCTAAAATTGAAATTGAAGAGACTCATCAGCTAGAATACATAAATATGACTAAACTACTCACCCAAGTTTATGATGATGCGCAGGCTTATAACCAAGAATACGGTCATACTATTCATTTGCACATAGACACTTATGATGGCTTATATGGCTCGGAGATGTATCTAAATAGTGCCTTATCCAATTTAGTCATCAATGCCATTAAATATACCCCAAAAGGGGGCAATATAGAGATAAGTTGGACCAAAACCTCTGAAGGCTGCTGCTTTGCGGTCACTGATGATGGCATTGGTATTGCAGACACTCATATCGCCCGTTTGACTGAGCGCTTTTATCGTGTTGATAGTAGTCGCAGTCGTGCTACTGGAGGTACAGGGTTGGGGCTTGCGATCGTTAAGCACGTGCTGTACCAACATAATACTAGCCTGCATATTAACTCTAAACAAGACATGGGCTCTACTTTTAGTGCTAAGTTTCCAATGTCACAAGTTCGAACTTCGGTTGATAATTAGGTTGTAGCGCTATTTGGCTTTGATTAGCAAAGGATAAGGATTGACCGCACTGCCATTGATGTAAACCCCATAATGGACGTGGGGTGGTGTCCCTTTAGCATTGCCGCTATCGCCAACATAACCTACTGTATCTCCTGCCTCGATCCATTGATTAGGACTGATATCGGCATAGTCTTCTAAGTGCGCATAGTAATGTCCCGCGCCACCAGGCCCTACGATAACCACTACTTTTCCACCTAATCTATCATCACCGACTTTGCTTACTACTCCTTGGGTAGTGGCTTTAATCGGAGTATTGCGTGGCGCAAAGATATCTATACCTTCGTGACGGCGTCCTTCGCTACGTGCACCGCCCCAAGTATCAGTCAAATGCTGACCTAGTAACGGACTGGGTAAGCTATTGTCTGTCGGTAGCGGTTGTTGCAATAGATTTACCTGCTGCCATTTTGCTACTACAAAGCGCTGTGACTGTTGACTGATAGTAGGTAATAGCTTGTCAAATAAAAACAACAGACCCAATAAAAGCATTGATCTCACTATTAGTTTTAATAACCGACTAAATAGTGATGGCGGTGCTTGCCGATATTGGTCATTGAGGGGCATCGATTTTCCTTATTATTAACTACTTTTTTATTAACTGCTTTTAATTTTAGCAGGTTTATTTACTGCGGTTATGTTGGTAGCAATACTAAGATAACCGCCTTCTTATCTTGCAGACGGGCAAAGCGGTGTCTACTTGTGAACGCTCAATACGCCCTAATATATGAAGATTATTTTAGACCTTATTCAATGGTGTTTAACCATAAATTTTCTATATATTGTAATGGCTACTGCTTATGACTCCCGTTGCTACAGCGCTTATTATTGATACCGAAACCGATCAAGGAAGTGATCCAAGACCTATTCAAGTAGCGACTATAAATGTCGCTACCGGTTTTGAGTGGATGCAGTATTTTAACAGTGGTCGTTCGATATCGCCTGTAGTGATAAAAGTGCATGGCATTACTGATGAGCGTGTCGCAGGTCTGGCAAGTTTTCAGTTGGATGAGTTCGAATTACCAGAGTATCTTATTGGCCATAATGTTCGCTTTGACTGGCGAGTGATTGGCAGGCCATCGACTAAGCTGATATGTACGGTTCGGCTGGCACGCGCCGCTTTTCCAGAATGGCGCTTTTATGGTCAGTCCAAATGTATCGAACAGCTATTAGGTAAAGGCGAGGCCAGTAAAATGACCATAGCCGCCCACGATGCGCTAGGCGATGCGCGGATGTGTTACTTACTTTATAAGGCTTGTTGTGAGCGCTTGGAGATTGATGCTACTGACTTTGCCGCTGCTCACAAAATCTCCAACACCGCTAACCCAGTAAGCAAGATGCCGTTTGGCAAGTATAAAGGTCAAGCGATCAAAGAAGTACCGATCAACTATATTAAGTGGATGCTAGGTAATATTCATAATATGCAGCCCTCATTACATACGGCTTTGACTGAGCGTATAACTGCTGCAAAACTGGCTGATGAATCACTAGAGTAAGTCGTAGACTAAGCAATTTTATCGCAGGTTGAGCTGGTAAAAAACCCTACATAACCACAAATAATTATAAGAAAAAAGGGAATAATCAATAATGGGCATTACCGAAGCGGTGCTATTTTGGGGCTTTTTGCTGGTTTACGGGGTGACTATGTATGTTCTGTCACCGAAAAGTCGCAACTCAAAATCATTCTATAAAGGGGCAGATGAGCAAGGTAATCCAGTAGGGCAATGGCCGCTTACAGCCAGTATTTTTATCAGTTGGATTTTTGCTAAGTCAGTGACTAATGCTGCCAATTTAGGCGCAGATTATGGGGTGGTAGGTGGTTTGGCCTATGCCAGTTATTGGCTGTCTATCCCAGTAGCGGGCTATGTCATCTATCTGATTCGCAGTCGGACAGGCGCAGGTAGTATTCAAGAGTTTTTGACCTCGCGTTTTGGCCGTTTTGCGGCGTTGGCATTCGCAGCGGCTATCTTAATTCGTTTGTACAATGAAATTTGGAGTAATACAGCTGTCGTTGGTGGTTATTTTGGTCTGCCGGGGCAATGGCAGTATTATACTGCCGCTATGGTGTTTACTGGATTTACCTTAGCCTATAGCCTAAAAGGTGGGCTGCGCTCATCGATCTTTACCGATGTGATCCAAGCCTTTATGTTCGTGTTCTTTTTAGGGGCAGTGATGTTTATGATCTTGCCAGCTAATGAGCCTGAGGTACTGCTACGAGAAGGGAGTTTTAGGCTCGATTCTGGAGTAGATTTGTTATTAGTGGCGTTACTGCAACTGTTTAGCTATCCTTTTCATGATCCTGTATTAACCGACCGTGCTTTTGTAAATAACGAAAAAACTATGTTAAAGAGTTTTATAGTCGCTGGGCTATTAGGGTTTATCGCGATATTTATATTCAGCTTAGTTGGGGTACACGCTCGGCTAAACGGTATCGAAACTATGGGTAACGCACCAGTAGCCGTAGGTCGATCATTAGGATTGGCAGCGTTATTCTTTATGAGTGTGATTATGATGACCTCTGCCGGTTCGACCTTGGACTCTACTTTTACTTCTTTAGCCAAATCATTAGCAGTTGATCTACCCCGTCTAGTACGCCAAACGGCAGCTAGTCTGCCTAGCATGCGAGTAGGGGCTATAGTGATGATTGTTTTTGCGTTATTAGGTAATATTCCGATGTTCGCTGGCACTGATATTTTAGCGGCAACTACCATATCTGGAACTATGGTGATGGGGCTAGCGCCTGTTTTTCTATTCTATGGTTTTACCCGTTGGTCGCCATGGAGCTTTCATCTGAGTTTTTGGACAGGTTTATTACTAGGCATCGCTTTTGCATTAGATGTAATCCCAGCCAGCTGGGCGATTGGCGAAGGTAAATATGGGGTATTACTAGGGGTGAACGCTTGGGGCTTAGTACTTTGTACGCTAGGCTTTTTTGTGCCGCTATTAGTCAGCCGTGGACGCAATAAACCCAAATTAATCGCAGGTGCTTAATAGCCGTTTTGCTAGTGATGATGTATCAATGGTCATTAAACCAATCAACTGCCATCTGCCACAGCTCCGGGGCTTGCTGATAGGTTTTGCGACTGAAGTAGCGCATGTGCCCAATGCTATCTAGACCGAAGTCTTGAGGATGCAAGAAGTGCTTTTGCACTGGCATCTGACTATAGACCCTAGTCATGTCATCGATATTGTCACTATTGGCGATATCATCATCGCTAAAGCCTAGCCATAACGATGGCATAGTCAGCTGATCATAAAAGTGAGTGTATATACTTGTGCCAAAAGCAGTCTTGATGTAGCCAGCACCGTTGCACCACTCGCGCCATTGTCTAGCGACGCCGCGTGGTAAGGGCTCTCCCATACCGATTTTGTCAGTGGCAGTATAGCCCAAAGTTAGATTGCTTAGCGGGATAAATAGCTGCATAAAACTCGACGCTCTGAGCCTATAAGGTATAGCCATATTTTTTATACGCCCCGATGAACAAGCAACGTTAAATACCGTGCTGATAGCAGCATAATTAGGCATTAAACCAATTAACTGACCCCCAGCACTATGGCCTAACAGATGATAGCTAGCGTCAGGAAACTCATAATGCAAAGCATCCAGTACTGCACTCATATCATGACGGCCCCAGCTAATTAACGAGGCATCGCATTTGGCTAAAGTACTGGAGAGTGAGTCACTGATTCCTTCATTATCAAAAGTAATCACCCCAAAGCCTTGCTCAGCTAAAAACTGAGCAAAATTATGATAAAACTGGCGTTTGATACCAGTAGCTGGTGCTATCATTATGGCCTTTTTTACTTTTTCTGATTTCTTTACATCGGCATTAGGTCGGTAAACAGTAGCCGCTAAGGCTTTATTACGCTCAGTCATTATGGTCAGTGAGTAGCTTTCGATAGCGCTAGCAGTAAGCTCTACAGTACTACCTAATGGCTGCTCAGGCAGATGGTCTTCACGCGGGTGGTTGTCTGGCATTAGTCATCTCCTAAGCGGTTGGTTTTTCACTACCTAACTACGCCATCCTGTATTAATTACGTAGTGATAAATCGTTGCTAACATCTAATAGCATGGCTTATGGTAAGATAAATAGGGGCTGAATCCAACGAATTAGCGAAAGATTTTATATCGCCGCAGTCACAGATAAAATGCAACATCATGATTTAGGTAAAAAACTTACAACTAGAAACTTAAACTAAGGCTAATTTATGCAAATGAAAATCAACAATGATACTTATGAAGTTATTACTAGCCAAGACATAGCCAATATAGAACAAGCAGTAGATAAATCTACTTTCGCCATGCCATTAGTTGCGGTCTACTGTGGTTCACGATTAGGTAATGATGAGGTTTATGAACAAGCAGCTCGCGAATTAGGTAGTGCTTTAGCCAATAACGGCATGGGCCTAGTGTATGGTGGCGCTAGTATCGGTCTAATGGGTGCAGTAGCTGATGGAGTTATCGATAATGGCGCACAAGCTGTTGGAGTAATTCCAACCTTTATGCTCAAGCATGAGATTGCTCATCAAAAACTAACACGCTTGCATCTGACCGATACTATGCACACGCGTAAGACGGTTATGGCAGAATATGCCGATGCTTTTATTACCCTACCAGGCGGTCTAGGTACCTTAGAGGAAATTATGGAAATCGCCACTTGGCGACAGTTGTATCAACATGAAAAACCGATGATTATTCTTAACATCAACGGTTTTTATGACTGCCTGATTGAGCATCTTAAATATACTGCTGATCAAGGTTTTATGAAGCAAGAGGATCTCGATCGTTTGGTAGTCTGCAACACTATTGCTGAGGCTATTGATTTGCTACAAGCAATAGTCAAAATTGATGAAGCTGTCGACACCAAAAAAATGGTAGGAAACTAGTAGCGTTAGTTGCGCTAGATTACTGAAGACCAAAATTTATATAGTGGCTGTTAGCTGGCTTTTATAAAGCGCTAGTTAGAATTAAAAAAAAGGCATAGATTAATAATCTATGCCTTTTTTTAACTGTACCCTTGGCACTGTGATTAACTAAGGTAATCACAATATTCATAACAACATTTAGACAGAAACAGGGGTTAAGTCATCTAGCGCTATCTCACTCACGCTATGATTGACATCAGCCATGCGAATAGGGAATCCACGCTGCTCGGCTAATACTCTGGCGGCTACATCTATGCTCGAACTATCGTTATGAGCAAGGTAGTCCCACTGATGAGCATAGCGATTCTCATTGCCTGGCAAGTTACTATCTAACAGTCCAAGTTCAGTCAATTGTTCGACGATTTCATCAGCAGCAATCAAAGTAGACGATGCTTTGACATTTTCGGCACGAGCATAGTGTAGATTAGGATACAAGCTCACATCTGCAACTCGCAGCGTATCATCCTCGCCTGGAATTTGTTGACCACCATATAGCGCATTGCCTATAGTTCTAGCACTATTAAAAGTCGGTACAAACTCTGCTACATAATCAATAGACTGCTGGCTACGTGCTTGTAATGGGGCTTTGTCCCAGCCATCTTCAATATAATGTACGTACTGCTGTGGCAATTTAGGCTGAGCACTATCTTTAGTAGAAGCTACTAAGCCGTCATCGAATAAGGTAATAAACTTACTCATACCATGGATTTGAAAATAACCCCCTGGATAAGGAGTGAGCTGAGCCATGCCCTCTGGCGTACCACGAGCACCATAAATGATGATCTCTGGTATCTGACCGCCCGCATCATCCCACTGAGTGATGTAAGAGGACTTAAACTCAACCATCCGAGTGACTTCGATCCCAACCATATCGTCGATGATACCCGTACGGAAGCCACAAGCATTAACCAAATAATCGACTTCGATAGATTCTACATTTGCGCTATCGTCTTCAGAACCGCTAGCAGTAGCGTGCCTGATTGCTTGGCTATTTTGCTGATAATCGATACGCCATTTGCTGACATGATGATTAGCATTAGTACAGTCAGTGCAATCGACTGCTACTACTTGCAGGACTTTAGTATCCGTAAACACATGAGCATGCTCATACTCAGCTAGTGCCAACTGGGCAGAGGCTGCTAAGCGGAAGATATTCCAACCATATTCTTGTACTACAATTAACGGATATTTTACTTTGTTTAAATCAAGATATTTAGCAACAGGTATCATCCATTCATCGACATTAGTAGGAATTGCTACTTGTGGACACTGAGACAGCTCAATTAGCTGTTCATGGCTATAGAGTTGATAGTAATCTTCCGGCTCACCTAAGACTTTATTATTAATATCTTGCGCGATAAGATCACGATAAGCATCCGTTAAGATATCTAAGCGTGGTAACAAGTCTTCAGGTAGTCCTTCATCGCGAGTAGGTACAGCGAATACTGTCGGACGCACATCAATAGTATAAGGATAAAGGCGTAAGATATCGATGCACTGTTTAAGTAGCGCTACGCAATCTTCATCTGGAATCTCGCGGTATAAATTACCGCCAGCGTGTAGATGACACATTGGTGGACCATCAATAAGCGATGTTTTTTTCTCAAACAAATAGGTTTCAAGCCCAAGCGCAGCTAAACGTATGGCAATAGTGGCACCTGCAGTACCGCCACCAAGAATACCAACACGTTTGGTCTGAACTTGACTAAAGTTGGTATTATTATCATTATGAGGCTGTAATTTAAAAGCCTCAGAGTAAGTATTATCAGAGAATGGCATCATCGTCGTTGTCATATCCTTTATGTCGTGAACATCAACATTATTGTTAGCACTAATATAGGCTTACAACAGGCAGTCAAAGTTGCATTTACTTAGTATTGGTTCAGCATTACGTTAGCGGTGTTGATTTTAATACTGCTGATTACTGGTGTTAAGATTGGAGCTATTTGGTTTGCAGAAGTGTATTTACTCATAGTATTGGTTATATGAGTGCAATGATTGGTGAGTTCAATAGATAGTGACTGTCAAGATGGTTGTGTTACAAGTCTTTTAATATAACCTATTGGGGGTAACCTTATTTTAATTAAAATAATAATAAACATGACAGCAAATTGGTAAGAATGTACATTCATTTTGTCAAAGGAAGCCGATAGATATACTAGAACACTACAAATATTATTGATGATAACCAGCCAGCGTAGCGACGGCTTGTATAGGTAATGATTATGAGTATTAGATGATATGTTTTGTAAGTATAATGACCAATGGAATCGACTTAATGTGAACCTGTGATATATTAAAAAAGCTCAATAATAGTTTAGAATATATTAGGTGTTTGAATATCTCAAAGTAAATAAATAAATAAAGATACTAAATTTTTTCACAATAAGGAAGTTGCTATGAAAAATATTATCATGTTGTCAGCGTTAGCAGGAGCTTTAACGCTCACCGGTTGTACAACCATGAAGGATATGATGGGCATGGGTAATTCAGGTATGCAGGATGTTCAAGCCACTACCAGTAATACAGCTCCAGTTACTAGTATGAACGGGGTGCTGGTTGATTCAATAAACAAAATGACATTGTATACTTTTGATAAAGATTCAATGAATAAGTCAGAGTGTGGTTCAGTCTGTACTGTAGCTTGGCCAGCGTTTACGGCACCTAGTAATGCTAAGTCTACAAGTCAGTTCTCAGCATTCCAACGTGAAGATGGCACTTATCAATGGGCTGCAAACGGTAAGCCATTATACTTCTACGCTAATGATACCAAAGTCGGCGATACAGACGGCGACAACAAGCTTGGTGTATGGCATGTAGTACGCACCAAATAGGGTGTTTTTAAGCTTCAATACACTCTTCACATATTATAGTTATCTTATAATAAAAAACAGCAGCTAACGTTTATCGTAGCTGCTGTTTTAGTTTTAACTTCGGTTTTAATTGTTGTTTTGATTCTAGTTAAAGATAGACTAATCAGCTTGATGACTTTTCTTTTATCCATCTATTTATTTCTTTTGGATTAGCTCGCCATCGATTTGGATGGGTACATTAGTAGTGATCCCTTGCGCAAAAGTAGTCATACCATAAGCAGCACGATCAATATTACCTGTAGCACGGAAACCAATAACTGGCTCTTTAGTCATCGGACTATTAGCGATCTTTTTCAAAGTGACGTCTAAAGTTAGCGGCATAGTCTTACCTAATAAAGTAAAGTCACCAGTAACTTTAGCTTGAATAGGATTGATGAAGTTTACTTGTGTCGATTTAAAAGTCATCGTTGGGTGTTTTTCGACATTGAAGAAATCAGCTGTTCTCAAGTGCTTATCACGAGCCTCCCACGCCGTGTTGATACTATTAGTATCAATCACAAAGTTCATCTGCGCTTTATTAGGAGCTTTCATATCATAATTGAGGCTGCCACCGACTTTATCGAAATGTCCCATAGTAGTGGAAAACCCTAAATGCTCAACTGAAAAGCCAACACGAGTATGCGAGTTATCAAGTTGCCATTGAGTTGGCGTAGCCGCAGTAGCGAGAGTAGCGACGGTTAGTGCTGCGCTGATTACTAAGGTTTTGGTTAAAGTAGTTAATGAAGTATAGCTCATCATTTATTATTCCTATTGATTAGCGTTTATTAGATCCTTGATAATGAGCAGTCGCCATACAATATTAGTATGCGAACAGTCGACTATAAAAGTTACCCACCGTTTATAACGTATCGCCAGTCAAAAGTCAGTAGTGTTATGCAAACGAGTAAGCCGTCATTGATAGCATGGCTTAAACCATAAACTAGTGTTCTAGCCGTTGTTGTAACAGTCTATCACAAGCTATAGCCTTTAATGATAACTTACCAGCGACTTGCATCGAGCGTCAAAAACCGTTAAAATCCCTTTTTGATTTTCCCGCTGTGGAAGGCTAAGAGAGCAGAGATTTGGTGTTGGGTACTGGAATAAGCCAGTGACGTGATTGCCAGACTTATAGATGTGCTTAGTGCCTCAGTTACGTATGTACTTTTTACAGAAACTTAATATATAAGTTTGGCAAATTGCCAGTAATAGTGATCATACATCGGACATAGAGAGTTTATTATGCGTAAAGATATTCATCCTGATTACCATGACGTTTTGTTCCATGATACTAACGCTGACGTTTATTTCTTAACCCGCTCAACAGTTAAGACTAAAACTACTCGCGAATATGAAGGTACAGAATACCCATATTACCCACTTGATATCTCAAGTGCATCGCATCCGTTCTATACTGGCGAACAACGCAAAACTTCTACTGAAGGCCGTGTTGCTAGCTTTAACAAACGCTTTGGTGCATTCGGTGGCCGTAATAAGAAAGCTGAAGATGCTACTCCTGCCGAGTAAGATTATCTTACTAGGTAAGTTTGTTTTACCCAGATTAGGTAATAATATTAAAATAAAAAAACCACTGACTATTCAGTGGTTTTTTTTACTATGAAATTAGCTGTTTTAACTGTTTTAACTGTTTTAGCTGTTATTGGACTTGTTACTAAACCTCATATCCCGCGTTAAGTAGTGAGCAGTTCAGTAATCAGTTCCGCCAACTGCTGCGCCCAATAGCCGTACATCAAGCTACTAGGGTGAAAGCCATCTCTGGCAAACATCACTGCAATATCGATTGGCGTGCCATTAGAGTGCTCTGCTATCATTCGTGGAAAGTCAGTGTCCATATAGCTCACACCTTGGTGTTCAGCACAAATATCGCGCAATACTTTATCCAGCTTAGAAGCTTTCGCACCTATAAAGTCACTCAAAGGAGCGGGCAAGGCGGGCATTTTTGCCATTGGTGGCAGGCTAGAAAAGATAATCTCTCGTACCCCAAACTTGCGCTTAGTAATAGCGATAATATCTTCGATTTGTTGTTGCCACTGGTGTACTGCGACGTTAGACGTCGTATCATTTACCCCAACGCTTAGCACCATCACGTCGATAGGCTGACTAGGTTTAGGCAATATGTACAAGCGCCTTAGAATATCGAAGCTAGTATGACCTGTAGTCGCTTGCACTGACCAATTCAACTCGTCAAATTGTGCCGCAAAAGCTTTATTAACTAGCGCTTGCTGCTGTAACGCTGGGATTAATTTACCAGCTAGCGCCTGTTGTTGGGTCTGACTACCAACCCCAGCCGCTGCCGAATCACCAACCACCATGATCTTAAGCGTGTCCTGATCAGTATCAGCACTATTACTTTCAGTCGAGTCTGTAAGTTTTACTTGCCCACAGCGTATGCCTTTAGGCTCAGGTAGACGAATAGTATTGCGCTTAACTTTACGACCTTGATAAAGGTAAAGAGGAGCTAACAATAAATCTTTTGCAGTAGATTTTATGTTAGTGGCTGCTACCATTTGGCACGCTCCCGAATAGTCGTTAGACTGTCTTCAGTGATTAGTTTGCCATCGACGAAGACGTCACGTAGTAAGTTATTACTATAGGCCGTTAACTCATCAGCTCTAATAGTTTTTAGCTGGCCATTACTGTCTTCTATCAAGGCTAAGCGGCCTTTTTTGGAGCGTTTAGAGTGGCTAGTGATAGGATCTTTATAGATCTCTTTCCAGTTACCATCGATAGAGATAGCGCTAGCTTTCATCGCCCAGCTCATAGTATCGCGGTTGACTTGTTGCAATAGACCGCCGCCCATACCAAAGGTAATATTATCTGCGCTAAAGCCAGCTTCCATAACCGCATCGACGATTTTACCTAGACTCTGCGGGCTAATACCGTCACCTTGAATGATGCGTACATAGTCGGGCAATACTTTATAGCCTTTGCTATTGATGGTGGTACCGAATTTGACGGCCAAACGTTGTAAGGCCTCACGGACAACTTTGATCGGCTCACCACTATCGGGCCGGATGACCAAAGTCCCGCCCATATTTTTGACGTCGTCTTTTAGACTATCGCCCCAAATATTGTCGATGGCATTCCATAAGTCATAGCTATCAGAAACTACCGAAAAGGCCTTACCTGCGCCACCAAATTGCTTGAGCATATTGGCATAAGCCGCAGTTTCCCCTTCACGTCCCCAGGCGGTCATAGTACTGTGTTCCGCCGCTGGGATAGAGAAGGCTGGCATGTCTTTATTCATACCATACCAACGACTGGCTGCCACTAGAGCAGTCATTGAGTCAGTACCCGAGAAATTCACTAAGTGCGCCAAGCTACCGAGCGCCACTGATTCAAAACTCGATGCACCACGAGCGCCAAAGTCATGTAAGCGAAACGGTAGCGAGTCAATATTGTCAGCGGATTTCTCCAAGGCTTGACGAATAATCCCTTTGCAGTAGCGTGAGACGCTGGCAACCGTCGAGGGGTACCAAATAGCCCGTAATAAGGAGGTCTCGATATAACTAGGTAGCCAATAGAATTCAGGGTCAGTGTTGATAATCTGACAGACCACGTTGGATACTGGCACGATACTGCCTTCAGGTACGGCTTCAATACGTAGCGGCAAATAACCACCATGTTTTGCTAATAAAAGCTCCCAGCCAGCACGGTTAAAAGTCAAACCATGGGCTTGGATAATAGTTTCGGCTTCATCAATATCTTGTTGAGTAATAGGTTTACTGAGATACTCTTTAATAAATGCCTGTAAGCCGAAGAACACTACGTCGTAGTCGCCACCTCTAGCCTCAACATAGCTGGACATATACTCGCTGCCCGCTGGGTATTGCACCCAATGTGAGGTTTTATAGCTGTCGCTATTGAGAATCAAATTATTAAAATTACTAGTGTACATCACAGAACTCCTCTGCTTTGAAATACCGCAGTTTCTCTTGATTAATACGGTCAACTGCGGCGGGATTAACCTTTGCCGTCTATCGGCTTAGGCGCTAAAGCTAGTTATATCGAAATAGTTTATATCACCGCTATACAAATCGTAAAAGCTATAAAATTATATCGATTTTTTTAATCTAAAAGCTAGTCAGTTATGACTTCAACAGTCGCTATAAACCGACCATTTTAGTAATAATTGCATAGTGATCTTCAAACATCATCTTGGCATTGAGCTCAGCTAAGGGTAGCCAAAATGCTTGTGCGGCATCATCGCCACCTTTTACTTTTGGCAAACCTTTGGCGTCGTTCTTCAAGTGGAGATAAAAAGCTTGGGTAATAGTGCGACCACGCGCTGAGCGATAGGGATCATCAAAAGTATGCTGGCTATGACAAGAGCCACGCAATACTGGCTCAGGCACTTTTAGACGAGTCTCCTCGCGCAGCTCACGGATACAAGCGTCAAATAGGGTCTCTTTAGGATTGAGAAAACCACCTGGTAATGCCCAAAGACCCCGTCCTGGCATACTACGGCGCTCTACTAATAAGATATGCCCAGACTGAACTACTAACGCATCCGCAGTCATGAAGGTCGGCGGATAAGGCGCGGCTTCCCATTGTTTTTTGTAGGTATCAATAAAGCCAGCTTCTTCATTTAACTGCTTATAATCTGCGCTAGTCTTAAACTCATTTAACACTTTACGAGTCGACTCTGGCGTGCGCTCTGGGGTCGGGGTTGCGCCCATCAAATAGCTGTCCCGAATAGGGGTGGCAGATAGATTTTGATAGTTAGGAACGGCAACAGAGGCCCAGTTTGGAAATAAGGATAGATAGTATGATGAGCTGTCTTTGGAGTGGCCGATTAGGCCTATATCAGCGTGTAGATCACCAGTGACGGAGCGTACGCCGGCTTGTACATATTTGAGCCAACGGGTATCGTTATAGAGGGCGTCATCGAGCGCTACACAATGGATTCTAGCGGCTTCATCCTTTGAATAAGCACCCTTAATCATTGCGGTACGTTCCTCAACGGTAAAAGGATTGCGTAAGCTACGTGGTAAGTTGGCCGAGCCGATAAGCATAATCACTTCATCAGCACGCTTTAGCGCTTCATCAATGACCGCTTTATGCCCGCTATGAAACGGCTGAAAACGGCCAATAAAAACTAAGTATTTATAGTGTTTGTTGTCTTTTTGATCTAAGTCTTTTGCTATCAATTCACTCATAAGTGCTTACTCCCTGCAAAACATCTAGCAGTGTTTCAAAATTATTTAATGACGCTAATACTGACACAGGCGCTTAGGAACTGGCAAGTATAAAGATGTGTTGTAAGGTATGAATGTTGATGATAATCAATGGCAGTAATTTAAGCTCAAGCAGTTTGGTGATAGTTAACGATCTTTACTAGACTCATTAACTAATGGAACTACTTCGTAACATACCTTGATATAGTGGTTGACGCAAAAAATAAACTATTATTTTTTATGTTGCTTAATCCAAGCGGCAATCGTTGGCCAAATCTCTTTGGCGGCATTGCTACTTAAGATAACTCGGCTGTGGTTATAATCTTCCAAATCGCCACTGGTGCTAGAGAACTCACGGAAGACATTTGCTGGATTATTAAAATCAGTTAAAAATAGCTGGCAGCCATTAGGTGGGGCTATAAAATGATCGCCTTTAGCACTGATAGCATAGATAGGAATGGTAATAGAAGGCATTAGCAGGCGATAATCAAAGTCGGTTTTATCAGTAAAACCTACCATATTTAAACTTTGTTGAGACAAGTTACTGCAAAAATTTTTATTTAAATTCCAGTTATACCACTGACTCATAATGTAGTAGCTCTCATTAATCGGACCGAGTTTGAGCCTTTTAGCAGGCAAATGATTGAGCCATCGAGTTAGGGTTTTTAGCAGAAAGGTTTTGCTATAGCTTTGCCGATTTAATACCGCACCATAAGCTTGGCAAGCCACCATACTGATACTGCTTATTTTATTAATATAGTGCTGATTTTGAGTTAGACACATAGTCAAGCAAATGCCACCGCCGCTATGAGTGACTGCATGTAGATTGTCTAATTTTAATTGATCAAAGAGATAGTGAAGACTTGCCTCGACATCATAAAAAGCCACAGTTTCAAAATTGAATTTATCTTTAGGGGTTGAGCTGGCTCCATGGCCACGCCACTCCATAATATAGCAATTATGCCCAAGCTTAGCTAAGTAGCCGGCAATCCCTAAGCTGACTCTTTTGTCGGAAAAAGTACCGTGGATCAACAAGATGTTTTGGCTTTTAGTTTTAGCTTGAAGGCTAAGATTATCGACTGCAGAAGATTGCTTTACATAATCGTTTTTTACTATAGCAGCGAGGTGCCAGACGGCAATTTTTTCATCGTCTTTAGTAGTCACTAGATGCAAGCTTTCAGTACTCATAAGACGGACTCTTTTTGATTACAAGGTGTTATTTAATGATTTCAGAGTATCAAAATGACTAGAAAATAGTTAGTTAGCAACGCTTAAAAAAATCGTCTAAGCATAAATTCAGCTGTGGTATTAAACGTTAGCTAAGCTACTAAAATAGTTAGTCTAAGCATTATTAATAGCTGATATAAGGCAACGGTTGATAATCGAGGAGTTGACCTTAATATAGATACTAAGATGTAGCTACTAAGATATAGACATTAGCAGCCCTTAGTCGCCATCATAAGAAAAATCAAAGTTACCCATAAGTAGAAGATAACTTTAAATCAGAGTAGGGCAGTCGGAATTAGCTAGTGTTTGCGTTATAATAGACCCTATACCTTGCTAGCAGTTATTGTCAAATTCCTATAACTATAAAGTTTGCTGCTAGATAGCTTGGCTGATAGCCATTACCAATTTCATTTTTTGCAAATTTCTGACACCGTTGCTTTTATAAGCTAGGTTTAGCTATTAAACCCTGATGTCTCAACACCTACAACTCAATGAGAGCCAATTATGAGTGAACAGACCCCAAACGATATCGCACCTGCTGACAACCAAGCAACAGAATATGAGTCAGCATTAGACACGGAGCAAACTGAGACTAAAAGTAATATTACTATTACTGAGTCCGCCCAAGCCTACTTAGCTGATTTGTTATCGAAGCAAGATACTGATGGCATTGGCGTGCGTATCTTCGTTGAGCATCCTGGTACACCGCGTGCCGAATGTTGTATGGCTTATAATCAGCCAGGCGAAGAAGACAGCGCTGATTTAAAGTTTAGCTATGACAATTTCGCCGCCTTTATTGAAGCGTCTTCAGTGCCTTATCTAGAAGATGCGGTAATTGATTACAATAAAGACCGTTTCGGTGGTCAGCTGACCTTCCGTGCCCCCAATTCGAAAGTACCAAAAGTTGGTGCTGATGCTAGTGTTGAAGAGCGCATCAACTATGTGTTGCAATCAGAGATTAATCCTGGTTTAGCGGCGCATGGTGGTATGGTTGATTTAATAGAGCTTATCGAAGAAGAAGGTATTGGCCTTACTGCCGTATTGAAATTCGGTGGTGGTTGTCAAGGTTGTTCAGCGGTTGACATGACTTTACGTCAAGGTGTTGAAGTACAGCTTAAGCAGCAAATACCAGAGTTAACTCAAGTTATTGACGAGACTGACCATACTAGTACTGAGAATGCTTACTATAAATAAAAAGTATCAATAATGCGCTGCTATCATTCAAAGACTGCTTATGCATAAAAGTCATTAAGTGATTAAAAAATTGCTATTCTATTCATAATGAAGCTGGGTTACTATTAACTCAGCTTTTTTTATGGCGAGGCGTTTATTAATAAGTTTTTTAATCGAAGTGTCATTAATAAACACGGATAATAAATGCTGTTAATAAACTCTATAGCCATTTTTAATTTTATTTTTTAACAAGGAGTTAGTTATGAGTAATAAGCAGGAGCCAGTAAAAAATCAATTAGAAACTAAGCCGCGTCTAGAAACTTTAGCGATTCATGCCGGTTATAGTGTGGAACCTACCACCAAAGCAGTAGCGGTACCCATTTATCACACTAGCTCTTATGCGTTCGATAACACCCAGCATGGGGCTGACTTATTTGATCTAAAAGTCGCAGGCAATATCTATACTCGTATTATGAACCCTACTAATGCGGTATTAGAGGAGCGAGTAGCCGCCTTAGAGGGTGGTCTTGGCGGTCTTGCTGTAGCATCGGGTATGGCTGCTATCACTTATGCAGTGCAGACTATTTGCGAGATGGGCGATAACATTATTGCGGTATCAACGCTTTATGGGGGTACTTACAATCTATTTGCTCACACCTTGCCACGCCAAGGTATTGAAGTGCGTTTCTTCGACTATAACAATCCTGAGGCTATTCGGGATTTGATCGATGACAAAACCAAAATGGTCTTTGCTGAGAGTATCGGTAACCCTTTAGGTAATATCGTTGATATCCAAGCACTAAGTGATATCGCTCATGAATATGGGGTGCCAGTAGTTATAGATAATACGGTTGCTACTCCAGCATTGTGTCGTCCGTTTGAGTTTGGCGCTGATATCGTGATTCATTCGTTGACTAAGTATATGAGCGGTACTGGCACTTCCATTGGGGGTGCTATTGTTGATAGTGGCTCTTTTCCTTGGGGCGATTATCCTGAACGCTTTCCACTACTAAATACCCCTGATGCTAGCTATCATGGGGTAAACTTCGTCAAAGATGTTGGCGCAGGTGCCTTTATTGCGCGGGCACGTGTAGCCCCATTACGTAACACTGGCGCCGCTTTGAGTCCACTCAATGCCTTTGGTATTTTGCAAGGTATTGAAACTTTGAGCTTACGCATGGAGCGTCATGTACAGAATGCGCAAGCGGTCGCTGAGTATTTGCGTGATCATGATAAAGTGGCTTGGGTAAAATACGCCGGCTTAGCCGATCATCCTGATCATGAGTTGGCTAACCAGTATATGAAAGGGACACCATCGGCGATTCTAACTTTTGGCGTCCGAAGTAGTGGAGAAGGAAGTAGCAGCGAGGCAGGAGCACGCTTTATTGATGCTTTGCAATTAATCACGCGCTTAGTCAATATTGGTGATGCCAAGTCACTAGCTTGTCATCCGGCTTCTACTACCCATCGTCAGCTAAATGGTCAAGAGCTAGAGCAAGCAGGGGTGAGCGAAGATATGGTGCGCTTGTCTATTGGTATTGAGCATATCGAGGATATCAAAGCAGATTTGGCTCAAGCCTTAGCTTGTGCTTAACTCGAAGAAGTTGGCTTGATTGCTAGCTTAGCTTAATGGCTGGGTTGGTTTAATTGCTAGACTAGCTTAATGAATAAGCAACAGCTAGCCAGCTATCAAGCAAACTATTGGCAAATAAAAACCCATAGCGCAGCTATAACAGCGCTATGGGTTTTTTGTCTTAATCAGTGCCAGAATTTTGCTCAGTGACTCATTTTTAATAGTACTTAACAGCGTCTGACAGTAGTTTTAGACAGTTAGTACTCTACGGGCGATGTCTTTGTAGCGTTGTGACTCTAGACGTGGGCCGAACTGCTGAATAATTTGTGCAGAAACTTCGCCGGCAAGGTGACCACATTCTGGCAGTGTATATTGCTGAGCTAAAGCATATAAAAATGCGCCAGCATAGTTATCGCCTGCCCCATTAGTATCGATAACATCAGCGACTTTAGGGGTAGCGACTTCATGAATGATAATCTCGCCTTCATCATCTTCAGCTCTATGAGCGATAACAGCGCTGTTGGCTCCATCAGTGACTACAGCAGTCTGGCAATAATCAAGCAATGCTCGTGCTGCGGCTTTTAATTGCTTTTTCTCAGTGAATAGGCGAGCCTCTTCACTATTACAAAATATCACTGATACTTTATTGCCAAGCATATTAAGCAAGCCTTCTTTAGCAAACTTTACTACTGCAGGATCAGCAAAACTTACTGCGATTTTGGTGCCATGGATACCCGCTTGTTGGCGCAGTTTAATCATCGCCGGCTGGATACTTTCTGACATTGCTAAGTAGCCTTCTAGATATAACCATTCGGCATCGATCAAAGCTTCAAAGTTAATATTATCTTCGCTAATATCACTTGAAGTACCGAGGTAAGTCTGCATAGTGCGTTCGCCATCATCGGTGATTGCTACTACACAAGTACCTGTGACGCCACCAGCATGAATCGACTGCTCTGAAGTAGTTACGCCTGCTTGGTTTAAATCCTGCAAATAAAACTTGCCAGGCTCATCATCGCCGACTCGGCAAGCATAAAATGGCTTACCGCCTAAGCTGGCGTAAGTGAACATAGTATTAGCAGCAGACCCCCCACCAGCTTGTTTAGCTGATTTAATATCTGCTAACGCCAAAAACGCTAACAGCTCCTGCTGCTCTGCAAGCTCTGCTAAAGTCATATTACCCTTAGTTAAACCAGTATCCTCTAAGGCGGCGTCTGATAATACATATTCATGATCAACTAACGCATTACCTACTGCCATTACGTCGTACATAACTACTCCCTTTGGCTGAAATATCGAAAATAAATATTAATGAAACGGTTAAAAAAGGCTAACACCTATCTACAGTTACTGGTGCTAGGATCTTTTATTGTTGTAAGGTTAACAAACGCTGATAAAGGGCGTTCTTTTTGACTCCAGTAATATCAGCAGCTAAGGCGGCGGCTTTTTTGACTGACAAGTCTTCTAATAGACGCTTTAACAATGCATCATGAACACTTAAATCATCATCATCAGCGGCGACATTATTACCAGCCACGACGATCACCATTTCACCACGTTGCTGATTATCATCGGCTTTGACGAATTCTATCAGCGCCTCAAGGGTACTTTTATGTACAGTTTCAAAAGTCTTAGTCAGTTCGCGACAGAATGTCACTTGGCGCTCACCACCAAATACGATGGCCATATCCTGCAAACTAGCAATAATACGATGCGGTGCTTCATAGAATATTAGGGTTTCAGTAGCGGACTTTAAGGCGTCTAGCTGTTTTTGACGACCGTGAGTCTTAGCGGGCAAAAAGCCAATAAAGCTAAAGCGATCAGAGGGTAGGCCAGCTACTGACAAAGCACCGATAGCGGCTGATGCGCCTACTACTGGCGATACTGCGACTCCTGCTGCGTGTGCCGCTTGTACCAACTGATAGCCAGGGTCGCTGACTAAAGGTGTGCCGGCATCACTAATTAGTGCCACTGAATGACCTTGTTGAATCATCTCAATTATTTTTGGGGTTTGAATCGCGCTATTATGTTCGTGGTAGGCCCATAATTTATTATGACCTTTTTTATTAGATGCTTCCTCTTTAGCTGCACCATTATCTTGCGGCATTAAAGAGTCTGATGAGTGGCTATCAGGGATACTGCTATTGTTCTGACTGAGCGTTTGGTCGGCACTGTTGTCTGTATCAGAGTCTTTATTAGACTTAGTGTCTATACCAAAATGCGCTAACAGTCGGCCAGAAGTACGGGTATCTTCACAAGCAATAATAGCCACTTGTTTGAGGGTATCCACCGCGCGTGCTGTCATATCGCCAAGGTTGCCAATCGGCGTAGCGACAATATATAGACAAGCTGGCATTTTGGTGGGAGCAGACATAAAAACCTCTTAAGCTTTATTTAGAATAGCTAAATATTAAGTAGAAAAAAAGGTTAGTTTACCATGTTGTGCTATGATAATTCTGCATTGAGCGTTTGTTAAACGGTTATAAATACTATTAGTGAGTTAACAAATCGGCTCTAATTATACTTCTGTTTATTTATACGGTTGTGAGCCCCTTATATGACTAACGATAATGGTAAAAGCATTTATAAAACTAAAGCTAGCCCTAAAAGTAGTAGGGCTACAGAAAATACGGTTAAAACTAATAGTGCTAAAAATGTTACTGTTAAAACTGTCACTGCTAAAAACAGTAAGCCAAGGAATCAAGCTCAACGTCCTTTATTAGCCACTTCACCTAAGCAGCTGCAAGGTAACTATTATGAGCAACTGGCTTGTCAGTTTTTACAGCAGCAGGGTCTGACAGTAGTAGTAAAGAATTGGCAGCAGCCAAAAGTAGGCGAGCTGGACTTAGTAATGTTACAGCTAGGACCAAAAAGGCCGACGTTAGTGTTTGTCGAAGTTAGACAGCGTCAACGCTCAAATTTTGGTGATGCTGCATTAAGCGTTACTGCACGTAAACAAGCCAAAGTTATAAAAACCGCTCAGTACTTTTTACAACAGTATCCTCATTACGCTGACTATGAGTGTCGGTTTGATGTCGTGGTTTATGATATAGATAAAGGGATAAGTACTGAAAAACAGTCTAATTGTCAGCCGAATTGGTTGATAAGTGCGTTCGTGGCTCAAGCTTGGTAACCTCCTATCATAAGTTATTGCCAGTTTATAATGATCACTATTTTATAATGAACAGTAATCTGGCAGATAACTGCTTTAACAGAGCTATTTTGAAGTCGCCACTTACAGACAGTAACCAATAAGGTATCGTTACCAAAAACCTAACGGTCAGCAGTGAAAATTAAGTAAAGTAGCGTTACGTTAAACCGCATGTTTTAGATGAAAACCGCATTAGACCTTTAATAGCAATCAACAACCAACTTTAACCACCCTATTTTATGAGGCAGATAATGACAAGGATACATCGGTCCAAAAACCTTATCTCGTCACACCGAGCTATGATCGGTGTCATGGCCATAACGGCTATAATCAGTACTGGCTGTACCACTAATTATCTGACCAGTAGTGCGCAAGGTACTTATGGGGTGCCAGTGACCGAACGTACTATTCCCCAGCGGCTACTTGATCGTAGTATTGAGCATACCGCCAAGATCAATGTTTATGCTTTAGATCAAAACCTACAACAGAACAGCCGTATAAGTTTTAATAGCTTTTATAGTGAAGTATTGCTCAGTGGTGAAGTGCCTAGTGAGACAATCAAAGCCCAAGTAGAGCAAGTGATTAGCTCTATGCCAGATGTGCGCCGCGTTTATAATGAGCTTAGTGTTGGCGTGGCTCGTGGCTACAGCGCTACGGTGCAAGATGGTTATATTAACTCTAAGCTAACTGCCAAGGCATTCGCTAGCGATAAGATAAAATCTTCTCAAATCAAAACTGTAACTAATAATGGTGTGGTTTATGTGATGGGACGAATGACACCCACTCAGCAAAGTCTGTTAATCGATGTGGCTAATGATACTGCTGGTGTCACTGAGTTAGTGTTATTGACTACCTTAGTCAATGATAATGGCGCATCGATCAGCGATGAAGATATCATGTATGAGCGCAATTTGAACCCGACTGCTGAGGCCGCAGCGCTGCCAAACAATGCTCCTGTGGTTGCTCCGCTTCCAGCTATCAGAAGCAGTAGCGCTGTGCAAGGCTCATCTAGCCCTTATATTGATTTGTATAAAGATCCATAGCTTATTGATAGGCTTTCATTCGCTGTTGTATTAAGTAGTGCTATTTTTTATTTTTCGTTGCTCGCGATCATTAATAGTTTGTATAACAATGTTTCTATCTTTGGTCTAGGTTTAGCTATTCTTCACAATAAGCCCTAATAGATGTAACAGTAAAAATACGGCAAATATAAAACTAACGACTAAGATAATAATCAGATAGAAACAATGAGTAATAGAGTTCTAACTAGTCAAATTAATAGCGACTAAGCACTCAATACAACAGGGATACTTAATAATGAAGGATTCAGATCAAGCATCAGCAGTATCAGGTAATGAGTCACTGAATAGTGATAATGCTGGTAAACCTATTGCTAAAGTACGCGTCCTCAAGCTGTCTAGCATAGGGGTGAGTGTTGCCATAGCTTTAGGGGGTTTAGCTATCGCCACTCAGCAGGCACAAGCGCTATCGGCATTAGGTATCGTCAATGGTATCTCATCTAGTGGTGGTGTGGGTGTCAGTAAAGACATCGCTTATGGTGAGTCTAAGCTACAAAACCTAGATATTTATTATCCAAAACCATTAGCGAAAGCGATGCAGGCACAGAATGCCATTAATGATAGTTATCCTATGGTAGTGTTCGTTCATGGCGGCTCATGGGAGAACGGTAACAAAGAGGATTATGCCTTTGTTGGTCAAAGCTTTGCGCAGGCAGGTTATGTCACGGCTGTAATCAATTATCGTAAAGCGCCGGAGCATGTTTACCCTGATTTTGTGCAAGATACTGCCAAAGCTATCGCTTGGAGTCATGATAATGCTACTAAGTTCCACGCTGATCCTAAACGTCTGGCGGTAGTTGGACACTCAGCGGGTGCTTTTAATGCCATAGCAGCAATATCTGATGAAGATTTTTTGGCCCCTTATGGGCTTAGGGCTACTGATATTAAGGCGGTAGTCGGTATTGCTGGCCCTTATAGCTATGATTTCCGTCAATATGGTGGCACTAGTGCGTTCGCTGCTGATGCCACCCCAGATGAAGTGATGCCTGATCGACATATAAAAGGCTCGCAGCCTCCTTATCTGCTGCTTACGGCGGAAAACGATAAGACTGTCTATGATACTAATACTATTAAAATGACTAAAGCTCTCAAGGACTACGGGGTAACTGTTGAAACTGGTGAGATCAAAGGAGCCAGTCATGCTACTAGCATCGGAGCGATGGCCGGTCCTTTTCGTTGGGTCAATGATGTGCGCGCGCAAGTATTAACTTACTTAGACAAAGAGCTCAACTAAGCTGCGCTGAGACGGCGTAAGTAGATGGCGACAGACAGTGCTGTAAGATGGTCAAACTCTTGTTATAATGTCGCCATTCTAAATAGATTTTTTTAATATTCTCACTATAGTTGTTCAATACTTTCACTGTAGTGTTCACCCTATTTTTAAGCGGTTTTTTTAACTTGAGTTAAAAATACACTTTTATCGTTGTAGACAGGATATTTTATGAGCATGAACGCTGACGATTTAATCGCATTTTTACAGCAGCATTATCCAGACGCTTTTATTGAAGCGGCTAATCAAGGTACTAAGTTCGATGTACGCGTAGTTGATGCCAGCTTCGATGGCAAACGCTCAGTACAGCGTCAACAAGCGGTCTATGCCTTAGTAAATGATAAGATTGCCAGTGGTGATATTCACGCGCTAAACATTCAAGCCTTGACCCCTAGCGAGTGGGAGGTTCAACAGCAAAACTAAACGCCCCACTGCTATATTACTATTTTACCTATATCATTCCTTATCATTTTAATCAGGTTGTCACCCCTATGGATCAGTTTTTAATCACCGGCAGCAGTCGTATCGCAGGCGAAGTTAATATTTCAGGCGCCAAAAATGCCGCATTACCCTTACTTGCCGCTATGATATTGGCTGAAACGCCAACGACTTTACATAACGTGCCATCGTTACAAGATGTGCGCACTCTGATTAAATTGATTGGTGGCATGGGTATCGACATCGAAAAGCAAGGGGCTACGGTTACTTGCGACACCAAAAATATCGATAATTTTTATGCGCCTTATGACTTAGTTAAGACTATGCGTGCCTCTATCTTAGTGCTAGGGCCGTTATTAGCTCGTTTTGGTGAAGCCGAAGTGTCACTACCTGGTGGCTGCGCCATAGGTTCACGTCCTGTAGATCAGCATCTCAAGGCTTTTGAAGCTATGGGTGCTGAGATTAGCGTAGAGAATGGCTATGTAAAAGCGCAAGCCCCTAAAGGTGGCAAGCTTATTGGCTGTAACTTCTCTTTTGATATGGTGACGGTTGGTGGTACTGAAAACGTCATCATGGCAGCGGCATTGGCCAAAGGCACCACAGTATTAGGCAATTGTGCTCTTGAGCCAGAAGTTGTTGATTTGGCCAATATGCTAGTAGCTATGGGCGCTAAAATCGGTGGCATCGGCACAGCAACTATGACTATTGAAGGCGTTGAGCGTCTACATGGTTGTGAGTACTCTGTAGTACCTGATCGTATCGAGACTGGCTCATATCTAGCTGGAGCATTGATGACTCGCGGCGATGTACTGACCAAAAATACTTCTTCTTTGTTATTGATTCCTGTACTAGAAAAGTTTGAGTCGATGGGTGCGACGATCACTACAGGTGATGACTGGATTCGCGCGCAAATGACTGGACGTCCGCATGCAGTCGATATTCGTACTCAACCGCATCCAGGCTTTCCTACTGATATGCAAGCGCAGCTGATGGCTATTTCTTGCTTAGCGGATGGCACTAGTACCTTTATTGAGAACATCTTTGAAAACCGCTATATGCATGTTCCTGAATTGAATCGTTTGGGGGCCTCTATTCAAGTAGATGGTCATACAGCAGTAGTAAAAGGCGTTGAAAACTTTACTGCAGCACCGGTAATGGCTACTGATCTGCGTGCGTCAATGTCACTAGTAATGGCTGCTGCAGCTGCTGAAGGCGAGAGTCTGATTGACCGTATTTATCATATCGATCGTGGCTACGAAGATGTGGAAAACAAACTACGCGCTTTAGGGGTCACTATCGAGCGTATCAATTCTAACGATTGATAATAATTAGCGTAATGGCGCACTAAATAGCTAAGCTACTTCTAGTTAAGCGCTTGGCTATTTAAGCGCCCAGTGATCGGCAAAACACTGTTACGTGGCTATAAAAATATCCTCTTTGTGGTGCCATAGAAATTAAACATCTAACTGACGATGAGATGGCATCTGCAAAGGGTAATAACCGTACATGGACAAACAGCCCTTATGACTGATAAAACTGAGACTGATAAAAGCAACCTTGAGCAAACGGCAAGCTGGCAAGATGATGCTTTACTGAATAAAGTGGATAGTGAATTCAACGGTTTGACTTTGGCTCTATCTAAAGGCCGTATTCTAGAAGAGACTATGCCTTTATTAAAGGCTGCTGGTATTGAGTTACTGGAGGATCCTTCCGCTTCACGTAAGCTTATCTTTCCGACTACTAATCCTAATGTACGAGTATTAATCTTGCGTGCTAGCGACGTGCCCACTTATGTAGAACATGCTGCTGCTGATTTTGGCGTAGCAGGTAAGGATGTACTCCTTGAGCATGGTGCCAATCATGTCTATGAGCTGCTAGATCTAAAAATTGCCCAATGCAAATTGATGACCGCAGGGGTAAAAGGTGCAGTATTGCCGCAGCGTCGGCTGCGTATCGCTACTAAATATGTCAATGTGGCCCGTGCTTACTTTGCCAGTCAAGGTCAGCAAGTTGATGTGATTAAGCTTTATGGCTCAATGGAACTAGCGCCGCTAGTGGGCTTAGGTGATTTAATTGTCGATGTGGTCGATACAGGTAATACTTTGATTGCTAATGGCTTAGAGCCACTCGATCATATCTGTGATGTTTCTTCGCGTTTAATCGTCAACCAAGTCAGTTACAAGCGTAAATTTGCTTTGCTTGAGCCTATCCTTGAGAGCTTTAAAGCCAGTATTGCTACAGTCGCTTAGCTTGAGGCTAATCATTGATGATTGATAATTGATAATCAGAACAGCATCAAGCCTACTGCTGCGCTATTAGCACTATACACTCGCATTAAAATTACTGACGTAGAGTCATTAGCTTAGCTAGTCTTGACTCATTGCCATAGCTTCGGCTTAAAGTAAATTGCTGGCTTAAATAGGGTAGTAGCTCAGTTGCGTCAGCTAGTATTTACTATTGATGATGGTCATTTATGATATAAATTATGGCTATACAAAATTTCAAACCAGTTTATAGCTATAAATTAATATAGCATGATAGACTGGTTTTGTTGTGTCTGTCCCTGGCAAATATAGAACCCAATAAGGGTCAGCTCTCTAGCTTTTTTTAATTTGACGGCTTTAATAGCTTTATGAATTTTGGTTTTAACATAGGATTGTGTTATGCGTCAACTGAGTACCCAAGATAGTAATTTTGAGCAGCAATTGACTGCTTTACTAGCATTCGAAACTGTTAATAATGCTGAGCTGCTAAAAACGGTAGACGATATTATCAATAGTGTTCGTCAAGATGGGGATAAAGCCGTATTGGCATTGACCCAGCAGTTTGATGAGCATCCAGCAACCTCGATGGCTGAGCTGGAGCTGAGTCAAGAGTCTTTGGCCCGTGCATTCGCTGAGCTTGATGAGCATGTAAAACAGGCGTTGACTACTGCAGCATCGCGAGTACAGAGCTTCCATGAACGCCAAGTGCAAGAGAGCTGGTATTACGAGGACGAGCTAGGTAACCGGTTAGGTCAAAAAGTCACGCCCTTGGATCGAGTAGGTATTTATGTGCCAGGAGGTTTAGCCTCTTACCCCTCTTCAGTATTGATGAACGCTATTCCTGCCAAAGTAGCTGGAGTTAAAGAAATAATAATGGTAGTGCCAGCGCCAGCAGGGGTACTCAATCCCTTAGTGTTAGCCGCTGCGTATTTGTCCAAAGTTGATAGAGTGTTTACTATTGGGGGCGCACAAGCCGTCGCCGCTTTAGCTTATGGTACAGACACTATTCCAGCCGTAGATAAAGTCACTGGTCCAGGTAATAAATACGTAGCAGCAGCCAAACGAGCTGTCTTTGGTCAAGTAGGCATCGATATGATAGCTGGCCCTTCTGAAGTATTAGTCTATGCCGAAGGTGAAAGTGGCGATCGTGCAGACTGGTTAGCGATGGATTTGTTATCGCAAGCTGAGCATGATCGTATTGCCCAAGCTATTTTTGTCACTACTAGTGCTGAACAGTTGGCTGAAGTGGCTCTAGAGATTGAAAAAGCATTAGCTGAATTACCTAAAGCTGATATCGCTCGTGATTCATTAAAGAATCGTGGGGCATTAATTTTAGTTAAAGATCGTAGTGAAGGTATGGCGTTAATTAATCGTATCGCGCCTGAGCATTTAGAGCTGTCAGTAGATGAACCTGATGCGCTGCTTGCTGATATTCGTCATGCTGGTGCTATCTTTATGGGTCGACACACCCCTGAGGCTATCGGAGACTACTGTGCAGGTCCTAATCACGTGTTACCAACTTCGGGCACTGCCAGATTTTCCTCACCACTTGGGGTTTATGATTTTCAGAAAAAATCATCGATCATCTATTGCAGTGAGTCTGGTAGCAAACCCTTAGCCAAAACTGCGGATATTTTAGCGCAGAATGAAGACTTAGAGGCGCATGCACGTTCAGCTCGTTATCGCTATCAATAAAGGTCGGTCAAAGTATGAATAGCCAACTGCACAGCTAAAAATAGAGACAAAGCCGCAGACTTAACCACTTATCTATAAAATATGATGGATAGGTGGTAGAAGAGGTCGATGAAGGCCTGTTATTTTCAGGATTTATAGGACTTTAATCAATAGCGCAAATAATAGGATGACTTATGAGTGAATTCAGAATCGATGATAGACTTTGGTCAGCGAAAGCCCGTAATTTGTCACCTTACGTGCCTGGAGAGCAGCCACAGCATGATAATCTGTGTAAATTAAATACTAACGAGAATCCATTCCCACCTTCGCCAACAGTAGCTGCGGCGATTAGCCAAGTGTTGGCTGATCAAGCGGATGAGCTGCGTCTATACCCAGCGCCTGAGTCTGATGACTTGCGTCAGGCATTGGCTGAGTGGTATCAGCTAGATAGTAATCAAGTATTCGTCGGTAATGGTTCAGATGAAGTGCTAGCGTTAGTGTTTGCCAGTTTCTTTATGAAGGAGCGTCCGGTACTAACCCCTGATATTAGCTATAGTTTTTATCCTGTTTATGCGCAGACCTTTGGCGTTGAGCTAGTAAAGATTGCTTTAGCAGCAGACTTTAGCGTTGATCCTGATAGTTATCGTCAGCCTTGCAGCGGTATTATTATTGCCAATCCTAATGCTCCAACCGGAATATTATTAGCGCTTGCTGATATTCGTAAGCTCGTCAGTGAACATCCTAATGCGGTAATAGTTATCGATGAAGCTTATATTGATTTTGCCGCTACTGATGATAACACTGCGGTCTCAGCCATAACCCTTATTAATGAGTTTGATAACTTGCTAGTGACTCAGACTTTTTCAAAGTCGCGTTCGCTTGCAGGTCTGCGAGTCGGTATGGCTTTCGGCAATCTATCGCTGATCGAAGCCTTAACTCGAATGAAAAATAGCTTTAACAGTTATCCGCTAGATAAGTTAGCACAAGCAGGCGCGAGAGCCAGTGTGTTAGACAGTGACTACTTTGAGCAAACCCGCCAAACCGTTATTGACTTACGTGAGACGTTGACCGCTGAGCTGACCAAACTTGGTTATCAAGTGCTGCCATCACAAGCGAATTTTGTCTTTGCGCGTCCTAAGCAAGGTAACGCTAGTGAAGTGGCTAACAAGCTGCGTGAGCAAGGCATCATCGTCCGTCATTTTGATAAGCCACGTATCGAAGAGTATTTGCGTATTACTGTCGGCACTCAGGCACAGCACGAGCGTTTGATTGCCGCATTGACGGCTATGTAAGCTGTTGATTCTGTCGACATTAGCCAGTAGTCAGGCATGGTTGCTGATAGCCCTAAAAAGCTTTGCTAGTTAGTGCTTGTCTACTAGGTCAACGCGTATGCTACGATGGCGATCATGCGCAGCTGGCCGATGATGTGCTATTAACCCAGCTGCGCAGTAAGTTTACCGTTATTGCTATTTGTTCAGAAATCCTAGGGAGCTTAGCAACGCCGAAGCCAGTTGCTGAGATTCAACAGCGCAGTGGTGGTATAGAGGTAGTTTATTGTGCTAGACAGTCAGTGACCGCTGCTTTTGTTGCTGGAGCCTATAAAGCAACCCATTTGGCTCGCCAGCATCAAGTTAGCTGTGCTTTATTGAAGTCAAAAAGCCCGTCTTGCGGTCGTGGTTTGATTTATGATCGTAGCTTTACTAGTCAATTGTGCCAAGGCGATGGCATCACCGTCCAGCATTTACAGGCATTAGGTATTGAGGTTTATCACGAAGGGGAGATTGGCTTATTATTAGACGATAATTAGAGCCTGAGATGTCGTTTATAACTTTTGTTTTATAAGCCGAATACTAGGGCGTGCTGAAATTATTTAGCAGTACTAGGTTTTTAACCTAAGTTATTTATCTGCTAAAACAGCTAGCAAGTTACCCACTTTATCGAGACATTCTTGATACTCAGCAGCGCAGTCTGAGGCGACAGTAATACCACCACCCGCCCACAAGCTTACTTGTTTGTCCCCAGTTGCTATTTGACTCGCTTGCAGAGTACGTATCAGTACATTCCACTGGCCACTACCATCGAAGTTCATATAACCCATAGTGCCACAATAAGCCCCTCGAGCGTCCACTTCCAATTCGGCAATAATCTCCACTGCGCGCTTCTTTGGCGTGCCAGTAATAGATCCTGCTGGCAGGCTACCAAACAATACTGCTAAGGGATGGGCATCCTGTTTAAGCTCAGCACTGATGGTACTGACCATGTGATGGACATTACTAAAGCTTTCTATAGCGAATAATTGCGGCACTTTTACGCTACCAGTCTTAGCGTATTTGCCTAAGTCATTACGTAACAAATCGACGATCATCACGTTTTCGCTGCGATCTTTATCACTATCGATTAACTGCTGCCTTAGTAACATATCTTGTTCGGTAGTAACGCCACGAGGTGCTGTACCTTTGATAGGCTTAGTAAGAATATAATTCTGCTGGGTTTGCGAGTCTTTTATAAAGGTAAAAAACAGCTCAGGTGAGCAGCTTAATAGCTCGAAATCACTATTATCTATGGCAGCACTGGCGCTATTACTAAGCGTTAGATAACCGGCAAATGGCGCTTGCGTATTGCGTTGCAACGCTGGTAAATAATCTAAAAGTGAGTTGTTTCTTTCAGCTTGTTTAATAGGGTTTGCTGAAGTATTAGAGCTCTCCAACACAGTAACATTTGCTGAAGCAGGAGAGGGGATTACAACAGTAGCAGTGGCCGGAAAGTTACCTTGCCAAACTTGGGTCAAATTAATTTGATAACAGTCACCTTGCTGCAGATAACACTGAGTCTGCGCAAAGGCACTTTGATAGTCACTTTTATGCCACTTCGCTGTTAAGAGTAATGGGCTAAGTTTTGCAGCATTTTGCGGTGCTGCTTTATTAGTAGATTCCATTGTAGCAAGCTCATTATCTAAACACTGTAACGCATCGATAATAGTGTTTAACACTAAGTCAGTTGCTGGCTTATCCCTAATAGAAGCGGCAGGCTGAAAATTTAGCTGCCAGCCACTAGTACTTTTATCAAGGTAGGCACCAGTAGCGTTATTAATGCTTTCGCTAATAGGGGTTAAATAAATATCATAATGTCCAAGCACCGCACAAGGTTGTGAGGGCTGTTGGCTAGCTAGCGCTGGGCTCAGCTCGGCGGCAGCGATATCATAACCGATAAAGCCAATCAGTCCATGCTGATAGCTGGGTTTAGACGTGATCTGGCTAGTGGGTCCGGATAAAAGGCGGTTAGGCTGATAGTTTTTATTGGGGTTATCATTGCTGTTATTATTGTCATTGCTGCTATGAGTGCTGCTATAAGCAATTAGCGCATTTTGCCAATCGGCATAACTCATATAGTCAGTAGCAAGGATCTGCTCATCACGGCAGGTGGTTAGTACTTTGTAGCGCTGGGTTTTATCTTTATCGCCTTGCGGTAGGGTAGAAAGGTTTTGCTCAGTATCAAAATACACTGACCAACTGACTTTAGGTCGTAAACCGATGATTGGATTGCCGTCATTATTTAGCCAAACGAGTTGCCACTGAGCATCGGCATCTATTGCGGTCAGATGCTGCTGTAATGGCGGTAAAAGTTCTGCTGCTGATAAGCCAGCAAAACGCCATCGATTTACAATCAATGGCGTTTTTGTAATAGAAGATTCATTAGCACTATCAAGTGTAGTCATTTATTAGGCATCAAATTTTTTGATAATTAGGGTTGCGTTAGTACCACCAAAGCCAAAGCTGTTACTCATCACCGTTGCAAGTTTAACATCACGTTTTTCAGTGACAATATCGAAACCTTCAGTAGCTGGATCTAAATTTTCGATATTGATACAAGGGGCTATAAAGCCTTCTTTTAGCATCAATAGACAGTATATCAGCTCTTGGGCGCCAACCGCGCCTAAACTGTGACCAGTCATAGACTTAGTCGAGCTAATAGGGGGAACAGAGTTATTGCCTGCAGCCCCAAATACTTTAGCGATAGCCTTAAGTTCAGTGATGTCTCCTAGGGGCGTACTAGTACCATGACTGTTGATATAATCGACAGTATCTAGGTCTGCTTGATCTAATGCCTGCTGCATACAACGTACAGCACCTTCACCGCTTGGAGCAACCATTTCGGCCCCATCAGAGGTTGCGCCATAGCCGACAATTTCCGCTAAAATATTAGCGCCCCGAGCTTGGGCATGCTCTAAGCTTTCGACTACTACCATAGCGCCACCAGCAGCAATGATAAAGCCGTCGCGATCTTTATCATAAGCGCGTGAGGACTGCTTAGGGCTATCATTGTATTGAGTGCTCATCGCGCCCATGGCATCAAACATGCATGATTGCGTCCAGTGCTCAGCTTCACTACCACCAGCAAGGACCACATCGGCTTTGCCCAACTGAATCAGTTCAGCAGCATGGCCTATGCAATGAGTAGACGTAGCACAAGCAGAAGAGATCGAGTAGGAGGGGCCATGAATTTTTAGACCTGTTGCAAGCGCTGCTGATACCGAGCTGCTCATAGTTTTAGGGACGGCCATTGCTCCAACACCGCGTAAGCCTTTTTCACGCATAGCATCGACAGCGATAACCACCCCTTCTGTTGAAGCGCCCCCTGAACCAGCTACTACCCCAACACGAGGGTTACTATTGATAGTTTCTAATGACAGTCCAGACTGTTTTATGGCATCTAAAGCACAAACATAAGCATAAAGACTGGCATCACTAAAGAAGCGTTTAAGCTTACGATCAATGCCTGCAGTATCCAGCTCTGCTTTATCAACACTACCGCTTACTTGTGATTTAAAGCCATGCTCAGCATAAGACTCATTGAATACAATACCCGATTGCCCTTGCTGTAGGGCAGAGGTAACGGTCGCTAAATCATGTCCGATACAAGAAACAATCCCTGCTCCTGTGATAACCACTCTACGCATACTCTATTCCTTATGATGTTGAATGCTTATTTAAAACCTAGTTTATAATAAGCGGTGACTGTTACGTCCATTTAATTTTATTGCAAAATATTTATTCAGTGTACAAGCATACCTTAATTGTAGCTATGATAGCTGATCAACCCTATAAAAACTTTGCTCAACGGTAAATTAATTTTAGAAAATATGTCACTCTCTAAATTACCGTTACTAAATACAAAACTAGGCAGATAGCTAAGCAAAAAACTAGGTTTGATACTAAGCCCAATTATTCTTTATTAATAATAGTAAAATCAGCGCTATTGTCTGTAAATAAGTTATACCTTTAGATACAAACTTTATGACTGTAATAACATTGTTGACACTGACATCTCGTTCAAAACTTGGCTAAGATAACAATTTAAATTATCAACAAAACTTCTTAACTATTAGTAAAGCTTGTTAGCGTTTGTTGTTAACATGGAATAGTGTAAAGTTTTCAATAGCGAACTTTTGAACACTGAACCTTAAGCTTCAAATTTTTAAGCTTTGAATAATGCAATGATTATAATACTTCTAACTTTTATACATATTACTAACTTAAGGACATAACAATGGCAAAGCGTAGCGTACTTTCTAAAGGTATCAGTACAGTAGGTCATTTTACTCGTAATAATCTTGAGCGTGTAGGCTCTCTTATCGATAGTGCTAACGCCAAGACTGGTAAGCCACGCCAATATAAAGCAGTGAATTTAGGGGATGAAGATTATCAACAAGACCTATTCCGTGAGCAAACCCTAAAAGCCACACAACAGTTATTAGGGACTCGCTTTGCAACTTATGGTAAGTATGCCAAAAAAGTCGTACCCAACAGCTTATTCCAATCGACTGTTGATGGCGCATTCTCGCAAGTAGCCAAATTAGCCTCTACTTGGAGTAAAATTGACTTACCAAGCGAGCATCGTTTTGCTGATATTTCAAGCTTTGATGATCAGCAACGTTATGCACTAGCTACCGATATCGCTAATCAAAACCGAGCACTGGCAACTCTAGGCGGCTTGACGGGTTTAGCTGGTTTGCCAGGATTACTAGCTGATACTTTATGGTTGCTACTAGTATCACTGCGTACGGTTTATCAGTTGGCGGCAGTCTACGACAAGCCATTGACTGGTAAGCAAGGGGTTAAAATGGCCTATGAGTTACTAGCGAATGCTGACCTAAGTAAAATGCAAGAGAAGCAGGCATTGTTAGCGGGTATCGGAGTCGGTAAAGGCTTATTAGACAGTGCACAAACTAGTGGTCTGCACAGCGAGCTGAAAAACTTAGGTTTAAAGAATAAGAACGTCAACTTCTATGCCGAGCAAGTAGACAGTATCGCTAGTCAAGTCGGTATAGATTTGGATCAGATTAATTTATCGTGGATTCGCCGCTTGTTACCAGCGAGTGCGGTCATCGTTGGTATGCGTTATAACAGTCGTCTGATTGAAGAAGTAATTGGGGTAGCGCAAGCGACTTTTGCACCAGAGGCTAAGCTCGCTAATCGTGGCATCACTGACGATAGCGCTAGCGAAGCTGAAGTTAAAAAAGACGTAAGCACTGAGCCTAGCAAAGAAGATAAAAAGCAAGAAGATAAAAAGCCAGAAGTCAAAGATCAGAAGACGACAGAGCAAGCCGCTAGTAAGTCAGCTGATAAAGAAAAAGCTGCTGACAAATCGCAGGAAGCTGCGAGTAAAGACAGCACTGATAAACAAAGTGCGAAAGCGGATAGCAGCAAAAAAGACAGCACTGATAAAGACATTACTGGTAAAGACAGTGCTAAAAAAAGTAAAACTAATGCTGACAGTGCTGATAAATCGAAAAAGGATGATAAAGCGAATGCAGAGGCTGCTAAAAGTAACAGCAAACCACAGCCAGCAGAAGCAAAAAAGTAGCAGCAACTCGAAGCAACCCTAACTAATAGTGTTATTTAATAGTTGAGGCTATAACTATAAGTGGCGATAATGACTGGAATTAACCCTTGAAAAACAAAACATTACCGCCATTTACTAGGAGCTCAAAGCAGTAACCGTATCGGTTTATCAGCTAAAATGAACTTTATACACATCTTTCCGATGTTGTAAAGTACAAATAATGATAAATAGTTGAAATAGTAGTCACAAATCTTTATAATACATTGTCCTAAAAATGGGTGCCCCCGAACTTCACATATTATGTGTGAGCCAAGGTGGATTGACCCATTTTTTTGTTTTACACCCAACGGGAGACGGATGCCTTATGGCAACAACTAACCAATTAATTCGTAAGGGTCGCAAAACCATCAAGGAAAAGTCAAAAGTTCCTGCGTTGCAAGCGTGCCCACAGCGTCGCGGTGTATGTACTCGTGTATATACTACCACGCCTAAAAAACCTAACTCAGCCATGCGTAAAGTATGTCGTGTACGTTTGACTTCAGGCTATGAAGTTGCAAGCTACATCGGCGGCGAAGGTCATAACTTACAAGAGCACAGTGTTGTTCTTATTCGTGGTGGTCGTGTAAAAGATCTACCAGGTGTACGTTATCACACTGTTCGCGGTGCATTAGATTGTGCTGGTGTTAAAGACCGTAGACAAGGTCGTTCTAAATATGGTGCGAAGAAGCCTAAAGCATAATACTGATACTAGTATGCGCTTAGTTTCATTCGTACTACCCATTAACTGTGCATGGGATTGGTGTTGTTTCAAGACTCATATGCTGAGTTTATACCACATACCACCATGCAGTAAGGCTGACTGACAACTCACTACTACGCTCCATAAGTTAATAGCTGGTGTGAGATTGTGAATGTCAGACACTCCTGAAGACAAGGAAATTTATTATGCCAAGACGTCGTGTCGTAGCTACCCGTGAGATCCTACCGGATCCTAAGTTTGGTAGCCAAACCATCGCAAAATTCATCAACCACGTGATGAGCCATGGTAAAAAATCTACTGCTGAGCGTATCGTTTACGGTGCACTAGAAACAGTAGCACAAAAGCGTAACATCGAAGATCCAGTAGCGTTCTTTGAAGAAGTGCTAGAAAACGTTCGCCCTATGGTTGAAGTAAAAGCTCGCCGTGTCGGTGGTGCTACCTATCAAGTACCAATGGAAGTACGCCCATCCCGTCGTACTGCCTTGGCTATGCGTTGGTTAGCTGAAGCTGCTGCAAAGCGTTCTGAAAAATCTATGGCATTGCGTTTAGCAGGCGAATTGAGTGATGCATCAGAAGGCAAAGGCAATGCTATGAAAAAGCGTGACGAAGTTCACCGCATGGCAGATGCTAACAAAGCATTCTCACATTATCGTTTCTAAGCTAGCTTAGAGATATAAGCATTTTTTGCAGTCAATAATTATCTCTGTTTAACAGTAATAGTTAATGATCATCTAATTGCTAAGCGTGGCTAACTGAATAATCAATTAGCCACGTTATTGTTTATTTATTCTACCGATTACTGCCGTTATTTTTGATGCTAGCTAGGCTGTTACTATAGCCAGTTAGGTATTTATTAGGGCTGGCAGCTATCTATCCCGACAGTATTACGAAACTTGTTTCACTGTCCGGTTATAAATTCTATAACTTTATATTCTTAACCTTTGCTTTTTATTGTCCGTATTAGGCTCATTAATAGTAGAACGCTAAAGCCAACTGCTGTTGCAGATGCCGCTTTTGTAGGATATAAAGTAGAGATACATCATACATTTATAATGTTTATGCAAACGACTTCCACTAGGAAAACACTATGGCTCGTATAACTCCCCTAAAGCGCTATCGCAATATTGGTATCTCAGCGCACATCGATGCTGGTAAAACTACTACTACTGAGCGTGTTTTGTTCTATACCGGTGTCAGCCACAAACTTGGTGAAGTGCATGATGGCGCAGCCACTATGGACTGGATGGAGCAAGAACAAGAGCGTGGTATTACTATTACTTCTGCTGCGACTACTTGCTTTTGGTCAGGTATGGCTAAACAGTTCCCTGAACATCGCATCAACATCATTGATACCCCAGGCCACGTTGACTTCACGATTGAAGTTGAACGTTCTATGCGTGTTCTTGATGGCGCGTGTATGGTTTATTGTGCTGTGGGTGGTGTACAGCCACAGTCTGAAACAGTATGGCGTCAAGCAAACAAATACAAAGTTCCACGTCTTGCATTCATTAACAAAATGGATCGCGTTGGTGCGGATTTCTACCGTGTTGTAGAACAAATCAAAACTCGTCTAGGCGGTAAAGCAGTACCTTTGGTTATTCCAATTGGTAAAGAAGACAACTTTGAAGGTGTTGTTGACTTAGTTACTATGAAAGCTATCTACTGGGACGAAGAGTCTCAAGGTATGGAATACGAAGAGCGTGAAATTCCAGCAGAACTTCAAGAAAAAGCAGAAGAGTATCGTGAATACTTAGTAGAAAATGCTGCTGAAGCTAATGAAGAGTTGATGAATGAATACCTCGAAAATGGTGAATTGTCTGTAGAGCAAATTAACGCTGCTATTCGTCAATTGACCATTGATAACGAAATCATTCCATTGCTTTGTGGTACTGCCTTTAAGAACAAAGGTGTTCAAAAGATGTTGGATGCAGTTATTCAGTATCTACCAGCACCAATCGATGTACCTGCTATCAAAGGTATTCTTGATGACAAAGATGAGTCTGAAGGTTTCCGTGAAGCATCAGATGACGCGCCTTTCTCAGCTTTAGCGTTTAAAATCATGAACGACAAGTTCGTTGGTAACTTAACCTTCGTTCGTGTTTATTCAGGCGTTATCAAGCAAGGTGGCAGCGTTTATAACCCAGTTAAAATGAAACGTGAGCGCGTTGGCCGTATCGTACAGATGATGGCAAATGCTCAAGAAGAGCTTGCAGAAATTCGTACTGGTGATATCGCTGCATTAGTAGGCATGAAAGATGTGACTACTGGTGATACTCTATGTGACGAAAGCAATGTCATCACGCTAGAGCGTATGGAGTTTCCAGATCCAGTTATCAGCCTAGCGGTTGAACCTAAGACTAAAGCTGACCAAGAAAGAATGTCAATTGCTTTAGGTCGTTTGGCGAAAGAAGATCCATCATTCCGTGTGCATACTGACGAAGAGTCTGGTCAGACTATCATTAGTGGTATGGGTGAGCTACATCTTGAGATCTTAGTAGATCGTATGAAACGCGAATTCAATGTTGAAGCTAACATTGGTGCGCCACAGGTTGCTTATCGTGAAACGATTCGTGATACTGTTGAACAAGAAGGCAAATTCGTTCGTCAGACTGGTGGTCGTGGTAAATTTGGTCATGTCTGGTTACGTCTTGAGCCTATGGATCCAGCGGGCGACGTTTTATACGAATTTAAAGAAGAAGTTGTTGGTGGTACAGTACCAAAAGAATTCCATGGTGCGGTCGATAAAGGTATTCAAGAGCGCATGAAAAACGGCGTACTTGCTGGTTATCCAATCGTTGGTGTAAAAGCTACTTTGTATGACGGTTCTTACCATGACGTCGATTCGGATGAGCTATCATTTAAGATGGCTGGTTCTATCGCTTTCAGAAAAGGTTTCTTAGCTGCAAACCCTACGCTTCTTGAGCCAGTAATGAAAGTTGAAGTAGAAACTCCTGAAGATTACATGGGCGATATCATGGGCGATTTAAACCGTCGTCGTGGTATGGTTCAAGGCATGGAAGATCTACCTGGTGGCACTAAGCAGATCCGCGCAGAAGTACCATTAGCAGAAATGTTTGGTTATGCGACGCAAATGCGCTCAATGTCACAGGGCCGTGCCACTTATTCTATGGAATTCCAAAAGTACGCTGAAATTCCTAAGTCAGTTTCTGCTGAAATCATCGCTAAGTTCAACTCTAAAGATGATGACGAGTAAGCAATAAGTAGTTAAGAAAAACCAGTTAAATAGGGCAGTATAGAGTTAATCTCTAGATTGCCCGCCTTAATTACCGCAATAATCCGTTAAAAGACTTGTTATTGGCTGTAATTTTCTTATAATATCTGCACATCGTACGTGCAAATTTTTAACATTTATCTTAATGTGGTCAGTATTATCTTAACTCATGTACAAACATCCGTTAAGCACTGAACCCCAATAAAAGAGGAAATACTCATGGCAAAGGCCAAGTTTGAACGCAAAAAGCCACACGTCAACGTCGGTACTATTGGACACGTTGATCACGGCAAAACTACATTAACTGCTGCTATTGCAACGGTTGCGGCTATCACTTCAGGTGGC
>NZ_JAHLMU010000001.1:2478142-2629947 GCF_018919485.1 Psychrobacter sp. TAE2020
GTCTTCGCTTCGCTATTCGTGAAGGCGGCCGTACTGTAGGCGCTGGTGTTGTTGCTAACGTAAACGTTTAAGACTTAACCTCTGGGTTAACGCTTAATCAGTTAGTCAAAAGCCACTCTCTTTATTGAGGGTGGCTTTTTTTTGGGTGATAGGAAGTAAAAGGTTAGTGATGTTTCAGGTATTAACAATGAATAATTTGATTGATTAGGTGAAGCTTGCAGTATTCAATAAATAGCTAGACTACAGCTTTTCATATTGGAGATGTGCAAATGGATAAGACAATTTTTGCTTCCGAAGGAAAATAAAATGAAGAATGAATTTTTACTATTAGGTAGTTTATTGATATTAACTAGCTGCGCTAAGCCAAATATACATGACCCTGATGCTCAAATTAAAGTGAATATAAATGGTGACAACTACGTAATTCCATTAAACCATATCGTTAGACCCAATACAGGTAGTTATGCAAGCTTTGAGACGAATATGGGTCTTAGTTACTTTTTTTGGCCGAGTGGTCTCGGTATGACAAATGAAGACAAAGATCCAAACGTTTTACAATATGATGCAAATATTGTGAAGTTTCATTGGACAGCTCAAAACTCTGGTATTGAAGGCAACGATATGTCTACAAGAGTAAATATTGTAAAAAAAACAAATCGTAAAGTTATGGAAAAAGATAAGTTTAGGTTAAAAGCTTATATTGACAACAATGATGACTCAATAATAACCTACACAGGTAATATCTACCCTAATTCGCCGACTACTATACGATGTTTAATGGCAACTAACAAAGATCAGAATAGTGTTTGTCAGATGGAATACTTACATCCTATTTATAACAATAATATCTTGCTTGAGTTTTCTGGAAAAAACCTTGGGGATTGGCAGTCGATAAATGCTATGGCAGTCAACTATATGGAAAAATGGCATCAGGGATAGTCATCATATGAATTGGTTAATACTAAAACAACTTCTAATACGTGGCAAATTCGATTCTAAGAACTGCTAATTATTAATGATAATCAAATAAGAAATGACCCTTGGCGCAGGCGGTGGTGCGGTTCGTACCACCTCCGTTACTGCCTTATTAGTTGCTTTATTCTTAATCCAAATATCAGCACGTAGGTTGGGTGGAGCTTGCGACACCCAACACGATAAAGCAAGCGTAGAGTAAGTTAGCTCAAGCGTAACCCACCCAATCTATGTTCCAAAACTCAATAAGGGGTTACCTCGAATTTATTATCATCCACGAAATTCACCCAACAAATAAATAAAACCGTCTTAAAACTTGCATTATGTATAAAGACATGTATAATAATCAGCCTTAACACCCCTAGGCGATTGGCTCAATTGGTAGAGCATCGGTCTCCAAAACCGAGGGTTGTAGGTTCGAGTCCTACATCGCCTGCCATCTTTTTTTATCCTATCTTTGTTGTAGTCTAGCAACTCCAAAGTGAGTCCTTTATGAGCAATGACCAAGATAACCTCGATTCAAAGTTATCTAATGCCAATGCGGTTACTGGCGGCATGCTGTCTAAAGGAAACCACATCTCAGCGACAAATACTTCTGCCGTTGAAGTGGCAAAAACAAGCTCAGCAAAAGATATAGTACTGTGGCTATTAGCCATTGTTGCTTTAATTAGTGCAACTTTTGCCAATCAATATTTACCCGGTGTATGGCAGCCTGCCAACGACCTTTGGGTCCGTATTGGTATTATTGTTGTATTAGCAGTATTTGCATTATTTTGTTTGGCGATGACCCATCAAGGTACTGCTTTTAAAACCTTACTGACCGACGCCGCAGTTGAATTACGCCGAGTGACTTGGCCGAGTAAAGATGAAACCTTTCAATACACATGGCAAACCATTGTCGTGATCGCGATTGCTGGGTTTTTTGTTTGGTTATTAGATAACTTTTTTAACTGGTTCGTCGGTCTATTTATTGGTTAATATTAGAGGTATTACTCTTTTTTAACCCCAATTTTATTTATAACGATTGAGTTATAAAGATCAGGAGCGTGATATGCGTTGGTATATTGTCCAAGCGTTTTCAGGATATGAAAAACAAGTACAACGTTCATTAACTGATCGTATTAATCGTAGTGACTTCGCTGATTCTTTCGGTGATGTATTAGTACCTACTGAAGAAGTCGTCGAAATGAAAGACGGCAAAAAGCGTAAAAGTGAGCGTAAGTTCTTTCCAGGTTATGTATTAATTCAAATGGAAATGAACGATAGCACTTGGCACATCGTTAATGAATGTCCTCGTATTATGGGCTTCATCGGTGGTACTGCTGAAACGCCAGCGCCAATTACTCAAGTAGAAGCTGATCGCATCTTAAACCGTCTTAATCAAGCTGAAACCAATCCACGTCCTAAGACTCTATTTGAGCCAGGCGAAGAGTTATTGGTTATCGATGGTCCTTTCACTGACTTTAAAGGTATGGTGGAAAAAGTGGATTACGAGAAGTCTAAGCTACAATTAACCGTAAACGTATTTAATCGACCTACACAGGTTGAACTTGAGTTTAGCAAAGTTGAAAAGCTAGACTAAATAATTATTATTAATGCAGTAATTAATTCAGTATTCATCAACCGGGGAGCTGTTGTTAACTACTAAAGTTCTTTGAGACTCAGTCTCTTCGATACATAAAGTATTTAACTGGCGTTATCACCCATTTAGGAGACAGTTATGGCTAAGAAGATTGATGGTTACATCAAACTACAAGTCCCAGCAGGTAAAGCGAATCCTTCACCACCGATTGGTCCAGCTTTGGGTCAAAAAGGCGTGAATATCATGGCGTTCTGTAAAGAATTTAACGCTGCGACTTCAAACCAAGAGCCAGGTTTGCCGATTCCAACTGAGATCACTGTTTACAGTGATAAATCTTTTACCTTCATTATGAAGTCACCACCAGCTGCTTTTCTTTTACGCAAAGCTGCTGGCGTTGCTAAAGGTTCAGGTACGCCAAACACCGATAAAGTCGGTAAAGTGACGCGTGCTCAGTTAGAAGAAATCGTCAAAACTAAAGATGCAGACTTAACGGCTGCCGATCTTGATGCTGCTGTTCGTACTGTTGCTGGTACTGCCCGTTCGATGGGTATTACCGTGGAGGGTGTATAATGTCTAAGTTAACCAAACGTCAAAAAGAAATCAATAGCCGTATCGATAACGAAAAGCAGTACACTATTGAAGAAGCAGTACAAATCTTAAACGATTTGCCAACGCTAAAATTCAAAGAGTCTGTTGATATTGCTATCAACTTGGGTGTTGACCCACGTAAATCTGACCAAGTCGTTCGTGGTGCTACTAACCTACCTGCGGGTACTGGTAAAACCAAACGCGTTGCTGTGTTCGCACAGGGTGCTGCTGCTGAAGCCGCTAAAGAAGCTGGTGCAGACATCGTTGGTATGGAAGACTTAGCAGATCAAATCAAAGCCGGTAACATGGATTTTGATGTGGTTATTGCTGCTCCAGATGCTATGCGTGTTGTTGGTCAGTTGGGTACAATTTTAGGTCCACGTGGTCTAATGCCTAACCCTAAAGTCGGTACAGTAACGCCAAACGTTGCAGAAGCTGTGACTAATGCTAAAGCTGGTCAAGCACAGTATCGTGTTGACAAAGGTGGTATTATCCATGCGACTATCGGTCAAGTTGGCTTTACTACTGAACAAGTTATGCAAAATGCTCAAGCATTAATAGCGGATCTAAAACGCGCTAAGCCTGCTACTTCTAAAGGTATCTTCATTAAAAAGATCACTTTGTCTAGCACTATGGGTCCAGGTCTAACTATTGATCCTGTTCCTTATCGTATGGCTAAATAAGCTGGTTTTGATAAGCAAATGCTTTGAAAAAAATATTTTTACTATTTAGCTATTAGGCTTAAACAGTAATACAATCAAATTTTAAAAATTAGGTCAGCGTAGTTTTTTGCTACGCTGTCTAAGACCGTAGGTAGAGAGCAGTTCTAAGGTATTTTTGATAGAAGACAGTAGTTGTTATCAGCTACTAGTTATTCTTATAAATATCAGCGAGTTGGTCTTGTTAATCGATGACAGATGAAAATCTTAATTGTCCTACGCAGACGGTGACCCACCCAGTTTAAGACTAGAGACGATAGGGTAGCATTACTATTAACTTAGTAGCGTTAGTTTATCATTCGACGTCATTCTGATAACGGTGCCGTAATCAGGCGTTACTTAAAACGAAAGTTTATGAGTAACGTGTCGTATCAAGTCAATCAACGCTGATAGCTTAATTTATTGAAGACTTAGGCCTTTAATTTTTATCTTGATAGTTGATTGGTAAGATTAAGGAGTTAACTTATGGCATTAACGCTAGAGCAAAAACAACAAGTTGTGGCTGAAGTGTCTGAAGTTGCTGCTAATGCTTACTCAGCAGTAGCTGCCGAGTATCATGGTATTGGTGTTGCAAAGCTTACTAAGCTGCGCGAACAAGCCCGTGATAAAGGTGTGGTTTTGAAGGTTGTGAAAAACACCCTAGCAAGACGCGCTTTTGAAGGCACTAAGTTTGAGTGCATGTCAGACAGTATGACTGGTCCATTACTTTTGGCTTTCTCTATGGAAGATTTGGGATCTGCTGCTAGAGTCATTTTTGACTTCAGTAAAGATAACAATGCTTTAGAGACCAAATTAGTATCAGTCGGCGGTGTGGTTTATGGTCCAGAAGAGCTAGAGCGCGTATCGAAACTACCAACTCGTGACGAAGCACTCTCTATCTTGATGGCTACTATAAATGCACCTGTGACCAAGCTAGTTCAAACTATGAACGCTGTTCCTAGTAAGCTTGTTCGCACTGTAGCAGCAATCAAAGACGCAAAAGAAGCTGCTTAATTGCTTGTTTTAACGTAAATTTATTATCGTTTGCTGCATTGATTGTTCATTCATTAAATTTTGGACAAGCAGTTTAAACGCTATTAGAATCAATTAATTTTATCAGATAACGGAGAGTTCTCATGGCACTATCTAAAGATGATGTGTTAAACGCAATTGCTGAAATGTCAGTAATGGATATCGTTGAATTAATCAGCGCTATGGAAGAAAAATTCGGCGTAACTGCTGCTGTTGCCGCTGCTGCACCTGCTGCTGCTGGTCCTGCTGCTACTGCTGAAGAGCAAAGCGAATTTGACGTTATTCTTACTAGCTTCGGCGAGAAGAAAGTTGGCGTTATTAAAGCTGTTCGCGAAGCGACTGGCCTTGGCCTAAAAGAAGCGAAAGATTTGGTTGAAAGTGCTCCAGCACCAATCAAAGAAGGCGCTAACAAAGCTGAAGCTGAAGAATTGAAAAAGAAACTTGAAGAAGTTGGCGCTACTGTTGAACTAAAATAAGTTCAGCTAAGCTCTAAATCTAAAGTTTTACAAAAAAAGCTGGTGATGCCTTGCATTGCTGGCTTTTTTTTATTATAATTACTAGCTTGACCTTTTGTGTCTGCCAATAGTCGTATCACAAGCGGTGGATACCCATCAAAAGGACACACGTTATACATGCAAGCAACCACAGTAGTTATGAGTAATAAATTAATATAGGCTAAACGTCGTTTGATGTTTGGCATTTTTCTGTGTCTGCATGCTTTCCCAATAATTGTAAATTTTGTTCCAATTTCAATTGATGTTTGTCTCATAGCCCTTTTGTAATTGTTTTTACCTACTATATATTATGTAGTTTAGCATGATTTTACTGTCAGTTCATAAGCTTGCCAACAGTGCTCGTAGACGGTAGATATTAGCGACCATACTAATAACGCACTGAGTTTGAATTTAAGCACTACTTTATAACCGTTTTAAAAGTATTTAAGAAAGGCTAGTTAAATACTAGTAAGTACGACTTTATTATCGTTTACGTTGCCAACTATGCATACTATTTATGCTTGCTGGTCACGCTTTCAATTTGTTTCCACGTTACTGTAAGGACTCCCGATGGCATATTCTTATACTGAAAAAAAGCGTATTCGCAAAAGCTTTGCTGAATTGCCAACTGTGATGGACATTCCCTATCTATTGTCTATTCAAGTTGATTCTTATGAGCACTTTTTGCAAGAGCACAAAAAGCCTAAGGCTCGTGAGAATACTGGTTTACAAGCTGCGTATTCCTCTATTTTCCCAATTGAGAGTCACTCTGGTAATGCTGAGTTACAATTTGTTGAGTATTACTTAGGCACGCCTGAGTTTGATGAGCGTGAGTGTATATTGCGCGGATCAACTTTTGCAGCACCTATGCGAGTTAAGATTCGTTTGATTATCAAAGACAAAGACAGCAAAGACAAAGATAGCAAAGCTGCGGTAAAAGATATCCGTGAGCAAAGCGTCTATATGGGTGAAATCCCACTGATGACCAATAACGGTACCTTTATTATTAATGGTACTGAACGAGTTATCGTGTCTCAGCTACATCGCTCACCAGGGGTGTTCTTTGATCATGATAAAGGCAAGTCACATTCAAGTGGTAAAGTACTTTATAACGCTCGTATCATTCCTTACCGTGGTTCATGGTTAGATTTCGAGTTTGATGCTAAAGACTTAGTTTTTGCTCGTATTGACCGTCGCCGTAAGCTGCTTGCATCTATTATTCTACGCGCTTTAGGTCTTAGTACTAACGAGATATTGGATCTATTTTTCCAAAAAGTAGCTGTATATAAAGGTGAAGAGCAGTTCGAAATCGATTTAGTAGCTGATCGTTTACGTGGTGAAATGGCTCAGTTCGATATCGTATCAGCAGAAGGCGAAGTGATAGTCGAGCAAGGCAAACGTATCAATGCTCGTCGTATCCGTCAGCTTGAAGAAGCGGGTATGACTAAGATTGCGGTACCTGATGAATACTTGTATGAGCGTATTCTAGCTGAAGACATCATCGTTAACGGTGAAGTTATTGCTAAAGCTAACACTCCTATTGATCATGAACTATTAGTCAAAATTAACTCGTTTGAAGCTAGTGATGCTATCAAACAAATTAGCATCTTGTTCACTAACGATATCGATCAAGGTAGTTATATTGCCGATACGCTACGTGCTGATAGTACTTCAAGCCGTGAAGAAGCGTTGATTGAAATTTATAAAGTTATGCGTCCAGGTGAGCCACCAACGGTTGAAACTGCTGAGAAACTATTCGACAGCATGTTCTTTAACGCTGATCGTTATGACTTATCAAACGTTGGTCGTATGAAGTTCAACCGTCGTTTAGGTCTTGAGTTCGATAATACTGATGATCCTGATATTCAGCGTGAGCGCAGTGTACTGACCAATGCCGACATCGTTAACGTTCTAAAAGAGCTTATTGAGATTCGTAATGGTCGCGGCGAAGTCGATGATATCGATCACTTAGGTAACCGTCGTATTCGTTCAGTAGGCGAAATGGCAGAAAACCAATTCCGTGTTGGTCTAGTACGTGTTGAGCGTGCGGTCAAAGAGCGTTTGAGCTCAGCGGAATCAGACAACTTATCGCCACAAGATTTGATTAACTCAAAACCTGTCGCTGCTGCGGTCAAAGAATTCTTTGGTTCAAGCCAGTTGTCACAGTTTATGGATCAGAACAACCCCTTGTCAGAAGTTACTCATAAACGTCGGGTATCCGCACTAGGACCCGGTGGTTTGACTCGTGAGCGTGCAGGCTTTGAAGTACGTGACGTTCATGATACTCATTATGGTCGCGTATGTCCGATTGAGACTCCTGAAGGTCCAAACATTGGTTTGATCAACTCACTAGCTACTTTTGCTAAAACTAACAGCTTTGGTTTCCTAGAGACGCCTTATCGCCAAGTAGTCGATGGTAAAGTAACTGACGTTATTGAGTATTTATCAGCTATTGAAGAAGTAGGTACTGTAATTGCACAGGCCGACTCACCAGTAACTGCCGATGGTGCGCTTAGCGATGAGATGGTCAGTGTACGTAGCTATGGTGAATTCGTACGTATGCCACCAGAAAAAGTGACGCATATGGATGTGTCACCAAGTCAGGTAGTATCAGTAGCAGCAGGTCTGATTCCGTTCCTAGAGCATGATGATGCTAACCGTGCCTTGATGGGCTCGAACATGCAGCGTCAGGCGGTTCCTACACTACGTGCTGATAAGCCGTTAGTAGGTACGGGTATGGAGCGTCACGTTGCTCGTGATTCTGGTGTTTGTGTGATTGCTAAGCGTGGTGGTGTCATTGAAGATGTTGACGCTTCTCGTGTGGTAGTACGAGTTAACGAAGATGAGATGATTGCTGGTGAAGCTGGTATTGATATCTATAACTTAGTTAAATACACTCGTTCTAACCAAAACACTTGTATCAACCAACGTATCATTGTTAACCAAGGTGATGCTATTGCTGTAGGCGATATTTTAGCCGATGGTCCATCAACCGATCTTGGTGAGCTAGCGTTAGGTCAGAACATTCGCATTGCCTTTATGCCTTGGAATGGTTACAACTTCGAAGATTCAATCTTGCTATCTGAAAAAGTAGTGAAAGAAGATCGCTTTACTACTATTCATATTCAAGAATTGACTTGTGTGGCTCGTGATACCAAGTTAGGTACTGAAGAGATCACTGGTGATATTCCAAACGTCGGTGAAGCAGCTTTATCTAGTCTTGATGAAGCAGGTATTGTTTATATCGGTGCTGAAGTAGATGCTGGTGATATCTTAGTTGGTAAAGTCACGCCAAAAGGTGAGACCCAACTGACCCCAGAAGAGAAACTACTACGGGCAATCTTTGGTGAAAAAGCGGCTGATGTAAAAGATACTTCTTTACGAGTACCTACATCAAGCAAAGGCACGGTTATTGACGTGCAAGTCTTTACTCGTGATGGCGTTGAAAAAGATGCGCGTGCGCGTGCTATTGAGAAGTCACAGTTAGACAGCTATCGTAAAGATTTAAAAGAAGAGCTACGTATCTTTGAAGAAGCGGCTCGTGGTCGTATCAGCAACTTGCTTAACGGTCAAAAAGTCAGTGGTGGTTCAGGTCTAAAAGCCGGTACTGTTATGGCTGCAGTTGATATGAAAGATATGAATCTTGAGACTTTGCTTGATATCCAGCCAGTCGAAGAAGATATCTCTGAGCGTTTGACTCAGATTGCAGAATACTTAGTCGATAAGCAAAAAGATATCGATAGTAAATTTGCTGAGAAAAAACGCAAATTGACTGCTGGTGATGATTTGGCGCATGGCGTACAAAAAATCGTTAAAGTATATCTTGCGGTTAAGCGTCGTATTCAGCCTGGTGATAAAATGGCTGGTCGTCATGGTAACAAAGGTGTGGTATCACGTATTATGCCAGTTGAAGACATGCCTTATGATGAGCATGGCAACACTGTTGACATCGTACTGAATCCGCTAGGCGTACCTTCACGTATGAACATCGGCCAGGTACTAGAGACCCATTTAGGTATGGCTGCTAAAGGTTTGGGCGAAAAAATAGATGGTATGCTCAAAGCCCAAGCAGCAATAAAAGATTTGCGTGATTTCTTAGACCAAATCTATAACAAAGTTGGTGGCGAACAAGTCGATCTTGATAGCTTAAGTGATGATGACATCATGGCGCTATCAGATAACTTACGTGCCGGTGTTCCTATGGGTACAGCGGTATTTGATGGGGCGCATGAGCATCAAGTCAAAGACTTGCTTGAGCTTGCAGGTATGGCACGTGATGGTCAGCAAACGTTATATGATGGTCGTACTGGTCAAAAATTCGATCGTAAAGTAACGGTTGGCTACATGTACATGCTGAAACTTAACCATTTGGTTGACGACAAGATGCATGCGCGTTCAACAGGTTCTTACTCACTAGTGACGCAACAGCCGCTAGGTGGTAAAGCGCAGTTCGGTGGTCAGCGTTTCGGTGAGATGGAAGTTTGGGCTTTAGAAGCTTATGGCGCCACTTACACCTTGCAAGAAATGCTAACCGTGAAGTCGGATGACGTTGAAGGCCGTACGCGGATGTATAAAAACATCGTTGATGGTGAGCAGTACATGGATCCAGGCATGCCTGAATCGTTTAACGTACTGACCAAAGAAATAAAATCTTTGGGTATTAATATTGAGCTAAAACAAACTCACTAATTAAATATGATTTCATAATTGATCGTTTAGTTAGTTAACTAGAAGCAGTACGCTTATTGCTGCTGCTTTTAGGTATTTATCTCAACCCTATTCATTGCCTTCATTCATCTTAACTAGCAGCGCCACTGTAATTATGGTGACAACGCTAGCAGATGATTATAAAGATAACGGAGAAGCAACTTGAAAGATTTACTCGATATCATGCAGAGCCCTACCAGCAATGGTAACCATGAGTTTGACAGTATCCAAATTACCTTAGCCTCGCCTGACGTTATTAAGTCATGGTCACATGGTGAAGTTAAAAAGCCTGAAACTATTAACTATCGCACCTTTAAGCCTGAGCGTGATGGTCTATTCTGTGCCAAGATTTTTGGTCCAGTAAAAGATTTTGAATGTCTTTGTGGTAAGTACAAACGTCGTAAGTTCCAAGGCGTTATCTGTGAAAAATGTGGCGTAGAAGTTACTACTGCTAAAGTGCGTCGTGATCGCATGGGTCATATTGACCTTGCTAGCCCAGTTGCGCATATTTGGTTCTTAAAGTCTCTACCAAGCCGTATTGGTTTGCTTCTTGATATGACTCTACGTGATATCGAGCGGGTACTATATTTTGAAAGCTACATCGTAACTGAGCCTGGTCTGACCAGCTTAGAGAAGTATCAATTGCTTGATGACGAAGATTATTATCGTGCGCTTGAAGAGTTCGGTGATGAGTTCGTTGCTAAAATGGGTGCAGAAGCGATTCAAGACTTATTAAAAGATATCGATTTAGATATCGAAATTGATGAGTTACGTGAAGCGATTCCACAGACTGGTTCTGAGACTAAGCTTAAAAAGATGTCTAAGCGTCTTAAGTTATTAGAAGCCTTCCGTGATTCTCATAACAAGCCTGAATGGATGGTAATGACCATCTTGCCAGTACTACCACCAGATTTGCGTCCTTTAGTACCGCTAGAAGGCGGTCGTTTTGCGACTTCAGATCTTAACGATTTGTATCGCCGCGTCATCAACCGTAACAACCGTCTTAAACGTTTGCTTGAGCTTAGCGCCCCTGACATTATCGTACGTAACGAAAAACGTATGCTACAAGAGTCAGTCGATGCGTTGTTAGATAACGGTCGTCGCGGTCGTGCTATCACTGGTAGTAACAAGCGTCCATTGAAATCTTTAGCTGACATGATTAAAGGTAAGCAAGGTCGTTTCCGTCAGAACTTACTAGGTAAACGTGTCGATTATTCTGGCCGTTCAGTAATCGTAGTAGGTCCAACGCTACGTCTACATCAGTGTGGTCTACCTAAGAAAATGGCCCTTGAACTTTTCAAGCCTTTTACTTATAACAAACTATTATCACACGGTTTAGCGACGACGATCAAAGCTGCTAAAAAGATGGTTGAGCGTGAAGAGCCACAAGTGTGGGATATGCTAGCGATGGTTATTCGTGAGCATCCAGTGCTACTTAACCGTGCACCAACCCTGCATAGATTGGGTCTGCAAGCGTTTGAGCCAGTATTGATTGAAGGTAAAGCCATTCAGTTGCATCCGTTGGTTTGTACCGCATTCAACGCTGACTTTGATGGTGACCAAATGGCCGTTCACGTGCCATTGACCCTAGAAGCACAGCTTGAATCACGTGCCTTGATGATGTCTACCAACAACATCTTGTCACCTGCCAACGGTGATCCAATCATCGTACCATCACAAGATGTGGTATTGGGTTTATATTATATTAGTCGCTCATCAGTGAACGTTAAAGGCGAAGGCATGATCTTCGCTACTGTTAATGAAGCTCTACGTGCTATTGGCTCTAACGATTTACATGTTAATGCTAAAATCAAAGTACGAGTAACTGAGACTACTATCGCTGAAGATGGTACTCGTACTGAAAAGACTAGCCTAAAAGAAACCGTAGCAGGTCGTTTATTGATCTGGAACATTATGCCTACGGGCATGGCGTTTGAAGAATGTAATCAAGAGATGACTAAAAAGAATATCTCAAGATTGATTAACTCTTGCTATCGTAACTTAGGTGTCAAAGACAGCGTTATGTTCGCTGACCAATTGATGTACCTTGGTTTTGCACAAGCCACTTTGTCTGGCGTATCAATTTGCCTAGATGATATGGTTATTCCACCAAGCAAAAAACAAATTATTGGTGTAGCAGAAGCAGAAGTACGTGAAATTGAAGATCAGTTCGAGCAAGGTTTTGTGACAGCAGGTGAACGCTATAACAAAGTTGTCGATATTTGGTCACGTACCAATGATAAAGTCGCCAAAGCGATGATGGATAACTTGGCAACAGATAAAGTAATCAACGCCCAAGGTGAAGAGGAAGAGCAGAAGTCCTTTAACTCTATCTTTATTATGTCAGATTCTGGTGCTCGTGGTAGTGCAGCACAGATTCGTCAGTTGGCAGGTATGCGTGGTTTGATGGCTAAACCGGATGGCTCTATTATCGAGACTCCGATTAAAGCTAACTTCCGTGAAGGTTTGACTGTACTTCAGTACTTCATCTCAACTCACGGAGCACGTAAAGGTCTAGCTGATACTGCTTTGAAAACTGCTAACTCAGGTTATTTGACTCGTCGTTTAGTGGACGTAGCACAAGATTTGGTTATCACTAGCGATGATTGTGGTACTGAGGTTGGTTTGTTAATGACTCCGCATATCCAAGGTGGCGAAATCATTGAGAAGCTTGGTGATTTAGTACTAGGTCGAGTAACTTCACGTGATGTTACTTATAATGATGATGCTGATAAAATCTTAATCCCAGTTGGGACTTTGATTGATGAGCATTGGGTTGATGTGCTTGATGACAACGCTATTGATGATATCTGGGTTCGTTCAGTTATCACCTGTGATGTAGCTCACGGTGTCTGTGCGCAGTGTTATGGTCGTGACCTTGCTCGTGGTCATAAAGTCAACATCGGTGAGTCAGTTGGTGTAATGGCAGCTCAGTCTATCGGTGAACCTGGTACTCAGTTAACCATGCGTACGTTCCACGTAGGTGGAGCAGCAAGCTCAGCTTCTGTAGATAACAGCATCTCTGTCCGTAATGGTGGTCAGGTTCATTTCGAGAATATGAAAACTGTTGAGCACATTGATGGTCATTTAGTTATCGTATCTCGTTCAGCTGAAATTGCGTTGACCGATGAGTTAGGTCGCGAGCGTGAGCGCTATAAAGTGCCTTATGGTTCAAGCGTACTTGTGAAAAGTGAAGATCATGTCGAAGGTGGTCAAACTATCGCTAAATGGGATCCGCACACGCATCCTATTATTACTGAGTTTGCGGGTAAAGCACGCTTTAGTGATATTACCGATGGTCTAACAGCTACTGTGAAAGTTGATGACGCTACTGGTATGAGCTCGTTTGAGATTCTTGCTACCCGCGATCGTTCAAGCTCAGCCAAAGATTTACGTCCGGCTATTATATTGAATACCAATGAAGGTAAAGAAGTAGTTTACTTCTTACCTGCTGAAACTATTATTCGTGTTGGTGATGGTGAAGAAGTAGCTGCTGGCTCAATCTTAGGCCGTGTACCACAAGCCTCTTCAGGTACTAAAGATATTACCGGTGGCTTGCCACGTGTTGCTGACTTATTTGAAGCCCGTCGCCCGAAAGATCATGCCATTATGGCAGAGATGACTGGTGTAGTGAGCTTTGGTAAAGAGACTAAAGGCAAAAACCGCTTTATTATTACTAATGAAGACGGTGAGATTCATGAAGAGCTAATACCTAAATGGCGTCAAATCAACGTTTTCGAAAATGAGACAGTAGCTCGTGGTGAAGTGATCGCTGATGGTCCACAGAATCCACATGATATCTTGCGTCTAAAAGGTCAGACTGCTCTTGCTGACTATATCGTAAACGAAGTTCAAGATGTTTACCGCTTGCAGGGTGTAAAAATCAACGATAAGCACATCGAAGTTATTATTCGTCAGATGCTGCGTAAAGTTGAAGTTACTGATGCTGGTGACTCTAATCACTTTAAAGGTGATCAGGTTGAATACGTTGATATCAGAGCATTGAATGCTAAATTGGAAGCAGAAGATAAGTTCCCAGTGAAGTTTGAGCGTCAGTTGCTAGGTATTACTAAAGCAAGTTTGGCTACTGAAAGCTTTATTTCAGCGGCATCTTTCCAAGAAACCACGCGCGTATTAACAGCGGCTGCGGTAACTGGTAAGATTGATGAACTACGCGGTCTCAAAGAGAACGTAGTTGTTGGCCGTTTGATTCCAGCGGGTACTGGTCTTGCTTATCATAAAGCACGTAAAGACAAAGCTGATAAAAAACTGCAAGACAAAGATTTAAATGCCTCTTTCGATAATACAGCGTTTGATATGAGCATCGGTGGTAGCGATAGCAAAGATTTTGCTAGCTTTGATGAAGCCTTTGCTCAAGAGCTTAATCAAGACAACTAATAGAGTCAACGTTAATATTAATAGCGTTTTTATCAATATTTCTATTAACAGTTGTTCGCCATTAAAGCCTAGATAAACCAAGAAGCCAGCCACGTTGCTGGCTTTTTTGTCTCTAAAAATTACTATATATTTTTTAAGAAATTTATGCTAGAAAATAGTAAACTGCGTAATAGACAGTAGTTTTCTGATGTTTTAATAAACTTTATAAGGATAGTAGGCTCATGGCAGGTAAAACTCGTGTTGCTAAATATCAAGCAGATCGTACCAATCAAAAGCTATATTTTTGTCGTTTAGCTTGTCAGGCAGCTGGAGATAGTAGTGATAAGCAGCTTTATCAAGCGCATTGCGAGACAGCTATCTTTCACTTGTATGGCACTTATTTAGCGTTTCTGCAAGAACTAGGACACTTCTATGGCTTGAATCTTAGTGCACCAACCATGGTAGACATCAAACAAGCATTAAGCGCTCGTACCCAAGTTTCACCGGAGATACAGCGTCTACAGCTGCTACAACAACAAGGGTTTTTAGCTAACGTCGAGCGTGCTTATCAGCGTTGTCTTTATGCGGTACAACCCGAAGAGATAGAAAGTGAAAGTGCCGCTATAGTCAATAAACAACCCTCAGCTCGTGATTTGATCGTCAACGTCGTAACCTTGTCTAATCAATGGCTACCAGATGATGCTACTATACGTGAATGGCGACAGCAGTTTTTGACCCTCATCGAGCAACTGCGAGCGGGTATGGTAGAGTTTTAACTGCTGAGTATAAGTAGGCTATGCAGCTATATTGTATTAAATAGCAAAACTAGATTGTATTAAACAGCAAAAAGGCTTATTCAGTATTAATTGAATAAGCCTTTTTTATTACCGTACTGCTTAATGAGCTATATAAAGTTGTAAGCTTATAAAGTTAGCCGCCATAAACCATGGCGACTAGTAAGCTTAATTACTCGGGCGTTGATGATAACTGGCCGACTGGTGCTGGGGTTACCGTCTTTGGTATTCTAGCATTACGTGGTTGATCGCTAGTACTAGTAGCCTTGGTGCTGTCCTTGCTATTGTTAATCTTAGCCGCACTAGTAGCCGCTGCCTCATCTATTTCAGGCACTGGTAACGGACGTTGCTGAGTCTTAAGTTTGACAGGTTTGGCTACACCATTACCGCCCTCATCTTCCTCTTCACTAGTAGTAACTGCGCCCTCATCAGTCATCTCTATGATTCGTAACTTTTGTTTTTTTGACTTTGATTTGTTATTCAAAGATACCCACTGACGAGGTGTGCCCTTCAATTGGGCCCGCATAAAGTCCATCCACACTGGTAAAGCGGCAACACCACCATACTCACGGCGACCAAGAGTTGCAGGCTGATCAAAGCCCATCCACACTACGGTAGTATTAGTAGGGTGAAAGCCTGCAAACCAAGCGTCTTTGGCTTCGTTAGTAGTACCTGTTTTGCCGCCTATATCGTCACGACCTAAAGAGCGCGCTTTTACCGCTGTACCGCGCTGCACTACATCACGCAAGATACCAGCCATATCATAAGCTACTTTTGGCTTTAAAATACGGGGAGCTTGAGTAGCCGTCACATACTGAATGACAGGCGCTTTGAGACGATCCGCTGCTGGGCTAGCATCATACATATTCAGGTTAGTACTTTGATCCACTGAGATACTGTTAGCATTTTGCACGCTATCCTCTGCACCGTCTTTACTGTCTGCAATTAAGGTCTTCGCATCCGTTGCAGCCTCAGTAGTGTTTTTACTAGTTTTAGCATCAGCGGCAGTTAGTAAGCTCTCTTCAGCCCGCTTATTATAATCTACAACTAATTTTTCATTAAGCTTCTGTAATCCCTCATTAAAGCACAACGCACAAGCTTGTTGTGGATTGGCTTGGAATAACATCTTATTATCATAGTTATAAATCTGCTCAATGAAATAAGGCTGAATACGATGGCCACCATTAGCAAAAGCAGTATAAGCAGTCGCCATTTGTAAAGTGGTGGCTTGACCAGCACCCAAAGCTAACGATAGGGTAGTAGGTAGTTTTTCTTTATCCAAGCCAAACTGATCTAATAAGTTGCGAGCATCTGAGATCCCAATGGCTTGCAGTAAGCGAATAGAAACTAAGTTACGTGATAAATATAAACCGCGGCGTAAAGTAATATCCCCTAAGAAACGCCCATCAGAGTTCTTTGGTTTCCAGTCACCTACTTGGATAGGACGGTCAGAGACTATGCTATCAGGACTGTATCCTTTCTCTAGTGCAGCGGTGTAGACTAAAGGCTTAATAGTCGAGCCAGGCTGACGCCAGCCTTGTAACGCTCGGTTGAATTTACTATGATTAAAGTCAAAGCCACCGACTAAGGCATTGACGGCACCAGTATCAGGATGCAAAGACACTAAGCTACCTTGGACTTCAGGTATTTGTGCCAGCTTCCAGTTGCCACCTTCAGTAGGTACCAAACGAATAATATCTTTTTCACTGACAATCTGTGAAGCATTGCTAGGGGAATTACCAAAGCGGTCGGCAGAAATATATTTACGAGCCCATCTCATACCTGACCAGTTGATGGTAACCGTCTCACCAGAAAGCATAATAGCTTCAAAGCTACTAGAATTAACTTTAGTTACTTTGGCAGGTGACATGTTAGCGTAGCGTTGGAAATTCTCTAGCGGTTCATCATTAGCCTCAGCACCACGCCAGCCATGACGATGGTCGTAATCAACTAAGCCTTTTAATACCGCTTTTTCTGCATCCAGCTGTGCTTGACTATCGACAGTCAAACGCACGCGCCAACCTCCATTGACCACTTGTTCACCGTAACGATTGACTAAAGCATAACGAGTCATTTCTGCTAAATAAGGCATATTGACATCGAGTTTTTCTTGATACAAGTTAAGACCAATCGGCGCTTTAACGGCTTCATCATGCTCAGCTTGGCTAATATAGTTGAGCTTATGCATTTGGCCGATGATCCAATTGCGGCGCACTAAAGCACGACTAGGATTAGCAACAGGATTGTACTTTGAGGGTGCTTTAGGTAAACCTGCCAGCATCGCCATTTCAGCTATAGTAAGCTTATCGAGAGATTTACTATAGTATTTTTTAGCGGCTGCACTAATACCGTAAGCACCTTCACCTAAATATATCTTGTTGACATATAACGTCAAAATTTCTTTTTTGCTAAGCTCGTCTTCCATTTTGCGTGCGACAAAAAGCTCAGTCAATTTGCGGTCTAAAGTACGCTCAGGAGTTAAAAAGTAGTTCTTAGCAACTTGCATGGTAATAGTCGATCCACCGGTTTGCGTATCATCATCGGTGACGACTTCAGTGACCGCACGACCAAGGCCCTTAATACTGATACCGCTATGTTGGAAAAAAGAGGCGTCTTCCGCTGCTAAAAAAGCATTGGTTAAATTCTTTGGAATCTCATCATAGCTCACGGGCAAGGAGAGGCGATTGCCATACTGACCTATCAGTTTGTCATCGCTACTATATATTTGTAGCGGCATCTCTAATTTGGCAGTCTTTATTTCCTGCAGACTGGGTAGAGTAGGCGATAAGTACATTGCCATACCATAAAAACCAATCGGCACAGCCAAGGCTATAATTATAGCCAGCGCCAGACAAGCAATAAAAAGGCCCACCAAAAAGTGGATCAAACGAGCGGTAGCATGTTTTTTAGCCATAGGGAACTTATCATTTAAAATTTGCATTAAATTCTACATTATACCTTGAACAAAACTAGTAAGTCATAATTAATGTGTAAATCGCCGTTAAGCCGTTCTTAAATACTTGAAACTATTATTTAAGTAACGTATTGTATTTAAATATTACTATTAACTATCAAATTGTAAACTTATATAAGGCATATACCTTGTGGGGCTATTTTCTTCCAAAGTTAAAGGGTTGGTAGGAGTGGACATATGTTCCACCTCTGTCAAAATGGTTAATATTCAGCGTGAGCAAGGCCTATTACATTTGAAGTCTTATTGTATAGAAACTTTACCTGTAGGAGCAGTGGTCGATAAGATCGTTGTTGATACCGAAATGGTGGGTGAGTCTATTTCTCGCTTGGCCGAACGGGGGCAAGTTTCTGGTAGTGCCGCAGCAACATCGGTCTCAGGGTCAGCAGTCATCACTAAGATTATTGACATGGATATGAGATTAAATGATGCTGAACGTGAAGCGCAAATACGTCTAGATGCTGATCAATACATTCCTTATCCTTTAGAAGAAGTTAACTTAGACTTTGAGGTGGTTGGCCCCTCATTAGTACATGACAGTATGGTACAAGTTCTGCTGGTAGCTTCGCGTTCAGAGAATGTAAATCAACGCATTGATGCTCTAACTTTTGGTGGACTTGAAACCAAGATTATGGATATTGAGTCACATGCTATAGAGCGTGCCTTCAGCTTAATGGTAGACAGCTTGCCTGAGCTAATAGCTTTAGTCGATATAGGCCATAACCAAACCACTTTGTATATTGTCAAAAATGGTGAGTTTGTCTATAGCCGTGAGCAGTTATTCGGAGGTATGCAGCTAACAGAAGCGATTCAAAATCGTTATGGCTTGTCTTTTGAAGAAGCTACTTTTAATAAGCGTGAACTTAGTTTACCAGATGATTATTATCCAGAAATTCTTATGCCGTTTATAGAAAATATTATTCAGCAAGTGATGCGCTCTTTGCAGTTTTATTTTTCATCCAGTCAATATAAGAATATAGATCACTTGGTGATGGCAGGTGGTAGTAGCTCTATTCCTGGTTTAGCTGGCATGGTGCAGCAAAAGCTTGGCAAGCCTGTGACTATAGCCAATCCTTTTATCAATATGACTATTGATCCTTATATAGACAGTGAGCAGCTGAACGTTGATACCCCAAGCTTGATGGCTGCTTGTGGTCTTGCCTTAAGGAGTTTTGACTGATGCCACGTATTAATCTACTGCCATGGCGTCAAGAAGAGCGTCTGCATCGTAATAAAGAATTTATTACCTTAGCTGCTGCTATCACTCTGTTAGCGTTACTTTCGGCGTTTGCTACTTGGAGCTACTTCAATAATGAGCTGGAAGAACAACTCGATGCCAATGCGCTGATCACTAAAGAAAATAGCCGTTTAGACGCGGCACTGGTCCAGATTGATAGTCTAGAGCAGCGCCGTGAAGATATTATTTCTCGTATGCAAGTGATTCAAGATTTGCAGGGTCGTCGTCCGATACCAGTACGCCTATGGGCTGATCTTGCTAAAGCCATTCCACCCTCACTCTATTTGAATAATCTCAAGCGAGAAGGTGATCTGATCACTTTGACGGGTTTGGCTGATAACCCTAATGTGATATCTGGCCTAATCCGTAATTTAGACAGTAGCCGCTGGATGGGTAACTCCGCCGTGCGTAATATCCAGCAAAACATTGTTGCCTACCAGCCAGAACCTAAATTTAATGCGCCACTACCAACTGGTAAGCAGCCTCGCCCGATATATCCTGAGGACCGCTACGTGCAGTTCGTCATAACTACTCAAGTACAAGCAGCAGTTCCTACAACGGTAGATGGTAATGCTATAGCAGTTGATACTGCTATTGGAGATAAGTTATGAAACTTACCCATAAGAAATTACTACTAAAAAAACCAAAGCTTGCTAGTACTAAAGCGGTAAAGCCTACCTTTAACCTTGCTAATTTTAGGCGCAGCTTTGAGTCATTAGATAATGATAATTATGGAAGCTGGCCCCTAGGGGTTAAGGTGACTATATTAATGCTAATAGTGGTCTTCATTGCCGCTTTATCGTGGGCACTACCCATTAGTAGTAAAATCGATCATATTGAAGCCGCAGAAAGTGAACAGCAAGTATTGCTTGCAAGCTATCGGCAAAAAGAGTCCCGTGCTCGACATTTAGCAGCTTATAAAGCGCAAGTGAGTCAAATGGAAACGGAGTTCAATACCTTATTAGATCAGTTGCCTAAAGAAACCCGAGTATCAGAATTAGTAGAAGGTATTAATATGACAGGGGTTGGTAGTAACATTCGTTTCCAAGATATCTCTGTTGAGGCTGAAATTGAAAATGAGTTCTTTATCGAACAGCCTATTCGTATTGCCGCCCTCGGTGAATATCATGAGTTCGGAAGTTTCTTAAGTGGTCTTGCCACGCTACCTCGTATTATTACTATTCACGATTTTGAAGTGAGTAACCCACAGCCAACCTTAGAAGCCATACCTGAGCTGAAATTAGTGCTACAGACTAAAACCTACCGCTCAAAAGAAGCGGTAGCAAAAGACGCATTGTCAGAAGAAGCTGTAGCAGATGCTGATGCCCCTGTAGGGAGTAGATGATGAGTATTAAACTATGGTCTATGCTAGTTACTTTAACCGTTGTTGGGCTAGGACTATCCGGCTGTAGTGATCGTATTGGCCTAGCTTCGCAAGCAATGGATACTATACGTAACCAAGCGGCGCAGCCGATTGAGCCGCCGCCACAAGCACAGTTAATCGAGGACTTTGTCTACAGTGCTAACTTGCTACGTAGCCCATTCTTACCCCCCAGTTTAGTCAATCTACAAGGTGCAACTACAGCTATCGATGATGTACGTCCAGATATCAATCGCGTCAAACAACCCCTAGAACAGTACGGGCTGGCGCAGATGACCTTCCGTGGCATGCTGACATCTTCTGAAGGTCAGCAGTATGCCTTGATACAGCGTCCTGATGGCTCAGTAGCTAGTGTCAAAGCAGGAGATTATATCGGTTTAAACGATGGCCGAATTGTTGAGATTACCCCTACCCAAATTAATTTGATTGAAATTGTACCAGATAGCCGAGCTGGATTCGTTGAAAAGCCACAGTCTCTAGTTTCTCCTATAAGTTGAGTGGATGTTTTTTTTGAGGAATGAATAATGACAGTACGCAACCATAAGGGAATGATGATGAGTAACCGCGTATTCGCCACTTTTACTATACCTTCCTACAACTTTGTCATGCTTATATTGGCTGTCAGTATGCTCGCAATTAGCAGCAGCGCTTATGCTGAACAGCGTATTAACACCTTATCAGTAGTGAAGACAGCTCCAGCTGTAACACAGTTACGTTTAGAGTTTTCAGAAATTCCGACATTACCTGTGGCCTATCAACTGGATGATCCCAGACGTTTAGTATTAGATTTTGAGCAAGTTCAAAACGGTATTAGCAGGCGCTTGACGGACTATAATATCGGTATGATCAATGAAGTTACTACCTTAAACAATGACAGCACTACTCGCATGATTGTGGGTCTAAAACAAACTGGTAGCTATATTACGGCTATTAGTGGTAATGATTTACTGCTTACTATTACTGAGCCCAATCAAGCGCTAGCGACAACCCCCAAGGTCTACAAGAGCGTCGAGGTTATTCCCACCACACCGATCACCAATAGTATTGCTAACGTTGGTGTAGCCGTTAATAGCAGCACTGAAGCGGTGCCGACTGATACTATGATGGTACGAGTCAACCCACTACTAGACCCTAGACTAGGCGCCTCACAAGTGGCTCGGCAGTATAGCTATGATGGCTTGACGGAACTTAATTTTGTAGCTGATAATAATGGTGGCGGTAATGTCAGTATTAGGCTCGCTAATGAGGCTATTCCGGTAGATGTGCAGCGGCAAGGCAATAAGCTAGTGATACGTATGACTGGTAGTACGATTCCCAGAAATTTGCTACGCCATCTTACTATTAATAGTGGGTTAGTCGCTGGTATCGATACTCAAAATCAAGGTCAAAATGGGACTATTACTATTAATATGACCGAAGACTACGAGTACCAAGCTCACCAATCAGGCAATAAGCTTACTATAGCGATTAAAAAACCTGAGCTGTTAGGTGAGCCTACGCTTGAGGAGAGAGTCTATACTGGTGAAGCATTATCTATGGAATTCCAAAATGTGGAAATCCGTAGCGTGTTAGATATCTTGGCGCAGTTCACTAAGATGAATGTGGTAGCTAGCGATTCTGTAACTGGTAACATTACCTTGCGTCTTATTAATGTTCCTTGGGATCAAGCACTAGATATTATTCTGAAAAGTAAAAATTTAGGTAAGCGTGAGAATGGTAATGTAATTTTGATCGCCCCTGCTACTGAGCTTGCTGAACAAGAAGCTAGTGAGCTTGCGGCTCAGCAAGCGGTGCAAGCCTTTTCCCCTTTGCGTACTGAGTACATTCGCTTGAGCTATGCTCGTGCCGAAGATGTTTTATTATTAATTTCTGATGGTAGTGGACCTTCTAATAGTGGTGGCGGGTTTGGTGCTGTCAATACGGGTAGCAATCAAGATAATAATACCTTGTTGTCCAATCGTGGCACAGTCACTACTGATAAACGTACTAATACTTTAATTATTAAAGATGTGGCAGATAGTATTGAAAATATACATAAATTAATTAGTAAAATTGATATTCCAGTACGCCAAGTGATGATTGAGGCACGTATTGTTAGCGCTACCGATACCTTTAGTAAGGAGATTGGTGTGCGCTGGGGTCTGTTATCTAACGGAGCAGCTAATAATAGCAACCTATTGGTTGGCGGCAGTGATCAGACCCTATGGGATTTAAAAGACTTCGATATCGAAACTACTACTGTCAATGGACAGTCCGTCTCTTATCCGTCATACGATATTAGTCGCCCTGATAATCTAAACGTTGATTTAGGCGTCAGTAATCCTGCAGGGAGCATTGCCTTTGGTCTGTTGGGGTTATCAGATTTCATGTTGGATCTTGAATTATCAGCGTTACAAGCGGATAATCGCGGTGAGGTTATTTCTACACCCAAAATTTTGACTACTGATAAACAAACCGCTAAAGTTTCTTCTGGTACGCAGATTCCTTATCAGGAAGCGTCGGCTAGTGGTGCTACTACGACTAGTTTTAAAGAAGCCGCATTGAGCCTTGAGGCTACGCCAAATATCACCCCTGATGGCAAAATCGGTCTGCAGTTAGTGATTACTAATGGCACACCGACTATTATCAATAATCAGGTCGCCATTTCTGAAGACTCGATTTCCACTAATGTCATTGTTGAAGATGGCCAAACTATCGTATTAGGCGGGGTGTTTAAAAACCGTATTAATAATGGTGTAGATAAAGTACCATTCTTAGGAGATTTACCTTATATTGGTCGTGCGTTCCGTAGAGACGTTCGTAGCAATAATAAAGAAGAATTACTTATCTTTATCACTACGAAGCTGGTTAACGATGGCATAAATCGTTTAGAATAAGCGGCGGTATTTAAGACACTATAAAAATACAAGCTTAAGCGCTTGTTTTTTTATGGGCGCAAGGTTATTGCTAAGGGTTATGCTTTGAGCAGCATTATTTTATCAACAATAATCAACGCTCATTACTAGCTAGAATATTAATGACGTTGTATGATAGTTAATTTATCTGAGTGAGTTTTATGTTGGAGGAATTACCGTCGGTATTTATAGTCGGGCCGATGGGAGCTGGCAAGACCACCATTGGCCGATTGCTTGCTAAGCAGCTGGGCCGCGAGTTTGTGGACAGTGACTGGTATGTTGAATCGCAAACAGGCGCTGATATTGCTTGGATATTCGCTAAAGAAGGCGAGGCAGGCTTTCGGGCGCGCGAAACTCGAGCCATTGATGAGCTAACCCAATATAAGCAAATTATACTTGCCACTGGTGGTGGTGCAGTTATGTCTGATGAAAACAGAGCATTCTTGCATCAGCGTGGCATTGTAGTTTACCTAAATGCACCAGTCGATGTGCAGATGGTACGTACAGCGAAGGACAAGTCACGTCCCCTATTACAGCAGCCCAATCCCAGAAAAATACTACAAGAATTATATAAAAAACGTGATCCATTATATCGGCAAGTAGCACACATTATTATGCCTACTGGCCACACTTATCCACGGAATATGGTCAATCAGTTGTTGCAACAGCTCCAGCGTTTTTCGGTGGTCAAGATAGAACAAGCTACTGATACTGATATGGATACTGAGTTAGAGCAAGATACTGACAGTTATAGTAGTCCTGACCTCATAAAGCTAGATAGTGAATCAAATAGTGCAGCTAGTGTAGATGACGGTATTGATGCTCCTAAGAGTATTAAAAGTAGCACTGTTAATACTGATACTGGCTTAGAGCTGACCACTGATACTGATTGTTTAGTACCATCAGCCTCTGCTGCTGACCGTAATGAACTTTAACTATAGTATTTTTTATAGCGCCATATTTTTATAGCTAATAATTTTTATAGCATAATAATTTTTATAGCATAATAATTTTTGAAGCTAACCACTTTCAAACCTAAACATTAGGAAGTATGAGATGACTACCGCATTAGTGGAAGATGGCTTAATTGTACATACTCAAAGTCACGATTATCCAATAGTTATTACGGCACAAAGCGGCAATAAAACCAGTAATATGGCGGAGCAAATTACTTCCTATATACGGGGTAAGCAGCTATTAATTGTGACTAATGAGACGGTTGCGCCTTTATACTTAGCGGCATTACAAGCGCAACTAGAATTGCACTTTAAGGTGGCGGTTTGCATCCTAGCTGATGGAGAACAGTACAAAAATCAGGCTAGTATCGATAAAATATATGATGCGCTAATGGCGCAGCACTTCAACCGTGATGTTACTTTAATTGCGCTTGGTGGTGGTGTTATCGGTGATATGACAGGCTTTGCAGCGGCTAGCTTTATGCGTGGGGTTGATTTTATCCAAATACCTACTACTCTATTGTCGCAAGTGGACTCCAGCGTTGGTGGTAAGACTGGTATCAATCATCCACAAGGCAAGAACATGATTGGCGCTTTTTGGCAGCCGCAGATGGTACTAGTGGATATGAATACTTTGCAAACGCTGCCTGAGCGTGAGCTATCCGCTGGATTAGCGGAAGTCATCAAATACGCACTGATTATGGATATTGAGTTTTTGGATTGGCTTGAAGAGCATCTACCAGCCATGATGGCTTTGGATTTAGAAGTTCTAGCGATAGCAGTAAAACGCTGCTGCCAGTATAAAGCTGATATTGTGGCGCAAGATGAGCGTGAAGCAGGTATACGAGCGATATTGAATTTTGGTCATACCTTTGGTCATGTGATTGAGACTCACCAAGGATATGGTAATTGGTTGCATGGTGAAGCTGTTGCAGCAGGTATGGTGCAAGCAGCTGAATTATCGCAAATGCTTGGCTGGCTCAGCGATAGCGACGTGGCTCGAGTAAAACGGGTATTGAGCTTAGCTAAACTGCCAATTATGCCACCAGCTATCGATGTAGACACAGCGTTAAAACTAATGGGCCACGATAAAAAAGTCAAACAAGGACAAATCCGGCTGATTTTGTTAAAATCACTAGGTGAGGCGGTATTGACAGACGAATTCGATGCGCAGTTGCTTACTGAAGTGCTGTCATCCTAAGCGGCATACTAATTGTTTACAAGCTAATAGCTGCTGATAAGCTAATGGCTGTTGATAAGCGTTAATTAATTACTTTTCCAAGGAAAATCCCATGGCAGCACCGAGCTCTACGACTAGCTCTAGCAGTAAGTCAAATCGTCGCCAAGCACTAATTTGGTTAATGATGACTTTGCTGCTCGGAGTGGCCACTGCGCTGCTTTGGATGGTCAGTCAGACCCCTGCAATTGGAGCCAAAATTGAGAATGCTCCTATTGCTGCACCTGAAGCATTAGTTAGCGAGCTTGAACAACCTCTATCTATTGAGTCTCTACATGAGCTAGATAATGACATTCAGCCTATTGATTTCGAAGATACTATCCGAGATTTACGCAATTATCCAGACGAGTTCAAAGATAAGCGATACTTGCTCGCTAATAAAGGTAAATGGACCGTACAAGTGATGAATGTCGCCGAGAATGAGGTGATAGTCAGCTACTTAGAAGGTCGAAAAGATAGAGATAAATTTGCCTATTTCCGCTATCGCGATGAGAACAAACAGCTGCGTTATATGCTTACTTATGGTCTATTAAATAGCTCGCAAGAAGCGGTAGGGGCGGCGAAACTGGTAGATTTTGGCTTGCCTGCTGACGTACGTGTGCTATCGGAAGAGATTAATCGCTACACTAGTATTATCGACAATTATGAGCGTTCGCAACCCATCAAAGATCTAAGTACTAGACGCTCACGCTCAGTGAAACTTAATCCTACCAAGCGTGAAGTACCTGTGCGTCAAAAAGCGCCAGTAGTTCCTAAAGTTAGTAATGATAATGAAGAGGCCACTTCTAAGCCTTCTAGTAATCAGTCTAACACTAATAGCACTGGCAGTATTAGTCAGTCCGCCGACACTTCAGATACCTTATCAGTCAATGAAGAGCGCACCTTATCATCTGAAAATTCTGATGATTCTAAAAATGATGATAAAGCTATTAAGGCTGAGCCACAAGTCAAAAAGCCACCGGTAGTAGCCACGCCTAAACAGCCAAGTTCGGCGAGCAATCCTGATAAAGCTAGTGAAGGCAGTAATAAAAAGAATAACAGTAGCGCTGATAAGAGCACTACTAATAAAGGTAATAGTGATCCTATTAAGCAACTAATAGAAGAAAAGAGTAAGTAGCTTTTCACTATCAGTTTTCGACCTAGCGGTTTTTTTAAATAGCCGCTAGGGTCGGGATTGCTTTGGTTGACTTTTATTAGCAAATTTTTTTGCTTTTTTTTTGACAATACGCTTTAAAAGCAATAAGTGACTGGTGAGGTTTTTGCTAGTACAAGCACGGATATTAAAGGTAGAATCATTAATGATACTTACAGAATAATGTCGGTCAGTCACTGGTATCGCCTAGTTACTTGTAGAAGCAGTACAGTGATTCAGTGTTCATTTTCAGTAGTCAGTCTGTGACTTTATTACTTGGTTTTAAGCCAGTAATTAACAATAGCTATCCAATAATTTGTAAAAAAGACTAGATTTTTTCAGCATCATTAACTAATATGATTAAGGGACTTATTCTGTATAGTTATGGTAAATTGTTGGAAATACTGGCTATTTAGGTAAATTTTTCGTCTCTCACTGTTCTAAGCGTTATTAAGTGCTGTTGATCATAAAGGTCAAGTAATCGCTAATTCTCTTCTATTTATTTATAGTCCTTATTTGGGTTAAAGAAGTGATTGAACCTAGAGCGTTTAATGTCTGAGCGTTGATAAGTAGATTATTATCGGTTCAATAGCTATCACTCTATCATCGCTCTTATCGTATTTACGGTGTCATTCACCCGCATACACCATCAATCAACTATTAGCGCTTGAGCTATTTTGCCAAGTAGCTAACCGTTCTGCTCCAAACCAAACGGATAATTACTAACAACTCGTATCAACAATATTATGCAGTGTACGAATTCAGTTTTTAATCCGGATACTAGAATAATTTAGCCCGTTCTAACTGCGTCATTCAGTACATGCTACGCATTGTAGCCATGAACTGCTCGCTCACTTAAAAGGACTAGCCATGTCAATGATTTCATCACACACACATCTGGCCACTCCAGATGACTTTTCTGATAACTGTGGTTTTGGCTTAATCGCTCACATTGAGGGACAAGCCAGCCACGATTTAGTTAAGACTGCCATTCATAGTCTCAGCTGTATGACTCACCGCGGCGGTGTTGCTGCCGATGGCAAAACGGGGGATGGCTGCGGTTTGCTACTTGCCACTCCTAAAGCATTTTTTCAAGCTATCGCTGCTGAACAGCAGTTAACCATTACTGATAACTTTGCAGTAGGGATGGTATTTGTCAATTTGGACGAGACCAAAGCTAAGTATAGTGAACAAGTACTAGCAGAAGAGATCGCTGCGCAAGATTTAGAGGTAGCTGGCTGGCGAGAGGTACCAGTTGATTTAACTATCGTCGGTGAGATCGGTCGTGAGACTCTACCCGCATTTAAACAGATATTCGTCAATGATCCGGCTAACTTAAGCAGTGAAGACTTCAATCGTAAGTTATTCGTAGCACGAAAAAAAGCAGAGCAACGTCTAACCGAAGATGAGCTGTTTTATGTCTGCTCGCTAAACTGCCAAACTATTATCTATAAAGGCTTGGTAATGCCGTCAGATTTGCCAGCGTTCTTTACGGATTTAAAAGATGAGCGCTTGGCCTCGCATATTGTAGTGTTTCATCAGCGCTTCTCGACTAACACTTTACCACGCTGGCCATTAGCACAGCCATTTCGCTATCTGGCCCATAATGGCGAATTGAATACTATCACTGGTAATCGTAATTGGTCTGAGGCTCGTACGCCAAAATTGAAATCTGCTAAATTACCAAATTTGAGTGAGTTAACACCGTTAGTGAATAGTAGTGGCTCAGATTCTTCAAGCTTAGATAATATGCTTGAGGTGCTGATGTCAGGTGGTATGAGTTTATTTCATTCAATGTCGATTCTAGTGCCACCAGCTTGGCAAAATGTCGATAGTATGGATATGGACTTACGCGCCTTCTATGAATTTTATTCGCAGCACATGGAAGCATGGGATGGGCCAGCAGGATTAGTGATTCAAGATGGTCGTTATGCTGTCTGTATGCTAGATCGTAATGGCCTGCGTCCCTCACGTTGGGTCACTACTAAGAATGGCTATATCACCGTCGCATCGGAGATTGGTGTTTGGGACTATGCCCCTAAGGATGTGCTTGCAAAAGGTCGAGTTGGCCCTGGCCAGATGTTGGTTATCGATACCTTGACGGGTCAGGTTATGGATAACAAGACCATCGCCACGTTATTAAAAAAAGCCCATCCTTATCGCAAATGGTTACGTGAACAAGCGACACGTATTCGTGATGATGAGCGTATCGAAGAAGCGCTAGCAGCAAAATCTTGTCGTGGTGTGGCACTAAAGACTTTGCAAAAAATGTATCACGTAACTAATGAAGAGCGTACCGAAATTATTCGCCCCAACGCTGAGAATGGTCAAGAGCCAGTAGGCTCTATGGGTGACGATACACCAATGGCGGTACTATCACAGCAAATCCGTCACGTTGGTGATTTTTTTCGGCAGCAGTTTGCACAAGTGACCAATCCACCGATTGATCCTTTACGCGAATCGATTGTAATGTCATTACAAACTTGCCTTGGTGCGCAGACTAATGTGTTTGCGCCTTCTGCTAAAGACGCTCATCGCATTATTCTTTCCTCGCCTGTGCTATCTGCGAGCAAAATGCAGCAGATTGAGAACCTTAATGATACCGCCTTTCAAATCGCACGTATTAATTTAAATTATGATTTGAATCTAGATTTAGCTACGGCTATTACTACTATTTGTGAGCAAGTAGCTGCTGCCATTAGAGCGGGTCAGACCCTCATCGTATTGTCTGATAAAGATATTAGCGCTGACAAAGTGCCAGCCAATGCCATTATGGTCACTGGTGCGGTTCATCACTACTTAATTGCGCAAGGTATTCGTACTGATGCCAATTTGATCATTGAGACTGGACTGGCACGGGATTCGCATCAAGTAGCAGTACTGATCGGCTTTGGGGCGACTTGTGTTTATCCTTATTTGGCTTATGACGTCATTGATGATTTGGTAGCGACTGGCGAGCTTCTGGGTGATCCGATTCAAGCGCGTGTCAATTTCCGTAAAGGTTTAGATAAAGGGCTACTAAAGATTTTATCGAAGATGGGCATCTCTACTATTGTGTCTTATCGAGGTGCGCAACTGTTTGAAGCGGTTGGTCTCTCTGAGCCAGTAGTCGCTATGTGCTTTAAAGGGGTACAAAGCCGGATTAAAGGGGCAACTTTTGAGGATTTAGCGGCCGATCAAGCGCAGCTAGCTGCTAATGCTTTTAAGCGTCGTATGCCTCTAGATCAAGGCGGTCTTCTCAAGTTTGTCTTCAATAAAGAATACCATGCCTTTAACCCTGATGTGATTAACAGCTTGCACACAGCTGTACGCACTGGGGATTACGAGAACTATCGTAACTATGCCGACTTAGTTAATAGCCGTCCAGTGGCAACCCTACGCGATTTACTACAGCTTAAAACTGATAATCCTATCGCTGTCGATGATGTTGAGGACATCACTAAGATTTTGAAGCGTTTCGATTCAGCGGGTATGTCATTAGGTGCTTTATCTCCTGAAGCCCACGAGTCTATCGCTATGGCGATGAATACTATTGGTGGGCGCTCAAACTCTGGTGAGGGCGGGGAAGATCCAGTACGTTATGGCACTTTGCGTAACTCAAAGATTAAGCAAGTAGCCTCAGGGCGCTTTGGGGTGACTCCTGCTTACCTGCGCTCAGCAGAAGTAATGCAGATAAAAGTCGCTCAGGGGGCGAAACCAGGTGAGGGTGGCCAGCTACCAGGTGGTAAGGTCAATGCCTTGATTGCACGCTTACGTTATTCAGTGCCTGGGGTGACCTTAATTTCGCCACCACCGCATCATGATATTTACTCTATCGAAGATTTAGCCCAGCTTATCTTTGATCTTAAGCAAGTCAACCCAGACGCCTTAGTATCAGTAAAACTAGTGTCACGCCCAGGCGTCGGTACTATTGCTACTGGAGTAGCCAAGGCTTATGCCGATCTGATTACTATCTCAGGTTATGATGGCGGTACGGCAGCTTCACCCTTGTCCTCTATCCATCATGCCGGCTCACCTTGGGAGCTGGGTCTAGCGGAGACTCATCAATCCCTAAGAGTTAACGGTCTGCGTGACAAAGTACGCATACAGACAGATGGGGGCCTCAAAACGGGTCTCGATGTGGTAAAAGCCGCTATTCTAGGAGCAGAGAGCTTCGGTTTTGGTACGACGCCCATGATTGCAGTTGGTTGTAAGTACTTGCGTATCTGCCATCTGAATAATTGTCCGACTGGGGTGGCCACCCAAAAAGCTGAGCTGCGTGATCAGCATTATATCGGCGAAGCTGAAATGTTGATTAACTTCTTCAAGTTTGTCGCTACTGAAACTCGCGAGTGGCTAGCCGTCTTAGGTGTGCATAGTATGGAGGAGTTAGTCGGCCGTACTGACTTACTGGAGATATTAGAAGGCAATACTGATAAACAGCGTCATCTTGATTTAACGCCTTTATTGTTCAGCCATCCTGCTAGTGCAGGCAAGCCACAAACTTGCCAAGTAGAGCGTAATGCGCCCTTTGATAAAGGTCTGCTCGCTGAGCAAATGATCAGTGATATGTTGCTGAATATTCGTAAAGGATTAGGCGGTGACTATAGCTATTCTGTTGGCAACTGTGACCGCTCGATTGGCGCTCGTATCTCTGGTGAGATTGCTCAATTATGGGGCAATCTAGGCATGAGCGATATGCCTATCAATCTACATCTAACCGGTACGGCTGGACAAAGCTTAGGGGTCTGGAATGCTGGTGGATTAAACATCGAGCTTGAAGGCGATGCTAATGATTATGTTGGTAAAGGTATGGCAGGTGGTGAGATCGTCATTTATCCGCCCAAAGACTCTAGTTTTGTTGCTCATGACACAGCGATCATAGGCAATACTTGTCTCTATGGTGCGACTGGTGGCAAGCTATACGCTGCGGGTACGGCAGGCGAGCGCTTTGCGGTACGTAACTCCGGTGCTCAAGTAGTCATCGAAGGGACTGGTGATCATTGCTGCGAATATATGACTGGCGGTATTGTCACCGTTCTTGGACCTACTGGCCTTAATTTTGGTGCAGGTATGACGGGTGGTTTTGCTTATGTCCTCGATATGGAAGGCGACTTCTTTGATCGCTGTAACCACGAGCTGATTGATCTAAATCGTATCTCTAGTGAGCAGACTGAAGAGCATCGTATTTATCTGCAACAAGTAATCGAGAACCACGTTAGCAAGACTAACAGTGCATGGGGACAGACTATATTGGCTGACTTTGAGCATTATGTGCGTAAGTTCTACTTGGTTAAGCCTAAGGCTGCCAGCTTAGTAAGCGTACTTAAAACTACCATGGCTGATCCGCAATAATAGGCTCAGTTAATCAGTTAAGGTAAGCTTTTACATAAGTTTTTAGGTAAATACAGTATTGAGTCATTAACCCTCAATAGTTAAATTTTTCCAGTAGGTCAGTGGTGTTATTTGCCATCTAGCAGCGTATCGGTCAACAGTCCCTACGTTGCTAAAGGCTCACCACTTCCCACTCTAGAAAAGCCTATTATAGAAGAGATAATATTATGGCAAAACGTTTAGAGAACAGTTATCAGTTTTTAGATGTACCACGGTTAGAGCCGCTCAAAAAAGACATCGTCACTCGTGCCACTGAGTTTGTAGAGATTTACACCCCATTTGAAAGTGAGGCAGTAGCTCAGCAATCACATCGTTGCCTAGAGTGTGGTAATCCGTATTGCGAATGGAAATGTCCCGTACATAACTATATTCCTAATTGGCTAAAAATGGCTACTGAAGGACAGATTTTTCAGGCTGCCGAACTCTGTCATCGCACTAATACTTTACCTGAAGTCTGCGGACGAGTTTGTCCACAAGATCGGCTTTGTGAAGGGGCTTGCACCCTTAATGATGGCTTTGGGGCAGTGACTATCGGTAATGTCGAGAAGTACATCAATGATACGGCCTTTGCACTGGGCTGGCGTCCAGATATGTCAGAAGTGGTTTGGACAGACAAGAAAGTCGCTATTATTGGTGCAGGCCCTGCTGGTCTTGGCTGTGCCGATATCTTAGTCAGAAACGGAGTGACTCCGGTAGTGTTTGACAAGCGCCCTGAGATTGGCGGTCTTTTAACTTTTGGTATTCCAGAGTTCAAGATGGAAAAAGACGTTATGCGCAATCGCCGGGTTATATTTGAAGGCATGGGCATTGAGTTCCGTCTTGAGACTGAAGTCGGTACTGACATTAGTATTGATGAGCTAATGAATGATTATGACGCCGTATTTATGGGTATGGGTACTTATACTTATATGCGCGGTGGTTTCGCTGGTGAAGAGCTCGATGGGGTGCATGATGCGCTTGATTTCCTGATTGCTAATGTCAATCGCTGCAATGACTGGGAAAAGAGTTCAGAAGACTACATCGATCTTAAAGGCAAAAAAGTAGTCGTGCTAGGTGGCGGTGATACCGCAATGGATTGTAACCGTACTAGTATACGTCAAGGTGCTGAAAAGGTAGTTTGTGCCTACCGCCGTGATGAAGAAAACATGCCAGGTTCGCGCCGTGAAGTAGTCAATGCTCGCGAGGAAGGGGTAGAGTTCTTATTCAATCGCCAACCTACTGAAATCATTGGTCTCAATGGCAAAGTAAATGCGGTCAAGGTCATCACAACCCAGTTAGGAGCCCCAGACAACCGTGGTCGCCAACGTCCTGAGCCCATTGCTAATTCAGAAGAGATCATTGCTTGTGATGCGGTGATTATGGCCTTTGGCTTCCGTCCTAGCCCTGCCGATTGGTTTGGCAGTCAACAAGTTGAGATGGATAGCTCAGGGCGGGTACTAGCGCTTGAAAAGCAAGTCTTTAAGTTCCAAACCAATAACCCTAAGATATTTGCTGGCGGTGATATGGTTCGTGGTTCTGACTTAGTAGTAACCGCTATTTGGGAAGGCCGTGAAGCTGCTGAAGGTATTTTGGACTTCTTAGCCGTATAGTTTTATAAAGTAATATGAGGTATCAGCCATGGTTTAATAAGCTATGGCTAGCCTCAGTTTATGACGTCTTTTGTCTATTAATAGGTGCGTCATCCATTAATAGGTAGAAGGCGTTATTTTTTGGCAAATATGTTATATTTTATCCTTAATAACTTATTACTAACGATGTATCACTAACGATTTATCATTGCTGCTGCTTATCGAGCATTTTATATTTTTTCCATATAAGAGTACCTTTCCGTGAAATTAGCGATTTGGCAATGGATTACTGAGCCAATTATTGAGCCTTATTCGCGTTACCAGCATGCCGATGTCTTGCATGCGGTACGTTTGGGCTCGGCTGTAGTTATTGCTTTAATACTCAATAAAGTCACGCATTTTCCTCATGGAGAATGGACCACTATTACCGTATTTGTCATATTGGGTTTATTGCAGTATCAAGGCGCGATTTATACTAAGGCCAAAGAGCGCATATTAGGCACTTTATTAGGAGTCATAGTTGGGTTAGGGTTTTTGTGGTTAAGTAAAGACATTGGTATTTGGCTCTGGGCTTATTATCTACTGATCGGGATAATCAGTAGCATTATTGGCTATATGTCAGTCAGGCAACTTGGCTATATTGGTCTATTGACTGGCATTACTATGTTGATGATTATCTCAAACCCAGATCAAAGCAATATTGGTCAGGATGGTCTGTATCGAGCCCTTAATATTCTATTCGGTGCCATTATAGCCGTAGCAGCGACTTTGATATTGCCGCTAAAATCTACTTTGATGTATCGGTTCTTGCTGGCTAGTAATCTTGATGACTGTAGTAATCTTTACGCTAGCGTAGGTAGCCATATCAATGCCGAAGTGCTGACTCACGAGCCTTTGCAGTACTCAAAATCGATAGAGGTAGCAGCTAACCGTTATGCTGCACAAAACGCTCTACCAGATATACCGGTTAATAAAGCTTTAATCAAAGCCCTACAGCAGATCAATAAGCGACTGTTAGCAATGCGACCACATATTGCCGCCACTGCCAGCGAAACAGGGGTAGATAAAGAAGCGATAGAAACCATCCAGCGTAGTCATCGCAATATGATAGGCACTATTGATCTACTATTGAGCGCTGCACCACGATTAGCCCACATCGAGATTGACGAGGATAATCATATCTTATTGTTGCACTATCAGCGTGAGCTGACCCAAGCGATGCGTCATATAGCAGCAGTACTACGCAGTCCTAATAATGAGGTTTTTCGTCCTATTACTCGTATTAAGGTATCGCAATATCCAAGCGTGCAGCATTTGAGCTTTGAATGGCAAGGTTACTTTTGGTTGATTCAAACCTTACAATCACAACTACAAGAGCTTAGCGATTTACTACAATCCACTAAGTCACGCTGGTTCGCAGGCTCTGGGGTTCGATATCAACGCCGTGAACAACGACGAATTAAAAAGAAGGGCAGTGAAGCTGACTTGCATTTATAAAGATACGAACGCTGCTAAGCGCCCAGTATTTACAAATAGTAAAGCATAAAAAAACGCTAACCTTTAAAAGTTAACGTTTTTTTGTTTTCTAAGGCAGTCATTTGATCTATAGCTAACTCACTCACTCATTAATTAGGGGCGGATTTATCTGCGCCATTATTTAACTAATAGTAGTGAGGCTATTAACGACCAGTTTTTAGTTTATCCCAATACTGCTGATAAACTTGCAGTGCCTCATCACCGACATCTTCTTGGAACTCAGCTTTAGCTAAAGTTTCTTTACTTGGATAGATAGTTTTATTATTACGCACTTCATCTGACATTAGCTCACGTGCGGCTAAATTTGGTGAAGCATAGCCTATCTCTTCACTGACTATTTTGGCATTTTCAGGCTGTAATAAATAATTGATAAATTTGTGCGCTGCATCGACGTTTTTAGCATTCTTTGGAATGACAAAATTATCCATCCACAATATCGCCCCCTCGGTAGGGTATTTATAGACTAAGCTAGTTAAGCCTTCATTATTAGCCATAACCGCTTCACCATTCCAGGTCATACCGATATTGGTCTCGCCTTCGATATAAGGAATACGAGTAGCATCTGAGTTAAAGGTCTTAACGTTAGGCATCAAAGTAGTGAGCTTATTGTAAGCGGCTTTAATCTCATCAGGGCTGCTACTATTACCAGAGTAGCCTAAGGTCAGTAGCGCCATGCCAAATACTTCACGCATATCATTCATCAGCATCACCTGATTTTTGTACTCAGGGCGCCATAGATCATTCCAGCTATTAACAGTCGCAGGGTCGAACTTATCACCGTTAATAGCTATGCCAGTACTGCCCCACATATACGGAATCGAGTATTTATTGTCAGGATCAACTTTAGTATTAGTAAAAGAAGTGTCTAAGTTCTTAAAGTTACTTAGTTTCGACTTATCAAGCTCTTGTAATAAGCCTTCTTTGGCCATTTTTTCAACATAATAAGTTGAGGGGATAGCAAGGTCATATTGGCTTGAATCATCAAGGAGCTTTAACTTAGCGTACATCGCCTCATTAGAGTCAAACGTAGTGTAATTGACACTTATACCAGTCTCTTTTTTAAAGCCATCAAGAATCTCTTGTGGCATATACTCCGACCAGTTATATAGATTGAGGGTTACATCGCTAGTAGCAGCTGCACCTTCGGCTGGTGACTTGTCAGAGTTGCTACAGCTAGCAACAGCCAGTCCCAGAGCTGCACATAACAAAGCTTTGGGTAATAGGCTAGTACGAGTGGTGGTGTGAGTAGATAGGTGGGATGATGACTGGGTCAAATTAACTCTCCTAAAGTAAGACAAATCAATAAAAATAGAGGTTTAACAAGTAAGTGGCAGCAGGCTAACTAGCCGTTTAAAAACCGCTAATAGCTACGATGTTACTGTTATGGTTATAACGTGGCATAATTTAAAGGGCAAAGCTTTGAATCTATGAGGTTTTAACTAAAGGCTAACTAGTAATCGAGGTTTGACTGGGCCAATGCCAGTAAGCAACCATGCTATGATAGACTTTTTTTGCCCTAGTTAAACTGAGCTATAAAAGCTAGCGTTTTTAGTGTTTATTAGGTGCTGTTGACCCTTCACAACTAGACACTGCTGTGCTCTATTATTCGACAAGCCTTACTTAATCGATACTTAGTCGCTACTGAGTCGCTACTGAGTCGCTACTGAGTCGATAATAATAAAACTCTACAGGATAATCAACTATGATTAACAATCAGACCGTTATACCAGCCTTGCTAAGCGATAAAGTAGTCATTGTTACGGGGGCAAGCCGTGGACTTGGCGCGCAAATCGCTCAGCAAATGGCCGCAGCAGGCGCAAGCGTTGGCGTTAATTACCTTAAGAGCAAACAGGCTGCTGACCAAGTAGTAGCAGAGATTAAACAGGCAGGTGGACAAGCTTTTGCTTACCAAGGAGATGTGACGGATTTAGCACAAATGCAGGCTATGGCAGCGCAAGTTATTGAACGCTTTGGACGCATTGATATATTAGTTAATAATGCTTTGCCAAGCTACCAGTTCAATCCAAGTGCTGATTATACTAGTATCGAAACCGTTGAATGGGCGCATTTCGCGCAGCAGATCGATGGTATCGTTAAAGGCGCTGTCAATACAGTGCAGGCCGTATTGCCGCAGATGAAGAGCCAACAGATGGGCAAGATTATCAATATCTCTACCAACTTAGTATATAACCCAGTAGTGACTTACTATGACTATACTACTGCTAAGTCGGCACTGATTGGCCTCACTCGTAATTTAGCTGCTGAGCTAGGACAATATGGTATTCGAGTTAATCTGCTGGCAGGTGGACTATTAAAAACTACTGATGCTAGCAAATTAACCACCGAAGAAGTTTTTGATTATATCGCGACGACTACGCCCTTGCGTCAAGCTACTTCCGTGGCAGACTTTGCCAATTCGGTACTGCTAATGGCGTCTGATTTGAGTGCGGCTATTACTGGTCAGTCTATTGCTGTTGATGGCGGTCTGACAATGCCTTAATGTGCCTTGATATACCTTAATAGGCTTTGATAAATTGTAAATCATAAGTTTTAAGTTACAAATAAGAGAGATAAAATGAGTAATCGCAAAATCGCCGGAGTGATCAGTGCGGTCATAGGTCTATGTGCCATTATGGCCTTTTTTAATTCCGGTATGGATACACCGCTGTTAAGCTGGCCATTAGAAACTTATCTTGGGGTGGCTTTTACTATGGCTTGGCTGACTAATATGCCAACATGGTTGGTTTATTCACTAGCTGCTCTGCTATTTATAGCAATCACTATGGGCCTTTATAAGCTAGGCAGTTGGATTTATGGATTGGTCATGGGACGAGGTTGACTGAGTGTCAGTTTAGCTCATACAAAAACACAAAGATTTAAAAGCATGGCCTCAGCATTGCGTTCTTTAACCGATAGAAATATGCGGGTCAGGGGTCATGTTATTTTAATGTTTCGCCTCGGCGCTCGTCCCTCACGCAAGAGCAGAATATAGTTCTCGCCATGCGGACAGGCAGTGCTTTGCTGCTTCTGTCCTCACTTGCGCAAGAATAAAAACCTTACATATATTTGAGGTCGTTAAAGTGTCGAGTAGGGTGCGCCCCGCACACCGTTTAGAAGTATAATTTTGAATATAGAGTTATTGTGCTGAATTAAAAACCCAGTGTATAAAAGGGGAATAATATATGACAGACTCAAATAATAGTAGATTAAATATATTTTACTTTTATAAAAGACCAGAAGGGTATGCGTTATATAATTTAGAGGATCATTATTTTGTTATTTTTCTAAATGGTGGTCATGGGAATGGTGTTCGAACTGTACAAATTACTCAGCAGAGCTTCGATGAACTGATGATTGACGATCACAATTTTAGTCAGATTATTGAAAGGGATAGAAAGCTTAAAAGTCTTGATAAGATTTTTAAAGAGCACTCGTATACTCTCGCTGTTGAACCTTGCCTGTTATACAATTTGGATGATCGTTATTTTGTCGAAATGTGGAAGAAGCAGAGAACGGGGCAAAGTCAGGCAACAGAAATTAGTGAAGAAGAATTTAACTATATATTAGAGAAGTCTGTAAATATTATTCCGCGTATCAAATAATGACTTAAGCAGGGTTTATAACCAAGCTTTTTGAAGCTACCATAATTTAATGCTGGGTTAAAAACCCAGCCTACAAAAGCTAAGCCTACGAAACTATCAACACTTTAAGCCTGCTGCGCTACCTGTAACTGATCAAGCACCGCCTGAATACCATACTCTTCAATAGTGCCTGTGACAAAATCCGCACGCTCTTTTAGCTCAGACTTAGCATCACCCATTGCTACCGCGAAGCCTACCAAATCAAACATCTCAAGATCATTCATTCCATCACCAAAGGCCATACAATCCTTTGAATCAATGCCGTAATGTTGACAGACGTCTATGATACCCCGTGCCTTAGAAGCATTAGCTGGCAAGATGTCAGCACCTACTGTATGCCAGTGTACCAGCTTCAATTCATCCTGAGCAAAGTCAACCTCTTGCATTTTGTCTTGTTGATTATTGAAGAATACTGAGCACTGATAGACGGTATTTGACTTGTAATAATCAGGGTCAAGAATAGAGTTTGGCGTTATGGCATTGTATTCACGCAAACGTTCGTTCTCTTTTGACCAAGCGATATGAGTGGCTGAGTCAAACTTATGAATAAGATCACTTTTTTGACATAAGTTCACAATCTTATTAGTTTGCGCCTCTGATAAAGGGTAATGGCTGATAATGCCATCCTTATTAAAGCTATATTGACCATTCATACAGATAATAGCGTCCAATACATTAGCATCGAGTAGCGCTAAGATATCAGAGGGTAATATTGCTTTAGAGCGTCCTGTGGAGATAATAAGCTTGATGTCACTGCTGGCAAGTTGTTCTAGCGTGGCTTTATTATGCTCGGCAATAACCCCGTTACGGCTCAGAGTGTCATCAATATCAAAAAATATGATCTTCGGCGTAGGGATATTATTACTCATAATCTCTTGGGCAACTTTGTGTTTAATAAACATGATGATCCTATTATTTTCTATTTATTCAAATGTTACTATAATCAGCCTACACCATTAAATAAATAGCTATAAAGTAATGTTTGCTTATTATGCATACCTAGCGCTTATCCTGTAATGCTGTTGAGCCAGAAAGCATATATTGCAACATAGCAGGGAATAAGCTTGCTTTGCTGGCCATCTTTATTATCAGGCTCATATTTATGTAATTTGCTGCACCAAAAGGTCAGCCTAATCTAATTAAGCATAATTTTGCATAATAGGATTTAATACCCCTTGAATGCCTTGCTCTTCAATGGTGCCAGTAATGAGGTTGGCACGCTCCTTTAGCTCGTCTTTGGCATCACCCATCGCTACCGCGAAGCCGACTAAATCAAACATTTCCAAATCATTCAATCCATCACCAAACGCCATACAATCGGCGGCATCAATACCAAAATGAGCGCATACATCTAAAATACCACGTGCTTTTGAGGCATCTACGGGCAAGATGTCACCAATAGAGTCATGCCAGTGCACCAGTTTTAGGTTGTGCTTAGCAAAATTAACGCCCTGCATCTTCTGGTTTTGATCATCAAAGAATACCGAGCACTGATATACGGTGTTTGCCTTACAATACTCGGGATCAATCAGGCTCACGTCTTTAATTTTATTGTGATATCTATTTTGCCAGTCGTGCGAATCTGACCACGCAATGTGGGTTGCAGAATCAAACTTGTAGATCAACGCACTATCAACACACAGTCCTGCAATGGTAGTCGCTTGACTAAGAGTTAGCGGGTAGTCACTAATCACCTGCTGGTTATTAAAACTATATTGCCCATTCATACAAATGATGGCATCTAATACATTATCTGCAAGCAGCGCTTGGATATCTAGCGGTAATATCGGCTTTGAGCGTCCCGTTGAAATAACCAGTTTGATATCTAAGTCTGATTTGGCCAGCGCTTCAAGGGTGGCTTTATTATGCGGTGCAATCTCACCATTGCGGCTTAAGGTATCATCAATATCAAAAAAGATCATTTTTGGAACAGGGATAGGGATGGAGACGGGGTTGATATTCCCTAAGCTTTTGGTTTTGTTTGAAGTGGGCATGAGTGTCCTTTTGTATTAAAGCAGCCTTGCTTAAGGCAAGGATTATTTTAGCACTGTGATTACCAGTGATTATAGAAGTGGCCTTAACCATTTGTAAGCAGTTATTCTGTAACGGATTTTCTCACGATATAATTAAATACAAGCTAGGCCGTAGGCTGGGCTTTTAGCCCAGCATTCTATATATGCACACAAACTAAAGGTAAAAAATATGCGAAGCTACCTTAGAGACAAGTCTAAAGATGGCACGTATTTTTTCACCATGAATTTATTAGATCGAAAAAGCCAACTTCTTACCACTCATGCTAATCAATTTCGACAAGCCTATCGAATAACCAAGCAAAATCATAATTTTCAACTTCATGCGCTAATATTACTGCCTGATCATATTCATATACTGATTACTTTAGCAGAAGAAAGCGATAATTATGCTGTCATTATTTCAAGTTTAAAAACTCATTTTTCTCGTCAGATAACCAAGTCAGATGATGAAATGATAAATCAGTCCAGAATTAAAAAGCGCGAGCGCGGTATCTGGCAAAGGCGATTTTGGGAACATAGAATCAGGGATGATTTAGATTACCAACGCCATATGGATTATATTCATTACAATGCAGTCAAACATGGTTATGTGGAGCGTCCTATTGATTGGCCGTATTCGACTTTTAAGAAATGTGTAGATGAGGAGCTTTATTCTTCTGATTGGGGTGGGGCAGGTATTGATGGGTTTGATTTAGATTATGATTGATTTTAGGGATTTGGGTTCAGTTTTTTAGTCATGGCTTGCTGGGCTAAAAGCCCAGCCTACGCTAGCTTTCCCTTTTCGATTTAGTATAAGCTTTCGAGTATATTGAGCCTATTGCAGTAATAACTAAAATAGATGATATAAGAATAGATGTAGTAGGAAGCAATATTTTCGAAATAATATTGTGGGTTGGAGAAAAGTCATTAAAATTGAATAAACTACTGCTATTGAATATAGTAAGCATGATAACTATTAAGGTCGATGTTAAACCTAAAATATAACTCATTCTAGCATTTAAACGTCTGCGATAATCAGTCTGCATAATTTCTAGCTCATAGTATAGGCCATCCTTAGAGGTATCTTCATCGGAAGGTACAATTAAATGAGTAAGCGTTTCACAGTAACCTTGTTTTGTATCAGATGATATAAAACTAGAATCCATTATTTCCTTAATTAACTCTTCAGCAATTTGCTTAGGTTTAAAAATATCGTCTTTACTCACTTTATAGCGTCGAGAAGTTGCATTTAGAAGGGCATCTAAAACTTCTCCTATGGGTATTTTGCCATCAGATATGCCTGGGCGCAGTGCATATATTACTTCACGATTAGCAGCCTCTACTTTTTGTGTGTATTCACGATTATCTCTTTTAGAAAAAATATACCTTGAAACAAATGCAACGAAAAGACCACTTAGGATGCCTCCACCTATACCTACGACCCAAGCGTTATTTAAAATGTTTGTCAACTAATTTTCACCTTTAGAATAGCTAATATTAATAATTAAGGAAATAATTTTAGATTTTTAATCTTAGTTGTGGATTTAGCAAGCACTAAAACCACTTTGCTATTAAGTAAATTACGATAACTTTATCCAACCACCTCAACACTCGTCACATTCTGAAAACCTCTTGGCAACTGGCCACCACGGCTGCCACGTTTGGCAGTATAGTTAGCTAAGTCCATTGGCTTCAAGGTCACATGACGCTTACCCGCAGTGATGACTAAGCTGTCTTGCTTGCTTAACGGGGTGATAGCCAGCACTTCCTCATCAGTTTTCAAGGTAATCATCTTATTGCCTTTACCACGGGCTTGTTCAGGCAGATCATCCAAAGCAAAGATCAATAAGTAGCCAGCGTTAGTTACCACGGCGATATGATCAGGTGTAGCTTTTACAGAACCATCATCGCTGCTATTAGCATTAGTACTAACATTGTAATTGGCATCAATACGAGCGACTGGTAATAGGCGACTATCAGCCGCTAGAGTGATGATGTTTTTACCGGCTTTTTGATTGCTATCAAGATTGCCAATGGTATTTATGAAGCCGTAGCCTTGCGAGCTGGCAAGGATAATACGCTGCTCATTATTGCCAGTTAATAGCTGCTCAAAGTGTGCACCTGCTGGTGGTTTCAGCACACTAGTCAATGGATCGCCTTGACCACGCGCCGAAGCTAAATTATGGGCGTCAATACTATAGCTACGTCCGGTACTATCAAGGACATAGATCTTCTCATTAGACTTGCCACGCACATAAGCTTGGTAACCATCTCCAGAGCGATAGCTCATAGTGGTAGGGTCAACATCATGACCTTTGGCAGCACGTATCCAACCAGCTTTTGACAGCACAGCCGTAATCAGCTCGCTCGGTACTAGATCTGACTCTTTTAGCGCTTGCGCCTCTTCACGCTCTGCTAGTGGTGACATGCGATTGTCGCCATGAGCTTTCATATCTTCAGTGAGTTCATCAATAATCAAGCCAGTTAGGCTTTCAGGATTATCTAAATACTCTTGAATAATGGCTCGTTCTGCGACTAGCTCATCCTGCTCACGTCTAAGCTCAAATTCTTCTAGTTTTGCTAATTGACGCAGACGAATATCTAAGATGGCATTGGCCTGAATCTCACTCAGATCATAGCCTTGCATCAGCGCCAGCTTTGGATCTTCCTCTTCACGAATGATGCGAATCACTTCATCGATATTAAGATAAGCAATCAGTAAGCCGGCTAAAATGTGCAGACGCTTATCGATCTTATCGAGACGGTACTGCAAGCGGCGTACGACCACTGAGCGCCGACAGACTAGCCATTCTTCTAGGATATCTTTCAAGTTTTTGACTTGTGGCTTACCATTTAAGCCAATCATATTCATGTTGACTCGGTAGTTACTCTCCAGCTCAGTAGTGGCAAACAGATGACTCATTACTCTTTGCACATCGACGCGCGTAGAACGTAGCTCTAAGACGATACGGCAAGGATTTTCGTGATCAGATTCATCATGAATATCGACTACCCAAGGCAGTTTTTTATCGGTCATCAGTTTAGCGATTTGCTCTTGGATTTTATTGCCCGAGACTTGATAAGGTAGCGCATCGATGATGACGAGGTTCTTTTCCTTATCATCGATATGGTAAGTGGCTCGCATCTTATAACTGCCACGCCCACTTTCATATAGGGCTTGCAGATCTTTTTTGCTAGTGATGATTTCGGCACTAGTAGGTAAGTCTGGGGCTGGTATTGATTGGGTGAGCTGCTTAACCGATAGTTCAGGGTTTTTGAGTAGACGGATAGCCGCACGGACTACTTCATTAAGGTTATGCGGTGGGATATCAGTGGCCATGCCTACGGCAATACCAGTAGTACCATTCAATAATATATTAGGCAAGCGAGCAGGTAGAGTAGTCGGCTCTTGCATAGTGCCATCGAAGTTATCTTGCCAATCAACGGTTCCTTGGCCCAATTCCGCCAGTAAAGTATTGGCATAAGCTGACATTTTAGCTTCAGTGTAGCGCATAGCAGCAAAGGATTTGGGATCATCAGGACTACCCCAATTCCCTTGACCCGTAATCAGCGGATAGCGATAACTAAACGGCTGCGCCATCAGTACCATAGCTTCGTAACAAGCACTATCGCCGTGCGGATGATATTTACCGAGCACGTCGCCGACAGTACGTGCCGACTTTTTGGGCTTAGCTGTAGACTTAAGACCTAGCTCGCTCATGGCATAGATGATGCGACGTTGGACAGGTTTTAGACCATCGGCAATATTGGGCAGTGCGCGATCCATGATGACGTACATGGCATAGTTGAGATAGGCTTGCTCAGTAAACTCGGCTACTGAGCGCGTGTCTAGTGCATCGTCCGCTAGAAGGGCAGTATCGTTATCGATAATATCAGGCATAGAATAAATTTCGCTTTTATAGTGATCAAAAATTTGCTGCAAATAGGGTGCTACGTATAAAGGGTCTACTGTTAACTAGATAAGTATTTATTATTATAAGTAGAATAAATATAAATATCATGCATTCAAAGTCGCTTGGCCTAATTAGCATGGTGCGTTCAGCCTCTAGGCCAAAAATAAAATAAGCTAGCGCTATCGTAAAGGATATTGCCGCAATTAAAAAGCTATCTATGACAATAAACGACAGGTCGTGACGTGCCAATGCTGATTTTGTTTATAGCTTTTATCCCCTAAGATTAGTATAGTGATTTTAATAGTTTTTTATTATTTACTTAGTTGATTAGCAGCTAGTAACTGGGGGTGCGAAGGCATTATCGCTGAAGCAGTACTTAGTAGTCCCCAATGACTTTAGAGCAATGACTTTGGAGCAATGATAACTACATCCTCACTAAACAGGACGTCACTCATGTCATCAGTTCAGTTAGCTAATACTCGTATAACTATTATGACTCGTAAAGCGTTAGTGTTAACGACGCTAGCTGGCTTAGGACTGAGCGCCTGTAGCACGCAACAGATGGTTCGACCTAGTGCCGAAAGTGTCAGTACCAGTGCTAGTACCACTAATACTCAAGCTGTTGCTCCAGCGCCAGTTGTAGTGGTCTCAGCAACAGTAGCACCGCAACAAACGGCTAGCGCTGATTACGCGGCTAACCCTAATATGCTCATCCGTGCTGTGCCACAGAGCAAGAGAGTCCGACCATCGCCCTTTATAGTAGCAGAGTCTCAGTCAGGCGATAATTATCAGGATATAAAACCTAACTTAGTACATAAGACTAGTGAGATGGCAGTAGCTACTTTATCTATAGATACTGATACTGGCAGCTATGCTAACGTGCGCCGCTATCTTAATGAAGGTCGGCTGCCGCCAGTTGACGCGGTACGTGTTGAGGAGCTGATCAACTATTTCAATTACCAATTCGCTGATGGTAAGCGTTTAGGAACAGCACCCTTTTTGGTAGCTACGGAAGTCGTTGACTCCCCTTGGGACCGAGCCGATCAAGGTAATAAGATTGTCAAAGTCGCTATCAAAGCGGTCGATACTAGCTTGGCAACGGCCAGCAATACTAGCTTGCCGCCAGCGAATTTAGTGTTTTTAGTTGATGTCTCTGGCTCTATGTCCTCCAACGATAAGCTGCCATTAGCACAAGCCTCTCTTAAACTGCTAACTCAGCAGTTGCGTGCGCAAGACAGCGTTAGCATTGTTACTTATTCTGGTAGTACTAGCGTCGCCTTACCTGCCACTAGTGGTGATAAAAAATCAAAAATAATAGCAGCTATCGATAGCTTAACGGCAGCAGGCTCAACTAATGGTGAAGACGCCCTTAAGCTCGCTTATAACCAAGCTGAACAAGCGATACAAAAAAAAGGTATTAATCGTATTATCATGCTCACTGACGGTGATTTTAATGTTGGCATTAGCGACGTTAATGAAATGCTAGATTTAGTTAAAGCCAATCGTGATCGTGGCATTTCTTTATCGACTTTAGGGTTTGGTCGCGGTAATTTGAATGATTATATGATGGAGCAGATGGCCAATAATGGTAATGGCAACTACAGTTATATTGATAGTCTGACAGAAGCTAAAAAGGTCTTTACTGATGAGCTAGGAGCGACTTTCAATACCGTAGCCAAAGACGTGAAGATTCAGCTTGAGTTCAATCCGGCTGTGGTTAGTGAGTGGCGATTAATAGGCTACGAAAACCGAGTGCTTAACGAGCAAGATTTTAATAATGATAAAGTTGATGCTGGCGAGTTAGGCGCGGGAAAAGCAGTGGTTGCTCTATTTGAAGTCACGCCGACCGGCCAAGTTGGTCTCTATAGTGAGCGTCGCTATGCCAGTGATAAACCGAATAAAACAGTAGCTACTACGCAAAAAGCCAATGAGCTGGGCTTGCTAAAAATACGTTACAAGTCTCCTGAAGGGGGCAGCTCTAAACTCATTAGCCAAGCTATTACCAATAATAATCGTGACTTGAGTAATGCTAATATCGATACCCAATTTGCCATTGCAGTCGCCGGATTCGCTCAGCGCTTAGCTCAAAGCGATTATATCAACGAGTGGAGCTTTAGTGATAGTGGTAAGTTGGCGAGTAAAAGTATCACTAGCCAACCGAGTAGTGATACAGACGGTATACAGCGTAATTTTGTTAGCTTAACTGAACTGGCTGATGCTCTTGATAACCATAATTAAAGACAAGCTAACCATAAAAATATGCTCCAACTTATACCTAGTTGCTTATAAGTTGGGGCTATTGATTGTTAAAAGTGCTTAAGGCTATTAAGAAGTGCCCCCTTACTTGGGCAGACTAGCTTAGTCAATAAGGTGAAGGCTTTATAACAATATACTGATCTAACCAATGATATTGAAGGTCAAGTGTCTTTAAGGACTGAAGTAGCAATCTTTTGTATTGAGTAGTCTGTGCAAAGTGTGTATGTTAAAGAATAAAGGGCTATTTAGCATATTACCATTAGGAGAAACCAGATTATGGACAATCAAATGCCAAGCAATCCAACCCGTCATAATAAAAAAGTTTGGCTCAAAACTTATGAGGATCTCGGGCTCACTTATGATATCGTAATGCCAGCCGATGATACCTCGCTGATTGATATTTTCGAAAATAGCTTTGCTAAGTACGGTGATAAAACCGCCTTCATATGCATGGGTGCATCCATTACCTTTAAAGAAGTGGATGAACGCAGCAAACAAGTAGCGGTTTATTTACAGTCTCTAGGGTTAGTCAAAGGCGATAAAGTAGCCGTGATGATGCCTAATGTTTTACAACTTCCTGTTGCCGTCATCGGCGTATTACGTGCAGGGTTGACCTTAGTGAATGTCAACCCTTTGTATACTACTAAAGAGCTTGAGCATCAACTAACAGACTCTAATGCCAAAGCATTGATCATGGTAGAAAACTTCGCTAAAACTTATCAAGATATAGGTCGTAAAGTAGTCGAGCATGTGGTCATTACTGGCATGGGCGATATGATGGGGGCCCTTAAAGGCTTTATGGTCAATGCTGTAGTCCGTCATGTCAAAAAAATGGTCCCAGACTACAATATTGCTAATAGTGTCAGTTTTAAAGCGATGCTAAAAAAATCTTCTGCCAGTAAGTACAAGCGTCCAACCGATATCGGTCTGGCAGACATTGCAGTACTACAATATACTGGTGGTACTACTGGTGTGGCTAAAGGGGCTATGCTGACCCATAAGAATCTAGTGGCTAACTTAGTACAAAGTAATACTTTTTTAGGCACCGCTTTTGATGAGTTCGATAAAAGAGGTGAGCAGCCGGTTATCCTGACCGCTTTGCCGCTTTATCACATCTTCTCCTTTACTGTCTGCGGTATGTTTGGTATTTATCGTGGTTGTGTTGGTCTATTAGTGCCTAATCCACGCGATCTCGATAGTTTGATAAAAGCCTATAAAGCCAATCCACCTTCGTTCTTTCCAGCAGTAAATACTCTATTCAATGCTTTAGCTAATAATGAAGAGTTCAAAGGTATGGATCACAGTAAGCTAGTGGTCTCTATGGGTGGTGGTATGGCAGTAGTCAGTGATACGGCAGAGAAATGGCGTCAAATCACTGGCAATATCATCCTACAAGGTTATGGTCTCTCTGAAACCTCACCAGTAGCGACCGCCAATCCTATTACTAGTGTAAGCTTTGGCGGTACTATAGGCTTACCTATGCCCTCAACTGATATCGCTATCATAGACGATGCCGGTAATGAAGTAGAGTTAGGCGAGCGCGGCGAAATAGGGGTTCGCGGTCCGCAAGTGATGAAAGGCTATTGGCAGCGTGAAGAGGCGACTCGTGAATCTATGACTGACGATGGATTCTTCTTAACGGGTGATATCGGCATTATGGCTGATGATGGTTATGTGACTATTGTCGATCGTAAAAAGAATATGATTCTAGTGTCAGGCTTTAACGTCTATCCGAATGAAGTCGAAGAAGTGATGGCGGGTCATCCCCAGATCATAGAGTGTGGCGTTATCGGAATTCCCGATGAGAAGAGTGGCGAGTCACCAAAGATTTTTGTGGTCCGTAAAGACGCCAGTTTAACTGAAGAGCAAGTCCTCGATTATGCTAAAGAGCATTTAACCGGCTATAAGCGTCCTCGTTATGTTGAGTTTATTGATGAGCTGCCTAAATCAAATGTGGGTAAAATTTTGCACAAAGATTTGCGAGTCATGGAAGAGAAGAATAACGCTTAACTGCCCTTAAATCATCAGTAGTTTTGGCTGATTTATAGTTAGCAGAAGGGATAAACGGCTCACTATTAGCTTTAGTGCTAATAATGAGCAAACAGATGGTAAGGTTGCCTATTCGCGGCCTTATCATTTTTTTATGTCAAAGTTCTGAGCAAGAGTAAACTACAAAAGATAGGACGATGAGACTATAGATCGATAGTGTTGGTGCTAGAGAATTTACCATAAAACTGCTATAGTGCCAGAAAATACAGGCTCAAAATCAGTAGCCTATGCACAGTTTTTTGTTATAAATTGATATTAATATAAATTTTTATAGAACTCAAAACCCTAGATCATAAGCCAGTCAACTACAATAAAGCAAAGGATAATCAACCAATGGCACACGCTACTCAATTCCCTACGATGCCGAATATTCCGAGCGATAGACCTTGGCTCGCTGCTTATGAACGTTACAGTATCGATGCGACTATCGATATGCCTGATGATGAAACCTCATTACTCGAAGTCTTTGAGCGCAACTTTCGTCGCTATGGTAAAAAACCCGCTTATATCTGTATGGGCGCTGCTATTACCTTTAAAGAGTTGGACTTATATAGCCGCCAAATAGCCAGTTATCTGCAATCTTTAGACTTAGAGAAAGGGGACAAAATTGCGGTGATGATGCCGAATATTTTGCAGTATCCGGTGGTGGCTCTGGGTATCATTCGTGCCGGTATGGTACTAGTGAATGTCAATCCAATGTATACCAGTCGTGAGCTCTCGCATCAGCTGCATGATAGTGGCTCTAAAGTTTTGTTCATCGTTGAGAACTTTGCGAAAACTTATGAAGATGCCGAAGACAAAGGTAAAGTTAAGCATGTGGTGGTCTGTAAGCTGGGTGATATGCTGGGTCTGATAAAAGGCACCGTAATCAATCTAGCAGCTCGCTATATCAAAAAAATGATTCCCGCTTATAGCTTGCCTCATAGCACTAGCTTTAACGAAGCTTTGAATAAAGAGTCAGCTAGCGCATATCAGCGCCCTGACTTGAACCTAAGTGACGTGGCATTGTTACAGTATACTGGTGGTACTACTGGTGTCGCTAAAGGGGCTATGTTATCGCATGGCAACTTAGTCGCCAATATGCTACAGATTAACGCTTTAATGAATAGCGCCTTTGAAGATGATGCTAATGCTGATAATGTTATCTTGACTGCACTGCCACTTTATCATGTGTTCTCCTTTATGGTCTGTGGTATGTATGGCATGTACAAAGGCTATGCGGGACTATTGATTCCTAACCCTCGTGATCTAGATGGCCTCATTAAAGAGATGGGCAAATATAAGCCGTCGTTTATCCCAGCGGTAAATACTTTGTTCAATGGTTTAGTCCATAAAGAAGCCTTTGCAAACTTAGATTTCTCTAATCTAAAAGCAGCTATTGGCGGTGGGATGTCGGTATTGCCAAGCGTAGCTAAAGACTGGCATAAAATCACCGGCTTACCTATCGTTGAAGGTTACGGCTTATCTGAAACTTCGCCAGTAGTAGCTTTTAACCCGATGACCATAGCTGAGTTCACTGGTAAAATAGGTATACCCGCTTCTAGTACTGATGTCATATTAATTGATGATGACGAAAATGAAGTGGCTATCGGTGAGCGTGGAGAGGTGAGTGTAAAAGGCCCACAAGTGATGATTGGCTATCAAAACCGTCCGGATGAGACTGCCGAAACTTTTACTGCTAATGGCTATCTAAAAACTGGTGATATCGGCATCATGGACGAAAAGGGTTTTATTAAAATAGTCGATCGCAAAAAAGATATGATTATTGTTTCGGGCTTCAATGTCTATCCTAATGAGATTGAAGAAGTGATGTCGGAGCACCCAGGAGTATTAGAGTGTGGAGCTATCGGCATACCTAACGATCAGCGTGGTGAAGATCCGAAGCTGTTTGTAGTCAAAAAAGGCGAAGTCACTGAGCAAGAGCTAATAGATTTCGGCAAAAAACAATTGACTGGCTATAAGCGTCCTCGTCATATACAGTTCGTCGCTGAACTGCCAAAATCTAATGTAGGTAAAATACTACGTAAAGAATTACGTAAGATGGAAGGCTTGGAATAATCAAATATTGATTGTTCGTCGTTCGTCGTTCGTCATCAGCCGTCAGCTATCAGCCATTAACTCAGCTGCTGTGATTTTCCAGCTAATAATGAGGGCTCCAGCAACCCAGTTATCAAACCAGCAATTGCATTGTAAAAAGCTATAGCGCTATTGGAATAAGTTTTAATAGTCGCTATAACCTTAGCCTTTGTAGCAGGGCATAGATATTCACCACAGTGTTTTATTTTACCTTGGCTAGAGTTTAAATCGATTGCAGTTTTAGTTGATTATAGTTAGGATTTAGGCTTAATAAAGTATCACTGCTATCTGCTTTTCTTGCTATTGAATCGAGGTCACGTTAGGATATCTCAGTTATTTTGTCCTCAATCATTACAAGATATTGTCGTTAATAGCTCCATATCTAGCAGTAAAGGCTGCATTTGTCTGATAACAAGCGCTGTTTATGTCATTGAAAAATATATGATCACTCATTGTTTAGCCCTCTAAAACTATTTATTATTTCTATACTAGGATACCTTATGCGTATTGATAACCGTGAGCTAGACCAACTTCGTTCGATCAGCTTTGAGCGTCATTATACCAAGCATGCTGAAGGGTCAGTGTTGGTCAGCTTTGGCGATACCAAAGTATTGTGTACTGCCAGTGTTGAGTCCGGCGTTCCGCGCTGGCTAAAAGGCAAAGGTAAAGGCTGGATCACTGCCGAATATGGCATGTTACCGCGCGCCACTAACACTCGTAATCAACGCGAAGCTGCCCGTGGTAAGCAGTCAGGTCGTACCCAAGAGATTCAACGCCTGATCGGGCGTAGCCTAAGAGCCATGATAGATCTCAGCAAGTTAGGCGAAAATACCATCTATCTTGACTGTGATGTACTCCAAGCAGATGGCGGTACTCGTACTGCTAGTGTCACTGGTGCAGCTATTGCCCTAATTGATGCCCTAGAAACTATCCAAAAAACTAAAAAACTAAAAGCCGATCCGTTAATTGGTTTAGTGGCTGCGGTCTCCGTCGGTATGAAAGATGGCGTGGCGTATTTGGATTTAAATTACCAAGAAGATGCTAGTTGTGATACTGATCTAAACGTAGTGATGACCCAAAAAGGCGAGTTCATTGAGCTACAAGGGACTGCTGAAGAGAAGCCATTCACCCGCGCGCAAGCAGATGATATGCTAGCATTAGCTGAAAAGGGCATTGCTGAGCTTATCACTATGCAAAAAACAGCTTTAGGCTGGTAAGTAGTAGCCAGTACTGGTGATTTTCTTTTATTCAGTAGTTGATACGTCTTATCCGCTAATTAATAGGTAGTACTACATGCTTAAACTGACTGATGATGGTGCCAAAATCACTTTGCAAGGACAGCCGCCAGCAAGTGATAATGGACTGTTTTGGTTTGGTTCAGCACTGTTGGTAGGGGCAGTAGCCGTAGTATTGGCTATGAGCCTGCTACCGGAGCGCTTATCGATCGGCGCTCTAGCCTTACTTATTATTGGCAGCTTTTTCTTTAATCGCCAGCGCCAACAGCGCAAAAAAGCTATGAGTGGCGTTATCAGTAACGGTATTCTATGGGTACGCAATAGCGAGTTAGTCCATGATAATCAAGGCAAGCGTGAGCAGATTCATCTAGCTGATGATGATCAAATCACTGTGCATGGCGAGCAACTGCAAATTATTGCTGCTGATAATAGCTGCAAATACCACATCATTGGCTTTGATACTATGCAAGAGGCGCAAGCCACCAAAGCTATCCTACAAGGGCAAGTCATTAATAAACGCTCTGTCAATATTAAGCTTAATGCTGACTGAACCTTTGGTCTAGGTTTATATACCTGCTATCGCTGTCAAATAACTAATAGTACTTGCGACTTGCCCCTATAATAGTTTATAACTACAGCTTATACCTTTATCGCTGCCGAATTTAATGTCCTAGCGATTTTGTTTTTTTGCTGTTTTGCCAGGAGCTGATCATGTCGTTAACATGGATGATTGCATCGAAAACTGTTTCATCTAAGGCTATAAAACTGATACCAGTAGCGACCTTAGGTTTGTCTGTTTTGAGTCTCACAAGCTATGGACACGCTGATGATATGAGCCAGATGATCGCCCAAAAGACTACACAAACTATGCTGCCAGTACCCGCCGCTAGGGTTAGTACCAGCTCAAGCATTAGACGTGCAGCGCCCCCTTCAGCAGCAACGCCTACTTATCGTAATATTACTAATTACAATGCTAACAACTCTAACCTTAACAACTCTAACCTTAACCCTTCTAACGCTAATAGCTACAACTCTAGCCTTAACCCTTCTAACGCTATTAGCTACACCTCTAATAATTCTAACCTTAATAGCTCTCATCCCAACAGCCACAATCCTAACAGCTATGAGCCTAGTAGTTCTAAACCTAGTGCATCCCGCGTTATTACCGCTTCTGCTCCTAGCAGTTATCGTTACCCTCAAGTATCAGTAGCGTCGCCAGTAGTGTCCTCTGGCTGGTCAAACACTAGTAGCTCCAAAGTTACAGCCTCTCCTGCTATCACTGCCTCTGCTCCTAGTAGTTATCGCTATCCTCAAGTATCGGCAGCGCTAGCAGTACTACCGGCATTTTTATCGGGCAACTATGACAATGTGGATAGTGAGTATTTACCACTGCTCAGCACTGCTGAATTACAGAGTAGCAAGGCGGCTCGTGGGGTGATCAGCATTGCACGTACTATGGCGCTCAATGAACGTACTATCATTCAAGGCGGCTGCTGGGACTATCTAAATGCCGTATTTAACCGTGCTGGAGTCAGCCGTGATACGCTACATAAAGGCACTTATAGACAAGGTCCTTATGCTAATAGTAGTGAGATTCAAATTGGTGATTGGCTGTATTATATTAACCACGGCTATAAAGGTATTGAACACAGTGGTCTGTTCGTCGGTTGGGTCGATGAGTCAGCCAAGCAAGCTCTAATGCTCAGTTACGCCGGTGAAAATCGCCGTGAGCCTGCACGTTATCGGGTTTATGACTTGAGTAATGTCTACCAAATCATGCGCCCAACTATTTAAGCTACTTTGATTATCAGCTTTATAGAAGAGTCGGTTTTGCTGTACGGTTAAACAAAAAAGCGTCCATAGCTAATAAACTATGGACGCTTTTTTAGGTTTTATACTAAGCTTTAATCTTACTAATAGAGGACAGCTTAACCATAATAAAATCAGCTTTAAAAAGGTTTTACTATCACTAAAATCACAATAATCACTAAAGCAAAGACTGGTACTTCATTAAACCAGCGCCAGAACACATGAGACTTGTACTGTGGGTTGTCTATTAGCTTTTTTCGATAGAAGCCACAAGCGCCATGATAGCCAGAAAGCAGGATAACTAGTACTATCTTGACGTGTAGCCAGCCCTGAGTCTTGTATACTTCCCAGCCCGATATCACCATCCACAAACCAAAAATCCAAGTAGCGATCATCGCTGGCGTCATGATGCCGCGATACAGCTTACGCTCCATAATAACAAAGCGCTCTTGGCTAATAGTGTCCTCACTCATGGCATGATAGACAAACAGTCTTGGTAAGTAAAAAATAGCTGCAAACCAGCAAACCAAAGAGATAACATGCGCCGCTTTAATCCAATCAAAATAATTTGCCATACTCATTTTCCTAATGTCGATCTGCTGATAGCTATATTGGAATGCGGGCAAGCTTAGCGCAGTTTGCTTTAGTTTGACAGCACTACTTGTGACTTATGACCACTCACAGCATCGAGTACAGGCAATAGTTTTGCAGCTTTTGGCGCCGCAAATTGCTTAGTTAAGCCCAGCTCGCGCAGTAAGCGATCATCATTGGCTTGGCTAGCATTACCAGTGGTTAACAGCTTATCACCATAAAAGAATGAATTAGCCCCTGCCATAAAGGCTAAGGCTTGCTCGGCATCAGATAGACTCTCACGTCCGGCTGATAGGCGCACATAGCTAGTAGGGCAACAAATACGAGTCACCGCAATAGTGCGAATCCATTCAAGCACGGATAGCTCACCTTCTGCTAATACTTTATCGCCTATAGGTGTGCCAGCAATAGGAACTAGTAAGTTGACAGGGATAGATTCAGGAGCCTTAGGCATTTTGAGTAATTCGTATAACCAATCTATACGATCATCACGGCTCTCACCCATGCCGACGATATTGCCACTACAGACATTAATGCCTGAATCACGCACGTTGTTCAGAGTATCCAAACGATCATCATAGCTACGAGTACTTACCACTTGCTCATAATAGCTTCTAGAAGTATCGAGGTTATGATTATAATAGTCTAATCCAGCATTGGCTAATTGGCCTGCTTGCTCAGGGTTGAGCATACCTAAGGTCATGCAAGTCTCAAGCCCTAAACCTTTGACTTCTTTGATTAGCTCGACTACATAAGGCATATCTTTGGCGCTTGGATGTTTCCAAGCCGCACCCATACAAAACCGTGATGAACCAGTCGCTTTAGCACGTTTGGCCGCGGCAATAACCTTATCAATCTCTAAGCGTTTTTCTGCTTGTAGCTTAGTTTTGTCACGATGATGACCAGACTGCGAGCAGTAACCACAATCCTCAGGACAGTTGCCAGTCTTGATCGATAATAAAGTGCTAATTTGCACCTCATTAGCGATGAAGTATTGGCGATGAATGGTTTGGGCTTGTGATAATAAATCTAGCAATGGTAATTCAAAAAGCTGGGCGACTTGCTCACGGCTATATTTATTAACAGGCTCAACAGCTTCTGTAGCTAACGCTTCAGGATTAAAATACTTGCCTTTAGGGAGGTTACAAGTAGAAGTAGGAGTAGGTTCGGTAATACTAAGCAATCCTGCCATGATAAATCCTTGGGTAATAAGTAGCACAACATTTGAAAAAGCTTCGATAATAAAACTTAATCAGGGTGTATTGAGTTATTCAAAAACTAAAGCGTGGTTTATAAGAAGAGTAGCACTAATAGTAACAGCGACTATTATTTAGTAAATAAAAAATTTAAATTATAAAAAGATTACCACATAAAAAAAGGTTGCAGCAACCGTAGTGTACCGCAACCTTTATAATAACAGCAGAGTAGTGCTAAGTGACAGCAATAATGCTTCGTGTCAATATAGCAGCTACTTACTAGGGCAACTATTTACCTAGTTTATGCTTGGCAAAACCGATCCAATGCTCAGCGAACTGCTGGGCTTTATAAACATAAGGCTTAGCATTTTGGATATGAGGTTTTAGCTCTTCTGGGATCTCTGGTACGATATGTTTTGCCAGTTTATTGAACCACATTAGCAAACTATAATCGCCCTCAATGCTTAAGTTGCCTTCTTGAACAGCAGTCATAAAGGCTGGCAAGCTACCTTTAGTTAATAGCTTAACACCAGTCATTGAATCTTTAAAAGTGATAGTTAAGTCGGCTTTTTCAGCATGACCACTACGCTGACTAAACTCACCATTATCGAAGCTAAAGTAACGAGCAATATCAGACTCTTCGCTAGCAAACTCAATAGTTACCTTACGTTCAGTCAATAGTGCTTTAAAGTCTTCGTTATTGCTATCAGCAAGCATAGACAAGCGATAACCAACTACCGCTAATAGTACATCTAAAGGATCAGATTTTACATCCAAAACAGGAACAGTAAACATGGTCAAACTCCTAAAAGTGGCTAAAAATAAAACGTACTTTATAGCAATTATCACTATAATCATATAGTTAAATTATAACTCATTCTTCAGCCGGTACTCATTAGTATTTGCGTAGACAGCTTTAAGTATGTGTAACAAAGTAATAGTAACCGATAAAAAAAGCGCCAATAGTAGGCGCATAATTTTACAATAGTTTCATAACAATAGTTATCAGCCAACACCCTCTCTAAACCAGCGGTGTTTTTAAGTAATGGTCGTGTCTTTATTAAATAGTAGGCCAAACTAACTACTAAGGATACTATTCAAAACGTGGCGTATAGTCATCATCATAAATAGGGCTGTGCTCAATATAACGTGCTGTTTCAATCTCACGCTGCTGTTGCAAAGCTGCACTAACATCATCATAGCGTAGTGCTCGATACAGCACCCAAGCGAATAAAGGCAGCCAGCTAATGCCCATAGCAGCGACATAACCATGCCATTCTGTCAGGAATGTCCAGCTCATGAGTAGGCTATGGATGCTCTCAACGGCTAGCCAATACACCACTCCGCCTAATACGTACCAAAGGAGCCAGCGCTGCGAAGAGAGCGCAATAGCTATAATTAGACTGATTAACAAGCCATAGCCTAATAGAGCGCCACTGCTCAAGGTCGCTATGGACAGGCTGGATAAGTAGCCACTAGCTAATAATGTTAAAAGCATCATTCATCTCGCTCTGCAAAAGGTGAATTTCAATAACACCATTATGAGAGTTCTACTGGTAAACCGAAAGGCTAAAAGGCGACTTTGCGACAACCGTTGACGTCTATTTTTAGCAGCAATGGGCGCTTTTTTACGAGGGTGTAGGTAAGTATTCGAGCTTAGCACTGACAGCTACTAAGCTTAACTTTAATTAGTAGATCGCTTGAATTAGTTGCTACGATGACCCCACCAAGATAACAACGATACTAATACGGCACCTATTAACATAAGGCTTAAAGTGGTTAACCAGTGAGGGCCAGTGGGATATAGCCAAGGGGCTACATTGTGGGTAGCTTCTTTGGCTAAGGTCCCTAAAGAATCGGTTTTCCAAGGCCATACTTTTACTAAGGAGCCAGCGATAAAGCCAGTCAGGAGCGCTAAAGTTGCCTGATAATAGCGTGACAATAGCCACTTAAGCATCCGAGTAAATAATAACAGTCCCGTTAGCATGCCAGCCATCAAAGTGAAGATAATAGTTAGATTAAAGCTATGTACTGCCTCCAACACGGTGTCGTAAGCGCCCAATAATAATAAAATAAAAGAGCCGGATATTCCGGGTAGTATCATGGCACAAATCGCTATGGCTCCAGCGAAGAACAAGTAAGGTAAACTTGGAGTAGTAGTCAGTAAGGGTAGACTGCTAATAGCTATGGCCGCAATCGCACCGACTAGGAATAGACCCATTCGTGCTGCAGTCCAGCGAGTAATCTCGGTCAATAAAATAAGTACAGTGGCGACTACTAAGCCAAAGAAGAACGACCAAATCAATAGCGGTTGATTCTCTAATAAGCCTTTAATAATACCAGCCAAAGTCACAATACTCGTGCCAATCCCTAGCAATAAAAATAATAGAAAAGTCGCATCAACTTGACGCCATACGGCTAGTAAGCCTTTGACTCCGCCTTGCAGACGGAACACTGACCATAGATGAGGGCCGATGCTACTTAGAGCATTGATCAGGCGCTCATAGATACCAGCAATCAGGGCTATAGTACCACCAGATACGCCAGGGACGATATCCGCAGCCCCCATAGTCATGCCTTTAACATATATAGCTAGTAGTTGCTTAGGGCTGTCTTTACTAGAGGCTGATGGCTCATGAGGCAAGCTTGACGACTTTGTTGATATTACAGTTGCAGTTGATGGTTTTGACGGCTCTAATAGCGAGTCATCTTGCTGTGGGGATTTCAATGCCGTCATGGACGACTCCTTGTACCATAATAAGGGTGAAAAATAAGCCGAGAGAACGACATAATCGCTGACTCAGCTTATAAAGTAGGGAATGATAACAGCATGTAGTGGTCAGCTGAAGCAAGGCTCGATAGGACGACTATTGCTTGAGCTTATAAGTATTTACGACTGTTTGGCAATAAATGCTGGATAGCCGAGGGCGTAGAGTACTCCTTCAAGGCCCGTGACATTGACCGAAGCATCAGCACGTGCTTGTACGATAGATCTAGCACGGTAAGCTACCCCTAAGTCAGCAATAGCCATCATTGGTAAATCGTTAGCGCCATCACCAACACAGACTACTTGTGACATAGCGATACCTAAGCGTTCGGCAGTATGGGCAACGATAGCAGCTTTTTTGGCACCATTGATAATAGGCAATTGAATATGACCGCTGACTTCACCTTCACTGACATCTAGATTATTAGCATGGACTTCATCTATGCCTAGTTGCTCAGCGATATAGCGGGCAAAATAAGTGAATCCACCAGAGACTAATACGGTGTGATATCCTAAAGCTTTTAGAGCGCTGATAGTAGTACGAGCACCTGTTGATAGGCTGAGTCGTGCACAAATCTCATCGAGTATTGAAGTTGGAACCCCTTTTAGTAACGCTACTCGTTGCGCAAAAGACTCATCGAAGTCGATCTCACCGCGCATGGCCGCTTCAGTGATGGTGGCTACTTCTTGGCCAACCCCAGCGGTCTTAGCCAACTCAACGATAACCTCTTGTTCAATCAAAGTTGAGTCCATGTCGAAACAAGCCAGTTTATGGGTGCGCAACATATGGCCGATAGATAAAATATGACAATCCACTAAGTCTGCGTTATCGAGCGTAGGGCTTGCTGGAGTATTGGCAGAATGGCTATTGTTTTGCGCCAATTGATGCTCTGCCAAGTCATGGCGTAAGCGTGAAGTCAGCTGCTCATCAATCATATGTGCAGCGGCTATTTTTTTGCCGGCATGCATTAGCGTATCGGTGACTGGCACTAACAGATAGCGAAAAACTTGCGCAGAGACAAACGGCGGCTTGGCAGTAGTCTTAGTTGCTGCCGAGCCATCTAGTGGATTCGTGGGGTCTGCATTACTACTGTTAGCATTATCATCGTTACTGCTATTGATACGGAGGCCTGCCGTTACATAAGCTGGGCTAGTCATTGTATGCTCAATAGGAATCTCTACAAAGCTGGCTTCTTTATCTTCGGCTACAGTCACTAAATGCCAGTTCGGCTGCTCGTCAACCCAAGACTGTACATACTGATGAATGTCTAAAGTAGGTACTTCTACCGGCAGTACTACTATCAACGCAAACAAAGGCAAAGATTGCAGCGCATCAAAATCATGCAAATTAATATCATCAGGTAGTAATTCCGCGATAGAATTGACGGCCTGTTGCCAGGCTTTGCTGTCTTTTGGTAACGAGTATGATGTATTTTTTGCCATGGCTTAATTGTCCCTTGTATGCGCAGATAAGATTAGGAATAATAACAGCTTTACTAGGTAGCGCCTATAGATGAGCTGTGAAGTAATTTTGCCATAGTTTGGTAAGCTTGGCTTATCATAATGGCTGTTATAAGCGGTTATACATTAACCGTTACTAATTATGAGACACTATTGGTTATAAAAGGTAAATCCCTCGACAAAAAAGCGTTATGATAATAAGGTACGCTTATTTGCTTGTTAAAATAGGGCTTTGAACAATAGATCGTCATTTTGTCACTGCTGTGGTTGAGTGTTCAACACACCCTAGTAGTACAAGCAGCATACTTTTCTGGAAAATAAGCGAAAGTCTTGTTTTTTAATTTTCTCCTTCAAATAAGTCTACTCTATCATGATGTATTTAGCGCCGCGGCAAGGGTTGTTTGCCATTATTATTCTGGTTAGTTTTTGTCTGCAAACTTTGTTATTGGTGATCAGTACCGATCAACAGTTAAGCAAAAGTCGGGCGCACAAAGGCGAACAAATGGTCACCCAGTTGATCGATGAGGCACGCCTGTCTTTAGAGAATAAGGACCGAGTTAGTCTCAGTGTGATCGCCAATCGTTATACTAGCGAGCAGGACGTTGCGCGTTTAGTGATCAAAGATAGTAATAATGAGATTTTGGTGCCGGTAGGCAATGCTCCTATGCAGAAAGGCAACACTATTGAGCAGATGGCGACTAAGGGTGATGCGGTAATTGGTAGTGTGGCGCTAACCTTAAAAGATATCAGTAAAGGCGAGATTATAGCTATGCAGTGGCCCTTCGTCATCGGCTCGCTATTGTTACACTTATTACTATTAGTGGCTTACGGCTATATCGCTCGTCCTACTAAGCAGCAAATTAATGCTTTAAGTCGCGAAATTGACAATTTGCATCGTAATACTTATGCAAAAACCAATTCGTTAGACAGCAGACGGCAGTTGAATGCTGCTGATTCTAGAGATGCCGACAGCAAAATTTATGATAGTGAAGACCCTAATAATCAAGCACCCAATAGCAGTGCTAACTCTATATCTACTAAAGGAAAAAGTACGGGTACCGCTGTTAATACTGCGGTCATTCATAACGAGCTCAACGCTTATCTAAAGTCGCAACAGGGTACTGGCAGTGTAGAGGAGCAGGCGTTAGCCTCTGCTGATACCCGCTCATCAGCTACTGACACAACTATTAATCAGTTACAAAAATTACCTTCTAAGCCGCAAAAACCCGCTATAGCTACTAACAAATTGTCAGCTTCGCGCAGTTATGATAGCGTAAGCGTGCAAGTTAAATTCCATGATGAATATAAAATGCTAGAGCGTTTAGCGCCTGAAATGCGTGTGCCTTATCTGGCATTATGTACCCAGCTATTTAACCAAGCCTTGTTGGAACTGTTACAGTTGCCTTTGTTATTAGGGGTTAGTGTTATTAATGAGCCTCATTTTGAAGATAACGGGGCTGTAGCATTACTAAAAGCGAATAATAGTCATGCTAAAGTTGCGCTGGCGGGAGTGATGTTGGGTAAGCTATATTTGATGCTGAATAAAATCATTCATGACAAGCATATCGAGCTCTCAAAATTTGCCTTGTCAGTGACTGTTGGAGTCAGTGACGAAGCACAAAGCGAAGCCATGGCACAACTGCTCAAAAGTGTGGGAAAAAAGGAGCAAATGCTAATCTTGTTACCTAATGAGGGGCTTAAGCAAATTGCCAATCATGTCAAAGTCTATAGTCTCAAGCGCCCAACCACGGTATACGAACGCGAATGTGCAGTATTTGAAGGTGGTAATGATGCTATGATTCAGCGTTTAGCAGATGTACGCAATGCAGTACTAATGACTGGTAATGAGTGATAATAATAGCTACCAGCGCCTCACTGTGCTAATAGCAAAATAACGATAAATGCAAAAACTATTGACAACGTCTCATAGAGACTTTATAAGGCATAGGTATCTATGTATTTTACCTTTTTACTACTGACAGGAGTTTGCCATGAGCGATGCTGATATCGACGATGATTTTGACGATGATTTTAGCGATGATGATGATGCAAAGATGGTTGAAGAAGCAGAGACTAGTGTGCGCACGCGTTTAAGCAGCCTAGAAAAAAGACGCTTGATCGACAATCTATTAGAAGAAAAACGTCTGGCTAAAGAGCTAAAAGACGAGCTTGATGATTTAGATAACTTTGACGAAGATGGTGATGATTGGGAAGACTAGGATAAAGGGTTTGCATCTTACTTAAATCGGCTACCAAAGTAGTTATATTGACTACCAAAATAGCTATAGATGTCACTATATAATCCCTTATCACAATTAAGTTATGCTAAGCTAGTTACTGTGTTAAGTCGGTTATTTTACCTAGTTTTGCCATCTATCTTTTATAATAATATTTTCCCATTTGACAGATGATAAGTTGTGAACCAAGCTCATTCTTGAGTTCGCAGCGCTACTGTACGCATGTAAGGACCACTGTAATATGAGTAATCCAATGAGCTTTGACCAATTATTAGACTACTTGGATAACCAAGAGAGCCAATACGTGCTGGATAGCGTGGCTATGCATGGTTTCTTAACCGCTACGATTATCGGTCCTGCATTACCGAACTGGCTAGATGCATTGTTTGAAGGTCAAGTGAGTAAGCTTCCAGAAAACGTCGTTGACGGTGTTAAGCGCTGGCGTAAGTCCATTATGGACGAGCTAAAAAATGAGACACCTATCGAGCTGCCGTTTAGTGAAGATGTCGGTAATGAAGAAGTGGACTTCGATTTCTCTGATGAATCTGATATCGTTGCTTGGTCGATTGGATTTGTCGATGCAATGTACGGTGATGAAGCCAGCGATTGGATTCAAAACGAAGATACCGCTGAAGATGTGGCAGTATTGACTTTGCCTATGATTGTACTTAGTGGTATTGACGATGAAGACCCTGAGCTATTACAGATGCGTAGCGATGAAGACAAAATGGCGCAGATGGCTAATAGTATTGAAGGCAATTTAACTGAGTTGTTTTTATTGTTCCATACTAATGACTAGTTAATAATAGTTAGCTACTGACACTTAATAGACGCGCCTATCAAGCACAAGGTTACCTATGAATAAGTTATTACTAGCTACAATGTTAGTAACTCTGAGTGTGATGGGCTGCACGACAATGTCTTTATTATAAAAACCGTAGCAACGATGGACTTAGGCAATACTAATAAAAGTTCAGAAAACGCTTATCTAGATGCACTCTGTAAACATATAATCGATGAGGTTTATTAATTGAGTAATATTCAACTGTCCAATCTTGAGCACTTGCCTAATTACCAAATCACTGAGCGTTTAGATGTGGTTTATGGCAGTACTGTGCGCTCAAAGCACGTAGGTAAAGACTTATTTGCTGGACTAAAAAACATCGTTGGTGGTGAGTTGACGGCTTATACTGAGCTGTTAGACGAGTCTCGCCAACAAGCCATCGATCGTATGATAGTTAAGGCGGAAGCTTTAGGCGCTGATGCGGTAGTGGGTCTACGTTTCTCAACCTCAAGCATTGCTCAAGGAGCCGCTGAGCTGTTCGTCTATGGTACGGCAGTCAAAGTAGTAGCTGTTCAGCAGCAGCAAGCTACGCATTATCAGCCACCCAGCGCTCCTTATGATCAAGTAAGCCAGTACCCAAGTGCGCAAGATCAAGCGCCAGCAGCTGCCGAAGATTTACCGCGTTTTAATCCTTTTGGCTAGTTGATTAGTTAAACAGCTAATGCTTTTTATGATAAGAGACAAGCCATGAATAACTCTGTTACCCAAGTGCTGTTTAATTATGCGCCGCTTGTTATATTGTTTGTGGTCGGTTGGTTCTTTGGCTCCCGTCATGAGCGTCAACATTTAGCACGACTTGCGATCTCTGAACAACAAGTTAGCCACGTTATCGTTTCTACTGAACGCTTTTACCAACCAGCACTAGCTGATAATAGCCAAAGCGAACTGGTATTAGGTAGTGTCGTTATCGCCCAAGATTATTTTAAGATGATCATTGCTAGAGTGATGAGTCTATTTGGCAAAAACCTAACCACTTATGAAACCTTACTAGATAGAGCACGTCGTGAGGCAGTAGTGCGTATGCGTAGCCAAGCTCATGCTAAAGGTTATAACCACATTTATGGTTTACGTCTTGAAGTCAGCAATATTAACCAGCTTGGCAGTATGGTAGAAGCTATCGCTTATGGCACAGCGGTAATAAGTATTAATCCTTAAGTGATAAGCGTCAAGCATTAACTCTTAAGCATCAGGTGGTAAATAATATAAGAATTACTTAATGCACTGCAACGATAATTTTATGATGACCGACGATGCCACAAAGCCAATCCTTAAGCTTGTGGCATTTTTTATGAGTTAGTATTCAGATACGTAGTTACTATAGTTAGATAGTTAGATAGTTAGATAGTTAGATAGTTAGATAGTTAGATAGTTAGATAGTTAGACAAGTCTGATCATTCACTACTTTCCATACCTGATAGCTGCTAGCGTAGCCGTGAATTCATCCGCGCCGCTTTATCTCTTTTATCATCCTTAGCTTGCTGTTTATTCTGTTCAAAATCGAATAAAAAAGTGCGGTTTCTAAGAATAGCTACGAATACTACGCCGCCAATAGTATTACCGACTAGTACAATCCCTAAGAAATATAAGTAGCTCAGTAAGCTCACTGTATGGCCATATATTAAGGCCGAAAATACTTCTATGTTACCCACGATACTGTGATGCAAGCCCAAAAAGCCAATGCTACCGGTAATCAAGGACACTAGGAAGATACGGCTTAGGGTGTCGCGCGCCGAAGTCACTAGCCACGCCGCTACCCCCATCATCCAACCTGCTAAGATTGAACTCCCAAAGATCACCCACCACTCAAAATCTAATACGTGCTGCGCATAAGCATCTATATCAGCGCTGCTGAACAGCTCCATATTGATCCCTAAGCCGATCACTAAGGCTGCAAATAGACAGCCACCGAAGACATTACCAGCGATAACAATACCCCAAAGCCGCAGCAGTTTTCGCAGTGGCTCTATGCCGTTGAGGACCGGTAGACTAAGTAACGAGGTTTGCTCAGTAAATAACAGTGACTGACCGATAACGACGATAATAAAGCCGAGTGGGTAGAGTAGCGAGGCCAATACCATAGCGTAATGGCTAGGCAGGACTTCGCTCAATAGTGCAAAGGCCGACAAAATGACAAACAAGCTAAAGCCTATCTCCAGACCTGCGGTAAAAGCACTAGTAAACAGCGACCCTAAAGAGCGATTAAAGGTTTCGTTAGCATCAATGACTTGCTCGACTAAGATGCTGGCATAGCTTTTAGGCGCGCTGACATTGTCATCGTTAGCGACTTTTTTAATCGTTTCTTTATCTTCGTCACTAATGCCTTCAGAAAAATCTTCATCTTTTAGGTTTTCGGTAGTGTTGGTAGTATCATCACTGCTAAAAGGCTTATTACTGTCTTTACGATCGGTATCTTGGGACACAGGTGGCTCACTATTCAGAATGATAATGCTAAGATAGATAACTATTTTATAAGATCATGGCAGTCTATTATATAAAGAGTTAGAGCGATTGCTGTTATTGATTGTTCAGCTATATCTATTCACCTACTACTGTTGGCAAAAATTATGCAACCTTTAGCTAACTATTTAATTAATTATACGCCTTGGCAAGCTGAGATGGCAGTGGTTGCTAGTTTGCTACAGCTTGGATTATTAAGTGATAAACAGATTTTCGATTACACGCATTACTTACTTGATAATGAACACTATGATGATGAGATGTTAGCAATTATTGACGATGACCCTATATACTCACAGGATAAAAAAGACTTGTTTCAAAAAACAGTTATTAATTTAGGCTTTCCACGCATTACTACAGAGCAAGCTAAATGGATCTATACTTGCTCAATAATTTACAAACATACCGTGCAACCAGAAAACTATTCTATTTTAGAGAATGGGCAGGCAGGGCTGCATTACATTTTTGAAGAGTTCTTTGAATATGATGATAATTTGGAAGACGTAAAAAGCTTTGCAAATGTGCTTTATTGTATAGATGAGGCTGCTGGTGATGTGCACATGGGATATGTGCAAACAGGATATAATGACGCTAAGACATTATTAGCTTTAAAGAGTCAGTTCTTTGAGATATGTCAACGGTGGATAGATAGAAATCATAAAAAGATAGCATCAATATTCGCCAATCTATACGCTTAAATTAGCTAAGCGCTAACAAAATTCTGTCATCTGCGTTAAAATCACTTTATCAATTATTTTAAATTTTTTATACCCATTCTTTACCACCTCCATTATTAACCATAAGACTTTTTTATTATGAGCAATCCCACTAACAAAACCAACTTAACCCAATCTATCCAAGCGGCCTTAAACCAACTTGAAAACGCCTATAGTCCAAGCGATGTTGAAGCCGGCATGTATCAAGGTTGGGAAGAAAGCGGTTATTTTGCCCCGACATTTGATAAAGAACAATCCTTCTCTATTGCCTTGCCACCGCCGAACGTCACAGGCTCGCTGCATATGGGTCATGGCTTTAATAATGCCATTATGGATGCGCTAACTCGTTATCATCGGATGGATGGTGATAATACGCTATGGCAACCAGGTACCGACCATGCTGGTATCGCTACTCAAATGGTGGTTGAGCGTCGTCTCAATGCTGAAGGTATCAAGCGCCATGACTTGGGCCGTGAGGCTTTTATTGATAAAGTCTGGGAGTGGAAAGAAGAGTCGGGTGATAATATCACTACTCAAATTCGTCGTTTGGGCAGCTCTGTTGATTGGAGCCGTGAACGCTTCACTATGGATGATGGCTTGTCTAATGCAGTAAAAGAGGTGTTTGTACGTCTGTTTGATGATGGCCTGATTTATCGCGGTAAGCGTCTAGTCAACTGGGACCCTAAGTTTCAGACTGCTTTGTCGGATTTAGAAGTAGAGAACCATGATGAAAAAGGCTCGTTATGGCATTTCCGCTATTCTTTCACTGATAAAGATATAACCACTCAAGATGGCAAAAACTATCTAGTAGTAGCGACCACTCGCCCTGAAACTTTATTAGGCGATACCGCAGTAGCAGTCAATCCTAGCGATGAGCGCTATGCGCATTTAGTGGGTAAAACCATCACTTTACCCATTACCGGAAGAGTAATCCCTATCGTAGCTGACGATTATGTCGATATTGAATTCGGTACGGGCTGTGTAAAAATCACTCCTGCTCATGACTTTAATGACTATGAATTGGGTCGCCGTCATGAGTTGCCATTGATTAATATTCTTGATGGACACGCTAATATCTTAGCGGATATGGAAGTGTATCCGGATCTGCAAACTCGTGACCCTGAGCTTGAAGCCACGCCAACTGACCATAATGGTAGCCCTTACGCTGGCGTGGAACGCTTTGCTGCCCGTAAGCAAGTAGTCGAACAAGCCAAGGCAGAGGATTGGCTAGAAGATATCGAGGACTACGCACTTAAAGCGCCCCGTGGTGATCGTAGTGGCGTTATCGTTGAGCCTTGGTTGACCGATCAATGGTACGTGGCAGTAGATAAGCTAGCTAAGCCAGCCATTGATGCGGTAGAAGACGGTAGTATCGAGTTTGTGCCAGCGCAATACAAAAATATGTATATGGCTTGGATGAACGATCTGCAAGACTGGTGCATTAGCCGTCAGCTATGGTGGGGACATCGTATCCCAGCTTGGTATGACGAAGAGGGCAATATCTATGTGGCACGTGATGAAGCAGAAGTGCGTAGCAAATATAGTTTAGCACAGAGCATTAAACTGCGCCAAGATGAGGATGTCCTCGATACTTGGTTTAGCTCGGGTCTTTGGACTTTTAGTACTCTGGGTTGGGCTGATGCCGATGCCGATGCAAAAGTGATGGAGACTTTCCATCCTACTAGCGTGTTGGTCACGGGCTTCGACATTATCTTCTTTTGGGTAGCCCGCATGATCATGATGACCATGCATTTTGTCAAAAACGAAGATGGCACACCGCAAGTACCGTTTAAGACCGTTTATGTGCATGGTCTAGTTCGGGATAGCTTTGGACAAAAAATGTCTAAATCTAAAGGCAACGTGCTCGATCCTATTGATATCATCGATGGTATCGATCTTGAGACGCTAGTCAATAAACGCACTAGCAATATGATGAACCCGAAAGATGCGGCTAAAATTGAAAAGCAAACTCGTAAAGAGTTCCCTGAAGGTATCCCAGCCTTCGGTACTGATGCACTACGCTTTACTTTTACCTCTTTAGCTAGTACTGGCCGTGATATCAATTTCGATCTAAAACGAGTCGAGGGCTATCGTAACTTCTGTAATAAAATCTGGAACGCCAGTCGCTTTGTATTGATGAACTGCGTCGATAGTGAAGGCACTGCTAAGCCTATCGATCAAATGGCTCGCCCAGAAGTTTGGGAGTTACCTGAGCGCTGGATCATGAGCCGTCTGAACTCTAGTATCCAAAATATCCATCAGCATTTCGCTCAGTATCGCCTCGATATGGTCAGCCACGATATCTATGAGTTTATCTGGAATGAGTATTGTGATTGGTATGTTGAGCTTGCCAAAGCGAGCCTGAATGATGACTCAGTATCTGCTGAGCGCAAGGCGCAAATCCGCTATGTACTGCTACATGTCTTAGAAACGGCGCTACGCTTTACTCATCCTATTATGCCGTATCTCACTGAGCAGATTTGGCAAACCATTGCGCCGCTATTAGATCGCAAGGCTACTGAGAGCATCGTTATCGCTAGCTACCCAAAAACTGACTCCACACAAATCAGCGAGCAAACTGAAGCTGATATGGCATGGTTACAACAGCTAATCGCGAGCGTGCGTAATATCCGTGGCGAGATGAAGCTAGGCAATGCAGTACGCCTGCCTGTGTTATTACAAAACATCTCGCAAGCGGAAGATGAGCGCCTAGCCCGTATCGCTAATCAGTTTAAGGCATTAGCAAAAGTAGAGAGCTTAACGATCTTAAAAGCTGGTGATGAGGTGCCACTATCCTCATCAAGCATGATTGGACAGCTACGCATATTAGTCCCTATGAAAGGGCTGATCGATCCAACCGCTGAGCTAGCTCGTTTGGGCAAGTCATACGACAAGCTAAAAGGACAAGCGGAAGGTATCGCCCGTAAGCTAGGTAATGAAGGCTTTGTCAGTAAAGCGCCTGTCGAAGTGGTAGAAGCTGAGAAAGCAAAACTGGCTGAGTTAGAAGGGCAGTTGACAGCGATGACCGCCCAGATGGAAGAGTTAAAGGCTCTATAGGTTAAGCCTGCATTATTATCAATAGTGTGGCTTATTATAAAATCTATAATAAGCCATATTTTTAAGCTTTTGTAGGGTGCGCTGTGCGCACCAATAGTTAGTTAGAACCCTGTTAATGGTGCGCACGGCGCACCCTACGCATAGAAACGTCGAGAGTCATGATGTTTTTAGTCAATTATTAATAATCCCCACTATTCATAACACCTCATTTAAACCGGAACCTGCTTATGGATAGTATTTATTTCAAACTGCTCATTATCCTGTTGCTACTGGCTATCCCTAGCTATTTTTTCTATCGTAGCAGGGTGCAGGACTCGCCAAAATATCGTCAGTTAAAGACCTACTCCAATATCGATTATGATAGAGAAGAGTACTATGAGAGTCGCTCTAAAAGCGCGCTATTGTATGTAGCGACTTTAGGCAATCATGAAAACTCAATAAAAAGTAGACACTCCTACGATAATACTTATGAGCAATATAGCTTTATCTTTAATAAAGTCACTGAACTGCAAGAGAAGATCAATCTTGGCATCGCTAAGTTGGAACAAAACATAGCTTTGATCCTAAAAGAGCTAAAAACTAGCAGTCGCTTAGTCACTGATCCGGCTACGGTAAAGACGGTGATAGAGGCGATCAAAAGCACGGATAAAATTGATAGCCAAGTTGATACTATCGATGGTCTTGGCTTCACTAAAGCCGCTCGGCTAAAAACTTGGTTTCCATCATTCACCGTCTTCACTGGCATTATGGCGGGACTACTGACGATAATGGTAATTTGGTTCTTACTATTGGCTCTGGGCGGTAGCGGTACGAGCCTTTTGAGCTATGTGATAGTGTTGGTTATTATGATTATACCTATGATTGCTTTTTCGGCCTTTAAGTCGCGTGCCAATACTAGCAAGTTTGAGCAGCAAGATAAGGTGCTGATAGGGAGGATACAGTCGATTTTAGACAATTCAGAGAAGCTAGAAAATACGGTTAGGTTGCTCAGCACTAATAACCGTACATTAGAGTCTTATCTGAGTGAGATCACGGCTATCAATGCTGAGGTCACAGCGGCGCTGTATAAGAATAGTGCGTATATTAAGGCGGCTAGGAAGTCGAGGGCGCTGTTTAAAAGGGATGATTATAGTAAAGAAGAAATTGAGTTATCAAATAGGATAAATATGGCAGTTGATGGCTTGCGAGCAGAGGTGGAGATTAGTTCTTTGTTGGGTTAGGGTTTAAAGGGTTTAGAAATACAAGAAAGTCTCAAACTTATATTACCCATGACATATAATTTTTTTTATTAAAGTGGTGAATTTTGAAATAAAGTCATTCCTAGGAGTTCATCTTGCTCAAAATTAATAACTTCTATAGGTAGTTCAAGCTTATCAATTATTTCTGTAATTCCTTTATCTGCAGTGTATAACTTGCTAACTTCATTTGCCATAGTAATAGCAATAATCTGAATGTCTACTTTGATAGTCTGCCGTTCCCTATTATTTTCTTTAATATATCCTACATCTAATAGATTGCGAAAAATACCTGCACTTACTAAAGCTGACTTCATATCAAAATCAAAAATTTGTGTAAAGCTGTTTACTTTCGATAAGAATGTTGCTCGATCATAATTGTCATCTCTTACCAAGAATTCAGCAATAACAGGGGTTGGCAAGCCTAAGGACACTTCACTTCTTTCAAGAGACTGAATAAAGATACGATAAGTCTCATTATCGTCAACTAACCTAATCAGAAAATTGTTATCTACCATAACCATCATGAATGACGTTCCTCAAGCCATGTATTGATAGGGTCGTCATTATCTTGCCAACCACTGTCACCACAGTCAATAAAATCTTTCATCCAAGATTTTGCTGTAGTGTTATTTTCAATAATTTCGAAACTAGTCGCATCAAAGCTTTTTAAGGACAAAGTATATTTTTGCTGCAGTTCATAACATGCTGTACCACTAAATTTAACGAAACTTTCAAATCGCCACAATGACTCTAAGTAAGGAGCTAAATTGTAAGATAAGTTTTTAGGAACTGATACTGATATTGTCTTCTGATTACCAAGTAAGATTGTAAAGTGATCAGTGTCGTCTTTTCCATGGGCAGGCTTTAGTAACTTTCCAATGAAAGTTTCAGATTGTTCGAAAGTATGTGATAGAGGTTTACGGAATTCGATATGATGAATAAGATCCATATCTTCATCGTTTACAGCTGTTCTACTAGCAAAAATAGAGGCATCTATATCTGTAAAAAGTTGTGAATATCGACGCATTACTTTATGGATATCATCTAACGCTGAGTTATGCTTAATAATGTTGGTATTAAGTTTTTCAATCTTAGTATCATAATATTCAGGTTCTGTTTTTACTTTTAATACTGCAGAGCCCGAATAAATATTATCGAAATATAAGTGTTCATCGCCTAAAAGCTTACAGAAATCATTAAGCAGACGACCAATATCACCAGCTTTAATATTTTCCAAACCAATACCAGATATCTTTAGGACGAATGTTGATTTATCAGTCATATCGCCCTCCTGCCATTAAGCGAAATAAGTTGATACTAGTATAAATAAGTACCAGTATATAGTTATGTATATTTTACCAAAAAATATACCCATTAGGTAAAATTATGCGTATATAAATGAAAATTTCATTTAACAAGTATGACATATTAGGGAACAATATGAACCAGCTAACCATAGGACAACGCTTACCCTTAAGCAATCTTGGTATTGATGATACTGCACCAATCACCTTACAGTTCACTCGTCAAAGTCCAATAGAAATAGATATCAGCTGCTTTGCATTGGACATAGCAGGAAAACTGATTAATGATGATTACATGGTGTTTTATAATCAGCCAACCTCACCTTGCGGGCAAATCAAGCTCACCCATTACGAGTCGCAGCTAACGGCAAATAAAGGCATCCAAGCTGAGTTTGACGTTAATTTATCCAAACTTCCTACGACTATCGATAGCTTGTTTTTTGTATTATCAGCTGACACTTCGCTTAATCAAATTCAATCGTTAGAGATTGGCATTTGGCAGCAGACACAAAAAGCACAAGCGCATTATCAAGTTGCAGACTTTGCTCAACAGCAAGCCAGTATGTTACTCCAACTTTATCGTAAAAACGGTGTCTGGCGCTTAGCTAATGTCGCGCAAGGTTTTAATGGTGGTCTAGCTGCGATTGTGCAGTATTTCGGTGGTGATGTAGCAGACGAGGTAGTAGAAGATAAAAATACTACTGCCAATCAAACGCTATCTACAGCGAAGATAAACACCTCTAAAGTATCGTTAGAAAAAGTCATGCTACAAAAAGCACCAAAGTTAGTTAACCTTGCCAAAAAAGCTAGCGTTTCACTAGAGAAACGCCAATTACAGCAATTAACGGCTAAAGTTGCCTTAGTATTAGATGCTACAGGCTCAATGAATCGACAATATAAAGAAGGTCGGGTACAGGAGGTGGTCAATCGCTTACTGCCATTAGCCGTAAGTTTTGATGACGACCAAGCGTTAGACTGTTGGGCGTTTGGTGAGCATTCACAATATCTAGGCGAGGTTGGGCTAGATAATTACGAAGGCTTTATCGACAGTGTACAAGGCGGCTGGCGCAAATGGGAGCTAGGATCGAGAACCAATAACGAAGCAGGGGTGATGGAAAAAGTCACTCAGTTTTATAAAGATGACGGACTTGACGTACCCGTTTATATTTTGTTTATCAGCGATGGTGGCGTACGTGACACTCGTGGTATAAGTAGAATTATGACTGACGCTGCAAAGTTACCGATATTTTGGCAGTTTGTTGGTTTGGGTGGTAGTAGCTACGGCATTGTAAAAAAATTAGATGATATGACCGGACGACTTGTTGATAATTGCAGCTTTTTTGAGCTAGATGACTTGGATGACATCAGCGAAGAAGCTTTGTATGAGAATATGTTAGAGGAGTTTCCTAGCTGGCTAAAAGAAGCCACTGAGCTAGGATTAACAGCGAAATAATATAACATTTACAACCCTAATATGAATATTCAAAATCGCTCTAGCCTAGACTGTGAGCGGTTTTTTTTACGGTAAAAAATAAATCTCAGTTATAGACCAATCACTAAAGCAACTAGCAGCATAGGCAGCCATGGCTGAGGCCGTTACTAGGGCACACTTTTTTACAAATCAAAGTAATGGTACTGATAGTATGAGTAGGTAAACAGTAACTTTTACAAGGGCTGAGGCTCTACTATCACTAAGTATTATATTGAACTTTATCGAGACAGAAAATATTTTTAAATCGAGTTTCCACAGATTTAGGGGTAATGACTATTATAAATATACATGTATTCTTCTGGGTCGGTCTGACATTCTTCGTCTTCCTCATTACCGCTAGTAATGTCAAAGGTCATAAATTAATCATGACTGGAGACTCTGTCCCCAAAGCCCTTACTAGTGACAAACTTAATATTGAACACAGTTTTTATAAAGCTGATGCCACCCTCCACGACGTTATATTTTTTCATGCTTCAGCGTCAGGTGTAGCAGTTGTTCTATTAGTCTTGATCATCAAAGGTGAGGTTCTATTTCCTGGCACAGTGATATTTTTTGGTGCAGCGTCTTCTTTGGCTATATTTGCTATTAGGACCGTGCTGCTGTTATTAGCATTTTACTTTTATACTATCTCTATTTTAAAGCTCGGTGATACTTTAGCTAGACTGAAGATCGATGGTAAAGACGTCAACACCTTGTATGCACTTTTAGCAGTCTTTGGTTATTTTCTAATATTTCCGATAATGGCATTGATACTAGTTTAGAACCTATCTATTAACACTGCTTTATATAGTAAGCAAAAACCGCTCCTAGCTTAGACTGTGAGCGGTTTTTTATCGACTATAACTGGTTAAATAGTCAATAGCTACTTAGCTAACAGAGACTATATTAAGCATATAAAGCTTAATGACTTTCTATATGGCATAGCGCTTATTGACAGCTATGCTTAAGCTATAGTCATCAGCTAGCAACTGTTATAGCCACTGAATTTCAATGACAGGTATTAATCACAGGTTTTAATGACAAATTTTAATAATGGCTTGGCCGCTATAGTGCAGTATTCTGCGCGCTATAATAATATACTAAAGGGGGTTAGCTGGCTTAAGTTGCTACAGAGCTAAGAGATCAGTAGTGAAATAACTGGAGAGTAACTATCATGAAAATAATGCCGATGCTATTAACTGCTAAATTAACCGCCCTAAGCGCCTTAATAATAAGCCTAGCAGCTTGCGTTACTGCGCCTACTAACGAAGACACTATGACTGATGCTGATCTCATTCAAGCAGCAGAGCAAAAAGAGTCTGCACCAAGCGAAGGGGCACAGCAATGGGTTATAGGCTACCATCATGGGACTGAAGTCGTGAAATCTTTCCAGTGCTCAGATCTCTGTCCTCAGAACACTTTGCGGGTTATCTATTATAACGTTGCTGATAAAGCAGCGTGCGACAGCATTAGTGGAGTGACTAAGTCAATATTAGTACCAATCGCTATCACTGTAATGCCAAAAGATTACTGCTTCCCAAAAGTCATTGCCCAGTATTGGGGGGAGTGAGGCTTAGTAGCAAAAGCACTCAGTAATAAGCCCTACCTATTAGCTTTGTGATAACAGGTAGGGCTTGTATTTGACCTGACTTAGTCGAACTTAACTGTGAGCCAATACAGTATCTAAGGGTTTTGCCCTACTCATAATTATCTATATATTCTTTTACTTCATAATAGCGTTCGCCTATTAGTTCAGTAATGCATTCTGTACGCACATATTCTTGCCAAGCAGGATCTGCCTCTCGAGCACGGTTAACACAAATCTCATCACGCTCTGCAACCCACTCTCTTTGTCCCTCTGCTAATGACTCTTTTACTTCATCTGATGCTGAATTCCATAGTTTATTGAGCTCGCTACGTTTGTAATCCATAGTGGCTTTGGATTTGGCTTGTTCAGCAGACACTTCAGCCAGCTCACCTGCCGCTTCACGACGTGCTAAAACCGTTGCTTCTGCCACCAATGCCCTTTCATCTTCCTGCGCCTTGCTTTGCGCCAGCTTAGTGGCTACTTTGGCTTTTTGTTGCTGAGATTTTAGGGATTGCACAGAATTTTTTTGCATAGAATTAACGATAGCTGTCCCTATAAAATCAAACAGCTCAGTGCCATTTTGCAGTTGACCATAGATGTTGGTTCCGTCATCAGTAGGTTGTATCGCATATTCTAAGGAATAACTTATAGTGTTGTTGTCCATCTCAATATCTTGTTCAAATGCCAGCTCACTAAGGTTAGCTTGCTCATAGTAATCAGTGACAAAGTTAGCCCGATTAACTAGCTCTGAATTCAGAGTAGTAGATAGCGCTGCAACACAAAACACTTTAGTACTATTGGGATCAGTCTTTGAAGTACGAACATCTGCCAAAGTAAAATCAATTTGGCTAGCACTAGCTCTCAACGCTGCACTGTCAGTCATTACTCCCTCATTGGATGCGATGTTTTTTACATAAGATTGAGTATTGTCTTTTAATAGAGTCTTAATTAGCTGTAGCGAGTTCTCGTCACCGCACTTCACGGCATTACCGGAGATAGTGCTAATGCCTTTATCACAGCCAACTAGCCCTATTAAAATAGGAAAAGATAGTACTAGCGCAAATTGTAGTTTCATAGCCTACCTCGTGCATACCGTTGCTTATATATTTACGGTCTTGATGATTTATATTAGGGAGTTGTTCTATTAATACAAAAAATAAACTGGCTATATATAATATAGCAACATAAGCAGTATGGCTCATTAGCGTCCAAGTTTCTATCACTTTCAATGTAATCAATTCACTATTTCTATAGTTATCCAGAAACTATCTTGCCGTCAAAAAACCACATAAAGCTGCAAAACTAATCTTGTGTGATTTTGGGGCTTATTGCATGCTAAGTTGAGTTTTCTAGAGTAGTTTTTTAAAGTAGCTTTCTAAAGTAGCTTTATAGCAAGCTGTCACCTCTTATCGTTATCTTTGCTTAATAGGGTTGTAGTTAATAAACTTATGATTGAAAAGAAAAAAGCTTTTTATTATCGTCCCAAGACCAACCAGTCCGCTAACCCTACGGTTCGTTGGACTTTTCTTATAGCCGGTTGGATATTTTTTGTACTTGGTATTATCGGGGTAGTGCTGCCAGTGATGCCGACCGCACCTTTTATATTACTAGCCGCTGGATGCTGGGCACGTAGCTCACGACGCTTTCATTTTTGGCTAATTAATCATCGATTCTTTGGCAAGTTCGTGCGTGACTGGGAAAATAATCATGCCGTACCACGCTATGCCAAATTTCTGGCAACCCTGATGATGGCTATATCAACAACCATGCTTTTTTATAAGTTGCCAGCGGATATGTTATGGATGGCTTGGGTGGTAGCGACCGTCTGTACTGGGGTCGCCATCTACCTGTTTCGGTTACCTGATGCTTAACTGTACTGTCAATGGTATCGGATTGATGAGGCTATACAAGGAATGGAAGGGGGCAAGGCTGATTATTTTTTAGGCTGTTACACAAAAGGTTTAGATAATACTTGCCATAATTCTGGATCCCCCCTATAATACGCTCAAGCTTAAGAGCAGTTCTGCACCAAATCATTACCACGTAGTATTAGTTATAATCCTTCGTTTTAATATTTACCGTCAGTAGCTATTTGCAAGCATTATCGGTCATTTGACCATCAATAGATTAAAATTAGGATTAGAATTATGTCAGATACTATGAAAGGTACAGTTAAGTGGTTTAACGAAGCTAAAGGCTTTGGTTTTATCGCTCCAGAAAGCGGCGCAGACGTTTTTGCTCATTACAGCGAAATCACTGGTTCAGGCTTCAAAACTTTAGCTGAAGGCCAAGAAGTTGAGTTCACTGTAACTCAAGGTCAAAAAGGTCCACAAGCTCATAACATCGTTGCTATCTAATTTTTAATTAGAGAATAATGTGTTAAAAAAGCGAACCTACGGGTTCGTTTTTTTTGCTGTGCAATTTGCTGGTTTAGGATAAGGGTAACTTAGCTAATGCTTTAAGGTTAACTTAGTTAACCTCTATTGAAACCACCTAAGCGCAAAAAGCCTAAGTTATGGTAACCATAACTTAGGCTTTTATACTTTTAACGACTAGATTGGCAGTAACAAGTGTTGACAGTAACAATTGTTAGTAGTAATAAAGGTTATTAGCAATAAAAGCTAATGCTTACAGACTGTTTAGATAAAGCTAATACCGATATTGATCAGGCCACCGCCAATGATCAGCCAAGCAAACATTATGGCTCCTAAGATTAGCGGTTTAGCTCCAGCTTGTTTGATAGCGCTTAAATGCGTAGTCAAGCCTAAGGCGAACATAGCCATAGTTAACAATATATCATCGAATTTGACCATAATAGCTTCAAAGCTTGCGCTCATAGTCAGCCAAGTATGCAGCACTACGATAAAGATAAAGATAAAAGCGAACCAAGGCACTTTTACTTGTTTGACACGGCTCATGATAGATAGTTTTTTGCCGTTAGCGCCGCCGCTTTTGGTTAAGGCAAATGACAATATCAATAAAAAAGGCGCAAGCATCATCACTCGAATCATCTTAGTGACTACGGCTGTATCACCGACTTCAGGACTAACGGTATTACCAGCGACGACTACTTGTGCCACTTCGTGAATAGTTGAGCCAGTGTAGATACCGTAGCCTTGCGCAGTTAACCAAGGCTGTAGCCAACCCAAATGATATAAAAACGGGTATAGCAGCATAGCGATAGTACCGAAGACCACCACCGTTGCAACGGCAATAGTGACTTTATGCGCTTCAGCTTTGACTACTGGCTCGGCTGCAATCACTGCCGCTGCTCCGCAAATACTAGCCCCAGCACCAATTAGCAAGGTGGTCTGCTTATCCACTTTTAGCCACTTAGTACCCAACCAATAAGTTATTAAAAACGTTGAAGTCAGCACTAAAGCATCACTCATCACGGCTGGCATACCGACGCTAGCGACTTCTGTTAGAGTCAGTTTAAAGCCATAAAACATAATGGCTAAGCGTAAAACTTGCCCTTTAGCAAAGCTAACCCCCTCAGATAAGTTTGGCGCAAACTTAGGATAAATAGTATTGCCCAAAATCATACCCAGCAAAATAGCTAGAGTTAAGGATGAAAGACCAATGATGCGTCCATTGCTCCATACATCCAAGCTAGTATTGAACCATAAACAAAATAAGCTGCCGATTAATACTAGTACAAGTCCTAATAAATGGTGGGTCCGGGGAATATAACTGCTAACGGCTTGGGTAAAAGCGTTCATGAGTTTCCTATTGACGCGTTTGTTATTTTAATGATGCTAGTTATAGCGTTGAGCTGATAAGTAGATATTATAAACAAAGCTTATCTATAATAAAAATAGATTAATAAGATACAAACTATCGATTTGTTAGATAGATTAATATTAAAGCACTATAGATAAGTGAGGATTTATCTCATCGATGAGGTGACAAATTTTTTGCTGGTGTAAGGTAAGTAACAGGCACGCGACGAAAAATTCTGCTTAGATAGGCAAGAAAAGCCCTTCTAATAAAATTTTCCAGCATAAGTAAACTCAAAAATAAAAAAGAGAAGCAAAATGCAAACTATAGCGCAAACCTTACCGAAAATTACGCTAAAACAGCTAGCAGTATTTGTCAGTATTTATCAAACCGGTAGCACCAGTCGTGCCAGTGAGCAGCTGCATCTATCGCAGTCGGCGGTTAGTAGCGCTTTGAGTGAGCTTGAATCTCGCATGCAAATGCCCTTGTTTGAGCGAGTAGGGCGCCGCTTGAATCAACACCCTAATGCGCATGCTGTTTATGTACAAGCGCAAGCTATACTAGGTCAAGCCGTGACCCTTGAGCACTATCATAAACATCAAGCAGGGCAGATTCACATTGGAGCAAGTACTACTATCGGCAATTATGTATTGCCACCGCTACTAGCTAAGCTGTATCAAGTATTACCTAATGCCAATGTCAATATGTACATAGCCAATACTCAAGAGGTGGTCAGCGAAATTGAGCAACTTAATATAGATATTGCCTTAGTCGAAGGTATGCCGCGCCCCATAGATAGTAAAGTCATCGAGAAGCGTGCTTGGCGAACCGATACGCTCATACTATTTGCTAAGCGTGATAGCAAATGGTTGGCTGATCTGACAGCTTATGATCAAGGCGAAAACTGCTATCGGCTGACTATTGAGCAATTAGCCCAGCTGCCATTATTAGTTCGTGAGCCGGGTTCAGGGACTCGGCAAATTATAGATGAGCAGCTATTACAACACCTGCCCAACGCTGAAGTAATCATGGCGATTCAGCAGTCAGAAGCCATCAAGCATATGGTCAGCGCTGATATTGGTTTGGGCTGTCTATCGCAACACGTCATCGAGACCGAGTTAGCTTGCGGTAAGTTAGTACCAGTCAAAGTAGCTGGCATAGATTTGGCGCGCAGTTGGTGGTTAGTCTGGCATAAAGCTCGTCACCAAAGCGCTATTTGGCAGACCTTTATTGATATCATTCAAGCTAGTTAAACTTATAAATAGCTCAAACGCAGCCGTTAAAAAAGCGCCGCATAGATAAGATTCTATAGGGCGCTTTTTTAGTGTTTTGATTCTGGGCTTAGCTATTTTTTCGCTACCGATTTACTAAGTCTGACTACTAAGCTGTCACAAGGTACGTTGGGTAAGATATTATCTGCTGTAGCGCCACTTATCCAAGCGGCTATACCATGGCGCTCATGACGACCGATGACTAATAAGTCTACGTCGTTTTTTTCGCAATAAGTGACGATGCCTTCACTATTGGAGATGGCAGTAGTGACTTCTGAGTTTACCGCATTTAGTTCATTACGCTCTAAGAACTGTGCCAACTTTGCTCGCGCTTCTTGGCAGCGTTCATCATCAATCTCATCGTATAGACTTGAGGCGGGCACTAGCTCATAGCCAAAGCCGACCATAGTATCTTTGACAATATGCAACACTGACAGCTTAGAACCTGGACGATTAACGACGATATGCTTAGCTTTTTGAGCTACGATATCAGCATCAGGTAATAAGTCGGTGACTAGTAATATATGTTGATAACTCATGAGTGTACTCCTCTTAGCAAGTAACCTTAACTATAACACTAGTAATGGCTGCTGTTAAGTAGCTACAGTAGCTTTGCTAGTGCTAGGATCAATTCTATCTATTGATAAATTTATCGATAATCTATAAGTAGCCAAATAGGTTTTGTATACCCTGTAGCGTCGTACCTTATAGCTTAGTGCCTTGACTTCTAAGTAAGCCAACCCCATCTAACAGCGTTAGGCAATTCCTGTTTTTACTTTAGCCAATCAATATCACCCTTAGAATATAGGCTTGGCAGCATAAGCCGAAAAGATTTCAACTGAGAGTTATCTATAATATTTTTATAAAATTATTTTCATTTATTTGCCGCTATTGAGCGGTACGCCAAAAGGACTATTATGACTGACACCGCATTTAGCGCTGACTTAACCTTGCACCCTGCATTTGAGCTGCTTGAGCACCGCCATATTGAGGCACTATCGATGGATGTGCTGATCAGTCAGCATGTGAAGACTGGGGCAATGCACTATCATCTGGCCCATCCTAGTGATGAGAATGCGTTTTTAGTTGGCTTTCGTACTCAGCCAATGGACTCCAAAGGCGAAGCTCATGTGTTGGAGCATGTAGCTTTATGTGGCTCTGAAAAATTCCCAGTACGTGATCCGTTCTTTTCGATGATCAAGCGCTCGCTCAATACTTTTATGAATGCGATGACGGCTGCTGATTGGACCGCATATCCGTATGCCACTCAAAATAAAAACGACTACTTTAACTTATTAGCTGTCTATCTTGATGCTTCATTTTTTCCTAATATTCATCCGTTAGATTTTGCCCAAGAAGGCATTCGCGTGGAGTTAGATAGCGATGACAAGCCACAGTTCAAAGGTATTGTCTTCAATGAGATGAAAGGCGCAATGAGTGATGAGGTTGATCAGCTTTATCATGCGGTTGCCCATCATTTATTCCCGACTACCACTTATCATTATAATTCGGGCGGTGATCCTGCTGATATTCCAGACTTAACTCATAATGAGTTGGTTGAGTTTCATCAGAGTCATTATCATCCTTCTAATAGTGTGATAATGAGCTTTGGTAATATTCCAGTAGCACAAACCCAAGCAAAAGTGCATGAAGATGCGTTGATTCAGTTTGAGACTGGCAAGAAGCACGTGTCACGTCCAGAGCAGCGCTTCACTACGCCTATTATTGCTACTGATACTTATACAGCTGATGAAGCTGGCCCTGATCAGACGCATCATGTTATCGCTTGGCTATTACCTTCGATTACGGATCCCAAACAGCGTTTAGCACTGCGCTTATTAGAAGGGGTGTTGATTGAGCATGCCGGTTCGCCATTACGCGCGTACCTCGACAGTCATCCATTAGGCAAAGCACCAAGTCCATTATTAGGTCTTGATGATAGCCATTTCGAGATGGTGTTTTATACCGGTCTGCGTGGCTCTGAAGCTGAACATGCTGAAGCAGTCGAGCAAGGTATTATTGATTTACTAACTGAGGTTGCTAGTAAGCCTGTAGATGATGAAACAATCGAAACTATATTGCATCAAATCGAGATTGACCAGCGCCATATCGGCGGTGATAGTATGCCTTATGGACTGAACTTATTGCTTGAGGGCTTTAGTACGGCCATTCATGATGGTAATCCTCTCGATGTTTGGGAAGTCGATGAACACTTATTGTGGCTGCGTGAGCAAGTCAAAGATGAGCAGTGGTTACCTAACTTAATCAAGACTCATCTACTCGATAATAATCATCGGGTACGAGTAACCATGACTCCTGATAGTGAAAAAACGGCTCGTCTTGCTGCTGCTGAACAAGTGCGACTAGATACTATCGCTATGGATATGACGGCTAATGATATCGAAATTCTACGCCAACAAGCGCTAGATTTAGCTCAGCGTCAAGCGGCACCAGATGATCTAAGCTTATTACCTAAAGTTGGTCTAGAAGACGTACCTACTGATATTAGCTTTAAGCAAGGCCGTCAAAAACAAATCATGTTAAGCGGTCAACAAAGTACCCTATTTGAATATGAAGCGGGTACTAACGGTCTTTACTATTATCAAGTGATTGTACCTTTAACTGATGCTATTAATGCTGAAAATGCGGATGAGCTACCGGCTAATGACGTGATTAATCATCCGCTGTTGCCTATTTATTTGAGCTTGTTATCAGAGTTAGGTACTGACTCACTGGATGCTTATCAGTTGCAAGCTAAGCAAGCAGCACACTCCTCAGGGGTGACTGCACGAGTAAGCCAGCGCACTACTATTGATGATAGCCAAGCTATTAGCAGTTACTTTGTCATGGCTACCCGAGCATTGAATCGTAAGCCTGAAGCAATTGATTTGCTCAAAGAAGTGATGGAGCATAGTGTCTTCACTGAACATGACCGTATCAAAGAGATATTACAGTCACGTCAGGCCTCTTGGCAGTCACGTTTATCTAGTGCTGGACACGCTTATGCGTTACAAACAGCTAGTCGTGGCATGAGTCGCCAAGCACAGTTAGAGTATGTGCGTAGCGGTCTACCTGCTCTCAATGCGCTAAAAGACTTTTTGACTCGTGCTAGTAGCGATGATCAGCTTTGGGATCAATTAGCGACTAGTTTGATGGCCTTACATCAACGCTTGATCAGCTTACCTAAGCACGCCGTTATTATCTGTGAAGGTGATCAAACTGAGCGTTTAAGCAACTTAGTAGTGGATAGCTGGAAGGAAAGTAAAGCCAGCAGTCAACAAGAGGCAGAAGCCATAAACATTGAGGCTAATATTCCAGCTGAGTTCGCCGATTTGATTTTAGATACGGCTTTAGATGGTGAACAAGACCCAGTCAGAGCTATCGAAAGCGGGGCAATAGTTGATGTCGAAGACCTTGCTTGGTTAGTGGCTACTAACGTGTATCATAACGCTAGTGCTTATACGGTACCTGCTGCCAACCATCCTGATACCGCAGCGCTAATGGTGCTAGCGCCTTATCTACGTAATGGCTACTTGCATAGTGCTATCCGTGAGCGTGGAGGTGCTTATGGTGGGGGTGCGGGCTACGATGCCAATGCTTGCGCCTTTAAGTTCTTTAGCTATCGTGACCCGCATTGTGCTGAGACCTTTGATCATTTTGATGCCAGTATTGAATGGTTACTGAATGAGCCACAAAGCGATGAGCAGTTAGAAGAGGCTATCTTAGGTATCATCTCAGGTATGGATAAGCCTGGCTCTCCAGCTGGCGAAGCAATTAAAGCCTGTTTTGCCAATCTGCATAATCGTGGTGAGGCTTGGCAACGTAAGATGCGTGCTGCGATACTAGCAGTAACTATCGCTGACTTACAGCGTGTGGCTAAGCAGTACTTGCAAGCTCAGAAGCATGTGCGCTCGGTCCTAGCACCATACGACAAAGAGCAGCAAGTAGGCGCTTTAGGCTTTAAAGTATGTAAAATTAAAAGCTAATACCAGCCGTTAGAGCATCATTTTCAACCATAGCCTTTAAGCATAAAAAGCAGATAATAGTTAACTATTATCTGCTTTTTTATGTGCTATCGATAACTTAAGGTATAGTTGTCAACGCTTCTATTAAACTATTCACTAGTAAGCGATTAAGCTATTAATAGCGATAACGCAGATTACAGCTAACCAAGCAGATAGACTAATAGTCATACGCTGTACAAGGCAGGCAAGTTGACTACACAGGAGTAGCAAGCAACGTGGCAAACCATCATCCTATGCTGATCTCTGAGCATACTCAGTCTTTTAAAAGCTTATCGGCTTATGCTATACCTTATGGCATTAGTTATGTGGTGCTGCCTTATTTTTTAAGCTACTCAGGCTTTATGCTAGGTGGTTTTCTATTAACCCTTTTTATAGTCATTGTACTCAATATTGCTGTCATTATCCTATTTCGCCAGCGCCAGCATAGGGGGCTTGAAAAGATAGAGTGTAGCCGTATTGCCTTAATATCGATGCTGTTGACCCTTATGATGTCTATGGCTGCATTTTATTTTAATATTATGGGGGTTCCTTGGCTACAACTGGGCGATAAAGGTATCTATCAACTCATTAGCATAGTTGGGCTAGTGGCCTTTGTGATCAATTATGCGGTGATTTTTTATAGCTTATGGCTGATGCAAAGGTTTTGGCGACGCTCATGAATAATGGCGTTGTTAGACCAGTGCTTTTATAATAAGAAAGTAGTAATAAACCATAAAAGCCAGCGCTGTTAGATAAGACGCTGGCTTTTATAGTTACTTTAATTAGTTTGATGCTAGAAACGGTTGGCAGTGCAGCTTAGTAGCGCTTAATGCTCTGATCCTTGGCGATTTGATCTTGATGAATCGGGAACTCTTCACGACTATCATACTTTTTACGATCAGCAAAATAGCTAGTCAAAGTTCGACGTACGGCTTCAAAAGCGATAGTGTCCCAAGGAATATCTTCTTCACTAAACAAGGCACAGTCCAGGCTTTCAGAGCCAATACCATAAGCGCCATCTTTTAGATCCGTCAAGTAGATAATATAAATTTGGCCGATATCTGGAATGTCATAGACACTGTATAGCTGTGGGTTAGTGACTACGGCGTCTGCCTCTTCAAAGCTCTCGCGTGCAGCACCTTCGGCGATAGTCTCACCGTTTTCCATAAACCCTGCTGGGATAGTCCATAAACCATACTGTGGTTCAATCGCCCGACGACATAACAATACTCTATGCTTATGCACTACCAAAGAGCCACAAATGACTTTAGGATTTTCGTAGTGAATATAGTTGCAATTGGGACATACCAAACGCGGTATATTATCAGTTGCGGGGATTTTGCGTTCAGCTTCGTGGCCGCATTCGAGACAATAGCGCATATTAACTGCCTTGTTTTGATAGAGGTAAGGGGATAAGATTTTATTATTGGATGTTAACAGGCGTGCAGGTTATTTTTAGTTAATACTATTTAGCTTAAGATAGCACAGATTTGCTAAACATTGAGCGCTGATAAAGCTATAAACTAATTTTTGCTGCTATTATTATGCCTTACTTAGGCAAAAATAAGCGCTTATTGCTAGGCTTAGTTTTAGGGTATAGATCCTAGATAAGTAGAAGGTTTATATTTCTATCATAAGCGCATTATAGGCAAAATATAGCTACTGTATGGAGCAGTAGTGATTTTGTAACTGATGACTGTGCAGGTTAACCGCTAGTCTAAGCATAAGGTTTAGACTATCATATAAATAGTCATAAAAACCTAGTGCAGCTCTATAAAGACCGCTTCACTCTAAGATGAGTGCTCTATAGCAAAGACTTATACGCTAAAATCCAGTACTGAAAAACAAAAGGTGATTCTAATGACAATCTCGCAGTATTCTGCAGATTTTAATGAATTAGCAGTGGCTCTGCCAGCCTATATTCAGCAGCCAAGGCTAAAACAGCTGGCTGAGAGAATGCAGCTTGAGCTATTGGCAGCAACCGCAACATCGATATCGCCTCAAGCTAATGACATAGCGCAAAGCGCACGTATTTTGAATACCTTATATCAGACTCCGATTGCCGATGCCTCTATCCTAGTGGCTATCACTCATGAGCTGCGCCCAAAAATAATGTTGACTCGCCGAGCTGTACATATGAATAGCCATGCTGGTGAGGTCTCCTGCGCTGGTGGTAGGTACGAGATTGGCGATGGTAATAATGTGGTTACTGCTTTACGTGAAGCTTGTGAGGAGACAGCGCTACCGCCTAGTAAAGTACAGATAATCGGTCAATTACCGATACAAACTTCCAAAAGTGGGATGAGTGTCCGTCCTATAGTGGCCTTGATTGAACCGGACTTAGTGTTGGTTCCGGAGCTTGGTGAGATATCACGTATTTTTTGGGCCGACTTTGAGCGGCTTATTACTCAGCCGACCGTGGAATATACGGTGCAATATCGTACTCAAAATCAGCTGCCAGAACAGATTGCTACGCTATTGACGCCCAGCTGGCAAGTTGATGGGGAAACAGTTTGGGGTTTGACCGGGCGCGTGCTGGCCAGCTTATTAGAGACTGGGTTTGATCGTCAGCTCGAATGGTATTATCGTATAAAAAACTAGCATTATCTAGTAAGCCTTTTCTATATCAATACTTTATTTATCTTTGCCTTTCCTAGATTGAATAGGCTTTTACTAGCTAAAATGAGCCATAAAAACAGCGGCTAAAGATTATTTATAGTAATCATCGTTTTTCTTTAGCCACCAATTCATATTGTCCTGACGCTTAGCGCGAAATTGTTCTAATTTTTCTGCAACGGTACTATTATATTGTCTAGCGGTATCAAGAGTGAATAGTATAGGCACTGAGGACAATACCCCGTAGCGTATCTTCGACTTAGGTAAATCAAGACCGTCACCGATATCATCACCGACTAAAGTGCGCGTAACGCTAGCATTGACCATTTCTACAAAGCGACCACGACGGTTGTCCTCACCCATCAGCTGGCGTGGCAAGTCATGCAAGGCTTTAGCTAGTGGCTGACCCATCTTAAAATCAAGCTGCTGAATCGACAAGTAAGTGTATAACCACTCCCAACAGGCAGCCTCATTTTGTGGCAGGCGCTGCAAATCAACCCCCATCCAATAGCTGGCTAGATTCCATAGGTGCAGGATACCTTGCGCTTCCTCAGGACTAATACGTGCCCCTAAGATACGCAGACCACGCATAATCAATAGTGAAAATTGTAGGTGAGTGGCGATCATATCGCTCTGATTAATAGGTAGACCCCAATACTCAGTGTTCCAACTGCCATCAGCGTTATGATGTTGATAGCTATCAGAGATAACGCCATCAGCTCCAGTCAGCCGACCTTTAAGCAAGTTTTGGCGTACCAAAGTATGGATTTGACGGACTTTAATAGACTGACGCCAGCCCTCAGAACCTATAGCTAATACTTGGCTAATAGGAGCTTGCTCAGCGCTAGTTTTTGCCTGCGGATGTTCAGATACTGCCAAGATATAAGCATAAGTGCGCATCAACCGTGGCAGTGCATCATGCATCAGCGCACCGGTTTGGATAAGTGGTAAGGATAGGGCAGGAATACTATAGCCGGCCATCAATGCTACGTTGCGCAATAACCAAATTAGCATCAATGGATAGCGGCGATAAGCAATAGCGCCAATCTCAGCAAGCTTAGGATCGTACCAGTCGGGGTGACGACTGAACTGTTCGGCTAGTGCCATAAACGAGGGGTTAGCATTGAGATCATCAGTAAAGCTACTAACAAAACTGCCATTACTAGCCGCTTGCTGTAAGGGCTTAGCAAAGCGCACGTCATCGATAGCCAGTTGATCAGCAATAGGGTCACCGATATCATAGCCAGCTACTATCTCAGCCAATAAATCAGCTGAGATAGTAAAATTCTTAGGAAGTAAATGACGTTTTATGCGCCGCAATACTTGCAGATTACTGTGATCATCAATAGTAGTAGTGCGCCCATGACGCTGGTAACAAGAGACGGGCTGATGATGGGTTCGGTCGTTGCAGACCTTGGCAGTGCGTTTGTTATTTATACTCATCAAGTATTCTTATCATCAAGTTTAAGTCGTTAAGCGCTAGCTGTAGTTTTTATTGATTAGCCCTAATAATTTGCGCTAATGATTCGCAATAATAATGACAACTGTCTTTCATTAAGGTGAGGCTACTAAGCAGGCATAACTTCAATAAAAGCATGCTCATAGCCATCTATTACTGTAATGCAAATTCTGCAAAAACAATGTAAATATTAATGACGAGTTAAATCTACTGAGGTATTACTGATGTCATCTTTTAGGGTTACTTTAAGCATGATATAACCTGCGATACCAGAAACGATTGAACCCATGATAATGCCTAAACGCTCATCGAACACATAGTCGCCACCTTCGAATGCTAAGCCACCAATGAATAAGCTCATAGTGAAGCCAACACCGCATAATAAAGCGGCACCGTAGATTTGCTTAAAGTTCATACCGTTAGGCATTTTGGACACGCCCAGTTTGAAGATAATCCAACAGGCGATCATAACTCCCATCTGCTTACCAATGAATAAGCCTGCGGCAATACCTAAGGGTACTGAATGGAATAAATCAGCAAAGCCGGCACCTTGTAATGAGATACCCGAGTTAGCAAAAGCGAATAAGGGCAAAATTCCATAAGAAACTGTGTTCTGTAGGTCATGCTCTAGCTCTTCTAAGGGTGAGTGCTCAGGATCAGTACGATCAAACATCGGGATAAATAGCGCTAATACCACCCCGGCTAAAGTGGCATGGATACCAGATTTGAGTACCGCAATCCACATGATAATACCGATAAGTATATAAGGGGTAATGCTAGTGACGTTACGGCGATTGAGTATGTACAAGAATGGTAGACATAAGCCAGCTACCGCTAATGAGCCTAAAGACAAATCACTAGTATAAAATAAGGCAATAATTAAAATAGCGCCAATATCATCAAAAATAGCAATTGATACTAAGAACACTTTTAAAGAGTTAGGCACACGATTGCCTAACAAGCTTAGAATGCCGATAGCAAAGGCGATATCAGTAGCTGCTGGAATGGCCCAACCTTTCCAGTATTCAGGGTGATTATAGTTAAAAATGATATAAACAATAGCCGGAAAAATCATCCCCCCTAAGGCGGCGCCTGCGGGTAAGATAATTTGCTTAACATTAGATAGCTCGCCTATAAGCACTTCACGTTTTAGCTCAAGACCCACTAAAAAAAAGAAAATCGCCATCAGACCATCATTAATCCAATGATGGGCGTCTTTTGCGATTTCAAAAGCACCTATTTTGATAGCAACTGGGGCATGAATAAAAGCCTCGTACCAAACATTGAGAGGGGTATTGGCAATAATCATGGCAGCAACGGCAGCCATAGCTAGAACAATTCCGCCCGCTGCTTCATATTCAAAAAATGCCTTGAACCTTCGTAGTGCCATATTATCCTCAGTTGCTAAGTATTCAATGAACCTAAGCAAAAGTTTCAGCATTTGCTGATGCTTAGATCTATTGGTTTAAGTTGCGCATAATTCTATCAATTTAAGCTAGAAAACAAGACATACCATGTCTATCAAGCGACCAAGTAGTAAAGACAATAATAATGCGGCACTGATATTAGAGTATCGCTAGTGATGACTACTGGTGGGCCATCCTTATTATGAACTGGTATAAAATATTTTCCTTAAAATTTTTATAGTGGCCAGCTAGCACTTTACCACGCTTTTGCTGTTACTAACGCAGCAATAGATTGCTGCTTAAATAGCGTAACATACAAAATTGCTAACCACTAACCTCATAGAATATAAAGCGGTGCTACGATTATGTCTAGTGATAGAGCAAATATAATTAAGATAAATCTAGGCGACTTTTTCACCTTTTTGGCTTTTTTCACCTTTTTAACTCTATAATAGAGCATTTTTATTACCTATCCTTTTTTTTGCCTATCTTTTATCGGCTGTTTTTCTCGCAGATACCTAGGCCATTCATAACCAATATGCTATTGCTAGCATGTGTTTCTTCACAAGGCCATTTTTATGGACTTATCACTTTCTTTAGAAGTTATTTTAATGCTAACGGCAGTAGCTGCACTTGCTGGTTTTATTGATGCGATTGCTGGTGGCGGTGGGCTGCTGACTATTCCGGCAATGCTATTGGCCAATATTCCGCCAGTATTAACTTTAGGTACTAATAAGCTACAAGCTGCTTCTGGGGCACTAGCCGCCTCTATTACTATGATCAAAAAAGGCGTTGTTAAGCCGCAGCGTATCAAAGTAGCCATTATTGCCGCTTTTATAGGCTCAATTATTGGTTCAATCGCGGTACAGCTATCGCCTCCTGATTTGCTCGAAAAGCTAATACCCTTTTTGATTGCTGCTATCGGTATCTATACCTTGTTTGCGCCAAAGTTAGGTGAGGCAGAAACTACCCCGCGTATCTCAGAGGGTAAATGGCAAAAAGTTGCTGCGCCACTGATTGGTTTTTATGATGGTTATATGGGACCTGGAACCGGAATGTTTTTTGCGCTAGGTAATGTAGCTTTGCGTGGTCGCCAAATTATTGAGGCCACTGGGGCCGCAAAAGTATTGAACTTATCTACTAACATCGGCTCGCTAATATTCTTCATCTTAGGCGGTAATGTACTGTGGAAAGTGGGGCTAGCGATGATGGTCGGACAAACTATCGGCGCCTATTTTGGCTCACATATGGTGGTGAAAGGCGGTAGTAAGTTGATTCGACCCATGATTGTAGTCGTGTGTTTAGCTATGATCACTAAATATGTGTTTGGTTAACTCTTTAAAATATCTCAATAACTAAACCCATTATTTATCTACAAAATAAAACCCCCAAGCCATCATGGCTTGGGGGTTTTAAAATTAATGAAATCGTTTTAGCTGATGATTAGAACGGTATTTTAGTAAATATCTGTAATACCGTAGCATTGATAATATCAACGAAGAAAGCGCCAACCATCGGTACAATTAAGAACGCCTTTGGCGAAGGTAAGTAGCGATCGGTGACAGCCTGCATGTTCGCAATAGCGGTCGGTGTTGCACCCATACCAAAGCCACAATGACCCGCTGCCAATACAGCAGCATCGTAATCCTTGCCCATTATTCTAGAAGTTACGAAGTAAGCATATAAGATCATAACAATGGTTTGTACTAGTAATATAATTAATACCGGACCTGCTAAATCAGTTAATTGCCATAGTTTTAGAGATAATAATGCCATCGCAAGGAATAGACTTAAAGACGCATTACCAATAACGTCAATCGCTCGGTCAAACATATCGAAGTTAAACACGATAGTGAGTGAATTACGAATAATCACCCCAGCAGCTAGTGCCCAAACGAACGTTGGTAGCTGAAACCAAGTGCCTTCTGCAACGATGGTCATGATGTCGGCAATAGCCAAAGCGGCAGCGAATAGCGCTAAAGTCTCAATAGTAGAGGAGGCAGTGATAAGACGAATGTTATCGGGCTTTTCAAACATCTCTTCTTCTCGATGATCTCCATCTTCATCATGCTTGGTGCTATATAATGACTGCGCGCCAGCGACTTTTTCAGCTTTAGTCGGATTTGGATTAGCTGGTGTTGGTTGTAAACCAAGGTTTTTGATTAATCGGCGGGCAACAGGACCACCAACAATACCGCCAGCTACCAAACCATAGGTAGCAACCGCGATACCCAGTGTAGTTGCACCAACAACGCCGTACTCTTCTTCTAATACTACCCCCCATGCACCTGCAGTACCATGGCCACCAGTTAGGGAAATAGAACCCGTCACTAAGCCGAGTAAAGGATCAAGTCCAAGTGCGCTTGCCATACCGACACCGACCACATCCTGTAAAACAATAAATACGGATACTACAGCGAGAAAAATTAATAATGGGGTGCCACCGGCTTTAAGCCTACCAAAATCAGCACTAAGTCCGATAGAGGCGAAGAACATCAGCATCGTCGCAGTCTGTAGACCTTGGTGAAAGTTGAAGGTATACCCCCAAAAAATATTGAGGGAATAAACAATAATTGCTGCAACTAGACCACCTACTACAGGCTCTGGTATATTAAAGTCTTCGAGTACCTTAATATTTTTAATCATAAAGCGGCCGAGTAACAGCACTAGCGTTGCAAATATCAGGGTGTAATAGCCGTTTAAGGTAATTTCCATAACTTTTTCTCTCTAGGTACACCTATCAAGCTGAATTTAGAATAATCCTAGTCTTGTCCTAAATTTAGCCTGATTGTAAGTTTTTTAATAAGCTTCTTAGAAGCTTATTAATAGTTGTGTGTGAATTACGCAATAGTTATTAGCTGGCATGACCTTCATATCAGTACCTTTGCGCCTTCATCGAATCGGTTCAGGGATGTTCACTAGGTTTGTAATAATATTTATAACGATATTGTTGCGGTAGTTTGGTTATTTATAAGTTAGTAATACGTTTTTGCCAATTTTATAAATGCATTGTGAGTGGTACTGAAATATTATTTATCATTTAGGGTGTCTCATATCATTATTACAACATAAACAGCTGAGAAGTCCAAAAAATAATTGCCGATAATAGATAAAAAATGTATCTCGATAACGATAGTGGCAAATAAAAACCCTAGCTTAAAGTAGCTAGGGTTTTTATGCTTCATTCTGAAATGTTTTGGTTAGCAATAGCTTCCTAGTACTGAGTATTAAGCACTAAGGTTTAAGTATCTAAGCGCGGCGATCAATATTATCATACTCACTGCCCATTATGCCGTCAGTAAATACTTCAGAGAATTCACGTTCGCTATCTTCATCGATATGACCGTCAAAGACCTCTTTAGTACCTGCTTCAGGATCATTATAAATCGCTAAGTTCATTTTACCTTCGGATTTAGCCACAATAGCCGTAACTACAGCATCGCCACCGACGTTAACGGCGGTACGTAGCATATCAAGGATACGATCAACACCCAAAATAAGGGCGATACCTTCAACAGGTAAACCGACTTGTGCGAATACCATCGATAACATAATTAGTCCAACGCCTGGTACCCCAGCAGTACCAATAGAAGCCAATACCGACATCAGAATCACAGTCAGATATTCGGCAATACCCAAATCAACACCATAAATATTAGCGATAAAAATGGTCGCCGTACCTTGCATGATAGCAGTACCATCCATGTTGATGGTCGCGCCAAAAGGTATTGTAAACGAGGCTACTGAGTTATCAACCCCCATGCGCTTAGTGACTGTGCGCAAGGTAATCGGGATAGTAGCATTTGAGCTTGAAGTACTAAAAGCAAAGATTTGAACTTCGCGCATTTTAGCTAAAAAAGTTTTGACAGATAGCCCTGAGAACACCTTAAGGATAATCATCATAGTAATGAAGAAGTGAAAGGCCAATGAGGCCACTAGCACGGCTACATAACCTAGCAGTGAGATGATCAAATCTAACCCTAAGTCTGCCATAGCATTAGTCAAGAGTACAAAAACCCCGTAAGGAGCAAGGTTCATGATAATAGTGACCATCTTTAAAATGACTTCGTTAAATAGCTCTAAGCTTTTTACTAAGCCTGTAGCGGGTTTACCAACCATTAAGATACTAATACCCAATAACACCGCAAAAAAGATAATGGACAGCATATCGCCATTAGCCATAGCACTGATTGGGTTGGAGGGAATAATGTTAGCAAATACTTCCATTAATGGTGGTGCTGACTTCGCTTCAAAGGCTGCTTCTGTAGGGATATTCATGCCTTTGCCGATGCCAAGCAGTACCCCAAGGCCGATAGCAGTAGTAATTGCCAGCGCAGTAGTTACCATGTAAATAAAGAAAGTCTTAGTACCTATGCGACCAAGCAGGCGAATATCACCAATACCGCAGACCCCACAAATTAACGAAACTAGTACTAAAGGTACTACCAACATTTTTAGTGAGTTGATAAATAGTTCACCGATAATAGCAAAAAAACCATTAGTCAAATAAGTGTAAACAAAACTACCTTCGGTATTGAGATTAAAAAGATTTATAATTAGACCTAATAGGATACCGAGCGCCATGGCGAGGATAATCTTGCCCGTCAGTCCCATTCCTTTCCACATATTCTACATCCTTTTGTATACGCAATTTTTGCTAGTATAAGCCGCATTTATTCAATGCGAACGTTACTATCGCTGCTGTCACGTCTATAACATTCTATTAGTTGCCATTTACCATCGTATTTTCGCAGACAATATAAAATAATTGTTAGGGGTACTGCAAGATTTTTTTATGAATATTATTTATAGATAGGCTTTGGCTAAAGAGGATTACTACCCTGTTAATAAAATATTCTAGCCACCCGCTAAAATAGAGTGGTTGATTAAAACCTATAAAATTAGATAGTTAGACATTCTGATTATCTTTATTAGTAAACTAATATGTGTATGTATATATGAATAAGTTTAAGCAAGTAAGGTATAAAACCTTTAAGGCTAAGATAATAGAACAGCAGAGTATGTGCGGATATATAAAAAAAGCAAGATTGTCGATAGCCGACAATCTTGCTTTTTACTGCTCTTTAATAGTTTTGCCATATTTAACCGTTATCTAGCCATGGCTGTTAACTTTACCTAAGCTTGGTGATCTTCCTCGCGGCGCAAACCATCATGCCATTTTTCATTGGTTGCAGCGTCGGTGTTGCTATTATTGCTCGGTATTTGAGCAGAGGTAGGATTTTCACTGTGGTTATAACTCATGCGCTCGCTTAGCGTTGATTCCGCATCACGAGTACGATGATGAAACGCTTCATTTTTAGGCTGATTAGTGCTGAAATCAGCTTGCTGAGTCACTTCTTTAACCGTACTTTGCTCGCCGACCATTTTTACATCGCCATCAGTCTCATAGCCATGATCTGGATTGGCGTCACCTGTCTGCTGTTGTATAGGCGCAGCCGCATTATTAGTAGAGCTGCCTGCGGTAGTCGTTTGCTGCGCTTGACCAGCTAGCGTACTATTTTGAACAGCGGCATTAGTTTTTGGATGAACATTGTTTTTAAGTTGAGTTTTGTTCTTAAGTTCAGCGTAGTCAGTAAGCCTATCTACAGCGTTCTCTAAGCTATGTGGATTAAAGCGTTCTAATACTTGATCTAAATGTTCATCGAACACGTCAGTTAATAGCGAATCAAAGCGTAAAGCGTTATAACTAATGAGCTGCTCAGCCTCAGCTTCAGTGATCTCGCCACTTTGGCTGGCATGTACTACATGATCTTCAAAAGTTAAGCCCTCAAAGCTGCCTTTATGTTCAGATTTTTTGAACTTCTGCCATAAAGGTTCCATTGCCAGTAGCGTCTGATAAGCATGTTCCATGCGTCCGGTAACATCATCAGGCTCAGTATTGTAATAGACCATAGTTTTGAGGTAATCACGGAATGGGTTTTCTGCAAAGTCATCCATAAAAGTATCGCCAAGCTGACATTTTAGCTCATCACTGGCTGGGGTAAAGATGCGACCACTGGGAAAAGTGACAAAGCTGACTACGGTAGCTGCTATGCGATTAGGGAAGTTAGCAAATAAGGCCATGAAGGCTTCTTGAATAGTATATAAGCTGTGCTGTAGGGCGACCTCAGCATGTAAACGTTCGGCTTTAGACTTACTGCCATGCTGATAGAACTGCAAAATAGCGGTGGCAATAAATAAATGTCCATGAATATCTGCTAAACGGCCAGAGAGCATCTCTTTACGTTTAAGATCACCTGCCAATAAACCTAAGGCCATATCAGCAGTTAGTGCAAAGCTAGCACTCAAGCGGTTGATATGCTTATAGTAGGGCCGAGTAAAGCCGTCGGCAAAGCTAGGATAATCATTGCTGCCTCCGACATAACCAGCAATAAAGGCTCTAGCGCCACGATTAAAAGTGTAGCCTAAATGTTTAAAGAATAAAGTATCGAATTCCTTTACCGCGCTGCTCTTATCTTCGCTTTGCAGCAGTTGCAGCTCGTCAAATAGATAAGGATGACAGCGCATAGCACCTTGACCAAATATCATCAATGAGCGCGTGAGAATATTAGCGCCTTCAACGGTAATAGATACGGGAATTGCTTGATAAGGAACTGCTAAGAAATTGCGTGGCCCCATCTGAATAGCGCGACCACCGACTACATCCATACCGTCATTGACTAAATCACGCATAGTCTCAGTAGCGTAGTATTTGGCCATAGCGGTCATCACTGAAGGGGTGCCGCCTTGGTTCAATCCACAAGTGACTAAGTGGCGAAAAGCTTCTAGCATATAAGTCTGACTGGCAATGCGACTAGTAGCATCTTGCACCCCTTCAAACTTACCTACTGAAATCTTAAACTGCTCACGGACTTTGGCAAATGCGCCAACTGATAGATAAGTCATTTCGCTCGCTGAAGTAGATAGAGCGGGTAGAGAAATACCGCGACCGACACCAAGACACTCCATCAGCATTCGCCAACCGCGACCGGCGTTCTCAACACCACCGATGATGTAATCTAGGGGTATAAACACATCAGTACCATCGACTGTACCATTCATAAAAGGTGAGCCACTAGGACTATGGCGCGGTCCAGTGATTACCCCTTCGTGGTTAGCTGGGACTAGAGCACAAGTAATACCATAATCAGTTTTATTGATATCTCCTAACAGCGCTTCAGGGTCATACATCTTAAAGGCAAGACCAACCACAGTAGCGATAGGTGCTAAAGTGATCCAGCGTTTAGAGAAATTCATCCGTAGTCCGAGTACTTCCGCACCTTCGTGCATCCCATAACAGACCACACCAGTATCAGGAATGGCACCAGCGTCAGATCCGGCTTCCGGTCCTGTAAGACCAAAACAAGGGACTTCATCGCCTATCGCTAATCCCGGTAACCAGCGCTGCTTTTGCGCCTCAGTACCGTAGTGCATCAACAGCTCGCCAGGTCCTAAAGAGTTGGGAACCATACAAGTGACAGCAGCAGTTGGCGAGCGTGAGGCAATCTTACTCATCACCCGGCTCTGGGCATAAGAAGTAAAGGCTAGACCACCATATTCTTTAGGAATAATCAAACCCAAGAAGCCGTTGGCTTTTATAAACTGCCAAGCTTCTTGCGATAGCTCTTTATCTTGGTGTTGGATTTGCCATTCATCGAGCATAGTGCATAAAGTTTCCACTTCATTGTCGAGGAAGCTTTGCTCTTCTTCTGAGAGTTGCGGATAAGGATACGCAGCAAAAGTATTCCAGTCGGGCGCACCCATAAATAGCTCTTTTTCCCACCAGCTAGTACCTGCATCGAGGGCTTCGCGTTCAGTATCACTCATACTTGGCATCGCATTGCCTAAGGTCTTGTATACTGGCTTAGTGAGCAAAGATTGGCGCAGAGGAGTGATCAATAGCACTAAACATAATAGCGCAATAGGAATACCTAATATTAGCGACCATGGACTGATAATGGCGGTGACTACTACTGTGACTAGCGCTACGATACTGCCAGTGACTCTGGATAGCGACAGCAAAAAGATGGCCAAAACGACGGCTAACTGGATGATTACTGCCAAAATAAATAAGCCAATCGCCATGACGATCTCCTTAGCAAAACTTAGTTAGTTATGAATTTTAAATGAGCTATTTATAATGGTTTATTTATAATGATTTATTAGCTTATAAAACTCGCTAATAGTTATTGGCTGATCAATAGCTGACTATAGACTAATGGCTATCAAAATAATACTTTACTAAGACGAAATACTGATAAATATGTCTACTACTATGAAACTAGTTGAGCTAACTAGCAATAGTGAAAATGCTACTCTGTGTCGAAAGTGTGTATCAACTCTACTAGCTATATTATAACTAGAATGTCTATCTGATCTTATTATTTGTATTAATCAGCAGTTGCTCCTTATTAGTAGTTAATACAGCTGGGTCAATACATATTAATCAAAAGGTGGCAAGCTGCTCTCGGCATAAGATAAAGTAGTATTACGTCCAACAATGATATGGTCAATCAATGATAGATCTATTAGATCACAAGCTTTTTTTAATTCGTAAGTTAATAAGTTGTCAGCAGTGGAAGGCTGAGCATCAGTATGAGGGTGATTATGAGCGATAATTAGCTGACTGGCCCCATGATTAAGAGCATGGCGCAATACATGTTTGATACAGACTGAACAGGAGGATAGGCCACCAGTAAACAGAATCTCAAAGTTAAGTAAATTCAAGGTGTTATCTAAACATAGTACTACAAATACTTCACGAGACTCACTACGCAATTGAGTGCTAATATAGTCTTTGACTGCTGATGAACGTCCAAGGGCTTGGCCGGTCTTGAGCTGACTATTGAGATAACGAGTACCCATCTCAAGCGAAGCTAGCATTTGCGCATATTTAGCAGGACCAATGCCATGACAGGCGAGCACACTTTCTTTGGGCGCTGCTAACAGCTCAGCTAAAGTGCCAAACTGTTTGATCAAATGGCGGGCTAATTCGATAGCGGATTGCGCTTGAGTGCCAGTACGCAAAAATATGGCTAGTATCTCCGCATCAGTAAGATGAGGCGCCCCAAATTTTAATAGCTTTTCACGTGGTCGATCATCCTCATGCCAGTCTTTGATGGCCATTATCATCCCTTAGTTATAGAAAAAATGCACCGTCTTAGTAGATAAATGCGTAAAACCTTACCTAACTTATCTCATAATTGTTACTATAAGCGCAATTTTATCTTTCCCTCTTTTTTCTATTACTCTTCTATTAATTATAGTTATGTCACGCTTATGAAAAATATTGTGCTCGCTATCACAGGCGGTATTGCCGCTTATAAATCTGCTATCTTTGCTCGCCTTTTGATTAAGGCTGGGTTTGAGGTGCGCGTCATTATGACTACTGGTGCGCAGGCTTTTATCACCCCGCTAACTTTGCAAGCTTTGACTGGCAACGAAGTCCACACTTCTTTGTTGGACGAGCAAGCGGAAGCAGGGATGGGACATATCGAACTGGCTAAGTGGGCAGACTTAATTATCATAGCGCCAGCTTCGGCCAACACTTTAGCGCGTCTAGCGATGGGTATGGCAGATGATTTGCTAACCACCGTCTGTCTAGCTACCACCGCTCCAGTGATTATTGCTCCAGCGATGAACCAGCAGATGTGGGCGCATCCAGCGGTTAATCTAAACGTGCAGACGCTACGTGATATGAACTATTATCTTATCGATCCGGCTAGTGGTGAGCAGGCCTGTGGTGACGTAGGAGCAGGGCGCTTACCTGAGCCTGAACAGCTCCTGGATGCAGTGCGTTTGTTTTGCGCGCAGCAAACCACCGTCCAGCTACTGGCAGACAAAACAATAGTGATTACCGCAGGACCTACTGTCGAAGCTATCGATCCAGTGCGCTATTTATCCAATCATTCTTCTGGAAAGATGGGCTTTGCATTAGCCCGTGCTTGTGTTGAGGCAGGAGCACAAGTGATCTTAATCGTTGGTGGTAAAGTGGCTCTACCGACCCCACTGGGCGTTACGCGTATCGATGTACTGTCCGCAGAAGATATGCTTATTGCTGCGCAGCAATGTGTCGTTGGCAGCCATATCTCTATGCAGGCTAACAGCTCTTATAATAATGATAGCCATGAGCATTCTCACCAACATAATCATGCACACCAGCATGACCATTCTCACCAAGACGGTAGCTGCGATTGCCATTATGAGTATGAGTACGAGCAGTCGGATACACATACTCCAGTAGCCGCTGAACCGCAAAGCTTAGCTACTGATATTTTTATCTCAACAGCAGCTGTTGCTGATTACCGTACTGAAGAAGCTGCGCCGCAAAAAATCAAAAAGACCCAAAAGTCTATGAGTCTAAGTTTGGTCAAAAATCCTGATATTTTAGCGACTATCTCTTTGGCACATCCACAACTATTTGTAGTGGGCTTTGCTGCCGAGACGCAAGATGTTGAGCGTTATGCTCGTGATAAGTTGGTGGCTAAAGATTTGGATCTAATCGCTTGTAATGATGTGTCGCGCAAAGATATTGGTTTTGCTAGTGATGATAATGCTATGCAAGTATTTTTTGCTAAGCGCTATGAACATGAGGCAGTAACCCTTGAAAAAGCTAGCAAAGATAAAATAGCGCAGCAATTGGCTACTATTATTGGCGAGACCCTACGTCAACGTTAAATCAATTAAGCCGCTAGCAATAGAACTGACAGTGCTAGCACTGAAGAGTTATTATTGATGTTTATATTTGCATTTGCCTCGTTATTACGGGGTATTAGCGGGCTGGCAGGGAATAACAGCGTTGTTATAGTAAGAGAATACTCATGATGCCATGCAAGCGTTGTTTAGCTTATGGCATTGTGGCATTGTGACATTGTTGAGATTTTAGCCAGTAGTGGCATAGTAGTTATCAATTAGCAATCGCCGTATAGAATGTACTCTACGGCCAGTCACTCAACGCTTAAACAAATTTAACAGTATGCTGGCGACTACACTTATCACTACCATAGTGACGATTGGGAAATAAATCCTAGTATTGCCTGATTTGTATTTAATATCTCCTGGCATGTTGCCTAGCCACGAAAATGCGCTAGGAAATATCAGCCAAATGCAGCCTATAACTAACAATAAAATACCTAGAGCAATCAATATTTTTGCCATATAAAAACTGCCTTATTTAGTTATTGATAACACTATCAACTGTTCAATAGACCCTAAGTGCTTCATCAAAAAAAATCTGCTGGGCAATACGAAAAGTATTGCAATGCGCTTCAACCACATCTTCAATATCCTCTGAATAGCCGCCACCCATGACGATAGCTACTGGAATATTAGCGGCTTTTGCTTGGCGTAATACATACTCATCACGTGCCATACAGCCTTTTTGGGTTAATCCTAGCTTACCCAATTTATCAGTAGCTAACACATCGACCGCAGACTGATAAAAAATCATATCCGGTGCGACATCTTTTATCAAGCGGGGCAAAGTCTGCGCTAAAATCCGCAAATATTCTTCATCACCAGTATCATTTTCCAGCTCAATATCTAGATCAGATATCTGCTTACGAAATGGATAGTTTTTGGCACCGTGAATACTAAAGATAAATACTCGGGGCTCGTTGGCCATAATACTGGCGTTGCCGTTGCCTTGATGGACATCCAAATCTACTACTAGTATTTTTTGCGCCTGCCCGCGATCTAATAGCAAATTGCTGGCGATACAAACATCGTTGAACACACAAAATCCTTCGCCGTGATCGGCAAAGGCATGATGAGTACCGCCTGCGACGTTCATTGCTACCCCATATTGTTGGGCATATAAGGCACATTCATAAGTAGCATGAGCAATATGTCGACCACGATCTACTAAATTGGGGGTCATCTCAAAGCCAATCGGTCGCGCTTCTTTTGCACTCAAGGTTTGGGTTTTTAGTTTGTACCAATATTCAGCAGTATGAGTAGTCAAGATCTCCTCTTCGGACAAGCGTTTAGGGGCGAAGAAGTTAGCGCTAGTGATGGTTCCTTCTGCTAATAGACGCTCTGGAATCATAGTGTACTTCTGCATCGGAAAACGATGCTTTTCAGGTACTGCATAACGAAAAACTTCAGAGTAGGCAATTTTTAACATAATTTTAGTCTGTCATTTTAAGAGCGTTGGCTAATAAAGGGCTTTAGGAAGAAATTTATTTTAATAACAGTTAACTAGCAAGCTAAAGCGCCCTTATCCGGCGCTTATTATTTTTTGGTATAACTAAAAAAATATTTGGGCCTAAGCTTGTTTACTACCGCTCAAATGCTCTGGGGCGATACTGAGTATAATGGTATGGCTTATTGTGGCAATAGCTTTTTAGCTAATCGATAAAGCTTTAACCGTAATGTCAGCTGTGAAAACTAAAACTCTCTTTAATGGTCGGCTGATTATAAAAGGCTTGCAGCATCTGTCTAATATGGGCGCTGACCCAAGGATTATTGATAGCGTCTTGTACTAGAGGAAGCAGTGCAGTGCTCAATTGTGTCACTGCTAGCTCATCGACATTTAGGCTACTCGCTAAGCTGGCAAAAGTATCAGCTTGATGATTGTCGTACCAAGTCGCTACTCCAGCATTGATTAAACTATGCAAATAAGGCGACACTCTTAAGCGCTCATAGCTCTGCTGGACACTAGCTTCAATATGATGAATGCTTCCAGTGTCAGGATCGGCGTTCAAATATGTCTGTATATGGCTGACTGGTTGATCCTTAATACGCCCCCATCCGCTAGTCAACAGACGAGCGACCTCTTGATTGGAAAGATGTTGTTGAGCATTGACTTCTGCACGGCGAGCTAAATCTTTGATGTTACGATTGAGATAAGTTTGCAGCTTTTCATCCAAACTACGATTGGTGGCTTTTTCAAAAGAGCTGCGGCCCATTTTCATCAATTTACCAACGCCACCAGCTTTTTCTAAAGTACTTTCCATAAAGTCATTGATAGCATGATAGAGCGTTTGGGTCAGTAAATCAGCAAAGGTATCGTTGCCTATCAAGGTATGGATGAGCATAGTGCGCTGCTGCTCATGACTACCAATATAATTGGCCAAGGTATCGATTTGGCTATCGTCAATCAGTTCAGACAACGGCACAGTATCATTAGCTGGATGATAAATAACTTGCTGCAAAATATCACGAATATCAGCACGCACAACTTTGCTCATCGGTTGACTCAACAGCCAGTCATTTATTAAGTGCTGTAAATCTTCTCCACGGACATAATGACTCATCGGTTGCTCGCCAAGCCACTGCCAAGCTTGTAGGGCTAAAGGCTGAGCTTGTTGATGTAACCAGTGCTGCATAAAGGCTACTTGTGCCTCAATGAGCTGATCGGTATTTGAGAGCTTTACAGAATTAGACGTCATAGAGTCTGGGCTGTCTTTTGGGGTCAGGTCTTGGGTATCTTTTAGGGTCATAGTCATCGACAATTTGTTATACTGTATGTGATAGTGAGCATAGCGTATTATGCCATCAAGATAGTATCTTTTTATGGTGAATATTTATTGCTCGCTCAAGTAAAATATAAGAGGTTTAGATAACTGTAATGTCTCTATCTGCAATGGTCACTAGCGCGCCATCTATACTACAGTTTGAGCAGTTGACCGTTCAGCGTGGGGAAATCCCTTTGTGTGAGCAAGTCAAATTATGCTTAACAACTGGTAATATCTGTCATTTAATCGGTGCAAATGGTACGGGCAAAACGACCTTGCTTATGCAGCTGGCAGGCCTATTGCCAGTATTAATAGGCGAAGTCAGTTATTTAGGATTAGCAGGACTACCAGTGCAGCCTTTATACGTTTCGCACCAGTTGGGTATTAACTCAAGTTTGACAGTGGCACAAAACCTGACGTTTTTGCTGAATTTATATGGTATTAGCCCTAGCCATGCTGATATTGACGAGGCTCTAGATTGGGTAGGGTTGCAAGGCTTTGAAACTATTAGTTCAAGCCATTTGTCAGCAGGTCAAACCCGGCGCATTACTTTAGCTCGATTGTATCTATTGACTCCAGCAATCACCCCCTTATGGTTGCTCGATGAGCCTTTTACGGCACTTGATGTTGATATGGTGATCCGAATGGAGACTCGGCTACGTGAGTTTGCCGATGCAGGCGGAGCGATAGTGATGACTAGCCATCAACCCGTAGGCGTGGCTAACCAAGTACTTGATTTGTCAGAGTACATGGCATGATTAGGGTGAACAGTAGCAGTTCCAAGGATAAACTATGATAGATAGCCGACTAGCAGAGAGCTCAACTGCTGATAATAGAATAACTGTGCTCAATATCGATAATATGACTGAGCTAAAAGCGGTGCAGGGTATTGAGCCACGTAGTATCAGCTTTATGCAGCTTTGGCGTCGCGAATGGCAAGTCAAGCAGCAAGGCGCAGTGCAGTGGCTATATCCTTTAGTACTGTTTCTGGTCATTGTTACTTTGTTTCCATTAGCAGTCGGTAGTGAGCCTGAGCTACTGAAGCGTTTAGCAGTGTCAGCGGTGTGGATTGCCGCCCTATTGTCATTAGTGATGGGCGTTGATGGTTTGTTTAAGCCGGCGCTCGATAACGGTACTTTGGCGCAGTTAGTAGTAGCCAAAGCGTCGTTGCCATTATGGGTGCTTATTCGTCTAGCTATTCATTGGTTATTTAGTAGCGGTATTGTGGCGTTGCTGAGCTTGCTGGCGGTGCCATTGTTTCAGCTGAGTTGGTTTGAAGCCGGTATTTTGATGTTGTCTATCATAGTGGGTAGTCCTATGCTGTTGATGCTCTCAGCAGTAGCCAGTAGCTTAACCTTATCGCTGAAAAACGGGGCCGTACTAGTGCCACTGATCGCCTTACCAATGCAGCTACCAGTACTGATTTTTGCCACTGGCGCAGTAGATTTATTTGCCACTGGTCTTAATGGATTACCTATTTTAGCCTTGCTATTAGCCGGTAGTATTATCTCAGTATTAGTGATGCCTTGGGTTATAGCGCTGACCCTAAAAATGTCATGGCTTAATTAAGGCATGTGCACTTTCTTAACATCTTATCACTTAGCGGACGCATTAACATCGTGGTGCAAAGCGCCAATTTTGTTATAATGATTGGTTAGATCATTAGTTATATATCCTGTCAGTATTTAACGCCGGTAGGTTAAGTCGATATTAGTATTAGCCACTTAGACGGCACCTTACTATATCTTTTTTAATCACACGCTGTGCAATAGGTCCATCCTCATGCCCAACCTGAATAATAGATCAACCCCCAGCCTATGGCAGCGTATTTGGCAAGGTTTCTTGACCACTGTAGGTACTAAGCAATTCTTCCATATGTTCGCCCCTTGGGTCAAATGGCTCGCTATTTTAGCGGCTATCTGCCTAGCTATTGGTAGCATTTGGGGTTTAGCTTTTGCGCCACCTGATTATTTACAAGGTAATAGCTATCGGATTATTTTTATCCATGTGCCAGCGGCTAGCATCGCCATTTCCATCTATTTTGCCCTAGCAGTACTAGGAGTCATTTATCTAGTTTGGAAGATAAAGACTGCCAACTTAGTGGCGCAAGCATTAGCGCCTATTGGCTTTTTACTATGCGTGATTAGTCTGTTTACTGGTTCTATTTGGGCTAAGCCAACTTGGGGCACCTATTGGGTTTGGGATGCTCGTCTGACTTCTATGCTGATTTTAGCATTTCTATATGCTGGAGTAATGGCACTGTTCGCCGCCTTTGAGCATACCGCTAACCGTGGTAAAGCGGCGGCTATACTGTCCATCGTCGGTGCGGTGAATCTGCCCATTATCAAATACTCAGTTGAGTGGTGGAATACTCTACACCAAGGCGCAACTTTTACTTTAACCGAAGCGCCAAAGATGTCTGCGGATATGTGGATGCCCTTATTGTTGATGATTATTGGCAGCTATTTACTAGTAGCGACCTTAGTGATTTATCGGACTAATACCTTGATTCTATATCGTGATCAAGGTAAAGCTTGGGTAAAAGAGTACATCCGTAAGCAAAATAAATAAGCTTCTATAGCATCATTGCCAAGGTTATTGTCGCCTAGCGTCTAAAAGAATAAAGTTTTAGGAGTATAATATGCAACCCTATTTTTATAGCTTATCTGAGTTTTTTGCTATGGGTAAGCATGGTGTTTTTGTTTGGTCATGTTGGGCGCTTACCTTTGGTATGATGCTTATTTTCATTATCTATAGTCGTAAACAAAGACGAGCACTTATCAAGCAGCTCACGATTCAGCAAGCAAGGCAAGCACAGCGTAGACCTACTACTAGCAAGCCCTCAAATTATTGATTTTATTATTAATTAAGGATTTTTTTAGTAGACTAGTAGTATTTGTAAGAGGCTGTTGATTTATAGTAAAAAAGTTACCATATAGCTATCATAAAGGCGTGCTTGGCACTATAACGACTAGTAACGCCTAAGATATTTTCTGTGCAGTAGTCACGCATTAATGAGGTAGTAGTATGAACGCAGTTCGGCGCAAAAAACTCATGTGGGTTTTCTTTACACTGGCTGGTGCGGCGGTGGCAGTAGTACTCGTACTGTATGCTATTGGACAGCAGACTGATTACTATTTTGATCCTACTGCTATCGCCCAAGGTGACGCACCACAAGATAAGCGTATTCGTGCTGGTGGTATGGTAGTAGCGGGTAGTGTGCAGCGTGCAGCAGATAATCCATTAAATGTAGAGTTTGCTATTACTGACTTTAAATCAACAGTGCCCGTTACTTATCAAGGTATTTTACCGGATTTGTTTGCTGAAAATTCTGGAGTAGTGGCTACAGGTAAAATGCAAGGTGATACTTTTGTCGCAGGTGAAGTGTTGGCTAAGCATGATGAGAACTATATGCCACCAGAAGTCGCCAAATCACTAAAAGAGAATAATCGCCAAACTACTATTGCTGCCTCTGAGCAGTACAATCCTGCCGAGCCAGTTCATGAGAGTAAGACGCTTGTACAATAATGCTTAGTGGCTCAATAGTTAGGCTATTTAAACCACTTAAGCTAAGTTAGCCGTTAGTCTAAGCCGCAAAAAAGCCACTGATAATATTATCAGTGGCTTTTTTATCAGCTAAATTTTATCAAAATATTTACAGTACTAAACTTTGGCAGTAGCAGGCTGTTACCATCAATCGTCCCATTCAGGAGTATAGTCTGGGTGCTCAATCTTGCGCCCATCACTACGCGCAAGGCTATCGATTTGCTGCAGTTCATCTGCACTAAGCTGTACCTTAATAGCGTCTAAATTGCCTTGTAGATGCTCAGGATTAGCGGTCTTTGGAATAGCTACTCGGTGTTTATCTGACAAGATCCAAGCCAAAGATATCTGTGCTGGAGTAACATTATGAGTATCAGCAATACTTTTTATCACTTCATTATCAAAAACATCACCACGCGCCAACGGCGAATAGGCTTCTAACAAAATGTGATGATTGGCTAAAAAGGTCTGCAGAGTATGTTGTTTAATAAACGGATGAAACTCGACTTGGTTGACCACAATTGGCACATCAGCGTATTTTTGAGCTTCGAGTAGATGAGCAATATTAAAGTTGGAAACCCCAATATTACGAGTTAATCCTTGTTTTTGTAACTCGCACAACATTGGAATAGTCTCAGACAAAGGCACTCGATCATCAGGCCAATGCAACAGTAATAAATCTAGATAATCAGTATCGAGATTTTCTAAGGAGCTTTTAGCTGCTGCTAACAACTTCTCGGGCTGAAACTTTAAATCATCAGGAAATATTTTAGTAGTCAAAAAGAATTTATCACGGCCAACGCCTGACTGCTTGATACCTTGGCCGACTTCTTTCTCATTACCATAAGCTTGAGCCGTATCGATATGCTCATAGCCCATTTGCAAGGCTTTACTCACCACTTCAACGCAGTCAGCTCCTGTTGATTGCCAAGTGCCTAGGCCTAATACTGGAATTTGTGCTTGACCGGCGCTGCGCATGTTATAGGTCTTAGTACTCATTTTATTATCCTTATGATTTTATAAAGCCAGCAATTGATCGAAATGGTTGTAGCTGCGAATTTATAGCTAGCTTTAATTTTAGGCTATTGCTTATGCAAAGCATTTTTTATAATAAAAATGCGACTGATCCACTATAAGAAGAATTTATATAAAACTAAAGGGCTAGCGATACTTCCCTACAAAGGACAAACAAGGCGTTAACGTCATTCGCCAGTAATAGATAGTGTTTATCGAAGCATTTAACTAGTATTAAACACAGCACAAAAAAAAGCCCAGTACCAATGGGTAGTGGGCGTTTTTAGTAGCGGTTAGCTGTAATGATACTTTTATAAAGGTATTTTTATAAAAGTATCTACTCTATTACTAAAAGTATAGCTGCTAAAATCTCAGTCACTAAAATGTAAGGCAGTTCTACTTAGCTGGTGTAGCAGCAATTTCAGCAGTAGCAGGTGCCTTGGCAGCAGTAGCTGTAACTGCGGTCTCGTTACCCATCCAGATTTTTGGAAATTTGTAGCCTGGGAAAGTATCATTAGCATACTTTTTAAAGGTGTCAGAGTTATAAGCTTCAGTGACATCTTTAACCCATTTTTTCGAAACATCTGCTGCTTTTATTGCTGACCAGTTCACATAAGCGAAGCTTGGCTCTTGATATAAAGCTTCAGTCAATTTGATACCAGCATCAGTGGCATAGTTACCATTAATGATAGCAAAATCAACTTCATCACGAGCACGTGGTAGCTGAGCGGCTTCTAACTCAACGATTTTGATTTCGTATTTGCTGTTATCAGCGATGTCAGACTTTGCCGCTGTTAAAGGATCGATATCATCCTTTAGTGTGATCCAGCCTAGCTCACTCATCATCACTAAGGCGCGCGCAAAGTTACTCGGGTCATTAGGTGCAGAGACACTCATGCCTTTATATACTTCTTCGATTTTGGTTTTTTTACCAGAATAGACGCCAAGAGGCGCAGTAGGGACTTGGAATAATTCTATCAAATCAAGCTTGTTCTCAGCTTTAAAAGTATCTAAATAAGGCTTGTGCTGGAAGATGTTGATATCTAAGTCGCCATCAGCCAAAGCTAAGTTAGGACGCACATAGTCAGTAAAAGTAATCAGTTCAACTTCATAGCCTTGTGCTTCGAGTGAGCCTTTGACTTGGTTACGAACCATATCAGCAAAGTCACCTTCAGTAGTACCGATAATTATTTTTTTGTGGTCAGGATCGATGTCGCTAGTAGCGGCTACTGTAGTTTCACTTTCAGTAACGGGTGCTTTAGTAGTTTCTGGTGCTGATGAGTTATTACAACCAACAAGTACTAGACCTGATACGCCAACAGTTGCTAGAGCAGTTGCCAACTGACGGCTAATATCTATTAATTTCATGGGTGTTCCTTAATAAGAAAATAGAGTAAATATAACAAAGTTTTGATCAAGATTAATAACGGACAAACAGGCCTTACTTAAAATGCATATAAGTTAGCCATTAAAAAAGCAACATTATGACCATAATCATGAGCCATAATGCCGCTATATAACAAAATGCTTGAAGAATAACAAAGTTATGCCTAGTCTGCCATAAATTAAGGTTTTTTGCTTAGTATTAATCGGCAACAGCTGTTAAGAATTATGCATTAGTAGCGAAACACTAGCGCAAGTTAACGTTTATCCAAACGAGTGGCTAGCCAATTACCAAAGGCTTGAATAGAGATGACCATCACCGACAACATAATGACGATAAATACCATCACCTCAGTCTGATAACGATAATAACCATAGCGAATAGCCAAGTCACCAAGACCGCCACCCCCAATCATGCCTGCCGCTGCTGAATAAGACAGCAGACTAATACAGAGAATAGTTACCGACAGTACTAGTCCTGAGCGTGCCTCATTGAGGAGGACTTTGATAATAGTGAAGGGGCGTGCACCCATCGACTCTGTGGCTTCGATAATACCACGCGGGACTTCACGTAAATTCTGCTCAACCAAACGTGCAAAGTAGAACGAGCCAGCAATAGCCAGTACTAATGAGGCGGCAAAAGGACCAATACCCGTACCGACGATGACCTTAGTAAAGGGACTCATAGCGATCATCAAAATCACAAACGGAAAAGCACGCATAAAGTTGGTAATACCGCCCAGTATACCGTATAGCGCTTTATTTTGTAAAAACTGCTTATCGCTAGATAAGAATAAGAATATCCCAAATAGACCACCGATAAGAATCGCAGCAGTCGTGGAGATACCTAGCATAATAAAAGTATCAAGGGTTGCTTGCCAAATCTCTTTGCGCAAGGTCAACAGTTTCTCTATCGAGGCGGATAGTTCAGCGCCAGTTAACATCGTTATTTCTCCTGGCTCATTAGTCCTCAACGACTAGGGCTTTGCCGATTGAGGTAGTGGCTTGAATTAGGCCATCGTGAATAGGGGCAACTTCCAGTAACTGTCCTTGATGAAGCAAGGCAGCACGATGACACAAGCGCCGAATAACGCTCATTTCATGAGTGACAATGACTATAGTGACCCCCAACTGCTCATTGATATCACGCAAGCAAGTCAGCAAACTACGAGTAGTCGCTGGATCAAGGGCACTAGTAGGCTCATCAGCTAGCAATACTTTGGGACTCGGAGCGATAGCGCGAGCAATACCAACACGCTGCATTTGACCACCCGACAATTGAGCCGGGAAGTGACCAGCCCGATCGATTAGATCAACAATCTCTAAGCACTGCATCACTCGTTTATTGATATCTCGACTAGGATAGCCTGAGACCGTGAGATTAAAAGCCACGTTATCATATACCGTACGATTGGACATCAAGTTGAACTGCTGAAAGATCATCCCTATGTTATGCCGAGCAATACGTAAATCACTGGCAGACAATTGAGTCAAGTCGACACCGTCGATGATCACTTCACCACTATCAGGACGCTCAAGCATGTTTATTAAGCGCAGCAAAGTTGACTTACCAGCACCCGAATAACCCATCAAGCCAAAAATCTCACCTTGCTTTATAGCTAGCGATGTAGGTTCAACAGCAGTAAACCAATGCGCTTTACCATCGGCACCCTTTATGGAGCGATCACTTATAAAGCTTTTAGTCACATCATTTAGGACGATCATGTCACTCATTTCAGGCTCAAAATTCAGTAGATTTTTGGACAGTTATTGATAGTGCAGTGAACCTAAGCTAAGTTTCAGCTAACCGCTTACCAGTCACTCTCAATAACGAGATAATAGGGGGCAATAATATAGCATATTATGTAGGGTTTTGGATATGATGATTGGTGACTGGCAGTAGGGATAGGTTAGCCTGTTAGGTCATGGCTATCATGGTCATTATAATTGTAATCAGGATCGTGCCGCACCGGTAATACTACCAAAAACCGCGTATAGCCATTGATAGTATCAGTTGTAATACGGCCTTGATGGGCAGTGACGATTTGTGAGACTAATGATAATCCCAGACCCGACCCTTTTTTCTTTTGTTGTAGTCGTACAAAAGGGCTAAAGATTTCTTCTCGTTTAGCTTCAGGAATCCCTTCACCTTCGTCAATTACCGCCAGCACTACATATTTAGGTAATGGGCGCATAGGTTCAGCTTTGGACTTTTTTAAGTGCTTTTTAAACAAGCTCTCTTTACGAGGAATGTTAGTAGTGTCTTCTGGTGCTTTGGTAGTTTCAGCTTTATGTGCTTTCACCAGCGACTTATCATTAGTTTGATTAGGCTTAATACTGTCATTTGAGCTGTTGTTTTTGTTGATAGACTCGTCATCATAGATCACCGTATCTATCAAGGTTGACGGTGACGCTGTTGATCGCGAGGCTAGAGCTGATTGGGCACTAGCATCATTACTATAGTCAATAGCATCAGAGTGATCGCTGTTGTCAATAATATCAATATCATCTGTCAAAGTCTCGCCATTGCAATAAATAACAGGTGCTGGCAGTATATCGATGCCTATAGAAGACTCTAGGGACTCAGCCTTAAGCTTATCACGGTTATCTTTAGCCTGTTGATTATTGCTAGTAGCAACATCAGTAACTTGCCCATATTCGCTAGGTTTTGATGGCTCAGCTTCAGTAAACGAGTCATCGTAATGACTATAATCTGAATTATTATAATCAAGCAAACTGTTAGATAATAAAGACTGCATCAAGTAATCAGGGACAGTATCGGCTTTATCGATACTTTGCACCCCATATAATAATATGGTGACTGGCGGCTCGCCATGCAGCATAGCATTAGTCAATAAGTTACGAATCAGGTGAGTCAGCATAGCGGGTTGACCATCGATGACGATATGCTCACCAATCAAAGTACTCTCAGAGAAATGTTGGCGCTCTTGATTGACTAAGTCGTATAAGTCTAAGGTCTCTATTTGCTGCATCACATGACCCGCATCTAAACGGCTGACTAGCAAGATACTCTCGACCAAATCGTTTAGACCCGATAAGTCACGATTGATGGCTTGAGCCCGTTTATCAAATTTTGCTTTATTATCGCTGGGCAGTGGCTCAGTAAGCATATCCATCATTTCGATTTGCAAGCGGATACGAGTAATAGGGGTACGCAGCTCATGTGAGGCATGGGCTAACAGTAAGTTATTAGCGTTAATTAGGTGTTCAATCTTTTGCGCTGCTTGGTTAAAACCACGTGCTAGCAGGGCAATTTCATCATTACCACTAGCATTCACTCGGACGCTAAAGTCGCCATCACCTAACTGTCCCATCTGCTGACTCATCTGATTGATACGCCAAGTCATCGAACGGGCAATCCACCACAGCGCACACGACATGATCAATAGGAGCAATAAGGTACCAGTGAATAAATTTAGTGCAGCAGACAACACAGGCTTTTTGGGCGGCAAGCGTGATTCGTATAGTAAAGTGTAGCCAGTACTACTATACACCTGAGCTTGTTGGGTCGGCGGGGTATCTACAATGGAAGGAAAAACGCGAGATAATAAAGAGGGCATTGCTGGCAGCTCTAATGGCAAATCGCTATTATCAGTCTGCATCAACAACTTACCTTGGTTGTCATATAAGCCCATTTTGGCTTGTAGCGACTCATCAAAGATATCGAAGCTTTTTTTCACTACTGCCAACATAAAGCGTGCTTGCAGTCGATTTTCTTTACTAACTGAGACATTGAGCTCTTGTAAAAAAGGGTCTATTTGTCCTAAAATTTGAGTCGCTAATACTTCAGAGCGAATACTAGCGTCTTTGTCATGTACCAATTGAGTTAGCAATACCATTGCTACTGCAAATAAGATAAGTGCCAGCATGACGCTGGCAAATAGTCTGGCAAAAACAGAGTGAAACCCCAATTGTTGCATTAAGTAGTCTCTATTATCATAAGCTCAGATCAATTTTTAGTCCTTAATAACCTTTATTATAGCGGTTATTGAGCCTTAGTTTAATATTTATTAAACTTGATCAGTAGCGAACTGATAACCGACACCACGTACGGTAATAATGCGTTTTGGTTGGCGTGGATTATCTTCAATCAGCGCACGCAGGCGTGAGATGTGCACATCAATAGCGCGATCTATATTGTCTGAGCTATCATCATTAGGCATCGCTTGCCATAACTGTTCACGATTAAGCACTTTGCCAGAATGAGTGGCAAAATAATGTAGTAACTGAAACTGATGGGTAGTTAGGCGCACTGGCTGCTCATCGATAGTGACTTCATGACTATCAGGATAGACACTCAAACGACCAAAAGTTAAGCTATCTGAATGGCTTTCTGCTTGATTAGGCTGCTCGTGACGGCGGATGACAGCACGAATACGTGCTAGCAGTTCACGTGGCTCAAAAGGCTTAGAAATATAGTCATCAGCACCCATCTCTAGCCCTAGGACGCGATCGGTAGTATCGCCTTTGGCCGTTAGCATGATAATAGGTACTTTATTAGTCATATTGTTCTTATTGCCACGAACCTTCTGACAAACTTGCATACCATCCATATCTGGTAACATCAAATCTAAAACTACTAGATCTATATCACGCTCCTTGGTATCTAAGATATCTAAACCTTCTTGACCAAGACCAGCATGATGAACGTCATAGTAATTCATAGTTAAGTAATCGCTGATCAATTCAGCTAAATCTGGATCATCTTCGATCAATAATATCTGCTTGCTCATAAGGGGTCCTATAATGTAGTGAGTAATAGTATAAGTATTAACGGTATCGTCTATAAAAATAATTAATGAGTCAACTGGCTATGGTTATATCTTTTGCTTTTTTATCGTAGTTTTTTTTCTATCTGGCTGTTAATACAGCTGTAGGCTTTGATCCCACAGTCAGAGTTACTGCTATCTTGCCGAATTAACACCTCAGCAAACAAGACTTGGTTTGTTACTAATTCTACACCATGTTACAGCTGCTGCTATTAAGCACTATAGCTTGACGATTAATAGTGCTGCTTTTATTGATAATAATAGACTCAGCGTTAAGAAATGATGACTTTTTTACCAGCAGATTTCAGCGGTAGTTCTGCTAAGCAGATCAGGCTATCGTTATTAATACCAGCGATCAGATAGCGATTAGCGATAGGGTCATATTCTATAACTTCTACTGGTTGACGAGTGAGGCGTTGGTCTTGTTGAATGATCCAGACGTTGGCTGTCAAAGGCATGATAGGTCGATAAGGGGCAACTTTTAGCGCTGACAAGTCGACATCATGAATAGCGCTTTCAGGAACGATAGTCCCTACTTCTATCTGTCCATAGTCTACCTGACCATTCACTGCTACATTAGGTTTGAGTTTGCCACGGCTGGCTTCATTATCGATGATATGCACATACACTCTCAGTTTATCAGGGCTATCACTAACTAGCAGTTCACTGACTTGTCCAGTGAATTTATCATTCATACCTTTTCTGGTGAAGTTGACGTTTTGGCCTACAGAGAGTTGTGACTGCGCTTGCATAGGCACGGTCGCGATGAACTGTAGATTATTATCATCCCCTAAACGCAGCAACGGAGTATTAGCCTCTATTTGCTGAGCCGCTGCTATGTTCAGTCGATCTACCCGGCCAGTAATAGGCGCTTTGACAGTTATCAGCTCTGCGGTGGTTGCTTTAGACGACGAGGGCTGACCGACTCCTATTTCATCAGTTACCTCATTATTTTGAGCCGGTTGTTTAAGCGCCTGACGCTGTACTACGAATAGGGGCGTTCCAGCATCCACCCATTGTCCCTCAGTCACTAATACTTGTTGCACTATTAGCGTTTGGGCTGACTTAAGACGAGCTTGTTTTATGGGTTCAATGTCACCTTGCAACCCTAAACTTGGTTGATAACGTGAAGGTTTGATACTTAAAATATGATTTTGACTCATAGTCACCGTCTCAGCATCAGCGACGATAGGCGAGGTTTCACTGTTAGGAGCAGTAGTAGAAACTTCATCAGCGGCTGGCTGACAGCCGACAATAAATAGCGTGCTTAATAGCAGCAGGCTATTTTTGCGATGCGGTGATGTTTTTTTACTAGCTAGCATACTAACTCTCATCTTCACTACTACTCTTATCATAAACGTTATTTAATTATATAGGGAAAGCGCAAGGGGTGAAACCAAACTGACTACTTCAATTTGCAATTAAATATTCTCAGTTTCTCAGTTTATGTCAGTACTGCCCAAAGTAGAAATGATTTGTCACTAGCAATCGCCACTACTATTAAGCCAATTGGTCAAATATTGAGGGGCTTATTTTATTAAGGTATTTGAATATTAAGATAATATGAATGATCAGTTTAGAATTTCTCTTAAAATTACGAACCAATTAAATGTTATAGTTGTGTTGATATAAGTGGACTATAGTCTATTATTAATGTGACGATCAGCAACTATATTATTAACAATAACGGCTTCAACTCGTCTTAAGCTACGGAAAAAAAGCTATTGACCAAATATAAGTAATTTTTATAGTCAATAAAAATACTATTAAAAATGAGCTATTGTTCATAGGATAAAGACAATGGAAAATAATTTTGAAGGTTTAAAAGTGATGGTTATTGACGATTCAAAAACCATACGCCGTACTGCTGAAACTTTGCTACAAAAAGCAGGCTGTGAAGTGGTGACGGCTGTCGATGGCTTTGATGCCTTAGCAAAGATTGTAGATACTAATCCAGACCTTATTTTTATCGACATCATGATGCCACGTCTTGATGGCTACCAAACTTGCGCCGTTATTAAGAACAACCCTGCTTACGCCAGCAAGCCAGTCATTATGCTGTCTTCTAAAGATGGCCTATTCGATAAAGCTCGTGGACGTATTGTTGGTTCTGACGAATATTTGACTAAACCTTTTAGTAGAGACGAGCTGTTTGAGGCGATCAATCATTACTGTCAATAGTTAACGGTTTGCTTCTTCTAGCACCAAGGTTACCAGCTTCAATACCCCCTAAGTATTGACAGGTATTAAATACCTTGGGCTGTTTAATTATATATCTTCAAAGATATCATCGACAATTAAGGAATTCCCATGACAACGGTTCTAGTCATTGACGACTCACCATCTGAAATAGCAAAATTTCGTGACATGCTTGGCAAAAACAGCTATCAAGTCTTGGAGGCAGTTAATGGTGAGCAAGGTTACCAAATGGCTACTGAGCATTTGCCCGACGCTATCTTGATGGATGTGGTGATGCCAGAGATGAATGGCTTTCAAGCTACTCGTAAAATAACCCATGACAAAACTACAGCCCATATTCCGGTGGTGATAATCAGTACCAAAAATCAAGAGACTGACCAAGTTTGGGGTAAACGTCAAGGCGCAAAAGAGTATTTGACTAAGCCTATTGATGAATCTGAATTGATGCGGATTATGCGTATGGTAATGGAGTAAAGGGTGTCTTCTAGAGGGTTCATTGAACTACTGCGTCTAGCAGACTTAGCTCAAGCACGTCTTAGTGGCCGTCAAAGCGGACAAGATTATGACTGGCGAGGGGTGGTATTTGAGCTTGGTGGTCAGCGCTTAGTTGCCCCTATAAGGGAGGTGTCGGAGGTGCTTACAATGCCTGAGTACACTCGTATGCCGCTAGCGCAACCTTGATTATTAGGTGTTGCTAATGTTTGTGGACGTTTGTTGCCACTGACTGACTTATGCAAATTATTATCAATACCCAGTCAGTTGCCAAAAATGAACCAACGTAAAGTGATCGTTATCGATCATCATAGCTTATTCTCCGGATTAATCGTCGATCGAGTGTTGGGTATTGAGCAGTTTACTCGTCAACAGTACTGTGCTGAGTCTATAGATATTCATTCGCCATTTGCTCTTTATAATCATGGCAAGTTTCTAAAAGACCAACAGGGTTGGTTTATTTTTATGCCAAGTTTATTAGCACAAGACCCACGCTATAGTGATGCGGCGATATAAAGGAATAACCACAATGAATGATATGACGAAAAGTGCTGTACTTAGGGTTAATAAACCTGTGCTTGCTACTGAAGAAAACGATAATAAATGGAAAGTTTTATTAGGTTTTTTTGCCTTAGTCAGTGGGGCTTGCTTACTATGGATGATCCATTCTCTAAATTCAGTAAGTCAGTATCTAAGTGATTTTAATCAAGCGGTCGTACTACCGTCAGTAGTGTTTTTATTAGGCTTGGTGTGCGCGGTATATGCTTTAGCTCAACTATTCAAACAGCGGGGTAGTAGTGAGCGGGATTTGATTGAAACAGAAACCTTACGTCGTCGTCAAGAGGCCGAAATAGAGTCGGAACGTGCCCGCCAAATCCAACAGGAAAATGAGCGTAACCAGATGGCTATTTTGCGCCTACTAGATGAATTGGGGGATTTAGCAGAAGGGGATTTGACGGTTAACGCTACTGAATCAGCGACTGTCGCTGAGCGCTCTGTTGCTATTGCTTATAACGGAGCAGAAGTAGTACAGCGTTCAATCGAAGGTATGAACGTTATTCGTAACCAGATTCAAGAGACCTCGAAGCGTGTTAAACGCTTAGGTGAGTCATCACAAGAGATTGGTGATATCGTCCACTCGATTAACGACATTGCCGATCAGACCAACGTTTTGGCACTGAATGCCGCTATTCAAGCATCGATGGCAGGCGAGGCTGGACGAGGATTTGCGATAGTTGCTGACGAAGTGCAGCGTCTGGCTGAGCGTTTAGCCAAAGCGACAAAACAGATCGAGACTTTGGTTAAAACCATTCAAGCTGATATTAGTGAAGCAGTGAAGCAGTGAAGCAGTGAAGCAGTGATGTCGATGGAGTCTACAACCTCAGAGGTTGTGCATGGTGCGCGTTTGGCAAAAGATACAGGTGAAGCCCTAGAACAAGTACAAAGCGTCTCTAATACTCTGTCCGATCTGATTCAGAACATCTCCTATGCTGCACAGCAGCAAGCGCAATCAGCTGGTCAAATCTCCAGCACCATGAACGTTATTCAAAACATCATTTCACAGATCTCTTCAGGCACTATGGCGACCGCCCGTTCGGTAGGTGAGTTGAATGAAATGGCAGGAACATTGCAACAGTCGGTTACGGGCTTTAAGTTATCGAACAATAGCTAGACTGTAATGATAGAAAATAGAGCTTTTATGACAGTATATATAGGCGCTAAACAACCAAATATGCGACCGCTTAGAGCTATTTGTTAAGTCGTCAATGTTGTTAAATTAACAGTATTGTTGGTTCATAAATACAGTCGCTAAAAGAGACAGCTGGCAATAATTAGTGTTTTAATAAGTTAGGATAGTCCTATGCAAACCCAGTCAAATAAAATTGTGATGCTTGAATGGCTCCTGCCGCTACTCGATCAGCAACTAGCGCAAGTATCCGATGGCTGGCAACATAGTAGTGTTGCTGCTGAAACTATGTCAGCGAACTATCAACATGTTACTAGTACTTTAATGATGGCCAATCTGCCAAGGTTGAGCTATTTAGCCAGTAAACTGAGCCAGCTGGCAGCAGTGGCTGAGCACAATTTGTTGACAACACGCTCAAAAAGTCTAGGTTATTTTGCCCATCAGCTGCTCAGAAATGAACTAATCTATTATGTACAGAGCGGATATTATCGTCGGATGGTTATCGATAGTACCATTACTGAGATTAGCCAAACGCTATCGTCCATAGGACAGTTAGAAGCAGCAAGATTGGCTGCGCCAGATGATAATAACTATATAGATGATTCTCAATATTTAGATAAGTCGTTGATAAATCAAAGTGCTACTGATGTCTTGCGTTATGGTGATAGTGGTGAGGTAGTAGCCAGCGGTGAGTTGCAGACAACTGCTACTGAGTCCGATACTGAGCAAGCAACAATCCATAAGGCACCAGTAGATGACACTAGTCGTAACAGCTTTATTGCTCAAGCTACAGAGATCATCACTGACTTGCAGGATTTTTTCCCAATTTGGGCAGAAGAGCCAAAAGATACAACCGCATTGACTGAAGTTAGACGAAACTTCTATACGCTACAACAGTCTGCGCAGAGTGTCGATGCTGATAGTATTAGTCATTTGGCGGGCCAGCTTGCTGAGCTGTTAGGGCAAGTATTGGCTGAGATTCAGCCGTTATTCACGCTATGGTGTCAAGACCCTAGTGAACTTAAAAAACTGGTAGATATTCGTCGTGGCTTTCATATCTTAAAAGAGTCAGGACGCCTGGTTGGTGCTAATTTTAGCGCCGAGCTGGCAGGATCAATTAAACATCTGCTTAATCGGTTATTAGCGCAGAGTATTAGCGCTTCTAGAGATATTGAGCAGTTAATTATGGATGTGCTGGGCTCTTATCCACAGCTGCTTACTACTTTTGCTGAAAATAGAGAAGACTATCTAGCTGACGTGCTGCTATGGGTCGCTTGTGCTAATGCTTATAGCCAAAGTAAAGCGCAAGACTTTAGCTACTATGCTTGGGGTAAGCAAAGGCTAATAGCTAGGGCGCAACTGGTCAGTGATATGGATATTATCACCGTTAATGAGCAGACTGATAGCCATGATAATGCTAGTCTACAAACGATTTATTCTGTTAACGAGATTATGGCGGAAGCAGTTGTAGTAGTCACCCCGCAAAGTAAGGAAGAGCAGGCCTTTTACCAAGTATTTAGCGAAGAGGCTCATAGTTTATTACAACAGATCACTGATTTTGTGCAGGCTAATGAGCAGCAGAGTCAGGTTGAAGTGAGCGATCAAATTTTCCGAGACTTTCATACTTTGCGTGCGGCCTCTGGCTCTAGCGCTTTGCTAGCTATTAGTGAGGTCAGCGCTACTATTGAGCAAAGTTTAGAGCAGCTACAACAGTGTGATATACCTATGACTTCGCAGCATTTGCAGGCCCTTACCCCATCGGTGGCATTGATAACCAGCTATTTGAGTCGCTACGATAAAAACATACAACAGCAAGCCAATACTGTTAGTGATGATCCACAAGGCTATCAAGATTTGGCCTCTCTACAAGCTATACTCGATGACTATGAGGAGGAGGCGCTAGTCAATGACCGTCTATTAAACATTACTCACTTATTAGACGGTGATATTGATGCTTTATTAGATGCTGAGTGGCAGTTAGATGCTGCACCAACTACGCAATCAGAACCAACAGCAAATGCGCTAAGTGCTGCTAATGATTTACAGCGAATCCATAGTTACATTAGCCAGATGCGCCAGCAGATTGTACAACTAACCGCAAAGACCGGACAGTCACCGAAGTTCACCATTTTGCTCGCAGCTTTAGATAATGCGTACGCTTATCTTGATAACCAGCCAATGAGAGCGACTGATTCGCAGGTGCGTAAAGCCCTGTTAAATGGTCATGCGCAGCTGGTCAGTTTACTCGATGCCTTAGCAGGCAGTATGTCGCTAAAGATTGATACGCAAGTAGTTGAGAACTTATATGCTATTAGTAGGCAAGTCGGGCAAGCTACTAGTGAACAGCCAGCAGAAGTAAACCTTATAGTGCCAAAAAGCCAGTGCTCTATTGAGCCATTAATGGTAAATGATAAGGATAGGCAAGGGCTAGACACGGTAAAATATGCTACCAGTATCAAGCAGCTGATTGCTGACTCATGGCCGAATGGACAACCCGACCCTGATATTCTAGAGGTTTATTTAGAAGAAGCTGATGAGTTAATCAGTAGTAGTAATAACTATCTACAGCAGTTTTTGCTACAGCAGTTTTTGACTGATGATCAAGACACTGAGGCTCTACAATCACTACAGCGCAATTTGCATACTCTCAAAGGGGGCGCTCGTATGATAGCAGCCAATGGTATTGCTGATTTGGCGCACGAGATGGAGACGGTGTACGAAAAGCTGGCCAATCAGCGCCGGCCAACTACCAAGATGCTGTCCCAGCTACTTACTGCTTGCTATGACTGGATAGTTGACGCTATTTTTATTCTTAGGCAACGAGTTAATCCGTATAGGCCAACAGCATTGATTGAAGTATTAAAACAATTTAGTGCCGATCCTGAGGGATTAAAGCAAATCCCTAATCACTCATTGCAAGCGCAGCGTGACGCTATTATAGCTGCTAAAGCTAAGCGCAAGCCCCAACAGTCGGCTACTAGTATTGATCAGATGCCAGCAATGACGGGTGGTTTTGCTGAGCAAGGCGAAAACAATGGTAGTACAGAGATGATTAGTATCTCAAGTAGTTTGGTCGAGCAGATGATTAATCTATCTGGTGAATCAGCGATCAACCGTGCTCGTATTGATATAGGTATGACCAGCTTGACTACTAGTATCGAAGAGATGGGTACTACCGTTCAGCGTTTGGCCGATCAGCTGCGCCGTATGGAAGGTGAGCTTGAAGTGCAGATACTGGCACAGATCAAGGAAAAGCTGCTTGATAATAAAGACTTTGACCCTTTAGAGTCGGATAAATATTCATCGTTGAATCAATTGTTTAAATCTTTAAGCGAATCGGCTTCGGATTTAGTCGATATTAATAGTACTTTATTAGAAAAGACTCGTGATAGTGAAAGCTTATTATTACAGTTATCGCGCACCCAGACTGAGCTGCAAGATGGCTTGATGAAGTCGCAAATAGTGCCTTTTACACGTCTTACCCCTCGTCTTGAACGTATAGTGCGTCAAACTGCCAACGAGCTCAATAAATCTGTCGATCTAACTATCATCAATGCTGATGATGAAATGGATAGAAATATTCTTGAGCGTATAACTTCACCGCTTGAGCACATGCTCAGAAATGCAGTTGATCACGGTATCGAAGACACGCAAACGCGCTTACAAGCTGGCAAAGACCGTAATGGTCATATTACTTTAGAGGTACTACGCGAGGGTAGTGAAGTGATCATTCATCTCACTGATGATGGTCGCGGTATCGACGTTGAGGCAGTACGTAAAAAAGCCATAGCCAAAGGCTTGATTGATAGTAACGACGATACGCTTAGTGACTTAGATGTGATGCAGTATATTTTTAATGCTGGGCTTAGCACTACTGAGAAACTGACCCAAATATCTGGTCGTGGTGTGGGTATGGATGTAGTCATTAGTGAGATTCGTCAACTAGGCGGCATAGTATCCGTATCATCTGAACCTGGACAGGGCTCGCAGTTCACTATGCGAGTACCTCTGTCGGTGGCCATCTGCGATGCTTTAGTAGTGCGAGTAACTGATCATTATTATGCTATTCCACTAGTACAGATCGAGCGGATAGTAAGAGTCAATCCAGAGCAGCTTTATGACTACTATCAGTCAGGAGCCGCGACGCTAGCTATCGAAGACCGCGACTATCGCATTCGTTATTTGAACGAGATACTCTCAGGTAATAAGTTTAATGAGCTGCTGGTTACTACTAATACTAGCTTACCTTTGATTATCATTAAGAGTCGCACTGGACAGAATCTTGCCCTACAAGTGGATCAGATTGCTGGCTCGCGTATTGAAATAGTAGTTAAGCCTTTAGACCGTCAGCTATCACACATAGCTGGTATACCTGCGGCTACTATCATGGGTGATGGCTCAGTAATGTTCATCTTAGACTTAATAGCGCTAATGAGAAATGCACCGTTGCGACGAGTGATAAATCTAGTGCTTACTGCTGATCAGCTTAGCATGACAGTACAACCTACCATATTAGTAGTTGATGACTCAGTAACGGTACGCAAAGTTACCTCACGCTTCCTTGAGCGTCAAGGTATCAAAGTACTTATCGCTAAAGACGGGGTTGATGCTATAGAGACTTTACAACAGACTACTCCAGACTTGATATTGTTAGATGTTGAGATGCCACGGATGGATGGTTTTGAAGTGACCACTCAAATGAGACATAGCAAGCACTTGCAACATATTCATATTATTATGATCACTTCACGCACGGGCGAAAAACATCGTCAGCGTGCGTTTAAGATTGGTGTCGATGACTATATGGGCAAACCTTTCCAAGAAAAACTACTGCTGGAAAAGATAAAGTCACTGCTAGGTCATAAAGTAAGCTTAGATTATCAAGGATAGCTTTATTACTGTTGGTTAACTCCTTAGCCATTGAAACCTTTGAATTCATTGTGAGTAGCTTATGGACCAGATCATAAAACATTCATTTGAAGCCGTCAGCCTATTGACTACTGACAAAGGGAGGTTAGACGTTACCCTGATTCCTGCTCAGAATCAGCCTGACTGGCTTATACCCAGCAGTCTTATTCTTAGTATCAATAATCATCAGCAATGGACTGATCGTTATTGGTGGCAACAGCAACAACTACCAGTCTTTCACCTGCAAATGCTTGAGCAAGCTGTAGATAAAATAATTATTCTAGAAGGTAACACTGCTAAGCAGCGCATTGCTTTACAGACTGCAGGAGAGTTGCGCCAAATACAGTTGTGTATCTCTGAAGTTCGAGATATAGTCTTACCACAAAATTATCAGCAAACGTCTACTGCGGATAGTATTGCGGATAGTACTATTGATACTAGTTATCAAAGCTATACAAGCTCAGAGCCTACTATTGAGCGCAATGCGCTAGATAATAACTCTGGCGACTATCAACAATTAACAGAAGAGAATATACTCAGTTATTTATTCCAAACGGTAATGGTTGATGAACAGCCTTATCTAATAGCTGATTTGGATAAAATTGCTCATCAATTGCTTGCAGCAGTTGATTGATTACAATGCCTAAGCCAAATAGTCACAAGGCTGTTGGCTAATCCTCTAAGTAAAAACCTGCTTAATATTCCTTTATCCAATACAAGCCCAGTTAATAAAAAGGTATTTTATGAACAATGCCAGTATACAGCCAAGTAAGTGGCCGGTTAGCAGTCGAATATTTCATTGGATCAGCGCTCTATTATTGTTAGTTACTTGGTTGCTAATGGTAGTATACCAGTACACCGAAACTAAGCTATATATAGGACTGCACAAGGCTTTTGGTATTAGCGTCTTATGTTGGATGATAGCACGAGTTCTCAATCGTATATTGACCAAAGCACCAGCCCCTGTACCTATGCCTAAATGGCAAATGCTAGTATCGCAGTTAAATCACTTCGTTCTCTATGCGTTATTGATTGCCATGCCCATAGCTGGATTATTGATGTCGGTTTATGGTGGTCGTCCAGTAGATATTTTTGGACTGTTTCAAATCCCCGTCTTCGTCACTCCTGATCGTAGTGCTGCACGATTCTTTAATGATATTCATACTAATATTATTTGGCCGATGATTATAGCTTTTACCGTATTGCACATAGGAGCTGCCCTATATCATCAGTTCTTTATGAAAGACAAGCTTATCAATCGCATGAAATAATGAGTTTTGCCTCAGCTAGCTTATAGTTAAGGCTGAAAGCTGCAGCTAAAAATCTCTACAAAAAAAGCCCTACACATAACGAGTAGGGCTTTTCTTATAAAGGCGGTCTGCTAGCCTGTTACTTTTTATGTTCAGGTAAGCTGATATTCATCTCTAATACATCTAAGCTGTCTTCAGAGCGGTGATTAATATTAACATCATCAATCTGTACGCCATTGACATATTTATTAACCACTTCTAATATTTCACGTTTCATCTTTTCGATACGATCAGCCGTTAGGCGATTGTTTAGACGATTTTCACTAGCGACAATAACCTTTAGACGTTCGGTGGCCATATTAGCGCTACCGGAGCTAGTGTCATCTGCACCGAATAGATTACTCCAAAATCCCTTTTTCTTACTCATTATTAACCTCCAAACCAGCGCTGAAATAGACTCTTTTTCTTAACATCAATATGACGCAGTGGTCTCTCTTCTCCTAGGAAACGAGCGACAATATCGTCATAACATTGTCCAGCTACTGAGTCAGTATAATGAATGACTGGTTCACCATGGTTTGAGGCCTCAAGTACAGAGTGACTCTCAGGAACGACACCTAATAAGGGTACTTTTAGAATGTCGTTAGAGATAGTATCAATGTCCATCATCTCATTAGCCGCCGCACGTTCAGCATTATATCGGGTAATGATAAGATGCTCACGAATAGTTCCTTGACCTTCTTCGACCTTTTTAGTACGGCTTTGTAAGATACCTATTATGCGATCAGAGTCACGTACTGATGAGATCTCAGGGTTAGTAACAATAATAGCTTCATCAGCATGGTACATAGCTAATTGTGCACCGCGTTCGATACCAGCTGGTGAATCACAAATGATATAATCAAATTGTTTTGACAGCTCAGCCATGACTTCTGACACCCCTTCGTCAGTTAAGGCATCTTTATCACGGGTCTGGCTAGCAGGTAGAATAAATAAGTTTTCTAATTGCTTGTCTTTGACTAACGCTTGCGATAAACGGGCATTACCGTTGATAACGTCAACGAAGTCATAAACGATACGATTTTCACAACCCATAATCAAGTCTAGATTACGGAGGCCAACATCAAAATCGATAACCACTGTTTTATAGCCACGTAGTGCTAAACCAGCGGCAAAAGAAGCGCTAGTGGTGGTCTTGCCCACACCGCCCTTACCTGAAGTGATTACAACAATCTTCGCCACGATGGCACACTCCTATTAATCAATGGGATGTCTATTAAATAAGACAATATAATAATCGGTGAAACAGTTAAATATAAACATCAGCTTTCTATAAGAATAGCTATCTAAAAGGCAGCCATTCATTATAGCTAAGTGCCAGATAATCTAAAGTCAGTATAGATGTTTTCTAAAAGCGTAAGCCTAGCATAAATAAACAAAAATTTATAGCTAGTCACTACCCAACATAAGTAATTTTCATCAATAACGGCATAAAATAATTAGCATAAAGTAATATTTTTATTGTACTACCTTTTTGCAGGTATCAGCTATCTGTATAACTAAGGTTTGCATTAAAAATTTGTGGTAGCACATTGTGCTCAAATGAACTTGATTTAGCGCCAAGTAAAAGCTCGTGTCACATTGATTAAGCAGCTAAGCAATGTGGCACTAAAGGCTATAAGCTATATATCTTCCATAACTTTGAAGACTAAACCTTCACCTTCGATGAAGCGCACTTGTACTGACTTATCGATAACATGTGCTGGTAAATTGTCTCGTAAGCAATAAGTGCCTGCCACAGAAACTAAGGAAGGGTTGAATGCTTGACAGAATATACGAGCATCCTTATCACCAGTAGCGCCTGCTACTAAGCGTCCTTGAGCGCGGCCATAGACATGCAGACTATTATCAGTGATGGCTTCAGCACCGCTATTGATACTATTAGTTAGGATCAAATCACCACCGACATGGTTCAGGCTTTGCCCTGAGCGCAACATTTGATCATAGATAAGACTAGTGATTTGCTCTGCACTTATTAGAGTTTCTGGGGTCATAACCGCCGCATTTAGCGTATTTGCATTTGTCTCTGTAAACCGTTCAGCGCCGCTAGTGGCTGTACTACTATCGACAGCAGTAGTGTTATCGGCAGGCTGAGCCACTTGAGTCTGTAGAGCAGTTTTTTTACTAGGTAAAATACGTTCGATGCGTTTGCCATCAGCAGGGAATACAGCCAAACGTTGGCTGCGGGCTTGTTGTTCTAATAGTCCTTTTACCACGCCAATAGGCTGTAGCCCCCAAGACCACAAGAGCTCTACTAAAGCAGGCAAGTCCTGCTCAACATCGCTATCAATGAGGACAGGGATATTACTGGTTTTGTTGCTAAGCATAGCGCCCAATTGAGCATCAATAATGCTCAAATCGCTAGTAGTTATTTGCAGACGAGAAAAAGTAAGCATTTTGCCATAAAAAGTCAAAGCAGGAGTAGCTTGCTCGGCGGTATCCAAAATCGTCATAAAGTCAGTCCTTAAAAATACTGGTAGCGCTTTAATAACCAGCCAGCTTGGCCAATTTAGCCAGTTCAGTTAGGTTATTAACGCTATATCAGGCCGATCATTTGTTAAAGGTGTTTTCGCTAGTATGTTAAATCAATTGACGGCTAAAACAATAGCAGATAACTAAAATTTAAGCATATCGTGGTATTTCCATTGCTGTACTTTTATTTGTGCCTCAAACTCGGTCAAACTATCGGTGATAATACTCGCTATCAAAGTATCGAGTGCCGTATTGTTAATATTAATATGAGCAATGCTGTGCGCAACGCTAACTATCAGGCTATCAACAAGCTCAGGATCCAGCAAGCGTTCATTTAGCGAGTAGACCACGTTTTCACCAACACTATGACCGATACTTTGCAATTGTGACTCAATCAAACCACCAGCGATAGGGATCAGGCGTAATAACCGATGTAACTCAGGGGTATTAGCGATACCATCTTCAATTGCATTACCGACCTCACTAGCAAGTTTATTACCAGCTGGTGATTTACCTGACAGCTTCTGTAGCTCTGGGACTAGTTGCGTGCGTAACAGTGATAACAAAACGGCTTCCATATCATCGCGATTACTATCAACCAAATTTTCTATCAGCGACTTTTGCATAGCGGAGTCAGTAAGCTGCTGTCGATAGTTATGAATAGTAGTCAAGATAACGCGGTCAGAGAGCTCTTCTAATAACAAATTGATATAGAATTTTATACGATCGATCCAAGGCTGTGGCAACACTTGATAGCCTAATTGGTATAGACGTCGACCAATAATTACCGCACGAAATAAGCGTAATGCACGCAGCTGTGGAAAACAACCAAGCAGTTCATACCAATGAATAAATGGAAAGAAAAACCAACGATAATAGACTTGTTGTTTAATAGCAATAGCCCAACGGACTAGCAGCTCAAAAATCAAAAATATAGTAAAAAACCCACCGGCAGTACGTAAAGGTATGTGCAACATATTCTGATACCAGTTGAGTCCATCACTAAGCGCCAGCCAACTCGCAACCTTAATACTGAAGTTGCTCATCAAAATAGCATCCAAGCTAATCAATAACAGATCAATACTGATAGCGATAAGCATCGTAATATCATAGCTGAGTTTAAGGTAATTCGGTTTAGGAGCTAGAGGAGGCTTAGCATTGTCGCTGGAATCGACAGGATTATTAGTTAGCGGATCGCTTGTCTGCTTAGGGAGATCCTTAGAGTCAATAATCGAGTGAGCAGAAGAGGCAGGCACAGTCAGACCTTAAGTTGAGTGAATGTTACTATTGCAGTACTATGACTACATGAAGCGCTATGGCTACAATAGTAACGCTACAAAACTAGATATGCCAGTGCTTATAAACGAATAGGACAGTATTAATAAGTTTGTATATTAAAAAAACACTACTCTGCACAGAGTTGCTAGTAAAATCTACGGCCTGAAGCGACTGGATTCTACCTACTAGCAGCTATCAGTATTGCTCCTATTAGCACTGATTATTAAGCGACTCACAGGGAAGTAATAACCCTGTGAGCATTCAGCATTGCTAGCACTAATCCTCAGCACAAAATAGCAGAGTGAAGGTGAATAGCGCTAACCTTAGGTCTATTTAGCTGTAGAGTCGTCTGCGAACTCAGTAAGCATCTTGCTAATCAACTTATCTTTTTGTTGCCAAGCATCGTCTAACCAGTCAAACAGCTGAGTTTTGATAGCTTCATCTTCCTCATAGCTGCCTGATTCAACTTTGTCAAATAGGTCTTTTGGTATCTTAATATGCCGAACATCAACCCCCAAACGCTTGATATTACCTTTCCACAAGTCGCTATAAGTAGGCACTCCATCAGGATAAACAATGGTCATGTCTAAGATACCATCTATATTTTCTCCTAAGGCATTAATAGCTAGCGCTAGGCCACCAGCGCGTGGCTTTAGTAGATGCCGATAAGGAGACTGCTGCTTATCATGCTTAGCTGCGGTAAAGCGCGTACCTTCTAGATAATTAAGTAAAGTAAAAGGCTTGTTTTTCAGTAAGGCACAAGCGCGTTTGGCCTCTATGATATCTTTACCTTTTAGGGCTGGGTTCTTAGCTACCGCTTCTTTAGAGTGTCGGCGCATCATTGGAAAGTCTAAAAAGTAAAAGGCTTGTCCAACTACAGGGATATAGATTAGTTCAAATTTGGTAAAAAACCGAGTCAAAGGTAAGCGTTTAGCACTAATATACTGCACAATGCTAGTATCAACCCAAGACTGATGATTGCTAATCAGCAGGTATTTACCTTCAGAATGGACATCGTCAGGTAAACTAATGCGCCAATCTCTATCCGGCAACATAGTGTCTATCATGTCGTTATTGCTACCGATCCAGCGATTGGTGATTTTGATAACTTGATCATCGGCAGTTTGCGAACCGGTGATGACCTTAGTCGCGCCCATAACCCATAAAGGCACACTCGCTCGAAAACTGCTTCTAGTGATGACTCCTGCAGCAGTGACTAATGACACAGCTTTGCCAAGCTTCGGTGAGCGTTTATGCAAGTTTCGAACGGAAGAGGCGATGCTCATATAAAATCCTTTTTTTACAATGGCTTTCTAAATGGCTGTTTAATAGTTATTTATTATTAAAATAGATTGGCTGATTTTAGCAGAAACGAACCACAGAATATCTGCTTAAAGGTGACTTGTAGTAGCAAATATGAACCATGATTTAATCTGCCTTAAAGCTAAAGACCAACTAGCGCTGTTGTTAGCTACTCCGATCTCGCTATAATTATCTACAACAGCCTTAATAACACGTTAGCTGTAAGATTTCATGCACTTTACATACATAGATGTGACAAAATATTACACACAGATAGATTGAGATTGCGATAATAATGACGGATATGAAAGAACCTTCATAAAGAAAGAACAAGCATCAAGCAAAACTTATTATAAAGCTAACTTTGCACTTAAGAGGAAAAATTATGCGTAACCAAATTATGATTTTAGCGGTAGCATCAGGCCTAGCCCTTAGTGGTTGTACTACTGATCCTAGTACTGGACAACAGCGTCTAAACAAAACTGCTATCGGTACTTTAGCAGGCGCAGCAGGCGGCGCAGTTATTTCTAAAGCAACAGGTGGTAACAAAACAGGTCGTGATGCCGCTATTGGTGCAGCACTAGGAACTGGCGTTGGTTACTACATGGAACGTCAAGCTAAGCAGCTTGAACAGCAAATGGCTGGTACAGGTGTAACTGTTACGCCAAACGCTAACGGTAATATCGATTTAGTTATGCCTGGTAGCATCACTTTCTCATTCGATGACGCTACTTTAAACTCAGCGTTCAAACCAACGCTTAATAAACTTGCTTCTACTATGAAAGAGTATAACCAAAATACTATCACTATCGCAGGTCACACTGATAGTAAAGGTGCTGCTGCTTACAACCAAGGTCTATCGCGTGACCGTGCTTATGCCGTTGCTAACTACTTAACTGCTAATGGTGTACCAAGCAGCCGTATTAATGTAGTAGCTTATGGTGAGTCACGTCCAGTTGCTGATAACAATACTGAAAACGGTCGTCAACAAAACCGTCGTGTTGAGCTAACGATTAACTCTCCACAGAGCGTTCGTTAATTCAGCTTTATTTACAGTAGTGTCATAATCAAACTACCATAAATAAACGCAATTAAAAAAAGGTCAGCATAGCGCTGGCCTTTTTTTTCTGTTTTTTCTAAACGGTCTTTTGGTTTTACTATTGATTAGTACGGCTTGATCCTCCATAAATAGCCTTGGCTACGGTCGACTATTCAACGGCACCGAGAGCCCAGTTACAGACTTTTAATATATAGTTGATAATCGTTATCAATATCATTATAATTTGGATGATTAACATCAATGATCATGAGCTGAGTGTTAAATTATTCTCTATAATTCTTCAAGGATATGTATGACTATCACTACTACGCCCAACCGTAATATTTTGCCGACAACTTTAGCTGCGGCGCTTGCCGGTATCTTGCTGTTGTCAGGCTGTACTAAGCAGGCTGATGATACGGTCGCGACTGATAATCAAACGCAGACTCAAAAGGTAGGGGATAGCGCAACTACACCTAATGCTGAGCAAGCTAATATTGATAGATTACTGATCAGTTATGCTGATATGGCCCACGCCGCCTATAAAGATTCTCTTGATACGGCAAAGCTCTTACAGACCGCAATAAATACATATGTGGATACGCCTACTGAGGCTAATCTTGAAGTAGCAAAAGTGGCCTATAAAGCAGCACGCCTACCTTATTCACAAACAGAAGTTTTTCGTTTTGATGAGGGGTTTGTGACTGCTAATGATAAGCGTAAGATAGCCAATATCGATGGCTGGGAAGGGCAAGTAAATGCGTGGCCACTTGATGAAGCGTTAATTGATTATGTGAGCGACAGCTATGAGGGTGAATATAATAGCCAAGATAATATTATCAATAGTGACAGTATTAGTGTCGGCAGCCTAAAGCAAGACACTAGCACTATTACTCCTGAACTATTAGTCGAGATGAATGAGATTGGTGGCAGCGAAGCTAACGTGACTACTGGTTATCATGCGATTGAGTTCCTGTTATGGGGTCAAGATACTAATGGTGTTGGTGAAGGGGCAGGTACGCGTCCATTCACTGATTATGTTACCAGTGATGGTCAGTGCACTAGCGGTGAGACTACTAATACAGACGCCAATGTTTGTACCCGCCGTGGTCAGTACTTGAAGGCGGTAACTCAACTATTAGTCGATGATTTAAGCGCCATGGAAGCTCAGTGGCAGGCTGAAAGCGAAAATACTTTACGTAGCGATATGATAGAGCGTAAAAATGGCAATGCGGTACGTCAGGTTATGTATCAAATGGGTAGTTTAGCTCTTGGTGAATTGGCTTCTCAGCGTATGCAAGTCGCCTTTGTCACTGGTTCGACTGAAGATGAACATGACTGCTTTAGTGATTTGACTCATCTGAGCTACGCTAATAATGCCCGTGGTATTCAAAATATCTTTAATGGTAATTATAAGACAGTCGCTGGCAAGTCAATTGGTGGCTATGGTATCAAGCAGTATCTTATAGATACTGAGCATAAAGATGCGGCTGATAAACTGACGGCAGACTTCAAAAACGTAGAAAATGCCTTTAATGTAATCGTTGAAAAAGCTGAAAAAGACGGTATCAAAGTTGATCAAATGATCGCTACAGTTGGTCAGGCCAGCAAACATAATATCTCAAGCGAGGAGCAAAATAAGCGTCGTGGCTGGATTGAGAATGGTATTAGTAGTTTGCAGCAGCTGACTGCAGGCATTGAAAATGCGGCTAGTGCTATCGGTATCGATAACTTAGATGCTGATGCAGGCTCACCATTATAAACTCACCATTATAAACTCAGTATTATTGACCTAGCTTCGCTCATTAATGATCTTAATTTTCTATCTTATTTGTGGTTAATAAATGCCTGATAAGTCGCTATTAGATAATGAGAATTATTTTCATGACCGCCTGATTTAGGTATAATAAGCACGTTGCCAATACTATTTGGTAGCGTGCTTTTACCCTTTTAATAGTTCTATAGTAAAGCTAAAGTAATCTTTATGAGCTCTATAAAGGCGCTACAGTCAGCTTTTATTTCTTTATCTACTCAGGCTGATAAGCACTCCTTTAGCTCTCATCCTAAGCTAGTATCCATAGCGCCCAGTTACATGATGAAGACTACCCTAATGTCAAAAAAACAATCAATCCATAAATATACTAAGCTGTCGTTAGCGCTAGGGTGTGTGCTAGCTATTAGTGCTTGTCAGCCAACTGATAGCGCGTCCAAGCAAGAGGCTTTAGCGAGCGCTGATAAAAGCTCGTTTGCGGCTTTGTCGATTGAGCGTAGCCAAACTATTGAAGCGCTGGCTGGTGTACCCTTACAGCAACTAGCTACTTTTGATCCGCAAGAGATTAAACAAGGCGGTGATACTGGTATTACTATCACCAGCTCTGAGAGTTATTCAAAACCTTCATCGAACCTATCGGCTTCACGTAAAGGTAACTTCTTTATTGGTAATGCGTTCTTTAAGCAGCCTTGGGTGATCGCCCCTGCTAGTACTGACAGTCGTGATGGCATTGGAGCATTATTCAATGTTGCTGCTTGCCAATCCTGTCATGTAAAAGATGGTCGTGGGCATGCGCCGATGACTAGCGAAGATGATGCTGATAGCTTACTGATTCGTTTGGCTATGCCGGCCACTACTGACGAGCAACGTCAGCAGTTACAGCAGTCGATGATCGAAAAAGTAGCGCATCCTATGTATGGTGGTCAGTTGCAAGACCGTGCTATCCAAGGCGTTCCTGCTGAAGCTCGTATTGCTGTGCAATGGACAGATAAACCAGTTACTTTTGCTGATGGCCATATTGAAACTCTGCGACAACCTACCTTTAAGCTAACGAACCCTGGCTACGGGGCTTTTGATGACGAGCTGATGGTTTCGCCACGTATTGCTTTACCAATGATAGGTCTTGGGCTATTAGATCAGATTCCTGAGGCTGCTATCAAACAACAAGCTGTCAGTGCTGATAAAAGTAGCAATAACATTAGTGGCAAATTTAACTGGGTAATGGATCCACAAACCGGCCAAAAAGCCTTGGGACGTTTTGGTTGGAAAGCTGGACAAACCAAACTTATTACCCAAAATCAAAGTGCCTTTAATGAAGATATGGGTTTAACCTCTAATATTCGACCGATAGAATCTTGTACGCCTTTGCAGACCGCTTGTCTAAAAGCGACTACTGGCGCTGATGAACAAGGTAATGGCAAACCCGCCGTTGAAGTCAGTGATGAAGTGGTGAAGTTCGTTGAGTTTTATACTCGTAATCTTGCGGTTCCACACCGCCGCGATGCCGACAGTCAATTAGTATTAGCTGGCAAAAAACGCTTTTATGATATGGGTTGTCAGAGCTGCCATACCCCTAGATATCAGTTGCCAAAAACTGACGATGATCACCTTGAGCAACACGGACAAGTAATTTACCCTTATACCGATTTATTACTGCATGACATGGGTGACGGCTTAGCGGATCGGACTATCGCTGGTAAATTACCGGCGAAAGACTTACAGGTTGAGTTCTTAGCCAACTCTTATGAGTGGCGCACACCAGCATTATGGGGCATCGGTCTGGCGCAAACAGTGGATCCGCAAGCGACATTCTTACATGATGGTCGCGCACGCACGCTAATGGAAGCAGTGCTTTGGCATAGCGGTGAAGCAGCAAGCCAACAACAAAAAGTTTTGCAGTTAGATAAGCAAGGTCGTGATGAGTTACAGGCCTTTTTGAAATCGTTATAAAGCGCTTAAGTGCTAAGTAATAAGTAACCAAGTAATAAGTAATTCTATAAATGATTATGCTCATGGAGTTAAAGTTATCCGCTTTAGCTATCAATAAATAGAACCACTAGGCCACTACCGAGAACACTATGAAAAAGAACCACGCCTTAATGATGGCTCTATCCGCGCTCAGCGCTGGATTATTAATCAGCTGTGTTAAGCCGACTGATGACAATCAAAAAGCTGATGTTAATAGTCAAGAAGTAGCCAAGCAAAGTGCCGCTGCTACAGCTGCAAATGACCCAGCAAGCAGTGAGCAGAGCGTCAGTATCAAGGCAGTCGCTATTAGTGCTGAAAGCCAAAAAGCTTACCTGACTCACGTCGCTAATAATATCGTTATCCCAGCATATGCTGATGCCGCTAAACAAAGCACAGTGCTGCATGATTTGGCTCAGCAGCACTGTAAACAATCTCCTGTCAGCAGTGATGAACTACAAGCTCTGCGTGATCAATGGTTAGTGTTAGCTCAAGCTTGGGCTAGTGCTGAGATGGTTAACTTTGGTCCCGCAACTGATAGTATGAGCAATCTATATATCAATTATTATCCTGATGAGCGTGGGCTAGTACATAGTGGCGTTGCTGATCTTATTAGCACCAATCCAACTTTGACGGCTAAGCAGTTGATGAATGAAAGCGCTATCGTACAAGGCGTACCAGGTTTAGAAGAGGTGCTCTATGCTAATGACAGCTTAGATGCTGGCCAATGCGCTTATGTGATTAGTGCCAGCCAAGCGTTAAGTACCCGTTTACAAAGTATTGAAAAAGACTGGCAGAACAATGCCACACAGCTATTAGCTATTGATAAAACGGCTACTAGTAACCAAGGTCTTAATCAATGGTTTAACTCCTTACTGTCATTGCTAGAAGTTATGAAAACTAACGCTATCGATCAGCCTTTAGGTTTAACCGGAAAAGCTAAAGGTCACCTGCCAGCAGCTACTGCTGCTCAAAGCCGAGCCATTATCAATGCCAAACTAGCAACGCTTAATAAAGTATTAACCGATCCGGTATTGACTGCCATCTTGAACAGTAATAATGATAGTAAAGTCGGTAATGAGCTGGCAACAGCATTGGCTGACACCACAACTTTATTAGCACAAATGCCAGAGGATTTAGCGACTGCGGATAAAAAAACACAGCAGCAACTATTCGACGGTTTGACTAAAATTACTCGTTTGATTAAACGCCAGTTGATTCCGACTCTCGGTATTCGGGTTGGCTTTAATAGTAATGATGGTGATTAAATACTAATTATCACCTAGCAATTAAGTGATAGTTTTAGCGACGATAACTGAAGGTGTTAAAGCGATGAATAAGCATGGACGTTCTAAGACCAGACCAGCATTAGAGGCTAACGTTGTAAAAAACTCTTTAGGTACAGTACTAGGCATAATGCTGGGTACTGTAGCTCTAGTTGGCATTCATCATTGTTATCGTAAACAACGTCTGCCAGAAGCGCGCTTACAGGATTACTGGACTGGGCTTAATGTTCAGCTGTTAACCTTAGCAAAGTTTTTATCAGCAACATCGCCAGCAGACTATATGACGCAGCTTAAGCGTTTGCAATACACCTATCAACAGGCGACGTCTGCTTATCAGAATTATGATAGTCTTAGCCTAAGTGGCCCCAATAAAGACAGTATGGATTTAACCGCGATCCATAGCACTATGCTAGCGCGTCCAGTTAGCTGGGTGAGTGGCGTATCATCTATGCCACAAATTAACTCGCTTACTAGTGATAGCTGCTGTGGGGTAGTAGGTATTGATGCTGAGCGACAAATCGTCTGGCAGACGACTATGCCTGAACGCGTACATGATATCGTAGTACAACCTGCTGTTAGTAGTATTAATAAAGCTAATGCTACTAATAACTCTAGTCGAGATGTAGTAGTAATGGGGCGGCGTCCTAGCGAAAGTTTCTGGGTGTTGGACACTGCTACTGGACAAGTGCAACACGCGATAACGGCAGGAGCTGATCGGCATTTTTATGGTCATGCTTGTTATAGTCTAGATGGTAGGCAGCTGTATGTGACTGAGAACAATACGCTTACTTTAAACGGTAAGATTGGGGTGTATGACGCTAATAATAATTATCAAAAAATAGCCGAGTTTGACTCTTATGGTATCGGTCCTCACGAGCTGATTATTCATCCCGATAGCCAAACTCTTATTATCGCTAACGGTGGTATAAAAACTGAGCAAGCCTCGCGTGAAGAGCTCAATTTAGACACTATGCACCCCTCATTAGTTTATTTAAATCGCCATGATGGAGTGCTTTTAGAGCAAATCGTTCCTGAGTACAAGCAGATGAGCATTCGCCACTTAGCTATGCATGACGATGGTACAGTAATAATAGGTATCCAGTTCCAAGGCGAAAAGCATATAAATGTACCGCTCGTGCTCACTCATCAGCGTGGTGATAGGGAATTTAAGCCGTTAATTATGCCTAACAATCAATGGCAACGCTTTCACCAATATATCGCTAGCGTCGCTGTTGATAGCACAAATAATCTACTATGCGTCACTACTCCGATTGGTGGCTGTGCTGCGATCTACGACTTAACCACTCGCGAGCTGATTGATGATGTGCGCTTGTTAGATTGTGCGGGAGCGTCATTACTATCAGGTTCAGGGTTATCTAGCAATACTATGACTAGCGATACTGAACTGGACTGTCAAACCAGTGCCAATGACGAAACTTATGCCAGTGCGGGGCGTCCAGGTTTTATCGTTAGTGATGGGCAAGGGCAGCTAACGACTCTGTCAGTCAATATTAGGTGTGCAAATGGCGCGATAAATGCTAAGCCAGCAGGAGCAATTATAATAGACAGTCAATTACATAAAATGTCTTTCGATAATCATTTACAAGCGCTGTAAGTAGGCGCGCTTTATGCTGATTATTTGACAGTAATTGCTTTTTACTAATTGTTTCCTATTGCTTACTACTAGCTATTTTTTAGTCATCGTTGGTTTCTAATTATTCTTTATTAAGGGCTCGAGGTAAACGTCATGACAACAGCATCGAGCGAGTCCTTACTAACGGCTCTCATTGAGCGTTTAGCAGCAGCAGATATAGAGTTAAAAGTAAGTCAAAAGAAGGTTAGGAACATTAATTTTCGTCTAAAACCTTATCAGTTAGCGGTCTCAGTACCAGTAGCTATTAGTGCTAAGCAAGTTGCGCAAGCTATAGACAAGCGGGTAGATTGGGCATTAGATCAGCATAAACAGCTGCTTATACGTCATCAGCGCCAGCAGCAGCTCTCCTCTATGAATCCAACAGTTGCCCACCCTATTTTACTATGGGGCAAAGCACAGTCGTTAAATCTTAATGAGCATGAAAAATTAGTTTACTATCGACAGCAATTGGCTAAAGTTATGCCAGAATTGTTTGATAAATGGCAGCCTATCATTAAGGCTAAAGCTAAAGAGACTCGCATCAAAAAAATGCATACTCGTTGGGGTAGCTGCAATACTCGTGCCCATCGTATTTGGCTGTCGGTCTATCTGCCAGCTTTTCCTATCGAATGCACTGAGTATGTAATCGTTCATGAGTTATGCCATCTACATCATGCTAATCATAGCCGTGCGTTTTGGCAAACCGTTGAGACTGCGATGCCAGAGTATAAGCAGTGGCATACGATGCTGGCCGGTAAGGCTGGCAAGCTAGATTAACCCTACTTTGATTGGATAGTACGCTTCGCCTGTATTAATGATTATTTTAGCTGTTGATAATATATTAGGTTGCGCAAGTCTCAAGACGTTGTCACTATTAGCTGGACGTTATCACTATCAACTAATTGGTAGTAAGCGATTTTTAATTACTCTATCGTAAATCATTCATTAAACGGCAGCAAAAAACGCAAGTTCACGGCTAATGTTTTGTCGAGCTTGCTGCTCTAAACGCTGATAATAATCAGTCAAATACAATCTAGGGTGGGTTAATAATCCTGCTAATACTGAAGTACGACCGCTACGATAATCAGCGCTTGTAACGTAGGCGTATTCTCGTCGTATCGCTTGCGCATAATGCTCGTACTGTAGCCAATCGGACGCCAAAATACTTAGATCCATATCCAATAAATAAGCGGCATCAGTATCTGTCTGATCGCTAAGCTCATGGCTGGCAGTCATTATAATCAGTTGATATATGCGCGCTATCAAGTCGCTAGGCAACAGCTTTGCATAGGCTTGCTTGAAAAAAAGCGCGCTTTTTAGCTCATTGTCTTGTCGGCTTGGATCATAAATCATATCGTGATAATAAAGTGCCAAAGCCACAATACTTGGCTGTTTTAGCTTGTCTTTTACTTGTTCAAATTGCTCGAATAACTGTTGAAGATGAGTCAGATTATGATAAGCACGAATCGGTTCACTATAATAGCCAATGATGCTCTGCCACAGGGTTTCAATAATGGCAGGGGTAATACAGGGATCGATAATCGCTAAGTGCTGAACAAAGTGCTTATATAAGTCGCTAACCATTTGTCTCTCTATGTGACTCTCTAAGCCAACAGTATTCAGCGATGTTAGTGACGGATGGTTATCAGTCATCCTAACTGCTCTATTGAGGATGAGCGCTATCGTATAGCGCTTGCTTAAAGACTTCGCCTAATAGATTGACATCATCAACACGGGCATAGTTTAAGCGAGTAACAAAGGCAATATGGCGATGAGGACCTTTCTCGGCAAGCGGAATAGCTACAGCATTTTGATTCTGTAAATGTAATTGTTCGAGAGCCATTTGCGGTGCTAAGGTAGTACCCATATTGGCCAAAGCCATTTGAATAAGCGTGTTTAAACTAGCATCAGAAAAGCTAGATTTCATTTGTTCACGATCAAAATGACAAACTGATAAGGTCTGATCAGTCAAACAATGCCCTTCACCGAGTAGCATTAAGTTAGCAGCAGCCAGTTGGTCAGAATCGATAGTTTCAAGTTTGGCATGGTCATCGTCTTTTGGAAATACTGCAAAGAAATCCTCGCTCCAAAACTCAAAGCTATGCAGCCCATCAATAGCATAAGGTAAGGCAATGATAGCGGTATCGATGTGACCGTAGCGTACTTGCTCAAGTAAACGTTCAGTCTGCTGTTCAATGATAGACATACGAAATTCTGGATAATGCTGGCGTAAGGCAGGCAACACCTTAGGTAGCAAGTAAGGCGCAATCGTTGGAATAATACCTATAGTCATAGGATAAGCCAAGGGCGTCTGATGACTATGAGCACGAGTGGTCAAATCGTTGACCTCAGAAAATACCCGCTGCGCTCGAGTCAAGATGTCTTGTCCGATAGGGGTGATCAGTACTTGCTTATTATTGCGCTCAAAAATTTGAGTATCTAGCTGCTTTTCAAGCTCTGCTATGCCTAAGCTAAGTGCAGATTGAGAGATATTACAATCTTCAGCAGCGCGTTTGAAGTGACGGTGTTTGGCGACTGCTAAAGCAAATTCAAGCTGACGTAAAGTGATCATATAAATCCTCTAATAAAGGGCTTTCGATAAAGATAATAAGTGTAAGACTTAACAAAAATTAAAAATGTGACACAGAGAGCCAATAATACTATGATTTTTACTTACTTTTTTTAGCGGTTATATAGTCTCTCTATTCTATAGTGAACAAAGCAGTAGGCATAGATGGTTTACGTATAATTAGATAATGAGCAACACGCTTTAACAACATTAATAAAACCAAACATCAGAATAGAAACTTTTAAATAGAGTAATCATAAAATTAGCGTATAGTCTGTTTGGTAAGCCTAGCTAGGCCAACCGCTAACTAAGGTAAATATTAGCAAGTCTACTAGACAAGTGGTAATCAATTAACTTAATAATAAAGGATCTAATCATGGCAGCTATTATCAATCAAGAAATCCCAGAATTTTCAACCGAAGCGTTCGTAAATGGTGAATTCAAAACTATTACTTCAGAAGATGTAAAAGGTAGCTGGGCAATCTTTATGTTCTACCCACATGACTTTACTTTTGTGTGTCCTACTGAATTAGAAGACATGGCTAATCATTACGAAGAGCTAAAAAGCTTAGGCGTAGAAGTCTATGCGGTATCTACAGATACTCATTTTGTCCATAAAGCATGGCATGACTCTTCAGACGCTATCGGTAAAGTAACTTACCCAATGCTTGGTGACGGCACTGGTAAAATCACTCGCGGTTTCAACATCATGATCGAAGAAGACAACGCAGCATTGCGCGGTACTTTCTTAGTGGATCCAGATGGTCTTATTAAAGTTGCAGAGATTCATGACTTAGGCATCGGCCGTAGTGCAAAAGATATGCTACGTAAAGTTAAAGCAGCACAGTATGTGCGTGAGAATGACGGCGAAGTATGTCCAGCAGCATGGGAAGCTGGTCAAGCAACTCTAAAACCAAGCCTAGACTTAGTTGGTAAAATCTAAACCAGTTATAGCGTGTTAAAGCACATTTTGCGCTGTAAAGTTTAGCATATTAAAAAATGCCCCATTAGCTTAAGTTAATGGGGCATTTTTATGCTCTAAATGAATTGAGATTATAGTTTATTTTTATCTATTATTTTATAAATCTCATCTTTGAGCTTTAATTTACGTCGTTTCATTTGTTCAATTTCATCATCACGGCTGGCGTTTTTAACCCTATCTTTCTCAAGCTGATTAATTTGCTGATCAAGCAGAGTATGCTCATCAAACAGCACCGCGAAGTGGCTATCTTTTTGTTTGAGTTCGGCAATGATATCTTTATTATCGTGAAAAGTATCAGTTTTTCTCATGAGGTCATCCTTGTTTTATGTGGCACTAGTATAAGTACTAGCACTTTATGATGTAGATGGAGTTCTATTAGCTACTTCAACAATAAACTGGTCGAGCTAGGTCATCTTTTTAATAAGTAGCTACCTTTGATTGTAGCGAAATAATCACCTTGATACTATCTCTAACCATCTACAGCAAGCTATTACAACACACTAATAACAGCCCCGTATCTATTTAAAATACAAAATATTTATTACTATATGATTAGTTTTACTAAAGTTGATATTTGGATTTCTCAGCTTGCCCAAAATAATGAAAGCCTTGATAATAGAGGTATCAAAAGTTAGTAGATAACTATTAATAGCTGGTAATAGCTTGCCTATATTGAGCAACTGCTGATATTTAGTAACTACTGACTTACTACCTTTTAAAATTTTAATGACATTTACTCTATAATAAAATAGGAATTACCATGATAGACCAAAGCTTATTAGATGCAGTTAAGAGCTATAGCGAAAAGATGACTCGTCCTATTACCTTCGTATTGGGTAAAGGCGAACACGCTAAACGTGCTGAATTGATAGAGTTTTTGACTAGTATCGCTAATACTACTGACAAGATTAATTTTAATGCTGAAGCCAACGACAGTAGTTTGCCAAGTCCTATTAGTTTTGCTGTGCGTAGCCATATCGGTGATACTTTAGTTGATAATGGCATTGTGTTTAGTGGTATCCCTGGTGGCCATGAGTTCACGTCATTGATCTTAGCTATTTTGCAAGCGGGTGGTCACACCCTAAAGCTGGATGAAGGTATCCAAAAGTTAGTTAAGCGTTTTAACAAGCCGCTACAGTTTCAGACTTACGTATCTTTGTCATGCCACAGTTGCCCAGAAGTAGTACAAGCACTTAATCAGTTTGCCTTATTGAACGAAGGTATTAGCAATGAGATGATTGATGGGGCATTGTTTCAAGAGCAAGTAGATGCCAATAAGATTCAAGGTGTGCCTGCGGTATTCTTAAACGGTAAGCCTTTTGCTAACGGTATGATTGACACTTCTAAACTAATCGCAAAACTACAAGAGCAGTATCCAGATTTGTTAGGTGAAACGAGCGCAGAAGATACTGAGCAACTTGAGCAGCAAGATGTCACTATCATTGGTGCCGGACCAGCTGGCGTCGCAGCAGCGATTTATACTGCTCGTAAAGGCCTAAAAGTCACTATGGTCGCTGATCGTATCGGTGGACAAGTTAAAGATACTCAAGATATCGAAAACTTGATCTCAGTCCCTTTGACTAATGGTACTGATTTATCGAACAATTTGATCAAGCATTTGGGTGAATACAACATCACCATAAAGCAACACGTCAATGTTAAGTCGCTTAATCAAACCGAAGACGAAAACTACAGCATTCATCTTAATACCGGAGAGACTTTTGAGAGTCGTAGTATTATTCTAGCGACTGGTGCCCAATGGCGTAAGCTTAATATTCCAGGCGAAGAAGAAAACACGGGTAAAGGCGTGGCTTACTGCGCTCATTGCGACGGCCCTTTCTTCAAAGGTAAAGATGTTTCAGTGATTGGTGGTGGTAACTCCGGTATCGAAGCAGCACTAGATTTAGCGGGTATCGTCAACCATGTAACGGTATTTGAATATGCTGATGAACTAAAAGCTGATCAGGTGTTAATCAATAAAGCCCGCGAAAAAAACAACATCGAAATCATTACTAGTGCGGCGACCAAAGAAATCAAAGCCACTGATGGTAAAGTTAGCTCTATCGTCTATGAAAACCGCAAAACTAGCGAGATCAAAGAAGTTGATTTAGCTGGGGTATTTATTCAGATTGGCTTGATACCTAATACTGACTTTATCAAAGGTTTCGTCGATATGAATCGTTTTGGTGAGATTGAGATTGATGAGCGCTGCCGTACCGATCGCAAAGGCATCTTTGCTTGTGGCGACGTCACTACTGTACCGTTTAAGCAGATTAATATTGCTATGGGCGAGGGTAGTAAAGCAGCACTAAGTGCTTTTGAATACTTAGTAATGCAGTAAGATTAATAGTTCTCAACAGGGTTAGCTTATTTTAAAAAACCATCTCGATATCGTTAACTGACCCCATAAGTTGGATACAACTTTTGGGGTTTTTTTGTAGCTAATCTTGCTTTGCGCTCATATCTTGCTCACCCACTGGAGCGGTGACTAGAGTCTGGTGGTGTTCCTGTTACCTCGATAACTCCCCCAGCCAAGTCCCCGCAATCCAGTGTTCAAGCAAGGATAACCACTGCAATCAAGGCTAAAACGCTTCTTGAGGCAACGATCATAAAAAAGCCAGTTTTATATAATGCCTATAAAAAACGCCCATCATTATTTATGATAGGCGTAGTTAGAGAAAGTAGGCACAGACTATTTAGTTTAGTCATTAAATAGATTAGTCATCTAATAAATCCATCTGCTTGGCCGCTTCATAGATGCCTGTTGAGCGTGCACCAGTACGGCAAAATATCAAGATTGGCTGTTCGGCTTGATTAAAAAAGTCAGCGAACTCTTCAACATGAGGCTGGGTAAGTCCAGTTCCTGCAAAAGAAATCTCTTTATAAGCAATACCGGCCTTTTCGGCAGCAGCAGCAATATCAGCGCTAGTAGGCTGGTTGCTCTCTTCGCCGTCAGGGCGATTATTGATAATGGTTTTAAAGCCATTTTCGGCCAGCATAGCAACTTGTTCAGGAGTGACTTGTCCTTGGATACTAATATTATGCGCCATAAAAATTCCTCGGTTTGGATTATTGATTCAAAACAGTAATAGATTTAGCCTAGAGCAGACCTTGCATCAATGCACTTTGATAAAGCAGTTTAGCGCGAGCGCCAGTACCACAAAACATCAAGATAGGCTTAGGAAAAGCATGATAATAAGTGGCAAACTGTTCGACAGTAAGTAAGCTTAAGCGTTCATCGTCAAAAGGTAGATGATGGTAGGCTAAGTTTGCTTGCTTAGTAGCAGTGGCTAGCTCTTGGCTGCTTGGCTGAGTGATATGCTCGTCATCAGGACGAATATTAATCACTGAACGATAGCCTAGCTCAGCAATTCTAGCGCATTGCATGGGATAGATTTGTTTATAAATAGTGAGATTATCAGTCATAAGTAATGTCAGTTGCTTGTGTTGAGTAGCGGTTACTTGAGTATTAACCTCTAAACAGAATTTGAAATTGTAGGCTTACAGTATAACTGAGCTTAAGCGTGGTGAATATAGTTCAATTAACAACTTGGTTATAGGCTAGGCTACTTTTATAGTGAATATTTGATGCCGCCTATCTTATAATTATTGTCTTATGCTAAGTTGTTTATACTAAATCGTTTATATTGAGTCGTTTATATTAAGTGTCTTATAGCAAGTGCGTCATATTAAGTCATTCATCTTCCGGTGCGATGAGCGATACTAAATTTAGGATTCGCTCATGATCGCTCATCAAAATGCTATTTTATAGCAGATAAACAACCGTGATTAGCTGTTCAAAATAGCTTAGATATCTTTTAGAGCATTAACAGCGTCCATATTGCTTAAATACACTTGTCCAGATAGTTTAGAGATCAACGGCGTATGTTCAATAATGTCCATTACTGGCCCCTTAATAAAGCTAAAATGTAGACGCTTGTTCTGCGCAGCAAGCTCTCGATTAAGGGTGATCAGCATCTCTTGGGCGGTGAGGTCAATATGATTGACAGCAGCCATAATTAAGATGATTTCCTTGGCCTCAGCATACTTTTTCGTCGCTTGTATAACGTGACGATGCACTGATTCGCTATTACCAAAAAACAAACTCTCATCAATGCGTAGCATCACTAAGTTATGATAAGTAATGACATCATGACGATTAATATTGCGAAAGTGCCCAGTACCTGCCAGCTGCCCGACGACGGCTACATGTGGCTGGCTGGACTGCAAAATCAAGCTAGCAAAAGACACCATCAAGCCGATCACTAGGCCCGTGTTTAAGCCAAATATTAGCACCCCAATAAAAGCAGCTATAAAGCTTGCAGCATCTAAACGATCACGCTGCCAAGCCGATTTAAAAGTAGCAATATCAATCAGTCCAATGATTGAGGCCATAATAGTGGCGCCTAATATCGCATAAGGCAGGGGAGCAAGGGCTGTGCCAAAAGCAATCAAAGCAGCAATCATCACGATTATAGTAACTAGACTGGCCAGTGGGGTTTTAGCCCCTGAGTCAGCATTAATAGCGGTACGCGAAAATCCACCAGCAACCGCAAAGCTCTGAAAAAATCCACCAGCTAGGTTAGCCAGTCCTAAGCCAGTCAGTTCGCGATTGGCGTCGAAGATCTCACCACGTAGGCGGGCATAGTTACTAGCAACTGAGCTACTGGAGACAAAGACAATCAATGCCATTAGACCCGCTGTTGGCCATAGATTCAGCGCCTCACGTAAGTCTGGAGTATAAGGCAAAGTAAAACTAGGTAATCCCTGCGGAATAGCGCCAATAGTGGCTACCCCAGCAGCAGACCAGTGCAGTACTGAGCTCAGTAACAGCGCGCTGATGAGTAGGATAAGAGGAAACAAGCGCTCAGCCCATTTGGCGTAGCTGACCGATAGCCACGAGCGCCAGACCCACTGGCTTGCATAGCGATTAGCGACTAACAAGCTAAAAGCCGCCACCCCAATCAATAGCGTTAATGAATGCAGTTGCTGAGCATACTTTATCATACTCGAAATATAGCCAACTAAGCTGTTGCCAGCGACTGGAATATCCGTTAAGTATTTGAGCTGGCTGACGAAGATCAGTACCGCAGCACCGCTAATAAACCCAGCTGAGACCCCGCGACTAATGAACTGCATAATCCAGCCAAGTTTCAGCCAGCCTGCAATCCATAACAGCGCACCGACCATTAAGGCTAGCAGACTGGCCATTAATGCATACTGCTGAGCCCCCTGGTCCGCATAAGCATGTAGAGCACTAGCGGTCATAATGGCGGTGATGGCAACAGGACCCACTGCCTGTACGTTGCTGGAGCCAATCCAAGCATAAACCATAACGGGCACTATAGCGGCATACAGCCCATAAACAGGCGGCAGACCTGCTAACACCGCATAGCCCAAGCTTTGTGGAATGACTAACACCCCTACCACTAATCCGGCGACCAAATCAGTGGGTAGGGCGGGAAGTGGATATTGACGCAACCAAATCGGTATCAGACGCTTAGCAGCATTAGTCATAAGAAAGTACCATCGTCTTGAACAGTTATCAGGTTAAGCTTAGCATACAAAACAGCGGTCAAATCACACCGCTAGCTGTCAATTTTACTTTGAACAAAAGCGCTCGTAGAGGAGCTGCAATACCGCTAAAGCATCATCACTGGCGATACTATAATAAATTTTTTTGCCTTCGCGACGAGTAGCTACTAGCTTGTCTTTACGTAGAATGCCAAGCTGTTGTGATAAACTTGGCTGTCCAACACCAACTGAACTCTCAAGCTCGCTAACACAATATTCACCTTGGGTTAGTTGACACAGCAATAGCAAACGATCAGGGTGTGATAATGACTTCAGAAGTTTGCTTGCTTGCTGTGAAGCTTGTTGCATTTGCTTAGCAAGATCTAACGGAACAAAGTCAACTATATTTGCTGATTCTAAGCTATCGCTTTTATCAGTATCAGTAGGGATCAACGGGGTCGTTAATGAAGTAGTAGTTGTCAGAGCGGACTCCTTAAGTAGTCACAGTAATATCATTATTTTATACTAATTATTATGTTATTTAGGGCGTTTTGGACATTTACAAGTCGATTACTGCCGTAGCTGACCGTCCGCTATTATCTAATCTGAGCGAGCTGAAAGTTAATTATATAGTATACCCAATATAATTATCAAAATTTACATTATATAAATTGATAAAGTATTTAGAGGTTGTTATATTGACTATGAGTTTGACCTTTAACTAAAGCTGCCAAACTCTATTACACCTTGGCAGATTGGCAGACCATCAATATAATTAGAAGCTAGCGATAGTAGCCTAAGACTAAACACTAAGTTTCGATTACAGCGAGGACAGCATGCAAGTACATTCTTTCTTACATCAAGACACAGAGACTTTTACCCACGTATTAGCAGATACCTCAAAGCAGCTATGCGCCGTTATCGATCCTGTACTGGATTTTGATCCTAAGTCAGGAAGTACTGGCAGCACCGGAATCGATGAGGTTATCGAATTCGTGCGTAGCCAAGAGTGGCAGCTGGTTTATATTATTGAGACTCATGCGCATGCTGATCATTTATCTGCTGCCATCCACTTGCAACAAACCTTAGGTGGCGAATTGGTGATGGGTAAATATATCACTCAAGTACAGAAAATATTTAAGCAAATTTTTAACTTCGATACTAGTTTCCGCACTGATGCCAGTCAGTTCGATATTTTAACGGCAGAAGGTGATACTTTGGTCTTAGGTGAGATTACTATCACTGCTATGCATGTGCCCGGACACACGCCTGCTGATATGGCTTATATCGCTACTGATGACAGTAAAACAGCAGTCTTTGTGGGTGACACGCTATTTGCCCCTGATGTAGGCACTGCTCGTTGCGACTTTCCAGGAGGTGATGCTCGAACTTTGTATCAATCTATCCAAAAAATATTAGACCTAGCTGATGATACAGTAATTTATCTATGCCATGACTATCCTAGCCAAGGTCGTAAGCACTGTGCGACTACTACAGTTGCTGCACAAAAATTGACTAATATTCATGTTAAAGAAGGTATCAATGAAGAAGAGTTTGTAGAAATGCGTGAGCGCCGCGATGCTACTTTAGAGATGCCACGATTAATAATCCCTTCAGTACAAGTCAATATCGATGCTGGTAAATTGCCTGAGCCTGAATCGAATGGAACTCGTTATCTAAAAGTCCCTATCAATGTACTTGGGCAGTGATTCTATAGCTTTAGTTAATATGATATAAATAATCATTTTACTATTGCTAGTCTAGATATGTCTAGCTTATTATTTAAAGTTGCTGAGTGCATCAGAAACTAGTTTAAGCTAACAACCATAAATCTTTATAATAAACTGAACTGAATAATAATTAAAATAGGAGTTACCCAATGAGTGAGCAAAGCTTGCATATCGTTTGCAATAATTGCCAAGCGACTAACCAGTTACCAGCTGAGCGTCTAGCGGCTAATCCTAACTGCGGTAAATGCGGCGAGGCATTGTTGACAGCTAGCGTGCATGAGCTAACGACGCAATCAGCCAATAAAGTTATTCAAAACAATGATGTCCTAACTATTGTGGACTTTTGGGCGAGCTGGTGTCAGCCATGCTTAATGATGGCACCACAGTTTAAGACGGCTGCGAGTCAATTACCGCAAGTAGTGCTGGCTAAGCTGCAAACCGATAAACATGAGCAAGCAGCAGCACCCTATAACATTCGTAGTTTACCGACGATGGTGGCTTTTCGAGGCGGTAAAGAAATAGCACGGCAGTCAGGTGCTTTGTCTAGTGGTCAGATCGTACAGTGGATACAAAGCTTGCCATCATAAATAGCTTTTGATGCTAATTGCCTGCATTTAAGCGACAAAAAAGCCAATACTTTACTAAGGTATTGGCTTTTTTTTATGTTAAACGTTCAATATCGACTATTGTTTAACTCTATTCACCATAAACCTTGATACCATTGGCAAAGCTACAGCGCTGAATACGAGCAGATTGAATGATGGCATCACGCTCACCATAGAGCCGTGATAACTTAATATCGCGTGCTTTAGTATCGTTGCTTTTGCCAACGCCAAAGCTAATATTAGGGGAGATACCCCAGCGTCCTGCAGAGATACCCACGCCAACCCCAGAGGATGATAAAGTTGAGCGCTCATTACGTGTAGCCTCAACATAGCTATTGACTCGATTGTACTCTTGAGTGAGCGCTTGGCAGTCATAGCTTTGATAAGTGCTGGGCGGTACATATTGTGGGGTTAGATTGCCACTAGTTGCACAGCCTGAGAGACCAAATATACTAGCTGCGCTCAAAAGCGTTGCTGCTGTAAGTTTTTTCATAGGGGCTCCGTAAGGCTAAGGTATTGTATTTGCTTGAAATATATTAATAATCTAGCACAAGTGTTTAAGATAGTAAAATTAAAGCGCTGGTGATACTAAAAATATAGCATTTGAAGTCTAACTCGATGCTAAAACACGACAGCATTAAGTATAGATTGATTTAGATCCAAAACTTAAAACTTGTAATTTAAAAAAAGTTAGCCGGTTTGGTATAAGCCAATACTACTATGCCTATATAAGCTATGGTGGCGATAGAAACCCCCACTTTAGTTTGTGACGGCAGGGCATTTGGACTAAAGGCTTTTATACTGGAGCTAATAGCAGCAATAAGTAAAACAATTTTGGCCAATACCCATTGGATAGGAGCATTAACACTTAGTAGTTGCATCAGCATCCAGCCGCCTGAAGCAATAATTAAGGCGTAAAGAATATGATTAGCAATTTTGATTACTCTTGGCGGCCGTTTCTGCGCGCTCAACACTAAGTAGCTCTGATATATAAATAGGCCTATCACCAATAACGCCAACAGAGTGTGCAAATGTTTCATTAAGTGTTGATCCTTTAGTATGAAAGTTCACGAATGAGAGCGATGATGCACTAATCCATATGAAGTCTGCTGGAAATATATAAAAATATAATGATAAAAGTATAATAATAAAATAGCTGTTGTTTATAAGCGATAATTCTATAGGCATTGAGGTTAGCTAGCAGCTACTAAGAGTAAAGATGCTATTATTTTGTCATATCTATTATGAGTTTTGACCTGCACATAGCGGGCTAGTAGGGCTTTGAGTTTGCCGCTGCCACTCCGCAGGCGTATAAGCATGAATAGCAAGCGCATGAACATTACCCCCTTTTGAAGTTAATAATTCTGCGACTGAAGCATAAACCAGCTGATGACGTGCCACTAGACGTTTATTATCAAAAACTGCGCTGACGATAGTGAGCTTAAAATGGCTTTCTTTACCTTCAAAATAGCCAGCATGATTCATTGACTCATTAATCAATTCAAGGTGTTCAGGATTTAATTGCTGTAGCACTAAGTCAAGAGCAGCAGCAGTAGGCGTATTCATAGTTATACCTCAATGATCTAAACACTAAACAGTTATAAAAAATTAAGCGTTTAGTATAACAGATACTAAAACCTAAATAGTATAGAGCTAAAGTAAGGTAGCAGTACGCTAGGAATGGTTGTACTTTACGTATAGCTGATTGATATGCCTCAGTATATAAAATACTCAAGCAAAAAAATAGAGCATGAACAGTCATTCATACTCTATGGATATCTCAAATGCTAGACTTACTCAGTTTACTCTATTAGTCATAAATAGTTAGCAACTAGCGACGTGATTTTTGATACAGCGGCGTGACCTTGGGCATCAAAGCTTGCAACTGGGCAATACGATTGCTACTTGATGGGTGAGTGCTCAAAAACTGTGGTGGCTCACCTTGGCTGGCACGTTGCATCTTTTGCCATAAGCTAATAGCTGCTTGTGGGTTATAACCGGCACGGGCCATTAGCTCAAGACCGATTTGATCCGCTTCACTCTCTTGAGTACGACTATGTGGACGACTTAAGCCAAAGTCACCAGCTAAGTTTGCCAGTTGTGCTTGACCTTGTGAGAGACCGAATACACTAGCAGCTACACCAATACCAGTTTGTGTTGCATACTCACGCGACAGGCGCTCACGTGAATGCTCACGTAAAGCATGTGACATCTCATGACCCATAATGGCAGCAATTTCGTCATCAGTTAAATTTAATTTATCAATAATGCCAGAGTAAAACATGATCTTACCACCAGGCATAACAAAAGCGTTTAGCTGATCAGACTTGATAGTGTGGACTTCCCAATTCCATTTGGCTGCATCTGGACGATAAACGCCTACTTGACCTACTAAGCGATTGGCGATGCCTTTTAAGCGATTAAGCTGAGCTTTATTAGTATCAAGTACACCTTTAGCCCGTGCTTCTTGAATATTTTTGTTATAGCTTTGCGCTGAAAGCTGTAATACTTGCTCGCTAGATACTAGCAATAATTGCTGACGATCGACACCGATAGCACCACCGCTAGTAGTAGTACTACAACTTGTTAAGCTCAGTACTGATAGTGATGCTGCCATAACTGTAGTAGTTAGTAGCTTTTTCATAATATACTTCCTCGTAAGAGATAAAATTGTACAAATAATAAAGATGGAAAATAATTCGCTTTATTATAGTAAGCATTACTGCGCAAATCCAATACTGCAATAGTAACAATACAGCGTAGCATTGTAAGTAAAAATATTTACTAGCAGATAATTCATAAGTTATGTAATGATAGGTAACTAAAACACAGATATTGCTTGATATTAGTGCTAAAAAAAGGCGGTAGCAATAGAGATAATGGTCTATAAAATATTTTTCACTCTAGCCGTTGCTGTCTGATTTTATCAGACATTCCTATGAAAGCTGATTC
>NZ_JAHLMU010000001.1:2630047-2765250 GCF_018919485.1 Psychrobacter sp. TAE2020
AATCAATTATTTAAATTCGAAGTCAATGTTTATATAGGTCTAAAGATCCTATGATAGGCGTTGGTGAAGAAAAAAAAGATTGACACTGTCGTAATAGTTGTTAGAATAGCCAGCCTATCCAGAGGTAGTCGTGAATAACACTACGTTCTGATATATGCGGGAATAGCTCAGTGGTAGAGCATAACCTTGCCAAGGTTGGGGTCGAGAGTTCGAATCTCTTTTCCCGCTCCAAATATGGCTTGAAAAAGCAGGAAGCCTCACTATGTAATGTAGTGAGGCTTTTTTTATGCCTGCAATTCGGTGCTTAAGTCTATAAATCCGCCGCCTTCTATATCTTAATTAAAGCTGATACAGAATTAACTTGATCCCTAGCATAGTGGTGGTCACTGTAATTGAGCTTATATCAGTGTGTTTTTCATATTTTCTCTGAGTTTACTGCCTTTAGATCGGAATATTTAGGCGATAAAGATAGATGGTTTTACAATAAATTAGTAATGTTAATCGAAAGCATTAACAGTTACTGGGGTAGCTGCTAATGCGTTTGTTGTATTAACAAACTAAATTTAATGAGAGAAATAAGGCTTTTCTGCTATTTTTGTAGGATGGGTAGAGGCTCAGTAGAACAAATACTAATAGGCTTCATTTTTCGCTTACTTAGAGGTAATGACATGAATAGCAAAATATTATTATCGCCAGTACTAGTAATAGCAATGAGTCTAATTGGTTGTCAAATGATGGCTGGCAATCAGCTATCCAATGCTGATATTGCAATCAATAAAATCAAGTAGAAAAAGAGTGGAGTTGTTTTTGAGCAGCCCAGTGACAGCATACTAAAAGCTAACGAAAGCCGAATTGTTTTTATACGTCAAAGTGAGACTGCTACTCAAACAAACCCTATCGTAGTGGGCATTGGTTCTGATGATCTTGTTGGCGCTAATTTAGACAATCTGTTTCAAGTTAGCTTAACTAGTAATCATTATTCAGACGTTGTTATCTGTAATCGCTCACAGATAGTTACTGTTCAAAATATGAATAGCATAAGTGCACAAGTACTAGCTCAGTCAAAGCGGTTTAACTTTATACCGCAAACCACGACTTATTTAAAAATAAGCCTGTCTGCAGCAGGCGCATCTACGATTGAAAAACTGCCTACTACACAAGTATTGTCGCTGTTGAGTCAAAGCATGCGTCAAACGCATCAAATTAGTCGTGTTTTCATAGACTGTAGCACCCCTAAACCAGCAGTGATTCCTCAACCTATTGTTGTAATGCCGTTAACAGTAGAACCTCCAGCAATAAATCTACCGATAAGAAATGAAAAACAGTTTACGGTCTTGTTTGACTTTGACAGCACTAAAATTACAACCAATACCACAGCTGAGTTAGGTGCAATGGCTGACTTTATCAAAACCCGTCGTACGATTAATATAGTTATTTTAGAAGATCACACTGATAACAAAGGCTCTGATAACTACAACTTAGAGCTTTCTCAGGCACGCGCTAATAAAGCCAAAGGTATTTTAGTAAATAAATATGGCGTCGACAGTATGAAGCTGACTACTATGGGATATGGTGAATATAAACCTGTAGATACTAATACTACTAGACAAGGACGTCGAAATAATTATCGAATTGTCGCTACTGTCATATTGGAAGAATAGATCTCTCAATAATTTTATTTCGATAATAATTTCTCTCAAAATCAATAGTCCAAGTATGAACTTATGAATGACATTACGGTTAAAGTTAACGGTAAAGACAGTGTGATTGCTGAAAAAATCATTGTTACAAAAGATAGCTCACCTACAGTTATCCAAGCCAGAAATAAAGTGAACTATGAGCTTATTGAGCAAGTTACTGGAAAGGCATCAGATCACATAATAACTAAGCGGATAGGTAAGCATTTAGAAATCTCATTTGAAGAGGACAGCAATACACCTGATCTTATCATTGAAGGCTTCTATGACAGCACCGATAGTGCTCTTATAGGTTTAGGCGAAGATGGTAGCTACTATTAATACGTGCCAGATACAGGAAAAGTAGGGGACTACGTTATTGAATTACAAGCTGGTGAAATTGAAGGTCAAGCCATTGGCGGTCAGTCACAGGCTTCCCCTTGGTGGGTTGATGCTACAGAAGGCTTTAACGCTCTTCCTTGGCTAGTTGGACTAGCTGGTGTTGGTTAGCAGCAGCTATTTTTGGTCATGCTGATGATAGCGACGCTGACGCCCATAGACTTATTAAGAGGAAGTAGTGATTACTACAAGTTCTATAAAAAAGGTGAAAAAATCTCTTTATCAACGCTTATCCAATCCACTTTGATCGCCAGTTCTAATGAAGCTGCCTATGCACTAGCTTGTTGGCATTCTGGTAGTGAGAGCTATTTTATACCCCAAATGATTCGTAAATCACATATGCTTGGCCTTACAAATAGCCATTATACTAGCTGTTCAGGTCTCGATAGAAGTGCTTATACTACTGCCCAAGATATGAGTAAGCTTGCAAAGGTATTTGTCAGCAAATACACCACATTAGCTTCCTACTGCTCTTTAAAATATTTTGAATTTAATGGTAAAAAAGTTTCTAACACTAACAAACTGCTACTTGCTCATGCCGCTGTTATAGGACTGAAAACAGGTAATCTTGTGGGTATTGGGTCCAATTTAATCAACTATTGGATCGATGAGGATGTGCACTATATAAGCATTGTGTTGGGCGCTGAAAGTCAAGAGAGTTGCTATGAGCTATCTAAAAGAATTATGCATAATTATGCTTCTTTAACAGCATCTGAAAGTTGATGAGCTATAAAAATATGACAACTTGTTACCACGATATTGATATTGATATCAGGCTAAGCTAGTTATATAGGTGGCAATAATGGCTAACAGCATAATGAGGCTCACTAGAATAAAGATTAAAGCATTTTTTGGTTTTCACCTTATTATACGGGCGAGTACATAATATGAAGACCTTAAAATTAGTGCTAGTGTTATTAATACTAATGACTACAGTTATTGTTGTAAGACATAATTTTGCTAATGACAATCATAATGGCAAAAATAGTGACTTAGACAAAGATGAGGGTAGGTGTCACGCTATGAAGAAGGCTTATGAACCATTATCTTTTATTGACCAAAAATATAAAGAAAAAGGTGATTTTAAATTTGTAATCGATAGTCAAAAAGTAGCAGAAACTAAAGCGCTTATATCTAATCAACAACTTGTTGATTTACAGCGCCAATTAGTAGCTGCGGATATGCTTTATCAACAAGTACTAGGGTTAACGGCGCCATTGGACAAACCTCGTTATCAGCGAGCTAATTATATTAAAGTTATAATGGCGCTTATAGACGGTAACGGTTTGAGTTACGATGAAGTTACTGCCGATAAAGCCTTAGATACTCTTGACTGTAATATTTCTATGAAGCTTAAAGCCACGTTAAAAGCTACTAATGGAACCCCTGCCCATGAACTGTTCCATATGTATCAAAACAGCTATTTTATGTTTAAGAATAGATGGTTAACAGAAGGCACTGCTCAGTGGTCTGAATCCTTGTTAAATAAAGGCTTAGGTAAACGAATTAGTGCAAGCTTACCGCAGAATTTAGAGGAGTTAGAAGCTACTATGCAGTTAAGCTACAATGCAAGTGCAATGTGGACTCGGCTGTTTCAGTTGGTTGACGAGAAAAAAGAGTTTAATATTCCCCGTTCTATAAAAGCTACTACTTATACTAATGGTGATTCCATCATTAAAGACAATAAAGCCTATGGTACTTCTTTTATAAAAGTACTATTTCAAGAACTTGAAGCACAGAGTAAGCAAGCCTCAAGTGATAATGGTTGGGATACTTATAACTGGAAAGAAAGAGATCAAAAGAGCGCTGCTAGCAACAATGTTTATATCTGGAGAGCGGTTCAAAACGCAGTTAATAAGACCGTACCAGTAGGTCAACAGTCAGAGGAGTTAAAGCATTTTATTAATATTTCTTTATAAGGATAAAGCTGATCTAGATTGCGGATGATATCAATATAAGATCCCATTAGTTAGTATCTTCCAGCAGCGATGAAAGTATTAGGCTAGGACTATGTTTATGAGCCACTGCCTTTACGAGCAACTGCTTAAATAAAGAGAGTGTCGAAGGCTATGTTGAAAATACAGTTAGAGCAAATTGATTGTCAAATCAACCTTTACAAAAATATCGTTACTATTATAGGCATTGAATAAATAAATATTACAAAAATTAGCCAACTTGCCACACTAATTTTAGGGCAGCAGAGCATAATTATTGAGTGGCTTGTTAAAAAGCCTAAGATAATTGTTTAACACCGATACAAGGTAAATTACTACCTATTGGCGGAAATAACTAAGCTTTTAGCATTAAATATTTAATAACCGTTTTTTCAATAATTATTATAAGGTATCGTTATGCAAGAATTTAAACATAAACAGTTTGATGAACTGTTCGATTTGACAGGAAAGACCGCCATTGTTACTGGTGGTGCTAACGGTATCGGTAAAGCTACGGCTTTACGTCTAGCAGAAGCTGGCGCAAACATCGCCATTGCAGATTTAAAGTTAGAGGACGCTCAAGCTGCTATCAAAGATATAGAAAAACTAGGCGTTAAAGGCTTAGCGATAGAATGTAACATTCTAAAAGACGATGACTTAGTGGCTATGGTCGATAAAGTCATGGCAGAATTTGGTAGTATAAACATTCTTATTAATAACGCTGGTGGTGGTGGTGGTGGTCGTGAAAACCCATCTAAAATATCTGTCGATGATATCCGTCGCGACTTTGAGTTAAATGTATTCAGTGGCTGGCGCTTATGCCAATTATGCGTACCGCATATGAAAAAATCTGGCTATGGTTCTATTGTATTCACTACTTCTATGTCAAGTATCAATAAAGACCCAAGCATGAGTGGTTACGCTAGCTCAAAAGCAGCTGTGAACCATATGGTAGCTAACTTAGCCCATGATTTTGGTCCAGAAGTCCGTATTAATGCTGTCGGACCAGGTGCCACTCGTACTGACGCTTTAAAAACAGTATTAACGCCTGAAATCGAAAAGAAAATGCTAGCACATACACCTATTCAGCGTTTAGGTGAAGCTGATGATATAGCAGGTGCTATGCTGTATTTTGCCTCACCAGTTTCGACTTGGGTGAGTGGGCAGACTATATTTGTTAACGGTGGTGGTGTGCAAACACTCGATCAATGATGGATTGCAGTGTTTGATTCATACAGCTATTCAATAAAGCTTTAATAGATAATTGGTAAAAAGCGCGGCCTTGCTATTAATCTAACAGCGAGGCCGCGCTTTTTTATTTATGAGATAGTAGTGAATAGTGTGCTGTTGGTATTTAATGGACTTTTCTAGAAGTTCTGATTGTTAGCCTAAGTGTTTTTAGAAGGTCTATTAGGTAGTAAACTATTAATAACCCACGCTGGCCCAATTAATAAAAACTGTAGGTCTTCGAAAAATGAAGGTTTCTGGCCTTCAATTTTATGACCGACGAACTGTCCAATCCAAGCAATAACAAATACTCCCGCCCAAAGCTTAAATCCTAAAGGTAGGCTGGCCATTACCGCTAAGCAAATAGCAATAAACAACCCCATCGCTAAAAACAGAGGGGTAGATAGCTGCATATAGAATAATAAAACCAAAGCGCTCAGTACTAGAGTGAACCATACTGATAATGACATGCCCATCCCTAAAATACTGACAAAGATAGCAGGTACGCATAGCCAATGGATTTTTTTATTAATAAGGTTTTGATGACTTACCGCGTATTCACTGAGCCACTGTTCAAGTGAGCGCTTAGACATCTGGGGTTGTCGAGTACGAGACATACTAACCTCCTTGTTAGTGATAGAGCTATTAATGATCAAGCTACATGGTGCTATCAGTTATAGCACCATTTAACATAGCTGACTATATTATCTAGTAAAGCGTTACACTGATAAGGTGTTATTTTAATAGTGTTAGGTATAGCGACTATTTATTAAAGACTATTCATTAGAGAGTAAGCATAACCTATACGGTCATGTAGAGCATGCTTAGGCCCTCTAATTAAATACTCGGTTTTATACCGTTTTCTCTAGGGCATTTTGCTCGCTACGATACCATTCATAGAGTCCGACAAAAGAGTTTACTTGGTAAACCATGGTTTGAATGGCAAATATATAGTTGCCAGACATTAAGTTTACTGTCAACCAGACGAAGTTAGACAGAATCCATAGCCACCAGTTAAACGAGTAACGCAAGATCATCGCTGCCTGCGCGGTAATGGAGATTATAAAAGCAATAACGTTAATCCAGAAGAATGAAATAAAGCCTAAAAACTTACTATTATCATCTTCTACAACGGCATAGCCATAGCTGCTCAATAGATCATTAACAGTGGGAAATAGCGCTAAACCAATAATCATAAAGCTACCAGTAATTAGCCACACCCATTTATTAGCTGATTTAGGAATCATATCACCATCAGCATCGGTGTTTTTCGTCCAGTAGAAAAGTCCGTATAAATGAGTGAAGAAGTTAAATAGTGGTGCTAGCATTAAGCCAACAGACCCTGCTGTCGCTTGTACTACCACTTCGCCAGCGGTTGCGCCCATACCAAAGCCGTTACCTAAGATGTTTTTGCGGAAAGACAGTGATACTACACAGACTAACCCTACGAAAGAGACGCCCAAATAAAACCAATCCAGCGTTTCATGATTAGTAGTCAACCAAAAGCCTGCAGATAATGCTAGCACTCCTGATATAAACCAAGTGACTATCCACTGTAGCGCCCATTTCCCAGTAATATTGTCCAATAGCTGAATGCGCATAATTATCCTCAAAATTTTTGCTTAAAGTTGTACTTAGAATGGTATTTGGCAGTCGTACTTAGCATTACGTTAAAACTTATATTTGAATTTAAAATCCTCATTAAAACCTTTATAAGTCAGGTCTTTGCTTAAGTAAGTGACGACTATATGAGCTGTAAATTATAAGTTATTATAGTTTTTACTAAATCGGTTTGCCGGTTTTGCCATAGATATGCTGATCAATAAAGGCGATTGCCTCTTGATAACGTGCATCATAGTCAGGCTTGTCTATCAGGTGTGGGTCGATATTATGACGGTCAAAAATCTCTAATAGTCGCTGCTCAAAGCGTCCTCGTGATTCAGTATCTCCTAACGAGCGCATACCGTCAGCGACCCATGGTGTATTATTATCCAACATAATAGTATGGTCTAACTGAAACTCATTAATACAAGCACTGACGAAGGGATGGTTACGACCTTCGTACTCTTCACAGAAAGCTTGAGTAGTGACAAAGTCAGTATCAACGATAGTTACTGGAGCAGTAGCGTTGGCAGTTGCTATCCGTATGGCTTGGGCATGATTTAGGGCGATAGGGCCATAGTCACTATATTGCAGTCCAACCTCACTGCCACCTAAATCAGTACCTACATACAGCCGACCCATCTCTAACGCAAAAGTAGCACCATAATAATTGGCTAGTTTGTGTACTAAGGTGGTTTTACCTGAGCTTTCACCACCTACGATAGCGATAGTCTTAGTATAATTACCACGCGCTTGTGGGTGCAATGCCAACCAATGTGCTATTGGATTACGAGCAATAGCATAAGAGTCAAACTCTGGCTGCAATGGGGTAGTGGCGACAGGCATTAATAACTGCTCACATAACTCTGGTTGCGCTAGAGGATGATTATCAGCGACGAACAGTACGGCATCCTTTGGCAAGCTCAAAGCGTCCGTTAAGCGTTGCAATTTAGCGTTGCTAGTTGATATATCAATAATCACATCATCAAATCGCTCATGTAAAGGTAGAGCAATCTCTTTAGTGGTATGAATATGGATAAAGGGTAGATTAGCACAGGCCATCTGTAGCCAGCGGGCCTTGTCTTGTAAAGTAATATAAAAGTCTGGGTGTGGTGATGGATGCTTAGTAATGACAATGTGCAAGCTTTTGGCTTGTCCTGCTGCTGCCAATATACTGCGCATTTGTCCTAAATGTAGCGGTTCAAAATGTCCAATCATCAGACCAGCATCGTACATAATAATCCTTAAAAATTCATTTTAAATGATAGGTTGGTTTTCTTACAAGCAGTTTTGGTTAAACCGTTAGCTTTATCAAAGACAGTAGTAGAGATCACTTTAATGAGTGATTTATAATTGTTATTTATTGGCGCTATTTATTAACCTAATTCATTAACGTCAATTATGAACATTATTTATTGGTATGGTATAAAGGTTTGTATAGATATACAGGTGAGTTATTGTAAATACTCTTATTATCATGATTAGTGACGGTGAAAATATAAGCTGTTTTATGGTTAATGATGCCTAGTGGATAAAGGGTGTTGTAACTGTTTGAATTAAACCGTATAAAATAGTGGCAACAAAGGCGCAACAACAGGGACTCTGAAACATTTTGAAATAACTATTTAGAATCAGCTACTTACAAGGCACAATGACAGACTATGGCAACTTTAGTTATCATAAATTCACAAAGTACGCCTACATTTTAAACAGATATAGTAGAAATGATTGCTATACTTATTGGCAAGTTAAGTAGAATAATAAGGAGTATAAGATTTGGCCAACTCGTCAAACAAGTTAGTAAAGTTGCATCGCTCTAAGAATAATCGCATGTTAGCCGGAGTAATGGGTGGCGTTGCAGAATATGTAGGGTGGTCACCAACTTGGGTACGCCTGTTATTCGTGATTATATCTTCTTTAAGCGCAGCAGTACCCGGAATCTTAATTTACATTATATTGTGGATTATCATGCCTAATGCTAACGCCCAATCGTATGAATAATAAAAGTCTTAATCTTAGTCTACTAGTTTGACCAAGTAATCTTATAGCATCACTAGATGCTAAAAAACAAAAAGCCTGTCTAAACAGGATGACATGACATACCTTTCCTCCTACTCAGATGTTTATTCATCTGGGTATTTTTTTAATTTTATTTCTACTATCAATTAGCGTATAAGCTTAGCAACTATAAATTAATTGCTGTAAATATAGATAAAATAGCCATTTTTTAGTAAGGTAGGTGGTTAAACAGATACGTCATCAAATAGACTGCATTACTTATGCACAAGTAGGTTTTAGTTTTGTCTAATTTTACTCATTCCACAGTGATTCCTCTATGACTTCCGAAGTTACAAATACCCAAACATTGACCTTTCAAGATTTAATTTTAACTCTACAGAACTATTGGGCCTCAAAGGGCTGTGTAGTGTTACAACCTTATGATATGGAAGTGGGCGCGGGTACTTTTCATACCGCAACTTTTTTGCGTTCTTTAGGTCCTGAACGTTGGAATGCCGCTTATGTGCAACCCTCACGTCGACCCACTGATGGCCGCTATGGTGACAACCCTAACCGTTTGCAGCATTATTATCAGTTTCAAGTGGTACTCAAACCTAACCCCCCTAATATGCAAGAGCTGTATTTGGACTCTCTAAGAGCTATAGGAATTGATCCTTTAGTTCATGATGTGCGTTTTGTGGAAGACAACTGGGAGTCGCCAACGTTAGGAGCGTGGGGTCTAGGTTGGGAGATATGGCTCAATGGTATGGAAGTGACGCAGTTTACTTATTTTCAGCAAGTCGGCGGTATTGAGTGTTTCCCTGTTACTGGTGAGATTACCTATGGTCTTGAGCGTTTGGCTATGTATGTTCAAGGTGTCGATAGTGTTTACGACTTAGTATGGGCGGATGGTGAGTTCGGCCGTGTCACTTATGGTGATGTGTTTCATCAAAACGAAGTGGAGCAGTCTACTTATAACTTTGAGCATGCTGATGTGCCAAAGATGGCTGAGTTTTTTGATTTCTATGAGCAGCAAGCGGATAAATTGGTCGCTGAAGGGTTGCCACTACCTGCTTATGAGATGGTTCTTAAAGCTTCGCATGCTTTTAACTTGCTCGATGCCCGTGGGGCGATTTCGGTCACTGAACGTCAACGTTTTATTCTACGAGTGCGTACTTTGGCACGTAAAGTAGCACTGGGCTATGTTGAAGCACGAGCAAAGTTAGGCTTTCCATTAGCTGATGAGGCACACCGTCAGGCGGCTTTAGATAAGTATTTACCTAAGAAAAAGTTTAACGTAGATAATGCTGATGATAATAAGTTAAACAGCAAAAAAGCTAACCACAATACTAACAATAATAATAAATAGGAGCATCCCATGAGTAGCATTTTGTTTGAACTGGGGTGTGAAGAGTTGCCCCCAAAGAGCCTAAAAACCTTGCGTGATGCGCTACAAGCTAGCGTTACTGAGCAATTAAATGAGGCTGATATTAGCTTCGATAGTATCCATTCTTTTGCGGCGCCGCGTCGTTTAGCGTTACAGATTCAAGGTATCAGTGACAAGCAGCCGGATCGTAGTGAACAAAAACGTGGCCCAGCGATCAAAGCAGCTTTTGATGCTGAAGGTAATGCTACTCGCGCAGCGCTTGGCTTTGCCAAAGGTCTTGGCATTGAGGCAAGCGAGCTGATCACTATTAACACTGACAAAGGTGATTATATTGGCTATGAGCAAAAAGTCACTGGTCAGGCGGTCACTGAATTATTGCCACAAATATTACAAACCGCATTAGATCACTTGCCTATAGCTAAACGTATGCGTTCAGGCACCTCAAGAGAGGAGTTTGTGCGACCAGTACAGTGGGCAGTGCTGATGCAAGATGATCAGGTTATTGAAGCTGTTATTCAAGGTCAGCAAACAGGTACGCAAACACGTGGCCATCGTTTCCATAGTCCTGATTACCATACTATTGACCATGCTGATAACTACGAAGAGCTTCTACAAAGTCTCAAGGTAATCGTTAATTTTGATAAGCGCAAAACGCTGATCAAGAATCAAGTCAAAGCCTTAGCTGATCAAGTTAATGCTAATGCTATCGTCCCACCAGAATTATTGGATGAAGTGACGGCGTTGGTTGATTTCCCAATTGCCTTGCGCGCAAGCTTTGAGCCAAGGTTCTTGCAAGTACCGCAAGAAGCGCTAATCTCAACCATGCAAGCGGATCAAAAGTATTTTTGTTTGACTGATAAAGCTGGCAAGCTGCAGCCTTATTTTATCTTTATCACTAATATTGAATCCAAAGACCCTAATCAAATTGTGCAAGGTAATGAAAAAGTAGTACGTCCACGTTTGGCCGATGCTGAGTTCTTCTTCTTACAAGATCAAAAGCAGCCATTATTTGCGCTAACTGAAAACCTAAAAACCCGAGTGTTTCAAGACAAACTCGGTACTATTTGGCAGAAGTCTGAACGTATTGCTAAGCTAGCTGCTTTTATTGCTGCCCTCATGCAACAGCAAGGTATGCAAATTAATATTGATGAAACGGTGCGTGCGGCTATTTTGTCTAAAGCTGATTTAGCCAGCTCTTTAGTCGGTGAGTACCCTGAACTACAAGGTATCGCTGGCACTTATTATGCCCGTCTTAATGATGAGCCTGAAGCGGTTGCTGCTAGTTTGGAAGAGCAGTATTTGCCGAAATTCAGTGGGGATGTATTACCAAAAACCCCTATTGGAATATGTTTGGCCTTAGCGGATCGTTTAGATACCTTAGTAGGTATTTTTGCTATCGACCAAGCGCCTACTGGCTCAAAAGATCCGTTTAGCTTGCGCCGTTCAGCTATTGGTATCTTGCGTATCTTGATCGAAAAGCAACTACCTATTGATTTGGTTACTCTAGTTGAGCAAGCGGTTAACAACTATACTAGTGGCGAAGACAGCAAAATTGCTGAAATGGGTGATACTTTTACTCAAGTAATGGCCTTTTTGAATTCACGCTATCGGGCGATGTATACTGAACAAGGTGTCAGCGTTGATACTATTCAAGCTGTACAAGCCATCAACCCGCATATGCCATTAGATTTTGATCAGCGTATTCGTGGCGTACAAGCCTTTAGTGAATTGCCGCAAGCATCAAAGCTAGCAGACTCTAATAAGCGCGTGGCTAATATTTTGGCTAAGTCTGAATCTGATGTGGCAAGTAGTGTTGATGAGTCGTTATTAGCAGAGCCTGCGGAGCAGGAGTTATATCGGGCGGTGAGTCAAGCACAGACAGCAGTAGAGCCTTTGCTGGCACAAGCTGATTACACTCAGATCCTGCAAACGCTAGCTAACTTAGATGAGCCATTAACCCAATTCTTTGAAGGGGTAATGGTCAATAGCGAAGAGCTAGCGCTTAAAAACAATCGCTTGGCACTGCTAAAGCAAGTTCGGGCGTTGTTCTTGACGGTTGCTGATATTAGTGAGCTGCAGTTATAGCTCTATTAGAGTGATTATTCAACGGTTGCCTAATCATTAGCTGTACGCTGATTAAAGCTTTATAGAAATAAAAAACTGGCTCTGCTAATTGGTTATTACAGAGCCAGTTTTTTATGGGCTATTGTATTAAGCGACTTACTAAGCAATGTATTAAGTAACTTACTTTTTAGTAACTAAATCTTTAATAGCTTAGTTTTTAATACTTGTACTTTACTTAACGACTAGTTAATTAATGAGTAATTACACAGATCAGCCATTGTGCTGGCTGCGTCAGTTACAGTAAACTTTAAGTCATAGATCATTAAATATTGTTCAAAGGAGCACTATCGTGTTTGCTATTATCATCATAATAATTATAGTTTGGATCTGCATGTGGCTGTTTTATAAAGTCATGTACCCACGTGCACCAAAAAGCATGATGCCACAAGAAGGCGACGTAACCGAACCACGCAATTGCAATTTTTGTGGTCATAGCTTAGCCGAATACCGTGGTGTGCTCGAAACCAAAACTGTGGCATCCAAGGCTGCTGTTAGTGATACAACAGAAGACAATACCTTGTTCTTTTGCAATTATGAACATCAAGCTGATTTTCATGCAGGCAGAGGTTATGAGCCATAAGGCAAAAAACTAGCTCTTTATTTTGACTTTATACCAGTTAATCCCAATACTTATTTATAGTGGCTGCTATAAAGTTGTTATAAAATGGACTGCGCATCTTTTATGACTTTGTTTAAAAATGCTTCGTTTTGATCATTTTGCTGCTGACGACTGATCTCGGCCTTATTATTGTCTTGAATTTTTTCGTATAAGTTTAAGCAAGTTAAAACCAGTAAGTCTTCTTGACTCAATTTAGGGGCGTCTTTTTTTATATCGGTAGCGAAGTTATTGATGTAATGCACAGCCGAGCGTAATTCTTGTTCTTCATGTACTGGACAAAAGATATTGTAACTGGAGTCAGCAATAAAGATATTGACCATTTTCATTGGTGATTCAGCAGGTTTTACCGTTTTTTTAGAGCTATCAGCACCTTTGGCTGCTAATGGTGCACTATTAGCGCTTAGCGTCTGAATAGCCGACTTAAGCTCTTGATTGTCAGGTTTTTTATCAGTAGCTGCTGATTTTTGTGGCGCTGTAGCTTGAGTATTTGAGTTATTATCGGTCATAAAAAATCCTACAAAATATAAGAATAGTTAAAGTGTGGTGAGCTAAGTAAAGGGCAACTGAGCCTAACCATCTATTTGGTCAATACGAGTCAAACGCTGCAGTACCACTTGGGTGCGCTCTGCTGCCAATTGGTTTTTCTCTTGCAAATCATTATTTTGCTTTTTGATCTCTTCGTTTTGCTGTTGCAGCTCCAAGCTTTGCTGTTTAAGCGTATTGTTATGCTGCTGCAACTGTTCATTGCTTTGTTGCAACTCAGCCAGTTGGTTTTGAATTTTATCTTGTTCTTCCCCTATCATATGATGAGCTTCAGCTAAACTTTGATAACGATTATCTAACTCAACCAAGCGTTTTTTACCATTGTCACGTTCGGCATAACTGCTATCTAGTTTGGCCTTGAGTGCTGACAATTCTTTGGGATCGATGTTTGGCCGCTGTTTGAGGCGATTAAGTTCGCCACTGACAAGTTGATGCTGCTTTTTGATATCGAGTATCATTTTTTCTAAGACTTTTAATTGATCATACATAGTCAGTTTGTATCCTTAACCAGTAGAGTGTGAATGAATTTATGCTTATACGTTTAATAATGCCATAGGTGACCGCATAATATCTATATCAACAAGGTAATTACCCTTATTGTCTTACTTTATATCTCGATTGGTCAGTTGGCTATAATTATTTATAGCTACGCTAATTAATAACTAAATAGCATTAACCAATAACTAGGACATCTTTTATGAATGATAATATCTCAGGCTGGAATACTTGGTCTACTGTATTTGAAGAGTGGACTGATGTGACTATCAGCGAATTGCACGGCTTTATGACTGGTATGATGACTGCCTGTGATGCGCCTGATGAGCAAGTCTGGGCTACTGTACTTGAGGAACTAAGCTTTTCGCCACTACCAGAGCCTGCATTGACCTTATTAGCCGAAGAGGCTGAAGATACGGTATTTCAGCTCAAAGATAAAGATGATGCTTATGCTTTTGCGCCATTAGTACCTGATGATGAACATGATTTATACGAGCGAGTAATGGCCTTGAAACAGTGGTCAAATGGCTTTATGACTGGGTTTGGTATTACGGATAGTCATTTAACTAGCGAAGAGAACGAAATGCTCATTGATCTAGCTAAGATCGGTGGTATTCGCCTAGAAGACGATGAAGATTTTGAAGGGGGCGAAGAGTCTTACCTTCATCTTTATGAGTTTGCCCGTATGGTGCCAGTCAGTTTTGCTACTCGTCCACGCAAACCAGTAAAAGATCTGCCGCTGATTGCAGGTTTGGCTATAGATGCCAAAACTACTAAAGAGTTACAAGCAGAGGGCAAGTTGCCAAAGCGTATCCCACCTGTGATCGATATAATGAATAAAAACAATCCATCGTAAACCTTTTAGCTTTTATGTTTAACTGCCTCGCTTTAACGACTGATCGTTAGCAATTAAAGCCTATTCACGGTTTAGTAACCTCAGTAAGCTATCGGGAGCAAATTGCCCTCAATACAATGCTGAAATAAAAGCTAATATGGGGGTTAAGCATTAGAGCGTGTTCGATAGTGATAATTAGATAGGGCTGTGTGTACCGAACTGCTGAACACCGCCTACTGATAAATAAAAATAAGCTGGAGAATAGATTATGACAAAGGATAATGACCAACAACATTTGCAGCGCTGCATTGAGCTAGCAACTGAAGCTTTAGAGGCTGGCGATCAGCCATTTGGTAGTGTGCTAGTCGCCGCTGACGGTACGGTAATGAATGAAGATCGTAACCGTGCTAATAGCGTTGATCCTACTTATCATCCGGAAATTGCAGTAGCTCGTTGGGCGGCGCAAAATATGACTGCAGAGGCACGAGCACAAGCCACAGTCTATACTTCAGGTGAGCATTGCGCTATGTGTTCAGCGGCGCATGCTTGGGCTGGTCTTGGCCGTATTGTCTATATTAGCTCATCTGAACAATTGGGCGAGTGGATGCAGGAGATGGGGGTGGAATCGACTTCACCGATCAACAGCTTAGCTATTCAACAAGTTGCGCCCAATGTACCAGTAGAAGGGCCGATTGCCGGATTAGATCAACAAGTAAAAGAGTTGCAACGTCGTGCCCAGCAACAAGCCTAAAAAAGCAAGATTTTAGCCTCGTTCGGTGACTTGCTCTTATATTGAATGTACTAATGTACTGAAGGGATATCCAATGGTTGTAACTACTAGCACTACCACTGATTATCAAACTGATCGTCAGCCTAAGCCTACTGAGGCTTACCCTCATAACAGTGTTGATTGGCTGAGCCATTTGATCAGTTTTGATACTGTCAGTCGCTATTCAAATCTAGCTCTTATTAAACAAGTGCAAGCTTACTGTGAGCAGTTGGGTTTGTCAGTGGATTTGACTTTTAATCAGGCGCAAGATAAAGCCAATCTATTCGTTACAGTGGCTGCTGGTGAGCACGCGGATATTAGCACTGGCGGTCTAGTATTATCTGGGCATACTGATGTGGTACCAGTCGATGGGCAGCAATGGACTTCTGATCCGTTCAACGCTACTATTCGTGGCTCACGCCTTTACGGACGTGGCTCTTGCGACATGAAGGGTTTTATCGCTTGTGCACTGAATCTACTACCAGCGGCAGTAAAGCTCTCTAAAGCCGGTAAGCTGCATCGTCCTATCCATTTGGCTTTATCTTTTGATGAGGAAGTAGGCTGTCTAGGAGCGCCATTAATTTTGGCAGATTTGGCAAATCGTGGTATCAAGCCTGATTATTGTATCGTTGGCGAGCCGACTAATATGACTATGGTGGTGGCGCATAAAGGTATTGCGGTGTATCGCTGCCGTGTGCATGGCAAGTCTGCTCATTCGTCACTGACTACTCAAGGGGTCAATTCAATCAGCTATGCTAGTCGCTTAATTGGTTTTGTCGATGATTTGGCAGAAAAATTAAGTCACCGTGATGATAGCGATGCCCTATTTGATGTACCGTACTCCACGCTCTCAGTAGGTACGATTCAAGGAGGCACGGCGACTAATATTGTGCCGAATTTATGTGAATTTACTTTTGATTATCGCAATCTACCGCATATGACTCAAGAGGATATCCTACTACCTATTCAGGGCAAAGTTGCGGAGCTAAACGCGCAGATGCAATTACGTGCCCCCGAGACTGGTATTGAGCTGCTACAAGAAGAAAGTGTGCCAGCGATGACTGACAGCACTAATGACGAGCTACAACAGCTAATAGCGGCATTAGTTGAGGATAGTAAACGCCATAAAGTTGCCTACGCTACTGAAGGAGGGCAGTTCACTAATGCTGGCATTCCAACTATCATCTGTGGCCCAGGTAGTATTGAGCAGGCTCATAAAGCGGATGAATATGTCGAACTTGCTGAACTTGAGCGCTGTGATGGATTTCTACAGCGTTTGCTTGAGAATTGTACCAGCGTTTAGCTACTATAAAGTTAATCATCATTTCAAATGAGCTTCAATAGGTATAAAATACACCGTCTTTATGGCGGTGTTTTTTTGATGGTTGTTGTTTAGCGTGGCACGGCGTTTCAGTGTAAGCTTTCTAATAATAGCCTCTCTAAGCACAGGCTTTTAATCAATACATTAGGGGTTAGTTGATGTCTTGGCATCTGTTTGCAGTGTTCTTTGCGAGTACGTTTTTTATATCAGCGACCCCCGGTCCTAATATGCTATTGGCGTTTCAATATGGCATGAACTATGGCGTCAAACGTACCTTATGGACGCTGGCAGGATTGAGTCTGGGACTGTTTATTCTGCTGTTATCGACATTGCTTGGACTGGATGTCATTAGTCGTCAATCGCCTTGGTTATTAGAGGTTATCAAAACAGTGGGTGCTGTTTATCTAATCTATTTAGGTATAAGCTCATGGCGTGATACTAGCGACCGTAGCTTGATGGACGCCGCCCGCGCAGTGAGTGCAGAGGTAGCTGCTGACTACTCAGATAACGATGAAATGTCGGATAACGCTAATAGGTCTTATAGCCTTCATCAAGCCCCTAAGCCACGATCATTATCTAGCGCTGCGGTCAACACTAGCCCTACCAACTTAACCTTATTCCGTACTGGAGTTTGGGTGTCGCTATCTAATCCAAAAGCTATTTTATTCTTCGCAGCTTTTTTCCCCAAATTTATCAATTTTAGCGCAGCGCTTTTTCCGCAATATATCTTGCTAACTATAGGGCTATTCTTAAGTGAGACTATATGGCAAATAATCTATACTGTCGGTGGTAAAAAACTAGCGGGCTGGCTCGATGTTGGTAACCGTCTAACTTGGTTAAATCGTGCTTGTAGTGTCATTTTTATGTTAATTGCTGGCGCTTTATTAGTGGAAGTTATTAGTAGTTTATTAAATTGATATAAAATATTTTATTAGCTGACTATAGTTTTTTATAGCTATTAACATAATTTTTCTCTATCAAAACATGTTATTGATCAAAACATGTTATTGTGTATTAATATAATAAATTTTTATTGGAATATTTAAAAAATTATTGACTTTATAATTTAAACCTTTAATATAATTCAATATTAGCGAGTAACTTTATAACGCTCACTAATAACTTATCTTAATTACCCTGCTATTGTCAGCCTTTGACAGTTAGCCACAACCTATGGAGGAATGACGATGTCCCACCTAAAAGCTAAGATGTTTTTGACGTTTTTAAAGATTGAATGTGTTAATGAAATGACAGCAGTGATGACCTCGCAAAGGTTGGGCTAAGTTTTAGACAGCAGTTCTCTGCTAGTCTATTGGCTTTATCAAAATCTGCCGAGCTAATCACCTTAGACTATGTTTAGTGGCTTATACCTTAAGTCTTGCTATACAATGCTTAGTCTAGCGCTGCACGGAAATATCTATTTATATAATACGATTATATCGACAATTCTGCCTAGCGTTTTGCTAGTTCTTGGATGATACACAGCCGTATTATGGTAAATAAATAATCCTATCTACTCAGTTTGTCACTTTCATAGCTACTATTTCTAAGCACTAGTACCAGCGATATTTATTAGTAAATATTATTTTCGCTAGTACCTGCTATCAATCTTTTATTAAACTTCAAAAACCAAAAAATAGAATATATCTTTATTGAGATTATTTATTTGCTCTCAATAAAAATAACGGTATTTTATTGTCTAAAATTTAACTTATTAAAAATAATTTTCTTATTTAATTAGGCGGGATAAGTATTGCCTAATAATTGATAAAGAATAATTGATAAAAAATAATAAAAGCTTAGCAATAAAGTATCAATGATAATTAAAATATGGAAAAATGATTAATGAGCATTCAATTAGTATTAAATGAAAGTGGTAAAAATGGGCTGCCAGTGAAGATTTACACTACTGATATAGAGCAAGGTGCCTTACAACAGCTGCGTAACTTAGCACAGTTGGAGTTTGTGCATTCACATATTGCAGTGATGCCTGATGTACATGTGGGTAAAGGGGCAACCGTAGGGAGTGTGATTCCTACTAAATCGGCCATTATTCCAGCGGCAGTCGGGGTCGACATTGGCTGTGGAATGAATGCAGTGCGACTATCACTAACAGCAAGCGATTTACCCGATAGCCTAAAGTCACTACGTTTAGCAGTGGAGCAACAAGTACCGGTTGGTTTTAATATGCATAAGCAAATTCAAGCCAAAATATCGACTCTTGACCCACTGGCAAAACGGTTAAAGCCGATTACTGATAAACATCCGGGGCTGCTTAAAATGCTCAGAGGTTTTGAACGTACTTGGGCCAAGCAAATAGGGACTTTGGGCGGGGGTAATCACTTTATTGAGTTGTGCTTAGATGAGAATAATGATGTCTGGGTAATGCTACATTCTGGCAGTCGCGGCATTGGTAATTGTATTGGTCAGTATTTTATTAATTTGGCTAAGAAGGAGCGTCAATCACGCTTTGGTCATGTGCCTGATCGTGATTTGTCCTACTTTGCTGCGGGTTCTGATAGCTTTGCTGATTACATTGAAGCTGTGGAATGGGCGCAAGACTATGCCTTGGAGAATCGTCGCGAGATGATGCGCTTGGTTATCAAATCCTTGCAGTCGCCGCAAGTAGGATTGCCACGCTTTCAGCTAACCAAAGAGGCTATCAACTGTCATCATAATTACGTCAATGAAGAAGTGCATTTTGGTGAGCAAGTCTATGTCACTCGTAAAGGGGCTATTAGTGCTTATGCCGGTGAGCTAGGGATTATTCCTGGCTCGATGGGCGCTAAGTCGTTTATTGTTAGTGGTCTAGGCAATAGTGAGTCGTTTTGTTCCTGTTCACATGGAGCAGGGCGACGTATGAGTCGGGGTAAGGCGGTGCGTACTTTCACTATTGATGAGTTAAAAGCACAAACCCAAGGCGTCGAATGTCGTAAAGATAAAGGGGTTATCGATGAAATTCCTAACGCCTATAAAGATATCGATGAAGTGATGGCCAATCAGAGCGACTTAGTAGAAGTCGTGCATACGCTAAAGCAGGTTATGTGTATTAAAGGCTAATGCTTGCCGCTAAAAACCAAAATTGATCGAATAAATTATAAATATAGGTAATCTAATGAGCTTAAAACAAACCTTAAAAAAGGCCAAGCAGATTGAACGGCAGCTAGAAAGTTGCAATAGCGATGTTCTCAATAGCCCTAGTCAATTACTAGGCACTGTCAAACCACGCAACTATTTGGCGCTTGACCCGCTGTTAAAAAAAGGCGGGATTCATGAAAGAGAAGATATCGATATCGCTCGTAAAAAGCGCCGTCGTGAAACCAAGCAACAGCTGCGACGCACGGACTGGTCATCAGAGTAGCTTTTGATTAAATCTAGATAAACATTTACCCATAAAAAAGCCGTTCACTATCAATAGCGAACGGCTTTTTTATTCTATAATCGTTGACTGTCAAAAGCTCCACGCCAACCTACAAGATTTCCATCAACTAATTAAAGATAAATCAACCTAAGCCAAGACCTCAACCAGATCGCCCTTGACCATATGCGGACTAACGAAGTCAGTAATGCGCACGTTAACGATCTTGCCTAGTAGCTCGTCCATTTTATCAGCGTCATAGGGGAACATCACCGTACGAGTATTATCAGCAGTGCCGATCAGGCAATCAGGATGACGATTGGCTACTTGCTCGACTAATACTCGAGCGGTTGTACCAACCATCTCATGAGATTTTTGTAGCGTTGAATCGATAATAACCTTTTGAAATTCGGCTAAGCGTGCTTTTTTAGTTTTAAAGGTCACATCATCAGGCAGTTCAGCAGCTGGGGTACCCGGACGCTTAGAATAGATAAAGCTATAGGAATGATCGAAGTTCAATTCTTTAGCTAAATTTAGCGTTTGCTGAAAGTCTTCATCGGTCTCACCAGGAAAGCCGATAATGAAATCACTAGAGAGATGAATATCAGGACGAATAGCTTTAAGTTTATTGATCTGATCGATATAAACATCAATAGTATGGTTGCGCTTCATCGCAGCCAATATCGCATTAGAGCCACTCTGCACTGGTAGATGTAGATGTGATACTAGCTCTGGTAATTGGGCATAAGCGTCAATAATATCATCAGTGAACTCTAATGGATGACTAGTAGTATAACGTATACGCTCTACACCATCGACATGTGAGACGTAGTGTAATAGCTCAGCAAAACGGCAAATGCTGCCATCGTCTTTTTCGCCACGATAGCCGTTGACGTTCTGACCTAATAAGTTTATCTCACGAACACCTTGCTCTGCTAAGCTGTCAATCTCAGCCAATACATCATCGAGTGGGCGCGACAACTCTTCGCCGCGAGTATAAGGCACTACACAGAATGAACAATACTTTGAGCAGCCTTCCATAATCGAGACAAAAGCTTTATAACCTTCGACGCGAGGCTCTGGTAAGAAGTCAAACTTCTCAATGCTAGGGAAGGACACATCGATAGTACCGATACGGTTTTTTGGGGCAATATCTTGCTGCTTATTGGATTGATCATACAACTCAGGTAAGCGATGCAAAGTTTGTGGTCCAAATACCATATCGACATAAGGCGCACGCTTTTGGATATTATCGCCTTCTTGTGAAGCTACGCAGCCGCCGACACCAATCACTAACTCTGGACGTTTTTCTTTTAACTTGCGCCAGCGGCCTAATTCGGAGAAGACTTTTTCTTGTGCTTTCTCACGAATAGAGCAAGTATTCATCAATAGCACATCAGCTTCATCGATATTATAAGTGACTTCCATACCATGCGAATCGCCGAGCACATCAATCATTTTGCCAGAATCATAGACATTCATCTGACAGCCTTGAGTAGTAATAAAGACTTTTTTAGCTGCTATGGCTGGCGCTGCCTCTGAGGCTAGCTTTACAGGAGCATTGACCATAGTACCACTAACCATATCGCTATCAGTTTGGTTAGCAACAGCGTCATCGATGCGGGGGTTAAATACAGTAACACTCATAAGTAAAGTCCATGATTAACAAACAGAATATAGCGGCAGCAGGCCATTAATGGTGGCATATTTTATCATAATCGGTCAGCAATGTGAAAAAGAAGCTTAGTCTGATAGCTATAATTATGATAAATTATTTATAATAGTATCAATTGCTTATCTAATCGCTGTCTAAGCTAAGCACAGACTTTGATAACAGCGCTTTAATGCTAGCTTTTAACTCATAGCATTTTTAGTAATAGAGCTTTATTAGTTATTACTAGGCTTTAACCATTATCTTATACAGTTAACTTAAAGTATTAGATTACAACTAGTTGTGCATTTTAAAGCATTGATATCACGGTCGTGTTACTCGCTATTGTCCTATTTATTTATAATTAGTAAAGGTAAGGGTTCAACATTGGCCTAATGTTGGCTTAATATAGTATGATAAGCGCCATCACCTTAGCGATATTCAATGAATCGCTGTTTAAGCCTTATTAGGGCGTGTCTGATAATTCGATAATAACCTTAAGGTCGAGTATCTAATACGTCTTTACATAATTAAGAGAGTCAGAATGACAAAGCATAATGTTGCCCACAACCTTAGTAATAGTGACACTAGGCCCAAACGCTTCAATGCCGCCACCCTGAAAATGAGTGCTCTTAGCTTAGCAACGGCAATGAGTGCGCTAGGGTTATCACAAGTCGCTCATGCTGAGCTGACATGGGGTAATAGTGAAGAGAATACTTATCAGCAACCAACCAATTTTGAGCAATCGAATAACTTTGAGCAACCAAGCAACTTTCAGCAATCGACTAATTTTCAGCAATCGACTAATTTTCAGCAAGATAGTAGTGTTAGCTCCTTTAATGCTGCCGCCCAAGCGGAAAGTCGTGGCGATGTGAATGCGCTCTATAATTATGAGCAGTCGATGAGCGGTGGTTTGTTTGCGATGTATCCTACTTATTGGCGAATGAACTTAGATTTGAATTCGCAAAGTTCAGCAGCAGTATCACAATTTGTTCGTCAATATCCAAATACCGTTATGGCAGAAAAACTGGCTGCTGATTTTGCTGAAACTAAAGCAGCTGCAGGGGATTATGCTTCCGTACGTCAAGTGGCCAATTTGATCACCAACGCCGATGCGAGCGAGCGCTGTGCTATTGGGCTAGGTTTTAATAATGGTGGCGATACTATGCGTGCCATGGCAGAGAAATCAGACGTTTGGCTTAAAACTCTCAAGCAGCCAGCACTATGTGAGCAGCTAGCGACTGAGATGAATAACAATGCGTTGATCAGTAATCAAGATCGAGCGGCACGGCTAAAACGTATGCTGCGTAAGGGTAAGACTGGGGACATAATGACTCTATCATCGCGTCTTGGCACCACTATTCCTTATTCAGCACTCAGTGAAATCCAGCTAAGCCCAACGTCGTTCTTCAGTCGTTTTGGCATGCAGCCTAATAGCCAAACCAACCAATACTTATATCTATATGCTATGGGACGCTTAGCTGACAAATCTTATCGTGAAGCCTCGCTACAGCTGGACTTCGATATTAAGCAAGACAATCAGCGTTCAGCGCGCTTGTTAAATGATGAAACTCGTCGTTATGCCTATCGTATCCTTGGGGTTGAGCGTATGGGGCACAATACTGATGATGGCTTCAATGCTGAAGCTGTTGATTGGTTCCATAACAGCTTGGATGATGACTTTAACTTCGAAGAAGCTGAAGATTATGCTATGGCTGCCATTCGTTTTAGTCGTTGGGATGATGTCGTTGAAGCCATCTCCAAAATGGATGCTGAGACTCAAAAGCTTAACAAATGGCAGTATTGGCTAGCACGTGCTTATGAGCAGTCAAGTAACAGCAGCAATCGTAATACGGCCAAAAAAATGTACCAGCATCTAGCCAAGAGTAATGAGTATTATGGTTTAATGGCTAAAGATAAGGCGGGTCAGCGTTTTGATATTAATGCCTTAGGCGGCAGTAACTTACCTAACGTTAGTAACGCTGATCGTGCTCGTGTCCTGCAAGACCCAAACTTCGCCCGTGCTTTCGCCTTATATAATGGTGATGCCAATCGAACTCATGCCAATCGCGAATGGAACTGGGCGGTTAAGCAGGCTCGTGACAAGCGTGATGACAACTTGATCATTGCAGCAGCGCTACAAGCACATGATCTAGGCTGGCTTGATCGTGCTGTTTATGCGGCTGATAATACTGATAAAGCCAGTAGTTTAGCGCTATCACATCCAATGCCACATCAGAGCTCTGTAGTTCGTTATAGCCAGTCAGCAGGTATCGATCCGGCTTGGGCTTATGGCATTATGCGTCAAGAAAGTCGTTTTGTGACCTCGGCACGCTCGAACGTTGGCGCTAGTGGTCTGATGCAAATTATGCCTGACACCGCAAAGTATATTGCTCGTAATTTAGGCGAATCTTATAGCTCAACTAAAGCTAATAGTGGCGATACTAATATTCGTTATGGCACTTGGTATATGAGTGATATTTTGGCTAAGTTAAATTATCAGCCAGTACTAGCAACGGCAGGCTATAACGCAGGACCTAATAAAGCTAAGCGCTGGCAGCCAGTGTATGGGACGCTTGATGCTGACCAGTATGTTGAATCTATCGCTTATCCTGAGACCCGCAATTATGTTAAACATGTGATGGAGAATGCTACGATATATAGTAATCTATTAGGTCGTGGGCAGCCCATCACTCAGCGTATGGGTACTATTCCAGCCGCTTTTTAACTATAGTTGATAGCCGTCAACCGTAGCGTTGCTATAGTCTGTCTGTCGCTATTATTTAAATCATTATTTGTGCAAATAAGCCATTAGTAGTTCGCTACTAATGGCTTATTTTTTTAGCCTTGTTGCTAAAAGTATTCAATAAACACACCCTAAGCAGGTGTTCCTTGGTGTTACCTTATTTACTCTATTTTTCAGAGTTTATTTTATAGTCTTATTACCTACTATTTTAGTAGAAGCTACTGTCGAAACTGGGCGCTAATAAAAGAATATCCTCAGCGGTTTGCTCAGCAACTTACGTTTCTGCTATAGATTAAAAAAAGGGTTTTGTTACCATTGCATTAAATATTATCACTATTCTGAGTATGGTTACCTAAGTCTATAACCATCGCTTGATAACGACTGAATGTTTTATTAATTATGATAAAAAAATCCTTACAACATACCAGTCCTATAATCACTAACTCGCAGTTGATTAAGCAGCTATGGTGGTGCTGTATCATAAAATTAAAGTCGATAACCGGCAGCTATTCAGCAGCTAATACACCTACTAAGTCTACTAAGTCTACTTTGTTTAGTGCTATCGTAGGATGCTGCCTGCTACTAGGGATGACATCAACGCCCGCTCAAGCTGCCAATGTATCTAAGAGCGGGCAGCGAGTACTGATGATTGAGATGACTCCAGCGTTATGTAAAATGCAACCCTCGCGTTCGCGCATGCGCCAGTGTTTAGAAGGCTATTCACTGACTGTAGCAGGTCTCAATCTAGGTTATGGCAATCGTTGTGAACGGGGTAGCGAGCCTGATTTGACGCCTTTGCAACTTAAAGTGGTCAACCGTATCATGCCAGATAGTACGGTTCGAAGCCAAGCATGGTATAGATACGGAGCTTGTAGCCCACTGAGTGCCAACAGCTACTTTCGCCAGATTGTCAGTCTTGCTAGCGAGTTAAAGTTACCAAGTGAACTCAATAGTGGCAATAGTTATACCGTTTCTAAGTCAAGTTTTCTAGGTCAGATGACTCGACTAAACAGTAGAATGAATAGTGCCAGTATTGACCTGATCTGTCAGGATGCTAACCGGCGTCAATCTATTCTTACCGAAGTGCATATCTGTTATGAGGGCAGCCAGTTCGGTACTTGTAGCAGTCCAATAAATAGTTGTGGTAAAAACTTTATCATTTCAGGCGGCAAATAAGCGCTGATATCTTTAAGTTATGGTAAGTATAAAATGTAACAAAATAGACTATAATGCACTTACCGTTGTCCCTAGACGGTTTGGCAAACGAAGTGCTACACTAGCCTCGGTTTATGGCAGTTGCTACATACAAGCTCAATGAGCATAAATTAATAAGCAAGAAAACCATATCTAATAATCAATTAGGGAGTATTTTATGAAACAGCCTATACGTGTTGCCGTAACTGGTGCTGCAGGTAATATCAGCTATGCAATGTTATTTCGTATTGCATCTGGTGAGATGCTAGGTAAAGATCAGCCTGTTATTTTGAATTTACTTGAAATCACTCCAGCACTTGATGCCCTTAAGGGTGTGGTTATGGAACTACAAGACTGTGCCTTTCCTTTATTAGTAGATATCGTTCAAACGGATGATGCCAAAGTAGCGTTTAAAGATGTGAGTTATGCTTTATTAGTAGGTTCACGCCCACGTGGTCCAGGTATGGAACGCAAAGACTTATTAGAAGCTAACGCGGCGATTTTTTCAGCACAAGGTAAAGCGCTTAATGACGTGGCTAACCGTGATGTAAAAGTTTTAGTTGTGGGTAACCCTGCAAACACTAACGCGGTTATCGCTCAGCGTAATGCACCAGATCTTGATCCACGTAATTTCACCGCAATGACTCGTTTGGATCACAACCGTGGTATAGCTCAGTTGGCTGAAAAGACAGAAACTACGGTCAACGATGTTAAAAAAATGATTATCTGGGGCAACCATTCATCCACTCAGTATCCTGATCTAACCGCTTGTACGGTTAACGGTAAGCCAGCATTAGACTTGGTTGATCGTGAGTGGTATGAAAACACTTATATCCCAGAAGTACAAAAGCGTGGCGCAGCAATTATTAAAGCACGTGGTGCCTCTTCAGCAGCCTCCGCTGCTAACGCAGCTATTGCCCACGTACGTACATGGGTAATGGGTACAGAGGGCGACGATTGGGTATCTATGGGTGTCTATTCTAATGGCGAATATGGTATTGCTAAAGGTTTGATCTACTCATTCCCTTGTACTTGTAAAGATGGTGACTGGTCTATCGTTGAGGGTGTTGATGTATCATCAGACTTCTCAAAAGATAAAATGGCAGCTACTGAGCAAGAGCTTAGCGAAGAGCGTGATGCCGTATCACATCTATTGCCATAAGCTAAATTTTATAGCTAATAGATAATAAAAAAGTCTTACTATTATGGTGAGACTTTTTTTTAAGACTTTTTTGCTGCTCTATAAGTATAGGGTACAACGTTAACATAACTGGTAACGTTGGATAACAGATCGTTCAATCTAGCTTGCTACAATAGTTGCTGATTAGTGAAACAATAAACACAAAAATAATCGCCGAAATTAAAGGAGAGAGATGATGTTAGGTGAACCAAGTTACAGTATAAATGACTTATTTGCTCAATTAGGATTAGCTAGCTCAGATGCAGCCATTGATACTTTTATTGAAAATAACCCATTAGCCAAAGATGAAGAGCTGACAGAGTCGAAAATTTGGGATGAGAAGCAGCGTATGTTTCTACAAGAAGAATGGAAAAAAGACGCAGTATGGGTAGAGATTATTGATGAGTTGAATGTGCGTATGCATCCTACCGCTTAACGGGCATCAATACTTAGTTTTAAATGATTAGTCCCAAATACTTAGTCTTAAAGAATTAGTTGTCTTAAATAATTAGTTTCAACCGCCAGTTATATGGTTAATAATGCAAAGAAAAACCCACAAACAAGCGTTCTGTGGGTTTTTTATGCAAGGGGTGTAGAGGCTATATAGAATCGGCACTTAGCACTAGCACTGAGCAAACAGGTTACTTTATAAATGAGCCTAGGATAAGGCTAGTCAAGCTGCTGCTGTCGCCATACTAATAAATCTGCCACATCGTTATGTATCCCTGCTTTCAAAGCTTCTAAGCCGTTATAGTGACGTTCACCATGCAAAAAATGCAGAAAACGTACTTGCAAGGTCTGGTCATACAAGTCGGCTTGCAACTGTGGAAAGTGTACTTCTAAACGCCATTCATGAGGCTTATCAACTGAAGGTCGAGTGCCGATACTAGCCGTACCAAATAGACTATGCGGCTGTAAACCGGCAACGCCGCTCTGGCCATTAGTCGCAAACTGGCTTAGCCCATCAGCGATAACTTCACCTTTATCATCGAGCGCAACCACATCAACAGCGAAAATACCGTGTAGAGCGGGTTTAATACGAGCCAAATCGATATTAGCAGTAGGGAAGTCCAAAGTACGCCCGATCTTATCACCACTGACTACTAGTCCGGTAATAGTATAGTCGCGACCCAGTAACTTATTAGCAGCGTTGATATCACCAGCCAATAGTAAGTCACGCACTCGTGTAGAGCTAATACGCTCAGCAGCGTTCAATTCAGCAGTATCGTTAGCAACGCCGCTATTATCATTGCCATTATGGCTATAGTCACTGTCGTTATGATTAGTGTCAGTAACTGTATGTAGGTTAATCACCTGCAAGCCATAATCACGCAAAAACTGACTGTCACCAATGCGGTCATGACCAAAACGAAAGTCATCGCCTAATACTAAGGCTTGTACATTGAGCTGCAAGGCCAATAAATCAGCAAACGCCTTAGCCGATAAAGCACGAAAGTCGCTATCAAAACTGACTACTATCAACGTCTCAACGCCATGCTCAGCTAATAAGGATTGTTTTTCTGCCAAATTAGTTAAGCGAGCAGGAGCAGTATTGGGAGAAAAGAACTCTCGTGGCTGTGGCTCAAATATCATCACTGCTGAGCTCAAATTTGATTCGTTAGCTATAGTACGCACTTGCGCAAGCATAGCTTGATGACCTAAGTGCACACCATCAAAATTGCCAATAGTTAACACGCAAGGCGCCAGTTCTGACGGATAGTTATCCGCTGCCAACGAATCATTGTCCATCAGCATTGCGTTTGATGCGGTAATCAGTTGCTCAAGAAAATAGGTATTCATAAGTTTGCAGCTACGATAAGAGCGAATAAATAAAAACACTGCCAAGAATAGATTTGCAGGGTTTAAAGCCAGTCATTATAAAGTAAAATAGCGTCAGTGACATTACTACTGACATTATCATTAACATTACCGATAACATTGTCAATAAGGTAACCGATGACGTCATTAATAGCTATTCTATAGCACTGATTACTCTAACAGGCACTATTCCAGCACTAATTAACGGCCCAACCTTTATTAAGTCCATAACTGAGTCAATAAATACTGCAATAACCCTTACAATAACTAAGACAACACCTCCTACAATAACTACGAGAGCTATTATGAGTGACTTATATATTGAGCCAATAAGGCTAACTGATAAATTTATAGTTCAACGCGCAACTGTTGATGATCTAGCCGTTGTGTTAGCTATTTATAACCAAAGTATCGCTGGTAAGCAAGCTACGGCCAACTTAGTGCCAGTCAGTTGTGACGAGCGCGCCGCTTGGTTTAGCGAGCACATTAACAGTCCTACACGGCCCATTTATGTGGTTAAAGCAAGCAACAACCAAGAGCAGAACCAAAACCCTAATCAGCAACCGTCAATCATCGTAGCTTGGGGCAGTTTTAGCGATTTATACTCGCGTACGGCTTATCATATCAGTAGCGAAATCAGTGTTTATTTGCATAGTGATTATCACGGCCAAGGATTAGGCAGCTTGCTTACCCGCTGGATGCTTTTGCAAGCACCGAATTTAGGTATTCGCAATATTGTCGCTCTTGTCTTTGCCCATAATAAACCCAGCTTAGGACTATTTCATAAGCTGGGTTTTGAGCAGTGGGGCTATATGCCCCAAGTCTGCGATATGCAAGGCTTTATAGCCGATGTGGTGATGCTAGGTATAGCGGTCAAGAGCGAAGATTAGCGCAAGGTTTTGCTAAATACTTACTCAAAACCTTGCTTGCAACCTTCGTTAAAAATTTGCTCAGCTATTTAGCCTAGTATTTTCCATTTGCCATCTACTTTTTGTAGTTCATAAGACAGTGGTGCGGGTTGTTTTTGACCTTTTAGCATGAGCTCACCGTCTATAGTAGCGCGGGTCTTATCGTCATTATAGCTAGTATTAGTGATAGTAACGCCCTCTACGGTCTGCTGAAAAGCGTACTGAGTCTTCGCAAGCTCTTGCTCAAAATTAGCTAGATCTACTTTATAGTAAGTAGCTGCTTGTTTAACATCGCCATAATATAAAGTGTTGAGCGCTTGTTTTACCGTATCTTCAGGGGTGCCAGCTTGAGTAGGATTATTGACCAGACTGGGCTGCTCACCAGTAGCAAGTGCTGGATTGGTAACGTCACTAACCGCCTGATCAGTAGTTGCATCGCTAGGGGCACTGTTAGGGGCCGCTACTGATTTTTCTGTGCTATTACTGCTGCTATCGGTAGCACTATCAGCCTTCTGTTTGTTAGCGACCGTATCAGCTGAGTTGCCCTCAGTACTAACTTCGTCGACATCATTACTACTACAGCCACTTAACAGCAAGCCAGTGCTTAACAAGCTAGCCATTAGTAGTGGTGGTAACTTTAAAGTTTTGGTTCTCATAGCAGACCTCAGAATTTGTATATATTTATATAGTAACAGCCAATGGACAGCTTAATCCTGTTTTGGTGACTGGTATCTCTTTAACCGTGTCTAAGCTGGCGTGGACGAAAGCCACTAGCGATTAGCACTAGCGCATACACTAAGGCACCTACCGTACAGATAATCAATAGAGCCACTAGTCGCTTCCATTGCGCTGAATCAGTTGGGAAGTAAGGAAGCATTAAGTATAGAGCTGTCACCATCGATATGGTAGCAGCCAAAAACTGGGTAAAAAGTTTTTTCCAATGGCTGTCAAAGCGAAAAATATCACGCTTATGTAAGAAATAATACAGCAGACCCGCATTGACAAAGGAAGCAAAAGTAGTCGCCAGCGCAAGGCCGCCATGCAGGGGTATGTCGAATAGATAAAAAATACCAATAAAGATCACACTAAAAATCATGTTAGCAAATACTGAAATAATACCAACCTTTACTGGTGTTCTGATATCTTGACGAGCAAAAAAGGCGGGCGCAAAGACTTTAATTAGCATAAAGCCTAAGATTCCACCAGCCATACTACGTAGCGCTAAGCCACTCATTTGCGCATCACGTAAAGTGAATTCGCCACGCAAAAATAATGCTTGCATCAACACATCAGCAAGTATGAATAGCGCAGCAGCAGCAGGTAAACCGACGACGACGATTAAACGTGCCGCCCAATCGATAGTTTTCTTAAAGCTAGCATCGTCTTTTTGTGCCTCACTTTTAGATAAACTCGGTAAGATAACCGTACCAATAGCCACCCCAATCAATCCTAGCGGTAGCTCGCTCATACGCTCAGCGGCATATAACCAAGATACTGAACCGCCAATCATTAAGGAGGCGAATATGGTATTGAGTAGTAAGTTAATTTGGGTAACTGATACCCCAAAGATAGCTGGCAGCATCAGCTTCAAGATACGCCTAACGCCTTCATGTTGGAAGTCGATTTTAGGCATTACTAACAGCTTTTGTTGCGACAACTGCGGTAATTGGATCAATAGCTGTAGTAGACCAGCGATAGCCACTGCATAGCCTAGCGCCATAATAGGGGTGTCTAACATCGGGGAAACAACTACCGCTGCACCTATCATGCATAAGTTCAGCAATACTGGTGCAAAAGCAGGAGCAGCAAAGCGCCCATAACTCTGCAAAATACCGCTGGCAAAGGCCGTCATAGAAATAAATAATAAATAAGGAAAAGTTAAGCGCAATAGTTCAGCAGTAAGCGCAAATTTATTGGGCTGATCAGCGAAACCTGGAGCGAACAAGGTTACTACCCAAGGGGCAATCAGAATCACCAAAAGAGTAAGCATCGATAGAATAAGCAGCAGTGCGCCTGAGGTGCGACTGACTAGAATTTGAACTTGTTGTAAGCTGTACTTTTCTTTGTATTCAGATAATACTGGTACGAAAGCTTGGCTAAATGCGCCTTCAGCAAACAGACGTCGCAGAAAGTTAGGGATCTTAAAGGCTACCAAAAAGGCATCCATTAACCCACCTGCACCAAACACCCCTAGTAATACGATATCACGTACTAGACCTAAGATACGCGATAGCATAGTCATGCTACTGACCACCATCGTGGAACGAAATAATCGACTTTTTGCCATGGGAACCTATTCGCTAATTTGTCTGATAATTGACTACTGCAAAAAAACTGACGGATTATAGCATTTTCATAGCTTATCTATAGCATATTCATAGCTCATCTATAGCATAGATTAACGAATTGCTTTTGGCGGGCATAAAGCTATTGGTCGAAACTAGCCCATACGATTTTGAGTAACCATGGCGCGTAATTTAGCCCATTCAAAATAATCACCTGGATCGGTCTTACGTCCTGGAGCAATATCACTGTGTCCAGTCAAGTGCCGGCAAGTTTTAGGATAAGCCTGATAAATAGCGCTAATAACTTGCGCCAAAACTTGGTATTGCTGATCGGTAAAAGGGCTAAAATCTGATCCTTCAAGTTCGATACCAATGCTATAATCATTACATTCAGTACGGCCCAAATAACTTGATCTACCGGCATGCCAAGCCCGCTCATTAAAGTTTACGAATTGAGTGATAGCGCCATCACGCTCTATAAATAGATGTGCTGAGACTTCTGCGCCTTCTATAGTTTGAAAATAAGGATGCGCTTGCCAGTCTAGTTGATTGATAAATAGCGCTTTGACATAGTGAGTCCCATTAGCGTCAGCAGCGCCGAACTCATTAGGTGGTAAGCTGATATTATGAATAACGATAGTATCGATATCGATGTCATTAGGACGCGAGTTGCTATTAGGGGAGCACAGCCACGTAGCTGCTGATAATTGACCCTCGCTAATGGTCATCGGAGCAGCTGACGGTGACAGGTTTGCTGATATTGGCATAGTATTCTCTAGGATATAGATTGATTTAAAGCAAGGTTGTCAGCAAGTTAATCAGTAAGATAGTGCGAAAAATATTACTAAGCAACCGACGCTAATAACTAATTATAAATATAGTGGACAAAGTTTAGGAAAATCAACAAAATTTATCCAAGCTTTTATTTGTAAATCACCAGCAAACCTTAGCAAATACACTTTAATAAAGCACGAGGATTTATTCTATGCCTAAAAAACCCAATGTAATAGTATCCGCATACCCTCAAGCTAACTTTAAAGTTGCCGAGGATAGTTTCGCTAGAAGTCGTTGGGCTAGAATAAGCGAACGTGCTCGTTTACCGGCTACTATCGCCGGCTTACTATTGACAGTGCAGTCGCAAGCGTTTTTACCGACTCCAGAATCAATAGTGACGACAGGGGCATTAGCTGATAAAACCCAGCCATTAGCAACTAAGGCCAAAGTAATCGATGCAAACCCAGCGTTGACTGCTGCTAGTAAGGTGACTCATCAAGACCTTAATCAAGGCACTAAGCAAGTCACTAATGAGGCACAAAACAATAGCAATGCTACGGCTGCTAGTTATAAAGCTAGCACTAGTGAGGTAGCAAACAACGCTGAACAGCTACTAACAACTTGGCGTCAACAAGTGCAATCGGACAATTTAGCTCAACATACGACATGGCGCAGGTTATTATATTTTATTGATGATAATAAAAGTATTTTTGCCAAAAACACTAACAATAGTGTGATCGACAACCCAAAATTCTTTTTAAGCGCTACTGGTCAGCAAGATTCAGCTGCAGAACTTGATGCGACACTAGTTGCACTAGCGCAAGAGTTTACTCTGGCCCGCAGCGCTGCTAATACCAATAGTAGTGCGCGCGTTGCTGTAAATGATTCGGTACTTTGTCGCTTTCCGGCGCGGGTCAAGTGGCTAACGGATACTTTGAATTTTCACGATGCTCAATTACAGATTGAATGCCCAAAGCTTGATGCTTGGATGACAGAACTAGCCCCTGCGCAGCTGTCAGTAATGTTTGCTGAAGAGTATCTAGACAATCCCATCTCTGGGTTTGGACATACTCTGATGCGTATAGACTCAGCAGCTAGTGCGGCAGACTTCAATCAAATTCAACATGCTTATGCGCTCAATGATACGGTCGATGGTGATAGTTCTGATAGCTTTATCCTCTACGCCATAAAATCAGCGACTGGTCGCTATAATAATTTGATCGAGATTGACCCTTATCCAAAGAAGCTGGCAGAGTATTTAAAAACTGACGAACGGGACAGTTGGACCTATCAGTTAGATTTGACTCCGAGTGAGGTGCAGCAAATCATGTTGCATGTTTGGGAGACTAAAGACTTAGGGCTACCTTATTACTTTGCTACAGATAACTGCGCCTCTGAGATTTTACGGCTTATCGATGTGGTACGGCCCAATGAGCACTTATTGAGTCAGCTGCCTTACGCCGTTATTCCCTCGGATGTAATCAACTTACTGCAAAAAAACCAGCTACTAGCCAGCAGTCGCTTTACCCCTGCTGATAGTAGCGTGCGCCAAGCACAGTTAAATCAAGCAAAACAACAAGCCAAGCTTACTAGTAAAGACCAGCTAGGCTATCAACAGCTGAGTAATAGTGAGATTGAAGCTATTAAATCAGTCGACAGCAACCCGGCGTCAAGTATGGCTACTGATGGACAAACGCTATTACCGTTAGCTATTGCCGCCTCAAATAATAATCCGCTCGACCGTCATTCTTTACAGCGCGGCCATATTGGCATAGGTAATCGTGGCGACAACAGTTATATCGATGTCGGACTACGTGCAGGATTTCACGATACTCTGGATCGCCCTACAGGATTTCATCAGTTCTTTAACTTAGAAGGGCTTGAAGCAACGTTGCGCTTTTATGATAACGATAAAAGTGAGCAACCAAGAAAGGTCGAATTACAGAACTTCACCTTGATTCGTGGGCGCTCATTTAATCCAGTCAATACTGCCCAAAAAGGTAAAACTTGGGGTGCCAGTGTCGAAGCCACTCGGGTTAATGATGGCTCGCAACGCGATGGCACTGATCATTTAGTGGCTAGCACCACCCTTGAATATGGCAAATCATGGACATTTGGTACGCCGGCTAAAGAGTCATCAGGCTTAGTAAGCGCCGAGATGCCACCGCAGCTTTGTTACGCCTTGGCTATGGGAGCGCTGCAAGGCGGGCGTGGGATTAGTAAAGGTTACCGTGTGGGCGCTGGGGTCAATGCCGGTTGTGTGTATCAGATTAACAATCAGTTACGTGCGCAAGCTGAATTGCAACTGCCATATTGGTATCATGGCAGCAGTGACGAAGATGCGCAGGGTAGCTACTGGCAGCCTATTACTACTCTTGGGCTGCAGTATGATATAGATAAAAAACAAGCATTACGTATCAATGCTAGTTACGATTGGCAAGATCGCGTCGATGCCAACGATGATATCAAATTAGCTTATATGCGTTACTTTTAAGCTATGAGTTAAGATTTTTTACTAGGCTAGTTTATTTAAATAGGCTAGCATAACGGCTTATCAAACAGCAGGGTCAAAAATAACTATCGCAACTAACTGTTTTTGATAACTATCAAATTTTAATAGCTATCAAAGCTAATTACCAAAGACAGTTATTAATAACTGTAGTAAAAACAATTATAAATAAGGACCGTTTATGAGCACTCAGCAATGGCTAGTTATCGGTCAAGGTGATATTGGTTTACCAGTGACTAATAAGCTTGCCCAACAAGGTTACTCAGTGACTGGACTTGCACGCAGCGCGCGTAGCGATTACGCTTTAGCTGAGCAAGCAAATTTTATACAAGCCGATGCGCTTAAAGTCAGTGCCGAACAGTTGCAAGACTTTACTTGTATCACTATTATCGTTACCCCTGATGAGTACTCGACTAGCGGTTATAACAAGAGCTATTTAAGTATCTGTCAGCATTTGGCCCAGCTTGCTGAGCAGTTACCTAAACTTGAGCGTGTAGTGTTCATCTCATCAACAGGTGTTTATGGTCAAAATAAAGGCGAGTGGATTGACGAAACTACGACACCAGCTATTCCTGAGCGTGATGCCTCAAAAGTAATCTTGCAGGCGGAGCAAGCGCTGCAACAAGGTTTTGCTGATAAGGCCATTATTATTCGTCCTAGTGGCATTTATGGACGCCAGCGCTTAATGCGTTTACGTAAGGTCAAAGAGGACAACAAAGACCCTATAGCTAGTGACGACTGGAGCAATCGGATCATGGATAGCGATTTGGTCACTATCATTAGTAAAGTACTGACCATTGAGGCCCCTAAGTCGCTTTATTTGGCTACTGATTATTTACCAGTGACTACCTTACAATTGAGCGCTTGGCTAAGTCAGCAACTACAACAATCGCCGCCAATTATCGATGATAAGCACACAGCGATTACCGGCAAGCGCCTACACAGCAATATTCCATTAGCTTGGCTTGAGTTTGCGGATTGGCAAGCTGGGTATAGTGATATATTGCAGCATCAACAGGATTAGAGTCGGTTGAAAAAATTATAATATTATTTAGATTGTCTAAACGGTGACTTAGAGTAGCAGTAGCTATTATTGAGCTGGTTGCTAATTTATAAGTTACTGCTATTTTATGTTTTTAAGTATCACGGATATGCTATGACTCAGCCCCATACTTCTAATGATTGTTTGCCTAGCAGTCATTCCATGCATCGAGAAGGTAAGCCAGTAGCAGATAGTGTTGAGCTATCGAGTCTGCCGACTAATCAGCAGCCAGCTATAGTGCATCCCAATTTTGATCCTAAGCAGACACCAATTGATCCAGCACGGTCGTTGAGTGATATTCCAGAGCCAGCACGACGAGAGAATAGTCAGTTGCGTCGGCTCTATGGTAAGTCCTCTCGCTTTCAGCAATCGGCTGCTGAACGTCTATCAAGATGGGCTTTAATAGCATCAGAACCTTTGGCTGAGCATTTAGCGCTACTCAAAGCGGCCCAGCTAATTGAGTTGCCTGATAGCTTTTATCAAAACTATAGATACGACCCTAATCAGGCTAGTGAACAGGCGTTGCTAACTAGTATTGACAGTATGCAGCTGATAGATATGGCAGATATTCAGAGCGCTATTATTGCCTATCCAAAACTGACACGCTTTGGTTTTTTGACCACTGAAATGACTACGAAAACCACTACGAAAACCACCACGCTGACAGATACTGCCACTCATGATAGTAAGTCAGCTACGCTACGCACCTTAGTAAAACGTTATAACGCTGATGAGTTGCTTAACAGTGTTTATGCCGATGATTGGCAAGTGATATTGCAGCCGCAAGAGTTTGAGACTGGTAGCGGTAGTTTAGCCACTGATATTATGGCATGTAGCGTGGCTGTGAATGCTCTAAAGCAATGCCCTACGCGTAAAACCATTAATAAAAGCTACAGTGCTGCGCAACTCTGTCAATATGTACGCAGTTACTTGCTTAGCCAGTTGGGAAACGCCCCAGCAAGTCGTCAACACTATCGACAGATTCGACTGTTTAGCGGACATATTATCGTAGCGGCTCATCATTTAGGATGGGATATCCAACCTGATAAGAATGGCAATTGCTACTTTAATATCTCTTCACGCTGCGCGCTTCTTACTCGCTATGCCAATGTGCAAGATTATGCTATCAATGGTTGGTCAATTTAGCTGACAATTTTTATAATGATATTTATAATGATGGCTTTTGTTACTTTTACAATTAACGCTTTAAAGCTATAAATTTTATAGTTATGAAATAATAGTGCAGTTAATAGTAGAGTGTATAGCTAAGTGCTGGCTGTGTAACTTTATTTCACACGCATTATGATTCTAAAATTCACTGCTGCTTTGACCCTAAAACTCACTAACAGGACTGTCTAATGCCCCATACTCAAAACCTTCAAAGTGCTCAAATCCCTTCATTTTCAGCGAAGCACTTTATTCAGCTGGCTTTAGACAACCAAGTACTAAAATTTGGTGAGTTTGTACTCAAGTCGGGACGTATTAGTCCTTACTTTTTTAATGCAGGCTTGCTAGCTTCTGGTGAGATGTTATCCTTATTGGCAAGCGGTTATGCTGACGCCTTGGCAGAACAGCATCAAACCGCAGATAATAAAGAGCTGGTCATCTTTGGGGCGGCCTATAAAGGTATTCCTTTTGTAGCGGCAACCGCACAAGCGTTATGGCTGCATCATCGGATCAATGCCGAGTGGGGTTATAACCGAAAAGAAGTTAAACCCCACGGTGAAGGGGGCAACTTAGTCGGTGCTGATGTCAGAGGCAAATCGGTGTGGATATTAGATGATGTTATCACTGCAGGCACGGCTATGCGTGAAGTGCTTGATATCCTAGAACAGGCTGGCGCTACTGTGGCAGGAATTATTGTCGCTCTGGATCGTAAAGAAAAAGGCCAAGGTGAGTATTCAGCGATTCAAGAATTGGCTTCTGCTTTACAAGTTCCGGTACTCACTTTGGTTGACATGGACGATCTAATCAGTTATTTGGCGCTCAATGATAACTCGGATGACAATGCGCATAAAAACAGCAGTCCCTTAGCAAAAATGCAGCATTACCGCCAGCAATATGGAGTTTAGTCGCCTTATGTGTCACTAACTATTTATATTACCAACAGACTTTACCGTTAATGCTTTTCTATTGCTGGAGCTACCTATTTAAAAAGCTTTTGCCGATCTGCAAAGACTTATACATACATTTAGATTTAGCCAAAAGCCTTATTTATTGTTGTTTTAAAGCCATCAATTATTCAGTTGTTTACTGTTACTACTAGCGAGCGTTCTTATGTCTCAATCTGCTGTAAAGTCTTTAAATATCCTAGTTATTATGGATCCTATCGAACGAGTAAACTACAAAAAAGACACGAGCTTAGCGATGATGTGGTCTGCGCAAGATCGCGGACACAAGTTAGGATATTGTCAAATTCATGACTTATGGCTGGATCGCGGACAGTTAAAGATAGACTCGCAACCAGTGACAGTACAGCGTGATCCTGAGAACTTTTATACTTTAGGCGAAAAGACTACAGTCGCTGTTAGTGATTATGATGTGATTTTGATGCGTAAAGATCCCCCGTTCGATATGCGCTTTGTCTACGCTACTTACATGCTAGATCATGCTAAGGCCGCTGGCGTGCTAGTAGTTAATGATCCGCAAGCGATACGTGACTGTAATGAGAAGCTATTTGCCACTTGGTTCAGTGACTATATGAGTCCAACGATTGTTACTAGTAAGCAGGCCCATATTCGCCAGTTTATCGCTGAGCAGCAGGACGTTATTGTCAAACCTCTTGATGGCATGGGTGGCACTGGTATCTTCCGCTTAACAGCAGACAGTCCTAATATCGGGGTGACACTAGAGGTATTGACTGAACTCGAAACTTTGCCAATTATGGCACAGCGCTATTTGCCAGAGATTAAACAAGGTGATAAGCGAGTGTTGATTGTCGATGGAGTAGTAATAGATTATTGCTTAGCCCGAATTCCTACTAAAGGTGAAACTCGAGGTAATTTAGCAGCAGGGGGTAGTGGAGTCGCCATGCCATTAACTGATGCTGAACGTACAGTGGCTGAAATAGTAGCGCCTATCGTGAAAGAAAAAGGCTTGATGTTTGTAGGATTAGATTTGATCGGTAGCCGTATTACTGAGATTAATGTGACTAGTCCTACTTGTGTACGTGAGATCGATGATCAGTGCGGTACTGATATTGCGAGTGACTTTATTATAGCGGTAGAAGCACGCCATCAGAACCGTTAAAAGCTTGTTGTTTTTTGACTAGCTTCGAGACTTGTTTTGTCAGCTGGCATAAGCATTTTTTAATAAGTTTTTAACAGTAATCTATAGTTAAACGCTAAGCTTTAATGAGCTAGTAAAAAGCGAAGGAATACTGTTGATAATTGATCATTTTTAGCGGTTATTGATACAAAATAGCAGCTAAAGATTTAGCTTAAAAAACGTTATATATTTATAGATAATTTACTCTATACTATGCGTGCTTTTGCATCCCCAAAGCCAGTATCAGTTTAGAGCTCCTAATATTCATTAGTAAAGATAAGATAGGCAGGCATTCATGAAGACACCGCATATATTGATGATGGCTGCTGGCACTGGTGGTCACGTATTTCCAGCGTTAGCCGTTAGCGAAGAGTTGGTTAAGCGCGGCGCGGTGATTCATTGGTTAGGTACGGCAACTGGTATGGAAAATGGCTTAGTACAGCCTACTGGTTACACCTTCCATCCTATTGCGATGCAAGGACTACGTGGCAAAGGAATAGGTCGCCTGTTTAAGATGCCAATCACTCTGTTATCGGCTACTATGGCAGCTGCCAAAATCATTCGTGGCAACAATATAGATGTAGTAGTAGGCTTTGGTGGCTACGTTACTGCACCTGGAGGCATTGCTGCACGCATGACTAGTAGACCACTGATCATTCATGAGCAAAACGCTATCGCTGGCATGAGCAATCGTTATTTAGCCAAAATCGCTAGCAAAGTACTGCAAGCCTTTGAAAATACCTTTGCAGATAGTAAGCTCGATGCCAAGCTGGAAACTGTTGGTAATCCAGTGCGTAATACTATCACTGGTGTTGCTGCGCCAACGCTACGTTATGATATCGCTGATCAAACGCCACTACGTTTGTTAGTAGTAGGCGGCTCGTTAGGGGCGCAAGTACTTAATGACACAGTACCAAAAGCATTAGCCTTGATAGATAAGCCCTTTTCAGTACGTCATCAATGCGGCCGTAACAATGAAGCTGCTACCCAAGCGGCTTATGATAATGAAGATCTAAGCGCTCATCAGTTTAGCGTACAGCCTTTTATTGATGATATGGCAGCAGCTTATAATTGGGCGGATATCATTGTTTGTCGCGCTGGTGCCCTGACGGTTACTGAGATTCAAAACGTCGGTATTGCAGCGATTTTTGTACCTTTGCCGCATGCCGTTGATGATCATCAAACGGCCAATGCACGCACTCTGACTACACATGATGCAGCGCTATTGTTGCCGCAAGCCGAGTTAACGCCTAGCCGTCTGAGCACTAAATTGCTAGCTCTCGATCGAGCGGCTTGTTTAGCCATGGCCAGTAAAGGTCACGCTCTTGCCAACCGTACTGCCAGTCAACAAGTGGCAGAATTTATATGGCAAGCATTATAAGCTGTACTTTCTGACTACTTATTTAATTATATTTTATCGACTTTTATAAAGAGACTCCGTTATGCCCACATCTGCAAAAGCTTTACCTAAACGCCTTATTGAGATTCCAGAAATGCGCCGTATTCAGCATTTGCATTTTGTCGGTATTGGCGGTTCGGGGATGTGTGGTATCGCTGAGGTCATGAACAACCAAGGTTATAGAGTGAGCGGCTCAGATATTGTCCAAAGCCCAGTCACTAATCGTTTGCAGCAGATAGGTATTGAGATATTTATTGGTCATGATTCAAAAAATATCTCTAATGCCGATGTGATAGTAGTGTCATCAGCGATTGATCGTAGTAACCCTGAGATTGAGGCGGCTCTTAAAGCCCGTCTACCAGTAGTGCGTCGTGCTGATATGCTCGGTGAATTGATGCGTTATCGTCACGGTATTGCGGTTGCAGGTGCGCATGGTAAAACGACTACTACTAGCTTACTGACGACTATGATGAATGAGGGGAATCTTGATCCCACTTATGTGATAGGCGGTAAGCTCAATGCCTCAGGCAAAAATGCTGCATTAGGCAGCAGTCGCTTTTTGATTGCTGAAGCTGATGAGTCTGATGCCTCGTTCTTATCCTTGCATCCGATGGCGGCGATTGTGACCAACATCGACCAAGATCATATGGAAACTTATGACAACAACTTCGATAAATTAAAAGCCGCTTATATTCAGTTTTTACAAAATATGCCTTTTTATGGTTTGGCAGTAGTCTGCGGCGATGACCCTGAGCTCTATGCTATGATCGATGATATAGGTCGTCCGGTACTAACCTTTGGCCTTGAGCCTTTTAATGACGTGCAAGCGATTGACGTTGTCGTTGAAGGTACTAAGACCCATTTTACTGTGCTACGCCGTGATCATGAGCCACTACGTTTGACCTTAAACATTCCGGGTATTCATAATGTTTACAATGCGCTTGCTGCTATTACTATGGCTAGCGATGAAGGCGTTGATGACCAAGCAATCAAGCGGGCATTACAGAAGTTTGAAGGGGTTGGCCGTCGTTTTGAGCAACATGGTCCTATCACCGTTGATAATGGTGATGTGCTACTAATAGATGACTATGGGCATCATCCAAAAGAGGTCGATGCTACCATCAAAGCCGCACGACAAAGCTTCCCTGAGCGCCGTTTAGTGATGATGTTTCAGCCTCATCGTTACAGCCGTACTCGTGACTGTTTTGATGACTTTGTTGAAGTGTTATCGAGTGTTGACGAGCTATTATTATTAGACGTCTATTCAGCAGGTGAGAGCCCAATTACTGGCGCTGATACTAAGTCATTAGCACGTAGTATCCGTCTACGTGGCGCTGTTGAGCCCACTATCGTCGATAAAGACAATATCGCGCCAGTAATGCAACGCTTATTACAAGCAAACGATATGCTTATCACCCAAGGCGCTGGTAATGTGGGGCAAATAGCTATCGATTTGGTAGCTAATGGTCTATACCTCAAATAAGCTTTTAATAAACATTAAATAACCTAAGCGCTTAACGGTAGGTTTTAAAATTATAGGAGTTATTCATATGAGCCATGATGACAATAAAAAAAACTCAAATCAACCTAACCTAGACAACGTTGATGCTGTTGCTAATGAGCAAAATAACAGTACTAACCATGATGCTACTAAGATTGAGAACCCAGAACTGGCGTTAGCAGCAGTGGCAAAAAATCAGCAACAGCCAGTTGAAGCCAACCAGTCACAGCAACAGCCAATAGTTAGCAAAGTACAAGATGCTAGTGAATTCGGTAAAGTGGCTGTGGTATATGGTGGTAACAGCAATGAGCGCAGTGTTTCTTTGGATAGTGGAGCCGCTGTATTATTAGCTTTACAAAATCAGGGCGTTGACGCTACTCACTTTGACCCTAAACATCAACAGCTCACCGAGCTAATGGCTTATGATCGGGTGTTTAATGTGCTGCATGGTCGTGGGGGTGAAGACGGTGTACTGCAAGGGGTGTTACAATGGTTAGATATCCCACAAACTGGATCTGGTATCCTAGCATCAGCTTTAGGTATGGATAAAGTTCGTACCAAACAGCTATGGCAAGGGTGTGGTTTAGCGACAGCGCCTTTTGCATTATTGACTGCAGATACCGATTGGCAGCAAGTGGTTAATATGTTGGGTCTACCGCTCATTATCAAGCCAGTTCACGAAGGCTCTAGTATAGGTATGACTAAGGTCAATAATTTAGACGAGCTACCAGCAGCTTATGCAACGGCTATCGGTTGTGGCGATGCGGTAATGGCTGAACGTTGGATTACCGGCCGCGAATTCACTATCGCTATTGTCGATGATGAAGCTTATCCCATTATCCGGTTAGAGCCAGCAGATATTACTAACTTCTATGATTTTGACGCTAAGTACAACCGTAATGATACTGGCTACTATATTCCCTGTGGCCTAAGTGATAGTGAAGAACAGCATCTTCAAGCTTTAAGTCTCGCAGCGTTCCGTGCGGTAAACGCTAAAGGTTGGGGCCGAGTGGATGCCATGCAAGATCAGCAAGGCAATTTTTGGTTGTTAGAGATCAATACGGTTCCTGGGATGACTAGCCACAGTTTAGTGCCGATGGCAGCTAAGGCTCGTGGGATGGACTTTGATAAGTTATGCTGGCATATTTTAGCGCAAACTATGTAATCAACAGCGCTTATTTAGAATTGATGTAGCACAGCTTCATGTAAACTTGTGTAAATTCAATAGTCATAGCACGGGTTAGGCTATTGTTTAGCGTCAAAATACGTTAAGATTGCCATAACTGTGATACTCTGATAAAGATTGACTTGTTTTGGTAGTTAAGTATATGATATGTCACGATTTTAACCATTGGTTAAGATAACTAAAGTTGACTAATAAATTAATGGCATGTAATCAACCGAATATTAGGCTTATTAATAGTTTAATTCGACTGAATAATAGAATAAATAAACGTTAATTATATGTTAGCGCTTATTAACATGTTTGTTATTGATATTGTCTTAAATCACTTGTAGTTATTCGTTTATAACAGGCTAAAATAGCCGTTTAGACTTAGTGAGAAATTAGTAAAGTAGTAGTCTTAAAAGTAACTCAATACTAGCAAAAGTAAATTAGGGGCGAATACCATCATGGCTCAAGCTGTCAATGAAGTAAATGACTTGATGAGTAATGACACCCTTCGTTCGAAGTCTAAGTTGTCAATGCCAAGTACAGCCAAATATTTTTTTATGGCACTAGTTATTGGTTTATTACTGCTGATATTGATGATGGGTGCAAAAGCCTTACGAGATGCACCGCCTGCAGCTATTCAGGTGAGTAGCGAAGGGTTGAATAGCACTCAGTACCAAACCTTGAAACAAGCTATGGACCAACAGAAAGTTAGTAGTTTTTTTACTACTGATCTGCAAGCTTTGCGCGATATAGTTATAGGTATGGCTTGGGTTGATCAAGTAAGCGTAACTCGTGATTGGCAACAAGGTATTGTTATTACCGCACTGCCTAAACAGGCGATTGCTAATTTTGGTACTGAGCGCTTAGTAGATGCCAAAGGCGTAGTGTTTGTACCTACTGACAATAAAGACTTGCGCCAACAAAGCTTTGCCAATTTGCAAGGTGAAGTTAATCAAGCACCCGTTATAATGCAACAAATGCAGCAAGTTAATGATTGGTATGCTCCTATCGATATGCAGGTAGAAGACATTATCTTAACTAAACGCATGACTTGGTTAATTCGTTTTGATAACGGTTTACGAGTAATAGTTGATAATGAAAATACAGCGCAAAAATTACTTAATCTTAGTCAGTTGCTGGGTAATCAGCTAAGTAGTCGCCGTGATGAGATTCAGTCAGTGGATCTGCGTTATAAGAATGGCTTTACTATTACTTGGCATGCGATTGAACCGGTAGCAGCGACTACCGATGTGACAGCTACTGATGCTGCTAGCGCCAAAGTTGATAGCCCTAAAGCTACTACTACTGAGGTTGCTACTACTGACATTTCTACTACTGATGTTACTCCTACTGAGCAACCTTGATTGTAGCGGATAATTAATTGTAAGTTATAGCCTTTATAAAGCTGGGTGAATAAACTAATAATATTATATTTATTTAGATAATAGCCCAAAAAACTTTTTTGATGATTTAATGGAGACGTCATATGGTTTCCTGTTTAGCGATAATTTGTCTGGTACCATGAAAAATACTGAAAACCTAGTTGTAGTTCATCTAAGCGCCACTGCAGTTTATGTAGTGATTGGCAGCGTCGTGTCTGAAAAAGACATCCGCATTATGGGCGTTGGGCAAGTCAAAAACAGTGACTTTTACCAAGGCCAAATTAAGCATCGTGAACGTTTACAAAGCGCTATCAAGCAAGCCATTCAAGAAGCTGAAGATGTTGCAAATTGTCGGGTTCATAGCGTATGGTTGACGCTGTCTACACCTGAGCTATCTAGTAAGAATAGCGTTGGCAGCGTGTTGGTTGAAGATGATATAGTAAGTGCTAAAGACATGGTAAAAGCTTTGGCTAGTGCTAAGTCAAAGGACTTGCCAGCGGACTATTACTTGATGCATTGCTGTCAGCAGGGTGTCTATGTCGATGATCAAGACAATATCGTTGATGACGCTATCGAGATGTTAGCTAAAAACATCAGTGTTATGTATCACATGATGATGATGCCTGTGGTCAGTCGTCAAAATATCCAAAAACTACTACAGAGTTGTGACGTAGGCATTGACCACGTGGTCTTTGATGCAGTGACTAGCGCTGAATATAGCCTAATGAGTGAAGAGCGTCAGCAAGGTATCTGTCTTATAGATATTGGTGCTAGCACAACTAGTATTTGCGTCTATAAAGAAAACAAATTAATATTCACCCATTGTATTGCTATTGGCAGCCATGCGGTAACTATGGACATATCAGCAGACTTTGGTATCTCAATGATAGAAGCTGAAAAACTGAAAAAATTGCATGGTACTGCGGATATCAATAGTATAGATCCTAGCGTATTCTTGTTATATAAGACGCAAGGGTCGAGCGATGCGCTTAATGTACATACTTACAGCTTAGCGCAAATTATTGAAGCACGTTATGTGCAGATATTTACTGAAGTGGCGCGTCAGCTACATGAGGTAGATCTGCTACATTACCTTGATCGCGGTTTTGTACTTACTGGCGGCGGTAGTGCTATTAAAGGCATGGTACCTTTTGCCAAAAAACTATTGAAAATGCCAGTAGTCTTGACCAATGCCCATCCTGCTATTAGTGCTTACAACCATTTTGATAATGACGCTTCGTTTAAGCAGCTTAATGATCAAATAAATGATAGTGCTTACCAGACTGCTTTTGGTACTCTACTATATAGTCAGAGTGAACAATTCCGCCACAGTGAGCAAAGTGAGCCTGAAGCTGCCAAACAGCGACGGGTAAAAAATGTTTTTCAAGGTGTTGGCAAACGTTTCAGTAGTGTGCTCAAAAAAATATTATAGATAGTTATTATAGTTAGTAGCGATCATAATCAATGATATGAACGCTAACTGTTATTTAGACCCTTATTCATCTCGATTTATTTACCTACATTTATATATAGTCAGTCGATAGCACGTTGTATAAGCGTCATTACGTATCGACCATCATGCTATCTGCAACTGGAGAATCTTTTTATGTCAAAATACACCATGCCACATGACAACCAACCTCAAAGTAATGGCCAAGCACGTTTTATCGTATTCGGTGTCGGCGGCGGCGGCGGTAATGCAGTTGAACACATGGTGCAACAGGGTATAAAAGGGGTGACGTTCGTCTGTGCTAATACAGATAAACAAGCGCTTGATCGCTTAACGGCGCCGCACAAGTTGCAGTTAGGTGCTAAAAGTAATCGTGGTCTTGGTGCAGGCGCTAATCCAGAAGTAGGGCGTGAAGCTGCTGAGAGTGAAGAAGAAGCTATCCGCACTTTACTTGAACACTCAGATATGGTATTTATTACTGCTGGTATGGGTGGCGGTACTGGCACAGGCGCTGCTCCAGTAGTCGCACGTATTGCCAAAGAGATGGAAGTTTTGACTGTTGCTGTCGTCACTACCCCTTTTAAATTTGAAGGTGGCAAGCGCATCAAAGCGGCTAAAGCTGGTATCGAGCAGTTGACTAATTTTGTTGACTCTATCATTACTATCCCTAATGATAAGTTAATGAGCATCTACGGCAATATCTCAATGCAGGATGCCTTCAAAAAAGCTGATGATGTGTTATTACATGCTGTACAAGGTATAGCTGAAACTATCGCTCGTGAAGGGCTTATCAATATTGACTTTAACGATATCCGTACCGCAATGACTGCCAAAGGTCATGCAATGATGGGTATTGGTCGTGCAAGCGGCGATGATCGTGCTCGTCAAGCGACAGAAAAAGCAATCAGATCACCATTGCTTGATGATCTACGCCTAGAAAATGCTAAAGGCTTATTAGTTAATGTTATTTCATCTGAGTCTTTATCTCTAGATGAATTCAACCAAATCAGCGAAATCGTTGAAGGCATCACTGATAATGACGATGCTAATATCTTCTATGGTTCAGTAATCGATGAAGAGATGGGCGATGATCTACATGTTACGGTTATTGCTACTGGACTGACTTTGAATGAAGACTTAACTGAAGTCGTAGCACCAATACCTTCAGTCACTAGTAATCAGTCTGTTGATCCTAACTTGCATACTAGTGCTTTAAACAGTCAAAAACAGTCCAAAACTCAGACGTTCCAAGACAATATAACTCGTCCTGGCGCAATCCAAGAGCATCAAGCCACCAAAACTAACAGTATTCAAGACTACTTAAAGCGTCAACAAAATAAATAAGGCTAAAAGCAATAGGCAGTATTTACTACTTAGTGATAGCAACTGTAATAATTTAGTCAAATATTATTAATAGCTATTATTTATTAATATAGTATTTCTTATAAACATTAGTTATATATTGCTGTAGTTACTGCTCATTATCAACAATTATTGAAAAAGCCAATGCTTCGTCATTGGCTTTTTTTTAACTTTTTTTTGACTTTTTGTAGCTAATTAACGGTTTAATAGTGCATTAATGACCATTTTCGCTGTTTATTTAACTACTTAGTGATTGCCTACTAATTATCCAGCTGACTTATTATTGAATAAGCTTTTATAGGAAATTGTTGTTGATTTAACTAATCAATATAAGTAATAAGGAAATTAACGATTTGTACCTATAGCGAATTAGGGGTAGCTAGTGGTACACTATGGCAATTGTAACAAAATATGTGAGAGAGTAGCCATGAATCAACGAACTATAAAAACAGCTATAGCCATAACCGGCATCGGTCTGCATAGTGGCGAGCCTGTCGATTTAGAGTTTCATCCACAACCTATTAATACTGGCGTAGTCTTTGAGCGTTCTGATATTATCGGTAGCGCCCCTATTCCTGCTAGTGCTTTTTTGGTACAAGACACTATGATGTCATCGAACTTAGTGTTTGGTGGTACGCGAGTGGGTACTGTAGAACATTTACTTAGCGCTATCGCAGGTGTTGGGGTCGATAATCTATTGATTCGAGTATCCGCTAGCGAGATTCCAATCATGGATGGTAGTGCTTCTCCTTTCGTAGGGTTATTGCTACAAGCTGGTTTTCGTGAGCAAGAGGCTGCCAAGAGGTTCCTAAGAATCGTTAAGCCAGTAAAAGTGAAAGTTGACGATAAATGGGCAGAATTGCGTCCTTATGATGGCTTTGAATTAAACTTCGAAATTGATTTTGATCATCCTGCCTTTGATAAGAACCAGCAGCATGCACAACTATGCTTTTCTACCCAGAACTTTATTGAAGAGTTAAGCTCTGCTCGCACTTTTGGGTTTTTAAGCGATATCGAAACATTACGCAGTAATAATCTGGCGTTAGGCGGTAGTATGGACAATGCCATTGTCATTGATGATGCAAAAATTCTCAATGCTGAAGGTTTACGTTATGCTGACGAGTTTGTTCGTCATAAAATATTAGATGCCTTAGGTGATTTGTATTTGATTGGCTATCCGATAATTGGTCGTTTTAATGCCTATAAGTCAGGCCATGCGTTAAACAATTTGCTAGTGCGCGAAATTCTTTCAGACAAAAGTAGCTTCGAAATTGTAACTTTTGATGACAATGTAAGTTGTCCTATCGAATATTTACCTTTGAGTACCTTAACTATTGAAGGATGAATACACGAATATACAGGATGTATCGCAACAATTACGTAAGATTACATGGCAGGTACCATTAATTAGCGCTAAAATATCAATTTTTAGCCAAGTAAACAATTAATAAATAGCTCTATCCTACGCTGTACAAACCCTTCGACTAGCAAAGAGTCGTCCCATCTTTATATTCATATAATGTATATAAAGATGGGACGACTTTTTTATAATTCAAAAACTGTAAAAGATAGCGCTTTAGTCAGCTTTTTTTAGAGCGTATTTACATAGAATTACAATGTAACTTGGTTATTATTCATCATTTAACAGTCGCATAAGGGCATTTTTGAGCTTTTTATCTGTGGTGACATGCTTTGCAGCCTGTGATATAGTCTTTTTTGTGTTCTGGCTTAGAGCCCGATATGTACTGGCCTTAGGTTGTTTTGATGAAGTCGTTGTTAGTACTGGTGGTTGTTGAGAGTGATGGTTATCACTAATTTTATTAACTACCACGACACGAATATGCTTGAGTTGTTGAAATGTTAAAGACTGCTCTGTTAACAGCTGTAGATAAGATTTTTGTAAATAACGGATGTGATTAGCAGCAGTAGTTGAGTTTACGCTGAGGGTTATTTGTTCAGCGTTTAACCCTACTACCCAACAACTAGCAAGTATTTCATCTGGTAGACAGTCTACTAGAAGCTTTTTAATCTCATTAGTCGCTTCTACATAGAGACGCATATTATCAGCAAGGGTTTGGGGTAGCGCGCTACCAGCAAAGGTTTGATGATCAATAAGTTGAGCAAGCTGATTAGGCTGTTTTTTTGGCATCGTGATAACTCATCTTATAGGTGAATAAAGCGATAGACAAAACCATTGAGCTAATTATTAACATAGATAAGATTGATCGCAGGCGCTTTAAGAGGTGGACTAACGCATCGGTAATACTGCCAACGCTCCACTAAAGATTAAAGGGTAGCTGCTTTAAAAAGGATTTTATCATGTTTATTTGATAATTATATCCTCTAAATTAATTGATGTTTCGTCACGGATGACGAACAATCTTGTATTAACAATAGGTAGTAAATTTATGAAACGAGCTTTATTAATATTATCAGTATTGGGAATGGGCATAGCACAAACTAGTGGTGCTGCTGAAATAACCTTTCAACCTAATAATACCTTGACTCATATCACCAATAGCTCCATTTCTAAAAATTATGGTTCCGTAAAAAATATTTATAGTTCTAACAGCGGTGCCTATGTGTCTAGCAATGACGAAATTAGTCAAGCGATAGATAATCTTAGTGCTCAGGCCAAACAAAAAGAATATAAACTAGCCTCACTAACTAACCGTCTATCTTATGAAAGACAACAGCAATCAGGTTCTGCACTGAATAGTAGCTCAGCTCCTGCTATTGCTGCTGCTCATGCTTCAAGAGTAGCTGTATCTAGAAGTACTGGATACTGTGCTCGCTATGTTCGTAAAGCCTTACAGATTGCTGGTTATGAATTCACTCCTAATCCTTCAGCTTACCAGTACGCTAGTCGTGGTACCCTTAGCAATGCAGGTTTTACTAAAATTAGTAATGGTTCGCAATCGCAAGTAGGCGACGTTGTTGTTTATGATCGCTCATCAAAGCATCCACATGGACATATTCAGATCTTTGATGGCAATGATTGGGTATCGGACTTCCGTCAGAGTAGTATCAGCCCTTATAGTGATGCCTATAGCTACACGACATGGCGCGATTCACAATATATGGATGACGCATCAAACCGTGGTATCTATCTAGCGATGGCTGAATAACAGATCGCTTAAGACTGTTATAGAATTATAATGCTCAAAAAACTCAGCAATGCTATTCAAAGTATTGCTGAGTTTTTTGCATCTGCTGCTTATATTTGTTATTAAAGGCTGTTTAGGATTACATAGAGCGTTTATGGGTTGAATGCTGTCCAGTATTGGCGTTGATGGAAGTCGGGTGGATTTGCGTGTCTAGGGGCGAAGTATAAGGCAACCTTATTGAAGCTTAAAATCACACAAGGATGTAGTAAACCAATATTGTGATTAAAGCTTGTTGCGTCGGCTTCGGTAGTAGCAGTCATCGCCAGCTGATCTAAGCCAACAGAGAAACCACATTCATAAAAATAATCAGGATTGTCACTGCTAGTACAAGGGTAGATAACAGTGCTGGACTCAATGCTGAGTTTCGAATCGGATTTTAGTAGCGATTGAATGGACAGCTTTGATTGACTTACTGCACAAGTAGTCCAATTTATATTTGCCCTTTGGTTGCTATTTGGCTGTAGCAAAGGGGGTGGAGATAAAGAGCTAGGCTGACGATAGCTGTTAAATTCATAAACAGCATAGCTACCGTTTGGACTGGCATTAATTTCAATATAACTATTCGGATATTCTATTTTAGTTGTATCATTAGCAACTGGCTCTAGCTCGCTAGCTATAAAGCACTCAAGACAAGTCTGCTCCCATAGATAGTCAGTAAACTTAACTTGCTGCTGCTGCCATTGTGGCCAAGTTAATTGATCTGCTAAATACTGGTTGGGTAGTTGTATTTCATAGTTCAAATAGAGCTGAAGTGTTGACTGTGGTATAAGAGTGGCGCTCACAGTAATTTGAATAGCCAACAGTTGCGATACAGATACCCCAAGTTGCTGTGCATTTGCGTCTAAGTTTTCAGTAGCCAGCTGGAGTTGAAAGAGTTGACTCATAATGTTGGTTCACAGTAGCAGTTGCTATTTGGAGTAAAAAATATAAAAGAAAAGCCGCGGTAGCTATTACTCGCGGCTTTTATAGTTGTAACTTTTGCAACAAGCAATTTTAGCTTATTACAGTTATTCTGCGTGACGCGCCAAGTTTGAAAGCTTTGGGTTAGCGTTTGGGTTTTGACGTAGTAATAAAGCCATGCGACCAATAGTGTGAATCAGTTGAGCTTTGGCAGCAACAGCAAGTTCAGTGCAAATTAAATCACGGTCATGCTTACTACCAGCAGGTAGTTTGACTTTAATAAGCTCATGATCATTTAAAGCGCGATTAATCTCTTCGGTGATAGCTGGGGTAACGCCGTTATTACCAATCATAACTATGGGTTTTAGCTCATGACCGATACCTTTTAGGCGTTTGATTGTAGCGTTGTCGAGTTGCATATAATTCCTAAGCGTTAATAAAATAAAAAGGTAATGACCATCGTAGGTTGATGACTATTATAAATAACTTATACTCATCTTGCACGGAAACTGTAGAATTGTGCACGATTTTAGCGAATGAAGATGTTAAACTGAATGCTTTAGCACATTATAGACGCTACTGAGTAATAAAGCAGTTAAATGATGATTATCACTCTCTATTTAGAGAGTTGGTTTCAGGTAACGGCTGAGCTTAATAACTAAGTTAAATAAATAAGCTTAATGGCTAAGTTTCTTAACCAAGCAATGCTGTAGACACTCTTTATTTCAAAATTATAAACCCATGTGTCCCTATGCTATAGCACTAAGTACTAATAACTACTCATGCCTATAGTCATGAGGGGCTGAGTGCTAGTTAATAGTCATAGTCAATAAGCATAATTGATAGTCATAGCAATAGGAGTAATTATTTTGGCCACGCGTATCGATAACAAAAAGCTAACCAAAAGTAGCCGCGCTTGGATAAAAGAACATATTGATGATCATTATGTGAAAAAAGCCCAACAAGACGGCTATCGTGCACGTGCCGCTTATAAACTTATTGAGATCAATGACAAGACTAATCTTATTAGTAAAGGTATGACCGTAGTTGATTTAGGAAGTGCCCCGGGTAGTTGGTCACAAGTAGCCAGCAAATTGGTTGGAGAAAAAGGAACATTAATAGCTTCTGATATCTTAGCCATGGATGCTTTGGCAGATGTTACCTTTATTCAAGGTGATTTTCGCGAAGCAGCAGTCTTTTATAGTATTATGGCTGAGGTCGGCGACAAATCAGTAGATGTAGTGTTGTCGGATATGGCCCCTAATACAGCAGGTAATAGTGCTATTGATCAGCCACGAATGATTTACTTATGCGAGTTGGCAGTAGATTTTGCTTTGGCCACTTTGCCAGAGGGCGGGGCGTTGATCATGAAAGTATTTCAAGGTTCTGGAACACAAGAGCTACGTAAAAAGATGCAGATTGATTTTAGTAAAGTGCGTACTATTAAACCTGATGCATCACGCCCACGCTCAAAAGAGGTGTTTTGGATAGCTATAAAATAATTTATATATTCAGGCTATTCAATAGGTTATGATAAGTTGAAAACCTATGATAAATTATCGGTAAGCTACTTTAAAGCAGATAGAAACTGCTACAATTGTTAACTCAATAAACTCAACCCATGTATTGAATAATACGAGTCAAATCCACATATAATGCTATATTAACTTTGTTTCTAGTATTTATTTTAAGCAAAGTCGTCTGATAATAAACGCTTAAGTTTATGGGCGTCACGTGTCAAGTTGACACACCAATAAGTAAGGGATGGGAAAACTAGTGAGCGACATGGTAAAAAATACCTTATTGTGGCTGGTGATAATCGGCGTTTTGGTGCTGGTATTCAGCGGCTTTGATAAATCTACTGAGCCCGATAGCCTAAACTACTCTGAGTTTGTGACCGCAGTGTCTGAAAATCAAGTAGCTAGCATCGAAATTGACGGCGAGCAAATCACTGGCGAGAAGAAAAATGGCTCAACTTTTGAGACCATTCGCCCTGCTGTGGCTGACGAACAGCTACTGCCGCTACTGCGCGAAAACCAAGTAAATATTGAAGGTACGGCACCTAAACGTCAAAGTGTCTTAATGCAGTTGTTAATTGCCAGCTTCCCAATCCTGTTGATTATCGGCCTATTTTTATTCTTTATGCGTAACATGCAAGGTGGCGCTGGCGGTAAAGGTGGCGGTCCGATGAGCTTTGGTAAGTCAAAAGCCAAAATGCTCACTGAAGACCAAATCAAAGTAAACTTCGACGATGTGGCTGGTTGTGAAGAGGCCAAAGAAGAAGTCGTCGAAGTGGTTGAGTTCTTACGTGATCCTGATAAATTTACTAAACTTGGTGCTACTATTCCTCGTGGTATTTTGATGGTAGGTCCACCGGGTACTGGTAAAACACTGTTGGCGCGAGCCATTGCTGGTGAGGCTAAAGTACCATTCTTCTCAATTTCAGGTTCTGATTTTGTGGAGATGTTTGTCGGTGTTGGTGCTTCTCGTGTCCGTGATATGTTTGAGCAGGCCAAGAAAAGTGCACCTTGTATCATCTTTATCGATGAGATTGATGCGGTAGGTCGCCATCGTGGCTCCGGAATGGGCGGTGGTAATGATGAACGTGAACAGACACTTAACCAGTTACTAGTTGAGATGGATGGTTTTGAAGGTAATGAAGGCGTTATCGTCATCGCGGCAACTAACCGCGCCGATGTACTGGACAAGGCTTTATTACGTCCAGGTCGTTTTGACCGTCAAGTACAAGTAGGCTTGCCAGACATTAAAGGGCGTGAGCAAATTCTAAAAGTGCATTTGCGTAAGCTGCCTAATACTACTGGGGTCGATGCCAATTCACTCGCACGTGGTACTCCTGGATTCACCGGTGCACAGCTTGCTAACTTGGTGAACGAAGCTGCATTGTTTGCCGCTCGTCGCAGCAAGCGCAGTGTAGACATGAATGACTTTGAAGACGCTAAAGATAAGCTTTACATGGGTCCTGAGCGTAAATCTATGGTCATCCGTGAAGAAGAGCGTCGTGCTACTGCGTATCATGAGTCAGGCCATGCTTTAGTCGCCGAACTCTTACCAGGCACTGATCCAGTACATAAAGTTACTATCATGCCGCGTGGCTTTGCCCTCGGGGTAACTTGGCAGCTGCCTGAGCATGACCAAACTAGTCTTTATAAGTCAAAAATGCTCAGTGATATCGCTATATTATTTGGTGGTCGAATTGCAGAAGAAGTGTTTATCAATCAGATGTCCACAGGCGCTTCTAATGACTTTGAGCGTGCGACTAAAATGGCACGAGCGATGGTCACTAAATACGGTATGTCTGATGCGTTAGGCATTATGGTCTACGAAGATGATGATAATTCACAAGGTTACTTTGGCGGCGGTGGGCGCTCAATTTCAGAAGCTACTCAGCAAAAAGTAGATGATGAAGTGCGCCGAATGTTAGAAGAGCAGTATGACATCGCTCGTGAGCTAATCGAAGCCAACCAAGATAAGATGCATGCTATGGTAGATGCCTTAATGAAGTGGGAAACTATCGATCGAGATCAATTACAAGATATCTTAGCTGGTGAAGCGCCACGTCCGCCAAGAGTATATCAACATAATGAGGTCAATCTCTCAAAAGATCATACTACGACTACTATTACACCACCGCCGTTACCAGCGATGTAGAGTAGGCTGTTAGATAGATAAATTAATTGAATATTATGGTAAGAAGCCCTTTCTAGTAAAGGGCTTTTTTATGTGCAGATTTGCACCTAATAACAAGATTAGTGCTAAGGGTGATAAAAAGTAAGCGTTGTTAACGATAAAAAATCGCTATTAAGCGCTACTTACTCCTAAGGTTATTTTACTGCTATGATAAGTAAGATTTATTACCTTACTTATAAATGTTTCTACTATTGGACGGCTCATGTCATTATTTCAGCCTTTACCAGCACATAAAATAACTAGTCGTCATAAAGTGCTAGACTTATCCCAGCCTCATATTATGGCCATCCTAAATGTTACTCCTGATTCCTTTTCAGACGGTGGTCAGTTTAATGACGTTGACGAGGCCGTTAGCCACTGTCAAGAAATGATACAGGCAGGGGCAACTATTATCGATATTGGTGGTGAGTCTACTCGGCCCAATGCTGAAACTATCGACACTATTGAAGAGATTAACCGAGTTATACCAGTAGTCAAAGCCATTCGCAAGCAGTGCGGTGATGATATATGGCTGTCTATCGATACTAGCAATCCTATGGTGATAGAAGCTGCTTTTGCAGCAGGAGCAGATATTTGGAACGATGTGCGTGCGCTAAAACGTCCAGGTGCAGCAGCCATGGCAGCGCAGCTGGACATACCGATTATGTTAATGCATATGCGCGGTGAACCGACGACTATGAACGACTTGGCACATTATGAGGATGTTATAGCTGAAGTGATTGCTGAGCTGATTGCTCGTATAGAGCAAGTTACTACTGCTGGGGTCAAGCGTGATAAGATAATCATTGATCCGGGCTTTGGCTTTGCTAAGAATTATGAGCATCATTGTGCGTTATTAAACCAATTGCACCGCTTACAAGCACTTGAGTTGCCAATCATATTCGGTATCTCCCGTAAGCGTTTTTTGGCAGAAGTGTTACAAAAAAGTGGGGTAGTAACGGTGGCAGACACTCAAGCCGTACAACGTGATGCTGCGAGCACTGCGGCAGGATTATTAGCATTACAACAAGGGGCTAGCATCATCCGTACCCATAACGTGTCGATGATGCAGCAAGCACTAGCCTTATGGCAACAGCTAGTGGCTTGTGATAGCAATAACAATAACAAAAGTACCAGTATTAACACCAACACTAACAATAGTAGCAAGATGTAGTTTCGATGGCCTATTTTAACTTTTATAATATACAGAGCATATTCTATGAGCACTATTGATTCAGGGATTAATAAACTAGCACAGCAGCCGGAAGCAACCACTGAGCAGCGCCGTATTATTTATCAAGCGCGCCGCGGACTCAAAGAGTTGGATTTTTATATTGACCCTTATATTAAAGAGATTTATCTATTAGCTACTCCTGCTGAGCAGCTAACCTTTGCTGAGATGCTTACTTATGAAGATCCAGATTTATTAGATTATTTTACTAATCAAAGCCAACCAGAAGATGGAGCGGTATGGGCGCTGGTGAATAAGATAAAAACATGGCGCCACGGCAAAGGATTATGATACGGTTTACTATTATAAGATAATGGCCAGCAGTTATAGAGTGAGCTTATGCAGAACTTTTATAACGTTATCAGCTAGTGTATAAGCCTAAGGATACGATACTTATGACTTCGCTACGCATTGACACGGCTATCCGTACTGGTAGTTATTTAAGGGTGCTGCTATATGTGGCATTGACTAGCGTACTGATACTATTAGCTTGGTCAGCTAATTTATCACTTTGGCAATATGGGTTACTAATAATCGTGACTGCGCTGATAGGAAGCTATTTGGCATTGTCACGACCAATCTTACTACACTTAAGTCAGCCACCCCTAAGTCAGCCGCTCAATCAAGGCTGGCAACTGCTAATGCGTACGAGCCATGGTGATAATTTATGGCAAGCTGATCTAGTGAAAGTATATCGTTATCAGGCTATTATTCATTTTAGGTTTCAGCTGGTTGAACCTTATCGTAAACCTTGGGCAGTGACAGTATATCGTGACCAGATGAGTAGGGATCAGTGGCAACAGCTAAATATATTGGCTACGGTTACCTATGTGCAGACTTGAGAGTGGGGTACAAGAATTAAATATGTTGATCCAAAGCGGTCTGTTAACCGATAACTAAATTTACAATGTTGGTTATTTAAGTGCTACAGCCTATAACAAAATGCCTATCTAGATACTTATTGATATCTGCTATCTTAAATAGCTATTCCCTATCTCCTTGATAGGGGTGCTGACATGAAAGTTACTAATCGTTATTTGGTCAAACCAATATCTCAATAATAAAAGGATAATACCATGAGTTTATTAGGAAATTTAGTTTCACAAGTTGCCCGTAGTGCTTTAGACCCACAAGACGCTCAGCGCAATCCTGTTAATCAACAAAGTGCGCCACGTCGTACTGGTGGACTAGGGGATATATTGGGTAGCGTATTGACTGGCGGTAGCCATCAGCCACGAGACTACAATCCGCAGCAGTATGAGCGTCAGCAAGACAATGGTTTTGGTCTGGATGATATTATAGGCGGCTTAGGTGGACTGATGGGCGGTAACCAACGTGGCGGTATGAGTTCAGGTGCAGGCGGCTTAGGCGATATTTTAGGCAGTGTGCTAGGTGGTGGACAACGCCGCAGTGGCTTCGGTGGCAAAGGCATGCTAGTAGCTGCTTTAATGCCTATGGTACTCAGCTGGGTACAACGTAATGGTGGCCTCGGTGGCGCACTATCTAAGATAACGGGCATGGGCTATGAGAGCCAAGCTAAGTCTTGGATGAGCAATAACCAACAAAATGACAATCTTGATCCTAACGAAGTCAGTCGCTTATTTGATGAAAATGAGATTCAGCAAGTAGCTGCGCATACAGGAGCTAATGATAGCGAAGTCCGTCAAGGTTTAGCGGAGCTATTACCTGAAGTAATGAATCAGCTGACTCCTAACGGTAACTTAGATCACGAATCTGAAGCCAACCAAGAGATCGACCAAATTATTAGTCAACTATCTAGCCGTTTAGGTAGCTTAAAATAATAGTTTTATGCTATTTACTATGAAGAGATAAATAGATTGTTATTATAAATGTGAGTTTGTAGATAGCTAAAGAGTGCGCTAAATAGCGTACTCTTTTTTATTGTCTACTATAAAACAGTACTCATATAGTGGTTATACGTCATCTATAGAGTTAGTTTATGGTTACTTAACAGATTAACTGTGTTTTAATTATAAGTTAGTAAGATTTAATGTTATATATTAAGCCTATTAGATCAATAAATTATAGAAGAGAGTAGATGATGCCGTTTAAGCCCATACCCAGTGCCATTGCTATTTTAGTCGCTTTAATTATTTGGTTTATCATTCCTGTACCTACTGGCGTGACCCCTGAAGCTTGGCATATGTTAGCGCTATTTATTGGTACTATTGTGGCTATTATCGGTAAAGCCTTACCGATTGGGGCTATTGCTATTATCGCCGTAACTTTAGTAGCGCTTACTGGTGTTACTAATGAAAGCCCAAAAGAAGCTATTGCCGATGCCTTATCTAGCTATTCAAGCCCACTGATTTGGTTGATTGGGATAGCAGTTATGATCTCACGAGGCTTGATAAAAACTGGTCTAGGGCGGCGTATTGCTTATTACTTTATCTCAATTTTTGGTAAAAAAACTATCGGCGTGGCTTATTCACTAACCGCAGCTGAATTAATGATTGCCCCTATTACTCCCTCTAATACTGCACGAGGAGGGGGTATTATTCATCCGATTATGAAGTCTATTGCCCAAAGTTTTCACTCGACTCCTGAGGAGGGCAGTCAAAAAAAGATCGGTAGTTACCTAGCGATGGTTAATTATCACGCTAACCCTATCACTTCAGGGATGTTTATTACCGCAACCGCTCCAAACCCTTTAGTCGTTGACTTAGTCAATAAAGCTACTGGTGGTGATATTCAGCTGTCATGGACTACATGGGCAGTGGCGATGTTTATACCAGGTATGTTGTGTTTGATATTGATGCCAATAGTTATTTATCTTATTTATCCTCCCGAAGTTAAAGAAACCCCTGATGCTAAGAATTTTGCAAAAGACAATTTGCTGGAGATGGGTCAGGTAAGTACTCAAGAGAAGATCATGCTTGGGGTCTTTGCGCTAATGCTTATATTATGGGCCAATATACCGGCGCTACTCTTAGGCGAGCAGTATAGCGTCGATGCTACCACTACAGCCTTTATTGGCCTCTCCACTTTGATACTGACTGGGGTGCTGACTTGGGACGATATACTCCAAGAGAAGTCGGCTTGGGACACTATTATTTGGTTTGGTGCCTTGATTATGATGGCCTCATACCTAAATAAACTAGGGCTAATCAGTTGGTTTTCAGAAAATATTGAATCTACGATTGCGATGACGGGCTTAGGTTGGATCGGAGCGGTAGCGATTCTAACTTTAGTATATCTTTATATTCACTACTTCTTTGCAAGCACTACGGCGCACATTACTGCTCTATTCGCAGCTTTCTATGCGGTTGGACTAAGCTTAGGTGCTCCGCCGATGCTGTATGCGCTAATTTTGGCAGCAGCTGGTAATATTATGATGACCCTAACCCATTATGCAACTGGTACGGCACCAGTCATTTTTAACTCAGGCTATGTGACACTCGCAGAATGGTGGGGAGTTGGCGCAGTAATGAGTATAGTGAACTTAGTGGTTTGGATTGGAGCAGGGCTAATATGGTGGAAATTTTTGGGCTATTATTAATTTGACTCTGAATTGATATCAGATGCTAGTTATAACTAAAAATTCACGCAAGCTTACTAAGTAAGCTTAAGTCTCTACGGCTAAAAGCGTTCATCTAAAGTGTCTAAGGTATAGTTGAGCGCTTGAAAGCAAACGTCACCATTAAAACCGCGATATTGTAAAAAGCGGAGCTGTTTGGCTTTTTCTTTTTGTTCAGTAGGAATATGGTCGCCATATTTTTTGGTACGGGCAGTGACTGCTAGTTTAAGCCAATCAACTCCCTCAACTAAGCTGTCCTCATTTTCATCAACAAACTCACTAAACTCTTCAGACTCAGTGTTAGCCATATCAATAAGCTCATCAATATTACTGGGCATAGCGATGTTTTTCTTATAAAACTCTTGTCTAATACGGCCACGGCCACGACCCTTACGAATGCTTTCACGAATCAGCATTAAAGTAGTACGATAATCGCTTTGATAACCTTTGTCCGCAAACTCATCGAGTAAGATATCAATGCTATCTGGGTCTTGCTCCTTGTCGAGTAGCTTTTGTTTGAGTTCAGCTCGACCATACTCACGCCGAGACAAGTAATAAAAAGCCAGCCAACGTAAGCGACTTTCAGCTTTGATGGCATCTAACTCGGCTTGTTTTTGCTCAGGCGTGCGTAGATAGGCCTTTAAAGCAGGCGGTAGGTTATCTGTTGGATTAGCAGTTTTGTTATTGCTATTGCTGTCATCATTGCTATCAGCAGCATGGTTTTGACTAAGGTAGCCATCTTGCTTGATTTCTGCGAGCATCTGTTTGATACTCTGTGCTGTAGGAGTCTTATAGACAGGTGCGTCATTAGGCTCAGCGATAAAGTCTGAGGCGGGGTGAAAGGCTTTTTTCCTTTTTTTCTTACTATTGGAGTTGGATTTAGCAGCTTGAATCGAAGAGTCGATAGTAGACTTTGGATAGGTAGTCTGGGTAAGAAGTGCGTTGTCTACGCTAGACTTGGTTGGCTGTTCATTATTTGAGTAGTAAGCTTTATGTTTTTTATTTTGCTTACGCTCAGATACAGTAGAACTAGCCGAGTCGCCTGACGACTCAGCTAGTATTTCGGCTAAGGTTTTAATCTGCATAATAGTTAATCACGCGAGTTATATCAGAGCGCCTAAGCAAGCAACTGCAACTGCTACTGTATTGGTTCTGCTGTTAGCTCTTTATCAGTTTGCTCAACTTTTGCTGGTTTACCATCATCAACTGGGCCTAATTTCTCAGCACGGATTTTGGCTTCAATTTCTTCAGCAATAGCAGGGTTTTCTTTGAGATAGATGACGGAATTGGCTTTACCTTGACCAATTTTTTCATCGCCATAGCTATACCAAGATCCAGCTTTGCCTACGGCACCGATTTCAACGCCTAAGTCGATTACTTCTGCTAAATGGTTAGTACCTTCACCATAAGTAATTTCGAACTCTGCTTGACGAAAAGGCGGAGCCATTTTATTTTTGATAACTTTGACTCGAGTCTGGTTACCGATGATTTCATCACCATTTTTGACTGCACCAATACGGCGAATGTCCATACGTACAGAAGCGTAGAACTTTAGAGCGTTACCGCCGGTAGTCGTCTCTGGGCTACCAAACATTACCCCGATTTTCATACGGATTTGGTTAATAAACACTACCATACAGTTAGAACGTTTGGCATTACCAGTAATTTTACGTAGGGCTTGGCTCATCAAGCGTGCTTGTAAGCCCATATGTGAATCACCCATCTCACCTTCGATTTCAGCACGTGGCGTCAAAGCAGCTACCGAGTCAATAACAATCATATCGACTGCACCTGACCGTACCAGCATATCAGTGATTTCAAGCGCTTGTTCGCCATTATCAGGCTGAGAGATCAACAAATCGTCAGTGTTAATACCAAGTTTGCGCGCATAGACTGGATCTAGAGCATGCTCAGCATCGATAAAGGCACAAGTACCGCCTTGCTTTTGGCACTGGGCGATTGCTTGTAGGGTCATAGTGGTTTTTCCTGAGCTTTCAGGACCATAAATCTCAATAATACGACCTTTAGGGAGACCGCCAATACCGAGAGCAATATCTAATCCAAGCGAGCCTGTTGATACTACATCAACATCCATAGCGGCTGAATCATCACCCAGATGCATAATAGTATTTTTGCCAAATTGCTTTTCGATTTGACCTAATGCTGCTTTAAGTGCTTTAGCTTTGTTCTCGTCCATAATGGACTCCTTGTTATCAACAAATATTATTAACAGATAATTTAAATATAAAACCATCTCAGCCAGCAATTAATGACTGACACTTAGCATCACCTAATAAGTAAACTATCTTAATAGCGAGTAAGTCGTTTAATTAGTAAATAGTGCTTACCTTGCTATAATCGCTAGCGTTAAATCATATAACCATTAAGGTCATACCAAAGGTATAGCATTGAGAGTGAGACAAACAGTGCAAGATGATATGAGTGACATATCATCTTACTATACAGGAAATATCAACGATATTAAGGATAAAAAGTCAATAATAGTTAGGCTTTGCACAGACATTATAGAAGAGGATTAGACGTTTGCTGTTACGGCCACCTGTTTACTAGATGAGGTAATTATAGCAAAATCCAAGGCTTTTATTTAGTGACCCTAGACGCTAAGCGACAATTGTTGTCGCGTAAATTTTTAATATTTTAGTAGCTAGTTAGGGTTACTTGTTAGACAAAAGATGCTATAAATAAGCGTTAGCTATTATTATTTATACTTTATACTTTATAATTTAAAGCTGTTGATAACGGTTTAAGCTTTAGTGTTATTTATATCCTCAAGTAGCTAACCTATTAGCCGTTAACACTTCAATAAACTTGCAACATTATTGAGTGCCGTTGTCAATATTTAATTAACTTAGGGCTATAAAATAATTAGTATTAATTCTTAAGCTGTGAAACATAGATATTATTACTACCTTAATCAAAAATAATCTAAAATAATTTTATATCTATTTAAATTATGTATAAGCTGTTGATTTTATTAAAATTATAAATTGTATAAAAAGTGATCAATTTTACCTTATCCTTTAGGCTATCAACTCAGATCGCTGTCAAGTAGTGACTTATCCACAGGGTTATCCACAGCTTCTGGGGAGAACTCAGCAAACCCTTATACTGTCAATGCTTGCGCAGACGGCAGAACTACTGGCGCTTATATATCAGAGTTAAAAACGGGTAACTATTGGTAATCACTACTACTAGAATCACTAATAACAGCGAGGTTTCACATCAGCTACGGTTATCTGTAGAGGGCTTATTATAACTAGCTGACGGCTGATAGCATAAAACAGCAGCTAAGATAAAAATGATAATTAATTAAATGAGCTGGGCGAGCATCGAGAAAAACTATCCTTTAGAGGAATAAGCAAAAAAATCTAGTCTATCTAAAGTAAGCTATCAGCTATTTAGCCATAGACCTAAAAAAGCGACTGTCTAAGCAGTCGCTATGTGTATTGTTGTAACAGTAGTTATCAGCTGGCTACTGGTTTAGTCTTTACTGTAAATAAGATCCCAGACCCCATGACCACTCTGCAATCCACGACGCTCAAATTTAGTTAACGGACGAAAGTCGGGTCGACTAGTAAAACTGCCTTTACCCGCCTGATTGGTTATCCCGTTAAAATCATCTAGCACCTCAATCATCCAAAATGCATAATGCTCCCAGTCAGTGGCAGTATGGAACCAGCCACCTTGTTTCAGGCTACGAGTAACGATAGCCATGCGCTCTGGGCTGACAAAACGACGTTTATAATGGCGCTTTTTTTGCCATGGATCAGGAAAGTATAATTGAATACGATCGATGTGATTCTCAGGAAGTTGTCTGAGTAGCTGGATAGCATCACCATTGATAATCTTTATATTGGTTAAATTCTGCGTACCCGCCATATAAGCACATTTGCCAATACCGGGTTCATGTACTTCTACGCCGACGAAGTTACGTGTAGGCTCAGCAGCTGCCATCTCAATTAGCGAATCGCCAAGGCCAAAGCCAATCTCTAGGGTGAGAGGCGCTGCACTGCCGTTAACAGTATCAGCGAATAATATGCGTAGATCATGAATGTTGTCTAAATTGCCATCGCCATAGCTATTATTAACTAAGTATTGGGCAAACTCTGGATCAGTCAGAGCTTGCTCAGCATTTTTATTCATATGAGTACGACGTTTCATAAAAGTATTAACGATACGCATATGCTTGCTGTTAGCGGCTTCCATATCTTCAGAAGCTACTACTGAATCCTCACTAATAATATCTGTAAAGTTATCAGCTTGGTCGTCAGTAGGTTTATCACGGTGAGGATGTTGACTCATAAGATTAGTGGCACTTAATAAGAGAAAAATATAAGCACATTATAGGCGAAATAGTTTCTACTGTGAACGTATATCACACTTTTGCTTATAAGCAACGTAAGCCATTATAAGTTGTCTTATAATGAGAGATGTTTTTATAAAAATACCGACGTTAAAAAATAGTTAAAAGACCTCATCAGCCCTATTTTAATAACCAACAGAAGAGTCTACTGTCATGTTATTTATCGAGACCGATTCTCCACCGCCATTTTATCAACCAAAGCTTACAGCTACTAAGCGTAAACAGCTGGATCAATGGTTTATTGGTCATCGTACTCAAAACTATTATCTCAAGCGTTTTGCAGAATTTGACCAACAAGGCTATTTGTCACCCCAATGGCATTGGGCCGCCTTTTTTATTACTTTTCCTTGGCTGCTCTATCGTAAGCGCTATATGGATGCACTGGTCTACAGCGTAGCGGGGTGGTCATTTATTCAGCTGAATATTGCTATTGTATTGGTTGCTTTTGAATTTGTGGCTATGTCTTTTATACCTGAGGCCTATCAGATGCCGATACGCTTCGGCATTGCTGCTATTATTTGGCTGTTTTGGTCATTTATGGTGGCCCGTTGGACAGATGCGTATTATTACCGCATGGCGCGTCGTGAAATTGCTGATGCGCTTGAAGACAATCCACGTGATGAAGCGGTACAAAAAGCCCATCTCAAACGTGAAGGTGGGGTAAGTCTATTTGGTCTTAGCCTAGGTTTTGGCTTCTTTGGTTTTGCAATGATGGTCATTTATGTGCAGTTCTTGCCCATTATTGCTAAGCCAAAAGAGAATGAAGTATTGTTCGATGCTTATGATATTACCAAGACCGCCCAAAATCGAGTAGCCATTATTTATGAGCAAACCGGTCGTTGTCCTACTGATTTACCAGTAGATAGTGATAATCCACAAGTACGTATAAGTCTGAGTACCCAAGTAGAGGGCCAGCCTTTAGCAGACTGTGCGATTATTGGCACTATCCAAAAGGTCAGGTTTCCTATACGCCATCTTAATAATCAAACCTTTATGTTCTATCACCATACTGACACTGATAGCTGGCGTTGCACAAGCTCACTCAATGAAAAACAAGCACCTCCATACTGCGCTAATGACTAAACTTTAAGCATCAAGTATTGCTAATTTTTATAGAAGCTACTTATGACAGCTGCTGTTGCAAAAACAGCTATTTTTTAGTCGATAGTTTGCACAGTCATAGCTCTAGAAAATCAACAGGGTATAGCAAGGATAGAAGGTAAAAATCATTACCGTTTCGGCTCAGTTACAATACTATCTTTACTTGAGTCATTAGTGTTATCAACCGGCGTCGCTTGGTTCTTTAGAGCTTCATAAAACTCAGTAAGATCTAACTTGCGCCCCTTATCAATATCCTCATCAAACAAGCTCTCAAGTTCCGCCCTTGCCGATTGAGCGGAAGCAATCATACTGGCTTCATCGTCATAGATAGCTTGCTGACGCTCTATCAAATCGTCGTCATAATCACGGAAAGTCTCAATGGTTTCGCGGGCTTTTTCAGGGGAAATGCCCAAAAGCTGCAGTGACTCACGTGACATATCGAGTGACGATAAATAAGTCTCGCGCCAGATGTGGCGCACACCCACTTCACGTAGGCGATAATAATGCTGACGATCACGTGCCCGAGCTAAGATGACTAGATCAGGATAGTTGCGATGCAGATACTGTGCAGTAGTGATAGAACGTTCCAAATCGTCGACGGCAATAATAAATATTCGCGCTTTATCAATACCCGCAGCTCGTAAAATCTCAGGGTTTTTTGGGTCGCCATAGTAGACTTGGTTGCCAAACTTACGCACGAAATCTACCCGATTAGCAGAGCGCTCAATAGCGGTAAACTCAATATTATGCATACGTAGTACCCGACCTATGATCTGCCCGACACGGCCAAAACCGGCAATAATGACCGGATGCTCGTGATCAGGGATAGTATCGTAGTCACGACTGGGTTTGCTCTTAGCAAAAAATGGCTCTCCGAGTTTTTCGAGTAATAAAAAAGCAACTGGCGTGAGCGCCATAGAAATAGTCACGATAAGGTTGAGCATATTAGCCAGCTCAGGAGGCAGAACATTTTGCGCTGAGGCCACACTAAACAGTACAAATGCAAACTCACCCCCTTGCGCTAAGGTGACACCGAGCCGAATACTAGTAGGTCCGCGATTACCTGAAAGTTTAGCGATGGCTGCTACTACTGCAAACTTAATCAGCATCAGGGCGATGGCACAACCAATGATAAATAGCGGCTTAGCTATAATAAGTTTTACATCAGTAAGCATACCGACTGACATAAAAAATAAGCCAAGTAGTAGTCCTTTAAAGGGCTCAATACTAGCCTCTAACTCATGACGATACTCAGAATCGGCAAGCAGGACACCGGTTAAAAATGCCCCTAAGGCCATTGATAGACCAATCTGTCCCATCAAGATGGACACACCCATGACAATGAATAGTGCCACTGCTGTCAATAATTCTGTTGCACCACTTGAGGCTACAAACTTAAAAAATGGTCGCACAATGTAACGGCTAGCAATGATTAAGCCAGCAAACACTGCAAAAACTTTAGCGAAATAAATAAGGTCGTAGCTCTGTTCCCGTACTCCAGAAAAGAAGGGAATAACCGCTAGTAAGGGGATAACGGCGATATCTTGGAATAGTAAAATAGTAAAGGCTTCACGGCCATGCGTACTAGAGAGCTGCTCCTTCTCGGTCAAAATCTGCAATACAAACGCAGTAGAGGAGAGGGCTAGACCAAAACCGACAATAAAAGCAGTATCTAAATGTAGAGAGAAAACCTCATACAAAATAGCCATCAATATTGTACCAGTAACCCCGACTTGTAAGCCACCGAGTACGAAGATAGAGCGGCGCAATGCCCAAAGCCGTGAAGGCTGCAATTCAAGGCCAATGATGAACAATAGCATCACCACCCCAAACTCAGAAAAGTGTAATAAGCTCTCAGCATCGCCTGCGACATCAAGGGCGCTTGGGCCTAATATCAAGCCGGTAATCAAATAGCCAAGAACAGTGGCAATACCAAAGCGCTTGCCGAGCGGGACAAACAGCAGCGCTGCTCCCAAAAATATAGTAGCTTGAAGCATCAAATTTGGTGAGCCGGCAGCGGCAGCGAACATAGTAAATCCCTAGCTATTAAAAAAAATATAATTGAGGTGACAAGTTAGATTATTCATTTCTTTTTATAGATCTTCCAGAAGTCATTATTAGCCAACGGCTGGCTATAAGCGTCATTACGACGCTTACGTGGGGTCTGCCGACTATCAACAACTTTAAAGTCTGGTAAGGCCTGTATAATCAGGCCCGTACGATAGAAACGTAACCGCTCCGGCTCCAACATCTTGCCTTTACTGTCTCGGCAAAAAACATAAGCACGCAAATCAATAAACTCACGATGGGCCACCAATCTTGCTTCATCATCTTGCTCAAATACCGCAGCCATGCGTTCAAGCTCTTGTGCACTATAATCACCGCATTTATCTGTCAAAGCGGCCACTGAACCAAAGCTTTTAGATTCTTTAGCAAGGGTTTTGGTTAAGTGTAAACGCTGAACATTATAGATAAACTGAGGGATCTCAAGGCTAGCAGGCAAGGGCAAATGATCAGGCGGTAGATAAGCGGCAGGATAAAAAGCCATAGCGCGCTCAAGTAAGTTCTGCCAGCGCTGCTGATAAGCTTGCACTTCTGCTAAATTGCCTGCAAAAATAGGCATGTCAAAAATCTGACGTAAAATATCAGGGGGGAACTGCTGATCACGAAAGCTGGCGATATCTTCTTGTAGGGTCGATAGCAACGCTTTAGCGCGTTTCTTTCCTTGTTTTGAGTCAAGCTCATCGAGCTGACCTTCCATAAAATCGGGGGCAACAAAGGGAGCAGAGCGTCTAGACATAAGGCGTATCATCAAATAAATGTTTAAGTTAAACAAGTATATATAATTTATAGCGTTAACAATGAATAATTTACGCTGATATTATTTTGTTAGCTCATCAATATAATCTCTAATCTTGTCTTCACGGGCAATGCGATGATGACCGCCCTCAAAATAATCTACCTCCCAGCTTTCGGGCACATTGATTAAGGTTTGGCGCGCAGTAGCCACATCTAATATCTCATCATTGACTTCAATCATCACTTTAGTCATCTGGCTATTATGGTGAGGAAAAGGTAAGTCATCTATATTAGCGGCTCTATTAAAGAGCACCACGTTAGGGTTGATACAAGGCGCAATTAATAACGACTTTAGCCCATACTTATGAGCGAAGTGGTTGGCAAACCAGCCACCGAGCGAGTGTCCTGCTAGCACTACTTGAGGATACTCAGCTATTTTTTGTTGCAAAAGGTCTTCATAAGTATTCAGCGCTAGTTGAAATCCTTGACGATGATTGACGGTTAGACAGTATTTTGGTGTGTGCTCTATACAAGTAAACTTGTTGGTCTCACAGCTGGAGTCAAGACCATGGAAAAAGAATAGTAAGGTTGGCTGTTTATTAATAAGTGAGATCATAATTTTATGCTTATATACCTAATGTGAGTGGCCTATATGACTACCGTTAGCGTTTATTGGACGTTCTGCTATATCACAGATTAACCCATCACTGTGCGCTTGCGGATGGCTTAAACTCTCAACCTGAATCGTTGCATGGTTAATGCCTAGTTGTAACAAGCGTTGTTCAAGTTCAGCTATCAGTAAGCTGGCCTCACGAATGCTCATTTCGTCATCGACTACCACATGGCAGGACAATGCATTTAAGCCACTAGTAATACTCCAGACATGTAAATCATGCATCTTAGTAACTTGTGGATGATCGAGTAAACGCTGCTCTACAGTCTCTATGGAAATACCTTTGGGTGTCCCTTCCATCAAGATATGTACTGAGTCACGTACTACTCGATAGCCACTAATTATGATTAATATAGCAACGATAACCGACGCCGCAGCATCGGCCCACACCCAGCCAAAGCTCATCATTAATAGAGCAGCAATGATAGCGGCTACTGAACCCATCAAGTCGCTTAATACATGCAAATAAGCGCTTTGCATATTGAGGTTAGCAGGTTTTTCTGCTGGAGCTTGAGAGTCGGTTGTTGCTGAAGGATCGGCGAGACTGGAATCTAAGTTATCAGCGCTTGAGCTATGGCTATGTCCGTGACTGTCCTCACCGTTATTGCCCCTATGCATCAGCCAAGCGACTAGAACGTTTACCAGCATACCGATAGTAGCTATGATAAGCATACCTTGAGTGGCAATCTCCGGTGGTGAGTTAAAACGCTTGATGGCTTCGTAAAATATTAGTAAAGCAATGATAATTAGGGTAGCGCCGTTGACCCCAGCGACTAAAATTTCGAAGCGTTTGTAGCCAAAAGTTTTTTGCCGAGTAGCTGCTTTTTCGCCTATTTTGAAAGCCATCAGCGTAGCACCAAGAGCAATAGCGTCGCTGAGCATATGACCGGCGTCAGATAATAGCGCCAAACTGCCAGTCATCCAGCCGCCTATGGCTTCAATAAACATATAGCCAGTAATGATGACGAAGCTGATCAATAAAGTACGTTGATAGCCCTTAGTGTCTTGTACTGACGGTTTATTTACCGCTAAATTATCATGATCGTCATGATCGTCATGATCGTGTTGATGTCCATGATCGTGGCTGTGGTCATGGCTATCGCTAGCAGGATGGGAAGGTTTGGAACTCATAGCAACTCTCAATATTTCTTAGTAGCACTTAACTTTATACCGATAAAGCAGAGCCTAACCAGTAGAAATTTAGCATATTTATTATTACTAAGCTGTAATAAGCAAGTAAAGACTGATGGGATTTAGTGTGGTTAGCGCCGATAGAAAGTGCAGCCTATAACGGATAACGGATAACGGATAACGGATAACGGATAACGGATAACGGATAACGGATAACGGATAACGGATAACGGATAAATAAGCTATAAGCTACCAACCGACCGGATCGATATCTAAAGTGAGTTTAAGGTATTTAGTGCTAGGTAATGCTAGTACTGGTTGCCACCATAAGTTCAATATGTGATGCAACTGCTGGCGATCTTTGGCTAACAGTAATAATTGCGAGTGATATAAGCTGTTCTTTTTGCTCATTGGAGCATCAATAGGGCCTAGTACTGCCAGTTTATGGTTGGCAGGCAAGTTAGCAATAGCATCCTTTAGCGCCTGTATGGTAGCCGCTAGCGTCTTGGCCTCACAGCGAATAAGCGCTGCATGACTATAAGGCGGCAATCCCATCACCTTGCGCTCTTGTAGCAGCTGGCGTGCGAACAATAAGTAGCCATCTTTGACTAGCTTTAGCAATAGCTCGTTTTCAGGTTGCAGGGTTTGAATCAGCACACGGCCAGCTTTGTCACCACGCCCAGCACGCCCAGCGACTTGAATCATCAGCTGGGCAGTATGTTCAGGTGAGCGAAAGTCGGCGGACAAAAACCCTCTATCGGCATTAGGCAAACAAACCAGCGTGACGTTAGGGAAATGATGACCTTTAGCGACCATCTGAGTGCCAACTAAAATGGCAGGCTTGCCTTGATTGATGCGCTGGTAAATATTCTCCCAGCTGTCTTTACGGCGTGTAGTATCACGGTCAATCTGAATGATAGGGTATAGCTGTTTACTGGTTTGCGGATTGGCAAAAATAGCATGTAGGTTTTCGCTGAGCCTTGTAGTACCCATACCTCGAGCATCTAAGTTTTGACTGGCGCAATCAGGACAAGTAGTTGGAATATAAGCTTGCCAATCACAATGGTGACATTTTAAATAGCTACTGTTGTAGGAGCTGCTTTGCGATGAGCTATTATAATGGACAGTCAGATGGGCATCGCATCGTGGACAGTCCGCTTGCCAACCACAAGCTTCACACAATAATACAGGGGCGTAACCACGGCGGTTTAAAAATATCAATACTTGATCGCCAGCTTCTAAGGTTTGTTTGATAGCGCCAATCAGTACATCAGTTAAACCGGTATCATAACGGGCGCCATCATCTTGAGCTTGTTGATGAGTGCTTTGTAAGCGCGCATCGATCAGCTGCATAGTAGCAGGCTTAGCATTGCCAGGACGAGTGCGCAACTGATACTCAGTGAGTTTATGCTCATTGATGAGCTTTAGGTGTTCAAGAGTAGGGGTCGCTGTGCCTAATACCACTGGGATTTTGTCTTGAAAACCACGATATAGAGCCACGTCAGCGGCATGATAGCGTAAAGTATCTTGCTGCTTATAGGAGACATCATGGGCTTCATCGACGACTATCAGCCCTAAATTAGCAAAAGGATAAAGCACAGCTGAGCGAGTACCGATGATAATCTGTGCATGACCAGTACGGCAATCCTGCCAGCCCTGCATACGATAGGTATTGCTCATCCCTGAATGTAATAATATGATTTGAGCGGCAAAACGACTAGCAAAACGCGCTCGTGTTTGGGGGGTAAGGCCAATCTCTGGCACCAAAATAAGCACTTGCTTGCCTGCTTCTAGCACGGCTTGCATAGCCTGCAAATAGACTTCAGTTTTACCGCTACCCGTAATACCGTTGAGTAAAAATCCAGTATAAGTGTTGGCTTTATGAGCTTCGACTATGGCGGTAACTGCTTGCTGCTGTTCCGGGTTTAAATCCAAGGGCATTTTGGCTAAGCTGACCGCTGGCGGGGCGGCTTTAGTTTCGATATAACGCTCTACAAGGTTTTTTTCTTCTAGGGTTTTTAAAAAAGCGCGTTGCATGCCCTCTAGTAATAATACCTCTTCACTAGCGCCACGCTTACCATGCAATTTAAGCATATCAAACTGTTGCTTTTGTTTTTTTGCATTGGCATGAAAGTCATCGTCATTGATATTAGGAAGTATGCGCCAATGGGTGATGAGTAGATCTAGCGGCTTACCTTGCCTGATCAAACTCGGTAGCATCACTGATAATGTATCGCCTAAAGGATAATGATAATAGCGTGCCAGCCAAGAGGCTAAAGCCAGCATTCGCTCGTTTAGAATCGGTTCATCATCTAAACAGCGAGTGATAGGTTTTAGCTTATGTGTGGGGACTGAACTTTGATCTTTAGCAATATAGTTGATGACCACACCGATTAAGGTTTGTCGTCCAAAAGGTACTTCTACACGGCTACCGATAGCAGGTAAAGCTCGACCTTGTGTCCTGTTACTGTCTGCTGAGCTATAATCAAATACCCGATAGAGAGGAACTGGTAGAGCAACTTGTAGCAACATGAAAATGCTCTCAGCCTTATAAAATTAAAGAAAAATAATCGCTAAATAGCCACTAAGCCCAAATAGCCGTTTTTTACAACAGCGCTTTGGGCCTAGTTATTACTTGCTGTATCTTGACTGTATTTGAGCTCTGATTTATGCAATATACATAATAGACTCAATCTCGACCACGCCACCTTTAGGAAGGGCTGCGACTTGAACGGCTGCACGGGCAGGATAAGGCTCACTTAAATTGGCCATAAACACTTCGTTTAAAGCGGCAAAATCATTCAGGTCGGTCAAAGAGACATTGAATTTAACCACGTCGTTGATAGTGCCGCCAGCTGCTTCACAAATCGCTTTGATATTCTCAAAAACTTGCTTAGCTTGCGCTTCAAAGCCATTTTTTAGCTCCATAGTCTGCGGATCAAAACCGAGCTGTCCTGAGATATAGACAGTATTGTCGACTTTGATAGCTTGTGAGTAAGTACCAACAGCGGCAGGGGCTTTGTCCGTTTGAATGGTTTGACGGCTCATAATATATCCTTGTTATATATCGATAGCATAAATTGCTAATGAGGGATTTCGGACTTGCTATGCGCTTAGCAATAACAAGTCATATTTTTTAGACTATCCCAACTTGATGGATTGTAGTTAGTCAGCTTTATTGGTTTGAGTGTTGTTTATGAGTACAGTACTGCTGCTGAAGTCGTTTTCTGTTTTTTTAAAATCAAGCTTAGCTTTAACTTAGCCTAGGTAGTTAAAAAGAAAACTCCGACTAAAAATTATAACTGATATAGGCGCATAATATTAGGGAAGCCTAACAATGAGCGCAATTCGCGAATACCTTGCGCCAAGTGACTGCGACTACGCACCACGATTTGTAAGATAGTATCGCTGTTACGGACATCAACTGTTTCTACACCTATATTGAGCTGGCGCAGATGATAAATAACTTCGCTAATTTGCTCATCGTTTAGTACGATCGATAGCTTTAGGAAGGCAGGAAAACGTATTTTGCCTCCATATTCTTCAGACTCGCTTTGCTTCACGGCTTTGTCATCGCGCCAGCGCAATTGAATGACTTGATAAGGGTTATCTTTACGAATTTCATCTAGCGAAAAGCACTTATGTCGATGGGCTACTAAGCCATGTCGAGATAAATGACCAACGATAGGATCGCCATAAATCGGATGACAGCAATTGGCAAAGTCAAGCTCTACTCCGGCAGCATTGGCAATTAGCTGTTGTGGTTGGACCATCGGCTCATTACTATCTTCCGTATGCATGCTACTCAGATCATCATTGAACAGACGAGATACTACCAGCTGTGGCAACAAAGTTCCAAAACTAATCTGCTCAAATAGCTCACTTTTTTCGGCCAACCCACGCCATTCAAGTAAGTTTTTCCAATCACCATCGCTTAAATCCTCAAGACTTTTTTGATAGGTTTTCAAGGCCCGATCTAGTGCTTGTTGACCATGACGTAGTTTATCTTCTGCTGACAAGTCTTTAAACCAGCGCAATATCTGCTGACGAGCCTTGTTAGTCGACACAAATCCTAGCCATTCAGCTTTAGGCTCAGAATTTTTATCAACTTCTATCTCCACAGTTTGGCCATTAGTAACTATGGTACCTAATTTAGCATGCTTACCATCTATATTGGCACCTACTGCCACGTTACCAACCATAGGACCTACCGCATAAGCAAAATCAAGTGCAGTCGCTCCTTGAGGCAATTCATAAGCACGACCTTGCGGACTGTAGCAGAGGATCTTGCTCGAATGCAGGTAATCCATCAGCTCATTAATAGTAGAAACCGCTGCTGAAAAATCAGGACTGTTATCATCTAACGAGTCCTCATTAATCAAGTCCTTCATATTACGCAGTGAGGCTTGGATTACTGACTGGCTAATATCAGAAGCGTGCTTAGCACCGATAACCCCAAGCCTTGAAGCATACTGCATCTTTTTGGTCATAATAGTGGCTTTAATACAGTCATTATCACGTTCGTAGATGAGGGTAAGCGACTGATTGCCACCCGGCAGTGGACGGCGAATATTGTCTTCGATATTATCATCAGAGATTTGATATTTTTTGATTAAGTAATAAGCTAACTTGTCACAAGCTTCGACAGTATCTAATACAATTTCAAAAGAATACTGACGTAATAGAGAGTTGATTTCACCACGATTACGGAAGAACTGTCGATACATAGTGACTCGATTATCTAATATCTTCACGTGTCCGCTAAGCCCTAAACTACTAAGTACTATAATTAAATAACGATGGATGGCTTCTTTTTGAAAGTTACGGCCAAGTCCGTACTGTAAAAGCTTATCCGATAGCTTGTTATACATGTCCGAATCAAGATTACGATAACAGAGCACTTCGATATAGTCAGCAATATCGTTGATGCCCATAAGGCGGGCAAAAGGCACATAGAAGTCTAAAGTTTCCTGAGCGGTAGCTCGTTGCTTTTCGGGACGAACGGCATCAAGGGTAGACATATTATGCAAGCGATCAGCAAGCTTTATAATCAAAACTCTCGGATCGTTGAGCGTCGCTGTCAGTATTTTATGAAAAGTTGCCGCTTTGTTTTGTTGCTTGTTATGGCTAGATGACTTTAATTTAGTCACCCCATCGACCAGACGAGCGACGACTTTACCATAACGTTGCTCAAGCTGATCGTCGCTAACTTCAGTATCTTCTACTGTGTCATGCAAAATAGCGGCGATAATAGTATCGCGATCTAAGCGAAAACCTGCCAATATCTCAGCAACGGCTATAGGATGAGTGATATAAGGCTCACCGGATTTACGCTTATCTTTTATATGGGCGACATCACCAAACCCGCAAGCGTCAATTACATCACGACGTTCATCAGCTGTCAGATAACTGACGGAACGCAGCAGACTATATTGAGCTTCATCAACCATGTAATGACTGAGTTTAGGTAAAGTTTGGCTCATAAAGTGGCTATCCTATTGTTTGTGGCTTATATGATAGATAGTTAGGGTTTATCACATCAAAATGTAAGGGCAAAGTTGATTATAGTTTTACAATAACTAAGGTTTTAATAGGTAGGGGTAAGGAACTCCTAATCACCCTCTAATTAATATTAAATTACAGTAAATGTCAACTGTTAAGCGTATAGACTTGACAAAAATTACAAGGTATTTTTTAGCTGCTTATTAACAGTAGTTCTCGCTATTTTTCTCTAAATAGTTGCTTGAGAGCTATTAAAAAGGCGGCCAGAATAATTTTTAAGCTAAAAATATACTAAGCACAGTAGGCAAAAAACCAAACAACTGCCTATGAACGGCAAAAACCACAGTATCAGACTGTGGTTTTTGATTTGTACGTTGATAACGAGCTCTAAGCGGTTCAAGTTGTTATTACTGAACAAGTTTTAAATCTTAGAAACTGTGATCACCTGACAAAGCTAAGTCTAAAGAGCTAGTTACAAAATTATGCTCAGGCTGATTAAGAATATCACGAGTGATTTTGCCAGCAGCAATCTCGCGTAGCGCTAATACAGTAGGTTTGTCATTATCAACACTAACCATTGGTTCAGCAATACCTTTAGCCAGTTGACGCGCGCGTTTGCTAGCAACTAAAACCAACTCAAAGCGATTATCAACATTATCTAAACAATCTTCAATCGTTACTCGTGCCATAGATAGCTACCTCATGTTTTTTTATCAGCGCCGAATAGTTCACGCATTATGATAAACGTAGTAATAAATATTTTGTTTAAATTATAAAAAAACAAATATAAAAATTTATTGTTGAAACAACCAATCATTATAGCATTTTTTCACTCAAGGGCGTAGTAGCTTTTTAGTTAATATTTGATCGCAAGCTAAACTCACAGTTATTGCTATTTTGCCGCTCTATCATCGCTGTTCAGGCCATCTTCAGTACTATTAGCAAGTTCTTTATTATTATTGGCGAGTAAAGTAGTGATAGTACGCTGATGACGGCGCTGTTGACGTTTGAGCGTCTGTCTGTCAGCGACAATAATAGCTTTGAGCTCAGTTAACGCTACCTCAAAATTATCATTAATAATGACAAAATCAAAATGAATATGCTGCTGCATCTCAGTGACTGCACCGCTAAGGCGTTGTTCTATCACTTCCACACTGTCTTGACCGCGAGTGGAGAGACGTTGGCGTAACGTAGCAAGACTCGGTGGCAGAATAAAAATCATTCTGGCATCGGGGAAGACTTTTTTGACTTGTAAGGCCCCTTGCCAGTCAATCTCCAAAATGACGTCAACGCCTGCTTGTAGCTGAGCGCGAACGCTTTGCTCGGAGGTGCCGTAGTAGTTGCCAAAAACTTCAGCATGCTCCAAAAAGTTATTTTCAGTAATAGCAGTAGTAAAAGTATCAACGTCAGTGAAGTGATAATGTTGGCCGTCAATCTCGCCTGGCCGCGGGGCACGAGTAGTGTGCGAGATACTAACGGTTAAGTCATTGGTAGTAGCTAACAGCTGCTTGACTAGTGAAGTCTTGCCAGTGCCAGAAGCGGCAGTAATAATAAACAACGAACCTGTCATACAAAAGTGTCCTAATAGTAAAAGATAAGGAATAATAAATATTATCAACAATCAAGCTTGGGCTTAGAAAGGTCGTCCTAATAATGCGGTTAACTAAGTGGCCTTTAGTAGTGATTACATGGTGGTAGCTCGGTGGTAATCTATTGCTAGCTCAATACCGTCTAAAGACGACTGAGACGATAGTATTTTAAAAGGTAATAAAAGTAAATTATGCTAAAGTAGGGACATTATTTATATTCATTACTTTTTTATTTAAATTATCTAACGATAGGCCACCTTATGCAAATTTATCTTGCCAATCCACGTGGGTTTTGTGCTGGTGTTGATCGCGCTATTGCGATTGTTAATCAAGCGTTAACACGTTTTGAGCCGCCCATTTATGTGCGCCATGAAGTGGTCCATAACAAGTTTGTAGTTTCGGACTTAGCCAATCGTGGTGCAGTATTCGTTGAAGAGCTGCATGAAGTACCTGATGGCTCTATCGTTATTTTCTCAGCTCATGGGGTATCTAAAGCTGTTGAGGATGAGGCTAAACGCCGTGATCTCACGGTATTCGATGCTACTTGTCCTCTAGTAACAAAAGTACATATCGAAGTGGCTAAGTTCGCTCAGGATGGCATGGATGCAGTACTGATTGGCCATGCTGGACACCCTGAAGTAGAAGGTACTATGGGGCGCTTCAACCGTGGTTATGGGGGACAGATTCATTTAGTCGAAAACGAAAGCGATGTGCGAAAATTAATGGTGCAAGATGCCGATCGTTTAGCCTTTGTCACCCAAACAACTCTGTCTATGGATGACACTGCTCGTGTCATTGATGCTTTACGTGATAAATTTCCTAATATTCAAGGCCCACGCAAAGATGATATTTGCTACGCCACCCAAAATCGTCAAGATGCAGTAAAAGACTTAGCCAGCCGCTGTGAAGTGGTATTAGTAGTAGGCTCACCGAATTCATCAAACTCAAATCGTTTACGTGAACTGGCGGAACGTATGGGTTGCCAAGCTTATCTGATCGATAATGCTAATGAAATCAAGTCTGACTGGTTCGATGGCATCAAAAAAGTTGGGGTCACAGCGGGCGCTTCCGCCCCAGAGGTACTCATCCAAGAGGTACTACAACAGCTGCAGGATTGGGGTGGAGAGCTACCACATGAGCTGGCAGGTATAGAAGAAAATGTGATTTTCAGCTTACCCAAAGCCTTACGTATTCCGGTGACTGAGGTCGGTAAGTAAAGGGAAGTAGCTAAGTAAGCAATATAAATGCTTTTTGAGATGGGCTGTCAAAGAGAAAATAATATGGAAAAGCAAAAATCTAAATTTGTATTGGCAGAAGCTAGTATTCATGACATTAACAAGCAACTGAAAATAAACTTGTTGGTTATTGTGCTAGTGCTATTTTTATTAGGCCTAAATAGCTTATATTTTATCAGAGATAAAAGTGTGTTCTCTGCTGTATTAATTGTACTTATGATCTTTTTACTATTTCTTATCGCTAAGAGTCGTGACATTCTCAAGTCAAGAAAACAGCAGCTTAGTGAGTAAAACTGAATATAAAACAAAATAAAATATAGGCCTATTATGAGCGCGTATTATCATCTTATTAATCGTGAGTGGCAAGCAGATGGCAGCAGTCTAGCTCACTACCATCCTACTGAGCATACTCAAGGTACTTGGAATCCGGACGATCAGCACATGTCATCGGCAACGGGATTGCTCACCCATGAGCTTAGTGAGTTTGCAGTCCAAGCTAATATGCGTATTGCCCGTATTAGCCTTGATATATTGGGTCAAATCCCTTTAGATGACTCGACTATTACTACTCGCTGCATTCGTCCTGGTAGGACTATTGAGCTAATAGAAGCGGTATTAAGCAGCCGTGGTCGCGATTGCATCATTGCGCGTGCTTGGCGACTGATAACCCAAGACACTAGTAGTATTGCAGGTCTTGAGGATCAGCAGGCGTTGCATCAGCCTGATGAGCTAGCAGAGTGGCAGGAGATGCACAAATGGCCGGGTGGCTTTATCAAAACCTTGCGCTTAGTTTCAGAGCCAGAGCGTCGTCCGGGCCGTGGCATGGTATGGATGACCAATAATGTAGAGATGATAGCGGGAGTGACGACTTCTGACTTAGTGCATATCTTAGGTATGGTCGATACTGCTAATGGCGTAGTGCCTAGAGCAGGTCTAGGATTGAACGACTCAGCGTGGATGTTTCCTAATACTGATTTACAAATTCATATGCATCGTCTGCCTAAAGGCCGCTGGCTAGGTATTGAGGCCGTGCAGCAGTACGGCATTGACGGTATCGGTATCACTAGTGCTGTGCTTCATGATGTCCATGGGCCCTTTGGCCGTAGCGAACAAATCCTCACTATCCGTCCGTTGCCAGTTTAATTTGCCTGCAGGCTGTTTATTCAAGGCAGTTGAATACAAGCCACTTAATAAAAACAAAAGCTGCTTGATAGGGGTAAAAACTCCGCAAATCAGTAAAAAAACTATTAAATGAGCGGCGTGGCTTGAAATATTTTGCCGTGCCCTTACTTTATAAACAGTCTAGCGGTATTTAAAGTTAAGCTAAGCTATTATTAGCAGTGGGCTTAATTTAATAATAAGTTCTAATCAAAATTAAAGGAGTTTTTATGAGTGAACAAGCTGATAACCAAAATGTTGATGGAAAAGAAATGGATAGCCAAAGCACTGATCAAGCGAGCACTGATCAGGCAAATACCACCAGTCAGAGCCCAGAATTAAAAAAACATAGCTTTGAAGCTGAAGTGGCTCAATTACTACATTTAGTGACTCATTCTCTCTATTCTAATGCAGATATCTTTGTCCGTGAGCTAGTCTCTAATGCCTCTGACGCTTGTGATAAATTGCGTTTTGAAGCAACTAATGATGATAGTTTGTATGAAGATGATGGCGAATTGCGTATTCGTATTGTGATCGATGAAGAGGCGAAGACTATTACCCTTATCGATAACGGTATTGGTATGAATGAAGCTGACGCTATTGAGAACTTAGGAACTATTGCTAAATCAGGTACTAAAGCGTTTTTAGACAAACTGTCTGAATCACAAAAACAAGAAGGCCAGTTGATTGGTCAGTTTGGAGTTGGCTTTTATTCAGGTTTTATCGTCGCTGATACTATCAGTGTCGAATCACGCAAAGCGGGCGATTCTGCTGACAAAGGCGTACGCTGGATATCTGATGGTACGGGTATGTTCACTGTTGAGCCTATCAACAAAGCGACCCGCGGTACTACTATTACTTTGCACCTCAAACCAGAGTATTCTGAAGGTGAAGACAGTTATTTAGACCGTAGCAAAATTAAGAGTTTGGTCAATAAGTACTCTGATCATATCAGTCTACCGATTCAGATGCGTAAAGAAGTTTGGCAAGAAGATGTAGTCGATAGCGAAGAAGACAGTGACACCCCAGCTGGTGGCGAGATGGTGCTTACTGATGAGTGGGAAACTATCAACAAAGCCAGCGCTTTATGGACTCGCTCAGCAGCAGAAATCGAAGATGAAGAGTATGTCGACTTCTATAAAAACATTACTTATGACATGGATGCGCCATTAACTTGGACTCATAACCGTGTTGAAGGCCGTGTCCAGTATACTCAGCTGTTATACATTCCTAAGACCGCACCAGTAGATTTATATACTCGTGAGCAGCAGCATGGTCTTAAGCTGTATGTGAAGCGCGTGTTTATTATGGATGATGCGGAGCAGCTGCTACCGATGTATCTGCGCTTTGTAAAAGGGGTAATTGATTCAGCAGATTTGCCGCTGAACGTCAGTCGTGAATTACTACAAGAGTCACGCGATGTGAAATCAATTCGTGATGGTAATGCGCGTCGTATCCTTACTACGTTAGCAAGTTTGGCCAATAGCGAAGACAGCGAAAAGCAACAGAAGTTCGCCCAATTCTATACTGAGTTCGGTGACGTTATCAAAGAAGGTCTCGGCGAGGACATGGGCAATCAAGAACGTATTGCCAAATTGCTCCGTTATTCAACTAGCACTCAAGACAGCGTAACGACTAGCTTTGAAGACTACAAAGGCCGAATGAAAGAGGGTCAAAAAGTCATTTATTATATAACGGCTGATAGTCTAGCAGCGGCTAAAAATAGCCCACAACTTGAGCTGTTCAAAAAGAAAAATATTGAAGTTATTTTGATGACTAGTCGGGTTGATGAGTGGGCAATGAACTTCTTGACCTCATTTGATGAGACGCCGCTACAAAATATCGCCAAAGGTGCAGTTGATTTAGGCGATTTACAAGATGAAGAAGAAAAGGCTGAAGCGCAAAAAGCACAAGAGACTTTAAAACCGGTTATTGATAAGTTAAAAAAAGCGCTAGGTGAACGTGCTAAAGACGTTAAAGTTTCTACTCGCTTAGTAGATAGTCCCGCCTGTTTAGTAGTAGGTGAAGGCGAGCTGTCACCACAGATGATTCAGATGCTCAAGCAAATGGGTCAAGAAGTGCCAGAGAGCAAGCCAACGCTTGAAGTCAATCCTGATCATCCATTGATCAAAAAGCTTGAGTCTAGCGAGCATGTTGATGCTGACTTTGATAAGCTAGCGCAAGTGATCTTTGATCAAGCGTTATTGGCTGATGGGGGACAGTTAGAAGATCCAGCCGCTTATCTTAAAAGAGTTAATGAGCTTTTGATGCGTTAATTCTTACTAGTTATTTAGTCATTGCTCGCCGTTATTTACTACGAGTAGTGCCGTTAAAGTAGTACAGTTGCATTAATGGAGAGGTCTTAGTATTAAGGCCTCTTTTTTGTGCCATTTTACAAATTATTGTTGTAGTCTTAACTCACAGTCTGTTACATCTGTGTTAGATTGGCAGGATAAATTACTCAATTCAGTTATAATATTCATTATTCGCCATCTCTTTATTTTTCTTGACTGCTTAGAGGTCAAAGTCTTTGTCAATTTCATCGCTAAAAACCATTTCTCTTCAGCGCTTTTCGCTTAATTTCGCTGCTAATATTATCGCCACGCTTTGGATGTTAGTAGGATCGACTCGTGCCTTTTCTTGGGTAAAGCCGACTTTTATGCAGTTTGCCCTGTTTGCTTCATTAGCCTTAGGCAGTAACGTGCTGTTCTCATGGTTAGCCGCTGAGAATGGCAGTGTTTTTAATGAGCAAGGGCTAGTCAGCTATTTAATTTGGCCGACTATTATCTTATTAGGCGGCATCATTCTTGCACGGCGTACGAGCAATCAAGGCATGTTGTTCGTGCCGGTAGTGCTATGGTTGGTGGCTGATACTCTATCAGCGCTGCTACAAAGTATCGTGCAGTTTATTGGTAGTCAAGGCTGGTTGCCAGATTGGAGTTATTCTTTTTTACCTATACTATTTTTAATCTTATTCCTCTGGCAAACGCTAGCGCTATTATGGATATTTGCTCGTCGTCTACGTATGCCTTGGTGGGAACGTATCATTGTACTGGTAGGTGCCGTTGCCCTACTGACGATCTGGCAAAATAACGTGGCCGACCAGCCTATCTTTAAGCAGATTCCAGTGCAGCCAGTATTAGAAGAGGCTGCCCTTTATGAGCAGCCGCGCTTATTACAACAAGCCCTAAATGGTATCGATTCTAGTGTACCAGGAGCGAGTGATTGGTACTTTATGGGTGTCGCGGGCTTCTCCGAACAAAACGTTTTTCGTTCCGAAATTAATAAAGTGCGTGAGCTCTTCGATGTGCGTTTCGGCACTAGCGGTCGCTCGCTGTCTTTAATTAATAATAGTTACAGCTGGCTTGATGAGCCAATAGCTAGCAAAACTAGCATATTGCAGGGGTTAAAAAGAATAGGTCAGCAGATGAATGCTGATGAAGACGTACTATTTTTAACCTTATCTTCTCATGGGGATCAGGATATTGTGCAGTTATCCAACCCACCATTAGAGATGGACAATTTAGACGCTGCTTGGCTACGAGAGGCTCTAGATGCTTCCGGTATTCGCTGGCGAGTAATCGTGGTCTCTGCTTGTTATTCAGGCTCATTCATTGATGATTTAACTTCACCAACTACAGTAGTTATTACCGCCTCAGCCGCTGATAAAATGTCATTTGGTTGTACTAACAGTGCTGAGATGACTTATTTTGGTCAAGCATTTTTTGCTGAGAGTTTGCGTGAGAATACTAGCTTTGAGACGGCCTTTAAAGATGCTAGTTTACGAGTTAGTGAGCGTGAAAAATTTATGGGCTTTGAGCCCTCTGAGCCACAAATGGTTATCGGTAGTTTGATGCAAACAGCGTTACCAGCTTTTGAGCAAGTCTTGTTCGATAAGTCTCGCCCTTCGGTGTCTAGCATTAGTGCTGACAATGGCGCTATTGATAACAAATCTTTCACTATCTCGCCTCCTATTGCCACCGGAGCAACTAGCCCCTAACAAAGTGCTATAGAAAACCAACGGATAGCTTTAGTAAAGTTCGTATAATAAGAGCCTATCGCTGCTAATCTGGCTAGTATTAAATCTAACTAGTAGCAAATAGCTATCCTAATAATAATCTAGCGCCTATTAAGCGTCTAGACTAACCAGAATCAAGTTTCTACTCGATGACTATCACTTGAGAACTACCACTTGAGGACTACCAAAGGGAATTTTAATGATAAATAATTATTATGCTCATAGCTTACCTGCTAATACTCAGTTGACCAAAGAAAGCGCTAATCGCTGTTTTGATGGGGAGCAGCACTATTATAGCCATCAGTCATCAGCTACCAAAACCTCGATGACTTTTAGTATTTATCTCCCTGATAAAGCTTTAACAGGTCAAAGCTGCCCAGCGATTATGTATCTTTCAGGGTTAACCTGTAATGCGGATAATGTCACTCATAAAGCGCACTTTCAAAAAAAATGCAGTGAGCTGGGCATGATATTTATTGCCCCTGATACTTCGCCACGTAGTTCGCCTAATACTAGTACTAAAAATACTAGTGCCAAAAATACTAGTGCTGAAAATGAAGTTCCTAACGATGAGCGTTATTTTGTCGGACAAGGAGCCAGCTACTATGTCGATGCTAGTTGTTCGCCTTGGGCAGAAAACTTCAACATGCAAAGTTATATCGTTGATGAACTATATGACTTGATCCGTGCAGAATTCGCTATCAGTAGTATAGGTATTATGGGTCACTCTATGGGTGGTCACGGCGCTCTATTATTGGGCTTTAAATTCCCTAGCAAGTTTGCCAGCGTATCAGCGTTGTCACCAGTTTGTGCGGCCAGTGAGTCAGCATGGGGCCAAGCGGCTTTCACAGAATATTTTGGTGAAGATAAAGCACTTTGGCAGCAGTTTGATGCCTCTCATACTATCGAAACTGTCGGTCAGCAATACTCAACTATTCTGGTTGATCAAGGCGCTGCTGATAATTTTTTGGCGCAAGGACAACTGCAACCTACTAAATTGCAGCAAGCTTGTGAAAAAGCCAAACAGCCCCTAACTTTACGTTATCAGGCTGGACATGATCACAGTTACTACTTTATTCAAAGCGTTATGGATGATCACATTGATCATCATTGTAAAGCGGCAGACTTGCCCAACAATAGATAGTCGATTATTCATTGCCAATACCGATATTATTAGTTAAATAAATACTCAAAAGGGAGCTATTTATGACCGATGACATTATCACTGATGCGCAAAATTTATTAATAGATGAGAGAGTCTTGCAACAGCCGTCTTCTGAGCACAATGGCGCTAAATCTGCACTGGCGCTTATGCAAGCTGATATGAATAAGGCGTTGCAACAGAAGCAGCGCCTTAGCGAAACTGAGGCTACAGGATCTACTGTCTCAAATGAGGCAACATCAGAACCAGTTACTGCGGTAGATATCGAAAATCTCGATGAGTCGCATCTCTCACGAATAATAGAAATGGCTTGGGAAGATAGAACCCCGTTTTCAGCCATCGAGCATAGCTATGGCTTAAACGAAGATGCAGTAATCAAACTGATGCGTCAAGAGTTAAAGCCGTCTTCTTTTCGCTTATGGCGAGAGCGAGTAACCGGGCGCGCTACTAAGCACCAAGCCAAGCGAGGCTTTGAAGTGGGCCGAGCTTATTGTAAAACTCAATACAAGCAGCGCTAAAATCTGCGCAGTATTTTTAGCTGATATGTTGGTTGGCAAGTAGTGGTTAACCGATAGCTTTTAAAATCAGCTGTTAAGCAGCACCGTTGAATAGGCAATTGCTAAAAAAATACGGTTAATAAATGGCTTATAATAAACAATATTTAATAAATCACCGTAACTAGGTAGCTCATTATGATTTTCCCCGCTAAGCAATACTTAATCGCTCCTTCGATCTTATCTGCTGACTTTGCCCGTTTAGGTGAGGAAGTGGAGAAGGTGTTAAAAGCTGGCGCTGATGTTATTCACTTCGATGTCATGGACAATCATTATGTGCCCAACTTGACTTTCGGCAGTATGATTTGTAGCGCTTTACGTGATTACGGTATTGATGCCCCGATTGATGTGCATTTAATGGTGTCGCCTGTCGATGGCATGATTGAACAGTTCTTAGCAGCAGGGGCAAGCGTTATTACTTTTCACCCAGAAGCTAGCGCTCATATTGACCGGTCGCTACAGTTGATCAAAGACGGTGGCGCAAAATGTGGCTTAGTATTAAATCCGGCCACACCATTACATTATTTAGACTATGTTATGGATAAAGTTGATCAGATTTTATTGATGAGCGTTAATCCAGGCTTTGGTGGTCAATCCTTTATTGAGAGTACCTTAAATAAGGTGCGTGACGTGCGTCAGCTTATTGATGCTAGTGGTCGCGACATTAGACTTGAGGTAGACGGTGGTATCAAGGCTAATAACATTCGTGCTATCGCTGAGGCAGGTGCTGACATGTTCGTCGCAGGTTCGGCTATTTTCAATCAAGATGATTATGCTGTAGCTATCAGCGCTATGCGTGCAGAGCTTGCGGCAGTGAATAACGGCTAAAGGTTTTAATTAGGTGTTTTCAATTTAGTAGCTTTAATTTAGTAGTTTTAACTAAGAGGCTGTAATAGGGGTAACTTGCTTTATCAGCATTTGACACCATTAAAGAGCTATATACTGATTGTAATGTCAACAGAGGTGATTTATGGACACACAGAACGTAATTTCCCGTTCAGCAGCAGCTGAGCATGCTCATAATACTGTCACGCCTCAAGCTGAGCGACCTAAGTCAAATCAGCACCCTAAGGTGCCTAGCATCGTCCCTAAGGGTATTACTATTGGTATGGCAGTACTTGCCTTGATACTAAGCTTAGCGGGTTATGGCGCGCGTATGATAGCCGGTCATGATACGGCAGAAGTTCTGCGTCATGCAGCGACGTTAGTACCGGCATTTATTATCGGTATTCCCTTACTTTTTTGGATTGGATCGCGTATTTTTAACAAAATCAAAGGTACTAATATTCAAGGCTGGAATGCAATAAGTTTAGGATACTTAACTTCTTGTATCTCGTTATTATGGTTGATGGGCACTTATAGTTAACGGCCTTATATTAATTGTTAGATAATAGTAGCCATTACAGAGAAGGCTTAAGCAATAATTCGTTATTGAATAGCCACTCTTATTTTATTAATTTTATAAATAAGTCATGAGTCTTATTATGACTGGACACTCGTATGCAAATCATGCCAACCCGTATTGCTAATATTATTTATCCCAAAGAGTTGCCCAACGTCTTATTCACTAGTCTTATTGTTGCTTGTCTCTTATTAGGGTTAGCGTCGCTGCGTAACGGTACGGGTTTACAAGGCTGGCTTAATGTGATTGAGAACTGGCTGCTGATGCTGCTGATACTACCTTTAGCGACTACTGTAGTTGCGCTACCTATGAAGTATCGCGATCCTACTTTTCAGTTAAAAATGACTTACTATATGGGTATGTTTGTTGCTTTACTATTTACCATAGGTAAACTGCGCTATTGGCGTTAAAGTAATTGCTGTAAAAACTTTATTTTGCCAAATTAATCCTAAAACTCATACAAGGCTTAGTTGGTTGCCCTTGAAATTTAAGGGAAAAGCGTCCATTGTATGGGTTGAGAACTATTTTACCCGCATTGCTATCAGGTGATTAGAGTGAGTGATTGTCAGGCTAGCTAGTATAAGACGGGATAATGAGGAAGAGGCCAAATGCCATACGATATTGATAATGAGATAGAATTAGATAACGATAGTGCTGATCAATTTTCTGGCTTTGCCAAAGAGACTACTCTTGAGCTAGTCGAAGCTGAAAATGGTACTTTATTATTGCGCGACACTGAAAAAGATGAAGAACCTTTAATGACTATAGATTTTTCTGATAAATTAAAAGATCTATTAGGCAGTGATACGCAAGCTATAGGTCAGCATATGATCCATGCGGCTATTCAAGTAATTATGCAAAAGCAAATGAGTCACTGGCATGCTCATGTCTATGATAAAGAGCCTAGCCACTATAGTTAACTGGTCTAGTTAAAACCGTAGCCAATAAAAAAGGGTTTATCAATTGATAAACCCTTTTTTATGCGTCTAATAATAGTCGTTAATTAAAATTAATGATTACTATTTAATTTTTGCTTCTTTAAATAACACGTGCTGACGAATTTTTGGATCGAATTTCTTCATTTCCATTTTGCCAGGCATAGTGCGTTTGTTTTTAGTAGTGGTGTAGTAGTAACCAGTACCGGCAGTTGATACCAACTTAATTTTATCTCTCATAACAACTTTCCTTTGAATAGTGAAGCGCTCGGCTTAAACTTTTTGACCTTTTGCACGCAAATCTGCTAGCACTTTATCAATACCAAGTTTATCAACGATGCGCATACCTTTAGTAGATATACGTAGACGTATGAAACGATTCTCAGACTCTACCCAAAAACGATGGTTATGCAGGTTTGGTAGAAAGCGACGACGGGTTTTGTTGTTTGCGTGCGAAACATTATTACCCACCATAGGGCGCTTTCCAGTCACTTGACAAACTTTAGACATGGTGAACTCCTAATCTATTAGGTATGAGATATTCTCATACCAGTCTGGGCAAGTTGCACAAATTTGCGGCATGGACACAGCAAGAGGCACATTGCACCAAACAAAACTATATGAAGGTTGAGCTGATTTTCTGCCATCTAAAGGCAAATGACAAGGTAACCAATTCAGAAAATTTTAAAGGCGACATTTATACCATATAATCAATAAAAATTCAAATTATTTTATAGTAAACGCTAACCTACTAAGTGCTTATTATACCTTGAATCCATAGAGTAATGTTATTGATTGCTCATGCAAAGAGTAAACTTTTAGTTATAAAAAAACAAAAATTCAGTAAGGTCGTTATTAGAAATACAATACAATGTATTAACAAATTCTGTGTTGAGGATAGTAAGTTGATTATCTGATGTTTATATAAAATTACCCAGCAATCCGCCTTATTTTTTGGCAAAATTTTGCTAATTTGGAGTTCAAAAATATGCTCTATAGTCCGCTAGCTTCTAAGTTGCTTCAATTCACAATGCTAAATTAGCCTCAGCTCTAGCAGGTTGTAGTGGGGATGGAGTAGATTCAATCGCTCTTCCGTTTGATGGTAGCGAGAGTGGTGGGTAGGCAAGTAGTGGTAATAACAATAGTGAAGAACAGCAGGCTGTTGAAGCGGTCAATATTAATAAAAGTAAATTGCTTGATGCTGACGGTAACGCAATTACTACTGTCAGTCTCGACGGCGCTTACTACAAAATAGAAGTAAAATATACAAACAAAAGTCCATTTTTTGATGCTAAGGTTAGCTTTTCAATTGATGCTGAGGGTGTTGCTTTGTCCCAAACAACCTCTGGTTATACTCTAACAAATAGTGAAGGTAAAGCTCGTATTTTCCTAAAACCCAATGCACCTAACGTTTCAGGCGCTTATACTATTTCAGCGAATGCAAGCTATAAAGGCAATACTGCTGCTGACAATTTAGATTTTTCTGTACAAGCAACTAATGTGACGCTCAGCGTACTAACGATGGGAACGTCGCTATTACCATCAGGTGTACAGGCAACGGTATCATTTAAGGTTAGTGATATAGCGAGCAATCCTTTGAGTGGCATACTCACTAATTTAAATAGTGGTGGCTTTTACGATTTAAACCCAATGCCTTCTGAAACGACTATTTCAGCAACGATAATAGATAAAACTGCTGGAGTTGGTAGTGGCAGCTGTGCTATAGAGTTAATTGGAGGCGTTAAAGTAGTACCTGATAATATGGCTGTTGGTAAGCTTGGTAATAACATCGGTACGATCAATACTTACAGGTTGCAGGAGTGTGAAGCCGGTGACTCTTTGGAAATATTGGTTACCTCACCTAACAACGAAACAACGACTCAAACTTATATTATTGAATAAATATCAGGAACTCTGAGCACAATAATCCTCAACTGCGTAGGGAGAGTTTTTGTATTAATTAGCACAAACTTAAAAAAGCATAACGATTTAAATTAGCAAATAACAGATAAAAAAATACTCCGTAGAGTTGGAGTATTTTTATTAATCGCTTATCTTAACACTTAACCGCTAGCCTTTAAGCCATGGCACTTAGCATAGCTACTAAGCCAATGCTTGCGATAGCAACACCAGTGACTCTCAAAGCTATGGTTTGCCACTTGCTCGCCACTAAGTAACCGACAGTATGCAGGGCGATAGTAGAGAGCATAAAGCCTACAATATAGCTGATTGCGCCATGACCTGCAGCTAATTCAATACCATGTGCATTACCATGTAAGGTACCAAACAGTGCACAGCATACCGTTAGCAGCAATAGCGAACTGCTGCGTCCAACTGCTAGTAGGCCACCTAGCACTACTAAGGATAGTAGAATGCCGTTCTCAACGGCTGGAATAGCCATGCCATTGATACCGAATAGCGCGCCAATTAGCATAAAGCTCACAAACGCTAACGGCAGTTGCCATGCCGGTTTACTACGGCCCATCACCGCTAACATACCTACCGCCACCATGGCTAATAAGTGATCCCAGCCTAATAAAGGATGAGTAATGCCTGCGAGCATACCTGAGGTATCGTGTCCGGGATGAGCCAAGGCTACTGAAGGCGCTAGTGTAACTAACATCAGTAACACGGTTTGACCGATTTTATTTTTGTTCATAATTTATTCCTAGAGTTATTTTTGCTGGTCAAACAGGTATTGTATTTTTACTAAGCCAATTGTTCATTGCTGGCCACACTAGTCACTTCTACTGAGAAGTCAGCTGGTAAGGGTCTAAGCATACCTTCGCGCTGAATAAAGTTGATGATTTCAGCGACTCCATCACCGCGCACTAAGTTGCTAAATACAAAAGGACGCTCGCCACGCATGCGCTTAGCATCTCTATCCATAACTTCTAACGAAGCATTGACCATAGGGGCTAAATCGGTTTTATTAATGATCAATAAGTCAGACTTAGTGATACCGGGACCACCTTTACGTGGGATTTTATCACCAGCGCAGACATCGATCACATATAAAGTCAGATCTGATAGTTCTGGGCTAAAAGTTGCCGATAGATTATCACCACCACTCTCTACAAACACTAACTCTAGATTGGGATGACGCTCTTGCAAAGTGTCGATGGCGGCTAAGTTCATAGAAGCATCTTCGCGAATAGCCGTATGCGGACATCCACCAGTCTCCACACCTAAGATACGATCTTCACTTAGAGCTTGATGACGTAGTAAAAACTCAGCATCTTCTTTAGTATAGATATCGTTGGTGACTACTGCTAAATCATAATGGTTGCGTAACGCTAAGCATAGCTGGCGTAGTAAAGCTGTTTTGCCTGATCCTACTGGACCACCTACACCGACTCGTAAACATTGAGTTGTCATTATTTGCTCCAGATAGAGTGATTTTAAAAGAATTTTCAAGGTACGTTAGCGACAATATCAGTCGATTTTAAACTAGTTCAGTATCAGTGCTATTAGCTGCGAAATAAACGCGAATATTGGCTCTCGTGTAAGCAGCTGGCGTGTACTTGCCCAGGTAGGCTCCAGCCAAGCTGCTCATCAGTAAGAGTAGTCGCTACTGCAAAGTGTGCTAATAATATTGGCTTTAGTAACACTAATAGTCGCTGTGCCGCTGTCTGACCTAAAGGTATAGTTTTGCTAGCTACAGTTAACTGGTTCTCAAGCCAACTCCACAAATACCCTACTGCTGCCCAATGGGCGCTGAGACCAAAATGTTGCGCAGCCAAGCTATAGACGCTCATAAAAGCAGGCTCTTCAGGTAGAGAGTCTACTTCTAGCTGCTGACCTTGCAATAAGCGTACTAACGCTAGCGCTTGCTGATCATCTTCAAATAGTAACTCATAAGTTTCACGATTGGCTCGCAAAAAATCATTCCAGTACACTATTTGCTGAGCATCATTGTTGATCCTAGCAGCGCACAAGCGCAATAGCACTGGAATATCCAGATGGGCCATTGCTTGTAACATGCCATCAAGCCAACTCTCAAGCTCGGCCTCATTAGTCACCCAGCCCAGCTCAATGGCCGACTCTAAGCCACTAGAGTAAGCAAAACCACCTATAGGTAGGGCAGGGCTGGATAAGTGTAACAGCGCCAGTAATTGACTAGCGTCGATCTGTGTAGCACCAGTTTGCACAGCATTAGCTTGCACACTAGTTGGACTATTAATGTTCATGATGGCCCGGTTCATGACTGTCATGATTGTGTTGACCATGATAAGCGCCAGCCTCAGGATGGAAAGGGGCGGCGCCTACTTCTAAACGTAAGCCTAAATGTTCAGCCAAATGTTCTAAGACGTGATCTGGTTGAAAGCGTAGCCAGCAATCGCCTAACTGCAAAGTCACGTGTCGATTCCCTAAATGGTAGCAAGCACGTGCAAAGCTTGGCCAATCATCGGCATAAGCAGTCACTACTGACTCCGGTTGAGCGACTACTGCGAAGACACGACCATCTTCTGCTTGCAAGCGATCATCCTGAGCTAGTACTTGACCACGCTCTAAAAACACTCCTACCTCGATACCTTGGTCGCTCACCGCTTTAAAGCGACCTTTTTGGCGCTGTTCAAAGGCTAAGGTTATATAGTCATCAGCTGGCTGTTGGTTATCAGCTAAATATTGAGTTATTTTTAACACTTCTTTCTCCATAGTAGGTGGGGCGTCTTAAAACAACATATACAGTTGAGCTAGTGGTAATACTTCAGCTGGCTCGCAACTTAATAGCTCGCCGTCGCAGCGTACTTCATAAGTTTGCGCATCAACTTCTATCTTTGGAGTGGCGTCGTTATGAATCATATCTTTCTTTTGAATATTGCGAGTATTAACACAAGCTACTAGCTCTCGAGTCAATCCTAATTGAGTGACCAAATCCCGCTCAAGCGCCGCTTTACTGACAAAAGTTACACTGCTTGCAGAGGCTGCACGACCAAGCGCGCCAAACATCGGACGATAATGTACTGGCTGCGGGGTAGGAATAGAGCCGTTAATATCACCCATTGGTGCGTAAGCAATGCTACCGCCTTTTAACAGTAACGCAGGTTTAATACCGAAAAAAGCCGGATCCCATAATACTAAGTCTGCAAGCTTACCGACTTCTACTGAACCCACTACATGGGAAATACCATGAGTAATAGCAGGGTTAATAGTATATTTAGCTATATAACGTTTAGCACGAAAGTTATTGCAGCCAAGCGCTTCATCTTCCGGCAATAGACCACGCTGCTGGAACATTTTATCAGCAGTTTGCCAACTACGGCACACTACTTCTCCAACGCGTCCCATCGCTTGGCTGTCAGAGGAAATCATTGAGATAACCCCTAAATCTTGCAAAATATCTTCGGCAGCAATGGTTTCTTTACGAATACGAGAGTCCGCAAACGCCACATCTTCAGGGATATTAGGGTCTAAATGATGACAGACCATCAGCATATCTAAATGCTCGTCTACCGTATTGACAGTGTAAGGTCGGGTCGGATTAGTGGACGAGGGCAACACATTAGAAAGACTGCAAGCCTTTAGAATATCCGGTGCATGACCACCGCCTGCGCCTTCGGTATGATAAGTATGAATAGTGCGGCCTTTAAACGCCCCCAAAGTATCATCGACAAATCCTGATTCATTCAAAGTATCAGTATGAATAGCTATTTGTACATCGTACTCTTCAGCGACCGATAAGCAGCAATCAATCAGCGCTGGGGTTGCGCCCCAATCTTCATGAATCTTCAGTCCCATAGCGCCCGCATCTAACTGCTCGCGTAACGGCCCTGGTAAACTGGCACTACCTTTGCCCATAAAGCCAAAGTTCATCGGTAGCTGATCAGTCGCTTGTAGCATGCGGGCAATATGCCAAGCACCAGGCGTACAAGTCGTTGCTTTACTACCTGTTGCAGGCCCAGTACCGCCACCAACCATAGTAGTAATACCTGAGCAGATGGCCTCTTCAATTTGCTGTGGACAGATGTAATGAATATGAGTATCAACACCACCTGCCGTCAGTATTTTACCTTCACCAGCGATGACTTCACTACAAGCACCTATGTTAATAGTCACGCCATCCTGAATATCAGGATTACCCGCTTTACCAATGGCGCTAATACGACCGTTCTTGATACCAACATCAGCCTTGACGATGCCCCAATGATCTAAAATCACTACATTAGTAATAATAGTGTCGACGGTATCAGCATCACCAAGTTGGCTCTGACCCATGCCATCACGTATAACTTTGCCACCGCCAAAAGTAACCTCGTCACCATAACAAGTATGATCGTGCTCAATCTCAATCCATAGTTGAGTATCTGCTAGACGAATTCTATCGCCAGTAGTAGGACCGAACATTTCTGCATAAGCGCTGCGACTGATTTTAGACATGGTCTTCTCCTACTAATGTTGATAATGGGCCCATGACATCGCCTCTAAATCCATAAACTCGGCGCAAACCTCCGAGGGCAACTAAAGTCACGCTGCGCTGCTGACCGGGCTCAAAACGCACGGCAGTACCAGCAGCAATGTCTAGACGGAAGCCCATGGCCAGCTCACGATCTAATTGCAGTGCTGGGTTCACTTCGGCAAAGTGATAATGAGAGCCAACCTGTATTGGTCTATCACCAGTATTAGCTACTATCAAAGTACGTTTTTCACGACCAGCATTTAATTCAATATCGCCAGTGGCTAGCTGTAGCTCTCCAGGTTTCATCTCGGTTCCTAGTGTTAAATAAGATTTAGTATTAATGGAGATAGGATTTAATCAGACCTACGATTAGGTTAAAAAAGTATTTATGACCTTGTGCCATGAGTATGTGTTTTTCTAGCATACTGTTAGTAACAAGTAGAGCAAGTATTATTGAATGGGGTTATGCAAAGTAACTAGCTTAGTACCATCGGGGAAAGTAGCTTCAACTTGTATCTCTGGTATTAATTCTGCCACCCCGTCCATTACTTGCTCGCGTGTCAGCCAGTTACGGCCACTACCCATAAGCTCAGCTACCGTACGGCCATCGCGTGCTCCTTCCAACAAAGCGGCTGATAAATAAGCAACCGACTCAGGATAGTTGAGCCTTAACCCGCGAGCTAGCCTACGCTCAGCTACTAAACCGGCGGTGAATAACAGTAATTTATCTTTTTCTCTTGGGCTTAATTCCATGGTGTTGTTCCTTAGATGAGCTAAATATAGTCAGTAAAATTAGGTAAGCCAAATACGGGGGATACAAGCAGGGCGCTGGAGTAGCACAGGTCGGATTAGCGCCCAAGCTTGCCACATGCCATCACGGCATTCGTTCATATCATTGCCCAAATAGCGTACTAGCAGCACCCCTAGGCGCTGAGTGATAGTAAAAACTTGCTTAGACAGGCAGGCGCGTAACGCTTTGATTAAATCAGACTGAGGGCTAGCATCAAAGCCTGGTTGTAGAGTAAATCCGCTGGCAAGCAAAGTGCCAAATACGACGTTATCTGCCAACCCCACTCGGCTCTGCTGCATTTTGCTACCAGCAGTTAGCTGTAAGCGCTCATTGAGTACTAAACGGCCATCACGCCATAAGGAAATATGCTGGCTCAGTGAGCCTTTATCAAAGACTTCTTTAGCCGCTGGGCGTCCCAGACATACTAAGTCCCAACCTATAAACCGTGCGTTAGCAGACAATTCAATCCGGGTATCTAAGCGGGCATTGGCATCTCGAAAAACGATAGTCTCTTGTGGCAGCCATTCACATTCAGCATTGTCCAGCAAAGTTAACTTTACTGACTGACCTTGAGCGACGCCATCACTATCACGCCCATAGACTTTGCCTGCAGAAGGAGTAGTTAATAGGCTTTGGCTATCGGCTACACAGTGAGCTTGTATTTTTAATTGGTCACCAGATACTAAGCCACCGGGTGGATGCAGGATGTATAAATGACAAACACCACCTTCGGGATAAAAGGGACGTTGAATACGCAGCGGCCCGCTAAAAGACAGCTGCTTAAGATAGGTTTTATTGGCTGTTGGTACTAGCTTAAGTTCAAGCTCGGCGAGCCATTGTCTGTTTTTGCCATAACCTTGGGAGGCGGCGCTAGGTGCTGAACTCATTGTCGAAGGCCATGTTATGAGAGGTGCAAATCGTTGTGGTAATAGAGGAGTATAATGATTGGAAAATCAAAATACTGGTACGGTTATTAATACTAGTATTAGCATTATAAATAACCAGCGCTGCATTGTTAATGCAATATTGGTGCCAACCTTATTACGGGCTAAATTATAACATTTATCCCTATAAATGTTATAAAAAAACCAAAGTAGTGCATAAAATTGCAAGGCTGAGGCTGGAATGATGCCGATGATCGAAAAAGACACTAAGGCGGGTTGAACAGCGATAAGTAGAGACGGCCGATAGCTGCTAGTGAATCAAAGCAGTGTTGCAGATCATATGCCAATGTAAGGTAATGTAGATACCCTAATTACAATACTAGTTAGAGCACTAATTCCAAAACAAATTTACTGCCAACGAAACCAATAGCTAACAATATAAAGGCATAAATGGTGATGTTAGCAGCACGCTTACCACGCCACCCTGCACGCCAATTCCCTAGTAGCAGCACCCCAAATAATAACCATGACAGTACACTAAACACTGTTTTATGTACGATATGCTGAGAAAATAAGTCTTCTACATAGACGAAGCCTAGTCCCAGCGCAATACTGAGCAGCACAAAACCCACTAGGATCATGTCAAATAATAGCCCTTCCATGGTTTGCAAAGAAGGTAGCTTATTGACCCAGAAACGATGGATAGTGTGTTGTTTTAGTTCACCAATTTGCAGTCGCAAAAATAGCGCTTGTACGGTGGCCATCAGTAGCACACAGTAAGCGGCGAATGATAGTATAATATGAGCTTCTAAACCGACACTGACATGAGTTAAAGGCTGATAAGCCACTCGACCAATGAATCCTATAGTCATACCGATAAAGGCAGTTGGCGCTGCCAAAATACCTAAACTGACAATCGGTCTATACAATGAGAACAGGACATAAAAGAATAAGAAAAATAAGCTGATGAGACTGAGCACATTAAATAGGTTAAAATTCAGCCCATAAAGAGTGAATATGTAAGGGTACAATAGGGTAGCGTGCGCAAGCATTCCCAGTAGCAATAGGCCCAGACTCAGGCCTTTATTAATAGTACTATTGGCCGTCAGCGCCCAACCGATGTAGATACTGACCGCGATATAAGCCATACTGGCTATCACAAAAGCAAGTAACACAGCTAAGCCTCATTAATTATCAGCAGCGCAACCTAGTGGCTATTATTACTCAGGGCCGCTCAAGTTAATGCTAAAATGGTATGATTAGAATAAGCCTACAATTTATCATAAAACAGCCTTCAATTGAGAATCATATCCATTATTATTTTAGCCGAGTCAATATTGTTGAGTCATTATTAACGACGCAGGATCAATATTGATCTACTATTGGGAAATTCTAGCACAAGCGCTTAAATAATAAACGGGTGAATTGAAACCAGTGGCTTGCAACAGTTGATGAACACTAATTAAAATACGGCTAACGACAACATAGCTAAACAAAACACTATTGGCTACAACAGATTTAAAGAATACATATTAACTAATGACCTAATGAGAATTACTTATGTTTGATACCTTAACCGAACGTCTATCGTCGAGTTTACGCAATATCTCTGGCAGTGGACAATTAACCGAAGACAATATCAAAGACACTTTGCGTGAAGTACGTATGGCGCTTCTGGAAGCTGACGTAGCCTTGCCAGTGACTCGTGACTTTGTTAAACGAGTCAAAGAGCAAGCGCTGGGCGCAGAAGTGTTAAAAGAGTTAGCTCCTGGACAAGCCTTTGTAAAAATAGTCCACGATGAGCTGACCGAAATGATGGGCAGTGCCAATCAACAGTTAGAAATGACTGGCAAACCCCCAGTAGTTTATATCTTAGCAGGCTTACAAGGTGCTGGTAAAACGACTACTGCTGGTAAACTGGCCAAGTTCCTACAAGAGCGTCACAAGAAAAAAGTTATGCTAGTGTCGGCTGACGTCTATCGTCCAGCAGCGATCAAGCAGCTTGAGCAAGTGGCTGGGCAAGTCAATGCCAAGTTCGTCAATTCAAGCAGCGACGAAAACCCTATTGATATTGCGCTACGAGCTATTGAAGAGGCTAAAATTCAGTATCAAGATATCTTGATTATTGATACCGCTGGTCGTCTGGCTATCGACGAAGCTATGATGGATGAGATCAAGGCCTTAACCGCTGCAGTCAATCCTTCTGAAACTCTATTTGTAGTCGATGCTATGACCGGTCAGGATGCGGCAAATACTGCCAAAGCATTCGATGATGCCTTGCCTTTGACTGGGGTCATCTTAACCAAGACTGACGGCGATGCTCGTGGCGGTGCTGCGCTATCAGTACGTGCTATCACTGGCAAGCCTATTAAGTTCTTGGGTCGCGGTGAAAAATTAGACGCGCTAGAGTTGTTCCATCCTGAACGTATTGCCCAACGTATCTTAGGTATGGGTGATGTGTTAAGTCTAGTCGAAGAAGTTGAGCAAAAAATCGATCGTGACAAAGCCGAAAAAATGGCTAAAAAGATGCAAAAGGGTGGCGAGTTCGACCTTGAAGATCTACTGACTCAGTTTCAACAAATGAAAAGCATGGGCGGCATGGCAGGCTTCCTTGATAAGATGCCGGGTATGGGTGGCTCTGATATGCAAAAAGCCGTTGAAGATGCTAAGCCTGAAGAAAAAGTACGTGAGATGGAAGCTTTGATTAATTCAATGACCCCATTTGAGCGTAAAAACCCAGATAAGATTAACCCTAGTCGTAAACGTCGTATTGCCGCAGGCTCTGGTCGCGAGATTCAAGACGTCAATCGCTTGCTTAAGCAACATAAGCAAATGGCAAAAATGATGAAAATGATTTCCAAGCCTGAGGGTATCGGTAAAATGATGAAATCCATGCAAGGGTTGATGGGTGGAGGCGGTGGCGCTGCAGGTGGCGGTGGTCCGTTATTTGGCGGTGGCGGCGGTCAATCAGGCGGTATGAAAGATGTCAACCAAGCGGCAATGGCTAAGCAAATGGGACTGGATCCTAATAATTTGCCAAGCGCTGAGGATATGCAAAAGCAAATGCAAGAGATGCAGAGTCAAGCACCAAAAGGCTTTAAAAAGCGCTTTTAGCTCAAACTGATTGCCGTATCATAACCGCAGTATAGAACCTCAATGCTAACTATAGCTTTGGGGTTTTTATAAATATGTCTTACTCGCTTAGTGAATGCTTCGGCATCGACAATACTTTTCGATGGATAAACTGTGGAAAGTGCAGAAAGTCATAAAAGTTGTTGAATTGAAATGCTATGATAGGCGCTATTTTGTAAAGCCAGCAAGTACAACTGAGGTCAGCATGTTTTTAGCCATGGATACCGTTTTTGATCAATGTTCGATTGCTATTTTAGACAGCAGCGGCAAAGTAATATCAAACCAAACTGAAACGGGTAAGCGTCAGCAAACCCAGCAAATATTGCCGATGATAGATTCGGCACTAAAGGGCAATCAGCTGCGATTGGCAGATGTGCAAGCATTAATATTCAATCGTGGCCCAGGTGCTTTTAGTGGTATTCGTATCAATACTGCTGTGGTACAAGCCTTATCGGTAGCCCAAGATTTACCATGCGTGGCTATCTCTAGCTTACAAGCTATAGCGCAGTCTGCTTATGTACAGCATGGTCTAACGCAAGTGTATAGCGCCCTCGATGCACGGATGCAGCAAGTGTATTTTGGTCACTATTGTCTAATGGACGGTATTATGCAACCAGCGCCTGTAGATGCAGAATCTATGGATGCGGCGGATACTGAGCAATTGCTAGATTATGACAGTCAAACGCCACTCAATTTACCTATTGTTGGCAATGGTGCTAGCTTACTCAAGCATTATGATGGACAACTCAGCTATGACGATATCAATCCTGATGCGGCTATCATTGGGCAATTAGGTATCGCCCAGTTTGTAGCGAGCGGTGGTACTGAGGCGGCGCAAGCTTTACCAAAATATTTGCGTAATCAAGCTTGGAAAACGCTGAAAGAACAAGGTAAAGCTTAAAGCTTTACTAGCAGCTAAAGGTCAGTACTAAGCTAATGTCAGTACTAAGCTAATAAAGCATTAATACTAGCCTAAGTATTTTTATAACAGTATTCTTATAACGGCTAATGAACCCCTTAAAGGTACAAAAGTCATCAACAGATAACATGACAGCATCCAGTAGTTAGTAGTGCTGTTTTTAGGATAATAAAAGTGGATATAGTTTTATTAATTCAAGCCGTCATCATGGGTATTGTTGAAGGTATCACTGAGTTTTTACCCATCTCTAGCACTGGCTATCTGATTTTATCAGCTGATGTCATGGGTTTTTGGACTAAAGAAAAAGTTGATTTGTTCATAGTGGTAGTGCAATTAGGCGCTATTTTAGCAGTTATTTATGACTATTGGGGACGCCTCTGGCAAGCGCTTACTGGATTAATTACTGGTAAGTCTGAAGTGCTAAAAAACCCTCGCCAGCTCGGTCTTAGCTTGATAGTTGCTACTATTCCAGTGATGATCCTTGGTTTTACTTTTGCCGATGAAATTAAGCTTTACTTATTCAATCCTGTCACTGTAGCTATCATGCTGATCATTGGTGGTTTACTGATTTTTTATGTTGAAAACCGCCCAAAAGTCATTATCGCTGAGGAAGCTGAAGATGTCAGTCTCAAGACGGCACTGATGATTGGTTTATTTCAATGTTTTGCCTTAATACCAGGTACTTCGCGCTCTGGCGCTACTATCGTAGGAGCGCTATGGCTTGGCGTCTCTCGTAAAGCCTCAGCTGAGTTTTCCTTCTTTTTAGGCATTCCAGTTATTATTGGTGCTGGGTTGCTTGATTTAATTAAGCATCATGAGGTAATGTCCACTAGTGAAGATTGGTGGGTGCTTGGTATAGGTACGCTAGTGTCCTTTGTAGTCGCACTATTGTCTATTCGCTGGTTAGTGGCTTGGGTTAGCCGCCGTGACTTTAAGATTTTTGCTTGGTTGCGCATTATTACTGGCATCGTGGTATTAGTAGCGGCTTGGGTATTCGGCTATCAGTTTGCAGGCTAAGTCTTTGCAGATCATGTCAATTAGATTTATCAGCAAACTTTACCAACAATCGATCATTAAGCGGTTTTATTAATATTTGAATAGCTTGTTGAATAGCTTGATGAATAGTCATAAGAGATAGCAGTTATGAGCACTTTGCAAACATCTACAACGGCTATCAGCATTCAACGTTGCAAGTTGGTTTACGTTAACGAAGTCCAGCAAGCGCAAATTCAGCAGTTGCAGGCGCTGATCAGTCAGCACAACTTATCTTTAGAGCTAACTACTGAGCTAATAACTGACAAGCTTACTCAAAAGCGTCGCGCACAGCTGAGTGCAGAATCGGCATCAGCGCTTCTACTATTAGACCACAAAAACCAGCTATCGTTATTGAGTGCTGGTTTAAGTGTAGCGCCGGAATGGGACAAGCTGCAACGGCGAGTGGTCAGTGCTGGGCGCAAAACTGAGCTGTTATTACAAGCTGCTAAACTTAGCATTGGTAGCAAAGTTATTGATGCTACAGCTGGCTTTGGACATGATAGTTTGATATTAGCGAGTACTGGTGCACAAGTAACTATGCTAGAGCAGCAGCCTTTAATGGCGCTGTTATTGTTGACTGAACAGCAGCGCATGAGTACCCAGCCTAATTGGCAAAAGCTGATGTCACGTTTGCATATTATTAATACTGATGCATTAAGCTATTTCAGCTCTCTACAGCATATCCAAACAGACGATTCTATAAGCTCTGGCGCCACTAAACAGAAGGTAGATGTTATTTATTTAGACCCTATGTTTCCGATAGATAGCTATCAAGACAGTAAGACCGGTAAAGGCGCTAAAGTTGGTAAGCAAATGCAAGCATTGCATGGTTTAGCGCAGCCGCCAACACTAGTTGAAGAGCAGCAGTTACTACAAAGTGCGCAATCGCTTTTGAGCAATAATCAACAGCAAGCTGGGCGAGTTATCGTCAAGCGTCCGCCGCAGGCAGCGCTATTGGCTCAACAGCAGCCGACTGAAACTTGGCAGAACGAAGCACTACGTTTTGACGGTTATTTCACTTAAAGGTTATTTGATTTAAAGGTTATTAGCTGCCTTACTTTATCTGCTTAAGCTAAGTGATACGGGGGATTGTTGATGTCAATGATAGTGGTTTATCTAGTAGGTGCATGGTTGCTACTGATGCATATTGCTATGCGTAGGCACATTCGCCAGCTTGAAAAGCGCTTAAAGCAAGTGACCGACCCAACCGAGTACTTGACTTATTTACGCCAGCAGCCAGTACACAGTGATAAAGTAGCTTCGATTAAAGCGTTACGAAAACAGTATCCTGAATTATCTCTGCTAGAAGCCAATCAATTATGGCAGCAAAAATAAATACTATAAAAATAGAGACCATTAACTAATGATATCTAAGCGGCCAGCCTTAAATTTCAAAGACAAACTTCATGCTTACATGCAGCTGACGCGCTTTGATAAACCCGTGGGCATTGAGCTATTGTTATGGCCAACTTTGTGGGGCGTGTTGCTTGCAGCAATGAGCCAAGCGCAACAGCAAGGCTCTAGTACTGGCGTAACGGCAGGTTTACCAAGCTTAAAAGTGTTTATCATTTTTGCCCTAGGAGCAATTTTGATGCGAGCGGCAGGTTGTGCTATTAATGACTTTGCTGATCGTAAAGTCGACGGTTTCGTCACTCGTACTAAAGGCCGGCCGTTGGCTGATGGGCGCTTATCTAGTAAAGAAGCTATTGCAGCGTTTTTAGTATTAGTAGCATTGAGTGCCAGCTTACTATTCTTTTTACCGGTGCAAGTGTTTTACTGGTCTCTTGGCGCCGTGGTATTGGCTTTTATTTATCCTTTTATGAAGCGCTTTACCCAGTTACCGCAACTGTTCTTAGCAGCGGCCTTTGGCTGGGCGATACCTATGGCTTATGTGGCGATAGTCGGCGTTCCTGATATTTGGTGTTGGCTGTTATTCTTAGCTTATATGTGCTGGACTGTGGCTTATGATACGCAGTATGCGATGGCTGACCGCGAAGATGATCTAAAAATCGGAATCAAATCAACGGCTATTTTATTTGGACGTTATGACGTAGTCATTATCTCGCTACTGCAAACTCTGTTTTTATTATTAATGGGCATAGTTTTGTGGCATTATTTTTCAGTGACCCGTTTAGGCTTTATTCCCGTATTTGGCTTAGCATTAGTAGCGATGATGTTCGCTAAACAAAATAGCGCTTGCGCCAGTCGGCAAGCCGCTGCTTGTTTCCAAGCCTTTTTGGCTAATATTTGGGTTGGACGTTACTTGTTCTTGCTGATAGCAGCCTCTTGTATATGGACGAGCTTTAATGGATAACTCAAATTTACCGCCCCAATCTAAGCGGTCAAAGCTACTAAAAACTAAAGGTTTAGCTGCGAAGTTAAATAAATCTGCTCCTAGTACAGCACCTAAAATCGACTATCAGCTAAGGCTTGCAGAGCAGGGGCTGACTCGTGAGCAAGTGATTGCCACTGAGCGTAAATTGGCAAAATTTGCTAATACTATGGATTCGCTAGTACGAGTGCCTTTTACTAAGCAAGGCGTTGGCGCAGATGCTGCGTTATCGACGATACCACTAGCTGGGGACATAGCAGGATTAGCATTAACTAGCTATGCCTTTATGTTGGGTCGGCAATTGGGTGTTCCTGCTAGTAAGATGTCTCCAGCAGTACGTTTAGCCTTGATTGATATGGTGGTGGGTATCGTGCCTGGAGTCGGCACATTATTGGATATTTTTATTCGACCTAGCCGTAAAACGCTTAGCATCGTCCATAAGCATATCCATGAAGAGTATGGTATTACGGATACTATTCATATGGATCGGCCGTTTTTGCATCAGCAGTTAGAAGATAAGCAACAGCACAGTCGCTTTTGGCGCAATCCTATTGTTGCTTGGCTTTATCTGCACATACCTGATTTTTTGGGGATGATTGTGCTGATAGCGCTAGTATGGGGACTGTGGTCAATAATCATTTGGATAACTGGATTTTTTGCTCCATAGAGTAGCTATGTTATAGCAACTTTAGCCGATCTATTTTATATTTTGCTACCACTAAACCAACGGCGTCTGCAACAGGCTACGCTGTGGTGATAGTCTGGCGAGCATAGCAGCAGATGCAGGAGCGAAGTTGCCCAGCATGATATCTGCTAATATTTCGGCGCACAGTGGAGCATAAGCATAGCCTTTGGCCCCCATCGCACTTAAGGTCCAAATACGACTTTGCCCTGACCCTAACTGACCTAGTATCGGGTGATAGTCAGGGGTTTGAGTGCGTACCCCAGCACGAGCTTGCCAGCCACTAGTATCCGTAGGTATTACTGCTGCTAACTCAGGGATAGCTGCTATTAATTTATCACGACTGACTTGATGTTCAGCAGCGCGTATCTCTGTAGATATATCATTACGTACAAAGCTGGCACCTAATAATAGTTGCTGCCGTCCTTCATCCACATTATTGATGCTACTGTCGTCCATTTGCGGCGTAAATGGGGCACAATAACCGCTATATTTAAGCGGTAGTTTAGGTAGCTTTGCCCATTGTGCTGCTGTCGGGGTAAACCAAGATAATTGCCCGCGAATTTTACGACAATCAAAAACACGCCTATCTAATTCATGACTTTCAAAAGCGGCACAAATGATCACATTATCTGCGGTGATAGTTTTTTTAATAGTCTTCTCACCAGCGTCGCTATATGCATTTTTCCAATAGTCTGTATCAGCACTATGACCCGTAATACAAACCTGCAGGGCAGTTTCATTAATAGCAGTCACCGTTAATTGCTGATAGGTAATCAATGGATGGTTAAGTATCAAGGTTTTTAGCGCTTGCGGATTGACTAAGCCTGACTGTGGTAGATATAAGTTTTCGGCTAGTGCTTGCTGCCCTAAGTTTGTAGCATCTTGCGCTTGTGCGACTGACAAGGTAGTAGCCATCTTAGGAGGATATGCTGAGATTTGTTCAACGTTGACATTGGCTTTGATTAGCAAATCGAGCGCGCCTGTTGGCTCTAGTACTAAGGCTGTACCGGTTTGAACGGCTTGCTCATTGAGCTGCTGATAAAAACGACAGCTGTACAGATAGCCCAGAGTATGCAGATGCTCATCAACATGATGGATAGGAGTCATTTTAGGAGCTAGTAGGGCACGTGGGTTGCCGGAGGCTCCTGCTAATGGAGCTGTTTTATCTAGTAAAGTCACCTTAATACCACGATTGGCTAATGACCATGCTGTTGATAAGCCAGCAACTCCAGCACCAATGACTAAACTATGACTAGGGTTACCCAAGGCAGTTTGATGGCCGTTGGTTTTTTCTACAGTTGACTCTATAGCAGTTGTTGTACTTTGCTCTAAAGTCGACGACATTATCTTGCCACTAGCGCCATTCGCTGACAACGATTCTGCCGTCATCACCGCAGTAAGCATCTCATTTTTACGGCCAAAGCCTTTGATCTTTTTTAGGGCAAAACCGTTATTTTGTAAACCACGTTTGACCACCCCAGCACAGCTATAAGTAGCGACACTAGTACCCAGCTGTGACAAGCGCTGTATTTGCGCAAACACCGCATCGGCCCATAATGACTCATTGCAAGAAGGGGCAAAACCATCTAATAGCCAAGCATCGACGTGCGCCGCTCGACTACTAGCAGTGCGATTCTGTAATTTGGCTAAGCTAGTGGCTGCATCACCCAGCCAGATATCGACGGTCAAGTTATCAGCAGGGAAGGTCAGCCGATGCGCGCCAGCAATAAGCATTGGATAAGTCACTAGTAGCTGCTTGATGAGATCAGCGAGTTCAGGCGCACGCTGTGCCCATAAGCTCAGTATCTTAGTTAAGTCATCGAGGGATAAGGGGTGCATTTCAGTAGTAATAAAATGCAAGCGAGCGTCAGCTAACTGTGGCTGAGTGATACGCAGTTGTCGCCATAACTGCCATACTGCTAATAAATTAAGCGCAGTACCAAAACCCAACTCAACGATAGTAAAGCTCTGCTGCTCAGTTAGATTTGCCAAACGTTCAGTCAGTTGATTACCATTGATAAATACATAGCGCGACTCTGCTAAGCCATCGGCATGAGAGAAGTAGACATCACCGAACTCCCCTGATACTGGCACTTTATTGCCGCTATCGTCCCTTTGCCATTCGATTTTTGCAGGGGTAATAACTTGCTCATTTATTAAAGGGTTCGGAGCGCTAAGTACTATGGAGTCTGTTTTAGCGACATTTTTACTGGCATTGTTAGTGGCACTGTTAGTGGCATTGGAATGGTCATTAGCATTATTGGTCATAAACACCATCAGTTATAAGAGTAGCGTCATTCACAGCTAGAGGTCTTAGAGTATTTTTTTTAAAGGATTAGCATTATGGAAGTAGTTAGTATTATGAAAATAGTTAGCACGATTTTCATAAAAAACCAGCTATTAGCATACTACTACCAACGTTCCCGCCGCACAAACACTAACCAAGAGACAAAGATACCTACTAAGAGACTTATTAGTACGGTAAAAGCACCGTATAAAAACAGCTGGCCTTTACTCTCATATACTAAGACATTAGTCTGCGTTTGCAGGTCATTGACTTGTCTTTGTAATTGCGCATTTTGGCTAAGCAACTTTTGATTGGCAGCAGAAAGTGCCTGATTTGACGGCTTTAATTGCGCGGCTAAAGTGTTATCTATAGTCGCAGCTTCACCTGTCGGCTGTTCGGTATTAGCCTCAGTAGCTATATCAGTAACTATAGCAGGCTGAGCTGAAGGAGCACCAACTGCTACTGGTAATGCTTGCGCTGAAAAAGTTATAAATAAAATCAGACAAACAGCTATAAGTTGATAACTAGAGCGCTGATAAATAACGGACACTAGCTTATTAGTAGGTGTTGAGTATTTTGAGGGTAACAATGCACTCACGGTGGCGGACCTTTTATATAGGTTTAGGTAAAACGTGGATAAAAGGTTTAATATCGACATGGCTATATACACCATCACGTAAGTAAGGCTCAGCACTTGCCCAAGCTTGTGCCGCCTCAAGGGATACAAAGTCAGCGATGACAATACTGCCAGACATCTCTATTGTATCGCCGCTTTGGTGGTGTGCAATAGGAGTAGGCCCAGCAACGAGTAGACGTTGCTCACTATCGAGAGTGTACAGGCGTGCTAAATGCTCTTCACGAGTAAGTTTACGTTGCTCAGCACTGTTAGCAACATCATGACCAATGATCGCAAATAAGGGCATTAGGACTCCTCAACAAGGCTTAAATAATAGGAAAAAGTATATGGATTTAGTAACTTATTTAGCGGTTTTATCAGTCAATGCTGGATTGAGATGATTCTTTAAAACAGCAAACTGAGCGATTACGAATACTAGCATAATCGGAATCCAGCCATAAGTTTTAAAGTTAATCCAAGCCTCATCTGACATAGTAAAGGCCGTGATATAATGTAGTACAGCCATCATGGCGAAGAATACTGCCCATACCAAAGTTAGCTTTTTCCAACCCCTCACTGAGAGACTGAACACATCCTTCATAGCCAATTGCATCAACGGTTTATCGATAGCCACACTGACTACTAAGGTTAAGGCGAAGATACCATTGATAATAGGGGACTTCCAACGTAAGTAAATATCATCACGTAGTAATAAAGTCCCGCCACAAAAGACAATAGTCAGTAATAAAACCACCCATTGTTGCTTCTCAAATTTACCTTTTTGACGGATAAAGTGGATAGCATAGATGATGAGGGTGGCAACAAGTAAAGCGCCCGCGGCTGCCAAAATACCGTGAGTACGAGCAGCTATAAAAAAAGCAATCAGCGGAATGAAGTCTAGTAAGGCTTTCATATCAGGTGGAATATCCTACAAAAACGTAGAGGATAGTTTACACCTCTACTGAACTAAAAAAAAGCAAACACAGTCTATATTCGTTATCTATTATAATATACCGCTATAATAAGCATAAGCGAATGAGTTAGCAGAACTTACTCTGAATCGTTATTTTTATTTAGAACTATTATTTTATTTAAAGTAACGACTATTTATCCCTCTAATTTATCTAGCTCTAAAACATCTAAAGCTAGGATAAGGCCACAACCATGAAAGTCGATTTACATTGTCATAGTACCTGCTCTGATGGCACTTATGCGCCTACAGAGGTAATAGAACGGGCCCACGCCGCTGGGGTTACGGTGCTAGCATTAACCGATCATGACACCTTGTTAGGCATTGATGAGGCACGCGTAGCCGCCGATTCTCATGGTATGCAGCTTATTAACGGCGTAGAGATCAGTTGTGAGCATACGCTAAGTGGTGGCTATGGTAAGAACAAATCAACCAATAAAATTATCCACGTGCTAGGCTTAGATTTTACTGATCGCGCGCGCATGCATGCCACCCTACAACAACTACAAGACAGTCGTGCTACTCGTGGTCAACGCATTACTGAAAAACTTAGCATACTGTTAAGTATTGATTATGACGAGCTTTGGCAACAGATTCTGACTAAAGCTGGCGGCAACGCTAAAGCGGTTGGGCGCGCTCATATCGGACAAGTGTTGTTTGAACGTGGCGAAGTTAAAACGGTACAAAAAGCTTTTGATAAATACTTAGCTGATAACAAGCCAGCTTATGTTGCCATTGAAGCTCTGAGTATGCAACATGGTATTGAGCTTATCCAAGCTTGCGGTGGCAAGGCGGTATTGGCCCATGCGACTCGCTATCAACTATCGGCAACTCGAGTACGTAAGCTTATTGAAGAATTTGCTGCGCTTGGTGGTGATGGCTGTGAACTACCGGCTAACAGTGAGCCATTAAGTACCCGTAGAATGGTAGACCGTAGTATTGCTGAGCATAAGCTGGCAGTTTCTGTTGGCAGCGATTTTCACGGTAGTAATATGCCTTGGCGACGCATCGGTGACGTGCCTACTGTCAATGCTGATCAGCAAGCTATCTGGCAGGCCTTTGCCAGTTTAGCGTAATCTATTATTCGATGTTAATGATAGTCTGTCCACGAGTAAAGCTCATATTTTTAGACGTTAATAAGCAGTCATACTAACAATAACGACCGTCCATCTTTAATTAGCGCCCTCTATGAGTGAATTATTGCTAATTGTTTTAAAGGTTGCCAATATAAAATTATAAAGTTGTTTAACCTTATTTATTTTTATGCGGCAGTTATTGATGGCAGTTTCGATTTACCAACCAAGCTATAAAAAACTCACTCAAATTATCTTTGATTTGCCAGCCGAAGACCGAGCATCGCTATTAGCATTATTTATAACGATGGAGGTAGCTTTACATTGGCTATGGTGTCTGATGGTATGGATATGCCAAGATGCACTTAGTGATTACGTTGATATACATTTTTTATATCCGTTGTGGCTAGGTATAACTTTCTCAGGGTTATTTTTTTGGTGGATGATAGGGCGCTTATCCCGTATCAAAAATGACGATAATGCTTTAAATAGATGGCAAATCATTCTTATATTGCCTTATACCTTTTATATAGCTACTGTCATAGTAATGATGGGCTATAGCAGTTTATATGCTGGAGTGTCACTAGTTGGTGGCTCGATGCTGGGTATGATGCTAGTCAGACGTGTCTATGTCTGGCGCGTGTTTTTGTTACAAGTATTTTTGATTTTATTGGCAATTGCTACTCCTTATTTCGGCATTAACTTACCCAATCTACGTCAGCTAACCATAACTTACCCTGTGTTTGATGCTTATAGCTATCTTACTTATAATGAGGTTATGACTATCGAAAATGCCATTGCTGCCTCGATCTTCAAGAATGATGCACTGGGCTGGAATAGCGTCAATGAAGTACAGCTTTCATCAGCGTTTTTTTGGCGCTCAACTCATATGTATTTGGCTTTGCCCAAAGCTATCTTTATAGTTTATGCCTTTCGAACCTTATTAGTAGTATTAGATAATAGTAAAAACGAAATCTTGCAACACGCTAACCAAGACGAATTGACTTTACTGAATAATCGCCGCCATGGTCTTAAACAGATGCAGCAAACTCTTATGCAGGGCCCGGAAAAAGATTATAGCGTGCTATTATTGGATTTAGATTTTTTCAAAAATATTAATGATAGTTATGGGCATGAAGTAGGAGACCAAACGCTGCGTGAAGTAGCCCATATTTTTTCCACTACCGTACCGGATCGAGCCATTATTAGCCGTTATGGCGGTGAAGAGTTTTTGATGGCTTTGCCGGATACCTCTCATGATGAGGCGGTGGTAATCGCTGAGCAACTGCGTGTAAACATCGCTCAGCATACCATACGGGTTACTAAGGATATAAACTTGATGGTCACAGTCAGTCTTGGTCTCTATACTTTGACTCATAATAAATTGAGGCTGATTGAAGAGAAGTATGCGAATCGCCACACCCCAGCAGCACGGCGAAAACTTGGCAAGGGTAAATTAAGATTTCTTAGATCACGCAATCATAGCCAATCAAGGGCAGCGTTAGCGCTTGCAAAAGTAAAGCTGCCTGCTGATATCTGTCAATACTTAATTAGTACCGCTGATAAAGCTTTATATAAAGCTAAAGATCGTGGCCGCAATCAAGTGGTGAGTGCCAATAATTTGCGAGCAGAAGGGATTTTAGAGTCACCTGTAGCTGAGTCGGTTTATGGTATTTAAATACTCGGCCTAGATAACGAAGCATAGCTTGCCAGTAACCGCTTCAGATACTGAAGCGGTTAGTGAAACATTACCTAAGCTTCTATGTAAGCTGTGGCCTAAGTTGTCTTTAAAGCTTGAGTCAAGCTGGCCAATACACTAGTAGCAAAGCTACCCGTAGTCAGACTAAAACGCAATACTAGCGACTGCTCGTCTAGCCACTGCCATGACAAGGTCTCTACCGGCAACCTTAATGCTCGTCGTTGTGCTTTTATCTCACGTTGCTCTAGACCTGTAGCCAGCATAGTCAATAAGGCGCTCTGCCGTACTACCTGCGTTTCTAGCTGGGCCGCTGGGCCTGATACTTTAGCGTTATCTATACCCCACATTACCGCGGTCGGATGAATATCTCCGATGTCAAGACGTGCTTGTAAAGTATCGTCCAATTGCTCACTACTAAAGATCGACCCTGAGCCGTCAAGATTAAATACCTCTCCTGCCAGCCCCGTGTTCCAGCTGCCATTAACCACTCGTGCGCTTAAAATGTCATTAAAAATAACACTACGAGCTGCAGATAGTGCCATAGTATGTTGCTCGCGTGGCACACGTTTACGTTCACTCTTTTTGCCGCTGGGTTTATCTTTTTCAATAGGCTGAGCAAACAGTCTGAGCGCCTCTCTGATATTACTGGCATGACGACCGAAGCGCTGTGGACCAAAATAGTTGGGCACTCCAGTGTTCATTATAGTTTGCAATTGCTGCTCGACAAGCGCATGGTTAGCAGTGACTTGTAGATTATTGGTGAACTCTATATCACGCAAAGTAATAACAAATTCATTAGCACGATGGGCGCCACGGTTGAGTTTTTTATTATGCCAATGTTGGTCAATAATTTCTACCGTTTCATTATCCCCTAAGTCGATTGGGGCAAAATCGGTTTCTGGTAACTGCTTTTTGGGAATGCGTAAGCTGAACCATTGTGTCGTTAGGGCATGTCGATCCTTTAGTCCTGAATAGCCGACATCGCGTAAGGGGATGTCGGCCCACTCAGCTAGTAGTTTGGCAATATAGGCGGTATTCATGCCTGATTTTTTTATATGTAGCCACAAGTGCTCGCCTTCATTGCTAAAGTTTACAGCCATTATTTCATTGACTGTAAAGTCTTCATTAGATGACTTATAGTATGCTTGTTTAATAGGTGGCAACGTTGGTTGCGCTAGTAGCGCCGTATCTACCAATGCCGCAACCTCTAAACTTGAGCTGTCGAAGTTTGCAATGGCTAAGCTTAAGTCATTTGGGCTTAGGTCAGTTGAGCTTAAGCGGTCAAAGTGTTGTGAATCAGAAGTCTGATTACTAGCCATAACAGTAGATATAGGCTCAGTAATATTAGGGTCTTGAGAAGCCATAAAATAATCGTCTATGATTGTGGTTAAGGGCAAAGCAGCTATAAGCAAATAAAAGGCTTAAAAAGCAGATTTTCTATAGCGGAACTAAGTAGTTGAATGCAGAAGTTACGTTTTGCAACGTGGCAGACATACAAATATACATCGAATGCTAAGAGGTCTTGTTACTATCAATGAATAACATACTATCAATACATAACATAATATTTAATAAGTTGCTGCTGAGTAAAATATTTATTTTACAGTAAGGCTAGTCGATATTTTACCATCTAATCAATAGCAATCAATCATAACTCATCAGGTAGCAATCGCCACCGTTAAGGATAACTTATGTCTCAGGCCACTATTACAACAGTCACTATTAATAAAGCCGATATTGAAGATGGCGGTATGAAGTCATATAAGCAAGCGGATAATAGTATCATTTTAATCACCCGCGATGACACTACCTTTCATGCGTTCGATGGCAAGTGTCCGCATGCTGGTGCAGATTTAGGCACAGGTCTACGTTGTGGCAATCGGGTAATCTGCCCTTGGCATCATGCCACTTTTGATAGTAGTGACGGCACCTTGTTAGAGCCAGTAGCTACTGAGGGGCTCACCCAATATCAGTTGACTGATGATGGTGATAATCTAATCGTTAACACTGCCGCCAAAATAGATAAGACTATTAAAAACGATCAGCTCAGTGGCACGCATACGCTTATCATTGGTGGCGGGGCAGCAGGCTTTATGACCGCTCATCAATTACGTAATACAGGTTATGGTGGCAAAATCACCCTACTAAGCAAAGATGACAAAGCGCCGTATAATCGTCCATTACTGTCTAAAGCCTTTTTAGCCGGTAACCTGCCTGAGGAAAAACTGCTGCTTGGCGGTAGTGATTGGGCGGAGAAAAACAATATAGAACTACGCTTAAAGCAAACAGTTAGTGAAGTTATCGCTAATGAGCGCACGGTTATTATTAAAGATGAGCATGATGCTGAACATAATGTAACGGCTGATTTCTTAGTAGTAGCAACGGGTGCTAAGCCTATCGTTCCTCCTATTACAGGCGCCCAGTTAGAAGGAGTCTATACTTTACGCAGCATGGATGATGCCAAAATTATCAAAGCGGCTAGTCAAGATCAACACGTAGTGATCGTTGGTACTGGCTTTATCGGTATGGAAGTAGCCGCAGCGTTGTCGCAAGCGGGCAATACGGCGTCTATTACAGTTATTGGTCAGAGCATGCGAGTAATGGAGACTATCATCTCCGAAACGGTGAGCAACGCTTTAATTAAACTGCATGAAGACAATGGCATTAACTTCGTACTGGATGCTACAGTTAATGAAATCAATGGCAACGGTCAGCAGGTTAGAGGCGTTACTCTGGCAAATGGCACTAAGTTAGACGCAGATATTATAATTTTAGGTACGGGTGTATCGCCGCTTACCGACTTGCTTAAAGAGGTTAATGACCCCGACGGTGTGCAAGTCGATAGTCATTTGCAGCTGCGTGATGGTGTCTATGCACTAGGCGATATTGCCAAGGCATCTGGACAAATGGGACGTATGCGTATTGAGCATTGGCGGGTAGCATTGCAACATGGCTTAGTTACGGCGGCGGCTATCTTAGGAGACGATACTGTGCCTTCTTTAGATGAGCGAATTCCTTTCTTTTGGACTATGCAGTATGGAAAAAGCTTACGCTATAGTGGTCATGCAGCTACCCCTGACCATAATATATTGCTGGGTTCTCCTGATACGCTCAACTATATCGAATATTATTTTGATGATAAAGGCGAAGATACTCGTGCCAGCGCTGCTAGTACTTTAGGTCGTGATAAAGAGTTAGTGGCTTTTAGTGAGCTATTACGCCGTGGTCATGCGCCAACACGAGCACAGATTAATGCCGGCTTTAATCTTGTTGAGCAAGCGCATGCTTTATCACGTTAGTGCTAAGCGTTTAAGTGCTAAGTAACAGTAAGTATTAGCACTTATTTAGCACTTATAAAGTTACTATAAAGGCTGCCATTCTACTCTGGCAGTCTTTTTTACCATTTATCTATAAAAAGTGTGACCGTCATATGAATAAAGACACCGTGTTTTTACGCCAAGCGCAGTCAAAAGACCTTAACGCTCTTAAGCAGCTACTGGACCGTTGTTATCGGCAGGCAGAAGGGTGGACTAATGAGGCAGATTTAGTCGCTGGTGTTCGCACTACTAAGGCTGAGCTCGCCGCGGTCATTGCTGACCCTAAGCACTATATTTTCGTCTACCCAAAAACCAATACTGGTGATCGAGAGGGGCAAGAGACTGGCGAGCTGCTAGGCTGTATTGCTGTCGATATTAATAGCAACGTACCGTCTGGCAATAATGCCTATATTGGTATGTTTGCTGTCCATCCTGAGCTGCAAGGTGAGGGAATTGGCAACGTGATACTAAAAGCAGCAGAGACTTTTGCTAGTCGGCACTTACAAGGTAATAAGCGTCAGTCAGCCGCGCAGCCTAGCCGTTTGACTATGAGTATATTGAGTCATCGCCCTGAATTATTGGCTTACTATGAGCGCCGTGGCTACAAGCTTACAGGGGTCTCTATGCCGTTTCCAGAAGACGGCAATAATGGCGAGCCAAAGCGCAAAGATTTACAGCTATTAGAATTAGAAAAGCTAAGTCTTCCTTTAGCAGAGCTTTGATTACATAGGGTTTTTTCCTAGGTTTTTAGCTCTAATTAGCACTAGTAATCAATAGTGCTGATTAGTTTCGGCAACCAATCTCACTAATGCTAATCAGGGCTAGACGCATCAGTTGGTTTACTAGAGGCAGTAAATCCTAACTGACAAGCACCTTATATTAGGAATTTTTATTATTACAAAAGTAAAATAAGTTTATTTATAGGCTATTGCAGAAGAGAAGAATAATGAAAATACTACAACCTATCACTATTGGCGGTGTGACTTTTAAAAATCGTTTGATGTTACCACCACTTACTACTGGTTATGAAGCTAAGGATGGGAGCATCAGCTCACAAAGCTATGCTTTTTATACTCGTCTTGCCAAAGGGGGCGTAGGGTATATTGTGCTAGGCGACGTTGCGCCCATTCGTAGCTTTGCGCCTACGCCAAAACTGTTTGATGATAGTCAAATTGACAGTTTCCGTCGGCTTGCTGATAGTGTTCATAGCTATGGCGCCAAAGTTGGGGTGCAGATATTTCATCCAGAATACGATGTCGATGCCATCAATGAGATGTTTGCTAATGGCCAGCGAAACGAAGTACGTGAGCGGTTGCATTATGACATGGAGCACTTCGTTAATGAGGTAAGTGAAACTACTTTAATGGCGATCATCGATAAGATGTGTGCTTGTGCGCTGCGGGCGCAACAGGCTGGTATTGACGTCATTCAAGTCCATGGCGATAGGCTAGTAGGAGTGTTATGTAGCACCAAAATGAATACCCGAACCGATAAGTTTGGTGGCTCGCTAAAAAACCGCACCCGTTTTGCCTTGTTACTAGTTCACGCCTTAAAACAGGCTGTGCCGAATATGATCATTGATTATAAGTTATCAGTGGTCACTCCTGTGCGCGGCAAAGGTGGCGTTGATGAAGTCGATGCCCCGCAGTTCGCAAAATGGCTTGAGGATGCAGGCGTGAATATGTTGCACGTAGGTCAGGCTAACCATACCGTCAACTTGGCAGATACTATACCGCCAATGGGTGTGCAGCCTTATGGCTTCTTTGCAGATATCGCTGGGGCCGTTAGACAAGCTGTTTCTATCCCTGTGAGTACTTCAGGACGCATCATTGATCCTGACATGGCTGAAACTATGCTGCAAACTGGTAAAGCCGATATGATTGGCATTGGCCGAGCGCTACTGGCTGACCCTGAATGGCCAAATAAGGCCGCCTTAGGTCAGCAAAAAGATATTGTGCGTTGTATCAGCTGCAATTTCTGCGTTGACTCTATTATGAACAGATCTTTTGTTATCTGTACTGTCAATCCAGAGAATGGCTTTGAAGAGAGTAGAGTTATTACTGCGGCAAAGGTCAAGAAAAATATAGTAGTGATTGGCGGCGGGCCTGCTGGACTTGAAGCGGCACGGGTCGCCGCTAATAAAGGCCATAGCGTGACACTGTTTGAACAACAAGCGCAGTTGGGTGGGCAATTAAATATCGCTGATGTGCCACCACGTAAAGCAGAACTACATCGGGCTACAGAAGACTTAATACAGGCAGTACACAGAGAAGGGGTGGCGTTGCGTTTAGGCGAAACGGCGACTACTCAAAGTATAATGGCCCTAAAGCCTGATGCGGTGATAGTAGCGGTAGGGGCGATTAGCTTTATGCCGCCAATTGCCGGTATAGAGGGCCCTAATATTTATGACTCTTGGAAAGTATTGGCCGGTGAGCAACTAGTATCTGGTCGAGTGACCATAGTTGGTGGCGGAGTAGTCGGCTGTGAGACTGCTGAATATCTAGCTGAACGGGGTTGCCAAGTAACGATAGTAGAGATAGCGGATAAAATTACTGATCATATAAGTGAGACCATTCTACCCTCTATGCTTGCGAACTATGAGCAGTATGGGGTGAAAATATATACTAGCCATAGAGTAATGGATATTGCTGCAGATGAGATACGCTGTGAAGATCATTATGGTAATAATGTCTACATTGCTCACGACTACGTAGTAATCGCTAGTGGCGCGCGTCCGGTTTTATTTGATGCAGAGGCGTTAATCGCTGCGGGGATAGAGGTAGTAAAGGTGGGAGATTGTTGTACAGTAGCTGACATCTCGTATGCTACAAAAACGGCTTATGATGCGGCTAATGCGCTTTAGGATTATCTTTAAACCCAAAGCAATAGGGCTTAAAATCTTGAGTTCAGCGCCTTTAATTATCCCGTTCTACCAGCTTTTGAGAGTGCACACCTTAGTCGAAGCAAAGCATTCTAAACTTAATGTCAGCTAGCCCCAAAAATGCTTAAAAGTCATAAATAGCCCAATACTTATTAGTAAGAATGCCACAATAAGTAAGCGCTTAAACCAAGTAAAAGCTGGTAAGCGCGTGGCATTATCATCGGACATCAGGTAAGCAAATAAGCACATTAGACTGCCTACTAAAGTCATAATACCCAAGCCAATAGGAAGAATAAATAAATATACTTGCCACACAGTCATCTCGCAACGAATTTTATTATGATCATCATAGCAGTATCGTAATTATACTGTTAGCTTTAGTGGTTATTTTTCCTTGATAATAGCTGTAAAGAAATATTAATAAATGTTGCTGATTTTTAATAGCTAATTAGGTATAGTTTAAATATTGTTTAAGATGGCCTAAAGGTCTATAAAATTTTGCTTATTAATCGTTGAGGTAGTCATGAATAATCTAATAAAGCTAGGCGCTGTATTGCTGCTGACCCCGATACTTATCGCTTGCTCTAATAAGCCTTCTGAAAGCGACGTGGTAGAACTTATTCAAACTCAGTATGATAAAGCTAATAGCATGATGAATGATGCGATGGCACAAGCCGGTGATGACGAGACGGCAAAAGCTATGAGTGGCATGATGGAAGGGATGATACCGACCCTCGAAAAGGTAGAAAATGTGAGCTGTGACAATACCGATGGTGACAATGCTTATTTGTGCACTGCTGACGTTACCCAAACTATCGGCGGTACTAGCCGTACTGATAGTGGCGTGTTTAAGGTCAATGATGTCAACGGCACTTGGGTACTAACCCAATAGCAATCGAAATAGCTGGCAGGACGATGATAATGGAAAAAGGCTGCTAAAGTGCTAGCCTTTTTTTGTGCTTAACGATTAATACCAATGTTTAGGGCTTAACACCAATGTTTAATACTTAGTCAATGAGCTATTTTATGCTACCTTATTGATTATGCAGTGATAACTATTTTGCTAGTAGCGGCTAGCCAATAAGGAGTAGGTTATGTCTAAGGTTAAAACATTCAATGCCTTGCCTAAAGTCCTATCTAATCAAATCTTTCGAGCGGCTATAACGCTTCTGGCTTTGCCTATTCTCTCCTTGCCATACTCAGCTTTAGCTCAGGCGTCAAACCAGTCAAAGCAATACCAGATTGAAGATTTCTCTGACGACTACTACGCCACCATTAAAGACTATACTGATAAACAATTTAGTGAATTAAACTATATTATCGAAATCACAGACGCTAAAACTAAAAAAACTCTAATAGCTCAGCCTTCTAGTCTTGCTATGGATTATGAACTACAGGACAGTGCATCATTGCAGCTGGGCGGAAAACTCAGTACGAATATTGTCAATATTCCCTACGGCGACAGTAGCGTGCTGATCTATGATGACTTTAATTTTGATAATAAAAACGACTTAGCCCTAAAGGATGGTCGCTACGGCTGTTATGGCGGTCCTTCTTATCAGGTCTATCTAAAAAAAGACAATAGCTTCGTGTATAGTGAAGAATTCACTGAGCTGGCGCAGGGTAACTGTGGATTTTTTGATATCGATTATGATAGGCAGACTTTAAGTACTATGACCAAGAGTGGCGCATCATGGCATAAGTATTCAACTTATAAAGTGATTAATAATAAACCCGTTACCATACGCATTGTGGAGGAAGAATACCAAGCAAAAGGTTTGCTTTTTATTACTGAAAGCACAAGAGTTAATGGCAAAATGCGGGTAGATAACTATCAAGTTTTGCCTGTATATGATCCTAAAACAGACGGCAAATCGCCCTATATCTATACGTTTCATTTAGATAACGAAAAAATAATGGTCTTGACTAGCTATTTTGTTGGGGACAGCGAGCAACTGTACTACGTGTTTGCTAATAAAGAGGGCAGAGTTGAGCTGTATTATGATGGACCGTTTATTTATGACACTAAGCAAAAGACTCTGAGCTTCACTAATAAACCCGTCCTCTATCAAGTTAATAAGCAGGGCATTACTGTAAAGTTACCTAACAGCAGCAAGTTATTAAAGTCACAACCGAAAAGCGTACAGGGAAGTCTCGATAGTCTGGCCCAGTATACTAATGTGACCGTTAAATAAGGAAGTTAAAGTTGATGGTTACCTTAAATTGAGACGATTATGAATAGCTTTAAAATCTTAGCCATTAGCACTGTATTGATAACATTCCTAACGGCTTGCTCTGATGATCCTTCTAATCGCACGGTTAAAGGCTTACTTAAAAAGCACTATAAACAAACCGATACTATGGCTGATAAGACAACGACTTCAGCTGGTAATGAGCAAGATAACGAGTCTTTTAACAGCGTTATTGAAAAGGCAATGCCCATTCTTGATAGTGTAGACAATATCGATTGTGTAGCTACTGATAGCGTTGATGCTTATCTGTGTAGCGCTGATATTACCCAAACTATGAACGGTCATACTAGTATCAACCAGGGCAATTTCAAAGTTTATAAGGCAAATAATAAATGGCTATTGGATCTGTAGACCATGATCTGATAGGAGGGTTAGATTAGGGTTGTGGTTATCAATAGCTACAGTCAGGGCTAAAACGCTTTTTAAATCGGTATTGCGAAAATATAATAGTTTATGGGTTGGACCAAGCTTGTGAGCCCTCCCCAAATTTCAAAAATATAATAGTTAATAAGTAGGCTGGGCGCAGCCTGTGACCCCCAATAGTGATATTAGACAATGGAAACTTTTAACGGCTCCAATCTATAGGAAGTAATAAGTTTTTAATTATCTGTTCGATAAATTAGATAACACAAGCTACGCCTCCAGCATCAAGCACAATTCTTGCGCCTGATGCATAACTGTTAACGCATAACCTCTAACGCATAACCTCTAACGCATAGTTACAAACTCTTCTGAGCCAGTGGGATGAATAGCAACGGTATTATCAAAGTCCGCCTTCGTTGCGCCCATTTTTATCGCGACCGCAAAGCCCTGAATCATCTCATCGACGCCAAAGCCAATACCATGTAGGCCAATCACCTTTTCATCCTCACCTAAGCATACTAACTTCATCGTACACTTTTGCCGATGCTGGGTCACTGCACTAAACATATCGGTAAAGCTTGAGCTATAGCATTTAATAGCCTCTTTACCAAATTGATTGACAGCCTCAATCTCAGACAAGCCAATGGTACCGATAGGAGGATGGGTAAAAATCACCGTCGGTATCAAATCGTAGCTTAGATGCTCATCAGGTTTGTCATTGAATAGGCGCTCCGATAATCGGCGACCTGCGGCAACCGCGACTGGGGTCAAATCAACGCTGTCCTCAATAATATCACCGACCGCATAAATACCATCAACGTTAGTATTTTGGAACTTATCGACTTTGATTTTATCGTCATCAGTCGTCGCAACGCCAGTGACATGCAAGTTAATATTATCGATAGAGGGCGCACGGCCTATTGCCCAAATCAAGCAATCAACGGTGTCGATATGGCCTTCGCTATCATCATTGACAGATAAGCTCAGGCTATCATCGGTATTTTTATTAACCTCGTCTATTACACTATTGGTATGCAAATGAATGCCCGCTTGCTCCATCTCTATCAATAAAGTCTCGATAATCGTATGGTCAAAGGTGCGTAATGGCGAGTGTTTGCGCACGTATAAATGTACTTCAGAGCCGAGACTATTAAGTACACCTGCGATCTCAACAGCGATATAGCCTGCGCCAACGATAGCGACGCGCTTTGGTAAATGATTTAATTTAAAAAAGCCATCAGAGTCGATACCATGCTCCGCGCCCTTGATATTAGGCTTAATAGGGTGACCACCCGTGGCAATCAAAATATGGTCAGCGGTAATGTGTTCGCCATTAACCTCGACGGTATTGGTATCGACAAACTTAGCAAAGCCTTTTATCACTTCAACACCGTTTTTGGCGAGGTTATTATCATAGGCGCGGTGGATGTTTTCGATATATTGTTGGCGACTTTGTACTAACTTTTGAAAGTCAAAGCCTTTGACCTCAACGTCAAAACCATAGTCTGGCGCGAACTTGTGAATAGTCTCAGCGACATGCGCGCCATACCACATTACCTTTTTGGGCACGCACCCCCAATTGACGCAAGTGCCGCCTAATTGCTCGGCTTCGATAATCGCGCACTTTTTGCCATAGCTTGCCGCACGGTTGATTGAGGCAATACCGCCGCTACCGCCACCAATGGCGATATAGTCATAATGTTTGGTCATTGTTTTATCTCTTTAATTAAGGCTTGTTGATGCAGTTCTAAACTCTATTGTAATGGGTATGATCATCAATCTTACAAGTTTTAATTATGAAGGTGTGCCAATTAGCATCGTTCTATAAAAGCCTTTAGGCAGAAACAGCCTGTCATCTAAGCGCATCTAAACCTATTTAAACCCATTTAAACAATGGCACGACGCCTATAAAACAACAGCCCAGGAATGGACAAGCCTAGCACTAACCCTGAGGTCACAAATAAGGCCTCAAACAAATACACCATCATTTGACTAAATAATTCGTCTGAAAAGCCGAAATAACCAATCTGCACCATACTGACCATCGCCTTATAAGCGGCGATACCCGGCATCATACAGATCACGCTTGGCGAGATGAGAGCTTTGGGCGGTAGGGTATATTTCTTCGAGAAATAAACCCCCAAAAAGCTGGCGAGCATCGCCCCAAAAAAACTGGCAATCACAATATGCACATGCTGATAGACAAGGGCTGTTTTTAGTCCGAATCCAAAAGCAGTCATAAGCAAACAAGGTAGGATATAGCGTTTGGGTACGGTGAACATAAGCGTCCAACCAAGGGTAATAATACAAGAAAGCACCACGGCGTTAATGAACCACATCTCAAAACCCCCAATGCTGTATTCTAAGTAACACCAGCGCCATCACGATGCCAACGCACGCTGAAAAGGTCAGCATGTAGGTAAAAACGGCACGTCCAACCCCAATATTGACATAACCTTTTAAGATATCTGACAAAGAGTTGATTAAAGGGAAGCTGGGTATTAATAGCAAAACGCTAGAGGCAACGGCGATATCGGCATTATTACCGATATCAAAATAATAGGTCGTAGCCCCAATCAATGAGGCAATAAATGCGGTCACAATAGCGGTAATAAACGGGTTAAAGTGATGTTTGGACAGATAAATGCGGGTGAGCATCGCCACCAAACCCGCGATAAAAGTCACAGCGGTAATCGACCAACTGCCACCATTGAGATGGGCAAACGCCGCACAAGAAGTGCCAACAAACACAGCTACTAGCAAAGGTGGATATACCGTCTTATCTAGCTCATCAAATGCAGAGGTCGTGAAGTCAGTCAGCTTTTCACGACTTATGGGCGATTCATCAACAGTGTCTTCGGTTTTATTAACAATTTGCTGAATTTGAACTAATAAATTGACATTAATGCTCTGATTGATCGTGTCTCTAGTAGTGGTGATGCAGCGCTCATCGCAGATAGTCGTCAAGGTAATGGCGTTAAAGTTGAGCGAACATTCTACGCTGTTCATCCCTAAGGCCAGTCCTAAGCGCTTCGTTAAGTCTACCACCACGGCAGACTCAGCCCCATATTGCATCAGGAGTAATCCGCAGCGCACGCATAATCGAGTAATGCGCTGCTGCTGTACGTAGCTGTTAGAAGTCATGGGTTAGATACGCATGTTGGCTATGGAGTCATTACTCTAGATAGTAGCAGTGGTTATAGGGTCACGATAGCATAAGTTGAGTTTTATTTATATTGATCAGCTTATGCGTGTAAAAGATAAGAGTAGGGCGGTTTATGAGTTAAGCGAGACTTGAAGAATAAAATAATACTAAATTTTAAATATAAAGGTTTGTTTTTTATGAGGTATTCAACTATATTTCACTCTGCCTTTTAAATTCAGTTTTGAAGACACTAGAGGCTACCTATAACCAACTCTCATATTCAGTAAATTGTAGAAATAAAACTAATCATGGAAGAATAATATATGCTAAAAAAACTCTTTTTTTTGACAGTTATGTCAGGATTGTTCGCTGGTTGTGCTTCTGTACCTACAGAACAAGCTCATATTACTAGTACAATAAAACAGTTTAAGCCACCAGCGACTAATAATGCAGGTTTATATATCTATCGAAGTGCCAGCGTAGTAGGCGGAGCATTAAAGAAAGATATTTGGGTAGATGATAAGTGTATTGGCGAAACAGCAAAAGGAACTTTTTTCTATGAAGAAGTTTTAGGTAATGTCGAACATAAGGTTTCAACTGAATCGGAATTTTCTCCTAATGACTTAATGGTTCAGACTCAAGCCGGACAAAATTATTTTATTAAACAATATATTAAACCTGGCTTGTTGGTTGGGGGTGCGGGTCTAAAGTTAGTCTCAGAAGAAGAAGGGAAAAAAGCTATTAGCGATCTAAAATTAGGTATTAAAGGCAAATGTAGTAAGTAATAAGAAAATACTTGTTTGTTATCTTATTAAGTTTTATATGTTTGAAAAGGCATTAGCGTAATAGTTAATGCCTTTTTTATTAGCTTTTAATGTTAATTCCTTATTGTATCTACGATGATTTAGAAGTCCTTATATTATTAACATAATATAAGGATTTCATTATTGCAACATACAGCTTTTTCACGAGGCAAAAGTTATAACGAAACAGATTTACCGCTACTTATTTATCCTTACCAATACAACCAAGAATCTAAGTTAATATATCAATTGACGTAGGTTGGGTGGAGCTTGCGACCCCCAACGAATATATTCAACAGTAAAAACCTTTAACCGCCCCAATCTATAGTAAGCGAACCTTTCGCGACAAATCTATGGAATGAGGAATAAGGCCAGTCTTTTACATGCTCGACATAACCATGTTTTACAGGGGTACTGTTTTTAATAATAGCGGAATACAATTAATATGGGCGCGATAATCTCCTTTATCACGGATGCAATGCGGCCAAAATCGTCGTTGCCAAATACCGCGCTCTTCTTTTTTGCGTCGGCTATTGGAGATATATTCTGTTTTAGTAATATGATAAGAGAATTAATATTTGATTAATTTAATACGTATCGAGAAGTTAGCATCATCGTGTGGCATAGTACAAAGCATATGCAAATGATCTGGCAAGATTACGATAGCATCGATATGAAAAGGATGTTTTTGCTTTACGGTTTTAAAAGCATATCGAAGCGTTTCAATTTGCTTAATTAGTAAGTCGCTAGACCTATCAGCAAGGTTAATAGTGAAGAAATAGCTTGATCCTTGAATGTAGTGTCTTCGGTACTGCATGGTATTCTGCAAGTGATGATTCAGAGTTTATCTTACGTTATGGTGTTGGGGGTCGCAAGCTCCGCCCAACTTACGGGTTCAACGTCAAATCATGATTAATGCAAGGTAGGTTGGTGTCGAGGTACGAGACCCAACGAAATAGTGTCGCTAATTAACTCTAAACCAACATAGGAGCAGATTATGACTGAAAAACGATTTCAAGAAAGCTATGAAAATAGGATCTCTATTAGCATTCCTACCAATGATGATCCTACGCTAGTTATCTGTGCAAAGTGTCAATCAAAAGCTGTTGTTACTTTACATAACGACGAGGCGAGGTTAACTTGTCCAATTTGCGGCTATAATCTAGCGAAAACAGCCGAAGAAAAAACATTTTATTGGGACGCAGAAAATCCAACGGACAGTTATTTTGGGGTAAATTTATGGTTGCAAACGGATTGCGTTGGGGAGAGTCTGTGGGTGTTCAATAAGCGTCACTTAGAATATTTAGAGAATTTTGTGTCAGTTAAACATCGGCAATGTAACCCAAATAATGAAACTTGGACGAATAGCTCACTAGCTAGCCGTTTACCTAAATGGCTTAAATCAGCTAAAAACCGTACGCATATTTTAAAAGGGATTGAGGTTCTAAAATCTAAATATAACGATGCTTAGGTTAGTGTCGAGATATGAGACTTAATGAATAAATGTAGGAGCCAATACCGCTTTTCGCTCCTATCTTGGTCGCCTACTAGAGCGGTGACTAATAGCTAGTAGCGTTCCTGTTGCCTAGATAACGCTTCTAGCTGAGTCCCCACAATCTAGTGGTCAAACAAGGATAGCCGCCACAATCGGGGCTAAAAATCGCTCCAAGGCGACCTTTAGCTGAAAATCATAAATATTTCTAAGGTCTGACCTGACTTTTACACTATTGATTTAGTTTTCGGTATCCGTTACATCCGTTCTGGTTGCCATTATCACAAGCCTTACCAAACCATTCTTTAGCCTGTCTATTGCTCTGCTGTACACCTAGGCCTGTTCGGTACATCAATCCAAGATTATTTTGGGCTGATGGATCACCTTGATCAGCCGCTTTTGTATACCACTCAGCGGCTTTAGCATAATCCTGACGCACACCTTCGCCATCGTAGTACATCGATCCAAGATTGTATTGAGCTGAAATATTCCCTTGTTCAGCGGCTTTTTTATACCACTCAAATGCCTTGACATGATCTTGACGAACTCCTAAGCCGTTAGAGTACATTATTCCAAGGTTATATTGAGCTGAGCTATTCCCTTGTTCAGCAGCTTTTTTATACCATTCTACTGCTTTATTATAATCTTGATGTACTCCTATACCATCGTCATATAACAAGGCAAGATTCAATTGAGCTGAGGCATTGCCTTGCTCGGCAGATTTTTTATACCACTTGACTGCTTCAGAGTTTGATTGGGCTGTACCTTTACCTTCTTCATACATCATCCCTAATAAAAATTGAGCATAGCCGTTACCTTGCTCGGCAGATTTTTTATACCATTTGATTGCTTCAGAGTTTGATTGAGGTGTACCTTTGCCTTCTTCGTACATCGTCCCTAAAAAAGTTTGAGCTGAGGCATTACCTTGCTCGGCAGATTTTTTATACCACTTGATTGCTTCAGAGTTTGATTGAGGTGTACCTTTGCCTTCTTCGTACATCGTTCCTAATAAAAATTGAGCTGAGGTATTATCCTGCTCGGCAGATTTTTTATACCATTTGACCGCTTCAGAGTTTGATTGAGCTATACCTTTACCTTCTTCGTACATCGTCCCTAATGAAAATTGAGCGTAAGCGTTACCTTGGTCAGCAGCTTTTTTATACCATTTGAAAGCTTCAGAGAACGATTGAGTGACACCCCGACCCTTATGATACATTCCACCTAAGTTAAGGTAAGCAACAGTGGTAGCAGCAGCATTGGCATTGGCAACAGGATCGGACTCAGCATATTCTCGTTCAGCGACTTTCTTATACCATTTCAAAGCTCCGGTGTACGACTGAGGAACAACCTTCCCTGCTTCGTACATTCTTCCTAATGTAACATGGGCAATACTAAAACCTTGATCAGCAGATTTCTTAATCCATCTAAAAGCTTCAGAGTTTGATTGGGCTACACCTTTACCTTCTTCGTACTTCATTCCTAAGGTTGCCTGAGCCTCAGCGTTACCCTGATGAGCTGCTTTTTGAACCCACTTGAAAGATTCAGAATATGATTGAGCTACACCTTTACCCTCATCATACATTCCACCTAGCTTATCCTGAGCAGCAGCATCCCCTTGTTCTGCTGCTTGTTTAGTCGTTAAAAAAACTTCAGTATCAGGAATATTATTTGCAATTTCAGCATGTGAATATATAGGCAAACTAAATAATGATAATACAATAAGGCTGGATAGAAACTGTTTCATAATCACCAATTTTTTAGAGAAGGGTTAGTGTTTATATGGAGCTATAACTAACTTGTTTTGGCAGTGAGTTGGCTAAATATCTAGGGTTTCTTCACAAAGCACAGCACTGTTTTTTACTAGCTACAGACAAAATTAACAATATCTTGATCCGTCCAATCCGGTGTTGGCGTATACCAGTCTCCTAGATCTAGTGACTTTAAAGTTTCAGGATTATCTGTTGAATGCTTTCTTATCTCATTATTCGAGCATTTAATTTGCATTTTTCCATAAGCATCGCTTTCATTTCCTTTACGTATATATTCAATACTTTCGATACCATCTTCTGTTACTTGTGATGTTAAGAAATATCGGCCATTTTCAAAAGAGTCAGACATAGGTATTGGTATCAAATCATTGTTAGGTGCTGAATCTTGCACTCCTATTTCTTCTGGTTCTACTAAAATAACATCGTTAGCATCTGAAAGTTCTGCGGTGGCTTGAACGCTAGCAGTATCTTCTGATGGTGAGCAAGCGAATAAGAACGAAGCTGAAATAAGTAAGATTGACAATTTTATCTTCATAAATCATATCCTGAATGAAATTTGTGCAAAGGTGAGAAGCTTCGATTGTATTTTATTTTCTATAGACTGAGTAAGAAAAGGAGTATAACTTGTTAGCAATATTTCAGCAACAAATGTCAAGTTTACATATTTGCTAGATTATAATTACCTAGGTTTTTATTTATTGAAAAATTAATTTGGTTAGTGTTAAAGGTGAAGGTTCTATTTAGTTATCGGTGCATGGAATGCACCCTACGCTTGATAAACTCAAACTCTACTCAAAAAAAAGGCCACCCCCGAAAGAGCAGCCTTAATATTACATTTCAACAATGATCCGACTAGCTAGCTTTTTGCAACTCAAGCATTGGCTTTAAGAACTCACCCGTATGTGAGTTTTTATTCTCAGCCACTTCTTCAGGTGTGCCTTCAGCGATAATCATACCACCACCTTTGCCACCTTCAGGGCCAAGATCGATCACCCAATCTGCGGTTTTGATAACGTCTAAGTTATGCTCGATGACCACGATAGTATTGCCTTTATCACGCAGCGCATGCAAGATATTGAGCAATTTATCGATATCATGGAAATGCAAACCAGTGGTAGGCTCATCCAAGATATACAGCGTCTGTCCCGTATCACGTTTGGCCAGCTCACGGGCTAGTTTGACTCGTTGCGCTTCACCACCTGATAGGGTTGGTGCCGACTGACCGAGACGGATGTAGCTAAGTCCCACTTCCATTAACGCTTGCAGGCGACGATGAATAGCTGGGATCGCTGAGAAGAACTCAACCGCATCTTCTACGGTCATATCCAGCACGTCAGCGATGGTTTTGCCTTTATAGTGAATCTCTAAAGTCTCACGGTTATAACGCTTGCCATCACAGACATCACAAGGCACATACATATCTGGTAAGAAATGCATCTCAACTTTGATTAGACCATCACCTTGGCAAGTCTCACAGCGTCCGCCTTTTACGTTAAAGCTAAAGCGACCTGGCTTGTAACCACGGGCACGAGCTTCTTGAGTTTGGGCGAACATTTCTCGTACTGGGGTAAAGACGCCAGTATAAGTTGCTGGGTTTGAGCGTGGAGTACGACCAATTGGGCTTTGATCGATATCGACCATTTTGTCCAGGTGCTCAAGACCGGTGATACTTTCATGCTTATCAGCAATTAGTGTCGAAGCATTGTTCAATTGCGTGGCGGCTAATGGCATCAAGGTACGGTTAATCAAGGTCGATTTACCCGAACCCGATACCCCAGTGATACAAGTCATAATACCAATAGGTAAAGTCAAATCAACGTTCTGTAAGTTATTACCCGTTGCGCCTTTTAGCTCAATAGCCATCAGTACTTTTTTAGGCTTAGCTTTACCCTCGACGGCAACTTCTATCATCTTAGGCTGATGACGAACCTTTGGAATCTTAATACTTCTCTTACCAGACATATACTGTCCAGTAAGCGACTCTTCGGATGCCATAATATCATCGACAGTACCCTGAGCGATGACATAACCACCATGCACGCCAGCGCCAACACCGATATCGATGACGTGGTCGGCTTGACGAATAGCATCTTCATCATGCTCAACGACCAGTACCGTATTACCCAAATCCCGCAGGCGAGTCAGAGTTTTTAGCAGGCGATCATTATCACGTTGATGCAGACCGATTGAAGGCTCATCAAGTACATACATCACCCCCATGAGTCCAGCACCGATTTGACTAGCTAGACGAATGCGTTGCGCTTCACCGCCTGATAAGGTTTCCGCTGAACGGGCCAGAGATAAATAATCCAAGCCGACACTAACTAAGAAGTTTAGACGCTCATTAATCTCTTTAAAGATTTTTTCAGCGACTTCGCCTTTATGACCACCAATCTTTAGGGTCTTATAATAGTCAGCGGCATCACCAATAGACAGCTTAACGATCTCAGCGATAGTTTGATCATCGACACGGACGTTGCGTGATATCTCGTTGAGACGAGCGCCATCACAGACGTTACAAGTGGTATCGGCTAAATATTTAGCTAGCTCGTCGCGCACCAGATTACTTTGAGTCTTGGCATAACGGCGCTCAAGATAAGGCAATACACCCTCAAAAGGAATAGTTTTATTAGTCTTACGTCCACGCTCATCAGTAAAGTTAAAAGTCAGCTTTTCTTTACCCGAACCGTGCATAATAAGGTCTTGCTGCTCTTTTGGCAGCTCTTGCCACGGCGCATCCATATCGATATTGAAATGCTTACATACCGTAGATAGTAAACCGAAGTAATAGGCATGACGCTTATCCCAGCCGTTTATTGCGCCTTGATTCAAGGTTTTTTCGTGGTGAGTAATGAGTTTTTCGGCAGCGAAATACTGACGTTTACCAAGACCATCGCAAGCAGGGCACGCCCCATAAGGATTGTTGAAACTGAACATTCTTGGTTCGAGTTCAGAGACCGCGCGATCACAGACCGGACAGCTGTGCTTAGCAGACATCACTTGATTGTCAGAACCGCCTTCTTTAGGGTTACCATCCATAAAGTGTAGGGTTACTAGCCCTTGACCTAGACGCAGCGCAGTCTCAAGACTCTCCGCCACTCGGTTACCCAAATCATCACGCACTTTAAAGCGGTCAACTACCACTTCGATAGTATGTTTTTTCTTTTTATCTAATGCTGGTAGCTCGTCAGTATCATAGACATCACCATCAACACGTACTCGTACAAAACCTTGACCAATGAGCTGCTCAAGTAGCACAATGTGCTCACCCTTACGCTCACGAATCACTGGTGCCAAAATCATTATCTTAGTGTCATCGGGTAGTGACATAACCTGATCGACCATTTCAGTGACCGACTGCGCCACCATAGGTTCGTCATGCTCAGGGCAGTAGGGAGTACCGATACGCGCATAAAGCAAGCGCAAATAATCGTAAATCTCAGTGATAGTACCGACCGTAGAGCGTGGGTTATGGTTAGTCGATTTTTGCTCGATAGCAATAGCAGGCGATAAACCCTCAATACTATCGACTTCTGGTTTTTCCATCTGTGATAAAAACTGACGTGCGTATGCCGATAAACTTTCGACATAACGGCGCTGTCCCTCAGCATATAGAGTATCAAAAGCTAAAGAAGATTTACCGGATCCTGATAAGCCCGTGATGACTACGAACTTATCACGTGGAATATCCAAGTCAATATTTTTTAGATTATGTGTGCGTGCGCCGCGTATTGCAATATGGTCATGTGCCATCGTTTATAGGTTTCCTATTTTCTAAAAAGTGGTCAAAACTAATATGTAAATATTAAGCTAACTTTACTAATCCATCACTAATCTAGCAAAAAGTAGCTAATGCATCAAAAAATGTAGCTGCAGTCGATTGCTCTGCCAAAACCCTAAAAGAAATTTGAGATAAAATTTTAGTTAATAAAAAAAGAGCGATTTAGCAAACAAAAGAAAGGTTCATATAAAAGGACTGAGTAATAATTGCATCGAATTTAAAGCCATTGGTTTGTTTAATGCTATTTTTTATAAAGCTATTTTTAATCGTTAATTAATAAAAATTTGAACCTAATAGTTATTAAGTGTTTCGTTGTATTTAACTGATTTTATATTAGAGGCTTGAGACTGTCCAAACCGTTATAAGGTATAAGCGATGCCTGCTAGAAGCAACAACCCAGTAGTGCAATATGCTTTGTAGCGACTTACTTTATTGTTATGACAGTGGCATTATTCAAGGTACAAGCACATATTAGCTGCACTTAGTAACAAATTTATTATGTCCCTAATAACAGGGCTTAGTAACAGATACTAGCTTATCCTCTAGCGATAAGAACTAATAAATGATTGTTGAGCTTGAAAGTATGACTGGTGGCAAGAAGATAAAAGTTTCGGTAACGAACGAGTGAATGTTTTATACTGTGAGGCTTAATTGCCACGTCAGAATAATCTTGCGTGTCACTTATCAAATGACAAATCTGTAGTGATAAACCTGTGAGGCAAGTATGAACAGCGTAGAAAAACGGGCAATCGGAGGGGTTGGCGGCATTTTTGCTCTACGGATGATTGGCTTATTTATGATTGTGCCAGTGTTTTCTGTTTATGGGGATAATTATGCTCATGCTACGCCATTTTTAATCGGTCTGGCTGTTGGTGTTTATGGACTTGGACAAGCTATCTTTCAGATACCAATGAGCCTTGCTGCCGATAAATTCCCACGTAAGCCAGTTATTATGCTGGGGCTAGTATTGTTTGCGCTAGGCGGTATTATTGCCGCCAATGCTACTGATATTTATGAAGTGATTATTGGACGTGCGCTGGCAGGTAGTGGTGCGGTGTCGGCGGTTTTGATGGCGTTATTAGCGGATGTTACTCGTGAAGAGATGCGTACTAAAGCTATGGCTACTATGGGTTTGACTATTGCCTCATCCATTATGTTAGCTTTTGCCTTTGGTCCGCTCCTCGTAGGCTCGCTAGGTATCTCAGGACTATTTTGGCTGACCGCTGGGTTTGCGGTATTGGCGATGGTATTGCTATTGATAGTACCTTCACCATTACGAGTGCTTAAGCATAATTTAGATAACAAGTCGATCGGTCAGCAGCTCGCTACTGTACTCAAAATTGGTGATCTAAACCGTCTACATATTGGTATCTTTGCCTTGCATCTAACTATGACGGCGATATTTGTGATTTTGCCCCATCAGCTCAGTGCAGTTATGGGCTTGTCAGTACGCCAGCAAGGCTTGATTTATCTGCCACTACTATTTATTGGCTTTGCAGTAGCGATTCCTTTTATTATTATCGCTGAAAAGAAACGTAAGATGCGCCAAGTATTCTTAGCTGCTATTGCTTTAATGACCGCCTCTTTAGCTATACTAGCGCTGGGTGGTCAAGCTAGTTTCGGTATTATCTTGGGTTTATTACTTTATTTTATGGGCTTTAATTTGCTTGAGGCCACTATACCTTCGTGGATATCTAAGCGCGCACCAGTGGCTAATAAAGCAACGGCAATGGGTCTAAATTCATCAAGCCAGTTCTTTGGTGCTTTTGTCGGTGGGGCGATGGGTGGTCTGTTGCTCAATCAGTCTAATTTATTGGCTTGGGGATTATTAGCGGTAATAATGGCAGCAGCGCTGTTACTCATTATTCCTATTGCTGATCCACCATATCTATCTAGTACTACGGTGACCATACCGAAAGATATCGATATCCAAGACTGGTCGCAACAAATGATGGCGATTAATGGCGTCGATGAGCTAGTAGTGATGGCAAAAGAGCAAGTGGCTTACCTAAAGCTAGATAAAACTCAGTTAACTGATCTATCGCGACAACAGTTATCCAAGTTAGCTCAAAGTCCTTTAGATATTTAAGCTTTTATTGCGTTCGATATTTTTATTTTTTTCAGCAAGAAAGTTAGAATATAACGACATAAGTAGCTTGAAATAAGCGGCTTGAGATAGGAATGGTCAAAAAATACAGTTTGCTAATAACAAACCTTAAGGCTGGCAAAAAAGCTGGCAAAAAAAGGCTAGTAGAAAGTCACTTTTATTATGCATCTAAAAAGGAATTAAGATGAAGACATTCAATGCTTTATCAACTATTACTAAAGCGCCGACTAAACCACTAACTAAGTTTGCTATAGGTCTTGGTTTAGCAGTAACCCTGCTTACTTCTGGCTGTGCTACCCAAAACATTCAGAGTTACCAAAACGTTACTCCAACTCTCGATATGCATCAGTTTTTCTCTGGACAGATCGATGGCTGGGGCATGTTCCAAGGCCGTAATGGTGAAGTAAAAAAACGTTTCACTGTCGATATCGATGCCACTCACGAAGGTGATGACGTCATTGTCTTAGATGAGAAATTTGCTTGGGCCGATGGTACAAAATCACAACGTATATGGCGTTTAACTCAGCAAGCAGATGGTCAGTGGAAAGGTACTGCTGGGGATGTTATTGGTGAAGCGTCAGGACAAGTAGCTGGCAACGCTTTACATTGGCAGTATGTATTAGATTTGCCAGTCGATGATAAAACTTACCAAGTAAACTTTGATGATTGGATGTATTTAATCAGCAAAGATGTGATGCTTAATCGCGCAGTGATGAGTAAGTTTGGGGTAGAGTTAGGTAGCGTGACCTTAAGTTTACAGCGCAAATAATAATAGCCACAACCATAATAATAGATAGGTATAGGTCGGTCTTATTAGCTCAAAAATAGCTATTTTTTATAATTATTTAAGCCTATTTTTTTGAAAAATAAATAGCCAGTACTGAAAACCTAATAACAAATCTGCTGATTATAGTCGGTTAAAGCCATACGTAGTCTACAAGCGACATAGGGTGTCGCATATAGATCGAGCTTACTGGATATTTATCTAAAAACCGTATACCATAAAACTAGATTATTGACAGTGGCAATAACCAACAGCTACAAGTCTGGGTTAGACAATAAATAGAGTTAGCTATTTTAGCTTTAGATAAAATGACTCAGCGAAATATTTATAAAGTTATTCATCAAAAAAGGACGATATCATGCGCGGTGTTAATAAAGTCATCATCATCGGTAACCTCGGTGCAGATCCTGAGGTACGTCAATTCAGTAACGGTGGTAGCGTCACCAATATTTCGGTAGCTACTTCTGAGCAGTGGACGGACAAACAAAGTGGCGAAAAAAGGGAGTCAACTGAATGGCACCGCATTGCGCTATATAACCGCTTAGGCGAAATTGCTGCTCAATACTTGCGTAAAGGCAGTAAAGTCTATATCGAAGGCAGTTTGCAGACTCGTAAGTATCAAGCACCAGACGGCAGTGATCGTTACGCTACTGATATCAAAGCTTATCAGATGCAAATGTTAGACGGAGCGACTGGCGGTCAAGCTCAAGAAGGGGGTTATAGTAATAACCAGAATAACCAACCAAGTTATGGCAACCAAGGTGGCCAAAACAGCGAGCAATACTCTCAGCAAGGCGGTGGCTATAATCAGGGTGGCCAAGGTGGCGGTCATAACCAAGGCGGCTCTTCAGCTCAAAACGGTTTTAATAATAACCAAAGCGCAAATAATCAGTTTGCTCAGCCAGCAGTGACTAATAATAGCGCGGCTAACAAACCTACAGCAATGCCGGATGGTCCTGTTGATGATGATATCCCGTTCTGATGATGATAAAAACTAAAGTTTAACAGTTAAGTCAATGACATAAATAGTATCCGCTGAAGCCTCGTTAATACGGGGCTTTTTGTTGTCTGTCGCTGACTGAGTAATAGCGAATCTGGCTATAGAGCTTTACAAGTACATTTAGCACTGACGGGTGTAGCACAGCACAGTTATTCATACTTGAGTGCCAATTGTTTACTAGTAGTGTAGCAGGGCAAACTGCTGGGGCAGATGGTTACTGTGCTAGTAGTGCTACTGGCGCTAGCTCTAGTATCTATAAAAATAATTTAGCCTCAGCAAAGCCATACAAAGACATAAAAATAATTTAGCCTCAGCAAAGCCATATAAAGACATAAAAATAATATATTGAGTTTAGAGAGTGTTTAATCAATAGTAAATATTATTGAGATACTACGAAGATATTATAAATTTTAGTAATTATTTTGTAGTTAATACTGATGTACATTAGAAAACCCCTATATTGACAGGGTGTTTGCTCCTTTATGCTATTAGTTAAATAATGTTTAACTTTAAAATTAAAATTTCTTATTAAGGGATTATTTATTCTGGATATTAAAATATTGATATCAATACAAAGCTTAATAGATAGGGA
>NZ_JAHLMU010000001.1:2765350-2944932 GCF_018919485.1 Psychrobacter sp. TAE2020
GTAGACTTTAGCGTTGATGCGACTGTTCCTGGTGACACCACTGGTGATGGCGTGACTGACACGGCTCCTGTGATTACCATTCCAGAAGCTTTGGATGGCGTGAATGCAGCAGAGCTTGCCGATGGTATTCAAACCAATGTGACTGTGCCAACAGGCAGTGAAGAAGGTGACATGGTTACGGTAACCATCACCAATCCAGATCTTAGCACCAGCACCGTTGAGCAAGCCTTAACACAAGCTGATGTGGAGGCGGGCACTGTAGCTGTGACCATTCCTAAGGGTCAGATTCCAGAAGATGGCGACTACAGCGTAACCGCTCAAATCACCGATGCCGCTGGTAACAGCACAGCACCAAGTGAGTCAGTAGACTTTAGCGTTGATGCGACTGTTCCTGGTGACACCACTGGTGATGGCGTGACTGACACGGCTCCTGTGATTACCATTCCAGAAGCTTTGGATGGCGTGAATGCAGCAGAGCTTGCCGATGGTATTCAAACCAATGTGACTGTGCCAACAGGCAGTGAAGAAGGTGACATGGTTACGGTAACCATCACCAATCCAGATCTTAGCACCAGCACCGTTGAGCAAGCCTTAACACAAGCTGATGTGGAGGCGGGCACTGTAGCTGTGACCATTCCTAAGGGTCAGATTCCAGAAGATGGCGACTACAGCGTAACCGCTCAAATCACCGATGCCGCTGGTAACAGCACAGCACCAAGTGAGTCAGTAGACTTTAGCGTTGATGCGACTGTTCCTGGTGACACCACTGGTGATGGCATTGCAGATGCTGCAGGTGCGCCAGTGGTCGCTATCAATGATGGTGATGATGGGTTTATTAACCCAGAAGATCTCAATGCTGATGGCACTTTAGACGTTGCGATCACCTTCCCAGCGGGCAGTGGTTATGCAGCAGGTGACATCCTGACAGTCACGGGTCCTGATGGTATAGAGACTGAGTACGAACTGACAGCAGACCACATTACCAATGGCATCACTGTGCCAGTAACGCCAGTTGACGGTCAGTTAAACGAAGTGACTGCTGTGGTGACTGATGCAGCAGGCAACAGCTCTACAGAAGGCCGTGATGACTCAACCGCTGACTTAATTGTTCCTGGTGATTCTGATGGCGATGGCATCACTGACACCGCTCCTGCGATTACCATTCCAGAAGCTGTGGATGGCGTAAACGCAGCAGAGTTAGCTGATGGCGTTCAAACCAATGTGACTGTGCCTAAAGGCACACAAGCGGGTGATAATTTAACCTTGACGGTAACCAATCCAGATAGCAGCACCAGCACCGTTACTCATCCTGTCACTCAAGAAGAGATTGATGCCAGTACAGCAGCCGTTACTATTCCTAAAGATCAAATTCCAGCAGATGGTAACTACAAGGTTGTGGCAGAGATTAAAGATGCCGCTGGTAACAGCACCGCCCCAAGTGCGCCGGTAGACTTTAGCGTTGATGCGACTGTTCCTGGTGACACCACTGGTGATGGCATCACTGACACCGCTCCTGTAATCACTATTCCAGAAGCTGTGGATGGCGTAAACGCAGCAGAGTTAGCTAGTGGCATTCAAACCAATGTGACTGTGCCAACAGGCAGTGAAGAAGGTGACATGGTTACGGTAACCATCACCAATTCAGATGGCAGCACCAGCACCGTTGAGCAAGCCTTAACGCAAGCTGATGTGGAGGCGGGCACTGTCGCCGTGACCATTCCTAAGGGTCAGATTCCAGAAGATGGCGACTACAGCGTAACCGCTCAAATCACCGATGGCGCTGGCAACAGCACCGAAGCAAGTGCGCCGGTAGACTTTGCAGTTGACGCTAGCATTACCCCGCCAACGACTCAATTGCCTGCGGATGCGGCCAATGACACGGGCGTATCAGCTACTGACAACATCACTAGCAACAAAACCCCAACCCTTACCGGAACGGGGGATGCTGGTGACACCATCACCGTTGTAATTGGAGGTCAGACACTAACCACCAAAGTAGCTACTGATGGCACATGGTCAGTAACACCAGCAGCATTGGCGGATGGCGTGTATACGCCAACAGTCACAGCGACAGATGCTGCGGGCAACATTGCTACTGCTAACGGTGAAAAATTTACGATTGACACCAAAATTACTACGCCAACGCTTAAATTGCCAGAAGATCCAGCCAATGACACTGGCATATCAGCAAGTGACAACATCACCAAGAACAAAACCCCAACTCTTACCGGAACGGGGGATGCTGGTGACACCATCACTGTTGTGATTGGGGGTCAGACCCTAACTACCACTGTGGGCGTCAATGGCACTTGGTCAGTAACGCCAACAGCATTAGCTGATGGAACTTATACACCAACCGTCACAGCGACAGATGTTGCGGGTAATAGTGTTGCTGGTACTGGTGAAAGCTTTAAGTTGGATACTATAGCCCCAACTTTAGCGATCACTACAAACGTTCAAGGTATTCTGCTACCGGGTGCTATGGCTAATATGACATTTACTTTCTCAGAGCCAGTTCCAGGCTTTAAGGCCGCAGACATAGCTGTCGTGGGCGGGAATCTTGGATCATTGAGCACTAACGATAGCGGTAAGACTTGGACCGCTAAATTTACCAATGATTCTGATCCTGCTACCAAACCAAGTATCACGGTAAATGATAATAAATATACGGACATTGCTGGTAATAATGGTACAGGTGCAACGATTAACTGGGTGCCACCGGTTATAAAAGCATTTGAAGTTGTGGATAATTTTAGTGGAGACGGAAAGAATAATACGGGCTCTGAATTTGGGGTAAACAGTGGTAACTATGGTACTTCTTATAAGTATCAAGGCGTTGTGGTCAATCAGACTGGGCCAAGTATTACTCAAGGCTTGACCAATGATCGCACACCGACGCTCAATATTACCTTAAATGAAGCAGTAAACTCTGCAGCTGGTGAAAAGCTTGTGATTCAGCGCTATATTAAAGATCCTATCAAAGGATGGGTGGTTCAAGAAGACGTAACGTCAAAATTAACCACCACCGATGGGCTAACTTATACTCTGACTGATAAGCAGCTGCCAGATACGTATGGCCAAGAGTACCGTTATCAGATGCAGGTTAAGTCAAATGATAGTGCAGGCCAGTCTATTGTGGTGTCTCAGCAGCAAGCTGCCTTTACCTTAGACACCAAAGCTGATGTTTTACAGAACCTTAACTATGCGGGTAGTGTCCTGACAGGATCCAACATGGAGCAAGGCACGGTATTCGTTGATAACATGTCAATTGATCCTATTACCGGCAAGCTTAAAGGTAATGGTGTCTTGGATGCAGGGGAACTAAGTGCTAAAGTTGGCACTGATGGCTCTTGGTCTATCAACTTCTCAGGAGCTAGCAGAAAGCCAACAGATAGCGATACTTGGGATGAAGCGAATGGCAGGCCTTTCGTTAATATCTACGACGAATTTGTGGCACTTGATTTTGTGGATAAAGCTGGGAATACCATAGCTAGAGATCAGCGTTTATACTTATTCGACCTAGATGATAACCTATCTGATAACCAAAAAGCCTCGCTAGATCGAGATGATCGTCCAAGGGATGCACAGATTACTATGAAGGATATTAATTCAGGAGCGGCTTGGATCGATTCGGATGGTGATGGTGTCTTGAACTATGCGCTTGTATGGGATCATCAGACAGTAACTGGTGCAGGGCCAAGTGGATTAGTTAATGAATCAAAAGAGCTTGCAGGCACCGATCAGCTAGTGGTGGTAGTGGGTGATGTTGGCTCGCAAGGTCAGAATGCAAGAGACTTGTTTGATATCTATACTGGTAGCGGCAATGATTCATTCAACATTCAAAACGGCAATATGCAGATCAATACTCGGATCAATTTAGGCAGTGGTAATGATGTGTTTACTTTGGATGGTACTATGGATGGTGGCTCTGGTACTAATAGATATGATAACTATAGTCTCAGACTTGATACCGGTACAGGTGATGACACTGCCATTATTGGTAGAGGGAATGTGGGTAACAAGAGAAAAGATTACGTAACTGACGGGGTAGTAATCTCCATGGGTCTTGGTAATGACAAACTGATTTTTGAAAATGGTAATTTGATTGATACTATCATTACCATGGATCAGTCGGTCACCAACTTAGGCAGTAATAGCAATAAGGCGCCAACCGTAACAGCCGATGGTCCTAATGATGGCAATGACTTCCTTCAAATCAAAGGTAATATCGATTATGACACCTTTATTTATATGGGTGGCGGTAATGATATTGCTAAGATCGGCTCAATGAACAATACCGGCTTCTTGGTAGGTAAAGATCGTTCTGCTAAAGTCTATATGGGTGCTGGCAATGATCTAGTAGAGTACTCGGGTGATGATATTGACGGCATTATTGATGGCGGTGATGGATTCGATATTATTCGTTATGATGCAGGAAGTCCGCAAACCTTATATTCAGATGATATTATTCACATGGAGCTTATCGATATGATCGGTGACTCGCGTCATGCTGATACTTTCGTTATTCAGGCTCAAGCTGATATTAGGAATAATGGTGCTCTCAATAGTACTTCCAACAAGACACAGCTATTCATTGATGGTGAGAGAGGCGACTATGTTCAGCAAGCAGGCACTAATAATAAGCTTACTAAAACCGATTTATTTGCCGATAGTGATGGGGATCTTGTTACTAGATCAATGGATGGCAGCTTTAAGCTTGATACTGGACGCAATATCAAGGCGGAGTTTGATACCGGGTCGCAAGATACCAAATTTGTCTATCTAGACTCAGAGGGTAATAAGACTGCGGAAAACTATGAAGGTAATATCTACCGAGTATTTGATGCTAATGGCAGCGCTGGCTATCAATGGCTGATCGATACTGACATTAGTGTAGAAGGGTTTACTTTGCCGCCAATAATATAATATTAGCTTTAGTATCTACTGAGGTTGTAATAAATACTAATAATGAAAAACGCTCCCAATAGGGGGCGTTTTTTTACACCTACATTATTGAGCAAATGAAAAGATAATTTAGGATCAGCGGTTAATAATTATTCCTATACGGTCATCGTTATTTTTAATAAGCACTTTACTATTATAGGGTATAAATATCTATTAAGACCACTCGTGATATCTGCTATAGTGCGTTATATAATGAGCATAAAGTTTTATATACATACTCATATATTTAATTAAAGCCTATTGTTAGCAGTAAGTAGGCTATTCAAATAAGAGTATTTAGTAAGTCAGATTAATAAATATAGATAATGCTAATAGTGAGTAAAGTTACTTTTAACTATATGAATTTATTTTTCAAAATTTAGACGTAGATCAAATCAAGGTTTTTTTAATCTATAACTATTAGATAAATAGATGATAAGATTAAACGAGTAATCTATTTATCCAATACCGCTATTGTTTTTATAGTAGGGTGGCTAACTTAATAGCACCAATATAAAGTAAAACAATAAAATAGTAACTATGTTCATAGGGACAGTCCAGAAATTATGTCACGAACCTATAATCGACCGCACTGTCCTATCAGTCGTATATTATTAGGCTGTTTGCTATCTTGGTTTGGTGCCACGGTAAACGCTTACGCAGCCGTCACTGATATACAAGTTAATAGTTTGATTACGCAAGCGGTTAAGACACATCCGTTAGTGAATTCAGCTAGAGCCAGTCAAGAGGCTACTACAGAAGGTATTAACGCCGCTAAGCTAAACCTGTTGCCATCCCCAAGTGTGAGCTCAGGCTTCGATAGAGATAATGATTTTGTCTCACAAGTCACCATTCGTCAGCCTCTATGGACTGGAGGCAAGCTTACAGCTGATGTCAATCAAGCCATATTCGATGATAAGGCAGCAGTAGAGTATATTTATGAGCAGCAAAATCAAGTCGCCAAAACCACTATTGACGCTTGGCAAAGTTATATCCAAGCTATTACAAAGCAGGATATTCATCTTGAGGGTCTAAAAGAACTTAACGAATTTGAAGCCATGATGCAGCGCCGTGTTGGTCAAGGTGTATCTGCCCGTATTGAGCTTGATTTAGTAACCAACCGTATTCTACAAGAGCAAAATGCTTATCAAGGTGCAGTAGAGCAGCAACGTATTGCTGTCGCCAGACTTGAACAAATTATCGGTCAGCCCTTACCACAAATTAGTAGCACTAGTATGCCAAACATAAAGGAGTTGGTAAACCAGGCGAAACAGCAGTCGGCTGGCTTTGAGCAACTGGCCTTTAGTCAAACTGGGTTCTATAACCCAACAGTGGTAAAAGAACACTTTCAAATTGAATCAGCAAAGCAAGGCGTTGAAGCTCGGCAGGCGTCCAAATTCCCTACGGTGTATGCGCAATATGAGTATGCTTATTATCATGAAGATAACAGAGACGATAAAGACAAGAGAGACAGTGGTAAGTTCTCTTTAGGTTTAAATTACACTCCTGGTGCTGGTTTTTCTAATTTTGCGTTAGCACGTGCCTCCCAAGCCCAAGTTAATAGTCTAGTGCAAACTCAAGAAGCTGCGCGCCGTACTGTGATAGAAAATATTCAGATACAGTATCAGCAGTTTGTCAGTGCTAAAGATCGAGAGAGCTCTTTGGTTGCAGCAGTAGCAGGGGCACAGCTCGTAGTTAGCTCTTATCGTCGGCAGTTTATCGCCGGCCGCAAGTCATGGCTTGAAGTACTAAATGCGGTTCGCGAACATAATGAGTATCAGGTGCAACTGGTACAGACACGAGCAGATATGCTGGGCGCATTCTATAAGTTACAAGTGGACTTTGGTAGTATGCCCTGGCAACAATACGCTCATAACCGTGAGCCAGTGACTTTATTTAGACCACTAGATCCAGTCAAGAAGTGGATTAATAAGCAAGAGGCAAAAAGATCAAGCGCTAGCCTTGGTTATATTACAGCAGTCGCAGATGATGACTATATAGAAATTAGACTGCCTGCAAATGTAGAGGATAGCCTCAACAATGGTGAGCGAATTATGCTAAATGAAGACTATAGTATTACCCCTATAGTTGATTAGAAAAACATGATAAGCAATTAAAGCAGTAAGTTACATGAATGAAAATCTTGCTATCAGTAGTTTAAAATCGATGCGTCAATGATGACCGTAAAGGTTAGAGTAACGATTTGAATTAAAACATAGCTGATAATCTTCATTGTTTTAATATTAAAAAAGTGATTGTTATGAGTTCGAACTTAAATCCTATGTCCCCCAATTCATATAGTAGTGATATTACTAGTGTGACAGGCCAAGTGCTGTCTCCGTCTGAGTTGACGCAAACTTTAGCGGATGCTGTGAGGCATTTGTTAAGTCAGCAAGGTTATCCAATAGATAACGTACGCCTGCAAGACGTCATTGCGCGCCACGATGGACTATCAGCTAATAATAAAGGACAAGCTATTAACGAGCTGGGCGGCGTCATTGGCGTGTTAAAAGATGTGGGCATTAACAATACACCAGAAATATTAGAACAACCCGATGCGGCTTTTCTACCTCTATTAGCCTATCGTGCCGACTTAGGTTGGGGTGTCATCGATGGTCAGACGCCACAAGGCAGCTGGAACTTTAGACAAGAAAAAAGTAACACTCATACTCGAGTAAATGAGCTGACGTTGATTTTACGGCTTCGCCTCACTGATGAGCATATTCAAAAGCGCAAAGCCTCCTTTGCCGATCTGTTAAAGTCAGACTTAGGAAACTACAAAGGCGTACTTTTTGAAGCTATTCTTGCCACATTTTTAATCAATATGTTGGCACTGGCCGTATCACTATTCTCCATGCAAGTTTATGATCGAGTGATACCAACCCGTAGCGAATATACGCTCATTATTTTAGCTAGTGGTGTATTCCTAGTGATTCTCTTTGAAGCGTTTATGAAGTTTTCGCGCTCGAGAATTATGGACAAAGTGGTTGTGGGGCTTGACCAGTATTTGTCTCGTGAGGTATTTCAACGACTACTTAAAGTACGTATCGATCAGATGCCAGGATCAGTAGGGTCTATGGCAGCACAGCTACGGGGCTATGAGCAAGTCCGTAGTTTTTTCACTGCCAGTACCTTATTTGGACTGGTCGATTTACCGATGACCATTATCTTTATTACTTTAATGGCGGTTATTGGCTCACCATTAGTGGCAGTTGTTCCCGTTATTGCGGCAGTGATAGCTGTAGTAATGGGACTATCTGCTCGCAAACGTATCGATGCTATTGCTGCTGAAGGTGCTACTGCTTCTTATTATAAGACTGGCCTATTGGTAGAGGCAGTAGAAGGGGTCGAGACTATAAAAGCAGGGGCAGGAAGCTGGAAGTTCTTATCGCGTTGGCTTGATGTGATGAATATCACTATCAAAAACGACTTAGATATGAAGCACACTAATGATAATTTGACATACTTTACCCAAATGCTGCAACAAATCAGTTATGTTGGGATTGTGATTGTGGGCTCGTTCGTTGTCATTTCAGGTGACATGACTATGGGTGGGTTGATTGCTTGTTCGATATTAGGCGGTAGAGTGTTAGCCCCTGTCATGATGCTCCCTGGCCTTTTAGTACAATATTCACATGCTAAAGCCGCTAAGCTCAATATCGAATCGTTGTTTGCATTAGAGCAAGACAATCATGGTGTGGCTTATCCGCTGTCACCTAGTCGTATCAAAGGTTTTTATCAATGCGATGGACTAGTGTTTAATTACCAAGATAATGATAGACCAGCTATCGATATCAAGAGGTTAACCATTCGTCCTGGAGAGCGTATAGCGATTCTTGGGCCTATTGGATCAGGTAAGTCCACCCTTCTCAAGGTACTGGCTGGACTATATGCACCTACTAAAGGGCGTATATTATTAGATGGTCTAGATATTCATCAAATCAGTCGTGAGACCTTGAGTGAACGTTTGGGATATTTACAACAAGACCATCGTTTGTTTCAAGGAACCTTAAGGGAGAATTTACTGATAGGTATGCCGGCGCCAGATGATGATTTGATGCAAGAAGTGCTAATGAAAACAGGGTTGATAAATTTAGTATCTAGCCACTCTAGTGGTCTTGAGCTACCTATCAGCGAAGGGGGACGCGGACTATCAGGTGGACAAAAACAGCTGGTTGCTTTCACTCGTTTATTATTGTCCAAGCCCAATGTGTTTTTGCTCGATGAACCGACTGCTTCTATGGACAATAGACAGGAACAACGCTGCATACGAGTTCTAAAGCACGAACTGACAGAAGGTCAAACCTTTATCGTATCTACCCATAAAATGGCTCTTTTAGAGTTGGTTGATCGGATCATCATAATGGATAATCAACGCATTGTGATGGATGGCCCCAAACAGGCAGTACTTGATGAGTTAGGCAAGAACGAACAAGCAAAATCTCAAGGTACTATACAATCAAGGGGGGAAGCTAAGAAAAACATTGAGCAGCAGCAGCCAGAAAACCCAGCAAAATCTGAAGCGGAAAAACCGAATAATCCCCCAACTAGACGGCTCACTATAAAGCCTACAATTACAAAAACTGCAACAGACGCTGAAGGTAAGTAGGTATGGCAGACTATAAATATACCCCCAATAAGGTTAAAGTTGGTCGTTCAAGACTGAGTATTTGGATCGGTTTTCTCGGCATTTTAGTTTTAGTCATCTGGGCCTCATTTGCTAAAATTGATCAAGTGACTCGTGCAAAAGCTACAGTGATCGCCAGCGCTCGAACGCAAGAGATTCAAGCGTCAGAGGGCGGTGTCTTGACAGAATTGGCAGTCACTGAAGGACAAGAGGTCAAAGCAGGACAGCTGCTAGTAGTTTTAGAAGAAGAGCGAGCTAAAGCGGCATTGGATAATTCTGCCTCCAAAACTGCTGCTTTAAAAGCTAAGCTCGCCCGACTTAATGCAGAGATTTTTGAGAAACCGTTAGTATTTACGGCAGATGTCGAAAAATACCCTGAATACGTCCAAAACCAAACCGCACTTTATAATCGTCGTCGTCAGGCTATTAATGAGGAGGTTTCTTCTCTTGAAGCTATGCTAGTTCTGGCTAACAAAGAGCTTAGTATGAATGAGCCGTTATTGGAGTATGGCGATGTCAGCCAAGCTGATGTCATTAAGCTACGCCGTCAGGTTGCTGAGATTGAAGCACAGATTAATAATAAACGTAATAAGTATTTCGAAGAAGCGCAAGCAGAGATGACTAAAGCCCAAGAAGAGCTGGACACCGAACTTGAGCTGTTACGAGATCGGGTGCAGGTGTTGGATGAGAAGCGTTTGACCTCGCCAACAGATGGCAAAATCAAAAATATTAACGTCACTACTATCGGCGGTGTGGTCAAGCCAGGTGAAGTCATTATGCAGATTCTACCAACCAGTAGCGATCTAATCATAGATGCAAAAGTCAGTCCTGCTGATATTGCTTATGTGAAAGAAGGGCAAGACGCTACCGTAAAACTTGATGCTTATGACTATTCGATTTTTGGTGCGATGAACGGTACAGTAAATTATATCAGTCCGGATACGCTAATGGAGCAAACCCCTAAAGGGGAAGAGCCTTACTATCGCGTATTGATCGTTATTACTGGTGCTGAGTTCAAAGGTCGGGCGGATAAAATAGTTATCAAGCCTGGTATGACGGCTTCTGTTGATATTAAAGCCATGGAACGTACAGTATTGTCTTATCTAACCAAACCTATTACTAAAACCTTGTCAGAAGGCATGGGCGAACGTTAAATTAGTTTTGATAAAGTCTATAAGTTGGGTTGGAAACTACTTCAGTCATCTAGAGAGCCGTTTAAGCCTAGCACTATAGTTATCTGTTCTTATAGATAGCTAATAATAAATTAATAATAAGTCATGAATAAAGACTGCCTTTAACGTGACTTCCCTATATTTTAAAAGCAAAAAAGCCCCAGTCCATTTAAGTAATGAGCTGGGGTTTATTATATCGCAAATCTGCCAAGCGTAACGATAAGCGAGCTGGCAAGTTCTACTATGGCAGCTTTAAGTTATGCTGAAGAAATGAGAGAAATTAACAGGGGATATTTTAATCAGAAAGCTCGATTATAATGACTTATGTTGTCGATTTACTAGTCATTAAGTTGATATGTAATACTAGCAGCTCAAAGCCTGTATAGCGCACTGAACGCAAATTAATGTAAATCAGTGCAATGATTAGACTATTTTAGACATTTATATTATTCGTTTGAATAAAGTTTATCAGTAATCGCAAGTAATACCGTATTTTTCTTACCGCTCCGAAAGTAAAAATATAATCAAATTCAAACATGGCTAATTATGCTTTGTAAACAGGAGTTAGTAGTGATACTGGTTTTGTGCTAACGCTAACCTCAGTAACTAGTGAATAAAATTCAGTAAGTGCGGCTGAACATCCACCATGTCAAATTAGGTCAACTAAATCTTATAATATGAGATTATCTTACTTATATCGATTACATTGCTTTATAACTATTTTATAATTAAAAATAGCAAGGTAAATTAATCTAAGATAAAATTTAACAGATATTTAGGTCCTATAATTTCATAGTCTTTTTGCCTGCGCTGTGGCGTCGATTCATCTAAAAATAATACCTCTATTATAAAAGAATGTTTATTCCATATTATTATTTAACCTACTTTGTCGAAGATTGTTATATGTTTCTTTTCTCTGCATAATATAAGAAGATTCAGGGTTTAATCTCTGCCTATAATTGAGAAAAATATGAGGCATATTATCTATATTCATCAATATTCAGACTAGACTGAGTGACAATGGTCAGATAAAACACTTTTGCCATTAGTCAGTGGTGTGCGAATATTACAAGGCGGTTTGCTTGGAAAGTTACTAACGATAGGGTTTGATCTAAACATTGAGGCACAGTTAGACGCAGTGACTTTGGAGATCGTTAAAACTTCAGAGATTGAAGGTGAGTCATTAAATAACAAGCAACTAAGGTCTTCTGTCGCGCGCCACTTAGGGATAGATGACGAGGGCATGCCAACGGCTATTTGTGAGGTTGATGAGGTTGCGGAGATGATGCTAAATGCAACCTATCACTATCAACAGCCATTATTGTTGGACGATTTACTAGGAGGGCACAGGGCATTATTTCCAAATGGTTATAGTGGACTTTATCGTATTAAAGTGGGTAGTATCTGTGATGATAGTCAAGGACCTATGCAGGTAGTTTATGGTGGTTATGGTAGTGAGCAGGTGCATTTTGTTGCACCTAGTGCTGATACATTGGCAGATGAAATAGGCAATTTTTTATCCTAGTTTAACACCTAACCAAATGAGCAGGACAATATAGATCTGGTGATCCAAGCAGATATCGCTCCTTTATGGTGTGTGACGATTCATCCCTTTGATGATGGCAATGGGCGATTGACCCGTGCTATTAGGGAGAGAGTGCTGGCGCAAAGTAACAATAGCGCCCAACGTTTTTATAGTATGTCAGAGCAGACTCTTAAAAAAGGTAATTACTATTATAAAATACTGGAGCGAACGCAAAAAGGTAATACTGATATCATTGATTGGCTGTGCTGGTTTCTACAAACGCTACAACAAGTATTCATTACTGCTCAAACGACTACAGATAAAATAATTCATATCAATATGTAACGTTTGTATCTTTATTTCTAGCTGCCGAGGTGTTGCACTTAAGTTACCCTTGCTGTCTGCAATTTTTTAACCGCTTCTGCTTTGTATCCTGTGCTATCACTTTGCTTTTTCTTGGTCATGCTAAACTCCTTATCCAGTCGTTAGTTTACCAAGCTTGTTTCTATAATTTCTTCAGCATAGCTCAAGTTTGAAAGACAGGTAAAATTGATAGAAGGCACAATCTAGGCACACAGGTTTTTGATGCAGTTTGGCTACGGCCATAAGTAAGCAAGTTTTGACCAAGCACACCTTTATATTTCCGCTGCCGACCATATTTTATGGACAAAAAAAGCCCCAATCGTTAGACTGGGGCTTTCTAAATATTTGGTAGGCATAAGCAGACTCGAACTGCTGACCTCTACCATGTCAAGGTAGGTCAACCAAATCTTATAATATGCCGTTATCTTACATGTGTTGATTTTATTAGCTTACAGTTATTCTATAATTAAAAAATGGCAAGGTCAATTCATGCAAGATAAAATTTAGCACGTATTTGGGCACTATATTTTTATAGTCTTTTTACTTCCACTCTAGCGTCGATTAAGCCAAAAATAATACTTTTATCATAGAAGAATGCTTATTCCACATTATTATTTAAACTACTTCCTTGTTCCAAAAGTTTTTATACATTGTATCCTCCTTATTTTCTCTGCATAATATAAGGAGATTAATGTTTTAATCTCTGCGTATAATTGAGAAGAATATGAAGCATATTACCTATATTCATGAACATCCAGACTGGACTGAGTGGCAATGGTCAGATAAAAAACTGCTGCCATTGGTCAGTAGTGTGCGGATATTACAAGGGCGTTTGCTTGGAAAGTTGCTAACGCTAGGGTTCGATATAAATGTTGAGGCGCAACTAGATGCCGTGACTTTAGAGATTGTTAAAACTTCAGAGATCGAGGGTGAGTCATTAAATAATGAGCAAGTACGATCTTCTGTCGCGCGCCACTTAGGGGTAGATGACGGCGGTATACAAATTGCTAGTAGTGAGATTGATGCAGTAGTGGAGATGATGCTTGTGGCTACTTATTACTATCAACGTCCATTATTATTGGACGATTTACTGGGATGGCACAGAGCATTATTTCCAGAGGGATATAGTGGGCTTTATCTTATCAAAGTGGGCAGTATCCGTGATGACAGTCAAGGATCTATGCAGGTAGTTTCTGGTGGTTATGGTCGTGAGCAGGTTCATTTCGTTGCACCTAGTGCGAATATATTGTCAGATGAGCTAGACAAGTTTTTATCCTGGTTTAATACCTCACCAAATGAGCAGGAAAATATAGATCTGGTCATTAAAGCCGGTATCGCTCATTTATGGTTTGTGACTATCCATCCCTTTGATGATGGCAATGGGCGTTTGACCCGTGCTATTACGGAGAGAGTGCTGGCGCAAAGCGATGATAGCGCCCAACGTTTTTATAGTATGTCAGCGCAGATTCTTAAAAAACGTAATGACTATTATAAAGTACTGGAGCGAACGCAAAAAGGCGATACTGATATCACTGATTGGCTGTGCTGGTTTTTACAAACGCTAGAACAAGCACTCATCGCTGCTCAAACGACCACAGATAAAATTATGCATAAAGCGAATTTTTGGCAGACTCATCGACAGCATGCTTTGAACACTAGACAAGTTAATATGCTAAATACTTTACTCACAGAGTTTTATGGCAAGCTGACTACCAAGAAATGGTCAGTGATGACTAAGTGTTCCATAGATACAGCACTGCGAGATATCAATGATTTGATAGAGAAGGGGATGCTGAAAAAATCTAAGGCTTTGGGGCGTAGTACGAGCTATGAGGTAGCTTTATAATGAAGATTATGTGGTTCTATGATGCATAACGTAATAGACCACATGGTTCAGCAGCCTGATATAAGTAGTTCCAATATAGTAGTCTACTATGAGTAGTCTATGAATTGATTAATGAGCCTTCTTAGATGGTTCGTTCGGAATATAGATCGCCAAGACAGACGTGGTTTAATTTTTATCGTCATGCTGCGTCATCAGAATCTCCCAAGTTTAGTTATACGGATTTGACAGCAGAGGTCATGGAGAGTGGGATGAATTTCATAATAGAGAATACATTTACGATTGAACCTGTCCAACATTTAATGACTGCATCTACTGCAGCACTAGGTTGTGGACTACTCATTGGTCTAGAAAGAGAGCGTAGCAAACAACGTGAAAATCAACACAGCTTTGCAGGTATTAGATCTTTTGCAATTTGCTCTTTATTAGGGGCAATTTGTTTTTCTTTTGGTTTATTTATGGGACTCATGGGGGCATTAATAGTAGGTGGTATAAGTATCATCTCTATTAATAAACAAATTGAAGATCCAGGTGTAACAACTGAACTTGCTTTTATACTCACCTATTTTATAGGTGGACTATGTTTATGGCATATTCCTTATGCAGCTGCACTTACAGTCGTCCTTACCTTCCTTCTAGTGACAAAGCATTCAATGCATGGAGTAGCAGTTAGATGGATTACTGAGCCTGAATTCAAAGATGGTATATTTTTACTTGCTTTACTTTTAATTGCACTTCCTTTAATACCCAATAGGGCTCTTTGGGGTTCAGTACTAAATCCTTATATTATTTTAAAATTATTGACATTGATTTTAGCCATTCAAGCACTAGCACATATGGCAAAGAGGCTTCTACCATCACGCCACGCCATGTTTTTATCTGCTTTAGCATCAGGATTTGTATCCAGTACAGCCACAATTGCAAGCCTTGGAATGGAAGTTCGTCATGGTCGTGCAGATGCAAAAGAAAATGCTGGAGCTGCCCTTATATCCTGTGTCGCAACAGTGGTACAACTTCTTATTATTGTTGCAGGTGTAAGTTTTAGTTGGCTTAAAATTTTATTATTTCCATCTATTATTGCAATTATAATTTTAATTATTCCTGCAATATGGTTGATGAGAAAACCTCGATCCGGAGAGAAAGTTAAGTTAACTGATACACCCATGTTCAGTTTAAAAGAGGCAGGTATCATTGTAGTTTCACTTACTATTATTCAAGTACTTGTTTATGGTTTAAGTTTATGGCTGGGTGACGCGGGTCTTATTGCAGGAACCGTACTTAGTTCTATGTTTGAGGTGCATGCAGCAATGGCTGCCGTAGTAATGCAAGGGAACCCAACTAACCCTATTTTATTGCTCGCCTTATTGTTAGGTTTAGCGACACATGCAATTTCTAAATCAATTAATGCGGCAATTACTGGTGGCTTTCAATACGCACTTGCTTTTGTTCCAACCCAAATTATTCACATGACTGTTTTAATTATCTTGATCTATACTATGACGAATAATTAAAATATCTCTCTACTTCATTGGTGTAATGGACATTTTTCATGCTGATACAGGGTCTAATGACATATGCACCTTTAAGTCAGAGCGTTTCTAAAAGTTTAAGGTAAATTGCTTCACACCCTCGACTTGAGGTCGAACCCATCGAAAAACCTCGAAATATCATCAACAAGTACACTGTGATGTACACTAAAAGCAATAATATACAGTTAATGATATAAATAACAGTAACTTACCTATCAAGCATGGTAGCTAAATGAGAGGGGGGGGGCGAACCCATTTAATGGGGTAGTATCACTTAACTGATGCAATAAGCTTAGATTCTACAATAAAAAATTAGCCCAGCTGTAAAAGCTTAATAAGGCAAATAAAATTAATATCCATGTTTTAAACGAGTTTGATGAAATATATTCTGACTTAAGTAAGCTTAGTGCAGATAATATCTATTATAAAAATCGAATTAGATCTTTAGGACTTGATCGATTTCGTCATGACCCATTGAATTTCAAAGACGATAAGCCTAAAGAGCAGAGTTTTCATGAACACTTCTTTACGCCTTCTAAAGACACTCAACCTGAAACTTACAAGGTCTTATCTAAGGTTAAAGAAGAGTTTTTCTATGCTATTGAAAGAACAACTCTTCCAGAGATAGTTTCAGATATCACGGTGTTTGGTATCAATATAAATGGCATTATTATTTATCTGCGGTATACGCCTTATATTGCTGATGATGCTCAGGAAAACTAGTTTAACTTTCCAATAGAGATTATTCAGTCTTGGCTGTGGCACAGTGCTGGTTGGTATATCCCTGAGGATACTGTTTATGGACCATTAGCTTCAAGCGGCTTACCATCGAGTAACAATCGGCCTATCGGATCAATTTGCCCAGATATTGAAGGTAAAAATAAAAAAGCTCATAAGAAGGTGGCATTTTTAGAGGAGAAGTTTCAACAGCCATTGCTAGTCGACTATGAAGATGACGCGAGTTATGAGACGCACTTTCAACTTCGCACCTTACTCGATACTAGGTTTAATGGTCTAGAGCAAGAGAAGAATTTTCAGGTATTTTCTGTCGCTAACCATATCCAAAAAGATATATATTTGATACAAGATCAGGATATCTATAGTATCCAAAAGCTAATCAAACCAGCAGAAGCAATTGATCATTATGCTGCTCACTTACTGTCAAGACAGGCTGGAGAATTCGAATTTTTACAATATGCTGAAGACTTTTAACGGCATTCCTAGCTCGATTACTAGCGTAATATGGCTGCTACTCCCTGTAGGGCTATTCTAGTTGCCCCCTTAAACTTCGCTTATCAGGCAAGTTGAGCTTTATTTCCATAACGAACGTTATCACAAATGACGTTGGATAGAAGAGGTCGGTTTAGGGAGTGGTTATGACTCATTTCGTATGTATTTCATCATCTATAAAATTCGGCAACATTTGGATGTTGGAAGTACTGCAAAAGAAATTGATAGTGCGATTGGGGGGGGAGTCCCGTGAGTATTTAAGTCTGTACTCGGGTATATACACCCAATTAAAAGAAAGAGTAGGCAAATATGGCGTATGCACTAGTCAAATTGTTATGAATGGCAGCAAAATGGTTCAAATACCTCTAAATTAACATCGAAAAATACTAAATTTTTTGAGTATGAGAAAATAAGAAATACAATCACTGTTGTAAAAAAATATTTTTTATATTGGTTATAGCAGTCTTATTACTAATCTAATATTTTTCATACAAAAGGTCTCATTAGTTCCGATGCTAATCATAGCTTAAAATTAGACAGGCTATAATTGAGGAATTGGTATTATTACTAGACGAAGTAACTAATCTTGTATTATTCGATTAACTACGGCAAAGAAGTAGTATTTTCAAATGTAATAAGTAGTGTGTTTTCTGCAATTAGACTCATAGTAATTGCACTGTTATTTTTCGATAAAATATTACTAATAGAAGCCGTCCCTATCTCGTCAATCATAGGCTCATTATACTTAGTCTGTATTGGTCATAGTATAGTTAAGTCTTTATAAAATCGATACAGCCTATATCATGAAACAGTTTAGGTGGATTATTCTCCATCCACTCTTGGCGCAGAAACTTAGCCTGTGCCCATTTTTTCTCGATAGGGTTCAGATCAGGGCTGTACGGCGGCAGCCAAAGAATACGATGGCCATGTCTGTTGAGTAGTTTTTGGATACGTCTGCTTTTATGAAACCGAGCGTTATCCATGACAATCACGCTCTTGATTTTAAGACTTGGAATAAGTGTGAACTTACACCAGTCATAAAATATAGTGCTATTGATATTTGTCTCAACGTACTCAAGCGCAAACAGCATTTTTTCATACAGAGCTCCGATGACATTCGTACGCTTCTTTGCTTGCTAGTTGTAGCTGTCGATACAGGGTTTACCAATCGGTGCATAGCCATGAGAACGAATGGTTTCAGCCTCAAAGCCGCTTTCATCCATATAGACAATGGGATTGCCTTGCTGCGTAAAGCGATCAAGCCTACTCTGGAATATCGCTCTTTTTATCGGACACGCTTTTGGATGTTCTAAGGTCTTTTTTTTGACTGATACCAAGACGCTTTAAAGCATTAAAGATGCCCGTTTTACTACAGTTTAAGCGACGAGCTCTTTCATAGTTATAATCATCTGGGTATTTTTTTACGTCTTCAATCAAGGCGTCATCAGGTATTTTAGTCGGTGCTTTATTTCTGGTGGTTTTAGGAGCTAAATTCTGCTGCCAACTATGAATGGTGCTGGTACTAAGTCCATAAAAAAGCGCAGCTTCTCGAATGGTCATACCTTCAGCGATGCTAGAAAGTACCTGTTTGCGATAGTTGATTGAATAAGTCATCGTTTATTTCATTAAATGCAATTGTTAATAGGATTGTATCGATTTTATTTAGATTAGACTATAGAAAGTTTATTAATATATTATAAAGAGATGAAAGTTGGTAAAGATTGGATCGGTAGTGACTTAGCTCTCGCAATGCTAAAGCGTAGTGATGAACACATATAGTGTGCTATCTATGACGATAGCGACGAACAAGCAATAAAAGCTCATGATAATGATGTTTTTACAGTTTATATCGTATCTTTTAGGGATGATAGTTTCTATTGTACTGGCGATATACCTTAGTTATACGATTTGCCAATTAATATAAACGAATTCATAAAAAATTATGTGATGTGTGTAATTCATACTTTTACTGTTTGAATAAACCTGCTAATTACAGCAGGTTTTTTATTGCTTGAAAATTCTCTTTTAATCAATTGAGAACTCTATTTCTGGTATGGCCAATGTTTAGAAATTTTCTAAGTTTTGACATTCGAATATTATATAAAGATTTTTTCTATAGGAAGTCTAATGTTATCTACTTCAGCCAAAATCGGTTTACCTCTTGTTAGACTATTTAGGCTTTGCAAACGATTTAATAACTCAGTTTGAATAAATAGAATACAAATCTTTAATTTAGATGAACTTTTCAAACGAGAAGGGTAAACTGCCCATATATCGGCATCCTGCCAATAACTAGTCAAAACATGTTGTAGCTTACCAATTCTTATTTCTTCTATAACGTCCCATACCGAACAGAGCATGACACCTTGGCCATCAATTGCTAACTGCTTAATTACAGCACTGCTATTTGATATAAATTTTGGTTCAATGGAAATGGAAATATCTTCCATAGGGCTACGTAACTTCCATACATGTTTTGACTGATCTCTTTGCTTGGTTGCTAAGCAATTATGATTTATTAAATCATCCAAATCGTCTGGTTCATCATTAATTTTTAAATAATGAGGAGAAGCACATAAGATTCTATAGTTAGGTAGTAGTTTTTTAGCAATCATGTTTGGAGCTATATCGTTACCTACACAAATATCTAAATCTAAGCCATGTTCGATCAAATCTAAAGTGCGATCAACTGTATCAAACTGGATGGTTAAATCAGAATATATCGTCATTAGTTTCGAGAGAATTGGAGCAATATGAGTATGTCCGAAGCTGAAGTTACTGACAATATTAATTTTGCCAGTGGGTAAACTTTCTGGATTATTTATTATATTTTCAAGTTTTTCATACTCACTAAGAATATGAAAAACCCGTTCAAGTATCAGTTTCCCATCTTCCGTTAAACTGATGTGACGTGTACTGCGATGAAATAGAGAGCATTTGAGGGTTTCTTCTAAAATACGTATGCGTTTGCTGACATAGGCAGGCGACGAACTAAGTTCATCTGCAGCTGCAGTGAAACTTTTCTTCCTTGCGACGGTATAAAAAACGTTCAGATCGGAAAGACTAGGTAGATTGTTCACGATTCGTGTTCCTTATGTTGATGATTAGGGTGTTGATCCTCTATTCTTACCGACGCATGATGGGGTCAAGGAAGCAATTGATAACCACAAGGAACGTTTTATGATCAAGAGTTTAAGAATAGCTGCACTTGCAGGCGATGGTATAGGATTAGAAGTTTTACCACAAGGCATCAAAGTAGTAAATGCCGTTGCAAAAAAACATAATATTCCATTACATTTTGAGAGCTTTGATTGGGCTAGCTGTGACTACTATCTCAAGCATGGCAAGATGATGCCGGACAATTGGTTTGAAGTCCTCAAAGAGTACGACGCTATATTTTTTGGCGCGGTTGGTCTGCCAGAAAAAGTTCCAGACCATATTTCTTTATGGGGTTCGTTACTACAGTTTCGACGTCGATTTGATCAATATGTCAACTTGCGTCCTGTTCGATTGATGGAAGGGGTGAGTTCACCTCTTGCTAATAAAAAGCCTGGAGATATAGATTTTTATGTGGTTCGTGAAAATAGCGAGGGTGAATACTCAAATATCGGTGGTAAAGCGTTTGAAGGTACAGAACGAGAGTTTGTATTACAAGAAGCAGTATTTACACGTTATGGTGTAGATCGTATTCTAAAATATGCTTTTGAACTAGCTAGTGAGCGTGAAGCTAAAAAACTGACAGCTGCTACTAAGTCCAATGGAATTGCTGTAAGTATGCCATATTGGGATGAACGTGTTGATGCAATGTCTACGAATTATCCTGAAGTTAAGATGGACATACAGCATATTGATATTCTAGCAGCCCGATTCGTATTACAGCCAGAACGCTTTGATGTCGTGGTTGCATCTAATCTTTTTGGAGATATTCTATCAGACCTTGGTCCTGCCTGTACTGGCACTATGGGCTTAGCTGCTTCAGCTAACTTAAATCCTGAACGAAATTTCCCGTCTCTTTTTGAGCCAGTACATGGTTCTGCGCCTGATATATCTGGAAAAAATATTGCTAACCCAATCGGGGCAATTTGGTCCGGTGCCATGATGCTTGATTTCTTGGGTAATGGCGATGAGTCTTTTATGAAAGCAAGCCAAGATATAATGAAGGCTATTAAATATGTATTGATAAATGGTCCAAAAACTATGGATGTGGGTGGTATAGCAAATACAAACGAAGCGGGTGATGCCATTGTTTCGTGGATAATGAATAACTAAACATACCTTTATTCTAAAATTAGTCTTCAAGATATTGTTTTACTGAATATTGAAAATCTATACTAATTTTAAACTAAAAAAATCAAGTGATTTCTTGAGATCGAGAGTGGTTATAAAAAATGTGCTAAGTATTACTTTAACTACATAAAAGGATTTGTTGATATGGATATCGACCAAGCTCATACAGTAAAAATAGATAAAGTTTTAGCAGTCATTAGTTTATCTATAGTTTTTATTTCTGTGATTGCACTTTCAGTTTTTTCAGAAGAATCAATTGATTTTGCAGCCAAGCTTTTGTATTGGAGTACAACAGTTTTCTCCACTCCAGTTTTATTATTTACAATTTTTTCATTTGTATTTGTTATTAGTTTAGCTTTTAGCAAATATGGTCATATAAAATTAGGTGAAGGTAAGCCTGACTATAAGACATCCTCGTGGATTTTTATGTTCATGATGGCCGGACTCGGCTCTTCATTATTGTACTGGGGGTTTTTGGATTGGGCATATTATTATCAGACTCCTGGATTAAATGTTGAACCCAACAGCTCTGAATCATTAAAATATAGCGTCCCATATACAATGTTTCACTATAGCTTTAGTGCATGGGCAATCTATGCGATAGCTTCAATATCTGTCTGCTACAGCTTCCACGTTCGCAAGAATAAAGGCTTAAGTCTTGCTTCAATGATAGAGTCGATCACTGGTTTTAAGGCAACGGGTATTGTCGGGCGTCTTGTTGATTTGATGTTCTTGTTATGCATGTTTGGCGCCCTAACCATATCACTAGTGCTCACCGCACTCACTTTTACTAATATTTTGTCCTCCCTCACAGGTATACCTGATACTTTCATGACAAATGCTATCTTTGTTTTGGGGGCTTCAGTATTGTTTGCGATAAGTTCGTATATTGGTATGGACAAGGGTATGCAACGGCTCAGTTCCATGGTGTGTTACGCATTGATGGCTTTCGTCGCGTATATTTTTATTTTTGGCCCTACGAAGTTTATTTTAGATAATACCATCTCAAGTGTAGGACATATGGCTACTAATTTTGTAAGCATGAGCCTGTTTACTGATCCGTTAGGTGATGGCAAATTTACCCGTGAATGGACTGTTTTTTATTGGCTATGGTGGATCTCCTATGCACCAGGTGTAGCTTTATTCGTCACGCGCGTCTCAAAGGGTCGAACAATTAAAGAAGTTATCTTAGCGATGGTGTTAGGTGGCTCTGTTGGTATGCTGATTCTCTTTGGTATCATGGAAAGCTTCAGTGTTTATCAATTTATCAACGGATTCGTTAATGTTCCAGAAGTATTGAGCTCACAAGGCGGTGAGTTTGCCATTGTTCAGCTATTAGGTATGCTTCCTGGTGGAACTATGATGATGTGGTTTTTGCTAGCAATTATGGTGATCTTTTTAGCGGCGCATATGGATGCCGTTGGGTATGCCGTGTCAGTAACGTGCTCCAAGGACTTAATGGAAGGTCAAGATCCTGCCCCAAGAACTCGATTATTTTGGTGTGTGATGTTAACACTACTACCTTTAGCAATGATTTTCTCTAAAGCCCCTTTAGACACTATGAAAACGGCAACAGTTGTAACAGCCATTCCCTTTATTGTCATTATTTTAATCCAAACCTTCGGCTTTGTAAGGTGGTTACGTGAAGACTATTCAGATTTGCCATCTTACTTGATTGAAAAAGGCGAAAAGAGTGAGTCTCTAAGACTTATTCAAACAGAAAAGCTTATTCAAGGAAGTGAAAAGATAGCTACAAATAAGCATTCTAATTTAATTGAGAAAGATGAAGTGAGTGATTCTTCAAGCTTTATTCAAGAAAATCAAAAGGTGATAATAGATAAGCCTTAGGTTTATAAAATATTTAAACTTTGTGCTTTGTCTATAAGTGAATTGATTTTAGGTCAATACTTTAGATACCTAACTTTATCTTTGACAAGGAGGTCACTATAAATACTAACAAGGAAAACCATATGAAATTTAACGAAGAAAGCACTATAGACGTTAACAAGGAAGCCACTATGAATGTTAATAAGGAAGACATTATGAACGTTAATAAGGAAGACACTATGAATACTAATAAGGAAGCTGCTATGAATGCTAACAAGGAAAACGCTCTCAGAGGATCCAACAGTTCTACAATGGGGGTAACAGATAAACTACCTGAAGATTTCGATCAGGATGCAGATAATGCTTGGACATTACCTAAGGTTTTTTATACTTCTAAAACGGTATTCGAAAAAGAAAAAGAAGAAATTTTTGCAAAGAGCTGGATTTGCGTTTCACACATGAATGAAGTTGCAAATCCTAATGATTATTTTACGCGTAAAATAATTGGCGAAAATATTATTGTTATTCGTGGTAAAGATTCTGTTTTACGTGCTTTTTACAATGTATGTCCTCACCGCGGTCATGAATTATTAACAGGATCAGGCAAGTCTAAAAACGTAATTACTTGTCCATATCATGCTTGGACTTTTAAGCTTGATGGTTCATTGGCATTAGCACGTAATTGTGAAAATGTTGCTAACTTTGATAAAGAAGAATTTGGCCTTGTTTCTTTAAAAGTTGAAGAATATGGTGGGTTTGTCTTTATTAATATGGATCCTGAGGCAACGTGTGTTGAAGATCAACTTCCTGGCTTTGCTGCCAAATTAAATGAATCATGTGCAGTGATCAAAGACTTGAAACTTGCAGCAAGGTTCATGACTGATACACCAGCAAACTGGAAAGTTATTGTCGATAACTATATGGAGTGTTACCACTGTAGTAATGCCCATCCTGGCTTTGCAGACTCTGTTCAAGTCGATAAATACTGGCATACCATGCATGGCAATTGGACCCTTCAGTTTGGTTATGCAAAATCTTCTGAAAAGTCATTCAAACTAGATCCATCAGCGGGGGATGCGTCTTTTAGTGGGTTTTGGACATGGCCTAGTACCATGTTTAACGTAAACCCTGGAGGAGACTTCATGACTGTTATATATGAGTTTCCAGTCGATGAAGAAACGACTATACAGCAATATGATATCTATTTTATGAACGAAGAGTTGACTCAAGCTCAAAAAGACTTGATTGAATGGTACAAGCATGTATTCCGCCCTGAAGATTTAAGTCTAGTAGAAAGTGTACAACGTGGACTAAACTCACGGGGCTACAGAGGCCAAGGACGTGTCATGACTGACCAACAACGTTCTGGAATTAGTGAACATGGTATCGCTCATTTTAATAATCTTGTAGCGAAGTATCATCAGTAATTGTTTTAAATTTTTGGATAGGAGAAGGATACACTCTTCTCCTATTTAACTAAAAAATATAGTAGGAAAGACTATGCAGACACTCAACGATATAAATTTATTTCAGCAGTCTGCTTTTATCAATGGCGAATGGGTAGAAGCACAAAGTAAAGCTCGAGTGATAGTTACAAATCCGGCTACAGGTGAAGAAATAGGTTCTGTACCGGATATGGGCTCTGCTGAAGCACTAAAGGCAGTTGACGGTTCGCATGATGCCTTACAGTCTTGGAAAGCCATGACTGCTCAAGCGAGAGCCGACATACTTACGTCATGGTACAAGCTAACTCTAGATAATGCGGAAGAGATTGCTTTTATTATGACCATGGAGCAGGGTAAACCACTTGCTGAGGCATTAGGCGAAGTAAAATATGCAGCTTCATTTATTCAGTGGTTTGCAGAGGAAGGAAAACGCATTTATGGAGACGTTATTCCATCAACAAATAAAGACCAACGTTTTATTATAACTAAAGAGCCCTTAGGTGTAGTAGCAGCAATAACACCTTGGAATTTCCCGCTTGCTATGATTACTCGTAAAGCAGCTCCAGCGCTAGCAGCAGGCTGCACTATTGTGATAAAACCAGCAAATGAAACGCCATTTTGTGCTTTAGCAATCGCAAAACTAGCAGAACAAGCAGGTGTCCCGGCAGGCGTTATCAATGTTATAACAGGGAATTCAGAAGCGATTGGAAGTGTTTTTACAACACATGAGAAAGTAAAAAAATTAACATTTACAGGCTCTACCCCTATTGGGCGCATATTGATGCAACAATGTTCCTCAACGGTTAAAAAACTTGCTTTAGAACTTGGTGGTAATGCGCCGCTAATTATTTTTGAAGATGCAGACCTAGATAAAGCTATACAAGGTGCACTATTTGCAAAATTCCGAAATGCGGGACAAACTTGCGTTTGTGCAAATCGTATTTATGTACATAAAAAAATATACAGTGAATTTGCAGCGAAATTTACAGAAGCGGTTAAAAGTTTAAAGGTCGGTAATGGTCTTGACAACCAAGTACAAGTTGGTCCTTTAATTAATGAGAAGGCTATTATCAAAGCTGAGAAGTTGATTGAAGATGCTTGTAGTAAAGGTGCCTCCTTAGTTTGTGGTGGCAAGCGCCATGAACTTGGTAATGGCTTCTTTGAACCAACAGTTTTAATTGATGTAGATAAAAGTATGGACATCGTATCCGAAGAAATATTTGGTCCTGTTGCACCTTTAATTAGATTTGAAAGCGATAAAGAAGTAATCGAACAGGCGAACGATACAATATATGGTTTAGCTGCTTATATTTATACTGAAAATATTTCTCGAATTTTTGAAGTTGCAGAGCAGCTTGAATATGGAATGGTTGGTATGAATTCAACCGCTATTTCAAATGAAGTGGTGCCTTTTGGTGGAGTAAAGCAATCTGGTTTTGGCCGTGAAGGTTCTAAATATGGCTTAGAAGAGTTTGTAACTACAAAGTATCTATGCCTAGAACTTTAGCGTTAACCTAAAACATTAATTTTAAAATATTAATAACATACTAAATTATATTTAGAGTAGGAGTTAAAGATGACTGAAAGTTATCAAATGTTCCCTTCTATAGTAGCCGAAGTTGAACAGCTTACCCCCTTAGTAAAGCGATTTACGTTCAAACGTATTGATGGTGAATCTTACCCTGAGTTTACAGCGGGGAGTCATATGTTTGTGAAGATGAACGATAAGCTCTCTAATGCCTACTCGCTAGTAAGTAATGCTAAAGACTTGTCCAGTTATCAGATTTGTGTGCAACAAGAAGTAAACGGTAAGGGAGGGTCTACCTTTATGCATGAGCATTGCGTCAAAGGTTTTCAATTAGAGATCTCTTCACCTAAAAACTTATTTGAATTATCCCATACTGGTCAAAAACATCTTCTTATTGCCGGTGGTATCGGCATCACACCGTTTATGACTCAGATGGAGGAGTTGGCTCAACGCAATGCAGATTATGAATTAAAGTATGCGTGTCGCGGTCCAGAATATGAAGCTTTACTGAATAATTTGGATAAGAATATTCATGCTGATCGTATTCAAACGTACGTTAGTAGTGAAGGCGTATTTTTAGACTTGGATCAGCTGATTTCTCAACAGCCTTTAGGGACCCATATATACGTATGTGGGCCAAAACCCATGATTGACGCTACTGTTGAAGCTTGTGATAAGTATCGGCACCGTGACGAGTATGTCCATTGGGAGCAGTTTTCTTCAAACGTATCTGAAAGTGGCAATGCTTTTACAGTAATTTTAGCTAAATCAAATCATCGTATTGAGGTACAACATGATCAGACTATCTTACAAGCGATAGAATCATTGAATATTGATGTCGAATGTCTATGTCGAGAAGGTGTCTGTGGTACCTGTGAGACAGTTATTCTTGAAGGTGAGGCTGAACACCTTGATAAGTACTTAGATGATGATGAAAAAATATCGCAGAAAACGATGATGATTTGCGTATCTCGTGCAAAAAATAAAGAAATTACCTTGGATCTTTAGAGGGCTTAAAGATTTAATCCATAGTAGTTGATTATTTTTAGATAAAGTTAAAATAATTTATTAAGACATTTTTGATATTAGACTATAACTCTGACAGTAAAATTTAAGGATGAATTTTTATGACGCAATCGATACTGACACCGACAGTAACCACTCCACCAACTATTCCAGCGCTGACTTGTGGAGAACTATTGGTACAATGGTTGGAATATTATGGAGTAGAGACTGTATTTGGTATCCCTGGTGTACATACCGTAGAGTTATATCGTGGTCTGCCAAATACTAATATTCGCCATATCACACCGCGTCATGAGCAAGGTGCTGGGTTTATGGCCGACGGCTATTACCGAGCGTCTGGAAAAGTTGGGGTCTGTTTTATAATTACCGGACCTGGTATGACCAATATTATGACAGCGATGGCACAAGCAGCGGCTGATTCAATACCAATGTTAGTAATTTCTAGTGTTAATAAAATCGAAAATACTGGTAGCGGTGAAGGTCACTTGCATGAATTACTGGATCAGCAAGGTCTAGTTAGTAAGGTTGCGTTATTTAGTAAAACCATCTGGCAACCTGAGGCTCTACCTAAAATTCTTGCAGAAGCTTTCTCATTATTCAATGGTGGACGACCAGGACCAGTTCACATTCAATTACCCATTGACGTAATCACAGCGGATGCCAGTCATGTTGCCAAGCCGCCAAATAGTAATCAAATCAATTCAAATAACTTCATGCTACCACAAGTCATGAGACCGCTTCCTAATCCAGCACAATTAGATCTAATCATTGACTGCTTAAAAAATTCGAAGAATCCAGTTTTACTCTATGGTGGTGGCTGCGTTGGCGTCGATAGTGATGCGCAAAAGTTAGCAGAACTCATAGATGTGCCAACATTTTTGACTATTAATGGTAAAGGTCTGTTGCCACCTGGTCACCCATTAAGCTTGGGTAGTAATCAATCATCAGTTGCAGGTCGTGCGCTTATCGCTGAGGCAGACCTAGTACTAGCGATCGGCACTGAGCTTGGTGAAACCGATTATGATATCGTTTTTGATAAAGGCTTTCATATCAATGGCACCCTGATTCGAATTGATTGCGATGCACGACAGTTGCAACGTCCATTTAGAGCCGATATTGCTGTATTAGCGGATGCTCAAATGGCGATTACTGGATTATGTGAACGCTTAGAGAATCAACGCTTTAGTCGTGATGCGAGTGAGCGAGTAGCACAGATAAAGCAGAAAATAGCAGCGTCTATGCCAGCAAGCTTTGCCGGTCAAAGTGCACTACTTAAACTGATTAGAGATACACTAAAAGACGTTATCATGGTTGGTGATTCAACCCAGCCTGTTTATAGTGGTAATAATGGATTTGAGGCCTTGGGTACTCGCAAGTGGTTTAATTCAGCGACGGGGTTTGGTACGTTAGGCTACGGACTACCAGCTGCCATTGGTGCCATGCTAGCAAGCGATAATGCGGTTGTTAGCATAATCGGTGATGGCGGTATTCAGTTTACGATAGCTGAGCTAATTTGTGCTGCAGAGCTTGAGCTACCACTCATTGTATTGTTGTGGAATAACCAAGGCTATGGTGAGATTCGTCGCTATATGCAGGAGCAAGGTTTACCTTTAATTGGCGTTAGTATTAAAACCCCTAACTTTGAGCCGTTAGCAGAAGGGTTTGGCGCAGGCTACCGCAGAATTATAGATAAACAACAGCTGGTAGAAGCGCTGCAGCAAGACATTAAAGGAAAGCAGCCGATTATTTACGAGATCGATGAAGCCGATGGGTTTATCGCTGAAATGGGTAAGTCATATACTTATTTTAGCTAAGTAGGCTTGGGTTTGGTCAATCCAATAATAAAAGTAAACAATATTTTATTTTAGAGTGGTTTTATCATCAATAGCATGGGTTTATTTGAAAACAAGCCTAGTGTGGCTAGCATGAATTTTTAAACTCGCTGTAGTGCTATATCCATACAGCAAGCAATTTTTTTACTAGCTGCATTTGAGTATTACTATATTTATGTTATTGAGAGTGAGCTATGACAATGTTATTTATTAAAAAAACCATTACCCAATAAGCTATTAAGACCGAGATTACAGGGGTGAATTGATAAATAAAATAAGGATGTTTTACGATGTTTAATGCTTCTGCTACGCCTCAGCCGTTACCTAGCACCCAAAATGCGGTGCTTATCCAAGAGTTTGGTACTCCTTACGTTTTGAGATATCAATCTGGCGTTTCTATCCCTAAGCTTGCTGATGAACAGGTGTTAATAAAAGTGGCTTACGCAGGTATCAATCCTGTTGATTATAAAACTCGCCAAGGTAAAGGCTGGGGTGCAGACATTATCCGTGAACATACGTTTGAATATGATAAGGGTGCAATTCTAGGCTTTGATGTGGTAGGTGAAGTTGTGAGTAGTAATACTCGACAGTTTACTATCGGTGACACAGTCGCTGCTCTTACATTCAATGGCGGCTGTTATGCTGAATATGTGACTGTAGACGCAAATCTACTAGCCAAAGTACCATATGGCGTTACTTCAGAAGAGGCGGGTGCATTACCTTGTATAGGACAAACAGCGATACAGTTTATGGAATTTGCTGATATCAAAAAAGGCGAGCATGTCGTGATGAACGCCCCAGCAGGCGGTGTTGGGCATCTTTTGATTCAGTTGTTAATGATAAAAGTAGCGCAAGATGGCATTAAGTTAACAGTTATTTGCTCACCCGGAAAGTACGCTAAGCTTGACGAGTTAATAGAAAGAAATAAGCTTACGAGTTGGATTGATTATACTAAAGATACCGATTTTCCTGATCTTCAAGCCGATCTTCTACTTGACTTGGTTGGTGGTGATGCAGGTGTACGAGCGCTTAGCATTTTGAGATCAGGAGGGCGCGTTAAGGTACTGCCAACAATTTGGGTGGATAAGTTAAAACAGGCTGGTAATTATAAAGGTTTAAGTGTCGATGGCTATGGGGTTGAGCAAAATGGCCAAGATATGGCGCGAGTGCTGCAACAGCTAGCTGATGGAGAAATTACGTTACGTATCCAAAAAATTTACCCATTGTCTGAAATAGTCGCAGCACACCGGCAACTACAAAAAGGCCATACCTTTGGCAAAATTGTATTGAAAATATCTGCATAAATAATCTTAAAAAATTAAGTGCAAATATTTTATATTTTGTATGGATATTCCTATACCCGTGACAGCACAGTAATGACTATGCTTATGATTTCTATCAAAAATATTAAAGGTAATAACCTATTATGAACACTATAGAACCTAACGATATAACGCGAGACTTGGCCAAACAGTTGGTTAAAACTAAAGTGGTGTTAAATGCAGCCTATATAGATGGCAATTGGGAAGCTATTGTGCCTTCATCTACCATTGATAACAAAAATAATGTCCATTCTTTGTATGACCCAAGCTCAGGCGAAGTTATTGCTACTACTCAATTGTGTACTAAGGTTCATGTAGATGCTGCGGTTAACGCGGCCTCTCGAGCTTTACCGTTATGGTCACAAACAACGGTAAGCGAGCGTGCTAGTTACTTGAATTCTATTGCAGATGAGATGGAGCAGCAATGCCGTGAACTAATAGCCTTGTCTGTATTGAATACTGGCAAACCTATTGAAGAAGCAAAAATGGATGTCAGTGATGCCATCGCTTGCTACCGTTATTATGCCAATCTCATTGTAAAGCAAGAAACTTGGTCTGAAGTGTCAATTCTTGAATCTGGTGTACGTCTACTTAAAACATATGCCCCTATAGGTGTCTGCGCTCTCATCGTACCTTGGAACTTTCCTATGGTGACCACATCTTGGAAATTGGCATCGGCTTTGGCGGCGGGGTGTACAGTAGTGTTAAAACCATCTGAGGTAACATTGTTACCAGAATTGATACTGGGTAATATATTGTCCGCTATTGGCTTGCCAAAAGGGGTCGTCAATATTCTACCGGGCGCTGCCGAAGTAGGCACAGCAATGACTAGTCATATTCTGGTTGATAAAGTTTCTTTCACTGGCAGTAATGGGGTGGGTGAAAAGGTTATGAGCCAAGCAGCCAAAGGCGTAAAAGACATTAGTCTTGAGCTTGGCGGTAAGTCTGCCATTATTATCCGCGCGGATGCGGACATAGCGGCAGCATGCGAAATTATTATTGGTGGTATCTTCACCAATGCAGGTCAGATGTGTTCTGCGACCTCAAGGCTGCTCGTACATCAGGATATCGCTGAGTCTTTATATCAAAAACTTAAAGAATATACTCAAAATATTCATGTTGGTGATGGCTTTGATCCTATGACTCAAATGGGACCATTAGTCAGTCAGCAACAGCTGCAACAAATAGAAAGATATTTCAATATCGCTATCGAAGAAGACCTTGATTGCCTCATAGGCGGTACAGTATTAGATAGATCAGGATATTTTGCTTGCCCAACAATTTATACAAGTGTAACAACGAGTAGTGGATTATGGCAAGAGGAAATATTCGGACCAGTACTTGTAAGCACAACGTTTAAAAATGATGACGAAGCAATAAAGTTGGCAAATGACAGCCTGTTTGCATTGGCTTCGACCATCGTCAGCTCAGATGAGCAAGTAGCGTTAGAAATGGTTTTACAGATTAAAGCCGGTCATTTTTGGATTAATGAACAACAAATTTTACTTCCTCAGGCTGGCTGGGGCGGATTCAAGCAAAGTGGTATTGGACGCGAACTTGGAGCAGATGGTTTGTCGGCTTATCAAAAAAGCAAACATGTCATATTACCTGACTAATAAATAAGATAGCTTCAAACGTTCAAACTGAAACTTACAGTTCTTTAAACGGTAGTACTTCTATTGCTTAACTAGTTATAGGTGTACTACCCTTAACTAAGCTCATTTATCAGCACCCATTTTTGTCACGCATTTTTCATAAAAATTAGTCATAAATAGTTTGGTGTCCTTAGTTGGCGCACATTAAATCCGTGAAATATAAGTCACTATCTAATAGCTTTTAATTGCGCGTGGTTATAATCCTCTGCAAATAAATGCTCTTGCAGATTACTATTAATGATGGATTATCTTGCTGGCGAGCTAGCCGCATAAAAAGTACGCCCAATAGCGGTTCGGGCGACGAGCACTGCTGAGCCAACTTGCAAATTGACTGATAGCCGAGCAGGGCTACAACAACAAGCGTGATAGCGCATTTCTCCTTCGACATCGGTTGCCAAGTTTACTGATACCTCATTGCTACTGGCAAACTGTCGCAGTAAAGGCTCAGTTGCAGCGACCATATCATGACGACTCCATGCAGTGGCGCTAAGTCGTACCGCACTGCTGCCCAATTGATACTGTCCGTACTCCGTAATGCGCAAAAATCCAGCAAATATAGGTAACCAAAGATTACTTAATATACAGTTTTTCAAACTTGTGTATTAAGATCAGTTTAAACGGTAAAGCTGCAAACTCAAACGGTCTTTTTTATAGTCAGTAAAAACATATAAGATAGCCGCTATACGGTTTCTATAGAAAATTCTAACCAACAGCGCTTCCACCAATATCAATATGAGCATTTTAAATATGAGTCCTACCACTATTGCTTACTTCTACCTTGGAATGGCTATTATATGTGAAGTCATCGGCACGACTTTTTTGGTTAAATCACAACAGTTTACCCGTTTAGTTCCAACCCTTATTATGGGTGTACTTTATGTATTTTCGTTTTATCTATTGACTCACACTCTAAAAACTTTACCTCTAGGTGTTGCTTATGCTTTATGGGGTGGACTTGGTATCGTACTAACTTCTATTGTTAGCATAGTAATATTTAAGCAAAATTTAGATACACCAGCCTTAATTGGTATTGCAATGATTGTCAGTGGTGTGGTGGTCATGAATATATTTTCTAATTCTGTATGAGTGCAGATGATATGGTAGCAGACGGAACTCCGATGACCCCTATGCTCAAAGAGTACAGCGAATCAATGACTAAAACGCATTAAGAGATGATGGTTGGCATGGATTATAAGGATCCTGATGCGGCATTTGCTCAAGGTATGATCGGTCATCATATCGGTGCAGTGGATATGGCAGAGATTGAGCTCAAGTACGGTATTGATTAAGAGATGCGTAAGCTTGCTCAAGAAATTATTGATGTACAGAAGGCTGAAATTGAGCAAATGCAAACTTTGATTGCAGCGAGCAAGGCATAAGTAAGGTGCTTAAAAACCTTTCCTTTAATTAAGGGCGTTATTGTTAAGCCTTTTGTTAATTAAAGGCCTTAACAGCTATTTGTAATGCTCAAATCTAAAAAAGCAGCACCCTAGAATAGATTTCTAAGGTGCTGCTTTTTTTAATCATTATTAGTAGCTTCAAACGCTATATTCAAGAATATTACTTTTTACCACATTTACAGTATTTCGAGCACCTATCACATTTATTACAAGTTGATGCACACGTGCATCTGACCTATGCTGTCAAATTTGTAGACATTAACTTGAGAGATTTTAGTTATGCAGCCTGACGATAAAAGTCAAACCACATCTGTCTTGGCGTTTTATAGCCCAAACCCTTTTGGATTCTAATCCCACTGTGAGCATAGCTCTTGTCTTGCGTCGCTGCAAAGCAGTGCTTTACTAATCGCTCCTCATTATACTTAAGCTCAATATATTTAATGATGTCATTGACAGCTTTGAATCTCGTTTTATAATCCTGATAATACAACAACTCATTTTTCAATATGCCCCAGAAACTCTCTATCGGAGCATTATCAAAGCAATTACTACGTCTGGACATTGAGCCCTTAAATTTATGCTGCTTGATGATCTTGTGGTATGCGTGGCTACAGTACTGACCGCCTCTATCAGAATGCACAATCAGCTGTTTGTTGGGTCGTTTATTCTTGATTGCCATATTGAGTGCACGGCATACTAAATCAGTGGTCATGCGCTGATCAATGGCATAGCCGACTAGCTCTTTAGTATAGACGTCTTTAACATCTGCTAAGTATAGCCAACCTTCATTTGTCCATATGTAAGTGATGTCACTAACCCAAGCTTCGTTAGGACGACTGGTATCAAATTTTTGATCGAGCAGGTTTGGATAGATAAGCTTGTTATGGTTTGAGTTGGTGGTAACTTTAAAACGCTTGTGACGACGGCAAACAATGCCGTATTCTACTTTAATGCGTCTTACCATGTATTGACTGATATGATGGCCTTGCCCTGCAAGATGAGCATGCAATCGCTCACAGCCATAGCGCTGCTTAGTTTCATCATGAGCCACGCGAACCAGCAGCTCACACTAGTTGCGGTGGATCTGCTGATTACTAACACCACGATTTACCCAGTTGTAATAGCTTGATAACTTGACATTTAATACGTGACACATGCAGGTAATTCTAAATATCTTCTGGTTATCCTTGATAAAGACGTACTTCATCAACTGTGTTTCGCGAAGTACGTCGTGGCTTCATTCGAGCATAGCTCTCATCTTGCGTCGGGGCGAAGCAATGCTTCGCTTTATCCTTCCTTATTTAAAATATCTTGCTCTTCCTGAACAACTTTGAGGTCACGTTTAAGACTTTTATTCTCTTCTATAATGGCTATGAGTTCAGGGTCATACTGCTTAGTGCCAATCAGCTTGCCTTTATCAGCTTTGTTTTGCCAGTTAGATAAGGTCTGCATGGCTATGCCTAGCTACTTTGCCGTCGCTGAAACATTGCCATTATTATCTGCTATCTTTTTAACGGCTTCAGCTTTGAAAGCTGCACTATAGGTCCTGATTTTCTTAGTCATGATAAACTCCTCATTGAGTCGTTAGTTTACCAAGTTTGGTTTTACAGTTTTTTCAGCATAGCTCAACCTTTCACATTAATAGTTTTTATTTTATTCTCATAAGAGACATTATGATAAATGGGTTATAGATTAGTGTCTCAAGCGTTTTCAATGTATATATTTACTCACTTAATAAAATATTTCCTTTAGGGCGTACCTTATTATTACAATCTAAAGCCATGAGTAGTAACAAATAAAAGTCTTCTAATAAGTTATTAGGAGATTACAACAAGTAGTTCTCCTGAACATACTCAATACACAGCTCATAAAATGCTTGAGCTGGTGGAGATATAGACTTATTAGCCAGTTTAAAAATACCGATTTGTCTATTTAAAGAAGGGTCAAATAAGTTTATCCAGATCAGTTCAGGTTCATTAGAAGGGAAGGCAAGTTTCGGCAGGGTAGTAATACCAAGATCGTTTCTTAACAATGAGAACAGTGATGTGATATTTTCTATGGTGTAGCGAGCTTTTCGATTGAGCGCTTCAGCGGGTGTATTCTCGAGCAACCGACAAGTACCGTTATAAATAAATGGCTCTTCTGTAAGTTGTTGCCATTTTAACCCCTGCAACTGACTTAGCTCAGTATTGAGCTCGTTACTTTTAAGACAGACCACACCGATAGGATCCGATATAAGCAGGGTAAAATCAATTTCTTTTTCATCTATACTCGTGCAATTTCCCAATGCTAGGTCTACCTCACCAGTCCGTAATCGATTGGCCACGCCAATCGCATTATCATCTATCAAGACGATTTCAATATCGGGATATTTTTTCGAATAGGCTACTAGTACGCTAGGTAGTAGTTTAGTTACCAGTGATGGCACACTAGCAATTCTGATTTTCCCTTTATCTCCTGATGCGATTGCTTGTAAATCATCCTCTAATGTTTGATAAACACTAAGAAACTGTTGAATCTTAGGTACACAGCTTTCTCCAAAAGATGTCAATGTCGCTTTATTACCGACTTCAAACAAACGCTGATCCAGCGTCTTCTCAAGCTCTTTTATTGATGCCGATATCGCAGCTTGTGAGCGATTAGCGCGATTGGCTGCCGCGCGAAAACCGCCTTCTTCTACCACAAATAAAAAATGTCGTAACTGCCGTAGTTTCATAGTAGTTAGCGCCTATATGCTTATTAAAATGATTAGAAATACTATAATCTTAGTGATAGATTAAATCTATCATATTTAATATTTAATTGGTTAGATTTATCAGTAATAAGTGCGTAGCATGAATGTCATACCAGATAAAAGCTAAGAAAGAGTTTATCAAATCTCCATTCAAAGGAATTGAATCTATGACCACTCATTCAACCAAACAAGCGGTTAAAACCTCACTTTATGCTTCTAAGTCGCCACTTGAGTGGGCAGTCACTAACAACGGCACATTATATACAGCACAAATTCCTATTGATGAGAATGGTGAAGTAGTTGCGGGTGGTATCGAAGCCCAAACTCGAAAAACGCTAGATAACCTTAAACACACCCTAGAATGTGCTGGTACAAACAAGGATTCGGTATTGCAAGTACTGATTTATGTCACAGACCGTGAATATCTAAAAACGGTCAATCAAGTCTACGCTGAATACTTTACTGCACCCTATCCAAATCGAGCTGCTTTAGTCATATCAGGATTGGCGCGAGAAGAAATGCTGGTTGAGCTGGTTGTTTATGCAGCTGTACCTTAGGCTTTCATTTGCAAGTTCTATTTATTTCATTACTCAAGTTTGCCATATTTTTTATTTAAAAAAACTCACTCAAACTTCTTATTAAGGATGTTCTTATGTCAACTCAAGTGCTCAAACAAGACCCAAAAAAATCACTCTATATTAATGGTGAATGGTTAAGTGGTACAGATACGATTACTAATATCAACCCATCAGATATCAGTGAAACTATTGGTGAGTTTGCACAAGCAAGTAGCGATCAAGTGGTAGAGGCCATTGCCGCTGCACGCCTTGCGCAGCCAAAATGGGAAAAAACGCCCATGGAAAAAAAGCAGTCAATTCTGCAAGCGATTGGCGATGAGATGATTGCGCGTTGTGATGAGTTAGGTACTTTGCTATCACGTGAAGAAGGCAAGCCTTTTGCTGAAGGTCGGGGCGAGATTTATCGTGCTGGTCAATTCTTTCATTATTATGCTGCTGAAGTGTTACGTCAGATGGGTGATATTGCTGACTCAGTACGCCCTGGCGTGAAAGTTGAAGTGACTCGTGAAGCTGTCGGTGTTGTCGCTATCATTTCACCTTGGAACTTCCCAACCGCTACCGCTGTCTGGAAAATTGCCCCAGCATTAGCCTATGGTAATAGTGTGATTTGGAAGCCTGCGAATCTAACGCCAGCCAGTGCCGTTGCTTTAGCTGAAATCATTCACCGTCAAGGGTTGCCCGAAGGGACGTTTAACTTGGTACTCGGTGGTGGCTCATCAGTCGGTGATACTTTAATCAATTCAAAAGATATTGATGCGGTCAGCTTTACTGGTTCAGTCGCAACAGGCCGCAAAGTTGCTGCGGCAACCGCGCCAAACTTTGTCCGTTGCCAACTTGAGATGGGTAGTAAAAATGCGTTGGTCATCGCGGATGATGCTGATTTGCAAGTTGCCATTGATGCTGCGGTTGCTGGTGCGTTTGGTGGCTCAGGACAAAAATGTACAGCTTCTTCACGCTTGATCGTCATGGACGGTATTCATGATGCTTTCGTCGACGGTGTAGTGGCGAAAATGAAAACTCTAAAAGTTGGTCACGCGCTTGATGACGGTATTTTTATGGGTCCGATTGTTGACGACAAGCAGCTTGCGTCTAACATGGATTGGATCGAAAAAGCCAAACAAGCCGGTGCCAATTTAACCTTTGGTGGTGAGCGTTTAGACATGCCGCATGAGGGTTACTATATGTCGCCAACTTTGTTCACCGAGACTGATAATAGCTGGGACGTTAACCAAGAAGAAGTATTCGCACCAATGGCTTGTGTGATGCGTGTGAAGAATTTAGAAGAAGCGATTGCTATGACCAATGACACGCGTTTTGGTTTGACTGGTGGCATCATTACGCAAAGCTTGCGTAATAGCGCGATGTTTAAGGAACAAGTACAAGCAGGCTGTGTCATGGTTAATCTAGCGACTGCTGGTACCGATTATCATGTGCCGTTTGGTGGTCGTAAAGAGTCAAGCTTCGGTCCACGCGAACAAGGAACGTATGCCAAAGAGTTTTATACCATTGTTAAAACTGCTTATCAGAAAGCGTACTAGAAGCGGATCAAAAAGGATGCTAGCCGCAGTTAATTAATTAGTTAATTAAAAATGGCGCAACTGGTTGGACCTGCGCCGAGCGGCTACTTATAAAAAGCATAAAAGGAGTTTTAGATGTACCAAGACTATATCATCATTGACGGATTACAGTATAGCCATTGGGATCGTGATTATTTCAAGATGCTACACGCCAGTGGTATCAACGCGGTACACGCTACCTTGGTCTATCACGAGGATGCACGCCAAACCCTAACGCGCTTTGCTGAATGGAATGTACGCTTTGAGCAAAATAGCGATTTGATTTTGCCCGTTTATTCGGTCGCTGATATTGAGACTGCTAGGCAACAAGGCAAAGTTGGTATCTTTTTTGGCGCGCAAAACTGCTCGCCTATCGATGATGAAATTGGTTTGATTAGCGTCATGCGCCGCTTAGGTTTACTGATTATGCAACTGACTTATAACAACCAGAGCTTACTGGCAACTGGTTGTTATGAGCAGAATGATTCTGGGGTGACACGTTTTGGTCAACAAGCAATAGCAGAGATGAATCGAGTCGGTATGATTATTGATATGTCGCACAGCGCAGAGCAATCAACTCTTGAAGCCATTGAGATATCGAGCCGTCCAATCTGTATCAGTCATGCCAATCCAACTACTGCCCATGAGGCGTTACGTAATAAATCCGATACCGTTATTAGTGCTTTAACCAAAGCGGGCGGATTATTAGGTTTCAGCTTATATCCGTTTCACTTACCGAATGGTAGCGCCTGTACGCTCAATGATTTTTGTAGCATGATTGCTGATTGTGCCGATAAATATGGCGTTGAGCACTTAGCAATTGGCAGTGATTTGTGCCTTAACCAACCACAAGCCGTGCTTGAGTGGATGCGTAACGGTCGCTGGTCAAAGGCGATGGATTATGGTGAAGGCAATGCCAATAATTCAGGCTGGCCAGATACCTTGCCGTGGTTCGCTGGCAAAGACGGTATGGAAAATATTTATAACGGTCTATTGCAACATGGTTTCAATGACACAGACGCCGGAAAAATTATCGGTCAAAACTGGTTTGACTTTCTTGAGAGTGGCATAAAACCTTTAGCTTAAATGGTTACGCAGTATCCTGCGTTGCAAAGCCCTTAATATTATTTGATTTATCAAAAATAAAATATGGAAAGGCTAAGTAAGACTATCTAGATGTAACGCTAATTTAAATGACGCAACATTATCATATGGAGCCACATCATGGCCGACTTAAAGGGACTTAACCGAAATAATGAGCAAGGACGCTCGCATAATACTGTAGAAGCAGACGGGGGTTTGAATCAAGTAAAAGACTCAACTGATACCTTGGGCCTTAAAAACCCCGCATTTTGGTACAGTGGCGGCTTTATTGTTATCTTTGTCTTAATGGCGATCTTTGCAGAAGAACGCTTAGCAACTATCGTTGATATAGGCTTTGTGTGGTCAGCTAGAATCTTTGGCCCCTTTTGGCAAATTCTGCTACTGGCGACGTTTGTGATTGCGTTAGCCGTCGCAGCGGGTCGAACAGGACAAGTGATTTTAGGTAATCTGCCTAAGCCTGAAATGGATGCCTTTAAGTGGATGGCTATTTTATTTTGTACGTTACTGGCGGGCGGTGGTGTGTTTTGGGCCGCTGCTGAACCCATCGCTCATTTCGTGACCGCGCCACCTCTTTATGGTGAATCCACTAATATCCAACAAAGAGCTATTAATGCATTGTCTCAATCATTTATGCATTGGGGTTTTTTAGCCTGGTCGATTGTCGGTAGCTTGACCGCCATTGTTGTAATGCACCTGCATTATGATAAAGGCTTGCCGCTTAAGCCGCGCACGCTGTTATACCCTATGTTTGGTGAACGCGTACTAACGGGTCAAACGGGAGCGATCATTGATGCGTGCTGTATCGTCGCTGTTGCGGCCGGTACCATTGGCCCCATTGGTTTCTTAGGTTTGCAAACCAGTTATGCTCTCAACACGCTATTTGGTATTCCTGATACCTTTACCACGCAGCTGATCGTTATTATATTTGCAATTGTCCTTTATACCATATCAGCGATCAGTGGACTTGCCCGTGGCATGCAATTGCTTAGCCGCTTTAACGTCATATTAGCGGCTGGGCTGATGGTTTTTATTCTCATGTTTGGGCCGACTAAATTTATTGTTAATGGTTATATTCAAGGTGTCGGCACCATGGTACAAAACTTTATCCCAATGGCAACTTATCGCGGTGATGAAGGTTGGTTGGGTGGTTGGACGGTGTTCTTTTGGGGTTGGTTCTTAGGCTATGGACCAATGATGGCAATCTTTATTGCTCGTATCTCACGCGGTCGCACTATTCGCCAGTTAATTACCACCGTCTGTATCATTGCGCCACTGGTTACCTGCTTTTGGTTCACCGTTATTGGTGGTTCAGGCCTAGCGTTTGAAGTTGCCAATCCTGGTAGTGTCAGCAAAGCTTTTGAAGGCTTTAATCTGCCCGGTGCTTTGTTAGCTATTACTCAACAGCTACCATTCCCGTTGATTACCTCGTTACTGTTTATCATTTTAACCATGATATTTATCGTCACTACCGGTGACTCGATGACTTATACCATCAGTGTCGTGATCAGTGGTGAGCGTGAGCCGAACGCGACGATTCGTACCTTTTGGGGCGTGATGATGGGGGTGACGGCGATTGCTTTAATCTCGCTTGGCGCTGGCGGCGTGACCGCCTTGCAATCCTTTATTGTGATTACAGCAGTGCCAGTATCTTTCATACTACTGCCATCATTGTGGAATGGACCAAAAATTGCCCAGCAAATGGCTCGTGATCAAGACCTTTATCGTCCTAATCGAGTGGAAACTGCTCATCGACTTGCTGAAGAAAAGCGTGCCAAAGAAATCGATTAAGTGCGTCATTAATATAGCGAATAACTTATTTACTCGTTTAGCTCAGTGTTTTTGAGTAGCAAATAAGTTATTGGCTTAACCCATTATTTAAGGTGATAGTTATATGGAACATACTTTGCCAGTCAATGAAAAGCTAGCCAATCAACAGCTAACAAATGAAAATCTAGACGCGGTCAGCTTCCGTACCCCTGATGTGGTGATGCACTCTGAAAGATTGGGCGCGATGCACCAAACCCGTATCAGCTTCGTGCGCACGCTACTGCGTAAAATCGATAAAGAAAATTGGACGCTAACTAAGCATCTTTGGGATTTAGATGATAATGGCTATGGACAAGTTATCTATCGTTTGCAAACGCCTGAGCACGTTTATCACTTAGTGATATTCTGTAATAAAATCGCTGATGAAGAGCGTAACGACCGCGTAATTGCGCAAAAATGGGACGTGACATTTGCTTTGGTTTATGGCGAAATCGGCGATGAGCTATTGGCAAACCTAAAAGCCAATGTGCCGCTACAAGAAGCCGGTCGCAACTCAAACATGGTGATGGTGCTGGCACGTGCTAATAAAAGCGTGCGCGTCTTTGATCATATTGTCACCTCGCTTGCCGAAGGGGAACAGCCTGATTTGGACGTACTGGCGCAAGTCGGTTATATCTTGCGCACCACTGCCGTTTATGGCAATGGTAAATTCGGTATTTACGACTTTAAACCCCTCGATCATAGCGAAGATTTTAACCAATCTTTCCGCGCGCAGATGTGTGCAGTTTATCTAATTCGAGAATTTAGTCTTGATTGGGTTGATTATTTGGCGAAGAAAAAAGGTGGCGATAAGGCAGTTAGCTTACATCCAGAGATTAAGCAATATTTGGGTATCGGTAATGCCACGGGTCTTGGCATGGCACCTTATTTAATTAATCATCCTTGTGTCGTTGATCAATGGTTAAGTACCCGCGAAGGGGCGCTACAAGCCGTATTGGTCTGTGATATTGAGCATGAATCTGATAATAGCAAAATACAGCAATTCTCAATCTTAATGAATCGCGCCATTCAACACTTCTCGGAAGTGGTCACCATCAATGAGCCACAAATTCTACTAAACAGTGCGGTTGTTAAAGATTTGACAGCGTTGCAAGAAAACCTTGAAGCTGAGATTAAAGACTCCGACACGTGGGCAGATTTTTTACAGCGCAATGACCATCTCAGTTATGAGAGTCAAGAAGTCATTATCTCGTGCATGATGGAGCTTTATCCTGAGCTTGTAGATGGATTTGCAGTGCAAGTAAATGCTGATGAAACCATGTCTCTGCCCAGTGGCAAAGTCGTTCAAGACTTGATTGAGGTATTAGAAGCGCGTTATCAGTGGGCAATTAACATTGATTTTGCCGCAGAAGAAAATGTCTATTGGTTTTGGTATCGCTCAGAGGATAAAGAAGAGCCGAGAATGGGCGTGCGTGGACAAGAGCATGGTGATGATAAAGAATTCTTGTTAGATATTGGCAGACAAGCGAATACACTGTATTTGGCATTACAACAAGCAGATCCACAACAGTTGCTATCGGAATTTATTTTAACGCAGCCAAAATATCGTACAATCGCCCGTCGCGTTTGGACGATGGGTCATAAAAAGATGGGCGATATTCAGATTAACGTCTTGCAAAAAACCGCATTACCGATGCATTTATTGCGTTGTAAATTGTCTATGTTTGGTGCAACCAAGTTTGATCCGCGTTCAGATCGTTGGGTGCGCGTGACCTTGTTCCAAGGTGCGCCGTTATTCGATGATGTCCATAGTGATGAGTGGCTATTTCCTTTATTACCGAAAATAAACGAGTTTCCGACTTTACCATTAGCTGCCCAATAAGGAGTATTGAGACATGATTGTATCGCATAATGAAATCGTGACCATGGTGAACAAGGCCTTTTTGGGGTTGCAACGTGAAGTCGGGGAAGCTGATCTGATTGCCTCTATGGTAGCAGAGCTACAGATGGCAGGTCTTAACGGTATCACACACTTTAATAATGCCAGTCCATTTATTTTATCTGAACGTGATGAACCTATTGATATCGTCCATCAAGCTGACGGTGAGGTCAGTTTAGATCTACATGGCAGCAGTTTGGTCTGTCATCTGCCAGCAGTGATGGACTATGCCATTGAAAAAATGGGTGATCGTGATCATTTTAAAATCTATTTGCATAACTGTCATAACCGCTGGTTAGCGTATAGTGAGCTTGCAAAACTGGCAGCAAAAGGCATTGCTTGTTTGGCTAAATGGGACAATGGCAGTGCCCCTAAGCATACGGTATTTACGTTAGATAAAAGATTTGTTTATCCTGATCTGTATTTTTTCAATGAGGCGCAGAACAACTATAATACCAATGATATGGTGATTGAGCTATCGACGGCTAACTTTGATATTGAACAAGAAATCCAACATTTTGACCAAAAAGTATCAACGGATGAGCTGTTTGAAACCCATAAACGCGCATGGAAAGAAGGCATTTATATCGATGATGAACAATGGGCGCTACTTAAGAAAAGTGCTGCGGCGATATTGGTTGAAAATAGCGAGACGTCAAGTAAAGGGGCGGGCGGCGTATAAACTATAAAAGTGCTTTTAGCGATACTTTTTAAAATTTACTCATGCGTAAGCCAAGGTGATAGAAATTCTATAAAGCCCATCCCACATTCTGTGTAACTGCCCTTTAGATTAAATGCTTACTGATACAGTCATTAAATATAATCATAAATCGATTAAGGTCAGACGTCCAGTTACGGATTGGCATCGACCACTTTTTGGATGCCTGCTGGGTTACTAAGTACACCACTTTAAACGCGGCTTAATCAGACGGTAACACCTTACGATTATTCACCGCAGTACGAATGACACTGTTTAGTGAGCTATGCTGAAGAAATCGTGCAAGTAAACTTGGTAAACTAAGTGTATTGATCGGAATTTATCATGACCAAGAAAGTAAGAAGCTACAGCGACGAATTTAAAGCAGAAGCCGTCAAAAAGATAGCGGACAATAATGGCAATATCTTAGCGACCGCAAAGCAGCTTGGTAGCGCCATACATACCTTATCTAACTGGCACAAGAAAGCCAACCAAGGCAAACTTGAGGGAACAGAGTATTACGATCCTGAACTTATGAGCGCACTTGAAGAAACCAAGTGCCTCAAACGACAGCTTAAAGTGGCCGAAGAGGAAAGGGAAATATTAAAAAAGGCCACCGCGTACTTCGCAAAGCACAGTTAGTGAAGTACGCCTTCATTAAAGATAATCAGCCTCTCTTCAGAATTACTACTATGTGCCGTATGCTAAAGATTAAGCTGATCCCTGCTATCAATCACGCATAAAAATACTTGGTAGATTATGTTATGCAGTCTGACGGCAGAAGTATTGCTATACTTGGATAGGTGGCTTAAAAAACCTTGCATCGTTCAACAAGTACACTGCGATTATCTCAACAATTTAAAATATTGATATCATTAGTCTATACTCAAAACATAAAATCCCTATACGATAACTTACCTATCATTAGACTTGTTTCTATTATTAAATAACATTAATATCTTGCTATTATCAATGAACATTAATTATTAAGTCTAAGTAATAGAGGTGGTGTTATGACCGTTCGTATTTATGTGAGAGCCAGCACTAAGGATCAAGACGCTAAGAGAGCCTTATCCGACTTGATTAGTTTTAGCCAAAGCTATGATGATAACCATGTTGAATACGTTGAGCATTTCAGTGGTACAAAGCTCGATAGACCAGTATTAGCCAAGCTGCTAAAGGACGCTGAGCAAGGCGATATTCTGCTGGTTGAAAGCGTGGATAGATTAAGCAGATTATCTCAAGATGATTTTGCGATTCTAAAGCAGCGTATCAAAGATAAAGGATTACGATTGGTGGTGGCGGATCTGCCAACGACACATACGGTAAGTAAGGGCATGACAGGTGAGATCCTAACAGTGATTAACCATATGCTGATCGATTTGTTAGCAACGATGGCAAAGCTTGATAATGACAAGCGTAGAGAGCGCATCAAGCAGGGATTGGCTAACAGTGGCTATAAGCCCACTGGTAAGAAGCCTAATACAACGAAACACAACCGTATTAGAGAATTAAACAGTCAAAATAATATGACAAAAGAGGAAATCGCTAAGGCTGTTGGTGTTGGTGTCGCTACGGTTTATCGGGTCTTAAAGCAGGGCTAATAACTGATGTATTTTAAATATTAGCCCATCACTATTATGATGAGTACTATATTTTGGAAAATATTGCCCTTCGTGATCACTCACTGTCGTCTAAAATGGACGCTTAGATATTTATGCTAGTAGCACCAATAGTTTTACTCCCTGAAATAGTCACAGTGTACTTCGTGATGCACATGCAGTGAGCTTCTGGTCATTATTTTTATTTACCATAAGACTCGTTGTGGGAACAGTCGGGAGTTTTTGGGATTTGACCTGATAGTGAGCTTCTTAATTTTACTGCTTATATTGAGGATCAGATTTAAACCTATAGTTAGAGTTAGTAGTGCATTTTTCAAAAATATCCTGATCAATTGCTTTGTTATAGCTATCTTGTAATTGTACCCTCGCAACACTTTGTTGGTCAGTAGTACAAATACTCCGATTCTTATAATCTTTTCTTTTATCGAGATTTTGATTATTCCAATCGAAAATACCGTAATTACAAGCGGAAAGACTTAAGTAGAAAACAACTGCTATAACACTAGAGAAGATTTTCATCATAAATTGCTTCTGACTGAGGTTTTTTAGGTTTAATTATCTCGAGTCTATTAGTATGAATCCAATTTTTAAATTATGATTAAGACTACAACTTAGTTTGTGCTCTTAAATTTGTAGCTTGTGTTTTGAATACAGCTATTCCCTATTTCACTATCTATTTTGTCAGAATATCTGTCTTTAAGAATATTTTTTGCAATACTCCTTTGAGTACTTTGGCATTTATCAATATTTTTAGACCATGTAGGGTCTATTTGGCTACAATTCCAGTCCCCGAACTTACACGGAAAACATCCTGATAATATCAGACATGATATCATTATAATTTTGATCTTAATAAGGCTTTTCATTGTGTATAAGCTCCCCGATACTACCTGTATTTAGAATCAGATTTGAGTTTATAATTATGATTTTTAATACACTTATTAAAAATATAGGTATCAATCTCATCTTTATATTTGGCATCTAGTTTATTTCTTGCAATACTCTGCTGCTCTATACGGCATTTCTCTGTTAGTTTATAAGCTCTAGTCTTATCAATATTTTGTTTATTCCAGTCAAAAACACCGTAGTTACAAGCGGATAGACTTAAGCAGAAAACTACTGTCATAACACTAAAAAGCATTTTTCCCAATGATTCTATAACGTTATCTTCCTAAAAAGTGGTTCAAAACAAGGTCGGTGCGCTATACAGGCACCGAACTGCCAGTGTTAGATATGAACTTAATAACTATAAAATCGACTGTAGAGAATATAATTATCTAGCTGTATGATTAAAATCTCCCAAGTTAATTTCGATGGGATTGACGGCAGAGGTCAAATAACTATGAGCAGAAAAATCCTTATTGAAAGAAGTAAGCATAATGAAATATATATCTTCGAGGGAAACATGCGTACATTTTCTTTAAAGGAGGATTTGTTTTGTTTACACATGTCATCAGGTGTTGAGTATTTTGATACTATTGTCGAAGATGAGAATATTCCCGGTTACTATGATGAAAGTAAGATATTCTTTTTAGGAATTACTTATTTAAAGCTAGATTTTGTTGGACCTATGGAGAGCATTATAGAAATAGGTAATATCAAAGAAAATGATGTGGTTTTAGATTATGGAGGAGGATGGGGGGGATTTTAGTACTTATCAGATTCCTACTGGATTTAGTTTAGATATTGTCTGTAAAGATATCGAGCTAGAATTTTTTGATATAAAACCATTAGTAATTAATAATAACCTAAGTATTGTATCTCGTTTATTCAGCTATTTGAAAGGTGCTTAGAAAAGTATAGCATAATCGGTCTTTTAGACGCTAGTAAGACAGATGTGGTTTGACTTCTATCGTCAGGCTACGTAACTAAAATCTCTCAAGTTAATGTCTACGGATTTAACATCATAGGTCAAACAGTATTTATTATGTTGGATGTCTGTTTTACTGTTTCCATTTAGGTATACCCCAAGGGAACTATCTATTTCACCCCTCAAACGTATTAACAGACTACTTAAACAGACTGGCATAATGGAACCACTTATATTAGACCGCTAAGCCAGTTATGTTTATTACAACCTATTCATATATAGCACTAAATACTTCGACGTCCAAACCCTTTTAAAAATGTATCTACGGTTGGTGCCATAGGGCTATCATTAGACATAGGTATATGTTTATGAGCAATTTGCCGCGATTTAGGTAATGCGAATGTCGCGCCGTTGCTATATTCCTGGCATACCTTTGGATATATTTGCTGCCAAGAGGGATAGGTAAGGGCTTCTGCTTTATTTCTTATGTCTGAAAAGCCAACCCTTCGAGCGGTCTCATAAACCACAGCATGAACATACTTTTGTTGAGCGGCATCAAGATAAGCGTGGCGACTGTTTGGATATTCTTGCTTGCTAGCATCCGCTAATGCCAGCAAGTCACGTGCTGAGCTTGGTGGCCACTCTTCAAGGATAGAGCGCTGCCGAGCTTGATGTCACTGATCACCAGTTGGCTTCAAATGCATGATGACTCTGACCCATAATATGGCTTTATGTATAGGGTAGTCTGCCTTTTTCGCTTTATTGCCAAAGCTTAGCTGCCATTCACCAAACAATCGCACTAGCTCTTTGGTTATTTGTCGCATCTGTTTGTTATCATCAGTAGCATCGTCATCACGCCATGCGGTCGAAGTAGGCATCAACGTCTTGCTGTCCTTGTTCAACGTAGCGGGCAGCATGGTCAAATGCGTCGCCAGATGCATGTTTTTGATTGGTTTTTGAGGCTGACTCATAGTGCTCTCCTTTGCTTTTTTTGTTTTTAGATTGGTACTGACGGTCGTTATTGATCCATGTAACAAACACATCACATCGTCTGTCATCCGTTAAAATGGGATTGTTTTTTAGTTCTTGCTCTGTGTAGTACTTTTTGAAACTCTTAATATGATTGGCATAAGCTTTTGAATCTAATACTGGTGCTGATGACGATGCGTTTTTAAGTAAAGTGTTTGTCTGACTCAGTGTAGGTGCTGCCCAGTCTTTAATAGGATCAATATTTAAACGGTTATTATTTAAGTGAGAGAGAGAAGAGTTATTAGATGAAGATAAAGATGATGATGACGGGCATTGCTCAAGCATATCGTTAGCATTGCTTAGGCATGGCTCAGATACTTCTTGTGCATTAGTTTTATCATCAGCAGACTTAAGGTTTTGACTATCAATGCTTTCATGTTTACCCCACCGAGCGTCCGCAGCTTTTTTAGCCCGTTCGGTTTTGACCCTTCTATTATTGGTCGCAGTTTCTTTTTTATCATTAAGATATGAGCTGAATAATAGCTCGCCATTACTTTCAAAGAGCTGAATACTCAAAAGTAATTTGATAAACGTCTTTGTTTTAATGGCGGACAGTCCAGTGATCGCAGCAATGATTCTGTCATCATGTGGTATCTCACCATTCTTCCAATAATCCATCATGAGTAAATACAGCGCGCCGACTTGCTCAGTACTAAAACGCGTGGTCATGGCAAGCATCTCACCAATATAAACGGGTAGCCAAATGCCCACATCATCCTTACTCATCATGTTCTCCTTGATTAGTTATTCTTGGTATAAAAAAATCCTCTGCGACGTCTAAGCGATCAAAGCTGTTTTTTGCGAGTCTGAATAGGATGTCAATCTTCTTTATGTCATAGCATTTCATATCAGCAGGTACTACTTTTAAATCACACATCGCCAGAATAGTGGCAAATTGCATCAGTTTGCTTTCTGTATGACTGCTATCTAACCAGCGCCCGACGGTGGTGGTATCAACACCGATGCCTTGTGCTAGTTGACCTCTTTTATACTTTGCAGCGCTTTGCAGTATTTGCGCCTGAATGCTGCGTGACTGTTCAAGTTGTTCTTTAGATAATGGGTACATGGGATTCTCCTGTTATTCATTGGTAAATTTCACTTAGAGAAATCTTTCCTAATGTAATAACGCTCTAAAATATTTAAGGTAAGTTTACTTACCTATTAAAGCATAGAAAACTTACCTTCTCAACTGATAAGATAAGTTACTTATAGGTAAGGTGATTTTATGCAAACACTTGGAAAGCGATTATATAATCTTAGAAGAGAGAAGAAACTTGCTCGGGATGCTTTAGGGAAAAAGATTGGTGTTTCTAAAACAGCTATTAAGAATTGGGAAGACGATGAAAATGCACCTAAATTTGAGTACTTACAATTACTATCAAATTACTTTGGTTGTAGTATTGAGTATTTAACTGAAGGCACAGTATCGAAAAACGATCCTTCTTCAATATGTACAGAAAGTATGTACTATGCTCCTGTCCTAAACTTTACTCAAGCGGCTAAGTTCTACATAGATTCTGAAAATATAGTAGTTGATAAATATATACCTATTTTAGGTGCTGAATATAGTGAATATCATTACTGGTTGATCCTAGAAAACGAAAGTATGCAGCCAGATTTCAAGGTCGGTGAACTAATTCTCATAAATCCTAAGTTAAGTCCTAGTCCTGGCGACTATATTGTTGCATTAGAAAAAAAATCAAAAGAAGTTGTTTTTAGGAAGTGGCGGTCACCAGGGATTGATGAAGGTACAGCCAAAAATTATTCACAGCTAGTTTCAAATAATAACGACTTTCCGATCATTGATAGTCGTTACACCCTTTTTGAGATATGTGGCGTCGCTATAGAGCATAGAATTAAACTGAGATAATCTATTTTACTTTGTAACTATACTCAGCAAACTTTCTAAGACTCCTTATCAATAATGGACAGGGTTTCGTCAGTGATGAGCATCATGTGTACAAAAAATCTTAGTAGCGGTGAGTATTGCCATTTTCTTGTTTCACTTCTATTATCTCGGCTAGCAATACCAATATTGATAGTGTTTATCGAATCATTAGACTGTTGCTTAGCGTTTCGAAAATCAGCAGATGACATGGTTTTCATCAATATAGATTTGTTACTAGTTATCAGCCAATGCTTTAAAGGTAGTAGTTCTTTAGCGATATTGATAAAGCGCTGTAATTCTTTGTCCTCTTCTCTTGAGAATGATATATAGGCTCTACTATTAGATATTTTCCGACTGCATATTTCAAAGAACCAAGCCCAGTCAGACTCTAATGTTTCTCGTAGCCGATAAGCATTACTTAATAAGGGTGACAGTAGTCTTAGGTCACTTTGATATTGGATATTAAGTGGGCTTAAGGGAGTAGTCTCTAAATCTGTAGTATTTACAAAGCGGGGCTTACCGCGTTTGGTGGTGATGACGACTACATCTCTTGCACGTTCTATTAAAATATCTGCATCGTACATAGAAATATTTGCAAGTTGTGCGGCTTTGTTTAATGGTATTTCGTCATCAGATGCTTGTAGGAGCAGTTGTATTCGGTTTATGCCATAGCGACTAAACAGCTCGTCAGTGGCTGGCGTCTCAGTGCTGAATAAAAGATACTTATCAGAGTTTTCGACTGCAAATCGCGGTGACTTGCGTTTGCCTTTTATAACACTTTTGAATAAAGGCTTACGGATACTGGGTATATTGATCATACCGTTATCAGTAATGTCGCCGTTATCATTAATCATTCTTTCAGTAAGCTCAGTAAATCTGGTGATACTAAGTAGCGTTTTTTTAGGTAGTTCTATATCAGAGAAGCTTAAAGCATAAGTAGCCATAAGAGTAGCAAAGTGGTTGTAATACTCAAAGCTACGCTGCGGCGATAAATGCCCCATTATACCGGACAAGGCGTACCAGCGATCTTGCCCATCTATATGCTCACCAAGTAAGCCATGTTTGATACGTAATACATCGCTGTTATCATAATTAGTTAATGACTGAACTAGATCTGGATGACCTAATAGTACTAATGATAAGTTGCTCACCGCAGTATGCCTAAAGCCATGGAAGGTATGTTTGGCAAATTTATCATCCAACGAGATGTCTTTTAAGACTTGTTTGAGTAACTGTAGGGGGACATGGTCATCGATAGGGAGCTGATCAGATGACAAGGTAAAGATAAACTTGTTTGAGTTGTTGACGATATTGCTTTGCACAAAGGTCATAAAAAAGTGCAATTCATCGGGTTTTAAAAGAGCAAAAATGGGAACGCGGCGGTTGCTGCTTTGGGTCTTAATTGGGCGGTAGCTATTAGGCCTGATTACAACTGAAGGCGTCGCTTCCTTCAAACCTTCGATGTCGTCATACTTTAGTCCAAGTAGCTCTTTTTTACGCATGCCAGTACGGTAGACTAATATAAATAACAGCGCGAACATCTCTCGTTCTAATATATCTATAGACCCCATTATTTGATCGATAATCGCTTTGTAAGCTTGCGGTGATATCAGCTCCGCACGCACACGCCGACCGTTTTCGGACTGTTGGAAGTTCACTGAGGGTAGGTTATATTTGCTCTTAGCAAAGTTGTGCATACTCTTGAATAAGTTGGCAGAGTATCCAATGTCAGTATTGTTTCGTACGACAGCCTTATATTCTAAAATATCTTCATAAAGCTCCTCAAACTCTTCTTCTGACCAAATATCAAGTGGCTGCGCCGTTGTGAAATATAACCATTCATATCCTACGGTTCTAATATATTTCAAAATAGACTCATTACTAAGCGATTTTGACTCCTTTCGATTGAGTAAACTTAGTACCCAATCTAATAAAATCTTTTCACTTAAGTCATCATATTGCTCGTAGCGTTTTTGTACTCTTTTGATAAGGGTGTAAGTCTTCTGAACGATTTTTTTCTTATTCTGTTTTTCATCCATTTTGAAGTCTTTAGTAAGATTCATAATTAAATCTGACTTTCTAACCTCTATCTTTTTGCTAGAACTACTAGGTGTCTCTTTTTGATTAATAGAGTTTTGGTTGATAGACAGCATTAAGATATGTTCTAGATCATACGGCTCATCTTTATACTGATGTTTTTGGTTTAAAAAACGGTTAAAGTCCTGCGTACTTAGTCCAACAGTGTTATGTACACCTCGCAGCACCCCAACTGAAGCATGGTCAATATCAGCGCCATCGAGCCACTCCCAGTGATAACTGGCGTAATATAAAAACCTTGAAAAAGGAGGTGGCTTAATACCTAAAGGCCTGATCACGTCAGACAATGCCACGGTCAAGTATTGTTTTATCTTATTTTCTGAAAGCTTGGCAATGATATGTTTAATCTCTGCTTGATTACTGTTTTTATGGTAACGCATCAGCCAGCATTGACTGACTACATCTAAGACGATTTGCTTGGTGTTATAAAGCGTATCACTACTTTCTATACGTTCGTTACCATAGCGTTTTTGCACAAAGCGTGGCGAGACCACTATTCTTTCATTAATAAACGGCTGATACTCCCTATTAAGTAAAGAATCAAGCCACCCTTGAAGCATCTGTACCTCATTAATGCCGCCATATACAATACCTGAGAATACCAGCCAACCTAAGATTTGCTCTTGGCTGTAATCACTTGTTTGATTCCAGTGGTGTTGTACTGCGCGAATAGTTTTGACCAGTAACTTGCCATTTTTTACCCAATCTGCATTTATAATCAGTGGATTGGTTTTAATAGGTTGTGGCGCTATTATTTTAGGGTAATGATGCTCAGCTAACATGTAATGATGATTTTGATAGTCAATAAACTTACTGATGGTTTGCCATGTTTGTTTTAGTATTTTGGTTGACTCATAAGCCCTTGAAATCTTATCCTGAACCATAGCTTGGAATTCATCGAATCCTTGGTTAGATAAAGGTCGTAGCTGCTCATAAAAGACACGGTTAAATCGACTCACCACTTGGCTCGGTGGTAACCATAACTCATCATAAAAACTAGTTAGTGCAGGTACAGCAAAAAAGATACGATCATCTGGCCAAAGTATTTGTTTGTAATGTTTATCAAAACACTTAATAAAATTAATATTACCAGGATAGGCCTTTTGCAAGGACTCCCACTCGGTCTGTAAGTCAGCCAGCAGGTTTAGTTCACGTACTCTAGCAGGGCTACTGTCTTTAACTACCGAAGAATAAGGCACATAGCAATTTTTTCTGCCATTAAACTTTGCTAGATCATCGATGATTTTTGGTAAGCATAATTTATCTATTAGCATGGTCTACCTCTGCGAGTCTTATGCCAACATGATTTGGAAGAGTGTAATTGTCGATTTTTATATCGGTTAGTCCTAGCTGTTCAGCGATCTGCTCAAACGCGGATGCCACACGCTTAATATTCGCTTTACTAGTTGATGAGAAGCGCCCCAATACTTCTTGACGGGCTTTTTCATGACCGATAACCGTGTTGATTAACAAGAGCTGAACGCCATGCCTTTCAAGCTGAGTGCGCACAAAGTGGCGTGTCCAATAGGGGTTGGCGTCAATGATTTCTTTAGTCATATGGTAAGCATCGCCGCGCTTGATATCCTTTAATATAAAGGTACTCTCTGACAAAAGCTTTAATAATGCTTCATCGTTACCTAAGCGGATATCATCAATGGTTGCGCTGATATCATGTTTTGTTTGATGCTTAATCTGATAATCAATTAAATAATTTCTATAGCCTATTAGATGACGTATAAGAGTAGGACATAGTGGTATCAAACGGTCACTTTTTACTTTTTTAACTGGCTTATCGTTGATTTCCAGCCAACCCATATCAAGATCAATATTGTACATTTTGCCAAGACCATTATTTGGTCGTACACCAGTTAAGAGGCAGAATATAAACCATACAAGAATACTGGTTCGATTGAAATGCTCATCATCATTTGTACTTTGGTCTGCCCAGACTTTAAATTTATCAATGATGTTTCGAACGGTTTCTAGCTTAAGCGCGAACCCTGATCCTACGGTATATTTATGCCAAGGGGTGATATAATTCAAATCAAAACCACTTAAGCTGCTAAATACGCTTAGCGCTGATTTATAGTGAGCAATGATCATTTCACTGGTGTGGCTGCTGTAGTACATGGCTGGAGCATGTGGCGCTGGCGTGCGACAAATGAGGTCGGCAATGTGCGCATGACAATTAGGCGTATAACGAGAGAGCACGACATGTAGTGCGGTTTCTATGCGATTGATTGACAAGTACGGTAGTCCAAAACTGCTACGTAAGGTAGCAAGATAAGTCGTAATATCCTTCTTTTCCGGTAATTCACAATCAAGCAAATTATCTATCAGCCACACCGGTAGTGGAACTTTAATGGTATCGGAATTATTTTCATAATCCTTTTTAGCCAGTGTTTGGCTTGTGGACCTTTTGGTAATACCTAAGCTGTGTCTAATATAATACCTTTTACTCTCAATGTTAAAAATACCAGGATGACCGATATAGCCGGATATTAGTAAGGATTTAACTGGCAGTCCGGTAATCATAGATAACAGCAAAATACCTGCGCAGGTTTTATGAGTTTCTGATTCTGGTAAGGTGCTTGAATCTTGGTTGAGCGCCGCAAATAGTGCTTGGTAACCAGCAACAGAGAGCAATCGCGTGTTAGAGTTGAGCGCGAGATTGCGCTGAGACATGTAGTTTTGCTGTAGCGATAAATCTATAGTTTGCAGCGGTATAGAGTTTTTGATCAACGGGTTTGGATATTCGCCATAGCTGACATAGGGTGGCTCATAGTGGTCAATATGCTCTTCAAAGTTGGTAGTTAACCCTTCATAGATTTCGGTATTAGGGTCTAAAAATGCGAGATCTACAGCGGTAGCACTGTGTTCTATATCATCACGTATCCTGCTCCATGTATCATTACTGGGCGTAGTATTCCAGTTATGGCTCGTTGCAGTAGAGTCTAAGGGAGATGTAGATGTATTATCTGCTAAGTTGATAGCTTTGATTTTAATGTTTTTAGGTGGCTTCTTACGTTTAGGTCTTGGCTTCTGTAATACGTGCGCATTTTGATATGCGGTCGTTATTTTCTCTATTTGGCTGAGTTTTGCTTTTGCATCAGATTTAGCCTTTTTTATTTTCTCTTTATGCTTGGCTTTTGCATCAGAATTATCTTTTGCTACTTTTTTTTCTTCAATATGAATAGATTGTTTATTATTTAACAAATCAAGTGCGCTTTTTTGTTGCTTCAATATACCATCGAATACTGATAATACACGCTCTATGTTTATCTCAGTTTGGGCGATACCAGGAAGTGTGTCCCATAGCCAGGTGCGCCTAGGAGATGCTGAGAACTGTGCCATCTTAAATTGCATGAGTACATTATTGGTATCGGTTTTTCTATCGGACACGATAAGCAGCGCTGCGGTGTGCTGCGCTATAGCCAGCCAAATCAGACGCGATGAGTGATCGAGCCACTGACGACTGACAATATCTTGCATTAAAATAAGTAGCTGAAAAATTAGTGGTTTTTGTGCCAAAGCCTTGCGAGTAATTTGCATGTACTGATCGGCAACTGGCCTCTCTTGCAGTGTCTGTATAATCGTTTTTGACAAATCTGCAATCGCGTTTTCTTCGCTTTGATAACTGTTATGCATCGCGCTAACAATAGTGGAAATGGCCTCTATGACGGTTTCTGGGTAATCAAAGCTTTCATCATTCTTTAATGCGCTAATAGTCTTTCTTAAATTCTCCGATGATATCTGTTGTTGGCTGGATGAGGCGTTATTATTTTGAGTCATATCGATACTCCAGAGCGGCGTGCATGATAAGTTTGTTCAGTAATGTCGATAAGCTCACAAAATTTGGTGACGGCAAAGATATTTTTGCCAAATAACTGTTGGGTCATCTGTTTATCTAAAATATTTTTTAGATGACTATAAATTAGTTTGATATCTAGCTTCTTGTTATGTTGAGCAATCAATTCAATAAGCTCATAAAAACAGAGATCAAATTTAAAATCATCTTTTGGGATATATCTCACAGACACTTGTTGTCTAAGTACATTAAAATCAACATCAGGACTTTTGATCAGGTGAAAAAGCTCAAAATTATTGACCATAAACTGTTTTTTATCCTCTTTGATAAATAAGGTAGGTCTAGTCCAGGCAGCGCTATGCTCAAGCTTAAAGGCTTCAGTAATAAACGGTCTGATACAACAGGTATAAATATTAAATAGATCAAAGATGCCTTGAAATACGAGCACCGATGTTGTCTGCAACTTGGCAATCGATAATGATTTAAGTGACTTCATAGACACTCCACTAAGGTTATGATCTAATGTGGTCGATACGCCCATTTATTGACCTCTACTCATATCTTACTATTACTGGCGAGCAATTAGATCCCACTTCGTTAACTAGGCGACAACATGTGACGCCTTATCTTACTTTTAAAGTTATGTAGAGAGGAATTACGATGACTTTATCTAAATCACTTTAGAAGTGAGCTAGAGTTAGCAAGCGAATGGGCAGGGTAAATAGAGAAGCCGTTTAGGAAAATGTATAAAGGTCTTAGATGAAATAAAAATAGTATATTAGGTGAATTTCAGAATGAAATGACTGCGATAGCGGTCAGGATAGCTAAAAAGTAAGTTTCAATCCACGCACCTGCGATAGGTGCGAATTTTGAGTATCATGCTTTATTGTCTCCATAAAGTTTTAATCCACGCGCCCGTTATGGACGCGAAACCGTTCTCTATATGCGGTGTCGCTATTGAGAGTTTCAATCCACGCGCCCGTGATGGACGCGAAAAGATGAGTGTCAATTACTAGCTTCTATCAACTGTTTCAATCCACGCGCCCGTGATGGACGCGAACTTGTATTTCAAGCATGGAGCGATGCCGGTATTGTTTCAATCCACGCGCCCGTGATGGACGCGAACACCGCATAGGTGGCTTAGAAGATGTCGTACAGTTTCAATCCACGCGCCCGTGATGGACGCGAACCGATATCTTATCTACGGTCACGCGCTCAAGCGTTTCAATCCACGCGCCCGTGATGGACGCGAAACCAACCTTGCCAAAGCGTTTCGCTCTCAGTTGTTTCAATCCACGCGCCCGTGATGGACGCGAAATCATCATCGTGATAACTACTAGTTTCTGAGCGTTTCAATCCACGCGCCCGTGATGGACGCGAAGGCACTGGCTCTAATAGCGTCTAGCTCAGTAGGGTTTCAATCCACGCGCCCGTGATGGACGCGAAACCGTTTTCTATATGCGGTGTCGCTATTGAGAGTTTCAATCCACGCGCCCGTGATGGACGCGAACAGTCTTAGCATTTTACGAGGATTTGCTCGAGAGTTTCAATCCACGCGCCCGTGATGGACGCGAAGGGTTTTCACACGATATGCTAGACCGTCTGATGTTTCAATCCACGCGCCCGTGATGGACGCGAACAAGGTCAAGTTTATATGATGCTGTGGGGCAAGTTTCAATCCACGCGCCCGTGATGGACGCGAAACTAGGAAACTAGGAAACTAACATGAGCTTAAAAGTTTCAATCCACGCGCCCGTGATGGACGCGAAATTTGCTAATACCAAACAACAAGGTTTACTCAGTTTCAATCCACGCGCCCGTGATGGACGCGAATTTTCTAATGGCTTGAAATGATTGCGCTCTAAGTTTCAATCCACGCGCCCGTGATGGACGCGAAAACTGGAACGGTATTTGTTATCGAGTCATTGGAGTTTCAATCCACGCGCCCGTGATGGACGCGAATTGCAGCTTGTTTAAATGAGCTGACTATCTGTAGCGTTTCAATCCACGCGCCCGTGATGGACGCGAATTTTATCAGAATCACATATAAATGGATTATTTTGTTTCAATCCACGCGCCCGTGATGGACGCGAAAACCTTCGCTGCTGATGTGAAGATGTCACCCGTACCGTTTCAATCCACGCGCCCGTGATGGACGCGAAATTCTTACTGTCACAGCTTAACCGTGCTGTAGAGTTTCAATCCACGCGCCCGTGATGGACGCGAATTTTAGGCTTACGTATCAAGACAACGGTAGTTTGTTTCAATCCACGCGCCCGTGATGGACGCGAATGATCCGTCATATAGCCATTGCACAGCGTTCTGTTTCAATCCACGCGCCCGTGATGGACGCGAACTTTGACAACATAGCAGAGGCCATTGTTGCTAAGTTTCAATCCACGCGCCCGTGATGGACGCGAACTGACAAGTTTACGTCTGAGTATGCGTTATCTGAGTTTCAATCCACGCGCCCGTGATGGACGCGAATTGCCCTTTAGGTAACCAAACTCTATCTTCTTGTTTCAATCCACGCGCCCGTGATGGACGCGAAAGATATGCGCCTACCTCGTCGACAATTGCTAAAGTGTTTCAATCCACGCGCCCGTGATGGACGCGAATTTATTAATACAGATATGTTATTATATCTATATCGTTTCAATCCACGCGCCCGTGATGGACGCGAAGTCAGGATTATGACCACCATATCACTGATAACATGGTTTCAATCCACGCGCCCGTGATGGACGCGAATCGGTTTGATTATGACTTTAATCACCTTGGATGTTTCAATCCACGCGCCCGTGATGGACGCGAAGAATCCTTACCTAGGATTCTGCCGACTTGGATTGTTTCAATCCACGCGCCCGTGATGGACGCGAATATTGGCAATGAATTTAACCACTGCTTCACTAGTTTCAATCCACGCGCCCGTGATGGACGCGAATGTTTGTCAAAAAGATAACTAAGCAAAAGTATGACGTTTCAATCCACGCGCCCGTGATGGACGCGAACATGGCAGTTGTTTGAAATCATCCAAGAATAGTTTCAATCCACGCGCCCGTGATGGACGCGAATAACATCGCTATCGTCTAGCGGCACATCAATAGTGTTTCAATCCACGCGCCCGTGATGGACGCGAACTTGAGCGGTTAGAGTTTATTATCTATTCATGGTTTCAATCCACGCGCCCGTGATGGACGCGAACCATTCGCTGCGTGGCGCTTTCTATGACTTTGCTGTTTCAATCCACGCGCCCGTGATGGACGCGAACCTCATGGCTTAGTTTGGTGTTATTGATGACAGGTTTCAATCCACGCGCCCGTGATGGACGCGAAGGTATTTGGTGCAATAAAACAAGTAGCTACATTGTTTCAATCCACGCGCCCGTGATGGACGCGAACAGAAAATCGCTATCATCAATGATATTGACCAAGTTTCAATCCACGCGCCCGTGATGGACGCGAATGATGCTGCTAACGAGTCGGCTGACGCTAACAAGTTTCAATCCACGCGCCCGTGATGGACGCGAAATGAGGGCCTTATTTTATCCACAGGTGCAATTAGTTTCAATCCACGCGCCCGTGATGGACGCGAATACAGGGTTTAGGCCCTTAATATTAGTTACCTTGTTTCAATCCACGCGCCCGTGATGGACGCGAAGACACTGGGGCAATATCCATCTGTGACTTTAGCGTTTCAATCCACGCGCCCGTGATGGACGCGAAATTACGGCTGCTGCCCTCGTATCATCATTAAGAGTTTCAATCCACGCGCCCGTGATGGACGCGAATGGGGTCACATCACTGGTCGTATTGATGAAATGTTTCAATCCACGCGCCCGTGATGGACGCGAAAAAGTAGGCGCTGCCCTTGGTGAAGGTAGCACGTTTCAATCCACGCGCCCGTGATGGACGCGAATATTTTAGTACAGATATGTTATTATATCTATATCGTTTCAATCCACGCGCCCGTGATGGACGCGAAGCCTTATGGGCAGTCGTTTTGTTTATGTATCGGTTTCAATCCACGCGCCCGTGATGGACGCGAAGCGACGTACTCAAGCGCCCATTTGTTTATCATGTTTCAATCCACGCGCCCGTGATGGACGCGAAGTTACGGCCCGTACGCTAATTAAGTGGGGTAACGTTTCAATCCACGCGCCCGTGATGGACGCGAAGCGCCCATGTTGCCCGTGTAACCGCCTTGCTTGTTTCAATCCACGCGCCCGTGATGGACGCGAACACGCTGTTTTTACCTGCTACAGTTGCATTGGAGTTTCAATCCACGCGCCCGTGATGGACGCGAAATGTTTTTTTGGTGCGCGATGTGGTTGAGTTGGTTTCAATCCACGCGCCCGTGATGGACGCGAAGAAGTCATTGTTATAACAGACAAATACAACGACAGTTTCAATCCACGCGCCCGTGATGGACGCGAAGGCCTAAACCCTGTACAATTAGGCCAGTTAGTAGTTTCAATCCACGCGCCCGTGATGGACGCGAAAGCCCCTAGTCTAAGTCGCTAATAAGATTAAGAAAAAACCTTGAAATTTGCGAACGTCTAAACCATGAGCAAATTTGGCAAGCATTTCGCTTACCAAAGTTTTAACGTACGAAAATAAATGTGGTAAAATCAAGTTGTTAAATAGCATTGAGACCCCTTTGCGAGTCTCCTAGAGATTTTATGTACGCTATAGGTTCGCATCGACCTTATTACAGTCAGATAGTAGGTTTAAAGATAATTATTTATGATGATAACGACTAAAACAGCAATACATCGTTTAAGTCTAGCACAGGTTTTGTCCCTATATGTTCTACTTTATTTTGCCAGTTTTTACCGAGATAATAATAGCGCAAACTATCAACGCTATGATCGATAATATCTTCAAGCTTGGCTCTAAGCATCGTCCACTCAGCAGGATTGACCTCAATTTCAAATACTGAATATTGTACTCGTTGCCCATAGTTCAAACAATGCTTGGCAATATGGCGTAGACGTTTGGCACTTGATGTACCCTCTGAACTGATATCATAAGTGACCAATACCATCATAATAGAAATCCTTTTTTATTGCTTATTTAAGAGACTTACTTCCATAGGAACGGAATATAAGCATCAATATCACCTCGAATATGACGCGCCATAATCGTTGCCTGTAAATGGGGGAGCAAACCAAACGGTACTGTCTCTTCAAACCATTCATGATAGATAGTCTGCTGTTTACGGTTATGCCATGCCTTAAAAAAGGTTTGCCTAGCATCATCTTTAAGCCAGACCGCGCCACTTGCCTCTGTCTTAAAATCAGACTTACCAAGCTGCTTTTTATTAATCAAAGACAATACAAATCTGTCAGCCATAGGACGAAACTCCTCGACCAAATCAAGTGCTAAAGAAGGACGTCCGGGACGCAGTTGATGAAATACTCCGCATGCAGGGTCAAGTCCTACGGTCTCAAGCGCACTACGGCAATCATGAGTCATCAAGGTATAAGTAAAAGAGAGTAGGGCATTGACCGCATCAGTGGGCGGATTGCGAGTGCGTTTAGGAAAGCTAAAGTCAGGGTTGCGAATAAAATGTGGAAACACACTAAAGTAAGTGCTCGCCATCTCACCTTCCCGACCTAATAGGTCAGGCAAATTTTGAGTTGCTAGAATTTTATTTAGACCATGCTCTAAACGCTTTTGAGCTGATTCTAATTTATCAATAGTTGCCTCATCTAACTGATTTTTATAATCTCGCAAGTAGCGACGAATAACTTGGCGCTGATTATGCACTTTACCTAAGATGACGCTGTGACAGATGGGCTGCACTCGCTCAGGGTCATCGCTGATACGATACTGCTCACGACGTAGCAGCACATTACCACTGACCGCGCCTTCAATACGGGCTTGAAACTTGCCATAGCGATTTAGATGTGTAATTGTCATAGCGTTATCAGTACAGTGCGCCATAAGGGCTGGTGAAATTGATACTTGCCCAAAACAAACAATAGCATCAAGCTTATGAATCGGTACACGTCCTTTAACTTCATGGTCAATATTCATGACCACATTTTCGCCTTGCTTATTAAGCCATGCGCCTTGAGTCTGCACAAATAGCGTATTTTTTAGTGGACGCATAGAGTTTCCTAAGGATTATTTTAAGTACATCATTCCATTTATATTTTGAATATTATTTTATATTATGCTACGTTAAATCAGCTATTTCTTAACTGTTATCAAGGAATAAGATATGAGTACATCTAACAACGAAGCTGATATGCAAAACCCTAATAAAGTGACTGATGGTACTAAAAAAGCTTATGATCAAGCGCAATGCAATAAAGGCAAGCAATTAAATCCGCAAGAGCCCAAGAACGATGCGCAGCCTCAAAAAGAGGATTGATATCTTTATGCCAATAATAATGCATCAATAAATTAGTAATCCGTTTCCTTTAAACTGGTCGCTATTTTTTTGCTTAACCAAGCCTTGGCATTTTTATTAAAAATCTTTGGGTGACAGATATCTTTAAGCGAGCAATTGCGGCATTTACTGGTGCTATAAGTGGGCTTTGGTGTCTGTCCACTCTCTATAATGTGACGGCAATCATTAATAGCATCTAAAGTAATCTGTCGTAGCTCATCATCGAAATCTACTGCGTGACGGCGGCGCGTTTTGCCGTAAAATAGCGCACCCTTTGTAACTGTGCAATCATGCATATCTCCCAAACATAGAGCCTGGGCGCATAGTTGCACCTCATCAGCACGATGCGACTTAGGCTTACCACGTTTATATTCAATAGGGAAAGGCGTTTGCTTACCGTCTTCATCAGTGTGATACTCAACGACATCAGCAACGCCTTCTAGTCCTAGTGCTTTGTGACCTAGTCGCAAAGTACGAACCGTTTTGATATTACCGCGCGTATCATGCCCGCCAGAGTTAACTTTTTCATGCATGACCTGCCCTTCGGCAGTAAAGATATTCTCCTCCCACGCGCATTCAAGCTCAATCAGTGCAAACTGACGTGGGCAAAATAAGTAATGCTGAAGACGAGATAGGTAGAGAGTTTGCATGGTTAGTTTTACTCTGAATTAATAATAAGTTTTGAGCAAACCTTACTCCGTAAAATTCGTTCAAGTATTAAAAGTTAAGTAATTTAAAACCCTTCAATAATTTCAGGCTCTAATCCTCCTAACGCTGATTTTAAGGCATCTTCATCAAACTCACCGTTATTTTTGTCCAGCAATTCTTTTAAACTGCGATGAACCTTAGCTGAAGAATATTGACCTGATTTACTACTATGTTCCCACCAAATCACCTTTTTAACTTGCATACTACCTTCAGGGCGAGCAGATGACGCATCGCCTTCAAACAGATTGGGTAAAAGCTCTTTTATTTTTTCAGCATCGATATCACTAAAACCTGTTCGTTCTGCCAATTGCGGAGTGATCGCCCCATAAGTGACATAAACACCCTCATCAACACGGTGCTTCATACCCATGGTATCGCTACCCTTTTTCGTTCCATCACCTTCACCACTGACACTTTTAGTAATTTGGGTGCTAGTAATGTCAACAGGTTGCAAGCTAAATGCAGACTGTATGGTAACAGGACCACGTATAGGGATAGACACACCATCCGCGCCCTTAGTATCGGCTTTAAAAGCAAATACTTGACCAAACGCACGCACATCAAACCATTTATCACAGGCTTTCTGTGCGGTTTCGTCACGTTTGGCTTCTATGTTTTCTTTTTTATTGGCTTCAAACGCACCTTTACCTAAGCCAACTACTTCATCATAAGCACGATTTTTTAGACTTGTCATACCGTCAGTCTTTTTCTCATCAGATTGGATGAATATCGCCTCACCTGACTCTTGTAAACGGTCACGAATTTTGCGTTTTAAGCAAACATCAGTGATTTCGCCGTTACCTGCAAAATCAGTACGCGGACGGTTGCCGTTTAATGGGTCACCGTTTGGGTTGGCATTATTCACGCCAATAATTAAGGCAAAATCTATCTTATTACTCAGTGTGTTTTGGGTAGAAGCAGTCATGGTATATCCTTTTATTAAGTTTAAAATTCAGATGTTCAAAAGTTTGAATTAAGCCGTTTTACTCGTCTCTTCTAAATGCTTCTTATCTTCACGAGCCTTCTTCGCTTGCTGTTTATCCAGTTTTATTTGCATTTTTTGACTGTGATAGCCCAGTAAAAACTCACCTGATAAGGCGGAGTCATTATTGAAACATTCAACCTCAAAGTGACTCATAATTTGGTCTAGTAAGTCCTGCATATTAGCTAGATACCCAGCACGACTTGACTTTAAGCGATTCTCATAAGGCTTAAGCGCCAGCTCTATATTGCGCCATGTGGTAAATGGTCGATTGGCAAACTGCTGCATATAACGCTGCGCTGTTGTGTTGCGTTTTTCACCTGCAATATATAATGCCAAGCTCTCAATATCTTCAGCAACAGCCAATAGACGACCGTATAGATAATCACGGCTGTTATGTTCGGTTTGTAGTGCCACGGTATAGCTCCTTTTTTTATTGTCTGATTGGCGCAAATAATATCCACGGTATAAAGCACAGGCGACACTTAACGCTTGCTCCCAATCCCTATGTTCTAATGTCAACGGATTACAGGCACGTTTAATACATAAGTCTACTAGTTGCCAAGGAAAATGTCTTGCTTCTCCTTCTACTATACAAGGTAATACTTGCGAGACGACTTGCTTTTTGAGTGCATCTGATACACGAGAGCCATAAGCGACTTCTGCTATGAGCTTAGGTATTGGTGATTTTATAATCAGCTTATACTCATTGGTTTCGCTATCTTTATAAGTGGCATACCAAGAAAACTGCTGATACCAGCATGCCAAAGCATCAATATAATCGTTTGACATAGTTTCATGATAATAGGTAACAGCCATGCGCCCAGGGGTGGCGGCATCTAAAGTGATGATTGAGATTTGGTCATGCACATCAAGCTGTTGACGATAGCCTCGCATGGTATTGTTAAGGTGCGTGGCAAAAGTCTGACCTAGATTATTACTATGGTTGAGCTTGTTGGGTTTATTTTCATTTACTTTCGTTGCATCTATTTCGCTATATTCTGAATCATCGTCTGTTTTATCTAAGCCGTCATCAAAGTCGTCATCATCGGACATTGTAAAAGGATTGATTTCCTCTTCCTTTAAGTCCACTGACTCAACAATTTCTTCAACATCAAAAGGTTCATCTTCATTAATTTCTTGGGTGGGCTGCAGGGTTTCTTTACCCGAGATTGCCCAAGCGACGACGGCTTGACCGGCATCTTCGCGTCCTTGACGAGACAATAACCATGACAAAGCAGCATGAGCTTTTTCAGTGACAACGGCACTGATATTAGCCCCTTGTAACCCATGCGCTTTAATGGATTTTTCATCATCAGTAAAGCGTCCTAGGAAGGTAAAACTTGATAAGTCATTGGCAGAGATAAGCTTAGCATTGGTGGCGCTACGAAGTATGCGATTGGGATGTTTGCTTGCCAGTGGACTGTCTTTGCCAGTGATATAACAAAAACCATCAAGACTATCAAGAGTGGCATAAAATTGCTGCCATGACTCAAACAAACTCTCATCTCGCCATGTTTCAGACACACCGTGTTCAGCTTGTTTACCCAGTTCTGTAGCAGCGACTCGCCAAGCAATAAACGCTGCTCCTTGGTCGAACACTCCTTTGTTCTTATTTAACGAGGATAAAAGGCTATCAGGATAATCGCTGGCTTGTTCAGGGTAGGCAAGTTTGCTGATATCATCGGGGTCAGCAATCAAGACATTAGCGTCTAACAAATCTTTGACTAGCGTGCCTTTTTGCACATAGTTGAGGACAGCTTGCGCTTTTGGATGGGCATATTCTGAATGACACCAAGTAGATAGCTCTTGTTCGTATAAAGGATATAAATCCTTTTTATTTCCATCACTATATTCATGAAAGTCTTTACCAATATATTGCAACTTATCAGATAGTGGGTGCGCTACAGCCCCCGAAGTACGGTTAGCAGAATCATTGGTCGCTGGAATAACTAAGTAGCTTGATTTAACCTTACCGTTGCCATCTCGGCATACTTCAGCGTTGACGAAGTCGCCTTTATCGTTGATAGTAACGATAATTTGCACGTTTTGATTGACATGATAATAAGGCATTAAGCTGCTTTCTTGCGCCTGAATTTCTTCATTCTGGCTTGCCAGCTCATAAGTTTGATATAGTCGTTGCAACCAGCTCATAGCGACTCCTCCGTACTGGTGACAGGCTCAATATTTTCATCAAGCGTAAAGGTTTTGGCGCTCATAGCGCGGACAAACCGATTCGGCATACCGTTATTACTATCAGCTTGCAAGTCATCCGTAGGCTTAGGGAACTCTATAACACCAAAACGTATTACAGCATGCCAAAAACGACTGTGCAATTCATCTACGCCAGTTTCATCAGGATAAGCGAAGCTATGAAACATCAGCCCGTAGCCTAGCTCATCAGTATCATCATAAGCGCCTTTGCCACTACCAAATACGCAGGGTTCAACATAGCCCTGGCATTCTCTAGCACCTAAAAATATATCTTGGCGACCGCCTTTATCAACCATACGTTTAGCAATACTATAATGCTTGCCGTCTATGTGATCCGCTTCAAGCTCTGGACGGTGCATATTCCATTCAAAATGCGCTTGCACTTGATAAGCCACATCATGCAAATAAGTATAATAGGCCAAGTCATTACCGTCTTTATGATATCTAATCGGCTTCATACCTTTGGTTTGGGTACGAATCGGATTTATCACTCGTACTTTATCGATGTACCAGATAATACTAGGCTTCCAGTAAATGCTTTTACAGACGCCTTTTAACGCTTCATAAGTGGGTAAGTGGTAGCTGGTCTTCTCGCCACCAATGCGCGTAATAGGGTCAGTGAATAAAGCATTTCGTCCTGTGAGTAGAAATTCGATTGAGTTTTTTGGTTTTGTATTTTGCAACATTGGATATCCTTTTATAATCTAAAACAGTTTTGACTAATTTGTCTCTAAAACATCCAGCTCGTTTTAAAATCCTTGTATAAAATCAAGCTTGCCATCTCCTCCTATATTCAACCCCATATGCTCATCGTAGAACTTCTCTGATAAAGTAAAAATACCTGTATCTCTAACCTGTTCTATAGCATGCTCTTGCTGCAGCATATCAAACATATAAGGAAAAACGTTGACGCTATACCGCTGCGCTTCTCGCGCCAGCTTATAGAATTCTTTGTCACTAACTTGTGTTCCGTATAGATCAGTAACCAATTCACGACCTTCATCTTCATAAGGCACAACAATAGCTTTGGTTGGCGCATCAATAGCCTTAAATGCACGTCCTGCATCCATAAATGATTGCCATAACTTAGGGAACTGCCCATTTTTAAGTCTGTGAGCGTTATCATTATTGACCGCAGGATTGAGACTATTATTGCTTGTCCAACCAAAGATAGTGTCGCCACCAGAATATTTGTTACCCGTGTCTTTAACAGGATACGCCATTTGCTGCTTGGCAAAGTCCGTGGTATAAAACACTTTAAAAAAGTCAGTCATGATGTCGGGATCGAGAAGATGTTTATCTTGATTTTCAGGTCGAGATAGAAGCGGTAAAATGTTGTTTTCCATCTGCTCTTTGCCTAATTTAATCGTAGGCAGCTTACTAAGGCTTTCCTTATCAGGCTTGACGATAAAAACTTGCCCTTTGGTAGGCTTGCCATTCTTATTCCTCATTTCGCCATGACGATTACACCGTCCTGATGCTTGCGCGATACTATCTAACCCTGCCAAAAACCGAATTACTGAGGCAAAAGATACGTCAACACCCGCTTCGATGAGCTGAGTTGAGATGACCAAAGTTGGCAAACCTTGGTTTAAGCGTTCTCTAATCTGATCAAGTAAGTCTTTGCGATGACGCGCACACTGTCCCGTACTTAAATGATATAGCTCATCTTTAGGTATGGACTCTGATAATGTCTGATAAAGCTGGCTTGCCCAAATCTTGGTATTTACAATCACTAAAGTGCTGGCATACTGATTAAAATTTTCGCTAATATAACCTGTCATACTGTCTAAATTTTTAGCTTGTCCAGTATGATCATGAATATCTACCCGATTTAAGGTATTGAACAGTTCTGCTAATTGATCACGATTACCGATGATCTCTATCGATGGGTTGAGACTACCATTATGGGCAATAGGTAATTTGTTTAATACAGGCTGAGTGGCAGTACATAACACCGCTGTAGAATTAGCATGGCTAGTCAAAAAGTTAATAGCGTTACAAAACAAATAGTAGCAATTGATAGGCAGGGTTTGAATCTCATCAAATATCAATACTGCACGGCTTAATTGGTGCAAACGTCTGACGCCTTTAGTACCGCCACCAAAGCAACTTTCTAAAAATTGCACCATCGTGGTAAAGACAATCGGTGCATTCCAGTTATCCATAATAAGTTTGCTTTGCCATGTCTGTAAATCAGGCTCTAAATTAGAATGTTGTTCTAATACCCACTTCCCGTCATAACAGCCATCAGATAGCTTTTCTTCTAGAATATCTCGCACTTCTTGAGCGTTTTGCTCAATAATACTAGTGAAGGGAATAATATATATGATGCGATCAAGATTATGACGTTTGGCGTGCTGCACAGCAAAGCGCAGGCTGGCAAGCGTTTTCCCGCCACCTGTAGGCACTGTTAAGGTATAAATGCCTTGCTCTTTTTGCCCAGTGTCATAGCAGGTACTAGCAATAAGGTTGCGCTGATGATTGATGGGGTTAGGAGGACTATGAATGGCTTTACTAGCAAAACCCTTGTAAAGCGTTTCGACTTTATCTATAGCTTTTTGCCAGTCGGGGCGGTAGTATTCTAGGAGGTGAGCTTGGCTTGGATATTCAAAAGCAATGCTGTTACTACGGTCGGCATCAATAAGGCAGCTAAATAGCATTCGTGCGTAAAAGCCGACATAAAAGTCTTTTTGTTTAGTAGTTGATGACTTGTCATATAGCAAATCAGCAATCGCGTTATTGAACTCTTTAAGCGTTGCGCTTTTAATGCTCTTATCTAAATGAAAAAATAAATCATTGCTTATGGCATTAACTAAAGATTCTTGATAATGGGACTTATCCTCTTCTTTTTGTTTACGATTTTGAAGGTAGCGGCTTCCTTCTTTATCGACGACATTTACCATGCCACTATGATGGGAAGCCACGCAAATAAATAAAATGTCGGCGAGTAGCTGTCCTTGTCCGACTGCTATTTTCTGCTGATTGAGATTATCTTTTATAGTTTTTGTTAATCTCCAAAATAGCTCATGAAGATATATTGCCCCAGCGGTAGAGTGATCAACTGAGCCTCGTTTAGGCTTACCTTTGAGCAGTATCTCAGCTTCTTCGTCCTCATCTAAGTCCAAATCTTTGTAATTATCAAAGGCTATGCTATCTCTGATATATGTTTGAAACGCTTCACTATACTTACCTAGATCATGTACCAGACCGATTAGCTCACCAGATAATGGCAAGCCAATTTTAGTTGATAATAGTTTAGATATTTTAGCCGTACCTACCAGATGATTATAGAGCAATTGCTCGCTACCATCGCTAGCACGAACATGCGCAATAAACGTCTGTTGAATAGAAGCTGATGATTCATTTTCAATAGGTAGACTTTTCATTAGTACGTTTCAATCCAAACAAGAGTTCTTTAAATTATTAAACAACCATATCTTAATAAATTGAAAGACACAATACAAAAAGGGAGTTAAACAACATCGAACGTCGTTAGCCATTTTAAAACAATAAAAACCAGACAACCTAAATTATCTGGTAATTAGTAAAATACTTTATCTTGTTAAGTGCTTTAGTTGTCACGCCATAAGGCATGCTCGCACACCTCACAACACCAACGCTCTTTTGAGCGCATAAAAGGAATGTCTGCAGGTGTTTCTAGAGGACAAACGTAACCACAATACTCGCATCGCACATCATCTAAATAAGCAAAACATTCACCTATAGTTTGAAACAAGATATGAGAACTGATGTCGTACTTCTTACAAACTGATGTTACGTGTGTAATATAATCACCTTGATTATTACATGCCCAGTAATCGCTACAGATATTTAAATCTCGTGTATTCTGCGTCATGCTAGGTTGAAGTTTCACACTCATAATATTCTCCTCAGTACGCATAGCCAGGCTGCGATAATAGCTCATAAAGCTCACCCTGAAGCTGCTGACACATATCATCAACCACATACCCAATATTCACGTCCAAGCGCTTCTGTACCCACACACGCATCGCCATATGATTGTCAAAGCACGTTTTTACTTCCAAAAAGCGCGCGAGATTAGAACCAGGCTGAATACATAGATCATAAATCAATATGTTGCCGATAGTATTGGCATCCTTACTGACATAGCCGCTAGGTTTGAATGCCGCATGCAATTTATCATAATCAATGGATTTCATTGTAATGTCTCCTTGTCAGTAGATACTTGTACAGTCTGACTGCGCGTAACCAAGGCCTCAAATGCACTGCCATCTTGGCGGGTCACATTTGGCACATAGCGGCTATAAGTATTGAATAGCATCTTAGTCGTAGAGTGTCCCATTTGGCTGGCAATCCACTCAGGGCTCTCACCTGCTGCTAGCCAAAGCGTGGCTGCTGTATGCCGTGTCTGATAAGCATTGCGTGTCTTGAGTCCTAAAAGCCGTAGCGTGGGATGCCATACTTGTTTATTGATATTGTTATAATCGAGGGGCGAACCAGTATGAGCACAAAACACACACTCTGAGCGCTTATAAGTGATGGCTTGCTGATCTTTTAAAGCATCAAAAACCCAAGGTGACATTTGAATCGCTCGATAAGATTCTTGCGTCTTAGGGGGAACCATTTTGCCTTTAACCAGAGCCTGCTTAATCACAATCTCACGACGATTAAAGTCAATATTTTCCCACGTTAGTCCATCAATCTCACTCGTACGCATACCTGTAAAGAAGCGCACCAGATAATAATTACGATAATCAGCTCTCACACCATTGATGAATTTCCAGACTTCCTCCAGTGTAAATGGTTGGATATCAGTCTTTGGCTCTTTGAGCGACTTAATGTCATCATAAGGGTTATCAAACTTATAGCGTTTAGCGGCTTCTTTTAGTATCATACCTAAAGGTACCATTATCGAATTGATGCGTGCCGCTGACAGATGTTTGTTAGCTTTTCCGTAAGTCACTTTGGCGAGGGATGAACGGAAGGCTAATACATCTGTCTTTTTTACGAGATGAACGGGTCTAGTCCCAAACTCAGGTAGTAAATACATATCAATAATCTCCTGTATTTTACGTTTGTAAGTATCGCGCCACTCAATTTCTTTCTCAGAAAACCATAGTGTGGCAAACTGCTTAAAAGAAGGGACATTACTATTAATACATTCCTTACGATCGTTTAATGCCATCATTTCTTCTGCTTTATCACTTTTAGGGAAGAATTCAGCATAGTTAAAAATGCCCAATCTGATTTTTGCTTCCATATTTAAAATGATGTTTTCAAGCTTCTTGCGGTTTGCTGGGGTGTCTATCAGGTTTGTCGTCTCCCGACAGCGTTTGCCCATGTAGTGAAAGTCAACAAACAGCATGTCGCTACCTTTACGTGTTCTTATGCTAGCCATCGTAATTCCCCTTATTGTAATGCCATGGCGTTGATGCTACCGGCAACGCCAGTACGCATATCTTTTTCAATTTCCTCCCAAACATATAAAATCTTACGTCCTCCGAAGGGACGTATATAATGAATACCTTCAATGAGTACAGTATCCTTAAGCTCGTTACGGATAGTACGAGGGTTGTATTTGATAAGCTCAGAAAGCTCTTGGGTAGTTAGGTAGGTGTGTGACATAATAAGTTCCTTATGAGTCAATTCAATAATTATATTATTTAATCGAACTATTAAGTTGTTCGATAGAAGTACTTTACTAGCAAAGGTTGTTGTATGCAAGTACTTTTTTAGTCGATAAAGGGTTTTATTATGATTTTATGTAATTTGCCAGTGCTACTGGCTGAGCGCAGAATGAAGGTTGCAGATTTGATAAGAATGACAGGTATCAGTAAATCGACTATGCACAAGATTTATAATGAACAAACTTCAAGGATAGACTTTGAAACCATGGATAAAATTTGTGAGGCATTAAATGTTGGAGTAGGTGATCTATTCACTTACGTACCCAATGAGTCAGTAGAGGAAAAGCAGTAAATTAATTATTTCGTAGTTTTAGGAAAACTAGAGTAGAGGTCAAAAATGCTATTTTGAAAGACAGGCAAAACTGATAGAAGGCACAATTTAGGCACAATTTAGGCACACAGATTTTTTGATGCAGTTTGGCTAAGGCTATAGGTAAGCAAGTTTTGATCAAGATCAGCTTTATATTTCCGCTACAGCCCATATTTTACGGACAAAAAAAGCCCCAATCGTTAGACTGGGGCTTTCTAAATATTTGGTAGGCATAAGCAGACTCGAACTGCTGACCTCTACCATGTCAAGGTAGCGCTCTAACCAACTGAGCTATACGCCTATTTAGGTTGAGCATTTTAGCAAATTCCAGAAGGTTTGCAAGCATTATTTTAGATTATTAAATTATCAGTTTAAATTGTTAGCTAATAGCGGTAAAATATCAATACAAGCATAAGGCCTGATCAAAATATGCTTGTAATAAGATTATTTTCCCTGTATGTTAAACAACACCTCTAGTATATGCTATAATTTTTTAAATGGTTGCCGAGTATCTAAACTTCTTCAACCAAAACCTCTTAGTTTATCATCCCCAAAAACGATTACCGCAAGACACACCATAAAAAGAAAGCAGTAAGCAGTAGAGTGATAAATCACCTGCAACTCTTTTCTCTTGACATGGTTAATTTTTAAATCTGTACAACACGAAAATCTGCTAAACACAAAAAATACAACTGTATGAGTCGGGAAGACTCTTGCCTTAAATCTGTTCGATAACCTACTCATACAATTTTTGTGTCACCTTCATACACACTTACAAGGATGTAAATCATGTCGCTACAAAATCCTATTTTTATCCCTGGCCCTACTAATATACCAGAAAGATTACGTCACGCGATGAATGTGCCCACTCAAGATCACCGTGCTCCTGACTTTTCAGATACCTTCTTACCGGTGCTTGCTGATGCCAAAAAAGTATTTGGCACCGAAGAGGGTGAAATCCTTTTATTTACCTCAAGTGGCACAGGCGGCTGGGAAGCGGCTATCAGCAATACTCTATCTCCTGGCGATAAAGTATTAATCGCTCGCTACGGTATGTTCTCTCATCGCTGGATCGATATGTGTCAGCGTCATGGGCTAGATGTACAAGTTATCGAATGCCCTTGGGGCACTGGCGCTCCTGCTGATCAGTTTCAGGCTATTTTAGCAGCAGATACCAATCACGAAATTAAAGCATTAATGGTTACGCACAACGAAACAGCAACTGGCGTATTAAGTAATATTGGTGCGGTACGTGGTGCTATGAATAATGCTGATCACCCTGCCTTGTTATTCGTTGATGGCGTCAGCTCAATCGCTTCTGTTCCTTTTAAAATGGATGAATGGGGTGTCGATATTGCGGTAGCTGGTTCACAAAAGGGTTTTATGCTGTCAACAGGTATGGCGATACTAGCTATTAGCCAAAAAGCTCTATCGGCAATGGAACAAGCAAAATTACCTCGTACTTATTTTGACTTTCGTGACATGCTAAAAGCTAATGCCAATGGTGGCTTCCCTTATACGCCACCACTAAATCTGATTTATGGCATGAGAGCCAGTCTTGATATGCTATTTGAAGAAGGTCTTGAGAATGTCTATGCGCGTCATCATCGTTTAGCTGAAGGCGTACGCCAAGCCGTTAGTGCATGGGGCTTTAAGTTATGTGCTGTATCTCCTGATTTATATTCTGAAACCGTAAGTGCGATATATGTTCCTGAAGGTTTTAATAGTAATGAGCTGACTGATCATGCCTTCAATAAATATGGCATATCTTTTGGTGTCGGCTTAGGCGAGATGGCCGGTCGTGCCTTTAGAATAGGGCATTTGGGTTCACTCACTGAAGTAATGGTTCTAGCAGGGCTGGCAGCTATTGAGATGGCAATGGTTGATTTAGATTATCCAATCACTTTAGGTCAAGGCGTCGCTGCTGCACAAGAGTATTACCGCAACACCTAAATAAAAAGCAGCTAGATAAGCAACCAAATAAACAACTAATAGGGAGTATCTTTTATGATTACAAATGATGATGGATTAACAATTCCAACCCTCGATGATATGTTAGAGGCTCATGAGCGCATTAAGCCGTACATTCATCGCACACCAGTTATGACTTCTCGGTTTTTGAACGAGTTGGCAGGTTGTGAAATGTTTTTTAAGTGTGAAAACTTTCAAAAAGCTGGTGCTTTTAAAGTTCGCGGTGCCTCAAATGCAGTATTTGGTCTCTCTGACGAAGCAGCAAAAAATGGCGTATGCACGCATAGCTCAGGTAATCATGCATTGTCTTTGTCTTATGCTGCTGGCCGTCGTGGGGTACCTTGTCACGTAGTAATGCCGCACAGTGCACCAGAAGCTAAAAAAGCTGCAGTACGTGGTTATGGCGGTATTATTACTGAGTGCGAACCATCAACTACTTCACGTGAAGAAGTGTTTGCTAAGGTTCAAGCCGAAACTGGTGGTGACTTCGTTCATCCTTATAACGACCCACGAGTAATCGCTGGACAAGCAACTTGTTCACGTGAGTTCTTGGAGCAAATGGAAGAAATCGGCGTAAAACCTGATATGGTAGTGGCTCCAATCGGTGGCGGTGGCATGATATCAGGTACTTGCTTGACCTTATCTAACTTAGCTCCTGACGTAAAAATATATGCAGCAGAGCCATTGAATGCTGATGATGCAGCACGCTCATTTAAAGCCGGTCATATCATCGCTGATGATGCACCTGAGACTATCGCTGATGGCCTAAAAGTGCCGCTTAAAGATTTGACGTGGCACTTTGTCAGCAACTACGTTACTGATATCTTGACCGCGACAGAAGAAGAAATTATTGAAGCGATGAAGCTGACATGGACTCATATGAAAATTGTCATTGAGCCAAGCTGTGCCGTACCGCTTGCTGTTATTTTGAAGAACAAAGACGTATTTGCTGGAAAACGCGTCGGGGTAATTATTACTGGTGGTAACGTTGATCTTGATAAACTGCCTTGGAACTAAGCATTAGCTAGGCATTAATCAAGCGTACATTAAGTGCAAATTTAAAATACTTTGTATAAAACTAACTAAGAAAATGGAGATTTTCGAATGACAATTACAACTGAAGCATTAGAAGTAGGCTATAACGTACCCGCAACTGTTGGTATGGATGAAGCTGATATCCAAACTCCTTGTTTGATACTAGATCTTGACGCCCTTGAGCGTAACATCAAAAAAATGGGTGATTATGCTAAAGAGCATAATATGCGTCACCGTAGCCACGGTAAAATGCATAAATCTGTTGATGTACAAAGATTGCAAGAAGAGCTTGGCGGCGCTGCTGGCGTTTGCTGTCAAAAAGTTTCTGAAGCGGAAGTGTTTGTACGCGGTGGCATCAAAGATGTATTGGTATCAAACCAAGTGCGCGAACCTGCCAAAATTGATCGCTTAGCGAAATTGCCTAAAATGGGCGCAACTATTACTGTATGTGTTGATGACATCGATAGTGCCGCTGAATTATCAGAAGCAGCGACTAGAAATGGTACGCAACTTAATTGCTTTATCGAAATCGATTGTGGTGCTGGACGTTGTGGTGTGACTACTACCGAAGCAGTTGTTGAAATCGCTAAAGCTATCGATGCTGCTGAAAATATCCATTTCAAAGGTATCCAAGCTTATCAAGGCGCCATGCAGCACATGGACAGCTATAGCGATCGTAAAGCTAAGACTGCCATTTCTGTGGCTCAAGTAAAAGACGCTGTTGATGCCCTAACAGAGATCGGCCTAAAACCAGAATTCGTTTCAGGTGGCGGTACAGGTAGTTACTATTTCGAAAGTAACTCTGGCGTTTATAACGAATTACAGTGTGGTTCTTACGCGTTTATGGATGCGGATTACGGTCGTATTTTAGATGAAGAAGGCAACCGTATCGATAAGAATGAGTGGGAAAATGCTTTATTCCTTCTAACTTCTGTGATGAGCCATGCCAAACCTGACAAAGCAATTGTTGATGCTGGTCTAAAAGCTCAGTCAGTTGATAGTGGCCTACCGTTCATTTATGGTCGTGACGATGTTGAATACGTTAAATGTTCAGATGAGCATGGCGTAGTTAGCGATCCGCATGGCGTTCTTAAAATTAATGAAAAACTTAAACTAGTACCTGGTCATTGTGATCCTACTTGTAACGTTCATGATTTCTACGTCGGCGTTCGTAACGGTAAAGTAGAAAGCGTATGGCCTGTATCTGCACGTGGTAAAATGTACTAAGAAACTCTACTCTTACTATCATAATTTTTGGCGTAGGCTGCGCATTTTACCTAGTATATTTGGTAGTTATTTGCCACTATTTAGATTATAAGCGTCAGCCTACATCAAGTAAAAATCATGTAATAAAAAGGAGTTTAGAATGAGTGAAGAAAACAATAGTAACAACGAAGGCCTGTTGATCGTATCAGAAGACGCTTGTAAATCAGTGATTGATCGTGATTCTGCATTCACTGCGATTGAAAATGTATTTGCGTCAATGTCGAAAGGTGATGCTTATAACTTCCCAGTTATTCGCGAAGCTATTGGCTATGCTGATGCCTTGTATGGCTTTAAATCAGGTTTTGACCGTGCAGGCAAATCGCTAGGTCTAAAATCAGGTGGCTATTGGCCAGGCAATGCTGCTAAAGGCTTGACTAACCATCAGTCAACGATTTTTTTATTCAATCCTGATAATGGTAAATTACGCGCTATAGTAGGCGGCAACTACCTAACTGCTGTACGTACTGCAGCAGCATCTGCAGTATCAATCGCTCATCTAGCACGCAAAGATAGTAAAGTGCTTGGTATGGTTGGTGCTGGTCATCAGTCTACTTTTCAGCTACGGGCTGCTCTTGAGCAACGTAACTTCGAAAAAGTCGTTGCTTGGAATAAAGACGCTGATCGTCTTGGCAATCTACAAGCCATCGCTGAAGAATTAGGCATACCGTTTGAGTCTGTTGATCGTGAGCAGTTATGTGCAGAAGCTGATGTCATTATTACTATTACTTCAGCGTTTGAGCCATTGCTTATGAAAGAGTGGATCAAGCCGGGTACGCACATCGCTTGTATGGGTACTGATACAGTGGGTAAGCAAGAAGTTGATCCCGCTCTAATAGCCTCTGCTACTGTATTTACTGATGAGATCGCCCAATCGATCACTCTTGGTGAAGCGCAACATGCAATCAAATCCGGCACGATCAAAGAGTCTGATATTACCACCCTAGGTGACGTAATCAATGGTGATCATCCAGGTCGTAGCTCAGATGATGAGATCACTCTGTTCGATGGTACTGGGGTTGGCTTGCAAGATTTAGCAGTCGCTTCCGCTGCTGCAAGACTTGCTGTCGAGAAAGGTCAGGCTCAGCATATCTCGTTGTAATTCTTTAAATTAATAGCTTTTATAGCAGCCAAATATTTATTATTTGGCTGCTTTTTTTGCGCTTTACTTTAACTGCAATTGTTGTAATATTAGAGACAATGAAGTTTCGTTCTCTTTATCTTCGTGCTGCTATTCCTTTTTTACCTTCAATGCTCACAATAGTTACCGAAAATATACCAAAAAATTATTATTTAACCGGCCGTTTAACTTATCCTCCTTGTCTATAGTGCGTAACCCTTATTAATAATTATATTTGTAAGAACATCGCTACTATTGAGTTTCTCGTCACTATCTATACAGCGCATTTAGTATTATTTAGCCCCAGCTATCTATTCACAGCCATTCATCACAGCCACTTATCTTCGAGGTTTATCATGCGCAAAATTCCTATCTACTCTCATCCTGCCGCTGGTTGGCCTGCGCTGATTGCCTCTACTCATAAACTCATGGACTATAAAGCCTTGACCCGTGGTGGCTTGAGTGTTTTTAGTAGCAACCAGCCTAACGGTGGTTTTGACTGTCCGGGCTGTGCTTGGCCAGATCATAAATCGCATAAAACCTTAGATGTCTGTGAGAATGGAATCAAAGTGCTTGCTAGTGAGACCATGTCCACCAAGGCCGATGCTAAGTTTTTTGCGCAGCATACGGTGACTGAACTACAAGGCTGGAACGGTTACGAGCTTGAGCATAGTGGGCGTTTATCAGAGCCTATGGCTTATGATGCAGCGCAAGATCGTTATGTACCAATTGCTTGGGCGGATGCTTACGCACGTATTGCTGAGCAATTGAAACAGCTTGATTCCCCGGATGAGGCCTTATTTTATACCTCAGGTCGAGTAACCAATGAGCCGGCTTTTTTATATCAACTATTTGTGCGCTGTTTTGGCACTAATAATTTACCTGACTGTTCTAATATGTGTCACGAGCCGACTTCAGTAATGCTTAGTCGGCAGTTGGGCATCGGTAAAGCTACGGTTAAGTTAGAGGATTTTCAACAAGCTAAGTTGATCATGATGTTTGGACAAAATCCAGCGACCAACCATCCCCGTATGTTAGAGATGTTGGCGCATGCCCATAAGCAAGGTTGCAAAATCATTTCTATTAATCCTATGCGCGAGCAGGGACTAGCAGCATTTAGAAATCCGCAAAAGCCAACTCACATGGCTGCTGGTCAAAGCGACGCTATGGTAGATAATGTCATTCAAATCCAAATTGGTGGCGATGCGGCATTATTGACTGGTATGGCAAAATGGCTCACTAAAAATAATAAGATCGATACCGATTTTATTAAACAGCATACTTCTGGTTTTGAGGCACTAGATCAGTGGCTACGTCAGCAGTCTTGGGCAGATGTGGAGCGTGGCTCTGGTATTAGTAAAGATGAGATCATCAGTGTTGCACGTCTAGTTGCCGAGAGCCCACAAACTATTTGTACTTGGGGTATGGGTATTACTCAGCATGTGCAGGGCGATGACAATGTAGCGATGATTACCAATTTATTGCTATTGATGGGCATGATCGGTATTGATGGGGCTGGCGCGTCCCCTGTACGTGGGCATTCCAATGTACAGGGCGATCGCACTATGGGCGTTCATGAGCGTCCTAATCAGAGCTTGCTTGATAGTTTAGAGCGTGTTTTTAAGCGTCCTATGCCGCAAGAAGATGGCCATGATGTCGTCTCTGGTGCTAAAGCTTTAATAAGCGGGAAAATTAAAGCTTTTGTGAGTATGGGGGGTAACTATGCGGTAGCTGCTCCTGATATGAGTGCGATTCAACAAGCCTTGCGTCAGACCCAGCTTAATGTTTTTGTTGCCACTAAGCTCAATGGCACTATGCTATATCCGGGTACTAATAACCTGATTTTACCTTGTATCAGCCGTACTGAGATTATCTTAACGGGTCAAGGTAAGCAGTTTGCGACGACTGAGGACTCCATGTGTCAGATATCACGATCGCAAGGCAATCTTAAACCGATCAGTGACAGCATAAAATCTGAAGTACAAATAATTGCAGATATGGCGATCCAAGTACTTGGTGCTGAGTCGGCTATTCCTTGGCAAGCTATGGGCGAGGATTTTGATATCATTCGTGATTATATTGCTGAAGCTATTGACGGTTTCGAGAACTTTAATGAGCGCATCAGAGAGACTGAGCGTGGGTTTTATTTGTATCATCCAGCACGTCATCGGGTTTGGACTACTGACAGCGGCAAAGCGCAATTTGAAGTACCAAAGTATCCGGTTACTTATGTAGCAGCGCAGATGGCGCAGGCAACTACCCAGCTGCAATCGAGTACCGATAATAATAGCAATGTTGTTAGCACTACTAGCACTGCTGCTGAACAAAAAGTATGGCAATTAACTAGTGTGCGTAGTCATGATCAGTTTAATACTATGATTTTTGGTTATCAAGATCGCTACCGTCAGACCGATCGCCGTGATGTGTTGTTTATGCATCCTGATGAGATAGCACGCTTAGGCTGGCAAAAGGGGGATAGCGTTATGGTCATGCGTCAAGACAGTAACAATCAGCCACGTACTTTAGGACCGCTGATAATCACTGAGATGGACATTGCTGCCAATGCGGTGGCTACTTATTATCCTGAGTGTAATGACTTATTTGACTTAGATACTCATGCGCCAGACTCGCATATACCTGCCTATAAGTCATCAACCGTTGTTTTGGAACGGATTAGCGACAGTACCTTGACAGCTTCTGCTTAGATATGTTTTAGCATGAAAATGAATATTGTAGGCCTAGTTTCGATAAAATACTCAGCCTACAATATTTATTTTCATAGCGCGTATGACTGTCAACTCTATTCATTACCATTAAAGATAGCGCTCAATGATTAAAAATAATTCTAACCTTGTCGTGCAAGCTATTTCTGAAACTCTCAACGCTTCTGCTACGCCACTCGCTCGTGAGCATTTAGCAGAGCAGCATCGTAGTTCTTCAATCTTAGATAGTAATCAAAAGCAAGCCACCCAGTCTATTTCTACTGAACATCAAACTACTAGTTTAGCGGTAGAGGCAGCAGTGGCTATTGTTATCAATGGTATTCACTATGCCGTACTGATGGCTAGTCCTAGCCAGCTGGAGTATTTGGCTATTGGGTTTCTGTTTAGCGAAGGGCTGATCGAGCATAGCTATGAGCTGTTGGATTGGGAAGTGACTCAATTGAATGATGCTGCCAGCTTTCAAACTTTTGCTACAGATAGTAGGGTTGACCAGCAGGACCAGCTTAATGCTATAGATGTGTCAGGGGTGCTTGCAGATAATCTACAACACTTATTAGATTACGATATTTATATAGTTGAGCTAGTACTTAACCAACGCCGTCATCAGCGTATCCAAGCGCAAAAGCGTATGCTGGCGGGACGTACTGGCTGTGGTATGTGTGGTATCACAGGACTTACGCAAGCTTTACCGGATTTAAGTCCGTATTCGCAGATTAATTCACAAAAAGCTGTAGTAAAGCGACCTAGTCTCGATCGTTTGTTAGCGATAAGAGCGCAAGTCGATGCGAGTCAACATACGCACCAATTGACGGGGGCAGTTCATGCAGCAGCCACCCTGCAAAAAGATCAGTTATATTTGTTTGAGGATGTAGGACGCCACAATGCACTTGATAAACTGATTGGTTGGCAACTGCGACATAAGCACGAGGTCGATTGTGTCGTCATGACTTCACGATTGTCTATTGAGCTAGTACAAAAGTCTATCCGTATGCGTTTGCCTTGGCTGATAGGCATGTCTGCGCCTACTAGTACAGCGGTACGGGTTGCAGAGCGTTACGGGCTAGGGTTAGCTGGGTTTTTGCGAGACAATAGAGTGACTTACTATACAGGCTATGCTGTTGCTGGCGATGCTAGGACTACTATTAAATCTGCTGAATAATATATTTCAAACCAAGACGTAGTTAAAAAACTACCCTGTAAGCAGTACAAAGCTGAAACAAAGTTTGCTTGTCGAATAAGTCATAATAAATTTCTTTTATTGCTGACTCCTCTAGTAATGATTAATTACCTCTAACCGTTATCTTAGTAGTTACAACTAGTAGCTACAACTATAATTAGTCATTGTGATGAGTAATAAGTGAATAAAAAATAAACTCAGCCTTGTAGATAGCCCTTACCACTTGCCAGCGAGAAGCCAGCATGCTTACTTTAACGATTAACAAAATTGATTATCAATTTGATGATCTTGACCCTCGTACCACTTTACTCGATGTATGCCGTCAACATTTGCACATTACAGGACCCAAAAAAGGCTGTGATCACGGTCAATGCGGTGCTTGTACTATGCTTATTAATGGTCGGCGAGTGAATGCTTGCTTAACTTTAGCGGTGATGCATGACGGCGACGAGATCACTACTATTGAAGGTATCGGCATGCCAGATTCGCTATCGGACTTGCAACAAGCCTTTAAAGATCATGATGCCTTTCAGTGTGGGTATTGCACGCCTGGACAGATTTGTTCAGCAACAGCATTGATAGCAGAGATCAAAGCGCAGTGGCCCAGTTATGTGACTACTGATTTGAGTAATCCTGATGGCTTGTTACTACAAGAGATATCTGAACGTATGAGTGGCAATCTGTGTCGCTGCTCGGCTTATCCTAATATTATCAATGCCATTCATCAAGTGCTCTCAGAGCAACTTGCAACACATGCCTCAACCACAAACAACCTCGCCAGCTCGAATAACGCAGCTACCGTAACTGGTATCTGGTCGCCGCCGCCTAGCCAAACTCAGCTCGGCAAGCAAGCAGCACCATCGATAAGCAGTAAGTCTAAAGGAGAGCGCTCATGAAACGTTTTGAATATATTCGCGCTCTTGAGCCGCAGCAAGCGGTTATGTTTGCTACTCCTAAAGATGCTTCTTTTATTGCCGGTGGCACTAATCTACTCGATTTAATGAAGTTTGAGATTGAGACGCCACTTAAGCTGGTTGATATTAATCGCTTAGAGTTAGCAGAAGTTGAAGAAACAGCTGACGGCGGCCTACGTATCGGTACGCTAGTGACCAACAGTGACTTGGCGGCGCATCCAACAGTGATCGCCAATTACCCAGTATTATCTAGAGCGATTTTAGCGGGAGCTACTGGACAGTTACGTAATAAAGCCACTACGGGTGGCAATCTCTTACAGCGCTCGCGTTGCTATTATTTTTATCAACCGGATAGTGCTTGTAACAAACGTGAGCCAGGGTCTGGCTGTCCAGCTATTAATGGTGAGAACCGTCTATTAGCGATTTTGGGTACTAGTGAGTCTTGTATCGCTCAGCATCCCTCGGATATGGCATTAGCTATGCGGTTATTAGATGCCCGCGTTGAAACTCTAAAGACTGATGGCAGTACGCGACAAATTGCGCTAGCAGATTTTTACTGTTTACCAAAAGATACGCCAAATATCGAAACCGTATTAGAGACTGGCGAGCTAATTACTCATGTGACTTTGCCTGCTCCTATTAAAGGTATGCACACCTACGATAAAGTCCGTGACCGTGCCTCTTATGCCTTTGCCGTAGTTTCTTGCGCGGCGGTAGTAGAGGTTGACGATAATAATAAATTAGCTACAGTACGTTTAGCCTTTGGTGGTATTGGTACTCAACCATGGCGTAATACAGCGGTTGAGGCACTATTAATTGGCAGCGATGGCAATACTGAGGTGATTAACCAAGCCGCAGATTTATTATTAAAAGAGGCTAAAGGTAGTGGCCAAAATGACTTTAAGATACCTTTGACTCGTCGTCTACTAAAACAAGTTATTCAACGCGCATTAGCGAATCAGGGAGCATAATCATGGCACTATTTGCATCGGAACCGACCAAAAAGCTAATGATGAATGAGCCTACTGAAACACTGTTCGATCAAACGGCTAGCAAACTGGTTGGCAAACCTATTAATCGGGTAGAGGGTTCACTAAAGGTGAGTGGTCAAGCCACTTATAGTGCAGAATTTTATTTAGAGAACCAAGCTTATGGGGTATTAGTTGGTGCCACTATCGCTAAAGGTAAAGTCGATAAAATAGACAGTAGCGCAGTTGAATCTATACCTGGAGTGATTAAAGTGGTCACTGACCCCAAGCATTTTTTGCGTAATGCTCAGCAGGGTGGAGCTACTAAATCACCGACTCAAGGCGCAACAGAGATTTTTTATCATGGTCAACCTATTGCTGCGGTAATCGCTGAGACTTTTGAGGCGGCAACTGAAGGGGCCAAAGCGCTAAAGGTTACTTATAAAGATGAGACTGAGCAAGCGGCATTAGATTTTACTAAAGAGTTACCTAATACGCATGAAGTAGATGAAAAACAAGGTTCAGACAAAAACGCTGAGCAAGGCGATCCTGAACAAGGGTTGAGTGACTCAGCAGTGACTCTCGACCGTACTTATCAGACGCCGAGTCAAAACAGTTCTGCTATGGAGCCGCATGCGACTTTAGCGCACTGGGAAGGGGACAAGCTGATTATGTACTCCTCTAACCAAATGCTAGCTTCTTGTAAAAAGCAAATCGCTGATGCGCTAGATTTGGACGCTGATAATGTACAACTGATCGCTCATTACGTTGGGGGTGGTTTTGGTAGTAAGCTTGGTATCTCACCTGAATCCATCGCTGCTGCTATTTCGGCCAAAGAGTTAGGTCGACCAGTACTGATTACTATGACCCGCCCGCAAGTGATGGAAGCGACGATAAGACGCTCAAATACTCATCAACGTATAGCGATTGGCTGTAATGAAGACGGTATTATTAATACGCTTATTCACGATACGGTCTCTAGCAACTTACCGGGAGAAACCTTTTTTGAGCCTGCAGCACTATCTACTAAGTATCTATATCGCGGTGAAAATCGCCGAGTAGATTATCAAATGGTAGATATGAATCAAGTGCTATCGGGCTCGATGCGTGCCCCTGGCGAGGCGGTCGGACAGATAGCTTTAGAGTGTGCGATGGATGAATTGGCGATCAAGCTAAATATTGATCCTATAGAGCTACGCCGCCGTAATGAACCTGAGCAAGATCCTACTCAACAGATTCCTTTTTCAACTCGCAGCCTTATCGCTTGTATGGAACAAGGGGCGGAACAGTTTGGTTGGGATCATCGCCTAGCGCTTCCTGCCAGTCGTTTAGAAGGGGATTGGTGGCTAGGTATGGGTATGGCTGCTGCTGCTCGTGGCAATAGTTTAGCACCCTCGCAGGCACGTGCCACTCTACAAGTAGATCGCTCTAAAGCGCTGGGGGTCAAAGCTATTATCGAGACGGATATGACCGATATTGGCACAGGCTCTTACACGGTGTTTTCTCAAATTGCGGCCGACTTATTAGGCTTACCGATTGACCATATTGAAATGAAACTCGGAGATACCAGCTTGCCGCCAGCAGTGGGCTCCGGCGGTAGTATGGGAGCGGCCAGTTCGGGTAGTAGTATTTATCTGGCCTGTCAGCAGTTGCGTGAGATGTTAGCAGAAAAAGTCGGTCTCTATGCCGATACCATTCAATTGGATAACGGCTATGTCAAACAAGCGGGCGAGCATGAGGCGACAATTACAGAAGCTACCATTGAGGCAGGTAAAAATATCACTAGCAATGTTGTTCATAAAGCCACAGAGCTCGTTGCTAAGATAGCAGAAAGAACAGACATTCATTTGCCTAAGCCAAAACGCTCTACTGAGCCAGCTGATGGCAAAACAGACTATGACTTTAGTAATTTTCAGGGTTATCCGTTAGTTGATATCATTGCTGAGTACAACGAGCAGTTGATTAGTGCTAAAGGGGCAATCGCTCCTGGTAAGAATGAAAAAAGTTATCGTCAAGCATCATTTGGCGCTAATTTTGCGGAAGTAGCTGTGCATAGAGTTACCGGTGAAATCAGAGTCAAACGTATGACTGGTGCTTTTGCAGCAGGGCGTATCCTCAATCATAAAACCGCTACTTCACAGTGTTATGGCGGTATGGTGTTCGGGATAGGTTCAGCGTTAATGGAGCAAGTCATCCATGATAAGCGTGATGGTCGTCTATGTAATCATGACTTAGCTGAGTATCATATTCCGGTCAATGCCGATGTCCCGCAGCTCGAGGTTATCTTAGTAGAAGAGGATGATGCTTATACTAATCCTATGCATATAAAAGGTATCGGTGAGACGGCTATTGCTGGTGCAGCCGCTGCTATTGCTAACGCTGTTTATAACGCAGTAGGGATAAGAGTTTATGATTTTCCAATCACTATGGACAAGCTGCTGGGTGAGCTGCCAGAGTAGTCGCTACCAGTAACAACAGCTAGTAGTGATTTTTATTAAAAAACCCGCTAATCAACGGGTTTTTTAAGCTTGTTATTATCGCCATTAGGCATAAGTTATGGCTTTTCAGCATGCCAGCTTTAATAGTGTATTGAACTATATTTTAAGATAGTTTGTGATGCTTAAGATATTTGAGATGCTTAAGATAAAAGGGAAATTATGAATCAAGTCGCTGATATTCTTAACTTAGCTAACAGAGTACAACAGCAAAATGTTGAGGCGGTACTAGCTACGGTAGTCCGCACTGAAGGGTCAGCTTATCGGCATGCTGGGGCGATGATGCTTATTTGTGCTGATGGACGTTCGGTTGGGATGATCAGTGGGGGTTGTCTTGAGCCACATATTATCAAGCGTGCTTTTTGGCTAACTCGTAATGGTGCTAGTGTTCAGACCTATCAAACTGGCGATGAGGTTACTTATAGTGATGATACTGATACCGATACTGGCAGTCACATAGAGACCAATACAGCAGAGCTAACAGTTGCTAGTAATATTGGTAATAGGGCTATTAGTGATAGTGACAGCGATGCCTATAGTTATATTGACAGTGATGACGATGTCGATGCGTTGTTGGATGGCGAGTTAAATTTTGGTTTAGGGTGTAATGGCCGAGTCCATGTGTTGTTTGAGCGCCTGAGTACTGCAATGTCGCTGTTAGATTCAATTCAGCAAGTGCGTAATAGCCAGCAACCTTTGACTATTGCCACTTTGATTAGCTGCGATAATTTGAAGTCGCATAGTCCCCAATTGCCAATCGGTATACGCCTTGATATAGACGCCTATCGTGCTACAGGACAGATAGCGACTATCGATGGCCAGCATATTTTTTCTGAGGCTAGTGCTGCTGCTATAGGTTTTATTCATAACGCACTAACCAAGCTGTCAGCGCATACTTTTAATAAAAAAGATGCTGACTACATGGTGGTAGACAGTGATATAAAAAGTGATGTAGATCACGTACTACTAGACAATGACAGTCAATGCTATGTAGCGCAGTCGGCATGGTTGATACAGCAGATTCGTCCACAGATTCGATTGTTAATTTGCGGTGCTGGTAATGATGTGATGCCGTTAGTGACAATGGCTAAGCTACAGGACTGGCAGGTAACAGTAATAGATAGCCGCGCGCAATATGCTACTAAAGCTCGTTTTCCACAAGCAGACAAGGTGTTATGTTTACCAGTACACGACCATGAAACTTTAACTCAGCTTAGTGCCGGTGCGGTAGTTGCAGTGATGTCACATAGCTTAACCCAAGACCGTGCTCGCCTAGCTATACTATTGACCCAGCCTAACTTCAGTTATGTTGGACAATTAGGCCCATGCTATCGTACTGAGCGTCTCATCAAAGAGATTAGGGCTAGCCTTAATAAGGCGGATGACTTTACTAAGATCGCTACCTTAACTGACGCTGTTGCAAAGTTGCATTATCCTATTGGCTATAAGCTAGGCGGTGATGGTCCAGAAGCCTTAGCACTGAGTATCATGGCGCAAATAAGTTCGGTAATTCATCAGCAAGCACAGCCAGTGATAGACAACCAATTTGAGTTGTCAGTGATAGACTCAGAGTTGTCCTCACATACGCAGCGATTATCAGTTGAACAGCGTTATGCGTATGACTAGTAACAATATTGGTAAGAATATTAGTAACAATACTATTAATGATCTTAGTAACCACGCCGTTATTATCTTAGCCAGTGGCTTGAGTCAGCGACTGGGTCAGTCTAAGCAACTATTAACTCAAGATGGTGAGCCATTAATTGCGCAGATGGTTAAGCTGGCCTTAACTACCCAGCCCCAAGCTATTATAGTAGTGATTCCTAAAAATAATACTGAGATTGCACAAGCTATTGATGAATTAGCCGCTCAGCCAGTAGTGCATATAGTCAATAATCCGACTCCCGAAACTGGCATGGCGCATAGTCTGTATTTAGCTATTGACGCTGTGGCTCAGCGGATTATCAGCCACGATAATAGTATGATTGATCGAGTGCTAATAATGGCTACTGATCAACTATTATTAGACAGTAAGCATTTGCATAAGCTATTAGCTGGCAAGCATGAAGTAGTGGCCAGTAGCTATCCCCATCTGCAAGAAGCTGATAAAGACTTTGCGGTAGATAAATATAAAGCTAATATCATAGGTTTACCTATAAGTATCAATTATTGGCGACTTAAAGAGTGGCGAGTAGCGCTCACGGGTGATAAAGGTTTGCGCCACTTGATTAGAGCCCTGCACACTGAGCAAATGAGTACTGTGATTAACCAACAACTAAGTTATGATATTGATACGCCTGAACAACTGGCTTATGCTAAGCAACAGCAATGGCTGGATAGCTAGTCAAACCATTAGTCCGTCAAACCGTTAGCTGCTCACTTGCTAGTTGCAGTCAAGAACTAACGGATAGTTGTTGTAACATGGCCTATCCACTATAAATCAGCTAGCCAATAAAAATTAGCTATTCAATACTAAGACTATTATAGAAGCCCCTGAATAAAAAGAGTTTACCCTTATGATTACTATGGAAGAGCTGCTGGCAGCGATCAAAAAACGCATTGAATTTTATAACGAAGTCGATGCACCATTAAGTAGCAGGGCAGTAACTACAAGCCAGTTATTAGACAGCAGTAATCAAATATTAGCTGAGAATATTACTTCACCTTTTAATGTGCCCAGACAGAATGTATCTGCTATGGACGGTTATGCATTGGCTAAAGGTAGCAATCTTGGCAAAGACCAAACTATCAATATAGTAGGAGAGTCGCAGGCTGGTAGCCCTTATGCTAATAGCGGTAGCGATGACTCAGAGAGTAGTTTGCAAGCCGGACAAGGCGTACGTATCTTCACTGGCGCAGTAGTACCGGATAGTTGTGATACGGTCGTTATGCAAGAGAACACTAACTTTGCTGCTATTAGAGATAGCATCGATAAATCGCAGCCGTATGCCATTGTCTTGAGCCAAACGGCTGAGGTGGATGACAACATTCGTAAGCAAGGCGAGGAGATTGAGTCGGGTGAAGTCGTGCTGCAACGAGGCAAGCGTCTAAACCCTACTGATATCAGTTTATTAGCCAATTTAGGCATTGATAAAGTAGCAGTATTTGCGCCATTAATAGTAGGAGTGTTGGCGACAGGTGATGAGCTAGTTGCTGTAGGTCAGCCGTTAGATAGCTTAGCGCAGATATACAACTCTAATACTCCAACGCTGAAGACTTTATTGTCCAGCTTGCCTATTACTATTCGTGATTACGGTATTATCGCTGACAATTTACAGCAGACTACGGCGGCAGTGACTAAGGCTATGCAGGAGTGCGATGTACTGATCTCTACGGCTGGAGTATCGGTTGGTGATTATGATTTTTTGACTACAGTTATTGAGCAACTGGGGCAAATAAACCATTATAAAGTGGCGATGAAACCTGGCAAGCCGTTCGTATTTGGAGAGTTGTTTGCGGATAACCACAGCGCCGTCGATAAGCCAGTCTTGTATTTTGGCCTACCGGGCAACCCTTTGTCTACGGTAGTAGGGGCTTTGCAGTTTGTGATACCGGCGCTATGGCAGATGTCAGGAGCTGATTTGCAGCAGCAGCCTATGCCGTTGACTCTAAAAGCCACTTTAGTCAATGAGGTGAGGAAGTCAGCCGGACGTAAAGACTTTCAGCGTGGTCTGCTGTCACAAGACGCTACCGGTAATTATCAAGTGCAGTGTTTCACTAGCCAGCAGTCGCACAGAATAAAGCAGCTAAGCCTAGCCAACTGCTTTGTAGTTTTGGATATAGATAGCGGTAATGTGGCTGCTGGTAATGTAGTGAATGTCCAACCTTTTTCGTGGCTCTATGGTTAGTAAAGGTAGCTTAAAGCCATTTTGAGTTTGTTATAATCAATAGTCTCTAACAGCCTAGCGACCCAGATTTTTAGCTTCTAAAGCTGTTAAACGAGTAGTGTAAAACTTACGATTGGAAACTATAGATAGCAACTTGTGATTAAAGATTATAGTTTGCAACTTATGGTTGGAACTATGTATTTCAAAGCACACAGCACAAAATTTGTAGTGTAAAATAAATAGTTAAACAGCAGTAAATGTAATGGCTGAAGACAATCTTGTAATGACAGCTAAGCAATATCGGCGGTAATAATTTATGACTTATGACGATCCCATAGCAGAGAGCACTCAAATATATTCACCAAGCTCAATTCCAGTTTATACTGAGACACGCAGCCCCCTATTGGGAGCAGCTATGCCTACTGACTCGTCTATAGCCCATTATCAGCCACTGACCGATAGCTTTTCACGACAACTGACTTATCTACGTCTTTCGATCACTGACTTCTGTAATTTTCGCTGCGAGTATTGTCTGCCTAATGGTTATCAAGGCAAGCGTCCTGATGATGAGTTGAGTGTGCCTGAAATTGCTACTTTAATTAAAGCCTTTGCCCAAGTAGGCACTGAAAAAGTACGTATTACTGGTGGTGAGCCTTCTATCCGTCGAGATGTGGCGGCTATTATTGATACCGTAAAAAGCACTACTGGTATCAAGACCGTAGCGATTACTAGTAATGGCTATAAGCTTGGCAAACATTTAGCCAATTGGCATAGTGCTGGATTGGATCAGCTAAATATCAGTATGGACAGTTTTGATGCGGATACTTTTCATAAGATGACTGGTTTCAATACTTTGCCGCAGATGCTAACGGATATGGATAAACTATTAGACAGCACGGACATTAAGCTAAAAATAAACAGTGTTTTGATGGTAGAAACCGCATTTGAAAATTTAGTAACAGCGATGGATTACGTCAAGCTGCGCCCAGTGACTTATCGGTTTATTGAGTTTATGCAGACTAGCGATAATAGCGATTTGTTCTTTGCGCAACATGCCCAATCTGAGCTGATTACCGATTATCTTATCGAGCACGGTTGGCAGCCGCAAGAGCGTGGCAGTGCTGATGGCCCTGCGGTTGAGTACAGTCATCCGGATTATTTAGGGCGCATCGGCATGATTGCTCCTTATGCGGCGCACTTCTGCGATAACTGTAACCGTCTACGGGTGAGCAGTCAGGGCAAAGTGCATCTATGCTTGTTCGATGAAGGTAACTACGACATTCGTAATTATCTACAGCAAAACGACGTTGCAGGCTTAGTACAGACTTTGCACAACTTCATGCCAATCAAACCTGAGCATCATCATCTACAGGACTCCAACAGTGGCATGATGCACAATCTATCGATTATCGGTGGTTAGCATAAAACAGCTACTGAACAGCTCTTGCTGAAGACTACTTGATAAAGAGCAACTACTGAACAATTGCTACTACATAATAACTCTCAAGGAATAACGATGTCTAAACCTGCTGCAGAATTTATCCCCCTTAATATTGCTGTGCTTTGTGTCTCTGACAGTCGCACCTTAGAACAAGATACTTCAGGACAATACTTAGCAGATAGCTTGACCGCAGCGGGACATAAGTTAGCTGACCGTCAGCTAATTACCGATGATATTTATCAGATTCGTGCGGTTATTAGTGGCTGGATTGCTGATCCTAATGTGCATGCGGTTATTACCACTGGTGGTACTGGGTTTTTTATCAGAGACAGTATGCCAGAAGCGGTCAGCGTGTTATTCGATAAGTCTATCGATGGTTTTGGTGAGATGTTCCGCCTAATTTCAAAAGACGATATTGGCATGTCTACCATTCAGTCGCGAGCGGTTGCTGGCATGGCTAATAGCACTGGTATTTTTTGTTTACCTGGTTCGACAGGCGCTTGCCGGACTGGATGGAATGACTTACTAAAAGAGCAGTTCGATAGCCGTACACGCCCTTGTAACTTTGTGCCGCACTTTATGCGTGCTAATCCCAGTCATGAAGGTCACAGTCATGACTAATGTGTTGGCAAACTTAGCTGGGGTGGTTATCTTAGCTGGTGGCGCCTCGCATCGTATGGGGACGCCTAAAGCGCAGCTAACCTTGCCAACAGGTGAAAGTTTGCTGGACTATCATGTGCGGCAAGCTAGTGAATTGCAGGTGCCTATCATGATTGCCGATAATGGGCGTGGTTTTGCCGTGAGCCCAGAGTTATTGGCTAGCAATCCAAAGCCCGTTATTGCTCATATCGCTGACTATCTGCCAGCCTCTATTCAGGCCAGTAGTAAAGTAGGTACTATTACTAGCAGTATTACTAATAGTGTTACTGACCCTCAAGGGCCATTAGTGGCAATCGAGTCAGCGCTACAAGCGCTAAAAAAACAGCCAATAAATCAGCAAGCATTAACTACACAACCACGAGACCCGTTAGCTGATGCTAATAGTTTGAATAATCAGCAGTTATCATGGTTGCTAGTCGTTAGCTGTGATAGCCTAATAACGGCGGCTGGGCTTTGGCAGCAACTGCGTCCTTGTATCGATTCAACTACCGATCTAGCAACGACAGAAAAGTCAGTCATTTGTCTTACAGACGAGTCACATTTATATCCGCTACTAGGACTTTATAGGCTAACTATTGAGTCGCAGTTACGAGCCTATATCGACAGTGGGCAGCGCAAAGTTATGAGTTTTATTGAGCCAATCAGTCAAGCGGTTGCGGTGTTAGATGAGCAGCAAGTATTGACTAACTTTAATACTCCTACAGACTTTAAGCGTGCTTATCGTGCTTTATACCCACAATAAAACAATATCGCTATTAGGTAAGCCGTTACTAAAGCTAATAAAAAAATAATGAGACTATTTGTGAAAAGTAATCAGCAACAGCACGAGCAAATCGCTAATAAAACCATTAATAAAGAAGGTGCTCCAGCTCATTTAATGGCTGCTAAGCTATCGCATTTAGATAGTGACGGTGATATACACATGGTTGATGTTAGTGGCAAGATTGCGACGACTAGAGAGGCTAATGCTGAAGGTCAAGTGCTTTTTCCAGCTGAAATCTATCAGCAGATCAAAGCGGCTGATGGGATGACTAAAAAGGGTAGTATCACTCAAACTGCGCATATCGCTGGTATTATGGCCGCTAAGCGCACTCATGATCTAATCCCGCTTTGTCATCCACTACCACTAGATAAAATTGGCTTGAGCTTTGTTTACGATGATGCGCTACAAGCTATTACGGTCAGTGCCACTGTAAAGGTCACTCATAAAACTGGAGTGGAAATGGAAGCACTAACCGCAGTCAGTGTGGCTTGTTTGACGCTTTATGATATGACTAAAGCCTTATCTCATGATATCGTAATCAATAATATTCATCTGATCACTAAAACTGGTGGTAAGTCTGATTATCAGCAGGGCTAAGTTGAATACATAAGTTCATCTACACCCTAATACACTATGGATAACTTTATGCCTATTGCAGCAAAAGACACAGACCCAGTTACAGACAATACTATCAATATTAACGTTCTCTACTTCGCAAGCTTGGCAGATAAAGCCAGTTGCAATGAAGAAAGCGTGACCGTGTCGCAGTCAACTTCACTTACGCAGTTATACGAGCAGTTGAGTGAAAAGCACGGTTTTAGTCATTCACCATTAGAGCTAAAAGTCGCCATCAATGATTATTTTGCTCAGTGGACAGATAGTATCGAAAATGGTGATAACGTGGTTTTTATTACCCCAGTAGCAGGCGGTTAAATAGAGCGTGTTGCATAACCACCGCACTAATAGATATTGTTGATAACAGATATCGTTGATAATAGGCTATTAATAATAGAGAGTATAAATGAGCGCTAACGTTCACAGTAAATCGATGACTATTAAGCGCAGCGCTGAACAGGCCTATGCGCTTGCAGAGCTTGATGGTTTTGCATTATTGGATATAGTTATTGATGATAGACGGCTTAAAGCTATTCTTGATGATGATAGCTGCGGTGCCTTTGTCAGTTTTGAAGGTCGGGTGCGTAACCACAATAATGCTAGTAGCGTTGAGCGTCTGACCTATTATGGTTATGAGGATTTAGCCATTAATCAAGGTCGGCAGATTATCGAGGAAGCCAAGCGTAAATTTGCGATTACTCATGCCATTGCTATTCACCGCATCGGTGCCTTGGATATTGGCGATGTCGCGGTTTGGGTGGGTGTCGCTTCTGCACATCGCTATCCAGCCTTTGATGCGTGCCGCTGGATATTGGATACGGTTAAAGCTGAAATACCGGTCTGGAAGCAGGAATATTACGACAACCAACCGTCTAAATGGCTAAGCAATAATGGCTGAACGACAATAGCTAGCTATAAGCTTTAACGCAGGAACTGCCCTCTAAGCTACAAAGACCATCATTGTTTAATAAATAAGATTTGACTAAAGTTGTAAAAGCATATAATAAGTAGGTAACCACGGCTAAGTATAAGTAGTTTTATAACTATCTTTGCTTAGTCGTTTTAGTAGAAAATTAGAAAATAAAAATACTCTAAATCATTAGAGTTTTACCCATCTTAGAGTAGAGGCGGTAGGTTATGAATAGTGTTAAGTTATTACCAGCTCATGGGCAGTTAGACATTATGCCGCGTATCACTAGTGCGACAAAAAATATAATGATGATTGCCGCATCAGCTTGTGTTGTGTTGACCTTGACCGCTTGTAATAAGCAGAGCGTTGCTGATAAGGAGCAAGTTACTCCTAACGAGCCCAAACCTCAGCTGCAGCCACAAAAAATACGTATTGCCGCTGCTGCTAATCTATCTGATGTACTCCCTGATATTATCGCAGGCTACAAATTAGCGAAAAACATACCTGATCAAGAGATCGAGGTAACTTTTGCTTCTTCAGGCAAGCTCTATGCACAGATAATAGCTGGTGCACCTTATGATATTTTCTTATCAGCTAATCAAGAATTCCCTACTAAATGGGTGCAACAAAGACATCCAGATTCTACCAAGCACGAGGCTTTTACTTATACCCAAGGCCAGCTGAGCTTTTATAGTGTCAATAAACCTGTAGGTAAGCTGAGCGAGACCACTCTGACCCAATTATTAGCAGAGCAAAATGATAGTAAGATTACCATTGCCAATCCTGAGCTCGCCCCTTATGGCGCCTCTGCCAAAGCCTATCTACAGGCGCATAACCTCTACGAGCCACTCAACCGTCAAAAGCGTCTGATTGAAGCGGAGAATATTGGGCAAGCGTTTCAGTATGCCAATACAGGCAATGTTGATTATGGCTTCGTTGCCCAGTCACAAGTGACCGCTATTAAAGCCACACCGGAACAGTTCTACACGCTACCTACTAGTGCTTATCCTGCTATCCTGCAAGATGGCATAGTGATCAGTGATGCGGCTGTAGCGACAGATTTTACCAGCTACTTACTATCACCTGCTGGACAAAAATACTTCGTAGAAGCCGGTTATTTGGCAGTGCAGTAGCTGATGATAGGATATAACCAGTAGTGACTCTATGCTAGAGCAACCACTTATATCAGCGATGTTGACCCCATTTTGGGTCAGTATTAAGCTGGCGGGTGTCACTACATTATTATTATTGGTGTTTGCCACTCCTTTAGCTTATTGGTTAGCCAAGCCTAGTCATAGTTCCATCATTAGTCGTCTAAAAGTTATGTTACTAGGGCTGATTGCTATGCCCTTAGTATTACCGCCAACAGTGATAGGCTTTTATCTATTATTACTACTGAGTCCGAACTTTGCTGTTGGTAGATGGCTTGCTGAGCATGAGATTAGTGCTTTAGTCTTCACTTTTGAGGGCCTAGTGATTGGCTCCCTTATTTATTCTTTACCTTTTTATATTCAGCCAGTCTATGCCCAGTTCTTACGCATTCCGCAAAGCGTGATGGAAGTGGCGCACTTATTAGAGCCCAGCCGTTTACGTCGCTTTATGACCGTGGCGCTACCACAAGCCCGTACTGGTATTATACTCGGTAGCCTGATTAGCTATGCCCATACTATCGGCGAATTCGGGGTGGTGTTAATGATAGGCGGTAGTATCTCAGGTGAGACTAAGGTAATTTCTATTGCTATTTATGAGCAAGTAGAAGCGCTAAATTACCAGACCGCTCATATGATGTCGCTGATATTAATCATAATGGCAATGGTCATGGTTAGCTTGATAGCTAGCAGCGTCAATAAGCTAAATAAGCGCCCCTAACCTAAATCATTGATAATATTTAAATCTAAGTAAAGAAGAAAAATTGAATTATACAGAAAACAGTTAGCAGAAGGTTTAGAGTAACGCAATCCTAACAGGCCGTTGTTAACACGACTATCTGAATACATTACTACCGCCATACATGAATAGAGTAACGAGAAGATATAATCTACGCCTTAGTAAAGCTATAGATTAAATTAAGGTAATATTATGAATCGTACATTATGGCTAGTGGTGGGCATCCTTAGCATTGTTGGTGGTATATTTGCATTATTCAATCCACTGAGCGCCACTTTTGCCGCTGAACAGCTGGCAGGTTTTCTATTTTTATTGGTTGGTATCTTACAGTTTGTAGCGCTATTTACTGTAGGTAGTACTAGCGCTAAAGTATTCGCCGCTATCGGCGGGGTAGTTGGGGTGTTATTGGGGTTTGAGCTGTTAACCGAGCCGTTGCAAGGTATCTTGACCCTAACTATGGTAGTTGCTATCCTATTTATGGTAACCGGTATTGTTAGAACAGTAGTGGCTTTTGGAATTAAAGGTACGCCGGCGTTTATACCAGTATTATTCTCTGGGGTTATCTCAATTATATTAGCGATCATGATTTTTTCCGGCTATCCGCAGTCATCGACTTATATTCTTGGCGTATTATTAGCTATCGAGCTGATTTCTAATGGCCTATCGCTAGTGATGTATTCACGCCTTCATCCAGTGGCAATCGGCAAATTTTAAATTTTCCAAATACTTATCTTATCGGCTATAAAAATACTTTAGAAGACTCACTAATAAGGGGTCTTTTTTTTGGTTATAGAGGCTGTAGAAAAAGTGTTGATAGTTACCTTGCTGATCATCTAGTTATTAATCCATTTATCAATCCGGTTATCAAACAAATCTTTATCAGTGGTACTTATAAAAGAGTCCATCAAACGGGTGTTTAATGGACAATACTTGAACAATAGCCAGTATAAGATCAGTTATAGCAGATGCAGCTATTATTTGGGTTTTTGTATTTCTTTAACTGCCGCACGGGCAGCTGCACTCACCGCCACTACAAGAGGGACCTTGAATTGCGGTTGTAGCCTGATGGCAGAATCTGAAAGTGGTCCGCCACCCATTATGACGGCTTGCGCTCCATCTTCTCTGATAGAGGCTTTCACAGCTTGCGCTAGCGCTGCATCAAGTTTTTCAGGAGACTTTACTAACTCAAGTGGATCGCCCGGAGTCGCACGTACACCGCGATATTGCTTTTCATAGCCTAACGAGGCCGCTTTTTCTTGAAATGAGCGTATTAGATCCTCATCGGGGGTGACAGTGACAATCCCAAAAGCTCGACCATTCTGCGCCGCCTCGTGAAAAACTTCTTCTCCTATACCAAAGACTGGAATATTAACTGCAGAGCGCAACTCTTCCAGCCCAGGATCGCTGAAGGCAGATACGATGATAGCTGATACTCGCTTATCTTTTGCTGCCTCAACACCGATCCTGACTACTCCAGATATTGCATTTTGCATATCTTTTGGTGTGGTCAACAGTGGCGGCGCGCCCTCATTGCTGCGCTCTTCTACCAGCGCCACGCCTTTACTTTCAGCACGGGCTAGATCTGCCATAGATTTTGTCGCTTTAGCATTGGAGTTGGGGTTGATTAGAACGATGATCTTGCCAGTAGTATCTGCAAAACTTGAGGTTACTGCTGACAGGCTAAGGCCTGCGGTAAGCACTGCTGCCCATAATGTCTTTAAACGCATAAGTCTTAGTCCTTTTATTTTTAGTCTAAATACTATTCCATTAGATTTAATTGCTGTTTTCAACCGCTATTTTTAACCGCGATGTTTGACTGCTCACTAGCTATCTTTGGTAGGTTATAACTTCGCTATAAAACAACTCTGAGTATGATTTAAAGTAATTTTTTAGTATGTAATTTTTTGCTTAATAGCTTTTTGCTTATTAGCTTTGCAGCAAATAATTTTGTCGTCATTATTTAGGAATTCTGCTAGCGCTTTATATTGAAAATAAAAAATGTTTACTCTGTGTTGATTCTCTTGCTATCTTTGAACTTTGCTATCTTTCAACTCTACAATCTATAAGAGCTATTATGATCGTCATCTATGGTATCAAAGCAAACCTTAACCCTATTAAATTACAGCTATCGAATGTTATACACGGCTGTATGCAGTCAGTGCTCGGCATGCCTGAAGACAAGCGAGCGCAGCGTTTTATAGCTTTAGATGCTGAGGATTTTTATTATCCTGCTGACAGGTCTGCTGCTTACACTGTCATCGAAATTAACATAATGCAAGGACGTAGCGTTAAGACTAAAAAAGCCCTTATCAAGCTGTTATTTCAGCGTATAGAGGAGCAGTTAAATATTGCCCCAATAGACATAGAAATTACTATAAAAGAGCAACCAGCCCATTGTTGGGGCTTTCGTGGTATGACTGGCGATGAAGCGCATGATTTAACTTATAAAGTACAAGTATAAATCGTACTTATAATCAAATAAGACAGAGCTTTATGACTATAAAAATAATCCAAACCCAACGCTTGCTACTGCGTCAATGGCGGCCGAGTGACTTACCAATATTCGCTGATATAAATGCCGACCCAGAGGTCATGCGCTATTTTCCTAAGCTCTTATCGCCTACAGTGAGCGACATTATAGCCAATAAATGCCAACAGCTTATTGAGGATAACGGTTGGGGTTTTTGGGCGCTAAGTCTAAAAGCTAACTCAGAAAAGGCGGATAATTTCATTGGTTTTGTAGGCTTAAATGCTACTCATGCTGATCTACCCTTCGCACCTAGTGTAGAGATTGCTTGGCGGCTACATAAAGACTATTGGCGGCAAGGCTATGCTACTGAGGCGGCACAGACAGCCTTAAAGTTTGCCTTTGCAGAACTGAATCTTCAGCAAGTAGTAGCCTTTACTGCGGTTATTAATAAACCCTCTCAAAAGCTGATGCAGCGTCTTGGTATGACCAATACTGAGGATAACTTCTTCCATCCAGCGCTCAAAAAAGACCATCGGTTGTCTGAGCAGGTGCTATATAAAATTACTCAGCAGCAGTGGTTAGCAAGCGCTATTAACCCATCAACTGTTGAGAATATCAACACAGAGTCTCTACAAGGTAAATCCAAATAGCTATTGTCTTTTAGTATGTAGTGGGGGCTTAGCCATGAATAAAGGAAGGTTGTTTTTGCCATCGTAGCTTAGATCAATGACAGTAACTTGACCTTTTTTGCATACTACGCAGCCGCTGATATAGTAGTTTATAACAGCGGATAATCGAAGGCTAAGTAGCCTTATTCGGCTATCAGTATGGCGAGCTTATAAAATGGTTTGGCATAAATAATAGCTACTTATAATGTCTAAAATTAGCTTGTTAACAACTAATACCCTTGTTAGTATCATTGATATGGTATCATCAGGTAAAGCTATGATTGATGATTATATTTTCCCGAGTATCTTCTTATTACACCGTCTATAGATGCTGTTTGGCTAAACACGAGAATATTACTAAAATTACCAATTTAACAATTGCCCAGTAATAGAGCTGATTAGATAGGAATATTGTTACTATTAATATAGCTATAAACTATTGACTTTTTTCAGCAGAAAGGTAAATTAAATAGCTTGCATTAATTGCAGAGCTGTTTTTACGTAAAGCTGTGCATAGCAAGTATTATTCGTGTAATATTGTCTGCGGTTACTATTTCAAGTAGCCTTCCGTTGATATCCATTGATACCTAAATGAGAACGACCTATTGGTCGCTAAGCTTATTGGTATTCAATCCCACTGTTTTTATATGCATATTGCATCATTAACAAAATAACTTTGCTTCAATATTCACAATATTATCGTATATTGTGATGGCAAATTGCGCAGAGATATTCAAATACGATCCCACGCCACTTAGTAACCTCCACGTTTTATAATAAGGAAGATATATGAGTATCAGTAAGGCCATTGAAAAAGTTGAAGCCCGTTATGCGCATCAGCCTGAGTTTATACAAGCGGTCAAAGAAGTGGCAATCACTATCAAGCCGTTATACGATGCTCATCCTGAATACGATAAATTAAAAGTATTTGAGCGCCTAGTTGAACCCGATCGCGTATTTGGTTTTCGTGTGAATTGGGAAGACGATAACGGCGAAATTCAAATCAATCGCGGTTGGCGTGTACAGTTTAGTAACGCTTTAGGGCCTTACAAAGGTGGTCTTAGGTTCCATCCGACCGTTAACCAGTCGGTGTTAAAGTTCTTAGGCTTTGAGCAAATATTCAAAAATGCCTTGACTGGTCTACCTATTGGTGGCGGTAAAGGGGGATCTGATTTTGACCCTAAAGGTAAAACTGATTCTGAAATTCGTCGTTTTTGCTATGCCTTTATGCGTGAGCTACATCATTACGTTAATAAAGATATGGATGTTCCAGCCGGTGATATTGGCGTAGGTGGCCGTGAAGTCAGCTATATGTTCGCTATGTATAAAAATCTGACACGCGAATCTACTGGGGTAATTACTGGTAAGGGTGTTGGTTTTGGTGGTAGTTTAATGCGTACTGAAGCCACTGGTTACGGTGCCGTTTACTTCTTACAAAACATGCTAGCTGCTCAGAATGAAAGTATTGAAGGTAAAAAAGTCTTAGTGTCAGGAGCTGGTAATGTCTCTTTACATGCAGCTGAAAAAGCTACTTTGATAGGCGCTATTGTACTGACAGTATCTGATTCAAAAGGTACAATTTATGATGCAAAAGGCTTAAATCAAGAAAAAATAGATTGGTTAAAAGTACAGAAAGATCAACACAAACCATTAGCAGACTATGTTGAGGTGTTTGGTGGTGAATGGATGGCCGATCAAAAGCCTTGGAGTATCAAAGCAGATATCGCTATCCCTTCAGCAACGCAAAATGAAATCAATGAAGAAGACGCGAAGCTACTTGTTGATAATGGTGTCAAGTACATCGTTGAAGGCGCTAACATGCCGTTGACTGCTGAAGCTATCGATTATATTCGTCTACATCGTGTTCATTACGCGCCAGGTAAAGCAGCAAACGCTGGTGGTGTAGCGGTATCAGCTCTTGAGATGTCACAAAACTCAGTACGTCAGTATCAAACCTTTGAGCAAGTTGATGAGCGTTTGCAAGGTATCATGAAGGATATTCATGACAGTTCTGCTCAAGCTTCAGAGATGTATGGACAGACGGACGAAGGCTATATCGATTATATGTCAGGCGCTAATATGGTTGGCTTTAAACGTGTTGCTGATGCTCTCGTTGCTTTTGGTATTTTAAATTAATAGGGTTGACTCTAATTAATAAGTTTTGTTGTTGAGTGATGATTAGCTCACAACAAAACTTAAGTAAATACTACCGCTTTTAAAGCAATAGTTATTGATCCCTATTAAGATTAGTAATAGTTTATAATTTTATCGCAAGCTGCGCTTATCACTATTGATGAGCGCAGCTTTTTTTTATTTTTTAAAGGGCGGTTATGCTGAGATTAGCCAGGCTTAGCTGGTTAATAAATCATTATTAGGCGACTAATATTGAGATATACCTTAGCTTGATAGAAAATATAAAAGACGATATATAAGAATACCAAGACGATAAGTGTCTAATTTAACAATGATTTTACACAACTTACTAGGAGTTACACTAAGCTAGTATTTAGCACAGACTTACCCTAATCATTCATCATCTGTTCGCTTACTATGACTGCATTAGCCCTAAGTCGATATCGATAGGCAAAAGCTCTCCATAAGTCGAAGATACCATAATACTTACCACTTTTTTTAGTAGCTTTTCGCTATTACTCATCAACTAAACAACACCTATTAATAAAGCATTTTTATAACAATTATTCTCATAATAATTGGTGATTAACTAACGGAAAAATAAACTCACAACTATAAATTGATGTAGCTGTTTAGGGATAAAACATGATTGTTAATAAAGTAGATAAACCGCAACATGCTTGGCTATCAGTAGATAGTGATGTGTGCCATTTATCAGTCAATGCTGCTCATAAATACCATCAATCTAACCAAGCCAAGCTCATAGCTGAGCTAAAATTAGCTGAGTCAAAACCTGCTGAAGAAATAACGCCCCCAATACAACTAAGCTTTCAGCTGATGACTTGTGCTGAGCCACCAGAGATGGTGATTGCTTCTATCGAGTCCCTATTAGCAATTAAAGCGGCCGATGATGAAATACTTATTATCGATAATAATAATACAGCTGTTGAGCTATATAAGCCATTAGCAGATTTTTGCAATAGTTTGCATCAGCAGCTAAAAGTACGCTTTTATCACGTTGATACAGTGGCAGGCTTTAAAGCGGGCGCTTTAAATTTAGCCTTACAACTAATGGATGCTCAATCAACGCATGTAGTAGTAGTTGATAGCGACTACCAAGCATTAGCGCATAGTCGCAGTGCCATAGCGGCCGCTATTCACAACTATCCTGATTGTGCTTTATTGCAGTTCCCACAGTTTTATCGTGATGCTGATCGCCTAGAAGTAGATAGCGAGCTTAATCACTACTTTAATTACCATCTTTACCGTAGATTCAATAGACAACGTGCCTTATCGACAGGGACTTACGCGGTTATTCAATACCCAGCGCTGATTCAGTTAGGGGGTTGGTCAGGGGTATCTATAACTGAAGATGCCCAGATGGGCGTGTTAATGCACAAGCAAGGTCTACGCAGTCAGTTTATACCTGAAGTGATAGCTACCGGGCTACTACCTACTACTATCAGCGATTTGTTGAATCAACGGCGACGTTGGATCTATGGTAATGCACAAGTGCTAAAAGGCTATGCTGATATAGCGTCAGTGCCTGCACTAAAGACAGCAGCCCAGCGGTCATCAAAGCCGAGTTTATCAGTGCTCACTAATACTGATAGCGACACTTTTACTCAACGCTTAGCTTATAGAAGAGCGCATTTTTCGCAGTTAAGTGCTTGGATAAATGCTACGGGTATTTTTATACTGCTACAAGCTATTACTCTGTTGTTGTTATTGGTAGCAGTAGTGACTCAAAGCCGGTTTGATACTAATTTAGTTTTAGCGCCCCTTTACTTAGTCTATGCTAGCTATGGGATTTATTTAACTAGACGTCTATGGGCTTATTGGCATGATGAGTCGCCTTTAAATCGGCAATTGAACCCAGCTATGGCTAGTACTAGCGCTAGTCAACGCTTAAGAGTTTGGGTGTTACATCTTAATTTTTGGGAGCTAGGAGCTTTGTCTTGGTTGCCAGTACTTTGGGGACGTAACAAGCCTTTTATTTGTACTCCTAAGCTAACTATAGAGCGTAACCTGCGCACGCTTTTATTAGAAAATATCTTCGCCCTTCCTAAACTACTGTTAGTGCTAAACCTGATAACGGCTTTTATAGTATCGCCATTCTCAGCGTTATATTCGCCGTTGTTATTTGCTTGTGCGCTTAGTATTTGTCTACTAAAGATTTGGGCGGCAAAAGTGATGCTAACCAATTACGCTTATAAAAATCCTGAAGTTAAATGCATTACTAAGCCAGTGTCTCAACTCATCATTAGCCCAATTATAAAGTCCGGTATAAGCACAGTTAATGACCCGTTAGCTGATACTCAGCAGCATTCAGCTCTTAATTTAATATCTATTAATGATGAAGATGAGCAAGCTACCGATTGTTCAGTTATCAAGCAGCCGTTAAATGCTGCTAAGACTAGTAATAACCATAGCGTAAATTCCTAACAGTATTAATTATATTTTAGCGGTTTTTCACCTCATTTATTTTGGATGTTTTATGTCAGATCTTACCTCAGCTATTAGCGCTTATGATCACTTTACTGCCCTCAATGATCAGCAGTACTCCAATGGGGGCTCCACCTTACGAATAGCTATCATTGCCCATTCTCTATATCCGATTGCGCAGCCCTATGCTGGTGGCCTTGAGATGATTACTCAGTTAATATGCGATGAGTTGACAGCGCAAGGTCACGAGGTATTGCTTTATGCCCATGGCCAGAGCCAGACTCAAGCGACATTAATACCGTTGCTCACTCGTGAGGAGTTTGAAGCCTTGGTTTATGATAATGAGCACGACTCAGTAGGCATGAGCCGTGAGGAGCTCTATCAGTACTTAGCTTATCAGCGTGCCATGCATGACATTATCATTCGTGATGAGCGGGGCGAGATTGATATTGTTCATAACCATAGCTTACATCATATCCCAATGACGCTAGGGCAGGCTTTTGGTGCACGCTGCTTTACCACTTTTCATACCCCAATATTTCCTCAGCTACGCTTAGCATTGTTAACCTTAAGACAAGGAACTGCTACCCAGTTCACGGCTATTAGTAGCCATCAGCAGCAATTATTCGCTGAGTTTGTGCTCTCGCATGTGGTTTATAACGGTATCGATGTGCAGTCTTTTAGAGCTAATCTACAGCCTATTAATGATGAGGTATATTTTTGGTTCGGTCGTATTTGTCCTGAAAAAGGTACTCATTTAGCGATGCAATACTGTCAAGCGGCTGGTAAGCGCTTAGTGATCGCTGGGCCAAAAAGTAATCTAGAGTATTTTGAGCAGCAAGTGGCACCGATGTTTGCAGCAGATGACAAACACAGCAAGGCTAACGGTACGCCAAAATTATTTGAGTACGTAGGACATCTTAGCAAAGCTGAGATCAATGATTATTTATGCCAAGCCACCGCCTTATTGTTTACGAGTACTTGGGATGAACCTTATGGCTTGACCTTAGCCGAAAGCTTGGCTTGCGGTACGCCAGTGATTGGCTTTAATGCTGGCGCCAGCGCAGAGATTATTACTGCGGAGACTGGAATTATCGTTGATAAAATGGACGAGCTGGCATTTATACAAGCTTTCACTGATATAAAAGCCATATCAAGGCAAGCCTGTCGCCATCGCGCTGAACAGTTCTGTTCGGTAGCTGCTATGGTTGCAGGATATTTGAACTTATATAGATCAGTGCTAGTAGCTGAGTCGACTCTCAATACTAATAGCACTACTGTGCAAAAAATCAGCGCTGAGGGGTAAGGCTATGCGTATTGGCTATTATGCTCATCATCATGGTTCAGGGCACTGTCGGCAAGCGGATAAACTGGCAGCATTATTGCCAATTGAATGGCAGCAGCAACTAACCGTATTTACTAGTTTACCCGTTGATGCTTATCGCTTTACTACTTTAACTGAGGCCCAAATCATTCGCTTAAACCCAGAGGATGAGCTAGCAGAGGATGTGCTGGCAGGACGGGCAGGGCAGTACTGGCAACCAGCAGCTTTGCATTATTCTCCAGTAGGTAATAGCGATATCCAAAAGCGTAGCTGGCAGATTTTGGCGACTATTCAACAGCGTCAGATTGAGTTGATGATTATCGATGTTAGCGCAGAAGTAGCGATGCTATGCCGTGCTTGTAGTGTGCCGTATCTATATGTGAGATTACCGGGTGAGCGCGACGATACTGCGCACATAAGTGCTTTTACAGGTGCTATTGGGCTATTAGCTCCTTACCCGAGAGCGTTAGAGGCGACTATGACCCCAGCTTGGGTAACCAATAAAACTTTATACCTAGATTTTCTATCGGCTACTAACAGTGATCCGCTGACGTATAAAGCTTTTTTGCAACGGCTAGTTGATTTAGCTTTAGCTACTGAGCAAGCAGAAGTTAAAAGCTTGATAGACAGCACTAGTGTAGGCGACAGCAAGCAACAGAATCAGCCTTTAATAGTAACGGTCATAAAAGGCTATGGCGGCCATCAAGCTATCGATGCAAAACTGCCTGCATTACGACAGGCTCTACCAGAAGCATTAATCCTATCTTTAGGACCTATTAGTGATGAGGTGCGTCAATACGTAGATATTGCTACTGAGGTCGACGATGTCACGCCTTTTATTGCTCACAGTGATTGGCTGTTGATGGCTTGTGGACTCAATGCTATTGCTCAAGTCTACCGCTATGATACTCCGTTAGTAGTCCTACCAGACCCTAGGCCGCATCGGGAGCAAGAAGTGATGGCAGAGGCATTAATAGCAGAAGGACGGGCGTTAAGTTGGCAGCAATTTATAAGGCAGTTAGCAGCAGGGCGAGTTCAAAGTACGCCTTCATTGCAGGTGCCGTTAACAGTAGAGGTACCGTTAAACAAGCACTCTATATCTAAGGCAGCTGATAATCAGGCAACGGCAACTGCCCAAACCTTTATGGATAGCTTAGTAGCTTATAGTGGTAATAAACAGTGGTTCCAACAATGGCTACTGCCGCAGCTGCAACTGACCCCTGATACCTGATATTTGATAAGCATCAGTTACTATAGCAATGAGCACGGCAGCCCCCTAAATCTATAGCTGTACCTATAAGCGAGCTTACTATGACTAGCATTCACACTACTATTATTCCTATAAGCGTTATTACTACTTGCTATGGTCGTAACGGCCATTTGTACAATCTACTTAGTAGTTTATCGCAAGGTAGCGTTAGACCTAGTGAAGTGATTATCGTCAATGATGATGCAGACCCTGAACGGCTTGCCCAATATCCACTAAATATTGTGCAAATAGCTACCACTGATTGGGATGCTTTAGCTTTAGCCCAAAATTCTAAGTCATCAACCATAAATAAAACCTCTGATACTGGTTTTGATATTGGTCGTAATCGTAATTTAGGCGCTGCTAGAGCCAGTTATGATGGGTTAATATTCTTGGATGTGGATTGTATCGTAGCGTCTACTTTTATAGAGCAGTTACATAATAAGCTGCGAATTTATCCTAACGCACTACTAATGGGGCAGCCAAGATATTTGACTCGTCCGTTAACGGATGATGAGAGCTTACAACTACAACGAGGTCAGTTACTTAGCACTAGCTTAGATAAGCTCTCAGTTTATAACCCTTATCGCTATAACTTTGCTGCGCCTGAGCTTGATAGCGACGCCACAGCAATTGAGCAAACCCAAGATTATGGTGCCTTTTGGAGTTTATGCTTCGCTATTAGCTATAAGCAGTTTGAGGCTATCGGTGGTTTTGATACTGATTATTTGGGCTACGGCGCTGAAGATACCGATTTTTCTTTTAGCGCACGCGCCTTAGGTGTTGATTTTTATTTGACCAATGATGTGATTTATCATCAGCAGCACAGTGTTTATCGACCACCGTTAAATCATTTATCCAGTATTGTTATCAATGCCAATATTTTTTATGACAAATGGCAACAGTGGCCAATGGGGGGCTGGTTAGCGGCATTTGCTGAGATGGATTTAATCAATTGGTACACTGAACAGCAAACCGCTATTAGTGTGAGCCGTAAGCCTAGCAAATCGGAAATAAATGCCGCACATTATCCTGATGCGCCGTATGTATAGTCGATTTACTATTTTTACTTGGCTAGTGCTGATATAAATAACATTGGCTCTAATACTGACGACTAAGCTGCACATCTGCCGGAGCATTAGCCATCTCTCGACGTTCGAACGCCCAATTATGTCCTGACCAAAAATATCCGGTCTTATCTTCATCATTGAAGCCAAGCATCATAATCTGTAAGAGCGCTACTGAGGTTTGCAGCTGCTGGACATGCTGGCGGGCGGCCAACAACAGCCGATACAATAAGAACCCTGACGAAGGTGCAGAAGAGTGGATAGCCGTAAAGTTCGGATAGTCAGCGACTACTGGATGCCATTCTGATAATACGCGGCAATGTTCTGAGCTATGCAGCAACTGAGTCAATGCCGGAGGAATAATCAAAGTTCGACTTGCGGTTATAGGGTCATCAGCAGGCTTGGGGTCGTCGCTCGGCGTTGGAAATTGATAGCACTGATTGCTAAACAATAGACCTAACGGTGCGAGTTTGGCCATTTTATCGATAGCAAGCACATTATTACTTCTAGGTGGCAGACCAAAGTGCAGAAGGCTATCGCCGTTTTGACGAAAGAATAGTAATTTTGGCAGCTGGCGAGCTAACGGATTAGTAATAAGATAATCAGCATGAATGAAGTCATTAAACAGCACTAGGATGTCAGTTGTTTGCAGCAATTTATCAAGGCTATCACTAGTGATAGATGGGTTATTAGCCATACATACTATACGTTTTTGATAAAATAGCGCTTGTTGTATCACTGACGGTAAGCTGTCAAAAGCGGTTTGTGCTAGGCTTATAGAGTCAAGGTTAGCCGTGCTAGGTTTGGCAACACTACAAGCGTCTGGCGAATAATCTAATGAGTCATTCGCTGAACTAGGTAAAGAATTATTGAGCATAAAGACAGTAGCAACCTAATAAGAGTTTATAGAAAAGTAGGGAAAAATTAGCAGGCAATCCTAGGATATGAGATTTGCGCTATGAGCTTTGCAGTATGAACTTAAGTAATGACGATGATATTGTAACGCTTACAGAGTCAAGTTGTAGTTTTATAGCTAGCCCAAATGGTCATATAAGCCTCGATTAACAATGCCAGTACATTACGCTACTGTTTTTCTTATTAAGAGATATTACATAAGTTTATTATGATAAATAAATAGACCAAGCATTGTACAATTACTAATTAAGTTAAGGAGATTATTGATGATGAGCACAAGCAAAAACCTTAAGGCCACTGCATTAGCCACGGGCTTAATATTGGCATTAACTGCTGGTGCCTTGAGTACTGCGGCTAATGCTAGCAGTCTATCAAGTGAAATAAGCGCTGCCCAAGCAACTAAAATAAGCTTAAAACAAGCCATCACTATAGCTAGCGCCCAAGCTGCAGGTACTCTAGTTAGTGCAGAGTTTGACGATGATGACGATGATGCGCAAGCAGGGGTGTACGAGATAGAGTTCAAGAGCGATAGCATTAAGTACGAGATCAAGGTCGATGCTACGACTAGCAAGATTATTAAAATAGAAACTAAAAATTTAGACAGTGGTGATATTGAAGACTACCAGACTCAGCGCAAAGCAAAAGTTCACATTATAGACGCTATGAATATCGCTGAAAAAAATACTAAAGGTCGAGTAATGGAAATTGAGTTTAAGAAGGATAGTGATCATAAAGATCGTACTTTTTATTATGAAGTTGAAATTCTTAAAGGCAAGCAAATCATTGAGCTAAACGTGGATGCTAATACGGGTTCGGTATTCGCTAAGAAAACTAAAAAATAACCGTCAACAACCGTTAGCGTAAATAACAGTAAGCAGCAAAGGTAGTTAACAGCAACGACAGTTAACAGTACTAACCTCTAACAATTGCTTATCGACTATGAGAGCACTTATTAACTAAGTTAATAAGTGCTATTTTATTGCTTATATTTGTCAGTTATTGCCAGTCATAGCTATAAGTGCAAAGGCTAATGAATCATACACGTTCACTGTTTTTGTACGTTGTTGTTGCGTCAATCACGTTACTATAAGTGAAGCTATTAGCAATAAAATTGAATATATTTGCCGCTGATATTGAAAAATACTCTTTAGACCCTCAAATCGGGCAACCGAACGCCTAAATCATGATAAAAGGACATCCTATGAAACGTCGTGCCCTATTAACCCTTGCGGTCAGTACACTATTATTAAGCGCTTGTGGTCAGTCTACTACTAATGAAGCTAGCACTGATGCTGCTAATAATGGTGAATCCGAGTTGCTACAACGCATCAATAGCGGTGGCACGATTAACATTGGTACCGAAGGGACTTATCCGCCGTTTACTTATCATGATGTCAGTGGCAAGCTTACCGGTTATGATGTTGAAGTATCGCGAGCAGTTGCTGATAAGCTAGGAGTTACCGTCGAGTTTAAAGAAACTCAGTGGGATGCTATGCTGGCAGGACTAGATTCCAAGCGGTTCGATATGGTGGCCAACCAAGTCAGTCTAACCACCCCTGAGCGTAAAGCTAAATATGACAAAGCAATGGCTTATAGCTGGTCAGGTGCCGTAGTACTAGCACCTACTGATGATAACCGCTATAGCTCATGGGAAGGGCTAAAAGGACTGCGTACGGCACAATCGCTATCGAGTAATTATGGCGAGCTTGCTGAACGTTATGGAGCCGAGATTGTACCCGTTGATGGTATGGCGCAAGCAGTACAGTTAGTCAAACAAGACCGAGCTGATTTTACTATGAACGATAATCTAGCGGTGCTCGATTATCTTAAAAACTTCCCAGATAGCAGCCTTGAGATTAAATTGACGGCACCTGCCAGTGAGTTGCGTGGTTCAGGCCTAATCTTACGTAAGGGTGATGACGCAGTAGTGGCAAAAATCGACGAAGCAATGAGTGCCTTACAAAAGGATGGTACTTTAACGAAATTAAGCCAGCAATTCTTTGGTGCTGATATAAGTAAGCAGGACTAATGATAGCGTCTATCCTTTCAGTATTGGCTGATTTACTGGCGTTGCTGCCATTTATGACTCCCGATCGGGCACAAATTGTCATTGCCTCGTTTTGGCCAATGCTTAAAGGCGGTATCTATTATTCGATACCGCTGGCGTTGATATCGTTTGCAATAGGTATGGCTATTGCGCTTAGTGTGGCGCTGATTCGGATTGTACCGCGCGCTAGCTGGATGCACCGTATTACCTATCGCTTAGCGCGTATTTATGTCTCTGCTATTCGTGGCACGCCGATGCTAGTGCAGCTATTTATTATATTTTATGGTCTTCCTAGTATAGGGCTAAAGCTCGATCCCTTTCCTTCTGCCATTATCGCCTTTTCACTCAATATTGGCGCTTATGCCTCAGAGACGGTGCGGGCATCGATCTTATCCATCCCCAAAGGTCAGTGGGAAGCGGGTTCGACAGTAGGTCTGACTTATTTACAGACTTTTCGTCATGTCATTTTACCGCAAGCATTACGAGTATCAGTACCACCATTATCTAATACTTTTATTAGTTTAGTAAAAGATACATCTTTGGCCTCATTAGTATTAGTCACTGAGCTGTTTAAACAAGCACAAATAATTACTGCCCGTAATTATGAGTTTATGTTGGTTTATACTGAAGCGGCGGTCATTTATTGGGGGATTTGTCTGATACTGACTTTTATTCAAGGTAAGCTTGAGACTCGCCTTGATCGCTATGTTGCTAAATAACTGTAATTTTAAAAGTAACTACTACCACCTTTATAATTGAGCAGCATTGATCTTAAATAATGAGCCGATGTTTTTAGATCTGCTAAGCCGACAGGAACCCTTATGATTCAAATCACTAATATTCACAAAGCCTTTGGTAGCAATCAAGTGCTCAAAGGCATTGATTTGACTATTCATAAAGGTAAAGTAGTAGTAATATTAGGGCCATCAGGTTCTGGTAAAACTACTTTTTTACGTTGTATTAATGCACTAGAGACTCCCGATCAAGGAATAATAGCTTTTGATGATGGCAGCCTAACAGTAGATTTTGGGGCTAAGCCTAGTAAGAAGTCCTTGCTAGCACTGCAACGTAAGTCTGGCATGGTATTTCAGTCTTATAATTTATTTCCACATAAGACGGCAATCCAAAATCTAACTTTAGGACCGACGATAGTACAAGGGACGAGTAGAGCACAAGCTCATACGCAAGCATTAGCGCTACTAGATAAAGTGGGTCTATCAGATAAAGCAGACCTTTACCCCTTTCAGCTATCAGGGGGTCAACAGCAGCGTATTGGTATTGCACGCGCACTCGCTATCGAGCCTTCGCTATTATTATTTGATGAGCCAACCTCGGCTTTAGATCCAGAGCTAGTGCAAGATGTGCTAGAGACTATGAAGCAATTAGCATCAGAGGGCTGGACGATGGTTGTGGTCACTCATGAGATTAAATTTGCTCGTGATGTTGCTGATCATGTGGTGTTGATTGAAGATGGCTATGTGGTAGAAGAGGGCAGCGCTGCGCAAATGTTCGAGCTATCGAAGCACCCACGAACTCAAGCGTTTTTGCAGCGTATTGAGCAGTAATAGTACTAAAGTATTTAACGGGTTCAGTCATAAAAAATCATTAGTGGATCAGCTGATGATTTTTTTTGGCTCATTTCTCATTTTTATCAGCATTAGACTTCTTATATAGGTCTTCATCGTTTGAGTTGGATATGAGTCTATGTTCAATACGCCCTAGTATCTGTTAAACATACTTGTCTCAAGGTATCGCTATTTTAGTGCAACCGATACAGTGGCTTTTTTGTTCTAAAATATCTTACTATAACGCCTGTTGTGGAAATAAGCATGGTTCCCTAGTGAGGACTCGAGTACTAGGCTGTAAGCTAATGATATTAAGGTTTTAACTCACTGAAATAACCATAGTGTACTTCACGGTGTACTTACCATACATATTCTACCTATGATCGGTGAGCTATACAGGCATCGAGCTTCTAGTGTTAGATGCAACTTTAGTAATTATGAAATAATCAGCGTCAGTCTTAATGATAAATCATTTATCAATTGCTAAGGCATCAAAAAAAATACTGATATAGGAAAATGGCATGAAAACAGATGATCAAATCATTTATCAAAAAATAGGTGAGTTGCTATGGTCAGTAATGTCTCTGAAAGATAATAATATTGTTTTTAGAGGACGTATTTATTCTGAACATCAAGACTTTCAGTTACTATGTGAAACAAATGAAGGGCCTAAATATGTAGAAATGACAAATGATCTTTTCTTTGATTTACGAAAGCTGATGGAAGACTTGAAGCAATGCTTAATTTTCAATAAAGAACCTTGGACACAGTTTAAAGTTGTCTTAAATGAAGATGGTAATTTTAAAATTGATTTCGCTTATATTTCTGAAGAAGATAGTTGGCCTGGTTTATATATGAGGTCAGTTAGCAACTTAGATCAAACTGAGCTTGATGAATACTATATCCCTATGAAGGAATGGGAAAGATGTGTGAGTTCTAAAAAGTAAAAAGGCAGCTCAAATTCTCTATAAATAAAGCATAGTTTCGTAGAGTATACCTCAATGGAACTACCTAATCAGACTCATTAACCAGTTAATAGACCACTTAAAATAGACTGTCTTTGCGGAACTACTGATAATAGACCGTTAGTTTTAATATTCTAAATAATTCCTAAGTGGACGCTTATTGAATTGAGAAGGGTTCGACTGTCATCCGTCCAATTACTATGTATAGTGATTTCGTGGCTTGTTGGATTTATAAAGCCATTAATATCTTCACCATCAAAGCTATAACCTTGAAAGCTACAAGGCGTCACACTATCTTTGCAGGTGCTATACATGGTTTTGGCGTGATAAAGCTTTATGTTATAAAGCAATCTATTAAGCCCTTTTTCTGCTGGTGCCGCAAAAGTCATACTTGCCAAATCTGGTGCAACCAATAGCATATTATCACACCTGACATAACCTTCTGGGCAGCCATCATAACGGTTTAAGCGTTGACCTTGTATATCCAACCCTATAACAGAATTACTTTCTAAAGGCGCAACTGCGGTACTCAATGAAGACAGTACTAGCAAGGACAATGCCATACTAAGACGTTTGGCTTGTATAGAGATATGATTTTTAATGAGCATCGCTGTTCTTCTATATTTATTAACATTATGAGGCAACTAAACGCAAAAAAGCCAGCTAATTGCAATTAGCTGGCTTTATTATTAAAGGTTTTGGTTGTCCTTTAAAAAGTAATCAATGACCTATTCGAATGAACGATTATACCTTTATCTTGCTTATTTTACTGGACGAATAAACGGCATATGTCTATTGACGTCTTTATATAGCAAGTATCTGAATGGACCAGGTCCACCAGCGTAACAAGATTGTGGGCAGAATGCGCGTAGCCACATAAAGTCGCCCGCTTCAACTTCAACCCATTCACCGTTTAAGTGATATACCGCTTTACCTTCTAATACATACAAACCATGTTCCATAACATGAGTTTCATCAAATGGAATCACGCCACCTGGTTGGAAAGTAACAATGTTCACATGCATATCGTGACGCATATCAGACTGCTCGGTAAATCGAGTGGTTGTCCATACGCCACCAGTACCCGGCATCTCAATCGCTTCAACATCATGGTCGCTAGTAACAAAAGCTTCAGGCACATCAACACCTTCACAATGTTGATAAGCTTTGCGGATCCAATGAAACTTAACATGCTTATCGCTATTGTTTTTTAGCGTCCATTTGCAGCCAGGTGGTAAGAATGCATAACCACCTGATTCAAGATGATGAGACTCACCTTCAATAGTGATATCCATTTCGCCTTCAACGATGAATACAACACCTTCAGCGTTGGCATCTAGTTCAGGCTTTTCTGAGCCGCCATTAGGCTCAACTTCAACGATATACTGTGAAAAAGTCTCAGAGAAACCTGAAAGTGGGCGTGCAAGTACCCACATGCGCATACCTGTCCAAAACGGCAGATAGCTGATGACAATATCAGTTAATACACGCTTTGGAATAATCGCATAAGCTTCGGTGAAGATAGCGCGATCTGATAGTAATTGTGTTTGAGGGGGCAAGCCGCCTGTAGGGGCGTAATAAGTACTTTTAGTTGACATGATTAGATTTCCTTGTTGTCTTCGTTAAAACAGAGTGTTGTTTCTCTAAAAATCTTGATAATTATTCTAGAGAATTTTATTTAATATTCTTTTATATCGATTGTTGCTATGTCTGCTACCAGTAAGCTTTTTAGAGCATAATAAAATTAGAGTACAGTCAAATTAAAGCACAATCAAAATACTATTTATATAACTTTTAAACAGCATTTTCCTTTGCTCTATTTGACTTAGCTTCCTCAGTAGAGACATCAACGCAAACTTCCCAATCATCAATTTCGAACTCATGGCAGTTATTACCATCGCCATTGATACGATCTACTACTAAGAAATCACAATCCGCTTTTAGCGCCAGTAGCGGATGATGCCAAACATTGGCATCATACTGTACACCTTGATACGAACGGGCATAAAAAACTTCTAAATCATCCGCTGATTTTGGTGGCTCGCCAGCTTTTGCGACAACGACTATATAGTCTGTGCTATTCATAGAAAAGAAGGCTTGCGTACCAAACGGATGGTATTCCATCACCGATAAGGTAATAGGGCAGTCACGTCTTTTGGTACGGAAAATACTAAAACCAACTTCGCCACCGTCATGACCAACTTTTGAGATGGCGTTATGACGACAAGCGTAGCCGCGATTGATATCCCAACTATTTTCAGGGCATTTTTCTTGGTCATCGTAAGGTTCAATCACCGAGCCATAAGGTGCAAATGCTGCTTTAGTTAGAGGTTTAGCAATTATCGTTGTTTTCATAACGTGGCCTTTTCTAATGATATGGTTTATTAAGTTATAGACCGTCAATAGTTGATAACGGTATTATTTTTTTATTCGTAAGCTTTTTCTAGCACTGAACGATCGTTACAGTTAGGTAGTTCACCTGCAGTTTGCTGCTCATTTTATTAAACCATCAGGCAGAGTGTTAACAATATTTGCTTAGTTATGCTAAGCAAATATTGGACACAAGAGAGAGTATTTGAGCAGTTGAATCAGTGAGGTATAAACCACCTTGAGCGTATCAGCAGTTGGCTTACTTGGTTGCTACTATGTAGATGCTTATTACCATGATGATACGCTTCAGGGCTTACATCCAGTTAGCGGTGTTATCAGCGGTTGCTGGATGATTCTCATACCAATGCTTAGCGATTTCGTCGCGGCGACACACCCAAACGTCAGGTTTGCTAGTGATGTACTTCAAAAATTGTTTGAGCGCAGTGATACGACCAGCACGACCAATAATACGGCAATGTAGACCGATCGTCAGCATTTTAGGCTTAGTGGCGCCTTCTTCATATAGGGTATCAAAGCTGTCTTTTAGGTACTGATAAAAAGGTTCAGCGTTTGTGAATCCTGGACTTGAAGCAAAACGCATATCGTTGGTTTCAAGCGTATAAGGGATAACTAGATGCGGCTTGCGAATTAAGCTGTTGCCGTCTTGTACTTTGACATTCAGCCAGTAAGGGAGCTCATCAGCGTAAGAGTCAGAATCATAGATATAACCGCCATGTTCAGCGACCAGCTCACGCGTGTTAGGGCTATCACGACCAGTGTACCAGCCTAATGGCTGTCCGCCAAGCATCCGATCAAATATTTTAGTGGCAGCGCGTACATGTTCACGCTCAGTTTCACGATACATGTATTGATAAGTTATCCAGCGCAAACCATGACTAGCTACTTCATGTCCGTCTTCTAGAACACGCTCAATGATATGTGGAGTTTTTTCAGCTGCAGCGGCACAAGTGAAAGTAGTAATAGGCAAGCCAAACTCTTTAAACACATCTAGCACACGCCAAACGCCAACCCGGCTTCCATATTCAAATGCAGACTCAATAGACTGATGGCGATTGCTAAATTCTGGAGTACCTAGTACATCAGACAAAAAGCGTTCTGATTGACCATCACCATGAAGTACACTGTTTTCAGCGCCTTCTTCGATATTTAGTACAAACTGCACGGCTATTTTTGCCCCACCCGGCCAATTAGCATTTGGTGGATTATCACCATAGCCTTTTAGGTCACGAGGATAAGCAGCTTGGTCAAAGTCGCTGGTGATTTTCTGGGTCATTGTCAATATTCCTTTATAAAAACAGAGTAGTTATGAAATCAATTTAATGCGTAGGACTATCTATCATAATAGTTCGACAACACTTGAGTGCGTAAAACAATGCTGATGAAGGTTTCGCCTACTAGGGTAAAGCTCACTATGCTTAAGGTATCAGCATGCTGATTGTAGGTATTGGTATTTCTAGGCGCGTGGTTTAACTGACGAGTTGGCACTTAATATTCAAGGTTATGACTTGAAAAGTGCTTACTCAATAATAAAAAGCGTAGGTATAACTGAATAAGTTTTAGATGTCGTTCGGTTAGGCTGTAGATATTATCTGACAGATCTAGAGTCAGCTTCGAGAGCTGCGGTAAAACTGAGTTTTTCAGATAGTAACGAGGTGAGTCGTTATAACAGGATCAAACTGGACGCATTATTTATTTGCTTGAAATAAGTAATGGCTTGAAACAGTAGGTAGCCTAAAATAATAGCATTTTAAATACCCATAAGTATGGTTTATTTGCTTTTAAAGGCTAGCCTTAACCAGTCATATTTATTTTGACAGAGGTTATATAATAATATTGCTTTACTGTATGTCTATCTGATCATTTGGTCAAGATAATTATCAATTAATATTGATAATAGTTACTAATAAGCAGTTATCAACACCTTTATGAGGTAGTTTGTACTCATTTATCAGTTTAAATTATAGTCATTCTTACTTTAGTAAAGAGTTAGGAGTAACAGCATATTGACGCATTAGTAGCTAATAAACGATGCCACCTAGCATCGCTCCTAGCAAGAAACCATACCTTTAAAGTTTGGTCAGCATGGGCACCAAGATAGTGGCAATAGAGAAGATAGCCCCAATAGCAAAAGCTATCAAACCACGAATGTTCCAGCCTTTATAGTAGTAGTAAGCGCCATCTGGTTTGTCAGAGAATAAGTCAGTGATATCGATATGTTGAGGTTTTATCAAGTAGTAATCAACCCCTAAGATACCAAAAAAAGGTGCAATGATGGTACCAATAGCATTAACGATTACCAGTTAGGTTCACCATAAACATCACAATGAAGCCTTCACAAACAATAGAGGCCATTACCCACCAGCTATTTAGCCCGTAACTTAAAAACAGCGAAGCGGCTAGAGCGTAGCCAAATAAGCTTTGAATGTCGTTGGACCAAACATTAAATATCGCAAACTACCCCTAAGTACGATCCTTGGATTGTAGAGGCGCTAAGTCTTCATTGTAGAGTCTTGAGCTTTTTATAGCAGGGTTGAGTTGATTATAATCATTAATAATTTGGTAATCTTGAGGTCTTATATCAGTCATCGTTGATTCCTTTTAACAGATAATGCCACCATTGGTGATGCTTTTACTTTATTTGCATCCAACAAATAGGTGAAGAAAGTTATTCACTTATAGGTATAAAGATGACTTACACAACAGCGAGACAAAATAATAGCCAGTCATTGACTGGCTATTATTTTGGACAGAGTACTAGTTGACTTTTAAGCTTTAGGGTTAAAGTCCTGAAGTATAAGCTACGATTTGTGCACGCTCTTCATCAGTTAATTTAGTGATATTACCTAATGGCATATAACCAGTTTGTACTGCAGTGACAATCTTAGCTTGATAAGTCTTCATATCAGCAGGAGTCTGAATGATAATACCTGCTGGTGGGGCATTAAACCCGGCTTGCGTTGGTTGTGCCATATGGCAAACGCTACATTTTGCTTGCACAATCCCAATGATGGCATCATCGGCTGATGATGCAGCAACTGGTACTGCAGCAGCAGCTCCGGCAACAGCAGCAGCTCCGGCAACAGCAGGTGCTCCGGCAACAGCAGGCGCTCCGGCAACAGCAGGCGCTCCGGCAACAGCAGGCGCTCCGGCAACAGCAGGCGCACCGGCAACGGCAGGTGCTGCGTCAGCTACTGGCTGCGCTGCTGCTACTGGTGGAACTGGTAATGGCTCAATAGGTGCAGGACGCATCCAGAAAATCAATGCTAACGTAGCTATTGCAGGAATAACTAAATATTTTGGCTCACTATGACCCAAATGCTTTTGGTTAAAGTAATGACGAGCAGTTGCCGTGATAACACCGACGAATACTAGAACCAACCACCCTTTACCATCTCCAAATGAATACATCATTGGATAGTGATTACTAATCATGGTGAAGATTAGTGGTAAGGTAAAGTAGTTGTTCATCAATGAGCGGTTTCTAGCCATTAATGCCAAATCTTGTACTTCTGGTCCTGGCTTTTCACCTTTACGTACGCAATCTACTAGTGCGCGCTGAGCGGGCATAATACCAAAGAATACGTTACCCGCCATGATAGTACCTAAAATGGCACCAACGTGGATGAAAGAGGCACGATCACTGAACAGCTGGTAAGAACCCCAAGTTGCAATAATCATTAAGATAAAGATGGTGATACTAAAAGTCATCTTATTTTTGCCGATACGACTACGGACAATTACTTCATAAATAGCGTAGGTACCGAGTAAGAATAAAATACTAGTAGCAATAGCACCAATATTACTGCCGTAATCGACTTTACTTGGATCCACTAAATAGGCCGTTGCGTTGGCATAATAAACGATAGACATCATCGCCGCACCAGTCAACCAAGTAGTGTAGGCTTCCCATTTAAACCAATGTAGAGTCTTTGGCATCTCTTCAGGGTCAAGCTTGTACTTAGCGATTTCGTAGAAACCACCGCCATGTACTGCCCACAAATCACCTGAAATACCTTTTTTGGCTTTCCATTCTGGTGGCTTCTGCAAACTCATATCTAGCCATACGAAGTAAAATGACGCACCAATCCATGCCACACCAGCAATGACATGAAACCAGCGGAAAAATAAAGCTAACCAATCGAGAAGATATGCGCCCATGAGGCAAGTGTCCTTTTGTATTGCTAGGTCTTGGCAACTTATAATGACTTTTCTCGCTTGAATAAAATTACAAGCGTTTCCATGCCATTTTAGATATCTAATAATCTATGTCTATTGATGCATAAATGTCATAAGATAAATAATTTTTTATTATTACTCTTTGCTATTTATAACAAAGAGTAATAATAAAAGTCACCAGTATTAGCTGTCTATAATGATATTATTTGATGGCTAAAACCGTGTCTGAGTGCTATAACACGATTAGTTTTTAAATTAAATTTCTAAATTACGAACCGCGATAAGTACCATAGCCATGGGCACTGAGTAATAGTGGGACATGATAATGGCTAGCATCGCTGACGACAAAATCAATAATAACTTGTGGATAAAAAGCGGTTAGTTTTTGCGCATCGAAGTAAGACTGAGTATCAAAAGTCAAAGTATAGCGACCATTGCTCAAGTTTTGCTCAGCGCTGTCTACAGCACCATCAAACTGCCAGCTGTCTGGAGTAACACGACCATCATTGTTAGTAGTGCCGTTAGCTAGTAATGTTGCTTCACTGCCATCTTTAATACGATGTAGGGTTACTGCGATATCAGCAGCAGGTTTACCTAGGTGAGTATCTAAAATATGTGATGATAAAGTTGCAGACATAATATTTCCTTTTTTTAAGTTGATTGGTATAAACGCTGCCGCCACTCATATATTGTGCAAGTAGCGACTGCCGTTACGATATCTATTAATTAATGAGTTAAGCGATGCCAAATAGTTTTTGGATGCGCAGACGAGTAATCTTATTTTGTTCAGCAGCGGCATTAGCTAATTCAGCCTCGCGATCATTAGGCAGACGAGCCAACAACAGATCTAGCATTTGCTGAGCGCTTTTGCCGGTAGCGAAGACGATGAAAATAAAGCCAAACTTATCGAGATAGTCTTGATTGCCTTGAGCCAAGTCTTCTAGTACTTGGTCTTCAGCATCTGTGGCACCTGATTGTTCGTGAGCAGCACTGTCTTGAGTATTGCGATATTTTTCTTTTAGTGAGTCGACATTACCGATTTGTGGATGTCCGTCAAAAGCTTCTATAAGATTGGCTTCGCTAGTTTGCGCTTCGTTCCAAGCAGCATCGTTGGCCTCAAGCATAGTTTCGATGTCTGCAAAGGGACGCGCAGCAGCTAAGCGGTCTGCCCAAGCGATGCTGGTACAGCAAGTTAGAAGTGTTGCAGTGGCGTCCGCATTTGACAGTTCATTGAATTGGGCTAAAGTTAGGCTCATAGTGACTTCCTTTTCTTGTAATTTATTTGGGGCGATATAAAAGCTCATTAATAGTATCGAGCAAGGGAGATCTAAACCAACAAATCAGCTACTAAAGTTATATTAATTAATTGGTATTTGGTTTAACATTATCTATTGTGCTAAAACCTGACCATTTGGTCAACTATTTTATACAAAAAATTTCTATTTGTCGCCTTATCTGCCATAAAAACTTGTATTTTTTTCATTTTCTTATATAAATACAGCTTAGAGATGGAAGATAATGTATTTTCTATCCCATTTATTCAAATAAATTAAGTTATGACTGTTATGACTCAAAATAACCAAAGCAAAAATTTAGTCGCAGCGGAAGCAACTGTTCATCGCAGCCAACACGATATTCGTGCGCATAATCAAGCCATTATATTGAGCGCTGCCGAAGAAGAATTCGTCTTGCAAAGCTACCGTGGTGCTACTATGCAAGGTATCGCCGACCGTGCTGGGCTACCCAAAGCAAATATCCATTATTACTTCAAAAATAAAAGAAATTTATATAAAGTAGTACTGCGTTCCATCATTGAAGAATGGAACACTGGCCTAGTGACTATGACTGTGGACAGTGATCCTAAAACAGTAATAGAAAAGTTTGTACGTACTAAATTGCATCAAGCCTTTGCTCACCCAAATCGTCATAAACTGTTCGCAGTCGAGGTGATCGGTGGTGCACCGCACTTACATGACTTTATGTCAACGACAATGAAAGAGTGGGCGCTTGATAAAGCTCAAGTTATGACCACTTGGCATGAACAAGGCAAAATTGGTATTGCTGACCCCTTACAACTGCTAATACTTATTTGGGCCACTACACAACGTTATGCCGAATTTGAAACAGAAATCATTGGTCTACTGCAAAAAGATGCCTATGATAGAGAAGATGAAGCGCGTGCTGCCGACTTCTTAGTGCCGTTTATTCTGCGCGGTTGTGGCATCGAATAAAGCTATATGAATAGAAGATAATAAGGGGATAACTGGATTAGATAAGTGGTTACTAGTGCCTATCACTGATCAACTACTTAACGGTTTTAAATATTATTGTAAGTTTTTTGGTTATTTTTATTTTATAACAGTTCCGACTAGCGTATCTGTCTATATGCGAACCTATAAAATTAATTCATCCTAATCAGCTTTCGTATAACTATCAATTGGCAAACCTGCGCTGATAAATAGGTGTTAGCCTAAATTAGAACTAAGGCGCAGCAAAGTTACTTTACTACGCCTTGTATTGATTACCTATTACACTGTAATGAGTTAGCTTAAGAGACATTCTTTCTAAGAGGCTCTATGTTATCTTGTACACTCTGCTCTTTATCATCATATTCTATACCGAAGTTCTTAGGTAAAATCGTATCGAGCACAATAGCTATTACCCCTGACATAGTAACTGCTGAGCCAAAGATATTGCGGAACATTTGTGGCATTTGGGCAAATACATCAGGTACAAAAGCAACCCCTAAGCCAAGACCTAGTGAGGTGGCGATAATCAATATATTACGATGAGTAAAGTTTACCGTTGATAAAATACGAATACCAGCAGTCGCTACGGTTGCAAACATCAATAGGGTTACACCGCCAACAACTGGTTTTGGCAACTGAGTAAAGATAGCGCCTAGGATAGGGAATAGACCCATAAAGAATAGAATACCGGCGACATAGAAGCCAACATAGCGGCTGGCGATACCTGTCATTTGGATTACGCCGTTATTCTGACTAAAAGTAGTTACTGGAAAACTGTTAAAGATGCCAGCAATTGCAGAGTTGACACCATCACCCAATACCCCACCTTTGATACGTTTTTCGTAAAGAGGACCTTTGATAGGTTCTCCTGAGATCATCGACGTTGCAGTCAAGTCACCTGAAGTTTCAATACTAGTAATGATATACATAAAGGCAATAGGAATAAATGCTTGCCAATCAAAACCAAAACCAAATTTAAAAGGGATTGGCACAGTCAATAGGGGTGCTTGTGAGACTAAGGAGAAGTCAATACGACCCATAAATGCCGCTACTACTAAGCCTAACATCAGACCAATAAAGATAGCGCTTGAGCGAATCACTTTGTTATTAACGATACTGATTAGTACTACGCTGACCAATACGGCGCCGCCTAACATTAGGTTAGCGATGCTACCAAAATCTTCAGCACCAACACCGCCTGCTAGATCGGTTAGTCCTACCTTGGTCAATGACAGACCAATAGTAACAATGACGCAACCCGTGACGATAGGGCTCATCAAAGATCTAAGCTTAGTGATGAACTGACTTAAAAAGATCTCGACAAAGGCACCTAAGAAGGTAACCCCAAAGATGACGGATAGAATCTCCTCAGGACTACCACCACGATTTTTTACCACAAAACCCGCCGCAAGTACTGCCGCTAAGAAGCCAAAGCTAGTACCTTGTAGCGCCATTAATCCTGACCCAACAGGACCAATTCTACGAGTTTGGATAAAGGTTGCAACCCCAGATACCATTAGGGCCATACTAATAAGGTAGGGTATATGCTCACCCAGTCCTAGAGCGCCACCAATAATTAAGGAGGGCGTAATAACCCCTACAAATGCGGCTAATACGTGCTGCACAGCGCCTAAAAATGCTTTCAATGGTGCAGGACGGTCGTGCAGTCCATACAGTAGATCGGGATTTCCTTGAACATCACTCATAGTAGTTTCCTTTTAAAGTAAGTTCGCAGTCCTATCTTCACTAAAGTTCTGAATAAACAAACAATGAGTATTACTAAATATTGATTTCTATTTGAATATCTAATCTGTCATATACACTATTTAATCTTATGACAGCAGCAAAGAGTCGCACTCGTCCTTGTGCTAGTTGATGAATTAGTCGACAATTAATGATTAATTTTGTTAGTTGGTTATTGATAAACCTGACCGTTTAGTCAGTCCTATCTAGGGTATAGGGAAAAGATAAGCTTTTGCAATGATTTTTTTAATTGAATATCAGTTATTTTCTAAAAGTAAAGCTAAAAATCGTTGCTTATAGTAATAATAAAATTAATCAATAACTATATAAGTTTTTTTTCTTCTTTAAAAACAAATACTAATGATATTTAGATCAATTATATTGTTGCTGAGCGATTAATTATAGAGCTTATTAATAACATTAACTTATTAACAAACAATAATTTATAAATATAATTATAAGGGTCAGATAAGCGCTAAAAAAACTTTTTATCTCTATATTGCTTAATGGTTAATGATTGGTTATTATAATGCGCATTATGTAAATGTTAATAATTATCATTAAGTTTTTTTTTAACTTTATCGTCCGCTTAAAGCCGTTTTAGAGCTTAAAATAAGGATTATTAAATGTTCTTATTTTTACTCGAATGCTAGGTTTTTACTCAAAGACTAGAGTAGCTATTAAAAGTAGCGTCAATTTACCAAATTTTAATAATTATATTGAGTGAGTCAACTATGAGTGCAGTATTATTCTCCAGTCGTTTAAGCGTATTATCTATAGGTATAGCAGCAGTATTAGGGTCACAAATGGCGAATGCTGCTGATGTAGATAGCGTACCTAGCACTAATTTACAGACTATTACCGTAACCGCTAACAGCTCTATAAATAAAAAAGTACAACAGGACTCGGTATATACAGATGACTATACCCCAGCGCAGCAAGCCAATCATTTAAGCGACTTTTTGAATGTAGTGCCAGGGGTCACAGTAGGAGGCACTTCAGCGGTCAATCAGCGCATACGTATACGTGGACTTGATGATACTAGTCTTAAAGTAACTATCGATGGTGCCCGTCAAGAAGGTACGTTGTTTTATCATATGGGTGACGTCACTATTGACCCTGATTTATTGAAACAGGCAGAAGTCTCAGTCGGTAATAACTCAGTCACCCTTGGCAACGATGCTTTAGGTGGCGCGGTTGCTTTTAAAACTGTCGATGCCGCAGATTTGCTACGACCTGGTCAGAAAGTCGGTGCTAAATTGAATATCGGCTATGCCAGTAATAATGATGAGCTACTCACTTCGGCGACTGTCTATGGCGCACCAACAGACAATATTGACTTGCTAGCCTATTATGGCAAGCGTGATGCGAATGCAGGTGAAGATGGCGAGGGTCGTAAGATTCAGACTGAAGAGAGTAAGGGTGAAAACATCTTACTAAAAGCGGGTGCTTATATTGCAGAAGATCATCATGTTGGTGCCAGCCTTAGCAGTACTGAAAACAGCGGTAGGTTCCCTCTACGTCCTGATTTTCCAGCCAGTCCAGGACCTAATAGCTGGAACCCCGTCATCCCACAAAAAGTCAAACGCGATACTTATGCGTTAGACTATAGCTATAATCCAGTAAACAAATTGATCGATGTTGATACTAATGTTTATCAAACAAAAACCCGAATCTTACGTGATTCTGATTATGTTAAGAATCCTGGATATGAGTTTGATGCGCAAGTTAAAACTACTGGTGTTAAGATCCAAAACACTAGCGTTATCGACAGCACAGTTGGCAGCCATAAACTAATTGCCGGTGTTGAGCATTATAAAAAGGAGTCTGATTATAATGGCGTTGAGCGCGGCACTACTAACCCTGTTAGTGGTACTGACGAGGCAACAAATACCTCACTATACTTAGAAGATCAATGGCAAATGGGTAAGTTAACCTTAACTCCTGGCTTACGTTATGATCGTTATCAGTCTCCTGAATTTGTGTCTGCGGGCAAAACTTATAATAATGTAGTCGGGGCGTTGGCTGCTAGCTATGAGATTGCACCTAGTACGCAGATATTTGCGAGCTATACACAGCTATTTAACGGTCCAGACTTAAGCCAAGCTGTTTTTAACGCTGATGGCACGGGTACTTTTGTTAATAGTGACTTAAAAGCAGAAGAAGGTGATAACGCTGAAGTAGGCATTACTACCACTTTACGTGGTCTGACTATAGCTGATGATTCGCTACAGTTAACGGGTAAATATTTTGAGACTAATATTGAAAACTATCTTGAATTCGTTCGATCAGGAGGTAGTCACCCTGGGTTAGACTGTACTACTGGGCAACTTAATGGCAAATGCCAAGGCATGACTAATAAAGACGAAGATTATAAGATTAAAGGGGTCGAGCTTTCAGCAGATTATAAGGTTGATAGCTTCAGTATGGGTCTAAGCTATGCTCATGCCCGCAGTAAAGGTGAAGAGAGCGGTTATAGTATCTCTTCAGTGACTGGTAGTAGCTCTGATTCCGGCGATAAGTATATGGTTAACTTGGCTTATGCACCAACCGATACTACGGAGCTTGGCTGGCGCAGTACTTATGTAGCAGACTTAACCCCTAACACTGAAAAGGCAGAGCTTAAAAAGCCTAACTATGATGTGCATGATATCTTTATGAGCTATATGCCAACACAAGTTGAAGGTCTAAAAGCCACGCTTGGGGTCTATAATATCTTTGATAAAACTTATGCTAGTCATGCGTCACGTATCATTGAGCCACGTCCTGAAGATGGCTACTTGCGTACTGACTTTGAGCCAGGCCGTAACATTAAAGCCTCTTTGAGCTATCAGTTCTAATTTAACTTATCTTACTGCTATTAATAGAGTCAGCTGTCTTTACCGATGGCTGACTTTTTAGTGGTTGCTGATATGGTAAAAACACTAAATCCATCAATTAAATAAACCACTAATAAAGAGTTAGCACCAATGATGGTATTTAACCCTCGCCAAACTTGCTTATGGATTCATCGTTACAGCGGACTGGTAATAGCAGTATTTCTAATTATCACTAGTATTACAGGAGCGCTATTAGCATTTTATAATGAGCTGGATGATGTTTTTAACCATAAGCTGGCTTATAGCGAAGTGCAAAATGAAGCACAACTGCCTATTAGTGTTCTGCATGATAAGGTCATAACTAGTTATCCACAGTATAGTTTTTCGAGTATGCCAACATCGCTAGAGCTTAATAAGTCAGCGGTCTTTGTAGTAGATAAAGTCAGCGACGAGACAGCGGGTAACCAAGTAAAAGCGCCTTTTCAACAAGTCTATGTTAATACTTATACTAAACAGATTATTGGTACTCGTGATAGAGAGCAATGGGCTTGGCGCAATACTATGTATAAAGTGTTTTATCTGCACCGTGAGCTGTTGCTTGGGGATATTGGCAAACTGATTTTGGGTATCGTAGGTGTAGTATGGACGCTCAATTGCCTTATTGGCTTGTATTTAACTTTGCCGCGAAAAATCAAAAACCAACAGCCTAAGCACGCTAAAGTTCAACAATTAGGTCGCAAAAAACGGGCTTCTTTTATTAAGCGTTGGCTACCTGCTTGGAAGATCCGTACTCAGACCAATACCTTTAAGTTAAACTATGATTTACATCAGGCATTTGGATTATGGTTGTGGGGGCTATTGTTAGTCATCGCTTGGTCGAGTGTCAGTTTTAACCTACCGCTCGTCTATGAGCCTGTGATGAAAGCGGTTACTGGATATGAGACCTCACAGCAGCAAACAGCCAAGCAACAGAAAGCACAGCAAAAATCTGAGCAGATTAAAGGTAATGAACTACTAAGTACGGATAGCAAAAACACAGATACGAAGACTATAAAGGCGCTAGTAGGTACTGCGGTTTTGAATGATAAGCAGGACTCAAGCTATGCGGTGACTAAAGTCAACAGTATTGCTACTTTGACTAAGATGGCTAAGCAAACGGCTGCAGACAATGGTGTTGAGGTTCAGCAACTATTGGGTATGCGCTGGGTAGCTGAGGACAATCAATGGCAGCTGCGCTTTAAGACGGACAAAGATGTGGGCAGCCACAGCGGCGCTTCATCCTTAACTGTAGATGCCAAAACTGGGGCTATCGTTAGAGTGAACTTTGGTTATCAGGCATTATTAGGCAATAAGGTCGATCATTGGTTATCGGCCTTACATATGGCAGAGATTGGTCAAGCATTCTGGCATGTATTATACCAACTGTTACTAGTGATAGTAGGCTTAGCAGTGACGTTGCTTTGTATAACCGGCACTTATCTGTGGTTAAAAGGTCGTCAGCGCCTACAAAAAAGAACAGCAAAAATAAGGTGTGTTGAACAGTAAACCACAAACTAAGCTGCATCGACAATCACTGGACGACCTTGATGATTAAGCACTGTAACATCGACATTATATAGCTGTTTCATTGTTGCTTGAGTAATGACCTCTATAGGACTACCAACCGCCATGACTTGCCCCTCTTTCATCGTCACTACCGTGTCAGCGAATTGCGCCGCTTGATTGATATCATGCAGGACGATAACCACAGTTTTTTGCTGGCTATGACTCAACTCACGTAGCTCGCGCATTAGGCGGCCAGCATGGTACATATCCAGATTGTTGAGGGGCTCATCGAGCAGTAGATAAGGAGTATCTTGACAGACAATCATCGCAATCAGTACTCGTTGCCGCTGTCCCCCTGATAGGGTGGACAAAAATCTACCGGCTAACGGCTCAAGCTCGAAGCGTTCGATAATCTCATCGACTTTTTGCTGATCATCTGCTGTTGGTCGGCCTTGATGATAAGGGTAACGACCGAACATTAACAGTTCATGCACCCGCAGCCGCCCTTGAACTTGATTGTCTTGACCAAGCATCGCTACCGTAGTGGCTAATTTACGGGCATCACAGCTGACGATATCCCGTATTTCGTCAGACATCGCAAAGCTTACTAGTCCAGACTGTAAAGGTTGTAAGCGTGCCATCACCGAAAATAGCGTCGATTTACCTGCGCCATTAGGACCAATCAAAGCAATAACCTGTGAGGGTGGCAGTGCTAAGCTTATATCATGTAAGATTTGCTGCTTACCAATGTGATGCGATACGTCGGTTATATTAATCATAATAGCTCTTGCTGAAAGATAAGTTTTAGAAGTTTTAAATAGTATTAATAACACTGCTAACGATGCTGACAACCACAAAAATATTAGCTTAGTTTTAAGAGGACGCTAATTAGCGACGATGATTGATGAATATTAATAATAAAAATACTACGCCACCAGCCAATTCAATGACTACCGATAGTACCCCAGCCATACCGAGCAGTTGCTCAAAGATAGTTTGACCAAGCACTAAGCAAATCATAGCGACTAAACTAACCAATATCAGGCGCTGACTATGAGACATATTGCTGGCGATTCTATTGGTCAAAGCACAAACTAACAATCCAAAAAAGGTCACCGGACCAACCAATGCGGTAGCAGTTGCTACTAGTATTGAGATGACAGTCAATAGCCTAAAGGCTAAGCGCTGATAATTGATACCCAAGTTGATAGCTTGCGGCTTACCTAACATCAGGACGTCGCACTGATAACGCCAGCGCCAAATCGCTATTCCAGTAAGCGCACAAATGAGGATGCTAATAGTTAATAATTGCGGGTTGACAGTATTAAACTGTGCATAACTGGCTGATTGTACTACCACAAAATCATCGGGATTAATCAATCGCGCTATCAATGAGGATAAGCTGCGAAATAATATCCCAAAAATAACCCCTACTAAGATTAAGCGGGTTAAATCCTGATTAGTATTAGAGAATAGCAAGCGGAATAGTAATAACGAAGCACCAAACATCAGGCCAATCTCAAGGCCGAACTTTGCGACTGGATTAAGACTAGTAAAGCTGATCGCTCCTAAGAAAAACACTAGTAAGCTCTGTAGTAATACATATAGCGAGTCAAAACCTAATAATGACGGTGTCAAAATAGGATTATGAGTCAAGGTCTGGAAAAGTAAGGTAGAAACGCCAATAGCGTAACCGACGACCATCAACGCCAGCAGTTTTTTGCTACGTAGGGGTAAGGCAAAGTCCCAATGGCCATGCACATTCACGGTTAAGAATAATAGTGCTGAAATCACTAACACTACAGTCGCTAGCAGACAAGGATGTGCCGTTAGCCTCTGCCATAGAAGGGAGAGTTGGTCAGAAAAAATAGTATTGGTATTAGCAGCATCGGCATCACTGTCGGTATCTATATCGCTAGCATTAGAAGGAGAAGGCATACGCTAATCTTATAAATGAGGATGGTAAATATAGTCAGTATAGCTGGCATAAATCTCGACGCCTTTATACTGACCGTTAATACAACAAGCTAAAACAGATCTATTTAGTTATAAAAATGATGAATGTAAGAGTTTTCTTTAGCATTAGTAGTCTGGGTTTTTAGTTGTCTATAGGCAAGCTACGATTCGCTAGGGGCACGCAACAGTAACCATAAAAATACTAAAGTACCTACTACTCCAAACACAGTCGCCACTGGTACTTCAAATGGATAGCGGATAGATCGGCCGATGATATCGCAGAGCAATACTGCTGATGCCCCAAGCAAAGCTACGGCTGGCAAGCTACGGCGTAATTTATCACCCATGATGCGGCTGACGATATTAGGCACCACTAGACCAATAAATGGAATCACCCCAACGGTGACTACTACTACAGCGCTCATCATCGCTACCATAGCCACACCGATCCAAGTCACTTGGCGCTTACTGATCCCCAAGTTCAAGGCGATATTATCACCTAGGCCTACGATAGTGAGCTTATCGGCAATGATATAAGCAATGACACATAGACCACCCGTCAGCCATAACAGCTCGTAACGACCAGCTAGCACACTAGAAAAATCACCAAATTGCCAAACGCTGAGCATCTGCAAAGTCTCAGTCTGATAGGCAATAAAAGTGGTGGCTGCATCGATGATACCGCCAAATACAATACCAATAAGGGGAATCATCAAAAAATCAGTAGGGGGAATGCGTTGAATCAGCAGCATAAATATCATCATGCCAATGACCGCAGCGATGGTCGCTACACTCATCTTGACAATAAGGGCGCTGGCGGGAAACAGTAAACTGACTATTAATAGTCCGAGGGCAGCGCTTTGAGTGGCGCCCACCATAGAAGGCTCGACAAAACGGTTTTTTAGTACCACTTGAATAATCATACCAGCCACGGCCATTGCTATACCGGTTAGGATAATAGCGATAGTACGTGGCAGACGGCTAACGAGCATCAGGGAGCTGTCCGCATTAGCATTATGATTGATTAGGCTTTTTAGTATGCCTGACCACGAAAAGTCTGCGACACCGATAGACAGACTCAGTAATATCAATAAGGTCATTATCAAAAAGCTAGCGCTGTTTATTGCCCAAGGTGGCAAGGCAGCTTTACGTTTTTGACCGTTATTATTATCGTAACCCGAACGCCACGACGAGGTGGCACTCAAGCCAGTAGTATTGTCAAGCTTACTATTATGACGATTAGAGAATAATGACATAGCTATTTATGGCCCACAGCATGGATTTGGATGGCTATTAATTTACGTTGAAAAAGACATTTTCTCGCGCAACTCATCACTACTTAGCATTAGTAAAAGCCGTTTTAATAGCAGTCAAATCTTGCATCCATTGGTTATAACCACCGAACGCTAAGTAAGAATCTGGGCTTAAATAAACCACCTGATTCTTGCTCCATGCTTTTGTTTGAGCCACTAAAGGATTATCTAGTACCGCTTTGGCACCGACGCTATCTTCGCCAATAGCGGCGCTACGATCTATTACGAATAACCAGTCAGGATTCACTTTTTGTAAATATTCAAAAGATACTGGCTGGCCATGACGGGCATCGGCTATTTGATTATCAGCCATAGGCACGCCAAGGACACTATGAATAAAGCCAAAGCGTGACTTATCGCCGTAAACGGATAGTTTATTACCGTTGACCATGACTACTAAGCCTGTACCTTTATCTTTGCTTAAGGTTTGTGTTTGCTTGATAAGGCCATCGATATTTTGCTGTAGTTTTAGGGCTTGATCGCTTTTACCAAATAGAGCACCCAAATCATGTAAGCGTTGTTTGCTTGATTGATAGATGTTGGCAGTATCAATACTCATATCTAAGGTTGGCGCAATACTTGATAGCTCATTATATTTTTCCGCCATACGCGAGCCAATCAAGATAGCTTGCGGCTGCATGGCATTTAAAGCTTCTAAATCAGGCTCAAATACGGTACCCATCTCTTTAGGATCTGGCTGGACTTTTGATTGTAGATTATCTAAGTGTAGACCACTCGGCTTACCATCGATTGCTACTTCTAACGCGGCTAAATCTTGCATCAAGGTCATGTCGTAAACCACGATAGGCGAAGGGTTAATCGGCAGGCTTACTTTGCCTTTAACGGTATCAACATCGATAGTAGTCACGTCAACCGCATCGTTAGTAGTACTGTTCGAGGTCGCATCAGCACTATTATTTTCTTTTTTAGTGTCGTCCTGAGTCGTATCCGCAGATGAGCAGCCTGCTAAACTGATACTAAGCATCAGTGCCGTGGTCATAGCCGCTAATAGAGGGCGTATAGATAGAAGTTTTTTGGCGGTAGTATTGGCGTTGTAGGCAGTAATAACAGACATAAGAAACTCGGTATATCGTGGTTTATGATCAGCATCTAACAAGCTACTGGTCAGAATAAAAAGAAAAAAGAGCCTGCTTAGCGCTATAGAGAAGGGCGCTAAAACAATGCTCGATGATACTAAGGTTAATAGTACTAAGGTTAATAATGCTAAAATTAATAGTGTTGAAGTTAATTATAGAGTCGGTTTATTTACTATAAAACCTTAGCTAGATAATCACTTATCAAGAGTTAATGATAAAGCAAATAAGAATATTTATCAACAAAAACGATAATGGTTATTATTAACAGCCTAGTTATGGGTAGTTATAGTCTCTTAAAAGGGTAGTAGGGTGGTAGATAATGACTGCTAGCGACAATGGTCAATAAACTTATTATATTTATTGATAATGGTTATCGTTTGTATTACTATGCTATTTTTAATTCACTGTAATTTAGTTAATGGTTAAGGTGTTATGGCCTCAACGAATCCCAATACATCATCGCTCAAGCTGATAGTGACTGCTATCGGCATAGTAGTAATACTACACCTGCTAACCGCTATGGCATTGGTGATGGTAAATCCAACTACGCCTATTACTCCGCCACCCAAAGCTTTGCCTCCTATCGAAATACAGCTACTCCAGCCATCTATCGAAATTGAACCACTAAAAATCGACAACATAGAGATAACGCAACCAGAGCCTGTATTAGAGGTTAAAGCTCAGCCTAAAGTCAAACCTGTCACTGCTAAGCCACAAGTGGTTGAAAAAGCTATCGAAAAAATCAAACCTGCTAGCAAAAAAGTAATAATACCACCGGTGACAGAAGAAAAGACTAAACCTAATGAGCTTAAGCTGCCTATCGCTAAGACGGTAAAACAACAGCCTATTGTTGCAAAGCCAGTCAATCAACAACCGTTAGATATCGTTACTAACAGTAAGATATCTACAGCGAGCGCCGATGCTAAACGAGCACAAGATATAGCTGATGCTAAGGCAGTTGCTGATAGTAAAAGAGCACAAGATATGGCTGATGCTAAGGCAGTTGCTGATAGTAAAAGAGCACAAGATATGGCTGACGCTAAGGCGGTTGCTGATAGTAAAAGAGCACAAGATATGGCTGATGCTAAAGCGGTTGCTGATAGTAAAAGAGCACAAGATATAGCAGATGCTAAGGCAGCTGCAGATGCTGCAAAAGCTCAAGCTAAAATTGAGGCCGCTAACAACGAGCCTATGAGTTTCACTGCTGGTAACGCTAGTTGGGCAGGATCGCCGCCTAACTTTAGTTTTCCTTCTCGTGCTGAAAAAGGCGCTAGATCAGGGGATAGCTTTACCGTAGGACTATTGTTCCGTGTCAACAAACAAGGTGGCATCGAAAGTGTAAAAGTGGCAAATTCCTCGGGCAATGCTTTATTAGATAGAACCGCAGTACAACAAGCAGGCAAAGGGAAATTTAAACCTTTTACTAAAGATGGTGTGCCAAGAGTTGGTAACGTTACTTTATCAGTTACTTATAAAATGCCTTAATAATCCACAATCAATAAATAATAACGTCTATAAATTTTTTATTAAATAACCCTAGTAAGGTTATGCTATAAAACACAACTAAGGGGTCTGAAATGGACTTTGCAAACTACTGGCAATACAGTGATATAGTTACTAAGAGTCTATTTTTCTTATTACTAGCTTTATCTGTTACCTCTTGGGTAACAGGTATCGTGCGAGTGATTCAAAGCCGTAAGCTGTCGATAAGTGTTGCTGATGATTTGACTCAAAAGATCCAAGCAAAACATCCTGAATTAGCTGGGGCTGATGCTGCAACACGTCGATTGGTGATTGAACAAGCGCTGCTAAAATATATCGGTCGTTATCGTTATAATAGTGAGCGCGGCTTGCCTATCTTAGGTACTACTGCGGCGATTGCCCCATTCATCGGTCTGTTCGGTACAGTATGGGGTATCTTTCATGCGCTGCACAATATCGGTGCCACGGGTCAAGCAGGGTTGGGACAAGTAGCAGGGCCGATTGGCGAAGCGCTAATTATGACTGGTTTAGGTATTGCAGTTGCTATCCCAGCAGTAGTGTTTTATAACCTTGCGGTACGTGTCAATCGCCGCATCATGTATCATGCTAATGATAGAGCTCATGATTTATTATCTGAGTCAGTTGCTAGGGCCACTGTACCTTCTGCGCCTCCTTCTATACGTACTGAAACAGCAGTAAATCCAGCTCCTGCCCAAACAGTAGAAACCAGTAATCAGTATCGTAATGCTTCTAGCTCACAGCTCTAAATAGCAGAAGAAATAATTGAAAATCAATTGAGATTACATTAAGAATATATCGAGAAAATTATGGCCTTTCAACTAGGTAACGATGACGTACAGAGTATGAATGAGATGAACCTCATTCCGCTGATTGACGTGATGCTAGTATTGATGATTATCTTCTTATTGACTGCCACTGTACTGAATCCAACAGTACCTTTAGATTTACCTAAGACTAATGCGGCACTCAATGAGCAACCAGCAGAAGCTATCCAAATTAGCATAGACAAAGATGCTGGGATATTTTGGGATAGTGATCCGATTAGTATGGCAGAGTTAGAAGTTCGGTTACAGCAAGCGGCAAATACCGGTAAAGACCCTTCGCTGCAACTGCGCGCTGATAAGCAAAGTAAGTATGATAGCGTCGCGCAAGTATTGGCCGCCGCTAGTCAGGCGGGTCTGACTAAGATAGCTTTTGTGAATGAATAGCAGGTAATAGCGGTTGGTTTTTAATTATTAGGTTTGGATCATACTGAGTCAGTATTAGTATTTAAAGTTAGCAACTGGCTTCTAGAGCAGTTAGACCGGATGTAAAACTAAGCTTGTCTTATATTAACTGCACTAAGCTTAGTGTGCTTACTACAGCATGCTCACCACACCATGCTGAATTAGCAGTTAGCAGCGGTCAGAAAAACAGCCGAATTATATATATTAGTAGCGCAATCAGTAAAAATATAGCTAGGATAATAAGAAAAATAAATAAAATAATAGCAATCTTCTCCAACCTCGCTGGGTTTACCTTGCGAGGCTTTCTTTATCTTATTTGCCAATATTTATATAAAAGCTTACCAGCCATAACTGAATGGCGCATACCCATAGCGACCATAACCTAGACGATTACCGTAACCAAAGGGGTAAGGTGAACGTAAATAATCTAGGTCACGTTGACGAATATAATAGTAACGTCCTTGCGCATAAGCCTCTTCTAGCTTATCGATGCCCTCGAGTGGACAAACAGGTTGCCAGCTATAGCCTTCACGACCTACTTTATAGGCATTTAGCTCAGTACAGTATTGCTTTAACCCTCGCTGACGACCTTGTTCCCATAAGATACGATCAGGAGTAGCACCGATTACACTAGCGCAGCTGTTAGTGTAGTGACCGAAGTAAGCTCCCGAGCGTCCACTAACCCCATCCCCATAACCAACTTCCTGCCAATTGCTGGCCTGACATTGCTGTGGAGTTAAGCTTTGGGTAGTGGCACAGCCTGACAAAGACAACAGGCCCGCACTCGCTATTACTAAGGCAATATTTGATTTAGTGATAGTAGAGGCTGCATATTGAGTCAATAGGGGCTTTAGGGTAGCTACTATAGTAGTAAGAAAATAAGACATAATAAACCTCCGCAGCTTCGAAATTATCGTTTATCATAGCATTTTTTTATCAAAGCAACTTTTTGTATATTGTTATTATAGTAGTTATTAGCTTGGATAGTTGTGCAGTTAAGCTATTGATATAGTAGTCAAAACAATAGGCTAATTATTTTAACTATTAGTACTATAAAGCCTCTAGTTGCTGACTGAACTTCAAGTAGAGCTTGATTTCTACTAGTTCGTACTCATTATGAGTAGCTATAGATAAGGGTTTTTTATATAACTAGTGAGGTTGGTGGCTGCATTAATAGCCAGATCAATGGTTATGTTAGTGCTCATATAAGGAGCTACCTTAGTATTTGTAATAGAGTAAGTATCTGTTGCTATAGCGAGTACTAGTAGTTATAACGAGTACCGATAGCTATATTGCTATCAGCAAATAGCTAAATAAATAAGTTTCTATAACCGTTGCTAGTATCGATATGTTGTTTTAGTTCATCCTAATCTGTCAAAAGGCTAAGTTATCATGGGAATGTGGATTGCCATCGCTATTGTACTCTTTGTATTAGGGAGTATGATGGCGCTCAAGCCTAGCGCTATTGATCAGCGTTTGGATAAGCTGCGTATGACTGCGCGACGTTTGCAGCTCAATCCTAAGTTAGTTGCTTGCCCGGATTGGGTCAGGGGTAAAGACAATGAGTATGGCCGTGGTATGTTAGGGCAGTACGGTGTGGTGCTAGACACCCTACAGCTGCCGTTAACACGCTATCAAGTTATCGATGGTCAGTGGCGTCCAGATACTAGTACTGATGCTGTGACCAATCAACCAGCTAGTGAGCTGAATACTGATACGATTTTTCAACCATCCAGCAGGTCAAAAACGGCGAAGCCAGCAGCTAATTTTAATTTAGATAAGACGGCGCTGGCGTTACCAGATACGATTGAGCCGTTTGTTAAAGCGTTACTGATTAAAGCTAATAGCATCGTTATTTATTGGGAAGATATCGCCTATGTGCGCCCTATGACTAATCCGAGCTATAAAGCAGCTGCTATTGAGCCTGACTTGTTAGCGCTAAAAGCTCAGCTTGAGAAGTGGGCGTTGCAGATGCAAATTCTGTCAAGCAGTGCTACAAATAACCCAGCTATAAATAATGATGACGCAGTAACTAACTTGACTAGTTTATGAACAAAAGCTCTTAGCTATCAGTAGTTTCTAGTTTCTAGTTTTGAAAGTTGAACAGGCTCTAACCATAGATCAGATTATTTATTGACTCAGATTTTATTCAGATAGAGTATGCTCAGCTAAGTGTTTTTAGCTAAAGTTGTATTATTTACAGTTGACAGCTTGACGTATAGAAGTGTAACGTCTTGCTAAGTTTATTGCTGTTTGGTAATTATATCGTAGCTATTGGTTCATTATTTAGCAATGATTACTGGACTGCTCTATGGTTTATTACCTTTTTGTGAGTAGCTGTAGTGCTTGCCTGATCAAATATTTAACGGTACAAACGTTTAGTTGATACCAAGTGCAGTCAAAAATGCTTAATTAAAAATGCTTAGCTACTAACTTATACCTCCTTTTATTCCCTATATTATGGTGTAGTCAAATATGGCCAAAACCGCAACCAAAAAAAGTGCTACCTCATCTACTGCTACCAAAGCAGCTGCTAAAACTGTGACTAAAACTAGCAAAACTCCCAATAAAAGTAAGTCTTTGGTCATTGTCGAATCACCAGCTAAGGCAAAAACGATTAATAAGTATTTGGGCGATGACTTTATTGTCCGTTCAAGTATTGGCCACATCCGTGACTTACCAGTAGGGGCTAGTAAAGGCGCAAAAAAAGCTGCTACTAATAAAGATGAAACCTTATCAAAAGAAGAAAAAACCCAGCAAGCACTAGTGCGACGGATGGGCGTTGATCCTGAACATGATTGGGCGGCAGTCTATGAAGTATTGCCGAATAAAACCAAGGTTATCAAAGAGCTCAAAGCCTTAGCCAAAGACGCTGACAAGATCTATCTAGCAACGGATATGGATAGGGAAGGAGAAGCTATCGCTTGGCATCTCAAAGAAGTCATCGGCGGCGCTGATAGTAAATATGAGCGTGTAGTATTCAACGAAATTACCAAAAATGCTATTCAAAATGCTTTTAAGCAACCCTCAAAACTCGATATCGATCGCGTCAATGCGCAACAAGCACGACGTTTTTTAGATCGCGTAGTGGGCTTTATGGTCTCGCCTATTCTCTGGCAAAAGGTTGCTCGTGGTCTATCAGCAGGGCGAGTGCAGTCAGTAGCTATGCGTCTAGTGGTTGAGCGTGAGCACGAAATTCGCGCTTTTATTCCTGAGGAATATTGGCAGATTCACGCTGATACTCATATAGCCGATGCTAAGAAAAACGCTGAGCAAGTAGCTATACGTTTAGAAGCTACTAAACAAGCCGGTAAGACACTAAAGCTGGTTAATAAACAGCAAACCGATAAAGTATTAGCCGTGCTAAATACGGCCGATTACATAGTCAAAGAGCGCGAAGAGAAACCCACTCAGTCACGGCCAAGTGCCCCATTTATCACTTCAACTTTGCAGCAAGCCGCTAGTACTCGCTTAGGATTCTCAGTCAAAAAGACTATGATTTTGGCACAGCGTCTCTATGAAGCGGGTCACATCACTTATATGCGTACTGACTCAACCTTCTTATCGGGTGATGCGTTAGCTGCGGCACGTAGCTATATCGAAGACAGCTATGGCGCTAAATATGTGCCTGAAAAGCCTAACTTTTATGGTAATAAGCAAAATGCCCAAGAAGCGCATGAGGCGATTCGTCCTTCTAACGTCAATATGAAATCTACTCAGCTCAAAGGCGTGGAGCGCGATGCTATTCGACTCTATGAGCTAATTTGGCGGCAGTTTGTGGCTTGTCAGATGACAGCGGCTAAATATCTATCCGTGAACTTGTTCGTGGCAGCAGCAGATGTTGAGCTAAAAGCTCGTGGTCGTACTATGGTTTTCGATGGCTATACGCGAGTGTTATCACCAGCCAAAGCGGATGATACATTACTACCTGATGTCAAAACAGGCGATGTATTGATCTTAGATCAGCTTGATCCAAGCCAACACTTCACTAAGCCAGCACCTCGTTTTACGGAAGCCAGTCTGGTTAAAGAGCTGGAGAAAAAAGGCATCGGTCGACCTTCTACTTACGCCTCTATCATCTCCACTATTCAAGATCGAGGCTATGTCAAACTTGAGAATAAGCGTCTATTCGCTGAAAAAATGGGCGATATTGTCACTGATAGACTGGTCGCCAGTTTTCCAGACTTGATGGATTATACTTTTACCGCAGCGCTCGAAGATAAGCTTGATCATGTGGCAGATGGAGAGCGTGATTGGAAAGATGTACTTGATAACTTCTATGGCGACTTTAAAAAGAAAGTCGAACATGCCAAAGATGCAGATGGTATGCGTCCCAATGATCCCACTGATGTGCCCGATGTCCATTGCGATTTATGTGATCGTCCGATGCAACTGCGCACTGGCTCGACAGGCGTATTCTTGGGCTGTACTGGCTATAATTTGCCGCCTAAAGAGCGTTGTAAAGGCACCAAAAACTTAATGCCAGTCGAAGCTTTTGCCAATCTGGATGATCCAGAAGGTAATGATGAAGCGGCTGAAGTCAGAGATTTAATGGAGAAAAAACGTTGCCCTAAATGTGCTACGGCTATGAACGGCTATATCGTTGATGGTGGCCTAAAGCTTCATGTTTGTGGTAACAATCCGGATTGTGACGGCTATGTGCTAGAAGAAGGTAAGTTTGAAGTCCCAGGCTCAGATTCGCCAACGATTGATTGTAATAAGTGTGATGGTCAAATGGAACTTAAGACTGGCCGCTTTGGACCTTACTTTGCTTGTCAAAATTGTGATAATACTCGCAAAGTGCTTAAGACCGGTGAGCCGGCACCGCCACGTATGGATCCTATCGACATGCCAGAGCTTAAGTCGATTAAGCATGAGGATCATTTTATCTTGCGTGAAGGGGCAGCAGGCATGTTCCTAGCCGCTTCCAAGTTCCCGAAAGTGCGCGAAACACGACCACCAAAATTGGCGGAACTGCGTGAGATTAAAGATAAAATGGAAGATAAGTTTCAATATCTGTTTGAAGGGCCGGACGAAGATCCTGAGGGTAACCCAACTATTCTGCGTTGGTCCCGTAAGAAAAAAGAGCAATATATTGGCTCAGAAAAAAATGGTAAAGCCTCACGTTGGGGATTATTCTGGCGTAAGGGTGAGTGGGTAGAGGAGTAGATTCCTCATTCATTTAATAAGCTATTAATAGAAAAACCTCTTAGATAATCTAAGAGGTTTTTTTATGGTTAATCACATCTAGGTTTACCGATTAGTTAGCCACGATAATACCACAGCCAATACGGTCACCTGAGGCGCCTGCAGGCTGGCTAGTATAATCATCAGCACCACTATGAATGATGAATGCTAGACGATTAACGCTATATTTACCCGCTTGGGCAGCAGAGATTTTCTTATTGACATAGTTGATAGGAGCAACGCCACTCTCATCAGCGGTCACATTTGGTAAATCGCCTGCATGACCTGCTACATCGTCTGGGTTTGAGTGTGGGAATTTGTCAGGGTTAAAGTGACCGCCTGCATCTTTACCCATATTGCCACAGCTACCGGTCTCATGAATATGCAGAGCAACTGTTGCGCCCGGCTGCAGACCCATCAATTTACCATAGACTTGCACACCGCCCTCAACAGGACGTAAGAAGACTTGCCCAATCTCTTTGTTACTGCCATCAGTAGTCATAATGGCTGATTTAAGTACTGGTTGGCTAAGAGGATTACCAGTTTTTAATTGATCTTGTACCGTTTGGCAACCAGTCATTGCTAATACTGAACCACATAGTAAAGCACTTGTCATCATTAACTTATTCATCGTTAGCTCCAATAATAGAATAGAAAATAGAAAATATTTTATAAGGTTTTTTACTTATAACTGAGTGAACATTAAATTAAAAATATATTATAAATAATTCAATATTTCGTAATCTCATCATAGGGAGTATAACCAAGCTATAGAGTTAGATATTTATCAAAAACGCAACAAAGCGTTAATATATGTAAAGTGTCATAACCATATAGACGCAATAGCTTACTAAATGCTTAACATAAGGTGACGAAATAAAATGGTTAATAGGTAATCAGTGAGGCAAAATAGCTAGTCAGATTTAGATATTATTACTCTAAAAAATAACTATGACAGCAATAATTAGCATTAGTAATGGCTAGTAGATATTAATTAATAAATAGAAGGAAGTAATATGCGTACTCTAATTAGTTTGGCCGGTTCAGCAGCATTAGCTTTAGGCATCATGAGCACGGGAATAACGGCTGCTTCAGCTGCAGTACAAAGCGGTGATTTACACTATACTGCAGATTGCGGGGTGAAAGAATTACGTGTAGCTAAAGGCAGTTATGATGTTAGCCGAGCAGGGGTAGTGAAAGGGGATCAATACTGCGAGTACCAGTTCTACGCCAAAAAAGGCCAAAGCGTGAGTGCGACTATTGTTGGTAGCAGCGACTTATATCCTGTACTCTACGGCACTAATTCTCCAGATTTGAGCCTAGATCCAGTAAAGCTAGACAAAACAGGCGAACATACGATTCGAGTACTACAGCCACGTAACCAAGCACGTGAAAGTAATACGCCGAAGCCTTATTATATGACGGTAACTATTAAATAACGTATTGCACTTAAAACTTCACTTAATCAAATCGTTATGTTTGCTTTAAAACCGCTATGTTTGCTTTCAAATTGCTATTTTGCTTTAAAATAGTATCACCCATAAAAAAGCCGCCCACTATGATAGTGAGCGGCTTTTTAGCTTATGATTTTTTAAAGCTAATTAAAGCTACTGCTATTAGCTATGTAGTGCTTTACTGGTGGCTTTATCTACCGTCACTTTAGCTGGCTTAAGCGGTTTTGGCATGCTAACTAATGCCGCTTTTAATACTTCATCAATCGTTGCTACAGGCTGAATGGTCAGGCCTGCTTTGACGTTATCAGGAATATCTGCTAAGTCGCGCTCGTTAGTTGCTGGAATCAACACATGCTTGATACCACCACGATGCGCCGCTAATAGCTTCTCTTTAAGACCACCGATACGTAAGATCTTACCACGCAAAGTAATCTCACCTGTCATAGCAATATCAGGACGGATAGGGATGCCTGTGATAGCCGAGACTAGTGCAGTAGTAAGTGCCCCACCAGCAGATGGACCATCTTTTGGCGTCGCACCTTCTGGCATATGAACGTGAATATCCGTGGTTTTAAAGGTCTCGTAATCAATGCCTAAGCTATCACCACGGGCACGCACCACACTCATAGCAGCACGGATGGATTCTTTCATCACGTCCCCTAAAGAGCCGGTAAATATAAGCTCGCCTTTGCCTTTCATCGCTGCCGCTTCGATAGTCAGTAGTTCACCGCCAACTTGTGTCCAAGCCAGTCCAGTAACACGACCAACTTCAGGCTCTTCTTCAGCAAGACCAAAGTCATACTGATGTACACCAAGGTAATCATCGATATTATTATCATCAACGACGATCAGCTTACGCTCATCTTTTTTCGGTGCACGGGCGCCATGACTCTCAACCGAGCTACGCACTACTTTGCGACAGATTTTATTAACTTCACGCTCAAGGTTACGTACGCCGGCTTCTCGGGTATAGCGCTGAACGATGCTATGCAATGCCGCTTCTACAATCTCAATCTCGCCTTCTTTGAGACCATTTTGCTTAATAGCTTTAGGCACTAGATATTTTTGGGCAATATTGACTTTTTCTTCTTCGGTATAGCCTGGCAGACGGATGACTTCCATACGGTCAAGCAGCGCTGCTGGGATATCCATACTGTTAGCGGTACAGATAAACATCACTTGCGACAAATCTAAGTCCATATCTAAATAATGATCATTAAATTTATCGTTCTGTGAAGGGTCTAATACCTCTAGCAAAGCTGATGCTGGATCACCACGAAAGTCTTGTGCCATCTTATCGACTTCATCTAATAAGAATAGTGGGTTTTTGACTTCTACTTTAGCTAATGATTGCACGATTTTGCCCGGCATAGCACCGATATAAGTACGGCGATGACCACGAATTTCAGCTTCATCACGCACGCCACCCAATGCCATACGTACAAACTTACGACCAGTAGCCCGTGCAATTGACTCGCCTAAGGAAGTTTTACCTACCCCAGGAGGACCGACTAGACAAAGGATTGGGCCACGCAGTTTTTTCACTCGTGACTGTACTGCTAAATACTCTAAGATACGATCTTTGACGTCTTTTAGACCATAATGATCTTCATCTAAAACTGTTTTAGCTTTTTCTAAGTTAATAGAAACTTTAGTAGTAGCATTCCACGGAGTGTCTAAAATCCATTCGATATAGTTACGTACTACTGAGGATTCACTCGATGCTGGTGGCATCATCTTTAGCTTTTTCAGCTCTTGATCGGCTTTTTTGCGTACATCTTCTGGTAAGTCGGCATCTTCAAGACGTTTTTCTAGCTCACCAACATCATCTTCACCATCAAACGCCCCGTCATTCATATCTGACAGCTCGTTTTTGATAGCTTTCATTTTCTCATTTAAAAAGTACTCGCGCTGATTGTCTTCCATTTGCTGACGTACAGCATCTTGGATATCTTGTTCGATATTTTGTTCAGCGCTTTGTTTGACTAAGTACTCAGTCAAAGTATTGATGTGAGTCTTGATATCGTTGTTTTCTAAGAACGACTGTTTGATCTCTAAGTCCATCGATACTCGGGTAGAGATAAAATACACTAGCTCAAGCAAGTCATCGATACGCTTAGCCACGCGAGTCAGCTCACGAGCATTACGCAAACGCGCATCCGCATAACTCTCAAACAGGCTAGTCAAAGCTTTGATGGTGTTTTTCTGTTGGCTGTCATCCATTTCTATATCGACATCAGCCTGCTCAAAAGTAGCCATCAAAATATCATCGTGCTCTTCTATACTATCGACGCGCGCACGATACTGACCTTCGATCAATACCTTAATGCAGTCTTCATCGCTGTCATGTGGCATAGTGCTGACGATGCGGCAAACCGTACCATATTGATAGAGATTATCTTGATCAATATCTTCAGTAAGCGAATCTTTTTGGGCGACTACTAATACTTTATTACCATATTCTGCTTGTGCCAACTCAACCGCTTTGACCGATGGTGCACGACCAACGAATAGCGCAATCTGCATATGTGGATAAACCACTACATCACGCAGGGCCAGCAAAGGCAAATAATTTTCTACTGGCGCCGTTGTAGGATCATCTAGCTGGTCTTCTTGCACAGCCTCTTGCTTATCATCTTCTACAGCAGTCGACACATCGATATCAATGTTGTCTTTATCAATAGTATAGTCAGTCATTTGTTTTATTTCCTTGTTAACCAGACTTGTTCAGTCAAGTTGGGTTCATGTTTAGATAAATGGTGTCCCCATAAAAAATTGCAAGGCTTGTTAAACTACTAACCTCAAAATAGTGCAGGTCATTACTGTGTGCTGCCTAGCTGGTTCTATAAATGGGCTTTGAGAGAAAAATAAGGTAAAATAACGCCCGTCATAAACCAGTGACTAAACAAAAAAGTGGATAATCCAATAAGCTATAGTCTATTGAAAACAAAAAAGTGTCATTCATAACTATGATCATGAATTGTTCTAGCGACTGTGGTTGTATTACAGCCACGGCGCTGGCGTCAAAGAGCTTGAAAAATCATCTTCACAGGACTGTTTCACTATATTTTTTTCAATTGAATCGATTATAGCCGTTAAAAAGCAAGGGGCAAGAACATGACCATCAATGCGGTACTACTAGCAGTCGTTATTATGCTAGGGCTATCATTAGCGCGAGTACACGTGGTATTGAGTTTGATCATCGGTGCGATGGCTGGCGGCTTGATAGCAGGTCTTGGGGTGACTGATACCCTAAATGCCTTTCAAGAAGGTATCCGTAATGGAGCCCAAATTGCGTTATCTTATGCGCTACTGGGGGCCTTTGCGGTAGCGATTGCTCATTCAGGGTTGCCACAGTCGCTGGCAGGCTCAGTTATCAAGCGTATTGATGCTGGCGGTACTAGTGGCATGATTAAGTATATGCTATTCGCCGGTCTAGTGATGATGAGCTGCTTTAGCCAAAACTTAATCCCTATTCATATTGCCTTTATCCCCTTATTAGTACCACCGCTATTACTAGCTTTTAACCGCATGCATATTGATAGACGACTGATTGCTTGTCTAATCACCTTTGGCCTAGTCACTACTTATATGTTTATCCCTTATGGATTTGGCGATATTTATCTTAACCAAATTATGCTCAAAAACGTTGGTGAAGCTGGGATTGACGTTAGTAATATTTCAGTGACGAAAGCGATGGCCATTCCAGCGCTAGGTATGTTTACTGGTCTGCTGGTTGCCGTATTTATAAGCTACCGTAAACCCCGCGAGTATCAGCAGCTAGCAGTTGATAAACAAGCTCATGATGCGATAAACAACGAAGTAGTAGAGGGCGATGCCTTAAGTAAAACGGCTGCTGCGGCACAAGCACAAAGCAAATTAAAAACGCTAGTAGCACTAGTAGCCATTGTCACGGCTTTTGTCGTGCAGCTGTATACCGATTCGTTGCTGCTCGGCTCGATGTTTGGCTTCGGGGTGTTCATGGCCACTGGGGTGGTTAAATGGCGAGATGCTGATACGGTGTTTAATGATGGTATCAAGCTGATGGCGATGATTGGCTTTATTATGATCACCGCTCAAGGATTCGCTGAAGTCATGAAAGCCACTGAGCAGATTCAGCCGTTAGTCGATGGTGCTACTTCATTATTTGCTGGTAATAAAGCGGTAGCCGCTTTTGTTATGCTAGCGCTTGGTCTTATTGTGACTATGGGTATTGGCTCCTCGTTCTCGACTATTCCTATATTAGCCGCTATTTATGTGCCGTTATGTATCTCGCTGGGCTTTTCACCCCTAGCCACGGTAGCCATCGTTGGTACCGCAGGGGCATTGGGTGATGCCGGTTCACCAGCGTCAGACTCAACTCTTGGACCGACCTCTGGTCTTAACGTCGATGGTCAGCATGACCATATTAGAGACAGCGTAGTGCCAACCTTCCTGCATTATAATATTCCATTATTAGCCTTCGGTTGGATAGCAGCGATGGTGTTATAAGTTTTGCGGTGCAAGGTTCAATACCGTTTTGCGTAGGCTGGGTTTTAACCCAGCACATCATTGTGCAAAATCATTATTTGAAATGTTGATAAGTAGACTGCGAAATAGGTTGAGCCGTTGCATAGGGTGGGCGGTGTTAAGCGAAAATAGAGTTACGATTAACTATCGGTGCGCTGGGCGCACCCTACAATGTATTCAATTTGTTAATGGTTATCCTTGTCAGAGTCCTGATCAAAATCCTCAATCTCAACAGTTAAACTATTCAAAAAATCATCACTCTGCGCCAGTAACTTAGCCAAGCGCTGCTCATTAATAACGCCGGCTAACTCATCAGAACTGAATGACTGTTCTTGACTATAATAAAGTTGCTCATGTTGCCCATCTTTATCGTCCAATGCTTGTAAATAATCAATGACGCCATCTGCGCTAGATTTATTATCAGTATTATTTTTAGAGTCGTCTTTCATCGAAACCACCTTATATCACTTGGCGTTATTAGGCCATCTAACGGCACATCCCAAGATTGTCTGACTAGCTGCTCGACTACTTGAAAGTCATAGCACCAGCCTATTTTTAATGGTTTCTTATAACCTGACTGATAGCTTTTGCTCAGCGTCGTATCATAAAAGCCACCGCCCATCCCCATTCGATTACCTTGAGTATCGAGCGCAGTCAATGGACAGACAATCAAGTCCAATTCACTGGCCCATAGCAGACGACGATGATGGTTTTGTTTCATGCCTAAACTATGGATACGAGTTGGGACCTTTATTAACTTATTATGATAAATCGGTACAAAACGCAGTCGTTTATCATCGCGACCAAGCGAGCCAACCACAGGCAAATAAGGCTGATAGTTTAAACGTAAACACCAATCCAATAGTGGCTGAGTCGGCAGCTCACCAAAGCCGTCATAGTATAAGCCGATTCGCGCATTGGCAGGCAAGCGCTGCTGTAGCTTGATTAAATGCAGGCTGGCATCACGCGCAAACTGCTGTCGTTGATTAGTGGTTAATAGCCGACGCTGGCGAGTGAAATGTCTTCGAGGTGGGTTAACGAGGTTTTTTGTTGAATCAGGCAACGCCGCATCAGTGATAGGGCGACTATCATTATCAGTGATAGCGGTTATCACATTTTCAGTAACATCTGAATTAAGGTTAAGTTTAGGGCTTGCTGGGTTATTAGCTGTGCCTTTGATTTCGGTGCTTTCGGCGGACTTTCTGGTTATCGATATTTGCTTGTTAGACATCCAAGTCCCTTATACTCATTAACTAGTGGTCTTGAGGAAATTTATGATAAGTCATGCTATCATAATGACGCTTTACATCCTATTTTCCTTTTTGTGCAGCGGGTGTTGCACTTTATACCGTCAAACCATCCACTAACGAATTATCAAAGAGGGCAGTTATGTCGACACAGAATCAGGCAACGCGTACTGAGAAAGACACTATGGGCAACGTAGAAGTGCCCGTTGATGCCTACTGGGGCGCGCAAACCCAACGTAGCCGTGAGAACTTTAAAATCGGTGGCGAGACTTTGCCACGTGCCATGATTGAAGCGATGGCGTTAGTCAAAAAGGCCGCGGCGATCACTAATGCTAGCCTTGAGCGTATCGATACTGATAAGCGTGATTTGATTATCCAAGCTGCTGACGAAGTAATTAACGGTGGCCTGCAAGATCAGTTCCCGTTAGTTGTTTGGCAGACCGGCTCTGGTACTCAATCAAACATGAACATGAACGAAGTATTGGCTAACCGTGCTAACGAAATTGCTGGTTCTGAGCGTGGTAGCTATCAGCCTATCCACCCTAACGATCACGTCAACCATGCACAATCAACCAATGACAGTTTCCCAACGGCTATTCGTGTCGCTGCAGCTCGTCAAATCAATAGCTTATTGATTCCAGCTATTAAGTCATTGCGCGATACTTTAGATAATAAAGCCAAAGAATTTGATAGTATTGTGAAGATTGGTCGTACCCATTTACAAGATGCTACGCCTTTGACTTTAGGCCAAGAGTTTAGCGGCTATGTCAGCCAACTTGACCACTCATTAGTGCGTATTGATAATGCTTTACAGGGCTTGTATGAGCTACCATTAGGCGGTACGGCGGTCGGTACTGGTCTTAACGCTCATCCTGACTATGCGGTAAAAGCAGCTGAGCAATTAGCCACATTGACTAACTTGCCTTTTGTTACGTCACCGAATAAGTTTGAAGCCTTAGCTGCTCGTGATGCAGAAGTATTCGCTTCTGGTGCATTAAAAACTTTAGCCGCCAGCTTAAATAAAATCGCTAACGATGTACGTTGGTTGGCATCAGGCCCTCGTTGTGGTCTTGGCGAGTTAACTATCCCTGAAAACGAGCCAGGCTCTTCTATCATGCCGGGTAAAGTCAACCCAACTCAGTCAGAAGCTATGACTATGGTGGTAGCGCAAGTTATGGGTAATGATACGGTTATCAATATGGCCGGCGCATCGGGCAACTTTGAGTTGAACGTTTTTAAACCAGTGATCGCTTATAACTTGTTGCAGTCTATCCAATTATTGGGTGATGCTTGCAACAGCTTTAACGATAACTGCGCAGTTGGTATTGAGCCAGTAAAAGATAAAATCGATGATTTCTTGCATAACTCATTGATGCTAGTTACTGCCTTAAACCGTCATGTTGGCTATGAAAACGCCGCTAAAATCGCTAAGACAGCTTATAAAGAAAACAAAACTCTTAAGCAAGTAGCCGTTGAGCTAGAGCTGCTAACTGAAGCTCAGTTTGATGAGTGGGTCACGCCTGCGGATATGGTGCATCCTTCTTAATTTAAAATTTTTTTTGGCTTGATAAAGAGACCTTGTCGCCCTTTATATAAGGATGTGGCAAGGTCTTTTTTTGGTTGATATTTTTAAAGCTAGTTTTATATATTATATAGTGGATATAAGCTCAAAGATTGCTTATGGATTACTATAGCTATTATCATACACATGCAGAATTTTGGAAAAAAAGACAATAACTTAAATCGGAGTAAATAATGATTACCCATGTACCTGATATGACTTTTAAAACTCGTGTTCGCGATGACTCTATTGGAGGAGACAACCCATTCACTTGGTATGACCTAACCACAGATGAGTTATTCGCCAATAAAAAAGTGGTTGTGTTCTCGCTACCAGGTGCCTTTACGCCAACGTGTTCGACCAGCCATCTCCCTCGTTATGAAGCGCTTTATAATGAGTTTAAGGCGTTGGGCGTAGATAAAATAGTTTGTATTTCTGTCAATGATGCCTTTGTCATGTACCAATGGGGTCTCAAGCAAAACCGCGAAAATGTTTTCTTGCTGCCTGATGGCAATGGTGAGTTCACTCGTAAAATGGGCATGCTGGTTGATAAGAGTAATCTTGGCTTTGGTATGCGCTCATGGCGTTATTCGATGCTTGTCGACAATAAAGCCGTTAAAAAAGTGTTTAAAGAAGATGACTTTGGCGACAACTGCCCAATAGACCCGTTTGAAGTATCAGATGCAGACACTATGTTAGAGTATTTGAAAAGTAAGGCTTAGATTTTATTGAGTCTGTAGCTTGGGTGCTAACCCACGAATTTATAAACCTACTTAATAAAAAGACCTTGTCATGTTATATGGCAAGGTCTTTTTTTAGATGCAATCAGGGCTAAACCGTACTCTAAACTATTCATAAATCGTAAATTAGACATTGCTTATAACTGCTAACATGACAAAGTAAGCGTAGGGTGCTTTCCAAAAGTCATCTGCACAGATCGTTTTTATCGATGCATAAAGCGCATTCTACGAGCAAACCCTATATTATAAAGTGATTGAAACATTGAGAGTGAAATTATGTATTCAAAACCAAACTATATAAATAGAGCGGTTCACTTAGGGTTATGGCTAGCTTTAGCAGTTGGATTCGGTCCATCGGCATCAGCAAGTGATAAAGTGATAACTGAACAGTTTAAGGTACAACAGGAGCGCAACTCACAAAATAGTCTTGTTGAGAATAATGAGTCAGAGAATGAAGTTACAGAGGACTACAGCCAAATTATGAGTGAGCTTTTGGAAGCTGCCAATGAAGGAGATGTAGACGCTAAATATGTTATTGGAGCGATGTACTTTGAAGGCTTAGATGTAGACAAAAACTATGTTGAAGCCAGAAGGTGGTTTTTAAAAGCAGCCAAACAAGGGGAAGCAAACGCTCAATATGCTTTGGGGGCAATATATGGCTCAGGATTAGGGGTAGCCTCTGATTATATAGCAGCGGCAAAATGGTTTGAAAAATCTGCTAATCAGGGTAACGTCAATGCTCAATTCTTTATGGGTTTGCTTTATTTTGAAGGCAAAGGAGTAGAGCAAGATTATTTAAAAGCTAGAGAATGGTTCGATATCGCTGCCCGTCAAGGCGATCCAAAATCACAAGTAAACTTAGGGTGGATGTATTTATATGGTTTAGGGGTTAATCCTGATCATGTAAAATCTTTGATTTGGTATAAAAAAGCTAAAGAACAAGGAGATAATTCCTCTTTCCATCCCCTTGGTATTAGAAAACAGCAATAAATACAAAATAACTAAATTGATAGTGCATCAGTAGGTTGGGCGGAGCTTGCGACCCCCAACAGCTTATTATACAATAACCATAATTTGTCATAAAATCTAGGTTTCAACAGCTTTTGTAGGCTGTGGCTTTAGCCCAGCAACAGCTAGGCAAAAATACCTTTGTTAAATAAAAATAGCAGCTTAGCTAACAAGCTATAAGTTGTGCCCTGTTAAATTGTATAATCAAAAGCGCTGGGCTAAAAGCGCCAGCCTACGATAATTTTTCTATTTTAAATAATGGTTTGTAGATTTTTGGCTGTGGTAGGGGACATACGCACAAACCCATTAATTTTGCCCAACAAAAAGCTGGGCTAAAAGCCCAGCCTACGTCAAATACTAAAATTTAGCTTTTAAGCTGATATTGCTAAAACTTATACAGCAAACCAAGGGTAGAGGTTGCGTCTACACGCGAGTCAACCATCGGGCTGTCGTATTGCTCATTGGCTAAGTAGCTTACGCTTTGATTAGCAAATCCTGCCCATTTATCACTAAAGTCGTAGTTAGCGCTGACATTGATATAAGGGTTTAAACTACTATTAGACTCGTAAGCATCAACGCCTGTACGCGCTGACTCTTCGTTACTAACCCCGTAGTAATAATTATTATAATCCGCATCATGGTATTCAAAACCAAAGCTTGGATAGACAGTTAGCTTGTTCTTACTGACTTTACCAATGTAAGATAAACGACCAGTATTGCCACCACTACGATCTAAGATATCAGCAGCATATTGGGCGCGGAAGCCACCAACAGGAGTGAGACGCTGATAGCTTAAACCGGCCGCTGCTGATAATTTACGCTCATCAAGACCCGATAGCGCCCCGTTAGCATCATCAGGATCGAATGAATTACCATCGAGTTGTGCATAAGCTGATAGCTGATTGGTACCATCATTGATTAAGTACGCACCAGCTTGAGCACCGCGCGCATAAAATCTATTATTATCATAAAAAACCCCAGGCAATACGCGTACTTGATTCTTATCAGTATCATAAGCACTGTTGGTATACAAAACATTTATGCCAACGCTTAACTCAGCGTCTGGATCAGTAGGTATGTTTTTAAACAAGGCAGCATTTGCCATACCGGCTGTAGCTAGCAAAGTAACGGCGGCGGTTGATGCCAATACAGTGCGCGTATTAATAATAGATAGTTTAGACATAGTCGGATCTCATAAGCGATGAAGAATAAGGTGAAGCTGAGCACTACTTTATTGAGCAGCTAATACTTTTAATATTTGATTATGAATATCTAGCCACCACCAGCTAAAGCCTATAGCTATAATTATAATAATAATCCAAGGCAGTAATTGCCAAAGCATAGCGGGTTTTGCTGCTAACACTGCAGCATAGCTATTCGTGATCTGAGGGTCATCACTGGCATCAGAATGAACATCAGCACCAATATTGCTATTCAAATCAGCTGGGTCAAAGGCTTGGTTTGTATTAGTATTATGAGCTAAGTTTACAGGGTTATCGACATTATTATTGGTATAAATGCGCTGGTCAACCGTATAACTTTGATTAGTATTATCGAGGTGTGCTGAGTCTTTATCGAAATTGTCGCTATCAGTAATACTGGCGGCTTGCTCAGTAGTGTAAATAGTGGAAGTTGGATCAGTAGTCCGATAGACCGCTGCGGGAATAGCCGCTAGCTGGGCTTTGAGACGCTGACGATAAGCGATACCAAAGCCTAAGGCCATAATGCCCCCAGTGATAGCGCCACCGATATGACCTGCATTATCAATACCAGGTACTGCAAAGCCGTAGACTAGATTGATACCCATAACCAGCACTAAGCTTTTTAAGTTGAGTACCATGTTATTGACTGATATCTTAAACAAAGCTGCCACTAGCAGCGCCGCACCGATACCCATAATGCCACCAGAAGCCCCAGCAGATAATCCGGGCTGCCCTGTGCCGTCCAAAATGCCCAACCAAGTCATCTGATTGTTAAGCAAGTTACCACCGATCACTGCTAATAAAAACAGCGCAAGAAACTTGCTTGAACCAAACATCGGCTCTGCAATTTGTCCAAAGAAGTACATGGCAAAACCATTAAAGAGTAGATGCATCAAGCCAATGTGTAAAAAGCCACTACTCACTAAGCGCCAAGGCTGATCACCCATGCTAAAAGGCAGAGCATTGGCGCCCCAGTATAATAAAGCTTCAGTCGTTGGATTATTGGCATCGACACCAGTTAACACTTGCAGGATATACAGACAAATAAAGCTGATTAGCAATAGAGTCGTTAACGGTGCCGTTTTAAATAATTGCTTGATAGTCATAGTGCTAAATATCAGTTAAAAGTTATGGGTAGAGTATAAAAGATATCTGCATTATAAACAAAATTACTGCCATTATCGATACTACCAGCGCATAGGGGCGACATAAGGTAGCGACGTCTTGAGCTGCTCAAACGAGCCTTTGACTAAGATGTCATCGGTTACTTGGTTGATATCAGTATGACCACAAAAAGCCATAGTAGTATCACACTCCTTATAGATCAGCTCAAGCGCTCGGCGTACCCCATCTTCACCATAAGCGCCGAGGCCATATAAGAACGCTCGCCCAATCATAGTGCCATTAGCGCCTAAGGCCATAGCTTTGAGCACGTCTTGACCAGAGCGAATACCGCTGTCGAGCCAAATTTCAATCTGACTACTCTCCGCGCGTACCGCTTGCACAATATCGCTGAGCGCAGCGATAGAGGAGGGTGCCCCATCTAATTGACGGCCACCATGATTAGAAACCACTAGCGCATCGGCACCACTGCGAGCGGCTAACACGGCATCTTCAGGCTCCATAATGCCTTTGATAATCAGCTTGCCACCCCACATATCTTTGATACGCGCCACATCGTCCCAGCTCAGTGCTGGATCGAATTGCTCAGCTGTCCAAGCCGATAACGATGAAATATCCTCGACGTTTTTTGCATGACCGACGATATTACCAAAAGTGCGTCTTTTGGTGCCCAGCATATTTAGACACCATTCGGGTTTAGTCATCAGGTTTAAGATATTAGCAAGGGTTGGCTTTGGTGGAGCAGATAGGCCGTTCTTGATGTCTTTGTGGCGTTGACCCAGCACTTGTAAATCAGCGGTTAGGATCAGAGCAGAGCAGTTGGCAGCTTTAGCCCGTCGAATCAAGTTGGCGATAAAATCCTGGTCACGCATCATATAGAGCTGAAACCAAAACGGTGCACTAGTGTTTTCTGCCACATCTTCGATAGAGCAAATACTCATGGTCGATAGTGAGAATGGTACGCCAAACTTTTCGGCAGCACGCGCCGCATGAATTTCACCGTCCGCCCACATCATCCCAGTAAAGCCAGTAGGGGCTATGGCCACTGGCATACTGACTGGCGTACCTAGCATTTCAGTAGCTAGCGAACGCCCTTCCATATTGACTAATACCCGCTGGCGCAGCTTGATACGATCAAAGTCGGTTTCGTTATTGCGATAAGTAGTTTCGGTCCATGAGCCTGAATCGACATAATCATAAAACATACGAGGAATCTTACGCTCTGCTACGCGGCGTAAGTCTTCAATCTCAGTGATCTTGCTTAAATTTTTCATGGGGTTTTCCTTATTAATTAAACAGATAACTCAATGCCTGTTTAATTGTAAAAGCTGTCTGACTATAAAGCTGACGCTACCATAATGATCATGGTAGCGTCAGCTCGAATACTAATAATGATCTTTTGTTAGTCAGAGTATAGGTTTTAGCGGTTGTCTATGACTGAGCTAGTGGCTTTTTTACCAGTTATGGCCATAAGCCCAAAGAATACTATTGGCCAAATCACCGCTAAGATCCACCACATTATATTACCAAAGATAATACCCATGCCAATTAATCCTGCTTGAATGACGTAATAGGTCATTGCCAGCAAGGTTTTGCGAATAACGTAGCCTTCTTTATCCATGAGTCCCACTACTGCGCAAGCGGCGACCACGTTATGCACGGCAATCATATTACCAGCTGCTCCGCCTACGGCTTGTAGAGCGACCACCTGGGCTGCAAGATTAGTATCGAAGCCAATTTGGCTGGCAGTAGACCATTGAAAGTAAGAGAACATCATATTACTAACCGTATTCGAGCCTGCAATAAAGGCACCCATTGCCCCAATCCACGGCGCTACTAATGGCCAGGCATTCTGAAAGGCACCAGCGGCACTTTCAGCCAATAGTATCGGCATAGCTGGTAGGGCATTAACCACATCAGCTGCTGAACCAGAGTTAATAAATACTTGTACCATAGGCACAGAAAGCAGTAGGGCTGGTGCAGCGTCAACCATAGTTCTGGCTGAATTACTCCAACTACGTTTCACCGCTTGAGCATTCATCTTGAATAATAAAATACATAGTAATGAGCTGATAATTAAAATAGTACCCGGAGAGTAGGCCAGCTGTACTTTACTAGATATGGTGGTACCAAATAGATTGCTAAATTCGATGGTAGTCATATCACCAGTTAAGAACGCTTTGAGCGGTGCTACTACTCTTGTTATAATCAATAAAGCGATTACCACAAGATAAGGAGAAAATGCTCTGACCAAAGAAAACTTCGGGGCAATAGTGTCATCGTACTTTTCTTCAGGCAGCGAGCCTAGCCAGTCTTTATCCCATTTAGCTCTTGGCGCAAAATGAAAAATCTCTTTAGGCATCAAAAATCCACGTTTTGCGGCAGGCAATACGATCATTAAGCCGATAAAACCACCAACTAGTGACGGAAACTCTGGGCCTAGATATTTGGCTACTAAAAAGTAAGGAATGGTAAAGCTAAGACCAGCAAAAATAGCAAAAGGCCAGACCTTTAAGCCTTCAACAAAAGAGCGTTTCTCACCAAAGAATCGGGTCAAGAAAGCCACTAGAATTAGCGGAATTAAAAAGCCTACTACGGCATGAATAAGACCGATATTAGCGGTGATTTGTAATAGATAGTTTTCTGGAGATAGCGGAGCAATAGCTTGAGTGATATCTTCTTTATCATTGATTCCTGTCCATACCCCAAGTAATACTGGAGTACCTACAGCGCCAAATGATACCGGCGTCGATTGAATAATAAGCACAGCCATAACGCAGGCCATCGCCGGAAACCCTAAGGCGAGTAGTAACGGTGCCCCAATAGCAGAGGGAGTACCAAATCCTGACGAGCCTTCGACCATTGAACAAAATAGCCAAGCGACAATAATGGCTTGAATACGTCTATCGGGTGAGATATCCATAAACCCTTTACGAATAGCGATGATAGCACCACCTTCTTTTAGGGTATTCAATAATAAAATAGCAGCAAATACAATAAACAATAGGGTGAGGGCAACGATGATACCGTTTACTGTGGCGGCAGCTACTTGCGCGCCACTAGCTTGCCAGACAAATAAAGCTAACAGTGCAGTGACTAAATAGGCAACGCCCATAGATATTTTGGCGGGTAGCCGCATAACTACTAACAGTACGAGAACTACTAAAATCGGCGCTAAGGCCAAAAATGTATACATTTGAACAATCCTTGTTGCAATGTGTACTAATCCATTATTTTACTAAGCTTACCTCAATGAGGCTAAAGTCATATCAAATATTTTGCCAATTAACTGGTTTATTAGTGTTTGACTCTATCTGGCTTTTGTTTTTTATAAGGGACTGAACATAGAGTGAAATTTATACAGTTGATAGATAGAACTTCAATGAGTCAACGTCAGGAGTTGACTCATTGAACAACATAGCAAAAGTCAAAAAATTTTACTAGTAAATAATCTCTAATTACAGAAATCAATACAGCTATCTAGTAGATACAGGGATAAAGCTTGGTGGTTACGGTTTAACACGCTGAGCAGTATACAGGTAATCCCTATTTTTACCTGAGCATTTGAATTTATGTAGATTATTTTAGTAGGGATGAACCGCTTAGCATTAAGCGGCTAACGATGAAGTGACTATTATCTGGTAGGAGTAGAGTGGCTATTGTCATATTTATATTCGAGTGCGCGCTAGCTTATTGCTTAAAAGCTAACTATGGCTAACATAATAAAAAGATAAGTGAGGTAAGTTAACGGTTAATACTCAGACAATAACTGCTGCAAATCTAGTACTGAGAAGGGCCAATCTAAACGCTTATTGACAGTCAATAATACTGGAATGCTAGTGGCAAAGCTCAGCATCAAAGTTTCATCAAAGTCAGCGATATCGATATTCTGGTAACTAAGCGGCTGTACGGATTGTAAGCGCATTAGTATGTTTTCAGCATCGTCGCACAAGTGACAGCCTGAAGTACCTAGTAGCCACCATTGCTGATAGAGTTCAGGTTGATTGAGCTTAGGTGTAGCCTCAATAATAGCCGCTCGTAGTGCTTGCATAGGGTCAGGATAGTTCATACAGTTACTCATATAAAAACTCATAGCAAAGTGGTTGATAGTAGAATAGCTACTACTAAAGTGCTGGCTATCGCAGTGGTTTGTTGGAGATAGTGTGACTAGTTATAGAGGTGGGGAATGTTGTATATGATAAAGAAATCAGCCAAATAATAACAGCAGCAGTGACACAGATAGTGAGATTGGGTAAGATAGCCTACTAATCAGCTTCAATCTTGGTCACTTATTATTCTTTTAATTAATTGGACACTTAACACATGACAAGTTTTGGCGGATTTATCAAACGGCTATTACTGGCAGTGATAATTTTAATGATAGCTTTTCATGTGTTGGTAGCAGGACTGTTGTTATTGTGGAAGACCCAGCCTATTAATAACAGCATGTTTATGCTTACGCATCGACTCACTGGTGGCAGCGTTACTCAAACTTGGGTAGATTATGATCAGATTGCTAAGTCGGCCAAACAAGCGGCTATAGTCAGCGAAGACTCAACCTTTAGTCAGCACAACGGCTTTGACTTTAAAGGCATTGAATTAGCTATGAAAAAGAACGAAGCGACTGGCAAGTCCTCTGCTGGCGGTTCTACTATCACTCAGCAATTAGCCAAAAACTTATTTTTGACCTCACATCGCTCTTACATTCGTAAAGGCGAAGAAGCAGTGGTTACGGTAATGATCGAAGCCTTTTGGGACAAGCCACGTATACTAAGTGCTTATCTTAACGTCGCAGAATTTGGCGATGGTATTTATGGTATTGAGGCCGCTGCACAACACTATTTCGATAAATCAGCTGCCAATCTAAACCGAGATCAGTCAGCACTGCTCATTGCCACTTTGACCAACCCTAAATATTATGAAAATAATCGCAATGATAGACGTTTGCGTAATAAGCAGCGTATTATAAAAAAACGCTTGAACAACGCCGCTTTACCGCAATAGGCATAACTATAAAGGCCATCTTTAATTTGTAGTACTAAGATTTTATGGTGATAAGCCTTTATTTTAATATGTCTTTATTAAACCAAGTCTAATAAGTCTAATAACTAAAATTCGTATAAGTATAATAGCCTAAGTAATACTAAAAAAGTATCAGTGACATCATTATCCTATACAGTAGCTACAGCACTGAATAGTTGTAGTAGCAATCGAAGTAGATAATAGTGCCTAATGACAACCTGGAGTAGGAGCATGGCAATAGTGAAAAGTAATAATAATAACGATACTAATAACCCTAATAACCCTAATAACCCTAATAATGATAGTAATATCGGTAGTAGTAAGGACAGCGTTCTCATTAAGCACTCGCCTCTTACCCAAATTGATTGGCAACGTTTTGATGATGGTAGTTATTCTTCGAACAGCTATATCAACCGTGATTTATCTTTATTGCAGTTTCATCTACGAGTATTGGCACAAGCGGCAAGTCCCTTGCATCCTTTGCTTGAGCGCTTATTCTTCTTAATTATTTTTTCATCGAATATAGATGAGTTTTTTGAGATTCGAGTAGCTGGTCTTATGCAAAAGCTCAATCTCGGTGATGCTGCGCATAGCCCTCATGGTATGCGCCCAAGCGAAACTTTGAGCGAGATATCAGCGATTACTCATAAGGCTATCGAAGAGCAGTATCGTATTTTGAATGAGGACATTTTACCGGCGCTAGCGGAACAAGATATTCGTTATCTAAAGCGTGATGAGCTAAATAGCGAGCAGTCGGCATGGATGAAGCGTTACTTTATTGAGCAAGTATCACCAGTATTGACACCGATCAGTATTGATCCAGCCCATCCTTTCCCCCGTTTAGTCAATAAAAGCTTGAACTTTATTGCCAGTTTAGAAGGTAAGGATGCTTTTGGTCGCGATATTAATTTAGCTATAGTACCAGCACCACGTAGTTTGCCACGAGTCATTCGCTTACCTGATGAGTTGACGGGTGGTAAAGAGCACCATGTGATGCTCTCGGCAGTGATTCATGAGCATATCGGTGATTTATTTCCAGGGATGAATGTCACGGGTTGCCATCAGTTTAGACTGACTCGTAATGCAGATTTGGACTTAGCTGATGATGTCGATGACATTGCCAAAGCTTTAGAAGGTGAGCTTGAGAATCGTCGCTTCGGTGATAAAGTGCGCCTTGAGGTAACTACTGACTGTCCAACGCCTATTAGTGACTATCTACTTAACCAGTTTGAGTTGCATGAAAATCAGCTTTACCGAGTTAATGGTCCAGTGAACCTAACTCGTTTGTTATTTGATTTTAATATTCCTAATCTACGCTATCAGCCTTTTACTCATGTCCTACCCAAAGCATTTCGCCGCGAATTTGATAAGCTCGATCGCAGTACTAGTATGTTTGGTGCGATGCGTAAAGGGGACGTATTAGTACATCATCCTTTTCACTCTTTCTCACCCGTTATCAACTTGTTATGGCAAGCCGCTAACGATCCTAAAGTATTAGCGATTAAACAAACTTTATATCGCTCCGGTACTAACTCTGAGATCGTACAAGCACTGGCTGCTGCTGCGCGTAATGGTATAGAGGTTACCGCTGTTATCGAATTGCGCGCTCGTTTTGATGAAGCATCCAACATCGCCGTTGCTAATTATCTACAAGAGGCTGGCGCCGTAGTGGTATACGGCATTGTGGGTTATAAAACTCATGCCAAGCTAATGCTGATTGTGCGCCGTGAAGATGACAAAATCATTCGCTACGTGCATTTGGGAACCGGCAACTATCATGCGGCCAATGCCAAGGTTTATACCGATTATGGTTTGTTTACCGCTGACCCTGACATCTCAGAAGATGTGCATAAAATCTTCCAAGAGCTTACAGGTATGGGCAAACCTGCTAACCTAAAAAAACTACTTCATGCGCCTTTTACTTTGCATGAGCAGCTTATGCGCTTTATTGACGACGAAATTGCTCATGCTAAAGCTGGTAAGCTCGCTCATATTATCATCAAGACTAATGCTTTAACTGAGCGTCGTCTGATTGATAAGCTTTATGATGCCTCACAAGCAGGGGTTAAGATTGAGCTTATTTTGCGCTCGATGTGTTGCCTGCGTCCACAAGTACAAGGCTTGTCTGAGAATATCACTGTGCGCTCGATCATTGGCCGCTTTTTAGAGCATACTCGGGTTTATTATTTCCACAATAATGGCGACGAGCGCTTGTACTGTGCTAGTGCCGATTGGATGGATCGCAATCTATTCCACCGAGTAGAAGTCGCCTTTCCGATTCAAGATAAAAAGATGTTTAAACAGATCTATCAAGATGGTCTGCTCAATTATCTACAAGATAATGTACAGGCATGGAGTTTGGAGGGTAAAGGGAAGTGGGAACAGCTACAGCCAAGTGCTGGCGAGACCGCTCACACTGCGCAAGATTATCTACTAAAGACTATTAGCGGTGTTAGTGACGCTTAGACGCTTAACAGCCAATGCTTTACTAATAGCATTGGTAGGGTATCACTAGTAATGCTGGTGAGAGTCCGAGATAGTTAGGGGGTAGTTAATAACCCCTGAGTTTGACAGTAGTAATATCTATAAGAAACCAAGTATGGCTAATAAGCTATATTTGGTTTTTTTTACAAAATAGATTGAGTTACAAACCGTGTTTTAACCTCACATATATTCACATATTGATACCGCAGTACACTAGAGTAGTAATCGGATAATTACTTATACTTAAGTGGTTTATAGTATTGAATATTATTGCTGCCAAACTATTAATTGCCTATTACTGGCTTTCTATTAACCGCTAAAGTTATTTAATTCAGATCTTAGATAAAGGGGTTATATGGGGTTACAGCTAGTTTTTAGAGACAATAATCATTGTTAATATTGAACCTTAATTGCTGATAGGAGAGGTTATGAATAGCTCAGATAAGGATCTAGAACCAAAGTCTGCAGTAACAACAGCCGTAAAAAAATCTGATGCCGAGCAGATCAAGATTAATTTGGACCAGTCCGAACAGGATGATAAACCACAAAAGTTGACGGCAGAAGAAGCTACCCCTTTTATTGATGAAAAATCTCGTACTGATAAGTAAGCTCACTACTAATAATAATCATGATACTTATGTCAAGGACACGCTATGAAACCTGCTATAAATAATGCTAAAAGTACTTTAGGTAATGACATTACTATTGATAAGCAGTTGATGATTGATAATGAACAGCCTAATAATGAAGAACAGGTCATTGTAGAGGATCCTGCTTCTGTAGCTCCAGATAATGCAAAAGGCAGCTATGAAGGACGCAAGTATGATTCAGAAATAGATGGTCCTCAGCAAAAATCTCAAGAAACAGATGAAATATATTCTGATCCTCGTAAAGAGGAAAACTTACCAGATGGCGGCAAAAATGTTGGTGATCTAAATGCCTATGACTTAAGTCAAGATGGTAATAAGATTTAATTATTTAAGTTGATTGATAAGTCCTAAGCTACGATTGTTGACTAAGTTATTGACTAAGCTATTAGATAAACAGCTATTAAATAAGCCTAACTACTCTAAGGATAATAAAATGGAAACCAAAGATCCGGCATTAACTAAAACTCCAATTAGCAGTCATGAAACTTTAAATGAAATGGTCACTGAACACACTGCTAATACTGTTATAAATAATCATGCCAGTGTTGCTGAGCATGATGAAATCAAAGGCACTCGAACTCTGCAAGAAACGGTAATAGGAGCAGGGCTCATTGAGGATATAGAAAGCTTGGATGATAATTCTATAGATTCACGTATAGCTAATAGCAACACTAGTGAGCGTGTAGTAAGTGAAAGAGTGAATCATCAAGACGTCTTGGCTACTACTGGAGCTAATGATGAGTGGGTAGAAGGGGATATTATCACTCAAGATGATATCGTTAATCATGATGAGCTAGAAGCTAATACGTCTGTTACTAATGGCACTGATACTTTTGATAAAAATATAGTCGATAATGTACATGTTAACGAGGGTGATAATGCTGCTCGTCAGCCTGATCGTCGAGATCAACAAGGGGGCAGTGCTTTTGATGAAGGAATTAACGAATATACTGTGGGTAGCGAAGCTCCTAAGAGCGAAGGCATTACTGAGATGAATCGTTATGCTAGTGTTGATAATGCGCAAAGCCGCATTTTAAACCCTGACCAAAAAGACTAATAGTAACTAATCAATTATTGCATACAAGTCGACTGTTTTTTTAATCAGCCATGAAAGTAAGGGCAAATTATGACTACACCAGTTAATCGCGATGATGACCGAAAAACTTCTGATGAAAATTATAAGTTGAGGGACGCTGCTGATAATAAAGGCATAGTTCCTGATGATGCGCTACAAAAAGTTAATCCAGCTGCCGCTGAGCGTATTACTGAAGATCATGATCCCCATAACGTGGCAAAAGCCAATAAACAATATGATACTAGTGTCACAAAGCGCTAGTCGCTAAAGTCACCAATCAGATTTATAACAATAGTAAAACAGTTTTATAAAAAGCCCTTGCTACTAATCAATACTATTGACTAGTAGCAAGGACTTTTTTTGCGCTATTTTTGTGCTTATTGTATTAGTATCTCATTATAAATTTACCTAAGTGATTATTAAAAAAGCAAGCAAGCTAATCAGGCAAACAAGCAAATAGCGAGACTGGTATTAAACAGGTATGCCACTATGGAAACGCAACTCAGTATCTGGACTCGATATCAGCTCAGACTCCAACACTTTAAAAAAGGCTACTCGATCATCGATATTGTCTTCAGATAGTGATTGCGCCAAAGCTAAATAATCCTCGAAGTGCCGACTTTCAGACTTGAGTAAGTAGCGATAGTACTTCGCTAAACGGGGGTCTTCTATTACCTCAGCCAATGCTGCGAAACGCTCACAGGAGCGTGCTTCAATAAAAGCACCAATAATCAATATATCTATCATTGCTGCAGGCTCAAAAGTACGCTTATGTTTGAGCATACCTTTAGCATAGCGTCCAGCACTCAGATACTGCCAATCCTGCCCACGCTCATGCATGATACCGAGCACTTGCTCATAATGGAGCATCTCCTCGCGTATTAGCTGCGCAAGTTTACGCTGCAAATCATAGGCAAACTCATAGCGAAAGATAAGATTCATCGCTGTACCTGCAGCCTTCTTTTCACAGTTGGCATGATCTTGTATGAGTAAAGGTAAGTGGTTAAGAGCATGGTCTACCCATGTTGAGTCTGTCCGGCTGCCTAAAAAGTCATAGATAGGCGTCAGGTCAACTTTGATAGGCGTGCGTAGTCGTGCCACATCGACACTGTCTTCGCTACTGTCATCGCTATCGTCGTTACTATTAACAGCGCTAGTAGTGTTGTCTTTATATGCTGGCTCAATGGCTAGTTTTGCATCTAGCGCATGGTTTTTATAAGGAGTCATAGAATATTCAAGCTTTATTGGCAAGTTAGTATTTATTAAGGAGGTTCTATCAGCGCTATTATAGCAGTCATCCTCTTTATTTGATTGAATCTCAGCGATAGTAAGGAGCGCTAAAGATCATTGGTAATGATTACTTACAGTTTATGTAGACGCTCAAGTCATGTCATTAGCTAAGTTGTAGTACCTCGCTAAAGGTATACACAGCCTAAGGTATCATTAATATAAAACTTCGCTATTTATCTTATGAATGGCTAATTATTGTTTATTTCTTAATTTGATAGTAGGATGCATTTTGCTTTCTAGGTAATTTGTCTTACTATTAGTTACTAGTGTTTATTGCTGGATAATTAGCATTTATTATCAGTTTGCGCTAGTAGGCAGATCAAGCCACTATAGAATGGTTTTACAGTAATATTCTAATGGTTTTGATCTGCACTTAGAATGATCTTGGTTGGCATTAAGTTTACTGCTCATAAAGTATGATTAAAAGCCGTTAAAATTTAGTCAGCGGCTTTTTATTTGAGAGAAAATTAAGGTTTAGATTATTGAAGTTTAGTTAACTACTACTGTTTTTGATAACAGATATCTGAATCTAAAATGAGTGTAGTTCGGATGAAATATAGCACGCTAAACCCTGATTAGTTTGCGCAACCAATAGCACAACTCAACATTAACACCTTTAACGTATAGATAAGGACACTACTATGAGCCAGGCTTCTCACGCTAATCGTATCCAAAAAGGCACTCTTGCCATCGAACAGCAAATGTATGACTTTATCGAAAATGAAGTGCTACCTAGCGTCGGTGTCGATTCAGATAATTTTTGGGCAGGTTTTGAGAAGGTTGTCAAAGAGTTTACGCCACGTAATAAAGCCTTGCTGGCTACCCGAGTCAAACTACAAGACCAAATTGACCAATGGCATTTAGATCATCCTGCCAAAGAGGGGGTCATTGATTATCCTCTTTATAAGCAATTTCTAACCGACATCGGTTATCTGCTGCCTGAAGGCGGTGATTTCCAAGTTAGCACTAAGAATGTCGATAAAGAAATTACTGATATAGCTGGGCCACAGCTGGTAGTGCCGGTTAAAAATGCTCGTTATGCACTGAACGCTACTAACGCTCGTTGGGGCAGTTTATATGATGCGTTATATGGCACTGATGTTATTAGTTCAGAAAATGGTCAAGAGCCGGTAGGCAGCTATAACCCTAAACGTGGTGCAGCAGTCGTAGCTTACGCTAAGAAATTTTTAGACGACAATATTGCCTTAGCTTCTGGCTCTTATAATGACGTTACTGGTTTTGCAATAGTCGATGGCAAGCTTGAGATTGCCCAAGGTGATAAGCGTATCGAGCTTGTTGATCCAACTAAGTTCGTCGGCTACGTCGGAGCTGCGGATAACCCAACGGCTATCTTGCTGAAGAACCATAACCTACACGTCGAGATTCAGATCGATGCTAATAGCTCCATTGGTAAGGATGATCCAGCTAATATTAAAGATGTGCTACTCGAGTCTGCTATTAGTGTTATTCAAGATTGCGAAGATTCTGTTGCTGCCGTCGATGCTGAAGGAAAAGTTGCCGTCTATCGCAATTGGCTTGGCTTGATGAATGGTAATCTAGAAGAAAGCTTTGAAAAAGGGGGTAAGTTACGTACTCGTAAGCAAAACCCTGATCGCGAATATACTACCCCAGATGGCGGCAAGCTAGTATTACCTGGTCGTGCTCTATTGCTTATCCGTAACGTCGGCCATTTGATGCAGAACCCGTCTATATTAGTAGATTTGGGTGATGGACCAGAGGAAGTTTTTGAAGGCATTATGGATTCATTGATTACCCCGCTTATGTCATTAAATGATTTGAAAGGCAAGTCTAAGCACTTGAACTCGCGCACAGGTTCTATGTATATCGTCAAACCAAAAATGCACAGTCCTGATGAAGTGAAGTTTGCTAATGAGTTATTTGCAGCCTCTGAAGATGTATTAGGTTTACCACGTTATACCATCAAAATGGGCATTATGGATGAAGAACGCCGGATGACGGTGAATCTTAAAGAAGCTATTCGCCAAGCTAAAGAGCGGGTTATTTTCATTAACACGGGGTTCTTAGATCGTACTGGTGATGAGATGCACACTAGTATGAATGCTGGACCTTTTGTGCGTAAAATCAAGATGAAAGCACAAGCATGGCAGCCAGCTTATGAGCAATGGAACGTCGATATTGGCCTTGAAACTGGCTTGCAAGGTCATGCTCAGATCGGTAAAGGCATGTGGGCGCGTCCTGATGATATGAAGGAGATGATGGCCACTAAGATTACTCATCCGCAACAAGGGGCTAATACTGCTTGGGTACCGTCACCGACTGGCGCCACTTTACACAGTATGCATTATCACATGGTAGATGTGGCTGAAGTGCAAAGCCGTCTAAAATCACGTAAGCGTGCCAATATAGATGATATCTTGAGTATTCCACTGGCTAAAGATACTGATTGGACGGCTGAGGAAGCACAGACAGAACTAGAGAATAATGCCCAAGGCATCTTAGGCTATGTAGTACGCTGGGTAAACCAAGGCGTTGGCTGCTCAAAAGTACCAGATGTTAATAACGTCGGTTTGATGGAAGATCGAGCCACATTGCGTATCTCGAGTCAGCATATCGCTAACTGGCTGCATCACAATATTGTCAGCACTGAACAAGTTATGGAAGTGATGAAGCGTATGGCAAAAGTGGTCGATGGTCAAAACGCTAATGATCCTAGCTATCAGCCTATGGGCCCTGACTTTGATGGCTCAATAGCCTTTAAGGCGGCTTGTGACTTAGTATTTAAAGGTCGAGAGCAACCAAGTGGCTATACTGAGCCTTTATTACATCACGCACGTCGTGAGCTAAAGGGTAGTCTCTAGATCAGCTTAATCGATCAATAGTGCTCACACGAGCTTACTTATGCTTTAGGCCGCTATAGGGTAGATCAGTAGATTTATAACTGGTCTACGCTATAGGATGCTTGTATAGGTCTGTTATTTTTATTGATATATAGCATTGCTATCTTTGTTGCAAAGTAGCAGTGTTTTTTATTGCAATTTTTTTATTATCGGCGCTAATGTTACTAAAGGCTTACAGGGAATAACAACAAAAAACGGCTATCAAGACTAAAAAATATGTTGCAAATTATGTCAAAGTTGTTATGCTTATATCCGAAGTATGAGTTTGGTAACGCATGTTACGCATCAGAAAGTTAACAACCGAACATTACATGACAGTTACATTAACCTTAAAGTTGATGGTATGAATTATGTAAGTAGTTGTTTTTTCATCTTATGGTAACAAAACTACGTCAAACTTGTTTCTGACTAATCTAGGTAGCCAGTTACACATTATATCTTTGTGGATTTGTGACGATACCATTATGAGCACCAGCTAATAATAGCTAGCTTATTACTAAAATTGTGAAGTGGAGATATCCCCATGAAAAAGTTACTTCTAGCTACAGCCATCGCAGCCCTATCTGTATCTGCAGCCAATGCAGCACCAACTATTTATGGTAAAGCTTTTTTAGCGGCTGACTACATCAATGCCGAATTTGATGGCCCTGCTGGCAATATGTATGATGAAAGCACCGTAGAGATTAATTCTCATGCTTCACGTTTAGGCTTTAAAGGTTCTGAAGCTATGACTGCTAACACTGATGTTATTTATCAGTTAGAGTATGGTACAAGTATCTCTGGTGATAACGCTACTTTCACTAACCGTGATACATTCCTTGGTATAAATAACAAACAGTTTGGTGAGTTCCGTGCTGGTAAAAACCAATCAACCCTAGCTCGTATTGACAACGTTGTTGTGAACGAAGGTTACTGGGATAATCTAGGCCAAACTGTAAATGAGAAAGAAACAGTTTCAGCGTTAAACATGGCGGATAGTAACCGTCTTGCAAGCTCACTTATTTGGACTGCACCAAAGTATAACGGTCTGCCATTACAATTATCAGCAATGTATAGCTCTAATGATGTAGATGGTGATAAATCTGATGACACAGGCTTCGGTGTTGCGATGTTGTTTGACCAAGGTACTGGCTACACAGCTGGTGTTGCATATGATAAAGATCAAAATATCGATGGTGATATCATCCGTGGTACCGCTACTGTTGATCTAGGTAAATATATGGCTGCTCCTGTAAAATTAGGTGCGCTATATCAAGTAGCTGATTATAATCAGGGATCTTCTAAAGAAAAAGGTTTGGTGGTTAGCGCTCAGATGGCTCTAGCAAACTTTGCCCGTCCAGCTTCTATTTATGCACAATACAACAAAACTGATAATTTGAATGGTTTTAATAATTCTGATTCAAATCAAATCGTTGTTGGTGGTAAGTACTTCTATAAAGATAACATCATTGCGCATGCCTATGCTGGTATGAACAAAGCTGATAATGTTATGGCTGATAATTTAGCTAATTCTAATATTCAGGTAGCGGGCGATGCTAAAGTAGTAGTAATTGGTACTGGTCTAGAATACAAATTCTAATCTAACTATTAGAATAGTATTAAAAAAACTCATCCCTCGGGGTGAGTTTTTTTATGTCTTTAATAAACAGCTATATTTTTATCACTACTAAATAAACAAAGACTAAACTTACAGAGTAGTAGTTCTTACTATTAAAAAAGTCAGCGACTCCCTTAGCGATAAATGTTGCAAATAATGTCAAAGTTGCTATCCTTGCAGCCCAAGTACTCACCCAGCAACAAATGTTGCCTAGCCCCCTATTTAAAGCCAGTTATACGAAGATAATTATTTCTAAGCTTATGCTTGGTTTTATGTCTGCGTTTTAATACTGTGCAAAATGACCTAAATATCACTGTAAAATCGAGTTTCGTTATGAAAAAAATACTTTTAGCTTCAGCATTATCGGCTGTAGCATTCTCTACTGCGCATGCAGCTCCCAAGGTTTATGGCAAAGCTTTTGTGACCGCTGACTATGTTAATTTTGAGTCTGATGTTATGACTCGTCTTGCTCCCAATGAGACCACAGATGCCCCAACAGACTATGATAAAAAAGCACTAAAAATAAACTCCCATAGCTCGCGTATTGGCCTTAAAGGCTCTGAGTCGATAACGGATGCAACTGAAGTGGTGTATCAGTTAGAGTACGGTATCAGTGTTGATGGAGATAAAGATGGCTTTAAAAGTCGTGATACTTATCTAGGTTTAGCCAATAAACGCTTCGGTGAACTGCGCTTAGGTCGCAACTCATCAGTATTAGGTGAAGTGAATAACGTCACCCTTACTGAAGGCTATTGGGATAATCTAGGCGATAGTAAGCTCAAAAATGAAAATGAGCTACGCGCACTCAATATGCTAGATGACTCTCGCCAGAACAATTCAATCGTCTGGTTTGCCCCTCAATACAAAGAGCTGCCAGTAGCTTTAGCTCTCCAATACGCCGCTGATGAAAGCTTTGATGATAGCAAAAACGGCTACGGCGCTTCATTGATGTTTGACCAAGGTACTGGCTTTACCGCTGGCGTTGCTTATAGTAAAGATATGGATGTCAGAGACGATATCAATCTGTTAGATCTAGCTGATGCTAAGCAAAAGAATAAAGTTGATTATGGCGGTGATGTTATACGTGCTACTGCTACTGCCGATTTGACTCATTATATTAATTACCCAGTAACTCTAGGGGTTATGTATCAGCAAGCTGATTATGATTTTGCCGGCTCAGATAAAGAAAAAGGCCTAGTAGTCAGTGGTAAGATGGGCTTAAACAGCTTCGCAAAACCTACCACCGTCTATGTGCAATATAATAAAACTGATAATCTAAATGGTTTTAGCAACTCAAACTCAGATCAGATTGTGCTAGGAGGTACTTACCAGTTTAAAAAAGATATCACTGGACATGCTTATATTGGTCAAAACTCAGCAGATTACGTTGCTGTAGGTAAAGTAAATAAAGTTAATAAAAATGGTAAAGAAAAATTTGATCGCTATGATGTTATTGAGTCTGATATCAATGTATTTGCCTTTGGTGCAGGTTTAGAATATAAGTTCTAAAGCTAGGCTTGCTGTAGAAATGATCCTTACCAAACTAAACCAAACTGCTTTTAGATTTAAAAACTCATCCTTCGGGGTGAGTTTTTTTTAGTCCTATGAGTTTTTTACAGACAATTTAGCGGGTCAAAGTGTCAACATCAGTATTAGTAGAGCTTAAAAGCTAACTATTTAACAGAGTTTTGGTTTTGCCCTATATTTCATGACGTATTTTTAGTAAAATCCTCTTTTACCAATTACTGATAGAGTGCTATGACCAAGTTTATATTTGTGACCGGTGGGGTAGTGTCCTCGCTAGGAAAGGGTATCACCGCAGCGTCTCTTGCCGCGATATTAGAAGCACGTGGTGTCAATGTCACTATGACCAAGATGGATCCGTATATCAACGTTGATCCGGGTACTATGAGTCCTTTTCAACATGGTGAAGTGTTCGTCACTGCTGATGGGGCAGAGACCGATTTGGACTTGGGTTATTATGAGCGTTTTTTACGCCATTCAAAAATGAGTAAGAGTAATAACTTCACCAGCGGCCGTATCTATCAAAACGTTCTAAACAAAGAGCGTCGCGGCGAGTACTTAGGCGGTACTGTACAAGTTATTCCGCACATCACTGATGAGATTAAGAGTAAGATTTTAGCTAGTGGTGAAGGCTACGATGTGGCTATTATTGAGATTGGTGGTACTGTTGGTGATATCGAATCATTACCATTTATGGAAGCAGTGCGTCAAATGCAAGTTGAGCTTGGTCGTAATAAAGCCATGCTTATGCATTTAACCTTAGTGCCTTACATTGCTAGCGCTGGAGAGACTAAGACTAAGCCGACGCAGCATTCAGTAAAAGAGCTGCGCTCCATTGGCTTGCAGCCTGATATCCTAATCTGTCGCTCTGAGCACAAGATTTCTCTTGATAATCGTCGTAAGATTTCGCTATTTACTAACGTTGAAGAGCGTGCGGTCATCATGTGCGAAGATGCTAAGAGTATTTATCAAATTCCACGCACCCTGCATGAACAGAATCTAGATGATCTAATTTGTGAGCGTTTTGGTCTTGATTTGCCAGAAGCGGATTTGAGTGATTGGGACAAAGTCGTTGAGGCGCAGCTCAATCCTGAGACTACGGTAACCGTAGCTATGGTAGGTAAATACGTTGAATTACCTGATGCTTATAAGTCAATAAATGAAGCTTTACTGCATGCTGGCATCACCCATAAAGCAGCAGTAAATATCGATTATATCGATGCTGAGCATTTAGAGACTGACGATAGCTTGCTTGAGCGCTTGAAACAAGCTGATGCTATCTTAGTGCCTGGAGGCTTCGGTGAGCGCGGTACGCTAGGTAAAATAAAAGCTATTACTTATGCTCGCGAGAACAAAGTACCTTATTTAGGTATCTGCTTGGGTATGCAATTGGCAGTAATCGAGTACGCTCGTAATGTGCTCAATATCAATGCCAACTCTTCTGAATTTGATCGTAAGACTGCCGAGCCGATTATTGGTCTGATTACTGAGTGGTTAGATGAGCGCGGCGAATTGCAAATACGCAGTGATGATTCTGATCTTGGTGGTACTATGCGCCTTGGAGCTCAACAAGCGGAGCTAGTCGCTGGTAGTAAGCTTAGCCAAATATACGGCTCTAATATAATCACAGAGCGTCATCGCCATCGCTATGAGATGAACAACCGTTACATTGAGCCACTAGAGCAAGCTGGTATGACTATATCGGGCTACTCAACTAAACAGCATTTAGTTGAATCAGTAGAGATTGCTGAGCATCCATGGTTTATCGGGGTGCAGTTCCATCCTGAATTTACTAGCTCGCCACGCGGTGGCCATCCGTTGTTTAATAGCTTCGTAAAAGCGGCTAAAAACTATAGCGATATTAACTAGTTTTTTGAGCTTAAGCGCGTTTTAGCTCAAATAATTATAATTGCAAACACTGTTAGGCTCAAATAGCTGTAGTTTTAATGGTTTGAAATAAAAAAAAGACTACTCTACGGAGTAGTCTTTTTTTGGTCAGTAGCTTATGCAAGTGAATGGTTTTGATTTTATATCGTTTGTGGCTAATGCAACTTAGCGGCTTTTTTTTACAGGACTATCAGTTACAATAGCTATCGAGTACCAGATAATAATAATCAGCAGCGCTAATCAGCAATAATAACTAGGACGGCTATTTTATGGACCCTTTACTAACTGCGCAGTCACATATCCAGCTTGTGACGCCCAAAAAAACAGACACCAGCATCAATAGTCAGCAAGTCATCACTATCGGTAATGATCAGCCATTTGTGTTATTTGGTGGTATGAATATTTTAGAGTCCAAAGAGTTGGCTTTTGAAATTGCTGAACAGTATATCGATATCTGTCAGCGCTTAGGTATTGGCTATGTGTTTAAAGCCAGCTTTGATAAAGCCAACCGCTCAAGTTTGCATTCGTTTCGCGGACCTGGTTTAGAAAAGGGTATTGATTGGCTAGGCCAAATCAAAGAGCGCTATCAAGTGCCGATCATTACTGATGTTCACGAACCTCATCAAGCGCAGCCCGTAGCTGAAGTTGCTGACGTTATTCAGCTGCCAGCCTTCTTGTCTAGGCAAACTGACTTAGTAGAGTCAATGGCTAAGACTGGCGCTATTATTAATATCAAAAAAGCACAATTCTTAGCGCCGCACGAGATGCGTCATATTATTGATAAGTGTCTTGAGGCTGGTAATGATAAGCTTATCTTGTGCGAGCGTGGCAGCGCTTTTGGCTATAATAACTTAGTAGTTGATATGCTAGGTTTCGATACTATGAAGCAGATGGATGTGCCAGTATTCTTCGATGTGACTCACAGTTTGCAACAGCCAGGTGGGCGTAGTGATAGTGCTGGTGGTCGCCGTGAGCAGATTACTACTTTGGCACGTGCAGGCATGGCAACAGGCTTGGCAGGATTGTTCTTAGAGGCGCATCCTAGTCCTGAGACGGCCAAGTGCGATGGTCCTTGTGCCCTACGCATGAGCCAGCTTGAACCATTTCTACAGCAATTAAAGCAGCTTGACGACTTAGTAAAAGGCTTTGAGGTTTTAGATACTCAATAAACACCATCTTCCAAAATGAGAGGGCAAGCTTATGGCTATGCAAACAGCGAGAGTAAGTATCGATAATATCAGAGATGCTAAAGGCCTCGACAGTATTATGATAGCGCTAAAAAACATTACTGGCGTAACTGCTATTGAGCTCGATGCCGCCAGCAATAGCGCTATAGTCAGTTACGAGGATACTGACACTAGTATTCATGCATTGACCGCGGCTATCAGCATGGTTGACTATGTTACCCAACCGTTCCCAATTGATTCTCCACAAAACCCACATTATCACGAGAAGTGAATATTGAATGGTAACTAGGTGGGTAATAAATCAGCTACTAAACTCACTTGATGTTCAGTCAGCATTGTTCTAACGTAGTGGCTAATAGTAAGTTAATACCCTAATAGATAACAATAAGGAGCCTAACATGGCAGAGCAAACGCGTATTATTAATATCGATGGCATGACTTGTGGTGGATGCGTGGCTAGTGTGCATACTGCTACTGCTGATATCGATGGCTTAAATACTATCTCAATTGAGCTTGCCGATAATTTAGCAACAGTCAGCTTTGAGGATAGCAAAACTAGCGCCGAGAAGATTGCCGCTGCAATTGATGATGCTGGATTTGATGCTACTGTTGCTAATTCGTAAGATGTTTATACTTGTATAATCAGACCAGCTGCTAAGGCTGGTTTTTTTTTGCTACAAATTTAAGGTTTAGCTTTTTTGTTTAAACTTAGCTAACTTGCCAATCACGCTTGAAAATCCAGTATTTGGCCTAATGTTAACAATGACTGTTACTATTTCTATTACTTATTATGCTTTTCCTGCGTAGGATAATGAAGATAACAGTGCTGACTGATGTTATACATTGATTTATTGGTCTAATTACCCTATCTTGTCCAGCATCCATCCACCCACTGACCTACTGTTATACGTTAATAGCGCTCGCTTATGGCGGTTATATCTCTGTACTCAGTATGACGAGCTTTTATTTATGAATGATTCCACCCGCACATCCTCCGATGAAAGCTATGCAGTAGAGACTGAGATTCAGAAAAATACTCAGTTGCAACCGCAGCGCGCACATTTGCAGCTAGCGATTGAGGGCATGTCATGTCAGGCTTGTGCGTCGCGAATCGAAAAAGTACTGACTAAAAAACCTTCGGTCTATGAGATTAGTGTCAACTTCGCTGGCGAGACGGCTAACGTAGATTATAATCCAATAGAAACTACACCCGAGCAGATTACCGAGTGGGTCAATAAAACTGGCTTTGTAGCTAACCTACAAGCAGGCGAGGACTTATTTGCCAAAACTGATAAAGACACTGCAACTCGTCTACCTTGGCGATTAATTGGACTGTGGGTGTGTTTGATACCATTCTTAGTCGGTATGGCAGGTATGCTAGTAGGTCAAGGTATGACGTGGATGCCAGCGACTTGGATTCAGTTTGTATTGGCGACCATCGTCCAGTTTGGATTTGCGCTGCCTTTTTATAGTAGTGCTTGGGCATCAATAAAAGGTGGGCTGGCCAATATGGATGTGCTGGTGGTGATCGGCACTGTGACCATTTGGGCTTATTCAACTTATACTTGGTTAACTCACGGCGATAACACTATGCTGCAAGGCGCTATGAGCCATGGCCCTGAGGTATATTTTGAAGCAGGGGTGATGGTTATCGCTTTTGTACGTACCGGTAAGTATCTAGAAGAGCGTACTAAAAAACACAGCCTAAATAGTATTGATTTATTATTGACATTAACCCCTGATGAAGTTGAACAGCAGCAGCCTAATGGTGATTTTCATAATGTGGCTCTGCAACAAGTACAAATCGATGACATCTTACGTGCCAAGCAAGGCAGTCGCGTGGCTACTGATGGGATTGTTATCGATGGTGAAGGCTGGTGTGTAGAGAGTCATTTAACTGGGGAATCTGTACCACTGAAAAAACAAATTGGTGATGGACTACTGGCAGGGGCGTTAGTCGAAAACGGTAGCTTATTATATCGGGTCGCTGCTAAAGGTAGCGATACTAAGCTTGGTGATATGGTGCAAGCGCTTAGCGATGCGCAGGGATCTAAAGCCAAGCTGGCGCGCTTAGCAGATAAAGTAACCGCTATCTTTGTGCCAGTAGTAGTAGCCATTGCCTTAGTTACTTTTGGGCTAACTTGGTGGCTGACTGGGATGTTAGATACCGCATTGATGCATGCAGTATCTGTATTGGTCATTGCTTGTCCTTGCGCCTTAGGCTTAGCTACTCCAGCGGCGATTATGGCTGGTATGGGCGTTGCTGCTCGGCATGGGGTTTGGTTCAAAGATGCACAGAGTTTAGAGGCGGCAGGGGGTATTGATACTGTAGTCCTAGATAAAACAGGTACTTTGACTATTGGTAAACCGACTATCGTTGATCAAGTAATGGTGGATAAGTCTTTAGCCGTCAATGAGGTGCTGCAACTTGCTGCTAGTGTCGAAGTGCATGCCAGCCATCCGCTAGCAACTGCCTTAATCAATACGGCAAATGAGCGCCAATTATCCTTACTACCGGTGACTGATATTAGCGTTATCAAAGGCGCTGGCATTCAAGCTAATATCGAAGGTCTTGGCACCGTCAAAGTCGGTACTGCCGATTTTGCAAATTTGCTATTGCCTAAGCTGATGCCCAAAGTATGGCAAATTGCTAGTACTGTGGCGGTGAGCATTAATGATGAGCCTTTAGGGGCGTTTGCATTAGCGGACGATCTAAAGTCCGATACTCCAGAGGCGATTAGTGCACTACAAGCTGCCGGTATTAAGGTCATCTTAATGAGTGGTGATAAGCAGTCAGTTGTCGACCACGTAGCAGGGCAGCTAGGTATTGATGCCGCTTATGGTCAAATGAGTCCACGTGATAAAGCTAGCCAAATTGCGAAGTTACAAACCGCTGGACATAAAGTGGCGATGGCTGGAGATGGGGTCAATGATGCGCCAGCTATGGCCACTGCTGATGCTAGTTTTGCAATGTTTGAAGGTACTGATGTGGCACAGCATAGCGCTTCTGCGCGCTTGATGGGTGAGTCACTGATGCACATTGATGCGGCACAAAAAATAGCTCAAGCAACAGTACGCAATATTAAACAAAATTTATTCTTTGCTTTTATTTATAATTGTCTAGGTATTCCATTAGCCGCCTTTGGTTTCTTAAACCCAATGATAGCTGCCGCTGCTATGGCACTTAGCTCAATCTCAGTACTGATGAATGCCCTACGCTTAACTCGTTTTAAAACGGCTGTGGAATTAACTAATACGGTATCTGCGCCTAATGCTGAAAAAAAGGTCTAGTAACTGACATTTAGTTAGTAGCTGGTTTTTATCAGACAGGTTTTAATAGATAAGGTTTAATTGTCAACATCGAATAGTCGAGCTTTAGGCGTCAGTACACTCTATAAAGGTTAGCGCTAACAGTGGTAATATTTAATTGAATTTATGCTATGATGCCAAGCACCATAGCAGTGTTTTTATAGTCATAAATATAAGACTTATTTATGGTTTATATAAGCATAATTGACCGTGTTTACGGTGTTAGTTATAGACTCATTTATCCCAGTTATATTTGTTCGTCTTTCTAGGACGTGTTGAACACTCACAAGTAGGCACGCCCAATATTTTATTGTCCCTTTTTTATCCCACAAACTTGGCATGACCAAAGGAATTTAAGACATTATGTACGCTGAAGAATCCAACAGAGTCACCGCAATTAAAGATATTCGTGCTCGTGAAATACTAGATTCACGTGGTAATCCAACGATTGAAGCTGATGTTATTTTAGCTGATGGTACAGTAGGCCGTGCAGCAGTGCCAAGCGGAGCATCTACTGGCTCACGTGAAGCGATAGAGTTACGTGACGGCGATAAAGACCGTTACATGGGCAAAGGGGTCAAAAAAGCCGTAGCCAATGTTAATAGTCAAATCCGCAGCGCCTTGATGGACAAAGATGTCACTGAGCAGCAGCAGATTGATGATGCGATGATTAAGCTTGATGGCACTGAAAATAAAGGCAGTTTAGGGGCTAACGCTATACTAGCGGTGTCATTAGCTACCGCTAAAGCCGCTGCTAAATCACAACATCTACCGCTACATCAGTACATCGCTAATTTGCGTAATCAGACTTCACTGACTATGCCTGTACCAATGATGAATATCTTAAACGGTGGCGAGCATGCAGATAACACTGTCGATATCCAAGAGTTCATGATTGAGCCCGTCGGCTTTACCAGCTTTTCAGAAGCGCTACAAGCTGGTACAGAGATCTTTCATAGCCTAAAGTCAGTACTAAAATCGCAAGGTTTGAGCGTTTCCGTTGGTGATGAAGGTGGTTTTGCCCCTAACTTACGTAGTAATGAAGAAGCCATCACTGTTATCATGCAAGCGATCGAGCAAGTCGGTTACAAAGCTGGTGAAGATATCCACTTAGCGCTTGATTGTGCGGCTAGTGAGTTCTATAAAGACGGTAAATATATTTTGGCCGGCGAGGGTAACAAGAGCTTTGATAGCCAAGGTTTTTCTGACTACTTAGTAGGGCTGGCGCGCCAATATCCGATTATCTCTATCGAAGATGGCCTCGATGAGTCAGATTGGGATGGTTGGAAGTATTTAACTGAGCAAATCGGGGACAAAGTACAGTTAGTCGGTGACGATTTATTCGTAACCAATCCAGCTATCTTGCAAGAAGGTATTGATAAACATATCGCTAATGCTATTTTGATTAAGTTTAACCAAATTGGTACTTTGTCAGAAACTCTAGATGCTATCTATCTAGCTAAGAAAAATGGCTATGCGACTATTATTTCTCATCGCTCGGGCGAAACTGAAGATAGCACTATTGCTGATCTAGCCGTAGGTACGGCTGCTGGTCAAATCAAAACTGGCTCATTATGCCGCTCAGACCGCGTAGCAAAATACAATCAACTGTTACGCATAGAGCAGCAAGTACGCGCAAGTTATCGTGGCCGTGAAGAGTTCATCGGCTTACGCGGCTAAAATCTCGACAGTCAAGTATTTACTCATTATAGAGTAGTGAATTCAGAACTAAGGTTTTGAGGTTGCTAGCAAAGTTTGGCTTAGTAGCTTGTACTTATTTTAATGATAATGCTAAGCTATTAAGCTCTATTAACGGTATAAATATAGTGATTTTCACTTTTGTATATATTCTTTTATTCTCTGGTTTGATGTTGTGAGCATATGAAATACTTTAGCCAATTTATGTTACTTGCTTTGGCCGTTGCGGTGCTGCTAGGGCTGCAGTATCAATACTGGTTCGGCGGTAATGGACATGTCGAACGCAATGAGTTATTGAGTCAAATCGAAGAGCAACAGCGCTTTAATGATAATCAAGTAGCGGCAAATAACTTGTTACGTACTGATGTTAATGACTTAAAGAATGGCCTCGAAGCTGTAGAGGAACATGCACGCTTAGATCTAGGGCTGATTAAGCACAATGAGACCTTTGTGCAGATATCTACTTCGCCCACTACTCGTAGTAGCCAATGATTGTTAATAGCTTAATATAAACTAGAACAATCACTATCAGGCTGGCACACTATCACTATGAGCATCCTCAATACCAAGCTGAACAATAAGCTGAATAACAGGCTTGATCCTAAATTTACCAATAAGTTGAATACTGAACCCTACACTGAATTTAGTGCTGAAGCTGATAAGCAGCTTCAGCTCCATAGTCAGTCTCAGCTTAACAACCCTCCTAAAGTACACGCTATGATAGTCGCTGCTGGACGCGGCAGTCGTTTTGGTGCCGCTGTAGCTAAACAGTATTTACTCATTAATGAGCAGACCTTACTGCAGCTTAGCGTCGCTAGGTTAGCTAGTAGTGCTTACATTACCCACTGTTTGCTAGTCATTGCCGCTGATGATACAACCGCGCACACTCTAAACTTCGAGTTACCAGTATCTTATGCGCAGGGTGGTGCTGAACGTTGGCAGTCGGTAAGCTCAGGCATGCAAGCTATTGCTCAGAGTGGTGCGGCAGATGATGATTTAGTAGTGATTCATGATGCGGCGAGACCCGCAGTTACTACTGCTGATATCGAGCGTGTGATTAGCGCTGCTATGACTGAGCCTTATGGGGCTATCCTTGCCACTCCAGTTGCTGATACTCTAAAACAAGCACAACACCAACCTTCTGATCATAACCTGCTATCAATGCAGAAGCCTGACCCTGATTCAGAAGCTATGAGTAATAATCAGCGTTACTATTCTCAGCGTACTATAGATCGTAGCACTATTTGGCAAGCACAAACCCCACAAGTGTTTCGCTTGGGTAAGCTGCGTCAAGTATTGTCTTATGTTGCCAACCAACAACTAAAAATCACTGATGAAGCTAGCGCCTTTGAGCAGCTAAACTTCCCTATTAGGTTAGTAGCTGGCAGTCGTCAAAATATTAAACTGACTTATCCAGATGATGCGCTACTGCTAAGTGCTTTACTAACTGCACAAGGCCAACCCAGCAGCTAATAATATTTGTGATGGCAGCAACTTAGTGAAAAGTTTCTGAAAACGATCCGGTCTCTCAGTAGACTCATTCATAACCTTAAACTCAAGAATAGAATTAAATCTGCTATTCTTTATAAAACTCTACTAATAGTAGGGTTTTTTTTGATTCTTACTCTCTCAATGGTTATTTTGATATCTGCCAAGCATCAACATTTTCTAAAAAATTAATTAAAAAAAAATGAGTGATTATTCCTGTATACCAAATACTATAAAGGCTTGAATATTATTAGAAAGTTACAATACAGCAGGTTATTTATAACTTATTATTTGCTTTACTGACCAAAATGCACTACTATGTAACTAAGTTAATACAATTATATATAAAATATAAGTA
>NZ_JAHLMU010000001.1:2945032-2973037 GCF_018919485.1 Psychrobacter sp. TAE2020
AAATATAAGTATATTTAATGTAAAAAATCATTATGAAATTCATATTCTCTTGTTTATATATTATTCCTTAGGCCATTTAGTCTAGATTATGTATTATAATTACGAGGAGAGGCAGAGTGCTATCATCAACTAATCCCACTATTTCAAATACAGCAGATCTCTACCAGTTATTGTATGTCAGTCGTATTACTTCGATAGGCCTATCTGGTGCTAGTACGCTCAACGACATCGCTAAAATTTCTGTAAAAAATAATAAAGCTGATAATGTGACGGGGATTCTTTGTTACGGAAATGGCTATTTTTTTCAGTATGTGGAAGGCTCAGAGCAAGCGTTGACTGACCTCAAAAATCGTATTTTGATGGATGATCGACATAAAGATATGCATACCTTAGAGATTTCTGCACTTTTGAAACGTCGCTTTACTGGTTGGTCGCTGCGCTCTATAACTCTTGAGCGTTGGATGCTTAGTGATTCTAGAGTTAAAGCCTTGATGCCGTTTAAGCCCTATAACTGGGACGCTAAAGAGAGGCGACAATTCATAGATACTTTACAAGGCTATTATGAAGAGCAAAAAAATATCGGTGATATCGATACCCAACCTATAAAATATAATGTCTTGGGCTTGACTCTAAGTAAAGTAGTAGGTGAGCACCAAGCATTCTTTTTGATTCAAACTATATTAGGATTACTTATTATTTTGACCCTATTGTGGTTTATGCTATCAGATAAATTTTAGATCATTACCTAAAAGATTGAGCACTAGATCTTATGTTAAACCCCAGCGAACGGCTGGGATTTTTTATGCCTATAGTATTTTCTTAATAATTATAAATTTCAGAACTTTAAGGACATTATGGGTTAAGGATAGATGATTCAATTGTAGTTATATTCACGAAACTCTAAGCCGATCTGCCTTTAAAGATAACTAAGCATTAGCCCATAAAAAAACCTTCCAAAACCTATAAAGTTTTGGAAGGTTTTAAAGCATTACTACCGGAGTAGTTACCACTTTTATATGTGGCGTCCCCAGGGGGATTCGAACCCCCGTTACCGCCGTGAAAGGGCGGTGTCCTAGGCCTCTAGACGATGGGGACTAGGTACTGCGCTTCAACTGCTTTCACCATTTATGCTGAAGTGGTGCACATTTTAATAGCGTCTGTGTCTACTGTCAAGCTTTTTTCTACGTTTTTTTAATAGTAAGTATCTTTTTTTCAGTGCGCGACGTGGATGTAGATCATTGTTCTTTAAATGATGGCGTATCCATAGAGAAGTGCAAGTACTAATAGTTAAAGCCAATAACATATAACCAATAATAGTTCCCCATAACATGTGCTGCGGTTCTAGTTCCATTAGGGTAGTTCTCCTGTTGAGCCTATCACAGCCTGTTGCAGGCCATGAAGGCAGCGTAAGCAGCTTAAATCATCTACAGGATATATCGATTAGTACTGAATCATAACAATGACAATCAAGCTAACTGCCCCTTCTACAAACAGCAAATAACTTAAGCGATAGTCAAAATACTTTCACTGTATCAATGATATCCTTATCGACTAAAAACTAAGATGATCAAGTCGGATTAATAATACAACAGCGTTATTGTTCATTGGAGTAAAGCTATGATCATAGGCTAGCTCTTCTCGCCAATTAACCAATAGCATTTATTGAATGATTAATTACTATTGGTTCATTATAGATAAGATTTGGCTAATTGCTGTTTGTTAGTTGTTGCTATCTGTCAAAGTCTCGTTAGGTTCTTGGACACGTAGGGCATTAGGAAGCATTGGGTAGTGGTTAAGGATATGACAGAAGAGCTCAGCAGTCTTTTGGGTATCGTACAACGCTGAGTGGGCATCATTACCATTGAAATCCAGCCCTGCTGCTTTGCAAGCACGAGCCAGTACCGTCTGACCAAAGGCTAGTGCGGCTAAAGTCACTGTATCAAATACTGAAAACTGATGAAATGGATTGTGATTTTTACTATTAGTACGTAGAACTGCTGCATTCAAAAAGCTTAAGTCAAAATGAGCATTATGGCCAATAAGGACACATTGACGACAGTCCTCAGCTTTTCGCACCTCTTTTAGACCTTTAAAAATGCGTCGTAGCGCTACTTTTTCGTCTTCTGCAATGGCTTTACGCATCGGGTTATTGGGATCAATGCCGGTAAAAGCTAGGGCACTTGGCTCTAAATTAGCCCCTTCAAAGGGTTCGATGTGGGCATTTAGTGCCTCGCCTGGATAAAACACCCCTTGCTCATTGAGCAGAATAGGGATACAAGCAATCTCTAGTAAAGCGTCGGTCTGTGAGTTAAAACCAGCAGTCTCAACATCGACTACTACTGGTAAAAATTTACGAAAACGCTCTTTTAGAGTCATTGGCGTGTCAGTTTCTATAGTCTCAGAGGGTACTGATACTTCAATAGAGCTCGCTTCATCGGTGCTAATACGCTCAGCAGGGCCACTCAAGACATCATCGGATACAGGAGTGTTATTTTGGGTGGTCATAGACAGTCAAATCACTTTTATCGGTAGTCATAGTAAGTTGAAATTATACGAGTAGCTGATGATATGAGTGCTACTAGCGTGGTGGTCATATCATCAGGCTTATGCAAAATACAGTTTAGGACTTGATAGACCAAGGTAGCGTTTCACCGGCCATCAATGGGGTTAGCGTTGAGCCGTCAAAGTAAGGGTAAGCACTAGGGACTTGCATCGGCTTATTGACTAAAGTGACAGTATTAGTACTGATTGGTAAGCCATAGAACAGGGCACCAAAACGACTAGCAAAGCCCTCAAGGCTGTCAATTTTGCCAACGCTGTCAAACGCAGTAGCATATAGCGGTAGAGCCGTTGCTGAGCTATAGCAGCCTGCACACCCGCAAGCGGCTTCTTTTTTGTCGGTAGAGTGCGGCGCTGAGTCAGTGCCCAAAAAGAATTTTGGACTGCCACTAGTAGCCACATCTAATAGTACTTTTTGATGCGAGGCCCGCTTGAGGATAGGTAAGCAATATAGATGTGGCTTGATACCGCCTAACAGTAGATGGTTACGATTGAACATTAAGTGCTGCGGGGTAATAGTAGCAGCAACACGGTTACCTTGCGCTAATACAAAGTCAGCAGCATCGCTAGTAGTGATATGCTCAACTACGATTTTCAATGCTGGAAATTTAGCGATAATTTGTGCTAATACTTCGTCCAAAAAGCGTTTTTCACGGTCAAAAATATCGACGTGATCATGAGTCACTTCACCATGTAATAGCAAAGGCAACTGATGTTTCTCCATAGCTTCAAACACATTTGCTAGGGCATTAATATTCGTAACGCCATCGGCAGAGTTAGTCGTGGCACCAGCAGGGTAGAGCTTAACGGCTTGTACTATGCCTGATTTGACCGCCATTTCTATATCTTGCACGCTAGTATGATCAGTCATGTATAAAGTCATACGTGGATCAAAAGTGGCTTTGCGATCAGCGCTAATGTCACTCACCTGCAAATACTGCATTATGCGCTCACGATAAGCTTGGGCATCAGCTGCATTTTTGACTGGTGGTACCAGATTGGGCATACAGATAATACGATTAAAACTAGTTGCGGCATGGGCAACAGTAGTCGCTAGTGCTTGACCGTCTCGTAAGTGGATATGCCAGTCGTCTGGCTGAATAATAGTTAGCTCTGCAATAGAATCAGTCATAAGGATTATAACGCTCTGTAGGATGAAATTAAGATGAAAAATAGGAACTAAGAGATAGTTAAGGCTGATAAATTAATACATTTGCCAATAAACTATAGGTGATAAATCATTTTATTAGTCCGATTGTACGCATGATTTTGCTAATTATTTAATGGCTAGTTTTTATTAGGGGGTTTTACCAGTACTCATAATAACAGATTTGACTCTCTGACTAAATATGCTGCTAAAGATAAGCTACTGATTACCAAATCTAGCCTTGGATAATAGTGAGCTGATTATTACTAACAAACAGGGCGTAGACTAAATATGATATAAGGTCAATATGAGGTACACTAAGCAGGAAAAGTCAGTTTTGAGCACTTTTTATGCATGCTTTGCATAGTTTGTAAAGCGCCCCTAAACAACGGCCAAATATTTTCTGCATTTTTTACTTTATATTGTAGCTAACTAGCACTATCATATTTTACCCTTCCCGCCACTTACTAGGAGTCATTCATGGCACAACTAGATAAAAAAAATATTAATAAAATTGTTCTGGCCTATTCTGGAGGTCTTGATACTTCAATCATCGCCAAATGGCTACAAGAGACTTATGATGCGGAAGTAATTACTTTCACGGCTGACATTGGTCAAGGCGAAGAAGTAGAGCCAGCACGTCTTAAAGCTGAAGCAATGGGTATCAAGAATATTCACATTGAAGATCTACGTGAAGAGTTCGCTCGTGATTATGTGTTCCCTATGTTCCGTGCCAACGCTATCTATGAAGGAGAGTACTTACTCGGTACTTCTATTGCCCGTCCACTAATCGCCAAGCGCTTAGTTGAGATTGCCGCTGAGCATGGTGCTGATGCTATCAGTCATGGTGCTACTGGTAAAGGTAATGACCAAGTGCGTTTTGAGCTCGGCGCTGTGGCCTTATCGCCTGATGTAGTCACTATTGCCCCTTGGCGTGAGTGGGATTTATCTAGTCGTGAGAGCTTGATGGACTATGCCAAAGAGCATAATATTGCCATCGACTATGCAGGCACTAAAACTAAATCTCCTTATTCTATGGATGCCAATCTACTGCATATTTCTTATGAAGGCGGCATATTAGAAGATCCTTATGCTGAAGCTGAAGATGATATGTGGCGCTGGTCAGTAAGCCCAGAACAAGCGCCAGACAAAGCGCAGTATATGGAACTTGAGTATAAAAAAGGTGATATCGTCGCTATCGACGGTGAGCCGCTTAAACCCTATGAAATTATGATCAAGCTCAATGAGATTGGTGGTAAGCATGGTATTGGCCGCCTAGATATCGTAGAAAACCGTTACGTAGGTATGAAGTCACGCGGCTGTTATGAGACCCCAGCAGGGACTATCATGCTTAAAGCGCATCGTGGTATTGAGTCTTTGACCCTTGATCGTGAAGCGGCCCATCTAAAAGATGAGTTGATGCCACGCTATGCCAAGATTATCTATAATGGCTATTGGTTCAGTCCTGAGCGTTTGATGCTGCAAGAGTTAATTGATAAGTCACAAGAATATGTGAACGGTACTGTACGTGTGAAGTTGTATAAAGGTAGCGTCAGCGTAGTTGGTCGTAAATCAGATGATTCATTGTTCGATGAAAAGATTGCCACTTTTGAAGATGATGCTGGTGCTTATGATCAAAAAGATGCAGAAGGCTTTATCCGCTTGAATGGTCTGCGTCTGGCTATCGAAGCTAGCCGTGGTCGTGACTTGTCTAAGTAGCCAAGCACAGTCAACTAATCCAATTAGTAAGAAACAGAGACCTTGAGTCTCTGTTTTTTTATGCGTTATAAGTTGCTGGCATTAGCCGATATCTAGCAGACGCTCATTAGACGGTAATGGTCTTAATACTAATGCTAGTACTAAGCCGTTGCTATTCTTCTATTTTGCCAATAGCAGCATCTTGCTGTTGACGCTCTTCAGCACGGTCATGCTTATATACTGCGGCGGCAGCTGGCAAGATACCGTTAGATTTTTGCTGCTGATATTTCAAAGCAGCCAAAGCGCCAAGGCTACCGATGACCAAGATAATAATAAGAATGACTGGGTTTTTCCATAGTGGTACAGAGGTATCGTAGTCGATAGGTGCCTCGCTAGTAGTAACAGGGCTAGGGTCTTTATTGGCCTCGAGTAGTCCTAAACTGACTAAAGGCGCAACAGGTGCAGTAGTTGGTTCAGAAGTAATGCGCAATCGATCACGACTCAGATAGATATCAGCAATTTTGGCCAACTGCAGCAACCAGCGTTGATGTGGTAGCTCGATCAAAGGCATCGGAGCAAACACCAACAGATCATTATGACGTCCTTGCTGAACGTTCTCAGGCGCACGACCAATAACTTTTAAGTAGTTAGGAGTTGCCTGCTGCATATCTTGACTGGCGCTGGCTTGTGATGGCTGAAATCCAGTCAGCTCATACCAGTATTTATCGATAGCGGCTGCCTGCAAAAACTGCGGCTGTAAATCAAACCAATGGCCCAGCTCTTCATGATCAAGTTGGCTATAGTCTGCTAAGATAGCCAACTCACGCAGTACAATAAGGCATAATGAAGTTAATAGTGTTTTTACTTGTGCAGTACTAGCGTCAATTTGCGTAGCTATATGAGTACTAGCTTTCATCACAGTTGCCACATCACCAAATACTGCATCAGCGACATCGTTGCGATGATACAGACTGGCATTGATGGTTGCAAAGTTCATCGCATTGTACTGACGCAGCTCTTTGACCGCGCTACGAGTAAATAGTTTTTTATGCACCGCTGAGGCGTGATATTGCTGTTCATAAGCGAGTAGAGCCGTTACGATAGCTTGTAGACTAGCAGCTAGTCCTAATCGTGTTTGTGGTAAGGATAGGTTAGCAGCATCAGCCAACAACGAAACTATAGGCTGCATATCTTGAAATAGAAAATCATACATCGACACTCGTGTCGGTGAAATATTGGTCATAATTTGCTAGCTTTAAAAGGTTTAAGTATATAGTACGGTGCCTACGAGTTTGATACAATCTTTTAACATTAAAAATAGGTGTTGGTTTATTCAAATGGCTACAAATTATTTATAACTTAGGTCTCAAGAAATCAATAGATGCTTACTAACAGACTGCTAGTGGATTATTACTTATGACACGACTTATGACACCACCAGTTATCCCACAAAATAATAACTATGCTACTTATATCATTATTAATATTGTTGAGCAAAAACTGAGCTTATATCGACAAGATACCTTAGTCTGCCAGTATAGTATCTCGACTGCTAAAAACGGTATAGGCAGTCAACAAGACAGCGGCTGTACGCCACTGGGTAAGCATATTATCGCCGAAAAAATAGGCGGTACTGAGCCTATGAATGCCGTGTTTATTGGCCGAGTGCCTACTGGTGAGGTTTATAGTGCCAGCTTAGGGCAGGAGCAGCCGAGCCGCGATTGGATATTGAGTCGGATATTATGGCTCGAAGGTGTAGAGCCAGGCTTTAATAAAGGTAGCAACGCTCAAGGGGGCTGCGATACCTATCAGCGTTATATTTATATTCATGGCACGCCCGATACGGAGCCGATGGGTGTACCCCTTTCTCATGGCTGTATCCGCATGCGTAATCAGCATATTTTTGAGTTGTATGCGCAAGTAGAAGAAGGTACTTCAGTTATGATTATAGACAGCTAATGTCATTGCATAGTTAAAGCATAGTCAAATTGCAAGAAAAATTACAAGGTTATTGATAAAAAAAACTTAACCCAAACGTTTAACCGTTAAGCTCACTGCTATAATCTTCAGCCTATCTGTTGTCAAAACTGTTGTCAACACTCGATTAACGCTGCGCTAAGGCTACTGTAGTCATGCTTGGCTAATGGTCATATTTATTACCATTGTTACTTGCCTCTTAACTTCAATTACAATTATAAGGATAATTATAATGTCTAAAGCTACTCTGGAAACTCTGCAACAAACCTTTAATGAACGCCGCTCTATTTATGCTTTAGGTAATGAGTTAGCTGTCGCCCCACAAGCTATAGTCAATATGGCTGAACGCATCTTACTACATACCCCTTCGGCTTTTAACTCGCAATCCTCACGCTTAGTAGTCTTATTTGGCGAGCAGCATCAGCAATTGTGGGATATTACCGAACTTAAGCTGCGAGAAGAAGTGGCTGATGGCGATTTTTCCAGCAGCAAGCAAAAGATGGATGGCTTTCGTGCTGCTGCTGGTACTGTGCTGTTCTACGAAGATGCAGATGTATTAAAGTCGATGCAAGACAAGTTTCAGTTGTATGCCGATAGGTTCCCTATTTGGGCGCAACAGACTTCAGCGATGCATCAGTATGCGCTATGGACAGAGCTGAGTACATTAGAGGTTGGCGCTAGTTTGCAGCATTATAATCCGCTAATTGACAAAGATGTTGCGGCAGCGTTCGCTATCCCTGATAACTGGGAATTAGTGGCACAAATGCCGTTTGGTAATATATTGCAAGCTGCTGGCGACAAAAGCTATCAGCCACTCAATCAGCGTATGAAAGTACTAGGATTAGAGCAGTAATAGTTCAAAAACCTATTGGTTAAAAACTGCTCTAACAGCTATTTAATAAACAGCAGCTCGTAAAGCTTAGTTACTACTGAGTTGTATAAGTAAAAAAAAGACAGTCTCTATCAGTGAGGCTGTCTTTTTTTATCAGTGCTGTTTATAAGGTGCTTTATTAGTATTTCTACTATCGCTTTCTATAAAACCTAGTTACTTACCAAAAGCTAGCCGTACGGCGGACTTTAGCCAAGCGTTTTTGGCAGCGCTGCCAATCGCTTAGGGTTAAAGCAGCAAACCAGCCAGCGCCATAGAGTGCATTAACGTCAGTGGTAGCTTTTTGCTGATAATAGCGTTGGTATTGCTGATGATCTTGATGCTGACTTAAGGCTTGCTGAGCTTTAGTTAACTGCTTTAGCAAGCGTTTGGTTTTTTTACTAGCATATAGCGGGGCGGCAAATTCACTAATATAGCGTAAGTCGTTTAACTGACGCTGCACTTTATGTTGTGCCGCTTGCTGTTTCTCAACGCCAGCAATATTACTATCTGCTACTGCCTCACTACCTACCTCAGTATCCTGTAAAGCAGTTTCTGGTGGCTGTTCAATTAAGTCATCGCTTAGGTCATCACTTAGGTCATCGCTTAGGTCATCACTTAGGTCAACGAGCTGATGATCAGCTTTCAGTAACTTTAGCTGCTTTTTAGCTAGTATTTTTGCTAGCTTATCGACAGCTAAGGGAGCTGCTGATTCTTCATTACTATCAGCACTCATGGCAAACTCAATCAGCTCCAGTAAGGTAATCTGGAAGTCATTAGCAGCAATAGCATTAATAGGAGTAATTTTTAGTTTAGCAATATCTGTTGTCCACTCTACGCTAGGCGCACCTTGCTGTACTAACTGTTGCTCAACATGAGCCGCTATATAAGCAAGCCCACAGTAGTCACCGAGTAAGCGCTCTGTTTGCCTAAGGATTAGTGACCATTCAGGATTAATATGCTCTGAGAATTTTTTAAAGGTTTTTAAGGCCACGCGCAGACGTCCAATACCCAGATGCAGTTGCAATAGATGACTGTCATCTTCACTACCTGCTACGATAGCACTACTATTGGGTAGTATTTGTAGCAGACAGTTATGTACTACTGCCCGAATAAACTGCGGCAGACTGCTATGCTCATCAACCTTTAATTGGCTGAGATCAGCACCGACCGCTGGACTAAAATCCTCGCCTTTGATCAGCAAGCCGCCACGTTCAGCTTTAGTCACAGTAGATAGGCATAATTTATAACGCTTACACCAGATTTTGGCAGTGGCAAATAAAAATTCAAGCTCGCCACTCACTAATTCAAACTCTATCTCTTGAATGGGTTGGCATAAGCTAGCATCATTGCCGTGAATAATCTGCCCATAATCATAGGCCATTTCCACATGGTTAGAGGATGGATTGCTATGGTTATCATGACTCTTATCGCTACCCTTATCCTTATTGCTAGTATCTTTTAACAAGCGGGTAGTACGCTGAACATCAGTAACGTATTGCCGTGTTAGATTTTTTGTCAGCTTTTTTAATTTAAACTCAGCCAACGCTGGGGCAATAGGAGTGTCTTGATAAAGGCTTAAATCGGGAAGTAAATTATTATCATCAAGCATGGCTTGCACTTGGTTAGTTTCCAATAAGGTATTGTGCTCTAAACGCGCCGCTAGGCCATCACCACCAGCTTTAATAGTCTGTACCCAGTTGGTACCTTCCTTACGGATACGCAAGCCAATACCAGCGTTTGCCAGTGCATAATCGGCTGTATCATAATAGTGAGCAGCCAGTTGAGTGGTCTCAGATGATTTTACTTTTGCTTGGCGCATTAAGCCTTTTAGGCGTGCTGCTGGCACCAAAAATTTTAACTCTATCTCTTGCATGCTAACCTCCTACTTCTAGAGTGATAATGTCACTATCCTATGAGAGGCTGCTACTAATAACAAGCTAAATTTGATGAGTTAAATACTGAGGTTAGCCGTTAACGATATACTTCTTATTAATAATCGTGATAGAGCTATATTTTACAGGTTATAAAAAAGCCGCCCTACATAAAGTAGGGCGGCTTTTTAGTTTAAATATTTACTGTTTAGTGCGTACTCATAGGAGGATAAGGCCTATTTGAATTGATCCATAGTGTTCACGCCACCACCAGCTTTAAGGGCATTGTCACCTGAGAAGATCTCTTTATGATCATCACCGATGTCAGAACCAGCCATTGCTTGGTGCTTAACTGCTTCAACACCTGCACGGATCTCTTTACGTTGTACACCAGCTACATAAGCAAGCATACCGTCTTCACCAAAGTAGCCTTTAGCAAGCTCATTCATTTCAAGTGCAGTAGTGTGATACGTAGGTAGAGTGATTAGATGATGGAATACGCCTGCTTCACGTGCTGCGTCTCTTTGGAAGCTCTTCGCAAGTTCATCAGCTGCAGTATTCAATTCTGTATCGTCGTAATCGCCGCTCATTAAGTCATCTTTGTTATACGCAGAGATGTCTTTACCTTCTTTTTCCCATGCAGCAATTACTTGCTTACGGAAGTTAAGAGTCCAGTTGAACGATGGGCTATTGTTATAGACCAATTTAGCTTGTGGCTGTTGCTCTTTAATACGATCAACCATCATTTTGATGTGTTCAACGTTTGGCGTTGGGGTTTCGATCCATAGTAGATCAGCGCCGTTTTCTAGAGCCGTTACACAGTCAAGTACAACACGGTCAATGTTAGTGCCTTCACGGAAGCTATATAGACCGTTAGCTAGACGTACTGGACGTACTAGTTTGCCGTTGTGCTTAAGCAAGCTGTCATTCTCATTAGCAGTTTCAAGCGTAACTTCTTCCATTTCGATAAAATCGATATATTTAGAAGCAAGATCACCAGGCTCATTCGATACTGGGATTTTTTGCGTTAGTGATGCGCCTTCAGAGTCAGTACGGGCAACGATAACGCCGTCTTCAACACCAAGCTCTAAGAATGCATAACGGATAGCGTTAAGCTTGGCGATATAGTCTTCATGCGGTACAGTAACTTTACCAGCTTGGTGACCACATTGCTTAGCATCAGATACTTGGTTTTCGATTTGTAGCGCACAAGCACCCGCTTCGATAAGCTTTTTAGCAAACAAATAGGTGGCTTCTTCATTACCGAAACCGGCATCGATATCAGCAATAATTGGCACAACATGCGACTCAAAGTTTTCGATTTTGTCTTGAATAGCTTTAGTGTCTTGACCCGCTTCTTCAGCAGCGTTTAGCTCACGGAAGTAATCGTTCAATACTTTAGCATCAGCTTGACGTAAGAAAGTATAAATCTCTTCGATAAGATCAGATACAGCCGTCTTTTCATGCATAGATTGGTCAGGCAATGGACCAAATTCTGAACGGAGAGCCGCAACCATCCAACCTGATAGGTAGATATATTTTTTAGAAGTAGTACCGAAATGTTTCTTGTTTGCATACATAGTTTGTTGGGCAACAAAACCATGCCATGCACCTAAAGACTGAGTGTATTTAGAAGTATCTTGATCGTACTCTGCCATGTCTTGGCGCATGATTTTTGCAGTATATTTTGCAATATCTAAACCAGTTTTAAAGCGGTTTTGAACCATCATACGTGCAGCATCATTCTCGCTGATATGGTCCCAATTGCCGTATTTTTGTTTCAGTTCACGTACACGTTCAATTGCAGATGTATAATTTGACATCTAGACTTCTCCTTGGTGGGTGTTAAAAGACTAACGAACAGAGTTTAATTTAAAATAAGCTTAGTTATTAAAAATGATTTTAGCGATACTCACACCATTATCTGTATAGCTGAGCTGCTATCGAACGTAGCAATAATTGCACTGAGTTGTAGCAAACACGATGGTAATAATGATAATGATATCGAAACTTAGGACTGATTATGACCCTAAGGGTGTTGCAGTTTGAGGTAACTATGAATAATTATTTATTCAGCATAAATCTTTGGCCTATTACCCTAAACAAACTTGACGAAGAATACAAGGGCTATAAGTAGACAAATTAATAAAAAATAGTTGGCAGTACAATATCATTTAGTAGATAGGCTGATAGCTTGCAGCCTTAATATAGGCAGAGCAGTTAGTGTAACCTGATCAAACTATGGGCACAATAAATCTAGCAGAAGCACAAACTGTTGTTATTTATCATGGTGTATAATGAGCTAAGTTGTCGTCAGCCAATCATCATAACTGCTGTTATTCAGCATAATGTATTTGCAGTAAAGCTTTTAGAGTAGTAGTGCTGAGGCATATTTTAACGTATTTTAGCAGCTAGCAGTCGCTGATATCGCTAACTACTAATAAGAGGTGCTACAATGACCTATAGTATATTAGCAAATGGGTCATTAAGATCGATCAGTATTGTTTACGTTTTGACCTAACTATATTACTCACTATAACTACCTTAGTAAGATTTATCTAATTTATGATTGTTATCTCTAGTATTTACTTTATGTATAATATAGTAAAAACAATGACTTACATTGATATACTTAGATATTAGTCAGTGGCATAGAACGAATTATAGGTTGAAATCTACGATGGTGTATTGATTTGATGGCTTATTAGATCATAAACCAGTAGAAAATTGCCAATATATTCAGTTTATAAAAAGCACTTATTTTTGAGCTAAGAGAAATACGTATGAATTTGCAGCGGGTCGATTTGAATTTATTGGTACATTTGGATGTATTGCTCCGAGAAAAAAACGTAACGCGCGCAGCTGAGCAGTTGGGTATTACTCAGCCGGCTATGAGTAATATTCTACGTCGTTTGCGTAAGCTATTTAATGACCCTTTACTGGTGCGTTCATCAGAAGGCATGACTCCTACGGAGCGTGCGCTTGAGTTACAACCACGTATCCGCGAAATATTGGCTGATCTGACTCAAGTGTTAGAGCCGCGTACTGAGTTCCGTCCTTATAGCACCTCACGCGTTTTTCGTATTATGACTTCAGACTATGCTGAAGCCACTTTAGTGCCCAAATTAGTCAAAGCACTACGCTCAGAAGCACCTAACGTTATTTTAGACTTTTTGACTCCTTCAGACGTTTCTTACCGTGACATGGAACAAGGTCGAGTTGATCTAGCGATTAATCGTTTTAATGAGATACCACAAAGCTTTCATCAAGTACTAGTTTGGCGTGATACATTTAGTTGCTTACTGTCTTCCGATAGCCCTTATGCTGGTCGTTTTAACCTAAAGAACTATCTAAAAAGTCAACATGTCTGGGTGTCAAAAACTGGAATGGGTGTTGGTTTTGGTGTCAACCCTGAAAAGTCAGGTGGCCTAGGCTCTATCGATCAAGCTCTGCAACGCTTAGGTCAGAAACGCCATATCAGTGTTTTTACTCGCCATTATCAAATGCCGGCAATGCTAGCGGCTAATAAAGATTTGATTGCCACTTTGCCCACTCGAGTGGCCCGTATGCAAGCGACTAATGACAGTATTGTCATGAGAGAGCCACCTTTCTTTATACCAGAGTTTGAGCTGACAATGGCATGGTCGCCGTTACTCCAGCACCATCCAGCTCACCGTTGGTTGCGACAGCTGATTATGCATGTGGCTCGTCAAGTAGTCGCTGAGGAAGAAGAAAAAGAGCACGATATCCCGCTAATTAACCAGCTGTTTGGGCCGCAATAACCGTTAACTATTGCCAATAACTGGCACTAATTTAAGGGCTGGTTCCGGTATGAAATAGTTTATCAAAATTAAGGCTACTCATAAGCTTGACGCAGACAAATAGATTTTTTGATTAACTATTAGTAATCTATAGAAAAGCCCAGCATTTCTAGTAATAGAAACGCTGGGCTTTTTATTGGGCTTAAAAACTTAAAAAGAGGCGATAAGTTGTTAGCAATGCAATACTCTACCGCTATAACAGCAGTTTTAAAGGTAAAGGAGGTAAGCATGACTCAGTATTTTGCGAATACGGTTCATTGATAGTTAATACCCCTTTAGCCAGTAATAGCAGCGTCCATGGCAGTAGCTTATGCTCAATTTTTTGCACGCGAGCTTGTAGGCTTGTAGCAGTATCTTTGGCACCAACACTCAGCACGCCTTGGGTCAGCACTTGCCCAGCATCCAGTTCAGCGGTCACAACATGCACGCTACAGCCATGATGACTATCGCCTGCTTGTATGACACGCTGATGAGTGTCTAACCCTTTATAAGCGGGAAGCAAGGCAGGGTGTAGATTGACCATAGGAGCAATGCTGTTATCAATAAACTCGGCACTAACTACTCGCATAAATCCGGCCAATACTATTAAATCGGGCTGCCACTGTTGCAATTGTTCGCTGGCATGACGCTCAAAGGTCTTGATAGCCATGCGTTTGCCACTAGCAGTATGCGAGAGTACCGCTACTGGGATGCCAGCTTGTTGGGCACGAGTGATAGCATAAGCATCCTCACGATTGCTGATGATGCCCACGATATTGATTGGTAAAGTACCCGACTGCATAGCGTCTATCAGCACTTGTAAGTTACTACCGTTACCAGATACTAAAACGGCTACACGCATAGGATCAGGTGCTTGTCTTAGAGGAGCTACCGGCATTAACGGTACACCACTGCATCAGCTTCACGCTTGATCATTTCGCCAATTTGCCAAGCTTTTTCGCCTGCCTCAGTTAGGGTTTTAAGAGCTGCCGCCGCTTTATCTTGTGGCACCACAATCACAAAGCCCACGCCACAGTTAAAGGTGCGGTACATCTCGCTCTGTGCTATATTGCCTTGGGTTTGTAGCCAAGTGAATAGCTCAGAGAACTGCCAGCTATTAGTATCAATACTAGCCGCTAAATGATCTGGTAATACTCGTGGTAAGTTGTCGGTAAGACCACCACCAGTAATATGTGACATCGCATGTAGCGCTGCATTACCAACCGTATCTTGTAAGGCTTTAATAGCTTTGACATAGATACGAGTAGGGGCCATTAGGGCGTCTTGAATAGGTTGACCGTCTAATTGTTCAGTACTAGTAGTCACATCTATACCGCTAACTTCTATCACTTTGCGTACTAGCGAATAGCCGTTTGAATGTGCGCCACTTGATCCTAACGCTATCAGTACATCGCCTTCAGCTACGTTTTCGCCAGTAATCACTTCGGCTTCTTCGACTACCCCAACACAAAATCCGGCTAAGTCATAATCATCTTCTTGATACATGCCTGGCATTTCGGCAGTCTCACCACCGATGAGCGCACAGTTAGCAAGCTTACAGCCCTCGCCAATACCAGTAACTACAGTAGCAGCAGTATCTACATCTAGCTTGCCAGTAGCGTAATAATCCAAGAAGAATAATGGCTCTGCACCACAAACTAGTAGGTCATTAACACACATAGCGACCAAATCAATGCCGATAGTGTCGTGACGGTTTAGTTGTAGAGCTAGTCTGAGCTTAGTGCCTACACCATCTGTACCGGAGACCAAGAGTGGAGAGGTATAGCCGGTTGGAATACGGCATAAAGCACCGAAGCCACCAAGACCACCTACTACTTCAGGTCTAGTAGTGGCTTTGGCCACTGACTTGATACGCTGAACCAGCGCGTCGCCTGCGTCAATATCAACACCTGCGTCTTTGTAGCTTAAAGAGGGCTTGTCACTCATGATCATCTCACAGTTAGAATAATGAATTGGGTTGGGCGGAGTAAATTAATAATGGTTGGCGCATTATACCCAAAAATAGCGGCTACTCGCAAAGCAACTTAGCAATAATCTACTAACATTGCTAATAAGGGCTAAATAAACCCATAAAACACAAAAAATCACTGCTTTTTCTATCTACTCTGCGATAATAATGCATTTAAATTGTGCCAAACTTATTTGTTTTGTGCACAGTTTCTCCTATCTGTTATATAGACATAAGCTTAAATTTAGGATTACCACTAATGATAAACCAGACTATAGACCCTTTTTTCAGGCGTTTATTTATCGTCGTCACTATTGTCATAGCCTTTGTGCTTTTGTATCTTATGGCGCCGGTCATCATACCGTTTGCATTTGCTTTTGTATTGGCCTATCTTTTTAACCCGTTAGTAAGAAAACTATCAAAGTATGTGCAACGTTGGATCGCCATTCTCCTGGTTTATGCGACTATTACTTTGAGTATGGTGTTACTGTTATGGTGGCTGATACCTACCTTGTGGTATCAACTACAAGCCGCTTGGGATTATTTACCAAAAGTACTGAACTGGTATAACGAGGTGGCTCGCCAGTGGTTTGTCGATAATACTCGTATCCGTATGCCGGTATTAGAGAGCAAGGGCTTTTCTGAGACTTTAGTGGGTTACATGCAAAGCCATTATGAGTTTTCTGATGCGGGAACTTGGGTTAGCCAGCTGTTAGCTTCGAGTATGAACTTTATTAATAGCGCAGGCCTGATTGTACTAGTGCCTATTTTGACCTTTTATTTCTTATTTAATTGGGATAAGCGTCTGCACAATTGGAAAATGGCTATACCCGCTGCTTACAGCAAAAAGGTCATTACTGTGGCACGCGAATGTGATCGGGCATTGATGGAGTTCGTCAAAGGACAGTTGTTGGTTATGGTACTGCTAGGGGTCATTTATGCCGTTCAGCTTCAGTTAATCGGCTTAGAGCTAGGTCTTATTATTGGCATGGGAGCGGGCATTGCCAGCTTCGTACCTTATTTAGGGTTTGGTCTAGGGTTTATAGCTTCAATTATCGCCGGTTTGTTCCAGTTCGGCTTAGACTGGTTCCATTTATCGTTAATTGCTGGGGCTTTTTTAGTCGGACAAGCCGCTGAAGGCTACGTTCTACAGCCGCTATTGCTAGGGGACAAAATTGGCCTCTCACCATTATGGGTTATCTTTGCAGTATTGGCAGGGGCTAGTCTACTAGGTTTCGTAGGTATGCTGATCGCACTACCAGTGTCAGCCGTGCTAAATGTGTTATTTCGTCATCTATACGCTTATTACCGTTCCACTGATTTTTATAAAGGTCGTAAGCAGTTAGAGCTATTCGAAAAAAAATAGCTTAGCTATTTCTACATAGAGTAGAGTACTGGCAGTTGCTATTCATAATGCCAAGGTAATAGTGCTGAGCTCATAGTGCTAAGGATCGAATACTAAACCTGCTTTAGGTAAGTTGTGCGCTAAAAGACTTGTCAGTCATTTTGTAATTATGGTATATATAGGGGCATTGTCTACTATCTTGCATACTCTCAATGTTAAGTTGTCTTATTTTTATAATTAGGCAGTTATACAGATTAGTAGGCATAACTAGCAGTTGTCAGTAGTAATAGTATCCCTGCTGGCATTTTTAAGTAGTATGATGTCATATTTGGCATTCGGTTTATTTTCAGTCTATCGTCCTACGCAAACTAAGTTGATGATTCATGGCAAAAGCACAGCTAAGTCTCAATCTAGACATTAAACACGATGCGAGCCTCAGTGACTTTTCTGGTCCCGGTTGGCTGTCTATCATTGATGCTATAAGGCAGTTACATGTCGGTTTAATCGGTCAGCTGTATCTGTTTGGTAGTCCTGCTACTGGCAAATCACATCTGCTATCTGCTATTTGTGAATCCTTTATTGAGATGGATAGGTCGGCCATTTGCTTGTCATTGAACGAGCTAATACATACGGATGTTAACGTGTTGTCCTCGTTGGAGAATTTTGACGTTATCGCTATAGATGACCTAGAGGTACTTGAGCATAGCAGTGAGTGGCAAGAAGCCCTGTTCCATTTAATAAATCGTAGCCGTGAAGGTCAACGTCAAATACTGTTTGCCGCTAATAAACCTGCCAGCGAGCTACCGTTTAAGCTGACAGATCTGTTGAGCCGTCTCGCCCAAGCGCCTACTTTTAAAGTTCCTAATGGCCATGATTTGGCCGATCGTCAAGCCTTAATACAGTCTATTTTACGCCGCCGTGGCTGGCAGTTTGATGAGCGCATCCTCAATCATTTACTTACTGAGGGCCCCCATCGTATTGGGGCGATGATGGAGGTATTAAATTACATTCAGCCTATGTTCTCAAACTTAGGCCGAAGTAATATCTCTAAAGCGGTTATTAGCGATGCACTGCGCACTATTGATGAGCAGACCCTTGCCGCTGAACTGGCTGATATTAGCCAAGAGACCCAAGTAGATCATGACGCTGCTACTCTAGATCAACATACGATGCCGCTAGACTTTTAATAACTCGAATACTTAGCTACTCAATCCGATAGCTTTTTATAACTATGTTTATCCCTAAAAAAACTTAGCCTGTTTATCGAAAAACTTACCACTGATAGGATACCTTATGACCGTCTTCACTTCTCAGTTAAGAAAACTTACCCTCGGTGCTGTATTGATAAGTGCAGGGTCAGTATCTATGCTTACGAATGCAGCAGTAACTCTAATGGTTGATGATAATATCAAGGTTACGGCTATCAATGGTCAAGAGCTCAAACAAGGCATTCTTGAGCCTTTGACCAAACAGCTGAGTCTACAGCCCGGACAACACGTCATTACTGCTAAGTATGATCGATTTTATCAACTCCCACGTGATGAACATGACTATCTACGCTCAGGGAATATCAGTGTTGCAGCAAATCTATTAGATAATCAAACCTATCGTCTGACTATGCCTAATCAGCCAGAAGAGTATCGTGCAGCCAAACAGTATGCTCAACAGCCAACCTTAGCCATACAGCAAAATAATACCATTATAGCCAGCCAAAAAAGCATAGTGGGTAATGATGGCGGTATATTCTCAGGATTAGGTAAAGCTTTAGGTGGAGTATTCGGTGGTGGTAGTAATGCTGAGATGCAAAACCAGCAAGCTATCGCTGCTTTGAGCCAGCCAGGAGTAAACGCACAAAATAATACTAATACAACCGCGATAATATCTTCTGGCACTTATGCAGCGATTCCTAGTGCACCAGCAGCTAATAGCGCTCAAACCAGCAGCACTCTGGATAATTTTATGCAGTTATGGCTGAATGCTACGCCAGCTGAACGTGAAAAAATGAGTCAATGGATTAAGCAGTAAGCAGGCTGTAAACAGTAGCTAGTTTATCAATGACTTTTATAGCTAAGCACAAAAAAGCACCCAGTAGGGTGCTTTTTTATTGGAGGTAATTTACCTAACTTATAGTTCTATAGCTTAGACGGTTCTAGCCCAAAAAGGCGTTGTACATCCAAACGAGTTTTTCTTGTTCTTGCACATAGGCATCTACTAGATCCGCTGAACCTTGATCGTCTGCTTCTGCAGCTGAAGTAGATACTTGACGCTGCTCTTCTATCAAAGCTTGTAGGCCAGTGACTACCCCTTTAACACAAGTATTACCGTCTTTAACGTTTTTATCTTCTTGAATACCAGCATGCTGGGTAAAATCGCTGTAGGCATGATAAGGAGTACCACCTAAAGTCAAAATGCGCTCAGCGATCTCATCAATTTGTATCTGTAGGGCAGTATACAGTTCTTCAAACTGAGGATGTAAAGTAAAGAAATGCTCACCTTTTACGTTCCAATGATAGCCTCGGACATTAATATAAAACATATGATAGCTAGACAATAAGCCATTAAGTTTAGCAATGATGGCGCTCATATCTGCTTTTTCTAAACCAATCTGGTTAGTAGTCATAATATTATCCTTTTAGTGTTATTTTAGAATTAGAATTAGAATTAGAATTGTAATGCTGCTGTTAGCTTAGAAGGTAGTAGTCGCTAACCACCAGCCGATCAGCGACTGGTTTTGACTATCAGTCACTGATCTGTTTATGGTCATTATCATAACAACTGCAGCTCTATAAGTTAAATTAATTAAACCAAAAGATGAGTTATGTTTTGTAAAATCAATCTGAATCTTGCCATCAAGTAATCAATAAATTATATCTTCTCAGCAGGCTGCTGTAAACTCTGAGTATTCAAACCACGAACAGGAATGACTTCTTGTAGATGTTGACGTACCGTAGCGATAGGGAACTTTTGCGCTTGCAAACGTTTAGGTACGATTTGACTGCCTTGCTGGCCTTTTACCTCAAACATCATAAAGATATAGTCATCAGTCTCATCCCAGCTTTTAACAGCGCTCCATGGGATTACCGCTTGCTGTGTGCTCGCCGCACGCATTTGCATACCGCGCATTTGATTGTTCATCAGATCAGGCTGATTGACTGGCATCGCCATAACCAAACCATGTTTTTGTACCCCAAGTTTCATTTGACGCATTTCATCGGGCATCTCTTGCTCAGAGACTTGCTTCTCAAATTGCTTTTTGACATACCACTTAAAGCCAAGCGTACGCACTAGCAGATAAATCACTACTGCGACTATCATCACCCAAAAGATAATCGTCGAATAGCCAGATACAAAGACCAGTCCTGCAATCGCTAATATGACTACTACCGCCATGATAATCCATTCTTTAGTCTTAATGCTAGATAGACCGAAGGAGGGGCTAGCATTAGCAAACAGTTCATATTGTGCTTGCTGAAATTCAGCTTCAGTTAAGTTCAAAGCGACAGGTTGTAGGGTATAAGGATACAGGGCCATAAAGGGTTCTCAAATACTTTGATTAAATGCGGTGGCAACAGCGAAATAGCATGCTGCCCATAATTGATAATAGATGTTTGCTTATCTTACCGAAAAGCGCCTGTAAAAGAAACATATATGCATCTTAGCGTAGCAATAGACGGCTTTTAGTAGCTTATAGATAGTAGATATAATGAGAGAAAACCTAGGCTAAAGCTACGCTAAACATAGTCAAAGCTATCTGGTCTTGGTATCATAGCAGCTGCTTTCAATAGCTCTGTCTTAGTTTGACCCTTAACTTCTAGCGCTACAGGCCATTATTATGATCGATCCAAAACTCTTACGCGGTGATTTACTTGATTTACAGCAGCAACTGGCCACTCGTGGCTATACCCTAGATATGGAATTTTGGCAATCTATAGAGAGCGAACGCAAGTCTCTACAAGTGCAAACCGAAGAGCTGCAATCACGTCGTAATGCCGGTGCTAAACAAGTCGGCATGCTAAAAAAGACGGGTGAAGATGCCAGTGAACTGCTAGCTGAGATGCAAAGTGTCAGTGGAGAGATTAAAAACGCAGAAGACACTCTACGTAGCTTACAAGAGCGTATTACCCAAGCGGCGTTGCAAATACCGAATCTACCAGCAGCAGATGTACCCGTTGGCACTTCAGAAGATGACAATGTAGAAGTGCGTAGATGGGGTACTCCCCGCGAATTTGATTTTGAGATTCAAGACCATAGCTATCTTGGTGAGTCGCTAGGCATGCTAGACTTTGAAGCTGCTGCGAAGCTAACTGGTAGCCGTTTTAATGTGCTAAAAGGTCAGTTGGCACAGATGCACCGTGCCCTTATTCAGTTCATGCTCAACACCCATACTATGAAGTATGGCTATACTGAAACTTATGTCCCTTACATTGTCAATTCAGAGAGCCTAAAAGGCACAGGCCAACTACCAAAATTCGAAGATGATCTGTTTAAATTGACTAACCATACCAATAATGAAGGCACGGATTTTTATCTAATTCCGACTGCTGAAGTACCGATGACTAATTTAGTACGTGGCGAGCGTTTAGATATCAAAGAGCTACCCTTGAAGTTCACCGCTCATACCCCCTGCTTTCGTAGTGAAGCCGGCTCGCATGGTCGTGATACTCGTGGCCTGATTCGTCAGCATCAATTTGAAAAAGTTGAGATGGTTAATATTGCTACAGCCGAACAGTCTGATGCGCTGCTAGAGGCGATGACGGGACAAGCTGAATTTATCTTACAGCAGCTTAATCTACCTTATCGTACCGTGCACTTATGCACAGGTGATATGGGCTTTGCCGCGCAAAGAACTTATGACATCGAAGTATGGCTACCGAGCCAAGAAACTTATCGTGAAATCTCTAGCTGCTCAAATTGTGGGGATTTCCAAGCGCGACGTATGGGTACGCGAGTCAAAGATGGCAAGAACACGCAACTGGCGCACACTTTAAATGGCTCAGGTCTAGCGGTTGGTCGTACTTTACTGGCGGTCATGGAAAACCATCAAAACGCTGATGGAAGTATTACTATTCCTGAAGTGTTACGTGCGTTTATGGGTGGCGCTGAGAGCATTCCAGCTTAATAAGCTACATCATAATGTTTTGAGTGTTATAAGAGTTTGAATGTAATAAGAGGCCAACTATTGAGCACTAGAGCTTAATAGTTGGCTTTTTATTATCTACGCTAATTGAAGCAAACTGTTAAGAATAGTTATCAGATCCAAATGCGGTGGTCATAGCCGATATAACTCATCTGTCGTATTTATCGAGCATTTAGCGGTTGCATAAGACGCAAAATACAAATGAGTCTGGCTAAACCTTACTAAGACTCATTAGATCGGGCTAACCTTACTGATCTAACCCCTCACCTCAGAGTGAGGTTAATGGTAATAACTCCATTAACAGGCCGTGGTCGGTGATTGTCAGCTACCCATCTTGCATCTACAATAAAAATTTACTTACAAAGGTAGATAGCATGGTGTTCAGCTAGGCGTCTCATTCACTATAGAAACAACTTGCCATCTGATATTTATTTCAATCTAAAGTCTATCTACAATAGGTATTTCAATGGAAAGGCTAGAGTCACACCGCGCATTATTTTGTAAAGGCTACGGTCGCATTATCAATATGGCGTCATTAGCGGGTCAAAACGGCGGTGCAGCAGCTAGTGTGTATTATGCTTCCAGCAAAGGCGGTATTCTGACTATTACAAAGGTATTCGCTAGTAATTTGGCAGCCAATGGCGTTACCGTTAATGCGGTCGCTCTAGGCTCTATAGATTTACCGATTGTATATGAGCTAGTTGCGCCGGAAAAACTACAGCATTTATTACAACAGGTTATCCCCGTAAAAGCTTTAGGTAGTCCTAGCTTTATTGGCAATGTTGTCGCCCAGTTATTGCAACGTGATGCCTTTGGGGTGACAGGGGCTACGTGAGATATAAATGGCGGCCTATTTATGCGCTAAGGACGATTTATTTCAATCAGATTTATTACTAGTCAGGCGAGGGAGATTTAGCTTTTAAGCAGGCTCCTATCGTGGTTACTTATTATCAATACTAATTGAACAGAACTTATATGAATTATTGTTAAATACAAACGCTATTGTCACGCCATTTTTTAGTGTGGATTGCGCCAAATATGTTAACATTGCATTCTGATTTTACAGTCTATAACTTAGGGCGCACTTGGCGTCCTTATGTTATTCTGCTTTGAGTAAACTCTCCTCTTATCTTCAATACTTCTTATCCGAATATTAGGACACTCTATGCCAGCTCCAATTAGCGAACGTAAATTAGCCAATGCCATCCGTGTACTGTCATTCGATGCGGTTCAAAAAGCCAATTCAGGCCATCCGGGCGCACCGATGGGTATGGCCGATATTGCTGAAGTATTGTGGCGCAAGTTTTTACAGCATAATCCAGCAGACCCTAGCTGGCATAACCGTGACCGCTTTGTATTGTCGAATGGTCATGGCTCAATGCTCATCTACTCATTGCTGCATTTATCAGGCTATGATGTCAGTGTCGAAGATCTAAAAGGTTTCCGTCAGCTGCATTCAAAGACTCCTGGCCATCCTGAACTTGGCTACACTCCAGGTATCGAAACCACTACTGGTCCATTAGGCCAAGGTATCGCTAATGCGGTTGGTTTTGCTATCGCAGAAAAAACCTTAGCGGCGCAGTTCAACCGTGATGGTCATAATATCGTTGATCATCGCACTTATGCGTTCTTAGGCGACGGCTGTTTGATGGAAGGCATTAGCCATGAAGTCTGTTCTTTGGCGGGCACTTTAGAGCTGGGTAAATTAGTATTCTTCTATGATGACAACGGCATCTCTATCGATGGCGAAGTTGATGGCTGGTTCACTGATGACACCCAAGCACGTTTTGAAGCTTATGGCTGGCAAGTTATCAAGGTCGATGGTCATGATACTGATGCTATTACCCAAGCTACAGAAGCGGCAATCAAAGAGACTGTTAAGCCTAGTCTGATCATCTGTAAAACCACTATTGGCGCTGGTAGCCCGAATAAACAAGGCTCAGCTTCTAGCCATGGTGCACCACTAGGTGATGATGAAATCGCTTTAACTCGTGATGCTTTGTCATGGAAACATGCGCCGTTTGAGTTAGATGATGAGATCTATCAAGCGTGGGATGCCAAACCAAAAGGTGATGTCCTACAAAAGAACTGGGAAGCGGACTTCCTAAATTACACCAAAGCTTATCCTGAATTGGCCAGCGAGCTATTACGTCGCTTGAATGGCGATCTGCCTGCTGACTTTGAAGCCCAAGCGCAGGATTATATTCAGCAAACCCAACAGCAAGGCGGTGATGTTGCCAGTCGTAAAGCCAGTCAAAATGCGATCAATATTTTGCAGCCCTTATTACCAGAGTTGATGGGCGGTTCAGCAGATCTTGCTGGCTCGAACTTAACTTTGTTCAAAGGCGCTAAAGGTATTCAAGACGATGCTGCTGGCAACTATATCTATTATGGTGTACGTGAGTTCGGTATGACCGCTATCGCTAACGGTATCGCCTTGCATGGTGGCTTTATCCCTTACGTGGCAACCTTCCTCATGTTCATGGAATACGCGCGTAACGCGGTGCGTATGGGCGCATTGATGAAGCAGCGTATCATCCATGTCTATACTCATGATTCGATCGGTCTTGGTGAAGATGGCCCGACCCATCAGCCAGTAGAGCAATTGACTAGCTTACGCACTACGCCAAATCTACGTACATGGCGTCCTTGTGATGCAACGGAATCTGCTAGTGCTTGGGTAGAAGCGATTAAGTCTGTACATAATCCATCAGCGCTTATCTTCAGCCGTCAAAGCTTGCCGCATCAAGCACGTGATGAGAGCCAAGTCGCTAATATTACTAAAGGTGGCTATGTACTAGCTAAAGAGAAAGGCGAGCTGCAAGCAATCATTATCGCTACTGGTTCAGAAGTTGGTCTTGCGATGCAAGCCTATGAGACTTTAAGTGCTGATGGTGTTGGTGTGCGGGTAGTTTCTATGCCTTGTGCTGAGATCTTCGTAGAGCAAGACGGCGATTACCGCGAGTCAGTACTGCCAAGTAACATCCGCGCCCGTGTCGCTGTAGAAGCGGCGCATGTGGACTACTGGTATAAGTTTGTGGGTCTTGATGGTAAAGTCATCGGCATGACGACTTATGGCGAGTCAGCGCCAGCTGAAGACTTGTATAAAGAGTTTGGAATTACAGCGGATGCTGTGGTTGAGGCTGTGCAGAGTTTGGTTTAGAAAGGTTCGTAGGCTGCGGCTTTAGCCCAGCACTTAGCTATGATTCATAGTTGAGTTAATTATATCGCACGAAAAAGAGCTGCTAGATTATTCTAGTGGCTCTTTTTTTAGTTTTGGTGTGTTGGTTTTGGAGCTAATCCTGCTTTCCGCTCATATCTGCTTCGTCAATGGCGTGCGAACTACCGTGTCTGAATGCGTTCCATCATTCGAGCGACCACCTCCAGCCACAGTCCGCAACGCCATTGTCATCAGCAGGATAAACGCTGCAATCAGGGCTAAAACGCTTTCCAGAGCTACCATTAATATCTTAGTCAAATTTGGTTATAGCATGAAATGTAGTGTAAGATTTATCTATAGAAATTATAAATAATAATAAAACGAATGTTTTATATTGAAGGAAAAACTGATGTTAGTTAAGCCTGATTGGGACGTGTTTAAAGCTAAATTCCATAGTAATCCTCAAGATTACTTCGAGTGGTTTAGCTATTTACTATTCTGTAGAGAGTTTGACTTGGAAAAGGGTTGGCATGGATATAAAGATCAACCAGCGGTTGAAAAAGAACCGATTGAAAGAGGTGAAGAGGTTATAAGCTTTCAAGCTAAATTTTATCAAGGTGAATTGAGTCAGAAAAAGACAGCGCTAACTAAAATGCTTAGAGATGCTAAGCGTCATTATCCTGAACTAACTAAAATAATATTTTATACGAATCAGACATGGACTTTAAACTATCCTGAAAAAGTCAAAAGTGTTACTCAAACTGAAAAGGATATTGAAGCTTTAGCATTGAGTTTAAACATAGAGATTGATTGGCGTACTAATGAATCTTTTTTTCACTCACCTTTTGTATGTGTAACTAATAATGACTTAGCTAGATATTTTTTTGATGATAACGATTATAAAGGTTGGAAACGATTTGGTGACTGGTCAAGTAAAAGTACTGATGTAGCAGCAGAGTATTACATAGATGAAGATGTCAAAATAATCTCACCAAATCACAATAATCTGAAGTCAATAACTATAGTCGAAGGCTTAAATGAGATTAGAGTCAAATTAGCTCAGCCAAATTCATCTATCCGCTTGGTAGGCTTATCTGGGGTCGGTAAGACTCGCTTTGCTCAAGCTTTATTTGATAAGCGAATAAGTGAGGGTGCACTTGATATTAGAAACGTCTGGTATTGTGACTTAGGCGACTCACCTAATCCAAATCCGCAACATTTTATTGAACAGATGATTGAAGAAGATAAGCCTACTATTGTTATCGTAGATAATTGTGGTCAAGAGTTACATTCATCTTTAACTAAGTCTGTAAAAGATAGTGAAAAAATATCGCTATTAACAATTGAATATGATGTGAACGATGGCTTACCTGAAGAAACCAGTATTTATAGAATGCAACCGACAACAACCGAGCTTCTTAAGAAGGTCCTAGAAAGACATTATCCTGAACTAGAAAGTATTAATATTAATAAAATTGCTGATTTTTCAGGAGGTAATTATCGATTGGCGTTAGCAATAGCTTCAAATATTGATAAGTCGGACAATTTATCTATTTTGACAGATGATGATCTATTCAAAAGTTTATTTTATCAAAAAGGAGAGCTAAACGAAGAAGCACAAAATATCGGACAGATATTTTCATTAGTTTTCTCATTTAATGTTGAAGATGGCAATGAAACAGCGTCGGAGATAAATATCCTATCACAGCTAGCAGACGTCACACCAAGAAAAGCTTACCGATTAATAGAAAAATTAAATGGCAAAGATATTGTTCAAAAACGTGGTGATTTTCGAGCTATTTTACCTCATGCTTTAGCTAATAACTTAGCAAAGCAAGCGATATCAGGCCTTTCAAATTCAGAGCTTAATCAGTTATTAACAGATACACCCGAAAGGTTTCAAACATCGTTTTTGAAACGCCTCAGTTATTTGCATGACAATGATAAAGTCAAAAGTCTTGTTAAGGGCTGGCTAGCACCTGAGGGTTACTTTGGCTCAAAAATATTAGATGAGCAATTAACAGAAACAGATTTAAGGAACATCTCTTTACTTGCTTCAATATGCCCAGATGAATTACTCGACATATTAAAATCAAGACATGAGAAAGACAGTAGTTTTCTATCAACTTCAAATCCGAATAGTTATAGTTTAGCTAATTTACTGCGCAATTTAGCTTATTTTGATGAAAACTTTGAAAAAGCTTTCTGGCTATTATTTGAAATTATAAAAACTGATGAAAATAACGACTCCAAAGATAACTCACTGAAAGAGCTATTTAGTTCTCTGTTTCATTATCATTTATCTCAGACGGAAGCATCTTTTGCTACTAAAAAACGAATAGTTGAGAAGTTATTTAATGATGAGGATTATCATAAATATATATTAGATATTATCGATAATGGGCTAGGCTCAGACATTCGTACAATCTTTATTTATGGTGATGAAAATGGCCTGATTCAAACTTATAGTT
>NZ_JAHLMU010000001.1:2973137-3206207 GCF_018919485.1 Psychrobacter sp. TAE2020
AGGTCAGCCGCTGCTATTTTTAGCTAGAGATTGTTTCAAACAATATAACGAGGATTAAACAAACAAACTAGCCGCTTAAGTGGTATGAGCTAATAAAGCTTGCGCTTGTTGTTGTTGCTCGCTACTACCTTGATCGACTACTTCAGTAAGCAAGCGTTTAGCGCTATCATTCTCTCCTAGCTTTATATACTGATATGCCAAATCTAAAATAACTTGATAGCTGTCTAAAGACTTTACAAAGTTAAAGTCTGCTGAAAATTGCGAGTCAAAGTCAACTGGTGCCTGCTCACTACTATCTGTTGGTACTAGCTCTACTGACGATAGCTCTGTGGCTGCATGGGTAAAGACGGTAGTCGGTCCATTACTACTGACAACTCTGTTAACGAAATCATCAGTAAGCAGCCAATACTCTTCTACAGATGACTTATCAGCAACATCAGTTACGGTGGACTCAGAAGCGGGGGTACTGATTGAAGAGTCTGTAAGGTCAGCTATAGCCATATCATCAGCATCATCTGAAGATGCAAAATAAAATAAATTATCGTTAGTTGGACTGTTAGCTGTATTTGCTATATCAGCAGCAGTTAACTCAATATCAAAGTCAGTATCAGTATCAGTATCAGTATCAGTATCAGTATCAATATCGGTATCAATATCAATATCAAAGTCATCAGTAGCATTATCTACAAACGCAGCAGCATCAATATCAACTGCACTATCCTCTAAACTAAATACAAAGTATTGTCTGTGTGGTTGTGCAGCAGCAAGCTCATTAGCACTAAGACTATCTATAGTGCTGTCTATCTTAGGCTCAATACTAAGATCTGCTAAATCCATAACAAAATTATCATTATCGCTATCATCAAAGCTACCATCAAAATGGTCTTCAAAACCTTCGTTAACCTCTTCGTTAAAGCTTTGATTAAAACTGAGCTGGTCAACTGTATTATTAGCCCTAATAGTATCAGCTAGTAAGCTATCAGCGCCTAAGGTCTGCTGAGTAGACTGATCATCAACTAAAAGCTCAGACCATTCTGCTGTCAACGCACTAGTATCAGGGTCAGCTACATCGTCAGACATATCATCAGAACCGTTATCAAAACTAAGGGTAAAGTCATCGTCGATGTTGCTGGCGCTATTAGTAGTCGTTAGGTTAATAGCATCAGCAGAGACTACTGACGCAATAGGGAGCTTAGCGCTATTGCCAATAAAAGGGGTATCAGTGAAAGGGGTAGCGGTTGGATCAGCAGCTTCTAAATCAGCCAAGGTCAGATCAAAGCTGGCGCATTCTTGCCTATATTGCTTAGGATCAACAGCTATACTAGTAGAGTAAGCATCAGTTACTGAGGGTAAGGAATCCAAATCTAATAAAAAGTCATCTTGCTCAAAGGTATTAGCAGCGCTAGTATCATCAGTAACTAAACTCATAGTTAACAAAGCATCACTGTCTTCTAAGTTTGGCTGCTGTTCAGCCATTAAGTCTTTCAGTTGCTGCGCTTGTTCAATAATTGTCTGATCATTATCGCTCTGGATAGTATTATAAATTCGATAGAAGTCATCACTTTGATTGGTAAATACATAGATATCTAATAACTTCAATAATAACGGACCGTCATTAGGTTTTTTGGCTAAGCCACGCTGTAGGGCTTCAATAGCTTTATCATAACGTTGCTGATCGATAAAACGTTGAGCAATAGTGACGTTATCAAACTTAGTTACCTTGCTAGAAGAGTTATTGATACTATTTTTGCTAACAGCAGAACGACATACCTTTGAATTGGATGGGGAGGGCTCAGGTTTTTTATTCATCATTAAGGGTTGTTGAGCTCTGTTTTTGCGTTTGATTAAAAGCACTAACAACAAGACGATAGCCAATCCTGCCATGATATATAGTATGTTATCCATTGATACTCCCAAGTATACAAGCGCTTTTTATAGCAGAAATACTGAGCAGCTAGGCAATTATTGATTACTTAAATTTTTAAGATGAGCATTACTCTCAGCTGGTTTTTGGTTTTGTAATTATAGCTTTTGCCTATAGCCACTAAGAGTAGGGTTAGTCGCTTTTACCTCTTTACCTTGAGCCGCTTTGCTTTGCTGCGATTGCTTGAGTATCGCTAAGACGTCAGTACTGACAGCATTGCCAGCTGTACTAGGAGCTTTAGACTCAGTACCGCCAGACTTAGTAACTGTGGGCTTAGCAGAGATTACCATAGTTGTTTCTGTAGCAGCCGCCTGCTCAGCTTTACTGATAGGGTTATATTTTAAAGGTTTAACGCGATAGTGTGGTCTCTGTGCGGCGATAGCTACTGGCAGGCTTTTTTGCGATGGGCGGGTTTAGTAATTGGGAAGCTGCAATTGAGCATCGGCTCTTAAGCGATTGGTATCTTGCGCTATAAAAACATCAGGATTCTGATGTTGAATTTTTTTCATCACTGCTTGTACATCGATATTGTTTTGCACAGCGATCTTTTTAGCGATGCTCCATAAGCTATCATTACGTTGCACATCATAGCTTATAGTAGTCGTTTGGTTATCAGGCGCTATATTTTTTGGCACAGCCGTAGCGGAACCGTCACTGACATTGGCAGTACTGGCGGTAGCTATTTTAGTGCTGGGCATAGCTAGGGCCCGTATTTGCGCATTAGCCATCGCAGAGCTAGCTACTGAGGGGCTGGACGAAGCGAATAAAGGCGGCGGTGCTCCCCATTTGACAGCTAAAGTTTGCGCTGTATGATCACTAACTACAGATAGATTAGTCTTTTGTGCTGTGGCTGTGGCTGTGGCTGTGGCTTGGTTAGGTTGCCTAATCGCTACGCTTTTATGCAATGGCATCAGTAAGGTCTTAGGTATGATATTGCGTTGGCCTTTCTCATTGATAGATAACACTACATCAGCAAACGGCTTAGAGACAGGCTGCGTGGTGCTAATCACCATCGTACCTGCATGAGCAGAAGTGGTGACAAAATGTACAGACATGGAGTCCGTTGGGATGAGCCCCAGTTGTTGATAAACTACGGGATTTGCCAAACTAGCAGAAAAGTCTTCAGCGTGGATATCAGTAACTGAAATAATAGCTACTAGAGGTTGATGCTGCTCAGAGGTGACTATGATCTTGCCTATAGTCGCCGCTTGCGCTGTAGCTAACCATAGCGTCGCGCTAATTGAGTAGAGCAACCCGATCGCTAGCGCTTTATGTACAGCCGTTAAATGGATAGTGGTTAAGCGCTGAGGTAAATGCCAAGACATGCTTAACCCTTTTATAATAAATGATAATGACTTTAATTACGGAATATAAGTAATGACTATAAGTAATTATCAATAGTAAGCTATTATTATTACTATAACAACAAAAGCTGACTTTTATCTGGTTAAACCTTAGTGTAGCTACTTTGCATAATTTATATAAAGCAACTACATTTATAGAAAGAAACTAAGGATTAAGCTTATTATTCAAAGGGTGCAATGCTTTTTTACTAATTCTTGTTGCCCTGTTTATGATTTTATTTGCTTGTGATTAGCTAATAGTATTTATTTAATAACTAATATTTACCGTTTTTTGTCCAGTAGCATGGCATCACCATAACTAAAGAAGCGATATTGATGCTCGATAGCATGTTGATAGGCTTGTTCTATAGCGGCTTTGCCAGAAAAAGCGGCGACTAACATTAGCAAAGTCGATTTAGGTAAATGGAAGTTAGTCAATAAGCGATCAATTACCCCAAAATGGAAGCCTGGATAAATAAATATATCAGTATCTCCTGACCAGCTAGCTAGTGCTTCGCCATTCTGTGTAGTCTGCTGATAAGCGCTTTCGAGAACCCGAGCTACCGTAGTTCCAATGGCGATAACTTGCTTGCCATTAGCATGAGTTTGATTAATCAGCGCTGCGGTATCTTGCGGCAAATACGCATACTCGCTATGCATAGTATGGTTGAGCAGATTGTCAGTTTTGACCGGTGCAAAAGTACCAGCCCCGACATGTAGAGTGACAAAAGCAGTATTAATACCCTTATCGCTGAGCATAGATAGTACTTTTTCATCAAAATGTAAACTGGCAGTAGGAGCAGCGACGCTAGCAAGCTTGGCAGGGTCATGAAACACAGTCTGATAACGAGTATTGTCGGTTTCGTCAGCATGGCGCTCAAAGTATGGCGGTATCGGTAGCTCTCCGTAGCTTTCTAAGTCTGGCAAAATAGGCGCTGCAAAAGCCAAGATAAATAGGTTCTGTTGACGTCCGAGCATAACGCATTGCATCTGATCATCAGCTAAAGATAAGCTCTGACCTAGTTTTGGGGCTTTGCTGGCTTTGACATGGCAAAGCGCGACATACTGCGGTGTTTCAAACGGTTTATCTGCATCAGCGATAGTGCTTCCTAATAGCTGTTCAATAGCAGCGCTATCCAATAAACGCTCGATCAACACTTCTATCTTACCGCCAGTATCTTTACTACCGAACAGCCTTGCTTTCATCACTTTGGTATCATTAAATACTATTAAGTCGCCAGCATTTAATAGTGAGGCCAGCTCAGTAAATAGATGGTCTTCTATCTGTATGCTAGCGTCAGTAGTGGCTGGCAAGTACAGCAACTTAGAAGCTGAGCGCTGGGCTAGGGGGTAGCGAGCGATTAAGCTATCCGGCAGCTCATAATCATAATCAGCCACACTTAAGTAGTCTAGAGGAGCTGAATCAGAATTGTTAGCACAGGCTTTAGGATCAGAAATTACAGAGTTAGAAGCAGTCATAAGAGTCAGTAAGTAGAGGAGTATTTTGGCGTAATTGTAGCAGAAAGCACCAGCAAAGGGAGTAGATTACGCAGGCTATTTATCTAGCTATATCTGCCTTTACTTGTCGGCATTGACTGGCTGATTTTAACGGTTTTAATCACTGCTTAATCTACAACTAGTTGCAGTGTTGCAGTGTTGCAGTAGGCATGATCTTCCTATGACCAGAATGCTACTATTAAAATAGCCTAAGTAAAATTATACAAGCTATAAATTAGTCAGTTGCAATAGCAAGGCGCTATTCGAATAAATCCAATTGCGCTAAGGTCTGCGTCGCTGGAGCTAACGATGAATAAGTAACCCCTACTAAACGAATAGGCAAGTCACGTGGGATATCAGCAAACAGTTTGTTGAGCCAATAGTGAGCAGACTCAGCACTATCAAACGCTGTTGATAAAGTATGCGAGCGGGTTATTTGACTGAAGTCAGCATATTTAATCTTAAGGGTGATAGTGTAGGCAATAAGCTGTTTATTATGCATTTGGGTATAAGCATCAGCGTTTTGCTCATAAATCTGTACTAGCAGCGCTTCATCAAGGCGTAGATTATCTTGAAAGGTAGTCTCAGAACCAACTGATTTGTGCTGACGTTCAGCCTTAACTGGACGCTCGTCGCGACCATGAGCGATATCATGATAAAACTGGCCACGCTTGCCAAATTCATTAACCAACACTACCGCTGACGCACGGCGCAGATCGGCTCCGGTACTGATATTCATCGCATGTAAACGCTTAGCAGTAGCTTTACCAATACCATGAAAGCGCTCGATTGGTAGCGAACTAATAAAGGCATCAGCATCGCTAGGGGTAATGATTGCCGTACCATTAGGCTTATTAATATCAGAAGCGATCTTAGCTAGCATCTTATTAAAAGATACCCCAGCCGAGGCGGTGAGCCCAGTATGCTCTAGTATCTGCGCTCGTAACCAATTGGCCATTAGAGTCGCTGAGCCGTGATGGACTTGTAGCCCAGTGACATCGATATAAGCTTCATCCAAAGATAGAGGCTCTACTAACGGGGTAAGGCTATGCATAATCGCTCGGATATCAGCACTAACTGCACGATAAACTTCAAAGCGTGGACGCACAAATAGTACTTCAGGACAGCGTTTACGTGCCTCATAACAAGACATCGCTGAGCGTACACCAAATTTACGCACTTCATAACTAGCGGCTGCAACTACACCACGTCCTTTAGGATCGCCGCCTACTACTAATGGCTTACCACGCAGCTCAGGAAAATCGCGTTGTTCGACGCTAGCGTAAAAAGCATCCATATCAAGATGGATAATCTTACGCTGAATTGGCATTACTAAGTTTGTATTAACCAAGTCTTGGTTAACTGGATGGGCATCAAAGGTCATAACTACTATTTTAACGGATATAGGACCGTCTTTTAATAGGAGATTTATTATGTAGCCTGCTATTGAGTCATATATTTGTATGGCTTTTGATTTTACTCTGGTTATTGGTTATTGGTTATTGCTAGTGGTTAATATTTTTTACTATAAAAAAGCTAACCTAGAAAATAAATTTATAGGTTGTGGACTATACTAGCTTTTGTGATGACGTCAAAAAGATGCTTCTATGGCTGCTCCTCTAAACGATATTTGTTCTCAGGTCATTGCTACGACTGCAAAAGCCTATTTTATCATTCTCAGAGGCGATTTGAGCAATCAACGTCAGCAAGACACTTTGTTTCTTGTAGATAACTGGTATTAAGAGACTTTAAACATTACAGAAACCAATACTATTGCAGTGCTATTTTGTTTTGAAAGCGATAGGTAGTCATCAATTTCTGAATATTCAAAGCTATAATACTTGGTTAAAAGTAAGGTTATGGACAACGAACGAGTATACTATTACTTAAAATATGCTGAAAAGTATAACTGTTATTGGATGAGAGCAATATATGTTGTCTAGAAAACGAATATTTATTAGATTTGATGAATTATAGATTTTAAACGAAATTTTATTGGCTAGTCATATGATCCAGATAGCTTATAAATTATTTTACTAAATTTTAAATATTAAGAAATGAATCCATGAAAAAAGAAAATACCCATAATGATGAAGAGGTTTTAAAAATTATAGATTTTTTATCTGCAAAAGAGTACTTAGATAAAGATTTTGTTGTACCCAAATACCAGCGTCCTTACCGTTGGAGTGAAAAAAATATTACTGATTTATTGACGGACTTATATTACCAGTGCAGCAGAGTTGAGTCTGATTTAGGTACTGTTGACGATTCAGAAAGTGCTTACCGTTTAGGTACTATAGTCTTACATCAAGAATCTGATAAAAAAGATTATAAAAAAGGTCAAAAGAAGGTGGTTGCACTAGTGGATGGTCAGCAGCGTACTCTGACGTTATTATTGATTATGAAGGCAGCTGCGGATTCTGGAAAGTTTGCAGAGCAATTTAAAAGCTTTGCGCCTGTAGAAATAAAACTCCCTGATTGTAGCGAAACTCAGAAAAACCTAAGTAAGAACCTTGTTATCATAGAACGCCATATTAATAATCCTGAGTTTACATCCGAAGTATTAGATTTTTTACTAAATCATTGTGAAGTTGTTCAAGTAACTTTGCATGAACTCGCGGAAGCCTTCCAGTTTTTTGATTCGCAAAATGCACGTGGTCTTGATTTAAGTCCTCATGATTTGCTTAAAGCATTTCATTTACGTGAGTTTGCTACGGCAGAGAACCCTTTAAAAGAGTCTGTTGTAACCCATTGGGAGCAAAAGAACACTAAAGACTTAAGGTTATTATTTGCCAACTACCTATATCCTATTCGTCAATGGAGTAGGGGCAAGCCTAGTCTATACTTTTCAAAAACTGATGTAGGTTCATTTAAAGGTGTTAATCTGAGCAATGCACCCTTCCTTAGCTCTTATCCATTTCAACAAAGCTTAAGGGTTATTCATAATACAGTCGATCAATATAACCAACACTCACAGCGTACTCTTGATCAGAGAGCTATGGATTACCCCTTTCAGCTTACTCAAACGATCATTAACGGTCGCCGATTTTTTGATTGGGTCACACATTATCAAAATCTTCTAGAGCCTCTCCTAATTAACTCTATTGAAATCGAGGGAGGTAATTGGTTAAAGGCTGCTTTATATCATCAAGAAACACTACAAAGGTTGAAGTATGAAGTTGCTGATAGACCTACAGCGTTAATGATTATGCAGGTATTAGATAACCAAAAAAAAGGTGACAGATATATCTATAGTCACTGGTGGCGCCAGGGAGACAAATATGTTCGTCGTATGTTTAACGCGCTTGTATTATGTTATTACGACCGCTTTGGGTCACAAGATTTAGCACGAGCAATTGAGTATATATTCATTTGGGCTTATTCATTACGTTTAAAAAAATCAAGTGTTTACCTAGAAAGTGTAGAAAAGCATATAAAGAGTAATAATTTGTTTATGCGACTGCAGTATTCGCTGTCTCCTGTGGACTTTCTAAATGAGCCATTACCCAGAATAGTAGAGATAAACGCGCGAAATGTAGAAGGGATCAAAACTATTTTTGCAGAGCTTGGTTATATATCTGAGCAAGTAAGGGAGAAAGCATATGGATAATAAAAGCCTAAAAAGCTTGGAGTTGCGACAGCTACTTAGTATGGATTGCTACAAAGTGCCCGTATATCAGCGTAATTACGACTGGGCTGAGCCTCAAATTCAGCAGCTTATCGATGATATCCAAGATTATTCAGAACAAAAGCACAAACCCAGTGAGTATTATATCGGTAGCTTAGTGGTACATGAGAAACCAGGATACTTTGAAATTCTTGATGGCCAACAGCGGTTTACGACATTAAGTTTATTAGCTTTCTATTTAAAGCATCGCTTACCTGACAGTTTTTTATGGTATGAAAAGCCAAACTTAGGGTTTGAGAGTCGTACTAAATCAGAAATGGCTATCAGTCAGCTTTTTAAGATTTTACTGCCAAATAAAAGCACTAAATACGATTCGCCTGAACATCTATCTGAACTAATAAGTGTGATTGATACTAATAAAACTAACCCTTCAATATTAAATGGTTTTAGAGCTATAGACAGAGTAATTACTAGGAACTTTGCGGATCAGAAGCCTGAAGCGCTAAAAGAATTTAGTTCTTACTTGTTGGAAAGGGTAAAAATACTCCGTGTTTGTGTGCCCAAGAATACTGATGTTACTCATTATTTTGAAGTTATGAACAATCGAGGGGAGCAGTTAGAAAAACATGAAGTGGTAAAAGCTAACTTACTGTCTGCTGTCCAAAATGATACACAGGCTATGGCTACTATAAGTAAAGTTTGGCACGCTTGTGCGGACATGAGCCGTTATGTGCAAACAGGGTTTTTAGTTGATAATCGCGAAGCCATATTTGGAGCAGAGTCGACAGTTTTAGTAGTGAAAAGTTTCGATGACTTGACAGAGATAATTACTGTGCAAGGCGATGATTCTAGTCTAACAGATGGTTTTCTGTCTCTTACAGAATCACTTGCAGCAGGTCGAAAATTGCCAGTAAAAGAAGACAAAAGAAATAGCAATGATGATAATGATGAAGGTAAAGCGGAGCGGTTTAACAGTGTTATAGACTTTCCTAACTTTCTTATGCAAGCTCTTCGTATTTATCTAAAACCAGAATTATGTAAAGAGTTACCTGCCTTAGATGATAAAGCATTAATTGAAGCTTTCAAACAACATATAGGCAAGGATGTTCAAAAGGTTAAAGATTTTATTTTCACTTTACTTAGAATACGCTACTTATTCGATAACTATATCGTCAAGCGTGAGAGTACAAGTGGTAAAGAAGACTGGTCATTAAAACGTTACAAGTTTGATAAGATTAGCTCAAGCTATGTGAATAGTTTCGGAAAAGATGAAAGCTATAAGTCTAGTGCAAATTGGTCTTGTGCAATGCTACTTTCCGCCTTTCATGTCTCCTATCCAACCAATTCTCGTAAAAACTGGCTATCGGCGGTATTGTATTGGTTAAGTGATAATGAACACTCAAAATTAATTACTGCAGAAAATTATTTAGAGTTTTTAGAAAGCCTTGCTAAAAGCTTTATGGTTAATCGCTATTTAATAGCAGAGTCCAAAGAATATAAGGACTTTATGTATGTTATAAATACAGCTAATCAATATGATGTAGCTTTTGAAGACCTAGATACGCTACTAAGTTATGGTCGTGTCAGAGTATTTGTATTTAATTACTTGGATTATTTATTATGGAAAGACGATAAATATTCTATAGATAAAAAAAATGTATTCAGGTTTAGTTTTAAAAACTCTGTTGAACACTTTTCACCTCAGACTTCTAGAATTAATGAAATACTAGATAAAACTCATCTGCATGGGTTTGGTAACTTATGTTTGATAGGGAGCAGTGAAAACTCGTCTTTAAGTAACGATATTCCTTATCAAAAAACGAAGATATTAGAAAGTCAGCGCAGTAAGATGGCGCCTCTTAGTTTAAAGCTTGAGTTAATGATGCAAACTTCTGAGAATAGTTGGGACGTTAATACTATAGAATTACATGGAGATGACATGGTTAAAACTCTACAGAGAGGTATAGAGTTACCATTATAAATGCAACCTTATGCAATAAATTTGTTGAAGTGTAAGATAGCGTTTGTCTAAAGGACTGGAATGGGTCGAGTGAGGCATGGGTAATGATTAATGAAGATATAATGGCAGATAAAATCCTAAAAGAAATGGATAGCATTTTTAATGTGCTAAAAGATAGTGGCTGTTTTAATGAAAAGGAGTAAAAGTTTTCGCTGCTGCAATCGAACGACCCTTTCATTCTTAATAATAAACAACCAACAGCAAAATATAAAAAAGCCAGACACCATAAGTATCTGACTTTTTATAATTGTTTAGCTGATCCTAACACTCGTCTTCCTAAGATAAAGTTAGTTCAGCCTAAAGTTTTAACTCAACGGTTAAGGGTTACTTTTTCATTGCCAGATAGTCTACTGCTAATTGGCTAAGAGCTTTAGTACCCACCTTAAATGAGGATTCATCGGCATAAAAGTAAGGGGAGTGGTTAGTAGGTGCTTTGCTAGCATCTTGTCCCACTGGCGTTCCCCCTAAGAACACAAACAAACCAGGGACTTCGTTGGCATAAAATGAGAAATCTTCAGAACCTGTTAATTTAGAGACTTCAATGACGTTATTTTTACCGGCTACGTTTTGTAAGGTAGGTAACATTTTAGTCGTTAACTCTGGATTGTTGATAGTGACTGGATAACCCTCGATGATTTTAACGTCTGCTTCTGCACCTGAAGATTTTGCTATATAAGTCGCGGTGGTTTTAATTTTTTCAAATATCTGTTGGCGATTATCCATATCAAAATTACGAATAGTGCCTATCATGTCAACTTTATCAGGAATGATATTATCACGTACGCCGCCTTGTATTTTACCGAACGAGACAATAGCAGGCTCTTTAGTGATATCAATTTGACGGCTGACGATATGGTTCATACCAGTCACAATTTGCGCTGCTGCGGCAATAGGATCAACCCCGCCCCAAGGTGCTGAGCCATGAGTTTGCTTACCATTCACTGTGATCTCAAAAGTGTCTACACTAGCCATGATAGGACCACTGCGATAACCAATTTGGCCGCTGTTTAGGCTCGACATAATGTGCAGTCCAAAGGCTACGTCTGGCTTATATTTTTTGAATATACCTTGTTTTAACATTAGCTCAGCGCCGCCTTGTTCTCCTTCTGGAGCACCTTCTTCAGCTGGCTGAAACACAAACATAATGTTGCCATGCAACTCGTTTTTTACCCCTGCTAGTACTTCAGCGGCCCCCATTAGCATAGCCACGTGAGTATCATGTCCGCAGGCATGCATCACGCCTACCTCTGATCCTTGATAGATAGCCGTTTTGGTTGATTTAAAAGACACATCTGTTTTTTCGGTAACAGGCAGCGCATCCATATCGGCCCGAAGCATCACAGTAGGCCCTGGTTTTGACCCTTTTAAGATACCTACAACCCCAGTGTAGGCTATGCCGGTTTCAACTTCCATCCCTAGAGATTTCAGGTGTTTGGCAACAATGGCCGCAGTACGAGTTTCTCTATTACTGAGTTCGGGATTTGAATGTAAATCACGACGCCACTCAATGACTTTTTTTTCTACTTTTTTGGCCTCTTTATCGACATTGATGGTAGCGTTAGCACTAAACGTGCTGCAGGCAACACAGCCGATAGCTAATGATAATAAAGCTCTTTTCATATGTTTTCCTTCCTTGGTTGGTTGGCTCTTGATTGGCGCTCGAGTTAAAAGCTTAGTATTGTTTACTATATATTGAGGTTAAAGAACTTAGTGAGGAGGTTATGGCGTATCGATTACGCTATGCTAGCCTTAATTAGCAACAATTAAGGCTCGGCTATAATGTTAACAATTTGATGGTCATATGTATTGAAAGAATTTAAATATTTACAGTGAAATCTATATAGGATTACTTATGAATGACAGTCTATTTGATGACTTTGTGCAAGCACCAAGATAGTGTTTACCCACAAGTTATAGTAGAACTAACCTAAGGGCGCAAACGCTCGCATTGGATGTGGTTTGTTTTTCCGCAGCTTTTAGGATTAGGTCATAGTGCTATGGCTAGACGTTTTGCTTTAGACAGCCTAGCGCAAGTACAAGCCTATTTGCAGCATGAAGTACTTAGTGGGCGATTATTGCAGTGTGCTGAGCTTTTGTTAACTCATTCTGACAAAGGCACTTTAGAAATTTTCTGTAGCCCAGATAACTTAAAGTTGCATTCTTCATTAACGCTATTTGCTTTAGCAGCTAGTAAAGGCTCTGTTTTTGAGCAGCTGTTGCAGCAGTTCTTTGCAGGATCATATGATAAGAGAACCCTAGACTTGTTATGACAATAATAAAGTGCTATAACCAAATATAGCTATTTTTTAATTAGAGCATATTGACCCTTCACAAGTAGACAGTGCTGATAGCTAAAATTACTTTAGTTTAAGTAAAAATCGGATGCAGATGCTTGGGCTAGCTTTTATAACGGATAGAGTGATGTTAGCATCAATCCAACAGGCCAACAGATAAAAACAAGAACAGGACTTTTTTGCCGCTACTTTATTAAAACCATTCCCTTATAAGACTCGTCTAGAGAGTTTTAACTGACTACTGTTATAAAATCAGCGCCTAAAAATAGTCTCTGCTAGAAAGGTGTCAGTGTTGTGGTCGAAGGTTCAACATGCTCTAGTACTATTATTCGCTCGGATCAGCGCCCGGCGGGAACTCATGACGTAGCTGGGCGACATCAGCAGCAGTGACAGTGTCAGTAAAGCCATTTAAATCGCTATGCACATACTGAGTAACCGCTGCTATTTGCTGATCATTCATCATGCTGTGAAAGGAGGGCATACCACGCAGGCCATTAATGACCACACTGATGATATAGTGTTTTGATAGCATCTTGCTGTTGTTAGCTAGCGGTGGATAATAGCCCGCCCCTTGTGCTCCTTTGCCGTCAGCCATATGACAGCCTGCACAAGAATCGTCATAGAGCTTTTTACCATCAGTACTAAAAAACCCAGTTTTGCCTTGTAAGCTACCTTCGAATTTGATTAACCAAGGTTGCAAGTCAACATCTTCTGCCATTGTCGGTAGCGAGCTGACATCGACAATATTGCCCCGTGGCTCTCTGAGCTCTTCTTTAGAGCTATAAACTGCGCCCCAAGCCCCATTATTACGACTGGCTTGATTATCAAACCTCACTTGCGTAGCTTGTAGATCGGCTAGGGTAGCAGTGCTAGGAGCCGTTTGGTCTTTGCTATAGCGACTACAGCCCGATAAGGTGGTGACACCTAACCCTACTATTATTATAGATGTAACAAGCAAGTTTGGTTTTATCATCTCTATCTCCCCTTCTAAGGCCTCTATCATTGAGTCAATATTGCTTTTTAGCTAAGGGCTACTACTGACTACTAGCCAATACTTTTTGCGCGTTGATGCAAACGGGTGGCAGCATCCATGCCAGATAGTATTGCCCCTTCCTGCCAAGCTGGAATATGCGAGCAGTGCTCGCCTGCCAAGACGATACGATGATCGATAGCACACAAAGTATTGTAATACTGATCACGACTTGACTCACTCCAGATACCATAACAGCCGAGTACCCATGGGATACGATGCCAAGCTACCGAAGTACCAGAGCGGAACTCTTTAGGATATTGTGGATGAATGTATTTGCCATATTGCAGTGCTGCATCGATGCGCTGTTTAGGATTGAGACTGTTAAATTTATAAGACGCCTCACCAAATCCATAAGCACCTAGTAGCACTCCTGAGCCAGTAGTAAACATATCTTGTGAAGGATAAGATATCTGGGTAATGGGCATATCGGTATAGCTGATACCGCCATAAATCCACTCGTCCTCTTCCCAAAATCGACGTTTAAATTCTAAGCCTACTTTATAGGAGGTGTCATAAGGGACGGCTGCCATGGCTTGTTTCATCGGTGCTGAAACATTGATGTCTATTTGGGTCAACACTGACAATGGAATGGTACAAATACACCAATCGGCACGTACGGTTTTTGCTAGTCCATCAAGATTATTGCTATCGACATAATCGACGCTGACACCGCTATCATCCTGCTCAATTTTGGTAACTTTTGCATTGAATTCGATCATATCACGGCATTCACGAGTGAAGGCGTCACCAATCTTTCCCATACCACCGACTGGCTGAAACATCGCTGGTTGATGAACCTGAACAGTATAATTATTATAAATATCGGCCCACATTCCTGAATTCAGTAATTTGTCTCTAGGTATCGGTGTCGATGGCTGAGCATCTGGCATCAAACCGCCACCCGGATAGACACTATAGCCACGGTGCTTACTAGTTTCGTGGCTCTTGACATAACGGTAATTATTATCGAGGACACCCCAGCCTTTTAGACCTTCTAACAGCTTTTCTTTATCCTCTTTATTGACAGCATTATCAAGGCTACCGACATTCACCGCTTTAGATAGCAGCTCTGAGACATAACCACGGATATCGCTTTGTACTTCGCCTAGACGCTGCGGTGCGCCATTGAAATGATTGGTACGGTGTAAGTAGGCACGATCGTTAGTTTGAATAAACGGTTGTAAGGCAACGCCAAACTTCTTGCAATAGTGAAATACTGCGTAATGGTGAACGGGTAGGCGCCAAGGTCCGCCATTGAAGTAGTTGCCCTTTTTAAAGTCACAACTAACCTCGCTACCGCCTAACTCAGTATATTTATCACCACTATTGAGCGTCCAACTGCGGCCACCACCACGATTTTGGAACTCAAGTACAGTTACTTTATAGCCTGCTTTACGTAGCTCATAAGCAGCGGTAAGGCCAGCCAAACCAGCGCCAAGTATGACGATACTAGCACCAGCAGGCGCGCCTTTTAATTCAATCTGGGTTTTAAAACTAGACTCAGCAGCAAACCCTAGCGTAGTCATCGCCTGATACATAGCGGTTGCCCCAGCCGTTTTACCGATCATCGCTAGCAATTGCCGCCGTGTGGGCGCTTGGAATAGGTCGTTCATTGTTTATCCTTGTTATAGAGCATTCGTCCATGACTGCAAATACTGACTTATTTCATTACTTTTTTGACCTCATCAGCAGTGACTTTACTGCTTTGCAGACCACCCATGTTCACTCGCACATAATTGGTAATATCAGCAATCTGCGCATGAGTTAATTCTTTAGCGAAGCCAGGCATTTTTGGAGCAGTATTTAGCGCCCCTTTAGCGCCATAAGCGATGACGTTAATCAAAGCATCAGGTTTGGCTCGGCGGAGGCTACTAAGACCGACGATAGAAGCGTAACGGGCATCGGGTTGGGCGTAGCCATCTACGCCATGACAACTGGCGCAAGCGACAAGATATAGTGACTTTGGCGAGCTGCTATCAGTAGGATTATTAGTAGCGCTATCAGCAGTATTAATTTTTGCCTTAGTGTTGGCTAAAGTTTGAGCCAAATAGTCTTGTTGTTCTATCAAATTATAACTAATAGAGCTACTCACTGGACTTGGTAAGCGTGCAACATTCACAGGTAGCAAGTAGTCGTCGGTTTCAATAGCAGGAACCACTTTTAAGTAAGCGGCCATCGCAGCCAAATCTTCATCGGTTAGATAACGAGTGCTATGGGCCACTGCTTCGGCCATTGGTCCACCAGCATAAGCGCGTTTATCCAACATGCCAGTACGGAGATAAGTGACAATATCTTGCTCGCTCCAGCGCCCGATGCCACTGTTGTTATCAGGAGTAATATTGGGTGCGTACCATTTACCCAGTGGCGCACCAGATAGATATTTTTTCTTATTTAAACCTTGAGTAAGATTGCGCGGCGTATGACAAGTACCACAGTGCTCAGCATTATTAACGAGATATTCGCCACGTTGCTGGGTTGTAGTGAGCCCTAAGCGATTGTCAGTAGAGGGTACGTTGATCAGATTCCATGCCAACATCAAAGTGCGGATATTTAGCGGAAACGGTAGGTGAGTGGTTTTTTCAGGGGCGACTTCTACAGGAGGTACGGTTTGGAAATAAGCGAATAGCGCTTTGATATCTTCGTCGCTCATACCGTGATAGGACGGATAGGGCATAGCTGGATAAATCTGATGATTAGGCGCACGGCCTTTTTGTAGCGCTTTTTTTAGATCTGCTTCAGTATAGTTGCCGATGCCATAGAGCTTAGAAGGGCTAATATTGGTTGAGTAAATATTGCCAATAGGCGTTTCAATCGCCACGCCGCCAGTATAGTCTTCGCGATGACAAGCCATACAGTCAGCAGTGCGCGCCACATAAGCACCACGATTTGCTAAATCGCTATTGGCTGGACTGACATTAGGTAGGCTAATAGCTGGGCTAGTAGTGAGCAAACTCGTATTAGAAAGGCTTAGGCTGAGAGAGCTTGCGCTATCAGCCAGCGCAGCACTGGATACTATACTAAGTACCATTGCTGACAAGAGTGCAGAAAGTGCAGTCATAATATCCTTATAAAACTGGCTAGTACTACGATGTTGATGTTGTTACTGTAATAAAGCTATTGTCTAACTGCTTTGACTTGAATGTTTAAAGTGAGGCCTTTAGTAATACCAAATAAAGTGTATTTCTTAATATTCCATTTGGTGCGATCAATAGTAGCGGTAAAACTACCCGCACAGACATCTTTATTAATCGTAGTGCTCAAAGCACAGTTGAACTTAGTGGCCTTTAAGCTAATAGGGTGAGTCTCACCATGCAAAGTAAGGTTACCGTCAATTTGGGTAACCTGTGCACCTAGTTTGTTATGGTTAAAGTGCCATTGGGTTGAGGTAAAAGTAGCAGAGGGAAAGCGCTGCGTATCAAAAAAATCTGCACTAGTGAGCTTCAGATTAAAAGCTTTATTACCAGTATCTAAAGATATTATAGGAATAATAAGGGCGATACTGCCGGTTCTTAATAGTGCATCGTATTGCAGCTGACCCTTAACGTTATAAAAGCCGCCAGCAGTGACAGAAGTTTTCAGATTATCAATAGCGAAGCGTACGTGAGTTTGATTAGAGTCAATGACATAGTTGGCAGCATGACTATTGCTAAGACTAGTTAGCATTACTACCAGCATCGCTAATCGCTTACCCAATAGTCCTACCATAGCTATATTCCATTATTAATGTTTTATACACTAAGTACTTTGTTGCTGAAAGTAGGCTTTATTATTTATCAACGATAAAAATTGTACTGTTAATCATTTTATATACTATTTTTCAAGGGTTTAGTAGCTATATTTTATAATATTATGATTGTTTTGCTTTTGGCTTTGTAAGCTAGCTACTAGTCATATTAACCAATCTTGTTAAAGCTGGTTTTAAAGAATCCAACAGCTAACGCACAAGCTAAAGTCCATGACAACAGCATCGAAACTAAGGTATGACTAAAAAAGTGATCACCAATGCTCATTTTATATAAACCCATACTCCAGCCTAAAATAGTGACGGTGATAATAATTCTGCTTCGATAACGCTGCAAGCTAGGCAAGTATGCCAAGCCATATAAGGCGAATCCGGCGCTGGCATGGGCGGCTGGAAAGCACTTCGCTGGCGTTTTGGCAAGGATATTTTGCCAAATATTTAGATAAGCTAAGTTACCATCGAATAAAATTAAATTATTGGGGCAGCTGACATGAGTAACACCTTTGAGAGTGGCAATAATGCTAGGGACTAAGATGATGACAAGCAGTAAATAACTGATTTCACGGAGGGGTAACCACGTAAATATTTTGCTAGGCAATGATCTAGCATTATTAGGATCAGCATAAGCAGAAGGACGTCGGTTTCGCCAATAACTATAGAGTAAGGTTAGTAGCAAATAAATCCCTAACAGTATGAGTGACGCTTTAGGGAAGTCGTAGAAGATAAATCGATAAGGCTGTTGGCCCTTTGCCAGCAACCAGTGTCCATTAGAATAAAAAAGCTGACTGATACTAATATCTAATTGGCTATGTTCTAAGGTTAAGGTTGCGATTATAGTTAAGCACAACAATTTGAGCCAAATCCAGTCAGTTGAATTATCTTTTAAGGTCATTGATATCTCGTCTTACAGTTATTTAGTTGCACCAGCTTTCGTCAGTTTTTGACCCTTTGCGAGATGCCTAACTATTGCTCAATAGAATAGGCTTGATAAGGACAGCATCCATAAGACAAATATTAGTAGCAAGGTTAGAAATTGCGCAGCAGAACCGACGTCCTTGGCTATTTTGGCCAATGGATGTTGCTCTGTCGAAGTATGGTCAACGCAGGCTTCAATACCTGTATTGAATAGCTCAACGATCAAAGATAAAAAAGAGCTTATTAACAGCAGCATTTTTATAGGGATAGCGAAAGGCAGGAATATTATGGCAAGCAACAATAATAAGTTGAGCCAAAGCACTTGCCTGAAAGCCGCCTCAAATTTATAAGCCGCTTGGAAGCCGTCAATAGAATAGCCCGTAGCTTTAATAATACGAGAGACACCAGTTTTACCTTTAGCCTGACTAGCATAGCTATCGACTGCGAGTAATGGCTCAGCGGTTGCTGGAGCTAGACGGTCGCAATTGGTCTGTTGGTCATTGACAGGGGTAGACATAGGATTATCTTTGCTCATATTAAGGGCTTCACCATCATTAATAATCAGTATTACTGAGTATAAGACAGTGAGTATTAAGAAAGCGTTAAGACCTTGGGATGCTCGTCTATAACGAGCAGTTAGGGCGGAAGTCACAGGGGTAGGGTCAAGCTAGTGATATCAGCGACAGGCAATGCTAGTCACTGAGCAAGCAGGTTTGACAGCCAGTCAGTTTGAGAAGTAGTCATTTTTTAAGAGTAGTTGTTTTAAAAAGCAGTCAGTTTTTAGACATAGAAGCTTTCTAAAACAACTAGTGTTCTAAGATAGTCAATTTATGGCTATTATTTATAAAGATTATTTATAGCGGTTATTTATAATAAATAATAAAGGTACTGCCGCCAGTTTTATGGTCTTGATGGCTTAGCTGCCAGCCCATATGAGTCATGATACGTTGCACGATACTCAGTCCCAAACCGGTACCCTCTACGTTGCTACTAGTTGGCTCATCTAACAGCAAACCGTCAGCAGTTTGCTTAAAATTATGATCTAAGCGTTTAAATCTTTTATATAGTAGCGGCATCATAATCTCAGGAATACCTAGACCAGTATCAGTCACAGTGATTTTTCTATTATCGATAGTCACCATAACTTCCCCTTCATCCGTGTATTGAAAGGCGTTTTTTATTAAATTGCCTAAAGCCATTTTTAGTAGCTCAGGCCGCACTTCGGCTATGTAGTCTTGGTCTGCGACTACTGTACAAGTCACTGGTTTATACTTGAGTAAATATTGTAGGCGGGTCACTTCGCTATTGGCGATGCTATTGATAGAAGTTGGTGGCGCATCTAGTTGTTCAGGATTACGAGACAACAGTAATAAGGCACTGATAATCTCAGAGGTTTCTTTGGCAGTATTACTGATACGAGTGGTAAATTCACTCAAATAGCTATCTTCAGCCAACTGCGATGCCAGCACTTCTGAGGCACCCAAGATAATCGTTAATGGCGTGCGTAGCTCGTGGCTGACATCGCCGGTGAATAGCTGCTCACGTTTTAAGTACTCGGCCAGCTTATTATTCTGCTCATCAATTGCCCTTGCCAATACGCCAACTTCTGAGGGTAAGTGAGTCAATTCAGTTAAGTTTTGATGTTCAGTTTCTACTGCACGCTTCAGATCCAATAGCGGCTTAGTAATTTGCTTAGCCGATAAATGCGAGAATATCGCCGCAATAAGCAAACTTAAAATAACCGCGACTCTCAACGCATCGGCAAATATATCTTCTAAGTGCTCAAAAATTGCCAAAACAGGATAGTTTTCCATCACCATTTCTTTGTCTTCTAAATAAGTCAAGATATAAGCATGTTGGTTTTGTCGATAGGTAAAAAAATGTAGGTTAGTCTCAGAGGCACGCCCTTGATTATCGACGGTTACCTTTATCTCTTGCACAGTGTCGGTCGCTAAATTTCGTAACGATTCTGGCGCAGCGAGGTATTGATAGATTGTGATGCCTGGGTCGGCTTTATAAATGCTCTGTTCGCCATGCTGCTCTTGACTGAGCTGCAACTGTTGCAATAGACGCGCTTTTACTAACTCCTGCTCCATTCGAGTCTCAGCATACAAGAAAATACTGATAAAAGTCGCACACAGAAAAACCGTAAACACTAAGTAGGATAGTCGAAATTTATTAGTGATAGAGTCTAAGTTAAACATGGCAGTGACTTATTTAAAGGCTAAAAGTTAAAAGCTCAAAACACTATAGAGGGTTTAAAGCAGCTAGCGAGACGCTACCGGTAGTAGCTGCCGATAGCTGATAGCTGATAGCTGCTACTTATGGAGGTCTAAGAATGATCAGGATCAATGATCTGATAGCCAATACCAGCTATGGTTACTATCACTGGTACGGTAAACGGCTTATCGACTTGCGCGCGTACACTGTGTAAATGGGTACGCAAAGCATCACTATTCGGCGTGTCTTCTCCCCATACCCTCTCTTCAAGCTCGGCCTTGCTGACCACTCGCGGCGCAGCACTCATTAGTGTATGCATAATCTTAAACCCTGTTGGGGTTAGTTTTAGCAATTGACCTTCGCGTTTAAGACTGTGTTCAGCAGCATTAAGAGACAGCTTGCCTACTTCTATACTATGACCAAAATGCTCGTCTTGATGGCGACGTATTAAGGCTTTGATACGGGCTTCCAATTCAACCAGCGAGAAAGGTTTGACTAGATAATCATCAGCACCACTATCGAACCCTGCCACTTTATCTAAGATAGTATCGCGCGCGGTCAGCATTAATACTGGGGTCTTGTTATGGTGCTCTTCTCTAAGCTTTTTGCACAGTTTAGTACCATCCATACCAGGTAGCATCACGTCCAGCAAGATGACGTCATAAAGATTATTTGCGGCTAGCGCCAATCCGCTCAGTCCGTTATGAGCATTGTCAAGCTCAAAACCTTTTGGCTCAAAAAAAGCATAGATATTGGCCACGATATCGGGATTATCTTCAATGATAAGTATTTTATGCATCAGCGTGTTATCCATGAGCTTTCTATTAATAAGTGTTAATAAGTGTTAACAAGTATCAGTAACTGTTAGTAACTAGCCATTAGTATTAATAATGGCTATCTATCAACGACTAGGATGCGATTGATAACTAGTCTCTAGCAGTACGTCGACTCGACAAAGCTTAACCAAAACAAAACTAGCAGTTAATTAATCGAGTTAAAAAAGGTTGGCTCCGAATCAACTTCTTTAGTAGTAATCCCAAAAAAGTTAAGCAAAGTTGGAGTAATAAAATCATGTGATACTGGCTGGCTGGTCATATTAGCTAAGCGGCTAGCATCGATACTATTGTTTTTAGGAGACCAGACAATCACGGGCACTTTCTTTTGTGCCTCTGGTGCAATATTGTAGGGCATGCCATGTAAATAGATATTATTCTCCCCCAAACTCTCCCCATGATCACTAATGTATACCATCACTACTTGATAGTCTTGCTGATAAGGCTTTAGAGTATCGATAATGGAATTTAAGAAATAATCAGTGTAACGAATAGCATTATCGTAACCGTTAATAACGGACTGATCATCACATTTAGACAGCTCGTTAGTCATACAGACAGGTTTATAGTATTCAAACTGTTTGGGATAACGTTGGTAATAAGCAGGCCCATGATTGCCCATTTGATGCAGCACAATAAGGGTATCTTGAGGTTTAGCCGCTGATTTAACTAGTTTGTCGAAACCATCAAGCATACCGATATCACGACACTCAATATCACAATCAGGGTTTTTTTCAGCGGTTTTGTAGTCCTCAAAATTAACTCGATCTGCTACCCCTTTGGAGCTGGAGTTATTGTCACGCCAAACCACATTGACGCCTTGCTTACTAAGCGTGTCTAAGACGTTTTCGTTATAATCAGCAGTATCAGGGTCGTAGTCTTCACGATTAGCATAGCTAAACATACAAGGCACTGAATAAGCAGTGGAAGTGCCGCAAGAAGCTGCGTCTTTAAAGCTATAAATGTCTGGCTGGCTGGCAAGTAAGGGCATAGTATCGCGCTGATAGCCATTGAGACCAACGTGATCGGAACGAACCGTTTCACCGACGACGAACACCATCAATTTAGGTTTGGCTGTACCACTGACGGCTGTACTACGTTTGGCATCAGTAGCATGCAGTATCATAGTGTCAGGGCGGCGTAACTCATCGACATAGTCGATACCTAATTTGATCACTGAATAAACAGGGGTGATCGGATTAGTATAACTACGTACTAATTTATGCTGACGAAAAAAGGTGGCGTATTGATCACCAAAAGGCAGCAGGCATACTGCAATTAGAGCAATAGCTGCTATCAGCGTCGCTGTCTTTTGTATTACTGCTCGACCCATAGTGTGACGCTCTAGGCGAACCTTGCTAATAATAAAAGCTGGTAATATACCTAGTAACAACAGCCGGATAACAAAGCTCGGTGCCATCAATCCCATAGCTTCTGCTTGATCGGTCTGCAAGCTGTTCGTCAACATATCAGAACCAAATACTGTTCCATAGTTATCAGTAAAATAACCACATACTGCCGCAGTTAATACCATGAAGATAAGCACTGTTTTTGCCGTAGGGCGATAGCATAGCAGCTGAAACAGCAACCACATTAACCCAAACAATATGCCAGTAAGAGAAACTATAAAGCCGATATTTTCAGCAAACGGATAAATAGCCAATACTTGCTCAAAGAAACCGATATTGGCGCTAGCCACTAAATATAAGGTAACTACTATAATCAGGTGTGCCAAATGGATCTGACGATTATAGAGTCGGCTTTTAATGCTAGTTACAGCAGCCGTTTTACTAAGGTTTACAGCACTATCTTGTGGCATACTTGGATTATTAACGGGTTGTTTTGACATCCATGGACTTCTTAATAGAATGGGAGAGGGCTTCATTTTCTAAGGTAGCAAGTACCTTGTTAAGAAGATGTTAAGTAGGCTAAGAAGTATCCTCATTACAAAAAAATATCATTTAATAGCGTTAAAATGTTCATATTCTAAGGTCAGATTACTTGGATTAGCAAAGTTTATCTCACTTTTATCCTTGTCATGCTATTGAGGGCAAGTTATAGATTAAAGAAGTGGGTGGCAAATAATTCTAATTCATATTTGATAGTTTAAAAACCAATAGGGAGCTGCTCCAATGTCTATTAAGAAATGGCTTGTTATTTTGCCTATGATGTTAGGGTCTATTAGTGCAATGGCTATGGTCGGTGAAGTTGCTGGCGATACCACTTGCAGCACAGTATCGTTAATCAATAAAAAATTACTCAAAAAAACACCTTGTAGCTTTGCGGGTGCTATAGGTGCCAGCCTAGTTTATTCGGTTCAGCAGCTTGATTTTACAACCGATTCTCATGAAAATTTCTCTACTGTTAATAACGCTACTTTTAGATTTGGTGATGATGCAGAGATGTTTGATCTTGAAGAAACTATAAGTCTTAATGATAAGCCAGCAGAAGTAATAAAGCTGGACTCACGTACCCTAAAGCGCCTAAAACAAGCTGAAATGGATAGAATTTATAAAAGAAAAAATCCTGATTTTTCTAACGTTTTACACTGCTTTAAACCTATCAAAAACAGCACGGCTTTTTGTGTTCCTTATGGCCTAATCTATGGTATGTCTTAGTAAATTAGCTATTAATAGTTTGTTTATCCGTCTAAATTAGTCTGTTTTACTAGTTAATAGGTGGTTCTATTCTGACCTTGAGTGCTCATTGAGCAAAGCTTTTTTGACAAGTATCTATAGTTGTTGCAAAGATAAGCCATTTATTCAACCATAATACATTTATCAGAGCACTTCATACTTCAATTTTGCTAACTGCTAACCTTTATACTTTTTATGCTGTTAGATTAATTCTATAGTATCTAAAATCTTTAATCATACTTATAATACTTTTAATGCAAAGTTAAGATCATTTGTACAGAGTTTTACTATTATTATAAGCCCAAAGGCCCTTTCGTTTTATTTGTTCTTCATTTGAAACGTTACTTTTGTGAAAGCTATTTGCCAAAACTATCCACTATAAAAAAACCCAAGCAATTAGTACTTGGATTTTGACCAGCTTAAACTTGTTAGTGCTTATTTAGTACTAATAACGTCCCAAGTTCCAAATTTGCCGTCACCGTTTTTGTCGCCAGGTTTAGTATCGTTAGCATAGAAGTACAAAGGCTTACCATTCATCGCGCACTGGTATTTGTTATCTTCACGTTGGATAGTAGAGAACTGACCTTTAGTGTTTGAAGCTTGTACAGCTACAGTAGAGGTGTTAGCGGTAAAGAAACGGCCATAGGCAAAAATTAGAGTATTAGCTGTAAACTGCTAGTGCACCTTAACGACTTCTTAATTTATGAAGGATTATTCTAACAGTCAGAGCATACCTGATTCTGGGGTGCTGACTGTCAATGATCGCTGTTAAGGAGGTTTTGTTAACACTCAATCTTTAGTTTCATCTCATACACCTGCCCCCGTCGGTTCTTCTGCCCAGGGTATGTGGAATAAAGTACCGCAGATTACCTTTATATTTTGGCTGATCAAGATGATGTTGACGACAGTTGGGGAGACCGCGGCTGATTATCTAAATTTTAACTATAAGCTTGGCTTGCCCCTTACTTCATTAATCATGGCTGTGATGTTCCTTATAGCGCTGACGGTCCAACTCAGAGCCGATCGCTATATTCCTTGGAAGTACTGGCTTACCGTAGTGTTTGTTAGCATTTTAGGCACTTTAATCACCGATAACATGACAGATAATATGGGCATTCCATTAGCGGTGTCTACGATTGGATTTAGTATTATATTAGCTACGGTATTCGCACTCTGGTACGCCCGTGAAAAGACCTTATCGATTCATCATATCAATAGTCTAGCGCGTGAAGGGTACTATTGGGTGGCTATATTGGCGACCTTTGCCTTAGGAACGGCAGCGGGAGACTGGTTTGCTGAAGGGTTGCAACTGGGTTATCAGACTTCTACCCTAATTTTTGCTGCGGCCATTGCCTTAATAGCTATTGCCTTTTATACCTTAAAAATCAATAGCGTCTTATACTTTTGGTTAGCTTATATCATAACTCGGCCTTTAGGCGCTGCTTTGGGAGATTGGTTGTCTCAGCCTGTCAAAAATGGTGGCTTAGGATTGGGTGTAACTAGCATCAGCTTGCTATTTTTAGCGATGATCATAGTGTTAGTCGGGCTAGAGAGCTACAGAGCACATCAGAGTCAGCTTGAGCGCTAGTAGCCTTGGCGACTAAATTTTTAGTATTGATGCTTTTGTAAGCCCCAGTATACGACTCATAGTAAAGTATTGCTAAATACTAAAGCACGCTTAAAGCTTAGCCAAAACTGCCATCACTCACTAGATAAACAGTAGCAATAACCTTATAAATGGTAGGGTTGAGACAAAATCAAACTTGCATAAACAAAAGACCCCAAGTAAATGAGTACTTGAGGTAAGATTTTCTTAAAATCAAAAGGCTAGACCACTAAATTCTGCAAATTAGCCTTAAGATCTATAAGGCTCTAATAATCCTATAAGGTTCTGATAATAAAGCTATCAATGGGTTTATTCGATAAGGGTTTTAACCATTAGGTTCTGTAAAGCACTTTAACCACATGCCAGCCAAATTTGGTTTTTACTAAATGCGGGGTGAAAAGTTTGCCGCTGAAGCAGACCTTATCAAATGGCTGTACCATTTGGCCTTGTTTAAACTCACCTAAGCTGCCGCCTTTTTTAGCGGAGGGGCAGGTTGAGTGTTTTTTAGCCAACACATCAAACTGGGCGCCTTTTTTGAGTTTGGCAATAATGTCGTCAGCCAGTTCTTTGTCTTTGACTAAAATATGTAATGCGCTAGCCATACGAGCCATGATGTAAACCTTTTATAAAATATCGATTATCAGGTCATTATATCACTACTTACTTTAGTTGCTAAACTCAGTTGGGTACCCTAATAGCGGAAGCTCAGCTTTTGTAACGTTTAAGGCTAGTAGTTCAAACCAAAACCATACTTACCCTAAATTGCAAACACAAAAAAACCTCAAGTAAACTAATACTTGAGGTTGAAACTTTGCTTAAACTTAAAAAGCTAACTAAGTTTTAAATATGGCGCAGCGGACGGGACTCGAACCCGCGACCCCCGGCGTGACAGGCCGGTATTCTAACCAACTGAACTACCGCTGCTAAGGTCGTTTTAGTTTATTTAACCACCCAGTGTACTACTTATGAGTAACACTATACTAAATAGTGGTGGGTGATGACGGATTCGAACCGCCGACATTCTGCGTGTAAGGCAGACGCTCTACCAACTGAGCTAATCACCCTGAAGAGCGTGTAAAAAAAGCACTGCTTTTTTAGCTCTGCAAGAGAAAATACCTTAAAGGGAATTTTCTAGTTTTTTGCGTTAAAAAATTGCACTGCAATTTTAGGTTCGCAAGAGAAATTTACTTAAAGGTAAATTTCCTAAAGGTCTAAACAGCTAAAGTTGTCACCCTCTAACCTCTCAAAACCTCCAACAGCTAACAACTAATTAAAGCCCCTTGCTGTGGGTGTGTATTATATAGAAATACATTGCCCTGTCAAACAGTATTTCATCTAATTTTGAAGATATTTATTTTAACCCTTTAAGGTGTTGTAAATTAAGCTATTAATTCGACCTTAGACTTGGCTATTGTACCTGCCACCAAAGCTACTATACTATGAGTGTTTAAATTATGAGTGTTTAAACTATCGGTATTTAAACTATCGGTGTTTAAAGTACCCCCACATTTCTACTAATTGAAGTAGGACTCTCAATTTACTTTAATGGCTATTGCTATCGCAAGCTCATGGAGACTGACATAAATCCCATCGTTACCCAGCAACAGCTTAACCCTTGGTCTTGGATCGACTTCGCCGGGCTAGGTCTAATATTGCATATCATTGTCATGGTGGTCATGACCCTACGTATTGTCTCAGTACAACGCAATATTGGGGTGGCAATCGCTTGGATTGCTGTGCTATATACTTTACCAGCGGTAGGCTTACTCTCTTATTTACTGCTTGGGGAGCCGATGATTGGTCGCCGCTATCGTCAGCGTATGCAGCAAGCGCAAATAATGACTAATAATATGGCAGCACGTGAACGTTTGGTGCTCGATCAAGGCCAAAGTCTATTGCCAGATAATTATCGTGGTGTTAGTCGTATTGGCACACGCTGGACAGGGTTTGGGGTATATCCCGATCATCAAATGCAACTGCTAACTTCTCCGAAAACGATTTTTGAGCGCATAATTGCTGACATCAATGAGGCTAAGCGCAGTATTCTGATAGAGTTTTATATTATCTATCCTAAAGGTCAAGTTCTCGATGTGTTAAAAGCTATAGAGGCGGCGGCGCAGCGCGGAGTAGAATGTCATATCTTAGTAGACAGCGTTGGTAGCTTTAGTTTTTTTAATAGCTTTGAACATAAGGCGCTAGAGCGAGCAGGGGTGTTAGTCCATCAATCATTACCAGTAGGGCTATTCAAAACTTTATTTAAGCGCTCTGATTTGCGCAACCATCGCAAAATAGTAGTTATCGATGAAAATATTGGCTATACCGGTAGTTTTAATCTGATTGACCCTAAGTTTTTTAAACAAGATAAGAATGTTGGCCAATGGATAGATGTGATGATTCGTATTGTCAGTCACCAGCCGATTAGTATTGCAACAGCGATGGCCAAAGTGGTGATTACCGATATTGGTGCAGAGAATAAAGATAATTTGGCTGCCCTGCATCACCGGATGAATACTTATACTCGTAAGCTTTATGTGCTACCGCCGACCATTAATGATATTGACAGACGTAGTCAAGTGACCAAGCAACCCAATGACCAGCTGGACTATCATGCAGAAATTCTGGGCTTGCAACCGTTAAAAGGCACGACTTCTATTGCGATTGCGCAGATGCCAGTAGTCAAAAACGTCACCGCACAACTAATTCCTTCGGCTCCGCAAGTGACTGCTCATGTGATTTATAGCACTTTAGTGACTATTATTCACCGTGCCAATAAACGCATTCAAATCACTACCCCTTATTTCGTGCCTGATGAAGCTTTATCGGGTGCACTAATAACAGCAGCTAAGCGCGGTTTAGAGGTCATCATCATTATCCCTGAAAAGGTGGATTCATTTTTAGTACAGCATGCTTCGCAATCTTATTATCAAGAGCTGTTAGAGGCAGGGGTAAAGATTGCTTTGTTTAAAGGCGGTTTACTGCATGCAAAAATGGTAGTGATAGATGATGATTACTGCCTGTTTGGTACCGTTAATATTGATATGCGCAGTTTTTATTTAAACATGGAAGTCAGTTTGGCTATCTATAGTGCAGAGATGGTGGCGCAGATAGCCGATTGTCAGCATTCTTATTTACAGAACTGTCGGCTTTTAAGCTTGGAGGAATGGGAGCAACGTCAGGGTTATCAGCGCTTATTCGATAATCTAGTGCGGCTATTTAGTCCGTTATTGTAGCGCTGGATATTTTAGGGTAAGGTAACCCTACCTAGCATTGGCCTTTTATGCTGGTCGAGTATTGGCTAAGCAATGGCAATATATACCGCAGTGCTTATGAGTACTTCTACGATTATTTCTATGATTATTGCTCTGTGACTTTTTTATCTATAATGGTTTACTTATAACTGTTTTTCTCCGATTGTTGTCTATGATGATCTTACTGACTTTCTCTTATTAATTTAGGCTTGTACATGCCATCTTCTGATATACCACCTGTAAAACTAGCAGCTGATGCTAAGCGATTCGGCGTTGCCGCTCAGTCAGCACCTTTGACCAGTGACTCATCCAAGCAATTGTCTTTGAGCAAGCGTAGCCCTAGCCAACCACCTTGGTATTATCGAATGGCTATCGGTGTATTAAAGCCTTTATACCGCCTGCAAGTATGGAGAAGATCGCATCAGCGTGACAACTATCAGCAAGAGGTTGCCCAGCGTTTTGGTAAGCACTATCCATTACGTCCGCAAGCTAGTGCTAGTCAGCGCCTTATCTGGTGTCATGCGGTATCTTTGGGCGAAACCAACACGGTTGCGCCGCTATTAGATGCGCTACTGGCAAAAGGCTATAAAATTTGGCTGACTAACACTACCCAAACTGGCTTTGCTCGTGGTGCCAGTCTTTTTGCTAATGAAATAGCGCAAGGGACTTTAGCTCATAGTTACGTGCCGGTGGACAGTCCGGCGGTAATCGAAACCTTCTTAGCGCATGTGCAGCCAGCAGCAGCGCTATTTGTCGAGACTGAGCTGTGGGCAAATATTTTAACTAAGCTCTCTGAGCATAATATTCCTAGTATCTTAGTTAATGGTCGACTGTCTGCGGCTTCCTTTCAGCGTTATCAGAAGATTGGTGCGGTTAGTGCCAGTATGATGAGTAACCTAACTTTAATTATCGCGCAAGATGAAGAGTCAGCCCAGCGCTTTCATAAACTAGGTGCTGATAGCTCGCAAATTCGCGTTACTGGCTCGCTTAAGTGGCTGATTAACACCCCAAAGCTTGTCAGCAGTCCTGAGCAACATTCGCTATCGGCATCATTTAACCCTCAGCCAAAAGCAAAGCTAACTAATCGGCTAATTAATGAGCTACAAGCTTTGGTAGCTAAGAAAGAGCGTCCGATTTGGCTAGCGGCTAGTACTCATAGTGGTGAGGAGAGAGCTGCGATTGCCTTGCACAAGCAACTGCTATCTGATCCTACTATGACCAATAGCTTATTGATAATAGTACCTAGACACCCAGAGCGCTTTGATGAAGTGGCTACTATTATAAAAAAATCAGAGCTACAGATGGCGCGGCGCAGTGCTAATGAGACTATTACAGCGCAGACGCAAGTCTATCTAGCTGATAGCATGGGGGAGCTGATGCAATGGTATGCACTAGCCGATGTGGCTTTAGTGGGTGGCTCATTGGTCGATATTGGTGGGCACAACCCAGTAGAGCCTGCCAGTGTAGCCACCCCTGTACTGATTGGCCAATATACGCAATCTTGTCAAAGCGTTGTTGATCAGCTGGCGAGCGTAGGGGCGCTGTACCAACCCAATAACAATTTCTATGAAAAAGTGTCTAATAGTGAACAACCAGTCATTCATAACCAGCCCTCCCCAGATCATCCCGCAGCTAGCTTAGAAAGCACTGGGGATACCGATCTTATGGTGCTTATTTATAAGCAATTACAGTTTTGGCTTAGTCACCCACAGTCAGCTAAGCTGGCGGGCGCTGCAGGAGAGCAGTTAACCGCTGACCAGCAGTCAATACTGAGGCAACAATTGACTATGATCGAAGAGGTGGTTGAGCAGTTTGCTGTGAATTTACCTTAGTTGATACTGAGCGACAACCTTAGCCTACGCCACTATCATTGCTGCACGGTTTTATTTTTTAAACACAGATTGCTCTAAATAGAGCTTCTTCTAACCAGATATGATTGACTATGAACTGCATTTTATTACCAGCCGCTAACTTTTCTCATCCTTATGCTTATATCAATACGGCGTCCCAAATAGAGCATGTCAATAAAGTATTAGGCGCGCAAATAGGTGATACGCTCAAGATTGGTGAGCTAGGCGCTAATCTTGGTACAGCGGTTATCGATAGCATAACAGCGGATAAAATTCAGCTCAGTGCAGTAGTATTAAACAGCGCACCCCCTGCAAAGCTTGATGTCACAGTGATTTTGGCTTTGCCACGACCTAAAGTATTACGGCGTTTAATTATAGACATGACCGCTCTTGGTGTAGGTCATATCATACTTATCAATAGCTACCGTACGCAAAAAAGCTACTGGCAAAGTCCCATGCTTGCTAGGTTGGATGAGTTTGTATTGGAAGGCTTGCAGCAAGGGGTTGACACTATAGCGCCAACTATTAGTCTAAAAAAACGCTTTAAGCCTTTTGTAGAAGATGAGTTAGCCAGTTTAATAACTTCTGGTGCTATCGTAGCCCACCCTTATACCGAGCTGACCTTAGCTAACTATTTGCAACAGCAGCAAGTAGCCTCTTTTGCAGCTTCAACACCATCATTGTCTGCCAATACAGTAAATAAATCGTTGCCAACAGTGGTTTGTATTGGCGCTGAAGGAGGCTGGATTGACTACGAGATTGAGCTATTAGCGAAGCAAGGCTGCCAAGCCGTCAGTATTGGTCCACGGATACTACGAACCGAAGCAGCGGTTAACGTCATCATGGGGCAGTGGTTATTGCACTGTTAATTTTAGAGCATTGAGCGTGATGTGATTAAATAGTATATAAAAATAAAATAGCCTCAATAACAGCGTTTTTAGCAGTAGGTAAATAGCCAGTATAAAGGGTATTTTTTGGGTCAAACAAATGTATTGATAATTAATCTCATTTGTATTAGTATATTATTTTTACTTTTTGACACTTCTCATTAGCAAACTTTGGCTTCGATGGTTAACAGCAGATCAGCTATCGTAGCAATCATTTATTGTTTTTTGCCTTACTTTGGAGACATCTATGTCGTTGAATACGCTCGTTGCACCATTATCTTTTGCACGTCCTGCCAAAGCGACTTTATCGGTTGCCATATTCAGCTTAATGTTAGGGTTAGTTGGTTGTCAAAAAGCCGAAACTCCTGAGCAAACTGAGAGTACAACAGCTGACGAGACTGCGGTTGTAGATACGGCTACTGAGGGTACAGCGACTGTAGCTAACGGTGAAGTAGTGACTATCTATTCGTCACGCAATGAGCAGCTAATCAAACCATTGTTAGATAAATATACTGAAGAGACTGGAGTGAAAATCGAGCTAGTCACTGACAAAACTGGTCCATTGATGGCACGTTTGCAAGCTGAAGGCAAAAATACTCCAGCCGATATGCTATTAACAGTAGATGCTGGTAACTTATGGCAAGCGGCAGAACAAGGGCTATTACAGCCAGTGACTTCAAGTGTTTTGGAGACTAATGTCCCAGCCAAATATCGTGATCCAAAAGGTCTGTGGACTGGGTTATCATTGCGCGCTCGTACTATCTTTTATGACCCAAGCAAAGTAGAAGCATCACAGCTATCAACGTATGCTGACTTGGCTGATCCGAAATGGAAAGGTAAGCTGTGTCTACGTACTTCAAACTCGGTCTATAACCAGTCATTAGTGGCAAGTATGATAGAGAATCTAGGTGAAGAAAAAACTGAACAAGTCATTCGTGGCTGGGTAGCTAACTTAGCTACTGATGTGTTTAGTGATGATACTAGTATGCTTGAGGCGGTTGCTGCTGGTCAATGTGAAGTGGCCGTTGCTAACAGTTATTACTACGGCCGTCTATTTGATGAAAAGCCTGATTTCCCAGTACAAATATTTTGGGCTAATCAAGATACTTCTGGTACTCATGTCAATATTTCTGGAGCTGGAGTCATTGCTAACTCTGATAACCCAAGTGGTGCGCTAAAGCTTATGGAATGGTTATCCTCAGATGCTGCACAAGGTATCTATGCTAGTTCTGATAAAGAATTCCCAGTAAAAGAAGGTGTTGATAAATCAGAGCTGCTCAAGTCATGGGGTGAGTTCAAGCAAGATAGCATTAACGTACAAAAATTTGGCTCACTACAGACTAAAGCTATTCAAATGATGGATAAAGCCGGTTATAAATAATAAGTTTTTTAGGTATGAGAGGGCATTAATTATATGATGATAGTTTATAATAACTGTCCCAAAAACACCTGCCAATCGAGATAATATTGTGAGTGACGATCAAGCAGTCAGCCAAGATCATACCTTAAGCCGCCGTATACTATCGAAATCAGTCCTAGGACTGATTTCGTTGTTTATGTTAGTGCCGATTATTGTTGTTTTATTTTCTTGGACACAGCCAGTTTCTGATATCTGGATACATATGCGTGAGTATGTGTTGCCACAAGTGCTAAAGAATACTGCCATTCTATTAATGATGGTGACGGTAATCTCTGGCGGTCTTGGTACTGCCCTGGCTTGGGTTACAAGCATGTACCGCTTCCCTGGACAGCGGTTTTTTGCTTGGGCTTTAATGATGCCATTAGCGATACCTGCTTATGTTCTTGCTTTCGTAACTATCGGTATTGTTGACTTTAGCGGGCCATTACAGACTGGATTGCGCGACTTAGGAATCACTACGGCTATTCCTTCTGTACGTAATATTTGGGGTGCAGGTTTAGTACTATCGCTAGCTTTTTATCCTTACGTATATCTACTGGCACGGCAAGCCTTTTTGTCGCAAGGCAGGCGAGCGATTGAAGCAGGGCAGATGCTAGGATTAAGTCGCAGTCGGATATTTTTTCGTTTAGCTTTACCACAAGCGCTGCCTTGGATTATTGGTGGGTTACTACTCGCTACTATGGAAACCTTAGCAGACTTTGGTGCGGTATCAGTATTTAATATTGATACTTTTACTACTGCTATTTACAAAGCATGGTTTGGTTTTTTTAGTCTGACTACGGCTGCTCAATTAGCCGCTTTACTGATCGGCGTGATATTTATTGTAGTATTGTTTGAACAATATTGGCAGGCTCGACGTGGTAAATCACTCACTCAAGGCAATAACCGCCGCTTTGAGACTAGCAAAAGTGCTAAATTAGGGATGAGCTTGCTTTGTACTAGCGTATTCTTACTTGCTTTTCTGATTCCATTTTTGCAGTTGGTTTATTGGACGGCGATAAATTTTCGGCAAGATTTTGATGCCCGTTATATCGATTTTGTGACTAATAGTTTACTTATTGCTAGTATGACCACCTTGTTTATAGCGGTATTAGCTATTATTATTGCTTGGACAAAACGGCAGTATCCAGATCAAAGCACTAAGCTAATGACCACTTTAGCTACTTTGGGTTATGTGGTGCCGGGAACTGTATTGGCGGTTGGGGTATTTATTCCCATAGCTTGGCTAGATAATCAGCTAATTGCGCTTAGTATCACCTCAGAGCAAGTGTTATCGGGTAGCGTCATTGTGATGCTTCTAGCACTATCGACCCGCTTTATGACCGTTAGCTTTCAGCCAGTAGACCGGCAGTTACAACGTTTGACCGTTAATACTGAGGCTGCTGCTGAGTTACTGAGTGACAGTCCACTACAACGTTGGCGCCATGTCGTGTTGCCGGTGCTCAGTCCTGGTGTGCTTACCGCATTATTAATGGGGTTTGTAGAAGTAATGAAAGAGATGCCCATCACTTTGATGACTCGTCGACAAGGCTGGGATACGTTGGCAGTACGAGTGTTTGAGATGACTAGTGAGGGCATGTGGGGACGAGCGGCATTGCCCAGTTTATTAATCGTTATGGTTGGTATTATTCCGGTTTGGATACTACTACGCCAGAGCGACAAAAACAGCTAAAGTTAGGATTAAATTATTTCGTTGCTGTTGTTTTGTTACTATTATTTATTGCTACTTATTCAGTTATTGCTTACTTGCGCCCACCAACTGACTAACTAACTATTAGTCAGATTAGCCCAACAAATGTATTGCTCTATTTATCAACAGCCTATGGGTAACGTTTATGTATACTGACTTAATTAATGACTCGATAGACCAACCTGTATCCAGCAAGCCTACTCTTAGGACGAGATTTAATGCTAGACAGCAGCCGTTGATATCTGCGCAACAAGGTAAGCAGTATCATGACGCTAAACAGGCTCATGATGATATGGATACGGCTAAGATAGAGGCTGCGGACAGTCCTTATCTTGAAGTACAAGATTTAGTAGTAGGCTATGAGAATGTTACTGTAGTTAATGGCTTGTCGTTAACACTGCAACAAGGTGAGATTGGCTGCTTCTTGGGCTATAGCGGTTGCGGAAAAACCACAGCGCTACGAGCAATAGCAGGTTTAGAGCAGTCGCGTCAAGGTAAGGTTAGCCTGAATAATCAGCGTCTAACCGACCAGAGTAAACGTAGCTCGTTTGCAGTGGCTCCAGCTAATCGAGGCATGGGTATGGTTTTTCAGGATTATGCATTATTTGGTCATTTAAGCGTTGCCAAAAATATTGGTTTTGGTTTGAGTAAATGGTCCGCTAATGACAAAAAAGCTAGAATTCTAGAAATGTTAGAACTGGTTGAGCTCACTGAACACGCTGATAAGCGACCTGCAGAACTATCTGGTGGTCAGCAGCAGCGGGTAGCTTTAGCTCGTGCGTTAGCACCAAAACCTAAACTATTATTACTCGATGAGCCTTTCTCAAACTTAGATGTAGTACTGCGTGAATCCTTAGCTATGAGTGTACGCGATATTCTAAAACGCACTAATACTACAGCGATCCTAGTGACTCATGATCAAAACGAAGCTTTTGCTTTGGCTGATAAAGTGGGTGTTATGAATGAAGGCAAATTGGTTCAATGGGCCACTCCAAGTGAGCTGTACCATGAGCCGGTTAGTCCTTTTGTCGCCGAGTTCGTAGGCGAAGGGGCGATGATTGATGGCATCATAAAAGAAGGTCATGTCGAGACAGTATTAGGGGATATCTACCGACCTATGGAGGTCTATAATGCCTCAGGACAATCGCAGTATTGCGAATACGATTATCCTAATGGCACTCCGATTAAAGTACTAGTTCGTCCAGATGATATTATTCATGATGATGACAGTGAGCAGACAGCGCTAGTAGTAGGGCGGGTGTTTCGTGGAGCCAACTATCTGTATCGTTTGCAATTAGATGATGGGCAGATAGTATTGTCTTTAGTCGCTAGTCATCATAATCATGCGGTAGGCACGCGCATAGGTATTTTGCCGATGCTTGAACACATAGTAGTGTTTAATGAAAAAAATATTAATGCTACTACTTGGTCAGACTACAGTCTGTCATGATGTTTTTTAACCGCTCTTGCACTGCTCCTAAAATAGCCTCAAGCTTAGTATAGTACCAAGTTTAAGTCCATATTGAGCCAATAGTAAAGCGAGCATTACTCAGTTAACGAGTGGCCAAAATATGTAAATAGCGCCCTAGGCGTTTGTAAGGCTCTTGACTGGAGTAGCGCAGCTCCATGCGAATAACTGCTTCAGGATCATTATGACCTCCACGCTTAAGCGGTGCGTAATCATGAAATACTCTTAAACCGCTCTCTGCTACGGTCTGATAGTGATGACTCTGTAGCCATTGTTCTACTTGCGGCTTGGCTACTGGATAATTGGGAGTCAGGCTTTTTTTGTTATCAGCTTGATAGGCATCCGCACTAAGCAAACTATCTAGCAAGTTAAAATTGCCCATAATCAGATTGCGGTATTCAAAACTAGCAGGATTATAAAAGCATAAAGACAGTGCGCCTTCAGGGCTGAGGTGGCTATCAAAAAAGTCCATAATAGCTACTGGTTCTGCCAACCATTCGAGCAGCGCATGACAAAGTATTAGATCAAATTTTTCTACTGGTTGATCTAGGCTTTCGCCACTTAGCTTTGCGGTCAGCTGTTGATAAGGACAAACGTACCAGCTCACCTCGCCAAAATCATTCTTATCAGTATGAGCCATCTTTAGCTGCTCAAAGTTAGCTTTGGCTTTAATTAGCATGTTGGCTGAGATATCATTGATAACTACACTATGACCTTTAGCGGCTAGCTCTATGGCTATTTGAGCCAGTCCTGCACCTACATCTAAAATACGTAAAGGCCGACCAAGATGGTGGCTTAGCTTATCGACGTAAGCAAAAATATCACGGCGCAATACTGCCAGTCGAATTTCGCCTTTAAGGCCACCATAAACCTTTTTTTCAAAATGATCGGCGACATCATCAAAGCTACGATCAACTCTTTTATCTACTGCTGCTAATGTCTGCTGTTTAGGATTAGTCATGAATTTTTATTTCTATATTGTCATTTTAGGTAGGGCATTATAGCGCTGTTGATAGAGGATACTAGGCGAGTTAACGCCGTCTTTTAAGCACCCATCTGAATACTATTTTCGATAGAACGATAATCACAAACACTACCATGAAAAATACCCAAATGCCTGAGCCTTGTAAGTTGGCTTGATAGACTTTTGCTAGATAGGCAGATAAGCCGATAGCTACTAATAAGGAGCCCCAACGAATCAACGGTAAGCTGCGATTGTTATGAGCGGGAAAGGTCAAGGCATAGTCGCTTGAGAAACTGTGTAGCACCATGGCCAAGACCCAAACAATAGCTAAAACGATATCCATAATAAGTGATTGTCCGTATAAAAGTGAGTATATAGAGCAGTGAAATATTGGCAGATAATAAGGTAAAAGCTAGAGCTTTCAAAGCACTATAATAATTTATAGAGCTGACCTAACCTAACCAACCTAGAGGTTTAATCCTAGTCTAATAGTGGCTACCGATAAGTCAACAGCAACCAAAATAGCTTTTGTTAATGACTTTTGCTAATAAATTTTACCTCAGTCTTGCATAACATCTTACGGTATAAACTGTAAACTACAACCAACAAATAGTTTTAAATATAACAGCGGCTTTATCTAGTAGGGGCTAAGTTGACAGAGTCGTTATTAGTTAGTTACTGAACAACAATAGCTTAGTTATTATCGATAATGATCCGGCAGCTACTCGAGGTATACCGATACTAATGGTTTTACAGCCATTATTTTTGACAGATTAGCCCACAAAAACTTTAAAAAAAGCCAAGCTAAAAATCCAAGTCACAAGCTTAATTTAAACCACTGATAGTGCTTGAAAATGACGCAAACTAATCAACGCCTATGACTAAGTTTAATAGTAGGTAAAGCCCCTAAATAGGCAAGTTTGTGCTAAAATAGCTTCTTTGATTTAATATTATTTTTAACAAAAACAGCATCTCTATTGTTATCTTGTTTTGCACTTCTATTAGTGCTTTTTTATGGTCTATCTAGTGATGATAGCTGCACATTAATGTCGCTATAGTTGCTTGTGGTCGTAAACGTTATTATTAATAGTTTTTATTGTCGCTAGTTACAATTATCGATAGTTATTAATAATAATAGAAAGCCAATTGCGCAAACTTTAAACAATGGGGGTGAATGAAGGAGTGTATATGAGCGACTCGATCAGTCCTATTGCCATCGTAGATGAGTTAAAGCAGTCCTATTTGGACTATGCGATGAGCGTGATCGTCTCGCGCGCGCTACCTGATGTGCGCGATGGGTTCAAGCCTGTACATCGTCGAGTAATGTATGCGATGCACGTGCTATCTAATGATTATAATAAAGCTTATAAGAAGTCGGCAAGGGTAGTTGGCGACGTCATCGGTAAGTACCATCCGCATGGCGATAGTGCGGTTTATGACGCTATTGTACGTATGGCACAGGACTTTAGCTTGCGTTATCCAATGGTCGATGGCCAAGGTAACTTTGGCTCGATTGATGATGATCCACCAGCTGCTATGCGTTATACCGAAGTGCGCATGACTAAGCTTACCCATCAGATGCTAGCTGACTTAGATAAAGACACTGTCGATTGGGAAGATAACTACGATGGCTCTGAGCGTATGCCAAGCGTATTGCCTGCGCGAGTGCCTAACTTATTAGTCAACGGTGCGACAGGTATTGCTGTTGGTATGGCGACTAATATGGCGCCGCATAACTTGACTGAAGTGATCAATGCTTGCTTAGCTTATGCCCATAATCCGCAGATATCAGGTGAAGAGCTGATGACCCATATTTCGGGTCCTGACTTTCCTACTGGTGGTATTATCTACGGTCGGGGTGGTATTCAAGATGCTTATCGCACTGGTAAAGGCCGCTTGCACGTACGGGGTCGCTATCATATCGAGCCCATGACTGATACTGGTGTTAACCGAGATCGTGAGCGCATTGTGTTCACTGAAGTACCTTATCAGGCCAATAAAGCCAAGTTGATTGAGCGTATTGCTGAGCTTGTACGTGACAAAAAGATTGAAGGTATCAGTGAGATACGTGATGAGTCTGATAAAGACGGTATGCGTATCGCTATTGACTTGCGTCGTGGTGAAACGGCAGAAGTTATTGTTAATAATTTGTTTCTACAAACCCCGCTCGAGTCTAGCTTCAGTATCAACATGGTGGCACTAGATAATGGCCAGCCTAAGCTATTGACCTTGCGTCAGCTGATTGCTGCTTTTGTTCGTCATCGTCAAGAAGTCGTCACTCGTCGTACTATTTATGAGCTAAACAAAGCGCGCGTTCGTGGTCATTTGCTCGAAGGTTTGACGGTCGCTCTCGCCAATATTGACGAAATTATTGACGCTATTAAAGCTTCTGCTAGTCGTGGTGAAGCTCGTCAGAGCTTACTGAACAACACTTGGGGTTCAGGTAGCGTCGTAGCGATGCTAAAAGCTGCTGGCAGTCAATCAGTACGTCCTGATTATATCGAAGGTGAAGATCCTAAGGCACCGTTTGGTTTGATTGTTAATGATGATGAAGCCAAGCAGAGCTATCGCTTGTCACTTGATCAGGTTAATGCGATTTTAGAGATGCAGTTGCATCGTCTGACTGGTCTTGAGCAAGATAAGCTAACTGAAGAGTATCAGGATCTACTGCGTGAGATTGCTAATCTAGAATCTATTCTTGGTGACTTTGGTAAGCTGATGACTATTATCTCTAATGAGATGATTGAGATTCGTGAGAATTTCGGTGATGAACGTCGCACCGACATTGTTGATTCACGCACTGATTTTAGTCGTGAAGATTTGATTCCTGAACAAACCGTAGTGATGACTGTTTCGCGTACTGGCTATGCCAAAACGCAACCAATTGATGACTATGTAGCCCAAAAACGTGGTGGTAAGGGCAAGTCTGCGACGGCGATGAAAGAAGATGATGTTATTGATCACTTAGTCGTTACCTCCACTCATGCAACAGTACTTTGCTTTACTGATACTGGTCGAGTCTTTAGTTTACGTGGTTTTGAAGTACCGATTGCCAGCCGTGGTGCGCGCGGTCGTCCGCTCGTGAATCTCATAGGTTTGGTTGGTGATGAGTCCGTCACTACTATACTACCTATTCCAAAAGTAGTAGAAGAGCTGTCCAGTAAAGAGCAAGTGGCACTATTAGATAGTGATATTGATAGCAATGATGAGTCATTAGAAGATAGTAATGCAGCAGAGCCACCTTATGTGTTCTTTGCTACCGCTAATGGTACTGTTAAGCGTGTAGAGCTAAAGCAGTTTGCAAATATTCGCTCTAATGGTCTGATTGCTGTTGGTTTAGAGGAAGGTGATAAGTTAGTTAGTGCCCGTATTACTAATGGTAACCAAGAGGTTATGCTGTTTGCCTCCAGTGGTAAAGCCATTCGTTTCGATGAGAATGACGCTCGCGCTATGGGTCGTACTGCAAAAGGGGTACGTGGTATGCGTCTGGCTGATGATGAGTTTATCAGATCATTAGTGGTTATCGAAGATGATGTACGCGAAATCTTAATCGCTTGTGAAAAAGGTTATGGTAAGCGTACCTTTATCGAAGAGTTCAACACTCAGCATCGTGGTGGTGGTGGGGTGATTGCTATCAAAACGAGTGAGCGTAATGGTGCGCTAGTTCGGGCCACTAAAGTTGATCCTGAAGATGATATTATTCTAATCTCAGACAAAGGTACGCTAGTGCGCACGCCAGTTGAGCATGTGGCCAGTTCTGGTCGTAATACTCAAGGTGTCACCCTAATTCGTCTGTCAAAAGATGAAAAGCTAGTAGCGATGGCACGAGTTGAGCATGAAGAAGGTGATAATGAGCTGATCGATGCTATGCGCGAAGATGGTACCTTTGAGGTAGAAGGTAAAGAGCAAATAGATATAGATGCAGCTACTGCTGGTAATGTTGATGACTCTGATATAACTGAGACTATCGACATTGCTAATGACTATTCTTTAGATGACAGTACTTCAGATGATGATATTGTCGATAATGATGAGTAACTATTAGAGCGGCTAGCTTATCCAGTTATCAGCTAGCCGTTGAGTAAAATTGGTATTAGTAGGGTCCATTAATGGGTTTTTTACTAAGATGATTTTACTACTAAGGCTATTACATAGTAGTAAAAAGCCTCCGACGTAAAAGTTGGGGGCTTTTGTTTTTTATATACATTGCTGTTAATTTTTTATGGTTTTATAAGTTATTTTAGAGGTCGTTATTATGTTGACTAGCAATCAAACGGTGCAAGGTACCTTAGCCTCAGTATCATCAAGCTTTTTGTTTTCGATAATGTTCGTGTTTGGACTTTTTATGCAGCCCTTATCTGGTACCCAAGTGGCATCATGGCGGGTACTAATAATGTTGGCGAGCATAATGTTATTGGTAAGCCTCACTAAGCAGTGGCAGCACGTTTTTGATTATATAAAAACTATAAAAACACCGAAAGAATGGCTATTGTTTATATTGCCAACGCCAATTTTAGGGGGTCAAATTTGGCTGTTTATGTGGGGACCGGTGAACGGTTTCGGTCTCGATGTGACTTTGGGCTATTTCTTATTACCGCTAGTAATGATAGTGGTTGGACGATTTTTTTATCATGAGTCTATGAGTGTATTGCAGTGGGTAGCCGCTCTATGTGCAGCGTTAGGTATCGGCTATGATATATTCCAGTACGGAACGGTATCTTGGGTGACCTTGTTTGTGTGTTTGGGCTACCCGCCTTATTATCTTATGCGTCGCAAACTGGCAGTGCCGCCAATCACAGGTCTCCTATCTGATTTGACATTATTATCGCCAATAGTGCTAGTGATGCTTTATGCAAGTGGCGGTATCAGTTTGGCCGCACAAACTAGTAAGTTGTGGTATCTGCTACCGCTGCTGGGTGTCATAAGTGCTGTAGCAATGTCGTTAACGATGGTTGCTAGTCGTAAATTGCCAGTCTCACTATTTGGTGCTTTAAGCTACATAGAACCTATGCTGTTATTCGTATTTTCGATCACTATCTTGAATCAAAGTCTCGATGAAGGGGGATCTTTATGGATGTATAGCATGATTACTCTAGCGTTATTGATCATGATTATAGACAGCGCCATAGGATATATCACTAATAAGCGTGAAGATCGTTTGCATGGTTATAATGAGCCACAAATTAATAGCTTTCCACCCCATCGTCGTCTAAAAAATCGGCGTGTTAAAGGAGTGTTAGTAGCTCATCGCTTTCGAAAAATTCGTCGTTATCAACACAAAATAGATAAAATGAACCGTAAAATTGAACAACTACATTCTAAATAATCTGCTATTAGTTTGAGAAGGGCATAGCAATTTAAATAGCTAATTGTATAGCCAGAACCATTAAATAAAGCTCAACCAAAATATGAGCGGCTGAACCTTGACTAAGTAGATATTGTTTTTCGTAACTGTGACCCTGCTAGGCAGTTCAAAACCGCTAGTAATTGCGTTATGATCGACAATATTTGTACTGATAATCTATGCAATCATAAGTGGCCTATCTAAATAAATAGATAAACAGATAGATGTCTTTCATGACTACTCATTAATAGGATAATTTATGCTACATTTGCATCACTTAGAAAACTCACGCTCGTTTCGCATCTTATGGCTCTTAGAAGAGCTAAATGCTGATTATAAGCTGACAACTTATAAGCGTACTAAGGCACACTTAGCACCAGACAGCCTAAAAAAAGTCCATCCTCTAGGCCATGCGCCTATATTAGAAGTCGATAAGAGCCCTTTAGTGGAGTCAGGTTTTATTATCGAATACCTACTTAAACATCATGATAAGCAGCATGAATTTAAGCCAGTAGATAGCGATGAAGCGGCTTGGGAAGATTATGTGTTTTGGCTGCACTTTTCTGAAGCCTCAGTAATGCCGTTATTGGTTATGCGCTTAGTATTTACAAAAGTAGTGCAAAAATCACCGATGTTGATCAAGCCGATCAGTAAAGGGATCCGCAAGCAAGTTGAAAACAGTATGATTAGCAGCAGTCTGGCAACTATGCTAAATATGATGGAGCAACAGCTGCAAGACAATCATTGGTTCGCTGGCCCTGCTTTTAGCGCCGCTGATATTCAGATGCATATTGCGGTAATAGGTGCTAATGCGGGACCGGGCTTGGATAAAGTGAAATATGTTAATTTGCTTAATTGGCTTAATCGCTGTGAAGAGCGCCCAGCCTTTAAACGTGCAGTAGAGAAGGGTGGTCGGGTTAAGTTCTAATAGCGCTTATTTTAGGGTATTTTAAACTCATTATTTAACTGTGCTTTTTGAGTTTGAAGGTTTAACACACCCTAGTTATCAAGCATAAGCTGTTCGCCAAAGCATAATTCTTACTACTATATGAGGTTATTATCATCACTAATGAACCGCCATTACTGATGAACAGCTTCTTGATAAGGCAATAGGATGAAAGACCCCAACGACAGACCGTCTAAACTAACCGCTGGACCAGCTGCTAATGTTAAAGATATCTCCATGCGCGCTTGGTCACAAAAACTACTAGTAGCGCTACTTTGTGCGGCTAGTTTTTACGGGGGATGGAAATCTCACGAGTCAAACATGGCCAATCAATGTTTTGCTAGTGGTGGTCAAATTATCGAAGGTGGAAAAACTTTATTATGTGAGTTGCCATAGGCTATGACGGTCTCAAAGCGTAGCTTGTTGACTATAAAGCTTTTAAACCTAGAATTGTTTAACTGAGATGAGCTATGTTACAACTGACCTTTTTGGGGACTTCTGCAGGAGTCCCTACTAAGCAGCGCAACGTCACTGCGCTAGCTATTGAATGCCTTAATCCCCATCTAGCAGGTTCTAAAGATAAACATCATCGCCATAACCCAGATAGTAATTCCAATAGTGACTTGAACAGTAACTATCAAAATAAAAAGTCACGGCCTTGGATTTTAATTGACTGTGGCGAAGGTACTCAGCAGCAATTATTACAGACTAAACTGTCATTACTTCAGCTTAGCGCCATCTGTATTACCCACGTCCATGGTGACCATTGTTATGGATTGCCTGGTCTGCTGGCTAGTGCCGCAATGTCAGGACGTACTGCAGCGCTGACCCTTATTGCTCCTCAAGCGATTGCCGACTTGCTCGATGCCGTAAAGTTAACTACTGTATTGTATTTGCCTTTCGCTATTGATTTTATAGCGATTGAGCAGCTATTGTCCGCCCAAAACAACCCAGCAACAGCCGTAGTGACTCTGGATCTAGACAAGCAGCAGCAACTAAAAATTGATGTCGTTAAGCTATCTCATCGGGTACCTTCTCATGCTTTTGGCATCACTCAGACTATCAGCCATCGGCGCTTGGACACTGATAAGTTAACAGCGCAAGGTATTGCGGCAAGTGCGCTATGGGGCAAACTGCAACAAGGTGAAGATGTCTGTACGGCAGAAGGGCAAACATTACTGTCAGCAGATTACGTCCACAATGAAGAGCTACGCACTCGGATAGTTGTCGCAGGTGATAATGACACAGCGACTTGTTTAACATCAGCAGTGCAAGATACCGATTTATTGGTTCATGAAGCTACTTATACCGCTGAGATGCTCGCCAAGATTCAAGCTAAAGTGCAAGCTAAGCATCCTGATTTCGATCCCATGCACAGTAGCGCGCAGCAAATAGGCAAATTCGCTCAAGAGGTTGGCCTTAATAATCTAATCTTGACTCATTTTAGCGCCCGTTATCAAAGCTATGATAAGCCAGCTAGTGATAAAGATAACATGGGACATATTCGTCTTGATGCCCAAAGCAGCTATCAAGGTAACTTATGGTTGGCAGCAGATTTTGCCCAATATAGAGTCAGTGGTAAATCGTTAGCATTAGATAGCAAAAGTGACAGCCGGGTTGAATATATTGGCTCTGCGCTTGTTATTGAGGGGCGTAAACATTAGCTTTGTAGGGTGAAGTTAGCGCAGCTTAATCCCGCAGTTAGCTGACAATATTTAATGTCATAAAGATTGTTTTTCTAACTTATAATTTAGCGCTACAGGGTGTGTTGCACGCTCTAATAATAGGATTATGATCAATACCTATCAACTGCAGCGCAGCTTTAAGTTTATCAAAACTAAACAGCTCTCTACGCTATTAGTAAGCACACCCTTATAGGCATAAGCTTACTAAGGCGACGATAAGTCAATGCATCTCAAGATTCACTATCACTATCAGTAGCAGCCAGTTGCCTCTTACCGCTCCAATGGCGGCTGAATTGATAAGCTACTCGTCCCGAACGGCCGCCACGCTCTGACGCCCAACGTAACGCATCAGCTCTGACTTTATCAGCAAGCTCACCCTCATTATTTATAGCTTTTTCAAGCACTAAGTTGGCAGTGTCGATAGCAAAACTATCTGCAAGCGGTTTACCCTGTAAAGTCAGATAATGTTGCACGATTTGCAAGTAAGTGGTTTGATCCATCGGATAAAATGACAACCACAAACCAAAACGATCCGATAATGACACTGTTTCATCTATAGTCTCGTAAGGGTTGACTTCATCGGTCTGCCCATTATAGATATTAATATTATCTTTCATTAATTGCGGTAATAGATGGCGACGATTACTAGTGGCGTAGACCAATAGCTTGTCTTGCTCAGAGTCGAGCGCACCATCTAGTACACTTTTTAGCGTACGATAGCTCTCATCTTGCCCATTAAAGGCTAAGTCATCACAATAGACTACGTAGCGGCAGTTGCAGTCAGCAGGGAGCTGGTTAATAGCCGCGCGGATTTTATCTAACACTAGTAAGTCATCACGAGCAATTTCAATAACTCGCAACCCTTCGCTATGATAGGCTTGTAATAAAGCACGAATCAAGGAGGACTTGCCAGCGCCACGAGTACCAGTCATTAACACATGATTGGCTGGATAGCCTTCTAAGAATTGGCGAGTGTTTTGGATCAGTTTTGATTTTTGCTTGTCAATACCATGCAAATCATCTAAGTTCAAAAATAGATTCACTACTAGTGGCTCTAAATGGCCAGTAGCGCCCCCAACCCAACGATAAGCCAGTTGGGCAGGATCTATCTCGATAGTAGGAGTGACTTGCTGCTGCAAATATTGACTTAACAAATCTAGTAAAGGGACGGGTAGGGCATAACCACTAGAAGACTCAAGGGACTGGGACATAATGACTCTATTGTTAATAAATGAAGGTTTTTTTAAAAGCTTGCTAGCGAATGTATCAAGGTTGAATCGCTGTAGTAATATACACCATTCAACGGCAGATGAGCTAAGGCAGCCTATAAGTGCACAGCAACTATTTGCACAGAATGTGGATTAAGATCACAAGCTATGGCAAAAATTATGACAGTTAATAGCAAGGTTATAACATGAAAAATAGTGCCAGTAATTGCTCGCAAATACAAGCTTTGCAGCGGCAGTCTAAGCAGCTACTGCCAGAAATTACCGCTATATTTTTACAGCTGGATTATGGTCAGATAGTTCATCAGCGTATTAGTCAGCAGAATAGTAGTCAAGATGAATTTTGCCAAACTGCTACTATTCAACAAGCCATCACTCAAACAGTACTTTACCAAGGATTGACTCGCGCTCGCCATCCATCGTTTGGGGCAGTAATGATTAAATGGCAACTGACTTTAGCAGATAGCAGTAACAGTTATCAGGCAGCTGATCTAAATCATGAAGCTCACGTGCTACAAGCTTTACAGATCTCGCAACAATCGCCAACAGCCACTCTAGCTATAGCACCGCCTACACTAGCTTATACAACCTCGCCTATAAACCTACTCCAGCAACCTTATCAGCTTAGCCATTTAGTGCTGCCTTTTTATCCATTAGGTAGCTTAGCGCAGCAGCTTAGGAGTAAGCAACACTCGTCGTTAACCGCTGTGCAAAAACAGCACTTTATTAAGCAAGCGGCTTCTATTATAGCGGCTTTGCATAAACAAGGTTGGCTACATAATGATCTCAAGCCAAGTAATATTCTCCTTAGTGAGCCAGTTTTAAAAGACAGTTTTTTATCAAATAACACTAATAGTATTAGTGACGTTAATGCGGCTAATAAGATTAATGATACTAATGCCAATAGGGAAATAGCTAGTTTGCTATTAACGGATTTTGCTCTAGCTGATAGTATGGATAATGATTTTAGTCAAGAGCATAAGATGAGTAGTGCGGGGACGCCCGCTTATCTAGCACCTGAATGTTGGCAAGGACACGCGGCTACTGAGCAAAGCGATATATATGCATTTGGGGTGATGATCTATGAGATTTTGACTGGTGAACGACCGTTTAATACATCGAAGCAAAGTGGCGATCCAATGATAGATTGGGCAACACAACATTGTCAGCGCTCTATCCCAAAGCTATCAGAAGCCTATCGTTGCTACCAGTTTATCCTTGATAAGGCCTTGGCAAAGCAGAGGCAAAGGCGCTATGAGCATATGCAGGAGCTTATAACGGATTTAGCGTCATTGGAGACTAGCTAAAGCGGTATTACGGCTAGTTTTGCCAGTTACTAGCAGTCTTGATAGTTACTGGTAGGCTTGATAAAGGTCTGCGACAGATCGGTCATTGACTATACTTTGGCAGGCAGCAAAGTTGGTATCAAAGACTTTCTTTTTCTCACTAACTTCATATATAGGCGTTTTTTTAGGGTCAGAGTAATAACTCTTAGCACTGATAACATAGCGACTTAAGGTATCTAAAGCTTCATCACAAACCTCAAAAGGGGCAATAGTAGGTACACGGTTAATATCTACATTGTCCATCACTCTGTAAGTATTATTGATAGCAAGCCCTAATAGCTTAATGTCCTTAGTAGCAATGGCACTTTGGGTATCAGCTTTTAAAACGGTTAATTCTTTTAATAGGATATCTGCATCATGATGAAAGCCTGCAAATTTCTCTAAGCTCATCATAATCTTGGTATTGGAATCCGTAGCAGTCACATTGGCGTTAGCATTGGTTGATTCAGCTGGCTTATATAAGACGTTGACGCCCACAAACCAAGCTACCGCTACTACCAACAAACCTATAGCTACCCATAACCCTTTACTCATTGTTTTAATCCAATTACTTTATACACTAATAGATGGCAAGATTTGCTGCTGCAAGTGCTGCCCTATGACAGTTTACACTACCTATAACTAGGAGTCGCTACTGGATTTATTACTTAAATCGCAGACACAAAAAAACCTGCTAAAAAGCAGGTTGATTTTTAATCTGGTCTAAGATGTACTATCCGAAAATGGTGGGGCTGGAGAGACTCGAACTCTCACACCTTGCGGCGCTAGAACCTAAATCTAGTGCGTCTACCAATTCCGCCACAGCCCCATTTCGTTACTCTATCATTATTAACGTTTAAATTCGAACGCCATACAGACAGTTAACTGATTCGGTAGTGCGTCTCAGTGGTTGGCTATTATATAGAGTTTGAGTAGTTTGGCAAGCCCTTTTTGCAGTTAATTTTGATATTTTTATACTATATTAACTATTTAATTTTAAGTATTTGATATTAATGGATATTTTGATATTAGTCATTATTAAAAATGCTTTTAACTATCAGTTTTCTTAGCTCCCGTTATTTCTACTGTCGAGTCCTCTAATAATGCTAGTTTACGGGTCAGAGTATTACGCCCCCAACCTAATAGAGTAGCAGCAAGGTTCTTTTTACCCTCGCTATGGGTGAGAGCTGCACTCAATAGAACGCGCTCAAACTCAGGGTTTGCTATTTGCAAAATATCAGTAGCCCCCTCTTGTAAAGATTGCTTTGCCCAGACTGCTAGTGCTTGTTGCCAGTTAGTATTTAGTGTAGCAGAAGCAGAAGCAGAAGCAGAAGCAGAAGCTTGGGAGACAGTTGCAGGTGCACTAGTCGCTACTGTTAATGCTGATGAATCAGCATTGATATTTGGTAAGCCATTAGGCTGTTGAACCCTATCTATCTGGATTTGATGCTGCTGGTTGAATTCAGCTGTCTGTAGTGGAGGGTTATCGACTATCGCTAACAGCTCTGGGGGCAAATCTTCAGCTAGCACTTTATCACCGGTAGTCATTACTGTTAGCCAAAGACAGACGTTCTCTAACTGGCGAACATTGCCACGCCAGTCAAAGTTTTGCACAATATGCATAGCATCAGGGTACAACTGCTTAGCTGTGGTGTTCATCTGCTCACTAGCCCGCTGCATAAAATGGCTGGCGAGCGCAGGGATATCTTCACGCCTAGATCGTAACGGTGGCAGTGGTAGGCGAATGACATTGAGGCGATAAAACAAATCTTCTCGAAATTTACCTTGTTGCACTAGATACTCTAAGTTTTGATGGGTGGCAGCAATGATACGTACATCGACTTTTACGGGCTGTTGACCGCCAACTCGATAAAACTCGCCATTGGCTAATACTCGCAATAAGCGCGTCTGAGTACTAAAAGGCATATCACCAATTTCATCTAAAAATAGCGTACCACCATCGGCTTGCTCAAAGCGTCCTTGGCGCTGGGTTGTGGCGCCGGTAAAAGCGCCTTTTTCGTGACCGAATAACTCAGACTCAATCAAGTCATGAGGGATAGCGGCCATATTGAGAGCAATAAAGGGCTGCTGCGCTCGTGGGGAATGCTGATGCAATGCGCTAGCTACCAATTCTTTACCAGTACCGGACTCGCCGGTAATCAGCACGGTAATAGGAGAGTGGGCTAGGCGGCCTATAGCACGGAATACGGTTTGCATCGCTTGCGACTGACCAATAATTCCACTGGGATTATTATTACTTTTAGGATCTTCTGTTACCGCTGTATCTTTTATAATTGGTTTTATATCTGGCTTTATAGCTGATTTTATACTGATACTACTTTCCCTGTTGCCAGTGCCAGTAATGCTAGCAGTGTTATTAATATTATCAACACCGGCCTTAGTATCGTCACTAGCCTTGCTATTAAAACTTTTGCTAACACTGTCGCTAATATTGTCATTAATTTGCTGATCTTTTTTAACTGACTTATCGGCAGTGTTTTGCTGGTTTTTCTGCTCATTAGGCTGATAATCAATAGCTTTATAAATAGTGGCAACGGCGTCATCTAAATCAAAAGGCTTAGGCAAATAGTCAAACGCACCTGTCTGATAGCTATCAATGGCTGAAGTAATATCTGAATGCGCGGTCATAATCACTGTAGGCAGTTTAGGAAAATTACTGTGCACCCAATCGCTGAATGATAAGCCATCCATCATCGGCATACGAATATCCGTCAAGATAACATCCGGTAGAATGGCGTAGCTCTCACGCTGCTGCAAAACATCGTTGAGTCGGACCCACGCTGCTTGCGCTTGGGTAAAGCTGATCACCTCGAGATTAGCATCACTAAAAGTATCAGCGAGTACCAAACGCAGCGCAGCATCGTCATCAATAAGCCACAAAGTCGCAATTTTATCGGAGCTAGTGCTCACTTGGCTAATATTGTCAGAACTATTGGTTTTATAATCATTATCAGAACTGCTATTAGCAGAATTATTCACAGTATTGTCTATATCAGTATCATAACGCTTAGTCATATATAAGCCTTTAAAGATAATTAAGCCAAATGCTTACTTAACCAGTTACTCGAATCGATGCTGTTTACCGAATCAACTTTATCTAGTGACAGGTTGAGTAAAAGGCAAGTATAAGGTGAAGCTAGTCTCGCTGCTATCGGGCATCTGTTGGGAGATGACATCTATCATACCATTATGGCGGCTAACAATATCTTGGACAATCGCTAACCCTAAGCCTGTCCCAGCTGCACGACTAGTCACCATCGGAAAGAATATCTGGCCAATAAGCGGGGAGTCTATACCGCTGCCGTTATCAGTAATAGTGACTTGTAACACTTGCTTATGTTGCTGGCTGCCGATGGTATGTTGAAAAGCAATGCGTGTCTGGATAGCCAGCTTTGCTTGATAAGCGGTTGGCTGGCTAGTTGGTTTTGGTAGATTTTCTACTGAGCCATTATTAATCGTTGATACACTAGCGTGGATAGTATTAACACTATTTACTAGTGCTTGCTCATACTCTAGCATCGACTCACAAGCGTTGTTTATTAAGTTTAAAAATACTTGGATCAACTGATCTTTATCCGCTGTTAAGTCTGGTAGAGATAAATCATAATCGCGCTGTAATTTGACGGTTGGATACTGACTTAATACTAAAGTTAACACGTGTTCAAGGGTTTGGTGAATATTTAGCGCTTGCCAATTGGGCAGTTGATTAGAGCCAAGAAGTTGGCTGATAAGCTGAGTCAAGCGGTCAGTTTCTGAGATGATAATATCAGTATAAGTCAGTGACTTTTGGTTTATAGTTTTGATATTTGGCTCAGTATCATTGGCTGCTATAGCAGTAGCTAAACTATCCACTAAGGACCAATGGTTCACTTTAGCAAACTGACGCTGTAGTAGCTGCGCCGCCCCGCGAATGCCAGCCAAAGGATTTTTGACCTCATGAGCCACTGAGCGCAACATACGTCGGGCCACAGCATATTGCTGCTGTTGTCGTTGCTCCTTTGAGATACGGCTGTGCCGATCCTTACTCCACATCTCAATGATAAAATAAGTCTGCTGCTCATAGCTGACCGGTGTCACGCTATAGTCTACTAACAATATAGCGCCACTATGACTGCTGCTATTACCCTCTAATAATTGCGGGCTGATGCGGTGATCATGATCGATAAAGGGCTGCTGATATTGGTGGGCATGAGCGAAACGCTCAGTTAACGAACAGGTTTTATGAGTAGGGGTTTCGCCTGATTGTGGCTTATCTATTGAGTATTTTAATACATCTGGGTCGGTGCCATCATTTGTTTCTGCAGGAGCTAGCAAGGTCAAAATAGAATGATTTAGTAGCCGTCCACGACTAATGGCCAACAGCTGCTCAGTCTGAGTATTGAGCCATTTGATATCTAAAGATTCATCGACCCACAAAACCGCAGTAAATAAATGCTGTGATATAAAGGCTAAGTCGGGAGTAGTTTCAGCTGTAATAGGACGAATGCTCATGACTAAAGCCTAAATAAAGGGAGAAATAGAATAATAGCGCTATTATTTAACCATAAATCAACAGCATAGCACGGCAAAACTGGTGATTATCACAAAAAAAACGTACAATGCGCACAGCCAATTTATCTCTTGCAAGGTCAGCTATGTCCAAAATTTCTACACTATCAACTGATGTGAAAGCGTCACTATCGACTTTATCATCAGCAGCTACAGAGTCTGTAGCATTAGCGCAACTTAATGACAGCGTAACAGTATTCAATCCGGCACAAAGTCAAACGTCGCCAGCAGAGCCTGTCAACACTCATAAAGCTACTCATCATAAAGCCAATCATAATCAAAATCGTAGTATCAGTCAGAGTGGCGAGGCGAGCAGTGCTAATGCTGCGACGGCTAGTGCACCGACCACTACGCCAAAAATTGGCTTTGTCTCTCTAGGCTGCCCTAAAGCTTTAGTAGATAGCGAACGTATTATCACTGAGCTGAGCCGCGATGGCTATCAAGTAGCTAGTGATTACGAAGGCGCTGACTTAGTAGTAGTCAATACTTGTGGCTTTATCGAGTCAGCCGTACAGGAATCGCTGGACGCTATCGGTGAAGCTATTAGCAAAAACGGTAAAGTCATTGTTACTGGTTGCTTAGGTAAAGAGGCGGACAAGATTAGAAAAATGCATCCTGCGGTATTGGCAGTGACTGGTGCCCATGCTTATGATGAAGTAATTAGGGCAGTAGCGCTGCATGTACCTAAGCCGAAGCGCGAATTAACCGATGAATATAATCCCAAGATAGACTTAATCAATGAAGCGGGTATTAAATTAACCCCTAGTCATTATGCTTATCTAAAGATTTCAGAAGGCTGTAATCATCGCTGTACTTTTTGTATTATTCCAAGCTTACGTGGCGATTTAGTCTCACGCCCGATTGATAGCGTAATGAATGAAGCTATGGCACTAAAAAATGCTGGGGTAAAAGAGCTGCTAATCATCTCGCAAGATACCTCTGCTTATGGTCTTGATCTGAAATATAAGACTAGTTTTTGGAACGGAATGCCGCTGAAGTCTAAATTTTATGATTTGTGCCAAGCGCTGAATCAGCTAGGTATCTGGGTGCGTCTGCATTATGTTTACCCGTATCCTCATGTCGATAAAGTTGTCGAGTTAATGGGTGAAGGCAAGCTATTGCCTTACTTAGATATTCCGTTTCAGCATGCCAGCCCTCGCATCTTGAAGGCGATGAAACGCCCAGCGCATAGCGAAAACACTTTAGCTCGTATCCAAGCTTGGCGAGCGATTTGTCCCGATATCGTCATTCGCTCAACCTTTGTAGTCGGTTTCCCTGGTGAGACTGAAGAAGATTTCCAATGTCTGCTTGACTGGTTAGTCGAAGCTCGCCTTGATCGCGTTGGTGCCTTTACTTATTCAGAAGTCGAAGGCGCTGTTGCTAATGACTTGCCTAATCCAGTACCTGAAGCGGTTAAGCAGGAACGTTACGAGCGCTTTATGGCGCTACAGCAGGATATCTCTGCGCAAAAGCTGCAAGAGAAAATTGGCAGGACTTTAACCGTGTTAGTCGATGAAATCGATAGCGAAGAGAACATCGCTATTTGCCGTAGTTATGCCGATGCGCCTGAAATTGACGGCCACGTCTATGTTGATAACATTACTGCTAACGTGCAAGTTGGTCAGTTATTAACGGTGACTATCGATGATGCTAGCGAGTACGACTTATTTGCCAATTATAAAGCCTAGGCATTGCTAGTATTTTCTGGCAATAATGCGCGAAAGGAAAATTGCCCAATAGCCGGTAGTTTTTGCTACAATTAGTGCAATTTGTTTGCTGTATCTAAGTGTTTATTATTATAATATTTACATTTAACCCTAATATTGGCGTTCAACTATAAAAGGTAGCCTCATGTCTGACAAGAACCCTCGTTACTCGCGCATTTTGCTTAAACTCTCAGGCGAAGCCTTAGCAGGTGGCAAAGAGATGGGTATTGATAGTGAAGTGCTCGATAATATGAGTTTATCAATCGCCCATTTGCGTGGTCTTGGAGTACAAGTAGGGATCGTAGTTGGCGGTGGTAACTTATATCGTGGCGCGCAATTACAAAAAGAAGGCTTAGTCGGCCGAGTGACGGGCGACCAAATGGGTATGTTAGCGACTGTGATGAATGGTTTGGCCATGCGTGATGCGCTTGAGCGTCGTAATATTAAAACCCGCCTGATGTCAGCGTTGCCTATTGGTGAAGTTACCGAAAGCTATAGTAGCCGTAATGCTATTCGCTACCTCAAAAACGGCGAAGTTTGTATTTTCGTTGCTGGTACTGGTAACCCTTTCTTTACTACCGATACGGCAGCTTGCCTACGTGGTATTGAGATTGAAGCTGGCTTGATTCTAAAAGCCACTAAAGTTGATGGGGTCTATGATAAAGACCCAAGCTTACATAGTGATGCGGTTAAATATGACGGTTTAACTTTTGATGAAGTGCTAGAGCAAAAGCTTGGGGTGATGGATTTGACGGCTATCGCTTTATGTCGTGAGCATAATGTACCCCTACAAGTCTTCGATATGACTAAACCGAACGCTTTGCTAAATGTGGTTATGGGCGAGAATGAAGGCACAAGAGTCTATCACTAAGTTAATAGCTACTAAGCTGTCAATTAATCAGCTACTATTTCATAAACTATTATTCAAAATAAAAAACCAATAACATAGCATATTATCGTTAGCGATAAATAAGGACAACAACATGATTAAAGAGATTAAGCAAGAAGGCGAAGCGCGCATGCAAAAAACCTTAGAGGCACTAGAAAGTACCTTTAGTAAGGTCCGTACTGGACGTGCGCATCCAGGCATGTTATCAGGTATTATGGTCAGCTATTATGGTGCTGCTACACCTTTGAACCAAGTGGCTAGCGTCAACGTTGAAGACTCGCGCACGCTGTTGGTACAGCCGTTCGATCGCACTATGATACAAGCAGTAGATAAGGCCATTCGCGAAGCCGATTTGGGTTTGAACCCGATGACTGCTGATGTCATCAGAGTACCGATGCCGTCTTTGACCGAAGAAACCCGTCGTGACATGCAAAAATTAGCACGAGGTGAGGCTGAAAACAGCCGAGTTTCTATCCGTAATGTACGCCGTGATATGATGAATGATATCAAGGAATTAGCAAAAGAAAAAGAAATATCAGAAGATGATGAGCACCGTGCTAGTGATGAAATCCAAAAAATTACTGACAAATATATCGAAACTATCGATAGCCGTCTAAGTAAAAAAGAAATTGATTTGATGGCAGTGTAAACAGCGGTTTAAAAGCGCTACATCAATAGTTAAATAAGGACTGGTCTCTTGCAAGTTGTATTTGTTAAGTTGCCAGTTTTTTAATGGTTGGCGTTTAAGCGGTAAAAACAATCCGCTATCTTTACCTAGTTTGTTAAATATATTATTAGCTATAGTAGATACGGCTGAAGAAGCTATCGAGCCAAAAAAAGCATCCTACGAAATAATATAGTGTTAATGCACTTACAAGTCGTTAATCATTGCATTTACCTTATATACTTACTAATCTGAATATGCTGATACGTAGTAAATATTAACCTTCTTTTATCACTACCAATTCTCAATACTAAAATGGCTCTAAAATGTTTAAAGAAACCAATATATACCTTAAGCCCAAACATATCGCTATTATCATGGACGGTAATAACCGTTATGGCAAACAAAACGCCTTAGGTAAAGGTGAAGGCCACAGTAAAGGTAAAGATGCACTAGACCCTATCGTTGAGTATTGCCGTGAAGTGGGCATTAAAGTATTGACGGTATTTGCGTTTTCTAGTGAGAATTGGCAGCGTCCACCTGCTGAAGTGGCTTTATTGATGCAATTATTAAAACTGACCATCGATGAGCAAATGCCCCGCATGCAAAAGCATCATATTAAACTACGTTTTATTGGTGATCGTAGTCTATTGAGTGACGAGTTGCGGACACAAATGGCTGATGCTGAAGCTAAGACTGCTCATTACGAGTCGATGACCCTAGTGATCGCTATCAGCTATGGTGGTCAATGGGATATCGCTCATGCTGCCCAGCAGCTAGCTGAACAAGTGCAGGCCGGACAACTGCGCCTAGAAGATATTAATAAAGAAAAACTGGGTGAGTATGTACAGCTAGCAGATGAACCAGCAGTAGATATGCTGATTCGTACTGGCGGTGAATACCGAATCTCTAACTTTTTATTATGGCAGTCTGCTTATGCTGAACTGTTCTTTACTCAAACATTATGGCCGAATTTTGCTGCAGAAGAGTTGGCGGTGATGATCAAAGATTTTGCTCAGCGTCAGCGTCGATTTGGTAAGACCAGCGAGCAAATACAAACCTAATCTTAATTGCTAAGCCAATCAATGTGACTGAACCTATCAAATTAGCTGTTATAATGCAGCTTTAATTGCCATTCTTTCACTGACTGTTGGCCATTAAGACCTATTTTTTCATTAATAAATATTTTTATTAAAGACTATAAAACTATAAGGTTCGCTCACTATGTGGCAACGGATTAAAACGGCAGTCGTACTTATTGTCATTGTTGGTATTGCTTTATTTGCCAGCCAAACGCCTGTTTTGTTCGCTCCATTATTAGCCATCGGAGTGACTATTGCCGCTCATGAGTGGACTAAGCTAATGCCGAAATGGCGGCAGCCAATAGTGTTTGTATTGATGGTACTAGTAGTGACTTTGGCTTCATTGATGCTCAAAGTCACTTGGGTAGTTTGGTGGCTAGCGTCTCTAGTTATCTGGATGATGGCTTTATCGTGGGTTACTAAATTTCCTACTCATACAAAATGGTATGGTCAGCGCCTCGCACTGATGGGTGTGGTTATTTTAACGGCCTCAATTACGGCGATGTTTTACTTATGGCAAGTGTCACCTTGGTGGCTTATGTACGTATTCTTAATGGTTTGGTGCGCGGACAGTGGTGCTTATTTTGTTGGACGTAAGCTCGGTCGCATTAAGATGGCACCGAATGTCTCGCCTAACAAGAGCATGGAAGGACTGGCTGGCGGCTTAGTAACGGGCTTAGTAGTAGTGATAGCTATCAGCGTTTTCAAGTTACAGTTAACCGGTATGGCGCTAGTAGCCTTTATCAGCTTATCAGCGCTGACGATATTGTCTTCGGTATTGGGCGATTTGTTTGAGTCGATGCTTAAGCGCCGTGCTAATGTGAAAGATTCAGGAACTATATTGCCAGGTCATGGTGGTATCCTTGACCGTATTGACTCATTATTGTCTGCTACACCTGTATTTGCGTTAGGATTTTGGGGCTTACAACAGCTAGGATTATTAGTTGTCTAAGTTGCTGATGTAACTGACTTTAGCTAATTTTATTAATTGACGATATCATAGGCACTAATAGTTATGACCCAACGCATCGCGGTACTAGGCGCAACTGGCTCAATAGGCGACAGCACTTTAGCGATATTGGCTGAACATTTACAAGACTATGAAGTCTATGCTTTATCAGGCTATCAACGCTTGGATAAGCTCCTCAAGTTATGTCAGCAGTTTAGGCCTAAGCGGGTAGCAGTGCCGACCGAAGCAGTTGATGATTTCGCCAAACGTCTCAAGCAGGCTGGATTGACTGCTGAAGTAGTCGGTGGCGCGCAGGGTTTGATCGATGTTGCCACTGACAGCCAAGTCGATACTATCGTTGCCGCTATAGTTGGTGCCGCAGGATTGCCTTCTACACTAGCGGCGGCTCGCGCTGGCAAGCGTATTCTGCTCGCTAACAAAGAAGCGTTGGTGATGGCAGGACAAGTGATGATAAAAGCAGTCAAGACTCATCATGCTACCTTATTACCGATAGACTCTGAGCACAATGCTATCTTTCAGTGTTTACCTACTACTATTCAGCAAGACAATACCCAAATTCATGACGGTAGCCACGGAGTACGTAAGCTGTGGTTGACTGCTTCTGGTGGACCATTTTTACAGCAGTCGTTTGCGCAGATGCAGCAAGCAGGGGTAGCCGAAGCGGTCAAGCATCCAAACTGGTCAATGGGTCAAAAGATATCTGTTGATTCAGCGACGATGATGAACAAAGGGCTTGAACTAATAGAAGCTTGTCATCTCTTTGATCTGCCAGAAAGTAAAATAAATGTAGTGATTCATCCACAAAGTATCATTCACTCAATGGTAGAATATAGCGATGGTAGCTTTTTAGCACAGCTAGGTAGTCCGGATATGAAAACCCCTATTGCCCATGCGCTCAGCTATCCGCAACGTATCGCTAGTGGCTCACAGCCCTTAGATTTGTACACGCTAAGCAATCTTGAGTTTATCAAGCCCGACTTGCAGAAATTTGCTTGTTTGCGTTTGGCTCGTCAAGCTATGCAAGCAGGTACTCAAGCGACTATTATTCTAAATGCGGCAAACGAGATTGCAGTAGAGGCTTTTTTGCAAGGTAAAGTGCGTTTAACCGATATTGCTAGCATTAACGAGCAAGCTTTGAGCGAAGTAAAAGCGTCAACCTTAAGTGCTGATGCGGATATCGATGATATTTTAGCGATAGATAGTTTGGCTAGGCACTATACTGAAATCTTAGTTAGACAAATGCTTTAAAGCTCATTTTTTGTTACCCTTAAGTCCTTTAATTGAGAGCGGCTCATGACATTTTTGTTAACGCTATTAGCGGCAATTTTTGTGCTAGGCCCTCTGATTGCATTGCATGAGTGGGGTCATTACATAGTCGCTCGACTTTGCGGTGTCAAGGTACTGACCTATTCTATTGGCTTTGGTCCTAAGCTGGCGGGCTGGACTAGTAAGCGCAGTGGTATCGACTATCGTATTTCTGCATTGCCTTTAGGTGGCTATGTAAAAATGCTCGATGAGCGCGAGGGTGAGGTAGCAAAAGCAGAGCTGCATTTGGCCTTTAATAGGCAACATCCTCTAAAGAAAATAGCTATTGTCGCCGCTGGCCCGATCATGAACTTTATTATTGCTATCGGCCTATTTTGGGTGTTATTTATGACCCCATCAGAGCAGCTAGCCACTACTATTGGCCAAGTACTGCCCAATACGCCAGCAGCGAGTGCACAGCTGCCAGCAGGAGACAAGATTGTCGCCATTGATGGTCATAAGGTACAGACTTGGGAAGGTATTAATTATCGGCTGGCTGGACGTATGGGCGAGACTGATAACGTCAGTGTCACCTTACAATCAGCTACTGATGCTAATAAACCAGCTACTACTTATCAAGCGCCTGTAAAGCGATTTATGCAAGGCAATGACCAAGGTAAGGATGCATTGAGCAGCTTTGGTATGTTACCTTGGCAGCCTGATATTGAGCCGATCATAGGTGAGTTGAGCGTTGATGGTGCTGCTAGTCTACAAGGTCTGCAAGTAGGTGATAAAATCATAGCGATTAATGGTAGCCCTATAACGGATTGGATTAGCGCTACCCGCATCATTCGCGATAGCCCTGAGGTATTATTGAGCTTTAGCGTATTGCGTAATGATAAGCCAGTAGAGCTAAAGATTATGCCGCAAGGTAAAAAAGACAATTTAGGTAATGATTTTGGTCAGATTGGGGCGATGGTTGCTCAGTCTGAAATCGTTATTCCTGATCAATATAAAACTACTATAGTCTATGGTCCTGGTGAAGCACTAGTTAAATCATTCGAAAAGACTGAGCAGCTAGCAGTAATGACCGTGGACTCTATGGGCAAAATGGTCTCAGGAATGATCGGTCTCGATAATTTATCCGGTCCGATTACTATTGCCAAAGTAGCTAAACAAAGCTTCGACATCAGCTGGGAGATGGTATTATCTACGGCAGCTTTAATCAGTCTTAGTTTGGCAGTACTTAATCTATTACCTATTCCGGTATTAGATGGTGGTCATATTGTCTATTATGTTATTGAGTTGATCCGTGGTAAGCCATTGTCAGAGAGTATCCAGATCGCTGGTTTTAATATCGGTCTACTCTTACTGTTAGGTTTCATGGTGTTAGCAATTGGTAATGATATTAGTCGGCTTTTTTGATCATTGCTAGCGATGAGAAGCGGTCAAAATGCGCCACATTAACGTCTGTAGTAGGTATAATGCTGGACTGATAAGTGCGATAAGCTTGGCAAAATCTATCCCTAAAACTGTACTAATAATAATTTTTAGTTTATTTTATCCTGCGTTTTATATACAGTGTCTTGAGTCTTACTTCGACAAGTTGCTGATTTTGCACTTATCGAGCCTGACGAAATACGCTTTTTAACTTAACTTTAGCAAGTTTTTTATTGACGGATAGTGTTTATGCGTACGCCTTTATTTATGAGTGCGGCTGGGTTGCCGTTAGTGGTAGCAATGATGAGTGTATCGGCACAAGCTGCAGATTTTGTAGCAACCGATATTGGTTTTACAGGCTTACAGCGTCTGACCCCTGATAGCCTCTATCCTGTGTTGCCTATTTCAGTGGGTGATACCGTCACTGATAGCAGTCTTGCGGCCAGTATTAAAGCCTTGTATGCTACCGAAAACTTTGCCAATATTCAAAGCCGTGTTGAAGGTAATCAGCTGCGCTTTGAAGTGGTTGAGCGTCCAGTCATCGCTGAAGTAAACTTCGAGGGTAACAAGCTTATCCCTAAAGAAGGCCTGACCCAAGGTTTAGATAACGCTGGTCTGTCTGTAGGCGACGTGCTGAAACAAGCCACGCTACAAGGGGTTGCTAATGAGCTACAGCAGCAATATATCAGCCAAGGCTATTACAATAGTAATATCGAGGTTGATCAAACGGTACTTGATGGTAACCGTGTCAAATTAGACATACGCTTTATTGAAGGCAAGCCCTCAAAAGTAGTTGATATCAATATTATTGGTAACAGCCATTTTAGTGACAAACAGATAAGAGATGCGTTTGCGTTAAAAGAGTCTTCATGGACGCGCGCATTATCTAAGTCTGATCGCTATGCGAAAGAGAAGCTGGCGGCTAGTCTAGAGAATTTGACTGCGCTATATCAGAATGATGGTTATGTACGCTTTTCAGTAGATAACGCTGTGTTAAATATCAGTGAAGATAAGAGTAGTGTATTCATTGAAGTCAGCTTAACAGAAGGCGCTCAATACCAGTTCGGTGATATTAGTTTCTTAGGTAAGCCAACATTCGATACAGCAGAGCTCAAGGAGCTAGTAACTTTTGCCCCTAAAGATAAATACTCACAAGCTCAGCTAGACGCGACAACTTCAGCGTTAAAAAGCCGCTATGGTAATGAAGGCTTTTACTTAGCCCAAATCCGTCCTGTCCCGCGCATCAATGATGAGACTAAGGTCGTCGATGTTGATTACTATATTGATCCGGCACGACCTATCTATGTGCGTCGTATTAACTTTAATGGCAATCTACGTACTAAAGATGAAGTATTGCGCCGTGAGATGCGTCAGTTAGAAGGGGCATTAGCCTCTAATGAAAAAATCCAGCTGTCACGTACTCGCCTGTTACGCACGGGCTTCTTTAAAGACGTTAAAGCTGATGTGAAGTCAGTACCTAATCAGCCCGATCAGATCGATATTAACTATACTGTCGTTGAGCAGCCTTCTGGCAGCTCGACGATTGCTGCTGGTTACTCGCAAAGTGGCGGTGTGACTTTCCAGTTAGACTTAACTCAAAATAACTTTATGGGTACTGGTAACCGAGTAAAAGCGGCTTTATCACGTTCAGAAACTCGTGACTCTTACAGCTTAGGATACACTGACCCTTACTTTACTGAAAATGGTGTTTCGCAAGGAATTAGTGCTTATTATCGCGAAACCAAATTCGATGATCGAAACGTAAGCAATTATGTGACTGATTCGTACGGTGGTACGCTTAACTACAGCTACCCAGTTGATGAGACTAAAAGAGTTAGTGCTGGTCTTAACATCGATAACACCACGGTACGTGGCGGTCGTAACCTTGGGGTAGTCAACGTTGATCGTATCCTCGAAGATGGTGGTGAAGTCACTACTGCTGATGGTATTTCTACCTTTAAGAATGACTATACCACCTATAATTTATTACTAGGATGGGACTATAGCACTCTAGATCGTCCGGTATTCCCAACCAAAGGTATGAGTCATACAGTAGATGGTACTATCGGTCTTGGTGATTCTAGCTTCCAAAAGCTCATTTATCGCGGCAACATCTATTATCCTATCTATAAAGACTGGGTAGCGCGCGGTTATACTAAGCTGGGCTACGGTAATGATTTACCGTTTTATGAAAATTTCTATGCTGGTGGTTATGGTTCAGTGCGTGGTTATGAGTCTTCAAGTTTAGGTCCTAAATCTAAAAGTTATAGCGATGCGGTCAATGGTCGGGATCGTATTAGAGATGAAGAGGTTGGTGGTAATGCTTTAGCTAGCTTCGGTGCTGAGCTGATTTTGCCCCTACCGTTTAAGGCTGATTGGGCCGATCAAGTACGGCCAGTGCTGTTCGCCGAGGGTGGACAAGTCTTTGACACTTCAGGTAGAGAGGATCGTAACTTTACGGATCCCGTTTCTCAGACTGATAATTTACCTGATCGCAGCGATCCTAATAACCCTACAAAAACAAAAAAAGTCCCACTTTTAACTCAAGATAATAAATTTCGCTTTAGTGCGGGTGTAGGTGTCACTTGGTACACGCCGATTGGGCCAATCTCAATCAGTTATGCAGTGCCGTTTGGTGACAAAGAAGGCGATGAGACAGAAAAAGTCCAGTTCCAGATCGGTAGTACGTTCTAAGACAGTTGTTAGTACAGGCAATACATAGCACAGACCGCTAGCTTTAGAACATAGGCGTAATAGATGTTAGGAAATATATCTAACATCGAAATTCGATAGGCGGTAAGTTGACTACTCAACTTGGCGCCTACTTTCTTATACTAATAATACTAACGTTGACTATGATAACGATTGAACAACTTATCAGCCATATTGAGCAGCGCCAGCCCGTATTAAATAAGGCTGCCTTGAGTATTGAGCAATTACAGGTGCAACTGACCAGTATTGGTAGCCTAACTGACGCTAAAAACACGCAATTAAGCTTTTTAGCAGATCCGCATTACATCTCTCGTCTAGCCAGTAGCCAAGCAGGAGCCGTGCTTATCACTGAGCCATTTAGCGCTCAAGTACCTACCAGCTCTGTTGGCTTAGTAGTAGCTACGCCTTACTTAGCTTACGCTAGTGCCAGTCAGCTATTCGCCCCCAACATACCCGCTAAAGCTATTCATCCTACTGCCGTAATCGCTGATAGTGCGATTATTGCTACTGGAGTCAGCATTGGGGCCTTTTGTGTTATCGGCGAACAAGTACAGATCGGCACAGGCAGTTGTCTAGACGCGCATGTGGTGATAGAAGATCGCAGTAGCATTGGTAATTATGCAGTGATCAAATCTCAAGTAGTAGTAGCGCACGACTGTGTCATTGGTAGTCATGTGCGTCTACATGCTGGAGTAGTTATTGGCAGCGAAGGTTTTGGCTTTGCACCTACTAGTGATCGTAGCAGCAGTGGTTGGGAGCGGATTGCGCAGCTTGGTCGAGTTATTATTGGCGATCATGTCCGTATCGGCAGCAATAGCTGTGTGGATCGTGGTGCCATCGATGACACTATCATAGGCAACCATGTCATTATCGACAACTTAGTACAAATTGCGCATAACGTGCATATCGGTGACGGAACGGCTATAGCCGCTAATACAGGTATTGCTGGTAGCACTACCATCGGCAAGCGCTGCATTATAGGCGGAGCAGTCGGCATCAATGGTCATGTTAAGATTACTGATGATGTGACATTATCAGGTATGACCATGGTGACTAAATCTATTCAGACCGCTGGCTCCTATTCTTCTGGAACAGCGGCTATGCCCACTGCCAAATGGCGACGTGCTGCGGTACGCTTTCGCCAACTTGGGGATAGCTGACGTTGATCGTTATTATTAACTTCTATAAAATATTAATACGTTTGACTATAAATAATCTATTATTACCTACTTTTATTAACAGCCCGCAACAATCGCAAGGAAGCAAGGTATGAGCGCCATCGACATCGAGACTATTACAGACGAAGATATTAAGTCATTAGCTGAGCAAGGCTTAACCTTGCCGCTAAATTATCATACCCTTAAACATTATTTGCCACATCGTTATCCATTTATGCTCGTCGATAGAATCACTGCCTGTAAACCTGGTGAGTGTATTACTGGTATCAAAAACGTTACTATTAATGAAGAGTTTTTTAATGGGCATTTCCCTGATGAGCCGATTATGCCAGGTGTATTGATGGTAGAGTCGATGGCGCAAGTATCAGGAGTGTTAGGCTTTATCAGTGCAGGGCTAACCGCTGAAGATGGTTATCTGTACTTGTTTGCAGGAGTAGATAAAGTGCGTTTTAAGCGCCGAGTTATTCCTGGTGATCAGCTGATTATTCGCGCTAAAACGATCATGCAAAAACAAGGTATTTATAAGTTCGACTGCACAGTACATGTAGGTACTGAACTAGCTGCCAGTGCGCAAGTAATGATTGCTCGCCAACAACAGCCTGCTTAATCTTATCTTTAATAATGGCTATTATTATTAATTGCTCTATTTATTGATGGCCATGAGGGTTAGTTGGCTTTCATTTTATTATCCATTCTCAAGTTGCGAGTCAATAAAGTGACTGTAGGATGCCTGTAAATAATTATCAAACCAGTTTATAATGCGAATTTGCATTACTTTTTCGTATTAAAGAATACAAAGGCCTACATTATGAGTCAGATTCATCCTACCGCACTCATCTCGCCATCAGCTACCATTGATGAAACCGCTGTTATTGGACCCTATTGTGTCATTGGTGATGAGGTGACGATCGGCGCTCATACTGTATTGCATCGACATGTAGTGGTCACTAAACTTACCCGTATTGGTAAACACAATCAAATCTACCAGTTCGCTAGTATCGGTGAGGATTCACAAGATCTAAAGTATGTCGGTGAGCGTACTTGGCTTGAGATTGGCGATCATAATACTATTCGTGAAGCCTGCAGTTTGCATCGTGGCACAGTGCAAGATAATGGCTTGACTAAAATTGGCAATCATAATTTGTTGATGGTCAATACCCATATTGCTCATGATTGTATGATTGGTGATAATAATATTTTTGCGAATAATGTTGGTCTCGCTGGGCACGTGATTATTGGCAACCACACTATAGTAGGAGGTAACTCAGGTATTCATCAGTTTTGCCGAGTCGACGATTATAGTTTGATTGGCGGTGCCAGTTTAATTTTAAAAGACGTAGCGGCCTTCACTATGGTATCAGGTAATCCTGCCAGTACTCATGGACTCAATGTCGAGGGTATGCGTCGCAAAGGTTGGACGCAAGAGACTATAAATATTTTGCGCCAAGCTTATGTCACTATCTTTAGATCAGGATTAACCACTGCCCAAGCACTGGCAAAATTGCATCAGCAATTACCACAAGAGCCTAAAATCCAGTTGCTAATTGATTCGTTAGCAAATAGTAAACGCGGGGTAGTTCGCTAACTAATAGTCTGTCATTGTTAGCCGATATTAATCGTGCCAATACTTTAATTTACTATAGCCATAACTAATTGTTATGGCTTTTTGTATTTATGATTGCTTGACTTTTGGTGTCGATTAGCAGAAACTTTGAAATTATGTGAAGTAAGGTTGCAGTAACTTATTTTAACCAACAGCTACCTTATGATTTCTTTGATTATTTTGCGCCATTCAATGCAATAGTTAAAGATGATCAAAGAGATTATTATTAAATTTTAGGAGTCTTGCATGGCACAACAAAGGGAAAACTGGTCCGGTAGAACTGGATTCATTATAGCCGCTATCGGTTCAGCGGTAGGCTTAGGTAACATATGGCGATTTCCTTATGTGGCTTATGATAATGGTGGTGGGGCGTTCATGGTGCCTTATCTTATTGCCTTATTAACCGCAGGTATTCCACTATTATTCTTGGACTATATTATTGGGCATAAATACCGTGCTGCTGCCCCTCGTGCTTATAAAAAGATGGTGCCTTCTGCCCAGTTTGTAGGGTGGTGGCAGACACTAGTTTCTTTCGTCATTGCCATTTATTACGCAGCAGTTATCGTTTGGGCCGGCAGTTATATGTTTTTCTCGTTTGGCCAGAAGTGGGGTGAAGATACTACCACCTTCTTTGTCAGCGACTTTGTACACCACACCGGTGACCTAACCTCAGTGTTTGTACCACAGATGTTCGTCGGTTTGCTCATCGTTTGGGCAATATCTATGTTAATTATGTTTGGCGGTATTCGTAAAGGAGTTGAACTAGCTAATAAAATTTGTCTACCATTATTGCTCATATTATTTGGCATTATGGTATTCAAAGCAGTCAACTTACCGGGTGCGGTTATCGGCTTAAACGCTTTCTTTGAGCCAAACTGGGCGAGAATGAGTGATCCTAACGTCTGGCTAGCGGCATATGGTCATGTATTTTTCTCACTATCAGTAGGTTTTGGTATTATGGTCACTTATGCCTCCTACCTGCAAAAGAATACTAACTTAACGGGCGCAGGCCTAGTGGTTGGTTTTGCCAACTCTTCTTTTGAGCTTATTGCTGGTATTGGTATCTTTGCTGCTATCGGCTTTATGGCCCAATCAACCGGTCAAGATGTATCAGAGGTTGCTAGTGGTGGTGTTGGGCTAGCGTTCTTCGTCTTCCCTAAAATCATTTCTACTATGGGCGCAAGCGGTGATATTGTTGGTTTCTTATTCTTTGGCTCTTTAGTAGTTGCCGGGATCAGTTCTCTAATCAGTATCCTTGAAGTCCCTATTTCTGCTTTCCAAGATAAGTTCGATTGGTCACGCAAAAAAGCAGTTGCAGTGATAGGAGGGGTTTGTGCGATCATATCTATCTCTGCTTTCTCTACGGGCAGCTCTTTGGTACTAGTAGATGTGATCGATCACTTTGCTAATAATATCGGTATCGTGGCTGGTGGTTTGATGTCAATTATTTGGTTGACTTGGTTTAATCGCCGTAAAATTCCAGGCTTACTTGCTCATATCAATAGTATTTCTAGTATCAAACTAGGTGGTGCTTGGGTATTTATGCTAACCGTTATTACTCCAACTGTGCTAACTATTGCTTTGGGTCTAAAAATTGTCGATCTAGTTAAAACTCCTTATGAGGGCTACTCTACAACCATCCTATTATTATTTGGTTGGGGCATTGTAGTATTCTTTGCCTTAGGAGCATTTGTACTTAGTAGTATGAAAGGGGTATATGACGAAGAAGATGACAAGGCTCGTTTACTTGATGACGCACCTTAATAAAATGATATTTGAATAGGAAATTATTATGAGTACTTCAGCAATTATTTTTATGATTATCTCCATGGTGCTTATATGGGGCGGCTTACTTTTCTCTATCATTCACCTAAAGAACCATCCTGATATTCCCATGGATCAACTACCAGACGATCGGGTTTAATATTAGAGTTAAGATCAACAGTGTAAGGTTCTAGAGCATCAAAGTCTTTACCCTTAGCACTATGAGTTTAATAAAAATGCCAGTCAGTTTTCACTGTCTGGCATTTTTGTTTTCGCAGATAAATCTTAACAACGATTTAACGTAAATTTAATTCAGGTACACTCTGACCGCGCTTAGCGTAAAACTCGCTAACGAATTGATCAAAGTTATCTTGTTCAATAGCTTCTCTTATACCTGCCATTAAGCGCTGATAATAACGCAAATTATGAATGGTTGCCAATTGCGCGCCTAGCATCTCTTTACACTTATTAAGATGATACAAGTAAGCACGGCTAAAGTTCTGGCAAGTATAGCAATCGCATTCAGGATCTAGTGCACCTTCATCTTCTCTATATTGGCTATTACGAATACGCACTACACCGACATTGTCTGCGTTGCCAGTGACAAAGTAATGGCCATTACGTGCATTACGAGTGGGCATTACGCAGTCGAACATATCCACACCACGACGGACACCTTCAACTAGATCCTCAGGCTTACCTACGCCCATCAAGTAGCGTGGTTTATCGGCTGGCATATCATCAGGAAGGTAATCAAGCACATCCATCATTTCGTCTTTTGGCTCCCCAACTGACAGACCACCAATTGCGTAACCATCAAAGCCAATCTCAAGCAGACCCTCAAGCGACTGTTGACGCAAATCAGTATACATACTGCCTTGGATAATACCGAATAGGGCATTAGTGCTGCCTAATTTATTATGCTCATCAACACAACGTTGACCCCAACGTAGCGATAACTCCAATGATTTTTTAGCTTCGTCATGAGTAGCCGGATAGGGCGTGCACTCATCGAACTGCATAACGATGTCGGAATTGAGACTGTATTGAATTTGCATTGATTTTTCTGGCGACAGGAACACTTTAGCACCATCGATAGGTGATTTAAAGTTGACGCCTTCTTCAGTAATCTTGCGCATGGCTCCTAAGCTGAATACTTGGAAGCCGCCTGAATCGGTCAATATTGGTTTATCCCAATGCATAAATTTATGCAAACCACCGAACTTATCGATGATGTCTGTACCTGGACGTAACCATAAGTGAAAAGTATTACCTAAGATGATATCAGCGCCTATGGCCTCGATATCGCGAGGCAGCATACCTTTGACCGTACCATAAGTACCGACTGGCATAAAGGCAGGGGTTTGTACCTCGCCATGATTGAGATGAACCGTACCACGACGGGCACGAGTCTCACCACTAGCGGTTTTGTGTAAAGTAAATTGCATATAGTAGTCACTGTCTAAACAATAAAAATAGCGCTAATTATAGCATTGCTGACTGTTTATTGGGACGTTGATGCTTTATAAGCTGTCAATAATGTACTAAGCGACGAATGTACTAAGCTAATAGGATAAACGGCTAACAGTTAGCTTAAGCCATAACGAAAAAAATACAGACAGTAGGGTTAGGTTGTTGCTATGGTGAGAGGCTATTAAAATAGCAGCTGTTATCTAAAAGTTAACCACTGCTACTTTGATGGGGAGATAGATTATGAAAGCTACTACTTGTCTGCTGTTAGGCAGCTTATTAATATTACCAGGAGAGGCTATGGCTACCGAAGAATCTAACTATGCTATCTTCAATAAAACTGAAGACTTCGAGCTGCGTCGCTATGATCCACAAATTATCGCCCAAACTTGGGTATCAGGTGATCAGAAGCAAGCTGGTAATAAAGGGTTTAGAATTTTGGCTGACTATATTTTTGGTAATAATACCGCCCCAAGTGGTGAGAGTAGCAAAATAAGCATGACAACACCGGTTAAAATGCAGCCGCAAAGCTCTAGTAACAATAGTTCTAATAACAGGAACTCAGATAAAAGCGGGTCAGAGAAGATTGCTATGACTGCGCCTGTATCCATGCAAAAAGCTCAGCAACAGAACGATGGTAAGTGGCGAGTAAGGTTTGTGATGCCAAACAAATACACTATGCAGACTCTACCAAAACCTAACAATCCTGCAGTCAGTATTATCGAAGTGCCGGCGAAGACTTATGGGGTTATCAAGTTTTCAGGACTGACTGGTAGTAAAAAAGTCGCTGCTAAGACAGCAGAATTAGAGGCTTGGATGCAAAACTTAAATATAGTAGGTACTGCTGAAATGGCCCGCTATAATCCACCTTGGACTCTACCCTTTATGCGTCGTAATGAGATTATGATTGAGTACCAAGCAAAATAGCAATTTTTATTAATAAGAGGGTCTTTTACTAGTGAATCAGTTTGGTAAGCGAGACATCATCGCTATAAATAAAGTGTTGTCGCTAATAACTTAAGCTTAAATATATCGATCTAACCCAATAAAAAGACAGCCTAAGCTGTCTTTTTTGATTTTATTGCTAACTAAGTTTTTTATAGCACATTTTAGCTTTTTTGTTCGCGGATAATATTTAGCATACGACGTAAAGGTTCTGCTGCGCCCCATAACAGCTGATCACCGACAGTAAAGGCGCCTAAGTATTCAGGACCCATATTGAGCTTACGCAGACGGCCAACAGCTACAGTGAGTGTCCCAGTGACCGCAACGGGTGTTAAGCGCTGCATACTGGCTTGTTTGTCATCTTCCACTACATCTAGCCACTCATTACCACTGTTTTTTAGCGCGGCTTCAATCTCGGCTAACGGGATATCTTTTTTAAGCTTGATAGTAAGGCCTTGCGCATGACAACGCATCGCACCGATACGCACACACATGCCATCGATAGCGATAGCGTTATCACTGTCATTACCAAGGATTTTGTTGGTCTCAACACCGCCTTTCCATTCTTCTTTAGATTGCTTATTGTCTAATTGCACATCGATATAAGGAATCAAGCTACCCGCGAGTGGCACGCCAAAATACTGCTGCGGAAAATCAGCTGAGCGCTGGGTGGCGGCTATTTTTTTGTCAATCTCAAGGATAGCGCTTGAAGGATCTGCTAGCTCATCAGCAACCGCATCACGTAATACGCCCATACCTTCGATCAGCTCACGCATATTATTAGCACCAGAGCCACTAGCAGCCTGATAAGTCATTGCGCTGACCCATTCAACCCAGCCTTTATTAAACAGCTCACCAATAGCCATCAGCATCAACGATACGGTACAGTTACCACCGATGAAGTCTTTTTTACCAGCAGCTAAAGCGCTGTCGATCACTTTGCGATTGACCGGATCAAGAATGATGATACTGTCATCTTCCATACGTAGAGTACTAGCAGCATCAATCCAGTAGCCATTCCAGCCACTATCACGTAAAGGCTGATGTACTTTTTGCGTATAGTCACCACCCTGGCAAGTGATAATCACCTCACAAGCGGCTAGTGCCTCAATATCATGAGCATCTTTAAGTTGGCTAGTTTCAATACCATCGAAGCTTGGCGCATCGCCACCAGCGTTACTAGTCGAAAAGAACACTGGGGTAATACCAGAAAAGTCATTCTCATCGCGCATACGCTGTATTAGCACTGACCCGACCATACCACGCCAGCCTACCAAACCTACTGTTAAGTTGCTCATCGATTGTAATCCTTTTTTACAGTTATTTATTGCTATGTCAACCAATAACAATGCCGTGAATAGCTATAAAAAGCAAGGCGTTTACCACTATTTTAACGATTTTTTGACTACTATTCGCTATAGATATTATAACTTTGGGTTATTAGTAGCCGCTAATGCTTTAGAAGTGCTCCCATATAAGTTGTAGAGTATTTATTTAATAGCTATACAATCAAGTCCAAACATAGTGCACAATAGGCGTTAAAAATATTATAGTTATTCAAAACATGGTATTCATTATTCACCTGATAGTCGGTTAAACAACTTTATGGATTTATCTGCCCTATATTATGGTATCCAGCTGCTCGCAGGGCTGATTATTTTTGTGACGGTTTGGGGCTGGCTACCATTAGACAATTGGTGGGTGCGCGGCGTTGAGTTTCCGCGTATCCAAATTATGGTGCTGGGGTTCTCAGCTTGGCTAGGTCTATTGCTATTTTGGGCACAATGGTCGCTGTGGCAATGGCTACTATTTATAGCGCTAACTACTAGTGTCGCGTTTCAGATCAGAATGATACTGCCTTACACAAGGCTGTGGAAAAAGGAAGTGCAGAGCGCTAAAGATAGCTCTGAAGCTAAAGCGAACCAGCTTAAAATTATGGTCTCAAATGTGCTGACTCCTAATGAGAATAAGCAAAAGCTAGTTGATTTAGTCAACCAAAAACAGCCTGAGATTTTGATTACTCTTGAGACTGATGCTGAATGGCAGCAGGCAATGAACGTGATTGAAGTTGATTACCCTTATACAGTCAAAGTGCCATTAGATAATTTATATGGTATGCACTTATATTCTAAGCTGGAGTTGATAGATCCTGAAGTGAAGTACCTGATGATTGATGATATTCCTTCGATCCACACTCAGTTACGTCTACAGAGCGGTCGAGTCATTTGGCTATATTGTCTACACCCTATGCCGCCGAGTCCAACTGAAGCGGACAAATCTACTACTCGTGATGCTGAACTGCTGATGGTTGGTCAACATATCAAGAAAAATAAACAAACCGCCATCTTAGCGGGTGACTTAAATGATGTGGCTTGGTCAAAGACTACTCGTCGTTTCCAACGTATCTCAGGGCTATTAGATCCCCGTATCGGTCGGCATTTTATCAACACTTTTCATGTAAAGTATCCGTTTTTACGATGGGCCTTGGATCATATTTTTCATAGTGCTTGTTTTACTGTGGTTGATATAAAACGTCTTCCCTCTATTGGCTCAGATCACTTTCCAGTATTGACCACCTTACAGTACCAGCCTGAAGAAACCGCCAAGCAAAAAGAGAACGCCCCAACTCCCGAAGCTGAAGATATTAAAGAGACTGAAAATAAGATCAAGGCTGGCAAGGCAGAGGGACGTAAGGTCTCTAAAGAGCATGCAGAAGAAGCTAAAGAAAAAAACCAATAATAATCTTAAGTTATTGATAATCATTAATAAATAACAATTCTAATTAAGATTAACTATGCTTTATTTTATCGACTAAACAGTATTAGAAGCTTATTGAAATATTGTAAGCAAATGCTTACATCAATTGGGGCTTTTAACGTCTAGGCGAATCCTTAGGTTTGCATTAGAATACCCTCATCGACACAAGGATAAGTAAGGATACGGTGTTGAGACGCTGGTAGCATGGATATAGAGTAGTCTATTGTGTTATAAACTAGCGTGTATGACTTAGGATGAGTCAGCAAGGATAAAATAATAACAATCTGCTAAATGAACTAAAGCCCGAACCTATTGCCCAAGGTTTGGGTTTTTTCTTGTCAGTTAATTGATGGCATTAAATAGCTTTAGGGTGATAGTTCTTAGAATAAAAAAAGAGCCTATATATTAATATAGGCTCTATTCGTTAACTATCGGCAGTGTCTAGTTGTGAATGTTCAACACGGCTTAGCTATCACTCGAGCACTTGAATATAAGCACTGGCTCGTAGCTCTTGCAACCAATCTTCTTGGGCTTGTGGCGCTAGGCGCTGGTACAGAGCTTGACGAGCCATATTACGGCGATACTCGCTACTAGCATCATACTGACGTTTGTCTGCCACTTTTAAGATATGCCAGCCAAACTGAGTCTTAAAGGGCGCAGAATAATCATTAATGCTAGTATTCTTCATTACCGCTTCAAAGGGACCAATCATATCTTGTTCGCTAACCCATTCTAGATCACCACCGCGTCCTGCTGAGCCGGGGTCATCAGAATAAGTGGCCGCTAGTGCTGAAAAGTCAGCTCCTTGGCGCAGCTGATTATAGAGGTCATTAATTTTTTGTTCAGCGAGGGCATCAGTTTGTAATTCATCGACTTTAATTAAGATGTGACTAGTACGCCACTGGGGCACGATCATTTTATCGCTGTCTTTTTTATTAGCCAGCTTTATGATATCGATGCCTTCAGGGGTTACAAGCGGTGCACTAACTTCACCTATGCCAAGCTTAGTGATTTCACTAGATAGCTCAGTAGGTAGAGCCGCTGCTTTATGAAAGCCCATATCGCCACCTTGTAATGGTATAGCATAGCTACCTTGAACAGCGGCAACAGCAGCATCTACATCCACATCTGGTGCTTGCAAGCGCTTACGCAGTGCTTCTGCTACTGCTAAGGCTTCAGAACGTTGTGCTGGTGATAGGCGGCTATAATCATCGATATAGGGCACACGCACGTGAATAGTTTGATATTCACTTTGATTGAGACGTTTGGCTTCAGGTGAGGCCAAAAATGAATCAATATCCTGTTCACTAATGCGCACACGATTGCTAACTTGGCGTTGCTGTAATGCTTGAATAGCAGCATCCTCAATCAGCTTACTACGTAGACTAGCGTAGCCACCAGCTTGTTGGGAATCCATACGTTGTTGCAGAGCGCTAAGACTATCGAGGCCTTCGGCTTCAGCAATCTTCACTAGGCGCTGATTGATAGCCGCCTCATCAGGCTTGATACCAACACGGTTAATTAACGACAGCTGTAACTCACGCAGGATTAAGGCGTTTAGTACTTCAGATTGGAGCTGAGCAGAATTAGCTAACGGCTGACCGGCAGTTTTTGCCCGCAATTGAGTCTGAATGACTGCGTTGATTAAATCGCTCTTTAAGATAGCATTGTCATTAACCAGCGCAATAATACCGTCAGTACTGTTACCAGCGGTAAGACGATTGCTAGTGTTTTGACTAGTGCTAGTACTGCTACTGGTTGCAGCGGTCTGGTTCTTGACGGTTGCTGCTTGAGCATTAAGACTCAAAGCAAGTCCAGCGCTCATTACTAATAAAACCGCACTACTGGTCTGACGTAAACAAAAAATTCTCATAATGCTCCTAATCACTATCATCTTATAAGATGGGAGTTGTGTGACTGTATCTATAAAGGCTGAATTAACTATCAGTGCTTAGCTAGCTATTAAAAATATTTAGTATAACTTAGTATAACAAACGCATTTAATCGCTAAAGGTTGGCAACCCTCATAACATTAGTACTTTTTATAGACTATTAGCTCGTCAATGAGACTTTAGCTATTTTATAAGCCTATAGCTATTGAACCATCCTTTAGCGGCTTATTAATCTTTCCAAGCGGTTTGTACTGGCTCAAAGCCTAACACTTTGTCAGAGAGTAGACGCGTCAAGCGACTATTACCACTACCTAAACCATTCAATCTAATTTCAGCCATTACTGCTTGCGTAGGTTCATCTCTGACATTCAAGTCATTATAATAACGACGGCCATAAACTGCAAAACCAAAGCAGCAATCCTCGTAATCCACCCCAACTAAAGCATCTAGTATTTTATCGCGGCGATGGTCATATTGACCTTGTGCTATCACCCGCCAATTGTTATTTACAGGGAAGATAGCAGAAGCGGTAACGGCTGATAACGGCAGCTGATTAGTGTTTTCATCGCTTTGACGTTTGACATAACCGATGTTGAATAGACTGTTATTAGAAGGCTGATAGCGTAGTTCAGTAGTGATAAAGTTTAGATCGTAACTGTTGTCGAGTGCCCCACTCAAATCAACCCAGACATTGTTGTAAGGTTGCAAACTACTATTCCAAACCATTCCTGATGATGAAGTATTAAACAGCTGGTTATCTCCATCGAGGGTAACACGACCATCATCGATGTAAAACTGCTCTGCAATGCTACCATCAAAACGTGTCACACCCGTTGCATCGATGTAACGATAGTTAACTCCAGGGGTGATAGCATGCAAATCTTGCAAGCGATCATGGCCTAAGAACCAGCTGTCGGAAAACAGTTGGTCATAGTTGACTGAGGCAATACGGGTATTAAAGTTGGGAATATCGTTCTGATCTTTAAACGGTGAATAAGTATATTTTAAACGGGGGCTTACTAGCTGGTAGCCACCCATAGTGTTGTCAAAAGCTCCAAACGGCGAGCCTGCGCGATATAAATACAGCCCTGCATCGATACTGGCTTGAGGTACAAACACTGACTGACTGCCATTCTCTTGATCTAGCGAGTTATCGGCTAAGCTGTCTTGATCGTAGGAGGTATATAAATGCTGCAAACTAACTTTAGGTTTGATATAGCCCCAAGATTTTTCTATCGGATAAGCGGCGCTAAGTTTATTATATACACGCAATCCACTTTTTTCCGCCTCTGAGCCATCATCGATAGATTTTTTAAAGTAGGCGGAGTCGTGAACTCCAGTAATGTCGAAACTCTTCGCCCAAGGCAAACGATAATCCAGAGTCAACTGTGGCAAGCGTGAGTAGGGCTTATCTTTGTCTTGTAGCGCCTGACCATTATCAGTAAAGGCATCTAGAGTCTGGAAGGTTTCAACCTTAAGCTCACCATTCACATAGTCATTATAATAGTTGAGTCGTGCCCGTGTAGGTAGATTGACCGTATTGTCTGACAGTCCTAAAGTATCGAAGTCGTTCAGGTAATCTGAATCTGAGACGTAGCTGTATTTAGCATCACCGCTTAAGCGTGGAATGCTAGAGGAGGACCAGTAATGATCATAAAAAAAGCTACTGCGATCCTCGCCGTCATAGTTTTTATCATTGGGTAAGTAAGAACCGCTGAATACCCCTTCACCATAGCCTTCAGTCAGGTAGCGAAATTCACCTGATAGCATAGGATTACGGTTGGTATAAATATGAGTATTAATAGTGGCATCATAATTAGGAGCTAGATTGAGATAATAAGGAATATCAATCTCAAGACCGTTCTCACTACCGATACTAGCGCTAGGAAGCAAGAAGCCACTACTGCGACGACTGTCGATAGGGAAGTTAAAATAAGGCAGATAAAATACTGGAATATCAGCTATGCGGAAGGTGGTGTCATAAGCCTTACCACGTCCAGTATCAGTATCTAAATCAATGCTCTTAGCTTCCAGCTGCCACTTACGATCAGTAGGCGGACAAGTACTGAACATTACATTGTCCAGCTCATATTGACTATCGTTAGGACGATTAAGACGCTCAGCATAACCGTGCGCTTGTAGAGGTACACTAGCAAATGCAACCCCGTAAGCTGTCGATTGTCCCGATTCTGTATTATAAGCTAAGCTATCGGCTACCCCAATTAGGCCACCATCAGAAGCTTTTTCGGTAAGCGTAGGTTGGCTATTGCGGTTAGCAAAGATATTTCGCCCACTATTGCTGCCAACACTGTTATTACTATTACTATTGTTGCTGGTCGCTTTATTGGTGAACAACACTTTGCCTTGAGCTGCAGCTACACCGGTAGTCAAGTCTAGTACTACTTTGTCGGCCTCAATATGCTGCATCCCTTGGTCAATGATCACATTCCCTGAAAGCTCAGCATAATCAATATTGTCATAATAGCCGTAATCAGCTTCTGCAAATAGCGCAGACTTACCATCAGAAGCCGTATTGGAATTGGCATTCGGCGCAAAGTTATCTTGATTATTGTTTAAATTACCATTAGCTTCATTAACCGCGCGTTGGTAGTTTGGGTTGTTAGTAGGATAGACCCATTGGCCTTCGCAACGTTGCGCACTATCTACCGAGTTGGGAAGTAGCTTTAGGTCAGAACCTAATGGGCGTAACGTTTCACTATTTGACTGGATATTGGTAGTAGGCTTATTTAAGCCCTTATCGAACTTCGAATCTGGAGTTAATTCATAGAACTCTGCTAAACGCACTAAGCTCTCTTGAACACTTTCATCTTTTACATTGAGACGGCTGCTAGTGGTAGTCGACGATTTACTTGCAGCAGTAGTCGGTGCTTTAGGGGTAGAAGAGCGCTTCGCTTGCTCAGCTATATCGTTAGTATTAACATTAGCTTCGCTAGTGTCCTCTGTAATAGCTGTCACTGCTATATTGTTTTCAGCGCTCAATTCTTCAGCAGCGTTTAGCTCTTCAGTAGCAAGCGCCACAGTATTAGCATTGCTTTGATTATAGGATTGATCAAAGTAGCTGTTATCCGTGTATGAACGGTTAGCATTAGAGTCTTTTTGCAAGTTAGTACTGGCAATAGTAGGACTATCCGCCACTAAAGCTGCCGCTATTTGCGGATTTGCAGCTGCTAACTCAGCTGCGCTTACGCTCAACCCAGTCAAACTTAAGGCGCCAAATAAAATCAGACGAATGCTTTGGTAAAGCGGAGAATATAACAAGGGCACACCTATGATTACAAAGTCTAATGGATGACGACTTACTTTTACTGTTTATTAGCCGCAAGTACTGTTTATTAACCACAAATTTAACAAGCTTTAACGGTTATTTGCGCTCCAACAACGGCTATATGCTATCTATACTGTTTGCAATAGCAAACAGTGTTAGTCTATATTGATATAGTCCTCTATTTGAGGATTATATAGTTAATGAGCCAATATTGAATCAAATAATTAACCGGCAGCTATTTAACGATTAGCCAATATATGATTATTGACGACTTATGATAGTCAAAAAAAATCAAATCAGCTACACTATTCATCAATTTTTATAACTGAAATTTTATAATTGATATTATTAGCAAGCATTACTGACTAAGCTTTTAATTTTACACCTTTATTATCAAGGCCAAATTAAACCATTAACTATTTTTAGATAGTTTGCCATTTTAGCAAGTATTTGCCTGATTTATCACTATATTTAACCGGCGATGTTCTTTATGACTAATATACCCCTTAGTATTGATACTACCCCTAGTGCAGCGGCGCTTTCCTCTAGTAAAAGTGTGGACTGTACAGACGATAATCGCTTACAGCAGTTACAGCTTTGGCTACAACAAGTATTTGGCAGCCAATCTTTCACTTTAGTCAGCTTGCCTGGGGATGCCAGCGCTCGTCAATACCATCGTCTGCAATTACTCGATGTTGGTCAGCAACCGCCAGAGCATTATATGGTTATGGATTCGGCTGATGAACAAGACGCCATGCAGCAGTTCATTGCCGTCGCTAAGCTAATGAGTCCAGCAGTAAATGTACCCAAGCTTATTGCTCAAGACTTAGCACAAGGTTTTTTAGTATTACAAGATTTTGGCTCGACAGAGTTTGCCCATCTGCTGACGGATGCTAGGGCCGAGCAAATCGATGAGTACTATCAGTTGGCTATGCAAACCTTAATAGAGTTACAACAGGTGCCCGTAGAGGTCGCTAAAAATCAATATCAATTGCCAGATTATGATACCGCACTGCTAGATCGTGAAATGGACTTGTTCAGTGACTGGTTTATACCTTATATTGGGATTACGCTGGACAAAGCGCTGTGGGATACTTTAAAGCTGGCTTTGATCAAAGATATTTTGGTACAGCCGCAAGTGATCGTTCATCGTGATTATCACAGTCGCAATCTAATGCAAGATCAGGCAGACCCTGCTAAGTTAGGTATTATCGACTTTCAGGATGCGGTAGTAGGTGCTTATAGCTATGACTTAGTGTCACTAGTGCGCGACGCTTATGTTGAATGGCCAGAGACTCAAATAACCCAATGGATCCACGACTTTTGGCAGCGCCAGCAGCAAGCGCAATTAGTTACTACGTCTAGTGCTAAACAATTTGAAAATGACGTGAATGTTATGGGGGTTCAGCGCCATCTAAAAGTGCTGGGGATTTTTATTCGTCTATATGAGCGTGATGGTAAGAGCCGTTACTTAGCTGATATCCCAAAAGTGATGACTGATCTAATATTCGAGCTTGAATGGCTGGGTGCTCATGGTACAGATGACAGCAAACGCGCGGTATTGCCATTTAATACTTGGTTAATAGATAGCGTTCTGCCCGCTTATCAAAGTAGGTTTGCTCAGCAATATATCTAATTTCACAAAAATAAGGAGCGCTTATGTCGGTAATAAAGCAAGCAATGATTTTGGCAGCTGGTAAAGGTACACGCTTACGGCCACTGACTCTGGAGACCCCAAAACCTTTAGTTGAGGTAGGGGGGCAGCCGCTAATAGTTTGGCACATCAAAGCATTGCAAGCGGCAGGTATTACCGACATCACTATTAATGCTTCTTGGCTTGCTGATAAGCTAATGGCCACGCTAGGCGATGGCGCGCAGTATGGCGTTAATCTGCAGTGGTCAGTCGAGGAAGATGAACCGCTTGAAACTGCTGGTGGTATATTCCAGGCACTACAAACGGGAAAATTGCAAAATGCCCCCTTTGTCTTAGTTAATTCTGATGTATGGACAACCTATGATTTTTCGCAGCTGGTCGACTATACTTTAGGGCCTGATCAACAGGCTCATCTACTATTGATTGATAATCCTGAGCATAATGATGACGGTGATTTTGCTATCAATAATGGTTTAGCCAGCGAGCAGGCAGTGGCTGGTGCTGATAAATATACTTTTGCTGGCATTAGCGTGCTGTCACCACGGCTACTCGATGGGCTAGTGACTGGTCAAGCTGCAGCGCTGGCACCTTTGCTACGCAGAGCTATGATCAAGTTTCAAGTCACGGCTGAAGTTATTCCTGATAACTGGATAGATGTCGGTACAGCGGCACGTCTAGAGCAGATTAACACTTTTATTGACACTAAAGGCGTAGGTGCTCATCGCGGCGCTTAATGGGATCATAGTGAGCCAATAAGTTTGATAACCAGAATGTTTTATAACTATGTAATAATTACCTAACAGCTAGTTTATAGTTAGCCACTAATTAATGAATAAAAAAAAGCAGCGCTGATCCTAGGATCAACTTATAGTTATAGAGCAACCTATAATGAAATTTGGGATTGGTTTGATTTCTTGCTAAGCAAATTGTATTTTTTAGATATTGACTACACTGATGAATGCCGTAGAATTTTCTCAAGTAATTTAGAAAGAATAATTTTTATTAGTAGAAGAACAGATGAAGCAGTAAAATATTTAAAATTACTTCATGATAGGAGACCGTTCATATTAGGATTATTAGAAGTTAAAAAAATTATAAAAAATCGTAGTTACCAGTTAAAAGATTTTTCGAACATTTTAAGAGAACTAAAAGAGGTTGAACACTGGCTAGAACCAAATAAAAACCAAATAAAACTTCTCTTAGAAACTCATATTCTATCAAGTGATCCATTTGAATATAGAAGTAGACGTTATGAGAATGAAGAGTATGGTCTGACTATAGAAGGTTTTAATGACTATGAGGATTTCATAGAGTATATTTCAGAAAATTTGGATACAAAAGTTATTAAAGAAACCTTAAAAGAGCTACTCACCTCTCAGAATGAAAATTTACATCAGATAGGACGTTCTATAATCAATATTTACAAGGAAAACAATGATTTTATTGCTGATTTGAAAAACGTAGCAAGTTATATGGATAGTACTGAGGAATTACCAAATACTAGGTTTCTTTTTAGCGTCTTAGAGAATCTAATAAAAACAGATTGGATTAGTTACACTAATTTAGTGAATTTTTTAATATCAGAAAAGATGTTTTCAAATATAACACCACAATTAATAATAAGTGTAAGTACAAATAAGAAGCATTTCAACTTCCTATTTAGAAATATTATTCAGTTTCCTTATCTAGATTTCTCTAGTTTAGGTAGAAGTTTAGCTTTCAAAAAGCTATGTCAAGATATATCGCCTAAATTGTTTGAGTTTACCTTAGATAAGCTGATTAGCTTGAATCAAGATAATATAGTACTTGATGCATTATTGTTCGATAGTAGGCAAAATAAGGTAATTGCTTATAAATATATTGATAAAATTTTAGAGCTTTTACCTAATGCGTTAGATTCTAAGAAATACTATGATTATAAATTTGCACTACGGTTCCTTCTATCCTATTCTGAAGTTACACGATCAAGTATTTTCGCAATGGTTGAAGAAGCTATAAGAAATATAGACTATTTTATAAGCTTAGGTAGCAGTCAAGTTGGAAGGGTCATAGAAGATCTAGTTGAAATTAGTACTATAGAATCGTTAGATTTTATCTATGGCAATAACTTGTTTAAATACGTTCTTAGCATTAGAGAGCTTGAAGATATTTTTTTCAAAGCTAACGAAGCTGAAGTGTTGACTTGGATAGGCGATGACCAAGATAAAATAAATTTTTGGTTTACTAATTCAAAATTTTATCAATACAACGAAGATGGTATCGAATGGCTAGAAATTTTACATAAGTTACTATCAGAGAGTAATAACCCTAACGTTCATTTGTCATATGCAATCGCCCATCTTTTTGAAATGTTTAGTCACGGTGGTAGATTTTCAGAAGCATTAAGTAAAAGGTTACCTTTTTTTGACAGTCTGAAACAATATCTCAAAAATCATAATCATGATAATCTCATTCCAGTGGTTGAGCAGAAAAAAGTAGAGTTTCAAAAGTACATTGAACTGGCGCAAGAAGAGGAAGCTAAAGAATCAAGAGAGCAGCAGGGTTTTGATTGGTGAGTATTATGACCAAAATCTGCTTTGTCCAAGCGCAAGTCGCAAGCTCTTTGCCGAGGGTGAGAGAAGATTAAGTAGAGTAGTACTCTGCGCAAGATGCAAGTATCTGCCGAGGGTGAGCGAAGATTAAGCAGAGTACTGCTCTGCCTGAGTGCAAGGCGAAAGCTTTGCTTGAGTTAGGTAGGCAAAGATCATTAAAAATTAATAGCCCATGCCTCGCATATTTCACGACTATTAAAGAACACCTATCTAGAGGCTCATCTTTTTATCCTCTTGCTTGTAAACCAACTACCGCCAAATAAAAGCCACCTCAAAATCATGGGTGGGAACAAAATTAGTCTCTTTAATCTCAAACGTCGTCGGGCCTACCTTCTTAACTTTACCCTTACCTCTCCAGCAATAGGCTTGCCATTGCTCACAATCTTAAAGCTATCAACCAGCTTAGTAGTATCTGCAAAGTCACTCTCTAATCGTGAGGGCGCAGCAGGCATAGGGAATAATACCGTCTCGGTGATATCTTTATTGCTTAAGTTTTTAAACTCATAATTGACCCGAATCTTATCTTTAGAAATGTATAAATCTTCGCTGTGCATACTGATATTTTTGTTTTTAAGGTAAGCAACGCCGCCTGTACCTACATAACCTGTAGAGTCGTTGGCTTGTGCTGTCGTTATGGCTAGTACAGCTGTGCAGGCGAGCTTAAGGCTTGCATTAAGGCACGACTTAATCAACTTATTATTATTTAGCATAGTAGGCATCCTTGCTATTTTTAGGTATAAGACTAAATAGTTTATACCGAATAGTGTTCGCCGTACGGTTTAATAGTGGCTAATTTAAGACAAAAAAAGAGTGACTACAACATAATCCTAGCCACTCTTTTTTTATTGTTTTTTTTAAGCCATTTAAAATTAGTTAGCAGCGATAAGATTGCCTGATATCTCAAGCGGGATCATATTGCCGATCACTTTTGGAAAAGCCGTGACCCCATAAGTATATCGATTGATTAACCCTGTCGCTTTGAATTTTAAGATAGGTTTTTTAGTCGCAGGATCATTTACCACATCTGTTAGAGTAACTTTTACGGTTAGAGGTTTAGTCTGACCCAGTACCGTAAAATCACCAGTGACATTAGCCTCTTTAGCATTAATCATGCTGACCTTTTTTGAGACAAAAGTCATAGTAGGATATTGGGCACTGTTAAGCAGCTCTTTGCGACGTAAAAAAGCATTGCGCAGATTGCCACCAGCATCAACACTGTTAGTATTTACGGTGAAGTTAATGGTGGTGTTAGTAGGATTTTTTACATCATAATTGATAGCACCATCCATCTTATGAAACTGACCTTCAACAGAACCTTTTCCCAAATAAGCCACCTGAAAATCTACATTAGTTTTTGGGACATCTAACTTCCATTTTTGTGGCGTTGCGGCTAACCCCATCATTGGTAATGAGAGTAATAAACTGGCAGTTAAGGTGGTCTTGAGTAAAGAGGTAGTAAGGGTATTCATACGAATGTTCCAAGAAGCAATATTAAAGTTAGCAGGTAGGCAAAGATAAAGTGATCTCTATAAGGCTATAAAAACTTAATAGTCTTTTTAAAGCCAGTAATAAGGCGCTAGCGTACTACACCTATTTGGTTGCCCTGTATTATTAAAGTTATATCTTATGACAACTGTGCAGTAGTAGCAAACCGCTAATGGGCTATGGCTATGACTGACTGGTGCTTAACCTTTGGAGGCTAAGGTTTAAGGCTTAAATAATTCAATAAATATAGCAAATATTACAGAGCTAAGGTCTTATTTGCTATACGTTTTTGATAATATAAAACTTATGCTGATAAAACTAACTTCTATAAGAGTTATCTTTAGAGGTATCTTAAGCGCGGCTATCATCAAAGTAGTCATTCGACTAACGTTAGATAATGCCATTTGACATTGGCTAAATACTATCAGACTGCCATTAAACAATAAGGGTTCGCCCTGTTATGACCAACCCTTATACTTTCTATACCTTGAAACAGCTAAAGAAACTAGGCTGGAACTGACTGCTCTATAGATTCAGTAGCACTGATATATTCCGCCTTAATAATATCTGCTAACTTTTCAGCGATCATGATAGTCGGCGCATTGGTATTAGCACTGATTAGCGTGGGCATGATAGAGGCATCAATGACTCGCAATCCACTTACGCCTCTGACTTTTAACTCTAGATCAACTACTGACTGCTCATCAGCACCCATACGGCAAGTACCGACAGGATGATAAATAGTATCTGATCTATTGCGAATAAAACTAAGCATACCGTCTTTTTCGATATAAGGAGCAGGATAGTCTTCGGTAATATACTTAGCCATGGGCGCCTCCGCCATGATAGCGCGAGTACGCTCGGCACCTGCGATCATATATTCCACATCTTTGGGATGTGACAGGTAGTTTGGATCAATTAGCGGTGCAGCAGCGGGGTCATTAGAGGCGAGCTTGACCGTGCCACGACTCTCTGGACGTAAGTAACAAGCGTGACAAGAGACGGCGTAGCCACGTTTGAGATCACGGCCATGATTCATCACTCGAGCTATGGCGAAATGCAGTTGAGTATTCGGCCACTCTTGCGGCGCATCACCAACGCTAAAGAATGCGCCCCCTTCAGCGTAGTTCGTCGATAGCAGACCAGTGCCATCTTTACGCCATTGCCGCATGGCCTTAAAGAAGTTCATCCCAGCGATAGTGCCAACGCCGAATACGTCAGTGGTATTGACTTCATAATCAAACACTACATCCAAATGGTCTTGTAGGTTTTCACCTACTTCAGGGGCATCTACGACTACTTTTATATCTAAAGCTTCAAGCTGAGCTTTTGGCCCAATACCAGATAGCATCAGCACTTTAGGCGAGCCAAAGCTACCGCCAGACAGGATAACTTCGTGACGGGCATTGACAATTTGCTCAGCACCGTGTTTTTCGTAGATAACGCCAGTGGCTTTATGATCCTCGATGATTACTCGATTGACTTGCGCATGAGTGACAACGGTCAAGTTCGGGCGCTCTTGTACTGGATGAAGGTAAGCTGCTGCTGCTGAACAGCGTTGGCCTTGTTTTTCTCCATGAAAGTGGGTAACTTGATATAGACCTACGCCTTCTTGTTTAGGGCCATTGAAGTCTTGGTTGTGCTCGAGTCCGTTAGCGATGCCAGCCTGCACAAAAGCTTTAGAGATATCGCGAGGGCTCAACAGATCACTGACATTTAATGGCCCACTATCACCATGCAAGTCATCGCCACCACGGACATTGTTTTCAGCTTTTATAAAATAGGGTAGTAAGTCGTCGAACCCCCAACCTACGCAGCCTTGTTCGACCCAACGCTCATAATCTAGCGGACTACCACGAGTATAAACCATCGCATTAATAGCCGATGAGCCTCCTAAACACTGTCCACGAGGTTGAAAGCCACGCCGATCGTTTAGATGAGTTTGTGGGGTAGTATGGAAGCACCAATTGTTTAATTTTAGCGGCTTTCCGGGTACTAACAGGATGAGACCAGCAGGCACCCGCACTGCTAAATCTTTGCCATCTCCACCATACTCTAGTAGACAGACACTGATATCTGGGTTTTCTGTAAGACGGCTGGCGAGTACACAACCTGCTGAACCGCCCCCTACAATGACATAATCAAAATCCATTTTTTATTCCTCGTAGCGTCCCTGCTAATTAAGCTGGTCGTATACTGTATTTATTTCATTAAAATAGGGCGTGTTGAACCATTGACCACAGCAGTGTCTACTTGTAAATATTCACTACGGTCTACTTATTTGCGCAAATAACCTCATAGTGCACATACCTCTGAGCGTACTATAAAACGTTTGCCCTCTGGTATTTCTAACGAAAAGCTTGCCCCACGACCATTGACTACATCGATGGTTAAATCAGTATGCTGCCAGAGTTTATATTGTGCTTTACCCATATAAAAAGGACAGCCAGCCAGCTCACCGAGTAGGACATCTTGACCGCCTACTTTGAACTCGCCTAATGGATAACACATAGGAGAGCTGCCATCACAGCAGCCGCCTGATTGATGAAACATCAGCTCGCCATGCTTAGATTTTAGTAGCTCAATCAGTGCTTCGCAAGATTGGGTAGCGGTGAGTCTCATAACAGTTTCCTTGTCATTAAAAGTGCTTATTAATTATTAATATGAATAGTTAATAAAAAAGGTCGCATCAAATCCAGTTACACCATTAATAGCATGTCACTAGAAATAATACGACCCATTATTTATGATGGAATGTATCTATACAGATACCGACGGCTTAAATGCTTACATAGTGTAGTCGATAACAATCCGACCTTCGATTTTTCCCTGACGCATACGCTCAAAAATATCATTGATATTCTCTAACGGTTCAGCGGTCACAGTAGCTTTTACTTTGCCTGCTGCTGCCATGTTTAATGACTCTTGCAAGTCCAGACGCGTACCAACAATTGAGCCGCGAATAGTAATACCATTCAGAACCGTATCGAAGATCGATACTGGGAAATCCCCTGTTGGCAGACCATTAAACACTACCGTACCACCACGTCGTACCATACTAAGAGCTTGATCAAACGCTATAGCCGATACCGCAGTCACTAGCACCCCATGAGCACCACCAATCTCTTGTTTTAGATATTCACCAGGATCAGTGTTTTTAGCATTAACGGTAACAGTAGCCCCTAGCTTTTTAGCAAAATCTAGCTTTTCATCATCTATATCTACAGCAGCGACATTTAATCCCATAGCAATAGCATACTGCACCGCCATGTGACCCAGTCCGCCAATACCTGAAATCACCACCCAATCCCCTGGGCGAGCTTCAGTCATTTTAAGACCTTTATATACCGTAACACCTGCGCATAGAACTGGCGCAATTTCAACGGAGTCAACGCTATCAGGGATAATGCCGACATAGTTGGCATTGGCTAATACATATTCTGCAAAGCTCCCATTAACTGAATAGCCAGAGTTTTCTTGACTCTCACACAGAGTTTCCCAGCCACCTAGACAATGGGTACAGTGACCACAAGCGGAGTACAGCCAAGCAACCCCAACTCGATCGCCCTCTTTGACATGAGTGACACCTTCGCCAACGGCAGTTATCAGTCCTACGCCTTCGTGTCCAGGGATAAAAGGTGGACTAGGTTTGACTGGCCAATCGCCTTCGATAGCGTGCAAGTCAGTATGACAAACGCCTGATGCTTGCATCTTTACTAAGATTTCGCCAGCACCTGGGGTTGGGATATCCACTTCTTCAATCTCCAAGGCTTGACCAAACTCATGTAACACTGCTGCTTTCATTTTATTGCTCACGATATTACTCCTAGTTATTTTTTTCAGTTTTAATCATTAAAAAACACCTACTTCGTAATTCCAGGACTTGCTCAATAATACAGCTCAAGCAAAAAGCTTAGAAAAAACCCATCGCCTTTGGACTATAAGAGACCAGCATGTTTTTGGTTTGTTGATAATGGTCAAGCATCATTAGATGGTTTTCTCGGCCAATACCTGACTGCTTGTAACCACCAAATGCAGAGTGAGCAGGATAGATGTGATAACAGTTGGTCCATACGCGGCCCGCTTGAACACCACGGCCGAAGCGATAGGCCTTATGTACGCTACGAGTCCAAACCCCAGCGCCTAGACCGTACAAAGTGTCATTGGCAATGCTCATAGCTTCTTCGTCATCTTTAAAGGTAGTGACCGCCAGTACTGGACCAAAGATCTCTTCTTGGAACACTCGCATGTCGTTGGTGCCCTCAAAGATCGTCGGCTGTACATAATAGCCCTCTGAGTTCTCGCCTTCATGCTTAGCTTGTTCACCGCCAACTAGAATTTTAGCGCCTTCTTTTTTGCCGATATCGAGGTAAGATAATATCTTCTCTAATTGATCTGAGCTAGCTTGTGCGCCAATCATGGTTTCGGTGTCTAGTGGGTTACCCATTTTGATAGCTTTAACACGAGCGATACAGCGCTTGATAAACTCATCATAGATGCTTTCGTGTACTAAAGCGCGTGAAGGACAAGTACAGACTTCACCTTGGTTAAGTGCGAACATGACTAAGCCTTCCACTGCTTTGTCTAAGAAGTCGTCATCTTCATCCATAATATCGGCGAAGAATATATTTGGGCTCTTACCGCCAAGCTCTAAAGTTACTGGGATAATGTTTTCACTGGCGTACTGCATAATCAGGCGACCAGTAGTGGTCTCACCAGTAAAGGCAACTTTATTGATACGTGGGTTAGAGGCTAGCGGCTTACCGGCTTCAACACCAAAGCCATTGACGACGTTGAGAACGCCTTTAGGTAAGATATCTGCCATACCTATGATATCCAGCATATAAAGAATAGAGGCTGGTGTTTGTTCAGCAGGTTTTAATACCACACAGTTACCAGCAGCAAGCGCAGGAGCCAGTTTCCATACGGCCATTAAGATAGGGAAGTTCCACGGAATAATTTGACCGACGACACCAAGTGGTTCGTGGAAATGATAGGCAACTGTGTCTTCATCTATTTGACTAATACCCCCTTCTTGAGCACGAATGGCGCTGGCAAAATAGCGGAAATGGTCGATGGCTAATGGAATGTCAGCGATAAGGGTTTCGCGAACCGGTTTACCGTTCTCGTAGCATTCGGCAATAGCGATAGACTCTAAGTTAGCCTCCATACTATCAGCGATTTTCAGCAGTAGATTGGCACGTTCAGTAACGCTGGTTTTTCCCCAAGCATCTTTTGCGGCGTGAGCGGCATCTAGGGCTTTTTCAATATCAGCGGCTTTGGAGCGGGCTACCTGACAGATAGTCTTACCATTAATGGGACTGGGGTTATCGAAATACTCACCATCGATAGGAGCTACCCATTCGCCATTAATAAAGTTATCGTATTTTTCACGGAAATGGACGGTACTGTCTGCAGTATTAGGATAAGGGTATAACATTAACTTCTCCTTGTTGCGTTATATAAGGTAAAACAAGAGCATGAGTAGTTATTGAGTGGCTGTTTAAAACCTTATAAAAATAAATACCTATGCACTGACTACTAGATCTTCCTGATCAAGCAATAGCTCTATCGTACTCAGCTTTGATATAGAGCGATAGTTACTTTTAATAATATTTCACCTAATGATACATAAATTTAAGTTATGTATGACTATCCGCTTAAAGTAGTTTGCAAAGGTCAGGTAGCTGTTATAATTGTTAGCAAATATTTTAGGCTATTACAGTTATTGATTTGCTGATAGCCGTTTTCTTCTCATCAGCTTATTAATTGGTTTAGATATATGCGTCAATCATCCGCTCTTGATATTTTACAAACAGGTCAAAATGTTTTTTTGACTGGCTCAGCAGGTTCCGGTAAGACTTATACCCTCAACCAATATATTAATTATTTGCGTGCTCGGCGTGTGTCTGTAGCGGTTACCGCTAGCACTGGTATTGCCGCCACTCACATGAGTGGCACTACTATTCATAGCTGGTCGGGCATAGGGATCAAAGATGAGCTATCAGAGCGGGATTTAACCACTCTAGCTCGTAAGCAGTTTTTGGCAGACAGACTTAAAGAGACCGCAGTATTAATCATTGATGAGGTATCGATGTTGCATGCCAAGCAGCTTAATCTAGTCAATCAAGTGCTCAAGCATGTGCGTAAAAGCGATCAACCCTTTGGTGGTATACAAGTAGTAGTCGCCGGAGACTTTTTTCAGTTGCCGCCTATCGGTAGTAGGGGTGAGAGTAACCGTGAGAAGTTTGCCTTTATGTCAGAGGCTTGGCTGGATGCGCAGTTTCATATCTGCTATTTAAGCGAGCAGCATCGACAAGTCAGTGAAGCTGCTAATGGCGGTCTGGACTTGGATGACATTCTCAACCAAATTCGTCGCCAAGAAGTGAGCTTTGAGGCTATTGCAGCTCTAGAAGCTACTTATGATCAAGATGTCGATATCAAGCGCACTCGGCTATATACTCACAATCTCAACGTCAATAAGATAAACGATAAAGAGCTCGCTGAGCTGTCTGGCGAGATGAAGCGTTACGAGGCTATTTCTATTGGTGAAGAAAAGCTAGTCGAAACTTTGAAAAAAACGGTACGCACCCAAGATGAGTTGGTACTCAAAGTGGGCGCGAAAGTTATGTTTATCAAAAACAACACGGAGCTCAACGTTTCAAACGGCACTATGGGCGAGCTGATTGGCTATGCCACTGTAAAAGTTGATGATAGTCATGCTAAAGCAAAAGCTGAAAAAGATGCTATAAGCCATGCGTTAGAGAGTAAAGAAACCGTCGTAGCTAGTGATGATGATAAGAGCGATAGTATTGTTGAGCCGCAAGCAAAAAAAGCAGCAAAAGCCATCAGCAAACAGCCAACTAGCCAAAAAATGCCAGTAGTAAGGTTGAATTCGGGGCGTGAAGTGATAGCTGAGCCTGAAGAGTGGATTATTGAAGATGAAACTGGCGAGGTGCTGGCAAGCTACCAGCAAGTGCCGCTATGTCTAGCTTGGGCGATTACTATCCATAAGTCGCAAGGAATGACATTGGACGCCGCTGAGATCGATCTATCACGTACCTTTGAGCTGGGACAAGGCTATGTAGCACTATCACGCCTTAAGTCGCTAGCAGGCTTGCAGTTACTAGGCATGAATAATATGAGCTTGCAGCTAGATCCATTGGCACGTGGGGCTGATAAACGCTTCTTAGCGCTTTCAGCGGAAGCGGATGCTAACTATGCTATGCTCGATGAAAAAAGCATGCAGCAAAACCATGAAAAATTTGTCACAAAATCAGGCGGCACGAACAATCAAACTATTATTGATGCTTATGCCACTTTGCAAAAGAAACGCCGTGAGCAGCAGCAACAACTGCAAGATAAAAAGCAAAAGCAGGGCAATCAAGTCGCTGATAAATCCGACGGCACTTTGCTAGTGACACGGCAGTTGTTAGAGGAAAGCCTAACTATTGCAGAGATTGCAGAGTCGAGAGAGCTTGCACAATCGACTATTATGCGCCATATTAGTGAGCTGAAACACCAAGACCCTAGCCTTGCTTGCGATCATCTACGCCCTAATGATGAGATAATGACTGCTGTTGGTAATGCTTACGTGGCCATCAAAGTTGCTAATAATCCTAATGATTTCAATGATGATGGTACTGCCAAGCTGCGACCTATTTATGATTACCTTAAACAAAACGTCGATTACAACACCATTCGTTTGGCGCTGATTTTTATCACCCCTTAAGGCCTTTATAATTAGATATTGTTATCGCTAGGCACTTGTCTATCAGCATCTTGATAGACAGCTATTTTATATCTCTGCCTGTATACAAGCTTGTGCGCTAACAACCAAGCGGTTGCTCAGCCTCGAGCTCTATTCTTCGACAATCTCGGTTCTTTCGCCCTTTCTCTATAGTGATCCTTTGTTATGTCTGATTTTGCCAACGCTACCTATCGCCGTGTCAATAGTGACTCCGATAACTCATCTCTGCGTGCCACAGGTGGGAATACTAAGCCCCTACGTATCGCTATTAATGGCTTTGGACGTATAGGCCGAAACGTATTACGTGCACTACTTGAGCGATTTGAAGTGCTAGGTCGATCGATTCATGTAGTGGCAATTAACGATTTGGCACCCGCTGAAACCTTACTGCATTTATTAAAGTTTGATAGTACTCATGGGCGTTTGAGCCGACTGGGTATTGATGCCAAAATTGTCCAAAACGGCATTACTGATAAGCAGCAAAAACTATCTCCCAGCGCAAAGAATGAGATTGAGCTGTGTTTAAGCAAAAATGATTTAACTTATTGTATTCGCTTGCTCTCGAGAAGTGATCCAAAGATGCTACCTTGGGATGACCTCGATATCGATGTAGTACTGGAGTGTACCGGAAATTTTCGCTCTTACGAACAAGCGAGTTTGCACATCGCATCAGGTGCGAAACAAGTCATCATAGGAGCCGCGCCCTTCGATGATGTCGATGCTTGTATTATTATGGGTGTTAACAGCGATGAGCTGACTTTGGATCTGCCGATTATCTCTAGTGTCTCTTGTACTACTCAAGCCCTAGTGCCGCTGATTGACACTTTAGATAAAGCCTTTGGGGTAGAGTCAGCGATGATGACTGAGATTCATGCGGTTACTGCTGATCAGACGGTGCTAGATCAAGCCCATCGTGACTTAAGACGCGCACGGGCTTCAGGCTATAATATTATCCCGACTACTTCTAGTAGCATTGCAGCGACTGAGCGGGTACTACCAGCGATGATAGGCAAAATAAATGGTCATTCCATTCGAGTGCCAACTATTGATGTGGCGGCTATCGATGTAACGTTTGTATTTGGCAAAGCAGATGTCACTGTAGAAGATATGCGTGAAGTCCTTAAATCAGCTAGCCAAGCCCATTTAATCAATATCATGGCCTATACCGATGAGCCTTTGGTATCCAGTGACTTTATCCATCAAACCGAATCGCTGATTATCGATGGTCAGCAGCTGATGCAAGTTGGCACTCAGTATAAAGTGTTTGCTTGGTATGATAATGAATGGGGTTATGCTAATCGTCTACTCGATATGTGCTTGCATCTTTCCTCTAGCAAACAAGCCGATACTAAATAGAAGGTTGTTAAACCGGTATTTGACTACTAAATGTCCAGTAGACAGGCCTAAAGTCGGCAATAAGCTAATAAATAATGCCTATTCGCAAAATAATTTCACTTTTTTTATTTAACCTCTTGCATTCTCATTTCATATCGCTATAATGATGCACAAATGGAGACGTGGCAGAGCGGTTGAATGCACCGGTCTTGAAAACCGACAAGGGTTAATAGCCCTTCGAGAGTTCGAATCTCTCCGTCTCCGCCAAATTTAAGTAGTACTTAGTATAATTAAAAAGCCCTAGTCATTATTTGACTGGGGCTTTTTTTCTGTGCTTTTATTAGCTAATAAATGTATGTAAGAAGGTTTTTAGCTTCGAGGTATCAGCTTTTCAGCGAACTCTATCTTTTGCCCATCAGCCAAAGTTAGCGTACCTTCAGTTATTTCAATGGTTACGTCTTGCGCGTTTTTAATAGCGCGCATCACATTGATATCTTCGATACTGCTTTCAATAATGATCTTACCTGACTGCTCAGGGGTAATAGGAGTTTCAAACAGAGTAAGGGGGACATTAAAGCGTTTGCCCTTAGTAAGCTTAGCATCTTTCATTAGCAGCTTACCTTTAAAACTCTTGATAGGCACAGTGCCATGATTGGATAGCATAAACGATAGCTTGACTTGAGTTAAGCTATCGTTATCACTAGTTTTAACCGAGAGTAGGGCGATAGGATAAATCTGAGTATCAACTTTAGCTACTGTCTGGCTAGCGCCTACAGGACTCTTTTTACCAGTTGGATTATTAGGATGCAGACGCTCATACTCGCGCTGCTGCACTAAGGCCTGCTTTATCGTCGTACTTGGCATGGCTCCTGACTCATAAGCATCACTTAGCTTCATACGTATCATATAGCGGCTAAGCAGACCTCTATCGGCCTCAGAGAGCTTCTCAAAAGTATCGCCGAGCTTTTTTTGCCACTGATTAGAGTCAGTAGGAATGGTTTGTTTGCTAGGATCGGATTCTGACGTCGAGCAGCCACTGATGGCTGGTATTAATGCTAAACCGCAAGCGAGTAGTAATGCCGTAGCCAAACCTTGTTTTAAGACCGCCATCATCACTCTCCTTATAAATTATTATTAGCTTTTGCCAGTGCTTTATTATTTACGGGTATTAAGCGGTTCAAGATGATGCTAAGTATATTCAATATTCAGTTAAATCAATAATTCTTTTAAATCAGTAACCATAAGTAGCATCTAGATATTTTGCTGCTGCTATTCAATATACCGTGTTTTTAGCATTTAGCTGTAACTATATATTTTGTTGAATTATCTAGGTAGGTGCCTTAGTTTGCTACTAGCTTTAAATGGCTAAATTTATCAAAAGATAGACAAACAAAAGGCTAAGCACTATTAAGCAAACTTAGCCTTATTATTTATCTTTTTGAGACGCTCATTGTAATTGTACGTATGCCTATACCTATGCCTAAATTTGACAGCAATAGATAACACTCAGCTACAGCTATCACTTGGAGTCTTGTAGCTCAGATAGAGGGTGAGTAATGTTGTTATTGTGAGTTATGACGATAGCTTCATCGATGATACGTTGGCTAACTCCGCGCTTACGTAGAGTCTCAATAAATACCTCGTCATGCGCTAAGGTATAGTCCTGATGGTCACGATCGAGACCTTGACGAATATACAAGCGAATCAAACCTTGGATACGTTTAAAACCAAGCTCTGATGAAGTAGCGGTCAATAGCTCAATCATCTCCTCAGATAGACGAATACTAATAGGGCGCATGACTTTTTGCGGATGATCAGAGAACTTATTTTTTATACGTACAGGTATCATAATAAACCATTACTATTGATGAGTAGGAATAAATATCTTCAGCGAAAATGGTGGTAGCTACCACTATACTTTAGGCAGCTATTGAATTGGTAGTCTCAAATATATTGAGACTGCGCCATAAAATATACAGTATGAATAAAGGTGCTAATAAACAGCTCTTAGTTACCATACAACAAAATCAGACAAAAAAATACTGCAGCCGCTAAAATAGCAGCCATAAAAAAACCTTCATCATAGTTTGATGAAGGTTTTTTATAATATGGCTCCTCAACCTGGGCTCGAACCAGGGACACACGGATTAACAGTCCGACGCTCTACCAACTGAGCTATTGAGGAATAACTGGTCATAACTAAGAACTTAATAGACGCAGAAATATGATCTAGTCCTCGTTACGTGAGGCACATTTTAGCCAAGTAGGCACAGACTGTCAACCTTATTAATGCATTAATTATAAAAAACTAGCTGTAGCTGGTAATAATTCGCTTTTATAAGGCGAAAACCTTAAATAGCGAGGTGGTAGCAGAGTAGTTTAAAGTTAATAAATAGCCTGTATAGGCAGGGTGATATCTAATAAAAGATAACGGTAAGCAACAACTGTAAAAAATAGCCATAAAAAAACCCCCATCAAAGTGATGAGGGTCTTGGCATATGCCATAATCGAATCAAATATGATTCAATGCAGCTAATAAATAACTGCTAAAATTTGGCTCCTCAACCTGGGCTCGAACCAGGGACACACGGATTAACAGTCCGACGCTCTACCAACTGAGCTATTGAGGAATAAAAGGTTATTACCTTAAGCTTAGTAACCGCTGTTATGAGTTGTTGCTAAGTGGGGCGTATTCTAGCAAAGATAAAAAATAGGTCAAGCCTTTTTTTTCCCTTTTAAATATTTTTAGGATTTATTAATCCCTCTAGCTAGTTAATCCATTGATTTTAATGACTTAATATTCAGCAAAAAAAGACGCCCCATTTAGGGCGTCCTGATACAATTATCGTAGTAATAGCTGATAAATCCTACTACTAGTTATTCAACAACTTTAAAGCTAGGAACGTCTAGATCGGCAACTGCGCTCTCGATACGGGCTAGTGCGTCTTTTAAAGTCGCCTCATCAGTGGCATAAGAGATACGCATAAAACCACCTAGACCAAAAGCATCACCAGGAACTACCGCAACGCCTACTTTTTCTAGTAACCATTCTGAGAATTCAGTACAAGAAGATAAGCCAGCAGCTTTAATTAACGGCTTGATGTTAGGGTAAACATAAAAAGCACCGTCCGGACGTAAGCAAGTGATACCTTTGATAGCATTTAAGCCGTTCACTACTAAGTCGCAGCGTTTTTCAAAAGCTTCGATCATAGGTTCTAATACGCTTTGATCCCCACTGATAGCGGCTTCTGCTGCCACTTGGCTGATTGAAGTTGGGCATGAAGTAGACTGTGATTGAACTTTTTTCATCGCACCAATCAATTTGGCAGGGCCACCGGCGTAGCCGATACGCCAACCAGTCATTGCATAAGCTTTAGAGACCCCATTTAAGATAATAGCGCGCTCTTTAAGCTCAGGTGCTGCGTTTAAGATGTTATAGAACTTGTCCTTAGTCCAGCGGATATGCTCGTACATATCATCAGACACTACATAGACATGCGGATGCTTTTTAAGGACTTCAGCAAGCGCTTTAAGCTCTTCTAAACTATAAATCATACCCGTTGGGTTAGAAGGACTGTTAAGTACTAACATTTTAGTTTTATCAGTGATAGCCTCTTCTAACTGCTCAGGAGTGATTTTGAAATCTTGCTCTTCTGGGCATTTAACGATGACTGGCACGCCTTCGGCGATGATAACCATATCTGGATAGCTGACCCAATACGGTGCTGGAATAATAACTTCGTCACCAGCATTAATAAAAGCTTGGGCTAAGTTGAAAAACGACTGTTTTCCCCCTACGGATACTAAGATTTCATTGGGCTCATAGCTGATATCGTTATCCCGTTTGAACTTCTCGATGATCGCTTTTTTAAGCCCTGGAGTACCATCAACTGCCGTATATTTAGTAAAACCGCTATTAATTGCTTCAATCGCTGCTTGTTTAACGTGTTCTGGCGTATCAAAATCAGGCTCACCTGCCCCTAAACCGATGATATCTTTGCCAGCTGCTTTAAGCTCTGAGGCTTTATTAGTGATGGCAAGAGTAGGGGATGGTTTGATACTGTTAACACGGTCAGACAGTTGCAATTCGCTCATGAGAAATCCTTGTAAAAATCAGTAAAGTGGATGGATTTGGATGCTGTAGATACGGCTTATAGGGACTTAGATATTGGCAAAAGATCATAAACGCGCTGCAGAATTAGCAGACTATAATATGAGCCTTTTAACCAAGGCGAAACCCTTGTAAATAACCCTATAGTTTTTAGGTCGCCATATTGTAGCATGTAGATATTACCCTGTCTTAAGTTGCTACTGACAGAAAACAATGTAGCCAAGTTGGGCAATATATCGGCAAACGGTCATAGTTTTATAGTAAATATAAAACAGAAATTCATAGTATGAATTCAAACTATAGGCCAAATAATTGGCCGCTCATGATTGCCTGCAAAGTGACTACAATAACGACACCTTCACTCGAGATTAATTGGCTATGATAAACCATAGTCAAATTAGAAATAAAGGTTGAGACTATTTAGCTATTTAGCTCTGCCGGCTTGACCCTTAACGAAAGATAGCGTGACCGTCTTAACCGCCCACTAACAGGAGAATTATAATGACTGACTCTCGCAATAAGCTCAACATCGTTATTACCGGTGCCACTTCTGGCATAGGTAAGCAGTTAGCAAAAGACTATCTTAGCTCAGGTCATAAAGTTTACGCTGTTGGGCGTGATGAGGAGGCCTTGGCGGAGCTTAAAGACTTAGGGGCAGTACCTATTGCTCTAGATTTAATGGATCGCCAGAAGGTGATTGCCGCTTTTGCAAAAATTGAGCAAATCGATCTAGCAATTTGTGGGGCGGGTACTTGTGAGTATTTGGATATGCCAAACTTCGATAGTGAAGTATTTATGAAGGTCATGTCGGTGAATATGGGCACATTATCGCATGCTATCGAAGGTGTTTTACCGAAGCTTATTGCCTCAAAAGGGCGCTTAGTTGGTATCGGCTCAGCCTCCGCTTATGTGCCTTTTGCGCGTGCAGAAGCTTATGGTAGCTCAAAGGCCGCCATTCACTATCTGATGAAAACCTTGCAGATTAGTCTAGCACCGCACGATGTTGCTGTGAGCCTAGTAGTGCCGGGTTTTGTAGAAACGCCTATGACTAAGCAAAATGATTTCCCAATGCCATTTTTACAAACCCCAGAACAGGCCAGTCAAGCTATTCGAGCCGGTATTAACAAAGGCAATGAGGTCATTGAGTTCCCTAAAAAATTAACCATCCCACTAAAAACTTTAGGCACACTGCCTGATATGGTTTGGCAACAAGTCAGTCAAAAGCTTAATAAGAAGTAACTAGCGGATGACAAGTTTGTTAGCTCACATTATTACTATAGTGCTCTAACTGCCAATAAATGCGCTAATAAGTTTCACAGTTATATTTGGTCTTTTAAAACCCTGTAACTATAGTTTTTTAAAGGATCGAAATATAGCCATAGCCATAGCCATAGCCATAGCCATAGCCATAGCCATAGCCATAGCCATAGCCATAGCCATAGCCATAGTCTTAGTAAGTTAAAACCAGCCAGCTTAGCTAGAGTGGTAAATTAAAGACAATTAAGGAAAAGTCGGTATGTCGTTTATCGGTGGTAAAATCAACTCTAAAAAAAATAAGCTTAACAAAGCGGCTTCCATAGCAGCGACAGATAAACAGGGCAAGTCTTCAAGCGCCATAGCTAGTAGCAATAATAAAGTCAGTAATGCTGGCCAAAAAAAGCGAGTCGCCATCATTGGCTCTGGGGTCTCAGGGCTGACTTGTGCTCACTATTTGGCTAAGCTGCATGAAGTAACCTTGTTTGAAGCTAGCGATTATATCGGTGGTCATGTCAATACTATCGATGTCGAGTTGCAAGCAGGCAAGAAGTCAAAGCAAGTAGAAAAAAGTGCAATTGATACGGGTTTTATTGTCTTTAATGAGCGCACGTATCCGAACTTTTTTCGTTTACTGCATGAGTTAAAGGTGCCGTTTCAAGCTACTGATATGAGCTTTTCAGTAAAAAACACTGCTCGAAATTTTGAATATAATGGTCATACCCTTAATACTTTATTGTCACAACGAAAAAACGTATTGAACCCTAATTTTTGGCGCTTTATAAAAGATATATTGCACTTTAATAAGCATGTCCAGCAGTTACGTAGAGACTTTGAAAGCGACCGCATGGCAGGGCAAGACGTTAGTCAGTATACTGAGCAAACCCTCGGCGATTATTTAGCCAGTAAACGTTACGGCAAGCTATTTACCGATAACTACCTATTGCCTATGGTTTCAGCGATTTGGTCAACTAGCTTAGAGGAAGTAGCCGACTTTCCTTTAGTATTCTTTGCGCAATTCTTCGATAATCATGGCTTGTTAGATGTGGTCAATCGTCCACAGTGGTTCACCATAAAAGGGGGCTCTAAACAGTATGTTAATAAGCTGATTCCACGCTTTATAAAAGCCGGTGGCACAGTACGGATCAACAGCCCAGTACAGTCAGTCACTCGTCACGATGGTAAAGTTGCTATCGTTATAAAGACGGTCTCTAATAGGGAAAGTCATACTGCCAGTACTAATGTCAAAGCTAACAAGGACACCAACAGTCCTACTGCTAATACTAGTGAAGCACAAGCCCTTATATTCGATGAGGTGATCTTTGCTTGTCACGCTGATACAGCGCTACGCTTGTTAGTTGATGCTAGTAATATCGAGTCAGAAATATTGAGTCATTTCCGTTTTACTAGCAATACTGCGGTACTGCATACCGATAGTAGCGTATTACCAAAAAGGTCATTAGCTTGGGCGAGCTGGAACTATCTGCTTGAGAAGTCAGCCGATGAAAACAGCCAGCCAGCTAGCAGACCAGCTACTAAGCCAGTTCTGACTTATCATATGAATATCTTGCAGCGCTTAACGAAGCAGCACAATTATTTAGTGACGCTTAATCCGGCGGCCTTCAATACGACATTAAGTAAAGGCATTGATAAGGCGCAAGTGATTAAGAGTATTGATTATAGCCATCCTGTCTTTGATAGTCCTATGATCGAGGCGCAAAAACAATGGTCACAGATCTCTGGCAATGGCTCACATAGCCACTTTTGTGGTGCGTACTGGTTTAATGGATTTCATGAGGATGGGGTACGCAGCGGCCTACGAGTCTGCCAGTCACTAGGCAGTACTATTACTATCGAAGATGAGGTAGATGCTAGTCACTTACCCGATGCCGAAAGCGCTCACACGCCTTTTCGTTATCAAGACTTACCTATCAAGGCAGACAAGTCAGCTCGTAAGCTTAGCAAGCGTCAAGTAGTCACTGCGACTACTAACCAAGAGCTAAATGACTATATAACGGCTCTAAAACCTACTGCCGATAAGATGATTCAGCAGAAAAAACGAGGATTGCTGGCCCGCCTTATTAATAAAAAACCTCTAGCTAGATAAAAGGTTTAGCCAAATAAAGGTCAGCCTACTTTGAATCTGAGCTAATAATATCGCTATAAGAGAGAGTTTTATGTGTGCTGATACCTTTTATACCTCTGATACTTTACTAGACAATAACAGCTGCTTAGACTCGGCTCCTAGTTTGCCTCATTTACTGTTTCATGGCACTACATGGCACAGTCGGCTACTACCTAGTGCGCACAAATTTGCTTATCCGTATCGCTATTGGGGGGTCAATATCAGCGCTCTGGCAACAGGACAGCCATTGCCAGAAGTAGGGTTATACAGTGTGAGTGACTCAACATCAGTCACTGAGCCAACAGTAAGGCCTGACTCTTTAACGTCTAAATTACTAAGCAGTCGGCTGTTTACTAATAGCAAACTAAACGGATTAGCGTTATTTTCAGCAAAGCACAGCGCTATCCAACAGTTTTGTCCTAGCGATTATTTACATCAACCAGACAACGAAGAACCGCAAGGCGAGCTAGATAAGGATAAGCGTAAAGCTCAGCGTCATACTGGCTATTATAACAAAGTGCAACTGCAAGCAGCCAATGAGCAGCTATTAGCACGCTTAAATGCGGCATTTATTGAGCAGACGGGTAGTGCCCCTACAGGTGATATGCTCGGCTTAGTGGTTTGTCGCAATGCCGGTTTGTACTTTAGCCCAGTGAATTTTTATTTAGGTTTTGATGAGCAGCAAATACCGAGTCATTTATTGGCTGAAGTATCTAATACTCCATGGGATAAGCGTCATTATTATGGATTTTTATTACAGGGTGCAGATAGCGAGTTTTGTCATGACAAAAACTTTCATGTGTCACCTTTTAACCCTATCGATCAGCAGTATTGCTGGCAAGTTTCTATAAAACACACCTTAGAGGATATTAAAAACAGTACCCTGAAAAATACAATGGCCAATACTAACATTGACACTCAAGCTAATAAGTCGCTATTAGGTGGTTTACAAGTTCGTATCGCTATTAATATTAGTGATGTGCGAGGTGAGGTATTGAAGACGGGTATCAAGATGATCGGAGTACCGATGAGCGCACCTGCTGTTCGGGCCAGTTTGGCTAAAAACCCCCTAATGAACGCCACCTCACTAACACGAATCTACTGGCAGGCCCTTAAACTCTATGCTATCAAAAAAGTACCTTATGTTGGCTACGATGAAAAGTTGGCCGATAGTAAGCAAGCTAAACAGCGCTAACCAATAAATCTACGACTGTTATGTGTAACTGGCACAGGCTATTTGTTAGCAGCACTTACTTTAGTTACATTTTTGATAATTAAAACTAAACAGTTATAAGGTATCCTTTTAGTGCGTTCTCATTTACTTGTGCTTTTATATAAATAAGCAATAATCCTAGGATTTTTATGACCCTTTTATCAAAACTACCTAAGCATTTATCTAAAGCTTTATTCGCTGCGGCTGTATTAGCTAGTGCAACGAATGTGGTAGCAGCAACTACAACTACAGTTGCCAAATCTAAATTAGTATTACAACAGTCAAATATTTCATTAGCCTTAGCCAATCAGTTGGTCGAAGCGACTATGGAAGCTTGTCATGCAGAAGGTAAGTCTGCTGTGGTAGCAGTCGTTGACCGTGCTGGTAATCTAATAGCTTTACAACGTGATGATAATGTTGGTCCGCACAATACTGATGCGGCTATTCGCAAAGCCTATACTGCTCTATCTACTAAAACCCCATCGCGTACTTTGGCTGATAATGCTCGTGCTAATCCAGATTCAAGCAACTTAAATACGGTACATGACTTACTACTTATTGGTGGCGGTGTACCGATCAAATTTGGTGGTGAAGTAATCGGCGCTATCGCTGGTGGTGGCGCTGGCGGTGCTGTACAAGATGAAAGCTGTGCCTTACAAGGTATCGAAAAAGTTCTGCCAAACCAAAAATAGTAAAGCGAGCGCTGATTACCTATAGGCTCAATGGTGAGACAGAATTGAATCACTATAAAAGATTAAGATAGACGAGTGGTAATTACTCTTAGGGTAGTTACCACTTATTTTTACTTCCTTTGTAATTATTGATTACCTTTGTTTTATATGTATTTTTTCATACTTCCTTTAGCATACTATAGCTTTGTACTAAGCTGTTTTAATGCCTAGCCAAACTTAGACAGGATACTAGTCATATGCCAGCACGCCCTACTAATCGTACGCCCACTTCAAAACTAGGTAAGCTCAATGCCCGTTTAAGCCAAACCGTTAATGATAGCGCTGTCCTTAAGCCTATGCTGAAGCCGGTAAGTCTTAGTGTCAATTACTTGGCTAGAAAGGCGATATTTCAGGCGTTAAAGCACCTACAGTTTGGTAGTTTGACTCTCATCGAAGATTTTGAGCAAGGCGTGCCTAGCAACCAAAATTTCGGTAGTGCTGAGGCGCAAGCGGTAACTGATACTGTCGCTACCTTGAACAGCTCGACGGTTGGCCGCCATCCATTGCAGGTGACCTTGACGATCCATGATAGTAGTGTCTATCGTCAACTGTTATTTGGTGGCTCTATTGCTTTAGCGGACAGCTATATCAATGGTGAATGGGATACTGAAGATCTGACTGGCCTTATAAGATTAGCCGCTCGTAACTTGGCAGTACTCAACAAGCTTGAAAGCCGCTTTGCGGGGGTTAGCCGGACTTTTGAGAGGGCTAAACATCAGCTGCGTAATAATGATGAGTTAGGTTCTAAGTCAAATATTTTAGCCCATTATGATTTGGGCAATGCTATGTACGAGCGTTTCCTAGATAGTACGATGATGTACTCCTCCGCTGTATATTCGACGCCTGAGACCTCGTTAGCTCAAGCACAGCAGCACAAGCTGGCATTGATATGCCAACGGCTGCAACTCAGTGCTGACGATCATGTGATAGAGATCGGTACTGGCTGGGGCGGTTTCGCAATTTATGCCGCGCAGCACTATGGCTGTAAAGTAACGACTACTACTATCTCAGATGCGCAATATCAAGAAGCGCAACGGCGGGTGCAGCTAGCAGGACTAGAGGACAAAGTGACTCTACTCAAGCAAGACTATCGTGAGCTGACTGGGCACTATGACAAGCTAGTCAGTATTGAGATGATAGAGGCAGTAGGGCATGAGTATTTACCTACGTTTTTTGCCAAATGTAATGAGTTGCTTAAGCCTACCGGCCTGATGGTATTGCAAGCGATTACCTTTAATGATCAAAACTATCAAGAGTACTTAGGCTCGGTAGATTTTATTCAGACTCATATCTTCCCTGGTGGTTGCTTACTATCGAATCAAGAGCTGAATACTCAGTTTACTGAACAGACTGATATGGTCATCAAGCAATTACATGACTATGGCTTTGACTATGCTTACACTTTGCGTGATTGGCGAGCAGCCTTTATGGATCAGCGTCAAGAGATCAAAGCGCTTGGCTATGATGAAGCCTTTATTCGCTTATGGGAGTTTTATTTCTGTTACTGCGAAGGAGGGTTTTTAGAGCGCACGATTGGGGTGGTACAAGTGACGGCGGTCAAACCTGATAATATTGACACTATGCATCTCTTTGCTCTAACCGCTACTGATAATTGACACTAGGTTGTCATCATATAAGGATATTATTATGGGTTACTTATTTATTTATCTTGCTGCGGTTGCTATCTTTTTGGGCGTTGATTTCGTTTGGTTAACGACGATGAAAAGTGCTTTCTATGAACAGCGTATTGGTCATTTGCTTGCTGATGAGCCTAATATGATGGCTGCTGGTGTGTTCTATCTATTCTATGTTCTAGCGCTGTGCATCCTCATCTTATATCCTCAGATTAAGGCTCAAGCTTCTATTGGCCATATTTTCTTATTAGGCGGCTTAATTGGACTGATGGCTTATGGTACATACGACTTTACTAACTTAGCTCTATATAAAGGCTTCACTCTCGATACGGCATTAGTAGACTTTGCTTGGGGTGGTATCTTAACGGGTACGGTCAGTGCAGTTGTGGCATGGTTGGCCTATCACTTCAATTGGTTAAACTAAAAAGTGTTTTTTAATAGTTATATAGTCCTTAGCGCAGGCTAAGCAGTGGTAGCAGCGCTTAAATAGTTGTATGATGGGAAATTCTTTACTACACTCTTAAATAAAATAAGCGTAGCTCAAGGAACTGAGTTACGCTTTTTCTATGCAGTGTGCGCTAACGTTAGTCCGGTTTTATAGCGGATAGTAAAATTAAAGCTTAGTGATAATAGCAGCACTGCTGGCAAGCAGTTTATGGTTAGCCTTATTCAATATTGCCAAAGTTGCAAAGCTGTCAAATTAATAACTGTTTAAATTGCTAAGTTTTCAATCAGCTGCAAGCTATTAATAAAGCCAAGCTAAACTGCGCCCATCTGAGCCTACCTAAACCTCCCTAAGGACTGCTATGCCACAATACAACACCTCATCTACTGCCAAAAAAGCGCCACTCAATCACGAACTCTACATGTCAGTATTAATGACCCCTGATATGGCTAACTTCATTGGTAATGTCCACGGGGGCGACTTGCTAAAGATGCTTGATCAGGTCGCTTATGCTTGTGCCAGCCGCTATAGCGGTAGTTATGTGGTTACCTTATCAGTCGATCAAGTTATGTTCCGTGAGCCTATCTATGTAGGTGAGTTAGTGACTTTTGCCGCTAGTGTCAATTATGTCGGTAGAACCTCAATGGAAGTAGGTATTCGGGTAGAGTCAGAAGATGTGCGAGCGCGTACTATTCGCCATACTAATAGCTGTTATTTCACTATGGTTGCTATCGATGATAACGGTAAGCCTACCCCTATACCGCCACTAGATATTAAGAATCCGATGCAAAAATGTCGTTTTGATGCGGCCTTAGATCGTAAACAGCTGCACATGCAAAATTCAAGTCGCCCTAGCTGTGATATCTCTAGTATGGTTGGTGAACTAGCTATCAGTCATGAAAATGGTAATTAGTCCAATAATAAGTCTAATACTAAAACCTATAGTCACTAATATCTTAAGAGAGTTAATAGCCTAGTAACAGCCAAGCGGTGTAAGCTTGTCTTATTCAGCTAAGCATTCACCGTTAACTACTTACACTAATAAGCATTCAGCAATAAATGCTTGCTGATAGACAGTGCTAGCTCGACCCCTTAAGTGGCATCATCAACTACGAGTCACTAAAAAGTTACTGATAAAATTTGCCACTTATTTTAGGCTAAAGCAACTATAAAGCTTAGTTCGTCTTATCACCATACTTTATTGAGTCTAGCATGAGTCTAAAACCATCAGTCGCTAACCCGCATTTGCATGCTAATAATACAGCACTAACCCATAGTGCTCGTGGCGTAGGCGGCCTTGATTCTAATAAAGAGTCGGATAACGTCGGCAGTGCTGACAATATGTCCAATGATGCGCCCAACGATGCGCCCAACGATGCGCACAGCAACAAGCAACGGCATTCAGGCTCAGTAATCACCGTATTGATCGCTATTGGTGCCAACTTATTGATCGCTATTGCCAAATCATTTGCCGCTTTTATAACGGGCTCTGCTTCTATGATTGCCGAAGCGGCACACTCATGGGCGGATACCGGTAATGGGGTGTTTTTACTTATTGCTGAAAAAAAGGCGGTAAAACCTGCCGATATTAGTCATCCCCTAGGCTATGGAAAAGAGTCTTATGTCTGGTCAATGATAGCGGCCTTTGGCGTATTTATGGCCGGCTCTATTGTCTCTATCTATACTGGTATTAGCGAATGGAATGCGGTCGAGACCGAGACCAATTACACTGTCGCTTTCGTGATTTTAGCAGTCGCCTTTGTACTCGAAGGGTTTTCATTGCTGCAAGCTTATCGACAGAGCAAAGAGCATGGGGCAGCGATAAACGTTAGCGCTATTGATTATGTGATCGATACTTCTAATCCTACTTTACGTGGGGTATTCTTCGAAGATTCAGCGGCAGTCATTGGTTTGCTGATTGCTGCAGCAGCGATGGGGATGCACGCTTATACTGGTAGCCCAATTTGGGATGCTTTAGGTTCTATTATCGTTGGTATATTATTAGGAGCAGTGGCGATATTTTTGATCAGTCGTAATCGGGATTTTTTGGTCGGTTACAAAGTATCAGATAGTATTCATCAGTATGTATTAGACAAGCTATTAGAGTCAGACGACGTTGAAAGCGTCTCTTATTTACATTTAGAATGGGTCGGGCCGAAGAAGATATTTATGGTTGCCGCGGTAAACTTTGTTGGTAATCAGCATGAAGATAGCATCGCTCATAAGTTTGAAACTATAGAAAACCAATTCCGAGCCAATCCTTTATTTCAAGAGGCGATCTTGACCTTATCGGTACCCAACGCTAAGCCTTTATGTACAAAAGAGGATAAACTGCTGGTGTAACGATAAAAATAATTCCTTATACTAATAGTCAGTTTATTGGCTTGAAAGCAGGCAAATAATTTTAGTTAAAACATCCAAGTGAGAGAGTGATATGAGCCATGGAACTCAGCAGCCACAAGACTTTAGTCTTGATTATTCGCCAGTAGTCGCTAGTCCTGTTACTACTTCATTTTCATCAGCAAAAACAGTATTTAGATCAGCGTCGCTACTGTCGATAGGGTTGGCTTTTGCCAGCACAGCAGTTATGACCCCAGCCTATGCTGAGTTGATTGTTTATGATCAGCCCAGTCAAAAGATCAATAGCGTAGGGCAAAACATTGGCTCTCAAGTTTATGCTCCCCAAGTTAGCGATAGGCAACTGCCCTCAGACACTTCTATTATTAAGCTAATGCAAGTGATGCATATTGATGAGCAAATAACCGGCATCATTAATGGTCAGCAAGCGGCTATTGATGTGATCAATAGCCAAACTACTAATGCCAAGCAATCAACAGCTGGTGATAAATTAAATAAACGTCAGCGTGAACTACAGACTAAGATTCAAGGAGTTTTAGGTCAATATACTAAGATTATGGGCGAGGGTATCGATCAGGCCACTGATTCTGAAACTATGACTCAAGCTTATATCACTGCTGCAAAAGCTCACTATAGCCAAACGGAAGTCGATGCGCAGATTAAGTTTTATGATACCCCAGTCGGCCAAAGTATCTTGGCCAAGCAACCACAAGTAACGGCTGCATTTTTGCAACAGTCGCTGTCGAATGAGATGGATATGAGTGCTACTAAAGAGCAGCTTAGTCAATTAATACCGCAAATGAAGCAGATTATTAAAGATATACTGTAGCAAGTGCTAACTAATTTGTGCTTAACTAAAAACAGCACTAAGCTAAGAATTAACAGCCAATAATAGTCAGATATAAAAGCAAGGAAATACTATGAAGTCCTTACTAAGAAATAGCGCAGTCGCTCTCTCATTGACAGTAAGTGCGATGACGGTGATGGCAGTACCAACGCTGTCTGCACAAGCTGCTGTCCCAACCGAAGCCTCTTTATTAAAGCTAATAAAAGTCACTAAAGTGGTCGAAATGATGGATGATATGACTAGCGAAAGCAGAGTGACTGAGCAAGTTATGCAGGGATTATTAGCAGCGATGCCCAAGGATGATTTGAATGAAAGTCAGCGCCAGCAGTTCGATAATATTGTGAATAAGTATAGCAAAGAGATAGCTAGTAGCTTTGACATGCAGAGCTTTAATCAACAAATTATGGGTTTTTATATTGACTCTGCTAAGCAGCATTTCAATCAACAAGAAGTCGATGCTCAAATTACTTTTTATAGTAGCGCTATAGGTCAGAGCATTATTAACAAACAGCCAGCTATTATGGAAGACTACTTAGCAAAAGTAACTAGCCAAGTTATGCCTACTATTATGAAGACTAGTATACAAAAAACTCAGGATATCATGCCGCGTATGGCTGCAGATATTAAAGCACTAACTGCTAAATAGTAAAGCCAGTAGGTTTTATGGCCAGTCATTATATAAAATACAAAAAAAGGTTATCAATTAAGATAACCTTTTTTATTGTCTACGCTTCATTCTAGGTCAGTTATTGATGAAATAAGCGCCCATTAAAATAAAGTTATTTTTTTGGAGCATTAGCACCGATGAACCAAGCGTCTTTATCTACTATACGACTAACTTCAGTCAATAAGTCAGCAGTATCTTCATCACCAGCATCACCCGCTGCATCAATACCTTCACGTAAAGTTTTAGCAACTTGCTTATAACGATTAGTCAGTTCACGTACATGCTGATCAACGTCAGTGATATCAGTAGGATAAGTCTCTAAAATAGAATCTTCAACCACACGTTTAGAGATACCATTGGCCTTACCGCCTAGAATAACAATACGCTCAGCGACAGTATCAAAGGCTTCAGTCAAACGGCTATAAGTATCATCTAGTAACTGATGCACACCAATAAAACCCTTACCTTGCAAATTCCAATGACATTGTTTGCTATCCATACTTAAGTCAATTAAGTTGGCTAAGTTAGCATTCAATAAGTTAATCATTTTTTCTGCAGTTGCGTCATCTATTCCACTTGCGTAACGTTCTCTCATTTTAAGCTCCACTATTTATTAGATTATTAGAATTTAAATTATTATAGGTTGTCGTGTTAACTCAACAAAGACGCTAAGATAATGCTCACTTTTTATAATTGCAGTAAGCAGCTCGTAATAGAATGCTTTGTTGTCATTGATTAATTCAGTACTGATAATAGCAGCTTGTATCGATGATTAAACCCCTAAGCGTTAGGAGTTAGTTAGTGGTCGTGTAATGACTTTGTTAACCGTGAAAAGCTTTGTAAATTTGACGGTCAACTTATAGATACTATGTAATCAAAGTAAGCCAATCAAGGTAATAAAATCAGCTAAGAACAGCTGGTTAATTAAAATACATAAGGCTTAATATATAACCACTAAACTTATAAATAATTTTAGCTATCAATGAGGGTATTAATCCTGCGGTCTAATGCCTTTATCAGCGAACTTATCAAACAATTGCTGTTGGGTTAGGTTTTCGGTGTCGTTAGCGAACTCGTAGTAGGATGGTTTTTGATCGACAAATATTTGACTGGCAAAATCGAAGTTCGGATGATCTTGGAATAAGCCTAAAGATAATACATAGCCTTCAGCGCCTAGCTGATGATAATACAAGTTAGTACCACATTTATTACAAAAGGCGCGCTCTGCCCAAGCTGAGGATTGATAAACGGTCATCGACTCTTGACCGGTAAAAGTGACTTCTGAATTACTATGTATAGCCATCAGGGGGCCGCTACCCCAACGTCGGCACATACTACAATGACAAGCTTCAAAAGTATTGATGTCTTCTAACTCTACAGTGATGCTACCGCACAAACAATGGCCTTTCATAATGTATTCCTTGGTGGTTATTAAATAACAATGCCCTCTAAAATATAGCTTACTTTTTAAGCGCTTCTTTTATAATATAGCACCTATACAATGGCAGCACGGCCTAGTTATTGTTTAATATTAGTGACGTTGATCTTAATATCAATAGCGCTTGAAAGTTAGCATTAACCGCCCTTACTAGTCACTATTAACAAGCTTTAAACAGTACGGTATTTATATGCTTATAATCCTCATAAACACTATAAACTACCTTTAAAAATAATGCCTTAGCCCCCACATTGTTATAAACCTATTGACGAAGAAAGCCCTTATGCGTATGCCCGAACCGCGTTCATCGCGTCAGTTAAATCAATTAGCCACTCAGTTGCAAGGCGAAGCTGAAATTGTTGGTGTTAATGCGTCAGGAACGCAAATATCGAGTCGTGCCTTTGAGATGGTTACCGACTTTGAGCCAGCAGGAGATCAGCCACAAGCGATTGAAAAGCTGGTAAAAGGTATTAATAGTGGCATGAAAGAGCAGCTATTACTGGGAGTAACTGGCTCTGGTAAAACCTTTACGATGGCAAAGGTCATCTCTGAGTGCCAACGTCCCACTATCATTATGGCGCATAACAAGACGTTAGCGGCGCAGTTATATGGTGAATTTAAGGCGTTCTTTCCTAATAATGCTGTCGAGTATTTCGTCAGCTATTACGATTACTATCAGCCGGAAGCTTATGTGGCGGCTAGTGATACTTTTATCGAAAAAGACAGTGCCATCAACGATCATATCGATCAGATGCGTCTATCGGCGACGCGCGCCCTGCTAGAGCGCCGTGATGCGATCATTGTAGCTTCGGTATCTTGTATTTATGGTCTTGGTGATCCAGAAAGTTATCTAAAAATGCTACTGCATATCGTAGTTGGCGATATGATTGATCGTACAGCGATGATTAAGCGTCTGGTTGAGATGCAGTACACTCGTAATGAGCTGGACTTTGGCCGCGGTACTTATCGTTTGCGCGGAGAGATATTAGATATCTATCCAGCAGAGTCTGAACAATTGGCCGTGCGAGTGCATTTATTCGATAATGAAGTGGAAAAAATATCTTGGTTCGATCCGCTCACTGGTAAGACGGTGCGTAGCGTGCCCCGCATTACCATCTATCCTAAATCGCATTATGTGACGCCACGCAATAAGCTGGAGGCTGCCAGTCATACTATTCGTGCTGAGCTTGAGCCACGTTTGGAGTATTTCCGTCAGAACAATAAGCTAATCGAAGCGCAACGTCTCAAAGAGCGTACCCAATACGATCTAGAGATGATTCAGCAGCTTGGCTACTGTAACGGTATCGAAAACTACTCACAGCATCTATCGGGTCGTCCACCCGGAGAGGCACCGCCGACGTTGTTCGATTATATTCCAGACGATGCTTTATTGTTCCTCGATGAGTCGCATGTGACTGTATCGCAAGTAGGGGCGATGTATAAAGGCGATAGATCACGTAAAGAGAACTTGGTCAATTATGGTTTCCGTCTGCCGAGTGCGATGGACAATCGGCCGATGAAGTTTGAAGAGTGGGAGCGTATCAAGCCGACGACTATCTTTGTCAGTGCCACACCTGCTGTTTATGAGCTTGAGCATAGCGAGCAAATCGTCGAGCAGTTAGTGCGCCCAACGGGTCTGATTGATCCTGAGATTGAGATCCGTCCGGTATTGACGCAAGTCGATGATGTGTTATCAGAAATTACTAAACGCAGTGCAAAAGATGAACGGGTCCTGATTACCACTTTGACTAAGCGTATGTCAGAGGATTTGACCAGCTATCTAAAAGAATATGATATCAAAGTCGCCTATCTACATTCAGATATTGATACGGTTGAACGGACGCAGATTATCCACGAGTTGCGTACTGGTGTGCATGATGTGCTGGTCGGTATCAACTTGCTTCGTGAGGGTTTAGATATGCCCGAAGTGTCGTTAGTAGCGATATTTGATGCCGATAAAGAGGGCTTTTTGCGCTCTGAGCGCGCCTTAATTCAGACTATTGGTCGGGCAGCTCGTCATCTCAATGGCAAAGCTATTCTCTATGCAGATCGTATCACTAATAGTATGCAGCGGGCGATTGAGGAGACTGATCGTCGCCGTGAAAAGCAAGTTGCCTTCAACCTTGAGCATAATATTACCCCGAGAGGCGCACGTCGTAACGTGACAGATAAGATTGATACTGGCGATGATCATGATGCCAATGATAACCAAGCCATTCCGGTCAAAAGTAATCTGCCTGATGTCGATATCAGTATCTTACGCAGCCCTGATTTGCTAGCAAAAGAGATTAATCGCCTTGAGAAGCTGATGAAGCAATTCTCCCGTGATCTTAAGTTTGAGGATGCGGCGAAGACTCGTGATAAAGTGCTTGAGCTTAAAGCGCATTTAATACAGTAGCATTAGAGTTTAGAAAAGTAGGGCGGGTTGCGAAAGTGACCCGCTTTTTTGTGCTATCTTTATTTATTTGGCAGCTGTATTTCGTTATTTTAAAAGAGTAAAAACAGTGAATATAAATATCAGTTATTTCTTAGAAGAACAGGGTTGGAATTATTGTTGGCTATATGCCAATCGTGATTGGTATAAGATTGTGATAACTCACTCTTTTAACGATCCTATTATAGAATGTATTGATGCTTTAATTGAGCTAATGAGAGGTGATAAAACAAGTAGTTTTAATTGGCATGGCGAGCCTAGAGGGGTAAGACTAATAATAGATGAAATATCGACACAGCAAAATTACATTTGGCTAAAGGTAGTAGAGTTCAACGAGGATTATCTGTTTCATACTAAAGAGCTAATTACACAAAACAAAGAAGCTGTTATGGAGTTTCAAATCGCTAAAATTCAATTAGTCCGAATGTTTTACTATGACTTCAAAAAAATATCTGAGCTTATGAAAGATAAATATTTTGCACTGAATAGGAAACATGAGTTTGCTTTCAAACATTTTTTGGAATTTGAGACTATTGCTTTAGAATATATGAATTGATGTGGTAAGTTATAACAGCTTGTTTCGGTGCGCGCGGCACACCCTACGACTAGCCTAAAGCGTCAGCCTACGATAAGGTTAGCCTTATATCAGCAATGCTCCTAATCAAATTAAATCCCATAACCTACCAAAAACTAAGACGGATTATTCATCGTGCATACTAATCATTTACTAGAGTTAAACTCTAATGAGAACTCACTAGGCATGTCAGCTTCTGCCAGACAAGCTATCATCGACTCTTTAGATATCGGCTTTCGTTATCCAGACGATCAGCGTGCTAAATTAATTAGTAAAATCGCTGAGATAAATGGCGTAGCAGAAGACCAAGTGTCTTTGGGTAATGGCTCAATCGAAAACGTTGGCACTGTAGTACATATGCTGCAAGATAAAGCCTTAAATACAGCTCAGCAGTTACAAGTTGTGGTGCCTGATCCAACTTTTGACTGTGCACAGCGCTATGCAGAATCTATAGGAGTAGCCGTAGTAAAAGTGCAGCTGACTGCTGATGATTACCAATTAGATTTTCACAATCTACAACAAGCTGCCGAAGAATTTGAAGGTATTAGTCTATTTTATCTTTGCAATCCTAATAATCCAACCGCCACTATCACTGCAACAGCAGAGTTAAAAGCTTGGGTGAAGAATGCCCCTGATAATCACTATTTTTTATTAGATGAAGCTTACTCAGAATATATTACTGACCCAAGTTTTGAGAGCGCTATCGAGTGGGTTAAGCAAGGGCTATCCGACAATATTATCGTAGTCCGTACCTTCTCAAAACTATGTGCACTAGCAGGTATGCGTATAGGCTACGCTATTGCCAATGTACAAACTACGGCCGCCATCAGCTCATTTGTGTCGTTGGACAATACTAATTTAGCCGGTGCGGTCGCAGTGTTAGCAACGTTAGAGGACCAAGCTTTCTTACAGCTAAGTTTGCAGGTTACCAATCAATCGCGTCAAATTATTGAGACTGAGCTAGAGAAGCTAGGTCTGCGTTATTTGCCTTCACAAGCCAATTTTATTTTCCATGAAATTAAAGGCGATGTAAAAACCTATATAGATAGAATGAGAGAAAACGGTATCTTAGTGGGGCGAGAGTTTTTGCCTATTACTGGCTACAGCCGCCTGACACTTGGCACTCCTGATGAGATGCAAGTATTCGTCAAAGTATTACAATCTTTTCGGCAAAAGGGCTGGGTTTAATTATTACTTTAGAAATTGGCTGTCTTAAAAGACTGACTGGTTAAAAAAGGCCAAGAGAACTTAACAAAGGTGAGTTGCATATTTGTAGCTCGCCTTTTTTATAGCCTAGTAAGTAATTGAAAAATATGAGTTTTTACTTTCTAGGATTAATAACTAATTTTTAGGTAATACAACACTTGTATTCATACCAAATGCTGCTTAATATGATATCAAATAATATTGTTAAGCTCATAAACCAATAACAAATTAGGCGGATCATATATTGTGCATACGAATAATCCCATAGAGCTAAATGCTAATGAAAACTCACTAGGCATGGCAGATTCTGCTAAACGAGCCGTTACAGATTCTTTAGGTTCAGGTTTTCGGTATCCAGATAATCCAAGCGCTGCTCTCATTAGCAAAATTGCTACTCTCCATGGCGTGGCAGAGAATCAGATCTCACTAGGGAATGGCTCCACTGAAAATATTCGAGCTATCTTACAAATGCTGCAACATAGAGCGTTGGAAGAGGGCAGAAAGTTTCAAATGGTGATTCCTGTGCCAACGTTTGATTGCGCAGAAATGTATGCAGACTCTATTGGCGCACCTGTAGTCAAAATACCATTAACGGCCGAAAATTATGATTTAGACCTGCAAAGACTGCAAAAAGCTGCCAACGATTTTGACGGGATTAGTTTGCTTTATCTTTGCAACCCTAATAATCCAACAGGGACAATTACATCAACGGCAAAGCTGAAAGATTGGGTAAGTAATGCACCAGATAACCACTACTTTCTATTGGACCAAGCTTACTTAGAATACGTGACAGACCCAAGTTTTGAGAGTGGGATTGAGTGGGTAAAACAACAGTTGTCAGATAACCTTATTGTCATTCATACTTTCTCAAAGCTATATGCTTTAGCCGGTATGCGAGTCGGCTATGCGATTTCCAACCCGCAAGCTATTGAAGATGTTGAAGCCTTCATGTCGATGGATAACACCAACTTGTCAGGTGCGATTGCCGCTATTGCAACGTTAAATGATGCAGAGTTTTTAGCGCTAAGTTTGCGCACTACCAATCAATCGCGCCAGATGATTGAAAGCGCACTGGATGAGCTTGGACTTCGCTACTTACCTTCACAGGCCAACTTTATCTTTCATGAAATAAAAGGGGATTTGAAAACCTATATCGATAGAATGCGAGAAAATGGTATCAAGGTTGGTCGCGAGTTTCCTCCTGTTAAAGGTTTTAATCGCTTGACGCTTGGCATACCTGAGGAGATGGAAGTATTTATCGAAGTGCTAAAGTCATTTCGTAAAAAAGGCTGGGTTTGATTGGAAGTTTTCTGCTATTAGCAAAGGACAAATAATTTCTATCAACATTAGCCTACAGGCCATATTTTACTAAGCATAAACGTAGTTTTACATATTAGCTGTTAAAAAATAATAGACTTTCAAATACTATATAACAGACTCTCTCATGACGTAAATGAGTGCTAATTAAAACTGATTTAAAGTATCAGACCTTATTTAACCTATTAAATTTTGAACTATAAGGATATAACTATAATGGACGTTGCCTCGTTATTTAAAAAAGGTATAGAGAAACAATTACTTGATGTCGATGACTATATTTTTAAGCCTGAACGTATAGACATGGTTATTGATCAAGGTGATCTAAGCTGTGTGCTCAATAGTGATGGCAGTGTTAATATCTTTTACACTAAAGATGGAATTACTGATGTAAGAGCAGCCGCTCGTAAGCATCCTTTTACCGCTTTCGATACTGAATTGCATCATGGTATTTATGACGATGTTATCGAAGATTTGGTCGATGGTGTCAATGATATTCTTAAAAGTCATTCTAAGTATTTTCGTATGAGTAAAATATTGCCAATGGCGGCTGCCTTAGGTAGCCAAGCTGTTATCACAGAAGCAGATAAGTATTAGATTATCGGCTTAAGATAGCTTTTTTATAGTTAGTAAAGCCATAGTTTTAATCATAAAAAAGGCTGCGTTATAATTAACGCAGCCTTTTTTATCGACCATTTTTCAATAACTGGCAATTATTAATTATCAATTAGCAGTTTACTTAGTGAAGTTCGCGTAACAACTTTGTAGCGATTTGGCGACAACTTTAGTCACTAATTGACCTCGGTAATTGGCATCTATAGCAGCATTACCTAATTCAATGAGAGTCACTTGCTGCGGTGCTTGTTCGCTTACACAGCCACAAACCTTGCTCTGTACGGCTTCTTTTTGACTTTCCGTCATAGCCACACTAGCAATGCGCCAAGCTGGCTGTTGTTGAATTTGGCTACGGCATTGGTTATCGATAGCCGCTTTGAAGACGTTCATGCCGATTTCGTTTGCAGTACCGATAGCTGTGCCTGCATTATTGTTGGCTCCAGTGGTCGCGCAGCCAGCTAAAGCAACAGTAGCCAGCACTACAGTTGAGGCTAAGAGTTTTTTCATTGGTTTATCCTTTAAGGGGGTTGAGTAAGTAGTAGCTTTTAAAGATTTTGCATATTGCCCAATCTAATTCACTGACAATAATGTGCGATTATAATACCTTTTTATAGCTTATAGGGGTTCACTTATATCAGCCTAATCACAAACCGTTAATAAGCAAGCAATCGATATAGTCACAGCAAAGCGCCTGTTTTGACAGTGATAAGTTTCGCTATAGCTCTCTACAGTAGAGTCCGTTATTTTGTTTATATCGCTTTTAGCGAAAACTAAAGCCATACTATACTAATCATAATCCGCTATTAGTATTGGAGGCAAGTATGCAACGACATAATCTTCTGTTATTAGCTGTATTAATGGCGACTAGCTTGAGTGCTACTGCTGAGGTAAAAATCCCAAAATCTATTATCATCGATTTGATCGAGAGTCGCTGTGATAACCCTGATCCTAATCCTCGCAAGACAGCAGCATTAGAATACGACTGCTCAGAGAAGTATGAAGATGATGATGGCGAGCAGCAGAGCATGAATTATAGTTTACGCTTACATCCTTTACTAGCTATGGATTTTAATCAAGATAGTATAGAAGACTTAGCTATTGAGGTTGAGTCTATGGGACCACTAGGCGGCAGTGTATTTAGTAACAGTACGGTAGAATATCTACTTTTGGATAGTAAAAAACAAATCGTTGGCAGCCACGAGATATTGCTTTATGCGCCCTTTAGTGAGCACATCGTAACTTACAAAGTGCTAGGCAAGCAGATTAAGTATAGCGCTGTGCCCAATTTTCGCTCGCATCCTGAAGCTTATGAGGATGGTGAGCTGATAGATCCGGCTCTTAAGTTCACTGTCAATTGGCAGGGCGATAACCCTATAAGTAGTTATTATCGAGATCATTGCCGACTAGCTAATAGTAAAGATAAGGGCTTATTAGACCTCAGCTTAGGTGGCGCCAGTCATGTTGATATCGATATGCATGAGTATACCCAAGTGGTTACGGAAACGGTTCAAGTAAAAGGCTTGGATATTGAAGCCACTTTATCTGGCTGTGATTTATCTAGCGTGACATACGTCATCACTGCGCAACAGGGACACTCATTGCCAGTATTATCAGAAGTTTTAAAAATATTAGTACCTGTAGCGCATAATAGTAAGCCGCTAAAAACTCTACAAAAGCTAGAGCAAAGATCAGAACTTAAATTCGCTGAAAAAGTGCCTTTATACAAAGGCTGGCAAGGTTATGTGTTTGTTGATAGAAAGGATAAGATAGCAAATATACGTATTATTATTGAACAAATTGAGTAGCGTAACGATTTAAAAAGCTAGGGCTAAAATGAGTTGCTCTAGCCATTACTGCTTTTGTCCTACTTGCAACTGTTAAAGCAAATAAAAAGCCAGCTAAGATAAATAATCTTAGCTGGCTTTATACTTCTAAATCGTAAAGAGCTTTTAAATAAGCTGCTAAAAGTTAGACATTTTTACTATGTTGCTTAGTTTGAATATCTTTTGCCAATTCATAGCACTGATTAATATGATCGACAGCGATTTTTTTGAAAATCATATAGCCCATAGTAGCAGCGACCAATTGCCCACCAAGTGGGATAAATTTAGTGACTTGCTTAGCGGCGATACGACCACCAAAGCCTTGCACTGTCTTTTTGACAATGCCACGAGTAGCCATTAAGCCTGCGAAATCAACCGTACGATTTTTAAGCTCATTCCAATGTATTTCACGTGACTCTAAGTCGACAGCGCCCTGACGGTTTTCGAGCAAGCCAAAACGTTCACTAATATCAGGTAGCAGTTGAGTTAACATCCCGGCATCGACGGCCACATCAAAGAAAGGTACAGGAACAACCGCTACACCAGCAGAGTATCTAGCACGTTTTTTGACTAAGGCGATACATTGCTTTCTAACTTGTTCAAGATCTAAATTGGGATCAATAGTGTTTGGTAGCTTTTCAACAGCTGGGGTAGTTTTCATATAATTATCCTTAAGGTCATTCAATAATTTTGAGTTAGTAGCTTTTAGTTCAGTATATTAAGTTTAGTGATTTTTGATTTAATAAGCATAGTTGAAACAAGCCGTAATAGAAGATCAAAGCTCGTATCATCACTATTAAAGTTAGTTATCATTTTAGGGATTTATGCGCGCTATACAATCATAGCTTTGTATCAAAATAATAAGAAACAGCTTATCTTTATACGGTTTTTGTAAATAATACTGGCTAAAGCCACTAAGCTGTACAGGGTTGTCAGTGTCGAAAATAGTAAACTCTAATTACAAGTACTATCGTCAACAGTCTAGCAATCATCGCTAAACGAATTGCCTATAAATTCACATTGTGACCTAAGATCAAAGCCAGTAGAATAGCCCTATGCTAAATTTAACTCCCCGATATACTGGCACTCGCATCGATGAGCTGCCCACTGCGCTACAACCACTAGCCGCCCAATCTTTCACTCTAGCTCGCCTCTATGCCGGTCGTGGTATCGTGCAGCCTGATGAGCTCGAAACGGGCTTAGCAGGTCTGTTGCCAGCCGAAATGCTCCATGGCGTCACTGAAGCGGTGCGCCTGCTAGATGTGGCGATTGACCAAGAGCAACGTATTTTGATCGTTGGCGACTTTGACTGTGATGGGGCGACTAGTACCGCGCTGATGATGCGAGCGCTGACTAAGATGGGCGCAAACGTTAATTTCTTAGTGCCAGATCGCTTTAAGTACGGTTATGGTCTCACCCCTGAAATCGTCGAATTAGGTATTGAAACTTATCAGCCGCAAATGATCGTCACTGTCGATAATGGCATCTCTAGCCATGAGGGTGTAGCACGTGCCCAAGCTGAAGGTATTATCGTTATTATTACTGACCATCATTTGACTACTAAGCAAGTGCCACCAGCAGAAGCGGTAGTCAATCCCAATCAGATAGACTGTGATTTTAGTAGTAAAGCTTTAGTCGGAGTCGGGGTCGCTTTCTATGTGCTCGGTCGTCTGGCGAAATTGCGCCGCGAGGCAGGTAAGTCAACCGTACAAGTGAGTCAATATTTAGACTTAGTGGCCTTAGGAACTATTGCCGATGTGGGGGTTTTGGATAAAAACAACCGCATCTTAGTTCATCATGGACTGAATGCTATCCGTCAAGGGCGGTGCTGTATAGGTATCTTAGCATTGCTCGAGCAGGCTGGTCGTGATCCTAAGCAGTTGCATGCGCAAGACTTTGGTTTTGTACTAGGCCCACGTATTAACGCCGCTGGGCGTATGGATAATATGCGTATCGGTATTGAGTGCTTATTGACTGATGATTGGGGCAGCGCCCAACGTTTAGCCCATGAGTTAGAGCAGCTTAATCGTAATCGCCGGCAAGTTGAAGGCGAGATGCGTAATCAAGCTGATAGCATTGTCGAGCAGCTAGCTGGCAGCAATGAGTCTGACAATAATGCTGTTGATGGCAGTAATAAAGTCGATGACAGTAACGACTTAATCTTAGTGGATAAAACTACCAGTCAGTCAGTGGCTGCTAATGATCAGCTTAATAGTCAGCGCAGTATTGTGCTTTATCAAGATAACTGGCATCAAGGAGTTATCGGTATTGTCGCTGGACGCTTAAAAGAAAGCCATTATCGGCCTAGTATAGTATTTGCCCCTGCTGACACTCAAAACACTGGTGGTGATGATGCTATCAAAGGCTCGGCACGTTCGATCGCTGGCGTGCATATTCGCGATGCTATTGAGCAAGTTGCTGAGAAAAACCCTGCGTTGATCAGCCATTTTGGTGGCCATGCTATGGCGGCAGGTTTGACCTTGAAACGTAGTAATTTTGACAGCTTCGTTGAGGCCTTTAATGAAGTAATGGCGCATCTAGACGATGAAGTGTTCGCTGAGCAAAAATTCACTGATGGAGCGTTACAAGCTCATGACTTTAGCTTATATTTTGCGGATAACTTAGCTGATGCTAGCATTTGGGGACATGGTTTTGCGCCGCCAATATTTGATGGGGTATTTGAAGTACTAAGCTTTAAGATACTCAAGGATAAGCACCTAAAGCTGTCGCTATGTTATCCCGATGTACAGTATCCTATCGATGCTATTTATTTTAATTATGATAGTGCCGCTTGGGACTACCGAGCTGAGCAAGTGCACATCTTATTTGAGCTGGATATCAACGAGTGGAATGGTAAACAGAGCTTGCAGTTAATGGTTAAGGATTTAGCGGTTATTAGCGCTTAGCTTTACTAAAGTGCATGCAGCACTTACCAATAGATACTACCGATAAATAAATTGTTTGTATATCAGAGAATCGGTGTTAATCAGTCATAAAATAAGGGCGCTTTGATTATTCAAGCGCCCTTATTTTTTATCAAGATTTATGTATTTGTTTTATGGCAATATAAGGTTAGATATTAGGCCTTTTTATCAGTCCAATATCTGGAAAGTGCCAATCATAGTGCACAGCCAGCATACGAATAACAAAGATAGTAATCATAGTACAAGATTCGGTAATCCAAGGAGTAACGCCCATACCATCCATCACAAAATAGAGAATACCACCAATGATCGCTGCGGTAACGTAAATCTCACGCTGCAATACTAAAGGAATCTCATTACACAGCATATCGCGAATGACTGTACCAAACAAAATATTCAATACCCCAAGCAAGATACAGATGGGAATATTGGCGCCCATTTCTTGCACTACTTGAATACCAATCAAAGTAAAAATCGCTAGTGCTAAGCCATCGAACAGCTTTAATAGACCATCTACATGGCGTGCTTTTGGATTAAAAAACATCTGAAAACCGACGGAAGTGACGGTAATAATAACCAGATAGTTCATGTTGACCATCCAAAACAATGGATAGCGATCCAAGATGATATCACGTGCAGTAGGGCCGCTAATAGCAGCAATCATCGCCACTAAAATACAGCCAAAAACATCGAATTTTTTATATTTAGCTAGGATAGTTCCTGAGACACTACAAGCAAAAATACCAAACATCTCTAACCAAAACATAAACGAGGTTGGCTCGAAGCGGGTGACAAATTCTGGGGTAAGAGTAGAACGATTATCGGTTAAAAGGGCTGTAGGTGCGGTTACAGCAATAGCAGGAGCCAATAGCATATCGAAAGATTTGCCAAATATTGCCATACAGTAAGTGTTGAGCACAGCATAAAGGTTGACACTAATAATACTGATCATAAGGACTCATATAAAGAATTCACGCAAGCCAACAGAATGAAGGTCAGTTGACCAAGCGAATAGAGGGAAGATGCCAATCGAAGCGCAGTGCTAACATTCGCACCGCAAAGATGACGCCAAGCATAATAAATTCATTGAAGCTTGAATTAAAGCCCCAGTATTCCAGTAGCAAGTAAGTCACTGAACCGGCGATACTAGCAGAGATATAGATTTCACGCTGAAGGAGCAGGGGTATTTCATTGCAGATAATATCGCGTAGTAAGCCACCAATAATAGCTGTCCAAACTCCCATCATTACTGCAATCATCGGTGATAAGTCTTGATCTAAAGCCACCTTAAAACCAATGACGCTAAAAGCGGCCAGCCCAATCGCATCGAACAGTTTGAGGGCATTATCAATTTTGGGATAAAGATGAAAGAATATTTGCAATATTAGTGAAGTAGCAGTGATTACTAGTACGTAATTGAGATCGGTCATCCAAAACAAGGGGTGTCGATCTAATGCCATGTCACGTAAAGTGCCACCACCAATAGCATTAACCATAGCTACTAAAATGCAGCCAGCAATATCAAAACCTTTGTGTTGCGCTAGTAAAGTCCCAGCGATAGCACAAGCGACTATCCCAATCATATCTAATAAATACAGCAGAATATCAGGAAAAATCAAATTATTGGTCACAACGGTTTGTCCTGTAGCTGTATTATAAATAATAGTTTTTATAAACAGCGCTATTAGCCATCCTTAGCAAACAGTACTAATCCTAACATAATTAATCCAATACCCATTAGGCCCATTGCTGATGGTAAAGCATTATTTAACAATAATATGCCACCAATTAAGGCAAATATTACTTCACTAGCTTGAGTGGAGTCAACGCCAGCAACCTCGCTGGAAGTCTCAGCGCGCTCACGGGCATATAAGAAGATACTCGTCGCCCCAACGCCTGCGAGTAAAGCTACTAGCAAGGTATTAAAAAGCTGTGATGAGCTGGGCGCCTCAGGATGCACTATGATGCCTAAAATTAGCCAAAATGGCAAACTACCAAGGGTCATGAGCCACACTTTATTAAAAGCGTTTTGTAGCAGCTCAGTTTCAATAGCTGGAATACGGCTAATTAGCTTCTGTAGCGCAGATTGTGCTGCTTGAGTAACAGGTAATGGATTGCTATTAGCGCTATTGCGAGGCGTGTAGCTTTGGTTGACTGAGCTGATATTACTGTTTTGATCGCTGGAGCTTTCTTGTGACTTACGTCGCTCAGCATTTTGCATGCGGGTATTATAAGATACTTGCCAAACTAACTGATTGCCGATGGGATAACAGAAAGCGGCCAATAATGCCGGCAATGCGCCATAAAGAAGCATTTCTAGCATCGGCGTAGAAGCAACCTCAGAGGCAGTTAAGCCTTCGCTAACGTTAACTAGCAATACCCCAATAAATACTAGTAAGGCATAAAAAATAAACTTCTTATCAAAGCGCTGACCAAAAGCTATTAGTACTAGTAAGCTCGTGACCACCGTAAACATAAAGGTCGCCGCCACCACCCAGCCAGCAACGTGATCCCCAGCGTAGCAAATACCGGTATAGAAGACTCCAAAGCCGATACTGCCAGTAATACACCAAAAGCGCCAATGCGCACAAAAAATAGCCGTCAGCTCTTTGATGCGGCCAAAGCCATGTTGCATGCTGATAATAACCGTGAGCAACAACCACATAAACAAATAACGTAGGCTGGCTGACCAAAACCAATGGCCACCAGCGCTGCTCATAAATTCGTTTAAGATAAAGGTTGAGCTAAATAGCGCTCCTGCTAATAAGCCTAATAATATTAACTTAATCATCCCCGCATCCTTGCACTTTTTAGCTTTGACAATCATGATATAAACCTATAAATAATCAGCTATTTATAGGTTTATATTAATATTGACGGTATATTTTATTTGCCTTTGGCATCAGCCCAGATGATCTTGTGCAACTGCAATTGGAAGCGAACCGGCAGCGCATCAGCCAGTATCCATTCAGCCAATTGGCGAGCCAATACTGGCACCTCAGGACTACTGTCATTTTCCTCAACAGTGAACATCGGCGAAAACCATAATGTACCGACCAGCTTGTCTAGCTGGTGCTCAACTAGTTTGGCTTTAGCCCAGTCGTAATCAGTGCGATTCATGATCACGAACTTTAACTGATCGTGCTGGGTTAGATAAGCCAAATTTGACCATAAGTTTTTATCGACTTCCCCTGAGCTTGGGGTTTTAAGATCCATAACTTTGCTTACTGCTGGCGGTACCTTTTGTACCGATAACGCCCCTGCAGTTTCAAGCGATATCTCACAACCATCGGCAAGCAAACGTTTAATTAGCTCAATGGCATTCGGCTGGGCTAAAGGCTCGCCACCAGTAATACAAATACGCTGACAAGGGAAGCTTTTGATAGTCGCTACGATAGTCTCTAGAGACTGACGCTCGCCGCCACTAAAGGCGTATTCAGTATCGCAATAGACGCAGCGTAGGGGACAACCAGTCAAGCGTACGAATATCGTCGGCAAGCCTGAAGTTAGCGCTTCCCCTTGTAAAGAATAAAAAATCTCAGTAATACGTAACCCCGCTTCAGGGTCAGTGACAGGAATAGCGGATGTGCGTAGCGATAGCTCAGTCATAACAATTTCAAATAAGGTAAGGTGTCGATCATCTACCTCGACAGAAAGATTAAAAATTAACATTTTTTTCGTAACAGAAAACAATAAAAATACCGCAATAGGAGCGGTATTAGATAAGGTTTTTTTATTAAACCAAATTATAACGTAAGCGGCTGCATTAAGCTGTAAAAATCTTGGCGTAATTGCATTAGCGCTTTAGCTAGTAGCAGCATATTTATAAGACGGCTAACTTACTATAAGCCGTTATAGGCTAAGGTTTTTAGCTCAGTATTTTGGTTGCTGTATTTTGGTTGCTGTATTTTGGTTGCTGTATTTTGGTTGCTGTATTTTGATTGCCGTATTTTGATTGCCGTATTTTGATTGCCGTATTTAGTTGCTGTATTTAGTTGCTGTATTTCAATAGCGCACAGCGTAGGGTCTGCTGTAATAGCTGTCTTTTATCCGCTGTAAGCGTTTAATTTAGCGATAAAAAAGGTGCTTAGAATATCTAAGCACCTTTGAGTAAGCTGTCACTGACTAAGCTTTGCTGGCAATTAATCTAAGCGCAATAGCTCATTAACGGCAGTCTTAGCCCGAGTTTGCGCATCAACTTTTTTCACGATAATAGCGGCATATAAGCTATGAGTACCATCTTCAGAAGGTAAAGAGCCAGGTACTACCACTGAACCGGCTGGTACGCGACCACGATGAATCTCACCAGTTTCACGATCATAGATACGAGTTGATTGACCGATGTAGACTCCCATAGAGATTACTGCACCTTCTTCAACGATAACGCCTTCAACGATCTCAGAGCGGGCGCCGATAAAGCAGTTGTCTTCAATGATAGTAGGGTTAGCTTGCAATGGCTCTAATACACCACCGATACCTACGCCACCAGAGAGATGGACGTTTTTACCGATTTGAGCACATGAACCAACAGTAGCCCAAGTATCGACCATTGCGCCTTGATCGACATAAGCGCCGATATTGACGTAAGAAGGCATCAAGATGGCACCCGGTGCGATATATGATCCTTTACGAGCGACAGCTGGTGGTACTACACGTACGCCAGCTTCTTTAAACTGTGCTTCAGTCCAATCAGCAAATTTAGTCGGTACTTTGTCATAAAACTGTACATGCTCACCAGCAGCCATGACGTAGTTGTCATTGAGGCGGAATGATAAAAGCACCGCTTTTTTCGCCCACTGATTAACTACCCATTCGCCATCTTTCTTTTCAGCGACACGTAAAGTACCGTTATCAAGTTGCTCAAGCACTTGTTCGATAGCCTCTCGGATATCTTGCGGCATATTAGTTGGATTGTAATTATTGCGGTTTTCAAAAGCTTGTTCAATCGTTTGCTGTAATGACATAAAAATTCCTAAAAAGATTAAAGATAAAATAATAGAGGGTTTTGCTCGTAGTTGTCATTAGCATCCAGCTAGCCTTTCAATTATAGCGAGCCTGACTAACTAGCATCAATTAACACTAAGTTAGTTTAAATAGATATGCTAAAGACAGCGGCTTTTATTGTCGCTAATTTATGCCCCTTTAGCAAATGCCTGGCTAAGCTAAATAGATAAATCATCTATCCAGTTCAGAATATAATCATATACCAAGTTACTGTCTTGCTCATGTAAAGGCTCGTGACGCATATTGGGATAGAGTTTGGTGCTTATGTTAGCGAAGCCTTGTTTCTGTAATCTATTGTCGATAGCACGAATACCACGACCCATATTGCCGATAGGATCATCTTTACCGCTGATAAACAGCATAGGGAAGTCTTTAGCAATCGTTCCAGCCCAGCCTTTATCCAGTCCTGCCTGCATAAGTGCAAATAGGGTATAAAAGCCATTATTGGTAAATACAAAACCTGCTAATGGGTCGGCTTCGTAGGCGGCGATATTAGCCTTACTTTCGCTCAGCCAAGCAAATTCAGAAGAGGAAGAATCAGTAGCAAGCTTGCTATTTAGCAGCTTATTCATCAAATCAGAAAATATGCTATTGGGCTTTTTAGCCGCCGCTTTTGCCAAGATCTTATTGATAGGTAGCAAAACCTTTATTAATGGATTGGCATCGGCAGTACCCATTAGAATAGCCCCTGCAAAGTTATGAGTATGATGCTTGAGCACCGTACGCACGATAAATGATCCCATCGAATGACCCATGATGAAGTGGGGCACATCAGGATAGCGAGACTTTATGCTGTCCGCCATAATAATGACATCTTTCAATAACGACTGCATAGGATGCTCGCTACCAAAAAACCCTAACTCGTCAGGCGACTTAATAGTCTGACCATGACCGAGCTGATCATAAGTTACTACTGCAATACCGTTATCCGCCAAGAACTGCGCAAAGCTGGCATAACGACCACTATGCTCCGCCATACCGTGAACAATTAATAACGTGGCTTTAACGGCTTTGACGCTATCAGGCTCACTATCAGAGACGGTTGGTTCAAAAAAATTATGGTGCAGATAATGGCTATTGTCAGAGGAAGTGATTTGCTCGTAGGTACTCATAGGCCTCTCTTTAAAGGGATAGGTTAAGCAGTTGACAGTTTAAAGGGTTCAAAATTAAAAAGGTAAAAAAGTTGGTAATTATGAAGACAGAAAAAAGTAAAACAGTCGAATAACTAAAAAATCCGACTGCTAATACTAGCCAGCAATGTTAAAAAATTTATCTAGCATCAGGTAAGCACTACTCATCTACTAATAAAACTAGCGACGCTGATAAATAGTTTTACCTGCTTTAATAGTAGTCATCACCTTAATGTCCTTTATCTTACTAGCATTAATAGTCAAAGGGTTGCTATCTAAGATCACTAAATCAGCCAGTTTACCTGGGGTTAGAGACCCTTTGCTGTCTTCTTCATAATACTCATAAGCTGGGTTAATAGTAATGGCTTTTAGGGCTTGATAAGGGCTGGCACGTTCATCCTTACCAATGATCTGACCGGAGCGTGAAGTGCGATTCACTGCTGACCAAACCGTAAATAACGGACTGACTGGGGTTACCGTATCATCAGAATGGTTAGTATATCTTAGGCCCATTTTATCAGCAGTAGCTATCGGACTAGAAAAATTAGCTCGTTTTTCACCTAAGTTTTTGACATGGACATCACCCCAAAAGTAAGCGTGATTAGTAAAGAATGACGGCAACATATTATACTTTTTAAAGGCTTGTAGTTGATCAGGACGAGCAAATTGCGCATGGATAGGGATTGTACGACGATCTTTATCGGCTGCTTGCCCAGTCTTTTTTACCGCATACTCATGCGCTTTGATCACCATATCAGTGGCCCCATCGCCATTATTATGAATAAATAGCTGATTGTCACGGGCATAAGCTTTGGCAAACATCTCATTGAGCTGGTCTTGGCTGACACTAGGCAAGCCACGACAGTCCTTTTGACAATCTGGTACTGGCGTTAGGTAAGGCTGACTGAAATAAGCCGTTTTACCTTGTGGCGAGCCATCGGCGACGATCTTAGTGCCTTGAACTTTAAAGCCATTGTTATAAGTCTTCCAGCTAAAGTTTTTATCGGCTAGGTTTTCATCTAAGTCACTAACCCCTGCCAGCGCCACTAAATCGATTTTGAGCTTACCGGCATTTGCCTGCTGTTGGAAGAAAGCAATAGTATCACGAGTCGTCGAACCGTTTTGGGCGGTAGTCAGACCATTTTCGGCATAATAATCTTGCGTAGACTCAAAGAATTTAGCTTGATTGGGCTCTAACACTTCTAGCATCTTGCGCACGAAGGGATACATCGCGGTTTCTTGTACTAGGCCATTAGGCTCGTTTGAGCCTTTGACTCGTGCAATATTACCGCCGTCAGGGGCTTTGCTATTAGCCGTTATATTCAATGCTGCCAGAGCCTTGCTATTTGCTACGCCCATATGACCACTAGTATGTTGTAGATAGACTGGGTTATTAGGCAGTACCGTATCGATCTCATCTTTAGTAGGATGTCGATCCTCGCTCAACTGAGTTTCATCATAACCCCAACCATAGATCCACTCACCATCAGCAATATTATTGTCTTTTTTATAAGCTTTGAGCGCTTGCAGTATGTCATCGATGCTAGCTACTTTGCCGACAGGTGACGGGTTAAGATTGACTTGCCCCATAGTGTTCGACACCATATCGAAATGGCTATGCGGATCGATAAACCCTGGTAATAGAGTTTGGTTTTTTAGATCGACTTGCGCCGCATTAGTATATTTTGACTGGGCGTTAGACAAATTACCGACGTAAGCAATTTTGCCTGCTTGCGTTACTAAGGCTTGCACCATTTGTGGCTGATCGCCTTCCATAGTGATGATGTTACCGTTGTAGTATACAGTGGCAGCATTAAGCTCAGTGCTGACAGGATCGGCGCTAGTATTCTGCATCGCGGTACAACCCATAATGCTCAGTAGCGCTACACTAAGTAACGTCGGTTTGATCAAAGTCTTCAAGTTGATTGTCTTATTCATTATTTGCTCACTGTTTATCGCTTTGGTCATTACGCTATCCTTAATGGTTCAGCTAAAGTGTTAGGAGGTTATTGTTTTCCAAGATTTATTAGCATAGCGTATTTTTGTAGACAAATGTGCTTGATATTTTCGGTCATGGCAGTAGGTAATGACAACCCCTAAATTCGATAGCGCTCATCTAAGCGCCCTTAAAAGATAGATAGGGTACAAAATGTAATCGTCTAATATATGAATGATGTCATAGTCGAACCGGTTAGATATCAACTCATTATCTGCTGTTATATTACAAGAGAGTGACTAAAGAGATTAAGATTTATGTTCTAATTCACTCTCTCTTAGCTATTAACTCTAGTCATGCTTATGAACGCTTTAGCAACGAAAAAACTGCTGTTGGTTGGAGCAGGTCATGCTCATATTGATCTACTGCGCAGTATTATTAACAGTAGTGAGCCACCGAAACATTTGCAAATTACTTTAGTTACTGAGCAGCCACAGACTATCTATTCAGGGATGTTGCCGGGTTGGATGGCGGGGCACTATAACCTTGCTGATATCAGTATTGATGCACAAGCACTATGTGAGCAGGCAGGGGTGATTTTTATCCAGCAGTCACTAGCCAAAGTAGATGCTGCCTCTAGCATAGCAAGGACTGCTGATAATCAGCAATTGGATTATGATGTTTTGTCCTTAAACACCGGTGCCAATACAGATTTGCGATGGCTAAATAAAGGGCAAGATCAGCTGCCAGCTAATACTGAAACAGCCGTACTTCCTATACAACTTCCTGCACAAGTGGTTGCTGTGCGTCCTATATCGTTGTTTATCGAGCGTTGGCAGCAGATTATCGAAGAGGCTAAACAGTCTGCACAGTACCAGCTGGCTGTAGTCGGTGCTGGGGCTGCTGCTACAGAGTTGGTGCTAGCAGCACAGTATGCTTTGCGGTGTATCAATTCTAATCACCAAGCTTATTTGGTCTGTGGAGATGAGCTATTATCGGGCTTTAATCAACGCTTTAAAAAACAAGTTATCAAGCAGCTACATAGACATAAAGTGCAGATAGTTTATGAGCGTGCTTTGGGCTATAGCGAGGGTCAGTTGCATACGAGCCGTCATCCATTAGTTATCGATGCGCTGATAGCTGCTACGGGAGTCACTGGTTCTGCTTGGACGAAACATACTGATCTTCATACTGTCGATCATGGCTTTATCGCCGTCAATGAGGTGCAGCAAAGTATCTCGCACCCGAATGTATTTGCGGTGGGCGATGTGGCTACTCGAGTGGACCAAAAGATGGCGCACTCAGGGGTGCATGCGGTACGTGGCGGGGCAGTAGAGGCGGACAACTTGCTCGCTTATTTAGCGGATCAGCCTTTACATAGCTATGATCCAAGGCTACGTACTTTGTACTTATTATCTTGTGGTGATAAATATGCCATCGCCAGTTGGGGCCGTTATAGCTTACAAGGCCGTTGGGTTTGGCAGCTAAAAAAATGTATTGATAAGCGCTTCATAAAGTCAGGATTTAACTAAAGGGTGGTTAGCTAGATAGAAAAGATAACGTTATTAGACATAAGTTGTCATTAACAATAAGCTATTATTGATTAGATAAACTATATATTAGTTAAGATCTTTAGCGCTTTTTACTGGTTTTTTTGTACGTTTTAGCTTTGTACTAATAAACCTTGTAAGCTACTGGTTATAACTAATTATTAATAGCAGCGGCTAAAAGGCTATCCTGTTATCATTAAATATATTATTAATAAGGTTTTATACCATTATGAAATCTACCATAAAGTTACTAGAGCATACTGATTTCCCTGCTATTAAACGTCGAGAGTTAAAGATCCTGCAAGTTAATATGGGGTATTTATGCAATATGTCTTGCGTGCATTGTCATGTGGCAGCTAGCCCTTATCGTACTGAAATGATGTCACGGGCATTAGTGGAGCTGATACCCCAAGTACTACAAGCGCAGAATATCAATACGTTAGACTTAACCGGCGGTGCACCTGAAATGCACCAAGATTTTAAATATCTAGTCAAAGCCGCCCGAGCCCTAGGGGTAAAAGTAATTGACCGTTGTAACCTGACTATTTTGATGGAAGAAGGTTATGAAGATATGGCAGAGTTTTTAGCCGATAATCAAGTGGAAGTAGTGGCCTCGCTACCTTGTTATTCGCTAGAAAACGTCGATAAACAGCGTGGCAAAGGGGCCTTTGATGGCAGTATTTTGGGCTTACATAAGCTTAACGCTTTGGGTTATGCAAAAGCGGACTCTAAGCTCATCTTGAACTTAGTTTATAATCCACAAGGGGCTACGTTACCACCCAATCAGCAACAGTTAGAAGATGATTATAAGCATGAGCTAAAGCAACATTTAGATATTGAGTTTAATCAATTATTTGCGTTAACCAATATGCCTATTCAGCGTTTTGGCGCTGTGTTATTGGCTAAGAACGAGTTCCATCCTTATATGAACTTACTCAAAGACAATTATGCTGCTGACAACCTAAAAGATGTGATGTGCCGTGAGACTATCAGTGTTAATTGGCTAGGTGAGCTGTTCGATTGTGATTTTAATCAGCAATTAGAAATTCCAGTAGCTAATAAATTGCGCCGACATTTAGCCGATTTACTGACTCAGAACCCTAGCGGTGATGACATCGCTATTGCTGATCACTGCTATGGCTGTACCGCTGGGCAAGGCAGTAGCTGTGGCGGTGCTCTAGATGAGGAAGCAGAGAAAGCTCAAGCCTAGTTTAATGTTTTATAGCAATAATCTAGCCCTAATAGTATTTGATATATAAAGGACAACCTATGAAAAAGCTATTGATTGTCCTAGTGGTTATTTTGGTTATCGCCGGATTCTTTTTATTTGGCTTCAATGATTTGTTAACCTTAGAGGGTATCCAAGCGCGCTTAAGTCAGTTCTATCAATGGCGTGACGACGCCCCACTGCTTGTCGGTGGCCTATTCTTCTTAGCTTATGTACTCATTGCCTCCTTTTCATTACCAGGCGCTGCGCTAATGACGTTGCTGGCTGGGGCATTGTTTGGCTTGTGGTGGGGTCTGTTATTAGCCTCATTCGCTTCTAGTATTGGGGCGCTGTTTGCATTTTTAGCCTCACGTTATCTGTTACGTGACAGCTTTCAAACGAAGTTCGCTAGCAAACTAGATAGTATCAACCAAGGCATAGAAAAAGACGGTGGCTTTTATTTATTTACTTTACGTCTCCTACCTTTATTCCCATTTTTCTTAGTAAATATTTTGATGGGTCTAACCAACATTAAGACTTGGACTTACTATTGGGTCAGTCAAATAGGGATGATTGCAGGCACTTTTGTCTACGTCAATGCTGGAGTGCAGTTGGCACAAATTGATAGTCTTAAAGACATCATATCGCCGACGTTACTGGCTTCCTTTGCCTTATTAGCAGTGTTTCCATTACTCGCCAAAAAAGGTCTAGATTGGTACAAAGCTCGGCAAGTCTATAAAGGCTGGAATAAGCCAAAATCTTTTGATCGTAATATGGTCGTTATCGGTGCCGGTGCGGCCGGATTAGTATCGTCGTATATTGCCGCTACCGTAAAAGCTAAAGTTACTTTAGTCGAAGCGCATAAAATGGGCGGCGATTGTCTAAATTACGGTTGTGTACCTAGCAAGTCGCTGATTAAGAGCGCTAAAGTGGCTCATGACATGCGTCATGCTACTGATTATGGTCTGCAGAATGTAGCCGTGGAATACGATTTTAAGTCAGTGATGGCACGGATACAGCGTATTATCGCGACTATTGAGCCGCATGATAGTATCGAACGTTACGCCAACCTTGGTGTCAATGTAGTCAAAGGCTATGCAACGATTATTGATCCTTGGACAGTAGAGATTGCTAAAGAAGATGGTACTAAGCAACGCCTGAGCGCTCGTAGTATCGTTATCGCTGCTGGCAGCCAACCCTTTATACCACCGATTGTAGGGCTTGAGAATGTTGATTATTTGACCAGCGATACGCTATGGGAAGCACTTAGTCATCAATCAGCGCCTCCTAAGCGCTTAATCATCGTTGGTGGCGGTCCGATTGGCTGTGAGCTGGCGCAAGCTTTTGCCCGTTTAGGCTCTAAAGTGTCACAAGTACAACGGGGTACGCAGCTACTGAATAAAGAAGACAGGGAAGTTGCGGATTATGCCAAGAGTTGTCTAGAAGCGGATGGCGTACAAGTACTATTACAGCATGATACGCTGCGCTGCGAGCGAGTCGATGGTAGGCAGTATTTGATAGTCAAAGATACTAGCGCCGCTGACAGTATTGCTGATAACGACACTGAGATCGCACTTGAGTTCGATGCGATGATTATTGCTGTCGGCCGTAGTGCCCGTATGAGTGGTTATGGGCTTGAAAGCTTAGGCATTGATATTGAAAACACCGTCGTCACTAATGACTATCTCGAGACTAAGTTCCCTAATATTTTAGCGGCAGGTGATGTGGCGGGCCCTTATCAGTTCACTCATGTCGCCTCGCATCAAGCTTGGTATGCGGCAGTTAATGCTTTGTTTGGTAGTTTTAAAAAGTTTAAAGTTGATTATCGAGTTATTCCTTGGGTGACCTTTATCGATCCTGAAATTGCTCGGGTGGGTCTTAATGAATACGAAGCTAACGAAAAGAATATCAAGTTTGAAGTGACTCGTTACGATATTAGCGATCTAGATAGAGCTATCACTGACACGCAAGCTAGTGGTTGGGTCAAAGTGTTGACAGTACCCAATAAAGACAAAATCTTAGGCGTGACGATCGTCGGTAATCATGCTGGTGAGTTGCTCGCTGAGTATGTACTGGCCATGAAATATGGTCTTGGACTGAACAAAATCCTAGGGACTATCCACACTTATCCTACTATGAGTGAAGCGAACAAATACGCAGCAGGTGAGTGGAAACGTAATCATGCACCGCAGAAGCTATTAGCCTGGGTAGAGAAATATCATCGATTTAAACGGAGTTAAATATATGTTATCAGTTACTCATCTGGTTAGTCGTTCAACCCCGCTTTTAGTGAGTAGCATGATAGTAAAAACGGCTATGGCCACTGCTATACTGCTAGCGAGTGCCACCGCTTATGCTGACTTTAATCATAGCAGTTGGGATAGCTTGTTAAATAAAAACGTTACTATGACCAATAGTGGCAAAGCCTCAGTAGTCAATTATGCGAGTATGAAAGCCGATAAAAGCAAGCTTGACAGCTATATGGATGCCACTAGCAAAGTCAGCCAGTCAGAATTTAATGCTTGGAGCAAAGATGAGCAGTTGGCATTTTTGATTAACGTCTATAATGCGGGCACCGTAGAGCTAGTGTTAACTAAATATCCCAATATTAAGTCTATCAAAGACATCGGTGGGGTGTTTGGCTCCCCATGGAAGCAGAACTTTATCTCCCTATTAGGGAAAACGCGTTCACTTGATGATATCGAGCACAACCTCATTCGCGGCTCTAAACGCTATAACGAACCACGTATTCACTTTGCAGTAAACTGCGCTAGTATTGGCTGTCCGGCGCTATTAAACGATGCTTTTACCGCCAGCAAACTGGACAAGCAGCTAGAGCAAGTGACTAGTAGTTTCTTAGCAGATACTAGCCGTAACCGTCTCAAAGGTAATACTTTAGAGGTGTCGCCAATTTTTAAATGGTATAAAGAAGATTTTGCTACTAGCTGGCGTGGCACCTATGATCTAGCAGGGTTTTTGGCTCGTTATAGCACTTCTTTAGGGCTTAATAACGGCCAAGCAGCGCAGCTAAGAAACGGCAAAATAAAAATTGGCTATAGTAGTTATAACTGGAACTTAAATAAAAAATAATTTATAAAAGTAAAATTACTATGGATTTAGCGTTATTTGACTTTGATGGCACTATTACTGATAGCGATGCTTTCACAAAATTTGTATTTTTTGCTGCTGGTAAACAGCGCATAGCTACCGGTAAGCTGTTGCTATTACCAGAAATCATTGCTTATAAAGCTCGGCTGACGACTGGTAAACGTATTCGGCACAAGATATTTAGCCATGGCTTTAAAGATATCTTTGCAGTGAATATAGCGGCGCAAGCTGAGTATTTTGCCGCAGAAATCTTGCCAGATTTAGTACGCCCAGAAGCATTAGATAGAATCCATTGGCATAAAGATAGAGGAGATGAGGTCAGAGTAGTCTCCGCCTCGCTAGAGTTGTACCTGGCGCCTTGGTGTGCGCAACATAATATCGCCTTATCCTGCAATCAAGTTGAAGTAATCAACGGCAAACTAACCGGTAATTTTATCGGTAATGATTGCAGTGCTGAGGAAAAAAGACGCCGAGTTGAAAGCGCTTATGAGCTAGACGCTTACGCGAAGATTTATGCTTATGGCGATACTTCTGAGGATAGAGCGTTGCTAGAACTAGCGGATTATGCTTTCTATCGTTATTTTTAGAGCATTACTTTTAGAGCACTACTTTTACCGAGGATTGCAGGCTATGCTGTTGTTAAATATAGAATGGGCATTATGCTGATAAAAAAAAGCTGGCGCTGTTTTGCAGTATTACCGCCCTCAGTGGCTAAAGGGATAGCGAGGGTTAATAAAAATTCGGTAACTGCACAAGGTAGCAGTAGTCAAATTAACAGCAGCGCAGTAGAAGCAAGCTGGGTATCAATCATTATCCCCATACTTAATGAAGCAGATAATTTGCCTCGATTGTTTAATAATATAACTAGCCTCAAGCCATTAGCGCAGCAAGTGCTACTAGTCGATGGCGGTTCTACAGACCAATCGCTTAGCGTTGCTGAGCGCTTCATTAAGCAGCACAACCAGCAACTAGCTAATAAAGACTCTACTACTGAGTGGCAAATTATCGATTCTGCTGCTGGTCGTGCTATGCAAATGAATACTGGGGCTGAACAAGCTACAGGCAATATATTATTGTTCCTGCATGCTGATACGCAGCTGCCAGAAGACGCTATTAGTCATATCAAGCAAGTACTGGATCAAGCTAATAGTAATTATAAGTGGGGGCGTTTTGATGTGCGTCTAAACAGTGACCAGCCGGTGCTGTGGCTAGTCAGTGCTATGATGAATGCTCGTTCACGGTTGACTGGAATTGCTACAGGCGATCAGGCTATTTTTATAACAAAATCGCTATTTGGGCAAATCGGTGGCTATCCTCAGCAGCCTTTAATGGAAGACATACAGCTATGCAAAAATTTAAAAGGCATAGCTAAGCCTGCTTGCCTAACCAGTAGAGTGACTACCTCAGCTAGGCGTTGGCAGCAACACGGTACTTGGCGAACGATACTGCTCATGTGGCACCTGCGCTTTGACTACTGGCGTGGCGTGTCAGCCGAAGAGATAAAACAGCGCTACTATAAAAACTAATAATTAGAAATTTTAATGCTCAGCCTATAAACAGCATAGTGCTTATATCGAGGTCAATAGTAGTAGCGAGCAGAGAAAAACAGGCAACAGGATAGCTATGGTAAAACCAGCCGCAACAGCAATAACGCAAACTAAGGCGCAGCAAATAAATAACCGAACTTGCATCATTATCTTCGCTAAATATCCAGCTAAAGATAAGGCTAAGACCCGTCTACAACCAGCGTTAGGTATCGACGGTGCAGCAAAGATGGCACGGCAGTTATTATTACATAGTATCGAGCAAGCAGTAGCTAGCGGATTTAGCGTAGAGTTATGTGTCAGTCCAGCGCCAACAGATCGCTGCTGGCAAGACCTTGATTTGCCGACAAGCTTACGCTGGTCAGCACAAGCATCAGGTGACTTAGGATTACGTATGCTAACTGCTAGTGAGAATGTCTTAAAGAGCTTTGATAAAGTCTTGCTAATAGGTAGCGATTGTCCTGATTTGACAGCCGAACGATTGCAAAAATCAGTGCAACAACTACAGCAGCATGATACGGTAATGATTCCAGCGTTCGATGGAGGTTATGTGTTACTTGGCTTTAAGCAAGTCGCTGCTAGCTTATTCTCGGATATCATTTGGAGTACCAGTAGCGTCGCTAAGATAACTCAGCAGCGTATTGCGGCGCTGCATTTGACATTAGCGCTATTAGAGCCTTTGGCTGATATCGATGAGCCTACCGATCTAAAATATTTACCACTAGGCTGGCTCGATAGCGAGATCAAGGTTAATAACCATAGTGAAGTTAGTGCCCCTGTTCATTGATAATGAAGGAAGTAATTTGACCTTATCGTCTGGATGAATAAAGTATTTCACTAACTGAAATCAATACCCCTTAAAAGGCAATGCAATATGTATGATGTTGTGCAAGATTATTATGGCAAACAGCTACAGAGCACTGATGATTTAAAAACCTCGGCTTGCTGTGATGTCAGCAATATGCCCAGTTGGCTCAAGCCGCTATTAGCTAATATTCACCCCGAAGTACTAAGTCGCTATTATGGCTGTGGTTTAGTATGCCCAGCGCTGCTACAAGGATGTCGAATCTTAGATTTAGGCTGTGGCTCAGGACGTGACGTTTATGCCCTAGCCCAATTAGTGGGTGCGACTGGGCAAGTAGTGGGTGTCGATATGACCGCTGAGCAGTTAGCGATCGCTAAGCAGTATCAGCACTATCACAGTGACAAATTTGGCTATGATAATGTGACCTTCTTAGAAGGTTATATTGAAAAGTTAGATGAGCTAGGCTTAGAAGCTAATAGCTTCGATATTATCGTTTCTAACTGTGTGATTAACCTATCGCCTAATAAAGCAGCGGTGATGGCTAGTGTCCAGCGTTTACTTAAGCCTGGCGGCGAGTTCTATTTCTCTGATGTCTATGCCGATCGACGCATTCCGCAGCAACTAATAGACGACCCTGTGCTTTATGGCGAATGTCTCAGTGGTGCATTATACTGGAAGGACTTCGAACGTTTAGCTGCTAATGCGCAATTCTTAGACCCTAGGCTGGTTGAAGATCGCCCCTTAGAAATTACTGATCCCGCACTAGCGGCTAAAATAGGCAATATTCAGTTCTTTTCAGCGACTTATCGTCTATTTAAGAGCCTTGCGATAGAGAATGCTTGTGAGGATTACGGACAAGCGGTCATCTATAAAGGTAGTATCGATCAGCTAGCTCAGCGCTTTGATCTCGACAAGCATCATCGTATTGAAACTGGTCGGGTGTTTCCTGTTTGTGCCAATACTTATAATATGCTCAAAGAATCACGTTTTGCGCCACATTTTGAGTTTATTGGTGATACTAGCCATCATTATGGAATTTTTGCCGGTTGCGGTGAGGAATTACCTTTTGTTCAGCAAGCAGCCATTGAGCAATCAAACATAGCACCAGCACTTAGCATCTCTAGTAAGTCGAATACGTCAAGCAGCTGTTGTTAATTGTTTATGGTTAACTGTCTATTTTAAAAAGCTTATTACTTATGCTGTTTTTGTGCATTGATGGTTAGCTAAAAATTGGATAGTGCACAATGAAAAAGGCCATCGATTAATTTGATGGCCTTTTTTACTACATAGTAGAAGTTAGATTACTCAGGTAATAGGGCAATGAGCTTAGCTTTAATGGCTTCATCCATATCCTGAACAGGAGTGACTAAAGCTTGTGCTAGAGCATTATGAGCAATGGATTCAGGCTGTTCAGCGGCTAGTAATGCTACTGCTTGTTTGATCACATGCTGAGCATTGTCAGCATTTTTCACAAGATTTTGAATAGCGTAATCAGCACTGACTGCTTGCTCAGTAGGATGCCAACAGTCGAAGTCGGTGACTAAAGCCAAGGTAGCATAAGCGATGCTAGCTTCGCGTGCTAACTTGGCCTCGGGCATATTAGTCATACCGATAATATCTGCTTGCATCTGGCGATACCAGTGCGACTCAGCACGGGTAGAAAACTGCGGGCCTTCGATACAGACATAAGTGGCTTTTGCATGGCACTGACCGTCGTTGATTTTGGCTTGCGCATAAGCCCGTTGCAAAATATCGGCTACCGCAGGGCATAGTGGATCTGCCATCGACACATGAGCTACTGCACCAGTACCAAAAAACGTACTAGCACGGTGCTTAGTCAGATCGATCATTTGATCAGGTACTACCATATCTAGAGGCTTTAGCGGTTCTCTCAATGAGCCAACCGCTGACACTGAGATAATATAGCGCACCCCTAAGGTTTTAAGGGCGTAGATGTTGGCACGATAAGGAACCTTAGAAGGAGTGAATCTATGCCCTTGACCGTGGCGAGTCAAAAAAGCGACGGTAACCCCATTTAGTTCGCCAAGGACGATATCGTCTGATGGCTTACCATAAGGCGTCGCTATACTAACGCTACGTTTATTGGTTAGATCCTTCATTTGATACAAGCCGCTACCACCAATGATGGCTATCGTAGCAGTATGTGGTGCTGGGTCGTCGATTAATGGAATGGTCATGAAGGTTTTCCTAAGGATGAATAAATTACCGCTCATTCTCGCACAGAACAGACAAAAAAAAGATGTTATTTAACATAGAGCCTTTAATTCCACTTTCAGCTTTTTAGCGCATTCAATTATCTTTTTTCTATCGGCAGCAAAGGCACCGTTTTCGATGGCGGTTAGTCGCATCTGCAGGGTGATATCATAATGAGGATAACTAGCGTTACCATGGAACAAGCGCTTATCTACTTCAATAAGCTCAGCAAAATCATGCAATTCTTGCAGACTGTCCGCTAGCATATGACACCACTTATAACCCTTGAATTCTATACTGACAAAATCTACATAGATGGCCATTTGCTTATTTCCTATATGATTACCAGCTTATTCATGATCAAAGTGATCAAAGTGTAAGCCTATTTAACTAAGGTCTAACTCTTAAGAAATATTAAGTAAAATAATTCAATCAAAGTGCCGACCTGTTGTCATAGCAAAGCGGTAATTTAGTGGCGAAAACGATCAGTCTGAGCGGATTTTTTATTAGATCCTATCTAACTTACTACAAAACTAACTCAATCCTGTACGAAATAAGCTACCGACAATCAGCAAGCTCACTGATAGAAGAGTAATCAAAATAATATTAACAGAAAAAGCCCTTAGCGTATTAGTAGATAGGGTTGGAATCACCCAAAAGCGGGCATGTAGCGCTACTAGAATAGTTGCTAATAACAACGATAATTTAAGACTAATTAGAATGCTCAAGTCATTATCTAAAGTGAACCAAGCGCTAAAAGTAGGCATTATCTGATGTGCCATCCACAGACCAGTAACTATTTGTACTACTAAAGCTGGCAGACCTACTTTTTCGAACTGCTGCTCGAATTGTAGCAACATTGCCAGATCACGGTTAGCTAGGACTTTAGGTAAAATGGCTAGTGATAAAATCAGATGACCACCAGTCCAAATGGTAGCCCCTAATAAATGCGCAATTAATATATAGTTGAGCATAGCTACAAATTCCTAAAATTGGAGGTTATCAATAAAAAAGCGAGTTATAAAACCTACTAAGCAATTACAGCCTTTATCCTACCTGCACTATCTTGGCTGATAAGATGTATTCATTGCAGTGCTAAGCCAACCTGATAAATAGATAGACTAAATAGCAACTTTGTAGGACACTATTAAGAATACCGATCTAGTGTATTTATAAATAACAGTGCAAACATAATATTAACAAGGATGACTATTATGACTAACTATAGCTCGGCTAACCATACTAATAATGGCAAAAATATCAAATCTAGCCAACAACGACCTGCTTTTTCTACTATCAAGCTAATGGTAGGTGGCGCAGCTCTTACCGCGCTACTAGCGAGTTCAGGCTGTGCTACTAACGAATTATTAGAAAGTGGTACTAGAGTCAGTAGCAAAACCGTTAACAACATCATATCTCAAGATCAGATTATCGCTTTTGGCCGCCCAGCAACGGCCTTACCTAATATGCCCATGGCAAGTATGGTGATCGTCGGTGCCAAGAACAGTTATGTGTTGACCCAAGGTGGTACAGAAATGATCAATCTGTTAACCAATTTGTCAGCGAAAAACATTCAAGTCGAAAATGATATGACTTTTAACGTGCCAAAGAATGATGGTTATTTTCAAGGGCAAATGAAAATGTCCTATGCTAAGCTCAAGGATGAGTTTGCACGCTCCGATTATCAGTTCTTCTTACAGAATGGAGGCCAAGATTGTACTTCAGCTAGTGACTTGCGTATCAATGCCCAACGCTTTTGCTTCATGGTTCCGGTGCAAGGCGCTATCTATCCACAAGTTAGTAACTTGAGTATGATTCAGTCAAAGTATCAGCCATTAAGTAAACCTTATACGGTGACTTTTTATGGTCAAACTCAGCAGACTCAAGCTACTAGTAGCGGGGCTAACACGGGGCAAAAACTAGTACTACTACCGTTTGCATTGGCCTTTGACGTCATAACTCTACCGTTCCAGATTTTAGGTGCTGTTGCCAATTAAGTCTATCTTCGGCGCAGTTAGCATAAAAAAAGCACTCAATATTGAGTGCTTTTTTAGGGGCAGTTTTCACAATATTGCTTAACGCTAAGTAGTTAAGTTTTAGTAATGAGCGCTAAGTAATGAAATTTTATTATTTAGCGCTCATTACTTAGCGTTAATCAGTTAGCTTTTACTACCTCAGGTCTATTATTTTGAGGGGAAGTTAAATCTTAAAGCTAAATTCTGCCAATAATCATTTTTAAACAACCATACTAACCACTGGCTTCACCATGAAGTTAAAGATGAGGCGCTGTTTTGAGTAATAAAGCCATCTGGCGTTTGCCCATTAACGGCTTGCCAACTTTGAAAAGCTTTGCGGGTGTTAGTACCGATAACCCCATCTGCACCTTTAGTATCGAAACCTGAGCTAGTCAAACGTTGCTGCAAGCGCATAACTTGTGAGGTAGATAGTGGACGCTCATAGCGTGGCCATGATTTACGCAGACCGCTTTGACCAGCAATAGCTTTGCCCAGTAAGCTTACGCCGAGCGCATAATTTGAAGAGTTATTATAGACTTTTATTACGTCGAAGTTAGGGCTTAGTAGTAGCACAGGGCCATCTTTACCAGCGGGTAGCCATAGCTCCATCTGAGTATTGGCATCTAAAGATACGTTATCTATAGTGTCGACACCGAGTGCTGCCCATCTAGCGGCAGTTTGTTTACTACCAACAGTACTGTAGTCAAACGAGGCGGGCAAAGATGCCTCATAAAACGGAGCAAGGCCACGTACCCAACCGGAATTGCTCAGATAGTTGGCAGTAGAGGCGAGGGCATCAGCAGTGGCCCATGGATTACGATGTCCGTCTCTATCCCCATCTACCCCGTGCTTGAGCCACGTATCCGGGATAAACTGAGTCTGTCCCATGCCACCCGCCCAAGAGCCATCGAGCTGAGACCAAGACACATCACCACGTCGTAATAGAGTCATCAATGCTAACAGTTGAGCCTCAGCAAACTCTTGACGACGACCATCATAAGCTAAGCTTGCCAGCGAACTTGGGATATGACTGTTGCCAGTTACCGCCCCAAATGAAGACTCCATACCCCAAATCGCTGCTACTATTTCGCTACTAACCCCGTATTGTGACTCTAAGCTTGAGAGGTATGAGCGCTGCTGTGAAAACTTACTTTTGCCACTGCTTACTCTGCCACTAGATACCGCAGAGTCAGCATAGTCCCAAGGCATCTTAGAAAATTCTGGCTGGCTCGAATCCAAAGAAATAACTTGTTGATTCAAATAAGTAGAAGCGAGCAAGCGTTGCACATCTGAAGGACTTTGACCAGCGGCGATAGCACGCATTGAAAAGTCTGACTTCCAATCTGCAAAGCTACGATAACTAGGCTGTGGAGCTGGTATTGGCTTTACCACTGTAGGCTTCACAATGACAGGACTAGGCTTGATGGTCTGCGTTTGAGTCACTTCAACCGTGCCCTGACGTACAGGTTTGCTTTGCTGCTGCAGTGCTTGCTGGCTAGTACAACCAGCCGCAAATAGAATAGGAAGAAGAGCGATATAATGCTTGTTTAACATAACAGGAGTCTCGTGTATTGATAGGAGGCTATAGGCCAAGCGCTATACAAATAGGTCAAATTTAATACAAAATAAAAACTAAAGAGAGCTTATAGGAAAAGTGTATATTCACTAAGATCGAAATTACTTTAGCAATAAATATCCTTAAAGTCGATAACTAACTAAAGTTGCGATAGACATACTTACGAGGGTAAACCTCTAAATCCAAAAAACCTCAAGGCTTTTAAGCGCTTGAGGTTTTAGTAGATAAGGACACTAACTGGCATTTAGCTATCAGTAACGAGCATCTTTTGGTCTTTTGGCAGTAGGCCAGTCGCCGTCTTTTTTAGCGAAGTCAGGACGTGGCTTATGAGTAAAAAATTCAGCTACGTCGACTGCATCTTGATCCGTTAATACATTACCATGACCCCATAAGCCTTTGGTTTGGATACCCATTGGCATGTTGTACTTAACGAAGGCAGCAGCCTTATAAGTACGCGCCATACCGGCACCAATATTAAAGGATTCGTCACCCCATAGTGGTGGGAAGACAATATCGCCACGGCTATCTTTGATGCCTTCACCGTTGTCACCATGACAAGTGGCACACTGAGCATGATAGATCTTCTCACCATGGATAGGGTCTGGAATCAATGACTCATCTACCTTACCAGCATTATTAATATCAACCTTTTGCGCCTTGGGCGTTTTCTGCGCTAACCATTCCATATAAGCCAAGATAGCAAGCATCTCCTCTGATTCAGGTTGTAGAGGCTTACCATTCATTGAACGCTGGAAGCAGCCATTGATGCGTTTGGTTAAATCGATCTCTTTACCAGCCCGCGGCATCACACGCGGATAGAAGTTGGCACTATTAATATAAGGGTCACCAAGAGGAATTTTACCTTGCGCAATATGGCAGCTATTACAGTTCATTTCAGCGCCAACGTGATCAGGCAACAGGCGCTTAGTTTCGTTTAATAAGCGTTTACCATAGATAATCTGCTGAGCGTTAGGTTCATCGGCAATAGAAGTATCTTGGGGTAATACATAAGTACCAATATCTTGGTTAGCATCGTCGGCGGTCACTAGCTTGTATTCAACTGGGTTACGCTCGGCAGGTTCAGGCTGCGAGCAAGCGCTAACGGCCATGGCCACAAGAGCAGCAGCTAATAGGCTAGTATTCAAATGACGGAGGGAAGATTTACTACAGTCAGTGCCAGCAATATTAGGCAAGTTAAGTGAGTGCTTTTTCATTATTTTGCTCCTTTTTCGGCAGCATCAAGGCTTAGATCTGGGGCAATGTCTGTACCAGTTTTTGGCTTTTTGGCAAGGAAAGCTCGCATTTTTACTACATCAGTAACGCTGATGTCTGGCGCTTGGTTGCTCCAACTATTACGGACATAGTTAACCACTTCTGCGATATCAGCATCGGCTAAATTAGTGAACTCCGGCATAGTAAATGCCATACGGTCATGCGGTGTATCTGGCATGCGGCCACCACCTAGAGTTATTTGCAGTACAGAGTCAGCATTTCTAGCGAATACCGCACTATTGCCATCGAGTGCCGGAAAGATGCGTGGTACACCTTTACCGTCAGCACGGTGACAGACAGTACAATACTCAACATAGAGTAGGGCGCCACGTGAGTCGTAGTTACCAGCTAATAGCTTTTCGGTAGTAACGTCCTTTTTGATAGGTAGCGTTACTTCCTTATTAGGAGCAGGGGACAAGGTCTTCAGATACGATGACATAGCATTCAAATCATTATCAGTCATGTATTGAGTACTGTGTTCAACCACTTCAGCCATAGCGCCAAAGGCGGCTGTAGTATCGGTACGACCGGTTTTGAAAAATAGACTTAAATCAGCGACATTCCAAGTACCTAGGCCGCGATGCTCACCACGAATGCTTTTTGCACGCCAGCCATCGATGACGGCTCCACTTAAGTACTCGGCAGAGTCGGTGTTGGTCAAGGCAATCTCTTGGAAGCCAATACCACGTTCAGTATGGCAAGAGCCGCAGTGACCAGGACCTTCAACTAAGTATTGACCACGGGCTAAGACGGCGTCATCAGTTTCAGCAACGAAGTTACGCTTAGGGTCAAACAACAGTTGCCAATAAGCCAAAGGCCAGCGCCAATTGGCAACTGGTGGTAGTTCACTTTTGATATTTGGCTCATTTACGGCTTTGACTTCGGACATAAAGTAGGCATACATCGCTGCCATGTCTTCATCAGGCATAATTTGATAAGAAGGATAAGGCATGGCAGGATATAAAGCTTTATTACCAGGGGCCACACCATGTCTGACGGCATTAGTAAAGTCAACAAGGCTATAATTACCGATACCAGTGTCTTTATCTGGAGTAATATTAGTCGAATAAATTGCCCCAAGTGGCGTTAGCATAGGCAAGCCACCAGCGTAGTCTTTACCACCTAGCGTAGTATGACAAGCGACACAATCAGCCGTACGTGCCACGTATTCACCCTGCTTAATCAATGCCGGATTCTTTACATCGACAGCGATATTATTGCTTGTAGTACGCATGTTTGGTAAAAGCTGTCCAATAATAAACGCTACTGCCAAGCCGATAATTGCGATCATCAGGATAATGAATGGCCATTTCTTCGCCAGCCCCTGTCTCATAAGCCAATCCTCTGTAATAATATGTTTTTCTAGCATGATAATCGCTTACTAGTTAACGATCACCATACTGGATGTGATACGGGTTGTTAGAGCGGTTTACTGCAAATATTTTCTAGTCAAAATCTAATCAATACTTTTTATACTTTAGCTTTGCTAAATAAAACATGCACTGCTGCTATTTAGTATAGATTAGCTAACAGAAGAGTGATATTGTGGAAAACCACATTGTTTGTAGGGCTATATTTTCATAAGGAATTTTCTTTAGGTTTGCCCCGAAACTGTCTATAAAGACCAGTAATAAAGAGTGACAAATAGCGACAAACAGTGAAAAACAGCGCCAAAAAATGGTAAAGAAAAATGACTTAGCTGTTGTTTGTAACGCTAATATTTGTAGTCCATTGAATAAGTAATGTTTTGGAATAGTGAGTAATAATGCATATTGAGGACTACGGGCAACTGCCCAATTTATCAAGCAAAGTGAAGGTCTTTAGGGTAACCTCTGCTTCGGCTATTGATGTGTGTGCCGTAAGTGTCGTGAGCCCTATGCTGTCGTTATTGGCGATTAGTTTTTCAGTAATTACTTTTTTAATGACTGCTATGTTAATTATGTCAACGCTTGCTGTTTTAGCGCTAATGCCTGCGCATAAGGCCAATGCTCAGACTTATTACCTAGGAGTATTAGCACCGCAAGGAGAAGCGGCCGCTCAACAGCGTTGGCAGCCTTGGTTGGACAGTATTAATGATAACTTAGCAGCTGACACTTTAGTATTAGTACCATTAGCGCTTGAGAATTGGCAGCAGCAAATAGAAGCGCAGCAATTCGCTATGGTATTAGGCCCACAAGTACAGTTAATAAAAATGGATACCTTAGGGTGGCGTTGGCTAGCTACTTTGCAAAACTATAGTGCAACTGCTAAGCCAACAATATTTAAGATGGCTGACGTCAAACAGTCTGATTTTCAGACTGATGAACAATATAAGTTATATAAGCAGCTGCAAGCTGAGTTGGCACTAAGCGAAGGACTTGAAGCTGAACAAATAGTCAATGAGGCCAGCGCCACTGAGCAAATCGCTAGTGCATTATGGGTGGCTAGAGACAGTAATATTGAGCAAATAAAAGATCTTCGACAGCGTAACATAGCGGCGGTCACCGCTGATGCTTTTGGGGGTTATTTACTCATAGCCCATTTATTACAAGACAATGGACTATCAGCAAATGATTATCAGGTGCAGTTCGTTGGTTATCCTATTGAGCTGACTTTATATAGGCTTGCTAGTGGCGAAGTAGATGCGGCCATAGCACCCTTATGTTTGATGGAGCAGATGAACCGTCAGGGCAAAATCAATTTGGCCCAATACCGACTCCTTAATCCGGTAGCAACAAGTTCTAACTGTCAGTCTTCTACCAAAATTTATCCCAACTGGACTTTAGCCGCGACAGCGCAAGCCCCAGCGTCCTTAGTAGAACAGATCAATCAGCAGTTATTTGCTGTACAGCCGCCCAGCAAGGCTAATAACAATACTAATGCCGATGGCAATACCCAAATTGATACTGAGAGTAGCGCATTACGTTGGTTACCACCAGAGTCTAGTATCGAGGCTGAGCGTATCTTATATGAGTTAGGTCGTCATCCCTCACAGCAGACGCTAGGCGCACAAGTGCTGGATTGGATACAATCGCATCGTTGGTGGATGAGCGTTATAGTTTTTATCGTTTTGATATCGATGATCAATTACGCTTGGATGAGCTGGCTGGCATGGCGTCGTCGGCAACAGTTAATCAAGCAAAATCGTCTAATTAGTGATTATGATCAGCAGCTGCGGCGCTCAGAGCGTTTTGCGGTTATTGGAGAGATGAGCGGGGCTATCGCTCATGAAATTAATCAGCCGTTAGCCACTATTCAAAACTATGCACAAGGCTTACTAATCCGTAGTCAAAACTCAAACTCTTATCAAGAAATATCAGCAGAGCAAATACTAGCAGAGCGGGTAGCTGAAAGACAAATGTCAGAAAAAGCCTTACAACAGATTGTCAGCGAGACTGAGCGCATCGCCGCAGTGATCACTAATATTCGACGTTGGGCAGGGCGCTCAACGACTGATGAAACCAAGGTCAATATCGCTGATACTTATCAACAGTGCATCATCCTTATGGGAGATAAGGCTATAGATATTAGCTTTGGCTACGCTAGCAACTATCAGTATTTGCAATTGCCCAGCTTAGTACTCGATCAGCTATTGATCAATGTCATGCTTAATGCGCAGCAACAAGGGGCCAAGCATATAATGCTGCGTTGTCAGAAGGTAGTCTATAAAGAGCTAAGTTGGTTGGCTTTGATCCTCTCTGATGACGGTGGCGGCTTTGACCAAGATCGTTTGACGGCTAAGCAACCCACTACTATGAGTAGTCAGCAGCCACACTATGCCGCGCCCTCAAGTAAAGCGGAAGGTCTAGGGTTAGGGTTAATGATTTGTCAGCGCTTATGTAAGTCGCTTGGTGGTATGATGCAGCTAAGTAATACTGATAGCCAGCAAGAACTTGCTGATATGCAAAAATTAGCTATTCATTATCAACTGCATCTTAAACACCCTTCATTAAATCGACAAATACAGCTGAGTAAAGCGATTGATGGCTCGTCCTTAAATAACCAAGTCGGGGCGCAAGTTAAGATATATCTACCATTGAATTTGGTGAGAGATAATCAAAATATAACCGACTAAAAGTACTCACTTACAAAATACTATCTAAGAAATTGCTCCTATTAAAAACATTACCCTTATTGAAAATATTAATATAAAAAGTAACAGGTAGCCTATGACTTCTTTGCCTACGCCAAGCGACCCGCCTGATCCTTTGACGGGCGATGATAGATTTTACGATGAGCAGCTGCTGATTCATATTATTGATGACGAGGAGAGTGTGCGTACTTCTTGCGAGTTTTTGTTGAGCAGTTTAGGGTTAGTGAGCCAACTATGGGCGAGCGCAGTGACGTTTTTGGCTGAAGTAGATATTTATAGTCCTGCGGTCGTTATCAGTGATTTAATGTTGCCTGATATGAGTGGGCAGGAGCTACAAGCTCATCTTAATAATAAAAAAAGTCCTATAGCCTTGATCGCTCTAACGGGCAATGGTGAAATTAGCGATGCAGTAATGATGTTGAAGGAAGGGGCGGCAGATTATTTAGAAAAGCCTATTAATAGCCGTCGTTTGCAGGAAGCGCTGGCCAATGCGCAAGCCTTAACCTGCAAACGTGCCAAGCTTTACTATATTCGCAAGCTCTACACTCAGCTGACTGACAAAGAGAAACAAGTCGCCAATGAACTTATGCAAGGTAACTTAAATAAAATAATTGCTGATCATCTAGATATAGCAGTACGCACAGTAGAAGTGCATCGCTCACAAGTAATGAAAAAGATGGAAGCACAGCATGTTAGTGAGTTGGTTCAAAAGTTGGTACTGTTGAATTTGTAATCGCTGATTGCTGATTGCTGATGAATAAAAAAAACCTAAATATAAATAGTTATACTTTTTATAGTCATAATCTATTATAACTGGCAAATAAAAAGCCCGTTTTCAATTTAAAAACGGGCTTTTCTTTAAGCGGATTGTTGGGCTAGACCTAGCTCAATATCAAACTATCATCTTCTACTTTTTCACCACGGGTTTGCTCAAACATATCGAGCAAATCGTGAACAGTCATACCTTGGCGAGCATCTCCTGCCACATCCAAAACCACTTGTCCTTGGTGTAGCATCACCGTTCTAGTGCCATGCGCTAAGGCTTGCTGCATAGAATGGGTGACCATCATTGTGGTCAGCTTATTGTCAGTGACGATCTTGTCGGTCAGCTCTAATACAAAAGCAGCAGTCTTAGGATCAAGAGCAGCGGTATGCTCATCGAGTAATAGAATTTTTGAGGGTTGTAAAGAGGCCATCAATAGGCTGACTGCTTGACGTTGACCACCAGAGAGTAAGCCCATACGATCGGTTAAGCGGTTTTCAAGTCCCAGTTTCAATACTGAGAGCTTTTCTTTAAATAGCTCACGGTTATTGGCGTTAAGAGCAAAGCTTAGCCCACGTTTGCCACCGCGTTTATAGGCCAAAGCCATGTTTTCTTCAATAGTTAGCGCTTCACAAGTTCCAGCCATGGGGTCTTGAAACACGCGAGCCACCCAATGAGCACGTTGATGAGCACTCTTTTTGGTCACATCAATGCCATTGAGTAAAATGGAGCCACTATCTACCCGTGTAGTACCGCTGACCGCATTCAAAAACGTCGATTTACCAGCACCATTAGTTCCAATGACGGTGACAAATTCGCCATCAGCAATATTTAAGTTGATACCGCGTAGCGCAGGGTTTTCAATAGGTGTGCCTGGATTAAAGGTCAAGCGCAAATCTGTAGCTTGCATCATAATCGTGATTCCTTCTACTTGCTTATATACAATGGCTAATAGGCTAAAATGGATAGATGCTAAGCCCGAAGTTTGCGACTCAAAAATTTATTTTTAGCTTTGGGTAATACTAAAGCAATGACCACCAATAGCGCAGTAATCAAGTTTAAGTCTTGTGGTCCAAAGCCAATACTACGTAGAGTATCGCTTGATAGCGCCACTTGAATAAATAGCTTATAGAGTATCGCGCCAACGATGACTGCTAAAGTAATCAACCAAATACGTTTGGCTGGAATGATAGTCTCGCCAATGATAACCGCGGCTAAGCCGATGACAATAGTACCAATACCTATAGAGATATCTGCACCACCCTGCGTTTGTACAAACAGCGCACCCGCTAAGGCAATCAGGCCATTGGATACTGCCATACCAGTGATAGTCATCCACGAGGTATTGATACCTTGCGCTTGTGCCATGCGTAAATTGGAGCCAGTAGCGCGCATAGATAGACCGGTTTCTGTACTATAAAACCAATCTAAAAACAGCTTAGCGATGATGACTACTGCACCGATAATCACACAGCGCATCCAATAGCCATTGCCGTCAGTGACTAACGAGCTAAACACCGTAGTCTCACCCAATAGCGGCAAGTTCGGCGCACCCATGATACGTAGATTGACTGAATAGAGGGCTACCATCACCAAGATACTGGCTAGCAACTGTAGAATACCCAGTTTGACATGTAGCCAAGCGGTGACGATACCAGCGACAGAACCAGCTAGCATGCCAAGAGCACAAGCCAACCAAGGATTGATCCCAGCGACGATAGAAATACCCGCAACTGCGCCGCCTAATGGAAAACTACCATCAGCAGTTAAGTCGGGGAAGTCTAAGGTTCTAAAGGAGATCAGCACACCTAGTGCTACTAAACCATAGATTAGGCCACTTTCAAGCGCACCAAAAAAAGCAATTAAAGACATAAGGAATCAATAAGTCATAGCTACAAGCTACTGAATAATCTCAGTAGCGATTGAGCGGTAAGTTTAACAGATCAGACAATCTGCAGTTATAGTGAACCAAAACAGTTTACAGTGAGGAATTAACATAAATTTTCAGTTTTAAACCTTAAAAAACAAGCCCAGTCTATTAAAGGATAGCTGGGCGGCTTCTATATTTTGTGAACTATATTATAACGCTAAAATAGATAATGATAAGAGTAAATATTATCCCTTTTAGGGCAAATATCAGTTAATAGTCGATAATGACTGGTTAGTGCTATTACTAGAGCTATTAGCTGCTAGTAACAGCAAGGCGTGGATTCAAAGCATTTAAACAGCTATCTTCCAACTTTAAGCTTACAGCAGTAACCTTTTAAAGGGTATTACTATAATAACTTGGCCCACGCCTCTTCTGACAATTATTACTCAGGCAGTAATAACGGTGACCTACTTTACTACTTCTTTTGCTTTGTCGATGACCGCTTGTGGCAAAGTAATACCTTGCTCAGTAGCATTTTTTGGACTGACGTATAAGTTAAGCGCTTGTGGCGTATAAACAGCAATTTCACCTGGTTTCTCACCCTTTAAAATACGTGCTACGATTTTTCCTGTTTCGCGACCTAGAGCATAGTAATCAACCCCTAAAGCGGCAATAGCACCACGCTCAACAGAACTAGTATCCGAAGCAATCAATGGAATTTTGCTTTCTTTAGCCACTTGATATAAAGACTCATAAGCAGAAACCACGTTATTATCCGTTGAAGTATAAATCATATCGACTTTACCCTCTAAGCTACGAGCAGCCATAGCAATATCAGTACTACGCTGCGCTGGAGCTTCATGCACTTTAATGCCTAAAGGGGTTAGTTTGTCTTTAAGATTCTTTAGAATAATCGTAGAGTTCACTTCGCCTGGGCTATAAACGTAGCCGACATTTTTAAGATTAGGAATGATTTGACGCATCAATTCGATCTGTGGCTCATAAGGAAGCGCATCAGAACCACCAGTAACGTTAGTGCCAGAACCGTCAAGCTTAGAGACTAGCTTAGCTTCTACTGGATCGGTAACTGCTGAGAATACTAGGGGAATGGTACTAGTAGCAGCGGCTACTGACTGTGCTGACGGGGTACCAATAGCGACGATAACATCTGCCTGATCTGCGACAAACTGCTTAGCAATCTGACCTGCAGTGGCGGTATTGCCTTGCGCACTTTGGAAGTTAACCTTTAAGTTTTCGCCCTCTTTAAAGCCAGCTTCTTTTAACTCATCAATAACGCCTTTGCGCACTTCATCAAGTGCTGGATGCTCAACGATAGCAGTAATAGCTACTGTTTTCATAGTTAGGCTAGTATCAGCACTTGCGGCGCCATCGGCACTCTTAGCATCCTCTTTTGGTGCTTGGTTGCAGCCCGTCAAGATAGCAGTACAAACACCGCCCAATAATAAAGCTTTCGCAAAACGATTCTGATAGAACATGGGTGTTACTCCTAAAATAATAGTGTATCCATACGATAAATGAAAAAGCGCTAAACTCTAAAAGAGGATTACGGTAACTACTAGCTGCTACTTAGCAGCGGTCTCAGTACTACTTTTAGTATCAACATTGATAGCTTTTTTGAGCATGTCAGCAGGTAGGCTTATCCCTTGTGCTTTGGCATGCTTAGGACTGACATATAAAGTCAGCTCATTCATAACTTGTGGCTTAATAGTATTGACCGCTTCACCATTTAATATGCGGTAAACCATCTTGCCAGTGACTCGACCGAAGTCATAATCATTAACCCCAAGAGCTGCTGTTGCACCGCGCTGAACGCTGAACTCATCAGAAGCTACGATGGGCATACGCAGCTCATTAGCTGCTTGAGTCATAGCTTCAAAAGCAGAGGCTACATTATTATCAAATGAAGTATAGATGATTTCTGCCCGTCCTTGTAGGCTGCGAGTTGCCATCCCTATGTCAGTCGGACGGTTGGCCGGGATATCTAGCAACTTCAGACCACGTGCTGGCAGCGCTGCTTTTAGATCATCACGTAATGAAACTGAGTTGGCCTCACCAGGGCTATAGACGTAGCCGATAGTCTTAAGATCAGGCTTAAGCTGTTGCAGTAGATCCAATTGAGGCTCTAATGGTAGCTGGCTTGATAGACCGGTTAAGTTATCTTGAAATGGCTTGCCATCAGCAGTGATAAGTTTAGCGCCTAGCGGATCAGAAACCGCAGTATAGACGATAGGTATCGTGGTGGTGGCCGAAACTATAGACTGTGCTGATGGCGTGGAGATAGCAACGATAGCATCAGGGTTATCGCCAACGAATTGTTTGGCGATCTGTCCTGCTGTGGCGGTATTACCTTGCGCACTTTGAAAGTTAACTTTTAGATTCTTGCCTTCTACATAGCCATTATCTGCCAGCTCATCAATAATGCCACGACGCATATCGTCTAAAGAGGGATGCTCAACGATCTGAGTGATAGCTATGGTCTTAGTGGGCTTGTCCGCTGTAGTGCTGCTTTCATCAGCAGCCACAGTAGTTTCGGTAGAAGAGTTCGAGCAGCCAATAGCAGAAAATATGCTGAGAGCGCTGATGGTAACTCCGTATAAGCTTAGGCGTAGAGTAGAGGCAATAGTCATTTTATTAGGTTAACTCTTAAGTTAGAAAGTACTAGTCAGTCATCTAGCAAAGCTATAAGTAGATATAGAGTTTTGCCGATGGGCTACCCTCAAAATAATCGTTTCGTTAATCTGAATAGCTATATTATGACAGTAATGTAACTAATCGCAATAAATAATTGAGCCATATGGCTTATTGAAGCGGATAGGTGGCTATAAGGTTGTAACCAATATGATAGTAGATCTAGTAATTGTTAATTTATAACAAATTATCAGCCATAAAAAAGATGCCACAGCGGACATCTGATTTAGTCTTTAGGTTGTTTAACTGCTCTTAAAGCCAGTAGTAAGCTATTAGGCCAAAAGGTCACCAATGACACAGTTATCAGGTAAAGTGATAACCGTTAGCTGGGTCTTTGGATTACCCGTAGACAGTACCATACCTTCAGATATGCCGAACTTCATCTTGCGTGGTGCCAAGTTAGTGACGCAAATCACTTTTTTATCCACCAGTTGTTCAGGCTCATAAAATTTACGAATACCACTAAATACATTGCGCGGCTTATCTTCACCAACATCTAAGGTAAATTGCAATAACTTATCTGCGCCTTCGACATGATTACAAGCGATGACATGGGCGACTTTCATCTCAACTTTGCTGAAGTCATCAATACCGATATAGTCAGTTTGCTCAGCATCAACATCATCGTCAGCTTTAACAGCAGTCATAGTGGCACTAGTAGAAGCCAGCGCAGCTGCCGCACCAGGGGTAGGGGCTAATGACGCTTTTGAAGCCTCTACCATAGCCTCTATATCTTTTTCTTCGATACGCTGCATTAAAGGTTTGAACTTATTAATCTGATGACCTAGCAACCATTGGTTACGACTGGCAAAGCTCAAGTCATCAATATTTAAGAATTCTTTAGCATTAGCAGTAAGCTCAGGCAATACTGGCGCCAAATAAACCATCAATTGGCGGAAGATATTGATAGCTACTGAGCAGACATCTTGAACTTCTTGTTCAGCACCTTCTTGTTTCGCTAGCGACCAAGGTTTTTTCTCATCGATATATTCATTAGCTTTGTCAGCACATTGCATAATTAAGCGCATGGCTCGGGAGAATTCACGGTTTTCATAAGCTGCCGCAATCTCATCACCGGTCTTAGTGATGTCTTCTAATAGGCGCGGCTCTGCGCAGATATCTGATAATTTACCATCGTATTTTTTCACTAAGAAGCCGGCACTGCGACTAGCAATATTGACCACTTTTCCGACTAAGTCAGAATTGACTTTTTGCATAAAGTCTTCTAAATCGAGGTTGATATCCTCAACTTTATCCGACAGCTTACTGGCAAAATAGTAGCGCAGGTATTCAGGATGTAAGTGTTCAGCATAAGTTTCAGCTTTGATAAAAGTACCGCGCGATTTACTCATTTTTTCGCCATTGACCATCAAGAAGCCATGAGCGAATACTCCAGTTGGGGTACGGAACTCACTACCAGCAAGCATCGCTGGCCAAAACAATGCATGAAAGTACACGATGTCTTTACCGATGAAGTGATAAACCTCGGTTTTGTGTTCGTTCTCTTGCATCCAATAGCGGTCAAAATCTAGAGCATTCTCTGTACCTGCTCGCTGCTCACACAAGTTTTTAAAGCTGGCCATATAGCCAACTGGTGCATCTAGCCATACATAAAAGTATTTGTCAGGCTCACCCGCTGGCGTATCAGGGATCTTAAAACCGAAATAGGGCGCATCACGAGAGATATCCCAACTGGCAAGACCAGCATCGAACCATTCTTGTAGCTTGTTAGCTACGGACGGTTGCAAGCGCTTATCGGTACGTGTCCAATCTTGTAAAAACTGATCAAACTCTGGCAAGTCAAAGAAATAATGCTTAGATATTTTTAATACCGGCGTAGCATTTGATAAGGTTGAGCGTGGATCTTTTAGTTCCATAGCATCATAAGTAGTACCACAGACTTCACAGTTATCGCCATACTGATCGGCAGCTTCGCATTCAGGGCAAGTACCTTTTACAAAGCGATCTGCCAAAAACAGCTGCTTTTCAGGATCAAATAGCTGCTCGACATCACGAGTACTGATATGACCAGCACTCTTTAAGCGGCGATAAATCAATTCTGAAAAATGCTGGTTCTCTTCTGAATGAGTGGAATAATAATTATCAAAGTCGATCAAAAATTTAGCAAAGTCAGCTTCATGAGAAGCCTTCACAGTAGCGATTTGCTCTTCGGGAGTAATATTATTATCTTGAGCTTTGAGCATGATAGCGGTGCCATGGGCATCATCGGCACAGACGTAAGTCACCTGATGGCCTTGCGCTTTCATGGCACGTGCCCAAATATCAGTTTGAATATATTCTACAAGATGGCCCAAATGAATGTAGCCATTAGCATAGGGCAGGGCACTGGTTACTAAAATCTCACGCACAAAATCACCTTTATATTAATATAAGTACAGTAGTTATTAGCAGTGGTATAGCTTTAGACATAGTCACTAACCGATGCTAAGTTATAAAATTTAAAAATACTTTCTATGATACCGTAATTCAGTCAGATTTGTGCTAATGCTTAGTAATTATCTACTCTCAGACTGCTTAAACGCCATTTAAATTATTACTGATAACTTTTTTTTATCATAGAGGTAACTTTTCCAAGGGATAATTATCGAAAATTAATCTGCATTAGTACGATAAATGGTATATATTAAATCACCGCTTAAATCCAGTCTATGGATGTTCACTGTTAATTTAGTTATTAAGACTGCTTTTACAGCGCTCTACTACAGAATATTTATAATACCAATTAACAGCTAATCATCTATTTTGATGCAAAAAATTGCTTCTTCGAATCATCCGCTGTTTCATAGTTACCGATCATTCTCAATAATCATAGATATCCAACACTGTTGGCTATGGCATGCTACAACTAGTTGCTTCTATAAATACTCAAGTATAAACACGGAAGGTAATTAGCTGTAGGCATAAGAGTAACCCTCTATAGAACCCTAAGTAAAAATCATCATTAAAAACTATCTGCACTATTCATAAGTAATACAAGTACTGGTAAACACTATAAGACTCAAGCACACCTCGTAATTGATTTTCATTTCCTCAAATAATAGCAAATGGATTGCTACTATTTACTCTGCAGCACGTCACAAGAAACCTTCTTAAAGCGTTTCAACTACTACGTGTCAACGACAATCAACCATAATAAGGACAATATATGGCGACCCAAGTACAACAAGATTTGACTGGAAAAATAGCTTTGATCACTGGTGCAGCGGCTGGTATCGGACGTGATATTGCTGAGACATACGCCAAAGCTGGTGCTATCGTCGGCATTGCTGATATTAACTTTGAAGGCGCACAAGAAACCGTCGATATCATCACCAAAGCTGGTGGCAAAGCGTTAGCGATCAATATGGATGTTCGATCTGAAGATGCCGTTAACAGCGGTGTTAAGCAGCTGATTGACACCTTTGGCGGCATTGATATTCTAGTTTCTAACGCTGGTATTCAGCTTATTAACCCTATTAATAAAATGACCTTTGATAACTGGAAAAATCTGCTAGCTACCCATTTAGATGGTGGGTTCTTGACTACTAAAGCCGCTGTAGAACATATGTATAAAGATAATAAAGGCGGCACGATCATCTATATTGGTTCTATTCATGCTCATGATGCGTCGCTATTTAAAGCCCCTTATATTACAGCCAAGCACGGACTGTTGGGCTTGTGCCGTGCAGTCGCCAAAGAAGGCGCACCACATAACGTCCGCTCGCATATGATTTCTCCAGGCTTTGTCAGAACCGCAATGGTTAATGAGCAAATCCCACTGCAAGCTGCCGAAAAAGGTATTAGCGAAGAGTCCGTAGTGAACGATATTCTATTAGCTAATACCCTTAATAAAGAATTTACTACTATTGAAGATGTCTCACAAACGGCACTTTTCTTAGCTGCCTTCCCAAGCAATGTCTTCACTGGTCAGTCTATTAATGCTAGTCATGGCTGGTGCATGAGATAGTTTTTTGCATTAAATTAGAAATCTAGAAGAGTATTTACATCACCACAAGGTCATTCAATGGCGTTGTGGTTTTTTATTAGCCTCCTGTAGCTTGCTAATAAAAAGTTAATGCATTAGCATCCTCTTTTCGATCAACTCAAGCCAATACTATTGGTTCTTTTTAGTGATTGCTTGCTGCGCAGATCTAGAAGCGCACGGAGTAAAAATAATGAAAAATCAAAATCTGGCTTTAGCCTTAAGCAATGCTATCGAACAACAACAATTCGACAGAGCGATCAATCAAATTAAAGCGCTGCGCCCCATTGATATCGCTGACCTATTGGCGCTAATCAAACCCATATTTGCCTGCCAGCTATTAGAGCGACTGCCTAATCGATCAAAAGTATTCTCCTATCTAGAAACTGATATTCAAGTAGTACTTGCACAAACCTTTCCTCGAGACAGTTTAGCCAGAATAGTAGGTGAGATGCCTGCTGATGAACGTACTGACTTATATAAAAGTCTACAGCAAGATCAGCGTGATGCCCTATTGCCAGCATTAGCTCATGCAAAACGTGAAGATATTCGCCTACTATCCGCTTATGAGGAAGGGACTGCAGGCGCTTTGATGACCTCGGACTATGCAGCTTTAGGTATTGAGATGAACGTCGCTGAGGCACTCGATGATTTGCGACGAGAAGCTCCCGATGCAGAGACTATCTATCATGCTTATGTGATCGATGATCAACGTAAGCTACTAGGTGTAGTGTCATTAAGAGCCTTGATACTCGCTACTCCAGAGCGGTTAATCAGTGACATCATGATGAACTCTCCGGTGTTTTGTCACGTCAAAGACGATCAAGAAGATGTGGCAAAAATGGTAGCACGTTATGATCTAATTGCCTTACCAGTTATTGATGATAGTGGGGCGTTAGTTGGGATAGTTACCCATGATGATGCTATGGATGTCGCCAGTGCAGAGGCTACCGATGATTTTCATAAGTCAGGCGGGGTATCGACTATGGTGGGGAGGTTAAAAGATGTCAGTATTACCCTGCTATATCGCAAGCGCGTCTTTTGGCTGGTGTTTTTAGTCTTCGGTAACTTATTATCTGGCTTTGGTATCTCGCATTTTGAAGAGGTGATTGCTGCCAACTTAGTACTGGTATTTTTCTTACCGCTACTAGTCGATAGTGGCGGCAATGCAGGCTCACAGTCCGCCACTTTGATGGTACGAGCGTTGGCGACTGGTGATGTGGTAATGCGTGATTGGTTCTCGCTACTAGGCCGAGAATCTGTGGTTGCCTTGTTGCTGGGCGCTAGTATGGCCGTTGCCATCTCTATCATCGGTTATTTTCGTGGTGACGCTATATTGTCTCTAGTGCTGGCGCTAAGTATGATGTCAGTTGTGATGATTGGTTGCATGATTGGTATGAGTTTACCTTTTGTATTGAGTAAATTTGGCTTTGACCCGGCTACTGCTAGTGCCCCTTTAATTACTTCGGTATGTGATGCCTCAGGAGTTCTGATTTATCTATTTATCGCTTCAAAGTTCTTAGTGGTTTAATAGTGAGTCTCATGATTTGAGATTTAGTACGCTGTAAATATACATTAATTTTCCGCTGGTGATCAAGGGCTAGATGTAGCGCCTGTTTAACGCTGCTGTTAAGATATAAGCGTTCTGTAACCACAATGTCATATCTAATGGCGTTGTGGTTTTTTTATAGCTGTAATTCGGCTACACTGATAGCATCAAACACTCTATAACCCCATCGATCATAATCTGTAAAGGCCGCTATGTTTAACTTTATAAAAAAAATAACCCCAGAAAAACCTGAAACCGCTACGCAAAAAGCCGAGCGTGATAGTGCTGTTGACAAAGTGCTACTCGGTTATCACGTCAATAATGTCAGTATTGCGCAAATGGTGACTGGTATGGACCGTGTTGGTGATGAGCTCACTTTAGATTTACGTCTGCCACAAGATAGCGATCCTGAGATTGTGCAGCAAGAGCTCGGCTCGCTATTACACTTGCATGGGATTAAGACTATTCATATGAACGTGCGTCTGCCACCCCCTGTTAAAGGGGGCGGTTCTACCTTGCCAAAACCTAAGCCTATGCCGCAAACTACCGACGCTATGAGTAAAAGCGCTAGTAGTTCTGATGCTCAGAGTGCGGCGGCGACTCAAGCCAATGCAGAGCCGCCTATTACTAAGGCTGCACCTACCCAAGCATCGCTGGCTGCTCACCCCCGTATTCGTCATATTATTGTAGTAGCCTCCGGCAAAGGTGGCGTTGGTAAATCAACTACTACCGTGAATATTGCCTTAGCTCTACAGCAGCTAGGTAATCGTGTTGGGGTACTTGATGCTGATATTTATGGTCCTAGCATGCCGACGATGCTCGGGGTCAAAGACGTCAAGCCAGAGCTGGAGAATGAGCAGTTTGTCCCTGTCAATGCACGTGGTTTGGCAATGTTATCTATCGGTAGCTTACTCGATGGCGATAATACTCCAGTAGCTTGGCGTGGGCCAAAAGCAACGGGCGCCTTGATGCAGCTGTATAATCAAACCAATTGGCCACAGCTTGATTATTTAGTAATAGACATGCCGCCAGGTACTGGCGATATACAATTGACTTTAGCTCAGCGTATTCCAGTTACTGGTGCCGTTATCGTCACTACACCGCAGCACATTGCCTTGCTCGATGCGCAAAAAGGTATCGAGATGTTTAACAAGACCAATATTCCAGTACTAGGGGTAGTAGAAAACATGGCGCTGCATACTTGTAGTAACTGTGGCAACACCGAAGCTATCTTTGGGGCTGGTGGTGGCGACTATCTCGCTGAGCATTATCAAGTGCCGTTACTAGGACAGCTACCTTTAGCTAGCGGTATTCGTGCGCAAGTAGATACTGGAAACCCTAGCGTCTCTGCTAATGATGAGTATGCGCCGTACTACATAAGCATTGCCAAAAATATCGAGGCCAATATTAATAAGTTTGCTAAGCCTGTCGATGACAAGCGGATTTTTTAAGGTTAATCAACTCAAAGTCTAAGCGACTTTAAAGGTAATGTAGCTAATGGCAGTAATGCTAATAGCAATCGCAATGCCAATATTAAACGCATAGAGTTTAGCGCTATGGTTTGTGTTAACAGCAGCGCTAATTTAGAAAAGAATCTAGGCTCTATTTATATCCACTAACTGCCTATAAATTTAGTCTGTAATTCCGTATAATCATCGCTATTAAATGTTCTAGTAAATAAGCTAAGGGTTAACAATGTCTATTAAGTCTGACCGCTGGATTCGTGAGCAAGCTGAAGCTCATAACATGATTGAGCCGTTTGAAGCCGGTCAAGTACGTTTTAATGATGCTGGTGAGCGCTTGATCAGCTACGGTACTTCAAGTTATGGCTATGATGTGCGCTGTGCTCCTGAGTTTAAGGTATTCACTAACGTACATTCCGTAGTCGTTGATCCAAAGAATTTTGATGAAAAAAGCTTTATCGATATCGTTGGTGACGAATGTATTATTCCGCCTAACTCATTCGCGCTGGCACGCACAGTTGAATATTTCCGTATTCCACGTGATGTATTGACCATTTGCTTGGGTAAGTCAACTTATGCACGTTGCGGTATTATTGTCAACGTCACGCCGCTAGAGCCAGAGTGGGAAGGGCATGTGACTTTAGAGTTTAGTAACACCACCAACTTACCAGCGCGTATTTATGCTGGTGAAGGGGTAGCACAAATGCTGTTCTTCCAAAGCGATGCTGATGATGTTTGCGAGACTAGTTATAAAGATCGTGGCGGTAAGTATCAAGGTCAACGTGGAGTGACTTTGCCTAGAACTTAATCGGTGATCGTAAGTAGTCGCATAGATTTTTCTTCATTTTAAAATATAAAAAAGCTAGGCATATTAATTATGCCTAGCTTTTTTGTACCTAGCTAACGAGTCCTTATTTTAGGACTTTTAAACCGGCTTTATTAGGGCGTTTGGGTGTGGCAGGTTTTGAATGGGTAGTAGCCGAAATGCTTTCTTCTGCTGGTTGATAGTCATCATACTCATTAGGATCAAAGAACATACCTTGCGAGTTCTCCTTGGCATAGATGCCTAATATAGCCGTCACTGGTACCCAGATTTCTTGTGATACACCACCGAAGCGCGCACTAAAATGCACATAGTCATTTTCCATGCTCATGTTGCCAGTAGCACGGCTAGCTATATTCAATACAATACGACCATCTTGTACATGCCCAACAGGAATCTGCAAGTTTTCAGCAGTAGCGTCAACCATCAGATAAGGGGTTAGATCGTTGTCTTCTATCCACTGATAAATTGCACGTACCATATAAGGTCGAGTAGGAGTAATTGAAGTAGTAGCATCGCTCATTTTATAATTCCTCTACAGATAATACTTAAAAGTTGTGGTTAATGGTTGGTTCAACTCATTCAACGTACGCTCTTTTTAAAGCTATCACGCTCAAACAAACGACTTTGATAGTCTAGCAATGGACGACTGATCGCCTTTGGTAGCTCGATATCCATCTCACCCAAACGCCATAATAGTGGCGCTAATAATACATCACACCAGCCAAAATCATCAGCCATAAAATAAGATTTATGCGCAAACAGTGGTGATAAAGTAATCAGAGAGTCTGTAAGCTGCTTTTTGGCTTGTTGCGCCTGAGCCTTATTGAAACTATCTGGGTGCATTAATAAGCGCTTGCCCAATACTAACCAATCATGCTGGATACGCCAAGCTAATTGACGAAATTGCGCACGCTCTTGCGGCGTATCTGGCAGCAGCTTATTAGCATGATAACGCTCTTCTAGATACTCAAAAATTACGTTGATCTCATAAAGAGCAATTTCACGCTGCTGCAATACCGGCAAGGTATGATAAGGGTTCAGTTCCGTTAAGTCTTCAGGACGCTCAGAATGCAGACGTGATAAGTAGTAAGCAAGTTTTTTTTCTTCAAGCAATAGGCGCACCACATGACTATCGTAGCCGTCATCAGCATATAAAATTAGCTGACTACTTGGAATGTCATTTGCATCGATCATAGCAGCCTAAAGGTAGTGGTTAAGGCTGCCATCGTAAACAAAGTTAGTGCTTTTATCAAGGTGGTAAGCGTAATCTATGCTTTTATCGTACCGCTATACATATAAGATTTAGCTACTATTTGACTAGTATTTATCCCTTTTACACTGCTAGCTTTTATCATTATCACTAGTTATCAATCGTTTATTAAAAATAACATAAGAAATGCCATTAGAAAAGGTCATTAAAAAAAGGCACTACCGAAGTAGTGCCCTTTTTAAAACCAATGCTAAAAGCTAGCAGTATCTAACGCGGGTTTATACAGAAAGTATTATTTGACGTCTTTCCAGAATTCTTTATTCAATAACCAAACTGGAATCAGTAATACCAACAAGAATATGATTACAAAGAAACCGATTACTTGGCGATCATGACGGACAGGTTCAGCCATCCAAGCCATATAGTTAACCAAATCACCAACTTCAGATTTAAACTCTTCATCACTTAGATCTTGTTGAAGATTATTCAACACATGAGGCATTGCCACGTTTTTAAGAACTAAGTTATTGGCCCCCCAAGGGCGGCTTGGATCTTCATAAAATGATAATAAGTAGGTATAAACCCAATCATCACCGCGCAGTCTAGTCTCTAAAGACAAGTCTGGAGGAGGAGCACCAAACCAAGACGCTTGAACTTCAGGATCAATCTCGGCATTGATATGATCACCGATCTGATCAGTAGTCACCATCAAGTACTTTTCGACCAATTCAGGCGGGATCTCTAAATCTTTGGCGATACGAGAATGACGAACATACTTGGCTGAGTGACAGCCAGCGCAGTAGTTCATAAACATCTTAGCACCGTTTTGTAGCGAGCCTTTATTGGTAAAATCAATAGGGGCTTTACTACAAGCTAGATGCTCAGTGTAACCTTCTGCATTGATAAAGTCGCCACATTCACCACCCTCTGCTGCTAGCGCAGTGCCAGCAGTAAAGCTCAATGCCACGCCTAAGCCTAAACCAGTTAGATATTTGATTAAGGTGCTCATTAGTGACCTCCGGTGACACGTTCTGGTGGCTGTTTACACTTCTCTATGGCAGTGTAAAACGGCATCAATAAGAAGAACAGGAAATATAATACGGTGAATACTCTAGCCATTACCGTAGCTGTTGGCGTCGTTGGCGTTGCCCCTAAATATCCTAATGCTACAAAACTTATAGCGAAGATAGTTAATGCAGACTTCGATAAGATACCTTTGTAACGCATAGAGCGTACAGGAGATCTATCTAGCCAAGGTATCAAGAACAGTACCGCAATCGCACCACCCATCGCTACAACACCACCAAGCTTATTAGGAATTGCTCGTAAAATGGCATAGAACGGAGTGTAATACCACACTGGTGCAATATGAGCTGGGGTTTTGAGTGAGTTTGCCGCTTCAAAGTTTGGTGGCTCAAGGAAGAAACCGCCGCCTTCTGGGAAGAAGAATATCACTGCAAAGAAGCAGATAAAGAACACTACAATACCAATCATGTCGTGCACAGTGTAATACGGATGGAATTCAATACCATCTAGAGGTACACCGTTTTTGTCTTTTAGCTTTTTGATGTCGATACCATCTGGGTTATTTGAACCCACATGATGCAGAGCTACCAAATGCATAAATACTAAGCCGACTAACACTAATGGAATAGCGACTACGTGTAGGGCAAAGAAACGATTTAGAGTGATACCTGAGATAATGTAATCACCACGTACCCATTCGGCAAGACCGTCACCAATCACTGGTAGTGCGGCAGGTAAATTCAAGATAACCTGTGCGCCCCAGAATGACATGTTGCCCCAGGGGAGTAGATACCCAAAGAAACCTTCTGCCATTAATGCTAAGTAAATACCCATACCGATAAGCCAAATAAGCTCACGCGGTTTTTGGTATGAACCATAGAGTAGCGCTCTAAACATGTGCAAGTATACTACTACGAAGAATGCTGAAGCACCTGTCGAGTGCATATAACGAATCAGCCAGCCACCTTTTACGTCACGCATGATGTACTCAACCGAAGCGAATGCCCCTTCGGCACTTGGGTTATACATCATCGTAAGCCAGATACCGGTAACCAATTGGTTAACCAATACCACCATAGATAGCACACCAAAAAAGTACCAAAAGTTAAAGTTCTTTGGTGCATAATACTTTGACATATGATATTCATAGGTTTCAGTCGCTGGAAAACGCGCGTCCACCCAGTGCATAAGTTTTTTGCCTATACTCATATTAAGCCTCCCCAACCGTTAAGATGGTACCATCCATACTATATTCTGGAATAGGTAAATTTAGCGGTGCTGGAACGCCACTATAAACACGACCCGCTAAGTCATATTTAGAGCCATGACAAGGACAGAAAAATCCACCATACCAATCATTACCACCTAAGTCAGTTGCACCAATATCAGGACGGTAGTTTGGAGCACAGCCTAAATGTGTACACACGCCTTCAACCACCAATATTGATGGATCTAATGAACGTGTAGGATTTGCACAGTATTCAGGTTGTAGTGACGCAAGAGAGTCAGGGTCAGAGAGTAATGGAATTACTGGCTTTAAGTTACCTAACATTTCTTCCGTGCGTTTGACCACAAAGATAGGTTTGCCACGATATTTCACGACGATCATTTGACCTTCTTCGACAGAACCAATATCTTGGGTAACTGCTGCTCCGGCAGCTTCTGCTTTGGCACTTGGATACCAAGAGCGCACAAAAGGGGTGGCAACAGCAGCTACCCCAGCGGCGCCAATTGCGGCAGTTGAGGCAATAAGAACTCTACGACGTTGTACATTAACGCCTTCGGCTTGGCTCATTAATACTTCCTCCAGGTGAATGAAATGGGATTATCCCACACTGGGTTTGTGTCTTAGAAATTTACAATGTCAGTTACCAGCCACTTTAGCGGTGCCTAATTTTGCTAATTGTTGCTATTCTAAGCTATTTTGGTCATAAAACAAATTATTGTGTTAAAAATAAAGCAGACCCGATAGGCTATACTTGACTGGTAAACATTATAAAAATGCCTGTAGCCATTTTGTTATCACTGTTTGAGACAAGATATACATTACCGAAGTTTGGGTATCGATTACCTTATAAATTATAAGGGTATTTAACAATAGGGAATGATACTTCAAATGAAGACAATGTTCACTAACTTTCAGTATGTTTCGGTCAGGTAAATAGACAAAATATAGCAAACGTAATCTATTGTCACCTGCATGTCATTGTGGTTATAACCCTATTTTTAAATGACAGCAATGGAAGATGTTTTCTAATCAACATATCTTCAAACTAAAAGTTTTCAATCAACAACTTTATATTTACTTAAGGCTATTGATTGTCAACTTAGAGATTCAGTCGGCTATACAGCATAGTGTAGCCTTCAAGCTAATATAGCTTAACCTTCAAGCATATCCCAACGCTCAAGTTTGCCCATCATTTCTTCTTCAATAGCTAATAGGCGTTCGCTAGCCACAGTAGCCGCATCAAATTCTTTGATAAACCAAGAACCATCGGCTAGTTTCTGTTGCAGCTCAGCTTGTTCAGTCTCTAAAGCCGCAATTTCTTTTGGCAGAGCATCAAGCTCACGCTGGTCATTGAAGTTAAGCTTTTTTGCCGTTTTATTGGACTTAACCGCGGCTGGTGTAAGTTTAGCCGCATTCTTAGGAGCGACACTGTTAGATCTTGCTGCTTGTGCGGCTTGGACACGGTTTTTTTGTACTAAGTATTCTTGATAGCCACCAACATACTCTTGCACAACGCCTTTACCCTCTGCGTCTTCATCAAATACCCAAGTGGAAGTGACTACGTTATCCATAAATGAGCGATCATGACTAATTAGCAATATAGTGCCGTTAAAGCTAGCTACAGACTCTTCTAAGAGTTCAAGCGTTGCCATATCCAAGTCGTTAGTTGGCTCATCGAGCACTAGAATATTAGCAGGCTTTAGTAGTTGCTTAGCTAGTAGTACGCGGTTACGCTCACCACCTGACAAGGCTTTGACAGGAGTACGTGCGCGCTCTGGAGCAAATAAGAAGTCTTGTAGATAGCTCATAATATGAGTTTTTCGACCGCCAACTTCGACGAAGTCTGAGCCTTCCGAGACATTTTGCGCCACACTAGCTTCTAGGTCTAACTGATCACGCAACTGATCAAAAAAGGCGATTTTGAGGTTAGTGCCCAATTCGACATTACCCGTTTTGATAACTTCATCGTCAGACATATCTAGCAAGGCTTTGATCAAAGTGGTCTTACCAGCACCGTTTGGCCCAATAATACCGATTTTGTCACCACGCATGATAGTAGTAGTGAAATTATCGACTAGCACATTACCATCATATTCAAGGTGTAGGTTTTTGACTTTACAGACCAGCTTGCCACTTTTCTCGCCAGCATCCATAGTAATATTGACGTTACCGACTTGATCACGGCGACCACCGCGCTCTTCACGCAAAGCCTTTAGCTCACGAACACGGCCTTCATTACGGGTACGACGTGCCTTGATGCCTTGACGAATCCATACTTCTTCTTGGGCCAGTTTTTTATCAAAATTGGCATTATTCTTTTCTTCAGCTAGTAGTTGCAGCTCTTTAAGCTCTTGATAACGAGCGTAGCCACCTTCACCTTGCGTCACATCATAGCTAGTCAATAATCCACGATCCAGCTCAACGATACGAGTGGCCAGTTTATTCACAAAGGCTCTATCATGGGTGACGAATAATAAGGTCAAACCCTGCCAGTCTAACAAGAAGCGCTCCAGCCACTCGATACTATCAACGTCTAAATGGTTGGTTGGCTCATCAAGTAATAGTACATCGGGCTTAGTGACTAAAGATCGGGCTAATAGTACTCGGCGCTTACGACCACCAGACAATGAGGACAAGTCATCATTAGGATCGAGTCCCATAGTAGTGATTAATCGGGTAGCTTCACGCTCCAGATCCCAGCCATGCACCGCATCGATATCATGCTGCAAGGTGGCCATGCGCTCACAGGCATCCATGTCGCCATCCGCACAAAGATTAGTCTGCTGGTTATAGCTGATGAGTAGATCGGCAGTGCGGCGACTGCCACCCATGACGATATCTAAGATGCGACCGCTAGTTTCAGGGACATCTTGCTCAAGCATAGCAACACGCACACTGCTGCTAGTGATGACTTCGCCACTATCAGGCTGCAAAGTACCACTGATCAGTTTGAACAAAGTAGATTTACCTTCGCCATTGCGACCGATTAAACACACACGCTCACCAGCGTCAATGCTAAAATCTACGCCGTCAAGAACGGGAGCTACGCCAAAGGCGAGATGAATATCTTTTAAATGTATCAGTGCCATAAAGTATCTTAAGCTTATATATAGTAAGTGGAATAGGTTTTAGCCTGATAGACACCTTATTCTGACTAGAATAAAGGCGATGACTAAATCGCCGCCATTATAACATGCTGCTATACCACTTTAGCGAGTGTACAAAAAACTTTATCCTGCTTACTGTAAACACAACCCTTGACCTTACTATATTATCAACAAAACAATTAAAGAGAAAACTATGACTACATCGGCATTACCGCTTAATATTGACGCCCATGGGGAACTTACTGCGCAAGTGATTGAATTACAAATGACTATGGCTCATTTAGAGATGACGGTAGAGCGTCTGGATCAAGTCATTACTCACCAAGACAAAAATATTCGTGATTTGCAACGTCAGCTGCAACTGGTTTATAAACAAGTGGAAGGTCAAAGCGGCGAGGAGGGCATTGCGCCATTCGATATCATGGCTGATCGCCCGCCCCACTATTAATCGCTGTTATAGTGGCAGGGTAAAGTTAGTATCATAATAACCGCCTTATGACTGCCTAGTCATAATAGCCAAATAGAGCATTTTGATGGTTGTCTTACTAAGCAAAAGACATTAATATTCTTCGCTCAAACTGCTGCCCAGCTATTAGCTAGCCGGAGTAGTGCAACAATAAGGATGTTTGGAGATCATTATGCAAGCCACTTTTCAATTAAAAAAGCTTACTGTGGCTATCACAGCTTTTTCTATCGCTAGCGTTGCTAGTGCTGCTGGCTTGGATCGTTCGGGTCAAGATATTACTGCATTTCTACAAGATGGCTTGTACGCTGAGGTTAGCTATACCTATCTAGATGCTGACGTAACAGGTACTGATGCATCAGGCCACAGCATCGACGATATCGCTGAGTCTTATGACTTCTTCCGCTATGGAGTAAAGGCTGATATTAACGATACTTTCAGTGTGGGTGTGTTGTATGACGAGCCTTTTGGGGCATCAGCTGACTATAGAGGCAATAATAATTTCGTCGATCAAAATCCTAACTCACCTAGAAATGGTGAAGGGACTAATGTCGAAGTGCGTACTGAAAGTATCACCGGTATCGTTGGCGCAAAACTTGGTGCTAATAAGAATTTTCAACTCTATGGTGGTCCAGTTGCTCAGCGCGTACAAGCTGATGTAAAGTTACGCGGTTTAAGTTATGGCCCAGCTAATGGTTATACTACTCATGTCAGTGCTGACCAAGATTACGGCTGGCTAGCGGGGGTTGCTTACAGTAAGCCTGAGATAGCGTTAAAAGCGGCGTTGACTTATCGCTCTGAGATTGAGCATAACTCGCAAGCATCTGAAAGCTATCCTTTGGCAACGATAATTGGTGGTTCTATACCGCCAGTAGCTGGTGGACCGTTTGCATTTCCAACAAACAGAAGTAGTGATATTGAGATTACTACCCCTAAGTCAGTAAACTTTGATTTTCAAACGGGTATTAATCCAACGACGCTAGCCACTGCAAAGGTGCGCTGGGTACCATGGAGCGACTTTGCCATCGTGCCGTCACTATACAATGAGGTGAGCACTGCTAATCCTGCCTATCGTCCTGATGGCTTGCCATTAGTGAGCTATGATAAAGATCAGTGGGTAGTAGAGCTTGGACTAGCTAAACGCCTTACACCAGCACTAGCCGTAACTGGTAATATTGGCTGGGATAGTGGTGCTGGCGATCCAGTAACGTCATTAGGCCCTATCGAAGGTTACTATAGCGCAGGCCTTGGTGCTAAGTATAATGTCACTGAAAATTGGGCGATATCAGCTGGCGGTAAATACTTGTGGTTCGGAGATGCACAAGGACAAATACCTTCAAAGAACATCGTTGGTGAGTTTGAAGACAATGATGGCTATGCACTCGGTCTTAAGCTGTCTTATCAAGCTAAGCAATAGCTTATAAAGCCAAATATCATATTTTAGAGTTTTTGATAAAAATTTGCCCTTAGTTTTTCGGATTTATCATTAAGGTTCAAATAGTTATCGATTTATAGAGCGATCCTTAGAGGGTCGCTTTTTTTATATCTGTGATACAGCGTTATTTAAGTTGCAAGCTTTCTAACAGCTTTGTAAATACTATTTGTACTGTTCAGTCATATCCAAGAAATAAAGTACTTTAATTGTTGTTTTAGTGTCAGAAAGCAATTACTATTCAATTCAGGACGCCGTTTTTATATTTAGTAACAAATTAATTGTACTAACGGCAAAACAATGCGGATGTTTGGAGAGATATAATGCGCCCTACTTTTCAGTTAAAAACCCTTGCGGTAGCAGTTGCTGCTTTTTCTGTTGCTAGTGCCGCTAGCGCTGCTGGCCTAGATCGTTCAGGTCAAGACATCACTGCTTTTTTCCAAGATGGACTCTATGCTGAAACCGTCTATACTTATATTGATGCTGATGTCAGTGGTAAAGACAGTGCCAACGTTGTTCCTACTAGCAATACTTATGTCGAAGGTCAGGACACTGGTGATATCGCTGAATCATACGATTTCTTTCGCTATGGGGTAAAAGCGGATATCAATGACACTTTTAGTGTAGGTATTATTTATGATGAGCCGTTCGGTGCTGCTGCTGAATATAAGGAAAGCAACTTTGTAGCTCAAAGTGGCGATACCCGTGAAGCTACTATTACGCGTATTTCTGGAGGTCTTATTGGTCCAAGTTCACCACTTGGTGTCACTAGTTTTGCTCAAGCACAAGCTACAGTGAATGCTCTTCAACGTAAAATAGGACTAGGCGGCACTTTGACGCCGCAAGAGCAAGGTGCTTTAACAGCATTAGCTCCAGCAGTTGGCATTGTTAATGGAGAGTTCGGTACGGCAGGTCAAAATACCAATGTTGAAGTACGTAGCGAAAACTTAACGGCTATCCTTGGTGCTAAGTTTGGTGCTAATAAAGAATTCCAAATTTACGGTGGCCCAGTTGCTCAGCGTATTCAAGCGGAAGTAAAACTGCGTGGATTGGCTTATGGCCCGGCTACTGGCTATACTTCAAACAGTAATCCTAATATGGACTATGGTTATATCGCTGGAATGTCTTATAGCAAACCTGAAATTGCTTTAAAAGCAGCGTTGACTTATCGTTCTGAAATTGATCATGATTTAGATGTCTCTGAAACCTATCCTCTAGCAGGAACCTTAGCAGGTAATCCAGCTGCGGCTACTCAGAATAGTAATTATCGTATTACTACTCCTAAATCCGTTAACTTTGATTTTCAAACTGGCCTGAATCCAACCACTTTAGCTACGGCTAAAGTACGCTGGGTACCTTGGAGCGATTTTGCCATTACGCCACCACTATATAATGAGGTTAGTAAGCGCAGCTATGGTCCTAATGGTTTAAACTTAGTTGATTATGATGATGATCAGTGGCAAGTAGAACTAGGTGTGGCCAAGCGTATAGCGCCAGCACTTGCTGTTAGTGGCACAGTAGGCTGGGATAGTGGTACTGGTGATGAAACTACTTCACTTGGTCCTATCGATGGCTATTACAGCCTTGGTCTTGGTGCTAAGTACAACTTTACCGAAAACTGGGCAGTATCAGCTGGTGGTAAATACTTATGGTTCGGTGATGCCAAAGGTAGATTACCATCGGGTAAAATCGTTGGTGACTTCCAAGATAATGATGGTTACATCTTAGGTGCCAAGCTTTCTTATCAAGCCAAGCAAGGCTTCTAAGCGCTAAACGCATAGTAAAACTACTCTAAGAGTTACTATAAGAAAGCGATCCTAAAGGGTCGCTTTTTTGTGGCTGTGATTTACGCAAGGTAAAGTAACTAGCGGGTGAAATACTATGGAAGTGAATAGATAACAGTAGTCATTATTTTGGGTCTAAATGGCCGTTGATTCAATGGTGAATAGTCCACTTCATAGCTGATGATAGTAGCAAAAGCATTACGCTAAAATCACCAACTTACCAAGATTCTGTTAGCTGGAAAAACTAAATACTAGTATAGATAGCCAATAAAAAACCTCGCTACCGTAACAGCAACGAAGTTTGTAATTATGATTTATAGTAAATAAGCTAAGCTTATTTGTGTAAATTAAGCTCCATCTCTTTAAAGGTAGCAGCAACGGTAGGTTTTGGACCGCCTGTTGCAATACTCACCACAAAGATAGCGATAGTACTTAACACAAAGCCTGGAACGATAGCATATAACCAGCTATTGAGCGCCATACCATTCATCTGGAATGGGCCATATATCCATAAAATAACCGTTAACGCTCCAACAACCATACCGGCAACTGCACCATTACGGTTCATACCACGCCATACAAGACTAAAGATAACTAGAGGTCCAAATGCGGCACCGAATCCTGCCCAAGCGTTAGATACTAAGGTTAGTACTGAGCTGTTGGGATCCGAAGCTAACATGATTGACACTACAGCAACGATTATAACTGAGATACGTCCTACCATTACTTGGCGAGACTCTGAAGCTTCTCTATCTAAGAAGAGCTTATAGACGTCTTTAGTTAGCGAGCTTGATACTACTAACAGCTGTGATGAGATGGTACTCATAATTGCCGCTAAAATAGCTGCTAACAAGAAACCTGAGACTAATGGCGTGAATAAGAACTGAGTGAATACTAAGAAGATCGTTTCTGGATCTTCTAAAGTCATAGCGGTTTTTTGTACATAAGCCCGACCAGCGAAACCAGTCATTAATGAACCAATCAAGCTAACAACCATCCAGCTCATACCGATGTTACGGGCGGTAGGAACATCTTTAACCGAGCGAATCGCCATAAAGCGGACAATAATGTGCGGTTGACCGAAATAACCCAGACCCCATGCCATTAAGGAAATAATGCCTAAGATCGCCATACCATCCGGTAAACCATTAGTGAAGTTCAGTAGGTTTGGATCAATGTTTTTGACAGCAGTAGTAGCCGCTGAGATACCACCAAGATCAGTAAAGGCCACAACAGGCACAATTATCATGGCAAATAGCATGATAATACCCTGCACAAAATCAGTCATAGACACTGCTAAGAAGCCTCCGAACAGGGTATAAGCGACAACGACGCCTGCGGTAACCCATAAGCCAGTAGCATAAGAAAGATTTAGTGAACTTTCAAACAGCTTACCACCACCAACTAAGCTAGCTGCAGTGTAAACCGTGAAGAATAAAATAATAACTATCGCTGAGATAACGCGCAACATATGCGACTTATCTTCAAATCGGTTGGCGAAGTAATCAGGTAAGGTAATAGCATTGTTGGCGACCTCAGTATAAACTCGCAGACGAGGTGCAACGATAATGTAGTTTAATAAAGCACCAAGGGTTAAGCCTAGTGCAATCCAGACACTGACGATCCCGTCGGCATACATATAGCCAGGTAGACCTAGTAATAGCCAACCAGACATGTCTGATGCCCCGGCGGATAATGCTGTTACTGCTGGGCCTAAACTACGGCCACCAAGCATATAACCTTCTGTGTCATTGGATTGCTTAAAGTAAGCATAAACACCGATCCCAAGCATCACTAAAAAATAGGCGCCAAGCGATATCAGTACGCCACTTGAAACTCCGTTCATATAACTGTCCTTAGCCAACTGCTTGGCTTTAATGAGATATAACTATAAGACAGACAACTATAAATTCACTATCGAAAGAGAGTATTGAAAGGCAGAAAAAAGCAGAAGTACGAAATACTTAATACCAGTAATATTTAATAATTGGCAAGCAACTTGATATTAAGTAAATAGTTGCTAAAATTTTTACATGATTGATAGTAATTTAGCGGCTTGTTCAGACTTGCTTTATGTTGCTGACAATCAGCTTATCCAGATAAAATCAATCATCTAAAACTGTTAGTCTGTCTACTATTTAGTCTTTTCTGCTCTGTCTTAATAGTATTATTGTTGATCTTATAAGTGACTTATTATGAAGTGTAGCCACTAATAAACTACTAGCCTCATTAACCATCGTCATCTAATAATCTCTAAATTCAATAGCTTGCGTTGATTTACTGGTTAAAAATAAACCTGCTAATTTAGAGAGGTTAATTAATTAAACTAACAAACCGTTTATACAGGTTTTAAAACCAACCTGCAATAAAAGATTGCTAAAGATATACAATTAGTACTAATCAATATTACTAATGTAATTTTTTGTAAAATAGTCGGTACCGTAACCAGTGTTGAATATTTACAAGTAGACGCTACTGATAGAGGCTAGTTAAACCAAGCTAGATTCCGGACAAGGTTTGAATGGAAGATGAACTTTTAGTATTAGTATTTTCTACAACTTGTTGACTCTTATTAGTTTAACTGGATTTACCATACCTTTTTCATTAATAGCAGCAGGCAATTTTGCCGTCAGTGTTGCCAACGGAGTAAGCCAAGTACGGCTTCGCCCGTCGGCAAGACAACAGCTATGCTGGCCGCTGGGAAAGGAGTTATTATTGCCGTGTACTTACTATTACCAGAACTAGCTATTACCAGAACTAGGCCTTTACTAAGACTAGTCTACAGAGCTTTATCTGGCTACTGCTTTGAAAATAGCCCTTAAAAATAATGGCTGTCAATAATATAGCTACTAATAATATAAAAGGGCTGTGGTCGACAGTTAAACAGGGCTTAGTATTATAAAGTCTTTCAATGCTACTGCCAGCGCACTTAGATTACAGTAAACAGTCGATCAACAAATAAAGTAAATATAGACTATAGATCTATCTGAGTCATAAACGACAATCAACAACCAGTTACTTTGATGACTTAAACTGTTGCTCTGATCAGTTAATCAATAGGGGAGAGTAAGTCAAGTAAAGCGGTAACGCTGCTAGAAGGCGTTAGTTTTGGATTGATCACCACACCTAAATAGCGTTGTAGCTCTATATTATCTGCCATATTTATACGTTCTAAATCTTGGCTAATAAGAGTTTGGGGTAGTACTGACCAACCAAGACCTACTGAGACTAACATGCGGATTGACTCAAGCGGGTTGGTACTCATAGTGGCATAAGGTTTTAAGTTATGTTTGGCAAACTCTGCTAAAGTAATTTGACTAGTGAAAGTGTTGGCAGAAGGCAAAATAGCAGGATAACGTGCCAGCTGCTCTAAAGTAACGTTGGTTTTCTTAGCCAAGGGGGATAGGGTGCCGGTCATAAAGTACAGCGGATCTGACCATAAAGTATGATAAGTTAAGCGTTTGTCGTAGACTGGAGGCAAGGTCATGAAAGCTAATGACAAATCGCCATCAAGCACTGCTTTGTGGGCTTCTTCTGAATCGACAAAACGTACATCTAGCTGTACTGCTGGATAACTTTGAATAAAGTGCTTTAATACTGGCGCCAAATGATGTAAGCCAATATGATGACTAGTGCCGATGACTAACTTCCCCGATATAATATGTTTTGAATGCTGTAAGTTTATCTTAAAGTTTTCATAATCATCCAGCCACCGCTTAGCATGAGGCAGCATCTCGCTAGCTGCTTGAGTCGGTACAATGCCTCTTCCTACCGTATCAAATAAAGTAATTTTGAACTCATCTTCTAAATTTTTGATACGTTTGCTTACTGCAGGCTGAGTAATAAACAGCTTTTCTGCTGCGCCTGATATACTGCCTATCTGCATAACCGTGACAAATGTAATCAAATTAGTAGTATTCAAACTAGTATCCTTAGCTATAAAAGCGAATCATAAATAAAAGTTGTCTTACCCAATCAAAACTTCTTAGAAATAAAAGTTTGTGAATAGATAAAAATCATCAATTATTATTATAGAATTAGGCTGTTATAATCACAAGGTATCAAGACAATTATTGACACTATATATGATAAATATTTTCGATAACCCTCTTTAGTAAGTAATATTAGTAACTAATGATCGCTAGCGATTTTGCGATACTCTCAATAACAACAGGCAGCTGACGCTAAAATACTTACTTCCTATACTGTATCTATAGTGATTTGATAGGCAAAGTACCCTATCCGTAGGAATAGCTAGCAATTAGCCACCAAGAAAGGACAGTAATATGGCCGCTCAAACTTTATATGACAAACTTTGGCATGCCCATGAAGTCACTAAGCGTGACGATGGCTCCAGCCTAATCTACATTGATCGCCATCTATTGCATGAGGTAACTAGTCCGCAAGCATTTGAAGGCTTGGAATTAGCCAATAGACTGCCTTGGCGCTTGTCTGCCAATATTGCTAGCCCTGATCATAACGTACCGACAGTCACTAAAGAGCGCTTACAAGGTGTAGCTGGGATCAAAGATAAAGTTTCCCGCTTACAAGTAGTCACTTTAGACGATAATTGCGCTAAGTTTAATATTGCTGAGTTCACTATTAATGATGCGCGGCAAGGCATCTTGCATGTCGTCGGCCCTGAACAAGGCCTAGTATTACCAGGTATGACTGTAGTCTGTGGTGATTCACATACGGCTACTCATGGTGCTTTAGGCTGTTTGGCTCATGGTATTGGCACCTCAGAAGTCGAGCATGTACTGGCCACTCAGTGTTTGATTGCCAAAAAAATGAAAAATATGCAGATTCGGGTCAATGGTAAGCTTGGCATTGGGGTGACCTCAAAAGATGTAGTATTGGCTATTATTGCCCAAATTGGCACTGCAGGCGGTACAGGACATGCCATCGAATTTGCTGGAGAAGTATTCGAAGCGATGAGTATGGAAGGGCGGATGACCGTCTGTAACATGGCTATCGAAGCGGGTGCTCGTGTAGGGATGGTGGCAGTTGATGATATCACTATCGATTATGTCAAAGGCCGTCCTTACGCGCCAACAACAGAGCAATGGCAGCAAGCGGAAACTTATTGGCGCACGCTACACTCGGATGCTGATGCAGTATTTGATACTGTTATTGAAATCGATGGTAGCAAAATCGCACCGCAAGTCTCTTGGGGTACTTCTCCTGAGATGGTGGTTGATATCACTCAGTCGATACCGACTGTTGATCAAGCTGTTGATGAGTCGCAGCAGGAAGGGTGGTTACGCGCTTATACTTATATGGGTCTAGAAGGCGGCCAAAAAATTACCGATATTCAACTTGATCGTATCTTTATTGGCTCTTGTACTAACTCACGTATCGAAGATTTACGTGATGCAGCAGCAGTAATCAAAGGGCGCAAAGTAGCTAGTACTATTAAAGAGGCTATCGTGGTTGCTGGTTCTGGACAAGTGAAGCTGCAAGCTGAGGCTGAAGGTTTAGATACGTTATTCACTGACGCTGGCTTCGAATGGCGCGAGCCCGGTTGCTCGATGTGTTTAGCTATGAACGCTGATAAGCTTGAACCACAAGAGCATTGTGCTTCAACTTCTAACCGTAACTTTGAAGGTCGTCAAGGTAATGGGGGACGCACTCATTTAGTTAGTCCTGCGATGGCAGCAGCAGCAGCATTAGCGGGTCACTTTGTCGATGTGCGTGATTACTGAGACTTTTTAAAATCATAGTTAAGTTTGAAGTAACTAGAGATTCTGTTGGTATAGCTGATGACATTGACGCCCCTCATTGTGTTGAGCTCGGCCTAGAATCCACACTGCCTTTGAAAGCATTGATAACTATGATTTTAAATGACTATCAATTGGCTAGTGTTGCCAGTCCTATGATTTACTGGATATGCAAAATAAACCAGGTTCATGTGGCTACTATTATAGTTACTGATAATTTGGCTAGAAAAATTCATTTTAAAGAGAATAATGTGGTTGAGTTTTCTTCAATGAATAAAGTTCATTTTAAGTACACTTGGTAAGTTTATAGCCACTACCATTACATTGATTTTATTAAAAATAGAATAGGAATAATCATGCAAGCTTATAACACCCAAACGGGCATTGTCTGCCCGATGGATCGCTCAAACGTTGATACCGATCAAATTATTGCCAAACAGTTTTTAAAATCTATCAAGCGCACTGGCTTTGGGGTAAATCTATTTGACGATTGGCGTTATTTAGATGAAGGCTATCCTGGTCAAGACAACAGTAATCGTCCTATTAACCCAGACTTTATTCTGAATCAACCGCGTTATCAAGGCGCGAGTATTCTATTGGCGCGTAAGAACTTTGGCTGCGGCTCTAGCCGTGAACATGCCCCTTGGGCGCTATCAGAGTATGGTTTTCGTACGGTGATTGCCCCAAGCTTCGCTGATATTTTTTATAATAATTGTTTTAAAAACGGCATGCTACCTATCGTTCTCAATGAAGCTATCGTTGATAGTCTTATGCAAGCTACTTTTGCTAACGAAGGCTATGAGCTAAGTGCTGATCTTGAGCGCCAAGTGGTTATTACGCCAACAGGTGAAGAATACCCATTTGAGATTGATGCTTTTCGTAAGCACTGTTTGTTGAATGGGCTTGATGATATCGGTCTAACTTTGCAGCAGAGCGACGCTATTAAAACTTATGAGCAAGAAATGATGCAAAAAACGCCTTGGATATTTAACCAAGTGCATGCCTAGATATAGTTTTGGCTACTGCTACAAATAAAGATAGACAGTTGTTACTATGGCGTTGAGTTATAGTAACAATGTGGCTAGAATAATAGATAACTTATTACTAACCTAGACAGTAGCTATCATTATGAATGAAAAAATTTATACTTTATTCAATAAAACAGCAGTAGCAATCAGCTTGCTGTCTTTGTTAGCTATGTCAGGCTGCCAATCCCTATTAAGCTCTCAGTCAGGCTATAAAAAAATAGAAAATGCTGAGCAAGCGCAAGTGTGGGCAGGAGAAATCATTCCTATGCTTAATGAAGTCAACATTGCTTGCGCAGGTACTTATCATTGTGAAATTACTCGAATTGATAATACAGCCATAATATCAACAGACACTCATAAGCCTGTTAATTCCGCACTGTTAGTTTCTATGGCAGGGACTAATGGCAAGCCTTATGCTAAGCTTAGTAAAGCTGAGCAAGCACAATTGCAGGCTAAGGCGTCACAGTTGACTAATGATAAGTCAGTAAAAATAATACCGCTAACCGCTTCTGCTATGCCGAACCTGACTAATTATTATGCTAGTGTTAAGCCGATCAAACGTGAGGTACACGTCAATTTTTATCCTGAGAATAATGTCGATTATATTGAACGTTTTGCCCTGATTGACGAGTTTAAAGAACAAGGTACTTATGTGGTACAAGCCTACCGTCAAAAGCTCGCTGAAAATAATGACAGTTTATTAGACAGTGCTTCACCTACACCACTGTGTATTGATTTGTTAAAAGATAAAGTTTTAAAACGTCGTTTTTGCAAGCAGCCAGATGCAGAAAGTCAAGGCGAGTTTGTAGAATTAGTACTAGCAAATAAAGCTAACAAAAATAACAAACGCGACTAGCTTTATAATGGCATGGATAATTTACCTCATTATGGTCAAAGTTATTGATTATTAATGAGCAACCAGTGACAAGGAATAGTATGGCAACGATTTTAACCTTAGCAGGCGATGGTATTGGTCCTGAAATCATGACCCAGGCGCTTGATGTATTAACCGCAGTTAATAATAAGTTCGATTTACAGTTAACCCTTGAGTCTGGACTGATTGGTGGCGTGGCAGTCGATGCTACTGGTGAGCCCTTACCAGAAGAAACGCTGGCACGTGCGCGCGCTGCTGACGCTGTATTATTAGGAGCTGTTGGAGGGCCTAAGTGGGACGCTATAGAGCGTAGCAAGCGTCCTGAGCGAGGTCTACTAAAGATTCGTAGCGAGCTTGGTCTCTTCGCTAACTTGCGGGTGGCTAAACTCTATCCTCAGCTAGTGAATGCTTCGAGTATCAAACCTGAGATTATCCAAGGGCTTGATTTACTGATTGTACGTGAGCTAACTGGAGGCATCTATTTCGGTGAGCCACGCGGTATTCGCACTTTAGAAAATGGTGAGCAGCAAGGCTATAACACTATGGTCTATAGCACTAGTGAAATTCAGCGCATAGGTAAAGTAGCCTTCGAGCTGGCGAGAACTCGAGCAAAAGCTTCAGGGTTAGCACCAAAAGTGTGTTCAGTGGATAAAGCCAATGTGTTAGAAGTCACGGAGCTGTGGAAGCAGACTATGACAGCTATGCAGCAGAGCGACTATAGCGATGTGGCCTTGTCGCATATGTATGCTGATAATGCTTGTATGCAGCTGATCAAAAATCCAAAGCAGTTCGATGTGATGGTTACTGGCAATATGTTCGGTGACATCTTGTCTGATGAAGCGGCTATGTTGACTGGCTCTATCGGTATGCTGCCTTCTGCCAGTCTAGATAAAGACGGCAAAGGCATGTATGAGCCTTGTCATGGTTCAGCGCCAGATATCGCTGGGCAAGATAAAGCCAACCCACTAGCGACTATCTTGTCTGTGGCTATGATGCTGCGTTATACCTTTAAGCAAGAACAGGCCGCTCTAGCGATTGAGCAAGCGGTAAGTGATGTATTAGATGATGGTCTACGTACTATAGATATTTTGGATAAAAACGAAGCTGGCTTGATCCAAGTAGGATGTAAGCAGATGGGTCAAGCGGTACTGGCCAAACTGTTGTAAATTTATTATTGAGGTTGCTATCTTAGCCCTCTAGTTAATCATCATAAAACCTATAAGTAGCTCAGCTATTTATAGGTTTTTTTGTGCTAGTTACTTTCTGCTGGCAAAACGGCAGATATTAACATAGATACCTTAAGGGTAGGCGTCTATTAACACAATACTATTGTATGCTCACATGAGCTTATGGCATGATTGACAGTGCTATAAGTGCTATAAGTGCTATAAGTGCTATAAGTGCTATAAGTGCTATAAGTGCTATAAGTGCTATAAGTGCTATAAGTGCTATAAGTGCCAAAAAATAACTGGAATGAATAATTAAAAAACCATCAATATAAAAATACTAAAACAACTTGAGGAAACCACATGTATTCATTAACTAAAATTAGTAGTGCTATGGCAGCAATTGGTTTGTCTACTATGCTATTTATGAGTCCAGCTATAGCAGCGCCTAATACTGATGCTGATATTAGTCCAGTCACTAATGGTGTTAGTCAAAAACTAACAGGGGATAGTAAAACAGCAGTTTCGTTAAATAAGCTGCTACCTACTATCAAATATAATACTGATAAATTGCCAAAGACGGCGCAAAAAGTGAATAGCGCTAAATGGACAAGAGGGGTAAAAATAGATCGCAGTTTAGGCACTAAACTGCAAGCATTATTGAACTGGCATCAGCATGGCGTTGGGGCTGTCGATGGCTATTGGGGTAAAAATACTCGTAAAGCTATGCAAGCCTTTCAAAAAGCTAAAAACTTAAGCGTAACTGATACTTTAAATGAGGAAACTTGGCAGGCACTAACGGCGAGTGAACGCTTAACTAGTCAACCAGTATTAGTTAATTATCAGCTAACTGAAGATGATATTAATATAAAAACCACTACGATTCCTGCTAGTGCAGAGGCTAAGGCTAAACTAGATGGCATGTATTACGAGAGTGTGTTGGAGGGGCTGGCAGAAAAATTCCATATGAATGAGAAGTATATAAAGTCGCTCAATCCAAGCGCTAGGTTTAGCGCAGGGGAGACTATCATTGTCTATAATCCTAGTAACCCTAATACTAAGCCAGTCAGTCGAGTGGTCGCTGACAAAACCACTCAGACCTTATATGCTTATGACAAAGACAATAAGTTGATTGCCAGTTATCCTACTACAGTAGGCAGTACCTCGACGCCTTCACCTACTGGTAGTCATACTGTAAAAGTCAAAGTTCATGAACCTAACTATACTTATACTGCTGATGATGGTAGCAAGTCTATTATTCCACCAGGGCCAAACAACCCTGTAGGGTCCGTTTGGATTGGGCTGAGTAAACCTTCTTATGGTATTCATGGCTCGCCAGATCCTGCTCGTATCAGCCGTCAGGCTTCAGCAGGTTGTATACGTTTGACTAACTGGGATGCGTTGGCACTATTAGGTACCATTGAGAATGGTGCTACAGTTGAGTTCAAATAGAAGGTTTAAATACAAGTAGAAAAAAATGGCTGAAGCTCAGTAACTATAGGCAACTATATGAAATAATAGTTATAAAAAAGACATAAAAATACCGCTGATATTAGCGGTATTTTTATGGGCATTAGGATTAAATTTTAGCTTATTCTATTGCTTAAGCAGTGGCCTAAGCAATAGGGTAAGCTTGCATATATCTAGTAAAGCTATTTTAAAGAACTTAAATAACAATGTCTTAACTAACAATGTTTCAAGTCACTACAGTGAGCGGGTATTTATTATTAGTATCCTATAGTCCATCCAGCTATAAATCAATGATTGCTGGCTGTATTAGCTGGATAAAGCGCCCACTAAGTTAAAATAGCTATTAAGTTTTACCACGATAAGTGATGCGACCTTTTGACAAGTCATAAGGGGTCATTTCAACCTTGACCTTATCACCAGTCAAAATACGAATATAATGCTTACGCATCTTACCTGAGATGTGAGCAATGATCTCATGTCCGTTTTCTAAACGAACTTTGAACAGAGTGTTAGGAAGGGTGTCAATGACTTCGCCTTCAAATTCAATAATGTCGTCTTTTTTGGCCATAATTCTATATCAATCAATGAAAAATAAGCCCATATTATACGTAAGTTAGCGCCTTAACGCAACCGGACATATGATTTTTGCTTGACACTGTGTAAGTGATATGTATATCTGTTTTTTAATATTTAAGCTCATTACTCAGGTAGATTGAGCCAAATAGGGGTTAAAGGCGCAGCGGGCAATTGCTGTTGGAAGTGTTCAGGATAATAAGCATTGATAAAGTATAGCCCGTCACCTGAGGCAGTAGGAGGAGCAATAGTACGATCCTCTGCTGCTAGTATCTGTTTAAAGCTGGCTGGCGATAAATCATGGCGGCCTATGGCATATAAAGTACCCATCAAGTTACGTACCATGTGATGCAAAAATCCATCCGCTTGGATATCAAAAACTATAAATTGACCATGTTGAAAAAGTTTAGCATGACTGACATTACGTACCGGCTGATTAGACTGACAAGCTGCCGCTCGAAAGCTAGTAAAATTATGAGTACCTACTATATCCGCAGCCGCCAGTTGCATCGCTGCCAGATCTAAGGGCTCATAAACATGAGTGACTTGATGATTAAGGATAGCTGGGCGCTGAGGCTGGTTCAAGGTGATATAACGGTAGCGTCGAGCCATAGCGCTAAAACGTGCATGAAAATCGTCAGGCATAGGCTGTACCCACCTTAATGCAATGTCACCAGGGAGTAAGCTATTGACCCCACGTAGCCAGTTATGAGGCAGTCGATAAGCATGAGTGACAAAGTGGGCGATCATATTGCTAGCATGAACGCTAGCATCAGTGCGCCCAGCAGCGACTACTTCAACGGTCTCGTTGGCCACAGTGCTGATGGCGGTCTCTAGTGCTTGCTGTACCCCTAATACTTCCCTTTGTCTTTGCCAGCCATGATAGTGGGTACCCAAAAACTCAATAGCAATCGCTAAGGTATAAGTGGCGGGTTCGGTATTACTATTTTCGAGCGCTGTGGCAAAATTGGGTTCTATCATAAGAGTTTTAGGTACAGTCCTATTGGTGATTGGTTAGCAATATCGAGGTCAACTCGCTACTGTTGTGGTTGAGTTTTTACTAGTATTTCGCTAATCTTTGACTAACTAAAATTAGCGTTTTTTTATAGCAGTGCTAGTCTGATTGACATTGTAAGTCCAGCGTTGGCGTCGTCGTGCCGGACTATCATAGCGGAGCAGTAACCATAATAAACGCGCATAAATAGCAGCAATAGTTAAGCGCCCACCAGCAATCACTTGATAGTCATACTGCCAGCTGCCAGCTGCATAACTGTCGCTAACCCCACCGAATGGACATTGGCTAGCACAAATGACCATATGACCTTGCTCATAAGCGGCTTGTAGAGCGCTGGCAAGTGCGGGTGAATAAGGGACATTACCAGCACCAAAGCCCAATAAAATAATACCACAAGGCGGCTCGTTCAATAACGCTTGTAGTTGATTGGCTAGCACTGAAGTATCGTTAGGTAAGCAATATAGTGCATGAACGCGCGCCTGCTGAGCACGACCTTCGATATCGACCTTAAGCAACTGCTGATCATCGAGCCAGTGTTGACGTCGGGTATCTGCTAGCCATTTGATATAGCTGTTAGCAGGGTAGGCCGCTCGCGTGTGACCCGTAAATGCCATAAAATCTTGGCTGTGAATCTTTTGTACCGTTTGTGCTGGCCATGATTCACCACCGAAGCTTATTTTCACCCCTGATTCGCCAGCACTAGCCAGTCTTAATGATTCTTTTAGATTGTCCCAAGCATCACCGTTCTCATCAACTTGATAACTATTTAACACTTCGCTATTAAGTAAGGGTCGCATGCTACCGGTAACTACGATACAGATATCCGAGCCTGCAAAAGCTTCTGCTAAAAAAGCTCCTAAATAGCTTAAAGTGTCAGTACCAGTAATTAAGATAAAACGGCGTGAGCCTTGAGCATAAGCGGCTAATAGCAGCTGATAAAAGTGCACAAAATCATTGGGCGTCAGCTGACTACTATCCTTGATTAAGCTATTGTCTAACCAAGAGATAGTAGGCAAAAAATTCGCTTGCTCGGGGGCCGCCAATAAGGATTGGAGTGCAGGCAAAAACTCATCGGCTGCTAGTGGTGCTAACGGGCGACCATAACTACCAAAAGTACCACCAGCATAAATCAGCTGTACTGGTTTAGTATTAGCTTGGATGACAGTAGCGGATGGGGACATAAGAGTATCGCTATAAATAATGGATAAAAGTAATAAAGATGATAAAGATGATAAAGATGATAAAGATGATAAAGATGATATAGGGAAAACGCTAGTATAAAATGCTAAATTCCAAGAAGTGGTCAATGCCGATCCGTAACTGGACGTCTGCCCTTAATCGCTTTATGATTATGTTTGATGATCGTATTAGTAAGCATTTAATCTAAATGGCAGTTACACAGAATCTGGGATGGTCTCCGATAAGGGAGTGACAGATAATATGTATGTGAATGGTTTACCTACTCATACTCAGCAGATTGCTGACGCAATTTTATCTAATCCTTTCTATAATGGGAAAATTATAAATCTAATTAGCTGTCATTCAGCTTGTAACGGAACTGCCCAAGAATTAAGTAATATTACTGGCTCTATAGTACGAGCTCCTACAAACCGTATAGGAATTCCAAAAGGTTCAAAGGGTAATTCACCCTTAGTAATCGATAGGAATGGAGAATATAAATATTTTTCACCTAAATAAATAAGGACAACAAAATGTACTTAGTTGGATTTTTTAAAGAGCTTGGTCGAGACTTCAATGATTTTCCAGATTCAATTTATGATTTTAAAAATAAATTAGATCCAGATATAAAACCTATAGTTTTAAATTATTTAACACAGTCAACAGGCATATTTGATTGGCTTGAAACTGTAAGGGATTGTTTAAATAGAGAGAAGATAATACCAGGCGGTGGTTCATGTATATGGAGTGATGGAGAATGGATATTTAGAGAAGATCTAGCTTATTACATAAAGGAATATGATGTAGGTTTGCCAAGTAAATTTATTGAGAAAATTATCAATAGTAATGGTATTCCGCCACTATCAGATGAAACAGTAAGAATGGATCTAGATGAAATTATGAGCACAATAAATCGAGCTTATGATGGAGATAGAGATATGTTCATTGAGCCGTAGCTTTATAAAAAGATTAAAGCCCATTAAGTAAAGTTTATGACACTCAACTATTAAATTAACATAATTCACGTCACATCTTAAAATCCAACCATATTAAGCTTGTTTAACTGGTTAAAAGCTAAGATACAAACTATCTTAGCTTTTTTGTTGGCTTAGAAGAAACCTTCAACACCACCGAAGAACACCCGTTCTGGATTGATGGCGAAGGCTGGCGTAAAGACGTCATCAAAACCACGGGGCATGAGCTTGATCATGTACGAGGCGGTAGTAGTGAGACGTTGGCCAATCTTGCAGGTATTGCCGCAGACCTAAACGTCTCAGCCAGTATGGATGCCAATCAAGATAAAATAGACAGCTATAAGCCTGCTCTAGGCAATGGCAAAGATGCAATCACTCAAGCTGAGAATAAGGAGCTACTTAATAAGAATGATATAACGCTGATTACGGCTGTTGAAAACAATCCTGAGAGTTTTGATTATAAGACTTCCTATGTACAAGATATTAAGTACGCTTTAAATTACTTTAGCCCTGATGCCAGACAAGCTTATGAAAAAATTGACGCCAGTCAAGAAAAGGCATTCTTAAGAGGTCAAGAAAAGGCTTTAAAAGACATAGGTGAAGATATCGTTTCTATACCAGATGATATGCAAGCTCTATATGAAGCAGCTAGAGAAAACCCTGCAGCTGTTGCAGCAGAGATTTTAAAAGCCTTGAAAGGTATACCTAAAGAGTATTATGACAAAGGTGCAGATATTGTCGGTGCCTCATTTGCTGGTAATAGTGATGATGATTTCTACAAATCTGGGAAAGCCACGACTGAGCTTAGTTTCGAAGCGGTTACTGCTATCGTAGCGGCGGGTGGTGCTGTTATTGTTAAAAAAGGCATAGGTAAATCATTAGATATAGAGATCATACCGCCCCATACTGCCAGCAATGTTGGCGCAATTGACGGCAACGTCATCATCATGGCAGGCGGTAAATACCAGCAGACAGGTAGTAACCTAATTGCAGGTATGGGCGCTGATAGCGACAAAGACATCAATTCCACAGAACGTGGCAACACCGTTGTACGCGCCAAACAGATCAACATCGATAACGCCCTAGATGTCTACACCAATCAAAGCGAGCAGAAGTTCAAACAAAGCGGTCTAACGGTGTCGGTTTCCAACAGCCTGATTGACAGTGCTAAGAGCATTGACGCTCTAGTCGATGCTGGTGGCAATACCCAAAGCGTACGTATGAAAGGTATGGCAGGTGCTGCTGGGTTATTAAAGGTAAAAGCCTTAGCTGCCGAGGCCAATAGTGCGGGGTACGATCTACTCGATGGCAACCTCAAAGGCGTGGGCAACACTCGTATTCAAGCCACTGTAGGCACTCAAAAGAGTCAATCAAACAGCTCAAGCGACACTGAGGTCAACCAAGCCTCAAACATCACCACCAACAATCTAGCACTGATTGCAACCGGCGGTGGCACCGATAGCAACATCAACATCAATGGCAGTAATCTTAACGTCACCAATGACGCGCTGTTCCAAGCGGATAACAACTTAAATATTAACGCCGTGGCACAAAACAGTAATACTCGTAGTGATAACTCAAGCTCAAGTGCGGCTATTGGGGGCTATGCATCAACAGGTAGCGGTGTCGGTATCACCGCCAGTGCCAGCAAAGGCAAAGGCTATGCCAACAGCGACTCAGTCACTTATGCCGATAGCCAAGTCAACGTCGGTGGCACCACTACCTTTGACATTGGTAACGACGTCAACGGTAAAGGCGTGGTCTTTAACACGGATAAAGTCCAAGGCGTTATCGGCGGCAATGTGACCTTAGAGAGTCCACAAGATACTTACGAGTACGACAGCAATCAGAAGAGCGCAGGCTTTAACCTTGATGTTGACCTCATGGGTAACGGTAAAGGCTCCAGCCTCTCTGTCAATGGCGCTAAGACTAACATCAATGCGAATTCTAAAATTGTCGGGCAACAAACAGGCCTTTTCGCCAATGAAGCCGATCTAATCGTTGAAGGCAAAGGTAAATTCAAAGGCGCCGTCTTCACCACATCAGAGGAAGCACAAGCTAATGGCAAGAGTAACATCATCTTTAAACAAGGCGTCACCTCAACCGACATCGTAAACACGACTAGCTATGAAGGCGATGCGTTCTCTGCTGGTTTAAGTGTCGGTAAGATCAAAGATAAACCACAAGCCACCATGAATGGTCTTGGCTACGGCACAGACGGTGATAGCGACAGCAGTATCACCAAAGGGGGCGTCAGTGGTTATAACGACGAGCAAGGTATTTTCACGACCGACAATCGCCAAGCACTCGCGGGTAAGCTTGAGAGTGTGTTTGATGCCAATCGTGTTAGTGAGGAGCTTGGGGCGCAGGTTGGTATTACCAAAGAGTTTGGTAAGGAAGCGCCAAAGGCGGTTGGAGACTTTGCCAATAATCGTATGAAAGCGATTAGAGCTGACACGACTCTCAGTGATACAGAAAAACTTGCAGCAATCAAGAAATGGGATGAAGGCGGTATCTATCGTGTTGCGGCTCACACAGCGCTTGGCGCATTGGGCACAGGTAGTGTTGAAGGGGCGTTGACGACAGGTGGCGTAGCGGCCGCTGCACCAACGCTTAATAACTTGCAAGATAAAATGGCAGAGTCACTGATTGCCAGTGGTATGAGTGAAAGTATCGCTAAAGGGACAGCCAGCGGTGTGGTGAGTCTGGCGCTACTAGGCGCGGGAACAGCAGCAGGACTAGACACTTCAAGTACGGTAACAGCGACTAATGTGGATGCTAATAATAGGCAGTTGCATCCGCAGGAAGCTGAGTTGATCAAAAGTCTTGCGTTAGAATATGCTAAAAAACACGGAATAAGTATTGAAGAAGCGGAGAAGCGCTTAACCAGAGGGGCATTATATAATATAGATGCAGGATGGAAAGATAGTATCGATACGCACATGAAGGATGAACCAGAAAAAATACTTCAATATCAAGAAGCTTATAGCTATTTGAGAGGTAAAGTTGAAAATACGACAGTTTCGGATATCAACTATCAATTGTGGGAAGATAATAAAGAGCCATGTATGAATAGAGGTGTGCCATGCACTGTAATAGATGTAAATTACACCATACCACTACCACCAAAAGATTCTCAACCAAACTCCTCAGAATGTACTGGAAGCTCGTGCCCAATGGTAATAGATTTAACTGTTGTAGCACCTAGAGACAATGAACAAAGCTTTGATTATTATATAAATAATAGAGGAAAGGGCTTTACAGCGACAGATGATGATTTTAATAGACAGACTTTGTTTATGAATAGCGTTTATGGTAACGATGCAACTACTAAGCTATACACTGATTCAGCAGAAATGAAGTATGGACAAGATATTGGAGTACTAGAAGCTGGTAAAATGCATGCTATTAATATGGCTGTACAAACGTTAGGAACAGTATCTGGTATAGATGATGCTGTTGACAGTAATGTTGAGCTATTTAAAAGAGAATGGGACAAATCTGCTTCGGAGCACTTCAATGACGCAGTTGATGTAAGTCAAACTATTGTAAACACTGTTAAAGAAGTTGCAAGTGATCCAGAAGCGGCTTGGGATAAGGTAGCAAACAATGCAGAGCAACTTAAAGATGATGCTATTACTGAGTTGAACTACCGTAGACTAAAAGACCAGCAAAAGTTACCTTATGAAATTTCATTTACAGATGCACAACTAGTTGGCGGACTTGGTGCAGATATTGTAATGGGTGGTGGTGCTGGCCGAGCTGTTAAAGTAGGAAAAGATGGAATTGAATATTTAGGAAATAATAGCCTAGATAGTTTAGATAGACTTACACCCAAACCTGCTACAGTAATTGGTACTTCTAATACAGGCGGTGCAACCACGATCACAGGCAGACCTAATGGTAATGAGATTGGTGCAGCTGAAACTGGTGGAGCGATATTAGCCATTGGTGATGCTAAGGAAGGCAGCTACACTGATAATCCTGATGGTAGTATCACAGGTCCAAGTGGTGGAAGATTAACCAGTACGGGCAAGTTCGATGATAGTGGTAATGAAATCTATCAACGAGGCAGTGATGGTTACTTTTATGTTGATGATAAGGGAGTTCAACGAACCGCTGCCTCACCTAATGAAAATAATAGCAATATCGGAGCGCAAAAACTTCATCATGATACTAAGGTTGCAGAATATAAATCTGAGCTGGAAGCCAGAGGCTATAATGTCAGTGATAAAGAGGCAAGTTTTGGTTATGATTGTGGGAAAGAAGGGCGCTGTAGACCTGATATAATTGGCAGAGGGCCAGACGGTAAAATAGTACTATTTGAAGTAAAAACGGGGAATGCCGATTTGTCTATCCGCCAAAGTGAGATTTATCCACAGATTAGAAATGGTGATGCTATTCCGCGTGGCGATGTGGCTAGGGATCTTGGATTAATACCTGGAATAGCACTTAAAAATCAGGATTACCCTAATGGTATCCCTATTGAGGTTATTAAATATAAAGGATTAGACAATGACTAAAATAGAGCTATATAACATCTTATTAGACAATGGCTGGACAATAAGAAAAGGCATTGATGACTGTGCTTATAAGCAATTACCAGATAGACAAATTCAAGTCATACCTGGTATTAAAAAATTAATAGAAAAATATCAGGTAATCATGATGCCAAGTGTAAGTACTAAAGACTTTAGCATTTTGGTTGAATACATTTTTGAGAATAAAAAACCGAGAAGAATAGTACATTCTGGTATTATTAGAAATAAACAACAATCTATCTATACTAACAATCCAACAATAGAAGTTATCGAAAAATATCTTAAAGAAATTGAAATGTGGGCACAGGAGCAGGATATTGAAGCAGGTTTACTGAGATACAGTGAGATTCCATTTGATACAAAAGGAATTTATCCGCTATATCATCTAGCGGCTTTAGCCATTACAGGGCAGACAGCACAGCTAGATGAATATTTAGAAAACTTTAAGCAAGGTAATAAAATGACATTTTCTGTTTATATCAAACAAGACTTTATTGAACGAGCATTAGAAGCTAGTAAAGAGTATCAATAGATACTCTTAAATATACTTAGAAGTGATCTTGAAAGAGGCAATAATACACATTAAGTATTATTGCCTTCTTACTTGTTTGAGATGATAGTTTTGAATTGATTTAAAAGCCTAGCCTTTCAAAACTGATGGTGATAATTTAACTACGAATGCTGATTTAATGAAACAAGGTGGATCACCGTATGTACTGAAAAATGGTCAGTATGAGCAAGTTCAGCTTCACCATTCACGCGAAGATGGTCGCGGTGCTTTATTCGAAACTTCTAAATCAACTCATTCAAGTCTCACTAATCAAACTGGTAGACAAGCGGTGCATCCATATTCACCTCAGAGTCATCCAGATTATCCAGATTATCCAGATTATCCAGATTATCCAGATTATCCAGTTAATCGCGATACTTTTGACAAAGATAAAGGTCAGTATTGGAAAGATCGTTTAAACCAATTGCAAGGAAAATAATATGAACTCATTCAACATAGTAGAAAAGTTACTATCTAAGCAGGATTATCCTGTAATAGAAAAGAAAATTGAACGTGTCCAAGAAACAAAAGCCATTCTTATAGAGTTTGACGTTCAAAAAAATAGTGGTTTTTTTAAATTGTATACAAAATATTTTTTAAGGTCTTTAAAATGCCGTTCTGGTGCTGATGAAATAGTTGATCCTCTACCGACAAGAAGTTTCATTCCTAGAGTAAAATTCGCACATGAAGTTTGGGGTATACCTGGGAATTACATTTTATTTAGTACAGGTGAAGGTGAAGGCGGTTATTTATATAATATAGAAGATGACAGTGTATGGGATTTCCAGATGGGTCAGCAACAGCAGCTAGCTAATGGCACATTGCCACACTGGGATAGCTTCTATGAATTTATGATTTGGTATTTGACCGATGAAGAAAAGGCCTAATGTCCAGTAATTTTTATTACAAACCCAAAAATTCACATAACCTATATTATTTCTATGATTGGCGGCATTGTATCGTAAAAGGTTTAGATCTAACCATTCAAGGTTGTTTCAGCATACTTTATGCTGATGGAGTATTTTTAGAGTCTATCTTTGCGATTTTAGTCGATTACGATAGTGCAGGTGTAGAGGGCTGTTGGTGGTATTATCCTGATTTAACTAGTCCTTATCCTGACGATGTTTTTTATGGAGTTTGTTTTGAAATAGGATTCGATAGCCTAGATACAAAAGTTTATGTAAAAGAACAGGTTAGTTTTGATTATGCCAAGAAAGCTTATAAACGATTTATAGAGCTTCACCCAGAACATGAAGACTTTTTAACAAACATAATTGATAATTGGAAGCCTTTGAACATTAATACCCGTTAAATGAAATCTAGCAAATAAATAATTAGCTTTTAGCTGAGTGAAGCTTGCGCCACTCAGCATTTTAAATATATAAAATAGCATAGCACTGATCAAATATAAAATCATATCTGCCCCTACCGAGAGTGAGCGAGGAGAAAACAAAGCAATGCTTTGTCCGAGTGCAAGGCGAAGGCTGTGCTTGAGTTAGGCACAAAGCTAACTATTAAAGATGAATAACCTACGCCCCGCATATTTCACGACCATTAAAGCACTCAAATCTACAGGCCAAGCTTGTTATCTTTTATCTAATGTATTCTGCAACAGTGGCTACTTTAAGTGCCATACGGTAGCTTGCGATTTTCTTAATCATGGTAAACTCCTCATCCCAGAGTTTTCAAGCTAGTTATCCCATTGAGCTTATCGCTACAGATTCTTCAGCATAGACTCTTTAGCACAGTACAATCTCGTCAAAGTGGACTTTAAGTAGGTATGCGCGGATAGCGAGACAGGCTACCATAGCCTATAATTAGTCAATACTTCTAAGGTGACGATCATAAGGTGACTGGGTAGGTAGATACCTGCTTATTTATAGGATATCTATGCCGAACTATGCCAAGCCCGCCATAAAATAACTGTTATACAATAATATCGATATAAGGCACATCGCTATGGAACAAAGACACAACCCTGCGGAACTAACCCAAAACCCGGTGGAATACAGACCGGTATTCATGCCCAAAGTCAATAGTGATAATTTGGTAAAAACCGACATGGTTAGGTTTGAGCGGCATGTGGGATTCTCAAGCGCGCAAAAGAAAAAATCCATCCATGACCTGCATCAAGTTATTCGCAAAAAGTATGGCTTTAAACAAGTATTAGAGCTATCTAGCAAATCTGGTAATAAATTAAGTTTTGCGCTAAGTCCTTTTAGCTTACAGCTAGCCAATGAGTACGATGGTCGACAGTATAGTGTTGAGAATGCTTTGCAAAGCAGTAAGGTTTTTGAGCACGGTGGCCCCTATAGCGACTTGCTAAATGCTCCACCCAGACAAGCCAAAAAAGACGAGCGCTTAATAACTTCCGGTGAAATCATTGGTTATAACTATTTCGGTGTAGAGTGGGACATAGAGCCATTAACGGCGTTTTATGATTGGCTATATGTGAACGCCCTAAAACAAAATCCGCAGCTGCATGAGCAGATTATGCAATATCAAAGCTTTACTGATCTTGAGTTCAATCCCAAAAAATCTATCCATAGTGCTGCTTATGCGCTGGCTATGTTTGTAGCACTCAATAAGCGCGAATTGCTCGATAATATTGAAGACCCAAAAGTGTTCCTTAACTTATATACTGAATTTCAACTCAGCAATACCATCCCTCTTTTGGAAGAGGGTTGGTTCTGATGGTTCGAACAGCTACCGCAGCTGCAAGCTCACTTCTATAACTAAGCCTTTGAGGCCATCTTGACGGTTGCGAGCGTCGATTTGGCCTTCATGAGCTGCCACAATGGCTTGGGCAATAGCTAAGCCTAAACCATAACCGCCGACAGGGCTGCTAGTCTTAGCTTTACCTAGGCTGTTGCTGTTAGCAGTGTCTTGGGTATTCTTTGGGCGTTGTCTAGACACATCTAAGCGTACAAAAGGTTGAAATATACGCTGCAAGTCAGCTTCAGCTATACCGCCACCTTGGTCAATGATACTAGTCTTTAGAATCGGGGCTTGATTGGGCTGTCTAATGCATTGGATCTCAGCACAGACCAAGGTCTGTGGTGCTGAATGGATAAAGGCATTGCGAATGATGTTCTCAAAAGCACTGTGCAGTTGATCTCTGTTACCTAGTACCATAAAAGCACTGTTATAGCTGCCTTTAGCCATACTAGAAGTCAGCGCTTTATTGTCGAGCTGATAGCTTGCCGCCTGGCAGCGCCATTCGATGTGCTTATCTTGAAATTCAAAGCAAACGTCCTGACCAATCTCATCCAGTAGTGCCAGCATGTCTACCGATTCGTAGTCTTCAGGATGCGCGTTATAGCGCTGTAACTGTAGCGACTGAATATGAATAATCTGCCCGATCAACTCATTCATGCGCCCTGATTCCTTTTGAATACGATCAAGGTAATGGGTGGCCTCTGGCGCATAATCGCGAGTGAGTTCAGTGGCAACATCCAATCGAGCCAATGGTGAGCGTAGCTCATGGGAGATGTCACTGAGCATTTGCTTACGAGACAGCTCACTATCGGCCAATCTAGTCGAGAGCTTAGCCACATCTTTAGCTAGTGCGCCTAACTCATCGTCACCCAACTTAGATAATTGATCATCGGCCAAATAATCCCCGTCACTCATCCGATGCACAGCGACTTGAACTCGGCGTATGCGATTGGATAAAGTGCGGCTCAACCAATAGCAAGCTAGTAGACTAAAGATAAAGATAATGCCAACTCGTACTGGCCAATAAGTTCGCTGTAAGGTTATTAAATCTCGAAAGGGTAGGCGCGGTTGTAATTGTACGGTGTAGTTTTTGCCATCAGTGCTAGCTACCGATATATCTGCCAGTTCTGGATAGTTATTGACGTCCGCCACTACATTTTGGAATAAATTATTGGCTGGAAAGTTGGGCCGAGTGAGGGGGCTATGCTCCTTATCATCTAAGCGTAGAATACGACTGCCTGAGTATTTAAAGCGCGGCGATACGATTGCCCCTTGTTCATCGAGTATACGTATCTGATCCCTTAGTCCGCGCTCTTTACGATAAGTTTCGACAATAGCATCATAGTTACCGTCTTTTAAATGCTGCACGATATCCTGTCGAATACCCAATAAATAGTCAACTTGTATTGCCATACGAGACTCTAAAGCGCGAGTGTTCATCCATCTCTCCATACTTATAGAGATAGCAGAAGTCACTAGTAGCATCAGTAGTAAACTTAAAAACAGTCGCCAAAACAGCGATACAGTAACAGTGGGCATACGTCGCAGTGGTGAAAGTATAGTCATTACAGTACCAGCTGATAGCCTTTACCACGAATGGCTTTGATAGGCTCATGGTGGAAAGGTTGTAGTTTTTTTCTTAATCGAGACACATGCACATCAAGGCTACGATCGAAAGGTTGTAGTTCACGCTGTAGTACGGTCTGCGACAGCCACTCTTTGCTAACCACTTCGCCTTTTTGCTTTAGCAGCGCCACTAGCAAATCAAACTCTGTACCCGTCACTTGTAGCTCGACACCATCAATTTTGCAGATGCGGTGTACTTGGTCAAGCAGTAACCTGTCATGGACTAGCGCGGTAATTTCTACTGCTGATATGCTGGCGCGCTTGACCACAGCATTAATACGAGCCAGTAGCTCCCGTGGATTGCAAGGCTTGGCAATATAATCATCAGCGCCAAGCTCTAAGCCAATAATACGATCTATCTCATCACCTTTGGCGGTCAGCATGATCACTGGAATCTGACTAGTAATCGGTAATTGGCGCAGCACATTGAGCCCATCGATTTTGGGCATCATAATATCTAGCACTAATAAGTCATAGCGATGAGCGGGGTCAGGGGAGCGCAGGCGCTTTAGTACTTGCTCGCCATCATAGACGCAGTCGCAGCTAACCTCATGATTGTGCAAATACTCTTGCAGCAATTGAGTTAGCTCTTCGTCATCGTCACCGAGTAATATATGAGTCATAAAACAGTCCTGAATTTTAGGGCATATCATCAATTAAAAGATGAGGATAAAAATGAAATATATTGTGGTCAATCAAAGTAATTTTTGCAAAGAATATCCACGCATTGTTTATAGATATTCAAAGAACGAAGGGAATATCGTGGTTTTCAGCCCATTAGATATTATTCTTAGTCTACTAAAGGTTCATAGTGTTAAACGATGACCTAAGCGATGAGGCTGTGCGCTGGCATGTCAAGGTTGCTATAAGAGTGACAGATTATAATAAGGATAGCTCATTAGCTGTGTCGTTATGTCTTTTAAGGCAGCGGCACGTTTTGAGTTAACGCGCTCAAAGCGTTCAAAGCGTTCAAAGCGCTTAAGTGCTTAAGCTGTCCCTGTCGAAGCACTAATAACGCTATCAGGCTAACAAGCTTACAAGCTTACAAGAAATTAGGGCTAAGCCGTGACAATCGTTACCTTTCTTAAAGTTTCATAAATCTATGTAACATCATAATCGCTTATGATTTCAGCTATCGATAGAGCGGTGCTTTATCGCAGTGTTTTGAGAGATCAGTTTTTGAGCTGTAACCACTGATTTTAACTATGGCCTTTAGCCTTTGCTTTTAATTAAAGCCAATCTACAGTTAACTATTGCTAGTTAAACTGCATTCAACAGGAAATCATAATGAAAAATATAACCCTAAAAAATATCGCCTTAAACTCACTATTAGCGAGCGCTGCTTGTGTAGCCGTGATTAGCCCAGCCAATGCCGCGCCTAATAACACAGTAACTGCCTCTAGTACCACTGCGAACGCTAAGCAAATGCCGCAGCACAGAGATGGCATGGCTAACTATAAAAGTGCGATGTCGCAGCTTAATTTGACTAGCGCTCAGCAAGCACAAATGACTGCTATGAGAGAAGTTAAAAAAGTTGAATATACTAATAATAGAGCACAAAACAAAGTCAAACGTGAACAGATGAGCGCGCAGACGCAAGCCTTAGTCAATGCCAATACGCTAGATACAGCAGCATTAAATCGTTTAGCAGATCAGCATGCTGCCCAAGCCAAACAGCGCTTTATTGATAGAGTGCAGAGCCAACAGGCATTCGCTAAAATCTTAACCGCTGAGCAGCGCACGCAGTTAGAGCAAATCAAAGCGCAACGCATGGCAGAAGGCGGTCATAAAGCTAGAGGCGGCTACAGCCGTAAAGGCGCTTAAATAGCCCACCCGCTAATGCTATTAATAAGTCTTAAGTCTGTTGAGCAATATGCAAATCTATAGCTCAGGGTTCTAAGTCTATAGCTATATGCGTAACTCATAAAGAACGCCCTACTGTCGGCAAGATAGTAGGGTTTTTTTGGGTTTGTAGATCTAAGCTTGCTACTAATAAAGGGGCTTTTTGTTAAAATAAGTTTATTTGAAGGGTCTATTGCAAAGCATTGATCATCGCAGCTAATAAGTAGCTATGCTAGCAGCCTAGTCTGACATGCGCCTGCTAGGTTTATTCAGCAGTCTTTGATAGTGATGGCTAATATTGCTAGTATGTTTAGCTATAACGTCGATCTAAAGTAACGAGTAGGGCCGTGACTGAGGCATTGATTAAAGCAATGATTAAGGTGATAAGCATAAAGCCACCTAATTGTTTTTTAGTGGAGTGTCAGCAATGCTCTAGCAGAACCATTAGCTGATCAAAGATGGTTGGCCGCATTATCCCAATATAAAACGGAAAGTTTACTATGATATTGAAAACCCTAGGTACTATGATAACGGTTACCGGAAGCGCCATTATTAGCGCTCGATGGGTATTTACTTTGCCAAAGATGACCGAGCGCACTGATAGCACAGTATTAGCAAAATCGATGTGTGGCCCATTAGCGGAGTCTCTAACTGAGCTTGAAGCTAAGCATGAGGGGCTTACGGGAATTGCCCCTTTGCGTAACGGTGCTGATTCGTTTGCTGCTCGTATCCTGCTTGCCGATGCCGCTGTTACCAGTATCGATGCTCAATATTATATTTGGAACGCTGATCTAACTGGTACACTGCTGCTTGATGCTCTGATGCGAGCCGCTGATCGCGGTGTGCGAGTTCGTCTATTATTGGATGATAATGGCACGACGGGACTCGATGCTGAGATAGCCGCCTTAGTGACAAGGCCTAACGTTGAGGTGCGACTCTATAATCCCTTTAACCTTCGAACCTTTAAAATGTTCAGTTATGGCTTTGATTTTTTCCGTTTAAACCGAAGAATGCACAACAAATCTTTTACGGTTGATGGCCGTGCCACTATAGTCGGCGGTCGCAATGTCGGCGATGAGTATTTTGGCACTGGTCCAACGGCACTGTTCATGGATATGGATGTACTAGCAGTAGGTAAAATCGTGGCGCAAGTTGCCGCTGATTTTGATCGCTACTGGGCAGCACTATCAGTGCATCCAGCAGGCCCAATCGTCGGAAAACAGCAAGATAGTGACCCGATTGCTAGCCGCTTGGCCAGCCTTAGGGACGATGCGCAAATGCAGGAGTATCGGACGATTCTGGATAACTCGACTATCGTGACCGCTCTTGCCGCAGGCGAGCTTGAACTAGAATGGACTACAGCGCTATTAGTGAGTGATGATCCAGTAAAGGGACAAGGAGCGGTAGCGCGTGAAGATCTATTAGCTTCTCGTCTAAAACAAGCGGTGGGCGATATTCACACTAAGCTCGATGGTATTTCCGCCTACTTTGTCCCTGGTGCTGCTGGCGTTGAAGCCTTTGCGGCATTAGAAGCACAAGGAGTCACAGTGCGAATGCTGACCAATTCGATGGAAGCGACGGACGTGCTGCCAGTCCATGCCGGTTACGCTAAGCGGCGCAAAGGTATGCTGGCAAGTGGCGTTGAGCTTTTTGAGCTACGTAACAAAGCGGCAGCTCATACACCGGCTAAGCACCTAGCGCCCTTTGGAGCATCGGGAGCCAGTCTGCACACTAAAACTTTTGCGGTAGATGGACAGCGAATTTTTGTAGGATCATTCAACTTCGACCCTCGATCTACTACCCTTAATACTGAAATGGGCTTATTAATCAATAGTGAGAAAATGGCGCAACAGCTGCATAAAGCATTCGATGAAGGGGTGGTCGGCCTCGCTTGGCGAGTGGAAAACCATGATGGAAAACTGGTTTGGATCGATACTACCGATGGAGCAATAACCCCTTCAGAACCTGGGACTAGTACCCTGCGTAGTATGGTGTTAATAGTAGTAGGGTGGTTGCCCGTTGAGTGGCTGCTGTAATGCTAAATCACTAGCCATTAGCCAATAATCAATATTATACAAAGTAGCGGTTATGCGCTTTAGTCACTGTAAGCCTGATTGGTTTTATGCACGATATAGGTGTGTTGCGGTGCGTTTGTGGATGAATAGCTACCGAACGCTAAGCTTACTTCGCTTAATAATATCAGCATCGTGTATTTCAAAATTAGTTTATTAATAGTAGGAACCTGACATGATTGTCCGGCAAAAACCCAATGCCTTCAAAATACTTTTTACTCTGCGTGGCTCGGTAATCCCTCATATTTATCCTCAGGTGTTACTAATCACTTTGCTTAGCACCTTAATATCGGCTGTTCAGCATTTGATTCCCAGCTACTTTTCCTCTTACAGTGTGGCCCCTTTTACCTTATTAGGTATCGCATTATCTTTGTTTTTGGGCTTTCGTAATAATGCCAGTTATCAGCGCTGGTGGGAGGCTCGGGGGATATGGGGCCAGCTAGTCTATGAAGCACGTAGCCTGACTCGCCAAGTGTTGTCGTTTATAGATGAGGACACTGAAACGGGACGCCATACTCAGCGCCGTATGATCAACCTGACTATTGCTTTTACTCATGCCTTACGTCATCGACTGCGTAATACTTCACCTTGGCAGGACGTTGATCGTTTTGTGGAACCAAAGTATCACGCCAGTATGCGCCAAGCTGGCAATCTACCTGAGTACCTACTGCGGCAGCTTGGTCGGCAGCTCGGTTATAGTCGACGTCAGCAACTAACTTCAGACCTTATGATCCAAAATATGGACGAGCGTCTGACTTCTATGACTATTGTTCTGGCAGCTTGCGAGCGTATTCATAACACGCCATTACCCTTTGCTTATATTCTATTGGTACATCGCACTACTTATCTGTATTGTTTTATGTTGCCTTTTGGCTTAGCTGCTTCTTTGGGCTGGGCCACCCCATTAGTCTGTGGCGTCATTGCTTATACCTTTTTTGGTCTCGATGCTCTTAGTGAAGAGATAACCGATCCTTTTGGCATAGCTGCTAATCATTTGCCATTGACAGCTATCTCACGCACTATAGAAATAAACTTGCTAGAAGCACTTGGAGAAAGCGATCTTCCCTCTGAGATAAGGGCTAAAGATGGCTACTTCTTACAGTAAGCCGTTAAGCCAAGATTTTAACAACGGCTCTACTGTTGTGGCTTCTAGCTTTTATATTTATTATCACTTCTTTAAAAACAAAGTTAATTAGCATTTCTTTAAAATAAAAACGGGTTAAGCGTGGCTACTAAGTCTTGATTATATGAGTGTTAATGGTTGCTAAGCGCTAGGATAGTCAAGCGCTTATAACCGTAACCACGCCTAAACAGCTATCCCAAATAACCGACCGATCAACGACGTTGCTAGCATTGCTAATACGCCCCAAATCACCACCCGAGCAGTAGCAGGGATAATAGGTGCGCCGCCTAAGCGCGCCGAAATTATACCTAGTAAAATTAAGCCTACTAAAGTTACAGAGGCTAATGACCAGACTAGAGATTGGGTAGGTAAAGTTAAAATACCGATAATAGGGAGTATGGCACCAGCAATGAATGCGAACCCCGAGGCGACTGAGGCGTGAATCGGCTTGGCTGTACTAAGATCAGTCAAGCCTATCTCATCACGAGCATGTGCTTCAAGGGCATCATGTTCGGTCAAGGCTACTGCAACTTGATGCGCTAGAGTATGATCAAGTCCACGAGCTACATAAATTTTTGTCAGCTCAAACAGCTCACGTTCAGCATTATGAGTCAGCTCATAGCGTTCCTGTTCTAAATCAGCTTTTTCAGTATCAGCTTGTGAGGATACTGAAATATACTCGCCAGCAGCCATCGATAAGGCGCCAGCTGTCAATGCGGCCAGTCCGGTTAATAGCAAAGTCTGGCTGCTAGGGTTTGCCGCTGCAACACCGACTAATAAACTGGCGGTTGAAATAAGTCCATCATTTGCACCCAACACTGCTGCTCGTAACCAATGATTACGATTGCTAAGATGTGCTTCTTCATGAATAGAGTGATGCATAGATATCCTTAGACACTGCAAAGCTGAATTTAACTAGGGCAGTGTAATCCATAATGTCATTTCTAGCTATTTCGCTGATCTTAGCCTCCCTAGCCAACAGCTCCTTAGTACGGACAACTGTCTGACTAATAGGCTGAACTAACAGGGGTTATATAAAGCACTAATCATCAATTTGGTACAGCAGCCAATAAGTAGCTTGTAAGTTTTACTCTTAATAGCTATCAGCAGTGCCTTATTCTGAAGGTTCAACGCGCTGTAAAATTAAACTAAAAACCCTCCTTTGCAAAGAACAAAAGGAGGGTTTTAAATAGCTCTATTAATCAATCGATAGGTTTGTTACGTTTGGCTTTGCGGTGCTCTCTTTTGGATGGGCTAACCTGATAGGTAAGGTACGCACCAATAATCATAACCACAATAAAAGCTACAATGTAGAAAAATATTGTCGCACCGATAGCAGGAGAGGCGTCCATAATAAATATCCTTTTATGGCTGATTGTTTATTATGTGATTATCCTAATTGATTGTAAAGTAAACAAATTTATCTAGTGTGTAAGTACTGATACAAGTAAGCCTCTTACAGAGCTATAAAAGTTGAAAATTATAATTAGCCCCTTACCTTTTAGTTGCGCTAAATGATAATAAGCTCTAGCAACAGCATCCATAATCTTTAACTTTTAGCATTTTATTAAATCGAGAAATGGTAGAATCAGGAAGTAGTCTTATTAACTTGCTTAAACAGCCGGCGTTTAATAAACCAGCCAACAATAATAGCAACAGCCGCTATTAAAAATATTTTGGAGTAAGGGGCAAGTAAGGTCTCGATAACGGTATAGTTTCTACCAAAATGATAGCCGGCAAGGGTTAAGAGGGTAGTCCAAATACTGGAACCTAATGCAGTCAATAGTAAAAAGGAGACCATCGGCATTTTGTTGATACCAGCAGGAATAGATATTAGTGAGCGGATACCGGGTACCATACGTCCAAAAAATACCGCTTTTTTACCATGCTTATTAAACCAAGCACTTGATGACAATATATCATCAGGCTTAACAAACACATATTTACCATACTTTTTAGTAAAAGCCATTAAACGCTCTTCGCTGAATAATTTGCCTAAATAATACAAAGGTAACGATCCAAGGACACTGCCTAAGGTGCCAGCTAGGATAACTAGCAGCAGATTTAAATCGCCTTTAGCTACTGCAAAACCTGCGGCTGGCATGATCACTTCAGAAGGTATAGGTGGAAAAACGTTTTCGGCAAACATGGCAAAGATAATGCCTAAGTAGCCAAATTTTGCCATGATAGTCAGCACCCAAGTGCTTATTTGGTCCATTGTATGAGCTCGTTAAATGACTGCTTGGAGGATAATACCTTAGCAGTGCGGGTGTTAAGAAAAGGTTAAAACGAGCGCTATGATAAATTTAATTTAGGCTATGGCCCTATGTTCAACATGGTTTAGGCTTATACTAAATAAAATTAAAGGCTAGAGTTGTTAAGAGATATTAATCGGTCACGCTGCTCGCAGCCCTTATATGAACCGCTGTTACAGGCTAGACTATACCATTTAATCGCTGCCGCATTCTCTTGCGCAACCCCTTGGCCTTTTTCGTATAACCAGCCAAGATTGAACTGAGCGTGAACATTATTTTGGTTGGCAGATTTTTGTAGCCATTTAGCAGCTTGGACATAGTCTTGGCTGACCCCTTCGCCTTTCATGTATAGAATACCAAGGTTGTACTGAGCATGATTGTTATTTTGTTCAGCTGCCTTCTGGAACCATTCAGCAGCTTTGGCATCATCCTCAAGTACTCCTTCGCCTTTCTCATATAGAGCACCAAGATTAAATTGAGCGTGGCTATTATTTTGAGAAGCAGATTTTTGCAGCCATTCAATAGCTTTGACATAATCTTGCTCAACCCCTTCACCTTTTTTGTACATGATGCCTAGATTGTATTGGGCATGGCTGTTGTTTTGCTCAGCGGACTTTTGCAACCATTTAGCCGCCTCAAAGTTATCTTGTAATACCCCTCTACCTTTTTTATACAGCACACTAAGATTGAATTGAGCAACGGCATCGCCTTGATTGGCGGCTTCTCGATAGCGCTGTGCCGCTTCGGCATTATTCATCGAAACGCCATCATGGCTCAATACTTCAAGGTAATACTGAGCAATAGTATGAGCTCTATGATTAGCATCGTTTTGGTTCCACTGAATATCTTTAGTAGCGTTATCAGGAACATCATTTTCATCAATTAGCTTAACGATGTACTGAGCAACGGGATGGCCTTGAGCGGCGGCTTTTTGATAGCAGGCAAAAGCTTTGGCTTCATTTTGAGCGCCTCCTCTTTCACTACCATAGATGACTGCAAGCTCAAATTGAGCTTCGCTATACCCTTGATCAGCAGCTTTTTGATACCATTCGATGGCTTTATCATCATCTTGCAGCACACCTATACCCTTATCGTACTTTTGCGCCAGATAAAACTGAGCAATAGCATGACCTTTACTAGCGGCTTTTTGCAACCATTCAACAGCGATATTATCATCCTCAATGACCCCACTGCCGTTACTGTACATCATGCCAAGATTGAACTGAGCGTCAGCATTATCTTTAGCGGCCAACAGCTTATTATAAGCACTGTCTATGGCTTTGTCCGATACAGGCAGCTTGAGTGACTTTGCTAAAGCTAAAGTTTTATAAATGATAGTCTGTTTGGGTATTTGCCATTTCATTATTATTCCTTTGAGTAAATAGGTAATACTCTTAGTCTACTAATCAGTATCTAATAATATTACCCGGTAAAAATTAAACATCAGCTTTTAGGAATGTGTAGCTTATAGCCGACACCGATTTCAGTTAACAAGTAATTGGGCCGAGAAGGATTGTCTTCTAATTTTTGTCGTAAATTTGACATAAAGATGCGCACATAATGCTCTTGATGGGCATGACCCTTGCCCCAGACTTCATTAAGTAACTGCTGGTGAGTGAGTACTTTTTCTGCATGGCGAATGAGCACCGTGAGTAGCCGATACTCAATAGGAGTCAAGTGCACATCTTCTCCATTTTTCCTCACTTGCCGTTGCACAAGATCGATACTGACATTGCCAAGCTGTAGCTGGATAGGCGCTTCACAACCTACTTGCCAGCGCCGCATATGAGCGTTAACGCGAGCCACTAATTCACCCATACTAAAAGGTTTTACTAAGTAATCATCAGCCCCTAAATTTAGCGCTTTTATTTTATCCTGCTCATCACTGCGAGCGGACAATACTAAAATAGGCAACGATGACCAAGATCTAATATCAGTAATGACGTCACAGCCATCACCATCAGGTAACCCTAAGTCTAATACCAGCAGATCAGGACGGCGAGAGGCAGCTTCTATTAAACCTCTATGCGAGCTATCGGCAGTAAAAACTTGATAGCCTTCTTGCTCCATAGCGGTCTTAATAAACCGAGCAATGTGGCTTTCATCTTCAATGATTAGTATGGTCTTCATGGATATATCGTTCGCTAATGGTATTGAGCCCCTAACATAACAGTTATGGTGCCAAGTTTGCTGAATGTATTTGCCCAACCCCAATTAAAGAGTCAGCAGTGTTAACAAGTCAGCGGCTAGGTATTAAGTTATTGCTTAATAGATGCTGGTCAGGCAGTGACTGCCAAGGTAGTACGATGACAAATTGAGCGCCATGAGGCTGTACATTATTAGCGAGTAGGGTACCTCCTAAGTGCTCAACTAAATCTCTACTCAATGCTAATCCCAGCCCCAAACCCGTTGTAGTACTTTCAGAGCTGCCACGGGTAAAACGCTCAAATATTTGTTCTTCCATGCCCTCAGGCAAACCTTCTCCGGTGTCTGTGATGGTTATTTGATACTGTTGCTGCGGGTTAAGTGTTGCTTTAATGGCAATACTGCAGTCATCGGCGGTGTAATTGATGGCATTGGTGAGCAAGTTATTTAAAATACGCGATAGAATCAATTCATCAGTATAAATAAACTCAATATCATAAGGGATGTCTATCTGCACTTGCCGAGTTTTTAGATAATGCTCAAGATGGCGAAGATTACCGCCAACGATCTCCTCTAAGCTCACCCATTGCTTGTTGAGCTTCATACCGCCAGATTGTAATGAGACATAATCTAAAATGTTAATAACCAAGCGCTGAATCACATTTGCTTGCTGTTCGATATCGATGGCCAATTGCTGTTGCTCATCAATGGTCAAAGTTTGACTAATGAGCGAGGCGGCTAATCCGGATAGGACGGTAATAGGCGTTCGGATATCATGAGACAATGCTGATAACAAAGTACCACGTAGCCGTTCTGACTCAGCTTTTATAAGGGCGGTTTGCGCCACTTTTGCATAATATACGCGCTCTAATGCTAAGGTGATCTGAGCAACGGCGATATCGAGCGCTCGTTGTTGTTCGGGCTGATTAAAGGTGTTGACCTCGTCTGGCATCAGTGCCAGCACACCAAGTACTTGGTTGGAGGTAGAAAGCGCGCGGTAGTGCATAGGGTTAGCGGTCAGCGTATTAGTGGCTAGACCGGCGCTCTCATTATGGTCAAATACCCATCGGGTGACATTCCAGTTGAATTCTGCTGGGACCGTAGACTCTGATACGATAGTTAGCTTACTTTCAGCATTAGGCATCACCACGATAGCTTGGCTTGCAATATGCTTAATAAGCCAAACGGTAGCTTGGTTGATGATCTCATCATTTTTACGTGCTGCGCTTAGACTTTGGGCCAAATAACTCATAGAGATCGCTTGCTGCTCGCGCTGGCGTGCGGTTTGTGCCTGAAATCGTAGGCCAACTGCTAAGTTATTAATGATTAAAGATACCAACAGCATAACCGCAAAAGTCACTAAGTATTGGACGTCGCTGACATTAAAGGACAGCTTAGGCTCAACAAAGAATAAGTCAAAGCTTAGTACGCTCAAAAAGGAGGCTAGTATGCCAGGGGCACGACCAAAGCGTGCTGATATAAAAACAATCACTAATAAATACAGCATAACGACGTTGGCTAAGTCAAACCAGCGTGTCAGCGCTACGAGGCTAACCGTTACTAGACCGCACCCTAAAGCCGCCATTAGATAACCGTTACGATTGTCTATAGAAGATAAAGTAGCAAGATCCCATGAAGGCAGGCGATGTTCACCGGGTCGCTTGCTGGTCTTTTTGCTTTGATTGACTAAGATTAAATCTAAGTTCACGTCCTGCTGCGAGATGAGCTTTACAAGCGATCTGCCACAGTGATAAGTTTTAGTCTGGTTTTGACCAATAATAATACGGCCAATATTGAACTGATGGGCATAGCTGGCCAAACCTTCGGCAACCGTAATAGCACTAATAGTTGCCGTTTTTGCTCCCAGCTCGTCAGCCAAGCGCAGTGCTTGTAATACTTGCTGCTTACTATGCGCCAATTTATGAATACTGCGAGGGGTCTCGACATGCACCACATACCACTGCGAATGTAAGCTGCTGGCGAGTCTGGCGGCATGACGAATAAGACGCTCACTGTGATCTCTAGTGCTAATGCCAACCAATAACTGATCGGCTGTATTCCAGATCGGTGCGATGCGGGACTGATTGCGATAATCTTGCATGTCAGCGTCGACTAAGTCTGCGGTTCTACGCAATGCCAGCTCACGCAGGGCCATCAGATTGCCCTTACGAAAGAAGTTTTTGATCGCATGTTTAGCTTGGCTTGGGATATATACTTTGCCTTCGTGAAGCCGAGCTAATAACTCCTCTGCTGGCAAGTCAACTAACACCACCTCGTTGGCCTGATCAAAGAACCAATCGGGTAAGGTTTCTTGAACCACTACGCCAGTAATTTGGTTAACCACATCGTTTAAGCTTTCTAGGTGCTGAACATTCAAAGTGGTATAGACCGTAATACCCGCTTTTAGCAGCTCTTCCACATCGTGCCAGCGCTTGGGATGGCGAGACCCTGAGACGTTACTATGCGCTAACTCGTCAACTAGTAAAATGTCCGGATGGATAGCCAACGCCGCATCGATATCGAACTCTTTTAAGGTCTTGCCTCTATACTCAATCTCCCGCAACGGCAGTGAGGTAAGCCCTTCTAGTAGCGCTGCTGTTTCGCTACGGCCATGAGTTTCTACAATCCCTACCAATACGTTGAGTCCATGAGCCTGCGCTTGATGCGCGGAGGACAACATGTCATAAGTCTTACCTACGCCAGCAGATGATCCAAAAAATATTTTTAATTTGCCTCTACTAAGAGCATTTTCTTGCTGCTTTATTTGCTGCAATAACTGTTCTGGAGTAGGCCGAATATCATGCATAGCAACCCTCATCAATGACGGATTTAAAACGTCAATTTCTAATTAGTAATGCGCTATAGTCATCTCATTGCAAAAACTATACAGCGAGATTAAGATCCATTTTTTGTAGCCTCTGTCGGCATCGGCACAGCAAGCCAGAAAGATTTAACCCAGTCTCGCATTATAAAGTGATTTATCTATTTTACTTAGTGTCAACTTTACTTAGCGTCGATCTTGTTATTTAACTGAGGCTGCCGAGATCTCATCTAAGGCTAAGTTCACCGACAAGACATTCACTCGTGATTCTCCAAACAACTTAAACTGCTTATCTTCAGTATGATCATCGATAGCGGTCTGTACTTGTTCAGCACTTAGTCCCCGTATGCGCGCCACTCGGTTCACTTGCCATTGTGCTGCTGCAGGCGAGATATGGGGATCTAGACCGCTGGCAGACATAGTCACTAAGTCGAGGGGAATAGGGGCTTGATTCTGTGGATCAGCAGCTTTTAGTTTTTGTACTTGTGCCGTGACTGAAGTCGCCAGCTCAGGATTTAAAGGCCCTAGATTGCTACCTGAAGATTGAGTAGCATCATAGCCTTCACCAGCGGCAGAAGGACGAGTCCATAGATATTGTGGTTGATCAAACTGTTGTCCGATAAGCGCAGAGCCAATCAAGGTACCATTTTTTTCTATTAAGCTACCATTAGCCTGATTTGGCATAGTCACTTGGGCAATAGCGGTCATAACTAAGGGATAGCATAACCCCAAAATGATGCTAAGCAGGATAAACAATAATATAGCAGGTTTAAGCATCGGCATATCAGTAGCAACATTATTTAACGGGTCTGTAGACTTAGTATCTGCTGCTGGTTGGTTATCTAGATAAGAATGGGTTTTCATAGCAATATTCCTTAGAAATGGTTATGCCAAGTGCATTAAATTAATGAGCATATCGATAAGTTTGATACCTATAAAGGGTAGGATCAGACCCCCTAAGCCATATATCATTAGGTTTCGGCGCAATAGATTAATAGCCGAGTCTGGTCGATAGGTGACCCCTCGTAGCGCTAATGGAATTAAGAACACGATGATCAAGGCATTAAAAATAACCGCTGATAAAATAGCGCTCTTTGGACTACCTAACTGCATAATATTTAGAACGTTAAGCGCAGGGTAAGTCCCTGCAAAGGCCGCAGGAATAATGGCGAAGTACTTAGCAACGTCATTGGCTAAACTAAAAGTGGTCAGGGCACCACGTGTCATCAGCATCTGCTTACCGGTTTGCACTACTTCAATAAGCTTAGTTGGATTGGAGTCCAAGTCCACCATATTAGCCGCTTCTTTAGCCGCTTGAGTGCCACTATTCATAGCGACTGCAACATCAGCTTGGGCAAGTGCTGGTGCGTCATTAGTTCCATCGCCAGTCATGGCAACTAGCTTACCTTGGCGTTGGTAACTACGGATCAGCTCAAGCTTTTGTTCTGGTGTGGCTTCTGCCATGAAATCGTCAACCCCAGCTTCGGCAGCGATAGCGGCAGCCGTCAAGGGATTGTCACCAGTGATCATTACTGTGGTGATGCCAATTTTACGCAGTTCAGCAAAGCGCTCCTTGATACCTGACTTAACCACGTCTTTGAGCTCAATAACGCCTAGTATTTGCTGACCTTCTGCGACCAGAAGCGGGGTACTGCCACGGCGTGCTACATCTTCTACTTGTCGCTCTAAATTACTAGGGAGGCTGCCTCCTTGTTGTTGTACCCATTTTACAATAGCGTCAAAAGCCCCTTTGCGGATATGGCGTTGATCGATATCAGTGCCACTCATCCGAGTTTGTGCGGTAAATTCGATAGTCTCGAACGGCTTTGATTTCCAAACATTCTCATCTATCTCAAAACGGCTTTGGGCTAACTTGACGATACTACGACCTTCTGGGGTCTCATCAGTTAATGAGCTGATAAGCGCTACTTCCGCTAGTAAGCTCTCGCTAATACCGTTAGACGGCAGGAACAATGAGGCTTGACGGTTGCCATAAGTGATAGTGCCGGTCTTATCGAGCAATAGCACATCGACATCACCAGCGGCTTCTACGGCCCGCCCAGAGGTTGCAATCACATTGGCTTGCATCATCCGACTCATGCCAGCTACGCCTATGGCCGATAATAAGCCGCCGATGGTGGTAGGTATCAGACAGACCAATAAGGCCACTAAAATGACTATAGAGATAGGCTCGCCCTGATTGGATACCAGCACCGCAAACTGGGAGAATGGCATCAAGGTTACGCACACCATTAAGAATATTAGCGTTAGCGCAACTAGCAAAATAGTCAGGGCAATCTCATTAGGCGTTTTGGTACGTTTAGCACCTTCTACCAAGGCAATCATCCGATCCAAAAATCCTTGACCAGGCGCTTGTGTGATACGGATTATTAACCAGTCTGACAGCACTTTAGTACCACCAGTGACCGCATTAAAATCGCCACCGCTTTCACGAATAACAGGCGCTGACTCCCCAGTAATGGCTGATTCATCGACCGAAGCAAGGCCTTCTATCACTTCGCCATCTGCTGGAATAGTTTCACCCATTTGCACTAAAACAATATCGTCTTGATTGAGCTCAGTAGCTTGAACCATAGTAGCCGCTGATAGTTTATCGCTACCAGCAAGCCTACGGGCTTGCACGTCCTGACGAGCCTGTTTTAAGCTCGATGCTTGGGCTTTACTGCGTCCTTCTGCCAAAGCTTCGGCAAAATTAGCGAACAGCAAGGTGAACCAAAGCCAAAAGGCAATCGCTAAAGTAAAGCCAACCCCAGATTGTCCCTGAATCATCATATTGATGGCCAATATGGTCGTCAGCCATGACCCAATATAGACCACGAACATTACCGGATTGCGCCACTGCACTCGTGGATCAAGCTTAAGTAAGGCATCTTTTAGTGCCGGCTTTACTAACGCAGGATCAAGAATGCCCTGAACCGGTTTTTCTGGTAAATCAGATTTATCAGGGTCTTGTTGCGGTGGCAAACTTATAGTCTGAGTATTAGAATCTAGTGAAATGCTCATTGTCTGTTTTCCTAACATAATCATAAAGTTGGGTCCATTCACCCTTAGTCAGGTGAATGCTCGCTTGCCTAGCTCGTTAAAAATAAAGCCACTAAGCCACTAGCTTCCTAACATCCAAATTTGCTCTATGATAGGTCCAAGAGCTAATGCTGGAATAAAAGTCAAGGCTCCAATCATCAGCACTGTGCCCACTAATAGGCCTACAAACAGCGGTGTCGTCGTTGGTAAAGTGCCGTTGTTGACTTCAAGTCTTGGCTTATTAGCCAATGACCCTGCTAAAGCCAGTACTGGAATGATCACCCCAAAGCGTCCAAATATCATGGCCAACCCAAGCATAGAGTTATAAAACACTGAATCTCCCGCCAATCCTGCAAAAGCGGAGCCGTTGTTGTTAGCCGCTGAGCTAAAGGCATACAGCACTTCACTAAAGCCATGCGCACTAGGATTGAATATTCCTGCTTGACCGCTGCTAGTCATGACGCTAATAGCCGTGCCTAATAACACCGTCATCGGGCCTGCAAGCAAGCCTAGTACTACCATTTTTATCTCGAATGGCTCGATCTTTTTACCCAAATATTCTGGAGTGCGTCCAATCATTAGTCCTGATACAAATACCGCCAATATGGCAAATAAAAGCATACCGTAAAGACCTGCTCCGACACCTCCAAACACTACTTCGCCTAACTGCATCTGCAACATTAATCCAAAGCTACCCATAGGCGTGAATGAATCATGCATAGCATTTACAGCACCACAAGAGGCGGCAGTAGTAATAGTGGCAAATAATGAGGAGGCCACGACACCAAAGCGCACTTCTTTGCCTTCGATATTGCCACTGACATCAGCAGCAGTTAAGCCTGAAACTTGTGAGGTTAACCAAGGGTTGCCAGCAAGTTCGCTACTCACAGTTAACGAGTACATACCTATGAATAACAAGGTCATAGCCGCTAATATTGCCAAACCTTGTTTGAGGTTACCGCTTATTTTACCCAGACAAAAACATAGCGAAGTTGGAATAAGAAAAATAGCTAACATTTGAATTAGATTAGAAAAAGGGGTGGGGTTCTCAAAGGGGTGCGCAGAGTTAGCGTTAAAGAAGCCGCCGCCATTTGTACCTAACATCTTGATGGCTTCTTGTGACGCGACTGGTCCTAAAGCGATAGTCTGAGTATCACCTTGTAAGGTTTGCACATCCATGTAGGCTGATAGGGTTTGTACTACCCCTTGGCTCATTAATAACAGCGCAATAATTGTGGCTATCGGTAGTAGGATATAGACGTTACAACGCCATAAATCTATCCAAGCATTACCGATATGAGCACTCTTTTTGGCTATCAAACCACGCATTAGCGCAAAAGCGACGGCAATCCCAGTGGCTGCTGATAAAAAGTTTTGTAGAGACATGCCCATCATCTGGGTTAAGTAGCTCATCGTGCTCTCACCACCATAAGCCTGCCAGTTGGTATTCGTCATAAAGCTAATGGCGGTGTTCATAGCCAAATCCCAACTAACTGCGCTCATGTTAGCGGGGTTTAGCGGTAGATTGCCTTGCATAAGCTGCAATACAAACAATGCCAAAAAGCCAATGATATTAAAAAGTACGATAGCGAGAGCATACTGTTTCCAAGTCATACCCTCAGCACGGTTACCTTGAGCATTACGCCCAAGCATACCCAGCGCGCTAAAAATTCGCGATTCAAAACGCGATACAGGCGCCTGCATTCTTTGCATGACGTACCCTGATAAAAAATATCCTAGGGTGAATAAAATCAGCAGATAGATGATCAGTTGTGATGCGGCGTACATGGTCATCAGAAGGCCTCCGGTTTAATCAATACATATAGCAAATACACAAACAAACCGAGGGCAATAAACCCTGCAAACACTTCCATAGCACACTCCTAAAATCATAGTAGAGATCAGCTAATAGCTAGTTAGCAAGAAGCAACAATCAAGGTCATAACTAGGCTAAGGACTAAGATGACTCCTTAACTTATTAACGGCTTATGAGGACCTACTGATATATGCTACAAGCTCACTAAAACCTTGCTGCTTATTGATTAATTTAAGCGCTTAGTATGCTCACAGAGGTATAAAAGTGTTGTCAAGATGATCTGGTAGGATATAAAGAAAGTATAAAGATGAGAATGGAGATCATTGGTGAGAAAAAATATTTAAGAAATTGTATATTTCTAGTTATCACCTAGCTTAGAAGCGTTTATAACGAAATAAGAGAGGCAACGAGTAGTAATTTTTTTTAATATATTAGGCGATGATATAAAAAGAGAGAGGTTTGACTATACTTGACAATACGACAGGTCGACTCGCAAGCTTAGAGTTAGCTACTGTGCTTTGGGCTTTTATCGACTTCAAGAGCGTAAGTTATATAAGGTTAAGAATAGAAAAAACCATTTCATGATTTCACTCGCTCACTAAGCTACTAAACGGTTCCAGCGAGCTTTAGTGTTAGCAGCATGTTTTCTTCATAATAGTTATAAGGAATATTTTATGTCAAAAAAAGTAGTAGTGTTTGAATACGAGAAAGAAACTAAGAATAGTGTTCGCTACAAGGAAGTGCCTGATGAAGGTACGGCACCTATCGTAGGCACTCTATATGTTCAGAAGTGGTTTGCTGGAAATAGTAAATCTATTGAAATAACCATAGATAAAAAAGACTAGCTAAGCGACTTATTAGCCTATTATTTTTTAGTTTATTCCATGGTTTTGGTAAAGCTATACGGATCTTCTAGAAGCGCCAAAATTGCGATTTCCCCGTTTCATAATGCCTCCATGTAATGGTGATGATGGGTTGATCAAGAACACAAAAATTTCGATAAAGACTTGAAATTCTCATGCTTTAATAACTAAATAGCTTTAATTTAGTAATGGCTATATATATTACTAACAATATATATAGTCGATCCAAAATGACATTAATACCTCTCATATTATCGAATAGTTTTTCAAATTATTCTTTATCCAGTCGCGGCGCAGGAATTTTGCCTGTGCCCACTTCTTCTATACTCAAATATAGCTTTTGTCCTGCATTTTAGGCAAGTATCTACGGCACCTTTGCTTATCCTCGTTCTGGATTCAGATCAGGAGGGTAAGGGGCAGCCATAGGATGAGATGACTCTGTCTATTAATTATTTTTGCCTTTTACTGTAATTAAGAGATAGCTCTAAACAACTTTGAATAAAACTAAACCTCTAGATATTAGCTATGCTTATAACCCTTATTAATTTATAACGTTTGACTGATATTATTGGGCAACCTATATTAGAGGAAAGCCAGTAAACGTAATGGAGTAAAGAGCATTAGCAGTTAAATATATTTAGATATTTATTAGCGAAGCTATTAGTATTTTTAATAATTATTACTAGTCTTTAAGAGTTATTTCTAGAAACAAGGGAATGTAAGAAATGAAAATATACAGTCATGAAAAGCAAAAACTACATCATCCTAAAAGTTACTTCTCTCGTGGGCAAATGCGTGAACCACAAGAAAAGCCTGAGCGCTTGGTTGAGCTTTTAAAAGCACCAGAAGCTTTAGGTTTAACAGTCACTACTGCTAAAGATATAGGGATTGAGCCGATTTTAGCGGTACATGATCTGGATTATATTGATTTCTTAAAACATAGCTATGATCAATGGATGGCTGTAGATGAAGAAATGGGAGAAGAAGTTCAAACGACCATTTACATGCCAAATAATAATGATGGTCTTGGTATTTTGGCGAAAGCGGCTAAGTATCAAGCTGATGGTAGTGCCCCAATCGGCAAGCACTCATGGACTTCTATCTACTGGTCAGCTCAAACGGCACTCAATGCGGCGGACTCGTTGTTAAACGATGAGGATGGTCAAAATAATATCCAAATATGTCTGACTAGACCTGCAGGTCATCATGCTCGTAAAAACGCAGCAGGTGGCTTTTGCTACTTAAACAATGCGGCAATCATTGCTCAGCATCTTCGTCAGAAATTTAAGAAGATCGCTATTATCGATACTGATATGCATCATGGTCAGGGTATTCAAGAAATATTCTATGACCGTAAAGATGTGCTTTACACCTCTGTACATGGCAGTCCTATTAATTTCTACCCCGTAGTGGCTGGTCACGAACATGAAAGGGGTACAGGTGAAGGTTATGGTTATAACGTCAACTTTCCTATGCCCCATGGTACCGATGAAGTAGGTTTCTTTCATTATGTCGATCAATCTATCGAAACTTTAAAATTATTTAACCCGGAGGTTATCGTCCATGTTTTAGGGTTCGACGTTTATAAAGATGATCCACAGGCGAAATGTCAGGTAAGTACTGAAGGTTTTAAAACTTTAGCAGAAAAACTACAAGCTTTAGATAAGCCGATTATTGTGTTGGTAGAAGGAGGGTATTGCATAGAAAAGCTTAATGAAAACCTACAGGCTTTTATATCTGGGTTTATCTCAAAATAAAAAAATCATGACTTATCGGCAGTCAACGTTTAATCGTGACCTGAGTAAAGGATTTATTAAGGTAATTGCGCGACTAAGTCACCATAACAGGGATGTTTAACATGAGTGTTTCAATTATAAGAGCAATCAGCTACGCCGGGGTCTATGTCGGAGCAGTCATAGGTGCAGGCTATGCAAGTGGACAAGAGGTGCTGCAATTCTTCGCAGGTTACGGGTTTATCGGCATGTTGGGTGCGGTGATTACTATGATCATGCTGGCATGGTACGGTACCGTATTTATGGAATTGGGTCATCAACTCAAGACCAATAGTCACCGAGTTGTGCTCAACTATTTATGTGGTAAAAAAATAGGTTTTTTCGCTGATTATATCCTTTTGTTTTTTATGTTCGGGGTGATTAGTATTATGTTCTCAGGTGGTGGTGCAGCTATCCATCAATACTGGGGTTTACCGGCAGTTACTGGCAAAATAATTATCGCTTTGATGACATTATCAACAGTGATATTTGGTTTTACCTCTTCTGTTAGGGCCTTAGGCATAATTTCTCCATTGATGATTTTGGCAGTGGTGGTTATCTCGGTCATTACTTTTACTACGTACTCCGACCAATTGGCAACCGTAGACGCTACTATCCAGCTCCTTAATCCTGATACAGCCACGCCTTTTTGGTGGACGTCAGCGATAGTTTATGTCTCTTATAATGTCATTCCAGGAGTCTCTACTTTTGCTTCAATCGGTAATAAAGAGCCAAATTTAAAAACAGTCAGGATGGCCGGTATAATCGGTGGTCTAACTTTAGGTATTTGTTTACTATTCATCATAATGGCGCTTCTATCTAACCTCGAAAATGTCATGAGCTATGAGCTTCCATTCTTAGAGATTGCACGCAATATTGGTCCAACTACTGGGTTGTTATTTAGCATCGTGCTAGTTGTCGCTGTATTCACAACAGCAGTATCTAACCTTTATGGCTTCGTTATCCGCTTCTTTGATTCTGATACAGAAACGTCGAAGTTTCGCATACTGACTGTCGTCGTCGTGGTGCTATCTTTACTTGCCTCACTGTTCCCATTTAGTACCTTAGTAGGTACTTTGTATCCAGCTTTGGGCATTTTAGGAATGTATGTTCTGATCTGTGCCCTGTATAAAACCTTTAAAGGTCAGATATTTATGGCCGAACGACCAAAGTTATAATATAAAGAAAAGTAAAAAAATAGGGGTATGGTATGCGCTATAAAGTGATTGTGGTTGGTGCTGGCATGGTAGGGACATCTATTGCTTGGCATCTGCAAAAGCATAACTCTGAGGTTTTATTGTTAGATAAAAAGCCACCTGGATCAGAGACGTCATATGGTAATGCTGGGTTAATTCAGCGAGAAGCCATTCATGTGCATCCTTTTCCTAGGCATCTTACTGAACTAATCAGAGTATTACCGAATCAGATGACTGATATACGTTACCGTTGGTCTGCTGTGATTCGTCATCATCAGGCTTTGCTAAAATACTGGCAGTTTTCGGCGCCATCTGCTGTGCAACAAATAGAAAAAGAGTGGAGAATTCTAATTGAGCATTGCACTAACGAACATCAGGAGATGATTACCGCAGCTGGTGCTGAAGACTTGATAAGGCGAGATGGTTGGATTGAGATGCATCGCTCTGAAGATAAATTTGAGACAGCAGTTGCAGCCGCGAAAAAATCTCGAGAACAAGGTATTGAGTACCAAGTGTTGACTATTGATGCTTTAAAACTATTAGAGCCTAACGGTAATTTCGAAGGCTTTATTGGCGCCATTCATTGGTCAAGCTCTTGGCAAGTATCAAACCCGGGAGCATTAGTTAAAGCGTATGCAAAAAGCTTTCAACAGATGAATGGATCAATAGTCGAGGATACAGTTAAAGAAATAAGACCGGATAGTAGTGGCTGGCAAGTGATTACTAATCAGCAAAGCTTTTATAGTGATGAGGTAGTGATTGCTGCTGGTCCTTGGTCTAATCAATTAATAAAGCCTTTAGGCTATGATTTGCCTTTGTTTCCTATGCGTGGCTATCATCAGCACTTTAAAACCACCCTGCGAAATACTATCAATCATAGCTTAGTAGATATAGACAAAGGTTTTGTAATGGGCCCGATGCAGCAAGGTATTCGCATTACAACTGGCGCTGAGATGACGTTAATGGAAGCCCCAAAAGATCTAGGACAATTACAAGCCGTACTGCATTTTGCCAAAGAGATCCTACCTCTTAACGAGGCAGTAGAACAGGAAGTATGGGCAGGATCAAGACCTTGTATGCCTGATATGAAACCTGTGATTGGCGCAGCTGGTAAGCATGATCGCTTATGGTTTGCCTTTGGTCACGGTCATCAAGGCTTTACTTTAGGGCCTATCACTGGGCGTATTATTGAAGAGCTTATACATAATAAGCCTTTAACAGTCGCTGTTGAACCTTTTAGTGCTCATCGATTTTCTAAATCTTAATCCATGGTTTTAAGGCTAGAGCTTTTAAATTTTTAGCTTTTAATTAAGTAACTTTTTAAGTAATTTTTAATATTATAAATTTTAACTCTATAAGGGTGAATACAAATGAAAAAACTTCATAGTAATGAGCGCATGAGCCAGATCGTCATCCATAATCAAACTATCTACTTATCAGGTCAAGTCGGTGCAATCGAAGAAGATGTAACTGCTCAAACCTTAACTTGTCTGGATAAAGTCAGAGCTCTGCTAGAAGAGGTAGGCAGCGATAAATCAAAAATCCTATCAGCCACCGTCTGGTTAAAAAGTATGGAAGATTTTGCGGTGATGAACACTGTATGGGATAAGTGGTTTGATGATACTTTGCCACCCGCTCGAGCCTGTGGCGAATCCGTTCTAGCGCACCCCGATTTATTAGTAGAAATTACCGTAATCGCTGCTGAATAAAGTTGCTGCTGATATAGCTATATTATATATAGCGATAAGAAAGCATAATGCTAACTAAGAGAATAAAATTAAGGAAGTAACTATGAGCAATGTTATTCATGGCGGTCAAGCGATTGTAGATAGTCTGCAATTACATGGGGTTAATCGCGCCTATGTCGTTCCAGGCGAAAGCTATTTATCGGTATTAGATGGGCTATACAACGCTGATATTCAGACAATAGTCTGTCGTCACGAAGCCGCTTGTACTTATATGGCAGATGCTCATGGTAAGTTCACTGGCCAGCCTGGCATTGCTATGGTCACACGTGGCCCTGGTGCTGCGCAAGCCTATACGGGTATTCATACTGCATGGCAAGATGGTGTGCCGCTAATACTGTTTGTCGGCCTCATCCCTGTAGCGGATAGAGACCGTGAGTCTTTCCAAGAGTTCGATCCTAACCAATGGTTCGCCAGTCAATGCAAACGTGTTCTGATACTGGATGAAGTATCGAGGGCGTCCGAGATAGTCGCCAAAGCCTTTCATGCTGCTTTAGAAGGTAGACCTGGTCCTGTAGTCGTAGGGCTACCGGAAGATATTATTAAACAGGAATTTCATGGACAGTTACATCCCGTTATCCCTATTGCTCAAGGCTGTGTTGCTGATGAGCAGTTGACAGTTATATTAGATGCACTATCAGCCGCTGACAAGCCGCTGATTTTTGCAGGGGGACAAAACTGGACAGCTGAAGCTTCAGCCCAGTTAACCCAGTTTGCAGAGGACAATCATATTCCTGTGATCCATGATTGGCGAGCCTCAGACAGAATTACTTTTGATTCTCTAGCGCATGCCGGTTATCTAGGTTATGGGCGCTCGGATCAATGTGCCGTATTGATTGAAACCGCTGATGTGCTGCTCACTATAGGCACCGTATTAGGAGACGTTGCTAGTGATGGCTATAAGTTACGACAGTCTTTTGATAAGCCCAATTACATTGTCAATCTAGATACTAGTTTGCGCGGGCATAGTGGTTCGATCACAGCTCATATTGCCGCCAATCCTATCAGCTTTATTGATGCTATGAGCAAATCATCACTAGTAGATTCAGAGTCACGTAATAAGTGGTTTGAATACTGCCATAAACAGCAAAGAAATGACTGTGCGTTTCCGCAAAAAACAGCAGAAAATGACAATATAGAAGCACTAAATGACGATGAAGGCTACGCTAGTATGACTCAAGTTGTCGAAGCGCTTACTGAGCAGCTGCCTGTAGATGCTGTCTATAGTTTCGGTGCAGGCAATCACTGTTTATGGGCACAGCGTTATCTGCCGACTCATACTTTCCCCAGTCAGCTTAGTACCAGAAACGGCGCTATGGGTTATAGCTTACCAGCAGGTATTGTGGCGGCATTAGAATCCCCTGAGCGCTTATCTATTGTGGTCACTGGTGATGGCGAATTTATGATGAATGAAGCAGAGTTATCGACGTCGATACGTTATAACGCTCCGGTTTTAATCATTTTGATGGACAATCAACAGTTTGGCACTATCCGTCAACATCAAGAAGCCCATTATCCCGATAGAGTCTCAGGTACTCAGCTAGAAAACCCTGACTTTGCGGCGCTAGCCAATGCTTTTGGCGCCAAGGGTATAACCATTGCTAATAATAAAGGTATCAAAGACAAGGTTAATGAAGCGCTAATGATTGTTACTAAAGAGCGCAAAACGGTGTTGCTACACGTTATCACTGATCCGGAAGAGTTGATGCCATAAATAGTGCATGCTACTTGCTGATGTTGTAAAACAAGGGCCAGCTGTGTTAGGGGCAGAGCTATAGTACATAAAGCGGTTGAGGTAGAGGACGCTATCAGACTTGCTAACGATATGCCATTTGGACTAGGTGCCTGTATTATTTTCCTGTAGGATAAAAACAGTAATAAAAGACAGCTGAAAATTTCATAAAGTGTAGTAGATATAGTTGCTACACTGGATGAGGTTTTCGGCAAGTTTTTGTTGCCTATTGATTAATATACTAGGAATATAAGTGCTGAAACTACTATGATGCAACAAAAGTTAGCAGATAGCCTGAATTGGACATTACTTCACGTATTGATTGCTATATATGAAGAAGGAGGGATTAGTGCTGCTGCTAATCGCTTAAATATCACTCAGTCAGCGGTCAGTCAAAATCTTAAGAAGCTCGAAGAGCAGCTCGATAGTAAGCTTGTCATCCGTAACACTAAGCCTTTACAGCTCACTCCCATTGGCCATTACTGTATCCAAGTTGCCCAAACCATATTTACAGAAATAACTTCTATTGAAGCTATGAAGGGTAGCAACTCACACTTATTAGAAGGTGAGATTAAACTACTGGTAGTTAGTCGAATTCATAACCCAAAATACAATGATTTTTTAGTATATTTCAAGAAAAAATATCCAAATATTACCTTAGATGTGACTGTGAAATCCAGCATGGATATTTTAAATAGTCTCAAACAAAAGACTCCTGCTGTTGGTATTTGTTTGGCTAGACATATCCCAGAAACCCTTAATCAGCAGTTGTTATTTACTCAACGTTATTACTTATACTGTGGGTACCATCATCCTTTATTTTCAGCGACCGACTTGAGTGTCGATAGTTTACTAAAAGAGGATTTTATAGCTTTTAGTAGTGAGGATATTGGCGATGTGCTTTCACCGATCACGGTATTTAAAGAAACCCATGATTTAATTGGTCGCATTAGTGCTTATACCAACAATTTAGATGAAGCAGTTCGTCTGATATACACAGGATATGGTATCGGCGCGCTACCTGACCAGTTTATTGCTGCCACTCATCTCGAGTCTAAACTCAGGCGTCTACCGCCAAAAGAAGGTATTGCTGATATACCGGTTTATCTTTTTTGGCACAAGCAACGTGCTTTATCACCCATTGAAGCTAAGTTTATTGAAGAAATTGTAGAGTTTGATATTTCTTTCTAATCCAACTGTAATACTGATAGTATTTACTAAGTAAAACCCTTGTAAGCTTCATGTTACAAGGGTTTTATTGTCGGTAATTATATTGGTTGGTACGCCTATTATGCCTAGTTTTTCATTAACAATAGCGCTTTAGAAATAGAGTAGAGTAAAAGTAGTCGGCCAAACCTAAATCAAGATTTGCCTATTGTTTAATAAAGCTGTATGAAACAATAGTAAGACATAGAATACTGATGATCCAAACCGCACTGACTATATCGGAGAGCGTTAAAAATCGATTAATTATCGATTTAGCTTCGCAAGACAAGAGCAGTGCTCGCAGTACCACCCAACCTAATTAAAGTTCTGAACAGAAAAAGTTGCTAGTGATATATACAATGTAAGACATTAAGATCACAGTGAATAAGAAACAGCTTAACTAGGCTGGCAAGTGGACTCATGCCAGCTGTTAAGTATTTGAGCGCACAGCAACTAATAAACAGCTTAGTAAGATATGATAAAACTTGTGCAAAAAAACAGTATCAAAGATTTGGCGCATCAGGTTGCTTTACAGGATCAGCATCATCAAAAGCTTTAAGCGAGCGGCAATGCTCATCAATAGCAAAGATGTTAGGATAAGGTGTCAAATCTACTTTAAAGCGGCGGGCAGAGGAGACTTGGGGTATTAAATAGCAGTCTGCAAACGTTGGACTGTCGCCGTAGCAAAATTTCCCACTTGATTTGTCTTCTGCTAATAGTTTCTCTAAAGCAGTAAAGCCCTCAGTCATCCAATGTTGGCACCAGACCATAACCTCATCTTCATCAACCGTTAACTCGTTGCGCAGATACTGTAAGATACGACGATTATTAAGGGGATGGATATCACAGCCAATCATAGCGCTAAGTGCTCGTATTTGCATACGCCCTGCAGCGTCTTTAGGTAATAGAGGGTTTTGCGTATAAGTCTCCTCTAACCACTCTAAAATAGCAGGGCTTTGATATAGTAGTAAATCATCTGTCTGCAATACAGGCACTAAACCTTGTGGGTTGATAGCTTTAAATGCTGTTTCTAACTGTTTGTCCTGGGCCAAATCAACCGCGATATAGTCATAAACTAAACCTTTAAGGTTCATAGCAATACGAGTACGGTAAGAGGTGCTACTGCGAAAGTAATTAAAAAGCTTCATCATCATTATTCTCCATTTTGGGCAGGTATCAAACGCTCATCATTATGTATATAATCAGTCACAATAATAAACCTGCTAAACTTAACAGGGTGTTATGAGTCATCGTAAGTAGATTTTTTTAAACCAATGTGTTTAGACTGAACGCTTAGACTGATAAGCGGAAAAGTAAAATCTGGCTTATTTCAATTGTCAGATATAAGCATCAAGTCGTATCTTCATTTAACTGAGTAAAAAACAGGCAACTGAGTAAATAATGTCATCATCAGATAACCCTTCAACCTTAAGTAATCCTTTAACATCGAACAAAAGTCAAGGTGGCGTGCAGTCTCTTGAGATTGGGTTATCGATATTAGATGTACTCATCGCTTATAACGAGCCTATGATGCTAAAAGCCATTGCTCAAGAGATGCAGATGCATCCGGCCAAATCTCATCGTTATTTGGTTAGCCTGATTCGTAAAGGTTATGCTCGTCAGCTCGATGATGGACGCTATGGGCTGGGCGAACGGATTAACGCTCTAGGCCAGACAGGTCTGGACCAAAATAACATCTTACAGCGATTGACTACGGTGGCCAATGAAATTAAAGAGGCTTTAAACTGCGGGGTACAAATTGCTAAGTGGTTTAGTGAAGGCCCTATTATTATTCAGTCCGTTGAACCAGATAACCCAATCAGTATCATTACGCGTATCGGCTCACGTATGCCGCTTACAACTTCTGCCACAGGTCAGTTGTTTGCTAGCTATCAACCAGATGCGATTATCAAACCATTAGTAAGGGCAGAGTGGCAAGGGGAATCTGCTACAGTAAGCAGCGCTGAAATATTAGCTAAATGGTTACAGTTTAAGCAGTTACAAGCTGATGTTCGCACACAAGGTTATGCGACGGTCACCGGTGACATGTTAATAGGTATTAACGCTATTACTATTCCAGTACTATTGCCGCAATTGAATAGCGGTACAGATGCCCTTGTCAAAGATCTGCCATTAGATTATGCCATTACTATTATTGGTACTTCAGAGCAGCTACCCATGAGTAAGCAGCATCAAGTGGCCGATAAAGTACGGGCGATAGCTAAACGCTATCAAATTGCTTAGCGAATATTCTGTTTAAAGGTTAAGGATTTAAAAGTTAACTTTCGCTTTTTACCTTCAGTTATTCCCCAACAGGAAAGTGCTCTTTGGCTTCGGTAAGTTCTTCGGCATGCAAAAAGTGCGTATGGGCAGGGGCACGTTTGGTCCGTGTCCATTCATCAAGCATATCTTGCTTGATTTCTTCAGTAATCATCGAGACTTTTTCTTCTGAAGTAATATCATCGTAGGTCAGTTCCATACGATGACCATTAGGATCGAAGAAATAAATAGAATGGAAGATACCATGATTGGTAACCCCGATAACGTCAATACCGCCGTCCTCTAAGTGCTTCTTAGCAGTCATTAAAGTATCACGGTCTTTTACTTTCATTGCTAAATGTTGCACCCAGTCTGGGGTGTTAGGATCAAAGCCCATCTCAGGTTGATTAGGCACTTCAAAAAATGCTAATACATTGCCATTACCGGCATCTAAAAACACATGCATATAGGGATCAAAGGCTTTGGTTGAAGGCACATGGTCTTCAGCGAATGCCAAGATAAAGTCCATATTTAGGTGCTTTTTATACCATTCGACGGTTTCTTTGGCGTCTTTGCAACGATAAGCAACGTGATGGATTTGTTGTATTTTAAAGGTCATTATCAATATCCTTTTGATAAATAATTAACAGAGTGCAATTACAGCAACAATAGATTTATAGTAATAAAAATACAATTGCTGCTTTGCTTTACTTGCTTGAATTGAACTGCAATTTATAAAAATTTATTTATAAAGTAGCGCAGGGCTTTAAGTTTATATTAGTGCCATGCTTAGTCTAAAAAATTAAACTCTAAAGCGGGTAATACAGTACCGCGCACCTCACCGAAGCCCACACGAATACCATCTTTCTCAGCATAACCTTTCATAATCACGGTGTCGCCATCTTCGATAAAGCTACGTGTCTCATCATTATTAAGCTTAACTGGTTTAGTGGCGTTCCAAGCCAGCTCTAGCATTGAGCCGAAAGTATCTGGCGTTGGCCCTGAAATCGTACCGGAACCCATCATATCACCAACTTCTACTTTACAACCAGAGATGGTGTGATGCGTCAGCTGTTGAGTCATCGACCAGTACATATATTTAAAGTTGCTCTTACAGATAACGGTTGCGGTATCAGCGTTTGCAGTTAATAGCTCTACTGATAAGTTAATATCAAAGCTGTTATCGCTAACTTTCTCACGTAAATAGGCTAACGGCTGTGGATCTTGAGTAGGGATTGAAGTTTTAAAAGGTTGTAGAGCGTCTAAAGTGACAATCCAAGGTGAAATCTCAGAAGCAAAGGTTTTGGCATTAAACGGACCTAAGGGTACGTATTCCCATTTTTGAATGTCACGAGCTGACCAATCGTTAAATAACACCATGCCAAAGATATGATCCCAGGCATTTTCAATCGCGATAGGTTGACCAATTTTGTTAGGCTTACCAACGATAAAGGCGGTCTCAAGTTCGAAATCAAGGCGCTTACAAGGTGAGAAGATAGGACGCTCATCAGGACTGAGTTTTAGCTGACCTGACGGACGGACAATATCGGTACCACTAACGATGACGGTGCTGGCACGACCGTTATAAGCAACAGGCATCTCTTTCCAGTTTGGCAATAAGGCATTGTCAGGATCACGGAACATGGTGCCAACATTAGTGGCGTGTTCTTTAGAAGAATAAAAGTCAGTATAGCCAGGTACGCGTACTGGCAAATGCATGGTAACGTCTGCTTGCTTGAACAGAGCCTTACTCATTAAGTCTTGATTGTTACTTAAGGTTTTGCTGTCGGCACAGAGTAGGGTTTGGATAGTTTTACGAGCTTTCGTCCAGTTGTCGCGACCAGATTCAATAAAGGGGTTTAGCGTAGGCTGATCAAAATAGGGGCCACCTTCTAGCGTCAATAGACCTTCAGTTTCAAGAACTGATAAGTCCAATACTTGATCGCCAATGGCCACACTGGCACGGCGTTTGCCGTCTTCAGTTTCACTAAAGATGCCGTAAGGAAGGTTATGAATTGAGAAATCAGAATCGCTAGCGATATCGATAAATGAAGTGAGGTTTTTGTCAATCGTTGACATGAAATGCTCCTTGCTAAATGTGTATAAGTGGTTTAATTAATATAATATTTGCTTAGTTAGTATTATGAGAATTAGCCCAATAAATTACGATATGGTTAACTACTTACGAATAATGTAATTTATAACCAACCATATTGCAAGGAGTTTTGGTAACTTATTGCTGTGTGGTTTGCTATCTGGCTCGTATAAATCAGTTTTTTCTTTGGCTTATTTATTTAAATCAATTGAGCATTAGTCTTTTAAGACTTTTACCATCGCATTGGCAACATAGTCAATATTACTGACATTGAGGCCGGCCACACACATGCGTGAGTTAGATACCATGTAGATACCAAAATCTATTTGTAGGCGTTCGACTTGCTCAGGGGTCAGTCCTGTAAAGCTAAACATGCCGTTTTGAAGAGTTATATAGTCAAAATTGCGCTCAGGAAGTTTGGCTTCTAGCACTGACTTGAGTTTAATACGCATGGCTTTGATACGGTCACGCATACCATAAACTTCGCCAACCCATTGCTGGTACAATTGCTCGTCATTCATAACGATATCGACCACACGTCCACCATGTGATGGCGGGCTTGAGTAGATACAACGGACTACAAAGTTGAGCTGACCAAAGACACGCTCGGCTTCGTCTGCGGTAGGACAAACGACTGAAAGTCCACCGACACGCTCGCCATATAGCGATAAGTTTTTAGAAAATGAGTTACTGACAAATACTGGCAAACCCATATCAACGGCTTTACGAATAGCATAAGCATCGCTGTCTATATCTTTGCCAAAACCTTGATAAGCAATGTCCATAAATGGGATTAGTTCACGCTGTTGAATGACCTCTAACACTGTATTCCATTGCGTTTGGGTTAAATCTATGCCAGTTGGGTTATGACAGCAAGGGTGTAATAACACTACATCATTTTTATTTAGCTTTTCAAGAAAGCTGACCATGTCATCGAATCTGACACTACTCGTGGCTTTGTCATAGTAAGGGTAAATGCCTACTTCGACATCAGCGCCTTCAAAAATAGCGATGTGATTACCCCAAGTAGGATCGCTCACATAGCATTTGGACTGTGGGAACCACTGATGGATAAACTCAGCGCCTACTTTTAATGCCCCAGAGCCGCCAATAGTTGCAATAGTAGCGACCCGATTTTCTTGCAACACTAGAGCGTCTTTACCAAATAATAACTCCTGACAGGCTTTGCGATGCCCAGGCAGTCCGGCCATTGGCAGATAAGGTCTAGAGGAAATAGGATCAGCAATGCGCTGTTCGGCCGTTTTTACACAGTCAAGTACTGGTAGTTCGCCGGCTTCATCATAATAAATACCAATCCCTAAGTTTACTTTTTTAGGATTGATATCTGCCAAAAACTTTTCCATAAGCCCTAAAATCGGGTCGCCAGCGTAATAGTCGATACGTTCAAACATGTTATTTCCCTTATTTTCTTATACAACAAAATATGAATTGAGCCGCCAAAAAGCATAGACCAGTTTGATTATTAACTCAACGTTAGATTTCCCTATAACCCGTTAATTCGTTCACTTAGCTCTTAAAACATGCTTTAAATCGCTCTCAAAAACTTTGTAAGGTATTGAAATAGCTATCAAAATAGGTTTGTAAAAACTGTTTAAAAACAATGCTAGCAGGCGATAGCCCTCGAGATGAGCGCTGATAGATAAAAAATCGTCGCATTTTAACAGGTTGTGATAGCGGCCGCATTTGTAACCCATTGGCGCTCACCCAATCAATAACTTCAGGCATATAGGGTAGACATAAGGTTATGCCAAAGCCTTGGCGAGTCATCTCAAGGGCCGTTGACATAAAGTTCACTTTATAGCGCGCTTGCTGTATGTGATTAGCAACGGCTTCATCCAGTTCAGCGGTTACTTGCTCGTTAATGGGACCATTTAGAGTAATCAGTGGAGTACCTAATAGCTGCTGCCAAGTGATCTCGCTTTGCTTAGCCAGTTCATGATCATCAGGCATCACCACACAAAAAGGCAACTGATATAACAAGTCGGCTCTGATGTCATCGTCCGCCTCCATATAACTTAGCTCTACGCCTACGCCCAAATCTACCTCAATGTTCTGAATGTACTCCAGCACATTCTCTGCTGAGCAATCTAACAATGACACACTAATTTCAGGATACTGTTTGGCGAACTGTGCCACCACTGCAGGCATGGATGAGGCCGCAAATTGTGATACCGCCAAGCGTACTTGACCTTGTGCGAGGCTGGTCAAGCTGCTCGCTTCATTGACAAACAAGTGCATTTCGTTGAGGACTCTACGAGCTTGTGGCAGCAGATTTCGCCCCACCGTAGATAACGACAGCTGCCGAGTAGTGCGATCAAACAATACGATTTCAAGGTTGCTCTCTAACTCTTTAATCAATCCGCTGACCGCAGACTGGGTCAAATGCATCTGCTCACTGGCACGAGTGAAGCTGCCGTTGTCAGCGACTTTGATAAATGCATCTAACTGACGAATACTCACATTCATAAGGAAACCTGATAAATAAATCATTAAATACAATTAGTCTTATAAATCAAGCTAATCTAATATAAATGCATCGTCAATAAGAATTATTGATTACCGCTATTTTTTAGCATTATATTTTTATCGTTTTTATACCACCAATTGAAATTAAGGATAATGACAATGGCAGATTTATTTGAAAACCCAATGGGACTAAACGGGTTTGATTTTGTTGAATTCGCCTCACCTAAACCTGAAGCGGTATCCGCCCTTTTTGAGCAGCTGGGCTTTACTCATGTTGCCAATCATAGATCTAAAGATGTCGCTCTATACCGTCAAGGTGACATTAACCTCATACTAAACCGTGAACCCAAGAGCCCAGCCAGCTATTTTGTTGAAGAGCATGGAGCAGGGGCGACTAGCATGGGATTTCGCGTCAAAGATGCCAAGAAAGCTTATGAGTTAGCGATTGAGAACGGTGCCCAGCCAGTAGACGTACCAACTGGGGTAATGGAGCTTAGACTACCAGCTATCAAAGGTATCGGCGGCTCACTTATCTATTTGATTGATCGTTTTGAAGACGGTAAATCTATTTATGACGTCGATTTTGAGTTTCTTCCAGAAGTAGACAAGTACCCCGTGGGTCATGGTTTTAAAGTTATCGATCATCTCACGCACAACGTTTACCGTGGTCGCATGGCTTACTGGGCAAGCTTTTATGAGCGCATATTTAATTTCCGCGAAATTCGCTTTTTTGATATCAAAGGTGAACATACCGGCTTGACTAGTAAAGCAATGACTGCTCCTGATGGTAAGATTCGTATTCCACTAAATGAAGAATCTAAGCAAGGCGGCGGACAAATCGAAGAGTATTTAATGCACTTTAATGGTGAAGGTATTCAGCATATTGCCTTAGCAAGTGATGATTTATTTGCCAGTATCGATAAACTTAAAGCGGCAGGTATTCCGTTAATGACTGCGCCAATGGATACTTATTATAAAATGCTTGATGAGCGTTTACCGGGTCATGGTGAGAATATCTCTGACCTACAGATGCGTGGTATCTTGCTAGATGGCACAACAGAAGGTGGTACACCGCGTCTGCTACTACAAATTTTCTCTGAGACTATTTTGGGTAGCCCCGTATTCTTTGAATTCATTCAGCGTAAAGGTGATTATGAAGACGGCTTCGGTGAAGGTAACTTTAAGGCGCTATTTGAATCGATAGAACGTGATCAAATTAGCCGCGGAGTTATTGGTGAAGTTGAAAGCACTACAGAGGTCTAAACAGTAATACAGTAAATAGATCAGTCAGTAACTAGCAGGACAGCAAGGGTTTTGTCCTGCCAGTATGAATAGCAAGGTATCTTTACTAATATTCCAGCAATCAAACATCAATAATAAGACAGCATCCATAAAGTGTTGCCAATAAAGAACCAGTCATAAATAACTGTAAAAATTTAAAATAATAATGAGTTCAATATAAAACTACCACCAATAACTTTAGTGAAGACATTGGCATCAATACCTCTAGCAAGAATAACACGGTACCAACTATAGTGAACTGACTTCAGAAGGACAGTAGACATGGAATGCACGGCTTCTAATATTCAAATCCGCAATACTAATAGCGGCAAGACTAACAGCACCAAGACTAGCAGCGACCAAATTAATAATGAAAAGCAACCCTATATATCACATCAAATTGATGTCAATGGTCACATTGATTATAGTGACGACGAGCACGCCATATGGCAAACACTGCTTGAGGGTCAAGCCAAGCAAATACCCAATCGCGCCTGCTCAGAGTATCTAATAGGGCTGGACAAACTAAACCTCCCTACCACCCAAATCCCACAACTTTATGATATCGACGCGGTACTACAAGACGCCACAGGTTGGCAGACTGCCGCTGTGCCTGCATTGATTAGCTTCGGTAAGTTTTTTAAACTCTTAGCAAATAAACGCTTTCCGGTAGCCACCTTTATCCGTCGCTCTGAGGATATTAATTATATTGAAGAGCCTGATATTTTCCATGAAATTGTAGGCCACTGTCCGCTGCTTACTCATCCTGCTTTTGCTGCCTTTAACGAGACTTATGGCAAGCTGGGGTTGAATGCTAGTAAAGAAGAGCGGATGTGTCTGGCGCGGTTGTACTGGTTTACCATTGAGTTTGGCTTGGTCGGGCAGAGCGGTGACCAACGTAAGGCGTCGCGTAGGATTTATGGCGGCGGTATATTAAGCTCACCCTCTGAGACCATATATGCGCTAAGCGATGAGCCCCAACATCAACCAGAGTGCCGAGAGTTTGATTTGCTCGATGTCTTACGCACCCCTTATCGTATAGATCAAATTCAGCCTATTTACTATGCTATTGATCATCTAGACACTTTATTTGACATCGTCGATAGTGACATCATGAGTATGGTCAAAAAAGCCTTATCACTAGGTCTGTTTGAGCCCACCTACCCAACAAAGAATGCCTAGATAGTTTATTGGATGGATTAAACCATTTAATAAATTAGATCAGGTTAAATTAAAACAATCTAGCACAATCCAAAATAATAATAGGAGAATACCATGACCGAGTTATCACAATCTAGCTGTGAAGTCTGCCGTATCGGTGCACCAACAGTCAGCGCTGCAGAGGCAAGCGAGCTGTTAAAACAGATTCCTGATTGGTCATTGATCAATGTTGATGGCATCAATCAATTGCAGCGTGAATATAAGTTTAAAAACTTCGTAAAGGCTATGGCATTTGCCAATCAACTGGCAGAGGTTGCCGAAGCGCAAGGGCATCACCCTGGAATTTTGGTGGAATGGGGCAAGGTCACCGTTACTTGGTGGTCGCACAGTATCAAAGGCCTACATAGTAATGACTTTATCATGGCAGCAAAAACCGACAAGTTGCTCGATAAATAACAACAACTCAATAAAACTTTTAAAAATCTAAATCAAATTGGCAACATAAGGATGTGTTATGCCTCCACAAGTACTTACCGAGCTATCTCCTAAGGTAGCCTTTATCGTTGCTAGCGTTGTCATCGCGATTATGGGGGTTACCATGATCGGCTTTGGCTGGGTGCCGCATCTATCATTGATGCTCGCTATTGCTGTCTTGCTGGCCCTAGGTATGTTTAAGGGATTGAGCTTTGAGAAGATGCAGGAGCAGATGTCCTCAGGCGTCTCCAGTGGTATCGGTGCGATTTATCTATTGTTCTTTATTGGCTTGCTGGTCGCCGCTCTTATGATGTCGGGCGCTATTCCCACCATTATGTACTATGGTTTTGAGCTAATATCTCCGCAGTATTATTATATCTCTGCCTTTGTCTTGACCTCGATTATTGGGGTGGCGCTGGGCAGTAGTTTGACCACGGCAGCGACGATAGGTGTGGCTTTTATTGGGATGAGTAATGCCTTTGATGCCAACGTCGCTATTGCTGCAGGTGCTATCGTCTCAGGCGCATTCTTTGCTGATAAAATGTCCCCACTATCAGATACTTGTACCCTTGCTTCTTCTGTTGTGGGCATTGATTTGTTTGAGCATATTAGTAATATGATGTATACCACAGTACCTGCGTGGCTCATTACTGCAGGGCTGTTTTGGTTCTTCTCTGGGCAGGCGGGTAGCGGCGATTTAGCTCAAGTTACCCTGTTGCAGTCGCAGCTGCTTGATAGCGGCTTAGTACATGCTTATTCAGTACTACCATTTGTTGTATTGGTGGTGTTAGCGTTATGCCGAGTAAATGCTATCTATACCATCATTTACACCATCGCTAGCGCTTTAATCATTACCTACTTTCATAGCACCCCTAGTATTGGACAATTAGGCAGCTACATGTTTAACGGCTATACTCCTGCCGAAAGCTTAGAGCTAGGCGAAGTCGGTGGCATGATCTCACGCGGTGGTATGCAGAGCATGTTCTTTACCCAGACTATTGTTATCTTGGCATTAAGTTTAGGTGGGCTGCTAAGCGCATTGGGTATCTTGCCGGCGCTACTGTTAGGTATCAAAGATATGCTGACCACCTCAGGGCGCGCTATCTTTGCCGCCTCTATGGCAGCTTTAAGTATCAACGTCCTAATCGGGGAGCAGTATTTAAGTATCTTGCTATCAGGTACCGCTTTTCGTCCTACCTTTGAGCGCTTGAATCTCCATCCTAAAAATTTATCACGCACCATTGAAGATGCTGGTACCGTTATCAATCCTTTGGTACCTTGGAGTGTGTGTGGGGTGTTTATCAGCCAAGCGTTAGGCGTACCAGTGCTTGAGTATCTACCTTATGCGTTCTTCTGTTATTTATCGCTACTACTGACGATATTATTTGGCTTTACTGGGTTTACTATTACTAAGATAGATCCAATCAAACAGCAAGTTAATGCTTAATAACGGTTAATCTTTTACCTTATTAAACTTGTCTTATTAGAATGTCACTCTCATCAAAAGAGCGGTATTAAAAGCAGTTAAATAGCATTAGTGAAACACGAAAGGTAGTTAAGGTACTCTAACTTTGACTGCCTTTTTTTGTGCTTTATTCGGTAGGTTGATTTTCGTCAATTGATTCTCCCATGTACTTAGTCACTATGGTTGATTTAAAAGGCACATCTACTTTTTCGGTCACCGGTAATGCATCCATGTCTGCACGTAGCATCACTGTAGGACCAGGTTTAGCACCCTTCAAAAAACCAACAACACCTGTGTGCCTTATATCTGTTTCGACCTGCATGCCTAGTGATTTTAAATGCTTGGCAACAACAGCTGCTGTACGAGTTTCTCTATTGCTCAATTCGGGATGCTGGTGGATATCCCGACGCCATTCAATAACCTTTTTTTCGACACTTTTAACTTCTTTGTCAATATTAATGGTGCTAGGGGCTGCAAATATGCTTTGCTTTCGGTGGTGAGAAAGCCTCAGGTGTTGGTCGCTTCGGACGCCATATCACTTTTGATGAGTTCACCACCTATCAGTGGGTATCGGTACAAACGGAGCAGCGTCCGTATCCCGTGTAAAACATTTTTATGTGCCCGTTTAATCTCAATAACTATCAAGGTAAGAAATAAAAACCCATGACCGATTATGCTAACCAAGCTGGTTAGCCAAGCCCAATTAAACAAGCCCAAAAAAATAAAAACCTCTTAGGCCTACGATCAATAGTAGCTCTAAGAGGTTTTTTATATCTGAAAATCTGGGCTCTTGCTTCTGATAACTTCAGAGTATTCTTTAATACTGAGGTTTAGAGATTATGCTGATTTAGCTGAGTTTGAAAACACTGCTGACTATTTTTTGAGTGATTGCTTATACATTTGCATGAGTTTATCGAACTGTGCAGGGGTCAGGGTACTGCGTACGACTTTTATGCAGTCACGACGCAGCTTCATATGGGCCATTTCAGTTTCGCTAATACGGTGCATCAACGCCGTAGTAGTGGCATCGTCAGCGTCTGCAATCAGCGCGGCGCGCAACTGTCCACGCAAGGCTTTTTCATTGGCTTGCAGTCCCAAACGATTTTTCATAGCCATTTTACGATAATTAGCAAACACTGCAACTTGGGCAGGTGTTAACGCCAACGCCTCTGCTTGTCCCACGATATAGGGCATTAATTCTATAATAGGGAAGCTACTATCGGCCGCGACACTAAGGCCTGTATCAGCAACGGGGGCTGCCAACACTTCAACTGAAGATTGCGGCAAAGCAGGTAGGTGGGCTTTATTATAAGTCGGGGTCGTACTCTGGCACGCAGTTAATGACCCGGCTAATAATAAGCTGCTCACTGTAAATAATACTGAGGTTTTTAATGACTTCGCGGTATTGATTTGTGGCATGTTGCTCTCCTAATATTAACTTCACATATTGATGCTAAACAGAATAAACCACTGTGTTTGGCCATCATTAATT
>NZ_JAHLMU010000025.1 GCF_018919485.1 Psychrobacter sp. TAE2020
GTAATGCACCGCATCAATCGATACCGCTACATTATTGGTGCCGAGCAAGGTTTGCAGCGCCGTCAGAATTTGTTGGGTCAAACGTTCCTGAACCTGCGGACGCTGGGCGAAGAATTGCACGATACGGTTAATTTTCGACAGGCCGATCACGGAATCTTTGGGGATATACGCGTCGGTCGCTTTGCCATCTATGGTCACGATGTGATGTTCTCAGGTGCTGGTCAGCGTGATATCGCGGACGGTGACCATTTCATCCACCTTCATTTTATTTTCAATGAGGGTAATTTTCGGGAAATTGGAGTAGTCGAGGCCGGCGTAAATCTCGTCAACGTACATCTTAGCGATACGATGCGGCGTTTCCATCAGACTGTCATCGCTC
>NZ_JAHLMU010000032.1 GCF_018919485.1 Psychrobacter sp. TAE2020
CATTGGTTTGAATACCATCGGCAAGCTCTGCTGCATTCACGCCATCCAAAGCTTCTGGAATGGTAATCACAGGAGCCGTGTCAGTCACGCCATCACCAGTGGTGTCACCAGGAACAGTCGCATCAACTGCAAAGTCTACTGACTCACTTGGTGCTGTGCTGTTACCAGCGGCATCGGTGATTTGAGCGGTTACGCTGTAGTC
>NZ_JAHLMU010000017.1 GCF_018919485.1 Psychrobacter sp. TAE2020
GGCCTGAAGGCACAGAAACGGTACGACTTGATACAAAGTATGGTAAAGAATTTTGCGTACCTGATCGATACTGTGGGCTTTATTCCTAATGGAAATCGGAATTACTATCTCACACGTTCCCAGCCGCCTTTCTTTTCTGTTATTGTAAGTCTCCTGGAGGATTATGACTCGCTTGCCGCGGATCATTACCTTGACCAGATGCTAACTGAATATAAATTCTGGATGAATGGTGCCGAGACCCTAAGAAATCCTGGCGAGGCTTTCGAACACTCCGTTATTTTGAGTGACGGCACGCTGATGAACCGATACTACGATCGCGGAGAAACTCCTCGTCCGGAGGCTTATAAAGAAGACTATCACCTTGCCAAACGTGTTGGTGGCGACGATAAAAATTATATAGAGATATCAGAGCTGCCGCTGAATCCGGTTGGGATTTCAGC
>NZ_JAHLMU010000011.1 GCF_018919485.1 Psychrobacter sp. TAE2020
CATAAATTCAAGATAAGTATTTCTTATATTTTTTATATTACATTCAATTAGTCAAGTATCACTATGACTATGACTTATTCTAGTTTTTACACCAGCTAGCCAACTTACAAACATAATAACTCCACTGAATGCATGCACATGGCTGTGTACTACATCAGGTTTTATTTTTTTAAATAGAAAAAATAAATCATACATATATTTAAGTATATTATCAGGCTTACATATGTACTTCTTAACTCCTAATTCGGCTATTTCATTATCAAAGTAAGCATGTTTATCCCGATGAACTATAAGTTCATGCTTAAACTCTTTAGCATTTGCAGTTTTTAATATACTCATTAACCAAGTCTCAACTCCACCAATATCCATAGCTCCAAGTATGTGAACTATTTTTTTAGGTTGTGACATACTCACCTCGAAATTTCTTAATTAATATTATAGAGCTGATAACGAACTGTGTGAAAGCCGAAATAACACTTACCCAAGCTGCTCCTACGAGATCGTATTTTGGTATTAAGTACCATGAAGATATGGTTGTTAATACTAGTAAAAATGCAAACATTGGTACTTGAGCCTTTATAACCTTTATAGAAGTCATTACATACCCATTAACTATGGACAAGTAAACAAAAACGCCTGCTATCATTAGAATATTTAATATGTCTGTATAAGAATCAAACTTATTATCATAAATTAAATGTAAAATATCGTTACCAAAAAATAGTGTAACTATATAACCTGCTATGCCAAATAATCCAGCTATAATCCAGCTATATCTAATATATTTGAAAAACAGACTATAATCTTTTCTACTCCAGGATTTCGAGTAGTATGGACTTAGATATTGGCAAACTGAATTTATTATTATCCCACCTATCACAATAAAATAATAGAATATCGTAAACACACCTACTTTCTCTATAGAATGATAATTCTCGATAAAATATCTAGGCATATTTATTTGTAATGAGACGATCATTACAGTAATTCCTAATG
>NZ_JAHLMU010000027.1 GCF_018919485.1 Psychrobacter sp. TAE2020
TACCATCGGCAAGCTCTGCTGCATTCACGCCATCCAAAGCTTCTGGAATGGTAATCACAGGAGCCGTGTCAGTCACGCCATCACCAGTGGTGTCACCAGGAACAGTCGCATCAACGCTAAAGTCTACCGGCGCACTTGCTTCGGTGCTGTTACCAGCGGCATCGGTGATTTGAGCGGTTACGCTGTAGTCGCCATCTTCTGGAATCTGACCCTTAGGAATGGTCACAGCTACAGTGCCCGCCTCCACATCAGCTTG
>NZ_JAHLMU010000007.1 GCF_018919485.1 Psychrobacter sp. TAE2020
TGCGTTGTAGTCGGTTCATTAATATAATCATTGAGATTTTGCACAACTTCGTTAGCTGCTGAAATCGCTAAAATAGCTGTACCTGCGGGTTTGGTTTTATCAACCCCTTTGATATCTTGCTCGGCTGTCCTGGCTAACACTGCTTTGTACATCTGCTTCTTATCGCTCTCAAACTGCTTATTCTCACGCTCAAGGCGTTCAGCTTGGGCTTGCTGCTCTTGCTGCTGCTGTCTTAGTGTATCGACTCTTTGCTGCTCTTGTTGCTCACGTAGTGCCTTCTTACGCTGGTTCTGTTCACTAATTTCACGTTGTCGCTGCTGCGCCAACGCCAACTCTTTTTCTTTTTGTTCGTCTGCTCGTTTTGCTCGGATGTCATGAGCCATTGCCATCGCTGCCGCAATGTCAGCTGGGGAATGAGTTTTACGCTTGGGTTCAGGTGTTGGTGCTTCGATGGGTTCAGCTACCGCTGTGGTTGTCATACTTGGCTTGGGTGCATAGCCGCTGCTCATTTGCGGTGGCGGTGTCGTGCGCTCGATGTCGTGACCCTTAACGATGATTGCGTCAGCTAAGTCGTTCACGATCTGATTTTTGGCAAGCTCTGCATCCCACACCAGCTCGTTACGCTCGGCTATTAGGCGGTTCACTTCGCCTCTAATAGTGGTGGGGGTATCGTCTATCTCGTAAACCTTGCCTTGCTCGGCTGCTTGCTCCGCTTTTCTTAGCTCTTGCTCGTATTTGTCACGTTCTAGCTTGGTAGCGACTGATCCCATTTTGAGCTGTGGCTCAATATCAATCCCTTGCGCGGTATAACTGCGACTATCGATCAATTTATGGTCATGCTCGGCCAGTTTTTCGTTGGCGATATGCTCCCATATTTGGCGAACGTCTGTAATCTCATGGCTGACTCGTTCCATGCCAAGCGAACGCCGCTTGTTATCGGACAGCTCAATGGTCGCCTTGTCGGTTAGGATGATCTGATTGTTATCATCAAGCACAGCACAGCGCGTGGTAAATAGGATATGAGCATGGAAGTTGCGAGGATCTGCCCCTCGCTCAATTTCTTTATCGGTCGGTTTGTGAATGGCGCAATCTGCTATTGTGCCGTAACGATCGGCTAGGTTTTGAGCAAACTTATGTGCTATCTCTTTTCGTTCTTGATCGGTTAGCTCATGCGGTAAATTTACAAGCCATTCCCTAGCAACTCGTGCATCTTTGCGCTTCTCGGCACTCTCTGCTTTGTTCCATAATTCATTACGATTAATAGCAGCGTTGGCTGCTGCCAACGCTGTCGGCAAAATAATATCGGCACTCATCACCCCATGCTTTTTTGAATAGTCGTGAGTTTTACCATATCGTATATCATCAAGCTCAACACCTGCACGATAGCTCGCACTGGCAACGGCACTTTGTCCCTTACCTCGTGATATTGATTTGGTCGATGCGATAAAAATAGCCATTTCTGCAAACTCGATTTTTGGTTTTTGCTACTAACGTCTTTTTATTAGTTGTGGGGTTTTAGGGGTTTCCCCTAACGTGTTTTGATTTTATAAATGTATGACCATAGGGAATAAACATTTGTAAAGTCGAAAACTCGCACTTAGTCAGTGGGACTCAACAATCCGTCAATTAACTATATCATAAACTGTTGTTAGGTACTGGCGAAGTTGCTATAGTTAATTACATGAATAATTTGGTGACTCAAGGAACGGCTATGAGCTTACTTGGTGGTAATGATTTAAAAGAGCAGCAGAAAATTAATGAGCTTGAGCTAAAGATAAATAGGGAAAAGCAGAAGTTAGATAAGAAGCTGACAAGGCGAAAAATACTGCTGGGTGCTTTTATGATCGAGTTACTAGAAAAAAATAAAGTAGAGGATCTAGTGCAGTACACCGCAGATAATTTGGATACTTTTTTAACTAGGCAAGGAGATAAGGAGTTGATGGGCGATTTGATTAACAATCTAAAAAGCCAAGTAGGTGAAGTTAAGAATATAGATACTCATATTTGATCTATCCTAAACTTCATATCATCTTAACAAAACAGCAATATATTCAAACTTTTGTTGATGTATGCTGATATTTTACTTTGTATAGCTTATTACTTTTCAAGGACGATAAAATAATGAAAGCAAGAGTTTTTCAAGTTGGTTTATTAGTGGCATCAATATTCGCAGTAGCAAATATGGCTCATGCTGAAACAGTATCTATAGATCCTTTAGCAGTAGAAAGCTACTCCAAGGAGTTCAATGTATCAGCTAAAGAGGCTGAAAGACGGTTAACTATCGTATCTCAGTTAGATTATATTGTCCAAAACTTAAATGAACAGTTTGGCGATAGTATTGGAAGTGTGTATTTTGATAATGGGCAAGATTTTAAATTAGTGGTAAGAACCACTAAAAAAGGTAAAGCTCAAAGAGAAGTAATGGATTTAAGTAGTAAATTATCTAAAGCATATGACTTACCTATTGAGGTAGTAGCTAACTCTCCTAGAAACTTTAGAGCAATTGAAAACATTATAGAAAATTAAGGTTCTAGGATCGCAAGACAATATGATGGATTCCAATCCATCGGTTATAACCCTCAAAAAGATGCTATTTCAATATCTTTCTACCAACCTGATTTAGCTGAACAGAACAAAATTAAATCAAAGCTCTCTAAAATCTCAGGTATGGATGTCACATTGAGGTTTTTGGATAATCCTATTACTGCCTCAGCATCTAATTTCAATGAAGTAGTAGGAGGAGGTAATTTAGAAAGTTTGGCAGGGTCTGGGCAATGTACCGCTGGATTTACAGGAGAAATGAATGGTGTACCGGGGATTTTAACAGCTACACATTGCCTTCAAAACTCTAAAAAGTATGTAAATAGGTTTGGTAAAAAGTATGACTTTGGTGTACCGATTACTGATTCCTCAATTTACCATGAAATATCTTTTGTCCCCTTAAACTCGCCTTCAATTACTGGAGAAGTCTACCGTGCTTGGCCAAGTACTACGTCAACGAGTAACATGAAAATAACTGGCATGGGGATAGCACAAGCTCCTTATACTGATTGGTATACTGGATTAAAAGTTGGTGGAACACCACTATGTCATATAGGGCTTAATACAGGATTTAGTTGTGGAGCTGTAACAGTTGTCGATGAAGGATTTACTGGGGCAGGGTGCAATGCATCCTCCAAAAGATTAATACCTATAGCTAGTTGTGCTCAAACTATTATAACTGTAGAGGGTAGTAATTTTCGCATTAATGTTGGTGATAGCGGCGGGCCTTTTTTTGACGGCTCGGGGAAGGCTTATGGATTAGCGAGTGCTATGGGAAATTCCCGAACTGCTTACGTTACCCCTATCAAGTACCTACAAGGGTTTAAATTAAAAACGGAGTTTTGATGAAGAGTATCTTAGTAGCAGTAGTGGCTATTTTCTTAGGAGGTTGCTCATTGTCGTCCGATGTTCAACCTAAGTCTAATAAAACAGTAATTGCCCTGCCTATTCAAAATACCAATATTTATTATTATGACGTTGATCCAAACCGTCCTGCTCAACCAGCAGCAGTAGTAAGTGGTAAGTTTGAGTGGAAGGATGGCTGTCTTTATTTAGTAGATGATAGTGGAGAATATATGACACCCTTATTTCCTAAATATCCAAAAAATTTAGTAAAATGGGATGAGTCTACTAAAACAATAGAACTTGATGGTCATGTTTTCAAGATGGGAGATCCTATCTATACCAATGGTGGATATCAAAGTTATGTCCCTAACTCAGTTGGAGATGCAGAATATGAGAAGCAAGGAAACAAAAAATGTTTAGCCCAAACTCAGGTAAAAGTAGGGACTATGAGTCTGGGAAATAAATGAACTCATCCAAAAAAATTTATGTATACCCTAGCAGAACCAGTTATTTCGCCCCTCAAACCTATTAATAGACCACTTAAAACAGACTGTATTTGAGAAACTACTTATAATAGACCACTAGCCTTAATACTCTAAATAATCTCTAATTGGACGCTTACTAAACTGTGATGCGTCCTTTTTTATTCGATTAAGCATTTCAAACTCCCAACCTTGCTGCGACTGACCTGCTGGGCTAGTAGGGCTTACTAAATGATTATATTCCGCCATAAAAGCAGGATTGCGAACGATACGTCCTAGCTGTTTATCATTTAGACCTTCTACGGTAAACATATCTGCTGTGTTTATATCCCTATCACCTTCTTGCTTTGCTTTTTTAGGTTTATCTTTAGCTAATACTTTGAATTTAAAACCTACTATCTTTTTACCTTCTTTGACTTGTTCATAGCTAATTTTCAAGTCAGTTTTATCATTAATTTCATTAACTGCTAAATCTAACACTCGCTTTTTAAAATCATTCATTTTTTTATAATCAGTAACACCTAATCCTAATTGACCTCTAAATATTTCAAGATCGAACATTGGCGTTTTCTTAGCGGCTCGCCATTGTGTTACTAATTCGTACAATCTCACCGAGTAGACGCTATTAAGCATTGCTGTTTGACACAGTAAATATTGAGTAAAAAACTCTTCTTTGCCGTCAATACGTGTTATTTCATTAACAACAGCGGGTGTAAATATTATCTCAATTGCCCCTTGACCCTTAATATACTTTGCTTGGCTAATCCAGCGCGTTTTTACCTTATCGTTATATTCATCAATAAAGCTAAATTGTCGTTCAAATAATGTCTTTTCCGCACTTAGCATTACTTCGTAAGCTGTCTGTCGAGTTACCCCAAAAGCTTCTGCATAGCGTGAAGATTCGATACGTAAGGGCTTATCAGCACTTAACCCCTGATTTTTATCTCTACTATCAATAATCCCCACTTGAATTAAACGTATTTCAGCTAAAGACAAACTTTGTATTACTGTATTTAAGCGATTAGTTTTAACTACTAGGCTCATTTCATCTTCTCGATGTTTATACATAGCTCACCTCGGTTCACACCCTGCAAACCTAACAACAGTGATTTACTGTGTTAGTTGTCATTTATTGTTGATTTAGTATAGTGACATACTAGTTAATAAGTCACAATAATGACATAAATAATTTTGTCACTATATGGTAGGTAAACGTCACCTTATTGGTAGGTAAACGTCACCTTATTGGTAGGTAAACGTCACCTTATTGGTAGGTAAACGTCACCTTATGGGGTCGTAATGCTTTGGTATTAAAGGGCTGTAGCGTACTTAAAAGCTGTTAAAAGCATTAAAAACATTAAAAACCTTTCTTCTTTTTTTTATTAACTAATAAGATAGGAACTTTGATCTATCTAAATTTACAATATTGCTCGTTGTTTCTAGGACTAATGAAACAAGAATTTTTTTGAACTATCGCATAATACTTACCATCAGTTGGGTTTCTAATGACGTTATGAGCGACTTTAGCAGAAGCTATGCTGTCATACTTTACTTGACGCTCTGCAATTTCTGCCTTACTTGGTATCAGTAGCCAAGCCAGTAGAAGAGTCATAGCCAAAATAGACAAGCAAATTGCGCCTAGAATACTAGCTATTTTCCAGCTAAGGGCTTTAGAGAATTTATCTGATAGCTCCGTTGTGTATCTCTCTGCACCTTCCCTAGCTTCTTTTCTAACGCTTATTAAAGTCCCTTTGATGTCTCCTGCTAATCTCTTGTTTTGTTCCTCAAAAGTCTCTGAAAATACCTTCAAGCTATTAAAATTGATATCAAACGTACCTTTCATATCTGACGACAATTTTGATAATTCTTTGACTTTGCTTGTGGCTATAACCACTGTGTTCTCTAGCTGTGCATTAGCTCGCTGAACATCACCGGCAACACCTTCGGTTAGCTGGTTATGATAATAATTGAGAATATCAGCCACCTCTTTTCTAGTTTCTGTTGCGGTACTGGTAGCGATGGCCTTTTTGATCTGCTGCTCTCGCTCTTGATAGTCTCTAAGCTGCGTGGTTAGATCATTGACCAGTGCTGCGGTTGCCTTGTCCTGCTGCTCTCGTTGTTCTATCAAGGCGCTGTCATGCTCTATCAGCATAGACACTGCGTTCAATACGTCTTCAAGATCTCTCATATCTGACATTTTCTACATTCCCATTCCATAACCACGGTCGCGGTTAATCTCATTGCTATAACTCACAACGTCCCTTTGTGCGCTCTGTAGTGCTTGCTGCTGATTGTTATCTGCGGTTTGGCTGTGATTGCTTGCAAAATCGTTCAAAACGTCTTTAAGGGCTGCTGTGTGCGTTTTACGATCGTTTGTATAGTGAATATTTTTAATCTCACTCAATGCTACCTTCGATTTGTCATTCACAAAGTCGGTTAAGTAGCTACGTTCACCCTGTGCAAGCTCACGCTGGGTCTGCGTTGTAGTCGGTTCATTAATATAATCATTGAGATTTTGCACAACTTCGTTAGCTGCTGAAATCGCTAAAATAGCTGTACCTGCGGGTTTGGTTTTATCAACCCCTTTGATATCTTGCTCGGCTG
>NZ_JAHLMU010000018.1 GCF_018919485.1 Psychrobacter sp. TAE2020
GTAAGGATATGGTTGATGCCTGCAAAGAAGCTGGTGTTACCTTTATGGCGGGTCACGTTATGAACTTTTTTCACGGGGTTCGCCACGCTAAAGCGCTCATCAAAGCCGGTGAAATCGGTGAAGTTACACAAGTTCACACTAAACGTAATGGTTTTGAAGACGTGCAGGATGAGATCTCATGGAAGAAGATTCGCGCAAAGTCAGGCGGGCATCTGTACCATCACATTCACGAGCTAGATTGTACACTGTTCATCATGGATGAAACCCCATCCCTGGTTTCAATGGCGGCGGGGAATGTTGCGCACAAAGGTGAAAAATTTGGTGATGAAGATGATGTTGTCCTAATCACTCTTGAGTTCGAAAGCGGTCGTTTCGCGACACTTCAGTGGGGATCATCGTTCCACTACCCTGAGCACTATGTATTAAT
>NZ_JAHLMU010000023.1 GCF_018919485.1 Psychrobacter sp. TAE2020
ACTATAACCAATCTGTTGCAAATAAAGCAATTATTGACTATATAAGCAAACACCAACCAGACTTTGAAATACGCAATCTTTCTGAACGCTACCCTAATTATCAAATAGATATTGAAGCAGAGCAACAAGCTTTATTAAAACATCATACTATTATTTTTCAATATCCATTATATTGGTACAATATGCCTGCAATTTTAAAACAATATTTCGATTGTGTGCTAACTTATGGTTTTGCCTATGGAAATAATAGCTATCGATTAAAAGACAAATATTTTATTCCAAGTATCACCGTTGGAGCATCTGAAGAAGATTATCGAGCAGATGGAGAGGCTCACTTTAGAGTCCTAGAATTTTGTAAAAATTTGGAACAAAAAGCCTATTATACCAAGATGAAATATATTG
>NZ_JAHLMU010000010.1 GCF_018919485.1 Psychrobacter sp. TAE2020
GAATTTATGAAATTACTTATAACTAGATTTGCTACATCAAATATTGCAGTAAGTGAAAAAGCTGCAATATCTTTATTTGGAAAAAAATGGCCACAAAACTCAAAAAACAAAATTATTTATTGCGGCGTTGACTATAATAAATTTAAAAATATTAAAAATAGTATCGATTATCATGAGATGCTGAACATTCCAAAAGATTCAATAGTGATTGGTCATGTTGGCAGGTTTGAAGAGCCAAAAAACCATAAATTCATTTTAGATGTTTTTAGTAAATTAAGTAGTTTAGATAGTAAGTATTATCTTGTTTTGGTAGGTGATGGTTCTCTTAAAGTTGATATAGAGAGTATAGCTAATCAGTCTAATGTATCCTCACGTATCAAATTTATGGGTAATCGTTCAGATATACCGGGAATAATGAGTGGTTTATTTGATGTTTTTGTATTTCCTTCTTTATGGGAGGGTCTGCCTTTAACACTAGTGGAAGCTCAGTTTGCTAATCTACTGTGTATTGTTTCAAACAATGTAACCAAGGAATGCAATTTAGGGCTGTGTAAGTATCTAAATATTAATGAAACCAGTAACTGGGTCACATGTTTAAGTGATTTACCTAACGTTGAAACAGAGCAATCATTTGAACTATCTGAGTTCAACATAGAGAGATCAAATATTCAGCTTTTTAAAGAATACCTAAAAAATGAATATTAAAAGAAAGGTTACAATCCTGTCTAAAGATATTTGGATTATTCCATATCTACTTGTATTTTTAATTTTATATATTGTATTATTATTTAGTGGTGAAAGTAAGTTAGAAGATGTCATAAAAAAAATAGAATTAATAATAGTGGTTCAGCTAGGTATTTATTTCTTAATATCTTTTATGCATGAGGGTGTAAATAGTTTCTTCTCTAAATCATATAATAATTTTCTTCTTATGCTTGTTATGTTTCATCTGGGTATACCTATAACACATGTTTTTGGTTACTCAAACAGTTACTTTGTTCAAGAGTTTTATTGGTATTATGATGTAAAAACATTAAGTGCTCTCATTAGTGTAATTCTCTTTGTAAACTTATTCTTATTCTCTAAATTATTTACTTTCAATAG
>NZ_JAHLMU010000014.1 GCF_018919485.1 Psychrobacter sp. TAE2020
GTGCACGGTCTTCTTGCCCAGACCGTAGGTCACGGAGGCGTCGGACTGGATGAACCCGCTGGTCTCGCCGTCCGGGTTGTTCATGCGGTTCTCGATGGCTCCGGCCACGGAGGGGTAGTTCTGCGGGGTGCCCTCGAACTCGACGATCGAGCCCACGGTGAGCACCTCGAACCAGCGGTCCTCGGGGACGTTGTTCTTCTCCAGGGTGGCCCGGGTGCGGTCCACCATCTCCTGCAGGATTTGCTCGGCCGTGGCGTCCAGGGGGAAGTGGTACTCGCCCGGGTGGAGCCAGCCCTCCAGGTTGGGGAACTGCTCGGGGATCCCGAACGTCTCCTTCTGCTTGGCGAGCTTCTCGAACTCGGAGCGGTCGATGCCGGTGGCCTCGCCCAGGGCGGTGAAGGTGTCGTCCATCCGCTGGGTCTTGGGGATCGCCGCGTAGTGCGTGGCGGCTTCCTTCTCCATCAGGGAG
>NZ_JAHLMU010000021.1 GCF_018919485.1 Psychrobacter sp. TAE2020
GTGATGGGCAGTATTTCTAATCCTGAAATTCGCCGGATGGAGCTGATGAACACCATTGCCGGTATTGAGCGTTACGCCGCCGCAGAGGGTGATGTGGGGATGTTTATCACGCTGACCACGCCGTCAAAGTATCACCCGACACGTCAGGTCGGAAAAGGAGAAAGTAAAACCGTCCAGCTTAATCACGGCTGGAACGATGAGGCATTTAATCCGAAGGATGCGCAGCGTTATCTCTGCCGTATCTGGAGCCTGATGCGCACGGCATTCAAGGATAATGATTTACAGGTCTACGGTTTGCGTGTCGTCGAGCCACACCACGACGGAACGCCGCACTGGCATATGATGCTTTTTTGTAATCCACGCCAGCGTAACCAGATTATTGAAATCATGCGTCGCTACGCGCTCAAAG
>NZ_JAHLMU010000030.1 GCF_018919485.1 Psychrobacter sp. TAE2020
CAGCAGAGCTTGCCGATGGTATTCAAACCAATGTGACTGTGCCAACAGGCAGTGAAGAAGGTGACATGGTTACGGTAACCATCACCAATCCAGATCTTAGCACCAGCACCGTTGAGCAAGCCTTAACTCAAGCTGATGTGGAGGCGGGCACTGTAGCTGTGACCATTCCTAAGGGTCAGATTCCAGAAGATGGCGACTACAGCGTAACCGCTCAAATCACCGATGCCGCTGGTAACAGCAC
>NZ_JAHLMU010000024.1 GCF_018919485.1 Psychrobacter sp. TAE2020
GTCCAGCCGAGCACCGAGCCCTACGTGCCGCTCCCGACGACGTGGTGAACCTCACCGCCCCTCTCCCGGTCCCCGGTGAAGGTCCCGTGAAGCGCGCCCCGGCCCGGGTGCAGCGCCCCGCGGGCTTGCGGGGCGGCCCCTCCCGGCACGGTAGGTTCTACACGTGACATCACCGATCGACCGTCTTCGCCCTGCCACGACCACCCGTCGGTCGGTGGCGGACCTGGCAGCACGGTTCGGGCTCGACGTCCGTGCGGGTGGCGCGGCCGCCGCACCGGGCTCCGCCGAGGTGTGGTCGGTGGCGTCGGACGACCGCGCCGCCGACGCGGGCGACCTCTTCGTGGCGCTGCCCGGCGCCCGCGCGCACGGGGCGCGGTTCGCGCCCGCCGCCGTGGGT
>NZ_JAHLMU010000020.1 GCF_018919485.1 Psychrobacter sp. TAE2020
GGCCGGGTCCTGTCACGCGCTCGCCACGCAGGTGGGCGCGGCGGTCAACCGGTGGCTCAGTGCTTGCCGGTCATCGTGGTGACGTCCAGCGCCTTGTCGAGCTGCTCCTCGGTGAGCTTCTCGCCGTCCACGTAGCCGAGCTCGATGGTCGCCTCGCGCACGGTCACCTTGTTGGCCACGGCGTGCTTGGCGATCTTCGCCGCGGCCTCGTAGCCGATGGCCTTGTTCAGCGGGGTCACGATCGAGGGGGAGGCCTCGGCCAGGAACCGGCAGCGCTCCTCGTTGGCCTGCAGCCCGTCCACCATCTTCTCCGCGGCCACGCGGGAGGCGTTCGCGAGCAGGCGGATGGACTCGAGCAGGTTCGCGGCCATCACGGGAATGCCCACGTTCAACTCGAACGCGCCGTTGG
>NZ_JAHLMU010000012.1 GCF_018919485.1 Psychrobacter sp. TAE2020
GCGTCGATGGTTCATGGACCGCTCCGACCAATCCAAGCGTTGTTGATGGGACTCAAGTGACGGCCACGCAAACTGATACGGCGGGCAATACCAGCCCACAAGGCAGCGCTAATGTGGCGGATACCACTGCGCCGACTGCGCCTGAAAAAGTTGTGGTAGGTAATGGTGATGACTTCATTACTAAAGATGAAATTGACGAAAACGGTAACGTTGATGCGGTCGTGACTCTACCTGATAACGCCAAGGTAGGCGACGTTGTGGTGGTTAACGGTCAAGAGCATCCAATCACTCAAGATGACATCACTGCTGGTACAGTAACCGTAAAAGTTCCAGCACCTGCTGAGGGTGAGAAGCTAGAAGTTAACGCAACGATCAAAGATCCTGCGGGCAACGTATCAACACCAGTCATAGATGAAGTGACTCGTGACACCGTAATTCCTGGTGACACCACTGGTGATGGCGTGACTGACACGGCTCCTGTGATTACCATTCCAGAAGCTTTGGATGGCGTGAATGCAGCAGAGCTTGCCGATGGTATTCAAACCAATGTGACTGTGCCAAC
>NZ_JAHLMU010000031.1 GCF_018919485.1 Psychrobacter sp. TAE2020
ATAAGATTGCTGCTGAAAAGGCTGCCGCTGATAAGATAGCTGCTGAAAAGGCTGCCGCTGAAAAGGCTGCTGCTGAGAAGGCTGCCGCTGATAAGATTGCTGCTGAAAAGGCTGCCGCTGATAAGATAGCTGCTGAAAAGGCTGCCGCTGAAAAGGCTGCTGCTGAGAAGGCTGCCGCTGATAAGATTGCTGCTGAAAAGGCTGCCGCTGATAAGAT
>NZ_JAHLMU010000029.1 GCF_018919485.1 Psychrobacter sp. TAE2020
CAGCAGAGCTTGCCGATGGTATTCAAACCAATGTGACTGTGCCAACAGGCAGTGAAGAAGGTGACATGGTTACGGTAACCATCACCAATCCAGATCTTAGCACCAGCACCGTTGAGCAAGCCTTAACGCAAGCTGATGTGGAGGCGGGCACTGTAGCTGTGACCATTCCTAAGGGTCAGATTCCAGAAGATGGCGACTACAGCGTAACCGCTCAAATCACCGATGCCGCTGGTAACAGCAC
>NZ_JAHLMU010000022.1 GCF_018919485.1 Psychrobacter sp. TAE2020
GATTGAAACCATTTATCAAGCATTTTGACGGTCAAATGTAGTTCGCGTCCATCACGGGCGCGTGGATTGAAACAATGTTGAGCTAGGTGAGTTCGATTGTCATCACTTCGCGTCCATCACGGGCGCGTGGATTGAAACAGAACGAATAATGGATAGAGTCACAGCGGCTTATTCGCGTCCATCACGGGCGCGTGGATTGAAACGAGCTAATGACTTAGCATTGGCAGCAGGTGCTATTCGCGTCCATCACGGGCGCGTGGATTGAAACAGAGAGCCAAAGCAAGTGCATAACTCAATAGGAGTTCGCGTCCATCACGGGCGCGTGGATTGAAACATTAAAGGCCATGCGGTTGATGTGATCGCTAAGCATTCGCGTCCATCACGGGCGCGTGGATTGAAACCCTAC
>NZ_JAHLMU010000019.1 GCF_018919485.1 Psychrobacter sp. TAE2020
TCTCCATCATTTACCGGCAACCTTCCTGCTCATTTCATCCCGCCATGCGGTAGCTGAGGATTCGACCATGTCATGGGAAAGCACATCACCGCGCTCAAGTTGCTGGCGTCCTGCCTCAACCTGGTCACGGAACCAGGTATTATGCTGCCGTTCAACGGTCTGCCGCATAAAATCCCGGATTAACTGAGAGCCATTACGGTCCATGCTTTTTGCAGCGGCCATAAAAGCATCCTTCAGTTCAGCGTCGATTCTTAAACTCATATTAACCTGTGCCATTTATCACCTCGTCATTACTACGTATATACACAGTATATAACGATTCAGATATCGTCACCAGGATATGCCGCGCCAGCGGCATGGAAGGCGGCACTCCATTGTTTCATATGATACCGGAGTAAAACCGCCGAAGCCCGGCGTAAGCC
>NZ_JAHLMU010000008.1 GCF_018919485.1 Psychrobacter sp. TAE2020
TTTATATAGTTGGGGTCGCCCCAGTTGGTCTTGTTTTTAACTTGTGATTTCGTCATGCCAATAGAGGCGCTAGGTTTTTTAGTTAGCTGAGCCTTGTAAGCCGCTTCCTTTTTACCCTCTTCCGTATCTTCGTAATACACAACCTTAACTTTTTTAATAAAACTATCGAAATTACTGCTAGGATTTACATTAGTTAGTAACACCTGACCATTGCTACCTATGGCTACGTTTTTATTGCTGACACTCTCATCACCTGATAATGCGTAATAAGCCCTCTCAGCATAACTCATTTCTTTCTCGTCGCTTAAATAAGATAAGTTAGGATCACCGTATTTTTCAGAGTCTTTGTAGTAAGTGACTTTAACTTTCTTATTAAAATTATCAAAAGCGTAGCGATCAGTAATCACTGCATTAGTTATGAGATGCAAGGTATTGTTAGGGGTAAATACTATCTCTTGCGACGCTTTATTAGTTTGCTGAGGATTATTTTCGCTAGTAAACGATACGTAAGGCTGCACCTCTGTATCAGCACTAGTATTGACAGCAAACATAACTAATAAAACACCTGCTAATATCTTCATTATTATCTCTTTCTAATGATCTAAGATTAATTACAGTGTACCAAAGGAACCAATGATAATCGGTGACTGTCAGTAGAAAAGCTATAAAACAGTCGTGAAATATCAACACACCCTCAAATTGAGGTTAGGCGCAATGGCTGCAAACAGACAGTAAAACCCTTAGTTTGGACACTAAACGGACACTGTTTGGACACTGAAACTCAGTGACTATTACTCAAAGTCATACACAGCAAGCGATCATTAGCTAATTATCCTCAAGTGAGGCTTGGGGATAATCTTGGTGACCATTGATAATCGTAAGAAAGCGACTTACTGTACAGGTAAAGCCACTTATCGAATTTGACCCCATGAACGATTAAATCAATACCAAAAACCTTCGAGTTAGTCGCAATAAGTACACCTACAAGTACACTGAGCGCACCTATCAAAAAATATTCCTTTATATATCAAAGACTCAATTTATGATGATGGTACCCTACTGGGGAACCGAACCAGTGAAAGCACCTGACACCCTCGCATTGACTGCCATATCATAACCAAAAATATCACCGACGATATGCCTGAGAATAGCCTCAAATTGCAACGGATAACCCCACAGCACGATTCTAGGTGCCAAGCTCGATAAAGATACTTGATAACCTATCAAAGACGCTCAGAACGCAAATTTGAGCCACTGGGGTAAACCTGAGTTTTCGATAGATAACAAAAAACCTCACGCATCGCTTGACTGATAGGTGAGGTTTATCGTTTAATTGGGTAACGGTTACAGCGTGTTGAAGCACACTGTAACGGACAAATAAGCAGTGGCGCTGCGTTATCTGAACAGTATTGAATACCCGTTTAAGGGTTATTTTATCTACATCCTGATCAAAACTCAACTCCCTGTTACGATTTATCATACATAAAACCGTTTATTTATCCGTTATAGCCTTGTGCTGCTCTCTCTGTACTGTACCCGTCAAATGGGTGGCAGGCATCAGTGACGACTGCGTTTGACAAAAGGGTAAAGCTCCCTACAGGGGTTACTAGACAAAGGATAAGAGCAACGCTACGAGTGTTTATATTGTTTTTCGGTGCGGTATATTGGGTGTTAAGCCCTTGCTAGCATAGAGAGCTTGTAAAGGTCATGAGCGTGTCTAGGCGGTGCTATCAACCGTAATCATGACAGGATTGGCTTGATACAGTGACAATCCCCTAATGACGATACTGCCGATTGACGGGTAATAATCGTTTAGGTAATGCACTAAGGTGTTTACAGTCTATCTGTAAGTGCTTTAGGGTGAGTGTTGCCTAAAACTCCTCAACCTCAATCTGGATAATCGGAATAACAACAACAAAATAAGTTAGCTAATTAGTACTTATTGATTGATTAGAGAGTCTATAGTGTTGATGGAGACTACAAGTATTAGTTTTAATAATTACTTATGAAGAGCAAAAAATAGTATTTCTATTGTAATTTTACTTGAATTATACAGATAAGTTGTGTCATAATTGAATGCTAATGTACTATGTTAACATAACTTAATGGAATTTTTATAAGGAAACCTATATTAATTAAATAAAAGTATTAGTAAAATTTAGACTTAAAACTTATTCATAATCGCAATGCTAAATGGCATTTATGCGATTTTTTTGTGTTTAAAAAAGGAGTAAAAGTACATATGGATAATACAGTAGAACAAGCTAATCAAGGCTATATGGTTGATTGGTTGAAAGTAAGAGTAGAAGTAGATCACAATCCAGAAGAACTAAATAGTGCTATACGATTTGATGCAATAAAGACTAGTAATGGTTATGGTGAGCCTATGAAGTCTTATAAAGAAATGTGGATAACAGAACCCAGTTATAGCAACAAATTAAAAGTTAAGTCTACGAAAGATGGTACTTTATTGATTGATGGTAATTTAGGGAAGTGGCTTACAGGGCATAATATTACAGGTAATAGTGATGTTATAGCATTAGTCTATAAGACAGTAATGAAGTTAGCTGAAATAAGCGAACATATAACGCCAACTCAACAACAATTAGACGCTATCCAAAAGGGTTACTTTAAAATCCATGTGATAGATGTAAACAAGGCAATATTGTTCGAAAATAAAGATAAGGCATTGAAATACTTAGAGCGATTGAAGCTTCATGCAAGCTATGCAAGATTTGATAAAGTCGTAAAACCCAATGGTATCTATTTTGGCTATGACAGTCAGCGTAAGACGTTCAAGTATTATCACAAAGGGATTGAAGTCGATATCAATAAGAAATACCAACATAAGACTGATGAACTACAAGCATTAGCTAATCGTATGATTAGATGTGAATTACGTTTAAAGTGGCGTGAGCTAAATGATAACAATCTATTAAACGGTTTTAATTGGACGCCTGAAATAGTAAAACAGTTGATTGATGACGCACATAGTCGACTACGAATGCCAAAACAGATTAACTTTCCTGAAGACTTGCCCAGTAAGTATATACGTTTTATAACATGCTTTAAGGCTGGCTCGTTAGAGGGTTATACGACATCAACAATCGATAGAATGAGAAGGGACTTAATACGATTGTATGGCATTGATTTGCGTGACTTATCATTTTGATAGCAGCCCTAGTACCTCATATATTTTAAATTAATGACCCCTATCTTTTATTGAGGCACTCGTAAGCTGTCGAACACAGACACTCATTGACTATAGTTTGAGTAATCAACTTGTTACATTGACGTATACGGGATAAGGTGAGTTAATATCCAAGGTGCAAATGCATGTATAAAGCCTTATTCTATATAGCTTTAAATATAGTTTGGTACTACTGATATAGTGAGCAATGACTATACTTATTGAGAAGGCTAATAACCTAATAAGCGTAAGACTTACAGTGATATTATCTTATGCTGGATTAAGCATAGTAGAAATATAGAGCGTTATTTTCTATTAAAATAATTACAAGTATTATTCACCTGAGGTTATATTAATGAGATTTATTATATTAACAATATCATTATTAGTTGCAAGCAATACGTACGCTGCCATTGATAATTATCGCTATATCTATCAAGATGATGGTAATAAAATTAGTCTGCTTAAAGAAGAATTAAGAGTAGCTAAGAGCGAATTAGCAGAAGGAAACTTGGAAATATTTAGTAGAGAAATAAAAAATAATTACCAGCATTATGCTAAAGATGAAATAGTGTATATCGTTGGTGATACAAGTAAAAAAGATGTGGGTGCTAAAATAGGGATGACCAAAGATCAAGTGATTAATAAAACCCATTGGGGAGAGCCTGATGGCATTCATACAATCACTGATGATAGTGACGTACTTGATTCATGGACTTACGATATCTTTGGAGATAGAAATGGGATAACTCAAAGTACAGGCACGCTATACTTTTTAAACGGAAAGCTAATTCATAGGATGTCTGGTTCTTAAGCATAGTTAAACTGTATTTTCTATTGGAATAATCCTATTTATTTTAGTGATAGCTCTGAGAGCTACGTAGAGGCTTTTTTAGCGTAGATAATAAATTTAAGCTACCATTCATAGAAAACCTATTACAAGCTGTTATAGGGGCTTTATAGTTAGCTCACGCAATAGATAAGAGTAAGAGAAGCTAGCAAGTTGAAATAATCCTAATTATTTTTTAATTAGAAGTCTCTTGTCAGCTAGTTTATAACCATATGTTGTGCATTTTGTTGTACATATCAGACAGTGAAAACCTACAGACCGCTAAAACAATTGGGAAACAGACGACAGGTCGATGCCTCTACAGCGCACCGATCACGATTTACAGACATCTACCCCACTGGGGACTATGCTCAGTCACAAATGGTGATTATCCCCAAAGATGAGGACACCCTATAGCATCCATTTTATTCAACAAATATAAGGTATAATTAATAATTTTTTAATTTAGGTTGCAGCTATGGCATTAGTAAATTGTCCAGAATGTTCACATCAAGTAAGTAATACAGCCATTGATTGTCCGTCTTGTGGGACATCTTTAAATAAACTCAAAAGAAGCTTTTTTGGAAAAATCTTTAAGTGGTTATTTATTTTATTCAACATTTTTATGCTTGTTGCATCATTCAAAGCTTGTGGAGGAGTTTCTGAAGTCTATACATCTTCTCAAAATGAATATGAACAAGCAGGTGCAGCAATTGGAACAACGATTGGAATGGGGCTGATGTTAACGATTTGGGTCTTTATAGATGTCATTTTAGGGCTATTTGTCTTATTCACTAGACCAAAGAGATAAGTAAAAGCAAGCTAGTTTGATCTTAAAAAAGCCGACAGTTTGTGTTCTAGTATAGGAGTCAAACTCATTTTTACTGCTGTATGGTTGTTAACTTCCCGTTATCAAAATATAGATATTGATAATCGTCATAAACCCATTGTTCGTGAGTACCGTATTTATTGGTAGTCGTTTTTATATAGTTGGGGTCGCCCCAGTTGGTCTTGTTTTTAACTTGTGATTTCGTCATGCCAATAGAGGCGCTAGGTTTTTTAGTTAGCTGAGCCTTGTAAGCCGCTTCCTTTTTACCCTCTTCCGTAT
>NZ_JAHLMU010000009.1 GCF_018919485.1 Psychrobacter sp. TAE2020
GTGATGGGTTGACCCGCTTCGTTGTCATTGATTGAAGGGGCTACTGGCGCGGTGGTATCCGCCACATTAGCGCTGCCTTGTGGGCTAGTATTGCCCGCCGTATCAGTTTGCGTGGCCGTCACTTGAGTCCCATCAACAACGCTTGGATTGGTCGGAGCGGTCCATGAACCATCGACGCCAACGATCGCATCTACGGTCGTGCCATCAGGGTAAGTCACCGTCACGGTCGCACCCGGCTCACCGGTACCGGTGATGGGTTGACCCGCTTCGTTGTCATTGATTGAAGGGGCTACTGGCGCGGTGGTATCCGCCACATTAGCGCTGCCTTGTGGGCTGATATTGCCCGCCGTATCAGTTTGCGTGGCCGTCACTTGAGTGCCATCAACAACACTTGGGTTGGTCGGAGCGGTCCATGAACCATCGACGCCAACGATCGCATCTACGGTCGTGCCATCAGGGTAAGTCACCGTCACGGTCGCACCCGGCTCACCGGTACCGGTGATAGGTTGACCCGCTTCATTATCATTAATTGAAGGGGCTATTGGCGCTGTGGTGTCACGTACGGCTTCTTCAGTAACTGGCGCTGATACATTACCAGCTGGATCTTTGATAGTAGCTTCAACATCCAGCTTGCCGCCTTCTGTTGGGGCTGGAACTTTAACCGTCACAGTGCCGGCAGTGATGTCGCCTTTGGTGATCGGATGCTCTTGACCATTGACTACCACCACGTCGCCTTCTTTGGCATCTGTTGGTAAGGTCACAACCACATCAACATTGCCGTCTTTATCAATCTCATCGGCTGTGATGAAGGCATCGCCATTGCCTACTACCACTTTGTCAGGGGCGGTTGGTGCGGTGGTGTCACCGGCCACAATCGTCGTAGGACCGCTCTCATTACCTGCTTTATCAGTCGCAGTAGCTGTGATAGTCTCGCCATTAGTTAATGGCTTTTCGCTAGTATCAACAACAAAATTGCCATTAGCATCAGCTGTTACTGTGTAGTCAGGTTTGCCATCGCCATCAGTATCAATCTCAACTTTGGCACCCGGCTCAGTTTTACCAGTGATCTCGGTACCCGCTGCATTGATATCTAAGGTTGGGGCAGTAGGCGCAGTAGTGTCTGGTTTTGGAGCATCTTGCTTATCATTACTACCCCCTGATACCGCACCAATCAATCCAATACCTGCCAATCCTACTAACCAAGGCAGAGCGTTAAAACCTTCTGACGATGCCCCTACCCACCAAGGCAGTACCTGTGAATTACCACCTAGTGCCTGCCCTTCAACATCCCCGGCTAGCAACTCAGTGACATAGTCAGCCACCTCACCCGTATCTGGAATGTAATAGTAATAACTACCATCTTCTGCAATACCAATTAGGGCACTGTCAGTTTCTGAGTAAAAACCTTCGATTATTAGATCGCTCTCTATACCTTCTTCCTCAAAAGAGATATGCAGATCATTATTTACACGCTTAGTAATAATATGATTGGGAGCACGTCCGATTGATTGATCAAAAAGTTCATAATTAACCTTATTAATAGCTTTAATTATCGTAGGTACACCGTCTTTTGTTACAACAGTATGCTCAGCGATAGTTTTGGTTTGATTATTGACTTTAACAGTAATAGTAGACATAGATATTCCTTGAAAAATTAGTGGGATAATTGAATTAGATAAATAAGGTGGGGATATTGACTAACATATATTTAAGATATTTTGGCTTTTATCACTAATTGATAATAGCGACAACACGACGATTATTATGGCGACCTTTAGCAGTGCTATTAGTATCCATAGGCTTACTTTCACCGTAGCCCACAGTGCTGAGTCGATTAGCATTAATGCCATATTTGTTAATTAGCATGGTTTTAACTGCTTTGGCACGGTCTTCTGACAAACGTAGGTTATAGCTTGCATCACCGATATTATCTGTGTGACCTTCTAGCACTGCACCCCTATCTGTGTTGAGCTGCATAAACTTAGCTATCGATTCTAGGCGTAGATTAGGATCAGGTTTAATATGGGCACTATTAAGGTCAAAAAGGACATCTAGTTTGATTGGTGCATTCATTACAATGCTGTCATCTATTCTGGGGATTACTGCCATTACGGGCGTCAATTTTGGTTTCACTAAAGGTGTCAACTGCGGCGTGATCAAGGGTGTTAATTGCGGTGTTTCAACTACACAGCTATCCGCGACTCGACTAATTTGATGGGTCTGCTCTTGAGATTGATAGTTAGGGTTGTTAAGAACAGTGAGTGCTTGGTCACGAGTCATTAGGCTGATACTAGCTTGGACTGCATCATTAACATCGACTAGATAATAATAAGTACTTTGACCAACAAGCTTCTGTTTGGAATTATTATCGGTAAGTCGATTATTTTTTTTACCTGTCACTTCAGCACTTATACTATGAAAGCCACTACAAGTAACTGCTTGAGAGAACTGACCAGGTTGCAGACTCACTTGAAAAAGATTATCAATGCCGACATTGACACTTGTCTGTAGCGAGTCTCGATCATAGGCACGAACGAAAACAACTCTAGATTCATTATTATTTAAATCAGCATCATTAAGAATAGTAAAAGGTTTTCCGGTTTTATCCCATTCAACTTGTTTAACTGTACGAATATCATTATTAGTAGGTAAAGAATCATTACTTTTTATAGATTGGCACCCTGTTACGCCAGACACCATAAATAAGGTTGCTAATAATAAAATAGCTTTACTGTGCATATTATCTACTCTCAAAAAATGATATCTAAAAAGCCGGTCCTGACCTGATAATATCTGTTATAAAATTATTTTTAATATATTGCTAAGCAGATTACTTGTATAACCATAGTAATCC
>NZ_JAHLMU010000028.1 GCF_018919485.1 Psychrobacter sp. TAE2020
CTTGAGTGCCATCAACAACACTTGGGTTGGTCGGAGCGGTCCATGAACCATCGACGCCAACGATCGCATCTACGGTCGTGCCATCAGGGTAAGTCACCGTCACGGTCGCACCCGGCTCACCGGTACCTGTGATGGGTTGACCCGCTTCGTTGTCATTGATTGAAGGGGCTACTGGCGCGGTGGTATCCGCCACATTAGCGCTGCCTTGTGGGCTAGTATTGCCCGCCGTATCAGTTTGCGTGGCCGTCACTTGAG
>NZ_JAHLMU010000013.1 GCF_018919485.1 Psychrobacter sp. TAE2020
GTCGTGCGCGTCGTCGCCGCCTACGCCGACCCCGTGCTGCTGCCGGCCGCGACGCTGCTCAACGGCCTCGGACTCGTCATGATCCGTCGTATCGACATGGCCCGCGGCAAGGGCGTCATGGAGGGCGCAGCCGTCCGACAGCTCATGTGGTCGGCCATTGCCGTCGCCGCCGCGATCGGGCTGCTCTGCCTCATCCGCGACCACCGGCGGCTGCGGCGCTACACGTTCACGTTCGCCCTCGCCGGCCTCGCGCTGCTCATGATGCCGCTGCTGCCGTTCATCGGCATGAACATCAACGGCAACCGCATCTGGATCCACGTCGGGCCGCTCAGCTTCCAGCCGAGCGAGGTCGCCAAGATCCTGCTCACGATCTTCTTCGCGAGCTACCTCGTGCAGACGCGTGACGCGCTCAGTCTCGTCGGCAAGCGTGTGCTCGGCTTCCCGCTGCCGAGAGCGCGCGACATGGGCCCCATCCTGC
>NZ_JAHLMU010000003.1 GCF_018919485.1 Psychrobacter sp. TAE2020
GACTTTATTAATCAACGTCTAACCAGCGTTTGCACCGTTGATGCGCTACAGTGCTAAGTTAGTACAATTACCAGCTATTAGAATTGCAGGCTGTACACTACATCTACTGCATTTTCAGCAGCTGAGGTTGCTTCGACATAGATACGACGAGTGAGCTGATAACGGATGGACAGACTACTTTGAGCGTTGAACACCCCGACCCCATAGCGTATATATAGATCAGGAGTAACATAACCCGTGACGTTGACATTAGTATCTTCACTATTGCCCGAGGCTTCAACCGTTAAGCTCTGTAGACCAAAAGCTTGACCTATTTGGTTAGTCAGACTGCGAGTACCACTTAAGCCAAAGTTCAAGCCAGCGGCTGCTAAGTTATTGGTAACTTGTGATTTAAACCCTTGTTCACTAATCTGAGAAGGACTGCCATCATTGATACGACCAGTAACTAAAGCATTCATAGCTTGCTGTTGGGTCAAGCCGGCGTTATTGAACACTATAATATTAGGGCTTTCTATAGACCCTGTAACTCGCACACCCACTGTATTATCACTGATAGTTTTAACCGCCTCGATACTTAAGTTAGGCTTCATAACATCGCCATTGAAACGAACTTGACCATAATTGAGTTCGAGACTCTGTCCAAAAGCATCAATACTGGTACGACGTGCTACTTGAACCACCCCTTTCGCTCGCATGACTCCTGTACCATTTTGGGTGACATTGATAGCGCCAGCCAAAGGAATAACAGCACCGAAACCACGGAAGTTGATATCATCACCCAAATCTATACCAATATCAGCATTGATTGACCAAGGTTTAGAAATAGCTAGTACTTCCTCAATATTACCAATCAAACGTCTATCTAGCACTACCGCGTCTTCAGTCTGAGTGATAATATCTTCACTAGCTTCTGGCGGACGAATAGTAGCGGATGGCACACTAATAGCACCAGCAATATTCACATAGCGATCACTAGGTCGCACGATGATGTCTATATCTGGATTGACTTCAGCCAGTAGTAAAGGCGGCTGAGTCAACACTAAGCGCTCACCAATAATACTTAGCTTAGCTTGCAGCTTTTCACGCCAATCGATAGTCCCTGTCAAAGTACCTGCCCCTGTACCACTATTGAACTTACCATCGACAGTCGCTTGCGTACCACGAATCTTAGCAGTAGCCCCAATTTTGGACAGATTGACTGGTAAGTCTAGCATAGCTACACGACCATCGACTAGTTTGACATCCCCATAGAACTGCGGTTTATCTAAAGTTCCGCCTAAGCCCCCTGCCATAGTAATATTGCCTTCTAATACCCGCATACCTGGGAAGAAAGGCTTAAATACTGCTAGATTTAACTCGTTAAGGACTACAGCTCCTGAGATAGGTTTTGGGGTTTTATAAGGATCAACAATGACCTCAGCGTAGCCACGAGCCCCGCGCCCTGTATTGATGTCTGAGCGCAGCTTTAAACCTTCAGGAACGGATAAGGCAATTAGTGATACCCGCTGGTAAGGCAAGGTTACCGGTGCAGCATCTCCGTCTTGAATCAAACCGATTTTGCCGTTGTCCGAGTATAAAGTAGTATTAATAGTTGGCGGCTTACCACGCTGCCAGCCGACGATTGCCTTACCATTGATTTTGCCATGCCAATCAATATCGTCCGGCAAAAATATAGCAAATAATGAAGTATCAATCTTTTGTACGGTAAGGTTGACTTGGCCTGCAGCAGCAGATGCTATTAAGTTTTCGCGCAAACATAACTTACCAGTCTGATCTGCAGCCTGCCAGCAATGCGCTGCCAACTGTACTTTTAGATCGCTGTTATTATTACTTGGCAAATTGACGATCAATTGTGCTGGTTGTACTTGATCTAGGGTGGCATATTGAGACTTAACTCGACCGTTCCCTATAGCTCCTGACCAGCTAAGCTTAGCACGGTCAAAACCCCCTTTAAGTCTAGCAGAGATATCAAGCTGCTCATTTGCAACAGCAAGATTTAGGGTGTGTGCCTGCTCAGTACCATTAAAGGCGGCATTGACATTTTTAAAGCTCTGACCAGAGATATCTAAGCCTTCGGCACTAATAATCAGCTGGCTTGGACTATTAGCCAGATTAACTAGCTTACCGCGTATCTGACCTTGACGTAAGATAATGCCAGGTAACGAAATACGCTCGCCTACCAAATCGATATAAATTGTTGGTAGTGCTTCTCCGTTGGGCTGCGATAAAGTGGCCCCGCCAGTTACTTTACCCGCTAATTTATCTGAGAGCTGATCGAGGCTAGTGATGTTGATTTTTGCTTGTAGCTGCTTAGCATTACCATTAGCCGTCAGGTAATTATCTCCCCAACGCAGTACGACATCGTTAGCATTCAAGCTCTCAATGAGGCCATTAACTTGCTTATATTGCGCTTGAGCATCTTGAGTTTGTAGACGCTTGAAGTAACTGGAAAGATCTGCTGGTAGATTGAGCTTAGCTGACAAGCTACCTTTGGCCGTCAACGGCTGTCCTTTCAAACTTCCGCTTAAATTAAAGCGCTTTAAATTAACAAGTTGTTTGGTTTTACCCCAACTACCATCAGTATCAATGGTTCCTGTGATCACACTGGGGGTATCTTTGAGGAAATAACCTAGATTAAAGCGATCCATAACCGCATTAATATCCCAAGCAATCCCTTTACGCACATCTACGGTGCCTTTAGCATCGATACTACCAGCAGCACCCACATGACGAAAGCGCTTGATACGAATAACCTGTGAGTCGCCACTAGCATCTAGGGTTAGCTTACCTGCTGGCAATTGCTCAGCATCAAGTATCCCATCAAAGTTGATAGCAAACTGCTGTAACTTACCTTTAGGATTAACCTTATTTTTAGGGGCTGACTGCCACTCACCACTAGTCATTAAGTCACCAGTCACTATAGCTGGATTATTGGGCAAGAAATAACCCACATTAAAGTTATCAAAACGTCCCGTTAGTTGCCAGCCTAGACTTTTGCGTAGATCAACCACTCCTTTGGCTTTTACCGCTCCCGCTTCACCAGCATAATTTAATTTACGAATATTAACTAGCTTAGGTGTGCCGGCAGCATCGATAGACAAACGACCTTTCGGCACATCGGCGGTATCAATTTGTCCCTCAAAACGAGCATCGAATACTGACAGCTCACCACCGATAACATCAATACTAGCATCACCACCGCCGATAATGCCTATAGCACGACTGTCTTGAGTATTATCAAGATTAACTTGCAAATCAGTATTATTAAAGCTGATGATATGACGCTGACCTTTTACTCGGTTTTTACTGATATTGAGTAAACGCCCGCGAGCATTAACACGCCCTACTAAGCGCTCTATCGGTAAGTCGCTGCGATACTGCTTAGGTAACAAACCTTTAGTACGAGCATCTATCTGCCAAGTTAACGGACGCTGTTTGCTGGCCAATTGAATCTGACCAGTACCTGAAAGGTCACCGACAATACCTTTATAATTCAAACGATTGATATCGATTACATTGGCCACTTTACGCATACGCACATCGTAGTTACCTTTTGGCGCTATGTTCAGCTCATTAATAACTGCGTTAGAATCGACAGACAAGCTTGAGCCACGAACAGTGACCTTTGCTTGTCCACTTGGACTGTCAATATTACCTATATTGGGAAGATCCTGACGTTTTAGATTTTGCCAGGTAGCGTCGATATATAAAGGCGCCGGCTGCTTAGATCTAACTGGTTTTTTACCACGTATAATATTAGCATTGATATGCTCGCCATCACGCTGGCGTAGATCCGCATCTATCTCTAAGTTACCAGCGCTATTATTATGCTGATAATGAAAGGATAACTCTCCATTGAGTTTTTTGGGCGCATAGACTTTATACTCTGCATACTGTTTAGGAATAACCCGTCGAATATCGAAGTTGCTACCCGTAGCACGCAAATTAGCATCAAAGCTCTTTTTCCAGTCCAAAACTCCTTGCACCAATAAGTTTCCAGCAGGCACATTAGCATTAAGTTGCTCAATACGCAGTTGGCTGTTAGCGACTATGCCGCGGGCTTGATAATGACCTGAAGGAATGTCTTTAGCGGTCAATTCAGTGTTAATGCGCAATTGGATCTCGGAAAGAACCCCTGAGGCAATAAGCAGACCTTGTTTAAGATGGATTTTTTGCTCATCAGCATAAGGAATAAGCAGGTCATCCCACTGTAATTTGGCTTCAAAAGGCGCACCAGCATCCAAACCTTGTATGACTACTTCACCACGTACATCACCTTCATTATAACGGCTGCGCACTTTACCTACTGTACGCTTTAAACTACCGGTCGCTGTGATATCAAGCGGAGCTACATAGGCTTTTTCTAAGGCGCTGACTTCAGCGATAGCGCTGAAATCTAACGGGTAATCCCCTTGTAAATCAATACTACCTGTCAAGGCGCTTACTTTGACAATATCAGCATAGCGCAAATCACCGCCACCTACAGTCACTTGACTACCAACCCAAGTAAGATCACGCGCAAAAACATCATGTATTACAATAGGTTTTTTGCTGACTTGTTGATAAACTATGGTTTTTATTTTTGCTTGATCAAAACGCAAGTTGACTGGTAGCTTAAGAGTTTTATAGTCAAAAGGCTCGCCAGTTGGCATTTTTTTATTGATGATATCAATACGCTGAATATTGGCATCACGCAAATGAACTTCTTTAGCAAAAACTGCCCGCCAGCCTATTTTTACATAGGCTTTATCTACTAATACTTGGATATCCTCAGTGGCCTTGATATCAATATCAGTGACCCAAATACCATCACGTAAATTACCGCTACCATATTTGAACTCAATACCAGTCTCAGCACTGATCTTATCTAGTAGAAATTCAGTGCCTGAATCGGTACCTGCCATATAGAAAAAAACTGCAAACATGATCACTAATACAATAAGGATCAAAATAAGCAGTTTTAATAAAAAGGAAAGCGGGTACCAGTGACGCAGCATACGTGCATCTCTTTGGGCCGGATCTTCATCCATAGGATTTTTAGGAGGCGTGGTATTATTGGTCAACATTATACTCAACTGCATTAAAATTCTAATTACTAACCAACGATTAGCGCGTTTTTGAAGCATTGCTAGGCAGGATTATTAGCGATCAATAGGTAATAACCTGCCTAGACTGGAAGTACTTAGTTGATCTCACCTACAGGACTCAGCATTCCTTTATCACTAGTATTCTAATAGCTATAAAGGGGAGCCAATAAAGAAGTGTAATCTTATTGGAATGCTCTCTTCAGTAACCCCAGCAGCGACATCGACTCGCACTATGCCTACTGGTGATGCCCAACGTATACCAACGCCGACACCGACTTTGGTTTCAGTATCAAAATTAGTATCATAAGCATTACCTACGTCAGTGAACAATGCACCGCGAAAGCCTGGTCTAAACTCATAGTTATATTCAGCACTACCTACTGCCAGTATTTGACCACCTGTCAGATAGCCATTCTGGAGTGGCGATAAGCTTTCGTAGTCAAAGCCACGAATACTTTGGTCACCGCCAGCGAAGAAGCGTAGCTTATAAGGCACTCCTTCGAATTCATCGGCCCAAATATAGCCAGTGTTAAAGCGGCCAATCAGCTGGTGCTTGTCATCTTCACCAAAGCTATATAGGCCACTAACCCCTGCTCTGACAATCGCCATATCAGTATCGCTTAGTAGACTCTTAGTGCCCGCTTCCACACTGTAATATTGGCGAATACCACGTGTAGGGTTGAGTATATTATCGACAGTGGTTTTATTCACACCATAACCAAACAGCAATGCTTCTTGAGTGGGATTTGAGGAAACAAATCGTATAGGCAAATCCTCTAAATCAGCCCCTTCTAACCCTGTCTCTAGCTTATCCGAGCGATACTTAACAAAGTAACTTCGATTCCAACCATTTTCGTTGCGAATATTACGGGCTAATGCCGCCTTTAAGGTTTGCGTAGACAAGTCAAAGTTACCTTCGCCTTGGTTGATAACCTCTTCCTCGTAAGTCAAACGTGCCTCAAGTTTATCATTGAGTGGATGCTTCCATGGTCGACTGCCATATACCGTAGCATTTTTAGTAACTCTAGATAGCTCAACCTCAGCTCCTGCCTGATATCCTTTACGATTAATTAAATTATAATCTATTTTTGCTGTGGCTCGTACTCCAGTATCTGTACCATAACCAAGTCCAACTTGCGCATCACGCGGCTTATCAGACGATACAAAAACGTATAGCGGCACTCTTTTGCTCTGTAGTACTTGTTCAGGGGTTATACGGCCTGCAAGGGTCGGTGCAACAAAGCTTTCATCTGTAAAAGGCTTCTCACCATCAGGAAATATACTTTTGACCACGCTACTAATAGAATCGCTTATTTTACCCAAGATATTTTCTGCTTTATCCTCTTTTTCATCTAAAACTCGATTGTTTGGCAACTGCGTTAAACGCGTGGCTTTTTGCTTGATGGCTTGTAGTTTTTCACTAGTTTGCTCATCGACTTCGAATTCAATAGGAGCAATATCAGCAGGATCTACTGTCGCCCCAGCACTCGCGGCAACACTGTCATCGATAGTATTGTTACTAGCGTCTTTTGCATTATTGACAGCCTTACGACTCTCTTCATTGACAGTCAGCTTACGATCATTGTTCGCAGTAGCAGCGCTATTAACGTCTTCATCAGTAACAGTGCCATCATCTTTAGACGGGGTATTGTCAAAGGCTAAGGTGCTGTTTTCGTTACGCTCATCTGGTGGTAAGATTGACTCGACATTGACGGTATTAAAGTAGCGAGTAGCGGACAAGTCGTTGCTGAACTTGGTAATGTCCGGACGATAAAAAGGATCACCAGCTTCAAAATCAAACAACTGCCTCAATAACGACATCTCAACAGGTAATTTAGCAGGGTCACTAGTCAAAGTGCCTGATGCCTCGTCATAAGTAAAGAATATTACTTCATCAAACTGATAACGATCGCCAGTATTATAGACTAGCGATACATCGGCTGTGTTGTCCGGTAAGATAATATCAACAGATTTGTTTAACCAATATTGATCAAAATAACCATAAGTATTACTCAAGGCCTCTAGCGCCGCCTTACTACTTTTATAGACTCGATGATTAAAGATATCACCTTCTTTGGGCGGCAGATTGGACTGCAATGCTTGGAATTCCGGCTGGCTGATACCTTGGCCACGTATATCGACGATGCTACTGTCAACCCGCACTGGCTCGCCTAGTTTTTCGATAATAACGTCGATAGTATCACTATTAGGCTGGCGTAAGCTTAGAGTAATATCATAGTAGCCAACCGCTTTAGCTGCATCTAGTGCCGACTGACGTAATCGTGGCAACGCGGCAGTAAAATCAACAACAGACTGTACAGTAGTATCATCTAACGCCGCTTTTATATTATTAATAGGTTGAGTTTTTTCATCTGCTTTGACCAATTTTACTGGGCTATTATCGTCTTTGCTGCTTAGCGCTTGCTGTAGATAAACCGTAGTCTCGACATGCGGTAACGCTGTAACACCACCATTAAAAAATCTATTGTAAGCGCGCTTGATAAAGCTGTCTGGATTACGAGCGCTGGTCTTAAGTTTTGAGCCTTGCTGTAAACTTTCGCTGATGGCTTGCTTCTCTGTCGCTACTTGATAGTCCGGTAGATAATCATCAGGATTTATAACACTACCTTGACGTTTTGGTCTATTAATTCCAGCACCAGTTTTAAGATCAACATCAGGTGTTTTGCCAGCATTAATCTGAGCTACAGTATCCTGCACCTTATCAGTGGCACCAGTGACGGGCTTAGCTTGTTGCTGCTTTAAAACTTGCTTCGGGTTTGACTGCTGATTGATATCAACGCTTGAATCAACCCGACCGCTACTTACCGCATCACTCACATTGATTGGACGAGCCATAATCTCAGCAGTTTCAGCACGATCTTGCTGATTTTGAGGCTTGTTAAGGGTATCAAGATTACTAGGCATTGGTAGAGTAGATTGATCTAACTCAGTGTCTAGACCAATGGGTGGCTGGCGACTGCCTAAGGTAGCAATGGGCCGATTAAAATCATTGCCAGTGATAAAAATATCTTCATTAAAACCGTCGGTGCTAATACTGTTGCTAATATTGTTATTGTTATTGTTATTAAAGTTACTGTTATTGCTATTTTGTCCACTATCTAATATTTCCAAGGCTGCTAGCTCATTTTCGATCTGCTCAGGGGTCATCATCTGATAGCCACGCTGCTGCATCTCTGCTACTTTTTGCTGCAACTCCGCATCGGATACCTCAGCAGCTGTATTATTGTTGCTATTGTTATTACTGCTATTAGATTTATTGCCTAAAGTCTGTTGGGTATATTCTTCTAGTACTGAGCGATCAATAACCCCTTGTTCAACTGCTTGCTTAAGACGCAGCGCATCAAGCACATTATCTATTTCAGCATCAGAGCTAATAGCTGCAGAACTATTATTAGCATTAGTATTAGAGTTAGTAGCCGCCATTACTGGACTCATACTTAAGCCTACAAAGCTAGTAGTAAGCGCAGTAAACAATGCTGAGCGAGCAAAATGCGCATAAGGATAGCCAACCCCTAAACGCTGAAAATTAGGGGTGTTGAGTACTTCTATAGTATCTTGCGTCGGCAAGCGCAGGCTGCCAAATGCTGGAGTTGGGGACAGACGACTCATGTACTTATTTCCTATCACTTCATTTGGCATAATAAAACTATGCTTATAAATCGTTGCAGACACAGACTAGAGATCAAGCTTACAAATAATAACTTAGTTAATTATTAAATCATAGCATCGAGGATATATATTTCTAGCAAGCAGTTGCTATTATACGGCTTAACATTAGTAAATCCCATCTTATATTTTTATAAGTTTTTGATAGTAATAACTATTATTTATAATCTTTAGCAAGCTTGATAAAACGAGCTTGTTTTAGTGCTGCCTATTATATTTGATATAGGTTATATTTAGCTTATCCAACCCATTACAAGCTATACACTTGTAGGAGCATTCATGGCTAGTCAGTTTCAATTATTCAAGCGTAAGCGCTTTAGTTCTATGTTTTTTACCCAGTTTTTGGGAGCCTTTAACGATAATATTTTTAAGCAAGCACTAATATTAGTACTGACCTATAGTGCGGCTAGCCAGTTGGGTGTAGAAGTTAGTATTTTGAATAATTTGGCAGCTATGCTATTTATTCTACCTTACTTTTTATTTTCGGCAGTAGCGGGTCAACTGGCTGATAAGTTTGAGAAGTCGAAGCTGACTCGCCTTGTAAAGCTACTAGAGCTAATTATTATGGCGATAGCGGCCGTAGGCTTTGTATTTGAATGGTATGCTTTATTATTTGTGGCGCTGTTTTTAATGGGCACTCACTCGACTTTTTTCGGCCCTATCAAGTACGCTTATCTGCCTCAGGCCATGAAAGAAGACGAGTTAGTAGGCGCTAATGGTCTGTTCCAGATGGGCACTTCACTGGCTATATTGCTAGGTATGATTATCGCTGGGGTATTAACCCAGCTGCCGCAATCGCTATATTGGATTAGTGCTACAGTGCTGATAGTAGCTGTATTAGGTTATATGGCGGCGCGCTTTATTCCCGCTACTCCAGCTATGCAACCTGAGCTTAAGGTAAACTGGAATATTTTTACTACTAGCGTGTCGATAGTGCGTTACTTATATTCTTTACCGTTTTTATTCTTCGTAATCTTAGGTAATAGCTGGTTTTGGTTTTATGGGGCGACGTTTTTGACTCAAACTCCAGAAGTCAGTAAAGTTATCCTACACGGCGACGAGTCAGTGGTTATATTTTTGCTAACACTGTTCTCAGTCGGGGTATCAATAGGCTCTTTATTATGTAAAAGCTTGACCAAGAATCAAGTGAGTTTGCGCTTACTGCCTTTTGGTATTGCCGGTTTAAGTATCTTTGCTATCGATCTATATTTTTCACTTTCAGCGTTAACCATAGATACTACCAACAGTGACACTTTACTAGGTGTCACTGGTTTACTGGCTATTAGTGGCAGCTGGCGAGTATTCGTAGATTTATTCTTTTTGGGCTTTAGTGGTGGCTTATATATCGTGCCTTTATATGCTTCTATGCAGGCGTATGCACCCAAAAGTCATAGGGCGCGTATCGTTGGGGCTAATAACATCTTTAATGCTATCTTTATGGTGACCTCAGCTATATTTGCGATTGCCATCTTGAACGCATTCGCTATGACCCTACCGCAGCTGTTCTTAATTACTGGACTATTAAACATCGCTTTTGGGATATTTTTATATTTAAAACTGAAGAAACATATTCAACATGCGGTTATACAAACTCACGATAATTCTGACACCATCAACGCTTGTGATACACAAAGTGGTAAAGCGTAAACACATTTGCATTTATTATTATCAGTTAATCATAAATGGCACTTTTGCTCTGCCGACAATCTCTATTATTTGTTATAGTGGCGACTAATAATAGGTTAATAGCCTTCTGATATCCTTTTAATCACCTTTTAATTGCCTTTTAACAATAACAGACACCCTCATTAGGAGTTGGCCATGACCTTGCGTTCCTTATCCAAAGTTGATCGATTGTTGCTTGGCGTTGACAAGGCGCTGCGAGCCGTTGTTCCACACTCAAATCCTAGTACTCGCCCGCTTCCGGTCAGCGATGATATTATTCCTGAATTAAGCATCACTGAGTCTCGCCATGTCGCCGGTTTGATGCGTATCAATCATACTGGTGAGGTATGCGCTCAAGGCTTGTACCATGGTCAGGGCTTTGCCGCCAAGAATAGCGGCGTCAGACAAGCTATGCAGCACTCAGCTGAAGAAGAAATTGATCATTTGGTCTGGTGTGAGACGCGTCTTGATGAGCTAGGCAGTCATCCAAGCATCCTCACCCCGTTATGGTACGGGATGTCGTTTGGACTTGGTGCGATTGCTGGGGCTATTTCTAATGAATTTAGCTTAGGTTTTGTGGCCGAAACTGAAGCACAAGTTAGCGAACATTTACAAGATCATATTGGTCGACTGCCACTGCAAGATAAGCGCTCAAGAGAGATATTGGCACAGATGGATATTGAGGAGTTGCATCATCGTGAGCTTGCACTACAAAGTGGAGGAGCCGCTTTATCGCCTCCTGTTCGTTACACTATGCGATTACTAGCTGACTGTATGAAAAAAGCCTCTTATCATTTCTAGTAACTATACTAATAATTATAATTTTTACTGAGTTGAAGCTGTTAATAGTTATGAATTTGTAGTGTTAACCTCGGCGCTATAGCTCTACTTCTTTAGGGTTATCAGTCTCTATCAGCTTTACTAATTTGTGCCTGATAAGATTTATCAAAACTCAGTTTTATAAACACTTAGTACGCTACAGTAAGATATGAATAACAAACCTACTATTGAGCAAGTTTGTGTTGATTTGTTAGGGTAACGATAATTTATAATATTATTTGCAATAACAGTTATTTTTTAGAGGTTTTAAGCCAATTTCAATCTTGATAGCTAAGCTCTATAACCAAGTACTATAAATCAGCACTAACCCTAATTTTAGTTATTAAATTGTTATTACTAGTTCTTTATGTAGTCATTCACAATCATCAAAATAAAGGTATTTTCCTATATGAGTCACTCAGCCAGCCATAGATTTGCCACCCTAACTGCTTTAGCAACCGCTTGTAGCTTTATGTTCGCCGCCCCTGCTATCGCTGCTATACCTCAGACGCCGTCTAACCTCGCCGTTCCCAGTGCGACTGACTCAAGTCAGCGTGTAGTTCGTCGTACTACTCAGCCAAGTGCTACCGTTAGTACTGCGCAGCTAACACCGCAGCAAGTCGCTGCCGCGATACCTGAACCAACGGTCCGTGTCTACCAGCCAAGCCCAATTACGGCTACGGGTGTCGATATCAGTCGCGGTCAACTGTCTAATATTCCAACCCCACAAGCTCGTGTGTCTGACATTAGCTTTATAAAAACTATATTAATTGATCAAGACAACCGTGGTAATGATAAGCTTGATGTCAGCTTACTAGATGACTTTATTGCTGATGTCTCACCTAATGCCCGCCACTACCCACCTAACTTCCCTAACCGTACTCAGCGCTATAATGCCCGTGAAAAAATCAAGGTATTAGCTGAATGGATAGAGCCTTATGCTAAAGCCCCTAATGCTTCCTATGACGTGTTGCTACGTGCTGCCAAATTGAATGGCATGGGTCGCAACTTAGATTTGGGTAGCGAATATACAGTACGTGGTGGCGCTTATATCGATCGTGCTATCAAAAGTAAAACTGACAGCGGCGAGGCTAATTTTTTGTACGGTATGATGCTAGCTGAAGGGGGTGGTTTTAAAGAAGGACAAAAATACTTAGATCGCGCCGTAGCTCTTGGTTATACTGAAGCCGAGCAAAGCCTAGCTCAGTCTGATTTGTTGAGCGATCGTCGTAGCGAAGCATTAGATCGTTTGCGCCGTCTTCAGCGTCAAGATCCTAGCAACAGCATTCTTTCGCAACAAATAAAATTGGTTGAAGACGGTAAATTCTATATTTGGGATTTGCCAGCTCCTAACGTCAACGTCAAGCCTAATATGTAAGGCTTAGCTTATAGCGATAAATAATTAAAATAGCCTTGCTATTGATATAGCTATTACAGTAGCTACTGTGATTAGTAATAGCCCTATTGTAATCTTGCTAAATAGCACCTTAGTTTTTTATTGATAACCAGTCAATTATAGAACTAAGGTGCTTTTCTGTACTTATAGCTAAGTCATTTTATCCCTCAAGATAGCCAGCTGAGCTTAATTAAGCACTTATTGACTCTGTAGTCTAATATGCAACATCTTATAGTGTAAGGTCAAAAGTTACGCTACACTTACTCTGCTATATCAATAGCCTCCTGCTGCTTAAAATTTATGAGTAACTGTTATTTACTGAGCCTGTCCATGATTCCTGTCCGCTTTTTCGCCGCTATAAAAGCCTATAACTATCCAAGAGCCCTATTGCGTAGTCCTATAATCTTATTATTTACGGTTAGCTTAGTGCTATTGACTGCTTGTAGTACCGTATCGGTGAATAAACAAACTTCAGCAAAAATCATCACCGCTCAGCGTGGCAATATAGCTACCAGCAATAAGTTCAGTACTAGTACCAGTTCAGCATTGCTGTCAGCTGGCCTGGATCAGCAAGCGTGCTTACAGAAATTTGATCTGTGTTTGGATCAGTTAGGCGATAGCATGCTTAATGAGAACTACCGCGCAACGCTAGCTATCTTCGCTGAGCTTCATTATGCCAAAGCACGGCAATTAGCAAGCTCTGCTGAATGTGCTAATGCTACATCGCGTCCGCCGCTTGACCCTTACTATGCTAATGCACCTTTGAATACTGAGCAGATGCAATCTCAAAAGCTAGGCGAAGATACTTGTATACTCAGTTATCAAACCAATTTATTCAATGCCATAAAGTCGAGCTATAGCTATTTATTTTATGACAGCTTAGAGCACGACTTCGTTGGCGCAGATATCGATAGCAATCAGCGCCTACAGCAGCATCGCATCCCCAATGATACTGATATTCAAACCCAAGATATCTACAATGCTGCCAGCAGCGAAGTGATCACCCAGTTATATAAATCGACAAATGATGCCAGTAACACTAGTGCTGGTAATAAAATAAAATATCTATCTGCTATCGATTCTGTCGATGAGAGTCATAAAGTAGCGATAGCCAATCGCACCGTACTACCGGGTAAGCCTACTGATCAGATCAATGTGATGCAGATAGCCGTAGACAACTATAACCTCAATGTATATCTCCCCAACGAGAGTAATTATTTAAAGAATACCGATAAAGATACCTCAGCTTTAGTAGATTTGATGTCTACTTATGAACTACGGTTAACCGGACTGAACTCTATTAGTAAGCGTCCAGGGTTAGGGGTGAGTTTCGTAGCATCACTGGATGATCGCTATACCACTACAGTACGTCAGCTATTAGCTTCCTCGTTATCTGGCAAATTATTTAAATCTATACCTGATAGGCCTGTCGATGATACTGAGCCTACAACCCGTATCTACCCTACTGGTCACCTACTTTTAACTGGCTTGATCCACCCCGTAGGCAACAGTATTCTCGATGTCCTTGACAGTAAAAATCTTAATATTAACTTATATAACCCTTATCGTAGTGAGAGTGTGCAGATACTAGGAGAGGATTATCCACTAGCTGCTAACTTTTCGGCAGGCTACGGGCTGTGGTTATCCGAGAACCAATTGGACAGTGTGGGCTATCTAAACCTACTGACCCGTCAACAACAAGCCAGTCTGCCTAAGTTATTTATGCTCGAGCCTTACGATCCTGATAAACGCGTGCTTATCATGATCCATGGACTTGCCTCCAGCCCAGCGACATGGGTTAATTTGACTAACGATATTTTTAACGATAAAAAATTGCGTGAGAACTACCAAGTGTGGCAAATATTTTATCCCACTAATTTACCGATCCTAGAAAACCGCTACCAGATTCAGCAACTATTAGAAGCTACTTATAAGCAAACAGATCCCAGTGGCCATAACCGCGCTAGTAGCAACAGTGTCATCATCAGCCACAGTATGGGCGCCCTAATTGCACGAATGATGGTCTCTGATGACAACTTAGCTGACGAACTTCAAACGCTAAGAACTGCTGATGACAAGCTGTTACTCAACAGTGACGAGATACTGATAAATGCTAAGCTGCAACAAGCACTAGGAGATCAAGAGCTTGGTGCCCGTCTTAAACTTAAAACCTTGCCACAAGTCGATACCACCATATTCTTATCAGCACCCTTCCGTGGAACTGATTATGCTGATCGATGGTTTACTCGTGCGCTACGCCGTATAGTCTATCTTCCTGTAGGTTTGGTAAAAACCGTCACCGATAACTTAGCCACCATTGCCTTTAAAGGCGACTTGGCACAGAATCCTTTTGGTGCTTTATACTTACAAAATGGCGCCAGTCAGCTCAGTAATAAGTCTTCATTTATTGAGCTGACAAGAGATATTGCTATTAGTAAGCGTATTACTTATCACTCAATCATTGCTAATAATGATGCTGATATAACCCAAGGACTGGCACAAATGCAGCCTAATGGTGCCAAAATCGACTTATCAAAACCACTACCAGACCAATACAATGCTCAGGATGACGACTCAGCAGAGTCAGTAAGCACAGAAAATGGTGTTATCCCTAATGCCGCGCTCGTCTCCGCTGTCACCGTCAATGAGGAGATCAGCCAAGCCCTCACTGAGCGCTTATCGGATGGTATCGTACCTTATACTAGCGCCCATCTCGATGGCGCCGCTTCTGAAACTATCATCAATGGTGGTCATAGCATACAATCCAACCCACAAACTATTTTAATTTTACGGCGAATATTACATCAGCAGCTACAAAACTAAACATAACCGTAAAGGGCCGGATTCTGGCATAAAGAGCTAATTTGGTTGATCTTACAATAGCGCTTAGTGGCTTGTAACTTAAGCACTCTTTAATATATCTTAAGAAAGCCTAGTCATTCTTCAATAGCTAATTTATGACTGCAAGGTACGCACTGAGTGATGAAGGCTAGCTTGCTTGATGCTTGCGGTAAGCGCATAATATTCTCATGTTAAATCTTATTAGAATTTAGATTTAAATGCTAAGTGTTGGTAGTTTATATGGATATAAATTATTTAATTCAGCTAAACCGCCCATAAGCAATCTTTAGCTAAATAACATTTATGATTAATAATAATTGGCTATTGCCCGTAATATTTATTGCCTTATTTACTAGGTAATTACGGACCGTTACTTAAGCGTATCATGGAAGCTAGCGCCAGTCAGCTAACAGATAAGGGTAACCGTTTATGTTCGCAACATTTATGATCGATCAAATGGATGCGCTGATACTTGCGCGTATCCAATTTGCCTTTGTTATCTCCTTCCATATTGTCTTTCCTGCTTTTTCTATCGGGCTTGCTAGCTTTTTAACAGTGCTTGAATTTCGCTGGCTTAGAACCGGCGAGCCTATCTACGCCGAAGTTTATAAACATTGGGTAAAAATATTTGCAGTGGTTTTTGGCATGGGGGTAGTCTCTGGGGTAGTAATGTCTTACCAGTTCGGTACCAACTGGGCGGTATTCTCTGATAAAGCCGGTAACGTCTTAGGGCCTCTATTGGCCTATGAGGTCCTAACTGCCTTCTTCTTAGAAGCTTCCTTCTTAGGTATTATGCTATTTGGTTGGGGACGAGTCAGCAAACGTATGCACTTTGCCTCGACCGCTATTGTGGCTATCGGCACCCTAATTTCAGGATTCTGGATTTTGGCTGCCAATAGCTTTATGCAGACCCCCCAAGGCTTTATGGTTGGCGCTGATGGCTTGCTCTATCCTACCAACTGGCTCGAGATTATTTTTAATCCCTCATTTCCGTATCGCTATGCCCACATGATGACTGCTGCATTTTTGACTACTGCTTTTGTTATCGGTGGTATTGGTGCTTATTATCTACAGTCTAAACGTCATACAGAACATCGTAAACATGGTCGCGTGATGCTAAGCATGGCAATGGTTATGGCTATATTTGTAGCTCCTCTACAAATAGTGTTAGGGGATATGCATGGTCTTAACACCCTTGAGCACCAGCCAGCTAAAGTAGCGGCGATGGAAGGCTTGTGGGAAAACGAACGTGGCGCGCCATTAGTGCTATTCGGTATCCCTGATCAAAAAGCAGAAAAGAACCACTTTGAAATCAAAATCCCTTATGTCTCTGGTCTAATACTCACCCATTCATTAGATGGTGAAGTCAAAGGTCTCAAAAATTGGGCGCCAGAAGACCGGCCCTTCGTACCTATCGTATTTTGGTCATTCCGAGTCATGGTAGGTATTGGTACCTTAATGTTACTAATAGGCTTATTTAGTGCCTATAAATTCTTCAAAAAACAACAGTTTAATCCAGAAAGCAAATGGTTCCATCGCGCGTGGATGATGATGACCCCGCTAGGTTTCATAGCCTTATTAGCCGGCTGGTTCGTCACAGAAACTGGTCGTCAACCTTGGACTGTGTACGGTGTAATTCGTACTGCTGAGAGTATGTCGCCATTGGCAGCTCAGCAAGTAGCGACCACACTGATTGGTTTTATTGTGCTCTATATCCTAGTATTTGGCGCTGGTAGCTTCTATATCTTACGCTTGATCGCCCATGGACCTAAACCCTATGAAGATCCTGCTGAGGATAACTTCTATGAGCATTCAGTGACTGAAGGTCAAGGACGTACGCTGAGCGGTGATAGTAATGCTGCAGAAAATACTAGAAAAAATGATGACGTAGATCTAGACACACCGGCTAGTGATAAAGATGAAGGGGGTTTACGCTAATGTTTAATTATGGCGATGTTTTAGATTTACCCTTGATTTGGGGTGGCTTAATTGCCTTAGCAGTGTTCATCTACGTATTGCTAGACGGTTTTGATTTAGGCTGTGGTATTTTGTTTCCATTCGCAGGCTCGGATAAAAACCGTAGCCGAATGATGAACTCCATTGCGCCTTTTTGGGATGGTAATGAGACTTGGTTGGTGCTAGGAGGTGGTGGTTTATTCGCCGCCTTCCCAGTAGCCTACGGTATCATTATGACTGGACTCTATCTGCCGGTTACTTTTATGCTGTTCGGTCTTATTATGCGCGGCGTGGCTTTTGAATTTCGTTTCAAATCCTCTACCGGCCGCTACGTATGGGATACCGTTTTCTTTATTGGCTCAATCAGTGCCGCTTTTTTCCAAGGCGTGATGTTAGGTGCTTTAGTACAAGGTCTTCAGGCTAGTAATCGCTTGTATAGCGGTGGTCCATTCGACTGGCTAACCCCTTTCGCTATCATGTGTGGTATTGCGGTAATTATCGGTTATGCTCTACTTGGCTCTACTTGGTTAATCATAAAAACTGAGCATAAGCTACAAGTATGGGCAAGAAAAGTCTCTGGATGGTTGCTAACGGCACTCATATTAGCGATGATCGTAGTAACTGTATTCATGTATTTCTCCGGTATTAAGGCACTCGAAGGCTGGTTTAGCTTCCCAGGAATACTGTATCTTGCACCGATGCCAATTATCGTGGTGCTGCTGTTTTACTTTATGCGTAAAGACCTCAGTAGTGAGCGCGAATATCGTCCATTCTTATTGACAGTGGCACTGTTTTTAATGGGATACATTGGGGTTTGTTTTGCAATATTCCCTTATATTGTCCCTTATCAGATGACGATTTATGAGGCAGCAGCAGCGGATACTTCGCTATCGTTTATGTTAATTGGTGCTGGTATTATGCTGCCGATTATCCTGAGCTATACCGCTTTTGCTTACTATACCTTTAAAGGTAAATCTAATCACGAGCCTATGTATTAATAGTCAGTGCTGAGAGTACCAAATCACAGTACTAACGTTGGTTATTGACAACATCATTATTAGTCATTAACGGTGCTCTGAGTCATTATGAAGAGGTTATAATGAAAAATCTAAGTAAAAAACAATCGCAATGGGCCTGGTTCGTTGGTTTATATTTGGCTGGGTTTTTGACTATCTTTACTATTGCACAGTTGATCAAATTGGCAATGGGCGTCTGATAGTGATCTCTATTGTTTAATCTAGCTAAAAAAGCAGCGCTGATCCTAGGATC
>NZ_JAHLMU010000002.1 GCF_018919485.1 Psychrobacter sp. TAE2020
ATTAGATATTTTACAAATACCAATGATAGATAAAAATATAGTAATTAGCAGTTGTTATAGATTAATTTTTTGTTTATATTACATAGGCTTAATTGATTTATCTTTAATGAGTTAATTTGATAAATACTTTTAGCTATTTATCATTTTATTTATTCGTTTTTTGATATATATAGTTTATTGCTTATTATTTATTGCCAATTAATTACCATCCAGCTAACAGCCATTATTCTATAACCGAGACAATTATGACTAATAACACTACTATTAATTTAGAAAGTTTAAACGTAGCTGAGCTACGCGCTATCACTGAAAGCGCGCAGCAACTTATCACTCAAAAACAACATCAACGTTTGCATGATGCTTATGTTCAATTTGAAAAAATAGCCAAAGACAACGGCTGTAGCATAGAAGAGATTTTGAAGGCTGGTGAAAGCCTAGAGAAAAAACGTAGCATTAAATACCGCAATACTGAAAATAACAATGACACTTGGACAGGCCGTGGTCGTAAGCCAACTTGGTTGATCGAAGCGCTAGCAGCAGGTAAAAACCTAGAAAGTTTTACTGTATAAATTTTGCTCGTTAATGGGTTTGTAGAGTGCTAGTAATAAACAGTATCAGTAAGATCTGTGGTTATTAATGTAGATCCACTTCACTTATAGCTGTTAACTAGCGTTAGCATCATTATTCTAATCAACTACTCAATAACCACTACTCATTAATAGTGATTGGTGAGCAGTGATTACTAGTTCTCAATAGTTATAAATATTGATTACAAATACTGAGTTTAAATACTTAATCATTACCTGTTAACTAAGCGAATACTGTTTAAGTAGCTACAGTCTTACTAAATGAAAAATCAGTAAGCGCTAAAATCTCAAGCATTCCATAAAGCCAGTATCTTTTATTGTGACTAATCGCAGTAAAAGATACTGGCTTTTTAGCTGTCATTTTTAGGCAATTGTTTGTTATGATAATGTGGTTTTGAAATAATAAAAGAGTACCTTATCTGTGCCACAAGCCTCTATTCCATCTAATAAGCATCCCCGTAGAGTATGGTGGTTAATCGGACTGCTAGTATTTGCGTTGTCTGCTACATTACAGATGCCAGCAGCATGGGTAGTAGAAAAGTACGCGCCAGAGTCGCCTTATATACAACATGTGTCTGGTAAATTATGGCAAGGCTCAGCTATTTGGCAATCGCCAGCATCAGAAGTAGCCCTGACTGGGGCTGTGCAATGGACATAGCACCATTGCAGAATACTCCTAGCTCTGTAGCTGATAATAGTAGCTTGTTTGCTATATTTGCTGAGCCTAATTCAGCGGTAGTGGCGGCACAGCCACCACCAAATGTAATGCTAAAAGGCGTGCTATTAGCGATACCTGAGCGTTTGTCTTCAGCGCTACTGGAGGTTAATGGTAAAGTGAAAAACTATCGTATCGGTGAGAGCTTGCAAGACAGTGGTTATACTTTAGTGGTAGTCGATTGGAATGCGGTGGTTATTGCAGATGGAGCTGGTAAACAGTCCGTTATTAACATAGTTGATGCAATGCCATTAGATCAGAGAGATTTAGCCGCTAATGCTATAAGAAATAGGCGTTCATCTAATACATTCAATAACGATTCTATAAATTCTACATGGCCACAACCTACAGATATAGCTAACGCTAATAGCAATGCTAATAACGCGGCTAATAATACTCACAACAATGCTAATAGTAGTAATCCAACTTCAGCTATCGATGGAGCCGTAAGTGGGCTGCAACAAAATCCTGCCAACTATTTAAGTAGTGTGGGGCTAATGGCCTCTAGTGAAGGCTACCAAATGACGACAGCTACGCCTTCAGCCCTACGTAATCGCTTGGGGCTAGAGCCTGGAGATCGATTGATGTCGGTAAATGGTCAAAAGGTCGGTAATAATCCTAGTCAAGATGCCAACATATTGCAACAAGCACAAAAATCTGGTGAAGCGCAAATTGAGGTGAAACGTGGTGAACAAGTGATCACTATTCGACAACCTTTCTAAATGGGTTGGCTTAAAATCGTCACCTTTATTTATAGTTAGTAGAAATATGTCACTCTAGAAGCGTATAGAAGTATCTGTAGTGAATCATATTTTGATAGCGTTTTAGCTTATATTCTTTGGCACTTAATAAGTAACGTCACAATGGGTAATTATCACCATGGTAAGTTTACATAAGTTTGTGGTAACCTCTTTACGCAATGCTGTACAGCGTTGTTTATATATAGGTCGTCCATTATGTTTGGCATTACCACTATGGGCAGCTATGTGCGGACTTGCTAGCGCTGAGAGCTGGAAGGTTAACTTGCAAGATGCAGACATCAAAGCTTTTATTAATGAAGTAGCTACTATCACTAATCAGAATTTTGTGCTGGATCCGCGTATCAACGGTAATGTGACGGTTATCTCTAATCGTGCGCTGTCTCGTGATGAGATTTATCAGCTGTTCTTAAGTGTGATGCAAGTGAATGGAATTGCGGCGATTAATTCGGGCACTACTATTAAGCTAGTACCCGATAGTGTGGCTAAGCAAACTGGTATTGCTGTTGATCTGCGAGGTAATACTGTCGGTGAAGCCTTAGCAACGCGAGTGATTTACTTGACTAATACTCAAGCCGCCGAAGTGCTAGGGGTAATCAGACCTTTGATGCCGCAATCAGCACACGCCGCTGCTGTGCCAAGCGTTAATGCGCTAGTGCTATCAGATCGTGCTGACAGTCTTAATCAATTAACAGCACTAATCCGCGATTTAGATAGCAAGGTCAATGACAGTCTGCGGGTTATTCCTCTACGCCATGTCGATGCTGAGCGGATGATGGATCTCATCAGTGCGCTAGTGACTAGTGCAGGTGGTGGGCAACCACAAGGCAGTGACCAGCTAAAAGTTATCGCTGATGCTTCAAGCGACAGGCTGCTAGTAAAAGGTAGCCCTGAGATGATTGCCAAAGTGCAGGAGATGGTCAATCAGTTAGACACTACGCCTACGCGACGCTTGAGTGGTTTGCGCGTATTTCGACTCAAATACGCTAGTGCCAATCATATAGCGCAGATGCTACGTGGCTTACTTGCCAATCAGTCGATTAATAGTGCAGGGGCGACTTCAACTTTGGAGTCAGCATCCCTGACTGATACTAGTGCTACTGGCGCCACCCTTAATACAGCTGCAGCAGTGCCCAGTGGCAATAGTATCAATAATATTAGCAGTAGTAACAGTGGCAATTTATCGGCTTCTACCGGTGGTTCAGCAGTAGGTATAGGGGGTCGACCCTTTAGTATTATCGCTGATGAAACCCAAAACGCAGTTATTGTTAATGCCGCTCCTGAGCTGATGTTTGAGATCGAAGATGCTGTCAATCAGCTCGATAATCGCCGTGCCCAATTATTGATTCAAGCTGCTATCGTTGAAGTTTCAGGCGATGATGCCACTCAACTTGGCGTTCAATGGGCGCTAGGTAATGCTAGTAGTGGTTATGGCGTGGTGAACTTTAACAACGTTGGGGCTAGTGCCGCTTCACTCGCAGCAGCTGCTTTGTCTAAAGGCACCGGTATCAGTGCCGCTGCTGGCTCTATTGCTGGCGCGCTACTTGGTGTTGGTAGCAGTCGAAAAGATAGCAAAGGTAACACCGAGTTTTATGGGGCTATCTTGCAAGCGTTAGATTTATCAACTAGTGCCAACCTATTGTCCATGCCCTCAATCTTGACCTTGGATAACGAAAAGGCTAGTATCCTAGTAGGACAAAACGTGCCATTCGTCACTGGCTCTTTTACCACCAGCGGTAACTCATCAACCAATCCATTTCAGACTATTGAGCGCCAAGATATCGGTATCAATCTCAACGTCATTCCTCATATCGGTGATAATGGGACGGTGCGTTTAGAAGTGTCACAAGAAGTCTTCTCTCGAGCGGTTTGATTACTAATAAAAGCTTGATCAATACTACTATTTTGGCTGATGACCAACAGACTATTGCACTAGGCGGCTTGATGCGTGATAACAGCACTAGTAACCAGCAAAAGGTTCCAGGATTAGGGAATATACCGCTGGTTGGTCGCCTGTTTCGCTCTGATAGTGATAATAAGCAAAAGAGTAATCTAATTATATTCTTACAGCCAACCATCTTACGTGATAGTGGGGCAGTGGCGAGCGTTACTGAGCACAAATTTAACCAAATGCGGGTTTTACAGTTAGTAATAGATAAAAACGGTACTATTAAACAATTACCGCTGAGTGGCACTGTAGGCTGGGATGGGAATATCAGTCAGGATTATGAGCTGATGAATCTTAATCCGCTGATACCTAAACGCGATCAAAGCCCCAAGCCTACGGCTACTAGCCAAGGCTTTACTAGAGTAGATAGTGCCAATTCTGGCATTACCACTTTTCCTTTAAATCCTTAAACTTTTATAAGTTAAAATGTTCAATACGCCCTAATAAAATAGTGATAAGGTTATGAGTAATAACAGCGACAAACACAGCAGTGAAAGCAGCAGTAAAAATAGTAATAATAAGCCGAGCAAAAAAAAGTGGCTAGCCTTAACAGCGGTTGGAGTAGCCTTATTATTGATTCCAAGACGAAGTAGTTATCAACCTGCGCAGCGGCCTAGTGTAGATAACCACAATAATGACTCTCGAAACTAATAACATTGAGTTAAAAGTAAGATATTAACTAGAGTAGCTTTATAAGCTTAAGGTCATTAAATGAGCTTTCACTATAACCGCTTATGGTAGCTGATATGATAAATGCCAAGCGCAACCAGTCAAAAAATATAACATTGTTATGGCTATCGGTAGTATTACTGTTCAGCATCATTAGCTTGATAGGCTGTGATCAGCAGCCAAAATCTATGTTTGAACAACAGGCCGATACTAAGGCTGCCGATGAGATTGTCGTCGCCTCCGATGATCAGAGAGTGCTAATAAAGCCTGACCTTAGCAAAGACCATATCAGTGGCGAAACTAATAAAACGGTTGCTATACAAGTCAATAAGCAACAAGCTATTGCCCATCAGCGCAACTGTGATCCTAACAAAAAACCTTGTCAGTATTTTGAGCTGAATGTGTTGGATTTTGTACCAGAGCAGCCGTGGTTAAGCAGTATTATGTGGAAAACCATAGCCCAAATACTAGCACCAAATACGCCTTTAGCTAGTCAAGACCAAGCCGCTAAGAATACAATCTTAATGTTGCTTAAACAAATAGAATACAGTGAACAAGCCGTTAATACTTCGTCGTTATACCAGCGTATCGATACCGAATTAGTATTGAATCCCGTTGGGACAAGCAATGCTGATGCTGCTATCGAAGCTAGTTCTAAATCTGAACCTATGGCGACGGGCTATCTATTAGTGCGCTCAACTGTGAAGCGTGGCAGTAGTCCGCACCATCTCGACTATGTCATGTTAGATATACAAAAAAAGCTACAGCTCACTATTGAAGATATTTTATTACCGACAGTCAGCACTGATAGCTTGCTATTAGCCTTTCAAGGCGCCAAAGAAGACTGGCTGATCTCACAAGGGGTAGCAAAGGATTCTGTTGATGATTGGTCGTTGCCATTGTCACCGCAATGGTATTTGGATGAGCAGGGCTTACACTTAGTTTATCAATCAACAGAGCTGCTAGAGGTAGATACTGAGGCAGCAGACTTGCTAGTGCCTTATAGCCAATTAACGGCTTTGATCAAGCCTGCTTATATAGTGCAAAAGCACAGTTAAAAAGCACGTTTCAAAAGCCTAACCACTAAAAACGCTTCACAAACAGCTTTAGTTATAGTCAATAGCAACGAGCTAGAAGGGCAACGCTACTAGAGCTATAATCCAATAGTCGTTTAACAGCAGCACTTATTTAGCAGCATAGTCTACTTGTGAATGTCCAACACGCCCTAATAAACAGTTTTTAATTAAAGCCGGAGGCTATCGATGGCGGTTATAAAAACCTCACTTATGGATAATGAGCTCCCCAGCTCAGAGCTATACAGACTGATTGATACGCACACCCATTTTGATGCTCCAGTATTCGATAACGATAGAAATGTGCAAGCCGAGCGCGCTTATCAATTTGGCGTACGGCATTTAGTGCTAGTCGGTTATTTATATCAACACTTTGATAGACTGTACACCACTCAAGACTACTTAAATAAACCAAGCGCTAATCACTATCAGCTGACATCATCGACAAATATTAGTGCCGCCTCTGATCCTATAGTATTATATCCACAAGCGCATATTGCTCTAGGTTTACATCCCTTTTATATTGAGCAGCATACTGAAACTCATCTTGCCAAGATGGCCGATATGCTCGATAAGCAACGACCATTGGCGATTGGTGAGATAGGTTTGGATACTTTTACTGACGCAATGAAAGCACCGGAGAATTTTGCCAAGCAGCAGCAGTTTTTTAATGCTCAACTTGATATGGCAGTTACGCATCAGTTGCCGGTGATGTTACATATTCGTAAGGCGCATGCTGAGGCCTTATCCTTGCTAAAAGCGCACAGCTATAACGCCAAAAATCTTGGCGGCATTGCGCATAGCTTCAGTGGCGGTGAGCAAGAAGCTAAAGCTTTTGTTAAACTGGGTTTTAAGCTTGGGGTCACAGGACAAGTTACTAATCCAAATGCTAAAAAGCTAAGACGTGCTATCCAAGCCGCTGTTGCTGAGTTTGGTATTGAATGCTTAGTCCTAGAAACCGACTGTCCAGACATGACACCGATAGGCTGTCAAACTAAAGCTGGCAATATAGGGTCTTTAGCAGTCAGCTCTTCTCCGCAAGCTCAAAGGGTAGATAAGGAATGGCAAAGAGCAGAGTCTCATAATCGTAATGTCCCTGCCAACTTGCCTTGGGTGTTGAATGCCCTTAGCGAATTATTAGCCGTTGAGCCGCAAGTACTAGCCCAACAATTATGGCAGAACAGTTGTGATGCTCTGCAAACAGATTGGGTTTAGTAATTATTACTAACCAAACAACTAAACCATCAAACAACTTTTACTTATAACAAGAGCTGCTAACCTACTATGAGTCAAAACCAGCCCCAAAAAATTGCTACTGAGGACGTGCAGCAGTATCAGCGCCGTTTTAAAGGCACACAAACCTTATATGGTGACAGCGCCTTTAATATCTTTGCCGCAGCGCATGTTTATGTGATAGGTATCGGTGGTGTTGGTTCTTGGGCAGCTGAAGCTTTAGCTCGTACTGCAGTAGGCAATATTACCCTCATCGATATGGACGTATTGGTCGCCTCTAATGTTAATAGACAACTGCCAGCGTTAGACAGCACTTTTGGACAAAGTAAAATCGCAGCTATGGGCACTCGAATAGAAGAGATTAATCCGCGAGTACAGCTTCATTTGGTAGATGACTTTTTGACTGTTGATAACGTGGCTACTTTATTACCTAGTCGTGATGCAGCAAAACAGGCTACTATAGAGCAACGACCTATTATCATATTAGACTGTGTCGATGATATGAGTGCCAAGCTGGCCATTGCTCTCCACTGTCGCTTTAATAAGCTAAAGCTAGTCTGTGCTGGTGGGGCTGGTGGCAAAACGGACCCTACTAAAATCACGGTTAGTGATCTAAAAGACAGTTATCAAGACCCTTTGCTAGCTCGGTTGCGCTATAAGCTACGCTTTGAAAAAGGCATTAACTCTAGTCTAAAAGAAAAGTTCGGTATTAAGTGTGTTTATTCGACAGAGCCACCAAGAGTAGATAAAGGGGAGCAAGCCGGTGGTTTGCACTGCGGAGGTTACGGCTCTGCTGTCACTATAACTTCAGTCGTAGCGATGATAATGGTTAGTGAGGCGTTAAAGATTTTGGCGAAACCAGTCGCCAACTAATTTGCGTTTAATCACTTTAGGGTAATAAAAACCCCTACAGTTAACAGAACATAAACAACTAACCCTTTCATGCTTTATAGTAATGAGGAACTTCATTTTAAAACCAGTTTATTTTAAATTGGTATTTGCTCAAAATGTATTAGCAAAACAGTCAGACTATTAAACCCCCTGTTTTACATGGATTGACGGAGACATTTTTGGCTACTCTAAATTACCCAATAGCAGTGGATGAAAAGCATCGCATAGCAAAGCTGCGTCAATACCAAGTGCTCAATAATGATAATGAGCCCGCTTTTACTCGTCTGACGGAATTGGTAAAGTTATTTTTTGACTTTCCGATAGTGACTATTACTTTTATGGATGAGGAAACTCAATACTTAAGGGCAGTTCACGGTTTAGGTAGTATTTGTACTACCACTCGTGAGGTCGCGATTTGCAACTATACGGTGTTGTCCAATGATGTGTTTGTAGTCGCCGATTTAGCCGATGATGAACGTTTTTCTGACAACCCGATAGTTACAGGATCACCATTTTTACGTTTTTATGCAGGGGCTCCAATCATCTTGTATGAAGACAATACTAGCTATCGTTTGGGATCGCTATGTCTTATTGATACTGTGCCACACTATAATTTTACTGCGAAAGAAGAAAAGCAGCTAGCGCAGTTTGCAGAGATGGCTTCCGATGCCTTACAGTTGCAACAAAAGCAACACCAAGCTAAGCGTGCTAATAGAATGAAATCAGAGTTCTTGGCCAATATGAGCCATGAAATTCGTACGCCAATGAATGGTATCATCGGGATGGTTGAGATGCTCAACGATACTGTACTCAGTAGTGAACAACAAGACTATGTTGACAATATTGACATCTCTACTGAGCATCTATTAGCGGTGATTAATGGTATTTTAGATTTATCAAAAGTCGAATCGGGCAAGATGACTATTGAAGCTGTACCAATGAATTTATCAACAGTCTGTCAGGATGTTATCAATCTATTCGCCGTCAAAGCCCGTCAGCGGCGTTTAACTTTGGATTATCATTATACTGAACAGCTGTCGCCGTATATAAAAGGCGATCCAGTACGTCTAAAACAGATTTTGACTAACCTAGTCAATAATGCCATCAAGTTCACTCGTGAAGGTGGGCGAGTGAGTATTAACGTGACTCATGCTCCTGTGCCTTACTACCAGCCGGATACTATCGAAGATGTTGCTAATAATTTAGTCAGTAATAGTTCAATTACTAATCCTGCAGTCACTAAAAGTGATACTGACAATAGTAGTAGCAATCCCATGTCTGACTCTGAGGAGATGACGTTATGTATCGATGTCACGGACACTGGAGTAGGGATCAAGCCGGAATCATTAGATGCGATATTTGATGCCTATAATCAGGCAGATAAGTCGACACATCGTCTCTATGGTGGCACCGGTTTAGGACTATCTATCTGTAAGTCTTTAGTGAATTTAATGGGTGGTCATATCTGGGTCAGCAGTGAGGTCGGGGTAGGGACTACTTTTCGAGTGTTGCTGCCACTACCGACACTTGAGCAACAAGAGTATCTAGCATGGCAAAAAACTAAAGGTGCGGCGTTTAAGTCAGTGCCTGAGCTAGTCGGACACATACTGTTAGTTGAGGATGACAATGTCAATGCAATCATTGCCAAAAAAGCTCTAGTAGATAATGGTCATACGGTCACTCATGTCACTGATGGTCAAAAGGCTATAGAAAAATTTTCTGAATGTCCTGAGCTTTATGAAGTGATCTTAATGGATCATCACATGCCTATAATGGATGGGTTACAAGCTACTGTTATACTGCATGAGTTGTATGATGCTAGCGCATTGCCGCCTATTGTTGCCCTTACTGCCAATGCGATGGATGGTGAGCGCGAAAAATATATACAAGCAGGTATGCAGGATTATTTTACTAAGCCCTTTAAAAAAGATCAGCTCAATGATTTAGTACAGTATTGGCTTATGCATGGCAAAATTGCCAAAAAATAAACCAGTTAAGCTGAGTGGTAATACTAGCGCTGGCAGGTTTGCTTAGCAGTAGCTGACATCTCAGCGTTTAACACTTAACAGCGATAGCTAGTACTATTATAGCTAGTAGGGTAGACAGTCGATTAAGCTACTTTAATTTGCATAAAAAAGGCTCAACAATAAATAATATTGTTGAGCCTTTTTTTATGGTTATAGGTTTTATCTATTATAGTGATAATAGTAACAACAGAGCTAGAAGCACTATTATCAAGCAAATCAGCTGACGCGAGTCTGATAATCACTAGTACGAGTATCGACACGTACTACTTCACCTTGTTGCACAAATAAAGGTACTCGTACTACCGCACCAGTTTCTAATATTGCCGGTTTGCCACCACCACCTGAAGTATCACCGCGAACACCAGGATCAGTTTCGGTGATTTTTAGCTCGACGAAGTTTGGTGGAGTTATAGACAGTGGCACGCCATTAAATAAAGTAATAACACATAAGTCATTACCGTCTTCTCTTAGCCATTGTACTGAGTCACCCATTGCATTTTTATCTGCTTGTAGCTGCTCAAAGCTCTCTGGATGCATGAAATGCCAAAATTCACCATCGTTGTATAGATAGTTCATCTCAGTATCTACGACATCAGCGGCCTCTAAGCTATCACCTGATTTAAAAGTTTGTTCTAGAACTTTGCCACTACGCAAATTACGTAGTTTGACACGGTTAAATGCTTGGCCTTTACCAGGTTTGACAAACTCATTTTCCATAATGGCACAAGGGTTGCCATCGAGCATTACTTTTAGACCTGCTTTAAACTCATTGGTAGAAAAACTTGCCACAAGAGACTCCTAACGGTTGTTAATAAGTATAGTTGTTAATAGCCATAACCGTTACGGCGTGTTGAACACTCGTTGCCAGTGCTACGGTCGAATGTTCAACACGCCCTAATGATAAGCGCCAATAATCAAAGACTAAAAGGAAATTAATAGTATTTCAATTAGTATTAAATACTGGTGATCCGCTTCATTTGCCGGGTATGTTTTGATAGAGCGCTGATGAACAGCGTATAATGTCGATTTTAGAGCATGTATTAGGCTGTCATGATAAACCATTTAATCACACAAAAAAACTGGCAAACGCAATTATCCGATGCTATTACCTCAGTGGATGAGTTGTTAAGTATTTTGCAGCTACAATCATTGCGATCACAAGTCTATATTCCTAACTATTTTGAGCTGCGCGTACCCCGTGCTTTTGTAGCAAAAATGGTGGTTGGCGATGCTAATGATCCGCTGCTAAAGCAAGTATTGCCCGATAAGCAAGAGCAAGAAGTAGTGCCTGGATACGTCGCTGACCCTCTAGGAGAAAATAGCCAAAATCCCACTAAAGGCTTGCTACATAAATATCAGTCGCGAGTGCTACTAACTATTACTGGTGCTTGCGCTATTCACTGTCGTTACTGTTTTCGACAGCATTTTGACTACAGCGCCAATATGCCAACGGCTGATGCACAAGCTGATATCATAGCCTATATTACTGCTAATCCGCAGATTAACGAGGTTATCTTAAGTGGTGGTGATCCACTAAGTGTTTCTAATCGGCGCCTATTTGCTTGGCTAGATATCTTAGAGGGCATAGATCAGCTGACTACTATTCGGTTACATACTCGTTTGCCGATAGTCATTCCTGCACGTTTGGATAACGATCTGTTAGATAGGTTGTCGCAGAGCCGCTGCACTATCGTCATGGTGATTCATTGTAATCATGCTAATGAGATTGATACGCTAACCGCCGACGCTCTACAGCGAGCACGTAGAGCTGGTATTACGATGCTTAATCAAGCGGTATTACTCAAGGGTATCAATGACAGCACAGCTACGCAAGTAGCTCTTAGTCAGCGCTTATTTGACGCAGGAGTGTTGCCATACTACTTACATGTATTGGATAAGGTAAGTGGCGCCGCCCATTTTGATCATGACGAGCAAGTGGCTGTAGAGCTGTACTGGTCTTTATTAACGGTGTTACCTGGCTATCTAGTGCCCAAATTAGTAAGAGAACTGACCAATAGACCTTTTAAGGTGCCAGTTGACATTTACAAACATCGCTAAATATCACACTATAATTAGCAAGGTATCTACTGTTGCAAGTGCTGTTATTTCTACTGTTATAGTGTTAAATATAAGATATTGTAGGCTAAAATAATAGGGTTATAAGATTTGTATTAGGGGCTAAATGACTGTGACATACAGCATTTTCACAGTCATTACTTACTACTTTTGCTGGCTTATTTAGCTAAGTTTGATAGCAATAAAGCAGCTTATTATTAATCCTATTATCGATATCGATCTAGTGGCCTAGTGAGATGAGCTCTATCGTCTGTATTTAGCAGCCTTTGTGATAACCTTATCCAAATTTTAACAATATCTAACTATTCAATTACCTCAACCTATAACGGTTGATCAAGACTCAAATTAGAAACAGCAGCAACTGCTAAAATGGTTAGCGAATTTATCGACCCAGACCGACCTAGACTGAAGCTGAGCCAGTCAAGCAATTAGAAAAAGCCTTGATTGAGCTTGCTATAACTAACTTAGACCATTAGTTACGCCGATAACTTCTTAGGATAGTCGTCAAGGGGTTAGAGCACTTAGTTACCTCCTCGCATAAGCATTATATCTATGCTGCACAGCTGTCTCGCCATAATACCCAGCCAGTAAACAACATTTAACTGATATCTAACTGATATCTAAATAATGACTATTTCAGTAGACACTTTATATACTGCAGATATTTTAAATAGTACCGATCTATCATCATATTTTTGAATGTTAAAAGTGCTAAACGTAGCGCTCAATGACTTAACAAAAATCACTAACAATAATGTTTGATGATAGCAAATAATAAAGTTGATGCCGTTGACACAATTGATTGCTGTTTATAGCTTACTACAATAATCAAAAGGCTTATGATGCAAAAGGATACTACTTTAAATTTGCTAGTGATAGACGACGACCAATTGTATGCTGAGCGCTTAGTTAAGCTATTGTCTGCCTATTATACTGACATCAACTTAGGACTTTTAGATGATAGACAAAAGCTACTAAAATCATTGCGCCAACAGTGGGATGTGCTGATATTTGGCAAAGCTTACGATTTAGTATTCACGGATGTAGTCGATATTGTGCAAAAGAAGAATATTGATTTACCGCTACTTTGTCTAATGAGTGATGACATAGCCAATACCAGTCGTAATGAAGAAGGGCTGCCAGCGGTGCTCGATAGCACTATGATCAAAGCGCTAGTAGCAGATAAAGAGTCCGCAATTATTATCGCCATTCGGCTGCAACATGATCATTTGATGACTCGTCGACAGCTCAACAAACTCAATAATTTACTTGCGCAAGCAGAACAGCGCGCTAACATTTTGATTAAAAACTCTAAAAGTGCAGTGGCTTATATCGATCAAGGCGTTCATATCTTTGCCAATGATGCTTATTTGCAATTATTCGGTTTTGAGTCAGTTGCAGAGATAATTGGTATTCCGGTTATTGATCTGATCGCTAATGGTAATAATGTACAAGCGTTTAAACAGTTTTTACGCCAGTTTGACAGAGATAATCGCGAGCAAGTTGAGTTTAGATTTAAAAGTCGACATGCTGATGGTAGCCATTTTGAGGCCCAATTGCAGCTGGCAATGGCCAGTTTAGATGCTGAGCCAATGACTCAAATTATCATTCAACAAAATAACAGTAGTAGTGCTGAAATTACTAAACGTTTAGTAGAAGCACAGCGTCATGATAGTTTAACGGGTCTTAGCAATCGTCTGGCTTTTGAAGAGCATTTTGACATCTTATATAAACAAGTATTAGCAGGCAAGATGAACGCAGGATTGTTTTTTATTGGACTCGATAATATTGGCAAAATAAGCTTAAGTTTAGGGCTACAAGGGATAGATATCACTATCCAAAAAGTAGCAGACAGGCTAAATGAGCTAGTAACAGACAGTTATATCAGTCGTTTCAATGATACTTCATTTGCTATATTAGTAGAGAAGGTCACTACTCAAGAATTACAGGACTTGGCGGAACGTATCCGTCTGCATATCAGTGAGATGCTGATTGAAATAGGCCAACGTACTACTAATACTACTGCTAGCATTGCTGTCATGGCTATTGAAAAAAACGCTCCTAAACCGCAACTGCTCCTTGAGCGCGCACTCGAAGTCATTAATCATATTAGGATTGAGTCTGTCAATCAAGGTAATGCTTATCATCTCTATAATCCGATGGAACATGCTGATAGTGATGATAGTGCATTAGCTGAAACCTTGATGAAGGCCCTAACTCAGGATCGTTTTGAGTTAATGTTTCAGCCTATTTATGACATTAATGACGACTGTAGCGACTTCTTTGAAGTATATCTACGTTTGCCATTGGCCGATGCGCAAAACACTATCTTAATGCCTGATGACTTTATGACGGTAGCCAAAAAGCACAATCTACGTGAGAAGATAGACCGCTGGGTGCTAATAAATGCCTGTAAACAGCTTAATGCAGTGCGTAAATCGCATCCTCAATCAAGTATCTTAGTACCGTTGACCAGCGCCTCGTTAGTTGATAAAAATCTAATGAAGGTTGCCAGTCAACTTATAAAAGCAGTTGGTGGGACATCAGGATCATTAACTATACAGTTCGATGAGTGCGATGTTGCTAACCATTTGACTATAGCAAAAACCCAATTTGCTGCTTTGAATCAAGTCAGCTGTCAAGTAGCTATTCAGCATTTTGGTATCTCTGCTAAATCACTCGAAATTTCTCAACTAGTAAAACCCAATTTAGTACGCTTAGCAAAGAGCTATGTAGATGGTATCGATGATAGTGATAATCTACAGACAGTCAAGTCGCTAATCACCCAGGCTAATAACTTCAATGTCGATGTACTAATGCCTTATATCGAAGATGCCGCTACGATGTCGATAGCTTGGAGTATAGGCGCACGCTATCTGCAGGGCTACTATCTAGAAGAGGCAAGTAACACTATTAATGCGATGTAGCATATCAGCTACCGCCAATAGCTAGTAAGTTATAGATCAGCTCAAGCTAAGCGATTAAATAGGGTGGTTTAAATACTATTGTTTATAGCTATTCTGTTAGCTATAACCCTAAATATATTGTATCAACTCACTACTATTAAATACTGCCATCCAATAGCATGATTGAACTATACTGTTAAATCATATCGTCAAATAATTAAGTAGAAATCACCATTAACTCTATAATTAAACGCAGTCTCGCAATGGATGTAAGGATATTAAGCCCTATTATTGTCGCTATGATGTTACTCAGTGGCTGTGAAAAAACACCGCCTGATTATCGTCCGCAACTCAACTTGCCCGTTTATACTGAAGGTAATGCTGATAATGGGGCCCTTATTTTTGAAGAAGCTTGTGGTCAATGCCATCAACTTACCCCTGGTCTTAATAAGAAAGGCCCACAATTAATGAATATTTATGGTGCCTCAGCTGCACAATTGACTGATTATGAGTACAGTAAAGGCTTAGCAGCATCCGGTTGGATATGGGATGCAAAAACTCTTGACCCTTATATTGCAGATGCTGAAAAAGTCGTCTCAGATTCAAAAATGTTAGCTGATCCTGTACCGGATGCTAGCGAACGTGCTGACATTATTGCCTATTTATCTACCCTTAGTGCACCTGTTCCAGCTCTTGACGCTGATGGCTTTCCAATAGCTGATGCTGCTGCACAAAAAGTCAATGATAGCGATAAACAAGTTAGGCCGTTGCGTGATGAATCTATTGAGATACCGGCAGGGAATGTCAACAAGCCAGCAGCAGATTTTCAATAGCAAACTTTCAATAGCAACTCTTGGCTACACCGCCAGTCATCAGCAAGTAGCGCAACTATTGAATCCGCTGACTCAAGGGGTTTTTGACAAGCCACAAGTTACTAAGCTGATATTGAGCTGTATCTTAGCCGGTGGGCCTATTTTACTCGACTATTTAGTATTAGTATTAGTATTAGGCTTGTCTTTAATTGATGGTTGACTGATTAGCTTTTATAGGACTTCTGCTCATCTCTCAGGCCTACAACTGTAGCTGCTTGAGGTAACGGTAGTACAAACTGGCGAACAGCAGCATAACAAAGCTATTAATACTGATTTTAGGACAGCTGCTGATACTGATAAGAGTCATAAAATCGCTCAACGCCAACTAGTAATACCCAACTTACAGCATGAGAAAATCATTGGTTTATTTATCATGACTAGCATTCGCGATCAGTTGCAATTACCTCATCTACCGATCAAAATGGTCTATCCTCTAAGTTTGATGTGTGCTTAGTCATATCTCTACTTTGCAGCTAATGTTTGGATATATTTTGAAACCCTTAACTCAAAATAATATCTTAAACCTATTCCTATTAAAAATTATCATTATTCACTGTTATAACGACTAGGATGACTTATGAGCTACGAACATATTGCCCGCCAGTCTTTAGGTTTTTTTCCCACACCTTTGATCGAACTGAGTAAGTTAAGTGCTCGCTTGGACGGTCCTAAAATCTATATGAAGCGCGATGATAATACGGGACTGGCACTAGGGGGCAATAAAACTAGAAAGCTGGAGTTTATCCTCGGTGAGGCGCTTGCTCAAGGTGCGGACACTATCATCACTGCTGGGGCCGCGCAGTCTAATCACTGTCGTCAGACTGCGGCGGCAGCGGCAAGCTTAGGGCTTGAGTGTCATCTAGTATTAGGTGGAGAAGAGCCTAAGCACCCACAAGGCAATCTGCTACTAGATAAAATATTTGGCTGTCATATCCATTGGTCAGGTAACCACCGCAAAGGGGAGGATATTCCTAACCTTGTGCAGCAATTAATACAGCAAGGCCGAAAACCCTACGTTGCTCCTTATGGCGGTTCAAACGAGCTAGGTGCCTTAGGGTTTGTAGAAGCTTTTAGAGAGTTAGAGGCACAATGTCAAAATCTAGATTTATCATTTACTCACATTATCTTTGCTTCAAGTTCAGGTGGAACGCAAGCTGGCTTGATGCTGGGCAGTAAAATATTTAACTCAGCCTGTCAAATAGTGGGTATAAATATCGACAAAGGGGAAACCGACAAAGTACCTTTTGACCAGTATATCGTAGCTCTCGCTAACCGTACTGCCGAACTGATAGATGCTGATTACAAGTTCTCAGCTTCTGACTTAATACTGAACTCTGATTATGTCGGCGAAGGCTATGGGGTAGTAGGAGCAGTAGAAAATGAAGCCATCGGCATCACTGCCCAGATGGAAGGCATACTATTAGATCCAGTTTATACTGGTAGAGCTATGAGTGGCTTATTGGATATGATCCGTACAGGCAAGCTTAAAAAGACCGACAAGGTATTGTTTTGGCATACTGGCGGTGCTCCAGCGTTGTTTGCTTATAGTAATGATCTAGAGATTTCTAAATAGCGTCAACGGCCTATATGTATGGATATTAATCCCCAATATAGTGCTCAAATGCTGCTTTTATCTCAATGGGTCTGAATTGATAGTCGCTTATACGAATTGGTAGGGTTAAGCCTGTAAATAAGGTTATTCTTGTTTCCTTTGATCTATTTTTTGTTGATTGCGATTTTTAATTTCATTGATAGCAGCACTAAGTTGTTCATTAGTTTGATCTACTTCCAACTTCATGGCGCTATGCTGCTTATTAGTTTTTATTACAGCATTCGATGAGGGGACATCCATAGCAAGTAGACCTGCCTCATTTTTCAGCGCCAACAAATACTCGTCATCTACCACAACGTTAGCATCGACTGGTATAAGCTGCTTAGTTTCTAAGGATTGCGTTTTATTGTTAGGCTTCGCAGCAGTAGTGTTTTTCACAGTCTCAGCTGACTTCAACTCCAGCTCATTTTTTGCTTTGGTCGCAGAGAGTTTATTTTGTATAGTTATCGGCGTGATTTTTTCGGCAGCCGTTACAGATTCAGTTGGCTCACTATTTAAATCGAGTGCAACCTTAGGCTTATCAGAGTTAGAGGTATCCGTTTGAGTTTGGATTGCAGGGTAGTCGCTAGTCAAATCAATAGCCGTAGACGACTTTGAGGTATTATCTTTATTGGCTGTATTTTGACTAATATCATCCTTACCACTAAAGCTTATATATAAGATATAAAATATGCCTACATGTAGAAGTATGGCAAGCATTAGAGTAGGTAGCCATTTTTCACGAAAATTAATCATTGCAAAAACTCACCTCTTTCCTATTATAAAAGTCTCATTTTATAAAGGTCTCGTTAATCGATGTTTAATCAAATCTTGATCCTTACTTATTTCTATTACTGAATACTAAGTTTATGACCGCCTTTGCTATCAAGCTATTATTTTTAGCGCTTTTAACTAAGCTATCTTATAAAGCCTAGTATTTTTTTAAATACTAAACTTCAGTATACTTTATTAACGACTATTTTTATACTTCAAATCTGCTAGGCGTAATTGGATTGTGACTAGCCAGCTCCTCTATCTTGTCAAGGTCGCTCGACCAAAGTTCCTCAATCAACATGATTATTCACACCTTGATATCCAACTGCTACACCTTGTTATAAGGAAGATATTTTTTAAATCATTTAAAGCTAATTAAAATATAGTTAGTACCTGCGTGTGCAAAAACAGCCTTTATGTGATGGTCACCTTGTGTCAAAACCTCATTGCTGAGTACTACTTACTTTATATTAAGTAAAGGATTGATAAGAAATTTATGTGTCTATGATCAAAGCTTTGATTCAGTACTTTATTTTTCAGCTCAGTGCTTTTATCCTTATTATGATCAATAGGTTTCATCTAATAGTTTTTTTGTTGATTACCTTTTTTAGCTTCTATAGTCACAGCTCTAAGTAGATTATTTTTTTCTTTATTTCATAAATTTCAAATACTATTACCTATTTAGCTGGGCTTAAATTTTTCATGTTACTACATCTGTCCTGGGAAGCTCTATGTTGTTGCTAGTGCTTTCTGAATAGTCATAACTCTGAAGAACAGACCTGGTTTCCATAAGTTATTTGCTATTTAGTACTTCCTCATTTTCTTGGAAAAGTTTCTTTAAAGAGATAGGGGGTTACGTAGCTTAAAAAACCTAAGTAATTGTTTTTATTATAAATTAACTAAAAATATTTCTAGTATTAAAAGCTTTTTATCTTTTAGTTTAAAACTCTTGAGTTTCACTACTTTAGTAGCTAGTAAGGTTAGAAGATTTCTAATCTCTATTACTAGGGCAAGTATAGGTTAGCATCGCCAGTGCTTATCATTTATATAGTAAAGATGAGTCAATGACGCTAGTTTTTCTACTAGCTTATTATCTGGACTATTCTTATGAAGATTTAAATATAAGATAAAAATGCTTCCATTGATATCGGAGCATAATTTTTGATGCCTGTTAATAAATTTAATCGATACCCTTGCTTTTAAACCTTGTCCGCTATGGCTTAAGTAAAAAAATCCGCTACTCTCTATCTCTGCATAGCACTCTTCTCTGCTCACCGAAGCTTGAGATTTCTCTATAACAAAATCTTTATTTATTATTCTAAATTTCAAATCTTACATACCTCCTGATAGTTTTTACTCACTGTTATTTGTATGCTCCCTCTTTAGCATTTTATAGCTAACGCTTGTGATCTTCAGAACATAGTAGGAACAGTTATTGTTTTTATTATTTCGTATCACTGAGGATTTGATTGATCTTTTATAAAACAAATGTTGATTAATGTTTTACCTTTTATCTGATTGTTGCGCCTTTTATCAG
>NZ_JAHLMU010000033.1 GCF_018919485.1 Psychrobacter sp. TAE2020
TGGTTACGGTAACCATCACCAATCCAGATCTTAGCACCAGCACCGTTGAGCAAGCCTTAACACAAGCTGATGTGGAGGCGGGCACTGTAGCTGTGACCATTCCTAAGGGTCAGATTCCAGAAGATGGTGACTACAGCGTAACCGCTCAAATCACCGATGCCGCTGGTAACAGCACAGCACCAAGTGAGTCAGTAGACTTT
>NZ_JAHLMU010000016.1 GCF_018919485.1 Psychrobacter sp. TAE2020
GTCATCCTCCAGCGAAATATCGCGATAAATGAATTTCACCATCGCCCAGCACAGCAAAATAAAGACCAGCGGCGTCAATAAGCAGGCCATCTCGAACCAGTGCGGCAGACCGGTAATTCCCGGCGAGTCTCCAGGTAAGTAAGCAGCCACTAACCATGCCGCCAGATAGCAAAGGGTCAGCCACAGCGCCCAGCGCGCCTCTTTATGGGCCTGAACAAAACGAGCGTCCATTTTTTGTCCCTTATGGGTGAAGAAAGCGGGAATTGTACATGATGGGGCATCGCTATCCCCAGAAATAAAAAAGGCCGGATTCACCGGCCTTTTGAGATTAACGTGCGATTACTTTTCCTGAAGACCGAGTTTTTTCTCCAGATAGTGGATGTTAGTTCCACCGTGCTGGAAGTGTTCGTCATTCATGATGCGGGTCTGCAGATCGATATTGGTTTTGAT
>NZ_JAHLMU010000015.1 GCF_018919485.1 Psychrobacter sp. TAE2020
GACGTTCTCCCACACTTTCCAGCCTTCAGGATGCACATATTCGGCTTTCCCATTCTGGCTGCCGGAAATCTGCGACAGAATAGCCATACCTTGCGGCTCGACCACCGCCTGATGGAAGAAATCAGCAATTTTTTGCGGCGTCAGCAGTTTTATCTGGGCCACGATTTTATCACGCGAATCGAAGCGCATATTGCCGCGATCGAAATCTTTACTTAACTTCGATGCTTCTTCGCCGAGCGTTTGCGGTGCCTGCAGCATCTGGGTAATTACCGCCTGCTGGATTTGCGCAAACTCTTCTGGCTTCATCGCCCGCAATTTTGCCTCTGCGGTTGGGAAAAACGCCTTGTAACGCTCCCACAAGAATGAAGGCTGTTTATCATTGCTTTGCAAAAGGAAGCCCATGCCCCACTGACGCCCCACGCTCATTGGAAACGCAAACACGGCATAGCCCAACTGTTCTTCGG
>NZ_JAHLMU010000006.1 GCF_018919485.1 Psychrobacter sp. TAE2020
AAGTAAAGTTATTATTATTAATAGAAAGCTTTTGACAGTCATCAAAAATTAAATTGTAAATAAAATCCGATTGCTTATAACTAATAAACTTACAATCAAATATATCTACATCGAAAACAGAACTAAACATTAAGTTGCTATTTAAAAAAAAGCTATTATCTATATTGATTTTCTGTGACTTATTATAATTAATACTCGCATTAATTAAATTACAATCCTTAATAAAGGAGAGTTTTTTACTTTTACTCCCGTTTATATTAATTTTTGAATTTATTGCAAATAATATAGTTGCATTTTTGATTATAATATCTTCATTTACATTCTGCTGTTCTAATACGATCCAATCTCCTGTAGTGATCCCCTTTATAAGATCATCTAAAGTCATCACTTGATAGCTAAACTCATGCCATGGCTTCAATGACTGATAATCAAAGTCAATTTTCAACTTAGATAGCTCCTCTATCTTAGTTTCACTGAGTTTTGCAGTTGGAGAAATCATATCTCCCAGAACTTTATTCGATAAATGCAATATAGTTAGCAGTGCTGTCTCATCTAAGCTTAATAAACTGACCAATTCTGACAGGCTCTTGGACTGTTGCTCATTTAAAGCTTTATCCAGTCTACAAAGCGTCAGGACATCCATCAAAAAGCTGGCACCAAGGCTATGTTTATCACACAACTCACAAAATAATTTTAGCTGTTCAATATCCAATTTAGGAATATTGGCATATAGTTTCTGTACGTCATTAGTCATAGCCATACTGTCTAACAACATAGCCAATAACCTAGATTGAGCGTCGCTGATATCTTGATTGGTCAGCAGAGTCACAAGGACTGTGGCATACAGCAGTTTATCAGGCTCGTTAAGAGTTTGAGTGACGTGAGGCTGCAAAGGTCTACGTTTGATTTGCAAGTTATTTAAATCATGCAGAAGCTTGTCTAAAGAAGTACTTATTTTGGTAATGGTCATAACTATCCCTGTCTGATATTTAATTACTCTAAGTATAGGTAGTGCTTGAAATTAGTATTAACCATGCCCTAACGCTAGGCGATGGCTATCTCGCCTTAGTAGAGTGCCTATTACCTCTGCATCCGTACTATTATTAGTAAAGCTCTCAAATAAGGACTGATGCTTGTGGGAAATACGCCGCAATAATAAGTCTAAATTTCTTACCTCAGAAGGTAAAGTAAATGCTGAGAATAACGAGCTATAGCTTGCTGATTTTTTACCCTGCTGCTCTCGCAATTCACACAAGATTTCATACAGATTTATTTGGCCTAAATCGATTTCGTCCAACATATTTAGCTCAGGGATATCAATACCAACATACTCACCGACTGACTTTAACTTTGCAAAAAATAACTGCTGAATCTGCTTAAGATCTGCTTCGATAGCTTCTAAAAACCTTAAATGCGCTCTCACCTCAACTTGTAGGTTGGTAGCATCTTCGCTGATGCTCTCATCATCTGACAGTGCCAAAATACGGTTGAGACGATCGAGCTGTCTGTGGGATTGCCGCGTCTCATTTTCTAGATACTGCTCATAGAGATGAAACTGGCGTTTAAAGTTTTTGGCAAATGCTACTTCACGAGTCGTTTTGTTCCATTTATCAAACCAATCAGTGACCGGCTCGATGGGATAGCTGCGCTTTTTGCGCGACACGGGAATAACGTCTAATACGGGCAAGTTTCTATTAGCCAATGTCTTTTTGATTAAGCTAACGATTTGCTCGATATCTTCTGGGGCTTTTTTATCCGACTTATTTACCAATATTAATTTTGGAATGTTGTTGTTTAGCGTAGCTAAGAACTGCAAATCATCTTCTTTTATCGTGCCATCTTCTGCGGATACTAGCCAAATCACAAACTGAGCCGCATTCAACTGCGAACGAGCAATATTCTCATCGGTGCGTTCGCTATGCGCATTGTCTTCTGGCTTGGTATAGCCTGGGGTATCTAAGATAGCTAAATTTTGCCATGGGAACTCTACATCACTGACGAATGCAGAGCTCAACAGACTGCCTATCTGACTGCCATACTTATCTTTTTCATCATGGGTCAGGCTCTGAAACTCATCATGGCTCAGACTGACTCTTTTATTGAATAGATTCAACGCCGTGATTGAATCGCTGTCTCCTTGCAATAAATATGTAGGCAGTGAGGTGGTCGGATCAATCTCTGTAATAAGTTGCTTTTTACCCAATAGCGTATTGATAAGGCTAGACTTACCAGCGCTAAACTTACCTCCTACGCCCACCACTACCTTTTGTGCCAAACTAGAGAACTCACAAAACTGTCTAAATCGAATCAGCTCCATATCCATATTACGCAGTATATCCGCAAAGCTGTCTGGACAGCCCCGTCTTGCCAGCTGCGCTAAATCAACTCGAATATAATTTGCCACCTCATGCAAGTCCTGGTTCAAAGAGGCCGATATGGTCTCAGCATCATTATCCTTAGCGCTAGCTCGGCACATAAACTCGTACCTGGCTTTATAATCTATCTCGTATGTCATGATGATTTATCCTCAATACCTCTAAATTGCAGTTGTGAGCTGTGTTAGCAAACTTTCAACGTATTGTTGATCTTCTAGGTATTGTGCATGACGCTGAGCTTGGACTTCTTTGCTGGCTAATATATCTTGCTCTTTTTGCTCAATTTGGGCCTGCACCTGCTGAGTGCGAGAGCCAATTAACTCTTGAATCTTTATTTGTGCATTAGTGATGTTATCGGCCACAATACTCGTCAATGATTTTTCCACATCGTACATAACGCTTGGTATCACTTGGTTTAATACGGCACTCCTAGCCGCTTCATTTTGAGCTTCCTGCTGCGCTTTTTTCTTACTTTCATTTCTGAACATATCAATTACTTTAGCCAATACTGGCACGACAATAGTCGATATGGTAGCGATGATAGGGTTAAATTTGAGTAGGAATAAGATAGGCCCTAATGCGCTAGCAACGTCGCTAAAATTAAAGTCATCACTCGACATAGCATCCATATTGAGCTCTGGCATATCAATTTGAATACTTTCAGGCATTTGTGTCTCAATATTTTTGAGGTAGGTCTTCACTAGAGGTGCTAGCTCTTTTTGTAACCCCTCGGAGATAGCTAAGCGCGCTGTATTCAAAATCAACGTACTTATCTCTTCTTGCCTTAATAACTTGCCTGATAAGGTATCCAGCTGGGCGGTCAGCCTACCTTTTAAATCATCTGATATATTTTTAGTAATACTCTGACTTTGCTCCTCTAGACGCTCGGTATCACTTTTAATCTTTAATTCAAAGGCCTCTATTTGCTCATTGAGCATCTGCTTTTCTGCTTCCAACATTTCAATATTGATATCATCAGTACTTAGTAGCTTGGTTAAGCTTTTATTGACAAAGGCGGTCTTGGCAATGATTTGCGAGGTAACCAGTTGGTTAAACCTTGCCTCTGACTGTGCTTCAAGCGACACGAAGGCGGCAATTAGCTCATCTAAGTTTTGTTTTTTTCTAGAGGAAATAGTGACTGTTTTAAGCGGTGCCTTACCCAATAGAGCAGTAATTGATTGCTCTATTTTTTTACTGACCGCAGCAACGTCATCTTCATGTTTAAGATCGGCTTTAGAAATAATTAGAATCACTTGCGTGTCATTAATCTTCAACTCTCGCAGAAACTGCTGCGTTGACTCTCTAATATCGCCATCTTCTATAGATACTACGATGGCATACGCTAGACTCTTATCAATATAGTTATCGATGACCAAATTATGGCTGCTGAAATTAGAATCTAAGCCAGGTAAATCAACGAGAGACACATGAGGAAACTTGGCTAAACGCTCTTCATTAACATAAGCAGAAATCCAACCTTGCCTACCCTGCTCATCAGCAGCAATAAAGGCATCTAAGTTTTGCGTTCTAAGCTCCTCTTTGCTCAATATCACGGTTTCACCATTGGCTTTATGCCCAATAAACTTCTCCTGACCATCTGTATAAAAAAACTCAGTGGCTAACGCTGTCTCTGGAGTGATTTCAATAGACAGTAGCTTTTCCCCAACCAGAGCATTCATTAAAGAAGACTTACCAGCACTGAATACCCCTACTAAGGGTAATCTCATAACGAAATCATCTATTGAGCCTCTATAAACTTCAATAGAGTCAGCTGTGCTATAGCTCTCAAATATTGTTATTAATTGATTCCAGTTCTCTTGCAATATCTGCTGTGTGGCAAACATATTAATTCCTTTTATGTTTATGTTAACTAAACTTGATATATTAATTTTTTTAATCTATCTCAAGCTCTACTTTAATACGATTCTACTATATAACCTTTTGTTTTGGCGATGATTTTTAAATATGCTATTTATCATCCTATGGCTTGTTCTCACTTCTCTAATAGCTGAGTTAGCGAATGCAGTTCTTTTTTAGTCAAAAACTTTTTAATAGCTTGTAAATCTGTGACATCACTCTCAGTCAGCGCTATATAGTCAGCAGGCTCAACTTGCAAACTACTGGATAGGCTAGAAATATCTGATGTTTTGTTAGGCTTCAATACCTTCTGGTTTTTACGTCTTTCAAGCTCAATTCTTAGTTTCATTAAGAGACGCTGCATAGGAGATCTGGCAATGATATTGAATGAGCTATGACTGTTGCGTTTTGGATCGTCTAGCGCTGCCACTCCAGTGTTAGATTTTGCTGAGGTTGACATTAAGTCCGTTAACTGAGAAAGCCCTGTCACAAAGTGCGACTTCATAAATAGAGGCTGTAGTCTGTCATATAAATCTTCCGGTATAACGCCACGCAGCTCTGTTTCTACAAATCTCAAAGCGATAGCTTGCGACAAACTCAGTTAATGTTCACTAGTATCAGCTAGACGCTGCCATCGCCAACTGTAAGGCTTATCATCTTTACGACATTCAATAGGCAGTATCTCTTCTAGAGCAGCTAAGTCTCTTTGCAGGGAGCGCAGCTTAGTCTCAATCCCTGCCTTCAGCAGGTGCTCTTGGATTTGTCTGGTAGAGACATAATTGCCCTCTAATAACAGTTGGATGATGAGCAGTTGTCTTTTAATAATGTCTGTAGAGCTGTTATTCACACTATTCAGCCTTGTCTAACTTATTAGTTTTAATACCTACTAAGCTAACAGAACCAACATAGATTAGGAATACGAAAAGTCAGTCCTGCGTCTTATAGTGACGCAGTATATAACTACCAAATCAAATTTATTTTTACTCTCTTCCATTCACGCTTTTTTCTGAATACGTTTTAAACTTTGGCTATCCTAAAGAAACTTTGTAAATACAATTGGCAAATTAAGCATCCTGATACTAGATTGCCATAACTGAAAGTCTATATCATTGAATTAACAATCCGAGTTATCAAGAAGATAGTGGATAAGAATGGTAGTTTGATTGCAACCGCTCGACGATTGAAAATCGTGATGTAAACGCTATCTGATTCGCACAATAAAACTTATTTTGTCGGTACTAAGAGGTGTAATTCATAATTTAATGACCGCTCTTGGAGAAACAAGGTATCTAAGGCGAGAGCTTAAGCTTGTAGTGGAGGAAGACCAACTTCTAAAAAAGGTCATTGCTTATTTTATTTATTAGGAACGTTAAGAGACAATCTAGTCTATGAGAATGTTTTAATAACATAAGATATACAGCTGTACCTAAAGTAACCGTTAGTAAATTAAGCCTTGATTCAAGCCAACCAAATAATCTTTATTATCATTGGTATATGTTATGTATTAATAGTCAAGTAATTAAGCTACTACGATTGGATATATTGTAATATCAATGATTAGAATATTAATAGCAACTAGTTTTGGCTGCGAGTTTCCCTAGCAATTAGTGAGACAATGTACAGCTATGGTGTAGATCATATATAAACTCATAATTCATAAATGCTACAAAGTCACACTATATACACCACAACAGATATGATGTTAACGCTCTTGCCTTAAACCCTATCTCAAAATTGAAAAACCTGATCGATCTCGCAGCACAAACGTAAAGCGCTAAAGGCGGCTAGACTTGAAGTTTTAGGGTTTTCAGCTAACGGTAAGCCAGTCATGATAATCTCAAGTTTACCGAACTCTCCTTGGGCAGTTATATGATGGATATTATGTTCGAGCAGTGGATCAACCATTAACTCTACTTGTGTATCGTCTAGTCCAACACCTGCCAGCGCTATAGTTGCAGCAACATTAGAGTTAGCTGGAAATAGAGCCGCAGCTTCCCTAGCATTTCCTGTAAAAAATACTGAAGGTTGCTTTAAATTTTCATAGTCAATTAGCTCATCGGCATAACTACCCTTCCAGCTGTCTGGGTTCTTTCTACCTTGATAAACCACCTTATCTAATCCTGCCAAACTCGCAGCATTAATCCCATCAATACCCGCTATAGCACCGGCTAGAATATGGATTTTCACGCCACTTTTTTTAGCAGTATCATGCAACGATGTCACAAATTTTTCATCAGTAAAGGCTCCTACAGAAACTATCCCAAGGGGGATACCTTTATCTAAAATTTGTATGGCATGTTGTTTGAGTCCACTCTGCCCTGCCATCTCAACCGCTAAATCAGGGACCGCTAATAAATCGCTTACCGAAGTAATCACTTCGATAGACTCTCCTACCTCGGCCCTAATCTCGTTTGCGCTTCTAGAACTGGCTAAGATTGTCGAGAGTATAATGTTCTCAGGTAGCATCTGATGTACTTTTCTAGCCATTGACCCATAACCTATAAACACGACTTTTTTCATAAACTATCCTTATATATTTTTTTACTTTGTTTTTTAATTATTATACTTATCCATTTATCAATATAAAAAGATTGATCCAGCACCTCAAAAAACTGTCGATCAACAGCTCTTGCGTTTACAGTATGAAAAGTATCCAATACATATTTAAAGCCGTGTTTTAAAGTAAGGTCATGCAGCTGTCTACCGTTAATCAGTCCATTATTAAAGTCTTCACAAGCTCTTAAAAAATTACTGCACTTCATAGCGCTTGGTTTCGGAATTTTTCAATAGGCTCACATAGATATTTTGCATAAAGTGCTGCTTATCTTCTACGGTAATATCAGCCTAACTATCAGCATCCTTTTCAGTAAGACTTGCGGCTATTTTTTCTAGCTAAGTCTGTCACTTATCTCTAGTGTCCTCTGTGCGGCATTATTCACTAATAATTACCATTAACCTGACTATTGTTAGCAAAAAAGGCTATTTTTGACTTATAAGACACGTCCTATTCGGTAATTTTTATTACCATTAATAATATAATTATTGCTTAATGCTTAATGCTTAACACTTATTTATTTGTCAATATTTTCCATAAATCCAATCGATACTATAGCTATCGATAACCCTATAATAAATCTTCTAGGTAATTAATATTACCTTAAATTAAAAAAATAATATTGTACTGCCG
>NZ_JAHLMU010000026.1 GCF_018919485.1 Psychrobacter sp. TAE2020
GCGTCGATGGTTCATGGACCGCTCCGACCAATCCAAGCGTTGTTGATGGGACTCAAGTGACGGCCACGCAAACTGATACGGCGGGCAATACCAGCCCACAAGGCAGCGCTAATGTGGCGGATACCACCGCGCCTGATGCGCCAGTGGTTGATGCCAACGAAGTTGGTCAGCCTATCACTGGTACGGGTGAGCCAGGTGCGACCGTGACGGTGACTTACCCTGATGGCACGACCGTAGATGCGATCGTTGGCGTCGATGGTTCATGGACCGCTCCGACCAATCCAAGCGTTGTTGATGGGACTCAAGTGACGGCCACGCAAA
>NZ_JAHLMU010000004.1 GCF_018919485.1 Psychrobacter sp. TAE2020
ACTTTATAGCTGCTACTAATCCTATAATCCATATTGAATTAAAATTTGTAATTCCACCCCAAGTTAATACAATTAGTAGACCCAAGACATTAGTATAGAACCTCAACGAAAAAAAGTTTTCATATCGATAGTATTTATCAGAATTATAATCAGCAATCAAAATTGGTCTAAGTTGCAGATTCGTTAGCATAAATACTGGTGCAGCTATAGATAAAGCATATGAGTATTCACCAAGTGCTTGACCTGAGAAATACTTTGCAATTATGGTTAGTATTAACCACTGTGAAAGCGCAAAAATGACATTACCACCTAATAACCACTTCGCCCTACTAATTAGTTTTAGCATAACTACGGCCATTTTTTATATATAGTTTCATAGCTATCTCTATACCTTCGTGATTAAAATATCTCTGCTTATAAATTAGTAAGCTTTTAGCGTTACTCACATCTCACTGTATGTATCTTATACCACCCTCTTTAAATCAAGGTGTATTATAACTTTATAGAAAACAATATCACTGTTTACTAATACTAACTTAATCGCACTGAACAGTTTATTTAATCTCCTAAAGCCAATTCATAAGCTTTATTTTCAGAATTTAAACTGCCAGTGGTCACTATGAGCACATTAATACTTACTGACACTGTATTATACATACAAAAGAATACGGGACGTTTCTTACTATCTCATTTGAAATAGAAATATCTGCCTGAGACAATTGCTGCTGCATAACTATCGTCTTAATCTTGACGGCTACTAAATACGTTGAAATACCTTACCGTAATAGTCTTAATACTATAAACATGAGCAAATATACCGGCACATAGCTCATTGGCGCACTTTATTACTGTATATAGAGATAAGAGATTACAAATAGTATCTTTGAATTTAAGAAGCGTAGAATCCTATCTATAGGTGAAGCTACTGACATCAATGACGCTTTATACATGCGCTTGATACGCAGAAAACAGCTGTTTTTCAAACCATCACTGATATTTCTATAATTAGAACTGCTCGAATCAGCAATAGAGCGCTGTACCTAGCCTAAGGATAGTAAATACAGTCATTAATCGACACCTTTAAACGCAATCTGGCTATCAGTTAAACCTGTGGCTCATCTGCCAGTATTTATTTAATTTTTTCATAGGCTACTAGCCTCTGCATTATGCTTATTTTCATTATTACTAATTATCTAAACGAAATAGTTATAGGCTGAGATCAGTATCATCTTTTGGGAAGACATACTTAATGCCATAGAGAATATAACTCTCTTTGCCAAAAATAAGAATTTTCTATTACTGTTTATATGTACTGTTTGTGCGTAATCGCTAGCCGTAGTCCCACATAACCACGGCTATTTTAATACTATTAATCCCTATTATAACGTACCTGTGTTAATGTTTATTTGATAGTAATTAGGCATTACAGACTACGACACTATTGAGGCGTAGCCCCTGCTTGATAACCTGCTACAAAGTATTTGAATTGCTGCTTTAGCCAGTTCACATCGTGCTGCTTGGCCTTTTGATTCAGCTTAGAGAATGCCTGCTCAATCTCACTTAACGGGAAGCTATGCTCCATGGCCTGCATAATGAGCGGATGAGTCGTCTCCTGAACATTATCTTCCCCAATGATTAGCTCTTCATAAAGTTTTTCACCGGGGCGCAGACCAGTAAATACTACCTCGATATCTCCATCTGGATTCTTTTCATCTTTTACTTCAAAGCCACTTAACTGAATCATGCGATGAGCTAAATCTACAATCTTCACCGGTGCACCCATATCCAATACAAATACCTCACCACCTTTAGCCATAGCACCGGCTTGAATCACTAGGTTGGCAGCCTCAGGGATAGTCATAAAGTAACGAGTGACATCAGGATGGGTGACCGTTATTGGCTGACCTTTTTCGATCTGCTTAGTAAAGACTGGCACTACTGAGCCGGACGATCCAAGGACATTACCGAAGCGCACCATACTGATACAAGTGTGTTGATTATTGCTATCCTGACTCAAGCCTTGACAAGCGAGCTCTGCTAGACGCTTGGTAGCACCCATAACGTTAGTAGGCCTCACTGCTTTGTCAGTTGAAATCAACACAAAAGTTTCCACATGCGCATCGATAGCAGCACGAGCACAATGGTAAGTACCTTTGCTATTGTTTATCGCTCCTTCAAACGGGTTATGCTCAACGATAGGTACATGCTTATAAGCGGCGGCATGATAAACCGTCTGAATATGATAGCGCTTGAATATTTGTAATAGCTTGTCTTGATTGGTCACATTACCGATGATAGCTACTATTTCGATATTAGCGTATTCAGCCTTACTGGCTTGCTTAGCTAATAGCTCTTGGTGAATGCTATATAGCGCAAACTCTGATAGCTCATAGAGCACTAATACTTTAGGCTTATTCTTTACGATTTGTCTACATAGCTCGCTACCTATCGAGCCACCAGCACCAGTGACTAATACGCATTTATCTTTAATATTCATTTGCAAGAGGCTAGCAACCGGCTCAACCGTTTGACGATCTAATACGTCTAAGATATCGACTTTGCGCATACTACTGACGGTAACTTTTTCATCGGCTATTTCTTCTAAGCTTGGCAGCTCTTTGATCTTTATGGAAATACCAGAGAGCTTATCTATAATCTCTCTTTTATGAGCCCGATTTATAGAAGGCATCGCTAAGAATATTTGGGCAATATCCAGTTTTGCCACTAGCTCAACTAGCTGCTGGGCGCTATAGATACGCTTACCCATTATATAAGCGCCCGTTAGCTGAGAGTCATCATCTACGAAAGCGACGACATTATACTTATGGGAGTTTTTAAGACCTTCTAATAGCTCTTTGCCCGCTTCTCCAGCACCATATATCAGTACATTGTCACAGTCATCAACGTTATTGCGTTTCAGGCGCTGACCTTGCCAACGTGTTAGCAATTCCCTAATAGTCAAACGACTATTCCATAACCAGATAAACAATAAAAATAGATATAGAATAGGTACCGCGCGAGGAACGCCGGGTAGTAACTTAAGATAAAGTATGGTTTGCCCTACTAGGATCAATGCAAAGAATAGCTGTAGTACTCGGCCCATCATTGCATCGAAAAAACTACGCGCTACCCCTTTATAAAAGCCAATGGCGTATAAGCCTACTACTGGAATCAAAGCATATAACACAAGCCGTAATGGGCTAATATGATTACCCATATAGCCATAGCGGGCAGCTATAGCCAAGTACAAGCAAGCTGCCGACATCATAAAGTCAGCTAGGAGCAGGATACTGCGCTTAGTACTGCGTGATAATGATAACAGATACTCAGCCATGCGCTGTCGCAAGCTAACCTGTTTAGTACTGTACTCGTTACTATTATTTTTTAATTTCATGGACATAACGGACAACTATTTTAGTCAAACTCTAGACACCAATTATAAAGCAAGGCTATAGCCCGCAAAAACAGCAGTTAGTTATTATTGCCATAAGCATAGCTGTAGTGATAACTATACTTACTCATAAGGCCTTGCTGCACGTCATTAAGGATAATGCCATCCACTTGCACATTGGCTTTATGCATCTGCTTGATAGCGTAAACTACTTGACCTTCGATTGACTTATCATAACGAGTGACCATCAATACTTTATCAGCATACTGTGACATGATGATGGCATCAGAAGCAGCTAATATCGGTGGTGAGTCTAATATAATATAATCATAATGAGCATTTAGCTCAGTCATCATAGTAGTGAACTTATCTCCTGACAATAGTGATGCCGGGTTATGAGGATGTTGACCTCTAGGCATAAAGTCAACATTATCCATAATAGTAGGATGGACTACCGTAGTTATCGCAACATCTTGTGCTAGGTAATCTCCCAAACCATTATCTTGAGTCATATTGAACATCTTATGCAGCTCACCCAAACGCATATCAGCATCAATTATTAATACCTTCTTATCGAGCTGGGCGAACACCTCAGATAGATTAGAAGATATAAACGACTTTCCGACTCCTGGACTCTCGCCAGTAATCAAGATGACTTTAGCACGTTGAGCGCTATCGCTAGTCGTAGTCATACCGAACATAAGGCTAGTTCGAAGGCTCTTTATCGCCTCGTAGCTCAAACTATTATTATCAGCATAAGCCAGTAATCTGTTTTGTGACTTCTTGCTCTTACCTAGTCGAGTTAGTAATGGTGAGCGTGGAATTGTAGCAATAACTGGTATACCAGTCTTAGCCTCAAGGCGCTCAGGATCTTTTACTACATTTCTTAATAAGTTTTTTAGTAGGACTAGCATTGTGCCTAACATAGCGCCCAATAACATAGCCAAGATTATGATCTGTAGCTTTTTCGGAGCAATGGCCTTATAAGTGTTAATAGGTAAGTCAATAATTCGCGCAAAGCCAATTTGCCCTGCCTTGGCTATTTGTAACTGCTGATAGTTTTTTAACAGAGTTAGATAGATCTCTCTGTTTATCTCAGTGTCTTGTGATAGTTTGAGGAACTCACGTTGTACTTCAGGCAACCCTGTAATCTTATTATCAATCTCTTGCTTTCTATTATTAAGTACTCTGAGCTGATCGTTGATCTGAATGACTAGCGGATGCTCTTCAGTATAGTAAGTGGTCAAATCAGCTTTTTTAAGTTTTAACTCATTAAGCTGAGCATCAATTTGCGAGTTTTCAGTTAATAGTAATTCAGCTTCTTTGCCAACATCGATAGTACCGTACTGTTTACGAAAGTCATTAAATATTTTTTCAGCCGCTTCAAGCTTTTGCTTTAAAACTGGAATTTGGCTTTCCATAAACTCAATAGTCTTAGTTGTCTCTTCTGAGCCGCGCGATTGATTCTGACCAATATAGGACAGAATAATTTCTTTTAAGATTAAGCTGACTTGCTGCTGATTAGCACCAGTCAATGACATTTCTATAACGCCAGTCTGCTTACCTTTTTCTACTACCGATAGCGCACTGTTAATTGAATCAGTAGTAGTCTGCAGCGACTGCTTAGTGATGTTGACAGTATGACCGTTATCTGGCAAATTGTTGACGGTGATTTCAATAATACCATCTACGCTTTTAAACTGATGAGCTTGGCCTAACTGACCCTTATAATCATCAAAACCACTGCTCAGTACAAAGCCAGTACCCGACTCAGAACGAATTAAGGTAAAAGACTGATTAAGGTTAGATTGCGGAACCTCGAAATTACTAACTTGCACATTCCCATCTGCAGTTGCCAGAGCTACCCCTTCAGGAATATTCACTTGCGTATCAGTACGATTATTTTTAATTCTAGTTAAAGCATCAACCTCAGGATCACTTAAGCGTATGCCTAGATGTAATAAATCTACTACCGGCTGTAATACCATCCGTGACTTAATAAGCTCAGCTTCTGTCTGCGCTTTACTCTCCTCTGATCCTAACAAATCAGAAATGTTTTCTCCAAGGGCAGGGAGACCTCCTGACTTATCATCAATTTGAATAAGAGCATTTGATTTAAAGGTAGGATTCACGTAACGGCTATAAAGCACACCTATAAGCAAGCCTACTAAAGCAAAAAACAAGATGGTTTTCCAGCCACGCAACAAGGCAAATAGCAAAGCTAATAGATCGATTTCATCTTCATCTTTTTGCTCAATAGGCTTTGATAGGCTTTTTGAATCTGTATTCATAACTGTATATTCATCACTTAAGGATAATCTGTTTATAACCAACTATTTAAAGGCCAAATAGTTAATGTGTCTTCAACTAATTTTATCAATCCATGGCTTAAGACTTTCTACAATATCTTTTCTAGCCACTTCAAACAACGCTAGTTCATGGCGGTAGGGATCAGCAATATCTTTATCATTCCAGTGACCAATTTTAAAAGTCTTGCCACGGCAATGTGGCCAGCGCTCTTCAATCCACTTAGTCTGACCATCTGACATAGTTAAGATAAGGTCTGCTTTTTTGACTAGATTTTCATCTATTTGCTTAGCGATATGGGCGGACATATCTACATTATAGGGGTCCATTACTTGTTGCGACTTAGGGTCAACACCGTTACCTACTACCGCTGAGAGTCCAGCAGAGTCAATATGCTTTTGTGGAAATTGATGCGCTAACAGCGCCTCAGCTATCGGGCTACGACAGATGTTACCAACACAAACTACCAAAATATTATCAAATGCCATAATCATTGCCTATTAATTAATATCGACTTGGTGCTAAGTAGAACCTTATCACTTCTAAACCCAGCACTTATATACCAGCAAGACTTCTGATCGCTGTACTCGAAGGTAGCAGAGAATTGATAACTCGGTTCCAGCGCGTTAAACCCGTAGGATCGACATAGACTATATCATTAGGCTGCATCTCAAAACGGTTGGCTAATGCAAGGTTAGTAATTGTCTGCATATTGACATAATAGATATCAGTCAGCTGATATCCAGAGTTATTACGAACAATATATATTTTAGCGGCATTAGCCGTAAGTGCGTTCAAACCTTGTGACTCCCCTACTACCTGCGCTAGGGTTAGCCCTTGCTCCAGGATAGGCACTGGCTTGACTTGACCAAATTCACCTAATACATAGACAGTGTTACGACTTTGGCTATTGACATGGATAGAGTCGCCGTCTTGCAAATATATTTGATTGCCCGATGATCCTATTTGTCTTAACGCTTGCAAGCCAATATTATAATTTCTACCTTTACGATTCAATACTAGGCTATTTGAATCCCCAGTAGTAGTAGCACCACCAGCCATAGATATCGCACTATATAAAGATACTGGGGCGTCTTCAATAGCGAACTCGCCAGGTTGCTTAACCTCACCATCGATAAAGAACTTATTGCCACGATATTTAATAATTTTTACTTGAGGGTCTGAGAACTTAAGGTAGCGCTGCAGCTTGCTCTGTAGACTAGCTGTAAACTGCGGCACACTTATACCGCTGGCCTTAACACGTCCTACTAATGGAAACTGTACAAAGCCTTGTTGATCTACTGGGTATCCTGCGGCCGAAGGGCTATTATCATTACCATTTGACGGCAGTGACTTAATATCTGGATAGCCTACTAAATTAATACTTAAGATGTCACCTGGCGCAATACGATATTCTTTCTTAGTAGAGCTAGCTATTAGCTGATAGATATCATTACTAGGTCTAGATACTTGTGGTGGAGGTAGGGTAGCTAAGTTTAACGGCTGCACATTGAATTGCAGACCATTCTCAGCAACGAAGCTACCTACTGGCGGCAAGTCACCAGACTGTAAGCCAGAGTTTATAGTAGTAGTAGTCGCACAACCAGATAACAAACTGATCAGCAGTAAGCTTGTTGCCCCTAGCAGCTTTGAGGATTGACCCATAATAAAAACCTTTATAAACTCAGTAATAACCAGTAATAAGTAATCATTAGCAACACTAATGCCACTGTTGTATCAATATGTTACGTATTTTACAAAAGGCCATAATAGCATAGTTGATTAAAAATTAATAAACTCTTATCGCTTAAAGTTATTATCTTTCAACTATAAATTTACAACTTATTTTTAGCAATTGAAAGTATATAGTTAACTCTATGTTAAGACAATACTGTGCTACTGGTATAAAGCTGTTGTAGACACTGCCGATAAGGTGGAACTGTGCTGTCAAACTTTAGAGTAGCAAAGTGCAGCTATAAAGGTTTTTAAGCCCTTAAACTATAGATTTTGCCTATTTGAAAAAACCAATCATATCAATATTCTTTGCTAGGCTTTCGAACAACTGTGAGAGCTAACTACTGTACTCTGCTTATAAATAGCGTATAATGTGGCGCTGCGCAATAATGCCACAATTAGTATGCTGTTACCTACATTGAGAAATGTAACACCAACCGAATCAAGGATTAAGTTATGAAAGACGAAAAACTACAAAAAGCCCTCGCCCGTATGGGTCTTGGCTCACGTCGCCAAATGGAAGAAGTGATCAAAGCTGGACGAGTGTCAGTAAATAACGGCCCTGCTACTATCGGTGATCGTGTCAGTCAAGGTGATGAAATTCGGGTTGATGGTCGTCAGATTAAATATACCGCTGAAAACGAAAAGCGTCGCCGTGTTCTAGCCTATTACAAGCCTGAAGGCGAGATCTGCTCAGCTAACGATCCAGAAGGTCGTCCAACAGTCTTTGAGCGCTTGCCTAAATTGACGCATGATCGCTGGGTGATGGTCGGTCGCTTAGATATTAACTCTAGCGGTCTATTGCTATTCACTAACGATGGTGAAATGGCCCATCGCTTAATGCATCCTTCTAGCGAAGTCACTCGTGAGTACGCTGTACGAGTATTAGGTGAAGTAACCCCTGAAATCGCTCGAGCGATGACTACGGGCGTAATGCTAGACGATGGTATGGCAAAGTTCGATGATATCAAAGAAGGCGGCGGTGAAGGCGTCAACAAATGGTATCATGTTAAGCTAAACGAAGGCCGTAACCGTGAAGTTCGTCGTCTATTTGAGTCGCAAGGTCTTAAAGTAAGTCGCCTGCTACGTACTAGTTATGGCAGTATTGCTTTGCCTAAAGAGCTACGTACTGGTCGCTTTTTGGAGCTAGATAGAAAAGATATCAATACCTTGACGGACTTAGTCAGCCTACGCCCACGCTATGGTACTGGTCTACATGGTGCCGCTAAAGATAAGCAAGAGCGTATCAAAAACAAACCGCTTAAAGCACGTCGTAGCGAAAACACTCGCAGTACTACTAGCACTGCCAAGCCAAAAAGTAGCGCTAGCCCAGCTAGTCGTGGTTCGCGTAATACTCGTGATCGCAATAGCAAGCGTTAAGCTAAACGCTGTATTGGTTTTAGCATAAAAAAGCGGCCGATGATTATTTAT
>NZ_JAHLMU010000005.1 GCF_018919485.1 Psychrobacter sp. TAE2020
CAGCCTTTTCAGCAGCAGCCTTATCAGCGGCAGCCTTTTCAGCGGCAGCCTTTTCAGCAGCAATCTTATCAGCGGCAGCCTTCTCAGCAGCAGCCTTTTCAGCGGCAGCCTTCTCAGCAGCAGCCTTTTCAGCGGCAGCCTTCTCAGCGGCAGCCTTTTCAGCGGCAGCCTTCTCAGCGGCAGCCTTCTCAGCAGCAGCCTTTTCAGCGGCAGCCTTCTCAGCAGCGGCCTTCTCAGCAGCGGCTTTCTCAGCAGCAGCCTTTTCAGCGGCAGCCTTCTCAGCAGCAGCCTTTTCAGCGGCAGCCTTCTCAGCAGCGGCCTTTTCAGCAGCAGCCTTATCAGCGGCAGCCTTTTCAGCGGCAGCCTTTTCAGCAGCAATCTTATCAGCGGCAGCCTTTTCAGCAGCAATCTTATCAGCGGCAGCCTTCTCAGCAGCAGCCTTTTCAGCGGCAGCCTTTTCAGCAGCAATCTTATCAGCGGCAGCCTTTTCAGCAGCAATCTTATCAGCGGCAGCCTTCTCAGCAGCAGCCTTTTCAGCGGCAGCCTTCTCAGCAGCAGCCTTCTCAGCAGCAGCCTTCTCAGCAGCAGCCTTCTCAGCAGCAGCCTTTTCAGCAGCGGCTTTCTCAGCAGCAGCCTTCTCAGCAGCGGCCTTCTCAGCAGCGGCCTTCTCAGCAGCGGCCTTCTCAGCAGCGGTCTGCTCTGTTAGTGGGGGTAAATTTGCAGATGGTTTTGAGTGATGACCACCACTGCTACACGCAACAATGCCTAATGCCAAAATAGCGAGCGCGCTTACTTTTGATAAATACTTTAAAGACACTGTAATTCCCCAATCGATACATTTATGTAACATATATTACTTCATTGTATTCTAATTGTGTAAGGTATTACTGAACTATATTATATTTTTTTAAAAATTATATTTTAAATATCCGCTAAAGCTACTGAAGTACTATTTTTGGTGTTTTTAGGCTCTTATAGAATTAAAATACACCAAGTAAAATTAAATAGGTTTGACCGCATATACCACAAGACTAATTATTAACTAATAGATAAATAATTAGTCTTTAAGATACTCACGGATAGGACGTTTTTTATTAAAAAATTCAGGGTCTTTTTTAATACGACTAACCATTTCGTCGACCCATAAGGTGGGGTCTTGATTTATAGAGCTTGTCGGTGGAATCAAATGATTGTATTCACTCTTAAACCTCTGATTACGTGTGATGCGAGCAAGTTGTGCGTCTGTTAGACCGTCAACCGTGAACATATCAGCTGTGTGTGGATCACGTTTTTCTTCTAAAGCTTTTTTAGGCTTAATCTTAGGCTTCACAGTAAACTTCAAGCCAGTGACCGTACGACCTCGCTTGATGTTCTCATAAGTGATATTTATATCTGTCTTTTCGTTAATCTCATCAATCGCTGGCTCTAATGCACGAGCTTTTAAGTTATTTATTCGGTTATAGGATCTTGGCAAACCTAGCTCTAGTTTATAATCCTCTAACGTCATCTGAAAAGTACTCATACCTTCATATTTTTTCGCTATATGATATAGATCAATTGAATACTCACCTTTTAACAGTAAAACATTCTCTTTCTTATACTTAGTAAAAGGGTTTGATGCGTCAAATGCTTTAAGCATGATTAGCACTTCATCGGGAAAGCATACTGAGATGTATCCATCCTCATATACCGCCCTAATCACCCAAGTAACTCCAACACGTTTTCCTCGCTCGTTTACATAAGAAAACGAGCGATTTAATAAGTTTTTACTAGCTACTTCTAGTTGCTTATATGCCGAACTAACCTTAATACCGCATTCATTAGCAAATTGCTCAGCTGTAACCTCAATTGCATCTTTTTCAGAAGCATCGATCATTCTAGCTGTTGGACTAGCGAGTATAAGCAATCGCTTCTCATCCAATGTCATCTTATGGAAGCATTGTTCAATTTTGTTTTGCATCACAACCCAATTTTCAGGGTACTTTTTTTCATATGTATCAATTAAAGAACTCATAAAAAAACCTCATTATGCTACAGTTAAATAACTGTAGCATAATCTATGATGATTGTAGCTTCTAATTATGATTAACGTAGCTTTATCTATGATTAACGTAGCTTTATCTATGATGATTGTAGCTTTATAAGTCCTACACCCCTTTGAAACAAAGGCTCCCAGAGGGTCTAAAAGTCTTTAAAAGTAATTAAAAGTAAAAAATATGTTTTTGTTTTAATTAACTAGAAGAAAAAGCAAAAAGATGATGGTTAATGCTAACGTTTATAACTCATGGTATTAGATCGAACGGGTTGATTAACAGCACTCAAACCGTCATTTATAGCCTTCTGTTCATCGTTAGACAGCTCGTTGCCATAACTGGTCATAAAGTTATTTGAGGACACTTGTAGAGCCTCTGAGTGCGTTTGGCGTTTATCAGCTTCACGGATATCCTTTAGTCCTATCATTCCATTCTTAAGGAGCTGACAAGTCCGATTAATTTTGTCAGATTTGCACTTGATTGCTAGTGCTTTATTCTCGTCTGCGGTTGCCTCGTTATTGATGTAATTATCCAATTCTTTGAGGTAACTAGGTGCTGATAAGCTCTCAGCCGTCCTTCTGCTAACATCTGAAATATTACCTAAGCGATTTTTCATCGTGCTATCAATCGTTTTATAGCGATTATCCAATTCTTCGATGAAAGTGTCATAGTGGGTTTTGATAGCATCGTACTGGTCACGCTCTGCCTTCGGATCACGTAGTAAGTCCATGATCGCCTTGTTCTCTTTGAAGAAGGGAGAATCAAACGTATCGCCTAGTCTTTTATGATATTCACGATAATCTTCGCTACTGGCTTTATCCAACTTAAATTTATCAGCAAAAGCATCGAGTAAATCACTTTGACGATAGTCATACTTGTTAGGGTAGTCGTCTGAGCTTTCACGCCAACCAACTATGAGCCTATTATCTTCTTTATGTCGCTCTAATAATTTGTGTGCATAGCCCAGTCTTATATGTCTAATTTGTTTATTAACGCTCTCAATTCTTCCACTGTAGTATCTCGTTTTTCTATCGTAGTTTTCTGCTGCTGTATCAAATTCTCGCTGCTCTTTAGCGATGCTAGCAGCTCTTGCTCGTCGTGCGTTGTCATCGAAGGGGCTTGGGGCAGTGGCAACTGCGTTAGCTCGGTCTGCAATGAGTCGATTAACTGCTTTTGCTTGCTGATCAAACTCTGCAACGCTTTCTTCTCTTGTTTTAAGGTCAGGTTCTCTTGTTCCAACGAGTCTGAGGATTCGCTCAGTTCTCTTAACCGCCCATTCAGCGTTTCTTGAGTTGCGCCCACTTCTTTTTGAGCTTCCCTCAATAACTTTACTGATAGCTTGATCTTCTCTAACAGCCCATTCAGTATCTCGCTTGATTCTTTCGATTCGCTGTTGGCTGTCATCAAGGCGTTTGTCGATCTGTCGATGTCGATTAGTCGCCCACTCAACTCGTTCAGTTGCCCACTCAGTATATTCAACGGTGTGTCGCTCATCGGCTGCCTTCCGGTTGCTTTGTTTGGTAAATTCTCTGCGCTGATTAATCACATGAATGGCTCGGTTCTTATTGCCATTTTCTGTGTTTATGCCTTTGCGTTCCATGTTGGTGGCATCAACGCCCATTTTGACTGTTGGTAGACGGTCTATGCCCTGAGCTTTAAAACTGCGGGCGTCTAATTCCATAACATCAAGTCCGACCAACGCCTTGTTTGCCATGTCTACCCATAACTGGCGAATGTCTTTGATTTCTTTGATAGACGACTGCAAGCCTTTGGTTTTACGTTTATCGTTTGACCACTCAAACGGTATCTTCAATTGCTTATCAAAGAATAGCTCACCGTCTGCGCCCATCTTTGCCTCTCGGGTGGTCACTAAGATATGAGCGTGGTAGTTACGAGGGTCTGCGCCCCTAGCCACTTCTTTTTTGCTAGGTGAATGAATGGCACAATCGGCAATGATGTTGTATTTATCCGCTAAGACTTGGGTGAATTCATGCGCCAGTGCCTTGCGTTTCGCCTCGTCCAATTCATGAGGCAGATTAATCAGCCACTCTCTGGCAACTCGGCTATCGGTTCGCCCCTCAACGTGTTCGGCTTTATTCCAAATCTCCTCACGGCTGACCATTAAGCCTTTGGCTTTTAGCGCAGTCGGCAAAATAATATCCGCACTCATCACCCCTGATTTTTTTGAGTAGTCGTGGCTCTTATCGTAGCGCTCATCTTTGAGAATCACACCGGCACGATAAGCCGCAGAAGCAACCGCTGATTGCCCTGCTTTTCGGGATATTGCTTTGGTCGCAATGTGGACTATTGCCATAATCAGCTACCGATGCTTTACTGTGTTAGCACCACGCTTTTGGTGGTATTTGGGGCTTGGGGTTTCCCCAACGAAAAAGGATTCTAGAGATTCAAGCATACCGTAGGGAGCGCTGAATATCTAGAGTCGTTATTTCGCCCTTAGTCAGGGAGACTCAACCATCTCACGTTGGAAAAGGTTTAGTCTTGTGATTGTGGTTTAATTTTTTTGCTACACTTATTATAAGTAGTTTCGATAGAGGGGAATACGCTTTAAGCCTTATTAAATTTAACAAGACTTAAAGAGAATGTAGATAGAGGGATTAATTTTTTATTTTTATATACAAGCACTAAAAATATTTATCTACTTTTACAGATAATGAACTATTACTACGCTCATAAAGTGGCAAGTTACTATCGATTTTCTGATACTCGTAGTTCAGTTTTGGTGTGAATCCATACCAATTCAAATTCTTATGCCCTAGTGTTGTACTAAATTGATATTCATCGTCTTTACGCTTTTCGCCATAAAAGAAATTATCTTCTTTAAAATCTCGCTGAGCGTAACGAATACTGCTTCTCACACTAATCCTATCTCCAGAGAATACCATTCCTCCGCGTAAGCCTTGACGATCTGATGATTCAGCCTGATCCGCTAAGTCATCACGCATGACATCAGCGCCAGCATAAACCAGCCATTTAGGCTTTGGTTGGTAAAGAAAAATCCACGCAGTACTATTAGCATGACCATCGTAGTAATTGGCTAAGTCATCGTCTTCATAACGCTTTTGTAAATGCGAGACACTACCAGAAATTTGCCATTGATCTGACATTTGTCGATTGTATTCTAACGTCGCTGCATAGTTCTGATTATATCGACTTCCGCCTAGCAAATTTTGCTCAACCATCGTAATAACACCCCATGATTGCTTGATGTCTTTATAACGATAACCTAAATTCGCTTGTAGTGTCAGCTCACTATAATCACTGTTGTCCCAATAGTTCACGCCCCCTAAATCTACGTCTTTATAAATATAGTGATTGCCCTTAATGTTTTTCTCTTGTGTAGCCCCGACGTTATAACGTATGCCATGTGCTTTTTGTGGTAATGAATCCTCACTACGGATAAACGTGGCTTCACCAAGCACTAACTCTTTTAAGTCAGATGCCTGATTGACGTTATTAGTGGATTCATAACTGAAGTTTAATGTAGGCTTCCATTCTTGAGATTTCTTGATATTTCCTAAAAGTTGGCTAACCAAAGCTTGTAATGCTGGCGCAAGATAGGGCTCGGCTGTCTCTAGTTGCACTTTTGCTTCAGTATAACGCTTGTCTTCATATAACATCATTGCCAAATCAAACCTTGGATAATGTAGATTGGGTTGACTCTCTAAGAGTTGCTGATATAACGCAATGGCTTCTTTTTGGCGACCCTGATTTCGATATAGTGCCCCTAATCCATAATCATATAAAATTGGATCAAAATTAAGTGTTGTACGATATTGAGCCAATAGTCCTTCTAGCATTTGCCAGTCTTTGCTTACAATGGCGAAATTGATGTGTTCTTCTAGACTGCTACCTTCTGCTATTGGTGCAACACTTGGCGCATTAAGACTAGGCTGGTTGAGTAACAACTCTGGTTGTACCTGCGGCGTCTTTTCAAAGAACACGGTTTGGGTGGGTGGTGATTCTTGAGCAATGGCTGTGGTAGATAGTGCAACAGAACATGCTATATAGAGCTTTTTTCTCATTAGCTTTTACCGATATGACGAAAAAACCGTTTGAAATATAGACTAAATACTTCAAACGGTTTAATTTATATATTTATTTAAGGATAAGTTTTCTATTATTTAGAAATTTCACCACGAGTTCCGCCTAATCCATATTCAATCTTGTCATTAGTATTTCTATAACCACTACCTTGATTCATCTCTAAAGAACCTGCAATTTCTTGTGCTTCTGTGCCATAAAAACCAAGGTTATATTTACCTAGTGTTCCATTTAAGGCTGTTGCTGAGCTACTAATACCTATGACATCGTTACCCTTTAAATTGATTTTAGCAATTTTGCCTTCATCTAGTGAAATCTTACCACCATACTCAGCTGCTTTTAGCAAAGAGCCTGAACCAGTCCGTTTTGCGAAATCGACATTATAATTAAGATCGAATTTGTCATTTACATGTACGCCTAAGCCAGTATAAGTTGCCTTTCCTATCGTAGGCATAGCGACTGCTTGCGTAGAAAAACCAGCTACATCTACATTATACGGATAAGGGTTTCCTACAAGCTGATTTACATCATCTTTAATGTCTGTAAGCAGCCAAGTGCCAACCACCATCGAATAGGGTTGTTGATAAATATAGTTCCATCCTTCCCGTAAACTATATTGATCTTTATCATTTAGACTATCTTGACTGATACTCTCAGTGCTTAATCCATTCCAGCGTTGAGCAAGATCATTACCAAATGCTGCTATTTTAACTTCTGTAGCTTGTGTTAGAGCGGCATTTTGCAGCGCCTCTTTTAACTCAGATTTTGGAGCATCCAGTTGCGCTGTAGCGACAAGTTTAGCGTGAACATCTGTTAAACCAATTGCTGTTCCCGTTGCTGCAAGTTTGGCGAGATCGTCTGCTTGGGTTTTCACAGCAGCTTTTAATGCTTCGTCAGCAGTTTCCTTGTTAACGTTAGTCTCAGCATAGACTTGTGCACGTTTTTCGGTTAAACCTGCTTCAATAGCTTGACGTTTTAATAAGGCTTTCGCATCTTTCTGACCACCGAAACCAACGTTATAAGTGTTTCCAGCTGTAACGTTACTAGACCCTGTTGACATAGATTTTACTGTAGCAGTCCCAGCAATTTCTTCCGCTTTTGGACCAAACAATCCTAAAGTATAGTTACCATTACTTTCTGAAACTATATCATTAGTTCCAGACCAAACGCCTGATACACCAACTGCAGATTTACCGCCAACGTTAACTTTTTTTAGATCGCCTTCATTCAGCTTTACATTGCCAAACTCATTTTCCCAACCTGTGATTTCCCCTGATCCTTTGCGTTTATCGAAATCAATCAAGTAGCTAAGCTCGGCATTGTTATCAATTGATGAAAATGCCGAGCCTGTATACACAGCTTTACCAACACTTGGTACATTTTGTTCTAGCGTAGCCAATCCTGCTACTTTTTCTAAACCAAAATTACTAGAAGTTTGCGTACCGTTATAGTTATCAGTAGTAGTAGTCATTGTGCCACTACCTACAACAACAGAATAAGGTTGATCGTAAGTTTTATTAAGTGAGGATTCAGTTTTAGTCTGAGTGACATATCGAGAACCATAAGGAGTTTGTATGTATTGACTGCTTGAACTCTGTGAAGTAACTTTATTATCAGTGGTCAGCCCATTTGCATATACACCACCTTTGTCCGCTATCACTGCCTTAGAAACTTCAGCGTTCAACGCTTTAGCGATACTTGTATCGGCAGTGTTGACATTATTATCCGCAAACTGCTTAGCACGATCAGCATTCAAACCAGCAACTTGAGCTTTTACTACAAGTTCTGACTTCTTAGTCGCAATACGTGTATTTTCCGCCACGATACTATCTAGTGCTTCCTGTGCAGCTTTAGTTTGAGCCTCTTTGTTTGCTTCAGCATAAGCTGCTGCTTGTTCAGTGCTTAATCCTGCATCTTGAGCTTTTTTATTTAATGCTAGACGATTGGCTTCGATCTTTTGTAAGCGTTCTTTCTCAGCAGCAGCCTTCTCAGCAGCAGCCTTCTCAGCAGCAGCCTTTTCAGCAGCAGCCTTATCAGCGGCAGCCTTCTCAGCAGCAGCCTTTTCAGCGGCAGCCTTCTCAGCAGCGGCCTTCTCAGCAGCAGCCTTTTCAGCAGCAGCCTTATCAGCGGCAGCCTTTTCAGCGGCAGCCTTTTCAGCAGCAATCTTATCAGCGGCAGCCTTCTCAGCAGCAGCCTTTTCAGCGGCAGCCTTCTCAGCAGCAGCCTT